>CBDDAF010000001.1:0-64841 GCA_965224815.1 Gammaproteobacteria bacterium
AGCTTACATTGCTGACTCAGATATCATAATTACTGATGTAGATAGTAGTGTGCTACAAAGTGCAACTATTACGATCACGAATCATGAAGCTGGCGATTTGCTGGTAGTTGGGTCATTACCTCCAGGTATTACTGCGAGTGCTTACAATCCCTCTACTGGCGAACTAACACTTTCTGGTAATGCTTCATTGTCAGACTATCAAAGTGCTATCCGGGCAGTCCAGTTTAGTAACGATGGATATGCTAGCGGTGCCGCGAGAACAATTGAAGTGTCTGTTAATGATGGTACAGACAGTGGCCCCGTTGCGACGACTACCGTTAATATGACGCTTGTACCAACAATAAGCATAGACGATGTTTCTGTTCAGGAGCCTGCATCGGGTATAACGACGCTTACTTTTACTATTTCAGTTGATCAGGCATTAGGTTCAGATCTCGACTTTGATTATCAGACGATTGATGTCAGCGCTCTTGCAGGTGCAGATTATACCGCTTTGTCAGGAACAGGAACCATTACAGCAGGCAGTACCTCGACGACAGTGTCGATAACCGTTAACAGTGATGCCGATGTATTTGAAGGTGATGAAACCTTTACCCTTGATTTAACGAATTTTAATCAGACTGTTAACTTTGATGCCTCAGCTAATACGATTACAGATGGTGTACAGGGTATTGGTACTATCGGCGCAAATAATGGCGTGCCAGATGCAGTAGATGATGCATTTATAACCGCACCGGATACACCGCTGACAACCGGAAATGTTCTGGTCAACGATACCCTGGTGGATAACGCTGTGGTAAGTACCTACGATACAACCAGTGTTGCAGGTGGCACGGTAACTTACAATAATGATGGGACGTTCAACTATAATCCGCCATCGGGCTATACAGGTACGGATAGTTTCACCTATCAACTTATTGATGATGACGGTGAAGTTGATACTGCGACAGTAACAATCAATGTGTCTACTGTCACTGTGAGCGCACCTGTAGTGTCTTCTGTTCCGGATACTGTCTATACGGAAAATGACTCGCCGTCTAGCATTCTGAGTGGTGTGTCTCTAACTGATGCAGATAGCTCAACCGTATTTTCAGTTGTGGTACGCATAGAGGGATATATAGGTTCTCAGGATTCACTGAATTATTTGACAGCAGGCACCAGTGTTAATGCGAGTGTATCTGCTTCCGGGAATATATGGGAGCTTACCTTGTCCGGCGGTACCGATATCAGTGAATACCAGTCTGTTCTTAATACGCTGACTTATCAAAATACCTCTGATAATCCAAGTTCAGCGTTACGTACAATTACTGTCGAAGCCTACGATGATCAATACAATAACCTGTTTGGTACTGATGCCGGTTCCTTGTCTGTCGTGCCTGAAAATGACGCGCCGGATGTAGTCGATAATTCCATCTATGTTCTTGAGAATAGCAATGACTTTGCGCTGAATATAACGGTGCCTACGGATATTGACACAGACGATAACAGCCTGGTTATTACAGTTACTGGTTTGCCGGCAGGTTTAGGTGGTGTGATGCTCGATGATGGAGTAACGCCTGTAACCCTTGGCCAAACTCTGAGTCTTGCTGAGTTGTCATCGCTGGTCTTTGATGCCGGGTCGACCCAGGGTACAGAGACATTCACATATTCTGTGTTTGATGGAGTTGAAACAGTCTTCGGTACAACGACTATCGATGTAGGTACAACCGAGGCAGATTCCAATACTGTGTATGAAGGCGCGCTAGATAGTGGTACCAGCAGCGGTAGTGGAGAGGATGTTGCCACCGGTAATTTACTGTCCAATGATGCCATGAGCACAGCTGCAATTGACAGTATTGACTTCGGCGCGAGTAACTATACAGCAACCTCCGGTGTCATAACGATTACCACCACACTGGGCACATTGACAGTATATGCAGATAATTCAACGTCTGGATTTAATGTCGGTGATTACGAGTATGTACTGAATACGGCAGATGCCAGTGGCAGTGATGTGGATGAAGTATTTACTTATAACTTTACCAGTGGAAGTAGTTTTACAGACACGTTGACAATTTCAATTATCGATGACAAACCGGTAGCTAATGATCTGTCAGAAGATATTCCTGAATCTGAAGAAAATATTTTCAATGTCATGTTCACTCTGGATATTTCTACCAGTATGAATGCGCAGGTAGGAACTACCGGACAAACGCGTCTTGATCTTGCAAAAGAGGCGTTAGCGACACTGGGTAAGGAGTATTATAATCAGTCGACGCAGGTCAGCATCACGATCCTGTTGTTTGCTGATGGCGCTCACACGCTGGGTGTTTACGATAACTTAGCCGATCTGGAAACGGCAATCACTGGTATTCGAGATGCGGGTACGGCACCAGCCTATACGAATAATTCACCAAATGATGCGGATGCTTCAATTACAAATTCGACAAGTTATAATGATGCATTGAGCTTGATTCAAACAGAATTTACGACTGATATAAATGGTCAGAATGCTGCTGATAATGTTCAGAATATTTCCTATTTCCTGTCTGATGGCGCGGTCACATCCGATGGAACACCCGTTGGAAATGGTTTTGACACATTTGTTAATAATAATTCAATTGATTCCTACTCGGTTGGTATTGGTACTGGATTGCCTGGTAATTTAACGGATCTAAATTTCATTCATAACATCGATTCGTTAGGTGAGGGTAATGGTACGGTTGATGATGCCTTAATCATTGCCGATGTTGCTTTGTTGGAATCTGAGTTGTTAAGTACAGTTCCAACTGCTTTTGGTGGCAATATTACCGTTGATGGTTCGATTTCGAATGTATTATTTGGCGCAGACTCAGGATTTGTTGAATCTATAACAATCGATATTGGCACCTTTACTTATGATGGCACGAATATCACTGTGCCAGCTGGGCTTGCCGGTACAGTTGAAATCATCGGGTCACGAATAACCCTGAATGCCGATGACGGTTTTTCCTACGGTACCTTTACGTTTGATTTTTCGGACGGCACTTATTTATTTAATGCGCCGAATGGTACGGCACCAAACAGTTTTGATATTAACTACACAGTGGTTGATGGCGATGGTGATACAGCCTCTGCTGTGGCAACAATTAATATTGTCGATGATGCACCGGTTGCCAATGATGATCTGGATACGCTGGCAGCTTTCGATATTGCTGAAGGTAATGTGATCACCGGTCTGGGTACCGATGCAGGCCCGGCTTTTGGAAATGGTTTTACTACCTTTGCATTACAAGGTAGTGGCATTGACAAGATTGTTGATAATGCTGATATCACTGCATTCACTTATAAAGGTGAAAACTTTGATCTGGATTATGTAACGCCACCGGTTAATGACAATAGTGGTAGTTTGAGCTGGACATTTGGTAGTGAAACGAATATTGACGGCGATATAGTGAATCAGGTTACGGTTACTGATAGTAGCGACAACTCAGTGCTGGTATTTCGCAGTAATGGCTACTACAACTTTACGCCTGATCAAGCTGCGTTAGCTACGCCGATTACTGAATTATTTACAGATGGAAGTACTGGCCAGGGTATCACTGTAACAACAACTGATAATGGCAATCCGGTCATTACCTATAACGCTTCTAATAATTCGGGCATTGGCGTAAATAGCACGGGTGACACTTGGAGTGATAGTGCAGACCGGGGGGATAACGTTATCCTTTCATTCGATGCAGTCACTTATCCGAACGGTGTTGAAGATATTAGTCTTGATTTCCGCTTTAGCACGGGTGCTGCCAATGCTATTTTTTATGATGGCCCCAACGCAACAGGTAATATTATTGCCACAATTGCATTGACTGGGGCAGATATCCAGTTATTTACGGGTGTCTCGGGTGTTGCCAGTGTTGAAGTTTCAACCGGGAACAATGGTGACTACAGTATACAAGGCATTACGTTCACGCCGATTGTGGTCGCGCCGTCCCTTACTGTGCAAGATCCCATCTTAATTAACTATACGCTCACCGATTCTGATGGTCAGTCAGATACCGCACAGCTTTCACTTTATACCATTGATAACACAATCACCGGCACTGTAAATGCCGACAGTATCAATGGTGGCAGTGATAATGATGCGATTATCGGTGATGCAGGCGATGATGTGCTGGCGGGTAACGCCGGTCACGATACGCTCGCCGGTGGTGCCGGGTTGGATGTTTTATCCGGTGGTGATGGTCAGGATAATCTCAGCGGTGGTGATGGCAACGACAGTCTGGACGGTGATGCAGGTAATGATCATCTTGCCGGTGATGCCGGTGATGACATACTCGATGGTGGACTGGGTAGTGACATTCTCCTGGGTGGTTCCGGTAATGATCTACTGTTCGGTGGTGCGGGTGATGATCAGCTCGATGGTGGTGAAGGTGATGACCAATTAACCGGCGGTGCAGGTGACGATATCCTGGCGGGTGGTGCGGGCGAAGATACACTTATCGGCGGGCAGGGTGATGACGTCATGACCGGAGGTGCTGGCCTGGATACGTTTGTCTGGCGTGGCGGTGATGATGGCAGCACATCTCAACCTGCTATCGATATCGTCAATGATTTCGATAATTCACAAAATGGTGATGTACTCGATCTTTCTGATCTTCTGGTCGGCGAAGAAAGCAATCCATTGACAGATTATTTGAGCTTCCAGTTTACCGATACGGATGGTGATGGTGATAGTGAGACGGTGATCAATATCGATGCTGATGGCGGAACGATATTTGAAACGACTCAGCAGGTGATTCTTGAAAGTGTCGATTTAACAGAAGGTGGCAGCTTAACGACCGACCAGGACATTCTGAATAATCTACTAATTAAAAACGCGCTGGTAATCGACTGATATAGATTGATGATATATTAAGTTAGTGATGCTAATCACCGCTATTACGATGCACAGGGAAGTACGAGTGTCGCGAAAGGCAGGACGCCAGGAGCGATCATTACAAGACTTGCGTTGTCAGAAAAGTGCCTGTCACTGACCGAACACGGACAGGTGCGATATGAACTCAAGACGCCGTACCCGGATGGCACCACGCACGTCTTTTTTGAGCCACTGGATTTCATGGCGAAGCTCATTGCACGGGTACCCAAACCCCGCGTCAACCTGACACGCTTTCACGGTGTGCTGTCAATCTATAGGTATCAGGGTGTGGTCTATGACGGTGGGTGTAGCAAAGCATGCAAAAGACGCATGAATACGCGATCTGATCGGTGAAGTAGGGGGTATTTCGGATATGTCCTGCCTCTGAAACCACTGACTATAACCCTGGTGACAACTATTAGCGCACCAAATTTGAAGCCGAATTATATTGTCGAAAACAGGCTGAGACCGGAGTTGATATGGAGCTGGTTATTATTCGACAATGATATTTAGAAGGTTAAAAAATGGCACGCCAATTCACTATTGGCAAGTATAAGGCCAATTTTCATGCTGTTTATATTGATGATATAGTCACGGGAATAGAGCTAGCCATGACGCATAAAAATGCGAATAATGAAGTATTCTGTCTGGGTGGTAAAAATCATGTTTCTCTTAAACAATACATCTCCCGAGAAAGCAATGAACAAGCTTGGTTGCCGGCCGCAAATCAGCTTGCAGGAAGACATGAAATGCACTGCGCGGTGGTATCATAAAAACGGTCACCTGAATTAATAAACCAAGACATATGGATATTGAATTAAAAAAATCACTGCGCAAATGTGATTCCACTGAGTCACTAATAAAATTACTGCTGAATGTTGCGATACAAGAGCTGTCACCAGCTGAGGTTGATTTTGTTCATCATATCATTGAAAAAATCAGCCCCGAGCATAATTACACCGTAGCCTATCTGGCAAATCATACGATTGATGTATTATCGCGTTACACCAAAGTAAAATGTGCGTCAAAAAACCAGTTTGTGGCATCTTATGTTGGCGCATTTAACCAACATTTTCAGGAAGTATTAGCACCTGAAAGCGAACTGTTAGCAGCCAAGCCTGATTTGATCTTCCTGAGCCTGCTACTGCGTGAACTAGTGCCACAGATAAGCAACGACTTTAACTCGTTAACGCACGAACAGCGAAAGCAGGAAATTAAAGCAATTGTTAAACAACTCAAGGAATGGGCAGAAATTGCAAAAACAAACACTGATGCAAACCTGCTAATTTCTAATTTCCCCCGACCTGTATACTCACAGGCTGGTGTGGCGGATCTACAGCAGGAACTTGGTGAAGCAGAGTTTTATGCTGAGCTTAATCTGGCATTACTGAAAACATTTAGAGGCGACCAACGAATATTCATTTTCGATATGGATCACACTCTGGCTCGTTTCGGTAAAAACAAGTCCAATAATGAAAAGATGTATCATCTGGCAAAAATAGAATGGCATGAAGCAGTTTATCCGTTACTTGCAGATGAGTTGTGGCGTTATATTTTAGCAAGCAAAGCCAGCACAAAAAAATGCCTGGTGCTGGATCTGGATAATACATTGTGGGGCGGCATTGTCGGTGAAGATGGCGTACATGGTATCAGGATTGGTCATGGCGATGCTGAAGGTGAAGCTTATCTCGCATTTCAGCATACCGTTCTTTCGTTGCAGAAGCGGGGTATTATTCTGGCAATATGCAGCAAAAATAATGCCGAAGATGTTGATGAGGTGTTCAATCAGCGCAATGAAATGGTGTTACAAAAAGATGATTTTTCTGCAATACAGATAAATTGGGACTATAAATATCTAAACATCCAGAAAATCGCTGCCGAACTGAACATTGGGGTAGACAGCATAGTTTTTGCTGACGACAACCCAGCGGAATGCGCAATGGTCAGGAAAGCATTACCAGAGGTCACAACTGTGCACCTAAGTGGTGAGCCGTCGCAATTTTCTGAAACCTTAATGCAAATGAGTGAGTTTGAAAAACTGTTTATTACCACGGAAGATAAAGACAAGCGAGTACAATATCAGCAAAATACCAAACGCATACAACAAAAACGCGACATTGGTAACATAAATGACTATTTGAAAAGTCTTGAAACTAAAGTGCTGATTGAGCCGGCATCAAAAAAAGACCTCCAGCGGGTGCATCAGTTATTCAGTAAAACAAATCAATTTAATGTGACTACTATTCGTTATACACTCGCTGATATTGAAACTTTTCTAAAGGACGACTCATGGGATCTGAGCATTGTGCAGGTAAAAGATAGGTTCGGAGATCTGGGTATAGTTGGTTTGTATCTAGTTGAAAACAACGAACATATCGCTAGAATCGACAGCCTGGTTTTAAGTTGCCGAGCATTGGGCAGAGGCATCGAAACCTGTATCATGAATAACATCAAACAGGTCTTTCTGCTAAGTGGCAGGTATACTGATATACAGGCTCTGTTTACCCCGACAACTAAAAACATACCGGCATCAACATTTTTTACAATCCAGGGCTTTGAACGTGAAACAGGTGATGAAAAACAGCATCACTATAATCTGTCAGGAAAAGCACTGCAGATGCTTGATTGCCCTGGAATTAGCTTACAGCAGCGAGAGGAGCTTTAATGAAAAACAAACTGGCTGAAATAGCCGCTGATATTCTTTTTCTTGATGAAGATGAAGTCAAGCCCGAATTAACACCTAATGATGTCGCCTTGTGGGATTCATTAAACCATTTACGCCTGATTACCGCTGTAGAAAGCGAATTTGGCGTTCAGTTCTCAATGACCGACATACAATCTATAGACAGCATCTCAAGGCTAAATGAACTGGTCGAAGCTCAAGTCTGATTACTGTGGAATTATTAACTTCCTTACGCCGATTCCTGGTGCCTTCATCTGTGGTGACTGCCGTCTATCTGTTTAAACATAAATGTAAAGTTAGCCCTAAAGCAGAAGTGGAATTAAATGCTTTATTAAAAATCGGACGCGGCACAGTGGTTAGTTCGTTTAGCAAAATCAAGGCGAACGGACCAATGCATATTGGTGAAGATGTGTCCATTGGCACAAACTGTTTTATTTCATCCGATGCAGGCGGGGTCAATATCGGCGCATATTGCATGATTGGTTCAAACACCTGCATTATTGGCAACAATTACCAGTACGACAAACTTGATGTGCCAATATGTTTGCAGGAGAAAACCTCACAAGGCATTGATATTGGCGACAACGTATGGATTGGTTCTGGCAGCATGATTCTGGACGGTGCAGCTATTGGTAGTGGTTCGATCATTACACCTAATTCCGTTGTTGCAGGAAAAATACCCGAGAATGCCATTGTACAGGGTAATCCTGCCAAAATTATCTTCACCCGAAGATAAGTGTAGTTAATATTCATGGCAGAGCAGACAGCAATAACACTATCAATTGAATTTCAGATAACACAGGCCATGATTGAGTCATTTGCAAGACTCAGTGGTGACTACAATTCAATGCACATGGATGCTGAGGTCGCTCGAAAATCACGCTTTAGGCAAACCATTGTGCACGGTATGTTGCCATTTAGTTTTTTATCCATTATTCAAAAAGAATTCCCGCACCAAAAAATTATTTTCAAGGAACTATCTGCTCACTTTAATAAGCCAGTGTTTGCCAATGAAGCTATTTCACTTAAGATAGACCTCCAGAAAAAAATCAATAACCTGTATGGTTTCCATGCAAGCTGGTACAGAAAAAGCAACAGTGAATTATTATTGCTAGCCAAAGGCAAAGTGGCAACAGCAAATATCGCAACTAAGGTTGAAACAAAAACGGCTGATAACAATCATAGCGGTTTACTACTCACAGCAACAACCGAAAACAAGTACACCATTGATGAGCTAAATAAGCAGCATGAAATACTGAATTTCACCATAACAAGCGAACTTGACAGGCAGTATCTCAGCAATGTACTGAGCGCAGTAAATGAGGCAAACAGCATGCCGCAACTCTGCCCCAACTTACTGGCAACACTACTACTCTCAACCATAGTAGGCATGCGACTTCCCGGCAGATACGCTACGTTTACCCGATTCAATCTAATTTTCAGTCACGACCTGTCATTGCAGAAGGAATATGAACTGCATGCCAGCCTTAACAAAGTTTCTGTTGCCGCCGCGCATATTGATGCAGATTGCCAGATCTGTTTTGAAGGCGAGACATTTGCCACTGGTAACTATGAAGTTGTACTAAATTCTCCTCCAAAAGTCATGATGTCCTGCGCTCAAATAAAACACACAGCCATGGATTTTGGTCTATATGGAAAAGTTGCTTTGGTGGCGGGCGCCAGTAGAGGCATCGGAGAAACCACAGCAAAATTGTTTGCCATGCATGGTGTAAAAACAGTTGTTTGCTATTTTCGCGGCAAGTCTGATGCTCATGCAATCATTAAGGACATCATTGAGGAAGGCGGTGAAGCATTTGCTGTGCAATGTGATATAACCGATGATGCGCAGGTAAGCGCAATGATGCAGGAAATCACAAACCAATATGGGCATATAGATATTCTGGTCAACAATGCAGTCAAAGAATTTACTCCGAAAGATGTGCTAGAACTTGACTGGATAGATTACCTTAGTGAAATGGAGGTATCGGTTAAAGGCATGCATGCCTGCTGCAAAGCAGTGATACCCATGTTCAAAAAAACTGGCCATGGAAAAATTATCAATTTATCAAGCATCGCAGTGGCTAATCCTGTTTCTGGACAAAGCCGCTATATCACTGCAAAAAGTGCTGTCGAGGGTTACACTAAAAGTTTGGCGGTAGAGCTTGCACCATTTAATATACAGGCTAATTTAGTTATACCCAATATGACCGATACCGACCTTATATCGGTTATCCCTGCTGTATTTCTCAACAGAATTGCAGGAGAGCGTGTAATGCAACGCCATGTCAAACCTATCGAAGTCGCTCAAAATATTGTTTATTTGGCCGGCAACTGGTCAAACGCAATGACAGGGCAAAGCATTGTATTAAACCTGGGCGAACCACCTTTTACATAATTAAATAATATGAATAACCCAATTTTTATTTTTGGCTCTGCACGTTCAGGCACCTCACTGCTTAGTCGAATTGTAAACAGTCATCCAAATATAGGCATACCCTTTGAAACGCATCTTTATAATCGATTTTATCCATGGCTTAAATTTTATGGCTCACTGGAGCTGAATAAAAACCGTGACCGTCTGATCAACGACATTTTACAAACAGGTGTTATGACGTACTGGGACCCTAAACCAGATTATGATGAGATTATCAAGCTGCTGAAAATAGATAATTTCCATGGCATTGTTGACGCACTGATGAATGCCTGGTTAAAAAAATGCGGGAAAAAGAGATGGGGAGAAAAAACCCCCTGGCATATGTATTATTGGCAAGAAATCATGGAAGGTTTTCCTGATGCCAAATTCATATTTATCGTCAGGGACGGAAGGGACGCGTCGATGTCCTGGAAAAAAGCAAGATTTGGCCCAAAACATATTTATTCATTAGCAAAACGCTGGAAGCACTTTCATGATGAATATGAAAAATTTAAAAAGGTGGTAAAACCTGAAAATCTTTATGAACTCAAATATGAGGATTTGTTAGATACGCCTGAAAAAATCACGGCGGAAATTTGCACATTCATAGGCGAGGAATATTCCGATGAAATGCTAGCATTTTATAAAACTACTACATCGTATAAAACGGATAAAGGTAATAATAAAAACCTGACAAAACCATTGATCAAGTCAAATAAAGACAAATGGAAAAAAGCCTTATCACAAGATGAAAAAAGAATATTTGAAGCTGTTGCAGGTGATGAGCTTGAAAGATATGGGTATCAAAGAGTAGTAAATAACGCCAGTATAACCGTCCGACAGGAAGTGTTTATTAATTATTTACTTCATCCTGCACTTCGTATGTCTTCAATGATCAAAAATCTTCAAGGTCACAGGGATGGAATTGTACAGCTATTTGTTTATTTAAGATTGCGAATCTTTTCTTTGCTGAACAACTAAGTTTTTAATGCCTCTTCAGGGTACTTACAGACTGAGTATCAAATATTACCTGCGTTTTTTATATGTAACATATTGATGTTAGGTATTATTCTTGTTATCTATATATTGATCTGCCCGCAAATTATCCTTATGAGCCTTTTTAATAAAGATGGCTGAGGATCTTTGATCAATTCACTTTTTTAAGTAATAAGATTATATCCTCTCTAAATTCTGGCCTTTGCAATTTTATATTATTGCCTTTTTCAAGCAATTGTATTGCAGTCTTATTTCCGGTTGAGGGATTTAACCATTGAACGTTATAGCTGGCATTGATATTTTTGATCGATATATCGTTTGATGATATTTGAGCGTTAATACCCGCATCAAAATAAGAAATTATGATGCTGTTATTGCCTCTGCTGCTAATTTTAATGTCAGCATCTTCTGAAGTAATGAAATCATATATTGGATTTGTCATGTTCAATTCCGATTGAATATCTTTGATTAAAGTAATTAAAATACTATGATCTTTCATAACATTCAAAGCGGCTTGTGAGATATTATTATCAATGTTTAACCATGTTGCTTCGCTAATACCTGATCCACCGTGAGTGAAAACTTGCCAGAATGCCTTCCTAAAGATGAATCTCAGCTCTGGATTATTTATGGCATCATCATGCCATAAACCCCGAGGAAGCTTTTGACCAAATAGTTTACGCCACACCTTCTGTGGGAATGATTGTGAGAAGTCATATCTTACCAATTCATTCATGATCACAGGTTTGAGCATCGAGCTACCAGGTAATTTATTTGCATGATGCAGAAAACCAATATCAACATTGGTGGCGCGCCAAATATTTTCAGATAAACCGATGGGTAAGTCATAAGGGTCAAATTGGCGAATCCAGGGGATATATTTTTCATTGGCCTGCTTAATGAAACATTTACCACAATTTGGGTTATGCTCCATTTCATTTCCCAGCTCCCAATAAACATTAGCAAATGCAGCGAAACGACTGACGAGGTATTGTAAATAGTTTTTTTTGTAATGCTCATTGCCAGCGTGCCAAACATCAAATAATTGTTTTTTCCCATCCATGTTGTGTACAAAGTATTGGTTTTTATCGCGTGACCAGGTATCAAACATATTCACCTGCACATATATGCCACGTTTTAATGCTTCGTTTATAATCCACTCCCCGCGTCGTATCCAGTCTAAATCCCAGGAAACTTTGTCATTTTCTAGAGGGTACAAGGCAATTTTCAATAATAGTCCATTATGTTGAAATTGTTCTAAGAGATCGAGATAGTTGATTAATTGCAGATTTGTTTTATGTCCATAGGAAAGTTTAACTCTATTGTCAAAACCTTTATTTGCTTGCCCTGATTTTTCTTTTGGTCCGTAATCTCTTGCCGCAATCCACTTCCCGCCTACCCAGTAATGAGGTGTGCCATCGCTATGAATTAAATACTTTGGATTATCTGGATCGACTGATATATGTCCTCTATTACCTGTATAGGCTATTGCCGATGTGACTTTAAACTGACCATTCCTGACAGATAAGTCCTGATTATTTTTGACAATGTAGCTCCACACCCCAGGCTTATCAGGCATGAAGCGAATTTTCCAGATGCGTATACCTTGACTGTTATGTCCATCATAAAAACCGGTAACGTAAAATACCTTTGAATCAGGCGACGTAAATTTAGCACTGTATGAAACTTCAGTATAATCAAACGGATTTTTATATTCTTTATCGTCCTGGATAGTCGTTTCGTAAATTCCATATAATGTGATAGTGTTTTCAGATGCCTGTACAACCGAATAAAACAACATAAAAAAGAGTGTGGCTGCACACATGATCCTTTGAATAGACATAATTAAATCACTTCCTAAAACTAAAGATGATAAGGTCTGGAATTATCATGACCAACTACAAAGCATGAAAACCAGTCCTGAAACTGTACTGGTTGCAATAGTAATTCCTGGGGGCCTAAAAAATAAAATTAATGCCGACTATCTAATCCCGAGCCCACCAGTTGAAATTGGAAGCAGCATGACAATAAAAACGATTGGGGTAAAGATGAACTAGTAATTGATATCGACATCTGCTCCCATTCCAATGAATATAAACATAAATACCAGACTGTGAATAAGCTGGACTGAAATGGATAATTCTATTTGCTTCAATGCCATGGTATATCGTCCATTTCTTTGAGGCGGCCTGTTTAGCTAAGCAGACGACCTTCAATGCCGAATTATCATGAGGAAAGAATTTTCAGTTCTTGATGGCTTTTCGGATCGCGCTGTTCAATTATTTAATGGCATTGCTGGTATAAATTGCGCGACGTATTTCTTCGGGGTAATCAAACAGGGGAATGATATTTCCCCAATGGCGTTTCCGTGCATCATAATAATGACACCTCAATGATTGAGGGTTACTGTTTCACTGGCTATCTTTGCAATGCAGGCAATATACAAAGCTGATATTGTCTCTCCCCGTCAATACGGGGGTGTTGTTCTTTTTAATCGCATCTAACCAGGACTGCTGTTTATTGTTTAAATAGTGTTTCCGTTGATAGTATGTCTCGCCGGAGGTGATCAGCCAAATCCTTTTATCTTCATTGGCCAGAAGTGTGTCCAATATTTCGGGTGTTGCAGCAATACTGTTAACGTAGATATCGTGTAACTTGCTATCCGATCCTGTGTACAAGAAATTTGCATGATTTTCATTGTTGCGTAACCAGTAATCGACTCTCCCTGCATACCAGCGTTGCTGCAGAATGTCCTCGGCAATAATAATATCATCTGGTTTGCTATGCTCCGCTACGTAGCGCCCCGTCTGTTTGTGATCCGGGTGGGCTCGAAATATATGACTGGTCTGGTTTGTGTTCTCTCCGTAGGTTAGTGTGGCTGCCTCATACGCAATTTTGGCGCCATGTCCGCCGAGCAGTCCTGTCAAGGCAATAATTAAAACGGTTGTTGTCACCAGTGTCCTTGCAGGTAGTTTGAATAACGAGAAAAACTTACCTACAACCATATGCAAAAACAGGCCGACTGTAATCAGAATAAAGGGGTAGGCGGTAACGATGTATCTGGCTGGTATCCATTGTTTAACTATACCAATGAGGACGAGTGGCAGCAGTGCACAGATTGCGAATATATAGGCGTGCTTTTTTTTTGCTTGTTTATTTCCAAGTGCCAGAAAAATTAAAGAGGCTAAAAAAAGCAGTGTTATACCCGGGCTTAGGTCATTCAGCAAGGTCCAGTACTGTTGTGGAAGGGTTACCATAGAGCGTATGCCGGGCAGGATCCCCAAATCTAGTATGACCAGTCCTGCGGAAAGGGCGGCTAAGGTAAATATTACTGCTAGTGGTTTTATACTGGTTTTCAGGAAATGGGCTGAATTGTCCGGGTAAAGATAAAGCAGGAGTAGCAGCGACAGGAAAACACCGTGGATATTGGCAGTGACAGCAAACCCGGCGAACAGGATTGCAAGTGTGTAGTGAGAAATTACACGTATGTATTTACCGTTGCCTGTGTGGTTGGTGGCTGACTGCCTGGCAAGCCATATGCCGAGAAAAAGACTAACGATAGTTGCAATTACTATCCGCCAATCCAGTATCTGTGATCCAGTCATGCCATGTAGAGACGTCGCACTCTCTATCTCAATTCCATTCGCAGCCTTCCATGCCTTGTAGGGTTTGTTGACATAAAAAATTCCGAATAACGCCGTAGATAAACCTCCAAATATAGAAAATAGCATCAATTTATAAGTAGGAGTTTTGGCGTAATCTTGTACAAACAGCACAACAAAAGGGATGAGTGCGGCAAAGACAGCAAATTTATGCAGGCTTAGCGCAGCAATAAATAAGCTTAATGAGAGGAATAGATGCCCGTTTTTATTGCTCTGAGACCAGCGCAGTATTGAAAATGTGCAGGCGATATAGAAGAACATAAAAGGCGCATACATTCTGGCCTGGCGCGATGTAAAAATATGCCATTCTGATAATGCCAGCAGCATTGCGATCAGAAATGCAGCTGAGGTGCCTGTGTAGGGCCTGACCAGTAGAAAAATGAGTGGAACAGTTAAGATGCCAAATAAAGCACTCGGTAGTCGATAGGAAAATTCATTATCCAATCCAAAGATTTTTGCAGAAAGTGCATTAATGAATGATTGCGGTATTGCACGGTGGTAGGGCATGCCACTTGGCATTGCTGGGGGCAGGCCTTCGGCCATCGCTCTGGAAGCAAATGCGGTAGTTTCCTCATCCATGTAGAAACTTAATTCACCAAGACTGTACAGGCGCGGTATTGCTGCGATGACCGTAAGCAATAGGGTAAGCAGCAAAAGCTGGTTTTTCCCAACTAAGCCAGGGTCAATAGGTGTACGTGTCATAGTATGGAATTACCAGAGTGAGTATATATTATATAGCAACTGTAGCGGGTTGTGGCATGGTCAGTACTCAACTGCTGGATAGAGACTAGTTAATGATTCTATCGATCCGGTATTCCTTTAGATCCCGGGCGTGGGTGAAGATAATTATTTCACCAATAAGCCCGATTGCGATTACCTGGATGCCCAGGACTATCAGCAGGGAGCTGAGAACCAGGGCTGGCCGGTCTGCCAGGGCAACGTCAAAGAACAGACGCTCTATAATTAAATACAAGGTAGCAGCAAGCCCTAGCCCGGTTAATCCACTGCCTACCAGACCAAAAAAACGTAAGGGTTTCTTGGTAAATTTAACCAGAAAGAAGATGGTCAGCATATCGAGTAATCGGCGGACGTATTGGCCCGGCGAATAGAACCGGCGAAACGCTTCTTTTGACGACTGGGCGATATCGATTTCTATAACCTTGAAGCCTTGCCGATGGGCTATGATAGGGAAAAAGCGGTGTAGGTCGCCGTATAACTGCACTTCCTCTATAACGGCTCGCTTAAAAGCACGGGCACTACATCCCGCATCATGTATTTTCAGGCTCGAAAATGACCGTAGTATGAAATTAAAAGCCCGGGTCTGCAGCCGGTTGATCGCTGAATCATTTCTTGGCCATCGCCTGGCTAGGGCCATATCGCATTCTTTAAGCGCTGTGACAAGAGCCGGGATTTCACTTGCCTGGATTTGCCAGTAAGCGGGTAGCGTGAGTAGGAGGCTGCCCACAGCTGTACTGAACGCCGCATTCAGTGCCGTCGCTTCTCCGAACTGCCGGGCTAACGTGATAATAGTTAGTTTTTCTGAATCCTGGAGCTGGGTGAGATCTTCAAGCACCGCAGCATGGTCGCCATCAAGGACATAAATGATTTCATAACTCAGCCCGGTTGCTTCTATACCCGTTTTGTATTCATAAAATAGCTCTTTTACAGAGTCATAACGCTCGGTAATAGGCACAATGACCGAAAGGGTTGGTTGCTTGGCTATCTTTTTTTCCACGCTTGATCCTTGTTATGAGCTCAGTATGCTACTTTTGATGTGGGCAAAATGCTCCAGTTTCAGATCACCTGTCCTGAAAACTAATTCTCCAAGGACACCCCATAGTAATAGCATGGTCGCCAGTGCTGTATAGAGTAAGCTTACGCTGATCAACACGAGGCTGGGTGCACTGGATAGCGGGAGCAACCCAGCTATCAGAATAATGAATCCGATAATGTAAAAAATGCCCGAGCCTATCGCAAAAATTACCAACGGTTTGGAAAAAAATGACAACAGGGTTTTGATCGTTAATAAATCTACCAGGACTTTGTAGATCCTTGATAATCCATATTTAGATTCGCCAAACTGCCGTGCGTGATGCTTGACCTTGATTTCAGCGATGCGGGTGCCGGCGATTGAGGTCATTGCCGGGATGAAGCGGTGCATTTCTGAATAAAGCGGTATATTTTTTATGACGTCTGCTTTATAAGCTTTGAGCGAGCAGCCATTATCCTTGATCGGGACACCGGTTATTTTTCCAATCAGCCAGTTTGCGATCACAGAAGGGATCTTTCTGGAAATTAATTTATCTTGCCGCTTGTGCCGCCAGCCAACGACAATGTCGTAACCTTCTTCAAGTTTTTGCAGTAGTCTCGGAATATCATCGGGGTCGTTTTGCAGGTCGCCGTCCATCGTTACCAGAATTTTCCCTCTCGCATTGTCTATGCCAGCAGCCATTGCAGGGGTCTGCCCATAATTGCGGCAGAATTTTACGACACGTAAGCGTTTATCAGTGTGCGCCAGCTTTGCAGCTTCAGGGACTGTATTGTCAACGCTGCCGTCATCGACAAAGAGTATTTCATAGTCAATCTGCAGCGGGTCAACTGCCTGTACAATTGCTTCGTAGAGTGGTTTGACGCAGTCTTGCTCATTGTACAGGGGTACTATGACTGATAATTCCATGAATTTTATTCTTTTTTCTGCCAAAGTATTGGGTTGCAAAGCCCGCTAGTTAACGCTGTCAGTAGCGGGTTCAGGTCATAGTTATAAAGTGTCGTCATATCAGCCACGTACTTGAGAGCTTCGATACTCGGAGTTAGGTATAAGTTTAGCTGGTGTCAAGGCTAAGCGAGCCCGTCTAGCTTTCTTTAATAGAAACATGATGAAGGTACAAGCTGCCTTCCAGGATATTGAAAAGCTATGAAATTTTAGTAATCCTGCGATGATTGTTTAACCAATTACAGCCGTGTAAAGCAGCACCAAGCCAGTTTGAAAACTATCTGGGGCGGTCAATCTTGAAATATCAGTAACAAATTGATTTTAAAGTAATTGATTGTGATTGTTAAGCGGTTTTTCATGACTGGGCCAGGTCAGGCCATACAGATGCCTGATGACCTGGCGCTCAGTTTCAGCAACAAAGCCTAAACTCCAATTTTCGACCCTGCAAGAGAAGTATCTAGATAAAATAATACGCTTATGTACAGGGGGATTATTTGAATATAAAAGGCGGGCAGCATTTCGTGAAATTGTTGAGCAGGAAGTTATTTTCTGAGGTTGAAAATAATCAGTCCAGGAATAATCATTACGAGTTGAAGGGCATGGAAAATTAACCCGGCTACTGTGCATGTTGAGATCGACAGGCCTAGAGGGCCAAAAAAAGCGAACAGTGCAGACTCTCTGATGCCCAGGCCACCTATCGAAACGGGTATCAGCATAAGAATGAAAACGATGGGCACAAATACGAAATAATGGATAATAGCAATTTCAGACCCAAGACCCATAAATATAGTCATAAATATTAGACAGCGAATTAGCTGCACCAGGACAGATAGCGCGGTCAGGCTGTAATAGCCGTAGAGGGGGATGCTTGTTTGCTGTAATGCGAAGAGAAAACGGTTATAAAACTTAATGGTTTTTTCTGCGAACCTGTTTTTATTTTTCAAGCTTACATTTTTTGAAAGAAAATATCGTGTGAATATAAATATAACCGGAAGTATCAGGCTGGAGATAGTAATCAGGAGTGGGATTGCCAGTTTTAGCTGGTTGGAAAAAAAGGCATACCAGGCTGCAAGCAGCGCCACCAAGAGCATTGAAATCAAGCCAAATACTCTGTCTAAAAATACGGAGGCAAGTATTTTCTCGCTGCTTCCCTTGTTTTTGGAAAGTTCGTAAACCCTGATTATGTCCGTACCTAAGCCGCTGGGCAATAAGTGACCAAGCGCATTACTGACAAAAATTATTCCGAATAGCTTTTTTAGGGAGGCGCTTATTTGGTAGAAATGTAGAAGCACTTTCCATCTCAATGCCATAATAAATCTGATGAGCACAATGAGAAAGAGAGCGTAAAATATCGCATCATACTCTACAGAATATAAGCTACGCTTTAGGTTTTCTGTGTCAGTGGCCTGAACCAGAATGAATAGAATTGTCAGGCTGACTAGTAATTTTATTATGAATTTAAGCATGCCTGCGGTTTATCTCAAAAAGTTGTGGGCTACACATTCCGTGCGTTTAGTTTGGTTTAGAGGGATTTCGCATTAAAAATTCTGGATAGCTTACGAAAAGTTCAGTGACTTGTATCTCCCTGAACTCATCTGACCATGACAGTATTTCCTGCATTACTCGTGCACAATATTCCGCTGTCTGATTGCTGGGTGGTGCGCGATCACCTGTGTCCAGTCTGCGTTTGAGCAAATCAGATAAGGTTAATGCTTGCTCATTGGAGATCGCGTAGTGAATTTCTGCCACGATGTGGTCTTTAGTGCCCGGAATCACCTCAGCAGATTTTGGATTATTTTCGATATGGCTGAATATTTGCGTGATATCTGCGCCATAGTCAATCAGTAGACGGTTCACTATGCTATTTGGAAGTGCGTGTGTATGAGTCGGTGCAGTCGCTGCCTGGAAAACGGGCAAGCGGTTTGATTGCGACCCTGTTACCGCCCATCCCATAGTTTTTGATATTTCATCAATTACATTTTTGGCATCATGGCGGGCAAGTGTATATTTTGTTCCGCGTAAAGAATACACATTATCCATACCGGGTTGACCAGACCAATGTTTGAGCTGATAAGTTGATAAAAGATGCTTATCCAGGCCAGCAGCACAACTGTGCTGGCTGGCAGTAGCAGGTAGGTAACCAATGTGCACATTACAAATATCGTCAACGCCAATTAGTTTCTCGTCGAATATGGTATTTATCTCATTAACACAGGTATTCGCTTCTTCAAGCGTAAATGTTTTTTCAGGGTGGGTTTCAGCTGTTGAGTACCAGGTTCCGATCATGGTGCAATTACGCCAGGGGGAGAAAAAATATAGGCGTGAATTTTTGCCTTGTGTCGATCTGGAGCTTATTCCAATAGCCGTTTCAAAAATATTTTTCTTGACGATAATATTGACTGATTTCAAAAAAGTAAGCTTTTCTTCGTGTTTATTTGCGGGTAGGCAATGCCTTATAAAGTTCCATGCGGCGCTGCAGTCTATTACGGATGCTGTTGTCACGGTTTTTTCGAAGCCAGTAATTTGGTCGCGAATTAAAACCACATGCTTACTGTTATGGTTTTCCTTGGTGAGTCTTACCGCGGCGCTGTGGTTTATGGCGATAGCGCCTTTTCTTATAGCCGATTGAATAAATAGCCAGACCAGTCTTTCAGTATTCCTGACCTGGGCATCAAACCATAAAGCACCGCCAGTCAGCCCTTCTGGATTAACGCCCGGCGCCCGTTGAAGGAATTGAATACGTGAAAGCAGGCGTGATTTCGGCGAGGCTTTGCGATTTCCTGTGAATAATAAACTGAACCGAACAAGGCAATTATACAGTAACAGGCCAATGCCGACGATTGGCCTGGATTTCATCAGGGATTGTGTCGTCGGGAGTATGCAAGGAAGCGTGCTAACATAATTTGGGGCTATTCGAAGCAGGACAGAACGTTCACGAATACCCTTTACAACTGCCCACAAGTTAAAAGATTGTAATGCGCGAAGCCCGCCATGTATGGTTTTCAGGCTATTGGATGATGCGCCACATGCATAATCCTCCTGCTCAACCAGAAGTGTTTTTATCCCCCTATGCGCTGCCTCCCAACACAATGTGGCGCCATAAATACCGCCGCCAATTATGACCAATTGGTAGTCAGCATCAATTTTCGCCAGGCGGTTGCTGGTTGCTGCCTTGTCGATCATGGGCATTGCTTATCTTGCAGGTAGGGCGTCATAGATTGCGTACAGTCTGGTTTGAAATACCGGGTAGCTGTGCTCTTTTGCTATAAGTGCTTTGGCATTGTCTGACAGTTTATTGCATAACCCGGTATCTAGTGACAAGGTTTCCATACCCGCTGCAAATGACCTTGCATTTGCAGCGCATAAATAGGCCGTTGTCGAATCGGCAACCTGTGTATGAGTCGGCAGATCAGTTGCTAATACCACAACGCCAGAATCGAGATAGCTGTACAATTTCATAGGGGTATTAACACCCTGGGTACGCGGTGATAAAAGTATATCTGCCTGCGACATAAATTGATTAATTTGTGCGACGGGTTGCTTGCCCATAAAAATTACAGCATCACGAATGGCTGGCTTGAGGTACTTATCTTTATAGTATTTTATATGCTCATCCTCACCACCGATTATCACCAGGGAAGATCCAGGGTGGCGTGGATAAAAGATAGAGAACGCATCAAGCATCAGGTCGATGCCCTGGTAGGATTCAAGGTTACCAATATACATAAACACTTTGCCATCGAGCTTGAAGTTTTTACGTATATTCATAGTTTGTGTTTCAGCTGGAGTATTTATGGCCGTATTAGCCAACGAAACATCTTTAAGGAGATGGATCCCCGCTGACCGGTATCTGGAAACATCCTCAGCTAATGCTGCGCAGACTGGAATAACTAAATTGGCATGGCGCATAGGCAGTGACTCGAGCCATCTGAGGGGTTTTTCAAGTGGCCTGAGCAGCGTGATTTTATCCAGGATCTGGGTAACCATAGAGGAATCCATATCGTAGATATAGGGTGTTCTAAATAGAGGGCAGATGAGTAGCGCCATAAATGCACTTTCTTCTACCGCATGCACGACAGTGTAGCGTTGGCTAATCATGAGCCGGATAAATTTGAAGAAAACAAAGATATCCAGCAGAAGTTTTTTGCCTGAAAACCCTGGGCGCACATTCTTGACCGATGGAAATGGTTTAACGCGGTGAATATTAAGCCCCGGATAATCAACATCGCTGCCTTCATTAAAGGTGAGTAAGTCAACCTGATATCCGCGTTCTGTGAGCGCGCGTAATAGTAGATCTACAGCAATTGGCGTCCCACGCTCCTGATAAAACGGGTGAGGGGCAAGCATGAGAACTTTCATAAAGTGGTGTAATCCATATTCCTGATTGTTATGAAAATCTCAACCGGGCCTGATTAATAAAAAATCGGAGTGGTGTTTCTAACTTGCCATAGGTCGTAATCTGTAGCGATTTATTACGTATCAGCCGCTTAAGATCCGCCGCAGCTTGTTTGTTCCCCAGATCGCCTTGAATGATAAATCCAAAACTACCGACGCGGCTTGTCTCATTTGAAAATGGCAGGGGATCCGTGCCGGGCAATAAACGCAGGCCATTCATCTGAGCTTGTTGAAAATGCGTGGGGTTACGCCAAAAGACCGGTCTGCCACTGTTATCCCCCATACAGATATCGCTGCTACCTTCATTTTGTAAAAAATAAGACAATAGCTTACCTCTTTTCCCCAGCCATTTACCTACAGCCCAGGGCAATACAGGGATGGCATCCTGTTCACGAACAATGCTGAGGGTAGAGGCCAGAGTTAAACCGTCCTGGAAACTGCTGGTCGTGGCGAGTGCTAATAATTCAAGGCCCTCAGAGGTTATGATTTGTCGGCCGGCAAAAATATATAGGGTCTTCTTATTGAAAGAATTATTGTTTGTCAGTACAGCCCGAAGTACGACGTTATCCGGGGTTTTTTCAATTTTCCAACGCTGCAGGTTATTTATATCCGAAGATTGCTGAAACCAGTTATCGTGGCAGGTTTCGGCCAGTAATAACACGCCTGCATAACCGCCATTGATTCCAAGAGCTGTGGCAGCATGGTTGAAATTACGTAAGGCTGCATCAAGTAATTTTTCAATATCGAAGCATTCGTAAATATGCACATGAGCATCAACAAGTAATGCGCTTTCACCCGTTTCGCTTGCCACTTGTTCCACCCTTTATGCAATTGTAAATATGTTTTTAGTCCGTCGAATCTTAATATACAATAGATCTTCCCCATTGGGTTATATATTAAGTAATCTCTAATTTTTTCTGAACGAAGCAGTCGCGAACAGAATGGTCAGATGCAGGGCGTCAAGTTGCTCGTAATAGTAGGCTAGAAGCTGACTATTTTGTACGCGAGATATGAGTCTGTGAATTGATCAGAGATTCCTTACGCCTGAAACTTAAATACAGAGTCAAAATCTATGAAAGTGGCAATTACTGGAGCAAGTGGTTTTTTGGGTAAAAGTCTAGCCTTATGGTTATCTGGGAAGGGGCACGAGTTATATTTACACGCCAGATCTGATACAAAAGCTGAAAGTATAAAAAATCTGGCAAAAAAGCTCGTTATTTGTGACATCACGGATACTAAAGGTATCGGTGAACTTGTTGCTGATGCCGATATCGTTATACACACTGTCTCAAATTTTCGTAGCGCATCAGGCCCACCGGAAAGCTATAAAAAAATAAACCTTAATGGCACAAGTAATGCGTTTGAAAGTGCCAGGAAGGCCGGTGTCAGGCGCTTCATTCATATATCCACAATAGGGGTGTTTGGTGATATTAAAGAGTGCCCGGCATCCGAGACTACCGAATACAATCCGGGTGATAACTATCAGCGCACCAAGCTAGAGGCTGAGCTTTATTGTCGGGAGCAGGCTAATAAGGGTATCGAAATGGAATTAGTCGTAATACGGCCCTGCTCAATGTATGGTCCCGGCGACATGCGCATGTTGAAAATGTTCAGGATGCTCAAGAAAAGCAGATTTTTTGTTGTGGGCGCATGCGATGCCAATTTTCATGCGGTATACATCGATGATGTTCTTTCGGGCATTTATCTGGCGATGACTAAGGACGGTATCGACCAGGAAGTTTTCATTCTCGGCGGAAAGAAGTATGTTTCCCTGAAGCAGTATATTACAACTGCCGCGCATGCTGTTGACTCAAAGTATCCCTGGATAAAGATTCCTTTCTGGCCACTCTATATGTTTTCGGCTGTTGTCGAATTTGCCTGTGTGCCGTTTAATATTGAGCCGCCAATCTTTCGGCGCAGAGTTAAGTTTTACCGCAATAATCGCGCTTTTGACATCAGTAAGGCCAGAGATAAACTGGGCTATTCACCATCCGTTTCCCTTGAGGACGGGATGGATAAAACGGTTGAGTGGTATCATTCAGAAGGCTATTTATGAGTGTTGACCGGTTTATTTATATTTTTAACCATGACCTGCACACAGAGAAATTTGTGCATGTGCAGATTTTCCGACGGGACGGCAAAGGATGAGCAGTCTATATTTATTTTTGGATCGGCCAGATCAGGCACCTCGATGCTTTTTTTCTTTTCTGAAATATCTGCATTAATCTCAGCAACCTCTGATTAATTAGCGAGGCTTTGTAAGAGCGGCTTTAGCCGCGAAAAGCCGCCGCCGACCATCGCGGCTGAAGCCGCTCCTACATGTTTTGCATTGTTCAAAATCACAAGATGCATGAATAAATCAGAGATTCCCTCATTTATTATCTCTTGCAGTTTTTCTTCAAACTAGATTGAAAGATTTAGGCTCCCTGATTTTACGGCTAACGCTTCAGATTTAACCCGATCAATTTCAGCGCGATGGTGGAACGATTTTTGAGACGACGCAACAGGTGATTCTTGAAAGTGTTGACCTGACAGATGGTGGCAGATTATCAACCGACCAGGGCATTCTGAATAATCTGCTGATTAAATACGCGCCGGTAATCGACGGATATAGATTGATGGCATATTAAGTAAGTACATGTTTTATAGGCGATAAACGTCTATTTTGGTTACAGGAAAATGTTGTCTGGCCGTTACAAATGAAAACCTTTCTTGAGAACTGGCTGGCAATGTCCAATAACTTATTGAAACAAATAAATAATAAATGGATTTTTGTGGCAATTTTAGCCATTTCTACGCCCGTTAATAGTGCATCTTTGAAATCTGTAGTAGAGCAGACGCTTGCAACAAATCCGGAAGTGCTCGCAGATAACAACCAACGTATGGCGCGTGAGCAAGAGTTACGGCAGGCGCGTAGCGGTTATGGCCCCAGCCTGGATATAACCGGTGGAATAGGTGTTGAGACGAGTGATAACAGTACGACACGTGCTGCAGGAAGTGATGAAACGCTGACTCGCCAGGAAACAGCTATCCAGATTCGGCAGATGGTGTTTGATGGTTTTGCTACCAAAAGAGAAGTGGCGCGCCAGCATGCGCGGGTTGATTCATCAGCCTATACACTAATGAGTACAACCGAGCAGGTGTCCTTGCGTACGACAGAAACCTACCTGGAAGTATTAAAGCGTATGGAGTTGTTGGAGCTGGCCAAAACCAATCTGGAAACACATAAACATACGCGCGATCAAATTACCTTACGAAGTCGTTCCGGTGTCGGGCGCAAGGCTGACGCTGATCAGGTCACCGGTCGTTATGCATTAGCGATGGCCAATGTCATTTCGGAAGAATCTAATTTGGCAGATGCGCGCAGTAATTATTTACGTGTCACCGGTGAGTTACCCAATGATCTTTTATTGCCAGATGTTGAAAAACTGCCTGTCCCTGACTCTGTAGAAGCGGCTGTAGAAGTTGCACTTGCAGCACATCCCACACTAAAATCTGCAGAAGCAGATGTAGAAGCTACACAGGCACAACACCAGGCTACAAACAATACACTTTATCCTCGAATTGATCTGGAAGCAGGACAGAGCTGGAACAAAGACCTCGATGGTCAACCGGGTGATAATAACGATAGCAGTGTCATGCTTCGCATGCGCTATCTGTTATTCGCCAGCGGCAGAGAACAGGCGCGCCGAAAACAGACGGCACACTTGCTGGATGAGGCCAAAGAAATTCGGAATAATACCCGCCGTCAGGTCGTTGAAAGTATTCGTTTGTCATGGAGTCAATTTCAGACGCAAGCCAGTCAGCTAGAATATTTGCAACAGCATGTGGACTCTACGAAAAGCACTCTGGACGCGTACCGCAAGCAATTCAATATCGGTAAACGTAGTCTGCTGGATTTGCTGGATTCCGAGAATGAATTGTTCGATGCCAGCCGTTCTTATGTGAATACGCGTTATGATAATTTGTTTGCGCGTTATCGCATTCAGGTCGGGTTGGGCCGGTTGTTAGAGTCGCTCGGAGTAGATTATCCGGGGCAGGCTGAATTGACCGCACAACGATAACCACCTCCTCCCTCGCTGGTACCGAAGCCAAACCTGGCTAAATGACCCCATACTTTTAGTTTATCTATATAACAGGCCTGTTTTTTATCCTGTCTGTCTGATACAATCTCACGCGCTTTCTGTGGTGGTTTGGCCAATTCAGCCGGACCAATGTTTTTTAGAAGTGGGCCTTGCGCCCATTTTTTGTTTCTGGTCGATATATATGCCGCGAGAACCGGCCGAATTACGTAATTTGATTGAGCCAGCTGTTACCGCACTAGGCTATGAACTGGTGGGTGTGGAGCTCAGCCGTAACTTATTGCGGGTTTATATCGACCATGAAACGGGTATCAGCGCTGATGATTGTAGAAAGGTAAGTTATCAGGTCAGCGGAGTGCTGGATGTTGAGGATCCGATTTCCGGGCAGTATTCGCTGGAAATTTCCTCACCCGGACTGGATCGGCCCTTATTCCAGGCGGGTGATTTCGAACGATTTGCTGGCCAGCAGGTAAGCTTGAAGCTGGCTGTCCCGGTTGAAGGCAAGCGCAAGTACAAGGGTTTATTAGTGGGATTGGATGATGAACGGGTTATTGTTAATGCCGAGGGGCAAGAGTTCAGATTTTCGCTGGATCAAATTGATCAGGCAAAACTGGTACCAAACTATTGAGCGTCTCGCGTAGAGGAAGCCGAAATGGGTAAAGAGATTTTACTGGTTGTAGATGCAGTGTCTAATGAGAAGGGCGTCAGCAAAGACGTCATTTTCGGTGCTATAGAAGCGGCACTGGCATCGGCAACAAAAAAACGTCACAAAGAAGATATTGAAGCACGTGTTTCGATTGATCGTGAAACGGGTGAATATGCGTCGTTTCGCCGTTGGCAAGTGGTTGAAGAGGTTGCAGAAGATCTGCTCGACGAAGAGGATGAAGATGCCGGTTATCAACACCCAACTCGTCAGATTTTGCTGGAAGAGGCAAGCAAGGTTCAATCGGATATTCAGCTTGGTGACTACATAGAAGAACCTTTGGAATCGGTTGAGTTCGGTCGTATCGGTGCCCAAACAGCTAAACAGGTTATTGTTCAAAAGGTTCGGGAAGCCGAGCGTGCGATGGTGGTCGATGCCTACTCTGACCGCGTCGGAGAGTTGATTAATGGTATTGTTAAGCGGGTTGAACGCGGCAATGTATTTCTTGATCTGGGTTCTAATGCGGAAGCAGTCATTTTTCGTGAAGACATGATTGCGCGCGAAGCCGTACGGCCGGGCGATCGTTTACGTGGTTATCTTAAGGAAGTACGTTCTGAAGCACGTGGACCGCAATTGTTTGTTAGCCGTATTGCCCCAGAATTTTTGATCGAATTATTTAAATTGGAAGTGCCGGAAGTTGGTCAGGAACTAATAGAAATTTTAGGCGCTGCGCGCGACCCAGGTTTGCGCGCCAAAATTGCAGTGAAATCTAACGACCCGCGTATCGATCCAGTGGGTGCCTGTGTGGGTATGCGTGGTTCGCGCGTGCAAACTGTTTCGACAGAACTTGCTGGTGAACGAGTGGATATTATCCTTTGGGACGATAATCCAGCGCAGTTTGTTATTAATGCCATGTCACCTGCTGAAGTGGTTTCGATTGTTGTGGACGAAGATAAACACAGCATGGATGTTGCGGTTGGCGAAGACCAGTTATCCCAGGCGATAGGCCGGGGTGGGCAGAATGTGCGTCTGGCCAGTCAATTGTCGGGTTGGGATCTGAATGTAATGGATGAGTCTCAGGCGGAAGAAAAATCTGAGGTAGAAGCGGTAGCCTTGCAAAAACTCTTTATGGAAGATCTGGATGTTGATGAAGAAATGGCGGTTATCCTGGTGCAGGAAGGATTTTCAACGATTGAAGAAATTGCCTATGTACCCAATAGTGAACTCATTCAGATTGAAGAATTTGAAGAAGCCATTGTTGAAGAATTACGTGGCCGTGCGAGGGATGTACTTTTGACTCGTGCCATTGCCAGTGAAGAAGGCGTTGGTGGTTCTGGGCCAGCTGAGGATTTACTGACAATGGATGGTATGGAACCTGATGTGGCTGCAAAACTGGCAGCTGCAGGCATTATTACCATGGAAGACCTGGCAGAGCAGGCTGTGGATGAATTGATGGACATTGAAGGCATGGATGAAGAACAAGCGGGCAAATTGATCATGACCGCACGTGCACCCTGGTTTGCAGAGCAAGAACAGGGTTGATTGATTCACCGGGAGACGTCTCAAGATGACGGATGTAACGATACGACAATTTGCAGATGTAGTTGGTTTGCCTGTCGAACGCTTGTTGGTACAGCTCGACGAAGCAGGGCTGGCTATTTCCGGTGCTGATGACACTATCAGCGATCAGGAAAAAATGCAGTTGCTGAGTTTCCTGCGTAAAAGTCATGGGAAGTCAGAACCGCTTGGCGTCTCGCAACCGAATAAAATTACTCTTAAACGTAAAACGCACAGCGAACTGCGAACCACGCCATCACGCGGTTCAGCAGGAAAAGCTAAAACGGTCACAGTTGAGGTGCGAAAAAAACGTACCTATGTAAAACGTGCAGACCTGGTTGCCGAAGAGAAAGGCCGTCTTGATAAAGAGGCGGAAGAAAAAGCAAAAGTGCTTGCGGAGCGTGAAGAAAAACTTCAGGCCGAAAAAGATGCGCTTGAACGCGCTGAAAAACAAGCGGCAGATAAGGTTGAAGAAGAAAAACAACGGGCTCAAGAGCGAGAGCGCAAACAGGAAGAAGAGACCCGTAAGGCTGAGGATAATAAACGTAAGGAAGCGGATGTTCAGGCACGTGCTGAGCAAGAATCCAAGCAACAGAAAACCAGTAATGAACGTAAACAAAAACGCACTGCTGAAGATGGGAAAAATACCAAATACGGCCGTAAAGAATTACATGTGGCAACCAGTAAGGGCGGCCGTCGCAAGAAGAAAAAACGCAGCCGATCTTCTGTATCTATTACGCCTTCTGGTGAACATGGTTTCGAAAGGCCAACCGAACCGGTTATTCATGAAGTGGATATTCCCGAAACCATAACTGCGGCCGAACTGTCACAGAAAATGTCTGTCAAGGGCGCCGAAGTCATCAAAACGCTGATGAAAATGGGCGTAATGGCGACGATAAATCAGCCGCTTGATCAAGATACGGCTACCTTGGTTGTAGAGGAGCTGGGTCATACCGCTAAGCCGATGGCCGTGCAGGATGTAGAATCCGAACTCGAAGCCTTGCAGGCTCTGGAAATTACGGGAGAAGAAACGGTCAGACCGCCGGTCGTGACCATAATGGGACATGTTGATCACGGTAAGACATCATTACTGGATTACATACGCGAATCACAGGTTGCTGATGGGGAAGCGGGTGGTATTACCCAACATATCGGTGCCTATCATGTAGAAACACCCAAGGGTGTCATCAGCTTTCTGGATACACCGGGCCATGCGGCATTTACCGCTATGCGTGCCCGTGGCGCACAGGTTACAGATATTGTGGTGTTGGTTGTCGCTGCGGATGACGGTGTGAAGCCACAAACAATAGAAGCTATCCAGCACAGCAAGGCAGGTAACGTTCCCCTCATTGTAGCTATCAACAAGATTGATAAGCCGGATGCCGACCCTGATCGGGCCAAAACCGAACTATCTCAGCAAGAAGTAATGCCTGATGACTGGGGGGGTGATACCCAATTTGTACCGGTGTCTGCCAAAACGGGTGAGGGTGTCGATAACTTGCTTGATGCCATTTCTTTACAGGCGGAATTACTGGAATTGAAGGCTGTTGTCGATGCGCCTGCACACGGTGTTGTGATTGAATCGAGTCTTGATAAAGGCCGTGGTCCGGTTGCTACGGTACTTGTGCAACAGGGTACGCTGCACAAGGGTGACACGTTGATATGCGGTCAGGAGTTTGGTCGCGTTCGAGCAATGTTCGATGAATCGGGCGCTGCCATTGAATCAGCGGGCCCCTCGATGCCAGCAGCCGTGCTCGGACTTTCCGGTGTGCCCAATGCAGGTGATGATGCCATTGTCATCAATGATGAGCGTAAGGCGCGGGCAGTTGCCGAATTCCGGGAACATAAACAGCGTGACGTTAAACTGGCGCGTCAGCAGCAAGCGCGGCTGGATATTTTCTCGACAATGGGTGAAAGCAAGATTGAAAACCTGAATATTGTATTAAAAGCCGATGTCCAGGGGAGTGCCGAAGCGCTGCGCGATTCGCTCACTAAGATTATTGCTGATGAAGTGGTAGTAAAAATTGTATCCAGCGGCGTTGGCGGAATTAACGAAACGGACGCTAACCTGGCTGTAGCATCAAATGCCATCCTGATCGGCTTTAATGTGCGCGCGGATGCAGCAGCGCGGCGTATCGTGGATGAAAGCGAAATCGACATGCACTATTACAGTGTAATCTACGATGCGATTGATCAGGTGAAATCAGCCGTGAGTGGAATGTTGTCTCCGGAAGTCACTGAAGAAATTATCGGACTGGCTGAAGTACGCGATGTGTTCCGATCACCCAAACTGGGTGCGATTGCCGGTTGTATGGTTGTCGATGGCGCTGTCAAACGCAGTGCTCCGATTCGTGTGTTGCGTGACAATGTCGTGATATACGAAGGCGAGTTGGAATCTTTGCGTCGCTTCAAGGACGATGTTAATGAAGTCCGCGCAGGCACTGAATGTGGAATCGGAGTGAAAAGCTACAATGACATCAAGCCTGGCGACCAGATCGAAGTCTTTGAACGGGTCGAAACAGCGCGGACTGTCGAGTAACGCTTAGTATCTTAATATGCCTCGCGAATTTTCTAGAACCCGCCGTGTCAGTGAACAGATCCAGCGAGAATTATCGGTCTTGATTAGCGAACAATTACAGGATCCACGGCTTGGGCTGGTGAGTGTCTCTGGTGTGGAAGTTTCCAGGGATTTGTCGCATGCCAAGGTTTATTTTTCGACGCTGGGTGATGCGGATAAAATGCAAGAGGCGCATCAGGTTTTAAAGGGTGCGGCAGGATACTTGCGGCATATGCTCGGTCGGACATTGACCATGCGTTCAGTTCCACAGTTACATTTCCATATTGATACATCGCTGGAGCAGGGTGCACATTTGAGTGCGCTGATAGACGCTGCAATTCAGTCCAGCAACCGCAGCAGTGATGAGGAATAGGTTGGCAAGATGGCGCGACGTCGAGTAAAAGGCAGACCGGTAAACGGTATACTGTTGTTGGATAAACCCTCCGGCATAACCTCCAATCAGGCATTACAAGCCGTTAAACAACTTTATTTTGCCCGCAAAGCAGGACACACCGGCAGCCTCGATCCACTGGCTTCGGGTTTGTTGCCAATCTGCATGGGTGAAGCAACCAAGGTGTCGGGGTTTCTGCTGGATGCTAACAAGCGCTATCAGGTGCAGTGCAAACTTGGTGAGCGAACGGCAACTGGTGACGCTGAGGGAGACGTATTGGAAACCCGGCCACTGGGCAACCAGTCAACGACAGATCTCGAAGCGATCCTGGATCAGTTTCGAGGGCCGATTCAACAAATTCCACCCATGTATTCTGCACTCAAGCATCAGGGGCAGCGGCTTTATACGCTAGCACGTCAGGGTATAGAAGTGGAGCGCAAGCCGCGCGATATCATGATCCATGAGCTGACCTTATTGCACTACGAAGCAGACCGGCTGGATATAGGTATCCATTGCACTAAAGGTACCTATGTCCGTACGCTCGTCGAGGACATTGGTGAAATACTTGGTTGTGGCGCACATGTGACCGAATTACGGCGTACTGCGGTGGGTCCCTATGAGGCCGATCAGATGGTGTCTATGGACACTCTCCGCGAGGTGCATAGTGAGGATCGTCAGGCTATGGATAAATTATTGCTTCCTGTGGAATCTGCTCTGATGCAATGGCCGGATGTGACACTTACAAATTCAGCGGCCTACTATTTACAACAAGGGCAGCCTGTCCTGGTGCCCCATGCACCTACCAGTGGCTGGGTGAGGCTGTATCAGCACGAACACCATTTTTTAGGCATGGGTGAAATTCTTGACGATGGACGGGTGGCACCCAAGCGCTTATTGAAAATAGCCTAACCTATTGAGACTACAAGAGCTGGGGGTTAGAATACCCGGCTCCTTTCTGGAACGATCTATTTTATATTTTTGGAGTTTTACCAATGGCACTCAGCACTGAACAAAAAGGTCAAATTGTCGCGAAATATCAGCGCGCGACGGACGATACCGGATCACCTGAAGTTCAGGTTGCACTGTTATCAGCAAACATTACCCAACTAACCGGGCATTTTCAGACTCATAAACATGATCATCATTCGCGCCAGGGTTTGCTGCGGATGGTTAGTAATCGTCGTAAATTACTCGATTACCTTAAAGGCAAGGATGTTAGCCGCTACCAGGAATTGATCAGCAGCCTGGGGTTACGCCGCTAATCATTCATTGTTATTACTCTCAAACACTGTCAATACAGTCAAGGTAAAGCCAACGTGAATCCAATCAAAAAATCGTTCCAGTACGGTAGTCATACCGTAACATTTGAAACCGGCGAAATTGCCCGTCAAGCATCGGGTGCGGTGATGGTCAGTATGGGTGACACCGTTGTAATGGTGACAGCCGTTGGCTTAAAAAAATGCATTGAAGGCAGAGATTTCTTTCCTCTGACTGTCGATTATCAGGAACGCACCTACGCCGCTGGCAAAATACCCGGCGGTTTTTTTCGTCGTGAAGGCCGACCCAATGAAAATGAAACGCTGGTTTCGCGTTTAATTGACCGTCCGCTGCGGCCACTGTTCCCGAAAGGTTTTACCAATGAAGTACAGGTGATCTGTACGGTAATGTCGTTAGATCCAGAAATTGATCCAGACATTCCAGCCCTGCTTGGTGCGTCTGCCGCCTGTTCTATTTCCGGGTTACCCTTCAAAGGCCCGGTCGGTGCAGCGCGTGTTGCTTACATTGATAATGAATATGTATTAAATCCGACTCAGTCGCAGCTGGCTACTTCTAAGCTGGATTTGATCGTGGCTGGTACGGACGGCGCAGTTTTGATGGTTGAGTCAGAAGCCAAAGAATTATCAGAAGAGGTCATGCTGGGTTCGGTCGTTTATGGCCATGATCAGATGCAGGTGGCCATCAAGGTCATTAGTGAAATGGCTGCTGAGGTTAATGCACCTGTTTGGGAATGGCAGGCTGCTGAAGCTGATACTGCACTTTCTGACGCCGTTTCCGCGGCGGCTGGCAATGATATTACTGAAGCTTATAAAACGGCTAATAAACTGGAGCGCTACGGCAAACTGGATGTTATTCGCGAAGCACTTATCGGTAAGCTTTGTGCAGAAGATGCGAACCCCTGTTTTGATAAAGACGCCGTGAAAGGCGCTTTTGGTAAATTCGAGAAAACGCTGGTTCGTAGCCAGATACTGGAAGGCAAGCCACGTATTGATGGCCGTGATACTAAAACGGTTCGCCCGATTACTGTGCGCATTGGCGTGCTGCCACGTACACATGGGTCGGCATTGTTTACCCGCGGAGAAACTCAGGCGCTGGTAGTAGCGACATTGGGTACCGAACGTGATGCACAGATTATCGATGCCATTCAGGGAGAGCGCCGTGAATCATTTATGTTGCATTACAATTTCCCGCCGTTCTGTGTCGGTGAGACTGGCCGGGTTGGCAGTCCCAAGCGCCGTGAGATCGGCCATGGTCGCCTTGCCAAGCGTAGTGTAGTCGCCGTTATGCCGGATACGAGTGATTTCCCATACACTGTTCGGGTCGTATCCGAGATTACCGAATCAAACGGTTCTAGTTCTATGGCCAGTGTTTGTGGCAGCAGTCTTGCCATGATGGACGCGGGTGTGCCATTGAAAGCACCTGTTGCCGGCGTTGCTATGGGGCTGATCAAGGAAGGTGATGACTACGCCGTCCTGACCGATATTATGGGCGATGAAGATCACCTCGGTGATATGGACTTCAAGGTTGCTGGTACCAACGACGGTGTGACGGCTCTGCAAATGGATATCAAGATTGACGGTATTACCCGTGAAATTATGGATAAGGCACTGGCGCAGGCACACGATGCACGGCTGCATATCCTGGGCGAAATGAATAAGGTTATTGCTTCGCCGCATGAAGATGTGTCTGATTTTGCACCACGATATATCACGATCAAGATCAACCCGGACAAGATTCGTGACGTGATCGGCAAGGGTGGCGCAACCATCCGCATGCTGACTGAAGAAACCGGTGCCACCATCAATATTGAAGATGACGGTACGGTGAAGATCGCCTCTGTTGACAGCGCCGCTGGCCAGGAAGCCGAGCGCCGTATCAAGCAGATAACTGCTGATGTTGAAGTGGGTTCTGTTTACGAGGGCAAGGTTGCCAAGCTGATGGATTTTGGTGCCTTCGTTACTATATTGCCGGGCAAAGATGGCTTGGTACACATTTCACAAATCAGTGAAGAGCGTGTTGAAAAGGTCAGTGATAAATTGTCTGAAGGTGACACGATTAGCGTCAAGGTTCTTGAAGTTGATAAGCAGGGCCGAATTCGCTTGAGCATGAAGGCAGTGGGTGCTGATTAGCAGTTCACCTGGTCCATATTGAAAAAGGGGCCGTCAGGCCCCTTTTTTATATCTAAAGAAAGATATTAGTTTAGCAATGCAAGATACTGATTATAGGGTGATAAATTAGTCTGCATTAAGTGATTGGCTGTATCGCGTTTGCCGATGTTGTGCTTTTTCCAGATCACTTTGCCCGTCTTCGCGCTATAGACACGTAATATGCCGCCCTTGCAACCAACGGCTACACGTTTGCTGTCGGGTGATATATCTGTCACGCAGCGTTTGCCTTCATTCATGGAGTCGGAAACTTCCAGTTCAACTTGTTTACCGGTTTTGGCATCCAGCAGCAGTACTTTGTCAGCCTTACCGTAGGACTGTGGCAAACCATCATCACCAAACATGATCAGGGAACGCTTTGGAATAACCAGTGAAAAGTAACTCAGATCTGGTGCTATCTTGATGCTTGAAATACGGCGAGGTTTCTTGATCTTGCTTGAAACCCATTTAAGCTCGTCTTCTTTACCGGTATTGATGTCGTAAATATTACGCAGTGACACCAGCTTGTTGCCATCCTTGGTGAAGTGTAGCTTGCTGAATTGACGTGGTATTACAAACTCGGCACCGGTGTAGTCTTCTACAACGTGCTTGTCACCAGATTTGAGGTCAAGTACGGCAAAAGAGTCGCGGCCAACAAAAGCAGCGCGTTTACCATTATCGCTGATACCCAAGGCATAAACACCGGCATCTATATTGTCAATTGACTTCACAACTTTCAGGCTGGAAAGATCCATAACATGCAAGTCGGAGGTGTATTCAAAACGTACGGTATTGTCGCTGACTTTTTTATTGGCATGGCAGGTATTAACGACGATTGCCGCATATTTACCATTATCAGAGGGCACTACCGGGCCAATATAATCATAGAAGCCAGTGCCAGTTGCACAGTTACCTTTGTTCTTGGTGAACTGCTCAAAGTCGATACGTTGAACCGGCTTGCCATCAAAATTCATGTGTGCGCCAACAAGATCAGGCATCTGCACATCATTTTTGCTAATCATGTGACCCAGCGAGCTTGGCAGAAGAACCACTTTACCGTTGGGATAGGAACCGGTTAGCACAACATCCTTGAAATTGCTGATGCCCCAGCGGCGGCCACCGACACGGCCATACTTGTTACCAAAAATATTATCCAGATCGCCGCGCTTACCCATGGATTCAACCAGGTGACCGTCGAAACTATCCCACACCTTGATACCGCCAGAGTGTTGGTCTTCCTTGGCCAGGGTATAACCGCCATTACCGCCCGTGATGATGTATTTACCATCATCAGAAAACTGTATTGAATAAATGTCTGCTTCGTTTGCGTTTGAAATTGACGCAGTTGCCAGTGCAACGCTAAATAAGGTTGCATTAAATAAACCAAAAACTTTCATACGTACTAGTCCCCAATACTTACATTTCCAGGATATCTACCATCCACTGGCGCGGAGATGTCGCTAAGCAGACAACACTGGACCGGATGCTTCCCCTTTCTAATCCGGAAATGTACGTCAGGAAGTTGACACGACAATCTGGGTCAGGTATCGGCGCACCAGGGATGCGCTGAAGACGTTGGGGTAGTGAATGTGAACCAGGTCACAGTTTTTATTTTTATACTATGATAAACGACATATATAAAACAATAAGTTATATAAAATAACTAAAGTAGTTTATAGTATATTTTTTGACCAATTATTGCACTAAATGAAAAGTCGCTGGTGTTGAGCAGGTTAAATGCTTTCACGAAGGCAAGTGAAAAGTGGAAACAGGATTGTGTGTTTAGCGCGTCAACCTGTTGTCGTTTCGATTTATGAAAAGAATGACAGGGCGCGCTTATCAAGCCAATAGTCTGGTCGTATGGGTAAACTGCCGGTAATAAAACCAACGTGTCCACCGTGTTTAGCAATCTCCAATATGACGCCGTCACCCAGTTCACTGTCTTTTGGAATTACACTCAGGTTCATAAAAGGATCATCTTCTGCGTGCAGTATGAGCGTGGGGGTTTTAATGTCGGCTATAAATCTGCGGCAACTGCTTTGAGTGTAATAATCATTGGCATTTTTAAATCCATTCAGTGGTGCAGTGACTGCTTCATCGAATGAACGTAGTGTTGTTAATTGTTGAATATCTCTATCGGTAAGTGGCATATCCACTTGTTGTATTTTTGTGCGTAACGAACGCAAAAGCTTATTTAGCAGATAGCGTTGATAAATCCGTGATGAGCCTTGTTCAAGACAGTTGGCGACTGTACCTAGCTCAAAAGGGACTGAAATTGCCATTGCCCGGTTAATGCCACTTTGACTACCGGTTTCACCTAGCCATTTAAGCAATACATTCCCGCCCAGAGAAACACCCAGTACATAGATTTCACGATCCGGATATTGGCCGCGCAATTTATTAATCATAAAATTTAAATCACCGGTGTCGCCAGAATGGTAACTGCGAGATAGCCGGTTGGGTTCTCCGCTACAACCTCGAAAGTGCATGAATATAACGGACATAGAAGCTTTATATAAGGTTGAGACTAATCCAGCAGCATAATGTGAATTAATACTACCTTCCAACCCATGAAGCATTAAAACCAACGGGCCGGACTTGTCAGGGGCCCAGTCCAGATCGATGAAATCTCCATCGGGTAACTCCACACGCTCGCGGCGCATTTGAGGTAATCGGGTTTTTCTGAACAAACTTGGATAGATCGTCTGGGTATGTCCCTCAGGCAACCACCAGGCGGGTTTGAACTGACTATCGATGATCATTGAGATTCTCAGGTAAGGGGCTGTGTAACGATTGTATGTTGAAGTGGCAGATTTTGACTGTCCCAGTTTTTGATGGCCCATTGCCAGATAGTGTCGAGTTTTTCATTGGTCAGCATTTCCGGTACGGGTTGTTTGAGAAAGCGTAACGCTTGTATAAGTAATGTGGCTGGATTTTCATGATGGATGGATGGCGCCTGTGTCTGTTTGCTGTACTTACTGCCGTCAGGCCAGGTTGCCAGTGGCAGGTGCAAGTAACGCGGTGTCGTCAAACCGAGTTGTTGTTGCAAATGGATTTGCCGTGCCGTGTTATCAAACAGATCATGCCCACGCACGATATCGGTGATGTTTTGCGCTGCATCATCTACCGTCACGGCCAGTTGATAGGCAAATAAACCATCAGCCCGTTTAATAATAAAATCCCCAGTCTCAGTAGCCAGGTTTTCCTGCAATCTTCCTGCGAGCCGATCCTGGTAATCAATAAGGCTGTTATCGACACGCATTCGTATTGAGCGTGCAGTCTGTCCCTCTACCATTCCATTGCGACAGGTGCCCGGATAAATAGCTGTTTGACCGGTTGCTTCGCGTATATCACGCCGCGAACAACTGCAGGGATAAATACAATTTTTTGCGCTGAGCTTTTCAAGTGCTTCCTGATAGGCGCTATGGTTCTGGCTCTGGTAAAGCACGGTTTCATCCCAATGCATCCCCAATCGTTCCAACGTGCGCAGGATGTCATCGGCCGAACCGGGTATTTCACGTGGTGGGTCGAGGTCTTCGATGCGTACCAGCCAGACACCACCGGCTGATCTGGCATCCAGAAAGCTGCCGACCGCTGCAATCAGTGAACCAAAATGTAAGGGGCCGGTAGGTGAGGGCGCAAAGCGACCGCGGTAAATAGATTTCATAATGATTTCAGAGTGGAAATCTCGAGTTTATTCGTACGGCCTTGTAGGAGCGGCTTCAGCCGCGTTAGGGCGCTGCGTTTATCGCGGCTGAAGCCGCTCCTACAGATACTGCGCTGTTCAAAATCACAAGATGCATGAATAGATCAGATGCCTTAAGTTTCCACGGATAATAACCGGCTTGCAGACCCAAGTAAAAAGCCGGCACAAGGCCGGCTTTTTAACGATGAGCATGCAGAGCATCAACCCATCTGTTTTTCGCGTATCTCATCCAGCGTTTTGCAATCGATGCATTGAGTCGCCGTAGGTCTGGCTTCAAGCCGGCGAATGCCTATTTCAAGGCCGCATGCATCACAGTAGCCATACTCATCACTTTCAAGCATGATCAGTGATTCATCGATTTTCTTGATGAGTTTGCGTTCACGATCACGTGCACGCAGTTCCATACTGAATTCGGATTCCTGGGTAGCGCGATCATTCGGGTCCGGGAAGTTGGCTGCTTCGTCCTGCATATGGTGCACGGTACGATCCACTTCTTGCATCAGGTCACGTTTCCAGGCCAATAGAATATTCTGGAAATGCTGAACCTGTTCTGCGTTCATATATTCTTCATTCTTTTTCAGCGCATACGGCTTGATGCCCTGAACTGGCCCGGCGGTGGACAGCGCGGTTACTTTTGCCGGTGCAGAACGTTTAGACGTTGCTTTTGCTGGTTTTTTCTTTGTGGTGACAGGCATCTTCTTAGTGACAGCTTTTTTAGGAGGAGCCTTAATGGCGGCCGTTTTTTTCTTTACCGTAGTCTTTTTTACGGGCGCTTTTTTTACAGGGGCTTTTTTCTTCGCCACAGCTTTCTTTGCTGCGGTGGGTTTTTTTGCCACAGTCTTTTTCTTTGACTTGGTTTTCGCAGCCTTTTTCTTGGTGGCCATGCAAATTCTCCAGTACCAGTCGAGCCGAAACTCAGTATAAAAAATCACCAGGGAGGGGCGTATCAGCCAAGCCCTGAATTTATCAAGGGCGGTAGTTTCCAGTTCAAACGGCCATTCGTCAAGGTAAATACATATTATAGTTGAGCCTGTGAAGGAGGTTGGGGTAGGCTTGGCGGCTCTTTTTACTACCTATATACATGTATGAGCCAGTTAACAACGTTACTTTTTGATGTCGATGGCACACTAGCCGAAACCGAGGAAAATCACCGCCAGGCGTTCAATAAGGCCTTTAAACAGGCTGGTTTAGGCTGGTTCTGGTCAATTGAATGCTATGTTGATTTGCTGGCAGTGACCGGGGGTAAGGAGCGAATCAGACACTATATTGATACGTATAAGCCTGATTTTGATCATCCGGAAAAGCTTACAAGTTATATAGCCGATTTACATGCCAAGAAGACTGAAATTTACATCCGTACAGTTGCTGAGGGAAAGATGCCATTACGCCCAGGGGTTAAACGCCTGCTGTTAGCTGCTCGGCAGGCGGGTTTGCGATTGGGCATATCGACAACAACATCACCCTCCAATGTGACTGTGCTGCTCGAAAAATCGCTCGCTGAAGATGCCCCGTCATGGTTTGAAGTGATTGCTGCTGGCAGTGTTGTTGAAGCTAAAAAACCTGCTCCTGATATTTATCTTTACGCCATGCAACAAATGGGCGTCGAGCCGGGTGAATGCCTGGCGTTTGAAGATTCGAAAAACGGCTTAATCTCGGCGCAACAGGCGGGTGTAAAAACGTTGGTAACCGTCAGTCAGTATACGCAAAACCATGACTTTTCCAGTGCTGCATTAGTGGTTGATCATTTTGGCGAACCTGATAATCCTTGTCAGGTACAGCAAGGTTCAATGCATGGCAGTGATTATGTCGATATTGAATTGTTAAAAGCAGTCTGGGAAAAATCGGCAGACTAATTTGTCAGGCAGTCATCATGCAAGTCGTATAAAGGCAATCCAGCCATTCCATGTGATGGCGTTGCTTGCGCGTGCGCGAGAACTTGAAGCACAAGGGCGTAACATTGTGCATATGGAAATCGGTGAGCCGGATTTTGTAACACCTAAGCCGATTATAGACGCCGGTATTCGCGCATTAGAGGATGGTAAAACTCACTACACCCCAACACTGGGTCTTCCCGGTTTGCGTCAGACTATTGCTGACTACTATGCCACGCGCTTTAAAGTGAGCATCGATCCACGTCGAATTTTAGTAACGCCCGGGGCATCGGGTGCATTGCAGTTGGTTACCGCGCTGTTGGTTGATCCCGGCCAACGGGTTTTAATGACCGATCCTGGCTATCCATGTAATCGTAACTTTGTCTACCTCGCCGAAGGGATACCAGATCTGCTACCGGTTGGTCCTGACACCGCTTATCAATTAACCTCGAAATTGATTGAACAATACTGGCGGCCAGATACTTGTGCGGTCATGGTGGCATCACCTGCTAACCCCACAGGTACCAGTCTTAGCCAGGATGATTTGCGTGACCTGCAAAATACCGTGAGAAAGTGCGGCGGCAGTTTGATCGTTGATGAAATCTATCAGGGGCTGACCTATGACGGGCAGGGTGATTTCACAGCACTGGAGATGGCGGATGACATTTTCGTCATCAATAGTTTTTCCAAATACTTCGGTATGACTGGCTGGCGTCTTGGTTGGCTAGTCGCGCCGGATGATTGTGTGGAAGCCCTGGATAAACTGGCGCAGAACCTGTTCCTGGCGGCACCAACACTGTCGCAGTATGCAGCACTGGAAGCCTTCACACCTGAAACGCGAGCAATTCTTGATCAACGCCGGGATGAATTTCAGCTACGGCGAGATTATCTACTGCCTGCCTTGCAGAAACTTGGTTTTGAAATAAGTACCCAACCATCTGGCGCGTTTTATATCTATGCCGGGTGCAGCCAGTTTACCCAGGACAGTTTTGAGTTTTCGAAACAGCTTCTGGAAGAAGTCGGTGTGGCCATCACGCCAGGTCTGGATTTTGGTAATTACCTTGCGCAACAACATGTTCGTTTTGCTTATACGACATCGTTAGATAATCTGCAGGAAGGGGTTAATAGGTTAGCGAAGTTTTTGTAGTTAGATTATAAAAGAATAATTCTCGCAAAGGCGCAGAGCACGCAAAGAAAGATTTAGGGAAGCTCTGGTTAATTCGTCATTGCGAGGAACGCAGTGACGAAGCAATCCCTAAGCGATTGAATATGAACCTGGGATTGCCGCGCTGCGCTCGCAATGACGAGATTGTTTCAATTAATCAGATGCTCCTTAGATTTTTAAATACCAAATAATTATCGCTTTGCGTGCTCTGCGCCTTTGCGAGAATTATTCTTTTCTAGTAGGAGCCAGCTCATCTTCTTTCACCCACATCGCCGTAGCTCCAGCCACCGCTGCAGGCATGACTGCAAAGTTGAGAATTGGGATCAAGGTAAACAGCAACACACCACTACCAAAACCAAGCGCTAACATACGCCGGCCTGCAAGGCGTCTGCGTTGCTCTTTGAAAAACAATTGATGATTGGCCATCGGATAATCGGCGTACTGAATAGCCAGCATCCAGACGCTGAAGGCCCCCCATAAAAAAGGTGCGGCGATATTGATCACCGGGATAAGAAACAACAGTCCCAGCGGAATGGCACGTAGTAGAAAATATAACAGTTTACGAATTTCAGACCAGATGGCGGGCAGGACGTCGCGTATCACTTGCTGCCAATTGCCTGTCATTGGTTTATCCCGTAAATGATTCTCCACAGCTTCTGCCAGTAGCCCATTAAAGGGGGCGGCTATCAGGTTAGCAATGATTGAAAATCCGTAAAATATAATCAGCAGGCTCAGTGCAATAAACAACGGCCAGATCAGATAACTGAGCCAGTCCAGCCAACCTGGCAGTTTGCTCATAAAAAAGGCTGAGCTTGTTTCGATCCAGCTGATGGCAGACCAGACCAGGCCAGCAAATAACAGAATATTTATGGTCAGTGGTATGGCAACAAAACGCCGCAGGCGGGGTTTCTTGATGAGAGAAAATCCGCGCAGCATATAGTTAAAACCGCTGATAAAACTGTTCATAAACTTTTCTCGTATTTCGTAAAAACTGTAGGAGCGGCTTCAGCCGCGATGGGCGATGTCACCGTTCATCGCGGCTGAAGCCGCTCCTACAAGTATAAATTTTTACGGGCTAACAATGCCGCACCATGGGCGGCTTCCTGATGTTCTGCTGTAATCACAGGAATACCTAATAGACGTTCGCGGATTGCAGACCAGGTTGTATTGCATGCGCCACCACCCAAACTGATCACCTGGTCAGGGTAGGGAGCGCCTAGCTCAGCGAGCAAGCGGTAACCACGCTGTTCAATGCGTGCCATGCTTTCCAGTAATCCGTGCAGAAAATCGGCATCTGATTCAGGCCGGGGGGTGAGTAAAGGTTGCAGAGTCGGATCGTTGATTGGAAAGCGTTCGCCATTTCCGGGCAGAGGCATATATTCATAGAGTGCGCTTTTTTGAGGGTCGATCTGTGCGCTCAGTGTGTTCAGTTCCTGATCGTTAAAAAACTGTTTCAGAACGGCACCACCGCTGTTGGATGCACCGCCTACCAGCCAGCGGTCACCCAGCCGATGGCTGTAAATGCCGTACTCTGCTGCAAAGACCGGTTGTTCAGTCAATATTTTCAGTACCAGTGTTGAGCCTAAAGCAGTGACAGCATTGCCGGGTGTGTTTGCGCCGGTTGCGATAAATCCAGCTGTGCTGTCCGTGGTACCTGCGACCAGTTGAGTGTCAGGTGAAAAACCCCAACGCTTTTGAAATTCAGGTAACAGTGATCCTAATGGAGTGCCAGCGGGAAAGACGTTGGGTAAACAGGAGGCCGGTAGTTCTAGTTGTTCAAGCCAGTTCGGCCAGTGTCGTTGTGCGGCATCGTAACCCAGCTTCAGGCAATTATTTTCGTCACTGTTGTCAAAACGCCCCAGTAGTTTTCCAGTTAACCAATCAGCCTGGTGTAATGCGCGGTATTCTCCGGTTGGATATTCAGCTTGTAGCCAAAGCAGTTTGGCCAGACTGCTGGATACGCCGCGTGCCGGACTATTGCCAGGCGCTATGGTAGCTACGCGTGTGCTCTGTTGTGTTGCCCGCGTATCGTTGTACATCAAAGCCGGGCCGAGTGGTTGGCCTTCAAGTGTACTTAGCAACAAAGTTGATGAGGTGCCGTCAATAGCGATATGTTTTACATCTTTGCTATTGATGTCTGCACAAAGTGAATCCAGCGTATCTTGTAATGCTTGCCACCAGACTGAAGGATCTTGTTCTATCGCTGCACCATTTCGCGTGGGTGAGGGAAGGGCAGTCCGTGCGGTAGCTACGATGTCAGCCTGTGCGTTGATGGCGCAAGCTCTGCATGCGGATGTGCCGATGTCGATGCCGATGAAGAGAGTCATTTTTACGCTGCTGTTGGATAGGTTTTGATAGTTAAAATACAAGTTTGTAAATGAGTATGTTTTTACAGGCTGTTATTACTGGTTGGACATGAAGAATTTCCAACAAGCTGAAAACAAATCGTCCCCTCCCCCTCAGGGGGAGGGACAGGGAGAGGGGATTTAATTAGACAAGTTCCTTTTTTATCTAACCCCCTCTCCCCAACCCTCTCCCGGAGGGAGAGGGGGCTAAGGGTGGGTAGCAAGTAGATTTTTGTTTGTATCTGTAAATGCACTCTTCAGCAAGATTATCAAGGCAGTTCAACTTTTTCACAGGCTGTTGCCAGTCATCAGCCTTATGTTCAGCCACCACCGTCGTATAAATCCCACCCCGCACGTTAAATTCAGCTGTCAGCCGCATAAAGCGGGGTGAACAGGCGTTTACTAAATCATCCAGAATCTGGTTGGTGACCGCCTCGTGAAAAGCGCCTTCATCGCGAAAAGCCCAGATATAAAGCTTCAGCGCTTTGAGTTCAATACAATGCTGGTCAGGCACATATTCGAGATTCAGCGTGGCAAAATCTGGTTGGCCGGTTTTTGGACACAGGCAGGTAAATTCAGGCATCCGGATACGAATCGTGTAGTCGCGTTCCGGCTGGGGATTATCAAAAGTTTCGAGCGATTTATCAGGTTGAGTGGTCATTCGCGCACCATACCGGAATCGCTCTATTCCATACAAGTATACGGGTAACAAGCGACTGGGAAATTAACGTAGAAACCACTTCAGGAATTGTTCGTTGTCACCTCATGACGACGCGGTGCATTTCGAAGCGCGACGCCTGTGTGTTTTTCTTTTTATTGAAAAAAGCTGCACTTCTTATGCCTGTCAAGCTTGTTTCAATCACCCCCTTTCTGTATCTTGCGTACATGCGTTTAAGCAAGATAAAGCTGGCTGGCTTCAAGTCCTTCGTCGACCCCACAACCATCTATTTTCCGTCTGATCTGACCGGTGTCGTCGGGCCGAACGGCTGTGGTAAATCCAATGTAATCGACGCGGTTCGCTGGGTGATGGGTGAGTCGTCCGCAAAAAATCTGCGTGGTGAATCCATGGCCGATGTCATATTCAATGGCTCGAATGCACGCAAGCCAGTTGCCCAGGCTTCGGTCGAACTGAATTTCGATAACGCTGACGGTGCGATTGGTGGCCAGTACGCCGAATACAATGAGATTGCCCTGCGTCGTCAAGTATCGCGCGATGGGACATCTAACTACTATTTAAATGGCACCAAGTGCCGCCGCCGCGATATTACCGATATTTTTCTCGGCACCGGCCTGGGTCCGCGTAGTTACTCAATCATCGAGCAGGGCATGATTTCGCGCCTGATCGAAGCCAAACCGGAAGACCTGCGGGTATTTCTGGAAGAGGCAGCGGGCATTTCGAAGTACAAAGAACGCCGCCGTGAAACCGAAACTCGGATTCGTCATACGCGTGAAAACCTTTCTCGTTTGAATGACTTACGAGAAGAAATTGAGAAACAGCTTGAGAAGCTGCAGCGGCAATCCAAAGCGGCGGCGAAATTTAAAGAGTTTCGCGAACAGGAACGGCGCATCAAGGCTGAGCTGCTGACGCTGCGTTATCAGGCGTTGCACGAAGAAAGTGCTGGCTACCGTGACAAACTTAAGGAACAGGAAAACGCGCTGCAAGCCGTTGTCGCTGAACTGCGTGCAATTGAGGCTGATCTTGAGAAAGGCCGTGCGGAACATATTGAGGTTTCTGATAAGTTTAACGTGGTGCAGGGCCGTTTTTACGAGCTGGGCGCAGAAGTAGCACGTATCGAGCAGGCTATTCAGCACGGTAAGGAAACCCGCCAGAATCAGCAGGATGAACTCATCAAAGCCGAGCAGGCCAGAAATGAAATTCAGGCGCATATTAAGGTTGATAGTGAACGGCTAGAGCAATTAGTAGTTGATCTTACTGAAAATGAGCCTGCACTAAGCACGGCCAACGAGCTGTCTACCGAATCGCAGGAAAAACGCGAACAGGCTGAAACCGCGATGAGTGAATGGCAGGTCGCCTGGGACAGTTTTAACCAACGCAGTAATGAAGTCTCTCAAACTGCACAGGTCGAGCGAACGCGGGCTGACCACATCGAAAATCAACAGAGCCAGCTGCAACAACGGCTGGAGAAAACTGAACAAGAACAAAAGCGCAACGATGCCGGCAAACTTGAAAATGAAATTCAGGCATTGCAAAAAACCTCAGAAGAGCGCCAACAGAAAGCACAAACGCTGCAGCAGGAGCTGGATCAGCTGCACCAACGTATAGAAACGCTGCGCGAACAGACCCGTACCCAGCAACGTGAATTACACGAAGCTCAAAGTCTGCAACAGGGTATGCGCGGCCGCTTATCCTCATTGCAAGCATTACAGCAGGCCGCCCTGGGAGAACAGGATGGTCAGGTTGTCGAATGGCTATCACAGCAGAAACTGTCAGATGCGCCCAGGCTTGCAAAACAACTGGATGTCGATGCTGGCTGGGAACGTGCGGTAGAAACTGTGTTGGGGATTAACCTTGAAGCCATTTGTCTCGATGGTATCGATGATATGGCCAGTGCCGTGGCTGAACTGGAGCAGGGTTCGTTAACCTTGATTGATACCAGCGTAAAAAGTCAGTCGGTGGCTTCAAATAAAGCAGAACCACTTGCCACTAAGGTTCGCGCAGATATTCCCATAGATAATCTATTCGCAGGTATCTACACCGCCGAATCTCTGAACCAGGCTATGCAGTTACGATCAGGATTAGCTGCACACGAATCGGTGGTCACTGCAGATGGCGTCTGGATCGGCAGTAACTGGTTACGTGTTACCCGCAGTCAGGATGAGAAATCCGGTGTGCTGGAACGTGAAAAGCTACTGACTGGGCTGGATACCGAGCTTACTGGCAGTCTCGCTGCGATTGCCTTACTGGAAGGAAATTCTGAATCTGTTCGCAATGAATTACAGCAGTCCGAAGCCCGGCGTGAGGAACTGCAGGTCGAAGCCAATCTCGCACATCGCGAGTACAGTGATGCAAAAGCACAATTTGAAGCCCGTACCAACCGGCTGGAACAAGTGCACTCACGTACCGCCACCTTGCAGCAAGACGCCACTGATATTCGCAACCAGCAACAGGAATTAGAAGAGCAACTGAAAACCACTAAAACGGTTTTACATGATTCCCTGGCTTTGCTGGAAACCGTCGGTAACGATCGTGAAATGCTAACTGGTCAGCGCGACCAGTTGCGCGAAGCGTTGGATAAAGTGCGCAAACAAGCCCAGTTGGATCGTGACAAGTCACACGAACTCGCGCTAAAAAATCGTGCTTATATAACCGAGCAGGAAACTACCGGCCAGAACCTGGAACGCATGCGTGGACAACAATCGCACCTCGACCAGCGCCGCGATTCACTGACACAATCACTGGCTGACAGTGAAGACCCACTCAAAAAACAGGAAGAAGAACTTGCCGGGCAGCTTGAAAAACGACTCAAGGTAGAAGGCGAGTTGGCAGAAGAGCGCCGCAAGGTGGAAGCCATTGAGCACCACCTGCGTGAGCAGGAACAAGCACGGCACAAGACGGAAGATAATACCCAGCAACACCGTGAAGGACTGACCCAGGGTCAATTACACTGGCAGGAAATCAAGGTGCGAGCCGAGACGTTGCTTGAACAAGTTGCCGAAAGTGGTTTCGAATTGGCTGTACTTGCTGAAGAAATGAACCAGGAAGCAAGCGTTGATGCCTGGACAGAAGAGGCGGAACGGCTGGAAAAACGTATACACCGGTTAGGGCCAATTAACCTGGCGGCTATTGAAGAATTTGAAGTAGAAAGCGAGCGCAAGGTGTATCTCGATGCACAACATGCCGATGTCACTTCAGCATTGGAAACGCTCGAAAATGCCATTCGTAAGATTGATCACGAAACCCGTACACGCTTTAAAGAAACTTTCGATAAGGTCAACAGCGGCATACAGGAAACCTTCCCACGCTTGTTCGGCGGAGGTCACGCTTCACTGGAAATGACCGGCGATGACCTGCTCGACACCGGTATCACCATCATGGCGCGGCCACCAGGTAAACGTAACAGCACCATTCATTTACTTTCGGGTGGCGAAAAAGCCTTGACCGCTGTCGCGCTGGTGTTTTCAATCTTTGAACTTAATCCATCACCTTTCTGTATGCTCGATGAGGTCGATGCACCTCTCGATGACGCCAACGTTGGACGTTTCTGTGAAATGGTGCGCGAGATGTCCGAACGGGTACAGTTCATTTTCATTACCCACAACAAGATCACCATGGATCTTGCCAACCAGTTATGCGGTGTCACTATGCACGAGCCAGGCGTATCGCGTCTGGTTTCGGTGGACATCGACGAAGCGGTGCAACTGGCCGCGGTGTGAGCGTGACACATGGATAACCTACGCTGGATTTTGTTACTAATAGGCCTTGGCCTTATCCTTGCGGTGTACGCCGTTACCCGTTTTCAGATCAAACGCCGGGAAGCTGCCGGGAAGCCAACGCGACGACGGCCCACTGCAAAAAATATCACCCCCCCTGGTGTTGCTAATGAAGACGATGCGGCCGAGCAAGCCGAGTTGGCGCAAATGGGATCCATGCTCAGGCAAGAAAGCGAATTGCAATCGGCTGAATCAAGCGCGACTGGTAAACGGGATAATGAACAATTAATCGTCTTGTCGGTCATGGCATCTGCCGATGAGCCTTTTAACGGCCAGTCTCTGCTCAGGGCATTTGAAAATACGGCGCTTCAGCACAGCGATGTAAAAATCTATCAGCGCAATAACGAAAAGGGTGAACCAGTTTACGGCGTCGCCAGCGCAGTCAAACCGGGGACTTTTGATTTGAACCAAATGGATCACTTCAGCACGCCTGGCTTAAGTCTGTTCCTGCAATTGCCGGGGCCAGTCGATGGTGTAACCGCCTTTGATGATATGGTAACTACCGCAGAACGGCTGGCCGTTGAGCTGGGTGGTGAACTGCAGGATCAGAATCACAGCATGTTGAGTCGCCAGATGGTGGCGCATCTCCGTGACGGTATTATCAACGCGAGGTTGCAGTCGGCACGCGCCACACCATGAGCCCAGGCTCGCGTGCCGTGTCACGCATCAATGAACTACGCGAGCAGATTCGTCACCACAACCACCGTTATTACATCCTCGATGATCCGCAAATCCCGGATGCAGAATACGACCGTTTGCTGCGTGAACTGCAACAACTTGAAACCGAACACCCTGTATTAATCACCGAAGACTCACCTACCCAGCGCGTCGGTGCCGAACCGCTTAAAGCTTTTGGTGAAGTCCAACACGAAGAGCGGATGCTGTCGCTGGACAATGCCTTTAGTGACGATGAACTGGCTGATTTTGACCGGCGGCTGCATGATCGCTTAAAAAAATCTGAAAAATTTCAATCGATCGCCGAACAAGAAATCGAATATACCGCCGAACCCAAACTCGACGGTTTAGCTGTCAGTCTGTTATACGAAAACGGCGTATTAGTACGCGGCGCGACACGCGGCGATGGCTCAACCGGAGAAGATATTACCCAGAACGTCCGTACTATCGAATCGATACCGCTAAAACTAATCGGCAAAGGCTACCCCAAACGGCTGGAAGTGCGCGGCGAAGTGATACTGTCACACGCTGGATTCAAAAAGCTCAACCAGCACGCCGAACAAGCCGGGCAGAAACTCTTTGCCAATCCCCGTAATGCCGCTGCCGGTTCATTACGTCAACTCGATCCAAAAATCACCGCGCAACGCCCACTGGAAATATTTTGCTACGGCGTTGGCGTAATTGAAGGCGGTTCATTAGCAGTCCGCCACTCTGATCGATTAGAACAATTACGCAACTGGGGCATCCGCGTATTCAGCGGCATCAAACGTGTAAACGGATTACAGGCTTGCGTTAAATATTATCAGGATATGGAAAAACAGCGCGGCAAACTGCCGTTTGAAATCGACGGTGTCGTCTTCAAAGTCGACCGACTGGATCTACAGCAACAACTCGGTTACGTATCACGTGCACCACGCTGGGCAATCGCTCGAAAATTTCCAGCACAGGAAGAAATCACCGTCGTTGAAAGCATCGAAGTACAAGTCGGCCGCACCGGTGCCATCACCCCGGTAGCGCGACTCAAGCCCGTATTTGTCGGCGGCGTCACCGTCACCAATGCCACCCTGCACAATATCGACGAAGTCCATCGCAAAGACGTGCGTAAGGGCGACACCGTCATTGTGCGCAGAGCAGGGGATGTGATTCCGGAAGTCGTCTCCGTAATCAAGGAAAAACGCCAAAAGGGTGCGCGCCAATTTAAAATGCCCACCCAATGCCCGGTCTGTGGGTCAGATGCCGAACGCCTCGAAGGCGAAGCGGTGGTGCGTTGCACGGGTGGATTGTATTGCGAAGCACAACGTAAAGAAGCCATCAAACACTTCGCTTCGCGCAAGGCGCTGGACATCGAAGGCCTCGGTGACAAACTGGTCGAACAACTGGTGGACGAAAAACTGATCGATGATGTTGCCGACCTTTTTAGTCTGGAACAGAAAAAACTCGCTGGTCTGGAACGCATGGGCGACAAATCCGCCACCAACCTCATCGATGCTCTGGAGAAAAGCAAAAACACCTCGCTGAATCGTTTTCTATACGCATTGGGTATTCGTGAAGTAGGAGAAGCAACAGCCAGATCACTGGCACAAAACTATGGTGAACTCGAACCCGTCATGAAAGCCAACGCCGAAGCACTGGAAACAATCCAGGACATCGGGCCAATAGTTGCCCAACACATCGTTCATTTCTTTGAGCAATCTCATAATCGCGACGTTATAAAAAAACTCATCAAAGCCGGTATCCACTGGCCAGCGATTGAAATTGCCACAGAGCAACCGCTGGCCGGCAACACTTATGTCCTCACCGGCACACTCACTAAAATGAGCCGCGACGAAGCCAAAGCAAAGTTAATAGCACTAGGCGCAAAAGTCGCAGGGAGCGTCTCAAAAAATACCACAGCGGTATTTGCCGGTGAAAAATCTGGATCCAAATTGACCAAAGCAGAAAGCCTGAACGTCCCGGTTAAAACCGAAGCAGACCTGATCAAAATAATTCAATTCAATTGAATTGATCCCATAAATGACTGCCCAGTTTGCTATCGAAGCCGTGTTGACAGTACCAGACTAATCTACGCTTCATAACTTTTCCAACGGACTGCACACGGTCTGTAAGCCAGCTTGCGTAACATGCGTATATGTTTGCGTGGTACGAACATCGCTGTGCCCCAGTAATTCACGGTACAGAAATATCAGAGCGTGCAAAGCCTGATTCTGCGATGCAGCTGCAAGAGCATGGTGGTTAGCCAGATCCGACAGGAAACTGTTGATCTCGTTGAGACCCATCTCCCTGGGGTGGCGTTTGTCGTGAAACAGAATATAGCGGCGTATCCAGTCACAATAAGCGCGCTCAGTATGGATAGTGTAATGCAATGTGCGGATACGATCCCGTACCTGCTGGAGTAATTTTGGCTTCCTTGCCATGGGGTAATCCTCTCATTGGATATCGGTGTACTTTTCAGGGTAGTATTGAAACAAATTAGAGAGATGGAGTCACGGATGTCAGCTTATAAACCAGATCTGGGGCAGAATTCCACCCCATTATCATCCTATAACTAACTGTTATGTGTATTAGTAATGAACGCTAAAGATCTACTTGTTTACTGTTTAAAAGATCGTGAGGGCTACGTTGATGGAAAAGAATTCCACGATTCAGACTTATCGTCAGTGGCAATATCGACTAAATTTCTAGATTTAGAGTGCGCCGATATCACAGATGCAGGAATCAACGATCTACCCGACTTAGATAAACTATTGTGTATTGATCTTGATTCGTCAAGAATCACGGATATATCGTTAGAGAAAATCTCGACATTTTCGAATCTTGAGGAAATATGGATAGAAGACACAGAAATAACAGATGAAGGGCTTACTCATCTACACACACTGAAGCAGCTAAAGTTTATTTCAGTAATCGACTGTGAAATTTCAGATAAAGCAGTCCAATTACTACAATCGGAAATACCAGGGATCAAGGTTCATTGATGCATACACATAACAAGAGCATCAAGTTCGTTCACTACCGTTCACTGGGACGCTACGCTTCGCTGCGCGCCCCTTATGCAAATCGTTAGATGCTGACACAATATGAAATTAATACCAGATCCACCACCAGCCAACGATTTACGTGTTTTAAGACCGATGTTGAAATGGATTGGCTACTTTATATTATTTATAGCGCTAGCACTTATAGCATTTGATAGTTACTGGCCTCATTACCTTAGGAGTTTTCTACTTGCAGTTGATTTAGATCATACAGTTGCTGAGTATGTCGTATACGTTGTTGGGCACATGCATTTATTATTAATTGCAATTGGTGGATTCATGGTAATAAAAGCAAGAAAAAAACCAGTATATCCAACCAATAAAAATGTCGAGGAAGGAAAGTTTTAGCACTTGGTATATGAATTTTACGCATCTAACAAGGGCATGCAGCAGACAGCGAAACCTGTCACTTCTTTTGCAAAAAGCCGCAAAAGAAGCGCCACGTTCCGCTGCGGCTGATGCCAACGTTATATGACTAGCTAATCATCATTATCTGGAACAACCATATATGGCAAAAAACACTGTATTAGATGCGCTCATTCCTAGAGAAGATTTTGAAATCCAGGATGAAACTGGTGGCACAACGAGAAATGTCGCCACAATAGGTGCACGCGATCTAGAGAAGACTGCTTTTTTTTACGCTGCTTTGCGTAAACCAGACTTCCAAAGAGAAACTAATGAATGGAATGCAAAACGTATCGCATCTCTTGTGGAGAGTTTTATCTCTGGTGAGCTAATTCCAGCTGTAATTCTCTGGAGAAGTCCGAGTAGCTTTACATTTGTAATTGATGGCGCCCACAGGCTGAGCGCTCTTTGTGCATGGATTAATAACGATTATGGTGATGGGGATGTCTCTAAAATATTCTTTGACGGAATTATACCGGAGGAACAACTTTTGCTGGCTGAGAAAACTCGAGTTGCAATAAGGAAGGAAATTGGTCTTTTCTCTGATTATCAATTGGCACTTACCCACCCAGACAAAGTTCCCCCTGAAATTGTAGAGCGTGCGAAGTCTATGGGGGCGCTCGCGATTCAAGTCCAATGGGTTGAAGGAAACGCACAAAATGCAGAAAGTTCATTCTTTAAGATCAATCAGCAAGCAGCGGCAATTGATAAAACAGAGTTAAAACTATTACAGTCAAGACGAAAGCCGAATGGCATTGCTACTCGCGCGATTTTACGAAGCGGAAAAGGGCATAAATATTGGTCATCGTATAAGCAAGAGATTCAGGAAGAAATTCAGTCGCTTTCTAGTGAAATTAATGAAGTTATTTTCCAGCCGCCATTGAAAAGTCCAATCAAAACACTTGATCTCCCTCTAGGAGGAAAGAATCTTTCTTCTCAGGGACAATCTTTGGTTTTGGAATTGGTCAATAAATCCAATAACATTAACAAGTCGGAAGAGCTGGATGACGATAGTGATGGTTCGAAGACCGTTAAATACCTTAAGAACTGCCTTCGTGTCGTTAGACGAATTAATAGCATCCATCCGTCATCGCTGGGACTGCACCCAGCAATTTACTTTTATTCGAAAGAAGGAAAGCATAAGCCCGCTTCGTTCTGGGCGGCTATAGAATTCGTCCGACAATTAGAACAGTTAAGGTTGTTTAATGACTTTACAGACGTGCGTGAGTCGTTCGAGAGCTTCCTAATGAAATACGATTATTTAATTCAACAGATTGTTCGGAAATACAGAAGTGCAGCAGCCTCTTACCCAAATATTGCAAAATTATACCTAGCGATAGTTGAATCACTCGCGTCGGGGACGACGCTAGCTGATCTACCAAAAAGACTAAAAGAAAATAAAGACTTTACATATTTAGTGTTGGGCGACTCTGGGGGCGGCGAAATTTCTTCGCCCGATTTTACGTCAGAACGAAAAACCACCATATTTTTTAGGGAAGCACTTCAAAATTCAGTCAAATGCGCAATTTGTAATGGCCTTTTGCATAAACATTCAATAACGATAGATCATATAGAACGAAAGCAGGACGGTGGATTGGGCGCTGTAAATAATGGCCAGCTATCTCATCCATACTGCAATACTACGTACAAGAATTAGTCATATAACAAGCGACTGTGATTAAAATCAACCCTGCAAACTATTCTTTATTACGCCATATTCCACACCTTATCATCCCGCACCATGGCGTTGAGTATCGTGATCATTTTTCGCATGCAGGCAGTTAATGCAACCTTTTTGTGTTTACCCTGTGCTACGAGTTTTTGATAAAACTTTTTCATTACCGGGTTGTGCTGAATGGCACATAACATCGCCATGTAAAGGACGGTACGATCCTCCCTTTATTCGACGTCGGCCTTTCATGTAGCCGCTATCACGATTATACGGAGCAAGGCCAGTAAGTGCTGCGATCTGTCGATGTGATAACTTTCCGAGTTCAGGCAGTTCGCCGAGCAAGGTATACGTGACACCATCTCCAATTCCAGGAACGGAGCTGAGTACTTCATACACACGTTGCCATTGTGTGACGGTTGAATAATCGGGGACAGACCACCATTTAACAATCACATCATTTAGTACGAAAATGTACCGGAGGGATTAAATATTGATCAATTAACTGATGTGGCTAATGAATAATCCCTCCGTCACCTTATTGAGTTATCTTGATGAGACTTTAGATGAAGTCATGGAATTTGCAGGGCAGTGGGAAACAAAAGGAAATGATGAAATTCAAATCATTAAAATATAACGATAGCTTCCATCTGACCGCAAACACGCCGCTCCTATCGTCGCTCTGGGTTTGCGGTCAGATGAAGCCAAGCGTTATGTCTTGCGTGAAATTAGTTTGGAAGTGTTCAAATGAGATAAAGATTATAGGAATATGAGTGAGTCGGATGGCGGGGGCTCAGTCGCCGTCTTCAAGCTCCTCCGCCAGTAGGAACTTTAGCTTATAGATATCGTAGTCGAAATCGCGGGTGTCCGAGACTGCACGCAGAATCATAGGCGCAAGGCGTTCCTGCTCCTCCTTCATCTCGAATTTTTTGAATTTAGCCTCGGCCGCCTCGGCGAACATTTCACCTATCAGCCGCTTTGTCCGTGCTTCGTAGGTCTCGATGTCTGAATTGGCGCCGGGAAGGATGTTTTCATCGATCCAGCTCTTAGCCCACGTATGGAATCGCATGCTCATGATTGCTCACCTATTTCCTGCACTGTATTTTGGGACGGTTTCCCGGGAAACTATGATCTACCCGATATTTCGATCCAAGTAAAAACGAGCATACTTCATAGCATTGAAGTATTCAAATTGGTAATAACCGGGGAAATAACCGGGGACAGACCACCATTCCAGTTCACCAACCCATGTGAAAATACGCCCAAATACGTTCTATGTTCATCGGTAACCAAACGTCATAAGCGCGCCACTCTTTATATTTTGGCAGCTTGACTGTCGCGCGTAATACATCAGGGCTGTGTACGCCTTTATCCCACTCTGCCTTTACAGCAGATATAAGGTCTTCAAGATATTCACGTTGTTCTTGAACAACTATTCGTGGTGAAGTTGCGGGCATCGAGTCGGGCCCATGACCTGGTATAACGGTGTCAAACTCTAACTTCTCTATTTCATAGAGTGATCGAATCCACTCATCAGGTAGGAAATCGGGCATTGTGCGAAATGCGACACGCTTTGGTGTAACAATATCAACGATAAAAATCATTTTTTCTTCAGGGAGACGCATTGTAATTAAGCAGTCGCCATGATTTTTACCAAAATATTGCAATTCAAGTGTTTTTCCACCGAGTGTTAGCGTGTGTTTTTCAGAAAATGTGATATCTGGCAAAACTACAGCGGAGCTCGATCGCCTGTTAAAGTGTTTCACGCAAGCTTCATGGCTAACGAATTGTGCGCCAGCATCCTTGAAGATTTTCCCACCTGAAATATGATCCCAGTGATTATGGCTATAGACTACGTATTTAATAGGTTTGTCCGTCACTTTTCGAATTTCCTGCATTAACATTTCTGCAGCTTTTGGATTCATTGGGTCAGTCGCTATAACACCTTCATCGGTTACTACAAATAAGTTCCGATACACCCACCAACGAAACACATACACGCCCTCCGCTACCTTGGTGGTTTCAACAAGCTTGGTGCTCTTTTTTGTATTGTCGGCCAGGGTGACAGAAGAGAACAAAAATAGAATGGTAATAACACCTGCGATAAGAAGATGTTGCAAAGTTTTAGATAGATGCATTTTGGATACCCTCTTTAGCTCAACTATATTTCCACGGTTTAACGACCAAACCACATCCTTGAAAGAAGATGATCCTTACGTACGAACTGGTGATAAAGCGCACCTAATATATGAAGAAATATCATGGCGAACAAAACTTTTGCTAAAACCCCATGAAAAATGCGCGGAAGAATGTCATCAAAAGTAGCGGGTAATGCAACGCCACTATTGTTAAATACAATATCTGGCAATCCACTAATTATTGCCGTTCCCATACCGCTACCGACCATCCCAAATACAAGCAGATACAAGAAGTAGTGCGCGATGCTACTTGCTTTATTTAGAGCTGCATTCCCAGTATCCGCACGGGGAGGTTTTTGTGTAAATTTTCTTACAATGACCCTAACGATCATTAACACCAAAATAATAAAGCCGAAAATCATATGCATCTTTAATGCAAATAGCTTCTCGGGATTATCGTTTGGGATTTGACTCAGAATGTTACTGCCCATCAATAGGGAAACCATAATTAGGATAGTTAGTAACCAATGCAGGACGACCAAAGCGGGGTGATAGCGTTTCATCTTGTATTCCTTGGATTTGAACCTATTGCTATCATATTGCAATTCATTAGGATCAAATATAGGCTTAAAGTCACAACATTGTTTCCTGACAGGATCTAATATGAATATTCTGACCCAAATGGAAGCCTTCAGCATGGCTGTAAAAACAGGGAGTTTCACGGCTGCTGCCGAACAACTTGGGCTTTCAAAGTCGTATGTGAGTAAGCAGGTGTCCCAATTAGAGAATGATTTGGGCACTCGATTGCTGTACCGAACTACGCGTAAATTGAACTTGTCACATGATGGCGAACAATTTTATGCGCACTGTAAGTTGATTATGGAGGAAGTAGATAAAGCGAGAACCGAGGTGATGGACCGCCATGACCGGCCTAGAGGAAAAATTAAACTCACCATCCCACAAAGTTTTGTATTGTCTGAGACTGGATCAATACTGATCGAGTTTCAGAATCGATATCCGGATATTGAACTGGAGATTATTGCCAGCGGAGGAAATGAAGACCTGGTAGAAGATGGTATTGATTTAGCGTTGAGGATTGGTGAGTTAGAGGACTCAACAATGATTTGTCGCAAGCTGGCTGATTGTGAGTTTCAAGTGGTCGCATCTCGAAAGTACATAGAACAATATGGAGAGCCCAGTCAGCCCAAGGATCTTACGCAACACAATTGTTTGATTTACAGCGCTTCCCAACTAAGTCAACGTTGGCCTTTTCGGTTACCCAGTGGTGAAGCAATAACTGTTAACGTACGGGGCAGCTTAAGCTGTAATGACGGTCAATATATCCTCAACGCTGCGCTTAAAGGAATGGGGGTTTGCTTTGGCCCTAGTATTATGTTCAAGCATCACATTGACAGAAATGATCTTTGCTTGTTGCTAGAAAAATATTATCTTCCCGCGGTTTCTATTTCTGTCATTTATCCACTCAATCGTAATTTATCTCGAAGAGTTAGGTTATTAATTGACTTCCTTGCTCATGAATTATCACAGTAAGAAAAGTATACTTAGAAAAATTCCGGGGTCAGATCCTTAACTATGCTTAATTACCATGAGTGAATTTGTAGACTACTTAACTGAAGTATTTGATCAGTTTGGCGAGATACGTGCTCGTAAGATGTTTGGTGGTTATGGGATTTACCACGAAGGTGTCATGTTCGGCTTGGTCGCTGATGATACCTTGTATCTTAAAGTAGATGACTCTACCGCTGAGTATTTTGAATCCAGAGGGCTTGGTCAGTTTGAATATGATAAAGGCGGCAAGATTGTTAAAATGTCTTATTACTTAGCGCCTGAAGAGATTTATGATGATCCGGATGAAGCGGTGATTTGGGCGAAGCGTGCATACGAAGTTGCGTTTCGTACTAAGGCTGGTGTGAAACGAAAAAACAAGAAATGATTGGGGTGGCGAATTTTAGTGATTGAGGTTCAAGCGCCAGCCAGCCATTCCCCTAACAGAGCTTCAGCTTTTTTCCTGCACGCCAGGCCGGTGTGTCCACTCTTTTTGAGTACGTGGTAATCAACGCTATCGATTTTCTCCGCCAGCTTTTGTGCTGCGCCAAGCAATGGATCAGTTGCACCGATGATGAGTCGTAACGGTGTTGTCATCTGTGTAAGTTCGGCACGAGTAACCGCCAGTGCGCGCATGCTTTTGACCACTGCATGCATTGCATGCTTGTTATTCAGGCCTCGGATAAACTGATGTTCTACCCAGGTCTCGAAGGGATTCGGCAGACCGGTTGCGTCGCCGAGTACTGTTAATACTGATTTATACGGTGCACCACTTAGAAAATCATTTGCCCACTGGTCAAGATTTTGAAACAGGATGGTATCTTCGGGTTCTACCCAGCCTGATGCCAACAAGACAGCCCGTGTAATGCGCTGCGGATACAAAATGCAGGCTTTCAGGGTGATAAAACCACCCATTGAATAACCGGCTAGAAGGGTTTTGTCGATCTGTAAATGATCCAGTAATGCCGGTACATCCCGGATCAGCTCCAGGCCATACTGCTCGACCTGCTGTGGTTTACTGCTCCGGCCGTGCCCGCGCAAATCCAGGCTTATCACTCGATAGCGCCTGGCCAGCCGCCGCAACCATCCGCAATAGCGCCAGTTCAGATCAGCATTGACCGCCAGACCGTGTAATAACAATAACGGTGGGCCATGACCCTGCAGTGTATAGTGCAGGCGTACACCATCGGGTCGTTCACAAAAGCCATGCTGCCGGGTTGGCATATTATTTAATCACTTTTTAGTTAATGGGTTGTAAGGCAGAATGGTACTTAATTTAAATCTTGTTTCAATTATAATAGCTACGAAATATACAGTCTGTGTATTCGGTGCCTGGTTAATTAGGCGTTACATTATCAAAGATTATAATTTCCAATGCTTAATCACCAAAATTTAAATGCAAACACTGTTATCGTGCTTGATTTCGAGACGACGGGTATGTCTCCTGATTATGGAGACCGTGCTATTGAAGTAGGTGCTGTGAAACTGGAGCAGGGTGAAGTCGTGGATAGATTCCAGCGGTTAATGAACCCCGGGATGCGGGTCAGTGGTTTTATAGAAGACTTTACCGGCATCACCAACGCTATGTTGAAAAAGGCGCCACCTTGTGAAGAGGTGATGGATGAGTTTGCAGGTTTTATCGGACACAGTAATTTGGTAGCGCACAACGCTTCTTTCGATCGGCGTTTTCTCGATGCGGAGTGTTGCCGAATCAGCAGGAATTATAATGGGGAATTCGCGTGCTCCATGCTGGCGGCTCGGCGTGTGTATCCAGATGCGCCAAATCATAAACTGGGTACGTTAGTTGAGTACAATCACCTGCCAAACGATGGCACGTTTCACCGGGCGTTGGCAGATGCGGAGATGACCGCCTACCTTTGGCTGGGTATGCTGGGTGATATCAGTCATAAGCACCGAATAGAGAGTATCTCTTTCTCGCAGATGCAAGCGCTATCACGTGTGTCAAAGGGTTTGGTGCCGGGATTTTTAAAACGCTGCGCTGCGGGTTCTTCAGGGTTTGCCTGATATCAGGAATATGCGGGTGCTAATTTCCTGGCGGCGAGTATTTTATGTTTAATTTGTTCGTGTAACTCGGGTAGTTTTGACCAATGAACACCCTGTTTGAAGTGGTGTGCGGTATGGTAACCCAGGTTTCCAGTGAGTAGGTTATAGAACCTGGACGTGGTATCACGTGAAGCGGCAAATTCATCCTGTGTGTCGAGACCGGCATGGTGATCATAGGTTGTCCAGGCGGTAAAGAGCAGGCTGCATATCATCGGTAAAATAATGATGAAGAGCGCATTTACAGGATTAAAAATTGTCAGAGCTATAATGACGAGTATGGTTATAGCGCTGTAAAGCAAAAACTGCTGCTGCTGTTTGGGATAATCTTTGCCAATTTTAAAACCTCGGCTGTATGCAGTTAGCGCCACGTCGAAGGTGTATTTGATCACCCCCATGGTGGTGCCATCTTTTCTTTTCCAGCGGCTTTGATCTTTTGTCTGATCCAGGTAATTTTTATGGTGTCCTAAATTATGATGTAACAGCCAAAGGTTGGTAGTGACACCTGTATGCAAGGTGTAAAAGAATTCTAAAAATCGATTTAGGCTTTTTTGTATGAATACATTGCGGTGTTGGTGATGGTGATTCCACGCGCAGATAATACCTTTGGGTAAAATCATCGTTAGCCAGTAAGCCACCAACACGCCAGCGTTTCTGACTGTAAAAAAGATGATGAAGTCAAGAAGCGTTAACGAAAGAATGATTGCGATAGGCAACCTGTCCGCTGAAAACTTAAATATTGAATGCTTAGCCATACAATTTATTTTTCTAAATCAACCAAGTTATTCTACTCCATTTCAAAGTGTGGAGTGGAGTTCCGGGTATTGATTATTTCCCTGGCATACATCGTTGCTGCCAGTCACAGGTTGTATAATACCTCATAGATGAGTGGTTACCACAAGTGATTTATCAATATTATCGGATTTGATGTGATTTACCTTAGAAGCTGTGTTCGGAGTCGGTGCAATAAATGGCGTTAGAATTTGAAGAGCTGGACTTCCAGGAAACCCCGCTGGGTGAAATTAGCCTTAGACGCCGGTCTGAACCCAGGCTTGATGGAACCCTTGTCTACGAGGTGAAATTAGGCGACGAGTTCCTGATGTCGAGTTTATTTACTGCCTCTGAGGTTCAGCTTGCCAGGCTGGTGCTCGCCGCGCTTGATAGCAGCGAACTGGATATAGTGGTGGGTGGCTTGGGCCTTGGCTATACCGCTGCTGCCGCTTTAGAGGATTCATCTGTCAGATCGCTGACGGTCATTGAGGTGATGGAACCAGTCATAGACTGGCACCGCCGGGGTCTTGTACCGCTTGGGAAAGAGTTGGTGTCAGACTCCCGATGTACGTTTGTCCATGCCGATTTCTTTGCCGTGGCATCCGCTGACGGTGGTTTTGTTTCTGCGGATGCAACACATCTGGTAGACGCCGTGATGTTGGATATTGATCATTCCCCCAACCACTGGCTTAATTCAGGTAATCAGTCTTTTTATACGCAAACCGGGCTGCAGAGCCTTTCCGATAAGTTACATCCAGGTGGAATTTTTGGGCTGTGGTCCAACGATCCTCCGGATGCAGATTTCATGCAGTTGCTGAATGCTGTTTTCGAATCCACTGAATCTCATATAGTAACTTTTCCGAATCCTTATAAGGGTGGCGAGTCATCCTGCACCGTTTATCTGGCGTTTACAAGTGTCAATAAATATAAATGGGGAACTGAGGCAGTTGAGAGTGTTCAGAATGAGGCATAACATGCTGAACATTCATCTCATGAGGATACAGCCATGCCATCAACCGACCAATCGATCAAAATAAACGCGCCTATTGGCGATGTGTGGAACCGGGTAAAAGATTTCCATGATTTTTCCTGGGCACCTAATGTCATTACCAGTGTAGAAAAAGTAGGCAGTGCAGAGGGCACTAGTGTTGGCGCGAAACGAATACTCAATGGTGTGTTCCATGAAACGTTAATTGAGATTGATGATGCCAGGCATTTGCTAAGGTACTCTATCGATGACGGTCCTTCTCCGGTTTCCAAAGATGACGTATCGAATTATGTCGGTTCTGTAAAGCTGGGTGCCGAAGACGCAGGTGGCACATTAGTAGAATGGACTTCATCATGGGACTCTAAGCAAGAAGATGCAGTAGAGTTTTGTCACGGCATATACGTTGCGTTGCTCAGTGAGCTAGAGAACTCATTTAACTAAATGGAAATCTGGGTAGATGCAGACGCCTGCCCGGTGGTGATCAAAGATATATTATTTAGAGCGGCAGAGCGTACCGGCACAAAAATGACGCTGGTTGCTAATCAGCCAATTCGTATACCACCATCGCGGCACATAAAATTTATTCAAGTCGCTTCGGGTTTTGATGTGGCTGACAATGAGATTGTCGAAAGACTGAGCAGTGGCGATCTTGTGATCACTAGCGACATTCCATTGGCGGCTGATGCGATCGAAAAAGGGGGTTATGCCCTGAGTCCCCGTGGCGAGTTATATACCACTGAAAACATCAGAGGCCGACTGAATATGAGAGATTTCATGGATACGCTTAGATCCAGTGGCGTCGATACAGGCGGCCCACCTGCGCTAAACCAAAGTGATCGGAAAGCATTTGCGAATCACCTGGATAAAATACTAACAAAGTATGCAAAAAATACTCCGTAGGAGCGGCTTTAGCCGCGATGACCTCTATAGCACCATCGCGGCTGAAGCCGCTCCTACAGAATTTTCACTGTTCGCAATTTCAAAAAGTCACGCGCCGCTATAATTTACAATCTCTCGCAAACGGATTTCGTACTTCAGGCCATTTTTCTTTACCTTAAGGAAACGTACTGGAATATTTTCCATACTGGGTGCAACCCAGAGGTAGGTTTTGTCGCGGTCATCATCAAGGCGGGCTAGTTTGATGGTGTTAACTTTGCCAGTTGGCAGTTTGGTTTTTTCCTTGCCGACCACTTTAAATTCATAGTGTTTGATGCGGCCTTTGTCAGCGATCGGGTATTTGAAATTTTCCTGGCCGGATTGAAGATCAAGCAGCATGGCGATTTGCATACCCAGCTTGTCAAGCGTGCCATCAGGAATCTCCAATGACCAGGGATTTTCTTTCGCACGATTTTCGACCCGGTTTTTTGTCCAGTCAAAGATTAAATCCACTTCCCGATCATTGCTGCCGCCTTTGCGTGAATAACGATAGCTGATTGGTTGAATGCCCTGACTGGTCAGTTTCCATGTGCTCGACTCGTGTATTTTTTCACGTTTGAACCATGAAGCGAATCCTACCGCCCGGCTTTTCTGTTCATACAGATATTCATTGTTGCCTTTGTGATTCAGCCTGAACTCGGCATTGGCAACGGTAATGCCATTAACGCGCACATCGTAGTAGGCATGAAATGTGGGTACAGTGGGTAATTCAGCCTGTGCAATAGACTGATACAAGCTTGCCAGGCCAAGCAGAATAAAACCGCAAACTTGTTTTGCCGGGATGCTTTTCAACACGGTGTTTTCCCCTTGAATATTGTCTGTTAATTGTCAGACAGTGAGTTGCTTTGGTGATGCCAGTGGCTGTCCATCCAGTAATACCTGGCCATTGTTCCAGTCTAGCCGCCCCTCTGCAAACCAGCGTAATACTACCGGGTATAAACGGTGTTCTTCTTTTAACACGCGGGAGGCCAGAGTTTCACGGGTATCGTCCCGGTTTACAGGGATGCTCTTTTGTAAGACAACGGGGCCGCTGTCCAGTTCCTCAATGACAAAGTGGACACTGGCACCATGCTGTGTGACTTTGGCTTCAATGGCACGTTGGTGCGTGTTCAAGCCGCGAAATTCAGGCAGTAGTGAAGGGTGAATATTGATCAGTCGGCCGGTGTAATGTTGTACAAATTCGTTGGTAAGGATACGCATGTAGCCAGCCAGTACGACCAGCGCGGGCTTATATTTATCGATGAGTTTTTGCATTGCCTGGTCGAATTCTTTGCGGTCAGAATAATCGTCAGAGTTGAGTGCGTGTGTTTGAATACCGGCGCGTTGCGCATAAGTCAGACCTTTTGCGTCTGCCCGGTTGCTGATAACTGCGCAGACCTCAATGGGTAATCCATCGTTATGAATAGCTTCCAGAATTGCCTTGAAGTTAGAGCCGTGTCCCGAGAGTAGAACAACGATAGGCAAAAGAGAGTTTGTACCGCTCATGAGTTAGGGTAGCTATAATTAATTTCGTGTAGATCTGTAGGAGCGGCTTTAGCCGCGATGGGGCGCTGTGTTCATCGCGGCTGAAGCCGCTCCTACAGATTATTGCGGAAGGTTACAGTCGCTAGACCCTGGCCAGGTTCAATCTGTCCGAGTTTCCAGGCAGTTTCACCCGCTTTGTTTAACAACTTAATACATTCCACTTCTTGATCGTTGGGTACGCACAGAACCATTCCCACACCGCAGTTGAAGGTGCGGTACATTTCAGATTTTTCGACATTGCCGTTGGTTTGTAGCCATTGAAAAATAGTCGGCCATTGCCAGCTATTTTCATCGATGACTGCGGTGCAATTATCGGGCAATACGCGGGGAAGATTTTCCGGTAAGCCACCACCGGTAATGTGACACAGGCTATGAACGTTTATTGTTTCAAAAAGTTTTAACAAAGGTTTGACATAAATCCGGGTAGGTTCCAGTAGCCGGTCAATCAGGCTTTTGTCTTCGAGGTTGTCATTCCAGTCAGCATCGCTGACCTGGATAATTTTGCGAACCAGTGAATAGCCGTTGGAATGTGGGCCGGATGATGCCAGTGCGATCAGGCTGTCACCAGGCTGTACTGACTGGCCATCGATGAGCTTGTCTTTTTCGACTATGCCAACACAGAAACCGGCCAGGTCATAATCATTGGTTTGATACATACCGGGCATTTCGGCGGTTTCGCCACCGATCAGTGCGGCGCCTGCGCGTTTACAGCCTTCGGCAATTCCACTGACGACAGCGGTGGCTGAAGTGACATCCAGTTTTGCAGTGGCGTAGTAGTCGAGGAAAAATAACGGTTCGGCACCCTGTACGATAATGTCATTGACGCACATGGCGACCAGATCGATACCGATCGTGTTATGCCGATTCGTGTCAATCGCCAATTTCAGTTTGGTGCCGACGCCATCGGTTCCGGAGACCAGTAGCGGCCGTTTATATCGATCCAGTGGTAATTCGAACAGTGCGCCAAAACCACCCAGCCCGGTAATGACACCCGGACGGTGTGTCGCTTTGACCAGCGGTTTGATGTTTTCGACCAGCGCGTTGCCGGCGTCAATATCAACACCGGCATCCTGGTAGCTGATAGAATTAGCCGGTGAGGTATCGGATGGTTGACCAGACACGGTATCTCCAATGTTTGAAAAAAAAT
>CBDDAF010000002.1:0-122930 GCA_965224815.1 Gammaproteobacteria bacterium
CAAGAATTCCCTTTTACAGCTAACGAGAAGGCAGGTGTGCCTGGGCTTATTAATTGTTATGCGTGCATTTATATTGTACACTATTACGTACATGTACATTAATGAGGCTTATTAGCATGAAAGCACTTAGCTACACCGCCCTTAGAAATACTTTAGCCAAAACTATGGAAAAAGTCTGCGATGATCACGAACCTATTATTATTACACGAAAAAGTGAAGGTGCAGTTGTCATGCTCTCTCTCGAGGACTATGAATCACTCGAGGAAACTACCTACCTGCTACGAAGCCCTAAAAACGTTAAACGACTTTTAGAATCCATTTCCCAACTCGAAGGAGGTAAAGGGCTCGAAAAGGACCTGGTCGAGTGAAGCTCATATTTTCGGAGCACGCCTGGAACGATTACCTTTACTGGCAAAAAAACCGACAAAAGAATTCTAAAACGCATCAACTTATTGATAAAAAATGTGCAACGCTCACCATGCGAAGGCATCGGAAAACCAGAACCATTAAAACATGCCCTATCTAGCTACTGGTCTCGGCGCATTAATGATGAGCATCGATTTGTTTACAAGGTAAGTGATGACTCTATGTTTATTGCTCAACTCCGATACCATTACTAACCCCCCTTCACGTATAACGAAGCCGTAGAAAACCCGCAAACCATCATTGGAAACTATTAATCCAGGTATTTATACTTTAGCGGATTTCGAAAAAAACTAGATGAAAAAATAGTTTTTTAACGCGAATTATGGAACAGGAAAAAATTGATGTCATTGGAGAGCCCAATGCCATTAGATAAGCTGGAAAACTTTAACCCACCCAGACCCGCGCATTACGAAACATCCGCAACCAGGGTCCATCTTCATTCCAGTCGGCCGGCGACCAGGAGTTTTGCAGCGTCCGATAAACACGTTCCGGGTGCGGCATCATAATGGTAAAACGACCATCCGTAGTTGTCAGCCCGGTAATGCCGACAGGTGAACCATTCGGATTTTCCGGATAGCTTTCGGTGGCATTACCAGCGTTATCAACATACTGCATAGTGACAAGCCCTTCTTTCAAAACCGCCTGCGCCTGGCTGTCATTTGCAAAACTTGCACAGCCTTCGCCGTGATGCCACAGCAATGGGCAATTGCGAACCTTCCATACCCGCCAGTAACAGCGATGCACTCGGTAATATTTTTACCTGCGAGACGCGAGCCTCAAACTGTTCGGACTGATTGCGCCAGGAAAATCGGCCAATGCGCTGCACCCGGAATCATGTCACGCAAACCGGAAAGCATCTGGCAACCATTGCAAACTCCCAAACCCCAGCTATCCTGGCGATGAAAAAAAGCATCGAACTGGTCGCGTGCGCGGGCATTGTAAGCGAATCGATTTAGCCCAGCCCTGACCGGCCACCGAGCACATCACCATAGGAAAAGCCGCCACAGGCTACAAGCCCACTGAAATCGCTGAGCGGATACCCTGCCTTCGATGATGTCGCTCATGTGGACATCCTGACAGTCGAAAACCGGCCTGGTGAAACGCTGCGGCCATTTCAATCTGACCATTAACACCCTGCTCTCTCAAGATAGCAACTTGCGGTCTGACACCGGTGGCTATCATCGGCGCAGCCGGGGTCTTCATCTTGCATCAAAACTGACAACCGGTTGAATGCCTGAATCGGCATCATCCGCAATTTGCGCAAATTCCTGCTGTGCACATTGTGGATTATCACGTAACGCCTGCATCCGATAACTGGTTTCAGCCCAGGCCTGCTGGAGCACAGCACGCGTTTCCTTAAACACGGGTTTGCGCGCAGCGGTAAACACAATCTGCTGATCCGCCGTTGGCGAGCCCAGCACATGGCTGTGATTACCAAAACCAGCTTCACGCAAAGTTTCCAGCACAGTATCCGTATCAAAGTGTTTCACCTGCAAAACTGCACCCAACTCTTCGCTAAACAGGGCTGCCAGGTGGTCATCACCCAGCTCATCAAGCTGGATCGTCAGACCGCAACGGGCAGCAAAGGCCATTTCGCACAAAGTCGTGAACAGACCACCATCAGAACGATCCATGGTAGGCGAGTAAATAATCTGCCTGATTCAGATCCTGAATCGCGGCGAAGAAGTTTTTCAATGTCTCGGGCGCATCCAGATCCGGGCCATGATGCCCTACCTGTTTATACACCTGCGCCAACGCAGAACCACCCAGACGATTGTACCCCTTACCCAGATCAACCAGAAATCAAATCGGTATCACCTGCATCCAGTTGCAGCTCTGGCGTCAGGGTTCGGCGTACATCCATCACGGGTGCAAAAGCCGTCACCACCAGAGACAATGGCCCGGTCACAGCCTTTTCTTCGCCATTCTCCTGCCAGACAGATTTCAGCGACATAGAATCCTTGCCAACGGGAATCGCAATCCCCAACTGCGGACACAGCTCTTCGCCGACAGCCCTGACCGTATCAAACAGTGCAGCATCTTCACCGGGATGCCCCGCTGCCGCCATCCAGTTGGCCGACAGGCGCACCTCCGACAGGGAAGCAATACGCGCAGCGGCAATATTGGTAATGGCCTCAGCCACCGCCATGCGGCCGGAAGCGGCCGGTTTGAGCAAAGCCAGCGGCGGACGTTCACCTATCGCCATGGCTTTCACCGACATAACCCTGATAGTCCGCACAGGTCACCGCAACATCGGCCACCGGCACCTGCCAGCGACCCACCATTTGGTCACGCGCTTACCTGACCGGTAATCGAACGATCACCAATGGTGATCAGAAAACTTTTGCTGGCGGACAGTCGGCAGGCGCAACACACGGTAAGCCGCTTCCTGTAGATCAACAGATAAGTCCAGCGCCTGTTTCTGAAAAGTCAGATGATGCACATCGCGCAAACATCTTCGGCGGTTTGCCGAGCAGCAGTGACAGCGGCATATCAATTGGCGTGTTATCAAAATAGCCATCACCAAGAATCAGTTGCCGTTCTTCTGTGGCCTCACCGAGCACCGCAAATGGGCAAACGCTCGCGCTCACACATCGCCTTGAAGGTTTCAATCTGATCCGGTGCGATGGCCATCACATAACGCTCCTGGGATTCATTACACCAGATTTGCATGGGTGACATACCCTGCTCGTCATTCGGTACTGTACGCAGCTCAAAACGGCCACCGCGACCACTATCATTCACCAGCTCGGGTAAACCGTTCGACAATCCACCGGCACCGATATCATGGATAGAAACAATCGGATTTTCTGCTCCCATCTGCCAGCAACGATCGATCACCTTCCTGACAACGTCGCTCCATTTCAGGGTTGCCGCGCTGTACCGAAGCGAAATCAAGATCTTCAGCACTTTCCCCACTGGAAACCGATGATGCCGCTCCACCCACCCAGACCAATCAACATCGCCGGCCCACCCAGAACAACAATCGGTGCACCTGCAGGTATGTCGTGCTTGTCGATATGGTCTTCACGAATGTTGCCGTAACCACCCGCGATCATGATGGGCTTGTGGGTAACCGCGCAATTCACTGCCATCAGCACAGGGCACGCGTTCTTCAAACGTGCGGAAATAACCGCACAGATTGGGGCGACCGAACTCATTATTGAAGGCTGCCGCACCCAGTGGCGCTTCTATCATAATATCCAGTGCTGAAACGATACGCTCAGGCTTGCCATGATCCGTTTCCCAGGGTTGTTCAAATCCGGGGATGCGTAAATTCGACACAGAAAAGCCGGCCAGGCCAGCCTTGGGTTTAGCACCGCGACCGGTCGCGCCTTCATCACGAATTTCACCACCCGAGCCGGTTGCCGCGCCTGGGAAAGGCGAAATTGCCGTCGGGTGATTATGCGTTTCAACCTTGATCTGAATATCCGCCTGCTCGGCATGCGGACGGTACTGCTTATTCTCAGCATCGGGATAAAAACGCTCAATCGCATGACCGCGAATGACAGCGGAATTATCACTGTAAGCGGACAGCACACCGTCAGGGCTGGCCCGATGGGTTGCCCGAATCATGTTGAACAGACTGGTTTGCTGCGTAACACCGTCGATAACCCAGTCGGCGTTAAAAATCTTGTGGCGACAATGCTCCGAATTTGCCTGGGCAAACATCATCAACTCAATATCGGTCGGATTACGTTTCAGTGCGGTAAAATTATCGATCAGATAATCAATTTCATCATCTGATAATGCTAGCCCCATATCCCGGTTAGCCAGCTCAAGCGCCACACGCCCACCCTGTAGAATATCCACGATAACAAAGGGCGCTGGTTCAGCCTCTTCGAATAACAACTGGGCATCATCAATGTTAGACAAAACAGATTCCGTCATCCTGTCATGCAGGATTGGCAGAATTTTTTTGCTCAAGCCGCTCGGGGATGACGGGTTCAGTATCAAATCATACTGAATCCCTCGCTCCAGACCCTGCACAGACTGCAGGCCACAATGATGGGCAATATCCTTCGCCTTACTTGACCAGGGTGAAATCGTACCAATACGCGGCACCACCCAGACACTCAGATCGCCAGACCCGGCACTCTTTCCAGTAGAGCCCAGCAAATCTTCAAGCATTGCCTGCTGCTCGCCAGACAGTGATTCATCCAGAGCGACGAAATGAATATACCGAGCGTTGAAAGAAGCAATCTCAGGCGCAACCGCCTGAAGTTCGGACAGTAGTTTATCTGACCGAAAGCGCGAAAATGGCGAATCGCCGTATATTTGCAGCATACGCTGATCTCGTGAAATTCAGGGGAAAACCGATGTAAATGATACTGGATGCGGGGTTAAGGGTACAGCAGTCAAATTTGTTTTAGAGTGAAGCAATATGCCGTATAATTATTCCAGGTTAAGTGGATAGAGTGGATCTCTCGGAATTGGCGTGGGCAGAAAACTGTCTGATAACTGGGTTCTTGAGCTGGATCTGGTTTCATACAGTTCGGATAGTACTGGAGGGAGTTTATTGGTTAAGCGTTTGTTTTAGAGGGCCAACTGGTACTGTCATGGATAACTATCTAATGAGTTTTCGATATAAGTCAACCACTATGTCGAAAACTTACACAGTACTTGACATAACGAACAAATGGAGCTAGATTTCTACATAAGAAACCCTTTATATCGAAAACACAGGTAGATTCTGATACATATATGGATATTAGCGAATTTAAGTCTGGTAAAAATCAGCAGCAATATGAATATGAAAGCTTTTTACCAGAAAAGGTGAATCATGCCTGGGGGATAGCAGATGGTGAAATACAGCGTTTACTGAGTGATGCTGATCGTGCACTGGGCGAATTAAACGCTTTCTCGCAACTTGTGCCGAATGTCGATTTTTTCTTACGCATGCACATAACTAAGGAGGCGACACAGTCTAGTCGAATCGAAGGCACACGCACCAATATGGAAGAAGCATTGCTTGATGAAAGGGATATCGACCCAGATGGAAAAGATGACTGGGAAGAGGTTCAAAATTATGTCATGGCAATCAATGAAGCGATAGAACAGTTAAAGACTCTGCCGTTATCAAATAGATTGCTGCGTGACACACACAAAGTATTAATGCAAGGCGTGCGTGGTGAAACTAAACAGCCAGGAAAATTTCGTCATAGTCAGAACTGGATAGGCGTAAGCCTAAAAAATGCCGTTTATATTCCACCACATCAAGACGAAGTCGATACGCTAATGAGCGACCTGGAGAAATTCATACATAATGAAGCCTTACAGGTGCCTCACCTCATCAAAATTGCTATAGCACATTACCAGTTTGAAACCATCCATCCGTTTTTAGACGGTAATGGTCGGCTGGGGCGCTTGATGATTGCGCTTTATCTTGCCAGTTTTGGCTTGCTACATAAACCAGCACTCTATTTATCAGATTATTTTGAACGCAATAAAACAGAATATGTAGATAGATTAATGGGCGTACGTGAAGCTGATAGAATGAAAGAATGGTTGGTATTTTTTTTGTACGGTGTCCATGAGACAGCGATAAATTCAATAAGAGTATTTAAGGAAGTGATTGCGCTGAAAGAAAAAATAGAGTGTGAAGTATTTCCACACTTCAGTACACGTAGACAGAAGAATGCACAAACGCTAATGCAGCACTTGTATAGCAAACCGTTGGTCAATATCAATGGGGTCGCTGAAATTCTCGGGTTACAACATAACACGGCTTCGGCATTGGTGAATGATTTTGAAAAATATGGCGTGTTAAAAAAGATAACCAAAAAGAAACGCAACAAAATATATTGGTTTCATGATTATATTGAGATATTTAATCGATGACTATACGCAATTCCAACAACGCAATACGAAATAATATGTTTTAACATTACACTGCTGTCCCGTTAAGGAGTAAAAAGCAAGGCCTGAAAACCCACTTGTTTTGATATAATGAAATTGTAAATGATACTGGATGCGGGATTGGGGTACAGCCATCAAAAAGATATTCCCGTCATGTCAGACAAATGATGCAAATCAGATGAATATGCCTCTAACAGCAATTCTTTAGTTTGTATCGACAATGGCTCATACGTTGCGGCATCGCCCTCATTTCTATCCACCGCCAGTTGTGGAGAAAAACCCTGATCGACATCCAGAAAACGAAAGATTTCTTTTAAATGGTTGGCAGGATCAACAATAAATTCTTCAAATTTAACGATATGAAACTGCTGTTTTGAAAACAGTGAAAAATAACGCTGCAATTGCTGCCCATACAGACCTGACATAAAATACAAATAATTATAGAAATATTGTGGGCAATCCGCTCTGAAACTAGCCGAATTGTAGCGTGATTCTTCTTCCTCCAATGCCGCCTCAAACGTATGAACAGGTTCATATCTGTATCGTCGCATCCACTGATAAAGAGAATATGCCCGCTCAGCCGGATTGCGCAGAATCACAACAAACCTGGCTTCAGGAAACAACCCTTTTAACACCTTTGCAGTGGTTGGGTTTGTTAAGTAAACGTGAGAAGCCTCCCCTCTAATAGCTTCATCAGAAACCGCATCATATAATTCAAAATATTCAATCGGGTTTTTTATCACCTGAAAGGGTTCGCAAAAAAAGCTGGGCTCTTTTGGATTCGTCAAAAAAACATCCGGGTGCTGCCTTAGCAAATGATAGAGCTGTGTAGACCCTGACCTTCCGGCGCCGAGGATGAAAAAGTTTGGCTTATTGATAGATGTAAGCGTCATAATGGCTACCTCATTCCTGGAATCTGGAAAGAATGCAAAAACAGAATTAAGACGAATTGCATCAACTTTCAGCTATCAATCGTTCTATTTCCTTTTTCTCTAAACCTGAACCGGAGCAAAGGATATACCCTTTAATTTGAGAGATTATATATAAATGTCCTGCAGGAGTATTATAGGAATCTTGTTGCACTCTAAGACTTTCAAAATCTTTATTTTCACATAACTGCCTTGCTCGCTTACCCCAGGCTCTCTGTGCTCCGGAAAAATTCGTCCAGGGTGAAAAGTTGGTTTTGACAGTCAGTTTATAAAATCTGGGCGCTATTTTCTTGTCTCTGAAACCTCCGCCTAGATAGTTTGCTCCTTCATTTTTCAAATTATGATGCGAGGCGCATGAAGAAACCAGTATAGATAACAATAGAAGAAGCTCGGCAAATTTTAATCCTGTAGTCACATGCACTTCAACCATCCACTAACTCTAAAATCATCTGGATGCGGAACGCAGATCAAATGTCTGCCTCGCATCACAACTGTTGCCATAAGACATTATATGCGCCGGGGTTAGCCTTGTTCATATTACATCATTGTATGGTCATTTTCTTAGCAGACCCTTTATCTGCAATGCATAATATTTGCGTAATCTGACAGATTTATACAGAGCAAAGCAACTTAATTATACAACGAATTTTTAAATCGCGACTAGGATCAATCCCGCCTCAGCATAGGCAACAAATACTCTTCCACCAACGCTACCATCAACGGCTGCGCTTTCCCATTCGGATGAATCCCATCTGCCTGCATCAATTCAGACTTTGTGCCGATTCCTGTAACTATCGAAGGCAGTAGTGCGATTTTGTATTCCTCTGCCAGATTCCTGTAAACCGCACGGAACTTTTGTGTGTAAACTGGGCCATAATTGGGTGGTATGTCGACACCGATAAGCAGCACTTTTGCTTTGTGTTGTTGCGCAGTTTTAATCATATCTGCCAGGTTGTTGTGCATGGCGGTAAGAGATAAGCCGCGCAGGGCGTCATTTCCACCAACTTCTATGATGACAATGTCGGGTATTTGTTCGGTGATGATGGATTTGAGCCGGGTGCGCGCATTGGCAGTGGTATCACCACTGATACTGGCATTGGTGAGGCTGTGTGGCGGTTTCGCAGTGGCGAGACGTTGTTGCAGCAGTTGCACCCAGCCTTTTTCAACCGGCATGCCGTAGGCGGCGCTCAGGCTATCGCCGACGATCAGTATGTTGTCGGCGCGTACTGCCCTTAGTGACAGTAACAACGGGATTAATAACAGTAACAGGATCTTTATTTTCATGTCAGCCAATCAAAAAATTATTCGGGTCGCTGCCAGCGGTCTGTGCAAACGTGTCGAGACGGCCAACGGCTTACTGGATATTCTGCTGGATATTGAGTTAAAAATCCATGCGGCAGAATCGGTGGCCATTGTTGGGGTGTCGGGTTCGGGTAAATCGACTTTACTTGGCTTGCTGGCAGGGTTGGACCTGCCGAGCAGCGGTGAAGTTCATCTGGATGGCAATAACCTGTCGATGCTGGACGAAGATGGCCGTGCCGAAATTCGCAGTCGTCTGGTTGGTTTTGTGTTTCAGTCGTTTCAGTTATTACCGGGGCTAACGGCGCTGGAAAATGTGATGCTGCCGCTGGAACTGGCTGGCAGGAACGATGCGCGTGAGCGTGCCACTCAGTTGTTGGCACGGGTTGGCCTGGATGCGCGTTTAACACATTACCCAAAACAATTGTCGGGCGGTGAGCAGCAACGTGTCGCGCTGGCGCGTGCTTTTGCGATCCAGCCAGCCATTCTGTTTGCCGATGAGCCGACGGGGAATCTGGACAGCACCACAGGCAAGTTGATTATTGATCTGTTATTTGAACTGAATGCCGAACAAGGTACAACACTGGTGCTGGTAACGCACGATGAAAGCCTGGCTAATCGTTGTGATCGCAAGATACGGCTTGATGCCGGCCGTGTGGTCAATGGAATAGACCATTCATGAAAACATTTTTACAGTGGCGGCTAGCGTTACGCTTGCTGGCGCGTGACTGGCGTGCCGGTGAGTTGCGGATACTGTTTATCGCACTGGTACTGGCGGTGGCTGCGACCACGTCGATCAGTTTTATGACCGACCGACTGGCGCGCGGAATGGTCAATCAATCAGCGGATTTTCTGGGTGCGGATATAATTTTAAAAAGTCCACGGCCGGTGAATAAAACTCTGCTGCGGCAGGCGTCTGCCTTTAATCTGCAAACGACCGAGAGCCTGCAGTTCGCTAGCATGGTGGTGAGTGGTGATGCGTTGCAGTTGTCCAGTGTGCGCGCGGTAGATGAGCAATTCCCGTTACGTGGCAAGATGCGTACTGCAAGTGCGTCTTATGTTTCCGATAGTGAAACGCATTCGATCCCGTTACCAGGTGAAGCCTGGGCAGCACCGGCAATTTTATCGCGCCTGAATCTCTCTACCGGCGACAGCGTGACGGTGGGGAGTTTATCTTTACGTATTACACGTGTGTTGACGTTCGAGCCTGGACAGGCGGGTGAAGTGTTTGGTGTATCACCGCGCCTGTTAATTAACCGAATCGATGTGCCAGCGACCGGTGTGGTGCAGCCGGGTAGCCGCCTGACATATCAATATTTATTTGCCGGTGATAAAACGGGTCTGGATGCATACCATACCTGGTTAAAGCCACAACTGGATGCCAGCCACAGCGTCATCGGTGTGCATGAAGGCCGGCGTGCACTGGGAGCCGCACTGGAGCGAGCCGAGCGTTATCTGGGGTTGGGAATTATGATCGCGGTGATATTGGCGGGTGTAGCGATTGCCATTGTGGTGCGCCGTTACAGTGAACGTCACCTGGATGTCAGCGCCATGCTACGCTGCCTGGGCTTGTCACAACAGGCCTTGTTGGCCCTGTATTTAATGCAATTGGTAGTGTTAGGTGTGGCGGCAAGCGCAGTCGGGGGATTACTTGGCTGGTTAATGCAGGCCGGGCTGCTGGCGGTGCTGTCTGATCTGTTGCCGGTGGCACCATCAACCACTGGCATCCAGCCTTTCCTGCTTGGTTTTGTTACCGGCGCAGCAATGTTAATCGGCTTTGCTTTACCGCCAGTGATGCGCTTGAAAAACGTGCCACCACTGCGCGTATTGCGCCGAGATCTATTGCCAATGCCCGGTAATGCCTGGATGGTTTATGGCTTCGCCATTGGCACCGTATTTTTTCTAATCTGGCGCTATACCGATGACATCAAGTTGGTGTTGTCTGCCATGCTCGGTGCAGTGGTTATGGCGCTAGCCCTCTTTATTGTCGGTTTTGCACTGTTAGCAGTCACTCGCAGCCTGCAATCTCACATGGGTGTAGCCTGGCGCTTTGGTTTGAATAATTTATGGCGTCGTCGACAACTCTCGCTCAGTCAGATTAGTGCATTTGGCCTGGCTTTCATGGCGATGCTGGTAATTGCATTGGTGCGGAATGAATTGATTTCCACCTGGACACAGCAGTTGCCCGCCGACACGCCGAATCATTTCGCCGTGAATATTTTGCCAGAACAGGCCGATGCAGTGCAGCAGTTACTTGCCAGTCACGACATTGAAACCACACAGCTCTACCCGATGATTCGCGGTCGACTGGTGACAATTAATCATCAACCGGTGCGCACAGCGGTTAGCAAAGAAGCCCAGGGCGACAATGCTTTAAACCGGGAATTAAATCTGACCTGGACACTCAATCTCCAGAAAGACAATAAGATCCTCGAAGGCCGCTGGCTGAATTCAGGGGATACCAAGCAGCCATTCGTATCGGTTGAATCCAGACTAGCGGAACGGCTGGGTATTGAATTAAATGACGAGCTCGGATTCACCATCGGTGCACAACAATTACAGGCACGCGTACTCAATATTCGTTCGGTGCAATGGGATTCATTTCGACCTAACTTTTACATGATCTTCCCGCCCGGCGTGCTTGATAACTTGCCGTCGACTTATATGACAAGCTTTTATATGCCTGCTGAAAAGAAGCCAGTGCTAGGCGAACTTGTACGTGCCTACCCTGCTGTGACATTGATCGAAATGGATCTGGTGTTGGCTCAGGCGCAACGCATATTCAGTCAGATCTCACACATCGTAGAATACGTGTTTGCATTTCTACTACTGGCTGGATTGATCGTCCTGTATGCTGCACTCACAGCGAGTCAGGATGAACGCCTCTACGAAGGCGCTCTGATGCGAACCCTGGGCGCAAGCAGTAAACAACTCGGTCAGGCACATCTGGCAGAATTTTTATTGCTAGGTTTTTTCGCAGGTGTGCTTGCCATCATGGGAACCGAAGCCATACTCTGGGTGCTGTATAGTCAGTTATTGGAACTGGACTATAATTTTAACCCATTACTTTGGATCATCGTGCCTCTGGCCGGTGCATTATTCATTGGCGCGGCGGGTTATTGGTCTACGCGCAAGGTTAAGCACCAAAGCCCGATGCTGCTGCTTAATAATAGTTAAACGGCCAGAGGCACGATGCAACGAATCCCAACCGAGCGCTATCGACTTGCCTATGCTATTCGCGGCAATATACTGTGGATATCCACTCTGTGATTACAACAACGACCTTATAACCCATGAATACTGCATTTACCATCGCTGAAAAAGCTCCCAACCTCCCCAGAACCCCCTGGCGTTTTGCGCTCTATTTTTATGCAAAAATCCGCTTTGCACTGCTTACAATTATTGTTTTTGAAGCCATGCAGGCAAGCTGTACGATTTCATTACCCTATGCGGTAAAGCAAATTATTGATGCCGTTACTCTGGCCAATGAAACCGGCGTCGATGTATTCGAAGCTGCTTATGAACCGCTTAAATTTTTTGCGCTACTCAATCTGGGTATTGTTTTATTCAGTCGCGCCAGCGGCGCTATTCTTGTCAGTAATGGCCCGGTTTTGCGCGGAAAAATCAGGAAGTCTTTATTCCAGTATTTACAGTTTCATTCACATCGTTATTTTGTATCGCATTTTTCAGGATCACTGGCAAACCGTATTGCAGAAGTCTCAACTAGTTGCATGCATGCACTGTGGACAATCACATTCACGTTTTATCCGCTCATTATTCAATCAATTGTAGCCTTGATTATTCTGTTTGGCACCAGTGAAAAGCTCGCACTGGTACTTATCGTATGGCTCGTTATTTATACAGGCATCTCTATTATTCTTGCCAGGAAATGCCAGGTTTATTCCAAAGATTTTGCAGCGGCACGCTCAAAAGTCAGTGGTAAAATCGTGGACTCTGTAACCAATATGATGAACACCAAAATGTTTGCCCGTGGTGAATATGAAGGTAATTATCTCACTGATTACATTGATTATGAAATCGTGCATGCCAAACGCACTTTCTGGTATATGGAAAAAATGCGCTGGTTCCAGTTTATATCTGCAATGATATTGATGGTTTCAATGGTCGCTTATGCACTGAAGATCTGGACGGAAGGCGGCCTGACTGTCGGTGAATTTTCTATGGTAGCCGGCATTGCAATTATGCTCATCGAAGCGGCTCGCGGGCTTAGCCGTAGCTTTCTTGAGTTTTTTGAATACATTGGAAATATTTCTGATGGGGTGTCTATTTTTATTCAGCCACATGAAATCATTGACCAGCCTCAGGCCAAAGATATTCAGGTGCATAAAGGTGAAATAGAATTCAGAGAGATAGATTTCACTTACCCTGAAGGATTACAGATTTTCAAACAACTGAATGTGCATATCCAGCCCCATCAAAAGGTGGGTCTGGTAGGGTTCTCCGGTTCCGGGAAGTCTACCTTTGTAAATTTAATGTTGCGCCTGTTTGAAGCGAATAGCGGATCAATCAACATAGACTCACAAAATATTCTGCAGGTAACACAAGATAGCCTGCGTGAAAATATTTCAATGATTCCGCAAGACCCTATGCTGTTCCATCGCTCACTCATGGAAAATATTCGCTATGGAAAACTGGATGCGAGTGATGAAGAAGTTATGCAAGCAGCAAAAAAAGCCAATGCTCATGACTTCATATTACAAACCGAGAGTGGTTATGAGTCCCTGGTAGGCGAACGTGGCGTTAAACTTTCTGGCGGGCAACGCCAACGTATTGCCATCGCACGAGCCATCTTGAAAGACTCTCCGATACTGATACTGGATGAAGCGACTTCATCGCTGGATTCTGTGACCGAAAAGAAAATACAGCAGGGCCTGGATTATTTAATGCAGGAAAAAACTGTCATTATTATCGCACACCGGTTATCGACTATTTCACATATGGATCGAATTCTGGTATTTGATCAGGGTGCTATTATTGAAGACGGTGATCATCAGATGTTATTAAAGAAAGAATCCGGTCACTATGCAAAACTGTGGAATATGCAGGCGGGTGGTTTTTTACCTGGGTAATCACATTTATGTTGCGTAAGATATACAATCTGATTATCTATGCTGCAGTTGTGGCCTACACTATTCTGGAAACATTCTGGGAGTATGTTTCCGATGTGTTATTTACTTACACCCCGCTTCGACTGTTTTCGATCAAGATACATGATACTCTGGAAAATAAAAGTGAATACCTGATACTGGCCGTATTTATTTTACATTTTGTAGCGATGGAAGCCGCAGCAATCATGTCAGGGAAAGCTTTTTTGTCGGGTAACATCATGCTCGGATTGTTGATGTATCTGGTTAAAGGCATCCTCGCCGTACCCGTTTTCAGGTTCTTTACGGTGGAAAAAGAACATCTATTGAAATTCAAATTTATCCGCGTGAGTTATGAACTGGTTACCTGGATAAAATCAAGTGAGTATTTTATTAAGGTGACGGCAATGTTCAAGAAGCTAAAAGCGCAGTTGCTTGTAAAGGTCAGGAAAATATATCAGGACTGGTGTTAATAAACAGTTAAACATCACACCATTCAAGCCCCTGTGCCTGGCAGGCAATAGTCACATCGATATAATCCAGATTAACGCTACTGGTCAGGGTATTCATCACCAGATCAGGATGATTGTTTTTATCACTGAGATGCGCCAGCACCAGTTTGCGCAAGCGCGAAGTATCCATACTGCTGAGCAGTCTGGCTGCCTGATCATTGCTGAGATGTCCAAATATTCCACCGACACGTTGCTTCAGGCTGTAGGAATATGGGCCGTCCTGTAGCATCCGCAAGTCGTGGTTACATTCAAGCACCAGGGCATCAATACCGCCCAGTATTTCGACAACGTGCGGGGTAATGTTGCCGATGTCGGTTAGCAGTCCGAGCTGTAAATCGCCATCACGGAAAATAAACTGACAGGGTTCGCGTGCATCATGTGGTACAGGAAAAGGCTGTATGGACAGGTCGCCAATGGTAAAAGCCGTGTGGCTGTTAATATAATTAGCATTGGGCATGTCTGCGGCCTGGCGAGTGGCCAGAGTGCCTGGCGTTGCCCAAACCGGGATATGGTATTTACGCGACAACCGGGCGACTCCACCAATATGATCCGAGTGTTCATGCGTCACCAGAATAGCATCAATATCAGCCGGGGATTTCTTCAGGCGCTTGATGCGTTTCTCAACTTGAACACAGGAGAAACCACAGTCGATCATGACACAGGTGGCGCCACTTTCTACCAGCGTTGCATTGCCTTTGCTACCGCTGCCCAGTGATGCGAATCTCATTCGGCGTTACAGTTTGCCAAGCTGTAACTGAATCATTTTCAATAACTGAGTAGCCAGAGATGAGTTGTCTGTCACACCGGCATCATCTGTCACGATTACTCGTGTTTGTTCGCCCTTTTCATTGAGCTTAACCAGCATACGCGAATCTTCGTCTTCATCGGTATCAACACCACGCACATTGCCACCCAACAAGCCAGACAGAAAGCCTTCTTTCTTTTCGGGTTCAGGAATATCATCCGCTTCAATATAATAAATACCTTTACTTCGATTCAAGTCACTGATCTTAATACCGGCGGCTGCAAGCGCTTTTCCAACATTGTTCCAGGCAGCGGAACTTCCCTGATCGATCAGTAACTCAGGGCGATTAAATGACCCTTTACTGAATACAGAATGAATACCCGCTGCCGCAGTCCGCTGCGGCGCGGCAGTAGCCGATGCCGCTTTCTCGGGATTAATAACGTCTTCCACTGTAGCGCCAAGGGCCAACATCAGGCGTTTCAACATTTCAGACTCAAGCCCTGGCTCAGAAGGCCTTGGCTCCCAGCGACTGACGGGGATGTCTTCATCCGTGCCTTCGAGCACTTCCTGAATTCCCTGGTGCCTGATATAGATTTCCGTGGTGCCGGATTCAGCGCCCGGTTCCAGTTGCATGCGATACCTGTCCCGATACACAGATGCCACTTCATTGGACAGCATACGCCCGACTATACCGGTTCTGCGGGTACCCGGCGTGATTGCAGTACTGTTCACCCAGTCAGTTTCCAGTACACCAACGGCTTTATCATCCTGTGTCAGCACATACTCTTTATCAACCCAGAACTGTCTCGCCTTTGGCCAGACAGCAGCGACAGGTTGTTTTACCAGTAACCAGTGTTTGTCCTCTACCCGCTTGAAAATAATCTGCCCGCCGGCCTTAGCTGCTTCGGCCGATGCAGCAGGCACAGCAACATCCGCATCCTGTGTTTCAGCGTTAATCTTTCTGGCAGTCTCATCGTTCAGGTCAGTATCTGGCAGCGATGATTCGGCTTCCGCCTGCTTATCTACTGCCTGTGAAGTGCCGATCTCATCGCCACGAACAATGAGTTCATCGGTGTGCGGCGTGGTAGTCAGATCCGGTGGCACTTCGAGTTTTTTGATCACTTTGGCTTTTTTGTAATCATCGCTTTTATCAGGAAATATCCAGTCGACAACACTGCATCCTGTGGTCAGTGAAACGCTGAATATCAATAGCAGCCCAAATTGCTTGAAAAACCTGTTTGGCATTGAATCATCCTTAACTTGAAATACTCACGATAAATAGAAATCGAATCTTAAATCTGGATACCTGCGGTACGCATGGCTGTCCGCACAGTCTCATGGTAAGACGCTGCCAGCGGGGTCATCGGCAGGCGCAGGCCGGGTGGAATCATGCCCATTTCAGCCAGCGCCCATTTGACCGGAATTGGGTTTGCCTCAACAAACAGATCCTGATGCAGGCCTCGCAGAGGCTTATCAAACTGTTCCGCTAAAGCGCGATCACCCGCCAGTGCCGCCTTGCACATGTCATGCATGGCGCGTGGCGCGACATTTGCCGTTACCGAAATATCGCCTTTTGCACCCGCCAGAATAAATTCCATCGCGGTCGCATCATCACCACTGAAGACATCCATGCGACCTTCACAGATAGTCAACAGTTCCTGCCCACGTTGCAAATCAGCCGTTGCATCCTTGATGCCAACAATGTTGGAAATATCCGCCAGCCGCTCAACCGTCTCTGGCAACATGTCGCAAGCGGTTCTGCCAGGGACATTATATAGAATTTGCGGGATCGGCACCGCCTCAGCAACTGCCTTGTAGTGCTGGTAAAGCCCCTCCTGAGAGGGTTTATTATAATAGGGTGTCACCAGCAGGCAGGCATCTGCGCCTGCCTGCATACCGCAGCGCGTCAGGGTAATCGCTTCTGTGGTGGAATTTGCGCCTGTGCCTGCGATCACCGGAATTCGCCCGGCAACTATATCAACCATGCGCCTTAGCAGGGCGCAATGCTCTTTTTCATTGATAGTTGCCGCCTCACCGGTGGTACCGACGGCCACCAGTGCATCGGTCCCTTCCGAGATCTGAAATTCAATCAGGGCTTCGAGACTGTCGTAATCGACAGCGCCGCCTTCCCGCATTGGCATGACCAATGCAACCATACTGCCATGAAACATGGAATTCTCCAAAACGCGCCAGCCTGAATGGTACTTTTATGCAGACAGGCTGACAAGATGGCAGGAAGGGATAGTTCTGGGTATGCTAGCCGACAGATAACCCTCAGCAAGGTGAAAATAGAATGAGTAAGCAAGATTCAGTACGTGAAATCCGCATAAACCCCATTGTGCCCAGTGAATCGGTGCTGGTATCGACTGCACGTGGCATGCGGCCGAGAAAAGAAGAGGCGCCAGCCCCACGGGATACACGCAAACATGTAGACACATGCCCATTCTGTCCCGGCAACGAAGACAAAACGCCACCCACTATCACCACCTTCCCGGCTGATGAGGACTGGCAGATTCGTGTCGTGGAAAACCTCTTCCCCGTCCTTGGCGATGAAAGCAAATCCAATAATCTTGTATTTGGTCTGCAACAAGCCATTGACGGCTATGGTCGCCATGAAGTGATTGTTGATCACAGCCAGCACGGCATTGCTCTGCACGAAATGTCGACGCAGCATCTGTACAACCTGTTTGGCATGTATCGTGACCGTATCGCCGAGCTGTACGATACCGATCCACGCATTCAGTATGTGCTGGTGTTCAAAAACTTTGGGCCGGCGGCAGGCGCGAGCATACCGCACACGCATAGCCAGGTGATTGCCATGCCGGTGGTGCCGGAAAACGTCTATAACGAAGTCACCAATACCCGGCAATATTATGAAAAGCACCGGCAATGTATTTTTTGCTCGCTGATCGATGAAGCGCTGACCTTTGAAGCCACTATCTATGACCGTGAATCAGGTTCCGTACGCCGCAAGGTGGATGTGGGACAATATGTCGTCGAACGTGGCAAACACTTCGTTGCGATCAAACCATTTGCGAGCCGCTATGAATGGGAACTGCATATCCTGCCGCTAAAACACAACAGCGATTTTCTAAGCATTTCTGATGAAGAACGCGAAGATATGGCACAGGTGATGCAAAACGCTATGGCCCGTCTGGATGCCGTTATCGGTGGTGCCCAGTACAATTTCTTCCTGCATTCACTGCCGCACACAAAGGAATTGAAACACTGTGATGACAGTTATCACTGGCACCTGGAAATCTGCCCGCGTACCAGTATCCCTACGGGTTTTGAGCTGGGTTCCGGGCTATTTGTCAGCACCATCAGCCCGGAAGAGGCCGCCGCAAAATTACGCGACGTCAAGATCTGACGTGCTACAATCCAGTCAATGAACCAGTCCGCAAACATGAATCAGATGGTCATTACAGCCATCGGCGAAGATCAGCCCGGTCTTGTGGATCGCCTGACCCAGAAAGTAATGGATTATCGCTGCAATATCGCTGATAGCCGCATGATGGTGCTGGGTGGCGAGTTTGCCATTCTGTTGCTGGCAGAAGGTAACTGGAACAATATTGTCAAGCTACAGGATCACCTTGAGCAAATGTCGGATGATCTGAATATGCAGATTTCTGTCAAACCGACCACCAATAAAACACCAACCAGTACATCGGTATCGTATTCTGTTGATGTCATTGCTCTGGATCACCCTGGCATTGTGCAAAATCTGGCCAGCTTTTTCTCAAAACGCTCTATCAATATCCAGGATCTGTCCACCACATCTTATGCTGCGGCACACACCGGCTCACCAATGTTTTCAGTACGTATCATCATTGATCTACCGGCAAAAACACACATCGCCAGCCTGCGCGAAGAATTCCAGGGATTTTGTGATGAGCTCAATCTGGATGCGAGCATAGAACCCGTTACTCTATAAAAATCAGGAGAACCCTGTGACAGTCGAACTGAATAAGAAAATCAAACGTTTCAAGGCCGCAGCAACCGGCGATACAACTTTTGATCTGGCCGATTGCAAAGGCAAAAACCTGGTCATCTATTTCTACCCCAAAGACAATACATCAGGTTGCACCACCGAAGGCCAGGACTTTCGAGATAACATCAATTCATTCAATAAAAACAAAACCGTCATTGTTGGTGTCTCTCGTGACTCCATAAAATCACACGAAAATTTCAAAACCAAACAGGAATTCCCGTTTGAGCTGTTATCCGATCCAGATGAAGAACTCTGCAAACAGTTTGATGTTATCCGCGAAAAGAATATGTATGGCCGCATAGTGATGGGTATCGAACGCAGCACTTTTCTGATTGATGGTGAAGGTGTGCTACGCCAGGAGTGGCGCAAGGTTAAGGTCAAAGAACATGTTGAAGCAGTTCTTGAGGCCGTGAGAGAACTCAACAAAAAAGAGTAATCAATATTTAAGGAACCGTTATGCCAATCAACAAGCCAGGAAAACGTCTGTTCATACTTGATACCAATGTCTTGATGCACGACCCTATGTCGCTGTTTCATTTTGGCAAGCACGATGTTTACCTTCCGATGGTGGTACTCGAAGAAATGGATGCTGGCAAAAAAGGCCTGTCAGAAGTCGCGCGCAATGTGCGGCAGGTCAGTCGCTTCCTTGATGAACTCATGCACAACCGCGACAAAGTGGATATTGAGAAAGGCATACCGCTGCAGATTCAGAGCCTGAAAAATAATGAAAGCAATCAGGGGCGACTTTTTTTTCAGTTCCGCTCCCATGCAGTCGATATGCCGGACAGCCTGCCAGGTAACAAACCGGATAACAATATCCTTGGCTCTGCCCTCTCCCTGCAGGAGCGCTATCCAGATACACGCATCACCCTGGTATCCAAGGATATCAACCTGCGCATCAAGGCCACCATCCTCGGTGTTCACACTGAAGATTATTTTGACGACAGGGTACTGGACGATGCCAACCTGCTATTTTCAGGCAGCGAAAAATTGCCCGATGACTTCTGGGGCCAACAAGGCGACGACATCGAATCATGGCAGCAGGCGGAGAAAAGTTATTACAAGGTACATGGCCCGCAGGTCAATAGCTGGCATAGCAATCAGCATGTCTATCTTGGTGGCGACAATGGTTTTGAAGCACGCGTCAGCCAGATAGAAGAGCAACCGGAAAATAAAACAGCAACGCTCGAAATCCTGACAGATTATGCCAGTTCTACTCATTCTGTCTGGGGCATTAACGCACGCAACAGGGAGCAGAACTTTGCCCTCAACATGCTGATGAATCCGGACATCGATATTGTCACCATTCTGGGAACCGCTGGTACCGGTAAAACCCTGCTGGCACTTGCGGCTGGTATGGTGCAAACACTGGAAGACAACCGCTACAAGGAAATCATCATGACCCGTGCCACCGTCTCGGTTGGCGAAGATATCGGTTTTCTCCCTGGCACCGAAGAAGAAAAAATGGCCCCCTGGATGGGCGCATTGATGGACAATCTTGAAGTCCTCAATCCGTCAGAAACAAGTGGGGGCGAATGGGGGCGCGCAGCAACCAATGAACTGCTGGCCAACCGTATCAAGATACGCTCGATCAATTTCATGCGCGGTCGTACCTTTCTCAACCGCTACCTGATTCTTGATGAAGCCCAGAATCTGACACCCAAACAGATGAAAACACTGATCACACGCGCCGGGCCTGGTACCAAGATTGTCTGCCTCGGCAACGTGGCTCAAATCGACACACCCTACATCACTGAAAGCAGTTCCGGCCTGACCTATGTTGTCGACCGTTTCAAGAACTGGGAACACAGCGGCCACATTATTTTACAGCGCGGCGAACGCTCCAGGCTGGCGGACTACGCGGCTGATATTCTGTAACTGGAGGGCACTTCTATTAATCAGGGCGAAAAGACGATTAATAGAGGTGCCCTGGAGATATTTAGGGGTATTTTTACATGGTACAAACTGTACTGATCACGGGCGCTTCATCCGGCTTTGGTGAAGCCAGCGCCAGAAAGTTTGCCTCAGCAGATTACCGTCTTGTATTGACAGCTCGGCGATTTGAACGCCTGCAAAAAATTGCCAATGATATACCTGCCATCTGCCCGGTACATATCGCTAGACTGGATGTTACCGATGCATCTGCGGTCAGCCACTTTACCGAAAGCCTGCCAGAAAATTTCCGCAGCATCGATATCCTGATAAACAATGCCGGTCTGGCACTGGGACTTAATCCTGCGCATGAAGCCAGCCTGGAAGACTGGGAAACGATGATTGACACCAATATCAAGGGTTTAATGCGCGTCACACACCATATCTTACCCGGCATGGTTAAACGCAATCATGGTCACATTATCAACATCGCATCCGTCGCAGGCAGCTGGCCCTACCCTTCCGGCAACGCCTATGGCGCCAGCAAAGCTTTTGTACAACAGTTCTCCAGTAACCTGCGCTGCGACCTGCTGGGTAAAAAAATTCGCGTAACAAACATCGACCCCGGACTTGCCGAGACCGAATTCTCTAACGTACGTTTGCAAGATGACACAAAGGCAGATGCCGTCTATGCAGGCACTCAGCCGCTCAGTGCAACCGATATTGCTGACATTATTTTCTGGGTTACTTCCGTGCCTCCCCACGTCAATATCAACACCCTGGAAGTCATGCCTGTTTGCCAGGCCTGGTCAGGATTTGCCGTTAACCGAGATATGTGTTGATGGAAAACTTGCGTTATATTGATATCACCCTTTGCAACCAGAAAAACAATAACCTGCAAACACGCAAAGCCTGCAATCTATCACCTGACGGGTTACTTATATGCGGTGGAAATTGCGGCACAATTGGTACAAAGTACGATGTAAAATTTCATCCCCCTGGCCCACTAGAAAAAAACAAACCCAACTGGCCGCAATAATCATTAAAAATACTCTCTATGGCTCATTACTGGAATTCACTCAACTCTCAACTCACGACAGGGATTTTCTGGAACAGATTATTCATCCACAGTGGGATGGTCAGAATTTACTGGATGGCTTTTTGACTAGCGTTGCCTACGCACCTGTGAATGATCTTGCCGGCTGGTTAAAACACACCTCGCTGGCCAGTAATGAATACAAACGCCTGTGCTGCAATAAGCTTTACAGGCAGCCGAAATAATAATCTGAAAATAAATTAGCAATGCCCTCCACAATACGCTATACTCCAACGCAGCTACAGATTTTGTGATAGGCAAGTTATGGTTGTTCCCTCCGTGTTACCCCGTTATTTCTCGTTTCAAACCTGTACGCAACATTAATATTGTTTAATTATTTAAGGTGTTATTTATATGGCTACAGGTACAGTAAAGTGGTTCAACGAAGCAAAAGGCTTTGGTTTTATTTCTCAGGATGATGGTGGTGATGATGTCTTTGTACATTTCAACGCTATTCAGGGTTCAGGTTTCAAAACCCTGGCTGAAGGCCAACCGGTCACCTATGAAGTAGAAAGTGGTCCTAAAGGACTTCAGGCAGCTAACGTTGTTACTGCATAAGTACTTCATCGGTTAAAATGTATAACCGATAAAAAACTCCGCTTCGGCGGAGTTTTTTTTGCTCCGGAAAAACTGAGCCAGACAGTTACCGAAATATTGTACTGGCCAGTTCTGATACAGTATTGAGTGTCTGATCTGCACGTGTAGTCTCCGGGCAGAAGATCGACAACAATTCTTGAGTTTCTGCCTCTGCCACCATCATCATCTTCTGCAATCAATGCAAGTTTCACTGTCCGGGCAAATAATTTCATAACGACATCGGTCTGACCATCAGTTTCGATCTATGACGCCCTGTTGTGGAAACAGTGAATTTGAAAAGGCCTTCTTCTCCTGACGCGCCGAATCAGCAACGACAACGACTTACAAATTATCGAGAGTACGATCAAAAAAATCAGGCGAAGAACTTTGAAATTTCCGGTTGAAAATCTTGGGGGCATTAGCAGGCTGTTGAAAAAGCCTCAGGCAAGCGCAAGACTGAGTCTATCATCAATGATAATTCAGCACACGAATACTGTATTATTATCCTCCATGATTGAAGTTACATTTAATTACATTTATTACTGGCATCGCTACCCACTATCGCTGCACAATACAAGCAACAACGAACTCCTGCGAACTTTCCAGCGCCGTTAGCGTCTATAAACACTGGCGCAATCAACCACTATCGAGATTACTGAACATGAAACGCATTGCATTATTCCTGGGTACCAACATGGCCATCATGGCTGTCCTGACCATGGTGACATGGATCCTTGCCAGTGTTTTTGGCATTCGACTCACAGGCACTTCACACTTGCTGATCTTTTCTGCCGTGATCGGTTTCACGGGTGCATTGATATCCTTATTCATGTCTAAAGGCATGGCAAAACGCTCGATGCGTGTTCAGATAATTGAACAACCCGCCAATGAAACCGAAGCATGGCTGGTCAATACCGTTTCCCTGCAGGCACAACAGGCAGGCATTGGCATGCCGGAAGTGGGTATTTTTCAGTCTTCAGACATGAATGCCTTTGCCACAGGCTGGAATAAAAATGATGCTCTGGTTGCCGTCAGCACCGGACTTTTGCAAAGCATGAACCGTGACGAGACTGAAGCCGTTCTGGCGCACGAGATCAGCCATGTGGCCAATGGTGATATGGTAACGCTGACACTTATTCAGGGCGTGATAAATACGTTTGTGTATTTCCTGGCAACACTCATTGGGCGTTTTGTCGACCGGGCGATTTTCAACAATGAGCGAGGCCATGGTTTCGGTTTTTATATCACCCAGATGCTCGCTCAGATGGCACTTTCATTCCTCGCCAGTATGCTGGTTATGTGGTTTTCCCGGCAGCGTGAATTCCGCGCTGATGCAGGTGGTGCAAAACTCGCAGGAAGAGAAAAAATGGCCTCAGCCCTTGAGCGTCTGAAAGCAGCACATGAGCCTGCCGACATGCCAGCTGAAATGGCAGCTTTTGGTATTCGCGGTGGTAGCAATGGCCTGAAGAAACTGTTCATGAGTCATCCGCCACTGGATGAACGGATAGCCATGTTACGCCAAAGCAGTTAAGACTACCATTTCAGGTAGTATCCATCAGTTATACCCAATAAACCTCAGGCCTCTTTTGTCGCCTCAGCTTCCTGATTAATAGCTGTTCGCGGCCATGCCTTGAGGACAGCCTGAACCACAGTAGCCAGGGGAATGGCAAAGAATACACCCCAGACCCCCCACAGACCACCAAAGACAAGCACAGCAATGATAATGGCTATGGGGTGCAGGTCAACCACTTCAGAAAACAGCAATGGTACGAGCATATTGCCATCGACGGCCTGAATAATGCCATAAGCCAGCATGACATAACCAAAATCTGCACTCCAGCCCCATTGAAAATAGGCAATCGCTGCGATAGGCAAGGTAACAATGGCTGCACCAATGTATGGAATAACAACAGAAAACCCAACCAGTGTGCCAAGCAGAACGGCGAAATCCAGCTCCATTAAAAAGAACGTGATATAACTGACCACGCCGATCAGGACAATCTCCCAGATTTTTCCGCGCACATAGTTGCCGATCTGCACATTCACATCACGCCAGACCAGATGCGTCAATGCACGCTCACGCGGTAAAAAGCTGGTCAGCCAGTCGATGATGCGCTGTTTATCCTTAAGAAAAAAGAAGACCAGCACTGGCATCAGGACGATATACACCATGATTGTGACAAGATCGACAACAGATGCCAGGGATACGGACAATACACGCTGGCCAAAGCTGGCGATTTCTGCTCGCAAGCTATTGATAACGGTTGCCACCTGTTCCTGGTTCACCAGCTCGGGATATTTTTCAGGTAGCTGCATAACCACATCCTGGCCTTTACCAATGATATTGGGTAACTGCTGGACAAGCTGAGTTAGCTGGTGTGACAGTTCTGGCAAAACACCCAGCACTACAAACGCAACCACAAAAAGGAACAACAGGAAGACAAAGGTTACCGCCAGACTGCGTGGCAGCTTGTAGCGCTCCAGTAGACCCACCCCGCCTTCCAGCAAATACGCTACAACCATAGCGGCCAATGCTGGCGCAAGCATGCGCCCCATGGTGACAATAATCAGGGTTGTAACCAATAAAACCAGGGCAAGACCCACAACCTGAGGGTCGGACATATATCGTTTAAACCAGTTAGTGATAACTTCCACAATCGTTCCTAATCTTTCATTTCAGCATAGGCATCCCGAAACACTGTTTCGAGTTCGTCAATCACCTGCACAGGATCGTCACCCTGGATGATATGCTTCATCACGATATCTGATGTTCGACCTAGCATGTCCTTCTTATCAAGCATAGGGTAACTGGCTGACAAACGTTTAAGGGCCTTTATCACACTTTCTTCTACTGGCCGGGGAATATCCTCAGGCAGAGGAATCACAACAGGCAATTCTGCCTCTGCGGGCGCAGCGCCACTCATATTTTTGTCAGCATTTATCTGGAGACTATTTCCTGTTTGCGAAGTACGCGAGGCAAGAAACTCGGCAAAGTTCAATACGCTGGCCTGATCACCCAGAGATAATCCCCGAAAAAACGCAAGTAACACCTGTTCTTTAGCCAAAACCGTTACGCCTTGTCATTTTCCGTATTGACACAATAATTACGCGCAAAACTGAGCAGTTCATCCATCGCGTAGTGGCGAAACTTCTGCTTCTGATGAACAAAGGAAAACGGCCTTTCCAACGGTGGATCCAGATTGATCGCTACCAGTGAACCCAGCTTGAGCTCTTTTTGTACAGTCGCACGTGAAACAATCGAGACACCCATTCCAGCTTCAACAGCGCCTTTGATAGATTCTGGGCTACCCAGTTCCATACAAACTTTCAACTGACCTGGATTTATCTGCTGTTGATTCATATATTCGCTGATCACTTCGCGTGTTCCAGAACCCTCTTCGCGACAGATATAGGGATGCTCTAACAACTGATCAAGCTTGATCAGTTTTTCATTGGCCAGATCGTGTTGTGGTGCCAGCACCGCAACCAGTTGATCTTTTCGACAAACTTCAACAACCAGGTTCTTGTTGAGCACCGGTGATTCAACAACCCCCAGATCAATGGTATTGTTCTCGACCATCTGCACGATACCATCCGAATTCGAGACTTTTAGCTGAACATTCACATCAGCGTGTTTGCGCTTAAAATCACCCAGCAAGGCGGGCAACATATACTCGGCAATCGTGGTGCTTGCACCGATAACCAGCACTCCACTGACATCGCCAATCATCTCCCGAACGGCACTTTCCATTTCGGTGTATTCAATAAAAATTCGCTCAGCGTAACCATAAACACATTCTCCCGGAGACGTCAGGCTTATCCGATTATGTGTTCTATCAAACAGACGTGTATTAAAATACTCTTCCAGCTGGCGTACCTGAAAAGTAACCGCCGGTTGCGTCATATGCAAGGTTTCAGCCGCCTTGGTGAAACTCAACAATCTGGCAACTGTATGGAATACCTGTAATCTGCGATCAGCCATTCCCGTTACTCCATCTAATATTAATAACCTATTGTACGGTAATTTTTGAATTTTGTGGGTGGATTAATTTAATTAATCATGTCGCCAGGACAAATTTCTACATTCGTACATACTTTTGACTCTACAGGTATAACCAGAGCAAGAATCCACCAAATATGATGCGGTAAACACCAAAACCGACAAAAGTAAATCTGGCTAGAAAACTGATAAATAGTTTCATTGTCAGATAAGCGACAAGAAACGAAACGACAAAACCAACCAGCAAGGGCAGTAACTGACTCCCGGAAAATTCATCGTAATGTTTGAGCAAATCATAGCCACTGGCGGCGACCATAACCGGCATTGCCAACAGGAAAGAAAACTCTGCTGCGGCCTTGCGATCCAGGCCAACCAGTAATGCGCCTATGATAGTTGAACCTGCACGACTGGTGCCGGGTACCAGTGCAAACACCTGGGCCAGACCAATCCAGGCGGCCTGAGCGTAGGTGATATTCTCAACTTCGGTAACATGTGACGCCGACTCTTTATAAAAATACTCGATGACCAGAAATACAACACCCCCAACGATAAACATGACTGCCACATTCTGTACTGAAAACAAAGCCTTTATCTGGTCACTGAAGATAAAGCCGATGGCACCAATGGGAACAAATGCAATGGCTACCTTGCCCCATAATTGCAGATATTTGAAGGTGAATTTTTCTTTGTAATTTGCTACCACGGCAAAAATAGCCGCAAGCTGGATAATGACCTCAAATGCAGTATTTGCCTGCGTCTGCTCAAGACCAAGCCAGTCACTGGCCACAATCAGGTGACCTGTAGAAGAAATGGGTAAAAACTCGGTAATGCCTTCAATAATACCAAGAATAATCGCTTGAAAGATATCCATAAATTTCCAGGGTTAGTGTCTATTTTTTATGCTTCATTTATCGCTCAGAGCATGCAAATCTTGAGTCATCCTGACACTGCAACAGATTTACAGAATCATGGCTCGCGTTCTTTTCTCGCCGAAGAATCAGGGTCAATACGAGATAATGGGCTCTCCAGATAAAAACATAGGCGGCTTTTACATAACCTGCTTTCAATAAATCAAAGGCTGTCTGGAAATTCTGTAGCAGGTTTTCACTCACAGCAGGCAGGTATAGCCCCATGGATGCCGGCTTTTGGAACAGAAGGGTAGTATGGTACATACTAGAGAGCTCTCTGAGCTATGGCCCACCATCATTACCCAAAGGCTCTCTCAACGAAGCAAAAGACTCGGGCGCAACATATTGCAACAGGTCTTTCCCCTGGTTCATTATTGTCACATCAAGCCCCATTGAAGGGTACAGATAGTGGGTATTTAGCCACTCATCCTCTATCATTTCCTCCGCTTGCCCAAAGCGACTCATGACGATACCTTTATCCAGCCCAGTCAGGGGAATAAAGGTAATACTGGTCATTCTTGATGCCATGACAGTCTCCAGATCCTTCTGACTGATCTGATATTTTCGGGAACCACTGCCCAGATAATCTGTTTTTGGGGATCGATTGATCATTTCAAGCAACGTTGCTTTATCCAGACTCGACCCTAGCACCAGCTTGCCAGACAGAATACCTGCCGTATAGCGGCTATAAAAAACTTCCAGCGCTACAGACTCTTCTGCAGTCACCATAATCCCTGTCTTGTACTCTTTACCCAACTGCCGTATTGCATCACCAAGTGTATCCTGACCCGGTATGACGCCAAAAATCCGGGTATGGCCGTCCTGTAATATTTCAACCTGCCAGGGCAAGCCAGTGACTTCCCTCTCTTGCGGCTCCCTTGAGGCAAGATACATCTGAAACATACCGACTGATACCGCAATAAATACCAGCAATAACAAAGGCTTTTTCATCATTCATTCAATCCATCTGGTTGGATACTCAGGGAAATCTCTGATTTTCTCACAAAGACTGCCCTGCCACTCACGAGCCGCAAGATAACACCTCACCCTGTAAATTTCACCACGACTACTAATACAAGGTATGCCTAAAGACTTTCACAGATAGAACGATAACAAACGTATTACAGGATTTTGAGTAACAACATGATAAAACAGGGATGTAAAACATCGTCTCAGCATATTTGCAGCCTTTTACGTTGCAAGGGAACGACTGCATCAGATTTGTCTGACAGCATTGGCACAACACTGAAAGCTGGCGCCAGAAGCATTCTTATTCTGGCCAGTAATAATGACAACTGGTCACCAGAAACGACCAACGGTATTCTGCAAGCTATCCCTGTTCCAGTATTTGGTGCCAGCTTCCCAGCCCTGCTGCATAACAGGGAGATATTGCATTCCGGCACTCTGGTCATCGGCTTCTCGGAGAGTGTAGAAATATCGATTATCAGCAGACTATCAACTGATCAGGAAATGATTGATGAGCAATTGAATCACAGTTTTTCCTGTAAACCTGACAACAAAACCCTGTTGACATTTGTTGACGCTCTGACAACACAAACCGAATATTTTGTTGATTCCCTGTACAACAGGACTGGATCAGACGTTAGAATCATTGGCGCCTGCGCAGGCTCACTCGACTTCATACAGAAACCCTGCGTATTTACTAACACGGGCTTACTCGAAGATGCTGCAGTGCTTGTACAAATTCCATTTGAAATAAATCCGGGTGTACAACATGGCTGGAAAACACTTGACGGCCCTTATCTGGTAACAAGCTCGAATAATAATCAGATAGAAACGTTGAACTACAAACCTGCGCTTGAGGTTTACCGACAGGCACTCAAGAATAAAACAGGCCTTGAGTTCTCTGATGATGATTTCTACTCAGCGGCAAAAATCTATCCACTGGGTATTGTTCATCTTGATGATGAATTCATCGTCAGGGATCCACTTAAAATTCACCAGCAATCACTAGTATGTGCAGGACACATACCAGAAAACTCTATGATCTATATACTTCAGGGAGAGATTGAGGAATTATGTAAATCTTCTCATCAAGCTGCCCGCGAAGCCAGGAATGCTCATGATCTCGCAAGCCCAGACATGACGCCTTCTGCAATGGTTATAGACTGTGTCAGCCGACTGCTATTTCTCGACAGGGAGTTTGACCAGGAAATCGAAGCCATTGTATCAGGGGCTGGAGACGTCACTCACCTGTTTGGCGCATTGACACTGGGGGAAATACTCAGTGCTAAAACCGGTTCCGCAAACCTGCTGAACAAAACCACAGTTGTAGGGGTTTTCTAGAGATCCTCTAGTCATTCAAAACAATGGATAAAACACTACAACTCCTGTCAATACAGAATGAACTGGTCATGGCTATTGGCCATAACTTGCGCTTGCGCCCCATGCTGAATCACTTTACAAGGGTTTGCGTAAAACGTCTGTCTCTACTGGCGATCCACTATTTTCTGCCTACAGATGACAATGGCAACGCCACATTTAAAAATGATCGCCAGAACATAGATCTACAACAATATTTCAGCTACCCGGATAAAGATGAAAACTTCCTGACAAGCTGTAAAAATTGTATATTAACATTCGATGATTATGACTTTTCTACCAGCGGATTAATTTCATACAGTACCAGCAAAAACGAATACATTTATGTTTTCGGCTTAGAAGATATCGGCTGTATTATCCTGAGAAAACTTGGCAGACCGCTGGATGATGCTATCATCCAGTCACTGACGCCGATCTTTAACCGGTTATCAATAAGTGCTCACCGATCAATTGAACACGAGCAATTACTCTCCGCCAACAAGGCACGTGATATTGCTGAAGAGAAAATGCTTTTTCAGCTTGATCATGATCATTTGACCAAACTCTCAAACCGGCGATCATTAATTAAAAAACTTGATCAGGAATTATCCAGATGCCACCGAAACAACAATTATGGTGGGCTGATGTTTATTGATCTTGACCGGTTCAAAACAATCAATGATACACTCGGGCATGCCGTCGGTGACGAACTGCTCTGTGCAATTGCAGGCATGCTGGAATCGGCTGTCAGAAAAGAAGACACAGTGGTACGACTGGGTGGCGATGAATTTGTTATCCTGCTTACCAGCATTGGTGATACACATCAGAAAGCCGTGCAAAATATTTACCGGGTATCCGACAAATTGTTTACCCTGTTCTCGCAACCGGTTGTCACTCCGACAAACGTTATTCATACCAATATAAGCATTGGCATGAATACTTTTTCTGGTGACGAAAAACTCACTGCTGAAGAGGAAATACAACGAACGGATGTGGCCATGTACCACGCCAAGCTTACTGCAGGAAGCTCCGCCTTCTTTTTCAATCCGGACATTTCCAGAAATCTGCAGAAACGACTTGACCTGGAAAAAGACCTTCGTGAGGCCATTAAACTGGAACAGTTTGAATTGCATTACCAGCCGCAATTCAATGCCCTGCATGAAATTATTGGCGCAGAAGCATTAATACGCTGGCCTCATCCTGAGCATGGGTATATTTCACCTGCTGAATTTATCCCTATTGCAGAATATTCCGGCCTTATTATAGATATTGGCAACTGGGTATTACACACAACCTGCCGCCACATACGCAAACTTGAATCACAGAATATTCCTGCATCTTTCAAAAGAATATCTGCAAATGTTAGCAGCATACAACTGGCGCATAAGAATTTTGTCGAAACAGTGATCGATAGTATTAATGACACATTAATAGATTCACGTCATCTTGGCCTGGAAATCACTGAAAGCTCTCTGATTGATAATATTGATGATGCCACGCATAAAGTGCGCATACTGAACAGAATTGGCATTCATTTTTCCATTGATGACTTTGGCACAGGATATTCATCACTGTCTTATCTAAAACAGATACCGGTAAAAACACTCAAGATTGACCAGGCTTTTGTTCACAATATGGATAAAAATAATGACAGCAAAATCATCGCTTCGACGATTCTGGCTCTGGCAAAGGGGCTTGGTCTTTCAACCATTGCTGAAGGTGTAGAGACAGAATCAGAACTCAACTGCCTTATCAACATGGGCTGCAAGGATTTCCAGGGATTTTATTTCAGTAAACCTGTACCCTTCGACGAGCTGGAAGAATTACTGACGACAGATTTAGTAACAGTCCCGGAAATGCATTCCTAAGAAGTCCTCGACCATTCCCACTGCATTCGCTCCATCAAATAACATAAACAATCCTGGCGGACGATTTCTTCATTCAGCGTTATCATGGCCGGCATTGCAGATATGTTAAGCTGTATCTGGCTTTGAACTTTCTGAAAAAAACGCTCGGTCATATCATTACCTCGGTCATCCCAGGCTATTAGCCCCATGCCCATGCCGACACCGTCCCCGACTTCACCAAAAGGCATGCCCTTTTGCGCTTCCGAAAAATTTAATTGCTCAATACCCGGATCAAGAAAAATATCTGCCTGCCTGTCCGTAAAACTGAAACTGCAATTTTCTGACACTGTCACTCTCGCAACTGTATGAAATAGATCCACATCCTTTTCGCTCACCGGCTCACCTTCAATGTCACTAAGATGCAATACGCTATCGACATAATCCATGGCATGAGCAATGCCATTCGGCAAATGCGGTTTGCCACATTCAACAGTAATTGCCGGGCAGAATTCTGCAAATGCCATTGACTGCACACCCGTAGGTGTCTCAAAGTAAACCACGGTCCTTGAAAACAGTTTTGCTAACTGCAGAAACTTCACATCGAGGCGATTGATACAACCATAATGCGGGTTCATGCCCGTATTATTATGCAAATCAATACTCGCAAACGGCAGAGTCTGCTGCATTCTTTCAACCACCTGCAACATAAGCCTGGACTCCGGACAATCAATAACATCGGAACCTGGCCATACTCTATTGTAATCCGGTTGGCCATTCAGTCGCCGCAAACCAGATCTGGCAGCCGAAACATTACCGATAAAAATAGACAGTGCGCGTGGCAATTTCCGCTGCTGGTATTTTAACAGCAGTTTCTGTATCGCAAAAAAACCAGTGTCTTCATTTCCGTGCATTAACACAGAGACAAACAAAGGTTGTGGATTTTCACCTTGAAGATGTATTAATGTGGGTTGTGGAAAAACGTGATGGATATCTGCCAGGCTGGTTAGCTGAAAAAAGGCATCTGGAATGTTCGTGATCTCATTTAACTGTAACATTGGATTCTCTGTTAATGCCCCCACAGGTGCACGGGTGCTGATTCATGTTGATGGATCAAATAGTCACGTGACAGACTTTCCATCGTCGCCGAATGTTTTTCAATATGATCAATCTGCCAAACTGAACCCGTCTGGCCCGTCTCAACCCGGGCCGCCACAATGCCCAGCCAGTGACGGATATCATCATCGTTGATATTCAGGGACCCCAGACCCTCCTCTGCCATGGAAAGCAACTGATCCAGAATCAATGCCTGTGCCGGGATTGTCTCACCACACCACTCCAGCCGCGCCTTCAAACCCTGGCAGGCTACCGCATAGAAACCTGACCGGGCCTGCTGGAATGTCATGGCTGGGCGATCATTCATGCTCCTGGCCAGCGACTCGGTCAAACCATAATAGAACGCAGCATTGGCTACCATGTCATCGATTGTTGGCCCCGCAGGCAGACAACGATGCTCAATACGAATGTGGGGCGTACCATCGTCATCAAACCCCACCAGCGGTCGATTCCAGCGCCAGATGACGCCATTATGCAGACGCAAATGGGAGAATTGTTCGACTGCCTCAGAGGTAAGTTCCGGAAGTAATACAGGATAATCCTGAAGATTCTCTGTAAAGCATTCACCAATGGACTTTTTCGCAAAACCACTGCCAAAACTTACACGCTGTGGTCCGTTTGCAGAATCCACCGATTGTTCAAACAACGGTATTCTGGTTTCATGCCATAGACGCTTGCCAAACAGATAAGGAGAATTGGTTGATGCCGCAAGCACTGCAGCAGAGGCCATGATTGACGCATTATAATAAAGATGCGCTTTATGCCAGGGGATTTGCATATGAACCTGAAAGGACGTTGCACCTGCTTCCAGCATGACTGAATAGTGTTTTAATTGCAGCTGTTCCGAATGATGTGTATCAGCGCAAATATCTCCACGGATATTAAGCTGTAACGGTTGCTGTTTGCGCGCCTCAAAAATCAGGTCATTGAGTACATGATAGCGCGTCATGTTTGACATGTTATCCAGGCAGCAATCGGTCTCACAGAGAGTCGGCAGAATACCATTCAACATCACCCTCGCATTGACTGAGCGTGCCGCTGTCTCTGCATCGGCAAACACCTGCTTTAATTCTTTCGCAAAACGGCTCAGCGCATCCTGCCTCAAAGATAGAGGCTCATTATTCAATTCAATATTGAACTTTGCCAGTTCCGGTGTCGCCAGAGGGTTTTTCAGTGCCTTGAAAAATGCCTGATTGACTGGCGCGGGATGCATGGACCCATCAACCAGCCAGCCTTCAACTTCAAATCCCCCAACGGGCAAGCGCGTCGAGAAACCTCCCTGGCGTAAACTGGATAACAATAGCTGTGTCTCAGTTTTCAAGCGGCGCTTGTATTCTGAAAAGTCACTTTGCGAAAAAGTTGTATGTGAAATTTCCTGACCCATATCGTTAATGATAACGGAAAGGAAGAAAGAATGGTGGGTCGTGAAGGATTCGAACCTTCGACCAATTGATTAAAAGCCAACTGCTCTACCAACTGAGCTAACGACCCAAATACGGAAATTCAAAGCAAGGAATCATACCCTAGGCATGCCCTTTGAGCAAAGCTTTATCTCAATGCCAGCGGAAATTTACACCGCATCCAGACGCCGGAGAGCCGCCGGCAATAAACGTAAATCCACCAGAGAGCTCAATAAGGCATCCAGGAAGCTAGCCTCATCTTCGTAAACCAGTTTGTAATACTGGATTTTCATCGTCAAAGCACAGCCTGCAACGATACCAAAAAAGGCGATAAATGAACCCAGGGCCAGTGTTGATATGCCAGTAACTGCCTGCCCAAGCGTACAACCGAGCGCCAGCACACCGCCTACACCCATAAGCAGGGCACCGATGAAATGATTGAAAAAATCCTTTACCGAAGCAAACCATTCAATCCGAAACGAACGACTGAGCAGTGACCACAGCAATGAACCGATCAGGACACCCAGCACAGCCATCACACCGAATGTCAGGTATGCTCGATCAAAACCCGTAGCAGAATAGCCTGCCGTTTGCCCAAGAGGGCTGATAAAAGTAAATGACTGTGGCGCCAATGGGCGACTGTCTGCCGGTTTACCTTCTTCTGATTCTGCCAGAAAATCCCAGTCCTGCACATAGCCCTGTAGCGTAAGAGGGTTATCATCTACATTAATTGTGATATTACTCGTTAGATACCAACCACCAAGAACAACCAGCCCAACAACAACACCGGCCAGTATATTGTCACGACTTTTTCTAAAATCCACAGATTTGAAAATATAGATCTGCAAAGCAACAGCAATCAAAAAACCAATCCACAATCGCGCATCCACTGCCTTTTCCGGGCCTGCGATCAAGGTACCCAGATCCTGGGCCTTGCCAAGATCAATGGCCAGCGGTCGAATCCACGAATAGAACAGCAGGGTGAAAAGCGTCTGATCTGTACCAGGCAAGGGATTGAGCATAAAATAGGCAATAATTCCGATAATCGCAGCAACCATAATCGATTTCAGATTGCCGCCACCAATGCGGATAAGCGTTTTATTACCACAGCCACTTGCTAGCGTCATACCGATACCGAATAAAATCCCGCCAAGGAGGTTTTCTGCCCAGATGAGCGACTCGGCCCGATAAGGAGGAAATGAGGATGTAACATTAACCAGACCCATTTTTTCGAGCAGTATGACACCCATCAAGGCTACCGTTATTGCCAGCAACCAGGCTCTGAAACGTCCCTTATCGCCGATATTAACCCAGTCAGATACTGCACCCATAGTGCAGAAATTCGTCTTGTTTGCAACAAATCCAAGAATAAAGGCTAAGCCAAACGTTCCCCACAACAGCATGGACTGGGCACTAAAAAAATCAGAATATTCCATAAAATTTATCTCTCTCGACTTTCTTTTTTCGCAACCATATTCTGTCTGTATCGGCCAGTCAACAAGATTGATAAATCGTCATATCAGATAGACCCGCATCGATAAAACCCTGTTTTCTCAATCGACAGGAATCACATCGGCCACAGGCACGCCCTTCTTCATCTGCATTATAACAGGACACTGTTTGCGAATAGTCCACCCCCAGGCCAATACCCTTGCGAATAATGCTGGATTTACTCATTTCGATCAGGGGTGTTTCAATTTTGACAGGACTTCCCTCCACGCCAGAGCGTGTAGCCAATGCGGCCATCTGACGGAAAGCCTCAATGTATTCCGGTCTACAATCTGGGTAGCCTGAATAATCCACTGCATTCACACCGATAAAAATAGCCGTTGCATCCAGCACCTCGGCCCAGCCAAGCGCAATAGACAGAAAAATGGTATTTCGCGCAGGCACATAGGTAACAGGAATACCCTCAGAGGGAACGTCAGGCACATCAATGCTCGTATCTGTGAGCGCCGACCCCCCTATGGTTCGCAAATCCAGCTTTACTGTTTTGTACGCCGCCACCTGTCTATTTGCAGCGATGCGTTGCGCTGCTTTCAGTTCAGCTCGATGACGCTGCCCATAATCAAAACTCAGCGCATAGCATTCAAAAGCCTGACTCTGGGCAATCGATAAGGTTGTCGCCGAATCCAGGCCTCCGGAAAGTAAAACCACAGCTTTTGCATTCATTCAGGAAAGGCTTCCAGTTAAAGATTATCGTCCCGCTTCATCATTCCACAAAAGCTTGTGTAATTGTATCTGGAAACGCACAGGTAAACGATCTGCAATGATCCATTTAGCCAGTTCAGTTGCATCCTGTTTACCATGTACCGGCGAGAACAGGATATCGCATCGCTCAGCTAGCGAATGCTCATCAATCATCTGGCAGGACCAACGGTAATCCACCTGATCGCTAATCACAAACTTCACCTGATCTACTGAAGCCAGATGTGCAAGATTGGTAAACAGATTCTGATCGACTTCGCCCGATGCCGGCGTTTTTATATCCAGCACCTTGATGACTCTGTGATCCACGTTGGACACATCCATAGCTCCACTGGTCTCCAGAGAAACTCGATAGCCCTGATCACAGAGTAATGACAATAACTGCAGGCAGTTTTTCTGTGCCAGTGGCTCACCGCCCGTCACGGTCACATATTTAACACCGTAGGAAGAAACCTGTTGCAGAATATCAGTGATTTGCCATTTTTCACCACCCTTGAAAGCATAGGCGGTATCACAGTAAACGCAGCGCAAAGGACAACCTGTTAACCTGACGAATACCGTTGGATAGCCTACGGTATCCGCCTCTCCCTGCAGGGAGAGAAAGATTTCCGTGATTTTCAGCGTTGGCAATGTATCTACCGACCTTCCTTATCCATCAGCTGCAGGCGTTCCTTAGCCAGACGCGCAGGTGTCGACGCGGGAAAATTCTGTACCACTGAGGCCAGGTCTGCCCGGGCGCCACTCCAGTCTTTTATTTCGTAGCGAATGAAACCCGATTTGAGCTTTGCATCGGCAACCTTGCTGCTATCCGGATACTGACTAATGACTTTATCAAATTCGCGTAGCGCATCCGGAAATTGTCGCATGACATAAAACACTTCGCCCAGCCAGTACTGCGCGTTATCAGCGTATTCACTCTGCGGATAGGTTTCCAGAAAACCCTGAAATGCCGTTGCCGCCTGCGCATATTCACTCTGTTTTAAAATTGCCAATGCATTATCATATTCCTGTCGGTCCGACACATCTCCAGAACCAATAACCGGCGTTACATTTCTTGCGCCACGAGTATTAACTGCACCACTCTGCAATCGTTGCTCTAGATCCAGATAAGATTCTTTCTGTTTTTTTCCCAGAGTACGAATCTCATGTGCCTGCACTTCGATGTCACCACGCAATTGCTGCACATCCTGACGCAACTGGTTTAACTGTTGGCTCAATTCCACCAGCCCGCGATTATCAGGCTTTGATTCCAGCTTGATGATACGTCGTTCCAGTTCTGCCTTGCTGATAGCAAAAGCAGAACCACTGACAAATATCAGTGCAAAACACCCAAAGGTAAGTGATCTAGCCATCGACATAAACAATCTCCACGCGACGATTCTGGCGCCATGCATCCTGATTATGCCCATAATCTACCGGTTTTTCTTCACCAAAACTGACAATCGAAATTTGCTCTGGAGAAGCGTTCAATAATTCCAGAATACGTTTAACCGCCTGCCCCCGGCGCTCACCCAGACCAATATTGTATTCACGCGAACCACGCTCGTCGCCATGTCCTTCCAGCCGTATTCTGGCAGCAGGATTCGTCGTCAGATAATTTGCGTGTGCGGCTATCAGCTCTCGCCCAGCCTCATCAACATTATAGCTATCGAAATCAAAATAGATGATTTTTCCACTATCAAGCGACGTTGCTGCTGGATCTGATAATGGCTGTATGGCAGACGAATCATACGGTTTAGCGACGCTACTGGCCGCATCACCTTTATCAATCACATCTGCTGCATCATTGCGGGTTGGCCCCGAGGAACTACAACCATTGACCACCAAAGTAATCAATGCAAGATATATTATGCTAATCAATCGTTTCACTGGAATCTCCTTAACTCACCTATTTTACGTATGATGACCAGACCGGTTCACGCACACTGCCATCGCTCGTTGTAAACTGCTGCCGAAAACGTCCATCGCTGGATACTGCCGCAAGCACACCCGCATCACCCTTCTGGGTTGCGTAGATAATCATACTGCCATTCGGGGCAAAACTTGGCGACTCATCCAGCCGTCCATCAGATAGAATATCCATCTTGCCGCTTTCAATATCAAGAACTGCAATCCGGTATCTGCCGCTTTCGCCATGAACTACTGCAAGATGCTTGCCATCAGGGGAAAAATCAGCATTCGCATTATATTTACCCTCAAATGTAACGCGCTGTGCCCGCCCTCCATTCACTGAGACCTTATAGATTTGCGGTGAACCGCCACGATCCGAAGTAAATGCCAGAATTTTTCCATCAGGTGACCAGACCGGCTCGGTATCAATTGCCGGGCTGCGAGTAATCCGCTTCAGGGAACCACCACTCAGCGTATAAATATATATTTCCGGATTACCATCCCGAGACAGTGTCAGGGCAAGTCTGTCTCCCTCAGGCGACCAGGCCGGTGCGCCATTTATCCCTTCAAAAGACACCAGCTTCTTACGTTTCGCAGTCATCACATTCTGACTATATATAGAGGCTTTTTTATCTTCAAAGGAGACATAGGCCAATTGCTTGCCATCTGCAGACCATGCAGGAGACATTAGAGGCTCTTTCGAAGTCAGGATTGTTTTTGGATTATGCCCATCAAAGTCGGATACCTGTAATTTGTATTCGCGCTCATTACCCCGTCGTGCATCTGTCACATAGGCAATTCGTGTTGCAAAGGCACCCGGTGTTCCCGTCAGTTTTTCATAAATCAAATCACTGATCCGGTGTGCATCAAAACGCATACTGGAACGGCTTGTCGGCACACTGAAACCGAGTAATTTCTTGCTCTGGTAGACATCAAACATGAAAAACTTGATGTTATATCGATCACCTCCAGCCGACTCCACAGTACCGATCACCAGGTCTTCAACACCCAGTGTTCGCCATTCCGGGAAACGCACCTGCTCCGGAATAACTGGCCGCGAAATCATATTATCCTGACTGACGGGAGCAAAACGTCCACTACTGCGCAAGTCAGCGGCAATGATTTCTGCAACATTTTCCGGCTCGTTACCGGTGCCGGAAAAAGGCACCACGGCAATCGGTGTTGCCCCTTCCAGCCCCTGGGTTATTTCTATCGTCAGCGCCGCAGAAGCACTGACAGACCAGCTCATGCATAACACACAGAAAATCGACATTATTCGTTTCATATCACTTATCTCGGTTCAAATTTAAAATTAAATGATCTGAATGTTTGCATCACATCCGGATCATCGGGTACTGACAAGGGTTCCGCCCGATAAACGGCGGCAACTGCAGATCGATCAAAGGCAGCATCGCCACTGCTTTGCGCAATACTGGCATCAATCACTTTACCACTGGGCAGCAGGCGTATTTTTACAATACAGTTCAAACCATCCTGACTATCTGATGAGCGTGTCCAGGCGCGCTCCACTTCAGCCTTAATTTTTGCAGCAAAGCGATTGACCTCCTGACCAATCAAGGATTGCCGCTCTTCAGCCAGCAGGCTTTCGCGTAATGCCTGCTCTGCCGCCTCACGCGAGGCCTTCTCTTTTGCTTTACGTGTCGCTGCTTCAGTTTTCTTTTTTTGCTCGGCCTTGCGTTTTTCTTCTGCAATGCGTTTGGCTTCAGCCGCTTTGTCTGCTTCTTCAGCTTTACGCTTTTCCTCAGCTTTACGTTTCTTTTGGTCAGCCACTCGCTGCTCTTCCAGTTTACGTTTGGCCTCGGTAAGCTGTTTCTGTTTTTCAGCTTCTTTCTTTTTTAACGCTGCCTTTTTTATCTCTGCATCTTTTTTACGCTGTTCTTCCAGCTGTTTAACTTCTGCCTGTTTTTTTTCTTCAAGCACACGCTGTTGTTCCTGCTCACGCTTCGCGCGGACTTGCTCAAGGCGTTTTTCTTCCTGTTTCCTTGCCTGCTTTGCTTCGACAGCTTTATCTTCAAGCGACTTGATACGGGTAGCTTCTATATCACGTTCCGTCTGCCTGGCCTCTTCCAGTCGCTGCACTTCCTGATTCAGCTTCGATTCATCAATCACCACGGCCTGCACAGGCGCCGGTTTTGAACTTGAATCACTGGATGGATTGAGCACAAAGTTATAAGCCAGCAAACCAAGAATCAGCAAGTGAAACAGCACTGCAGCAAGGAATGAGCCTGGGTTTTCCCGAAAAAATGACCACATATCTGCTATTTCTCACCCAATGGATCTGTCATCAGACCAACACTCTTCGCGCCAGCCTGCTGTAAGTACGTCATTGCTGTAACCACCTTGCCATAATCAACAGCCTGGTCACCTCGGACCATGACAGCCACATCTGGCCGTTGCCGAATCACTGCTGCCGTGCGCAACATAAGCGTATCGGTATCAATTGCTTCTTTGGGATCGCCACCAATGTTCAGGTAATAGTTTCCCTCCATATCAATGGTCAGAATCAGAGGATCCTGTTGTGAGGAGTCCAGCGGTTCGGAAGATGCTTCCGGTAATTTCACCTGGACTCCCTGAGTCAACAGAGGTGCCGTTATCATAAAAACAACCAGCATCACCAACATGACATCAATATAAGGGACCACATTGATTTCCGAGATAGGGCGTTTACGATTTCTGTTTCTGGCCATCGATGCTACTCGTATGCACGGCGTTGTAAAATTGAGGAAAACTCCTCAAGGAAATTATCATAGCGATTTTCAAGGCGCTCAACATCATTCGAATAGCGGTTGTAGGCGATAACCGCCGGAATTGCTGCAAACAACCCCATAGCCGTTGCGATCAACGCTTCAGCAATACCGGGTGCTACCATCGACAAGGTCGCCTGTTGCACATTTCCCAGGCCAATAAAGGCATTCATAATGCCCCAGACTGTTCCGAACAGGCCAACATATGGACTGGTCGAACCGACTGTCGCTAAAAATGACAAATGCGTTTCAAGATCATCAACTTCTCTGGAAAGCGCAACGCGCATACTGCGCTGCGCACCTTCAACCACGGCTTTCGGATCATTGCCCGCTTGCTTCCTCAGTCGGGCAAACTCTTTAAAACCCTTCACAAAGATATGTACCTGACCGCGTAAATTACCCACATCCGAGGACACAGTTCGATACAGCGTAGAAAGATCGCCGCCCGACCAGAACTGTTCTTCAAAAGAGTTGGCTTCCCTGAGTGCCTTTTTCAGGCGGCTTCGCTTGCGAAAAATCATGGTCCATGACATAACGGAAATGATCAGCAACAACAACATCACTAGCTGAACAACGGGGCTTGCCCCCATCACCAGGTGGAAAAATGACATATCAGATGACATCTGCAAGCTCTCTCAACAAGTAATCGGGTACAGCCTTTGGCCGAAAGCTATCTGCATCAAGACAGGCGATACTCACCTGCCCTTCGCATAGACACTGTTCAGTCGCAGCATTAGAAATAGTTTGTTTAAATTCAAGACTGGTTTTACGCACGCGTTCAATGTGTGCCGTTACCAGCAACAAATCATCAAGACAGGCAGGTCTCTGGTAAGTAATGGATAATTTATGAACAGCAAACAAGAGTCCTGCCTCGTTTTTCAGTTGTTCCTGATTGAAACCCAGCTGCCTTAGTCGTTCAGTGCGAGCACGCTCCATAAACCTGAGATAATTCGCATAATAAACGACACCACCACTGTCTGTATCTTCATAATAGATACGCACTGGCCAGACAAATCTTGCTGAATCAGACATTACTTGAACATCGACTACTTCGCTTGAATTTAATTCCACAGCTTACAGATTTAACTGGTAATTTTCACCACTAATATCAAATAACAGGCAAAAAAACGCGGCAAGGGGTTGCCGCGTAAAAGTTCCCTTTTGGGGGGGGAAGTCTGCCGAGTTACTGACTTGCCACACTAGCTGACAAATCAGTAACCAGTGACGCTAATTGAACGTCATGATTGTGTAAACTAAAGAACATGGTTAAAGCAACACCAACAAATACCAGCATTGTCAGAACCTTCATCATTGCCTCCAGTTATATAAGTATTAAAGCAACGTCTATGCCAAGTTCATAAATTGGCAATTTATCCCCAAGATACAGGCATTTAACCGACATTCTTCGAAAGCTTGTAGACACAAAAACGTTGCCTATCGGCGTCATAGCCAACCATTAATCACTAAACCGGATAATTATCAGCATGTTAGTCAGTCTCAAGTTAGCGACATTTAACCGCTAACACTCACTGGCTTGAATTGAGATGGGTTCAGGTGATGCTTGTGCAGCAATTTATAAAACTCTGTGCGGTTGCGCTTGGCAATCTTGGCTGCACGACTCACATTACCATTGGTAATCTGCAGCAATTGCGTTAAATAATCCCGCTCAAAGCCACTGCGAGCCTCGGCAAATGCAGGCATCTCACCCTCTGCTTCATCGCGCAACGCACGCTGTACCAGGCTTGCCGGTATCGTCGACGTTGTCGCAAAAGCAACGGATTGTTCTACCACATTATAAAGCTGGCGTACGTTACCCGGCCACGGTGCAGACAGCAGCACTTCCATCGCCTCAGGGGCAAAGCCTCGCACTGCTTTTTTCTGCGCATCATCCAGAATGGTCAGAAAATGGTTCACCAACAACGGAATATCTTCACGTCGCTCAACCAGGGAGGGCAAATCCATGGCAACCACATTCAGACGATAATAAAGATCTTCACGGAATTCACCTATATCGCGCAATTCGTCAAGGTTCTTGTGTGTCGCAGAAATAATCCGCACATCAATGGGTATAGATTTTGTTGATCCCACCGGACGCACAGCACGCTCCTGCAAAACACGCAACAGTTTCACCTGGAAACTCAGAGGCATGTCACCTATCTCATCCAGAAACAGCGTACCGCCATCAGCCGCCTGAAATAAACCCTGATGGTCGCGGGAAGCCCCGGTAAACGAACCTTTGGCATGACCAAAAAACTCAGATTCGAACAAGGTTTCAGGAATTGCACTACAGTTGACTGCAACAAACTCACCTTTGGCGCGCGAACTTGCCTTGTGGATAGCCTGTGCCAGCATTTCCTTACCGGTGCCACTTTGTCCATAAATAAAGATGCTGGCATCACTGGAAGCGACCAGCTGCGCCTGTCCAAGCAGGTCTTCCATTAATGGGCTGCGCGTAATGATGTGCTGACGCCATTCGGCGACATCCTGGCCTTCTGGCTGCTCATCCTGGCCACCTGCCATACGCAATGCCTTGCTGACATTGTCGAGCAATATTTTACTGTCAAAGGGTTTTGTCAGATAACTGAAAACCCCGCGATTTGTCGCCTCAATAGCGTCCGGGATAGTGCCATGTGCCGTCAGCAACATAACTGGCAGAGCAGGACTGCGCTCATGAACCCTGTTAAACAGCGTCATGCCATCAATCCCACCCATGCGTAGATCAGTTATGACCAGATGTGGTTGATACGTGGTCAACTGGGACAATGCCTTTTCGCCGCTTTCAACAGACATAACATCATAACCCGCCGCTGTAAGGCGCATGGAAAGCAGCCTTAAAATACCCGGATCATCATCTACAACTAATACTCTATATCTACATGCACTCATTTCTTTTGCTCCGTGGATAAGCTCGTGGCTTCTCGCTCCTGAATACTTTTTTCTATTGAAGTAAGCTCATGCAATTGCTGTTCCAACTCCTTGATTCTACGCTTTGCCTGGCTCAACTCTTTCAGATATGCCTGTTCCCGCTCGTCTACCGGCTGCACTTCAAACTCACCTGCCGACGCACTTACTGGCTCAACAGATTTTTTTCTGGCAGGCGACGATTTACGTCTTTTTACGCGCCGTACTCGTACTTTCTTAATTGATTTACCACTTACCTTACGTGACTGCCCACCCTGCTCTTCAACCACCTGCAACACCAGATCATAAAATGCCCGCTGTCCCTGCCTCAACTCACTTACATCCTGACCATCAAGTATTTTTAATGCTCGCCCTGGTTCCCGAAACGCAGATTGGCCGCGCGACAATAACAATACCAATCGAATTCGACTGCTATAAGTCGCCTGTTGTGAAAACTCTATTTCCCGTGCTTTCAGCACATCTCTGTAGTCTTCCGCCGACAGCCTGTTCGCTCTATAGAGATCATCAACCCAGTCAGATGAATATCCATGGGTATTAGTAGACGATGGCAGGTGCAAAAAGGAATGATCCAATTGCGCGCAACTAACTAACCATGGGAACAGTGCGTAGATACACCATTTTCCTGGCCTTCTATATTCATCAGCTATATTAAACAGTGGCACTACTACCCTCCTGTATATAGGGTAAAACAATTCGCAAACAGGCTCCCCGCCCATCTCTTGGAGTTATAACGTCAATACGACCACCGTGGGCCTGCGTATATTCACGGGCGATGGATAAGCCTAATCCAGTGCCGCTAACATGCGCTATTGGTCTTTCATCACATTGGTAAAAAGCGTCAAAAACCTTATCTCGTTCCGACTCCGGAATACCCGGACCGGAATCTTCTACTTTTATAATAGCCTCAGATATACCCTTATTCAGGGAGATTTTCAAGACCCCCCTATCTGGTGAGAATTTGACCGCATTGGATAACAAATTATCCATCATCGTTCTTAATTTGTCAGAATCTCCCTGAATTTCAATATCCTGCAAATCCACAGCCACTCTTAGCTGCCTCGCCAGTGCCGCTATTTTGTAATCCTCAAGAATATTTTTTATCAGTTTTTTCAGGTTAACAGTTTCTATGTGCAAGTCAGCGGCGCGAGAACTGGCTGTATTAAAATCCAGTAAATCTTCTATCAGTTTCTGCAACTGGACACTATTACTGCGCAGAATTGCGGCAATTTCCCGTTGCTGCCCATTCAAACTGCCGACAATCTCTTCACCCAGCAGCTCTGCCGCTTCTCGCACTGCCGTCAACGGGGTTTTCAATTCATGCGACATGTGCTGTAGAAAGCGGGTTTTTTCCTGGTTTGCTTCCAGCATCCGTAGCCTCATCCAGTTTAATCGCTCACCCAACTGCTCAAGATCCTGCGGACCGGTAATCATAATTGGCCGTGAAAAATCACCACCACCCAGCAAACGAATGGCTTTATCCAGTCGGCGCACAGCCCTGGCTGTCACAAAGGCAAAAACAATAGCGGATATCAGTGACAGAGGAACGAGCGCAACGGTTAACAGATACAATGTCGTTTGCGAACGGTTGCCATTGGTTTCCAGCTCAGCAACCTTGTCTTCAAGCAGTTGCTGGTTATCCAGCAGCATTTCCCTGGCAACGGTTGAAAGCTCGGAGTAACGCACCACCGCCTCTGCAGTTTCCGGGGAGTTGTATTCATGCCGAGCAACAATATCATTCACACGACTTTCCTCATCTAGCAGTCTTTTCAGACGTTCACGCTGCAATTCAACCAACGCCAGCCCCGATAATTTATCGGTAGTTGCCAGATAACCCGCACGTTTATCCCTGTATACATCGAACAGAGATTCGTCGCCAACGACAATATACTGTCGCGCGCCGCGTTCCATGCCAGTTATAGCATCGGCCAACTGCTGGGTGCCCTGGGTTGCACGCACCGTTTCGAACAATGCCCGCTGTCCCTGTCTGACCAGACGATCAACTGACACCGTGGCATGCACAAGGGCGGCGATCAGTGGTATGGTGACCATGGTGAAGCCCACCAGGATCAAACGCTGCATCGATTTTGGTCTGAATATACTCACTTGTTTCCTGCACCTGTAGAGGACACTCTCATTGAGCCACAAGGGACGCCAACTTGCAAAACTCCCACACACATACGCTCGCCATTGATCAGGGAACTCATGCCAGTCGTTGCCTGTTGTTTGATCAGATGGGCAGAACGGTAAAAAGTTGCTGGCGTAACATCGAATTGCAATGCATTGACAATAAACACATCGAACAGGATGCCAGCCAGCTACTTGCTTCTGTCACAGATTCACTCACTGAATTACTGCAGAGCACTGACAACACGCTACGCAAATCAATTACAGCCTGTGGAATAAGCACCCAGCGCTCAACGGTCGTCATCTGTGACTCACAGGGAAATGCCATTCACCCAGCACTCAGCTGGCAGGATACACGTGCCAGCAATCATCTTGATAGCCTCAAACAACAGCATGCCGAGATACAGTCAATTTCTGGTCTACCCGTTTCTGCTCACTACGGCGCCAGCAAACTACGCTGGTTATACAAACACACCGCCGCCCAAAAAACAGGCGCATTCAAACTGGCACCGTTGGTCAGCTACCTGTTGCTTCACCTGCTAGAAAACCAGATTTATAGCGTTGATCACAGTAATGCCCAACGCACCCAGTTAATGAATCTGTCGAGACTCGACTGGTCTGAAAAACTGTGCAGCCTGTTTGAAGTACCAGACAGTTGTTTGCCAGCCATCCGGCCTATCGTCAGTCATTATGGTTATCTAACAAGCAATAGAATTCCGGTCACTGCAGTCTGCGGCGACCAGAATGCGGCTGTTTTTGGTGCCGGTTTTATCCCGGATACGGAAACCGCTATCATTAATATAGGCAGCGGTGCTTTTATTCTGAGAATGCTAGCCAAATTATCCCGCAGTCAAAAACAACTGACGGGCATCGGTTATTCAACCGACAAAACAGTCCGTTATGTTCGCGAAGGCACCGTCAATGGTGCAGGCACAGCACTGAGCTGGTTTGAGCAGCAATTTGACGTAGAAAATCTGTACACCCGATTGCCCGACTGGTTGCAGTCGATCAAGGATCCGCCTCTCTTTATCAATACCATTGGTGGACTGGGTAGCCCCTGGTGGCAGTCTGACCTGCAAGCCAGATTCGTCCCCGAACAGGACAACGACATACCTGCAAAAGCAGTTGCGGTTATAGAAAGCATTCTGTTCCTGTTGATGGATAATTTCATTTTGATGAAACGCGAACAGATGCTCAGACAAATACTGATCAGTGGCGGCTTATCCCGCCTTGATGGGCTCTGCCAGAAACTCGCCAACCTCAGCGGATTAACTGTGCAACGATTTGACAACCCTGAAGCCACCGCTCGTGGTAGCGCCTGGCTGGCCGCCGGCCAACCTGAACACTGGGCACTGCAACCACAACAGAGCTTTGAGCCACAAACGGATAGCGCTTTACAACAACGCTATCAAATATTCTCCACAGAACTGGCAACCACTCTTTGACAATTTTATGGCTATGCATGATGCGGTATTCCGATACATTAACGTACCGCATTAATTTGAGCTCTGTAGGGTAGATCAAACCTTACGGGGCACGGAATCCCCGGCCGTTGAGCTTGTTCAACCCCGCCATTTCAGATAGGGTCATCATTTGAAAAAATAAAAACAGGACCACTACATGACAACAAAACTGGTCGCCCACCGGGGATTCATGGCGAAATACCCTGAAAACTCACTCATCGGCATTGAAGCGGCCCTCAAGGCTGGTGCCTGCATGGTTGAATTTGATGTACAAATGAATGCAGGCGAGGATCTTTTTGTTATTCATGATGCGGATCTTAAACGCACTGCCGGTCTGAAAAAATCTGTCTTTGATCTATCAACAGAACAGTTAACAGGCATAAGCATTCATGAAGCCCGGCGCTTTAAACAACAATTTGTACCAGAACCTATTCCTCTGCTGACAGATGTGCTGACCTTAATGGGACATTATCCGGAACGTCACGCCCTGGTGGAAATCAAGGAAGAAAGCATCAATCACTGGGGGCTGGAAAAAGTCATGCAACGGCTGCTCGCTGCGCTGGAAAATCACCGCGATCAGTGCGTTGTGATTTCATTCGATCATAAGGCGGTTGCTTACACGCAACAACACAGCAAACTCGCAACAGGCTGGGTTGTACATCGCTACAATAAAAAATATCAACGCCTTGCTGAACAACTAACACCAGATTACCTGATCTGCAATGTCACAAAAATACCCGACAAAGGCTCACTCTGGCCTGGCAACTGGCGATGGATGCTCTATGACATCACAAAAGTTGCAGATGTACTTGAACTGGCACAATGCGACATAGCCTTCATCGAAACCGCAGATATCGGCGGCCTGCTCGCAGACACTGCCCTGAAGAACTATGGCTGTTGATATTGAAACGGATGTATTGATTATCGGTGCTGGCATCCAGGGCGCAGGCTGTGCTCAGGCGGCTGCCGCAAATGGCTATCGTGTATTGCTCATTGAGCAATATTCAGAACCGGCACAAGGCACTTCACAACGCTCATCGAAACTGGTACATGGTGGTCTACGTTACCTTGAAACAGCACAGTTCCATCTGGTGTTTGAAAGCCTGCAGGAACGCAAACGCTTACTCAACAATGCACCGAAGCTCGTCAAACTGGCACCTTTTTATATACCCGTTTACCACAACACGACACGCCGACCCTGGAAAATCTGGGCCGGGCTGATGCTCTATTCACTGTTCAGCAGACGAGCCTTCAGACGCATTCCCCGACAGGAATGGCAAACGCTGGATCATCTAAAAACACAGAACCTGGATGCCGTATTCTGTTATTACGACGCACAAACCGATGATGCAAAACTGACTCGTGCCGTGCTTGATTCAGCCGCATCACTGGACGCAGAAATACGCTATAACACAAGTTTTGTATCTGCCAGAACCCAACCTGACCATGTTCAGGTTACATTGAACACTCAGGGCAAGACAGTTAACATAAATACAGCTACCGTTATCAATGCTGCTGGCCCCTGGGTCAATCAGGTGGCGGAAAAATTTTTGCCCGACATGCAACGACCGAATGTTGATCTGGTTCAGGGGGCTCATATTGAAGTCGCGGGACAGGTAACCCGGGGCATGTACTATCTGGAAGCGCCACAAGATCAGCGCGCCGTTTTCATCATGCCGTGGAAAGGGCGTATGCTAATAGGCACCACAGAAAGTCTCTATCAGGGTGACCCGGCAAAGGTACAACCTCTGGCCAGTGAAATTGAATACCTGCTGGCCGTGTATAACCATTATTTTGAAAAAACACTCAGCAACGATGATGTCATTTCATCCTTCGCCGGATTACGTGTGTTACCTGTTTCCAGTGATACGGCTTTTTCACGACCGCGCGATACTGTACTGATAACAGACAAACAGGAAAAACCACGCGTAGTATCACTTTATGGCGGCAAGCTCACGGTACATCGAGCAACAGCAGCAAACGTCATGAAAGTATTACAGCACAGCCTGCCTCGGTGTAAATCGATTGCCGATACGCGGACATTACGACTACCGAATTAAGCGACCATCCAGACGCACCCAGTCACCGGAAATAACCGGCTCAGAAAACGAAAACCATGGCTGGTATGCGGCGATAACAGCATCAGCCTGTTCTTTCAGGATACCCGATAAAACCAGCTGTCCGGCAGGCCTGACATACCCTGCAATTGTTTCGGCGAGCGTAATGAGGGGATTGGCAAGGATATTTGCTAACACCAGGTTAGCCTGGTAGTCGTCTGGCATGGCATCAGGTAGCCGTGTTGTTATCTGTTTCTCTACCTTATTGCGTTGAGCATTCTCTGTTGTTGCCCACAGAGCCTGGTCATCTATATCGGTAGCCAGTACCGTCGTTGCTCCAAGAGCCGCTGCAGCAATCGCCAGAATCCCTGAACCACAACCAAAATCAAGCACATCAAGATTCTTTGGCGGGTGGTTATCCAGCCATTCAAGACACAACGCGGTTGTCGGATGCGTACCGGTACCGAAGGCCAACCCCGGATCAAGATCAATGATTAACGGATTATCTGCATCCTCCGGTCGCATGCCTGCCGGACAGACCCATAATCTTTCGCCAAATTGCATGGGCTGAAAATCATCCAGCCAGACGCGCTCCCAGTCACGGTCTGCCATACTTTCAAGCTCAAGCTGATCGGCCAGAGCAGCACCCTGCTGACTGGCAAGTGACTGGCGAATAGCACTGATATTTGTGGTTTCATCAAACAGAGCAACGAGACGCGTTTCAGACCAGAGCGGCGTATCCCCCGGAGCTGGCTCGAACATGGGCTGATCGGCCGCATCCTGAAAGGTCACAGAAAGCGCACCCGCCTGCTCAAAAAAATTGACGAAAGTATCGACATCGGTTGAATGGATGATTAAGGATAACTGATTCCAGCGCATTATATTTTTATCCTCATTCCTTGCTGAAGCGTTGGAACTGATGTGCTTCCAGGGTCAGGTCTTGCAAAGCAACATTATGCGTGATTGCAAGACCTGACCTGCTTACGCTGCTATTGCAAACCCAGCTTCTTCTCCAGATAATGAATATCCGCACCACCCTCAATAAAGGCAGCATCACTACAAATATCCTGCTGCAGGGCAATATTGGTACGAATACCATCAATGACAATTTCCGCCAGCGCACCGCGCATACGCGCAATTGCAGCATCACGCGTCTCACCGTGAGTAATCAATTTTGCGATCATCGAATCGTAATATGACGGCACGGTATAACCATTATAGATATGTGTATCAACACGCACACCCGGCCCGCCCGGCGCATGGTATTGGGTGATGGTTCCCGGTGATGGCATGAATGTTTTTGCATCTTCTGCATTAATGCGGCACTCGATAGCATGGCCGGTAATACGAATATCTTCCTGGCGATAAGACAAGCCTTCACCCGCCGCAATACTCAACTGCTCCTTGATAATATCCACTCCAGTAATCATCTCGGTAACTGGATGCTCAACCTGTACGCGGGTATTCATTTCGATAAAAAAGAATTCGCCATTTTCATAAAGGAACTCAAAGGTTCCCGCACCGCGATACTTCATACGCCGACAGGCTTCAGCACAACGCTCACCCATCTCGGCACGCAGCTCGGGCGTAATACCCGGCGCAGGCGCTTCTTCAACCACCTTCTGATGACGTCGCTGCATCGAACAATCGCGTTCACAAAGATGAATCGCCTCGCCCTCGCCATCGGCTAATACCTGAAACTCCACATGGCGCGGCGTTTCCAGATACTTCTCCATATAAACCGTATCATCACCAAAAGCAGTACGCGCCTCGGTGCGGGTTAAAGCAATCGCATTCACTAGATCCGCTTCCTTGCGCACCACGCGCATACCACGACCACCACCACCCGCTGCCGCCTTGATAATAATCGGATAACCAATCTTTAGCGCCAGCTTCATATTCACTGACTTGTTATTTCCCAACGGTCCGTCACTGCCCGGCACACAGGGCACACCCGCGGCCTTCATGGCACGAATCGCTGCGACCTTATCACCCATGGTACGGATCGATTCAGCCCGCGGGCCGATAAAAACATAGCCACTCTTCTCAACCTGCTCGGCAAAATCAGCATTTTCCGAGAGAAAACCATAACCGGGATGAATCGCTGCCGCATCAGTCACCTCAGCAGCAGCAATCACCATGGGAATATTCAGATAACTCGCCAGAGATGGCGCCGGACCGATACACACCGACTCATCCGCCAGCAACACATGCTTGAGATTACGGTCGGCCTCAGAATGAATCGCCACCGTTTTAATACCCATTTCACGACAGGCCCGCATAATACGCAGAGCGATTTCGCCGCGATTGGCAATAACAATTTTATCCAGTTTCATTATTTATCGTCGCAAATAACATGGAAAGATTTACCCTGATTTCAGGCATGGCGTTTAACTCCAGGTCACTGTCACTGTTCTGATCAAGCCGATCAATCTGGCTATACTTGCCCGTCGTTAAGCCGGTATATCGAGTAAGCCTGGATTCTGACACATCGAACAACCAGACCTCGGCAACTCCTGCAGCCGCATAAAGCGAAATTTTTACATCACGATCATAAGCCATTGATGACTCAGCCACTTCGACCACTAACACAACATCTTCAGGTAGAGGATGCTGATCCCGGTAAAATCCGGCCGTGGCCTGAGTAGCGCAAGATCAGGCTCAGGCGCAGAATACGTATTAAGAACAATCGGATTTTGTACGCTGACCTGTAATTTATCAGCCACTGCAGTCATAAACAGATGATTAAACTGCATGACAAATGATGCATGCTGAGATCCAATTGGGGCCATATCAATGATCTCTCCCTCGATCAATTCAACTCTGCTGCCCTCCGGTAAAATACCTGCACTACTCATACGCTGATAATCTGAAACAGACAACAAATGCTTATGCGGGAAATTTTTTGCGGGGAAAGACATAACAGGTAATCGTCCTGATTACTCAATCACAAACAATGCTTGCCCGTATTCCACCGGCTCGGCATTTTCAACCAGAATCGCCTTGATCGTTCCTGACTTATCAGCCTCAATCTGGTTAAGCATTTTCATGGCTTCGATAATGCACAGCGTGTCACCCTCTTTCACCTTCTGACCGACTTCTGTAAACGGGGAGATGCCTGGCGATGAAGACCGATAAAAAGTACCGACCATCGGTGAATTGACTGCATGACCACTGGGAATATCATCTGATGCGGCCGGTGCAGCTATTGGCGATGCCTCAATAGCCACTGGTGGCGCAACAGGAGCGGCAACCGGAGCAGGCGCAAACGCAGAATAACGGCTAATGCGCACCGATTCTTCGCCTTCGTGGATTTCAATTTCGGCAACACCCGATTCATCCAGCAGATCAATCAACTTCTTGACTTTACGAATATCCATTGTGTGACCCGGCAAAGAAATAAAGTGTGGCGAGTATAGAGTATGTGGATGACATTGTGTAGCCAAATGCGGCGAAAACCGCGAAAAAGATCGCAACGCAGAGCAAAGTGATCACGCCCCCAAAATTTCCATCGATGCCCTTAACGCCAACTCATAACCATTCGCTCCCAGGCCACTGATTGTGCCCACAGCAATATCCGAAAAATATGACTGCCTGCGAAAATCCTCACGCGCATGCACATTTGACAAATGCACCTCAATAAACGGAATTTGCACCGCCAGTAAAGCATCCCGCAAGGCAATGCTCGTATGCGTGAAAGCAGCCGGATTAATAATAATAAAATCAACATCACGTGACGGCGCTGTATGAATATTTTCAATCAATGCAGATTCATTGTTCGACTGGAAGCTATCAACCTCACAACCCAGATCGCAGGCGGCGGCCGTTAACCGGGCATGGATATCAGAGAGACTTACCGTACCGTATTTATCCGGCTCGCGCATACCGAGCAGATTCAGATTAGGGCCGTTGAGGACGAGTATGTTTTTCATGAATTTCATCCTGATTCAGAGATGGATGAAATTCTATACTATGTTGGCGGGCTTGTAATGCAGTTAACAGTCGACGGACTGTTCTGGCAAATCAGATAAACGGGTTTTGAATGGTCAATCCTTCAATCTGTTGGCCATGCTGCAGATCTTCACTCAACAAAACCTTACATCCACTCTCAAGTGCAGCAGCAATTATCAATGAATCATAAAAACCAAAATGATAACGCGCCTGAATTTCCAGACCTTTTCGATAAAAATCAATACCAGGGTAAATCTGTAATAGTGGACTCAAAACCACATCAAGATAACGACAGGCCTGTTCCTTTGTCAGGCAAATTTCAGCTTTTCGTATAATGGTATTCAGGCATTCCTGAATCACCTGAAAACTGATACAGGCATTACCTGTTTCAATACCTTCACGAATAAGACGATTTGCTATGTTTGACTTGCGCTCATCCTGCACCTCAAGCTGATAAACGAAGATATTCGTATCAATAAAAACATCAGCGTTCATTCATTTCATCCCGAGTCAACTTCCGCCCCACACGCACATCACCTCGCAATGCCTTGATCGTCTCATCAAAACGACGCAACTGATCCTGCTTGCGAGCATAGCTCGATAACCAGAGTCGAAACTGCTCATTCAATGTCGTGTGTTCAGCTGCTGCACGCTGGCGCGCAGCAGCTATCAAGTGATCGTCTGCACTTAATGTAATATTTTTCATCGATCAACTCACCAAACAGGGTAACACTTAAATAGTGTACACTATTTAAGTGTTACCCTCAAACAAACAGAAGATGCCCCGTATATCTTCGACGCTGCGGGATTGGTTTAAGAGTGCGGCCCCATTTATTGCCAGCAATCTATGTATTTTGACAGCATTGAGAGCGCCTGCTATTGTATCATTCCAAAGCAGCTTCCGTGGAGATAAGCCGATGGCAAGTTTGAGCGTTAGAAAGATTGATGACGAAACAGTTGCGCTGTTACGCGTTCGGGCAGCGCGTCATGGCGTCTCAATGGAAGAAGAGGCCAGACAAATACTGAAACGCGCTGTAACAACACCAGAACAGCTTGGGGATCTGGCAGTACGCCTTTTTTCCCCAGCATATGGTGAAGAAGAAATCACACTGCCGGAGCGTGAAACATCTGATCCTCTGGTATTTCCCAGGTGATTATCATAGATACTAATATACTTTCGGAATTTATGACTTCGCCACCTGCTAGCTCGGTTCTCGAATGGCTCAATGCTCAGGATTCCCTGGCATTATTTTTGACCAGCATTTCCATCGCTGAAATCAGCTTTGGACTTCGAGTCATGCCAATGGGTAAAAGGCGCCAGTTACTTCAAGAAAAATTTGAGCAATTTGTAACCACCGCCTTTGCTTCCCGTATTTTAAGTTTCGATGCGCCTGCAGCTAGAATGTACGGTGAAGTAAAAGGATACCGGAAGGAAATCGGTCGCCCCCTGTCAGATCTGGATGGTCAAATTGCAGCAATTGCCAGAACGAATGGGTTTGCCGTTGCAACAAGGAACATAAAAGATTTCGAAGAGTGCGGCATTGCGCTGGTCAATCCCTTCACTTATCTAGCAGAAAATAGATGACCGCACTTATTCGCTTCAGGTGCTGCAGCTCAGATCAAGTTTGAACCACTACATTTAACATTATGGGATTGATCACCCCAACCTTCGATTCGCTGCCCAGAATTTAAAAATCTTCACTCTTCCCTGATAGACTCCAGGGTAGCGAGCCTGGCTTCTACAGACTGCCCGAGCCGGTAAGCATAGTCACTCACCTCATCAGTTAGCCTGACTTTTTGACCATTGATCGGTTAACTCTGGACATTTAAACACCATCTTCACAAGATTCTGATTTCATTATACTAAATTTCTACAAACACCAGTTTGCCCCAGAAGACAAGGAAAATTCCATTGGGGAAGTAGGTACCGTTTGGCGATAAGCTTACTGGCAGTACCGACCAGACATTTGTGGGGTAGCATTATCCCGGTAAAAAAACTGCTCGCAGGCTGGGTCATATTAGGATAATTCAGTATAATCAAAGCATCTCTATACACTCAACAGAGCTTCGCTAAGAGCAACCTTTATGCATCAAAATGAAATAAAGCAACTGACCACCCAGGCAATGCAATTTTTTCAAGGAGGCCAACCGGATAAAGCGATAGACCTATATAAAAAAATATGTGCCCTGGAGCCAAACAGTTCTGACAACTGGTTAATGGCTGCCGCTATCAGCGGGGAAACCGGCAGAATTGAAGACGCAATAGAATATTTAAAAAAGGCGATTCAAATCGAGCCTGATTTTGCGGAGGCTCATTTCACATTTGCCACACTTCTACAAAACGAAGAAAAACATAAAGAAGCGTTGCAGGAAATCAATCTCGCCATACAAGCAGATCAGGATTATCCGGAAGCATGGCTGCTTAAATGTGGACTTGAAGGTTATCTGGGGTTATACAGCGAGGCCATTGAAAGCGGACACAAAACACTTCTGCAGTGGCCAGAATGTGTAGATGCTTATATAAATCTGGGTAATGCTTATGATGCGCTTGGTCAAAATGAAAAAGCCATCGAACAATTTCACTGCGTCTTATCCTCCAACAAAAATCATACCAATGCGAATATCAGCATGGCAGAGTCTCTGATAAATCTGGGCCAGCTTGAAGCAGCTCAACAATATTTACAGAACACCGAACAAGCCACCCCGGGAAATATCTCTCTACTTCGCACCAAAGCGAGACTTTTACAACGGCAAGGTTTCAACCACGAAGCTTTTGACATTCTTGAACCTATGATTCATCAAGGCTCCATGGATGCTAGTGCTGCCGTCACCTTATCAAGAGCATGCAGCAAACTAAAAAAGTGTGACATTGCAATATCTGCTATAGAAAAGCTACTTTCTGGCTCACAACACCTAACGCCAAATTCAGTCTGGAAACTCGAAATGGAAATCGGAAGACTCTACGATACTATCAAACAATATGACTCTGCTTTTTTACATTTTCAAAAAGGCCATGAACCGATGCAGGGTGCTTTTAATCCAGAGATCTGGCAACAGAAAATTCACGCAATAAAAACATTTTTCAGCAAAGAAAACCTGGCCACCCTGCCTCGTTCCACAATGAATACCAGTCTGCCTGTTTTCATTGTAGGCATGCCAAGATCCGGCACCACGTTAATTGAACAAATACTCAGTAGCCACCCTGATATTTATGGCGCAGGCGAACTTACCTATATAGAAAAAATTGCTAATAAACTCACGCTTCCCAGAGCAAACACCTATGAGGGCTTAACAGACCCCGGCACCAGCAATGTTCAAGACATGAATAATGCTGCTCAAAAATATCTTGATTATATTACAAATCTTTCTGGAAGCGATGCCAAACGCATAACAGACAAACTCCCCGGAAATTATCTTTATATCGGCATCATTAGCCTGCTTTTCCCAAACGCCAGAATAATACACTGCGCAAGAAACCCACTGGATACCTGTCTTTCATGTTATTCACAAAACTTCAGAGGACACGAATACACGCATAGCCTTACCGATCTAGGCAACGTCTACCGCTCTTATCAGGAACTGATGACACATTGGCAAGAAGTGCTGCCAGGTCAAATCATGACAGTGCAATATGAAGATGTCATTCGTGCAACCGAAGACTGGAGTATTCGTCTGATAGAGTTTTGCGGAATGGAATGGGACGACAGATGTTTACAGTTTTACAAAAACAAAAGAACCGTTAATACAGCCAGTTATGACCAGGTTAATCAGCCTATCTACCAACAATCTATGGAACGATGGCGTCATTATGAAAAACATCTTAAGCCACTCAAGATTGCTATTGGAAATCCTGATAATCCATGAATTAATTGAACCATCCCATTTTACGCAATAATACGAGGTCGGGTGCTGTCTTTCTTCCGGATGTGAGCACCCCAAACCAGACCAAGAAAGCCTGAACCGAATAGCCAAATCGCAGCAGGTACAGGCACGACTGAAGCTGAAGCAATACCAGTAATGGTCCAGTGACCAACCTGATCGATAATCCTCGGCCCTCCAACAACACACCCCATGAGGCTGTAAAGTTACCGCTAGCATCAGTAGTAGCAGTTATATTACTATCCCCTGGTTAATTGAAATACCATTCCAGAAGATAGACCAGGAGTTCAGGTCAAGCGCCAGGGTGTTGTCTGTAAGATCTCCGGTAAACAGGGGTAAAGCCACTATTAATACATTCTGTTGCTGCAGTATGAACACCCACAGGACCAAAGACTCCAAAGTTAAATGTGACAATGCTGGTTGCAGCTGTAGTATCTGCTGAGCCATCAAAAGTAACACCATCAACAGACATGTTGGCAAATGCACCAGGGATCATGGTATCTGGTGGATTAGTATCCATAGCAAATTGACCGCCAGTGATTTCAGTGATGTAAGTGGAGCAGTTTGGGCAACGCTAGCGGCTACAAATAAAGCCGCCGCGGCTATTATTTTTTCATGATATTAAAACCCATTGGATGAAGTAAGAAACACTGCATTCGCGTCGAGGCATGAACTAGTTGCAAATTAGTATTCAGTTAATCAACTCAGCAACATAATTATTAGTTACTGGTACTCCTGTAATTACTTTATCCCCATTTACATCATAATAGGTAACATCAGCAATAACGGGCGTCGAAGCAAATGAATTATTCGAATTGAGAACAATTGAAAAACGAGGCTCATAATATGAAAGACTTGCTGTTGGACTCAAAAAAATCACCTTAAGTTTATTAGGTGTAACAGCGGTGTCCACATGATAGCTAACCATGCGCCTTGATTGTGTTTGAACTGTCATATCATCTGCAACAACTCTTAGATCACCATTACTCGATATAGGACTAACAGTCTGGACATCAACATTTATTTCAACTGCACCATACTGATTATTTTGATACTGTGTGCTGGGATCTCCATCAAATGGCGGCGCAATGAGCGCATAGGGCAGCGGCTCTAAAAAAAACAAATTGCCATTCAGTGAGACCCCAGATGTTATACTTCCATCTGGATTAACAAATCCACCAAACTCATAGGCAAGACTTGCTGGCGATCCCGTTCCGTGAACCACATCATCTAGAATAGTCATGCTGATTTTAACTACATTATCTGTTGGATCTGAGCTATCATCCCAAAATGAATCCACTGGTGTACCGTTACCGTGATAAATGACTTTGGAATCTCCAGCACCATCTTTTGCCGTAGTAATCCTGAATTGCCCACTTCCAGTAACCATTGTTGGCTCCTGAACTTTATCGGGCAAATCCAGTACTAGCACATTCAGCCAGGGCTCATAGCCAGTTTTCTGTACAATTTGCTCTGTAAACACACTGTTCTTTTGATATACAAGACTTCTCTTATCGGCATATAATTTAAAAATAGAACGTATATAGCCTTTTAATTCTGGAGATTCAGTACCATTGTCCAGAATAAATTTCAAACTATCAATATTGCTTGTTACCAGTTTATCGTGTGAACCCAGACCTATTGTTACAGTTTCACCCAACCTCGCTGTGCCTGGAAAACTTTGAAGGGTTGAACAACCTTCTAGCAGTATAAAAAAGAATAATGAGGTACCAAGATATATTAATTTCCTCATCTTTAACTCCTTCCGGGCTACTCACCCAGTAATTATATGGGCATTTAAGACTTAAAGCCCCGACTCCCTAATAATCCTAACATACCTGAGATAAATAACCAGAAAGCTGCTGGAACAGGCGTTGTAATTACCACATCAAGAGTCATATCTAACCCGGCAAACGGCCCATTGACAAACTGAAACCCTCGAACTCCATTAGAGTCCATATCTGTTGCGGAATAATTAATTACTGAACCATTCGTATTCAAATCCCAAACGACAAATAAATCCCATTGGTTAAAATTCCAATCAAGAATACTGTGCATCCCCAACTGATTATTATTCACCTCCCAGGTCACATTCTGACTGGGAAAAACAGAATCCGCAATGGTTGATGTAGTATGGGCTCCAGCAGAATACACTTCATCGATAGCACCAGTGCCTGTTACCCCAGCAATGCTGAATTCAAAATCACCCGTTGATGGAGTCATCCAGTTTGCATCTGAAGCCCCAACTACACTTCCTTCAGATGAAAGAATATTGATGTCAGACCCAAGCAATTGTGATTCAACCGCAAAAGGGTAAGGCGCACTATTCGCATTTGAGAATACTAATAACACCAAACTTGCAAGCAAAAACAGTTTCTGCATAAGATTCTCCCAAGGAATAATAAATTAAGTTTACCTGACCTTTCTTCGGCTAAAACCAAGCCAACTCACAAACCCTAGCAAGATTGCCCAATCTACGCGAGCCAAAAGGCTGCCTTTATTGCCGCCCAATGAGCATCCATCTCCAGATATTGTACCGATAGGGTCATTGAGATCTGTTGTGGCACTCGCAATCTGTTTACGTCCCACACCAACAGGATCGATAATTACGCCATTCACAACACCATCCTGGTCATTAGGGCCACCATCAGAAATTGTTAACTGCAAGCAATTATTTCCCACAGTAAGACCTGACGAATATCCACTACCCGGACAAACCCCAGCAACACTCACAGCAGATGAAAAAGAATCATTACTACCAATTTCAAAATCCTTCCAAACGGAGCCATCCCATTTACGCAAAAATGCCAGGTTCGGTATGGGTTCTGATAAAGGAAGAATCAGTGTCGCAGTAGCTGTATTAAGCCCTGTTAATACATAATCAAAACAACCACCAATACATTGCGTGCTAACACCACCGTCTGCTGAAATCCCAGCACCAAGTAAGTCACTCAAAGACACCATTCCGTCATTATCCGGATCGGAAACACCGCCAGAAAGCGTACCATCATCAGATGTGCAAAGCGCTGAAGAATCGACACTTATCGTTACAGTTGCTGCAGATGAAGTGAATCCATCATTATCATCAACCGTGTAGGTAAAGCTATCTTCCCCACAAAAACCCGCATCCGGCAGGTAGTTTACAACCCCAGCGCTTTGTACGGTAGCCACACCATGCGAAGGTGATGTTACTACTGCAAGACTTGAAGACACTATCGTACCATCCTGATCGGAATCATTCGCGAGCACATTAATCGCAGCCTGGGTTGCTACTGTTGTGGATGCTTCATCAGAAACAGTGGTAGGGGGTGTTATGGTACTAATCGATACGCTGACTGTAGCTGTATCGCTGCCCCCCTCACTGTTTACCTTATACTTGAACGAATCACTACCAATAGAAGCGCCGGTATAGCTGCCAGTAGAGCAATCAGCCGCAACTATCGCTGTACCTGATGTCGCTTGCTGACTAATAACACATGTTCTAGAAGCACTACTACCATCAAGCGACGGCGACCAGTCAGCAGCAATTTCAGGTTGCGCATTGACTCCACTCACATCCCTTGCTAATACAATAGGCGATACTGCAAAACCATCACTCGCATTAAACGCTGGCGCTTGCCCTACAAATGGGCCTACTTGCATGGTTACTCCGCCCCGAACATCCGGGCCAGCAGCAACGCAACCCGTGTCGGGGCTGGTACAATCAAATATGGTTAAAACGGGAATATCCAAACTGGTGTTCCAGTCAAAAAACACCCCCGCTGCGACAAATCCCTCAGGCAAAGAAAATGAGTACGAATAATTACCAATGGGCAAATTATCGTTATCTGCGGGGTCACCTGTAACAGGAACCCCGTTTGTAGGCCCACCATTATCTGTCCAGACATGATCACCCGGTGTAGTAAATACTTCTACTACATCAGCCACCCAATGATTAGAAAAAAAATGGGTCCAGGGAGCGAAATGACCCAGTCCCGCCATCAAAATTTATATTGCCTTCTGCATTAAAGTCACCACGCATCCCCATATTTGCGATCTGTATATCAAGCGCACAAGCATTTTTTACGCCTAATGATAGTGCAGTCAACATAAAGGTATTCGCTAATAAAGTCTTTGCTGATGTAGATGTCATTGTTTGATTCTCCGTACTCAGATGCAATGTGATTCAGGTAAATGTGCCAAATTAAAACAAGCTTATCATTACAACAAATAACTGAAAGTCAATCCAAACGTATGCTGATACATAGACATTGCTGCGTTAGGTTTCTCAAGTTCATCCAGATTATTCACACCTTCTGGATAAAATACCGTCTTACCTTTTAGTGTATTTTTAAATGCCAGCATGTAATTCATACTGATTTCAACATTTTTGCTTTTCCGATAAGTAAAACCTAACGTCCCGTGTTTTTCGACTACAGCGGGCGCTAACATAGCAAAGAGCCGCTGATCTGAGGGTATGGGAGCCTTCCCATAGTTAAAGCCTGCACGAACAGTCCATTTAGGATTAAATTCATACTGAATACCACCCTTATAAACCAGCATATCTGACCAACCAAAACCCAGCCCTTTATCACGACCTAACTGACAAGTATTATCACCATTTGAGTCACTTCCACAGCCAAAATCTGTTGGGAAAAATCCGCTTGGGTCATTCTGATCCGGACCAGGATTTCCAATTGAACGCACTGAACTGAAGCGATACTGCTGAATATCGAATGCCAGCGTTAAATTATCTGTCGGCCTGACAGCCAGACCCAGCGCATAATGCTCTGGAATATCAAAACTTCCCTGCTCTGCAAATAGCCCTGCATATTTTTCAAATTTTGTCATATGCACTCTGGAAGCATAGTTTAATCCAACACTTAGATGCCTGTTGAAAAAATGGCCTAACCAACCAAACCGCAAACCCAAACCATAGGACCAGTCATTCCCGTTGTTGGTCAAATGCTCCTGGTCACTGGTAAAATTAAGCGGCGAGCCGGGTGCGCCAAATGACTGTAGCCCATAAGCCCTGAAGGTTTGCACGCCAATGGCCAAGGAAGCCCCAACAGAATGACGCTTATTAATCTTGTAGGCAATGGTAGGCAACATCTGCATCTGGATAAGATTAATCCCGACGGTTGATGACCCATTGCAATTGTAATTAAAAAATGCGCTGCCAACAGTGTTCGGGTCGTTATCTTCACATTCCGGGACAGACTGATCAAATCGCGTATTGGAACCAGCCCCAACTGCAGCCATGCCAATCGTCATTTTCCGGTTAAATTTATAAACCCCACCCATTGCCGGGATCAAAAACAGATTTGAACCACTCGTATCCGGTATTCACCACCAAGAATAGCACTGTTATGCGTGACCGAACGACGAGGAATAAACAACTCTCCAGCAAGATCGATTCGCATCGTCCCGATATCCAGATCGGAATAAGTCGCCGGATTTGGCAGCTGCAGACATAGCATCATGCCCGATTGCTACACTGGCACCGCCCATTGCACGAGCTTTCGAACCATAGCCAATTAAAAAATATCCATTGGTTGCCAATGCAGGAGTTGCAACTATCAAGGCGATAGAAAACACAGCCGCATAGGAAGCAACCCTTTTCGCAGGGGTAAAGTTCATCCGATTCCTCCAGTGAATTTATTATTCAGTTAACAACAAAGATTACTATTTATTATATACCGTATATTCTGATATTATCAATAACATTCTTAAACTGTTTAGCCGTTAAACAACGGATATTATCTTGGTACATTCCGCCAGCTTAAAATTCTCTCATACTAATTAGAAACATTAAAAAAAACCTGTGGGTTTATTTCGCCACTGTTAAGTTTTCTTGTTATTTCACCCAGCAATTTTTTCTGCTCAACAGCCGTCAGGTTGCTTAAGTGAGCTGATTCGCCCAGTCGAGCAAAATCAACAGAACTGGATTCGATAGACTGTATTACTTCTTCTATATTAGACTCCGCCTTATCTAAGGAAGAAGACGACTCCTGAATGGCAGGCAGGATAATTAATTCCAACTGTGATTCATCTGTCAAAGAACTTGTATTAAAATACTCGGTATATTTTACTAAGGATTGCAAATCATCAGCAGTAAGAAGACTTTCTTTTAATAACATCATATTATTATTAAGCAAATCAACTTTCGGCAGCTAAATCCATTAGACTATCATTATTAATAACTGCATCTAGCATCACGCCAGGCGAATAGCTTTTCTCCATATAATAGAAGACTGCCGCACCTCCGGTCAAAGAACCAAAAAAAGAAATTAATAACAATCCAGACAGATATAAACCCGTGCCTCTCATAATAATATCGCCTGAGGGACTGAAAGAGCCCCCTCAACCACTTTACTTTATTGTTGTCCCTTAATTGATTGTATTTCCCCGCCATTTTCTTGAACAGTAACAACTTTAGAATTCGCCCAAGAAGCTGTTAGAAACGGTATTTTATAACTCTGAAAACTCAAGTCAGTATTAGAATTATTAACAAATGCCCCACCTATTACTTATTTTGACAAAAACGAAAGCTCCATTATCAGCTACATAAAAACTTTGGATCTGGCCAGTAAGAACATCTGCTTGTGAAACCCTAGCAAAAAGCGCCGCAATAATGAAAATAAATGTAACTATAGTTTTAAACCTCATGAAAATACTCCTCTTAATATTGGTCAGCCTATAATTACACCCCTGGAACAGATATGTCAACATTTGTTCATACCCCCAAACCTGAGCCGCGAATTGTGCAAATACACCTTGTAAATAATATAAAGGAAGCCATTCTTCTTGTCGGCAAAACTTACACTAATAAATCAGTCAATACATCGCATTAATTCAACCTCTCTAACAATCTGAGTCATCACATATTTTATATATTTCAATAGTTTATATCGATATTCAGCATCAGGGGGATCGATACCAATCAAAAAAATCAGCATCTTTTACCCCACAAATTCGTCGGAATACCTTACAGAACTCTACATGACAAATAGCACTACTTGTATAACTCATTGTAATCGCATTATAATAATAAATCGGCACGCATCATGCATATTCCATTGTGCATGACTTCAGCTGAAGTTATATTGTAACTACAATTAATCCATTTGGAGGTTTTTAAAAATGTTTATGAAAAAAACTGTACTCGCAGCGGCTTTATTCACACTGGCTGGTGTTGCTCAAGCTGCCCCAATCACATCACTGGAAATCACTGGTGGTACCTTTGCATTAGGCGCTGGCGCACCTGACACTATGACACCTGGCGCTATTGCTAGTATGTCAGTAGATGGCGTCACTTTTGATGGCTCACCTAGTGCTGATGCAGCAACAAGCATCGTAACATTCCCATTCCAGTTTTTTGGTAATGTCGGCGTTCATACTGCTGCAGATGATACCGTTAACTTTGGCAAGACACCGGTTACTGGTGATCTGACTGGCACAGCACTGACACTTGATTTGAATTCCTGGTCTGCATTCTGGAATGGCACTTCATTCAACCAGGGTGCAACTGGTGTAACTGCTACTGTTGATGGCAGCGGTAATTTTTCCGCATCCTGGGATGCCGATGTAATTGGCGGCCCATTTGATGGGCAAACTGGTCATTGGAACATCACAGGTGTTGCAGCTGCTGCTGTCGGCACAACCAATCCAGTGCCTGTTCCTGCAGCAGTATGGCTGTTCGGTTCTGGTCTCGTTGGTCTGGTTGGTGTAGCACGCCGTCGCAAGGCTGCATAATCGTAATTTAGTTAATACTAATTACTGATTTGAAAGCGGGGATTTTCCCCGCTTTTTTTAGCCAAAACTTGTATTTTTTCTGAATTTAGATCATAGTTTAACAAGATATTTTTCTCTCTCTATTTATACTTGGCATCATTCACGGCAGTCAGATTACTTCTTTAACAGGCTGTTGAAATTTGACGGTCCTAAATCAAGAAATCTCTTTCGAACTATAAATTCCAGGTTTTTAACCTGTATTTAGCATTAATCTGTCGAATCAGGCAGGGTTTTCCCTTATCTCCACTCAACAGGCGGATTGCTCCTGTAAAGTTTTATTCGCGTTAAATTCCAACCGATGAATGTCCATTGTCAGAACAGCATTCACTCGAGCAACTCCTCGTACTTTGACTTGCCTGAGCAGCCCAACGGTTTTTGACCAGCCAAAGGGTTCCTCAACACGCTTGCGAACGATCATGCTGGCTTTGTATCCTTCATGTCGACTGGTACGACCATCAATCGCTGAACCTCCCCTGCGTTTATCGTTACGGGCAACATGCGGAGTGATGCTCATCTTTCGACAGGAAGCCACGAAGGCCTGGGTATCATAGTTTTTATCTGCACCCACTGTTTTGCGATGCGCTCCCGGCAGATCCGCTAGCAGGTCAATGGCTACCTCCCGCTCGGCGTGTCCATCCGCTAACGACGCCCTGGCTTTTACGATCAGTCCATTGCGATTTTCAATCACTGAATGTCCCAGATACGCCAGTTTGGCTCCATCACCCCGGGACTTTTTGTAGCTTCTGGCATCGGGATCTGTCTTCGATGCATGCGTCTCATTCAGTCGCTTCTCACCGCGAAAATCGCTGGCAGCATTGCGACCACCCCCAGATGAACCCGCGTCATCCTCCTCTTTTGGACGAAAACTTTTTTGTGAGGCCCAGGCCTGAATCAAGGTGCCATCAACACTGAAGTGATCTTCGCTGAGAAAATCTTTCTTGCGCGCAAGCTCAACGACTTCTACAAAAAGTGCCGGAATAATGTCGTGTTCAAGAAGACGGTCTCGATTCTTGCTAAAGGTCGAATGATCCCAGACAACATCATCAATCGTTAACCCGGTAAACCAGCGAAACAGTAAATTGTAGTTCATCTGCTCCATCAGTTGGCGCTCACTTCGAATCGTATAGAGAACTTGTAGTAACTGGGCACGCAATAGACGTTCCGGGGGAATGGATTCACGGCCATACGCTGAATAAGCACCATCAAGCAATCCGTTGATACGCTTCATGGCGACATCAAACAGTTCCCTTATTGCCCGCAAAGGATGGTCCTCTGGCACAAATGTGTCCAGATGAACCGTTGAAAAAAGATGTTCCTGGAAAACGTCTGCACCGCGCATAGGAGGATTAACCTGATTCATGTATCGAAAAATGTATTCTACTAAACCCAGTGAGCTTGCGGGACTTTTTCAACAGCCTGTTAAATATAACCGGCGGGAGTTTTAGCCTGAATAACCTAAATGGCATCATTTCTCCCGGCGCGTTCGCTGAACTAACTATTGCGGGTTACGATGGCCCTGAATCGGACTATACTCCAACCAGTATCGGAACCATGGCATTCGGCTTTTCAAACGGAGGTTTGGCCCAGCTTCGATTTACACAACACAGACAACAGATAGTCTTGATGGCCCTTTTGCGCCTGTCACCGGCGATCTGAATGACAATAGGAGGTCTTAAGAAATGGCTATGAAAAAAACTGTACTTGCAGCAGCTTTATTTACCCTGGCGGGCGTTGCTCAATCTGCCCCAATCACATCACTGGAAATCACAGGCGGTACTTTTGTAATGGGCCCCTCTACACCTCACACTCTGATACCCGGTGCTCATGCAAATATGTCAGTAGATGGCGTCACTTTTGATGGCGTACCTGGTGATGATGCGGCAACGAGCATAGTAACATTCATATTTGGTTTTGTTGGACCTGTCGGTGTTTATACTGCTGCAGCTGCATATGATGGCGTCTTCGGCGCCACTCCTGTTACTGGCGACCTGACTGGTTCAAACCTGACGCTTGATCTAAACTCCTGGACTATATTTTGGGGTGGTTGGACTCACAATCAGGGTGCAACTGGCGTAACTGCTACTGTTGATGGCGCCGGTAATTTTTCCGCATCCTGGGATGCCGATGTAATTGGCGGCCCATTTGATGGGCAAATCAGTCATTGGAACATCACAGGTGTGGCAGCATCTGGTGGTACAACCAATCCAGTACCTGTTCCTGCAACAGTCTGGCTATTCGGTTCTGGCCTGCTTGGTCTGGCTGGTGTTGCTCGCTTTTCTTTATAGATAAATTGAAGAGTCGTGCAGAACGGTGAGATTATCTCTGAGCAGCAGCTGGAACTCTCTGACCAAAATGAGGTACCATAAAAACACGATAACAATATTCTGGAAGCCACTGCCAAGTCAGCCATGATAAAAAACATTATTATTGTAGGTGGGGGAAGTGCCGGCTGGATGACCGCAGCTTATCTGGAAAATACTCTGCATGGAGTGAACATTCGACTGGTCGAATCACCCGATTTACCGACTGTCGGCGTGGGTGAATCAACCGTACCACCGATTGTTGATTTTCTTAAATCACTAGGCATTGAAGAAAAAGACTGGATGCCAGCCTGTAATGCAGTCTACAAAAGCGCGATTTGTTTTCAGGGATTTTCTGATAAGTCCGATCCCCCATTCTGGTATCCCTTTAGCCGCACCTGGTCTATAGCGGGAGGGAAAACTGCGAACCGTTTCTGGCTTTATAAGCACTTCACGGATCAAAAATATAAAAACCGTTTCTCACTGTATGATTATTGCACCCTTGTACCAGAAATATGTCGCGCAGGAAAAACCGTTCGCTCTTTACCTGGCGCGGGATATGCTTACCACTTTGATGCAGCATTACTTGGCGAGTATTTGAAAAACTACGCTACTAAACGAGGGGTAAAATATATATCTGATACTATTTCTGAAGTGCTCATGGATGAGGACGGCAATATTAGTCAACTCCGCCTCAAAGACCACAAACCTGTTTCTGCTGATTTATTCATAGACTGCTCAGGCTTCCGCTCTTTACTGCTTGGTGAAGCGCTGAAAGAACCGTTCAATACGTATAAAGATTACCTGTTTAATGATAATGCCATCGCCATGCAGATACCTTACCTGGATAAAGAGCGCGAAATGTACTCATATACAAAATGCGCGGCTCTTTCATCGGGATGGGCCTGGACTATACCACTCTATCATCGTATTGGAACAGGGTATGTCTACAGCAGCAAACATCTTTCCCGGGATGAAGCGGAACATGAATTTAGAGACCATCTTGGTGCTGAACGGGTTAAAAACGAAAATGCATCTCATATAAAAATACGCGTAGGGAAACATAATAGAACCTGGGTTAAAAACTGTGTGGGCATTGGGCTATCTAGCGGGTTTATAGAGCCACTGGAATCTACCGGCATCCAGATCGTACATAGCCAGATTCATCTTCTCACCGAAATATTAAAAAATAGAAATGATTTCAATCAGGCAGATGTCGCTGTATATAACTCAAATATCACACAACTGATGACTTTAATTCGAGATTTTCTTGTTTGTCATTATGCATTAACCAAACGAGATGATACGCCTTACTGGAAAGACGTAAAACACACAACCAAAATCCCTGACACCCTCACTGAAAAACTACTAGCCGCCCGACTCAGCATGCCTAGCAGAGAAACAGAACAGTTTTACGATTCTGGCGGTGCTCTGGCAGGCTTTGGCTTTGGCGAAGGCTGGTATAATATTTTAACCGGAATGGACTATCTGCCATTTGATTTGGATAAACACCGATTAACCAAAACGGGTTCTTATGATCAACATATAGAACAGCACATCCAGGAAGCTCAAAAAACCGCAATGCAACTAGACGCACAAAAAAAGCATGTAAATTCCATGCTAGGACACTACCGCTATCTTAAAGAGAATATTTACGACGACAGCTAATTAAAACCGGGCTCACTCTTTTGGGCCGACCATATAAACTCAGCTTTTGCGAATTCTTGAGAAGCTGCTGCCAGAAACAGAAACTCGGAACCCAACATCCAAAAGCAGCAGGCAAGGAAATAAGTGTAGCCACTGCACCAAACCCCGTAAATACCCATTGCGAGGGCATACCAGAATAGGGCTCTGTATTGGAACAGCATTCAGCTCAATACTGAAATTAAACGATTCCAGCCCAGGAGGACCCTGTCGCCCCCGTATTGAATACTGTGCCTGTAGCAATGCTTTCAATAACTGCCTGCGCCGCTTGATCCTGGCAAGAGTCCAACCGGTGTTTGTCTAACCGGCGCCCAGGTTGTCCCGCTGTGATAGTTTGGACAGACGCTGGCCTCATCACCAAAAGTATATACTCGCTTTTTCTTTTACGCTTTCCAGTAATTCGTTGAACAGCAATATATTACTTGTCAACGGGGATGCTCACCTCAAAAACTGGAGCTTGTTATATGAAGATCAAATAACCCCCGAACTTTCCCCAGCGTACGACATTGTGACTACACGCGTATATATGGGCGATGAAAAGGAATATGCATTAAATATGCCTCATTTTGAGGCATGGTCTAAAAAGTCAGGAATTCCTTGGAGAGCAATCAAGCCTCACCTGGAAAGCACCCTGGAAAAAGCACGTGCTTTGTGGCCAAAATCGCTAGAAGAGCTTCCTATGGATGCCCGATTTATGCAGGAGGTCGATTTCAAGGCCGTGGCTATCTCGAAAAAATACAGGTTGGGTGTTAAGCACCGGTTGTAGCGGTTTTTGAGGGCTTCCAGTACAACCAGATTTTCAACAAACTGCCAACCAATGGATCCCGTTTCACCTGTTCAGCTTTTTCTATATCCAGCAAATAGGTCAGCAGGCCGGATCATCAGTCGAAAACTGTCTGGTTTCTGGATTTTCCAGACTGACATAGCGGTAATCAGGCAGGGCAGTTTTTACCAGCGTTGTCTTACTGCCTGCCGGCGTTCGAGCGGCAATGGTGCTTAATGATTGCTTCTGATCATCTCTTAAAAACACCTGTGCTCTTTGCATAATCGGCTCCATTATTACGGATTCTATACATACATTATATGTGTATGTTGTAATTTATCAAGATTATTACTATTTTGAATTCTCAACACCTGCAACTCATTCAAACATCGGTCTTTACCTGTTATATTATTGGCCCCACGTTTACTGAAGATCAGATTCCAATGAAAAAGTTTGTTAGCTGTTTACCTTTGATCCTGTCCCTGACCGGGCTTGTAAATTTTGCCCAGGCAGACACGACACAGGCCTACACCATCCAGCCAGGTGATGTCCTGGCTATCACAGTCTGGAAAGAGGAAGATCTGCAAAGGCAAGCAGCAGTTCTCCCTGATGGAAAAATTACTTTCCCACTGGCAGGTGAAGTCCAGGCAGGTGGTCGTGATGTAGAAACATTGCGCGCGGATATTTCCAGGCGTTTATCAAAATATATTCCTGATCCAGTGGTCACTGTTTCTGTGCAGGAGCTGAATGGCAACCGGATTTATGTGATTGGCAAGGTTAATCGTCCGGGTGAGTTTGCGGCTACGCGTTATGTGGATGTGGTGCAGGCCTTGAGTATGGCAGGCGGCACTTCAACCTATGCTGCTCTGAATAAGATCAAGATTCTGCGGCGTGAGAATGGCAAGCTGAAATCTATTCGCTTTAGCTACAGTGATATTGAGAAGGGCAATAATCTGGATCAGAATATTATTTTGCAGGCAGGTGATGTGGTGGTTGTTCCTTAACAGGGCTGTTGAGAAAGCCTGAGCGCTTACCCTGGGTTCTGTTCTTGATTAATCGTTGCTTCCTGTTGCTCAAGAGCCTTTACAGGAACAAACCGGGAATTCGGGCGATGAGCTGTTCCCTCTCAGCGGCTTGACTGATTGCAAGAATCAAAGGTGTTTCACCGGATCCATATGCTGATGGAGTACTCGGACAATAACAATGCCGAGAGCCTGTTTTTTGTAATACAAAATATGGCTTTCGTAAGGAAAGCTGAGTAGTCCCTCAGAGAGCGCCTTTCGTGTCGTTCCAAGGTTGGGATTATCAGCAAGGAATTGTGCGTGCGTTTCCAGGCCGTCAAGGTAAGTATTGGCTTGAGAAACTCCCCACTCCTGTATGGTATAGTCGATGATACCTTCAAGATCACGTTCCGCTTTGTCTGTGAAGTGGTAGCGAGAGCTGAGCCTTACCACAGCTTAGCTATTTACCCGTTTGCGTAATTTGTCGATGACGGATTTGCCTTTGTTGACCTTTCCGGCCTGCAGGTCAGCGATGCCTTCCTTAATTGACTGCTTAAGATGCGCCTCTTTCAGCGCCTCAAGCTGCGTATATTCAGCCGCCGAGATCACCACAGCAACGGGTTTACCATTACGGTTTATGCCAACAGGACCGTGTTGCGCGTTGATAAGAACCTCACCGAATTCACGTTTGGCGTCACTAGCGTTGAGTATTTTCATAACTCACCTAATTTTAATTAAATTAATCAAATTGATTATTTTAGCCTTTACAACACGTCATGTCTAGCCTGCCCGCATTTCTTGTTGAGGGGGCCGTCTCTGTCTGTGTAGGTTGTCATTTATCAAGGGAAAAGGTAACGGAGCTACCTTGCATATTAAAAATATAATTTTTAATATGCAAGGATGATTCAACAGTTATCTGACTGCAAATGATGACGACAGTTATGCCTATCGACGTAACTTTTGCCATTGAGTATATTGATATGGAGCCGTTGAACCGCTCAGGAAATTAGAAAATCTCATCAACCCTGCTATACGGTAACACTTCAACACCATCACTGAATGTCATTGCCTCACTACTATATACAACAACACTTCGGGCAAGCGGCCTATATTTTTTTGAGAACTGCGCCAGTCCTTTTTTAAATCCCTGACTCCAGGTTGCGGCTGATTTTATTTCTATACCCGTTAAATCGTTACCCGATTTGTGCAGGAGATCAATTTCAAGACCGTGGCTGTCACGAAAAAAATACAAATTGGATGTTAAACCCCGATTGTAGCGATTTTTGAGCGTCTCCAGAACAACCAGGTTTTCAAATAAACTGCCAACCAATGGGTCCCGCCTCACCTGTTCTGCTTTTTCTATATCCAGTAAATAGGTCAGCAGTCCGGGATCAGTAAAGTAATATTTAGGGGATTTAATCACCCGCTCGCCAAAATTTTCAAAATAAGGGACTAATTTAAAAACAATAAAAGAGGCTTCCAGTATCGACAGCCATTGCTTGATGGTTTTATTGTCTACACCTACATCATTTGCCAATGACTGGTAGTTGATGATCTGTCCGGCACGCCCGGCAAGCAGTTTGATGAATTTTTCAAACAGGCTGGCGTCCTTGAGTCGAATTAACTGTCGCACGTCACGTTCAACATAGGTCTGATAATAATTGGCGTAGGCTGTATGTGGCCGTTGTTTTTGATCATAGATGCGTGGCAGGAAGCCATGATATAGATAGTCTTCAAAAGCACTGAATCTGATCCCGGCGGCGTCGAGCTCGGCAATCGATAGCGGCAGGAGGTACAAAATACCTGTGCGGCCAGCCAGTGACTGGCTGACGGCAGCTCTCAATTCGAGCTGGTGTGAACCTGTGAGGACAAACTGACCATTACTTTTTTTCTGGTCGACGATTTCTTGCAGATAGCTGAGTAGGTGCGGGGTTCTTTGTATTTCATCGAAAATCACCTTGCCTGCATGTTGTTTCAAAAAGGCTTTCGGATCATCGGTCGCAAACTGTCGGGTTGCCGGATTTTCCAGACTGACATAGCGGTAATCAGGCAGGGCAGTTTTTACCAGCGTTGTCTTACCTGCCTGCCGGGGGCCGAGCACAGTAACAATCGGATATTCTGTGAGCTGTGTTAGTAGCTCAGGCCTGTAGGGTACGATTAATCATCGGGTCAGTGTAATCTGTGCAATATTGGAGTTCAAGTCCTGTTTTGCTTGCTCTTCCTTTTCTTGTCCATCGCGCTTGCCAAAGCCATAGAAGCTAAGGCCTGAATATGATCTTTGGCCTCAAATCTATATTGCTAACATTCATCAGATAAAATCTAACAGCAGATTCTATCCACAAAATTTGCTATATTCACACTATTTTTTACATCACAGAATCAGGCACATCATGAAAAAAGTTTTTATCGGTTTTTACGCCATCGCACTTTTCTTTGGATTATTTTCTACCGTCCATGCCGAGAACGCGCAGGCCTACACCATCCAGCCAGGTGATGTCCTGGCTATTGCAGGCGGGTGATGTGGTGGTTGTGCCTTAGTACATGCCAGATCTATATAGCTCGATAATAACGCATAAAGCCAGACAAATATTACAAATATGCCTGGCTTTATGTAAGTATTGTTTCTGCCATCATGACTCGCCAATTCACGCAAATCAGCCAACACATCACGATCAATTTTCATAGTAGTCTGGCTCATGGTTAGACTCCTGCAATCCATCAATAAGGTATATGTTTAGTATGCCACGGATCTACCTCCTCCAGGAGTACTGTAATAAGCATCTGGCATTGCCTGGCAATTAATAGCTTTTTAGTATGGTCTTTTGAGCTCAGGAAACATTGGAAAATGCTTCAGGTTCAGGGTAGCCAGTTTCAGCGAATGTACTCTGGCAGTAGCCGCTATCATTGCATCAATGATGTCCAGTCCATGGGAAGGTTTGAATTTTTGATATAATTCACCCGCCTCTTCGGCGATGGTAATACTGAGATCGTATACTTCAAAAGATTCAACCAGGGCTTTCAACAAGGCTTGTTCGTTCTTTCCTTTTATTCCAGCATATAATTCAGCAACAGTGGTCGTGCTGATGGCCGGAACGTTGCTTAACCCTTCGAGGAAATCAATGGCCCCTGGCTTTCCTCGAAGGTAATCGATAATAATGCAAGTATCTAAAAGCATTATTCAGAAAATAGTTTTTGGTGACGACGACCGAGATCCTTTCTTATTTCAGCCTGAAATGCATCTATGCCGTCTCTGTCTTTCCACATACCTCGCGTCTGTTTTAAAGCTTTTTTCCAGTCACTTACGCGTTGCTGTTCTTTTTCGATGATCAAATCGACCCCAGAGCGGATTAAATCGCTCTGCTTTCTCCCGGTTCGAGCGGCAATGGTGCTTAATGATTGCTTTTGATCATCCCTCAAAAATACCTGCGACCTTTGCATAATTGACTCCAATATTTCGATAACATACATACATTATATGTGTATGTTATAATTTATCAAGGGAAAGGTAACGCTTCAATACCATCACTGAATATCTGCTTCACTGGTTTGTATTTCTTTGAGAACTGACTTACCAGTCTCATTTTATTGCCAGCAATATATGAATTTTGACAGCATTGAGAGCAGCTGCTATTGTATCATTCCAAAGCCGCTTCCGTGGAGATAAGCCGATGGCAAGTTTGAGCGTAAGAAAGATTGATGATGAAACAGTTGCGCTGTTACGCGTTCGGGCAGCGCGTCATGGCGTCTCAATGGAAGAAGAGGCCAGACAAATACTGAAACGCGCTGTAACAACACCAGAACAGCTGGGGGATCTGGCAGTACGCCTTTTTTCCTCAGCATATGGTGAAGAAGAAATCATACTGCCAGAACGTGAAACATCTGATCCCCTGGTATTTCCCGAGTGATTATTATAGATACTAATATACTTTCGGAATTTATGACTTCGCCACCTGCTAGCTCGGTTCTCGAATGGCTCAATGCTCAGGATTCCCTGGCATTATTTTTGACCAGCATTTCCATCGCTGAAATCAGTTTTGGTCTTCGAGTCATGCCAATGGGTAAAAGGCGTCGGTTACTTCAAGAAAGATTTGAGCAATTTGTAACCACCGCTTTTGCTTCCCGTCTTTTAAGTTTCGATGCGCCTGCAGCCAGGATGTACGGTGAAATAAAAGGATACCGGAAGGAAATCGGTCGCCCCCTGTCAGATCTGGATGCTCAAATTGCAGCAATTGCCCGAACGAACGGGTTTGCCGTTGCAACAAGGAACATAAAAGATTTCGAAGAGTGCGACATCGAGCTGGTCAATCCCTTTACTTATCTAGCAGAAAAATAGATGGCTGTAATTTCTCGCTGCAGGTGCCTTGCCGCTTTTTTTGTGGGTCCACTATGATTTGATCCATACAATTAAAAGACCGAATTTACGTTATACGCTGCTACTCTGTATAATCTCAACCTGGTCAAAAGGCTGTTCGGCCTAATCAGGAAAATACTGCTCTATGGAAGTTCTCCTCTACAACGAACTAGAAACAAAATCTATCGCTGGCTTCAATAAATGGCGCAAATTTATCGCAGCGGATAACTTCCAGTCTGCAGACATAAAAAAGGTGGGTGAAAACCTTTACCGCGCCCGCCTGAACCGCGACGACCGGCTATTATTTTCATTTTACCGGTATAGGGAGCAAACCTATGCCCTTGTGCTGGAATATATCAAGCGCCACAACTACAGTGGCTCGCGTTTTTTACAGCGTGGTGTCACGATAGATGAAGACAAGATTCCGCTGATTACCTCACTACCCGATGATCAACCCGAACTGCCCTATATCAACACCCACAACGGCCGTTTTAATGTACTGGACAAGATTATCTCCTTTGATGCCTCGCAGCAGGAGGTCTTTGACCTGAAACCACCGATGATTATTATCGGTTCGGCGGGCAGTGGCAAAACGGTTCTAACCCTGGAAAAAATGAAAGCGGCAGTTGGTGATATCCTGTATGTGACCCTGTCATCCTTTCTGGTGAAAAACTCCCGTGATCTGTATTTCGCCAGCCAATATGAAAATGAAAATCAACAGGTTGATTTTTTCTCGTTTCAGGAATATCTGGAGAGTATCCGTATACCCGATGGACAGCCCCTTGAATTTGCGGGTTTTGAGATTTGGTTCAATCGGCAACGCAATACAAAGATCAAGGATGCTCATAAACTCTTTGAAGAATTCAAGGGTGTGCTGACAGGCCCCTCTCTGGAGAATGCGTATTTAAGTCGGGGCGCCTATCTGAACCTGGGTGTGAAACAGTCCATTTTTCTGGATGGTGAGCGTGCGGCTGTCTACGATATTTTTGAACGATATCTCAGCTTCATGCAGGACAATAACCTGTATGACAGTAATATTCTCAGTCACCAGTATCTGCAAAAGGTCGAAGCACGCTATGATTTTGTGGTTATTGATGAAGTGCAGGATCTGACCAATATCCAGCTGTACCTAATTCTCAAATCACTGCACCAACCGGGGGATTTTGTTCTTTGTGGCGACTCCAATCAGATTGTCCATCCTAATTTCTTTTCGTGGAGTAAAGTAAAAACGTTGTTCTATCAACAGGATTTCAAACAGGATATGGATCTTATCCGTATCCTGCAAACCAATTACCGGAATTCACCGCATGTGACTGAAATTGCCAACCGGGTATTGAGGCTGAAAAACACCCGTTTTGGTTCAATTGATAAAGAAAGTAATTACCTTGTTGAAAGTAATGGGCATGTGACAGGCGACGTGGTCTATCTGGAGGATAATGACAACATTCGACGCGAACTGGACAGCAAAACACACACGTCAACGCGTTTTGCGGTCATTGTTATGCATCCTGAGCAGAAAAACCAGGCAAAGCGCCACTTTAATACGCCTCTGGTATTCTCCATTCAGGAAGCGAAGGGCCTGGAGTATGAAAATATTATTCTCTACAACTTCCTGACTGCCGAGGATAAACGTTTTCGGGATATCAGCATGGGCATTGATCATGAAGACTTACGGGGCGAGCATACTTACGCACGCGCCAGAAACAAGACGGATAAGTCATTAGAGGTTTACAAGTTTTATATCAATTCACTGTATGTCGCCCTGACGCGTGCGGTCAAGAATTTATACTGGATTGAGGCCGATACCCGGCAACATTTACTGGATCTGCTGGGGCTAAGAAATGCGCTCACACAACTGGATCTTGAAAACCAGAATTCCAGTCTGGAAGAGTGGCAATATGAAGCCCACAAACTGGAAATGCAGGGAAAAAAAGAACAGGCAGAACGGATTCGCAGCGAAATTCTCAAACAGCAAAAACCTGAGTGGGAGGTTTATCAACGCGACACTTTGCAGGCATTATACGAGCGAGCCATAGACCAGCAGCATAAAAAATCGAAACTGGCCCTGTTTGAATATGCGCTGGTTTATGAAGACAATCAAATCCTTTCTGCACTGGCTAAAAGCGGTTTCAAGCCAGCAAAAAATCCTCGTAATGGGTTGAAACTCCTGCAACAAAAATATTATATGCCGTACCTCGCCAAAACACTCACGCCACTATTGACTCAGATCAAAAAATTCGGGGTGAATTTTCGCAATCCATTTAACCAGACCTCCTTGATGGTGGCTGCCTGGTTGGGCAATACTGATCTGATCAAGGTGTTGGCTAATTACGAACCAGATACGGAGCTGGTTGATAATAATTTGCGTAATGCCTTGCAGGTAGCGCTGGCGCAGGCAAGCCTGGAGGCTAAATACGCCAGCAAGAACTTAGGTGTACTGTACCGTGAACTGGAGCCGGATAGTCTGAGCATTCAGGTTGATGGTCGCCTGGTTAAGCTGGGAAATCACCTGATGGAATTTGTGATACTAAATTTACTGATCGCCATTTTTTACCGGCTGATGCCGAATAAACTCTATAGAAGTGCAGGTTTCCAGTCTGCGGATATACTTGAAGCTATACAGCACTTCTCTACTGATGTTTTGCCGGAGCGGCGCAAGAAGCAAGCGTATATTTCCAGCATATTATCTAAAAATGAAATGGATCGAGAGGATCGTTATAACCGGAAATTATTTAAACGTATCCGTATAGGACACTACGTTTTTAATCCATCGCTGGCACTTAAAATTGGAGGGAAGTGGGTCAACATCTACGATATCTGTCAGCTGGATAAACTGTGCTATCACCCCGAAGAAACGATGAATGCCTCGTGGCTGGATGATAATTATATCGAAATGATTAATTCCGCTATGGAAGACAGGAAAAAACAGCTGAAAGATTTTCTGGGTATACAACCCGTGCTGACTGATGAGGATAATGGTGATCAGAGCGATAGCATATAATGAACATTACTGGACTACAGCAGCGTCATAATGCCTTGCCGAGCTTCATCTGAATGTCGCATTCTACTGCACTTTTCTTAACCTGCATGCAATGCATTCATTATAGATTATCGAATGCAAATCAGGCTTTACTAAATTTAGCGACATATAACGGTATTTATTTGACGCCTACACCCTGTTTACGTCGCAAAACCTGCATGCGATGGGATAATCAAGATTAGATTTGGTTCTGGTAGTGTTCGCGTATCTATTTATCGACATTACACTTCCTGATAATCATGCTATAATAGGATCTATACTTCCTTATTATGGTTTTTTATAGAGAAACATGATTAACGATATACTTGTTGAACAAAATCCACATTGGCGCGGTACCGCTTACGCTTCCATTAAGCGTGAGAAGCTGCAGCAATTAATCAAATATTTACCATTAAAACAGGTCATAACTATCAGTGGTGTCAGGCGTTGCGGAAAAAGCACCCTGGCCAAACAGGCAATGAATTATCTTTTAGCCGAAAAAGTAGCCGCTGAAAACATTTTTTTTATAAATCTGGAACATCCCTTTTTTCTCGACTTTCGGCATGATGCCAATTATCTCAATACCATTCATGAGACTTACATTAAACTGATGAATCCGGAGGGGCGAGTTTATATTATATTTGATGAGATTCAGTTCTTTGAAAACTGGCAGGTCTACGTAAAGAGCAAATATGAAAATAGCAACATAAAATTCATTATTACCGGCTCAAACTCTTCAATGCTATCGAATGAAATGAATACTTTATTGAGCGGTCGCTGTCTTACTATTCATTTACATACATTTTCATTTACTGAGTTTCTGGATTATAAAAGTATTGATTATCAGAACGAGCTTGTGCGCATTGATCATCGGATAGATATCGCCAGAGCTAAAGATGAGTATTTAAAATGGGGTGGGTTTTTTGAAGTTTTCGATGTTGATGATGAGCAAATCAAGTCTGAATTGCTCATCAGCTATGCAAAGAATATTATTTATCAGGATATTGTACCTCGCTACAGTATTCGCAATACGGAGGTTGTTGAAAAACTGTTTTTTTATCTTCTTTCAAATATTGGAGGTACACTTAATTATACAAGCTTGGCAACCACGTTTGCTGTTAGCGATAAAAGTATTAAGGAATACCTGAATTATTTTGAGGATGCTTTTTTACTGAAACGTATTGATAAATTTCATAACAAACCTAAAGAACGCATTAAATCTTCAAAAAAAGTTTATGCACTGGATAACGGTTTTCTTCAAATTGCACCCAGGCATTCTAAAAATCTTGGAAAATCACTTGAGAATAGTGTTTTTCTGCAGCTTTATCGAGACCACTCAGCTATTACTTACCTGAAGAACAATTATGAGATAGATTTTTTTGTCAATCAGAATTACTTTCAGGTTGCTTATGACATTAGTGAGCCGAAAACCTTAAAGCGGGAACTGAATGCTTTTAAGCATTTTGATATTTCTACAAAGGCTGCCTGCAAGTTGATTACTTATGATAGTGATGTTGAGCATGATGCTGTTGAAATAATAGATTTTGAGCATTTTATTTTTCAACAATGATTACTCGTTTCATTCTAGCACGGAAGCGTTTCTGTGATGTTACTTAGCCTGGACGCTCTTTCCATTAAAGTAAAAATGCCGCAAAAACTCACCCAGACGATTAACCTTTCCCTCATTTCAGAAAGCAGGTGTAATCCCCCATTAATAACCGAAGTTAAAAGTAGAGGTTAAGCTGCATTCAGTAATTGTCAGGGTGTTAGCAGGGTTTTATATTGTATTAGGGTGTTAGCAGGGTTTTATATTGTATTAAAGAAGGTCTGTGCAAAACAGGACTTGAACTCCAATATTACACAGATTACACATGGCTCCATGATCAAACGTACCATACAGGCTGAGCTACTGACGCAGCTCACAGAATATCCGATTGTCACTGTGCTCGGGCCCCGGCAGGCAGGTAAGACAACACTGGTAAAAACTGCCCTGCCTGATTACCGCTATGTCAGTCTGGAAATTCCAGAAACCAGACAGTTTGCGACTGATGATCGCCCGCATACCCCTATGTGTCAACCTGCTACCAGACACTACCGATCTGGGATAACATAGATTTAGGGTATAAAGCAGGATAACAGAAAATGCCAAAACCATTAACAAGTGATGTACCGCAAAGCAAGGTCACACCTGATCCAAAGCTTGAGAAACGTACCCGACGCTAAGTACAGCGCCGATTACAAGCTTAAGATCATAGAGAAAGCCAATGCTTGTCAGCATGGTGAGCTTGGAAAGCTTCTACGAGAAGAAGGTTTATACAGCAACCAACTCAAACAATGGCGAGATGAATATGCAGCTAATGGTATTGCTGGATTATCTAAAAGTGCCCCTGGCCCTCAGGCAAAGTATAGCCCTGAACAACGTGAAATCCAGAAACTGAAAAAAGAAAATACTCGCCTGGTTCGTGAATTAGAGATCAGCAATGGGTGTATTGATCTGCAAAAAAAAGCCTTGGTGATGCTCGATCTCATGAACAAAGAGAAAGAGCAATGATCAATCTTTTAGAGAGTGATTCGAGTATCCCTAAAACACGAGCGTGCGATGCCCTGGTGCTTAATCGCAGTACAGTTTATGCAAGACAGTCCCGCGAAGAGATCACCGAGGAGGCGCGTCAACAGCGTCGAAAACGCGATAAAACAAGCCAACCACGTGCATTGAGTCAGGAAGAGCGAACACAGGTACTGACGACACTGAACTGTGAGGAGTTCAGTGATCAGCCGCCCCTGGAGGTTTATCATACGTTACTTGAGCGCGGTGAAAACCCCTGCTCAGTCAGCACAATGCACCGGATTTTAAGAGAAAACCGGCAAAGTAGTGAACGACGCCAGCAGCGTACTGCTCAGCATCATGCGATTCCACGTTTAAAAGCCACTAAACCCAATGAAGTCTGGACGTGGGATTGCAGTAAACTTGCAACGACAAAGAGAGGGGTGTATTTAACCTTGTATGTTGTCCTGGATTTATTCAGTCGCTTTGTTGTTGCATGGATGGTTTCCAGTAAAGAGAACAGTGCCTTAGCTCAGCAACTGATGGATGAAGCCACTTTGCGTTACAGCATCACACCGGATCAGTTGACCATCCATCAAGACAGAGGCTCACCGATGATAGCGCATCGTTACATTGATCAAATGTACGCATTAGGAATAACGCTGAGCCATAGTCGACCCCGGGTCAGTAATGACAATGCATTTAGTGAGTCACAGTTTAGGACACAGAAGTATCAGCCTGATTACCCAGGGTGCTTTGAGAGCATCAGTCATGCAACACAATGGAATGAAAGCTATTTTGATTGGTATAACTTTGATCATCATCACAGTGGTTTAGCTGGCTATACACCAGAGCAGGTGTTTACAGGGCGCTATCTTGAGATATCTAAAGACAAGCAACGCTCGCTAGATCAAAGGTACGAGCGTAACCCTGAGCGATTTGTCAAAGGTCGGCCACGTGCATCAATGCCACCAAAGAGTGTAAAGATAAATCCCATCACGGCTCAAGACCTTGAAGAAGGTGTCAGTAATGTCGTGAACTTCCCAACACTCACGCGGGTTAAAGAGAAATATAATTTAATTTTTAATTAACTGTCCATATGAGGTTGACACATTCCGATACTGCAATTGGAGGGATACCTTCCAGCAAGCCTTTTATACACTCAAACAGGTCGGTATATATAGTAGTGGCTGATCACCCGATTTATTGCCTTTTTCTGATGCTCTTCTTTATGGGAAATAACCCGCTTCTTTTTGATGTCGAAAGGCGAGTAGATAGACGGTATCAGCGAGCGATCAAAACGGTAAAGTGTCACGTATCCACTATCGCCGATAGTGGATCCTGAGATTCATCTTATGTCATCTCTGTCTTTCCACATACCTTGTGCCTGTTTTAGTGCCTGTTTTAGTGCCTGTTTTAGTGTTTTTTCCAGTCACTTACCCGTTGTTGTTCTTTTTCGATAATCAAATCGACTCCCGAGCGAATCAGATCGCTCTGTTTTCTCCCGGTTCTAGCGGTAATGGTTCTTAATGATTGCTTCTGATCATCCCGTAAAAATACCTGTGCTCTTTGCATAATAGCTCCATATTACGGACGAGTTTCCATGAGTGCTGTTTGTCGTGCTCCTGGGCTCAATCGTAGCAGCGTGCTTCGGCGTCGTACAGGGTTGGCAGGGCTCCAATTGACTTTTAGGGTTTATCGCTATAATGTACTGATTCACAGTACGACTCAAGGTGTATGAGATGAACAGTATCAGTGTAAACAAATTCAGGGAAAACCTGAAAAGCTTTGTAGAACAGGTGGTTACTCAGCATTCACCGCTTAAAGTTACGCGTAGAAGCGGTGATGATTTTATCGTTGTAAGTGCAGACGATTGGGAACGTGAACAGGAGACATTGTATGTCTTACAAAACAATGACTTAATGAGGCAAATAGTCGCGTCTACCGCTACAAATGCAAAAAATAAAGGGTATAAGCCTACTGCCGGAGAGCTAGATGAGATCATTGGTATTTGAGGGTAATACCTGGGCTGCATATGACGAACTTAGACAAAAAGACAAAAAACTACACAAGGCGCTATGCCGCTTATTGAAAGAAATGCTTCGTGATGACCCATGCACTGGCACTGGAAAACCTGAACTACTAAAACACAAGTTCTCAGGTTTGTGGTCTCGCCGCATTAGTCTGAAAGACCGGGTTATTTATAAATATGACGAAGACTCTATTTATATTTTTGCTATTGGTGGTCATTACGATCAACGATGATGCACGGTAATTCTTTTACCACGAATAGTAGGTTTGCCATTACACAAGTCTGGATCGATTGTAATTCTTCCATCTAAGTAGCTATATTGACTGATTTCACATTTAATACCCTAAAAACATTACTCATTTCATTCTAGCACGGAAGCGTTTCTGTGATGTTACTTGTATTTACCTGTTATATTATTGAGCCCCACGTTTACTGAAGATCAGATTCCATGAAAAAGTTTGTTAGCTGTTTACTTTCGATCCTGTCCCTGACCGGGCTTGTAAATTTTGCCCAGGCAGACACGACACAGGCCTACACTATCCAGCCAGGTGATGTTCTGGCTATCACTGTCTGGAAAGAGGAAGACCTGCAAAGGCAAGCAGTGGTTCTGCCTGATGGAAAAATCACGTTCCCACTGGCGGGCGAAGTCCAGGCGGGTGGTCGTGATGCCGAAACATTGCGCGCTGATATTTCCAGGCGTTTATCAAAATATATTCCTGATCCAGTGGTGACTGTTTCCGTGCAGGAGCTGAATGGCAACCGGATTTATGTGATTGGCAAGGTTAATCGTCCGGGTGAGTTTGCGGCTACGCGTTATGTGGATGTGGTGCAGGCCTTGAGTATGGCAGGCGGTACTTCAACCTATGCTGCTCTGAATAAGATCAAGATTCTGCGGCGTGAGAATGGCAAGCTGAAATCTATTCGCTTTAGCTACAGTGATATTGAGAAGGGCAATAATCTGGATCAGAATATTATTTTGCAGGCGGGTGATGTGGTGGTTGTGCCTTAACATACCGCAATGATGTCCAGTCCATGGGAAGGTTTGAATTTTGATTTAATCACCAGCCTCTTCGGCAATGGTAATACTGAGATCGTATACTTCAAAAGATTCAACCAGGGCTTTCAACAAGGCTTGTTCGTTCTTTCCTTTTATTCCAGCATATAATTCAGCAACAGTGGTCGTGCTGATGGCAGGAACATTGCTTTGAAAAGAGGTGACGAAGGGATTAAGTTTAACCAGTTAGCGTTCTGATTCCTACGGCCTCCCATGGCCGACTACCAGCTTGATACCATATTTCTTGCCCAATCAATCAATGCCTTCAATCTTATTTTTAAACACTCGGACTAGCTTATAGCCATTACTCATTGTAAGCACATCATCCCAGTTTTTTGTAATAATCTGATGGAATTCTTTCATTCTCATATTACCAAGTTTGATATGAATAACTCTCGGAGGCGGTTGACTTGCCATTGCCATTTCAGAAAAATCTGCATCTTTTGTTATGATTGTAAGATCATTGGTTTTTGCATACTCCCAGATTTCACTATCTTTCATTTCATCATTAATATGCACGACATGCTGATAGTCTTCATCTGCCCACACGGAAAAACGACTGGGCAGATTCACATCAATCAGGTACTTTGCCATTTTAAAACTACGCAATTTCCTGAAGCGTGTATTTATGATCCATTAATTGGCTGGCAAAAGATAAACACGCTCGAACATCGCCTTTCTCAAGCGAAGGGTATTGCTCTAATATTTCTTGTTCTGAATCACCTGCGCTTAGTAATTCAACAATAGTTTGCACGGTAATTCTTTTGCCACGAATAGTAGGTTTGCCATTACACAGATCAGGATCAATAGTAATTCTTCCGTCCAGGTAGCTATATTTTACTGATTTCATCATTAAATCACCTAAATAAACATATGCTCTTAATTCTATCACGAAGCTTTCTGCGGTGTAGCTTCAGGAGAAAATATCAGCCCTTGTTCAGGTTGGGGTTCTGCAACAGTATCGCGCTCTGATTCGGGTATTCCTGTTAGCTTATCCTCAAAAACAGGTAAAAATTTAGTGTGTGGCACTTTTCATTTAAGACCATAATGCTTTTTAAGTAAGACTCTTTCTTCTTCGGTAGTGATTTCACCAAGAACCCATTGTTTCTGTAATTCATAAGCATAACCTCCTTCCTCGGATAATGGGGCGTAACCCTCTAATGCTGAGGACGCCTCTACCCGATGAACAACATCAAGCCGAGCCTGCTGTTCTGGTGTAAATTCCATATCTTCTAATTTTACCTGAGCAGTTTTGCTTTTTCTTTTTCAACCAGTGGCGCAAGTGTTTTTGTGGCGAACGATGTGCAAGACTCGCCAATTCACGCAAATCAGCCAACACATCACGATCAATTTTCATAGTAGTCTGACTCATGGTTAAACTCCTGCAATCCATCAATAAGGTATACATTTAGTATACTATGATCCACCTCATCACAAATATTGGGAAGGGCAATAATCTGGATCAGAATATTATTTATCAGGAAAAAGTCCTGGCATCCAGTGGTGCGCAAGCGTAGCGGGGAATGCCAAACGATACGGAGCGCGAAGATTTTCAGAGACCAGCACACCTTGTTCTACTAGAGGCTCAACATAACGCCGCGCATGGCGAGGCGTTACACCAAATAACGGAGCAACAACATCTCGAGGTAGTTCACCCTGATACAATATCCGCTCCAGAATTGTTGCCGCCTGTGGTGGCAACTTTGACATCCGGCTTTCTTCATGTACCCAGGCCAGGATTCGGTGCCGTAACTGATCGGGTGCCACCAATGTTTCCATGAAGCTGATCTGGTCGATGCAGGTTTCCAGAAAGAAGCGGGTAAATTCTGCCAGGGCTTCTTCACTTAGGACGCCACGACCATCCAGATCATTCCGCCGTGGTAAATCACAGGCCGCAAGATGCCGCTTGTATTCGGCTTCATTTCTTGCCAGGCCTCGAGCTATTGACCAGATGCCCTCAGTTTTCAATGTATCCAGCAACATGGCTTGTGACATCAAACGAGTGACGCGCCCATTACCATCAAGAAATGGATGTAGCCACAATAATCTGTGGTGAGCTGCCGCAGTCGTCAGGATCGTCTCTGCTTTACCCAACTTATCATAGGCCGCTTCAAAACGCTTCAGAAAGCGAGGCAAAGCTGCGGGACTAATGGCAATATGCCTGCCAACCTGGACATTACGTTTGCGTAACTGTCCCGGCATAACCTGTATCTGCTCATTCGTATCAACATCTTTTATCCAGAGTAATTCGTCTGGCAACAACTCACAAAAGCGTCTGTGAATATCGCAGATGCTGTCAACATGTGTTGCCTGATTTTTTAACCCTCCTGTATCAATCCACTGCTGCACTGCAATATGTGCTTTGGCCTCCAGTTGCAAATGGCGCTGACGAGTATTGTTGCTGTAATCCTCCTGTAGCGCCCTTTCTATATCAACCGGATGCGTGTCATGTCCTTCGATCAGATTGCTATAATAACAATTCATGGCACGAACCAGGTCTGCCAGTGAACTTGCTATATGCTTTGGCAGACTGCCCTGAAAGTGTGCCGCCTGAGTTGCTAGCTCTAATGCCAGGTCATTCAGGTAAGGGCGGTGTTTTGATGCCTCGGAAAGCCTCATTGGCTCCATCATCGAAACGGATTCTTTTTTGTCCGCAGATTGAATAGTTTTGGTCTTCATGTCCGAATAAACGACCTTTATATAAATTTATTAAATTAAATATATATCATACAGTTATTATCGCTTCTGGCAAAACACCTCCTGAATATGTCCGCATATTTGTCCGATTGTGAGATTTTTAAGACTACGCAATTTCCTGAAGCGTTATTTATGATCCATGTTACTCGTGGCACCTGGGAAAGACCGTGTTATCTATAAATATGACAAAGACTTTATTTATATTTTTGCCATTGGTGGTCATTACGATCAGTTTTAATTACTGATTGCCAATAAGCCAGGAATGATATCCAGTCGGTGAGAAAGTTTGAATTTTGATATAATTCACCAGCCTCTCTTCGCGAAAAAGATGGATAGTTTTGACAACACCTGCAACTCATTCAAACAATCGGTCTTTCCTGTTATATTATTGAACTCAACGTTTACTGAAGATCAGATTCCATGAAAAAGTTTGTTAGCTGTTTACTTTTGATCCTGTCCCTGACCGGGCTTGTAAATTTTGCCCAGGCAGACACGACACAGGCCTACACCATCCAGCCCGGCGATGTTCTGGCTATCACAGTCTGGAAAGAGGAAGACCTGCAAAGGCAAGCAGTGGTTCTACCTGATGGAAAAATCACTTTTCCACTGGCGGGTGAAATCCAGGCGGGTGGTCGTGATGCGGAAACATTGCGCGCTGATATTTCCAGGCGTTTATCAAAATATATTCCTGATCCAGTGGTCACTGTTTCCGTGCAGGAGCTTAATGGCAACCGGATTTATGTGATTGGCAAGGTTAATCGTCCGGGTGAGTTTGCCGCTACGCGCTATGTGGCGCGTCATGTCCTTCGATCAGATTGCTATAATAACAATTCATGGCACGAACCAGATCTGCCAAGTGAACTTGCTATATGCTTTGGCAGACTGCCCTGAAAGTGTGCAGCCTGAGTTGCTAGCTCTAATGCCAGGTCATTCAGGTGAGAGCGGTGTTTGATCCGAACTGACTTACAACCCACTGTTATTTTCTCCTTTAATGATAATATTAAAGCCCAGACAGTATTAGCTAAGAAGAAAACTGGCATTTTCAGAAATTTTTCCCACAACGCATTGCTGTTTGGAAAAATACCGATAGAATAGAGACTTATTTTAATCGCCAGTGAAACTTGATGAACTCATCCTGCATGTTACGGACAGTCTTGCCTTTTTTTACCTGCCTGTTGGCATTGGAAGCGCAGGCAGCCGAGTGGCGAATTGATCCATCTGTCCGCTTGCGAACAGGATATAACGATAATATCACACTGACTACGGGTAATAATGAGGCGGCTTCGAGTGAAATCACACTCAAACCCAGCGTCAAGTTCAGTCGAAATACCGCAGATTCCAGCTTGAGCGGGACGGCGGGGTTAAATTTACGCCGTTTTCCGGATGAAAGCGGGCTGGATGACGACAATGCCAATCTCCGGCTGAGCGCTACAAAATCGCTGGAACACCATGATTTCGGGCTGGATGTCGATTTCATCAAAGATACCACGCTGGATACCGAGCTGGATGAAACTGGCCTGGTTTTTGGTCGTACCGACCGCACCCGCCAGTCACTACGACCAAACTGGAGCTGGCGCTTTAGTGAACGAACCAATCTCAGTCTGAGTTACACTTATAATGATATTGATTATGACGACAACAATAATGGCTATGTCGATTATCTGTCCCATTCTGGGCAGTTATCGCTGAATCGCAGTCTCAATGAACGAGCTATCGGCAGCCTGATTGTCAGCCAGACGTTGACGGATAGCGATAATGATGTGCTATCTCGTGTAACTAACCTGCAGGCTGGCGTGCGCTACCAGTTTTCAGAATCCGTATCCGGCACACTGTTTGCTGGCGCCCGTAGAACAACGACAAAATTCTCCCGAGTTTTCTTTGTCAGTAATACCATACCTATTCCGGTAACCACCAAGGTGGATGATGACGGAACGGTTTTCAGCGGTAGCCTGACGAAAAAGACCGAGCGCGGTTCGCATGGAATAACCTTAAGCCGGGATGTCAGCAGTTCGGTTTCCGGGCGATTAATTGAGGTGACTCGCGCCGGACTGTCCAACGATTATCGCTTTTCAGAACGTCTGCGGGGTACGCTTGGGGTGAATTTTTATAACAGCAAAAGCACCAGTGATGCCAGCACCATTAACAATCTGGACCGGGAATACTATACAATATCGCCCGGCCTGCACTGGAAACTGTCGCAGTTCTGGGCTGCCTCCGTTGATTATCGCTATAAAAAGCAAATCAACGAAGGCAATAGTAATGATGCCGTTCAAAACGCATTTTATCTGAATTTAACCTATAACTGGCCACGCTTTGCCTGGTCTCGTTAGTCAAACACTTTTCTGGATTTAAGGTATGGAAGAAGAACAAACGCTTGAATTTTCTGACTATATTGCCGCTTTTAAACGACGCCGGGGTACTATCCTTGCGATCGCCAGTGCTATATTCCTACTGGGACTGCTGGCCGCACTGCTTTGGCCACCGACCTATCGTTCTTCAGCAACTATTCTGATCAAGGAACAGGAAATTCCACCGGAACTGGTTGCCTCAACCGTCACCAGTTTTGCATCACAGCGAATCCAGACGATTAGCCAGTATGTAATGGCGCGGAGCAACTTGCTCGATATCATTAAAAAATATGATCTCTACGAGAAAGAAAGTGATCGAATGACCACTGAAGAGATTTTGGAAGAGATGCGCGACAATATCAATCTGCGAATGATTGATGCTGAGGTGGTTGATCCCCGCTCTGGCCGCCCAACTTCTGCGACCATTGCATTTGCACTGAATTTTAGTGGTGACGATGCGGGTCAGGTGCAAAAAGTAACCAATGAGCTAACCAGCCTGTATCTGGCCGAGAATCTCAAGGAACGTTCAGAGAAAGCCACGGAAACCTACTCCTTTTTAAGCAATGAAACACTAAGATTAAACAATGAAATCAATATATTGGAAAAAAAGCTCGCAGAATTCAAAGGGCTGCACGCAAATGCTTTGCCTGAGCTGAAAGAACTGAATCTGCAAATGATGGATCGCACTGATCGGGAAATTACCGATCTGAATACGCAAATTCGTACTCTCGAAGATCGAAAAATCTACCTGAATTCGCAACTGGCACAGGTTAAGCCTTTTGGTTCTGACATCAGCCTGGATCCTTCCACACGGATACAGGCTCTGCGCAATGAATATTATCGGCTGATTGCCCGCTATTCCCCTGATCATCCGGATGTGATGCGTATCAAACGGGAGATCCAGGGACTCGAGCTTGAAACCGGCGATGTCAGTTCTGCCGCCTCGCATCTGCAACAGCTTGAATCACTGCAAGCTGAAATGGGCGCCCTGCGCCAGAAATATTCTGAACAACATCCGGATGTTATTCGCCTGCAGAAACAGATTACTGCGCTTAAAAATGCGCCGGTCGCTCCAGCTAAATTGAATACTGCCGCCAGAAATAATCCGGATAATCCGGCCTTCATTACGCTGAAAACACAAATTGAAGCCGCAAACTCTGAAATACGCTCGCTGCGCCAAAAACGCATTGTGCTGGAGAAGAAACTGCAGGATTATGAAAGCCGTTTGACTGAAGCTCCACAGGTTGAACAAGAATACAGCAAGCTCAACCGTGACTTACTCAATACCACCGCCAAATACCAGGAACTGAAAGCCAAGCAGAATCAGGCTCAGATAGCCCAGCAGCTGGAAACAGAAAGCAAGGGCGAGCAATTTGTCCTGATTGAGCCTGCCATTCGTCCTGAAGAACCGATTAGCCCAAACCGACCGGCCATTGTGTTTTTGAGCCTGGTACTGGCGCTGGGTTCCGGGCTTGGCTTTGCTGCTGTTGCTGAAGGCATTTCTGATACGTTACACGGCTCCAGAGCACTGGCAGCAACAGCAGGCGGCCCACCCCTGGCAGAAATCCCTTACCTGACCACACAGCGAGAAAAAACCGGCAAACGCTGGAAGATTATTGGCAGCCTGGTGGCTTTTTTCACCACCATTGCACTGATATTGTCTCTGGTGCACGTCTTCTGGACCCCACTGGATGTCCTCTGGTACAAAGCTGTCCGAAAAGCAGACATTATGAATAACACCTGAAATGCTTTATAATGGGTTTATACACAAGTTCACACACAATAATTATAGATAGCGATTAAGCATTATGGAAAGAATCAAACAGGCATTAGAACGGGCGCGCGCCGAACGTGAAAGTCATCAGCTACATCCGCGGATGCAGCGTTCTGCAACCGGCAAAAGGCGTCCGGCAGGTCAGGTGGCTGAACATACCGGCCCGATTGATTATACGCAGACTAAAAAGGTTGATATCACTCAGGATCATCTAAATAATCAACGCATTATTGCGCATCAGGAAGAAGACGAATTCGCTGATGCTTACAAAATGCTGCGTACTCAGGTATTGCAGCGACTGGTTGATCACGACTGGAATGTGCTGGCTGTCACCAGCCCCGGGAAAAAAAGATGGTAAAACTACGACAGCAGTGAATCTGGCCTCCAGCCTTTCTCTGGAAGTGGGCTACACGGTGCTTCTGGTTGATGCCAACCTGCGGCATCCAGGTGTTCATACCCAGTTTGGGTTATCGGCTTCCGAAGGACTCAGTGATTACCTGTTGGATAATGCACCGTTATCTGATCTGTTGTTACACCCAAAAGGTATTGATGATCTGACCATATTGCCCGCTGGCAAGGTGATCCGTAATTCATCGGAAATGCTGAACTCACCGCGCATGGGAACACTGGTACAGGAACTGAAAAGCCGATATCCACAACGCATTATTATTTTTGATCTACCCCCGTACTGGAAGGTGCAGATGCACTGGCATTCACACCCCAGGTAGACGCAACTCTGCTAGTCACTGCTGACAATGAAACAAAAAAGGCCGATATAGAGCGCTCGCTTGAATTGCTGTCTTCTACGAATGTCATAGGAACAATACTGAATAAAGTTAACAGTTAGGCCAAAGCGAATTACCCACTGCAGTAAATATTTACGTAGATACGCTCTCATGCCCCCACTACGAATACTCTCCCTGCTAGCTGCGATCATCTGGATCGCACTGGAATTTTATCTCTCCAGCCAGTCTACATTACCGAGCCTACATCTGTTTGTATTTGAAGATAAAGTCATCCATGCAATTTACTATGGGGTGCTGGCGGTTTTTTTTCTGGGAAGCTTTCATTTCACAGCGCCGGATTTTGGCAAAAAGGAGCGTGTCTCTGCGGTATTGCTGGCAAGTATGTATGGTGTATTTGATGAAATCCACCAGTTGTATGTACCTGGCCGATATGCGGATATCTGGGACTGGGTTGCTGATACCTCAGGGGCGATTTTGGCGGTTGGCTTACTCACCTGGGGGCTACGGCGATACTGGAATTTGCAGCGAAGAGGAACGGATTTTAATTCCTGAGACTGTTCGGAAAACAGTACCGGTAAATGCCGTGGATTCGCCCCTACCGGCTGGTAATATAAACCGGTAGGTGGAACAAACGCAACGGTTCCACGCGGGCACCTAAAAGCTGGTGTTAGAGATACTGTCCCCAGTCGCGGCTATCATCACCTATAACCAGGAAGAAAGGATTCAGCAACGAATCCTTGGTGTTGTATTTCAGACGCTCCAGTGTTTCAACATTTTTCAGCTCTCCACCGGCTTCTTCAACAACACAGTGTGCAGCAGCTGTATCCCATTCGGAAGTTAAGCCAAGGACGCGGATAAATATCTGCTGCCCCTTCTGCCACCAGGCAAATCTTCAATGAGCTACCCATGCTGACAATTTCATGATCACCCATTTTCACCAGGAAAGCTTTCAGCGAATCACCCTGGTGTGAACGGCTGCCAACCACGCCTACAGGGCCATTGCCCAACTGTCTGACGCTGATTTTCTTCTCACCGGCACCTGGCATGTCTTTCACAGCACCTTCACCACGTGCAGCAGCATAGGTCACACCCGTGACAGGCACGTAAACAACGCCCAACACAGGATAGCCATCTTCGATCAGCGCAATATTGACGGTGAATTCACCGTTGCGCTTGACAAATTCCTTGGTGCCATCAAGCGGGTCAATTAACCAGTAACGCGACCAGCTACTGCGTGTTTCAAAAGAAATCTTGGCGTCTTCCTCTGACAGCACAGGAATTTCCGGTGTCAGTACCTTCAGACCATCAACAATCGCATGATGCGACGCCATATCCGCCGCTGTCAGCGGCGATTCGTCCGCCTTTGATTCAACATTAAAGTCTGTGTCGTAGATTTCGAGAATTTTATCGCCGGCCACTTTCGCCAGATCGCGAACAGCGGCAAGATAGGTTGAAGGCGCAACTAGTGTCTGATTCATTGTGAATAAATTCCTTAACTTAAAGTTGTATTAACAGGCAATGATACGCGAAAGTGATAACTTTCCCAGTATACGGAAAACCTGTATGATGGATGATATCTCTCCAGGGCACCTCTAATCATCGTCTTTTCGTCTGATTTCTGCGTTGGATAATTTTTGCGATCCTCATGTATGCCTTATACACTGCGGTTCTTAAAATTCATCCGTCTTGAACTCAGACGAAAATTCTGATTAATAGAAGTGCTCTCCAGTCCCTGTATAATCGGTTGTTATGAGTGATTCTTTACCCTGGCAGCAAATAGACACCGTTTTCCTTGATATGGATGGCACGTTGCTGGACCTGCATTTTGATAATCAGTTCTGGTTGGAGCATATACCGCTGCGTTTTGCTGAAAAGCACCAGATTAGCGTGGATGCCGCCAAACAGTCTCTGTACCCCCGTTTTCAGTCCTTACAGGGGACAATTGACTGGTATTGTGTGGATTTCTGGAGTCATGAGCTGGATCTTGACGTCGCCAGCCTGAAGCTCGAACTGGCACACTTGATCCAGATTCACCCTCATGCCTATGAATTCCTGCTGCAGCTTCGTGATCACGATAAGCGGGTTGTACTACTGACCAACGCGCATCACAAAGTGGTGAATCTGAAAATGGATGTTACCGGACTGCGGAAGCACTTTGACGAGCTGATCAGTTCACACCAGTTTCGCCTGCCAAAGGAACACCGGGATTTCTGGACGGAGCTAGAGAAAATTGATCCCTTCAAGAAACACGCCACGCTGTTTGTCGATGACAGCCTCGCTGTATTGCAAGCTGCGCGTAATTATGGCATTACTCATTTACGCGGCATCACCCTGCCCGATAGTCAATCGGGTGAAAAAGCACTGGACGGTTTTGTTGGAATTTCCAGCTTTGAAGGATTGATTGCTGACCTGCAGAATATAAATTTGTAACTTTAGGGCCAGGTTAATCGTCATTGCGACCGTAAAATATTTCATTCATTTCACGCTCAACGCGCTGGCTGATTTTTACAATATCGGCAGTCGCCAGATCTTCCAGTTTTATCCCAAAAAGATAATCATCCAGTACAAATTCATTCAGCCGCATTTTGGTGTGAAAGATTTTTTCCTGATAAACATTCACATCGAGCATCTGGTAACGCTCACGGGTATCCTGCGAGAGAAAGTTCTGAATCGAATTGATCTTATGGTCGATAAAATGCTTTTTACCCTGCTCATCGCGGGTAAATCCACGCACCCGATAATCCATGATGACAATATCGGATTCAAAGCTGTGGATCAGATAATTCAGTGCTTTCAATGGCGAAATAACACCACAGGTCGATACATCAATATCAACACGAAAAGTACTGATACCACCATCCGGGTGAATTTCGGGATAGGTATGCACCGTGACATGGCTTTTATCGAGATGCCCAACCACAGCATCGGGTAATGGACCAGGCCTGGCGCTGTTACCCGATGCGTTGGGTAGAATCGAATCTTCAGCGATCAGCATGGTGACACTCGCACCTTGCGGCTCATAATCCTGGCGGGCAATGTTAAGAATGTTCGCACCAATAATCTCGCAAACATCTTTCAATATGTGTGTCAGACGTTCCGCATTGTATTCTTCGTCAATATATTCAATATACTTCTGTTCGTGCTCAACTTCGGCATAACAAATATCATAAATATTGAAACTCAGAGTTTTGGTCAGATTATTAAAACCCTGTAGCTTGATATTTTGCGGTATTACAGTCATGTCAGTTCAGGCAATCGGTGGATGATAAATCATTTGCACAATAACGCCCTCGGGATCACTGCAGTAAAAACTGCGCGCGCCATCACGATGCGATCTCGCTGTACTTTTCATTTCGACATCGTTCGCCAACAAGTATTCATACCATTCATCCACCAGCTCCGGTGTGCTGAGAATAAAGCCGATATGGTCAAGACGTTGCGGTGTGCCCACACAATCTTCCTGCTCTGTTTTGTGTAACGCCAGATTATCATTGCCTGAGGTCAGGTAGACATTCTCTGCATCCGGCCGCCATTCAACCTGCATTCCCAGTAAGTCAACATAAAAGGCTTCTGCACGTTTAAGATCGCGGACATTCAGCGCCACGTGGCGCATTCCCGCTGTCGCTGCCGGTTTTTTCACAGTTTATTCCTCGATAATTTCATAATCGTGTGTCACATCGGCTACCTTGCCGAGCATGATAGACGCTGAACAATATTTTTCAGCCGATAATTGAACAGCCCGTGCGACGTGCTTTTCGGCAATTCCATTACCCTTAACCACAAAATGCACGTGTATTTTAGTGAAAATTTTCGGGTCTGTCTCGGCCCTTTCGGCTTCTATTTCAACATAACAATCCGTTACCGACTGGCGCGATTTCTCCAAAATCATCATGACATCAAACGCCGTACAGCCACCCAGCCCCAACAGCAGCATTTCCATTGGCCGTACGCCGAGATTACGACCACCGTGCTCTGGTGGTCCATCCATTACCACGGCATGACCACTGCCTGTTTCTCCAAGAAATGTCTTGTCCTGCACCCATTTAACCCGTGCTTTCATAAAATAGCCTCCAGAATATTGCTTCAAAGATGTCCGCACACAGTGGAATGACTCTCTGCTGATTTTAGATTCAGCCAGATTGTCCGTTATTACAACCTATAAAGCGTCATCACATTTGGCCAGCGAAGGTACTTCTAAATTATGTTAAACACAATAGCCAGACCCGGCACCGAACAGAAAAAATCCTCCATCGACAGATTTCTGGAGCATTGCCATCGACGCCGTTATCCGTCAAAAAGTGTGATTATTTATGAAGGTGACCAGCCGGATGTGCTGTATTATATTGTCAGTGGCTCAGTTTCGGTACTCATGGAAGATAATGAGGGTAAGGAAATTGTCCTTGCCTACCTCAATAAAGGTGACTTTTTTGGCGAGCTGGGCCTGTTTGACGAAGAAATCAATCGCAGCGCCTGGGTACGCACACGTACCGAATGTGAGCTGGCAGAAATCAGTTACAACCGCTACCGGCAGATCGCTGAGAAAAACCCAGATATCCTGTTTGCACTGGCTTCACAAATGGCCGGTCGCCTGCGTAACACAAGCCGCAAAGTGGGTAACCTGGCTTTTCTGGATGTCACTGGTCGCATCGCTGCCACCTTGCTGGATCTGTGTAAGCAACCGGATGCCATGACCCATCCTGACGGCATGCAAATCAGGGTAACTCGTCAGGAACTCGGCCGGATAGTCGGTTGCTCTCGGGAAATGGCTGGGCGCGTACTGAAGTCGCTGGTTGAACAGGGACTGCTTACGGCTAAAGGGAAAACCATAGTGGTGTTTGGGACGCGTTAATCCCGGTAACCCAGAATTAATTCTAGGTGCAGATGCAAGTTCAGAATTATCCTGCATGCTCCACCTACGAAAATAATTCATTTAACTTTTCGCCTGGCTCATCGGCACGCATAAATGCTTCTCCTACCAGGAAAGTATGTATTCCATTAGTACGCATTTTGTCCACATCTTCCCTGCTGTGAATACCACTCTCGGTTACCAGTAATCGATCAGCAGGGAAATCCTTTTTAAGCGTTAGCGTAGTATCCAGTGAGGTTTCAAAGGTTCGTAGGTTGCGATTATTGACGCCGATTAAACGTGCTGGTAATGCCAGCGCACGTGCCATTTCTTCGGTATCATGCACTTCAACAAGGGCATCCATACCCAGCTCATGGGTAATCCCTAACAGCTCCTGCAATTGTTGATCTGTCAACGCTGCAACAATCAACAAAATACAATCAGCGTTTAATGATCTGGCTTCATAAATCTGCCAGGGATCGATGGTAAAATCCTTTCTCAATACTGGTAGAGAAACCGCCGAGCGCGCCTGTTGCAGATAGGCATCACTACCCTGAAAGAAATCTATATCGGTCAACACAGATAGACAGGTAGCACCACCACGTTGATAACTTGCTGCAATCACCGCCGGTTCAAAGTCTTCACGAATCACACCTTTGCTCGGTGATGCCTTCTTAATTTCAGCAATAACCGCCGCCTGATTTGTGGCGACCTGTTGTTGCAGAGCATAGATAAAACCTCTCGTCTTATCAGCATTACCCGCTTGTTGCCGGATAGCCTGCAAGTTCACACGCGCACGCCGTTCAGCAACTTCTTCCTGCTTGCGCGTCAGGATTTTCTTTAAAATATCGGAATTCGTCATAATTTTATATTGAACAGTCTGTTAGTAATTTTTTTGGGCAAGGTAGCGGATCCACATAATATGAGCAGCAGTGTAGGTTGGGCTTCGTACCTCAGCCACAACCTACCCAAGAGCTTTTTACTGGATCATCTCTGTCATGTGTTCCGGGGAAAAACAATGAGTTGCTGGAACACCGCTTTTGCCTGACCATCTGCGATCACTTCGGCTGCTCTGGTAATACCGGCTTCCAGTGTTTCTGTCAGGCCCGCAACATAAATCGCTGCACCAGCATTCAGCACCACGATATCCAGTGCCGAGCCGGATTCGTTATTGAGAACAGCATTAATCATAGCCAGGCTTTGCTGCGCATTTTCAACAGATAGCCCGGATAGTCGGGTGCGCTGCAGACCAAACTGTTCTGGGGTTATACTGTAGACAGGGAAATGATTTTATTATTACTATAATTAATGGAAATTAGTTTTAGCAATAAACGTCTATTCATAATTGCCTCCCATCCCGCCTCGTTCATGCATGTGCCACGCGATTATCCCCAGACGGTCAAGGTCGCTGCCGAGTCTCGGAAAAATGTAGAAAAAACAAGGATGCGAGCACGCAACCAAATTTAGGCATATGACTACGTTTTTAAGACGCGGTAGTCGGGTTGCCAGCCAATGCAAAACATAGACGAACCTGGAAATCGGGTACATACGAAATGTTTTGAGCGTTTCTGGTACGTTGAAGTATGCTGATTCAGGAACTGCATGATGCCACTCTGGAAACATTGAGCACTTTTTTTTAGAACCATTTAAAAATCACCCCTGTCAGCCAAAACATTATTGCACTGTTTACGCGTATTGCGCGGTGTCGCTACTAGTTATCGCATTCAAACAGAACGCCCGCGCCTGCGAGCATTTGCTATTTCTGTAAAACCATGCACATTATTTCATTTCTTTGTTATACACAAATAATATATAATACGAACACTTACTTGTGAATATATATAATGTTCGTATTCCCATAATTACAGTTATTATAACAGATTTTCGGTGTGTGCGTAAATCACATGCCGTCACGCTGTCTATGTATTGCTATCATTTTGTATCGATAGGAGCATCAGGGAAAACATGTTTAATAATAGGTAATAATTTAAATATCAAATAATCGTGATAAGATTTCAGCAGGTTAGGTAGCAAAACAACTTCTATCGTGCACCAGCGTTCTCTCAGCTATGCTTAATCGCGTAAATGTAGAGCTACACTGTACACAAGTCAGCAAGACAGAGTCAAAGTGTATATTTCCAAACTGTCGACAAAACAAATGTCTTAGTATCGCAGGTACCCTGAGTACTGTACAACAACGATTATAGCTGCCAGTAAATTGCATGGAGGTAACATTCCCATAGCCTTGGACAATGAGCTGCTCTTCTTCTCCATCGAGTCCTCGATAGTTACTATTAGATAGATTCCTCCCAGTGTTTGGCACAGTTGAAACCGGTAAGGTTTGGCATAGCCAGGTCTGTCCATGTGCAATTGGGGGCATCACCACATGTCATAACATGACACATGTAGAGTGCCTACACTGTACACAAGTGCTTAAACATTCAAACTGGACCATGTTATAGGAACTAATGTGGCGACCCGTAAACACATCAGCAGAGCAATAATCAGGCATGGTTGCAATGCAGTCTGCCAGCAGTTCCCACAAAATCGTCCATTCACAAGTGATCACAATAAAGACATTGAATGAAGATACACAAATACGGAGGGTCTGCGTTTATGACATGGATAGGGGTCTCAACCTTACGGCAGACTACTTTTAATTTCTCAGAAGGAATGTGACTCCCCCGATTGGCCCTGCCTCGATACACTTCTGTTATTCAAGCTGACGCCACTTCCTCCAGATCTATTCGACTGTTACGGGTGCCTGAGGAAAATACATAGGCACCACTACCACATAAACCGGGCAACTGGAACGAGAAGAACAGGGAACCTGTCGTCGTCATCGTCCATGGAAGCGAGAAGCAATAGGACTTCCGACAGATTCGGCATAACTTCATAAGGACAATGAAGAACCGCACGTGTAGGAATATTCGATGGATATGACGAATGATCTATCAAAACGAGCCAGGAGAGGAGCAGCAGCGATGTGTCACACGATCAAGCTGACTATTGAAACGAATCTGCCTACATGGATACAATCATGAAATTACCTACAACAAATAGAACCTGATCAACATTGTCATCAGCAAAGAAAATGACTCACGTATATATATACAATGCAAATGCAGTGGGGAGGAAACAGTGTTGGGCCTACATGTAAACATGGTTGCCACATCAACGGCTTGATCAAATCTTCCATCGACCAAGACGATGAACACATCAATGTTGTAGCCGATGACACGGGTATATTCGCGTTGTGATACAGTCGGCTGTTCGGCAAATGGAAAACATCTGTGTCAACAATGATCACATGGTGAGTCATTCCCTCCCTGACACTCCATTCTCTTTTATATCACCACTCGCTCTATCCAACCATCCTATCTTAGGCCTTCCTCTCTTCCGTACATTTCCATCGTCATTCTACCTATGCAGTGCTCTTCTCTTCTCACCATATGCCCGTACCAGTTCCGCATCCTATATTGGATTTCCATTGCGATTTCTCCCACTTTCGGTTCTTCGATCCAGTATCTTTCATTCGTTATCCTGTCGACCTTTGTAACTTCCCATATCCATCATAGCAATTTCTTTTATTGTGCCTTCTGCAATGTCCCTGCTCCGATCTTACCACTGTCATGTACAGCTTCCTCTAGGGTCTATACGTTCATTTTCTGTCACTCAACACTACACAGATTCTCTTCCAGTTCTTCTAACCGTTCTGCACGCTGAGGGGGACTTCTGTATCCAGTTCTCCATCTTCCTCTAACGTCGGTCCCAGATGCTTATTTGAATGCGTTCACTCTCTCTACTGTCTCTTCCTGTAAATGGATACGCCCAAGGAAAATCTACCTGCCTCCAACCGATCTCGCAACATACCAGTACTTGCGTCCTATGGAAGCCTTTGGCAACATTGAGCCTCCAACAATCACGGTGTAAGATTTATGAGAACTAGAGAAAACCGTCGCATGTGTGTGCAATTATGCCATGCACGGAAGGCACGTTCAAGGCACGCAAGTTCCCATCAGGCTGTTGGCATTGCATGTACGGCTATACAAATTACTCTATTGCTACACAACCTGCTGATTATAACGATTATTTGATATCTAAATTGTGTGTTTAGTATTTTAAAAAAAATTCCCTGATGCTCCTATCGTTATAAAATTATAGAAATACATACACAGCGTGACGGCATGTGATTTACGCACACACCAAAAATCTGTTATAATAACTGTAATTATGGGAATACGAACATTATATGCTTTTCACAAGTAAGTGTTCGTATTATATAATATTTGTGTATAACAAAGAAATGCAATAATGTGCATAGATTTACAGAAATAGCAAATGCTCGCAGACGCGGGCGTTCTGTTTGAATGCGATAATTAGTAGCGTAGCCGCGCAATACGCGTAAACAATGCAATAATGTTTTGGCTGACAGGGGTGATTTTAAAATGGTTCTAAAAAAAATTGCTCAATGTTTCCCGAGTGGCATCATGCAGTTCCTGAATCAGCATACTTCAAAGTACCAGAAACGCTCAAAACATTTCGTATGTACTCGACTTCCAGGTATGCCCCCTGTGCCACCCGACTACGGTGCGAGCCGCGCGCTAGTCTGGGTGCTGTGCATGTGGAACAAGCAAACAACTAGGCCCCTACTTTTAAGTTAGTATGGCGTTCTGCAAAGTTAAACAAATTCAGAAAATCCAAGATAACTATGGAAGTGGGGACATGCCGAAGTGGGTGGGTGGGTCCAGATCTCATTCGGAATTTTTGTGTGGAAAATCGACCCAAAATAAAGTTTTTCGTCTATAGTATAGGGCCTACATTTCGTGACATGCCCAGGGTGCGTATTTTTTGTACGTAGGCCTATGTTGTTAGACAGTCATTGCGATATGAGTGTTCCGTCCATGTCAGAAAGTGATAGGTTTCCAAAGAAATTGGATAGAAGGGTGCGCGGGTGGGGAGATCTCTATCCAGGTTTTTCTTTCTTTCTAACTTTGCAAAGCGCTACGCCCAGGCACTTGCATATAGCTATCGCGCCATATTAAATTGTGTCTAGATATTCGAGCTTAGTTACCAAAGAGTAGCAAAAGTACTCAGGAATTATCGGCCAAAACGGCAACCTGAGTAACGATATGTTGCTATAGCGATCCATCGTCACAATGAGTGGCGCGGTAATAGGCTCCTACGAACAAATTCGCTAGAAGGCCCTCGGATATTGCTCCCATGGAGCGTTTGATGTCCAATTACGAAAAATACTGAAAAAACATCGATAATTGCCACACCCGTAATTTCAAATCTAAATAGGCCCTATAATATAGGGCCTATTATATAGGGGAGACCGGGGCCAGTCCGCCTACGGGGCACGTCCGCCACTTGGCTTTTACTTCGTTACAATTCTTGTTTTGGTAATTCCGGAAATATGACACTGTTGCACATTCATCAATGCACTTCTCACGGAAATATGAGGCTCACAAGTCAAAAATAGAAACATTGTGGGACGAAAACGTATTTTTGGAGTTAAAAGTAAAAACAATTTTTTTTTAATTATTTCAAATTCATAAACTTTTCATTGTAATTTGTCAAACTTTCATAGTGCCAAAATATAGAGTACATATTGTAGTTTCCGCCTGTCTCTTGCGTCTAATTCTATTTGATGACCTGAATTTATATTTAAACCTCAAACATCACTACCCATCTTGGGGCACGTCAGTAGTATATAGTTGTCTATATACTACTCACGTCCGCCTACCTTCCTCGGGGCTCATCCGCCCGTAGACCTCACCACAGTTAATGCTGCATAATGATAATAATAATGACATTATATTCTATAATACGGTGTTGCATGTGCGTGAGGGCGCGTGTGTGCGCGCGCTTACGGGTGCGCGTGCGTGTGTGCGTGCATGTGTGCGTGCGTGCGCGTATATATGCATGTATTATTTTTATATTATATTATTATATATGCGGGCGCAGTTTGTGCGTACGTGTGTGCGTACGTGTATGTATGGTCTACCTATACGTACATGCGAACGTATACATGCATACGTGTGCGTGGGCGCATGTGCGTACGCGACTGCACGCGTGCAAGGGTGCGCATGTGTGCGTATGTGTGTGCGTAATCGTCTGCAGGTGTTTGCGCGTGTGGGCGCGTGCGAATGGGCGCTTGCGGGTGCGGGCACATTCGTGCGCGCGTGAGGCTGCGCAGTGTCTATGCATGCATGTGCGTGTGGGCAAGCATGCGTGTACACGCTGGCGTACATGCAGGTGTGCGTCCGTGTGTGTATATATGCATGTACAGTGTATAGTATCATTATATTATATTATTATTATATATGCGGGCTCAGTGTATCCGTACGTTTGTGGGTACGTGTGTGCGGACGTATATGTACGTACGTGCATGCGAGCGTATATGCGTACGTGTCTGCGGGCACATGAGTGTATGCGTGCGCGTACGTGAGTGTGCGTGTGTGAGGGTGCGCATGTGTGTATTCGTGGTGAGGGTATGGACGTGTGTGCGCGTGGCGTGCGCTTGCGGGTGCATGCACGTGCGTGCGCGTGTGAGGTTGCACATATGTATGCATGTGTCGTGCGCGTGTGGGTGCGCATGCGGGTGCGCTGGCGGGCTCGCGTACATGCGGATGTACGTGCGTGCGTGCGCGTATATGATTACTATATTATATTATTATATATGCGGGTGCAGTGTGTGCGTACCGTGTGTCACCAGTTGCATTGTTTTAATACGATTTTCACGGCGTGGGAGCAGCTACTGTCGATTGTAGAGATGGGCTACGTTGACGTCATATCCATGGAAATATTGCGAACATGTGGCGTAAATGCTTGGATGTCTCTGGAAGGTAGTAACATATGAAGTCGATTGGCTTACCGGTATTCAGATATCGCTTGATAGTACGATTTAAAAAATTCTACTATGCGTGTATATGCCGAACGAGGATGTACATAATGATGATGGATTTATTGAGAATCATTATCTGTGTATAATTACGTCCCTTTCAATAATTGATGATATATGCGACACTATAACTATCATATCAATGACGAAAGCCGTCTTTGGTAACCGACTTCAATTGTTCTGCAAGGAAAGTAATAGGAGTATCATTATCTAAAGTGAGAGATTTCTGCCGTGTGATTCATTTACGTAGTGAGTGAATACTTGAGCACACCATCGTGGTTAAACCATTGTTTATCCATAGACTCATATATTATAGAGGATGGACATAGTATAATTCGTAATGTTTATATATGGCATTTTGGGTGTTCTTCGCATCACTTTCCCATATCTATTGACGTTGATATAGCATGTATGCCTGAGGTTGAGAACGTAAGAGGCAACGGGTCTAATAATTAGTCGTGGGTTGCCTCTCAGCTATCGTTCACGTCTTAGCACAGGTCTCTTTTGGATCGGTATTGAGTGGTATTGTTTAATTGCATACCATAACTAGTTGGAATTAATAAATTGTTCTACATGTCTGGTTGTCTGTCTATACATTAATGTTGATAATCACTCAATAGTGGGACATAGGCCTACACTGACAGCATGACAAACTATTATAGCAATACCATTTTAGAACAATTGAGGTCAATATTCTAATTATATTTAAAGAACCTTTGATTTGTAATCACAAACTAAGTTCTAAGAAGCTTAGGCCTAGAGTGTCCACAAAAAACTAAGAATTTTGAGACCTCACCGTGTGGATTTGTTGATTTGATTTGATTTGATTTAATTTGGAACACATCATGTTCACAGGATAACACACGAAAGACTTATTTCCAGTGTGGTCAATGATGACATGTGGTCTCTAAGAGTGGGTGGTGGAGTCCACGACAAGTTACAAATGTCCAGTGCAGACTGGTGGGATATTTTACTTCCCCTGGCATATAGACACCATATAGAAGGGACCGACGGCTTTTAGTGTCTCCTCCGAAAGACCCTGGCAAAGCGGGGTAAACGGAATTGTCATAAGTTCCGAAACGAATAAGTTGCCGCAGCGGGATTTGAACAATGGACCACCCGGTCGCCAGTCCAACCTACTCGTCCACCGCCCCCCCCCCCCCTGTTACATTCATTCACTAATGTCTTATTTGCCTCTCTTCAATTTCGAACCCCCCTACCAAAAATCCTGCGTACATGCCTGGGTAGGCCTAAGCCTAGTAGGCGGGCTGCATTGCAGGCGGGCTGGAGTGATCAACGGAACGAAGCGGAATCTGCGGAACAGACCGCCCGAATCTCAACTTTACCTGGTCACTGGTGTAACAAACCGCGTAATATTGGCTATGTGTTTCGCAACATAATGATACATGGCAAATAGTCCACTGAATATACAATGAAACCTGTCCTACAATATTAATTCCTAAAAGTGAGATTAAGGTGCCCCCCCCCCCAGTAATCTTAATATCCCACGGAACGCCCAAAAATCAACAGGTTTCAGCAGCCAGTTAGTGCCAGCAGGCGAGCAACCATTCATTAGATGGAAATCTGTGGATTTTGCTAGTTCCACGGTGTTATGTGGCATATTAATATACTCCGGTACCTTAATCTCATTTTTATTAATTAATATAATACGACAGGTTTCATTAGATGATCAGTGAACTAATTGCCGAGTATCAGTTTGGTTAAAAATCACAGTGAGTATTGCACCATAATAGGTGAAGTTGTGATTCGGACAATCTGTTCTGCAGATTCTGCTTTGTTCCGTGGAATAGGCCCTACTCCAGCCCAGCCTAGGTCTACGTCTCAATATAAAAAGACCGAGGCTATTCGACCGGGTATTTAACGTTGAACGATAGGGACCCTAACTGACACGCACCGTGACACAAAACCAGGCTGTTAGGCAGGATTTTGAAAGTGGGTGTGCAAAATTTTAAACAGGGTGTGCAGGGGTCAAATGTCCATGTCCTATTTAACCCCGCGAGTCCCCGCCGCAGTCCATTTTTATCCCGCGAGACTCCACGCCGCAGTCCAATTTCACGCAGTCGATGTTGACGATACATTTAAATGTATCTCTAAGTATTGAATGAAAACGAACAACGGTGGAGATTTAAAATAGTATTTAATAATGTACATATATATATATATATATATATATATATATATATATATATATATATATATATATATATATATATATATATATATATATATATATTGAAATAGTGAGTAAACATAATGTAAAAAAACATTGTATGATTAATTATATCATACAGTAGTTCATAAAACATAGAACGTTTCATATATAACTGCATTAATAACATGAACGAATAAGCAAATGTCAAGCAGCTTTTACATATAAATGCATTCATTATCATACCATGACATGATTGTGACATAAACTTTCACATGTAAATTCATCAATCATATTTATCTTTATCATAATTCATTCAACATCATAGCATCACATGATATAAACTTTCTCATGTAAATGCAATAAATCACATGATTAAATATCACAATTAATTCATCATCATAGCATCACATGATTGTAACACAAAAAAAGTTCAGTTGTAAATTCAGTATGATTAAATATCACAATTAATTAATCTTCATAGCATCACATGATTGTAACACAAAAAAACGTTCAGTTGTAAATGCATTAATCACATGATTAAATATCACAATTAATTCATCATCATGTAGCATCACATGATTGTGACACAAAAACGTTCAGTTGTAAATGCAGTATGATTAAATATCACAATTAATTAATCTTCATAGCATCACATGATTGTAACACAAAAAACGTTCACTTGTAAAAGTGTGTGACCAGAATAAAGAACTGATAGTTAAATGATCCTATTGTGCATAATAATGCAGCAGCCTCAATACAAAATCTATGACAAGCAACCTCAGTTTACCTGATTATAAAAATGCAGACAGACGTTGGCTATTGTTAATAATTAACAAGCTAATAATTAATTACTGTAATTAGGATCAAATATTCATAGTTCATACATGTATGCACAAAGATACATATGCCTCAACCAATATCAGTGCTATAATAACAAGATCTACACAAAGCCATCTTATCATCTAACTAAAAAGTAAACTAATTATCAACTAAATAAAGTACAGATAATAATTAGTGAGTGTAATTAGCATCGAATAATCATGTCTTGTACAAACAAAAATGTGTATAAATCAATTAATATTAGTGCTTGCAACGAGTTTTACAGAAAGCCAGCTTATCATCTAACTAAATAAATAAACAAATCATCAACTATATAACGAACAGAAAATAATTAATTAGTGTAATTAGTATCGAATAATCATATCTTGTACGCACAAAACGCGTATAAATCAACCATGAGCAATGATCAAATAAAACAATATATATTTGTAATTAAAATAATTCACTAGTATAATATTAGCATTATTCCCAGATAAGTTAGCCTACCTGATTGATATTTATTATTTATGCTGCTCAAATATTGTACTGGGTTAATATGATTTCCTTAATAATTTACTTGGCTTTGATGATTGGGAGATGATAAGATGATATTATGAACAACCATAACTATTATGTCATTATTAGCTAAATATTAGCTATCAAACTGTCGTTCGTCTATCGATAGGCTGACATTAGCCGGTGCCCACGTGTGTTTGTTGACGGAAGTGAGAGCATGAGCCAATCAGCGTTGGCTAATGTGAAACGTCACCGGAACGAAAGCATCGAACAAGTTTCGCAATCCATGATCATCCTTTATTAAAACTGACCATCCGTGGCCAATAAGGCATCTATGTTACAATTAAGATAACTATGCAATAATTGAGGACATATCACGCGCACATAACGATGTTTGAACGTCTGTAAGATAGGTCGAAAACATGCCGCCATTTTGATGCATTCGCTGGAATTACGCATTGGTGGACCGATTTCTGCAATCAAATCACCTTTTGCTCACGGATGTTTACGACTCGACGTTTATAAATAAATCAATATAAATAGGCCCGATATAAATATCAGAATCATTCATATTATTATTATTATTATTGTTCTGGACACGCAAGTAGTTTGTTAATATAATAATAATAATAAAAGTTTTATTGCAGACGCAGTACATGGTCCATATTAAAAAACAAGATTAAAAGTTATACAATTGAATCAACCAGCGTCTCCGAAGTGTAGACAATAAATACACGTCACCATTCGCAACGTTACAAATAATATCATTGGACGACCGATTAATTCTGGTCATCAGACTGTAAATACATTTTCTAAACACTGCACTGCCTGAGTTAACATTAGCTGCAGCGAACATACCGCTGGCACTGCAGCGCATTGGCAATCTATGCAGTATACGATAGCAGTTGTTATAAGATACTATAAACATATGGAAAGTAGACTTAGTACACTTCACCCATAGAGCACACATGTATATATTATTAAAAAATGTAGAGAACAATTTGTTTTTAACATCAGCAGAACAAAAGTGAAAGCGCTGTCTAAGCATATTACTTCTCGCATACATTTGCCTCGCTTTAGCTTTCATATCAGATTCATCAGACAGATCATCACAGATGATATGACCAAGGTAGGTATAATACGAAACAAAGTTTAGCTGATCGCTACCAATCACCATGGGCCTAGCAGCTCCAAGTTTACGAGAGTCAATATACATAACCACCGATTTCAACGGGTTGAATTGGATGTCATGACTACATCCGTAAGTAAAACACATATCCAGCAACTTTTGCAGGCCCTTCGCAGAAGGTGAAAATAGTGCAATGTCATCAGCATATAACATATGGTTTACAACAACGTCACCAGTGCTACAGCCGATATGTTGTGAATTGAGTTGTGCGCTAAGATTGTCCATGTAGACATTAAAAAAGAGCGGAGAGAGAATACCACCCTGTTTCACTCCATTCGTAGATGTAAAAAAATCCGAGTAGGAATTCCCCCACCGTATACATATATGTTGTGAAATAAAATCGTAGCTAATCAGACGCAATATATATTTCGCCACTCCTCGATTTTCTAGCTTAGTTAAAAGCTTGCACCTATTGACGCGATCAAAGGCTTTAGAAGCATCTAAAAAAGCAACATGCATCGCTGAACCGTGTTCAACATAAAAACGCAGCAGTTCTTTGAAAGTAAATACACATAGCTCAGTTCCATGATCTAATTTGAAGCCGAACTGATTGTGACTGCTATGCAGATAATCACTCAGACGACGAGCTAAAGCCATTTCAACGATCTTCGAACATACATTGGACAGACATATAGGTCGATAATTGCCTTTGTCATTTATGCGCTTGTTTTTGTTCTTAATTACCGGAACAATAACCGATTCCATCATAGACCTGGGGATAAAACCGTGAGTAAAGATAGACGATATCACCATAGACATAAGTACACATAGTTTAGGACCAGCAACCTGCATGTGTTCGGCAGATACACCATCCAGACCAGGAGATTTATTACAGGCAAGGCCATTAACTATAGTTTTCATTTCTTCAACATTGACATTAATTTCTTTGTCAAATACAATGTTAGTATTATTGAATATATCATCATGAGCTTTAGCGCAACAACTGTTCGGAACACTGTTGAATATAGTACTGTAATGGTGCTTCCACATAGCAGCGATATTACAGTCTCCATGGACGCCATCGATGCATGTGGGCAGTTTAACGTTACTGTTCATAGTACACCGAATTTCTTTCCAGAAATTGCGCTGATCAGTTTGGCACATTTTTTCGGCAATCCTATCAGATACAATAGTTTCTTTGTCCCTCTTACATTTTCGGAGAGCGTATTTAAAGCGACTTCTACACAATTTCATCAGGGTAAAGGCATCCCCATTCCTCGGCTTACCCAACTCACGCCAAAGCCAATAAGCATCCATAGCAGCATCATGATGCTCTTTGACATACTCATTCCAGCCGGGAACACTGGCTTGTTTAATGTCACGATTATTAGGCGCAGTAAGTGGTTGGCTACATGCAGTTAGAGAACCCATAATAGAGTCATGGAATTCAGAAATTTCAGCCTGATGAATGCGACTTTTACAATTCGGATCTCGGCATCTGACTCCATCCGGAACTATTAACTGACTAAGTTCTATGTTAGTACATTTAGTATATTCATCCTCTTCAGGCTTGATGTTAAAGGAAGGAAATATAGGATTTTAAAAAGGAAACCTTAGGACATTTCCCCGGGGGAAATACCAGGTGAAAAAAAACAGTCTTTTTTAAGACTACCGACGAACGACTAGATTGATCGACACGATCATGGCACCAAGCAGGCATCTGGTCTGCGGAAACTGTAGCAGCTGGATACAGTTTGACAGCTCGGGGTGCACCATCTCCTGGGCCGAGATGAGGAAGAGCACTAGTGTGTTCACGTGCAAGGGGTGTACAGAGGTGGCGATGTTGGTGGGAGAAGTGGAAGATCTTAGGAAGATGATGGAAAGCCTGAAGAGGATGGTCACGGGACAGGGACTGGAAGAAAAAAGAGGAGAAACAGGGGATCAAGAGGCATCACTGGAAGAAGCGGAGGAGAAGGAAAAGGAGAAGAGCGTAGGAGAGAAGACACGAGAAAACAGTTCCACAGATAACAAGGATGGGAAGAGAATACGTCCAGGAGCTCAGATGATAGCGACACACGACTACAAGAAGAACCCGGAGAGTCCAGTTGGAAATGAGCTGGATGTGAATGAAGGGGACACGCTAGTATACTTGATGACGAACGAGAACAACGAGCACTGGTGGCTCGCAGAGGATGGTAAGGGACAGGTGGGCTATGTGCCAGCGACCTATCTGAAGATCATCAAAGATGTGACCCGCCAGGAAGAGGAAAGCGACACAGCCGGGAAAGAAGGGTATGGAAAGAAGACAGATGGATCCAAGATTGGAGGGGATATGGGACAGGATGGAGAAAGAAGAAAGGCGTATTCAGCGGCAGTGATAGAGGGATTCAAGAGGAACTCGGCGATTTATGTGGGAGACTCCATAGTTAGGAAGACCGACTCACGATTGAACAAGGGAGAGGACGTAGTAGTGTGTTTACCGGGAGCAAGGATAGAGCATGTGACAGCGAGAGTAGAGAGGATCATGGGAAGAGGAAAGGGAGGGACCATACTGGTACACATCGGGACGAATAACGCGGATAAGGAAGGGACGACAGCTATAGTGGATAAGTACAGCAAGCTACTCAAGAAGACGAAGGAAGCAAGGGTTGGACAAATCATCCTGTCAGGAATCCTACCAGTGTTTGGTAACAGGATAGATGGATACAGAAACTCGAAGCGGATGGCGATAAACGGGACGGTGAAGCGACTTTGTAAGGAGGAAGATGTGGGATACGTGGATCTGTGGGATAGCTTTGTGGGGAAAGAGGAGATGTACTTGAGGGACGGTCTGCACCTTAGTGGGAAGGTGGCTGCCGTTTTTGCCGAGGGACTCTCAGGGGCGGTTGCCAGTGGCTTGGGTAAAGTACGATATTTAAACTAGTTGGGCAGGGGGGTTGTCAAAGAAGGCTCTAAACGTACAAGACGTTAGCAGATGCAAGGGAATACAGGGAAACACATCCAAATCAGAAATTAAATGCGTGTGCTTAAACGCTAGGAGCATAATAAATAAGAAAACCGAACTAAACATTATGGTAGATGATATAAAACCTCATATTATAGGTATAACTGAATCATGGGCAAACAATGACATAACAAATGCTGAATTGGGACTGGAAGGTTATGTAATGTTTAGGAAAGACAGAATAGGAAGAAGGGGAGGAGGAGTATTACTATACATCAAGGACACTATACCAGCATATGAAGTACAGTTACAAGAGGAAGCAGATTGTAATGAGGCCATATGGTGCAACTTAGTTACAGGACATACAGCAGTTATCATTGGAGTAGTATGTCGTTGTCCCAACATAACCAAACAGAACAACAACAAAATTCACAATGCTATAAATGAAGTGAGTAAAGGCGACTGTATTATAATGGGGGATTTTAACCATGGGAATATTAAATGGGATACATTACAGAGCACAGGGGTAGAAGACAGCACGTTTCTGTGCCTGGTACAGGACAATTTCCTAACTCAACATGTATTCGAACCAACCAGAGCAGCGAGAGTATTAGATATAGTGCTGTCCTCACAGAAAGAATTTGTCGACAACGTTGAAATACAAGAACCATTGGGTAGCAGCGATCATAACCAACTGCATTTTAACATCAACATAAAATCAGACAAAACAAAAGTTAAACAATGTAGGAGGGATTTTAGGAAAGGTAACTATAGGGAAATTAGGAAAAATTTAGCACATATCGACTGGGGTGAGAAAATGAAAAACAAGACGGCAACAGAATGTTGGGACATTTTAAGAGGGGAGCTAGATACAGCTATTGATAGTTATGTTCCCATGAAAAAGCAAGGGAAACGCTCTAAGAAGAAACATCTGTCAAAAGAGGCTTTCAGAAAGATGCGATATAAACAAAATATGTGGCGGGTTTATAAACATACGGGAAAGGATAAAGATTATGAAGTTTACAAAGAAGCACTAAACGGTGCTACAAACGAAGTTAGAAAGGCTAAGCGAAATTTTGAGCACAAATTAGCACAAAATATAAAATCAGACAGTAAGAGTTTCTACGCGTATGTAAGAAGTAAACAGAATGTTCGAGATAAGGTTGGACCGCTGGAGGACAATGCTGGAAATATAATAACAGAGGGATGTTTAATGGCCGAGGAATTAAATGTGCACTTCAGTTCAGTGTTCACGAGGGAAGATACTAGTTCGTTACCTGTACCAGAAACAAATGTCAATGGATCAGAGGAGGAAAAGTTGGGGCAGTTAGTTGTAACCCCAGAAGTAGTAGCTAGCAAAATGAACAATATGAAAGAGAACAAGTCACCAGGAGTAGATGGTTTATCACCTAAAATACTGAAGGAAACTGTAGAACAAATTAGTAAGCCACTTGCGCACGTGTTTAACATGTCACTGCAGGAGGGAATTGTACCCGTAGAATGGAAAGAAGCAAACATTATTCCTTTATTCAAAAAAGGTTCAAGAAACAAGTATGTAAACTATAGGCCAGTGAGTTTAACATCTGTAATTTGTAAATTACTAGAAACAATTATTAGGGATCATATGATGGACTTCCTCGTTAAACATAAATTAATAAACACTTCTCAGCATGGGTTCCTAAAAGCAAGATCATGCCTAACAAATTTGTTATGTTTTTTGGAAGAAATAACTAAATGGGTGGATGATGGGTCACCGGTAGATGTTATCTATTTGGATTTCCAGAAAGCATTTGATAAAGTTCCACATCAAAGACTAATACTCAAGCTAAAATCACATGGTATGGGAAACAGTATAATCAATTGGATAGAGCAATGGCTAACTGACAGGAGACAAAGGGTAGTTGTTGACGGAGAGGTTTCTAGTTGGAAATCAGTCTTGAGTGGGGTGCCACAAGGATCAGTACTAGGGCCTATTTTATTTCTGGTTTACATCAACGATTTAGAGGAAGGGGTAACAGGCAACATATTGAAATTTGCAGGTGACACTAAATTATTTACAAAAACCAAGGAAATTGGAGACAAACAAAATTTACAAGATGACATTGATAAATTAGTCAAGTGGTCTGAAAAATGGCAGATGTTATTCAATTTTGGGAAATGCAAATGTCTACACATAGGACCGGGAAATACAAGCATGAACTATGAAATGGGAGGGACTATTTTAAGTACAACCGTGAAAAAAAAAGACTTAGGAGTAACAATGAATGCGAACATGAAAGTCTCAGAACAATGCAGAATTGCAGCGTCTAAGGCTAACCAGGTTCTTGGAATGATTCGCAGAAATATAACATATAAAGACAAAAGTTTGATTGTACCTCTGTATAAAGCAATAGTTAGACCTCACTTAGAATATTGTATACAGGCATGGAGTCCATATCTAAGGAAAGACATAGATATGCTTGAAAAAATACAGAGGAGAACAACTAAACTCATTCCAGGACTGAGAGATCTTAGATATGAAGAACGATTAAAGGAATGTGGACTGACAACACTAGAAACGCGAAGATTAGGGGGTGACCAAATCGAAGTGTTTAAAATATTGAATGGTTATGAAAATATTGATTCTAATATTTTTTTTGAAATTAAGGAAAGTAAAATAACTAGAGGACATAACTACACGCTGGTGAAGAAACAAAGTAGATTGGATGTTAGAAAATACTCATTTTCCCAGCGGACCATCAATGTATGGAATAAATTATCAACTGATTGTGTAGACTCTACATGCTAGTAGTGTTAATATGTTCAAGAACAAAATTGATAAGTATCTAGCTAAGGCGGGCTATACATAGAATAAGCGCAGGTTAAACTTAGAATAGTAAGAGTGGACTCTCGATAAGCTGTTAGCTTCCTTGTCTACTGCTATCTGAGGTGCTCCTTGGGTGGCAATCTTGTTAAATCTTGTTAAAAGAAACATCGCGCACACGATAGTTTTGAGCTTCACACGAAATCCGCCAGGTCGTAACGATCGTTTTCTGTTGTGCATTTCGCACCAAATTAATACCAAACTGATACTTGATACAATAGCTACCTATTCATCTAGTCATACAACATCAGTTCATAAAAGTTAAAGTATATTAAATACGACAATATCCCACGGAACGCCGTGGAATAAGGGGAAATCCATGTTTCCATCAAATAAACGGTAGCGTCACCTAACGGCAATAACTGCGATTTTTTGCGTTTGTTCCGCGGTGTTCCGTGCCATCCGTGGTATAATTATCTAATTTTTAAGAATTAATATTTAATTTGTAGTGCAGGTTAAATTAGATAATCAATGAACTATTTGCTAAGTATCATACGTATCAGTTTGGCGGGTGCAAAACACACAGCGAGCGAATGTTCCGTCAACTCAATTTCAAACCTTCATCTCCTAAACAACTTACGAATCGAACAAATTATTTCGATTGCGACAGCCTGAAGAAAAAAAATTCGTATAATTTAATGCTCTTCGAATATTTAAACAAGGCGTTTGGTAACATGTCAGAAACGTATGCCTACCTTTCTGAAGAAGTCGGCGATCGAGACGTCACTACAGCTTGCTTTGCGTTTCGGCATCGTATACGTAACTCTGTTATGGCTTTCGAAAAACTGCATGGAATGAATGCTCTCTGATAGGAATCAAGATGTTATATGAATGAATAATGTTTATTTCAGACACCTAAAATAGGTACAATCCACCTATATCGGTCCATATCTAAACTAAAGATGTACCGCTCATTTCATGATCGAAAGTTTGGCATTATAGTTACACCAGGTCATGGTGTACATACAAAGTCTTTACCCAATAATGCCTTATACGGGAAGTCCATCTGATATCAGATGACAGTATTGCTAATATCACATCATTAGTAGACTCATTTAATCGAGTAATGAATTTGTAAATCAAATTTCGTATAACGGCTTTACCGTTAGGTATAGGGCCTACCACACTCAGCAAACAATCCAGAAGCACTACAATAGCGTGGTCGTCTGAGCAGTCGTCGTAGAATATTATTATAACAAACATTTAGTCGTTGAAAGCTGTATGCAGTGTGGTTCCACCAAAGTTGCGCAGTGTACATAGGTGAACAATACGTATTAAACAATTTCACTTTCACATCCATCTAACTCTGTGTTTGTTTATTAAAGGGGCGTTAAACCCTTAATATAGCGATTTACTACTGCTTTCTATCACTATAAGGCTTCATTTGACACGGCGAGTGATTAAATTAGGGCAGCGGTTTGCCAGAAAACGATTTTTGATGATTACAATTTACCATATCGATGTAAGCAGACATCTCCGTCCATGTGTCGCGTAAATTTGACGTCATGAAGTCAAGACGAAGTTTTGCGTTCCCAGACGCTACAAATGGTTACTATTTCGAATGCGTTGTTTACGACGACAAATCGAAGTTTATGTTTTTTTATTTGATTTACTTCACAGTACGATGCACATACACAATGATTGATTCAGAAATAAAATAAATTGTACGGAAAACACAGACCGAGAATAGTTCCCGACGAGATTACACTTCACGCATGCGTGGAATGCAGATGCCGTAGTGTGCGCACGCGCAAAACGTAGTCAACAATGGCGTCTGATGCAGAAGCCATCGTTCTCTTCAGAATCGATGCGCAGCGACCGATAAAGTCGGAAATACAAAGTGTGTTGTGTTGTGGTGGAGGCGCAACGAACGAAGCTGAATACTTTATTATATATAGCAAAACACATCATAGTATGAGACGGCGTGGTGGTACCACAGCCGGGCTATTCTAACTGCGAGTGTAAAATAGTAATCGGGCCCGAGGCAAACGGAAACACATAACATCCTTCCCTTTCAATGAGTTACTGTTAATTACCGATCACTTCAATTATCTGAACAAAAAAATGGACTGCCGGCAATAAGTCATTCGACTGAAAGTAAATAGTAGCATCCTCAATATGCATGAACTAACATTTAACTATTATGGCTCAAATTAAAAAGTCAGGCCACACAACTGGATAGTCGGGGATTATTATGCCCTCTCGACTAATCGCGATATCTGGTAGGCATTTCGAATGCCGCACAACTGGATAGTCAGGGATTATTATGCCCTCTCGACTAATCGCGATATCTGGTAGGCAGTTCGAATGCCGCACAACTGGATAGTCAGGGATTATTATGCCCTCTCGACTAATCGCGATATCTAGTAGGCAGCTTGATTGCTCGACCTGATCTGGTAACAACATCTCTCTGTTCAGATGAGTGCGCCCTTTCGAGTGGTTGCGCTGCGGTGCTCACTGGAATGTCAGTGTCAGGTGTTTCTCGCTCGGGAGGTAGGTCAATCTCCGGAATGGATCGCATTGGTGTCATGCTGTCGGTTCTCCGAAAGTCGACAGCGCCGTCTGTTGGTTGATGTACGTAATTCTCAGTCGTCTTTTTCAGGTGCTGCCGGTTACGTCTCACGACACCTTTGGGCGTGTCTATGACATACGAGCGTTCGTCGAGTCGTTTGATGACGGTACCTTTCGACCAGTCCTTGCGGCCCAATTTGAATGGCTGTAGTCGGACCGTATCACCTTCTTCCAGGGCCTGTTTGTCGGATGCGCCTCGGTTGTAGTACACAGCCTGTCTGTTTTGTCCACGTTTGATGTCACGGCTCGTGTGTTGCGCATCGACAACCTGTGGTCGGAGTAGAGCTGTCACGGTCGGTAGCAATGTCTTGGTCCTCCGGCTCATCAGGCGCTGTGCCGGGCTGGACAGGAGTCCTAGTGACGGAGTGTTACGGTGATCGAGGATGGCTAGGAATGGATCACTGCCAGAGTCAATACACTTTCTCATGATTTGTTTGCAGGTCTTCACTGCGGACTCCGCTTTCCCGTTGGCTTTGCTGTTGTACGGGCTGCTTGTCACGTGTGTGATGTCCCATGATTCACAGAATCTGGCGAAAGCATGGCAAGAGTACTGCGGGCCATTATCAGAAACGATGGTATCCGGGATACCATGTCGTGCACAGTGGGCTTTAAGTTTGCCGATGATCGTTTGGGCTCCCGTGTCTGCAAGGTAATCGACTTCCCAAAAGTTACTGTAGTAGTCGACAGTCACGAGATAGTCCTTGCCGTTGTTGGAGAATAGATCTGTGCCAATCTTTGCCCAGGGGCGATCGGGAATGTCGTGGCTCATCATAGTTTCCTGTTGGTTCGCTGTCTCGTACGTTCGGCATACATCGCAGGCTGATATGTAGTCTCTGATGTCTCCGGTCATGTTCGGCCAGAATAGGCATTCTTTTGCTCTGCGTAGGCATCCATCGATTCCGAGGTGTGACGAATGGATTCGCTCTTTTAGGATGCTCCTCTGGCTGGCTGGTACTACAACGCGTTCGCCCCGGAAAACGATTCCATCGTATACTGCGAGTTCGTCTCTCATTGCGAAGTAGGGATGCACTAGTGGGGGTAGGTGGGACCTCTCTTCTGGCCAGCCCTGTAGGATAGTCTGTTTCAGAGCTGTCATGACCTGATCTGCTTCAGTCGCGGTGCGTATCGCCTCAAGTCGGGACTCAGATATGGGGACGTGTCCTACGACATGCACATGTTCGAAGTCCTTGTGCAGCCCTTCAGTGGTCGGCCGATATGCTCGCGAAAGTGTGTCTGCCAGGTGGAGATTCTTTCCTGGCACGTACATCAAGTCGACATCGTATTTCTGTAGTCGCATCATCATGCCTTGCAGACGCTTTGGTGCATTGGCCAAGGCTTTCTTGAGGAGGTTTATGGTCGGAAACGACGTTCACCTTCCGGCCGTAGGTATATTGGTTGAATTTCTCTAAACTCCACACGACCGCCAGCATCTATTTTTCAATCTGGGCGTATCGTGTTTCAGTGTCCGTTAGTGCTCTACTGGCAAATGCTAGTGGCTGGCCCTCTTGTAGTAGGGCTGCGCCTAGGCCTGTCTGGCTGGCGTCGCATTGAACTGTAATCTCCTTTGCGTGGTCGTAGAAGCACAGGACAGGAGCTTCACTCACCAGGATCTTCATCTTCTCTAGGGCTCTTTCTTGCGTGTTTGACCAATTCCATGGGACGTTCTTTCTAGTCAGTTGACGTATTGGTTCCATGACGTCAGACATCCCCGGCAGGAATTTTGCCAGATAGTTCACAAAACCGTTGAGGCGCAGTTGTGGTGGAGGCGCAACCGTTGAGGCGCAGTTGTGGTGGAGGCGCAACGAACGAAGCTGAATACTTTATTATATATAGCAAAACACATCATAGTATGAGACGGCGTGGTGGTACCACAGCCGGGCTATTCTAACTGCGAGTGTAAAATAGTAATCGGGCCCGAGGCAAACGGAAACACATAACACAAAGTAGGCCAGCAGATTCAGCACTGACAGCAGGCAGTTCGACCGACGATGTAGCCAGTGTGTCGTGCAAATTAGAAGAACAACCGACGACAGTCAGTGAGTTACTGACTGAGACAGTGTCAGTGTCAGTGACTCACAGAGTCCGACAGTGAGTCACAGTGACAGGACCCACTGACAGTGGGTGTCACTGCTTGTAGTTGTACGCTGTGCAAATGTCGCCAATTCGTGGCTAACAGTGACACTCACGTGACTGACCAGTGGCAGTACAAGCACTGCTGCAACTGCAAGAGGATGGTGCCACTGTGTGCCTATGGCTATGCCTATGGTCGTAAGGAACGTGTAGCAGTGAGTACTTGTGCTGTCAGGATATTCATAGACTGCGTAACTTCACGGAAGGCGACAGAGGTAGGTAGCAGTTCACCACTGACACATAATCAATGAAATAATTATAATAAATACAGCGATCTCTACAAATAGAATTTTGTATACATTACCTGCATTCAGTTGAATACATTACATGCATTCAGTTTGAAAGATGAAATACATAAAAATTACATACGGAACTTGATGTGTAAAACAATAAACGATATGTAAGATTGTGCCTAAATATCACGTAAGTGAACATACAAAGTGTAAATGCCCCCTGACTGCCTGGCACTTATTCGTATTTTGGTATATAATTTTACTGTCCGAATCACACCATAACAGTTAAAATGTTGTGTGCCAGAGAAGTGACATGAGGTGGCCAGTGGCGTATCCAGGTTTTTTTTTTGGTTGCCTGGAACCCCCCCCCCCCCCGGGCAAGATTTTTTTTTAAATTAGGGGTTTGGGGCACCGACCTTCACCAGCCACTTAAATTTGCAAATTTTGGAAACCCCCGTGAGACCAACTCTGGATACGCCACTGGTGGCAGTCGCGAACCGTTCATCATCAATTCGGAAATTACGAATAAGCGCCTGGCAGTCAGGTGTAAGAAACCAAAAAAATGTTTCTAAGCACTACATTGTGTACACAACATCGTGGCAGTTGCATAATCATACAGAACACAATTGCTGTATGCGACTTGCAACTTTTTCATTGCATCCCGTGCAAAATTCCACCACAATCTCTCGCAGCATTGTGAGGCTCATAGATTCATGTGTGCTCATCCCACCTTGTGTACATAATTTTTTTTTATATAATATCGATATGCCTCACTACATACATCCTGCATTGCTTACTGTCAGAGAACACATTTAGATCAAATCTGTGCGTTTCGTTACAATAATGATTATAAATACATAATATCCGTGCAGTTTGATGCATCAACAGCTATACACTCTACATAAGTCACTGTCAGTAACCAACTAGCCACCTGATAATGAGGTATAGATTCCTCACCGAATGTTTCCCATTTCACCCTATTGACTCATTGTCCATTATCGGCATGCAAAAAAGTATTCATACAGTTTTTTTAACTCTTGTTTACTTAGCCAGGTTTGGCATAGCAAAGCATTATCAGTTGCATAATGGGAAGCTCTTTGTATAGGGGCCATTCAAGTGTTACGTAACGCAGATGGGGGTGGGGGTGTCTGATTTTCTGGAAAAAAGCGTTACGAAGGTGTAATGTTCAATGATATAGCGTTACGAGGGGGTGGGTGGGGGTCCAATTTCAAGAAAAATAGCGTTACGTAACACTTGAATGGGCCCATAGAACGTAATGAATGTCAAAATAACATAGTAAACATACATAGCAGGTTGTACATGAATGCCATGGGTGTAATGCAGGCTCAGCCTTGCACACACACACACGCTGTTGCGGTGTGAACAATTTGTTCGTTTTTTTCCCAGATAACACAGGAGAGACATGTGTCACCAACAATGCGGGCTTCCCACCGCTCTCATCCTCTGTCAACAACAGTTGGTACTGCCCAACTTATTCATCAGACGCAGACAACACCGATTGAGAACACCTTCTGCGCGAGTCACCACCTCATTGTTGATAGCGGACTACTCGCTTCTCAATCAGCTCGTCCACACTGGGTCGTGCCACATGAGCACCGAGGCTCCCGATGTGCTGCGGTCGAGTGATGCGTGACAGTTCTCGCCCGTGGGGGAACAAGTCAACCACCCAGTCCATCAATACCGGAATGTGCGGGTGCAGGCCACCCGCTCCGATCATGTGTGAGAGTGACACACCCAGTACTTGCGACGTCTTGACTAAAATTAATAACACTTGGTGTCTTTGGGTCCTGTTGGACGTGTTGCGGTCGGCAGTTCCATGCGAATGCCGCCAGCAGGAGACGGGCTGTCATTCCTACAACACGGAACAGGTGTAAATTCATTGACGATATTTGTCATATATGTGTAGTATCAAGTGATGTTGTGCTATTACTGTATGCGTGGGACAGTGCACTTGGCAATATTGGAGACGCTATGATCGTGGATTATAATAGTAAATGATGACTTCATGTAACATGCATATCAAACTGAATAATGTCACAGGTGATATTTATGTCACACATTACAGGTGCCGCAGCTTTGGAAAATAAAGATTATGGTTTATTATTCGAAATGGTTATGTTGCAGCAATGCTTTACACTTCATCGGAAGATTTTGTCATTTCCCCTTACTCTGCAGTCTGCATGTATTTAATGGCTCTTCCCACTTTTGCTTAGAACTCTCCTCCCGAGGAAATTGGTTAGATAGTGTTATTTATACACTAGCTGGTTAGCTGGCTTCGCTCAGGTACCCTCCCTCCCTCCCTCCCACACTCCCTCCCTCCCTCCGCTTACCTGGCTTCACCCGGGATATTTGTATTGTAATCGCTTAGGATAATTGCATTCCCGATATTTTCAAAACTTGATGCAGAAATTGTGTCCCTTAAAACTCTCCCTCCCGGGTGGGTGGGGATGACGGGTTACAAAATGAATAGATTTTCTCGGCAGTACATGAAATTTCCCACACTTCCCCACCCCCACCCGGTTTTTTATGGATTTTCTGAGCAGCTCATGACATTTCCTGGACTTGAATTTGGTACCCCCTAAAACCCCCCTGGGGTGGGGTGGGGTGGGTAAAATTTGTTTGGGCTCGAATGATTCCCGGATCAATCCGCACATGCGTGCCAAATTTGGTTGCAGTCAGACGGTCGTGTCGAAAAAAATGGGGGGGGGGGGGTACAGACAGACACACACACACACAAAGGGACACTGCAGCTTTATATAGTAGACTAGCTGGTTACCCGGCTTCGCTCGGGCCCCTCCCTCTCTGCCTTCTTCCCCGCATCCCTCCCTCCAGTCCGCCCCACAATATTTGTGTAATCGTTCAGGATAATTGCTCTCCTGAAAGTTACTTTGAAATGTGGACGTCTAAAATTCCCCACCGGGTTAATTTTGTTATCGATTTGTCGACAGATCATGAAATTTCCCGGAGCTTTGGATTGTTTTACCCTTAAAACTTCACCACCTCCTCCCTTTTATTGGGGGGGGGGGTCAACAATTTGTATTGATTTTCTGGGCAGCTCAGGACATTTCCCGGACTTTTGTTGAATTTTTGACCCCCTGAAAGCCCAAGGTGGGGTGGGTCAAAGTCTTTGGGCTCGAATTATTTCTGGATCAATCCGCACATGCGTGCCAAATTTGGTTGCAGTTAGACGGTTGTGTCGAAAAGAGGGGGTACAGACAGACACACACACACACAAAGGGACAGTCTGCAGCATTATAGTAGATGGGAACGCTATATGGTTATGGACTTCTGGTCAAGGACTCAATGTGAGGTTACGGTTTGGATCGGAAAGGGCAGAGTTACAAACAGAATATAAATGCATGGTAAGTAGTATATAGAAAAGGACGGAGCACCATATTTCGTATGCCTATCTATCCCATGTTAAACCAATGCCAATGACCTAGAATACTGGCCTCTGATTGGACGAGAGCAATAAAACTAGTTATGAATATTGATGAGAACATATTTCGTATGCCTATCTATCTAATGTTAAAGCAATAACAAATTTACATATTTTTTGATTTGACCTAATTACCCAGACTTGACCTAATTAACCTGAACTTGACCTAATTACCCCTAAAGGTTAAAGGTCAACCAAAAAAAAAAAAATCCCCTCCGGCGGCCTCCCGGGGTGGTCAGTCACCAAGTGCGATTAGACATTATCAAAATAAATGTATTGTTTCCGGTTAGGACAAATACAAATAAAACAACAAATAACACACACAAATAACTGAAATATAATAAAATACTTCATTTACACAAATTTCATTTATGATTAAATACTTTACTTTACAATACTTTTATAAAGACTGACATAGACACTAAAAATAGTATTCACACTAATACAACAAACACAATGATGTTTAATAATTGTATTCAGATTCATATATACGCATATTGGTAAGAACAAACTATACTATCTTCTGCGGGGCAGTCATATTGCAATCCCCTCCATGCATATTAGAAGGTGAGGCCACACTGAAAAAGTTTATGCAATTGTATGCAATATTTGAGATATTGTTTCAAGGGTATGGGCCACAAAATTGGTTCTTTCGAAATATTATGACAATTAGTTGATTTTCGAGGTCACAACTGGATATTTTAAATTAAAGGCTAAGAAATATTTTGTACACTACTTACGGAGAGCTATGTAGATCTGACGTACGTTCACTTCGACTACAGTCCGATTAATGACTAACACCCGCCTACGTCCGGTATAACTATTTGCATCTATGTCTCTGATTGGTTCTCCTATGGAACACTCCAACTCAGTTGTTATCTTCAAGTGCTTTTAAATAAACGGGAACATGTAACTTAGGGCTTGTATTAAATTCCTTCTGTTATCAATCCACTTGAACAGCAACCTGTGTTTG
>CBDDAF010000003.1:0-2507500 GCA_965224815.1 Gammaproteobacteria bacterium
CGCTTCATTCATATATCCACAATAGGGGTGTTTGGTGATATTAAAGAGTGCCCGGCATCCGAGACTACCGAATACAATCCGGGTGATAACTATCAGCGCACCAAGCTAGAGGCTGAGCTTTATTGTCGGGAGCAGGCTAATAAGGGTATCGAAATGGAATTAGTCGTAATACGGCCCTGCTCAATGTATGGTCCCGGCGACATGCGCATGTTGAAAATGTTCAGGATGCTCAAGAAAAGCAGATTTTTTGTTGTGGGCGCATGCGATGCCAATTTTCATGCGGTATACATCGATGATGTTCTTTCGGGCATTTATCTGGCGATGACTAAGGACGGTATCGACCAGGAAGTTTTCATTCTCGGCGGAAAGAAGTATGTTTCCCTGAAGCAGTATATTACAACTGCCGCGCATGCTGTTGACTCAAAGTATCCCTGGATAAAGATTCCTTTCTGGCCACTCTATATGTTTTCGGCTGTTGTCGAATTTGCCTGTGTGCCGTTTAATATTGAGCCGCCAATCTTTCGGCGCAGAGTTAAGTTTTACCGCAATAATCGCGCTTTTGACATCAGTAAGGCCAGAGATAAACTGGGCTATTCACCATCCGTTTCCCTTGAGGACGGGATGGATAAAACGGTTGAGTGGTATCATTCAGAAGGCTATTTATGAGTGTTGACCGGTTTATTTATATTTTTAACCATGACCTGCACACAGAGAAATTTGTGCATGTGCAGATTTTCCGACGGGACGGCAAAGGATGAGCAGTCTATATTTATTTTTGGATCGGCCAGATCAGGCACCTCGATGCTTTTTTTCTTTTCTGAAATATCTGCATTAATCTCAGCAACCTCTGATTAATTAGCGAGGCTTTGTAAGAGCGGCTTTAGCCGCGAAAAGCCGCCGCCGACCATCGCGGCTGAAGCCGCTCCTACATGTTTTGCATTGTTCAAAATCACAAGATGCATGAATAAATCAGAGATTCCCTCATTTATTATCTCTTGCAGTTTTTCTTCAAACTAGATTGAAAGATTTAGGCTCCCTGATTTTACGGCTAACGCTTCAGATTTAACCCGATCAATTTCAGCGCGATGGTGGAACGATTTTTGAGACGACGCAACAGGTGATTCTTGAAAGTGTTGACCTGACAGATGGTGGCAGATTATCAACCGACCAGGGCATTCTGAATAATCTACTGATTAAATACGCGCCGGTAATCGACGGATATAGATTGATGGTATATTAAGTAAGTACATGTTTTATAGGCGATAAACGTCTATTTTGGTTACAGGAAAATGTTGTCTGGCCGTTACAAATGAAAACCTTTCTTGAGAACTGGCTGGCAATGTCCAATAACTTATTGAAACAAATAAATAATAAATGGATTTTTGTGGCAATTTTAGCCATTTCTACGCCCGTTAATAGTGCATCTTTGAAATCTGTAGTAGAGCAGACGCTTGCAACAAATCCGGAAGTGCTCGCAGATAACAACCAACGTATGGCGCGTGAGCAAGAGTTACGGCAGGCGCGTAGCGGTTATGGCCCCAGCCTGGATATAACCGGTGGAATAGGTGTTGAGACGAGTGATAACAGTACGACACGTGCTGCAGGAAGTGATGAAACGCTGACTCGCCAGGAAACAGCTATCCAGATTCGGCAGATGGTGTTTGATGGTTTTGCTACCAAAAGAGAAGTGGCGCGCCAGCATGCGCGGGTTGATTCATCAGCCTATACACTAATGAGTACAACCGAGCAGGTGTCCTTGCGTACGACAGAAACCTACCTGGAAGTATTAAAGCGTATGGAGTTGTTGGAGCTGGCCAAAACCAATCTGGAAACACATAAACATACGCGCGATCAAATTACCTTACGAAGTCGTTCCGGTGTCGGGCGCAAGGCTGACGCTGATCAGGTCACCGGTCGTTATGCATTAGCGATGGCCAATGTCATTTCGGAAGAATCTAATTTGGCAGATGCGCGCAGTAATTATTTACGTGTCACCGGTGAGTTACCCAATGATCTTTTATTGCCAGATGTTGAAAAACTGCCTGTCCCTGACTCTGTAGAAGCGGCTGTAGAAGTTGCACTTGCAGCACATCCCACACTAAAATCTGCAGAAGCAGATGTAGAAGCTACACAGGCACAACACCAGGCTACAAACAATACACTTTATCCTCGAATTGATCTGGAAGCAGGACAGAGCTGGAACAAAGACCTCGATGGTCAACCGGGTGATAATAACGATAGCAGTGTCATGCTTCGCATGCGCTATCTGTTATTCGCCAGCGGCAGAGAACAGGCGCGCCGAAAACAGACGGCACACTTGCTGGATGAGGCCAAAGAAATTCGGAATAATACCCGCCGTCAGGTCGTTGAAAGTATTCGTTTGTCATGGAGTCAATTTCAGACGCAAGCCAGTCAGCTAGAATATTTGCAACAGCATGTGGACTCTACGAAAAGCACTCTGGACGCGTACCGCAAGCAATTCAATATCGGTAAACGTAGTCTGCTGGATTTGCTGGATTCCGAGAATGAATTGTTCGATGCCAGCCGTTCTTATGTGAATACGCGTTATGATAATTTGTTTGCGCGTTATCGCATTCAGGTCGGGTTGGGCCGGTTGTTAGAGTCGCTCGGAGTAGATTATCCGGGGCAGGCTGAATTGACCGCACAACGATAACCACCTCCTCCCTCGCTGGTACCGAAGCCAAACCTGGCTAAATGACCCCATACTTTTAGTTTATCTATATAACAGGCCTGTTTTTTATCCTGTCTGTCTGATACAATCTCACGCGCTTTCTGTGGTGGTTTGGCCAATTCAGCCGGACCAATGTTTTTTAGAAGTGGGCCTTGCGCCCATTTTTTGTTTCTGGTCGATATATATGCCGCGAGAACCGGCCGAATTACGTAATTTGATTGAGCCAGCTGTTACCGCACTAGGCTATGAACTGGTGGGTGTGGAGCTCAGCCGTAACTTATTGCGGGTTTATATCGACCATGAAACGGGTATCAGCGCTGATGATTGTAGAAAGGTAAGTTATCAGGTCAGCGGAGTGCTGGATGTTGAGGATCCGATTTCCGGGCAGTATTCGCTGGAAATTTCCTCACCCGGACTGGATCGGCCCTTATTCCAGGCGGGTGATTTCGAACGATTTGCTGGCCAGCAGGTAAGCTTGAAGCTGGCTGTCCCGGTTGAAGGCAAGCGCAAGTACAAGGGTTTATTAGTGGGATTGGATGATGAACGGGTTATTGTTAATGCCGAGGGGCAAGAGTTCAGATTTTCGCTGGATCAAATTGATCAGGCAAAACTGGTACCAAACTATTGAGCGTCTCGCGTAGAGGAAGCCGAAATGGGTAAAGAGATTTTACTGGTTGTAGATGCAGTGTCTAATGAGAAGGGCGTCAGCAAAGACGTCATTTTCGGTGCTATAGAAGCGGCACTGGCATCGGCAACAAAAAAACGTCACAAAGAAGATATTGAAGCACGTGTTTCGATTGATCGTGAAACGGGTGAATATGCGTCGTTTCGCCGTTGGCAAGTGGTTGAAGAGGTTGCAGAAGATCTGCTCGACGAAGAGGATGAAGATGCCGGTTATCAACACCCAACTCGTCAGATTTTGCTGGAAGAGGCAAGCAAGGTTCAATCGGATATTCAGCTTGGTGACTACATAGAAGAACCTTTGGAATCGGTTGAGTTCGGTCGTATCGGTGCCCAAACAGCTAAACAGGTTATTGTTCAAAAGGTTCGGGAAGCCGAGCGTGCGATGGTGGTCGATGCCTACTCTGACCGCGTCGGAGAGTTGATTAATGGTATTGTTAAGCGGGTTGAACGCGGAAATGTATTTCTTGATCTGGGTTCTAATGCGGAAGCAGTCATTTTTCGTGAAGACATGATTGCGCGCGAAGCCGTACGGCCGGGCGATCGTTTACGTGGTTATCTTAAGGAAGTACGTTCTGAAGCACGTGGACCGCAATTGTTTGTTAGCCGTATTGCCCCAGAATTTTTGATCGAATTATTTAAATTGGAAGTGCCGGAAGTTGGTCAGGAACTAATAGAAATTTTAGGCGCTGCGCGCGACCCAGGTTTGCGCGCCAAAATTGCAGTGAAATCTAACGACCCGCGTATCGATCCAGTGGGTGCCTGTGTGGGTATGCGTGGTTCGCGCGTGCAAACTGTTTCGACAGAACTTGCTGGTGAACGAGTGGATATTATCCTTTGGGACGATAATCCAGCGCAGTTTGTTATTAATGCCATGTCACCTGCTGAAGTGGTTTCGATTGTTGTGGACGAAGATAAACACAGCATGGATGTTGCGGTTGGCGAAGACCAGTTATCCCAGGCGATAGGCCGGGGTGGGCAGAATGTGCGTCTGGCCAGTCAATTGTCGGGTTGGGATCTGAATGTAATGGATGAGTCTCAGGCGGAAGAAAAATCTGAGGTAGAAGCGGTAGCCTTGCAAAAACTCTTTATGGAAGATCTGGATGTTGATGAAGAAATGGCGGTTATCCTGGTGCAGGAAGGATTTTCAACGATTGAAGAAATTGCCTATGTACCCAATAGTGAACTCATTCAGATTGAAGAATTTGAAGAAGCCATTGTTGAAGAATTACGTGGCCGTGCGAGGGATGTACTTTTGACTCGTGCCATTGCCAGTGAAGAAGGCGTTGGTGGTTCTGGGCCAGCTGAGGATTTACTGACAATGGATGGTATGGAACCTGATGTGGCTGCAAAACTGGCAGCTGCAGGCATTATTACCATGGAAGACCTGGCAGAGCAGGCTGTGGATGAATTGATGGACATTGAAGGCATGGATGAAGAACAAGCGGGCAAATTGATCATGACCGCACGTGCACCCTGGTTTGCAGAGCAAGAACAGGGTTGATTGATTCCCCGGGAGACGTCTCAAGATGACGGATGTAACGATACGACAATTTGCAGATGTGGTTGGTTTGCCTGTCGAACGCTTGTTGGTACAACTCGACGAAGCAGGGCTGGCTATTTCCGGTGCTGATGACACTATCAGCGACCAGGAAAAAATGCAGTTGCTGAGTTTCCTGCGTAAAAGTCATGGAAAGTCAGAACCGCTTGGCGTCTCGCAACCGAACAAAATAACCCTTAAACGTAAAACGCACAGTGAACTGCGAACCACGCCATCACGCGGTTCAGCAGGAAAAGCTAAAACGGTCACAGTTGAGGTGCGAAAAAAACGTACCTATGTAAAACGTGCAGACCTGGTTGCCGAAGAGAAAGGCCGTCTTGATAAAGAGGCGGAAGAAAAAGCAAAAGTGCTTGCGGAGCGTGAAGAAAAACTTCAGGCCGAAAAAGATGCGCTTGAACGCGCTGAAAAACAAGCGGCAGATAAGGTTGAAGAAGAAAAACAACGGGCTCAAGAGCGAGAGCGCAAACAGGAAGAAGAGACCCGTAAGGCTGAGGATAATAAACGTAAGGAAGCGGATGTTCAGGCACGTGCTGAGCAAGAATCCAAGCAACAGAAAACCAGTAATGAACGTAAACAAAAACGCACTGCTGAAGATGGGAAAAATACCAAATACGGCCGTAAAGAATTACATGTGGCAACCAGTAAGGGCGGCCGTCGCAAGAAGAAAAAACGCAGCCGATCTTCTGTATCTATTACGCCTTCTGGTGAACATGGTTTCGAAAGGCCAACCGAACCGGTTATTCATGAAGTGGATATTCCCGAAACCATAACTGCGGCCGAACTGTCACAGAAAATGTCTGTCAAGGGCGCCGAAGTCATCAAAACGCTGATGAAAATGGGCGTAATGGCGACGATAAATCAGCCGCTTGATCAAGATACGGCTACCTTGGTTGTAGAGGAGCTGGGTCATACCGCTAAGCCGATGGCCGTGCAGGATGTAGAATCCGAACTCGAAGCCTTGCAGGCTCTGGAAATTACGGGAGAAGAAACGGTCAGACCGCCGGTCGTGACCATAATGGGACATGTTGATCACGGTAAGACATCATTACTGGATTACATACGCGAATCACAGGTTGCTGATGGGGAAGCGGGTGGTATTACCCAACATATCGGTGCCTATCATGTAGAAACACCCAAGGGTGTCATCAGCTTTCTGGATACACCGGGCCATGCGGCATTTACCGCTATGCGTGCCCGTGGCGCACAGGTTACAGATATTGTGGTGTTGGTTGTCGCTGCGGATGACGGTGTGAAGCCACAAACAATAGAAGCTATCCAGCACAGCAAGGCAGGTAACGTTCCCCTCATTGTAGCTATCAACAAGATTGATAAGCCGGATGCCGACCCTGATCGGGCCAAAACCGAACTATCTCAGCAAGAAGTAATGCCTGATGACTGGGGGGGTGATACCCAATTTGTACCGGTGTCTGCCAAAACGGGTGAGGGTGTCGATAACTTGCTTGATGCCATTTCTTTACAGGCGGAATTACTGGAATTGAAGGCTGTTGTCGATGCGCCTGCACACGGTGTTGTGATTGAATCGAGTCTTGATAAAGGCCGTGGTCCGGTTGCTACGGTACTTGTGCAACAGGGTACGCTGCACAAGGGTGACACGTTGATATGCGGTCAGGAGTTTGGTCGCGTTCGAGCAATGTTCGATGAATCGGGCGCTGCCATTGAATCAGCGGGCCCCTCGATGCCAGCAGCCGTGCTCGGACTTTCCGGTGTGCCCAATGCAGGTGATGATGCCATTGTCATCAATGATGAGCGTAAGGCGCGGGCAGTTGCCGAATTCCGGGAACATAAACAGCGTGACGTTAAACTGGCGCGTCAGCAGCAAGCGCGGCTGGATATTTTCTCGACAATGGGTGAAAGCAAGATTGAAAACCTGAATATTGTATTAAAAGCCGATGTCCAGGGGAGTGCCGAAGCGCTGCGCGATTCGCTCACTAAGATTATTGCTGATGAAGTGGTAGTAAAAATTGTATCCAGCGGCGTTGGCGGAATTAACGAAACGGACGCTAACCTGGCTGTAGCATCAAATGCCATCCTGATCGGCTTTAATGTGCGCGCGGATGCAGCAGCGCGGCGTATCGTGGATGAAAGCGAAATCGACATGCACTATTACAGTGTAATCTACGATGCGATTGATCAGGTGAAATCAGCCGTGAGTGGAATGTTGTCTCCGGAAGTCACTGAAGAAATTATCGGACTGGCTGAAGTACGCGATGTGTTCCGATCACCCAAACTGGGTGCGATTGCCGGTTGTATGGTTGTCGATGGCGCTGTCAAACGCAGTGCTCCGATTCGTGTGTTGCGTGACAATGTCGTGATATACGAAGGCGAGTTGGAATCTTTGCGTCGCTTCAAGGACGATGTTAATGAAGTCCGCGCAGGCACTGAATGTGGAATCGGAGTGAAAAGCTACAATGACATCAAGCCTGGCGACCAGATCGAAGTCTTTGAACGGGTCGAAACAGCGCGGACTGTCGAGTAACGCTTAGTATCTTAATATGCCTCGCGAATTTTCTAGAACCCGCCGTGTCAGTGAACAGATCCAGCGAGAATTATCGGTCTTGATTAGCGAACAATTACAGGATCCACGGCTTGGGCTGGTGAGTGTCTCTGGTGTGGAAGTTTCCAGGGATTTGTCGCATGCCAAGGTTTATTTTTCGACGCTGGGTGATGCGGATAAAATGCAAGAGGCGCATCAGGTTTTAAAGGGTGCGGCAGGATACTTGCGGCATATGCTCGGTCGGACATTGACCATGCGTTCAGTTCCACAGTTACATTTCCATATTGATACATCGCTGGAGCAGGGTGCACATTTGAGTGCGCTGATAGACGCTGCAATTCAGTCCAGCAACCGCAGCAGTGATGAGGAATAGGTTGGCAAGATGGCGCGACGTCGAGTAAAAGGCAGACCGGTAAACGGTATACTGTTGTTGGATAAACCCTCCGGCATAACCTCCAATCAGGCATTACAAGCCGTTAAACAACTTTATTTTGCCCGCAAAGCAGGACACACCGGCAGCCTCGATCCACTGGCTTCGGGTTTGTTGCCAATCTGCATGGGTGAAGCAACCAAGGTGTCGGGGTTTCTGCTGGATGCTAACAAGCGCTATCAGGTGCAGTGCAAACTTGGTGAGCGAACGGCAACTGGTGACGCTGAGGGAGACGTATTGGAAACCCGGCCACTGGGCAACCAGTCAACGACAGATCTCGAAGCGATCCTGGATCAGTTTCGAGGGCCGATTCAACAAATTCCACCCATGTATTCTGCACTCAAGCATCAGGGGCAGCGGCTTTATACGCTAGCACGTCAGGGTATAGAAGTGGAGCGCAAGCCGCGCGATATCATGATCCATGAGCTGACCTTATTGCACTACGAAGCAGACCGGCTGGATATAGGTATCCATTGCACTAAAGGTACCTATGTCCGTACGCTCGTCGAGGACATTGGTGAAATACTTGGTTGTGGCGCACATGTGACCGAATTACGGCGTACTGCGGTGGGTCCCTATGAGGCCGATCAGATGGTGTCTATGGACACTCTCCGCGAGGTGCATAGTGAGGATCGTCAGGCTATGGATAAATTATTGCTTCCTGTGGAATCTGCTCTGATGCAATGGCCGGATGTGACACTTACAAATTCAGCGGCCTACTATTTACAACAAGGGCAGCCTGTCCTGGTGCCCCATGCACCTACCAGTGGCTGGGTGAGGCTGTATCAGCACGAACACCATTTTTTAGGCATGGGTGAAATTCTTGACGATGGACGGGTGGCACCCAAGCGCTTATTGAAAATAGCCTAACCTATTGAGACTACAAGAGCTGGGGGTTAGAATACCCGGCTCCTTTCTGGAACGATCTATTTTATATTTTTGGAGTTTTACCAATGGCACTCAGCACTGAACAAAAAGGTCAAATTGTCGCGAAATATCAGCGCGCGACGGACGATACCGGATCACCTGAAGTTCAGGTTGCACTGTTATCAGCAAACATTACCCAACTAACCGGGCATTTTCAGACTCATAAACATGATCATCATTCGCGCCAGGGTTTGCTGCGGATGGTTAGTAATCGTCGTAAATTACTCGATTACCTTAAAGGCAAGGATGTTAGCCGCTACCAGGAATTGATCAGCAGCCTGGGGTTACGCCGCTAATCATTCATTGTTATTACTCTCAAACACTGTCAATACAGTCAAGGTAAAGCCAACGTGAATCCAATCAAAAAATCGTTCCAGTACGGTAGTCATACCGTAACATTTGAAACCGGCGAAATTGCCCGTCAAGCATCGGGTGCGGTGATGGTCAGTATGGGTGACACCGTCGTTATGGTGACAGCCGTTGGCTTGAAAAAATGCATTGAAGGCAGAGACTTCTTTCCTCTGACTGTCGACTATCAGGAACGCACCTACGCCGCTGGCAAAATACCCGGCGGTTTTTTTCGCCGTGAAGGCCGGCCCAATGAAAATGAAACACTGGTTTCGCGTTTAATTGACCGTCCACTGCGGCCTCTGTTTCCGAAAGGGTTTACCAATGAAGTGCAGGTGATCTGTACAGTAATGTCTCTGGATCCAGAAATTGATCCAGATATTCCAGCTCTGCTTGGAGCGTCTGCCGCCTGTTCTATTTCCGGCTTACCTTTCAATGGCCCAGTTGGTGCAGCGCGTGTTGCTTACATTGATAATGAGTATGTTTTAAATCCTACTCAGTCACAGCTGGCTACTTCTAAGCTGGATTTGATCGTGGCTGGTACGGACGGCGCAGTTTTGATGGTTGAGTCAGAAGCCAAAGAATTATCAGAAGAGGTCATGCTGGGTTCGGTCGTTTATGGCCATGATCAGATGCAGGTGGCCATCAAGGTCATTAGTGAAATGGCTGCTGAGGTTAATGCACCTGTTTGGGAATGGCAGGCTGCTGAAGCTGATACTGCACTTTCTGACGCCGTTTCCGCGGCGGCTGGCAATGATATTACTGAAGCTTATAAAACGGCTAATAAACTGGAGCGCTACGGCAAACTGGATGTTATTCGCGAAGCACTTATCGGTAAGCTTTGTGCAGAAGATGCGAACCCCTGTTTTGATAAAGACGCCGTGAAAGGCGCTTTTGGTAAATTCGAGAAAACGCTGGTTCGTAGCCAGATACTGGAAGGCAAGCCACGTATTGATGGCCGTGATACTAAAACGGTTCGCCCGATTACTGTACGCGTTGGCGTGTTGCCACGTACGCATGGGTCAGCATTGTTTACCCGCGGAGAAACTCAAGCGTTGGTAGTGGCCACGCTGGGTACCGAACGTGATGCACAGATTATCGATGCCATTCAGGGAGAGCGCCGTGAATCATTCATGTTGCATTACAATTTCCCACCGTTCTGTGTCGGTGAGACTGGCCGGGTGGGCAGTCCCAAGCGCCGTGAGATCGGCCATGGTCGCCTTGCCAAGCGTAGTGTAGTCGCTGTTATGCCGGATACGAGTGATTTTCCATACACTGTTCGGGTCGTATCCGAGATTACCGAATCAAACGGTTCTAGTTCTATGGCCAGTGTATGTGGCAGTAGTCTTGCCATGATGGACGCAGGTGTGCCATTGAAAGCACCTGTTGCCGGTGTTGCTATGGGGCTGATCAAGGAAGGTGATGACTACGCCGTTCTGACCGATATTATGGGCGATGAAGATCACCTCGGTGATATGGACTTCAAGGTTGCCGGTACCAATGACGGTGTGACAGCTCTGCAAATGGATATCAAGATTGACGGTATTACCCGTGAAATTATGGATAAAGCGCTGGCGCAGGCACACGATGCACGGCTGCATATCCTGGGTGAAATGAATAAGGTTATTGCTACACCGCATGAAGAGGTGTCTGATTTTGCGCCGCGATATATCACAATCAAGATTAACCCGGACAAGATTCGCGACGTTATCGGTAAGGGTGGGGCAACCATCCGTATGCTGACTGAAGAAACCGGTGCCACCATCAATATTGAAGATGACGGTACGGTGAAGATCGCCTCTGTTGACAGCGCCGCTGGCCAGGAAGCCGAGCGCCGTATCAAGCAGATAACTGCTGATGTTGAAGTGGGTTCTGTTTACGAGGGCAAGGTTGCCAAGCTGATGGATTTTGGTGCCTTCGTTACTATATTGCCGGGCAAAGATGGCTTGGTACACATTTCACAAATCAGTGAAGAGCGTGTTGAAAAGGTCAGTGATAAATTGTCCGAAGGCGACACGATTAGCGTCAAGGTTCTTGAAGTTGATAAGCAGGGCCGAATTCGCTTGAGCATGAAGGCAGTGGGTGCTGATTAGCAGTTCACCTGGTCCATATTGAAAAAGGGGCCGTCAGGCCCCTTTTTTATATCTAAAGAAAGATATTAGTTTAGCAATGCAAGATACTGATTATAGGGTGATAAATTAGTCTGCATTAAGTGATTGGCTGTATCGCGTTTGCCGATGTTGTGCTTTTTCCAGATCACTTTGCCCGTCTTCGCGCTATAGACACGTAATATGCCGCCCTTGCAACCAACGGCTACACGTTTGCTGTCGGGTGATATATCTGTCACGCAGCGTTTGCCTTCATTCATGGAGTCGGAAACTTCCAGTTCAACTTGTTTACCGGTTTTGGCATCCAGCAGCAGTACTTTGTCAGCCTTACCGTAGGACTGTGGCAAACCATCATCACCAAACATGATCAGGGAACGCTTTGGAATAACCAGTGAAAAGTAACTCAGATCTGGTGCTATCTTGATGCTTGAAATACGGCGAGGTTTCTTGATCTTGCTTGAAACCCATTTAAGCTCGTCTTCTTTACCGGTATTGATGTCGTAAATATTACGCAGTGACACCAGCTTGTTGCCATCCTTGGTGAAGTGTAGCTTGCTGAATTGACGTGGTATTACAAACTCGGCACCGGTGTAGTCTTCTACAACGTGCTTGTCACCAGATTTGAGGTCAAGTACGGCAAAAGAGTCGCGGCCAACAAAAGCAGCGCGTTTACCATTATCGCTGATACCCAAGGCATAAACACCGGCATCTATATTGTCAATTGACTTCACAACTTTCAGGCTGGAAAGATCCATAACATGCAAGTCGGAGGTGTATTCAAAACGTACGGTATTGTCGCTGACTTTTTTATTGGCATGGCAGGTATTAACGACGATTGCCGCATATTTACCATTATCAGAGGGCACTACCGGGCCAATATAATCATAGAAGCCAGTGCCAGTTGCACAGTTACCTTTGTTCTTGGTGAACTGCTCAAAGTCGATACGTTGAACCGGCTTGCCATCAAAATTCATGTGTGCGCCAACAAGATCAGGCATCTGCACATCATTTTTGCTAATCATGTGACCCAGCGAGCTTGGCAGAAGAACCACTTTACCGTTGGGATAGGAACCGGTTAGCACAACATCCTTGAAATTGCTGATGCCCCAGCGGCGGCCACCGACACGGCCATACTTGTTACCAAAAATATTATCCAGATCGCCGCGCTTACCCATGGATTCAACCAGGTGACCGTCGAAACTATCCCACACCTTGATACCGCCAGAGTGTTGGTCTTCCTTGGCCAGGGTATAACCGCCATTACCGCCCGTGATGATGTATTTACCATCATCAGAAAACTGTATTGAATAAATGTCTGCTTCGTTTGCGTTTGAAATTGACGCAGTTGCCAGTGCAACGCTAAATAAGGTTGCATTAAATAAACCAAAAACTTTCATACGTACTAGTCCCCAATACTTACATTTCCAGGATATCTACCATCCACTGGCGCGGAGATGTCGCTAAGCAGACAACACTGGACCGGATGCTTCCCCTTTCTAATCCGGAAATGTACGTCAGGAAGTTGACACGACAATCTGGGTCAGGTATCGGCGCACCAGGGATGCGCTGAAGACGTTGGGGTAGTGAATGTGAACCAGGTCACAGTTTTTATTTTTATACTATGATAAACGACATATATAAAACAATAAGTTATATAAAATAACTAAAGTAGTTTATAGTATATTTTTTGACCAATTATTGCACTAAATGAAAAGTCGCTGGTGTTGAGCAGGTTAAATGCTTTCACGAAGGCAAGTGAAAAGTGGAAACAGGATTGTGTGTTTAGCGCGTCAACCTGTTGTCGTTTCGATTTATGAAAAGAATGACAGGGCGCGCTTATCAAGCCAATAGTCTGGTCGTATGGGTAAACTGCCGGTAATAAAACCAACGTGTCCACCGTGTTTAGCAATCTCCAATATGACGCCGTCACCCAGTTCACTGTCTTTTGGAATTACACTCAGGTTCATAAAAGGATCATCTTCTGCGTGCAGTATGAGCGTGGGGGTTTTAATGTCGGCTATAAATCTGCGGCAACTGCTTTGAGTGTAATAATCATTGGCATTTTTAAATCCATTCAGTGGTGCAGTGACTGCTTCATCGAATGAACGTAGTGTTGTTAATTGTTGAATATCTCTATCGGTAAGTGGCATATCCACTTGTTGTATTTTTGTGCGTAACGAACGCAAAAGCTTATTTAGCAGATAGCGTTGATAAATCCGTGATGAGCCTTGTTCAAGACAGTTGGCGACTGTACCTAGCTCAAAAGGGACTGAAATTGCCATTGCCCGGTTAATGCCACTTTGACTACCGGTTTCACCTAGCCATTTAAGCAATACATTCCCGCCCAGAGAAACACCCAGTACATAGATTTCACGATCCGGATATTGGCCGCGCAATTTATTAATCATAAAATTTAAATCACCGGTGTCGCCAGAATGGTAACTGCGAGATAGCCGGTTGGGTTCTCCGCTACAACCTCGAAAGTGCATGAATATAACGGACATAGAAGCTTTATATAAGGTTGAGACTAATCCAGCAGCATAATGTGAATTAATACTACCTTCCAACCCATGAAGCATTAAAACCAACGGGCCGGACTTGTCAGGGGCCCAGTCCAGATCGATGAAATCTCCATCGGGTAACTCCACACGCTCGCGGCGCATTTGAGGTAATCGGGTTTTTCTGAACAAACTTGGATAGATCGTCTGGGTATGTCCCTCAGGCAACCACCAGGCGGGTTTGAACTGACTATCGATGATCATTGAGATTCTCAGGTAAGGGGCTGTGTAACGATTGTATGTTGAAGTGGCAGATTTTGACTGTCCCAGTTTTTGATGGCCCATTGCCAGATAGTGTCGAGTTTTTCATTGGTCAGCATTTCCGGTACGGGTTGTTTGAGAAAGCGTAACGCTTGTATAAGTAATGTGGCTGGATTTTCATGATGGATGGATGGCGCCTGTGTCTGTTTGCTGTACTTACTGCCGTCAGGCCAGGTTGCCAGTGGCAGGTGCAAGTAACGCGGTGTCGTCAAACCGAGTTGTTGTTGCAAATGGATTTGCCGTGCCGTGTTATCAAACAGATCATGCCCACGCACGATATCGGTGATGTTTTGCGCTGCATCATCTACCGTCACGGCCAGTTGATAGGCAAATAAACCATCAGCCCGTTTAATAATAAAATCCCCAGTCTCAGTAGCCAGGTTTTCCTGCAATCTTCCTGCGAGCCGATCCTGGTAATCAATAAGGCTGTTATCGACACGCATTCGTATTGAGCGTGCAGTCTGTCCCTCTACCATTCCATTGCGACAGGTGCCCGGATAAATAGCTGTTTGACCGGTTGCTTCGCGTATATCACGCCGCGAACAACTGCAGGGATAAATACAATTTTTTGCGCTGAGCTTTTCAAGTGCTTCCTGATAGGCGCTATGGTTCTGGCTCTGGTAAAGCACGGTTTCATCCCAATGCATCCCCAATCGTTCCAACGTGCGCAGGATGTCATCGGCCGAACCGGGTATTTCACGTGGTGGGTCGAGGTCTTCGATGCGTACCAGCCAGACACCACCGGCTGATCTGGCATCCAGAAAGCTGCCGACCGCTGCAATCAGTGAACCAAAATGTAAGGGGCCGGTAGGTGAGGGCGCAAAGCGACCGCGGTAAATAGATTTCATAATGATTTCAGAGTGGAAATCTCGAGTTTATTCGTACGGCCTTGTAGGAGCGGCTTCAGCCGCGATAGGGCGCTGCGTTTATCGCGGCTGAAGCCGCTCCTACAGATACTGCGCTGTTCAAAATCACAAGATGCATGAATAGATCAGATGCCTTAAGTTTCCACGGATAATAACCGGCTTGCAGACCCAAGTAAAAAGCCGGCACAAGGCCGGCTTTTTTAACGACGAGCATGTAGAACATTAACCCATCTGTTTTTCGCGAATCTCATCCAGCGTTTTGCAATCGATGCATTGAGTCGCAGTAGGTCTGGCTTCAAGCCGGCGAATACCTATTTCAAGGCCGCATGCATCACAGTAACCATATTCATCGCTTTCAAGCATCATCAGCGATTCATCGATTTTCTTGATGAGTTTGCGTTCACGGTCACGCGCACGCAGTTCCATACTAAATTCGGATTCCTGGGTAGCACGATCATTCGGATCCGGGAAGTTGGCGGCTTCGTCCTGCATATGGTGCACAGTACGATCCACTTCTTGCATCAGGTCACGTTTCCAGGCCAATAGAATATTCTGGAAATGCTGAACCTGTTCTGCGTTCATATATTCTTCATTCTTTTTCAGCGCATACGGCTTGATGCCCTGGACTGGTCCGGCGGTGGACAGGGCGGTTACTTTTGCCGGTGCAGAACGTTTAGACGTGGCTTTTTTTGCTGGTTTTTTCTTTGTGGTGACAGGCATCTTCTTAGTGACAGCTTTTTTAGAAGGAGCCTTATTGGCGGCCGTTTTTTTCTTTACCGTAGTCTTATTTGCGGGTGCTTTCTTTACCGGGGCTTTATTCTTCGCCACAGCTTTCTTTGCTGCGGTGGGTTTTTTCGCCACAGTCTTTTTCTTTGACTTGGTTTTCGCAGCCTTTTTCTTGGTGGCCATGCAAATTCTCCAGTACCAATCGAGTCGAAACTCAGTATAAAAAATCACCAGGGAGGGACTTATCAGCCAAGCCCTGAATTTATCAAGGGCGGTAGTTTCCAGTTCAAACGGCCATTCGTCAAGGTAAATACATATTATAGTTGAGCCTGTGAAGGAGGTTAGGGTAGGCTTGGCGGCTCTTTTTGCTACCTATATACATGTATGAGCCAGTTAACAACGTTGCTTTTTGATGTCGATGGCACACTAGCCGAAACCGAGGAAAATCACCGTCAGGCGTTCAATAAAGCCTTTAAACAGGCTGGGTTAGACTGGTTCTGGTCAATCGAATGCTATGTTGATTTGCTGGCGGTGACTGGGGGTAAGGAGCGAATCAGGCACTATATTGATACGTATAAGCCTGATTTTGATCATCCGGAAAAGCTTACAAATTATATAGCCGATTTACATGCCAAGAAGACTGAAATCTACATCCGTACAGTTGCTGAGGGAAAAATGCCATTACGCCCAGGGGTTAAACGCCTGCTGTTAGCTGCCCGGCAGGCGGGTTTGCGATTGGGTATATCGACCACAACATCACCGTCCAATGTGACTGTGCTGCTCGAAAAATCGCTCGCTGAAGATGCCCCGTCATGGTTTGAAGTGATTGCCGCTGGCGGAGTTGTTGAAGCTAAAAAACCTGCTCCTGATATCTATCTTTATGCCATGCAACAAATGGGTGTTGAGCCGGGTGAATGTCTGGCTTTTGAAGATTCAGAAAATGGATTGATCTCGGCGCAACAGGCAGGAGTTAAAACACTGGTGACCGTCAGCCAGTATACGCAAAAGCATGACTTTTCCAGTGCTGCATTAGTGGTTGATCATTTTGGCGAACCAGATAATCCTTGTCAGACACTGCAAGGTTCAATGCATGGTAGTGACTATGTTGATATTGAATTGTTAAAAGCAGTATGGGAAAAATCGGCAGACTAATTTGTCAGGCAGTCATCATGCAAGTCGTATACAGGCAATCCAGCCATTCCATGTAATGGCGTTGCTCGCGCGTGCGCGCGAACTTGAAGCACAAGGGCGCAGCATTGTGCATATGGAAATTGGTGAGCCGGATTTTGTAACGCCTAAGCCGATTATAGACGCCGGTATTCGCGCATTACAGGAGGGTAAAACTCACTACACTCCTACACTGGGTCTTCCCGGTTTGCGTCAGACTATTGCTGACTACTATGCCACGCGCTTTAAAGTGAGCATCGATCCACGTCGAATTTTGGTAACACCTGGGGCATCGGGTGCATTGCAGTTGGTTACCGCGCTGCTGGTTGATCCCGGCCAACGGGTTTTAATGACCGATCCGGGTTACCCGTGTAACCGTAACTTTGTCTACCTCGCCGAAGGGATACCAGATCTGCTACCCGTTGGTCCTAACACCGCTTATCAATTAACTTCTGAATTGATTGAACAACATTGGCGGCCTGACACTTGTGCGGTCATGGTGGCATCACCCGCGAATCCTACAGGTACCTGTCTTACTCGGGATGATTTGCGTGACCTGCAAAATACCGTGAGAAAGTGTGGCGGCAGTTTAATCGTCGATGAGATCTATCAGGGGCTGACCTATGATGGGCAGGGTGATTTCACAGCACTGGAAATGGCAGATGACATTTTCGTCATCAATAGTTTTTCAAAGTATTTCGGTATGACCGGCTGGCGTCTTGGCTGGCTAGTCGCGCCGGAAGATTGTATTGATGCCCTGGATAAATTGGCGCAAAACCTGTTCCTGGCGGCCCCAACACCATCACAGTATGCAGCACTGGAAGCCTTCACACCTGAAACGCGAGCAATTCTTGATCAACGCCGGGATGAATTTCAGCTACGGCGAGATTATCTACTGCCTGCCTTGCAGAAACTTGGTTTTGAAATAAGTACCCAACCATCTGGCGCGTTTTATATCTATGCCGGGTGCAGCCAGTTTACCCAGGACAGTTTTGAGTTTTCGAAACAGCTTCTGGAAGAAGTCGGTGTGGCCATCACGCCAGGTCTGGATTTTGGTAATTACCTTGCGCAACAACATGTTCGTTTTGCTTATACGACATCGTTAGATAATCTGCAGGAAGGGGTTAACAGGTTAGCGAAGTTTTTGTAGTTAGATTATAAAAGAATAATTCTCGCAAAGGCGCAGAGCACGCAAAGAAAGATTTTTGAGCTTCTGATTAATTGAAACATTTTCGTCATTGCACCCCAGGAGTGCTTCCTCAGGATGACTGTGTCATCCTTCAGGGCGCGAGCGCAGCGCGGCAATCCCCTGTTCATATTCAATCGCTTAGGGATTGCTTCGTCACTGCGTTCATCGCAATGACGAATTAACCAGAGCTTCCCTAAATCTTTCTTTGCGTGCTCTGCGCCTTTGCGAGAATTATTCTTTTCTAGTAGGAGACAGCTCATCTTCCTTCACCCACATCGCCGTTGCTCCAGCCACCGCTGCGGGCATGACTGCAAAGTTGAGAATTGGGATCAAGGTAAACAGCAACACACCACTACCAAAACCAAGCGCTAACATACGCCGGCCTGCAAGGCGTCTGCGTTGCTCTTTGAAAAACAATTGATGATTGGCCATCGGATAATCGGCGTACTGAATAGCCAGCATCCAGACGCTGAAGGCCCCCCATAAAAAAGGTGCGGCGATATTGATCACCGGGATAAGAAACAACAGTCCCAGCGGAATGGCGCGTAGTAGAAAATATAACAGTTTACGAATTTCAGACCAGATGGCGGGCAGGACGTCGCGTATCACTTGCTGCCAATTGCCTGTCATTGGTTTATCCCGTAAATGATTTTCCACAGCTTCAGCCAGTAGCCCGTTAAAGGGAGCGGCGATCAGGTTAGCGATGATTGAAAATCCGTAAAATATAATCAGCAGGCTCAGTGCAATAAACAACGGCCAGATCAGATAACTGAGCCAGTCCAGCCAGCCTGGTAGTTTGCCCATAAAAAAGACTGAGCTTTTCTCGATCCATCTGAAAGCAAACCAGACTAGACCAGCAAATAACAGAATATTTATGGTCAGTGGTATGGCAACAAAACGCCGCAGGCGGGGTTTCTTGATGAGAGAAAATCCGCGCAGCATATAGTTAAAACCGCTGATAAAACTGTTCATAAACTTTTTCTCGTGTTGCGGATGTAAAATTAGGCGGTCACTGATTAATGAGCAAGAATCTGTAGGAGCGGCTTCAGCCGCGATGGGCGATGTCACCGTCCATCGCGGCTGAAGCCGCTCCTACAAGTATAAATTTTTACGGGCTAACAATGCCGCGCCATAGGCGGCTTCCTGATGTTCTGCTGTAATCACGGGGATACCTAACAGACGTTCGCGGATCGTCGACCAGGTTGTATTGCATGCGCCACCACCCAAACTGATCACCTGGTCAGGGTAGGGAGCGCCTAGCTCAGCGAGCAAGCGGTAACCACGCTGTTCAATGCGTGCCATGCTTTCCAGTAATCCGTGCAGAAAATCGGCATCTGATTCAGGCCGGGGGGTGAGTAAAGGTTGCAGAGTCGGATCGTTGATTGGAAAGCGTTCGCCATTTCCGGGCAGAGGCATATATTCATAGAGTGCGCTTTTTTGAGGGTCGATCTGTGCGCTCAGTGTGTTCAGTTCCTGATCGTTAAAAAACTGTTTCAGAACGGCACCACCGCTGTTGGATGCACCGCCTACCAGCCAACGGTCACCCAGCCGATGGCTGTAAATGCCGTACTCTGCTGCAAAGACCGGTTGTTCAGTCAATATTTTCAGTACCAGTGTTGAGCCTAAAGCAGTGACAGCATTGCCGGGTGTGTTTGCGCCGGTTGCGATAAATCCAGCTGTGCTGTCCGTGGTACCTGCGACCAGTTGAGTGTCAGGTGAAAAACCCCAACGCTTTTGAAATTCAGGTAACAGTGATCCTAATGGAGTGCCAGCGGGAAAGACGTTGGGTAAACAGGAGGCCGGTAGTTCTAGTTGTTCAAGCCAGTTCGGCCAGTGTCGTTGTGCGGCATCGTAACCCAGCTTCAGGCAATTATTTTCGTCACTGTTGTCAAAACGCCCCAGTAGTTTTCCAGTTAACCAATCAGCCTGGTGTAATGCGCGGTATTCTCCGGTTGGATATTCAGCTTGTAGCCAAAGCAGTTTGGCCAGACTGCTGGATACGCCGCGTGCAGGGTTATCGCCAGGCGCTATGGCAGCTACGCGTGTGCTCTGTTGTGTTGCCCGCGTATCGTTGTACATCAAAGCCGGGCCGAGTGGTTGGCCTTCAAGTGTACTTAGCAACAAAGTTGATGAGGTGCCGTCAATAGCGATATGTTTTACATCTTTGCTATTGATGTCTGCACAAAGTGAATCCAGCGTATCTTGTAATGCTTGCCACCAGACTGAAGGATCTTGTTCTATCGCTGCACCATTTCGCGTGGGTGAGGGAAGGGCAGTCCGTGCGGTAGCTACGATGTCAGCCTGTGCGTTGATGGCGCAAGCTCTGCATGCGGATGTGCCGATGTCGATGCCGATGAAGAGAGTCATGTCTGCGCTGCTGTTGATTTGATTTCGATGGTTAAATTACAAGTTTGTTTATGAATGTGTTTTTACAGGCTGTTATTACAGTCTAGGCATTAAGAATCTTCAACAGGCTGAAAACAAATCGTCCCCTCCCCCTCAGGGGGAGGGACAGGGAGAGGGGATAAAAATAAGGCAGTTGCTTTATTAGATCCCCTCTCCCCAACCCTCTCCCGGAGGGAGAGGGGGCTAAGGGTGGGTAGCAAGTAGATTTTTGTTTGTATCTGTAAATGCACTCTGCAGCAAGATTATCAAGGCAGTTCAATTTTCACAGGCTGTTGCCAGCCATCCGCCTTATGTTCAGCCACCACCGTCGTATAAATCCCTCCCCGCACGTTAAATTCAGCCGTCAGCCGCATAAAGCGGGGTGAACAGGCGTTTACTAAATCATCCAGAATCTGGTTGGTGACCGCTTCGTGAAAAGCGCCTTCATCGCGAAAAGCCCAGATATAAAGCTTCAGCGCTTTGAGTTCAATGCAAAGCCGGTCAGGCACATATTCGAGATTCAGCGTGGCAAAATCCGGTTGGCCAGTTTTCGGACACAGGCAGGTAAATTCCGGCATCCGGATGCGAATCGTGTAGTCGCGTTCCGGCTGGGGATTATCAAAAGTTTCGAGCGATTTATCAGGTTGAGTGGTCATTTGCGCACCATACCGGAATCGCTCTATTCCATACAAGTATACGGGTAACAAGCGACTGGGAAATTAACGTAGAAACCACTTCAGGAATTGAACGTTGTCACCTCATGACGACGCGGTACATTTCGAAGCGTGCCGCCTGTGTGTTTTTCTTTTTATTGAAAAAAGCTGCACTTCTTATGCCTGTCAAGCTTGTTTCAATCACCCCCTTTCTGTATCTTGCGTACATGCGTTTAAGCAAGATAAAGCTGGCTGGCTTCAAGTCCTTCGTCGATCCCACAACCATCTATTTTCCGTCTGATCTGACCGGTGTCGTCGGGCCGAACGGCTGTGGTAAATCCAATGTAATCGACGCGGTTCGCTGGGTGATGGGTGAGTCGTCCGCAAAAAATCTGCGTGGTGAATCCATGGCCGATGTCATATTCAATGGCTCGAATGCACGCAAGCCAGTTGCCCAGGCTTCGGTCGAACTGAATTTCGATAACGCTGACGGTGCGATTGGTGGCCAGTACGCCGAATACAATGAGATTGCCCTGCGTCGTCAAGTATCGCGCGATGGGACATCTAACTACTATTTAAATGGCACCAAGTGCCGCCGCCGCGATATTACCGATATTTTTCTCGGCACCGGCCTGGGTCCGCGTAGTTACTCAATCATCGAGCAGGGCATGATTTCGCGCCTGATCGAAGCTAAACCGGAAGACCTGCGGGTATTTCTGGAAGAGGCAGCGGGCATTTCGAAATACAAAGAACGCCGCCGTGAAACCGAAACCCGGATTCGTCATACGCGTGAAAACCTTTCTCGTTTGAATGACTTACGAGAAGAAATTGAGAAACAACTTGAAAAGCTGCAGCGTCAATCCAAAGCGGCCGCGAAATTTAAAGAGCTACGCGAACAGGAACGCCGCATCAAGGCTGAGCTGCTGACGCTGCGTTATCAGGCGCTGCACGAAGAAAGCGCTGGTTACCGTGACAAACTTAAGGAACAGGAAAACGCGCTGCAAGCCGTTGTTGCTGAACTGCGTGCTATTGAGGCAGATCTTGAGAAAGGCCGTGCGGAACATATTGAGGTTTCCGATAAGTTTAACGTAGTGCAGGGCCGTTTTTACGAGCTGGGCGCAGAAGTAGCACGTATCGAGCAGGCTATTCAGCACGGTAAGGAAACCCGCCAGAATCAGCAGGATGAACTCATCAAAGCCGAGCAGGCCAGAAATGAAATTCAGGCGCATATTAAGGTTGATAGTGAACGGCTAGAGCAATTAGTAGTTGATCTTACTGAAAATGAGCCTGCACTAAGCACGGCCAACGAGCTGTCTACCGAATCGCAGGAAAAACGCGAACAGGCTGAAACCGCGATGAGTGAATGGCAGGTCGCCTGGGACAGTTTTAACCAACGCAGTAATGAAGTCTCTCAAACTGTACAGGTGGAACGTACGCGGGCTGACCACATCGAAAATCAACAGAGCCAGCTGCAACAACGGCTGGAGAAAACTGAACAAGAACAAAAGCGCAACGATGCCAGCAAGCTAGAAAATGAAATTCAGGTATTGCAAAAAACCTCAGAAGAGCGCCAACAGAAAGCACAAACCATGCAGCAGGAGCTGGATCAGCTGCACCAGCGTATAGAAACACTGCGCGAACAGACCCGTACCCAGCAACGTGAATTACACGAAGCCCAAAGTCTGCAACAGGGTATGCGCGGCCGCTTATCCTCATTGCAAGCATTACAGCAGGCCGCCCTGGGTGAACAGGATGGTCAGGTTGTCGAGTGGCTATCAGAGCAGAAACTGTCAGATGCGCCCCGGCTTGCAAAACAACTGGATGTCGACGCTGGCTGGGAACCTGCGGTAGAAACCGTGTTGGGGTTAAACCTTGAAGCCATTTGTCTAGATGGTATCAACGATATGGCCAGTGCTGTGGCTGAATTGGAGCAAGGCTCGTTAACCTTGATTGATACCAGTGTAAAAAGTCAGTCAGTGGCTTCGAATAAAGCAGAACCTCTTGCAAGTAAGGTTCGCGCAGATATTCCAATAGACAATTTATTTGCAGGTATCTACACCGCCGATTCACTGAATCAGGCTATGCAGTTACGATCAGGATTAGCTGTCCACGAATCGGTGGTCACTGCTGATGGCGTCTGGATCGGTAGTAACTGGTTACGTGTTACCCGCAGCCAGGATGAGAAATCCGGTGTGCTGGAACGTGAAAAGCTATTGACTGGGCTGGATACCGAACTTACCGCCAGTCTCGCTGCGATTACCTTGCTGGAAGGAAATTCTGAATCGGTACGCAATGAATTGCAGCAGTCCGAAGCCCGGCGTGAGAAACTACAGGTCGAAGCCAACCTCGCACATCGCCAGTACAGTGATGCTAAAGCACAATTAGAAGCCCGTACCAACCGGCTGGAACAAGTGCACTCGCGTACCGCCACCTTGCAGCAAGAAACCAGTGATATTCGCAATCAGCAACAGGAATTAGAAGAGCAACTAAAAACCACTAAAACGGTTTTACATGATTCCCTGGCTTTGCTGGAAACCGTGGGTAACGATCGTGAAATGCTCACCGGTCAGCGTGACCAGTTGCGCGAAGCGCTGGATAAAGTGCGCAAACAGGCCCAGTTGGATCGTGACAAGTCCCACGAACTCGCGTTAAAGAATCGTGCTTATATAACCGAGCAGGAAACTACCGGCCAGAACCTGGAACGCATGCGTGGACAACAATCGCACCTCGATCAGCGCCGCGATTCACTGACGCAATCACTGGCTGACAGTGAAGATCCACTCAAAAAACAGGAAGAAGAACTTGCCGGGCAGCTGGAAAAACGACTCAAGGTAGAAGGCGAGTTGGCAGAAGAGCGCCGTAAGGTGGAAGCCATAGAACATCACCTGCGTGAGCAGGAACAGGCAAGACACAAGACAGAAGATCAAACCCAGCAACACCGTGAAGGTCTGACCCAGAGTCAATTACATTGGCAGGAAATCAAGGTGCGTGCCGAGACGCTGCTCGAACAAGTTGCTGAAAGTGGTTTCGAATTGGCGGTGCTTGCTGAAGAGATGAGCCAGGAAGCAAACGTTGATGCCTGGACGGAAGAGGCTGAACGGCTGGAAAAACGCATTCACCGGTTGGGGCCAATCAACCTGGCGGCTATCGAAGAATTTGAAGTAGAAAGCGAGCGCAAAGTATATCTCGATGCACAACATGCCGATGTCACATCGGCATTGGAAACGCTCGAAAATGCCATTCGCAAGATTGATCACGAAACCCGTACACGCTTTAAAGAAACCTTCGATAAGGTCAACAGTGGCATACAGGAAACCTTCCCACGCTTGTTCGGCGGAGGTCACGCTTCACTGGAAATGACCGGCGATGACCTGCTCGACACCGGTATCACCATCATGGCGCGGCCACCAGGTAAACGTAACAGCACCATTCATTTACTTTCGGGTGGCGAAAAAGCCCTGACCGCTGTCGCGCTGGTGTTTTCAATCTTTGAACTTAATCCATCACCTTTCTGTATGCTCGATGAGGTCGATGCACCTCTCGATGACGCCAACGTTGGACGTTTCTGTGAAATGGTGCGCGAGATGTCCGAACGGGTACAGTTCATTTTCATTACCCACAACAAGATCACCATGGATCTTGCCAACCAGTTATGCGGTGTCACTATGCACGAGCCAGGCGTATCGCGTCTGGTTTCGGTGGACATCGACGAAGCGGTGCAACTGGCCGCGGTGTGAGCGTGACACATGGATAACCTACGCTGGATTTTGTTACTAATAGGCCTTGGCCTTATCCTTGCGGTGTACGCCGTTACCCGTTTTCAGATCAAACGCCGGGAAGCTGCCGGAAAGCCAACGCGACGACGGCCCACTGCAAAAAATATCACCCCCCCTGGTGTTGCTAATGAAGACGATGCGGCCGAGCAAGCCGAGTTGGCGCAAATGGGATCCATGCTCAGGCAAGAAAGCGAATTGCAAACGGCTGAATCAAGCGCGATTGGCAAACGGGATAATGAACAATTAATCGTCTTGTCGGTCATGGCATCTGTCGATGAACCTTTTAATGGCCAGTCTCTGCTCAGGGCATTTGAAAATACGGCGCTTCAGCACAGCGATGTAAAAATCTATCAGCGCAATAACGAAAAGGGTGAGCCAGTTTACGGCGTCGCCAGCGCAGTCAAGCCGGGGACTTTTGATTTGAACCAAATGGATCACTTCAGCACGCCTGGCTTAAGTCTGTTCCTGCAATTGCCGGGGCCAGTCGATGGTGTAACCGCCTTTGATGACATGGTAACTACCGCAGAACGGCTGGCCGTTGAGCTGGGTGGTGAACTGCAGGATCAGAATCACAGCATGTTGAGTCGCCAGATGGTGGCGCATCTCCGTGACGGCATTATCAACGCGAGGTTGCAGTCGGCACGCGCTACACCATGAGCCCAGGCTCGCGTGCCGTGTCACGCATCAATGAACTACGCGAGCAGATACGTCACCACAACCACCGTTATTACGTCCTCGATGATCCGCAAATCCCGGATGCAGAATACGACCGCTTGCTGCGTGAACTGCAACAACTTGAAACCGAACACCCTGTATTAATCACCGAAGACTCACCTACCCAGCGCGTCGGTGCCGAACCGCTTAAAGCTTTTGGTGAAGTCCAACACGAAGAGCGGATGCTGTCGCTGGACAATGCCTTTAGTGACGACGAACTGGCCGATTTTGACCGGCGGCTGCATGACCGCTTAAAAAAATCTGAAAAATTTCAATCGATCGCCGAACAAGACATCGAATATACTGCCGAACCCAAGCTCGACGGTTTAGCCGTCAGCCTGTTATACGAAAACGGTGTATTAGTGCGTGGTGCGACACGCGGCGATGGCTCAACCGGGGAAGACATCACTCAGAACGTTCGCACCATCGAATCGATACCGTTAAAACTCATTGGCAAAGGTTATCCTAAACGACTGGAAGTGCGTGGCGAAGTGATCCTGTCACACGCTGGATTCAAAAAGCTCAATCAACACGCCGAACAAGCCGGGCAGAAACTCTTTGCAAACCCCCGTAACGCCGCCGCCGGTTCGTTACGTCAACTCGATCCAAAAATCACCGCGCAACGCCCACTGGAAATATTTTGCTACGGCGTTGGCGTAATTGAAGGCGGTTCATTAGCAGACCGCCACTCTGATCGATTAGAACAATTACGCAACTGGGGCATCCGCGTATTCAGCGGCATCAAACGTGTAAACGGATTACAGGCTTGCGTTAAATATTATCAGGATATGGAAAAACAGCGCGGCAAACTGCCGTTTGAAATCGATGGCATCGTTTTCAAAGTCGACCGGCTGGATCTACAGCAACAACTAGGATACGTATCACGCGCACCACGCTGGGCAATCGCCCGAAAATTCCCAGCGCAGGAAGAAATCACTGTCGTCGAAAGCATCGAAGTACAAGTCGGCCGCACCGGTGCCATCACCCCGGTAGCGCGACTCAAGCCCATATTCGTCGGAGGTGTCACCGTCACCAATGCCACCCTGCACAATATCGACGAAGTCCAGCGCAAAGACGTGCGCAAGGGCGATACGGTCATAGTGCGCCGGGCAGGGGATGTCATTCCGGAAGTCGTCTCCGTCATCAAGGAAAAACGCAAAAAGGGCGCGCGCCAATTTAAAATGCCAACCCAATGCCCCATCTGTGGCTCAGATGCCGAACGCCTCGAAGGCGAAGCCGTGGTACGTTGTACCGGTGGTCTCTATTGTGAAGCACAACGCAAAGAAGCCATCAAACATTTCGCCTCCCGCAAAGCACTGGACATCGACGGCCTCGGCGACAAACTGGTCGAGCAACTGGTCGATGAAAAACTCATCGACGACATAGCCGATCTTTTTAGCCTGGAACAAAAAACACTCGCTGACCTGGAACGCATGGGTGAAAAATCCGCTACCAACCTCATCGATGCCCTGGAGAAAAGCAAAGACACTACGCTAAATCGTTTTTTATACGCACTGGGTATTCGCGAAGTCGGAGAAGCGACAGCCAGATCACTGGCACAAAACTATGGTGAACTCGAACCCGTCATGAAAGCCAACGCTGAAGCACTGGAAACAATCCAGGACATCGGGCCAATAGTTGCCCAACACATCGTTCACTTCTTCGAACAATCACATAATCGCGACGTTATAAAAAAACTCATCAATGCCGGTATTCACTGGCCAACGATTGAAATTGCCACAGAGCAACCGCTGGCCGGCAACACCTATGTCCTCACCGGCACACTCACTAAAATGAGCCGCGACGAAGCCAAAGCAATGTTAATAGCACTAGGCGCAAAAGTCGCAGGGAGCGTCTCAAAAAATACCACAGCGGTATTTGCCGGTGAAAAAGCTGGATCCAAACTGACCAAAGCAGAAAGCCTGAACGTCCCGGTTAAAACCGAAGCAGACCTGATCAAAATAATTCAATTGAACTGATCCCATAAATGACTGCCCAGTTCGCTATCGAAGCCGTGTTGTCAGTACCAGACTAATCTACGCTTCATAACTTTTCCAACGGACTGCACACGGTCTGTAAGCCAGCTTGCGTAACATGCGTATATATTTGCGTGGTACGAACATCGCTGTGCCCCAGTAATTCACGGTACAGAAATATCAGAGCGTGCAAAGCCTGATTCTGTGATGCAGCTGCAAGAGCATGGTGATTAGCCAGATCCGACAGGAAACTGTTGATCTCGTTGAGACCCATCTCCCTGGGGTGGCGCTTGTCGTGAAACATAATATAGCGGCGTATCCAGTCGCAATAAGCGCGCTCAGTATGGATACTGTAATGCAATGTGCGGATACGATCCCGTACCTGCTGGAGTAATTTTGGCTTCCTTGCCATGGGGTAATCCTCTCATTGGATATCAGTGTACTTTTCAGGGTAGTATTGAAACAAATCAGAGAGATGGAGTCACGGATGTCAGCTTATAAACCAGATCTGGGGCAGAACTCCACCCCATTATCATCCTATAACTAACTGTTAGCTAAAAGAGACCACTAAGAGGTGAGCAAAGCAAAGACTTCAGTTTCAGTTGGTGGGTTGTTTTAACTACCATCACACCACGACAGAACAATTCCTAACCTGGGAGGGAGCTTTGAAAATACCAGAAGGAAGATTCGTAGCGATATATGGTAGTCATGGTACGTCTTGGCGGGAAGGCGTAATGCGCACTCTTGAACAGAAGGGCATTCTCAGTTATGACCCCACCGACTTGGAGTGGGCGGCTATCAACGACGAGAACGGTGACGCAGAACAAGCGAAGATCGACAAACTTGTCGCGAAGCAGCACGAAGCTCTCAACAGTGCGAGCTGCGTTATTCATTACTTATTTGCCCATATAGACGGAAAGCCAAAGGAATTCCACGCGGCTCGAGCCGAGCTTGCTTATCTTTCCGGCGCAGGAATTAAAACATTTTTTCATATCGGACCTGACGTAGTTGGACGAAATTACTTGTGGGGAGTTATGCGGCTATATGATCACATGCAACGCTGTAACTCGATCGACGAGGTGACCGATGCTGCTATCACATGGATGCAAAAGAGCGAGTCGATCTACAGCTAACAATCGCATGCACACGAACCACAAAATGCGCCGCTATGCTCTGCTTTTCGTGGTCGGTGATGCTTGGCGTTATATGCATATGCGAAACTCTACATTCTTGGGGATGACATAATCGAAACCTACAATAGAGTCCTCATCAATATGGGCAATATACCCATGACCGAATATGAGACAAAAAACGGAAGTAAAGGTGCAGCTAGAGATGGCTCTTTTATACCGTATATTGTAGAAGAAATAATATCACGCTCAGCATATCAGGTTGTATTTGATTATAAACCAGATAACTTTATAAGCTTGGTGCCATCAGCTCTTAAAGAACGAGTTGACTGGGTAGACACCAAAGCCAGTAGTCGTAAAGCCCACAATTATCTTCATCCTCTTTTCGAAGAATTATCTGTCACTTATGAAGGATTTGGGTATGGATCTAAAAAAGAGAATCCTGATTCAGAAGATCATGAAAATATACATATGCTCATGAATATCGTTGCAAACCTAGAAAAACTATTCTTATCTATTGAGGAGAGTCTTCAGGTAGATGTTGATTTAATGAGCTTAAATAAATCTCTAGAACAAGCAAGAACAATAATCAGAAGCTCCGAAGGTAGAGCGCGAGTTTCTATCTTACAAGGACTTATGAATTCTTATCATACTGTTGAAGCACCATGCTTAATAGCTGTACCTACAGCATCTGAAATAATTGTTGAGCATTTCCAACGATTAGTTAATGATGCTCATTATCTAGAACTTAGTAATAATGCTAACCAATTAGGGTTTGCTGAGAAGTCAAAACACGCAATCGAAATCATGAGAAGGAAAGCTAGCGATTTATTAAAAAATAAATATTTCAAAAAAGGCTTCAATCAAAGCGCAAAAGCCATTTCGCTTGCTACGCAAGTCCATATCCCAGAAACTGAAGTTGCAGAACCACTATTATCAAAAGGTTACTTGCCACCAATAATTTCATTATATGAGCCACTTTCAAAAGCGAAAAAACTTTGGGAGAAACACTCTCCTCGATTCATACATCCTAATTCTGAGTTTTACAAAAAACTTGAGGAATAACTAAACAATGGACATAAAAACATATAACAAGCGACTGTGATTAAAATCAACCCTGCAAACTATTCTTTATTACGCCATATTCCACACCTTATCATCCCGCACCATGGCGTTGAGTATCGTGATCATTTTTCGCATGCAGGTAGTTAATGCAACCTTTTTGTGTTTACCCTGTGCTACGAGTTTTTGATAAAACTTTTTCATTACCGGGTTGTGCTGAATGGCACATAACATCGCCATGTAAAGGACGGTACGAATAGGGGCTCTTCCTCCCTTTATTCGACGTCGGCCTTTCATGTAGCCGCTATCACGATTATACGGAGCAAGGCCAGTAAGTGCTGCGATCTGTCGATGTGATAACTTTCCGAGTTCAGGCAGTTCGCCGAGCAAGGTATACGTGACACCATCTCCAATTCCAGGAACGGAGCTGAGTACTTCATACACACGTTGCCATTGTGTGACGGTAGAGACTTCTTTTGCGATACGCTCGTTCATGCTGACAATTTCTTTATCGAGCCATTTAATCAGGCGTCGATGGGAAGTAGATAGTACTTTAGTGGCTTTGTGTGAAGAAAAGGTGACGGAGGGATTAAATATTGATCAATTAATTAATGTGGCTAATAAATAATCCCTCCGTCACCTTATTGCTTTGTAATTACAAAAATACGGCAAGAATACAACATAAAGTGAACCTATAAATGATGCGCGTTATTATATCACGAGGCGTGAGGTCACGTTTATCTAACTTTTACATGCCATGCAGAAACTAATATGACCAATCGAAAAAAAGAAGTGCTGAAGGAAATCGAAAAAGTTAAGCGCTTCAATAAGCACTTAAAGTCGGGTATTGAAAAACTGGATAATGGAGAAATACCATTCTGTAATTTTTGCGGAAAGACAGAAGCGCAAGTAGAAACTCTTTTAGCTGGCGCAGACGCTTATATTTGTAATGAGTGTGTACTGACTACATATAAAATAATCACGGAAAATATAGAGCAATGAAAATGGCATATAACCAGCAACTCCAAGCGACGCAAAACCCGCGCGCTTGAGTTGAGGCGTTATGTCTTGCATGAAATTAGTTTGGAAGTGTTCAAATGAGATAAAGATTATAGGTATATGAGTGAGTCGTATGGCGGGGGCTCAGTCGCCGTCTTCAAGCTCCTCCGCCAGTAGGAATTTTAGCTTATAGATATCGTAGTCGAAATCGCGGGTGTCTGAGACCGCACGCAGAATCATGGGCGCAAGGCGCTCCTGCTCCTCCTTCATCTCGAATTTTTTGAATTTAGCCTCGGTCGCCTCGGCGAACATTTCACCTATCAGCCGCTTTGTCCGTGCTTCGTAGGTCTCGATGTCTGAATTGGCGCCGGGAAGGATGTTTTCATCGATCCAGCTCTTAGCCCACGTATGGAATCGCATGCTCATGATTGCTCACCTATTTCCTGCACTGTATTTTGGGACGGTTTCCCGGGCCACTATGATCTACCCGATATTTCGATCCAAGTAAAAACGAGCATACTTCATAGCATTGAAGTATTCAAATTGGTAATAACTGGGGACAGACCACCATTCCAGTTCACCAACCCATGTGAAAATACGCCCAAATACGTTCTATGTTCATCGGTAACCAAACTTCATAAGCACGCCACTTTTTATATTTTGGCAGCTTGACTGTCGCGCGTAATGCGTCAGGACTGTGTACGCCTTTATCCCACTCTGCCTTTACAGCAAATATAAGGTCTTCAAGATATTCACGTTGTTCTTGAACAACTGTTCGTGGTGAAGTTGCGGGCATCGAGTCGGGCCCATGACCTGGTATTACGGTGTCAAACTCTAACTTCTCTATTTCATAGAGTGATCGAATCCACTCATCAGGTAGGAAATCGGGCATTGTGCGAAATGCGACGCGTTTTGGTGTAACAATATCAACGATAAAAATCATTTTTTCTTCAGGGAGACGCATTGTAATTAAGCAGTCGCCATGATTTTTACCAAAGTATTGCAATTCAAGTGTTTTTCCACCGAGTGTTAGCGTGTGTTTTTCAGAAAATGTGATATCTGGCAAAACTACAGCGGAGTTCGATCGCCTGTTAAAGTGTTTCACGCAAGCTTCATGACTAACGAATTGTGCGCCAGCCTCCTTGAAGATTTTCCCACCTGAAATATGATCCCAGTGATTATGGCTATAGACTACGTATTTAATAGGTTTGTCCGTCACTTTTCGAATTTCCTGCATTAACATTTCTGCAGCTTTTGGATTCATTGGGTCAGTCGCTATAACACCTTCATCGGTTACTACAAATAAGTTCCGATACACCCACCAACGAAACACATACACGCCCTCCGCTACTTTGGTGGTTTCAACAAGCTTGGTGCTTTTTTTTGTATTGTCGGCCAGGGTGACAGAAGAGAACAAAAATAGAATGGTAATAACACCTGCGATAAGAAGATGTTGCAAAGTTCTAGATAGATACATGATGGATACCCTCATTAGCTCAACTATATTTCCACGGTTTAACGACCAAACCACATCCTTGAAAGAAGATGATCCTTACGTACGAACTGGTGATAAAGCGCACCTAATATATGAAGAAAAATCATGGCAAACAAAACTTTTGCTAAAACCCCATGAAAAATGCGCGGAAGAATGTCATCAAAAGTAGCGGGTAATGCAACGCCACTATTGTTAAATACAATATCTGGCAATCCACTAATTATCGCCGTTCCCATACCGCTACCGACCATCCCAAATACAAGCAGATACAAGAAGTAGTGCGCGATGCTACTTGCTTTATTTAGAGCTGCATTCCCAGTATCCGCACGGGGAGGTTTTTGTGTAAATTTTCTTACAATGACCCTAACGATCATTAACACCAAAATAATAAAGCCGAAAATCATATGCATCTTTAATGCAAATAGCTTCTCGGGATTATCGTTTGGGATTTGACTCAGAATGTTACTGCCCATCAATAGGGAAACCATAATTAGGATAGTTAGTAACCAATGCAGGACGACCAAAGCGGGGTGATAGCGTTTCATCTTGTATTCCTTGGATTTGAACCTATTGCCATCATATTGCAATTCATTAGGATCAAATATAGGCTTAAAGTCACAACATTGTTTCCTGGCAGGATCTAATATGAACATTCTGACCCAAATGGAAGCCTTCAGCATTGCTGTGAAAACAGGGAGTTTCACGGCTGCTGCCGAACAACTTGGGCTTTCAAAGTCTTATGTGAGTAAGCAGGTGTCCCAATTAGAGAATGATTTGGGCACTCGTTTGCTGTACCGAACTACGCGTAAATTGAACTTGTCACATGATGGCGAACAATTTTACGCGCACTGTAAGTTGATTATGGAGGAAGTAGATAAAGCGAGAACCGAGGTGATGGACCGTCATGACCGGCCTAGAGGAAAAATTAAACTCACCATCCCACAAAGTTTTGTATTGTCTGAGACTGGATCAATACTGATCGAGTTTCAGAATCGATACCCGGATATTGAACTTGAGATTATTGCCAGCGGAGGAAATGAAGACCTGGTAGAAGATGGTATTGATTTAGCGTTGAGGATTGGTGAGTTAGAGGACTCAACAATGATTTGTCGCAAGCTGGCTGATTGTGAGTTTCAAGTGGTCGCATCTCGAAAGTACATAGAACAATATGGAGAACCAAGTCAGCCTAAGGATCTTACGCAACACAATTGTTTGATTTACAGTGCATCCCAACTAAGTCAACGTTGGCCTTTTCGGTTGCCCAGTGGTGAAGCAATAACTGTTAACGTACGGGGCAGCTTAAGCTGTAATGATGGTCAATATATCCTCAACGGTGCGCTTAAAGGACTGGGGGTTTGCTTTGGCCCTAGTATTATGTTCAAGCATCACATTGACAGAAATGATCTTTGCTTGTTGCTAGAAAAATACTATCTTCCCGCGGTTTCTATTTCTGTCATTTATCCACTCAATCGTAATTTATCTCGAAGAGTTAGGTTATTAATTGACTTCCTTGCTCATGAATTATCACAGTAAGAAAAGTATACTTAGAAAAATTCCGGGGTCAGATCCTTAACTATGCTTAATTACCATGAGTGAATTTGTAGACTACTTAACTGAAGTATTTGATCAGTTTGGCGAGATACGTGCTCGTAAGATGTTTGGTGGTTATGGGATTTACCACGAAGGTGTCATGTTCGGATTGGTCGCTGATGATACCTTGTATCTTAAAGTAGATGACTCTACCGCTGAGTATTTTGAATCCAGAGGGCTTGGTCAGTTTGAATACGATAAGGGCGGCAAGATTGTCAAAATGTCTTATTACTTAGCGCCTGAAGAGATTTATGATGATCCGGATGAAGCGGTGATTTGGGCGAAGCGTGCATACGAAGTTGCGTTCCGTACTAAGGTTGGTGTGAAACGAAGAAATAAGAAATGATTGGGGTAGCAGATATTGGTGATTGAAGTTCAAACGCGAGCCAGCCATTCCCCTAACAGAGCTTCAGATTTTTTCCTGCACGCCAGCCCGGTGTGTCCACTCTTTTTGAGTACGTGGTAATCAACGCAATCGATTTGTTCCGTCAGCTTTTGTGCTGCGCCAAGCAATGGATCAGATTCACCGATGATGAGTCGTAACGGCGTCGTCAACTGTGTAAGTTCGGCACGAGTAACGGCCAGTGCGCGCATGCTTTTTACCACTGCATGCATTGCATGCTTGTTATTCAGTCCTCGGATAAACTGATGTTCTACCCAGGTCTCGAAGGGGTTCGGCAAACCAGTTGCGTCGCCGAGTACTGTTAAAACTGATTTATACGGTGCACCACTTAGAAAATCATTTGCCCACTGGTCAAGATTTTGAAACAGGATGGTATCTTCGGGTTCTACCCAGCCTGATGCCAACAAGACAGCCCGTGTAATGCGCTGCGGATACAAAATGCAGGCTTTCAGGGTGATAAAACCACCCATTGAATAACCGGCTAGAAGGGTTTTGTCGATCTGTAAATGATCCAGTAATGCCGGTACATCCCGGATCAGCTCCAGGCCATACTGCTCGACCTGCTGTGGTTTACTGCTCCGGCCGTGCCCGCGCAAATCCAGGCTTATCACTCGATAGCGCCTGGCCAGCCGCCGCAACCATCCGCAATAGCGCCAGTTCAGATCAGCATTGACCGCCAGACCGTGTAATAACAATAACGGTGGGCCATGACCCTGCAGTGTATAGTGCAGGCGTACACCATCGGGTCGTTCACAAAAGCCATGCTGCCGGGTTGGCATATTATTTAATCACTTTTTAGTTAATGGGTTGTAAGGCAGAATGGTACTTAATTTAAATCTTGTTTCAATTATAATAGCTACGAAATATACAGTCTGTGTATTCGGTGCCTGGTTAATTAGGCGTTACATTATCAAAGATTATAATTTCCAATGCTTAATCACCAAAATTTAAATGCAAACACTGTTATCGTTCTTGATTTCGAGACGACGGGTATGTCTCCTGATTATGGAGACCGTGCTATTGAAGTAGGTGCTGTGAAACTGGAGCAGGGTGAAGTCGTGGATAGATTCCAGCGGTTAATGAACCCCGGGATGCGGGTCAGTGGTTTTATAGAAGACTTTACCGGCATCACCAACGCTATGTTGAAAAAGGCGCCACCTTGTGAAGAGGTGATGGATGAGTTTGCAGGTTTTATCGGACACAGTAATTTGGTAGCGCACAACGCTTCTTTCGATCGGCGTTTTCTCGATGCGGAGTGTTGCCGAATCAGCAGGAATTATAATGGGGAATTCGCGTGCTCCATGCTGGCGGCTCGGCGTGTGTATCCAGATGCGCCAAATCATAAACTGGGTACGTTAGTTGAGTACAATCACCTGCCAAACGATGGCACGTTTCACCGGGCGTTGGCAGATGCGGAGATGACCGCCTACCTTTGGCTGGGTATGCTGGGTGATATCAGTCATAAGCACCGAATAGAGAGTATCTCTTTCTCGCAGATGCAAGCGCTATCACGTGTGTCAAAGGGTTTGGTGCCGGGATTTTTAAAACGCTGCGCTGCGGGTTCTTCAGGGTTTGCCTGATATCAGGAATATGCGGGTGCTAATTTCCTGGCGGCGAGTATTTTATGTTTAATTTGTTCGTGTAACTCGGGTAGTTTTGACCAATGAACACCTTGTTTGAAGTGGTGTGCGGTATGGTAACCCAGGTTTCCAGTGAGTAGGTTATAGAACCTGGACGTGGTATCACGTGATGCAGCAAATTCATCCTGTGTGTCGAGACCGGCATGGTGATCATAAGTTGTCCAGGCGGTAAAGAGCAGGCTGCATATCATCGGTAAAATAATGATGAAGAGCGCATTTACAGGATTAAAAATTGTCAGAGCTATAATGACGAGTATGGTTATAGCGCTGTAAAGCAAAAACTGCTGCTGCTGTTTGGGATAATCTTTGCCAATTTTAAAACCTCGGCTGTATGCAGTTAGCGCCACGTCGAAGGTGTATTTGATCACCCCCATGGTGGTGCCATCTTTTCTTTTCCAGCGGCTTTGATCTTTTGTCTGATCCAGGTAATTTTTATGATGTCCTAGATTATGATGTAACAGCCAAAGGTTGGTAGTGACACCCGTATGCAAAGAGTAAAAGAATTCTAAAATTCGGTTCAGGCTTTTTTGTATGAATACATTGCGGTGTTGGTGATGGTGATTCCACGCGCAGATAATACCTTTGGGTAAAATCATCGTTAGCCAGTAAGCCACCAACACGCCAGCGTTTCTGACTGTAAAAAAGATGATGAAGTCAAGAAGCGTTAACGAAAGAATGATTGCGATAGGCAACCTGTCTGCAGAAAACTTAAATATTGAATGATTAGCCATACAATTTATTTTTCTAAATCAACCAAGTTATTCTACTCCATTACGAAGTGTGGAGTGGATTTCCGGGTATTGATTATTTCCCTGGCACACATCGTTGCTGCCGGTCACAGGTTGTATAATACCTCATAGATGAGCGGTTACCACAAGTGATTTATCTATTTATCGGATTTGATGTGATTTTCCTTAGTAGCTGTGTTCGGGGTGGGTGCAATAAATGGCGTTAGAATTTGAAGAACTGGACTACCAGGAAACCCCGCTGGGCGAAATCAGCCTTAGACGCCGGTCTGAACCCAGGCTCGATGGAACCCTTGTCTACGAGGTGAAATTAGGCGACGAATTCCTGATGTCGAGTTTATTTACTGCTTCTGAGGTTCAGCTTGCCAGGCTGGTGCTCGCCGCGCTTGATGGCAGCGAACTGGATATTGTGGTGGGTGGCTTGGGCCTGGGTTATACCGCTGCTGCCGCTTTAGAGGATCCGTCTGTCAGATCGCTGACGGTCATTGAGGTGATGGAACCAGTCATAGACTGGCACCGCCGGGGTCTTGTACCGCTTGGGAAAGAGTTGGTGTCAGACTCCCGATGTACGTTTGTCCATGCCGATTTCTTTGCCGTGGCATCCGCTGACGGTGGTTTTGATTTTGCGGATGCAACACATCTGGTAGATGCGGTTATGCTCGATATTGATCATTCTCCGAGCCATTGGCTGCATTCAGGTAACCAGTCTTTTTATACACAAATCGGGCTACAGAGCCTGTCCGATAAGTTACATTCAGGCGGAATTTTTGGGCTGTGGTCCAACGATCCTCCGGATGCAGACTTTATGCAGTTGCTGAATACTGTTTTCGAATCCACTGAATCTCATATTGTAACTTTTCCGAATCCTTATAAGGGTGGCGAGTCATCCTGCACCGTTTATCTGGCGTACAAGCGTCAATAAATAAAAGTGGGGAACTGAGACAGTTGAGAGTGTTCAGAATGAGGCATAACATGCTGAACATTCACCTTAGGAGGATTCAACCATGCCATCAACCGATCAATCGATCAAAATAAACGCGCCTATTGGCGATGTGTGGAATCGGGTTAAAAATTTCCATGACTTTTCCTGGGCACCTAATGTCATTACCAGTGTAGAAAAAGTGGGCAGTGCAGAGGGGACGAGTGTTGGCGCGAAACGAATTCTCAATGGTGCGTTCCATGAAACATTAATTGAGATTGATGACGCCAGATATTTACTCAGGTACTCCATCGATGACGGCCCTTCACCAGTTTCCAAAGATGACGTATCGAATTATGTCGGTTCTGTAAAGCTGGGTGCCGAAGACGCAGGTGGCACATTAGTAGAATGGACTTCATCATGGGACTCTAAGCAAGAAGATGCAGTAGAGTTTTGTCACGGCATATACGTTGCGTTGCTCAGTGAGCTGGAGAAATCATTTAACTAAATGGAAATCTGGGTAGATGCAGACGCCTGCCCGGTGGTGATCAAAGATATTTTATTTAGAGCGGCAGAGCGTACCGGCACAAAAATGACGTTGGTTGCTAATCAGCCAATTCGTATACCACCATCGCGGCACATAAAATTTATTCAAGTCGCTTCGGGTTTTGATGTGGCTGACAATGAGATTGTCGAAAGACTGAGCAGTGGCGATCTTGTGATCACTAGCGACATTCCATTGGCGGCTGATGCGATCGAAAAAGGGGGTTATGCCCTGAGTCCCCGTGGCGAGTTGTATACCACGGAAAACATCAGAGGCCGACTGAATATGAGAGATTTCATGGATACGCTTAGATCCAGTGGCGTCGATACAGGCGGCCCACCTGCGCTAAACCAAAGTGATCGGAAAGCATTTGCGAATCACCTGGATAAAATACTAACAAAGTATGCAAAAAATACTCCGTAGGAGCGGCTTTAGCCGCGATGAACTCTATAGCACCATCGCGGCTAAAGCCGCTCCTACAGAATTTTCACTGTTCGCAATTTCAAAAAGTCACGCACCGCTATAATTTACAATTTCACGCAAACGGATTTCGTACTTCAGACCGTTTTTCTTTACCTTCAGAAAACGAACTGGAATATTTTCCATGCTGGGTGCAACCCAGAGGTAGGTTTGGTCGCGGTCATCATCAAGGCGAGCTAGTTTGATGGTGTTAACTTTGCCAGTGGGCAGTTTGGTTTTTTCCTTGCCGACTACTTTAAATTCATAGTGTTTAATGCGGCCTTTGTCAGCGATCGGGTATTTGAAATTTTCCTGGCCGGATTGAAGATCAAGCAGCATGGCGATTTGCATACCCAGCTTGTCAAGCGTGCCATCAGGAATCTCCAATGACCAGGGGTTTTCTTTCGCACGATTTTCGACCCGGTTTTTTGTCCAGTCAAAGATTAAATCCACTTCCCGATCATTGCTGCCGCCTTTGCGTGAATAACGATAACTGATTGGTTGAATGCCCTGATTGGTCAGCTTCCAGGTGCTTGACTCGTGTATTTTTTCCTTCTTAAACCAGGAAGCAAATCCGATAGCCCGACTTTTCTGTTCATACAGATATTCATTGTTGCCTTGGTGATTCAGCCTGAATTCTGCATTGGCAACGGTGATGCCATTAACACGCACATCGTAGTAGGCATGAAATGTGGGTACAGTGGGTAGTTCGGCCTGTGCAATAGACTGATACAAGCTTGCCAGGCCAAGCAGAATTAAGCCGCAAACTTGTTTTGCCGGGATGCTTTTAAACACGGTGTTTTCCCCTTGCATGTTGTCTGTTAATTGTCAGGCAGTGAGTTGCTTTGGTGATGCCAGTAGCTGTCCATCCAGTAATACCTGGCCATTGTTCCAGTCTAGCCGTCCCTCTGCAAACCAGCGTAATACCACCGGGTATAAGCGGTGTTCTTCTTTTAACACGCGGGATGCCAGAGTTTCACGGGTATCGTCCCTGTATACAGGGATACTCTTTTGTAAGACAACGGGGCCGCTGTCCAGTTCCTCGATGACAAAGTGGACACTGGCGCCATGCTGTGTGGCTTTGGCTTCAATGGCGCGTTGGTGCGTGTTCAATCCGCGAAATTCAGGCAGTAGTGAAGGGTGAATATTGATCAGTCGGCCGGTGTAATGTTGTACAAATTCGTTGGTAAGGATACGCATGTAGCCAGCCAGTACGACCAGCGCGGGCTTATATTTATCGATGAGTTTTTGCATTGCCTGGTCGAATTCTTTGCGGTCAGAATAATCGTCAGAGTTGAGTGCGTGTGTTTGAATACCGGCGCGTTGCGCATAAGTCAGACCTTTTGCGTCTGCCCGGTTGCTGATGACTGCGCAGACCTCAATGGGTAATCCATCGTTATGAATAGCTTCCAGAATTGCCTTGAAGTTAGAGCCGTGTCCCGAGAGTAGAACAACGATAGGCAGAAGAGAGTTTGTACCGCTCATGAGTTAGGGTGGCTATAATTAATTTCGTGTAGATCTGTAGGAGCGGCTTTAGCCGCGATGGGGCGCTGTGTTCATCGCGGCTGAAGCCGCTCCTACAGATTATTGCGGAAGGTTACAGTCGCTAGACCCTGGCCAGGTTCAATCTGTCCGAGTTTCCAGGCAGTTTCACCCGCTTCGTTTAACAACTTAATACATTCCACTTCTTGATCGCCGGGTACGCACAGAACCATTCCCACACCGCAGTTGAAGGTGCGGTACATTTCAGATTTTTCGACATTGCCGTTGGTTTGTAACCACTGAAAAATAGTCGGCCATTGCCAGCTATTTTCATCAATGACTGCGGTGCAATTATCGGGCAATACGCGGGGAAGATTTTCCGGCAAGCCACCTCCGGTAATGTGACACAGGCTATGAACGTTTATTGTTTCAAAAAGTTTTAACAAAGGTTTGACATAGATCCGGGTAGGTTCCAGTAGCCGGTCAATCAGGCTTTTGTCTTCGAGGCTGTCATTCCAGTCAGCATTGCTGACCTGGATAATTTTGCGAACCAGTGAATAGCCGTTGGAATGTGGGCCAGATGATGCCAGTGCGATCAGGCTGTCACCAGGCTGTACTGACTGGCCGTCGATGAGCTTGTCTTTTTCGACGATGCCAACACAGAAACCGGCCAGGTCGTAATCATCGGTTTGATACATGCCAGGCATTTCGGCGGTTTCGCCACCGATCAGTGCGGCGCCTGCGCGTTTACAGCCTTCGGCAATGCCACTGACGACAGCGGTGGCTGAAGTGACATCCAGTTTTGCAGTGGCGTAGTAGTCGAGGAAAAATAACGGTTCGGCACCCTGTACGATAATGTCATTGACGCACATGGCGACCAGATCGATACCGATCGTGTTATGCCGATTCGTGTCGATCGCCAGTTTCAGTTTGGTGCCGACGCCATCGGTGCCGGATACCAGTAGCGGTCGTTTGTATCGATCCAGAGGTAATTCGAACAGTGCGCCAAAACCACCCAGCCCGGTAATGACACCCGGACGGTGTGTCGCTTTGACCAGCGGTTTGATGTTTTCGACCAGTGCGTTGCCGGCGTCAATATCAACACCGGCATCCTGGTAGCTGATAGAATTAGCCGGTGAGGTATCGGATGGTTGACCAGACACGGTATCTCCAATGTGTGAAAAAAATTTAAGTAAAATTCCAGACAGGTATGTGTTGAGCTGCGACACTCCGAAATCTGGATTCATTTAGAAGCCGGTATTTTACCCGGTGACTGTGAACCGGTAAACCCGGCTGGTTATGATAGAGTTAAGTTATCCATTGAGGCTAGCCCAAAGCGAACCATGAATCCAAGTAACATACCCAATCTTCTGACAATTGCGCGTATTTTGCTGGTAGCGCCGATTGTCTGGTTGTTATTGGATCAGCAGTTTGGCATGGCGTTGACGCTGTTCTTTATCGCCGGTGTCTCTGATGGTCTGGATGGCTTTCTGGCAAAAAAGATGCACTGGGAAAGCTGGCTGGGGACATTGCTGGATCCGATCGCGGACAAGCTGTTATTAATCTCTTCCTATGTGACGCTCGCCTGGCTAGGGTTTTTACCAGTTTGGCTCGTGGTATTGGTTTTACTGCGGGATCTGATCATTGTCATCGGGGCGACGGCCTACTATTTCCGGATTGAAAAAGTTGAAGCAGCACCCACGATCGTGAGTAAGCTAAATACCTTATTGCAGATCCTTCTGGTGTTGTTGGTGATTGCTGGACAGATCATATCTACGCCAGTGGGTAGCCTGATCCAGGCCATGGTTTATGTGGTTGCAGCGACCACGGTCTGGAGTGGTATCGACTATGTATTTACCTGGGGACGGCGGGCGCGGTTACATAACAGGGCTGCCAGGCGTGATTGAGCACCAATTGCCGCTCGGTGTGACACTACCGGATAACGCCCGATTCGAGAATTATCTGCAAGGCCCCAATGCTGAAGTCATTTCACACATGCACTCAATTGCCGAGTTAGGTGAACCAGTTCAACTTTATTGCTGGGCGCCAGCAGGGCAGGGCAAGACACATTTGCTACAGGCGTTATGTCATGCCGCAACACAATCTGGCTACTCTGCGATTTATATCCCACTGGATCAACAAGCGTCATTGCATCCATCCGTGCTTGAAGGCCTGGAAGAAGTGCAAATCGTTTGTCTGGATGACCTGGATCAGATTGCCGGTAAAGCTGCCTGGGAAGAAGCCCTGTTTCATTGTTATAACGCCATTAAACAAGACGGTGGTTCGCTGGTCGTGAGTGCTGAAACCGCTCCTGCAGGATTACCGGTCAGGTTGTCTGATTTACGCTCACGGCTTGAATCCGGCCTTATTTATAACTTGCAGGCTCTGGACGATTCTCAGCGGTTGCAGGCATTACAGCTGCGCGCGAAGGGCAGGGGTTTTGATTTGCCGGATGATACCGGACAGTTTCTGATGCGTCGTGTAGCGCGTGATATGACGGCATTATTTCATTTGCTGGATAAACTGGACAAAGCTTCTTTGAGCGCGCAACGCCGGTTAACCATTCCGTTTGTTAAAACTATTTTATAGTGGGCTTTGTTTTGAACGAATAAATAAAATGCCAGCGATCAGCCAAACCAGGCTGCAGATAATTTCGATGATGGCCCAGGGGCGTGCAGCAGTTGATCCCCAGGCTTCAACAACACCGTGTGTGAAATAGATAAAGCTAAGGAACAGACTCCAGGCCACCGCACGGGGTTTGGCATGCAACAATCCGCGCAATACCAGAAACATGGGTAGTACAAGCAGTGAAATTACCCAGGCGGGTGATAATTTCAGCGGTGGTGCAAGCCAGCCATACCAGGCCAGAATAATCAGCATAGTGCCGAAATATCCTAGCAGGGTGAGGGTGTAATAAATGTGCTGCTTATTCATGCGTCTTGTCATAAACCGTGCAGAACCTGTAGGAGCGGCTTTAGCCGCGATGGGGCGCAGCAGTGTTCATCGCGGCTGAAGCCGCTCCTACAGCTTTTTGCAAACTTAATCGGAGGCTCCTAGTTTTTGAGCTGTTTCAGCCAGTCGTTTTCCAAATGCCCGGCACAGCGATTGTTCGTGTTCAGTTAATGGCTTTTTATTGTCAACGCCGGCCAGGTGACTGGCACCGTAAGGTGTTCCACCAGACACTGTATGCAGCAATTCTGTTTCACTATAAGGGATACCTGTTAATAACATCCCGTGATGTAATAACGGTAACATCATTGAGAGTAACGTACTTTCCTGTCCGCCGTGCATACTTGAGGTGGATGTGAAAACACCGGCTGGTTTGCCAATCAAATCGCCACCGAGCCACAGGCTGCTGGTGGTATCGAGAAAGTATTTAAGCGGTGCAGCCATATTACCAAAGCGGGTTGGGCTGCCGAGTGCCAGACCGTTACATTCACGCAAGTCATCCAGCGTCGCATAGGGCGCGCCTGTATCTGGAATGCTGTCTGCGGTTTTTTCACACTCTGTTGATACCGCCGGTACAGTGCGTAAGCGTGCTTGCATGCCAGGTACTTCCTCGACGCCACGGGCAATCAGACTTGCCATTTCAGCGGTTGCGCCATACCGGCTGTAGTAGAGAACCAGGATTTCGTTCACTTTAATATCTCCAGGACTTGTTCCGGAGGCCGTCCGATGGCGGCCTTGCCATTGGTCAGGACGACGGGCCGTTGGATCAGGATAGGGTGTTCGAGCATGGCATTAATCAGATCATCCCGGCTGAGGCTTTCGTCGGCCAGCCCGGCAGTTTTATATTCGGCTTCATGAGTACGCATGAAGTCACGCGGTTCCAGACCGAGCAAATTCAGCATTTCGTTGAGTTGTTGTTTGTTCGGTGGCGTTTTTTGATAGTCAATAATGACAGGGTCGATGTCTTGTTCCTGTAGTAGCGCCAATGTCTGCCGGGATTTACTGCAGCGTGGGTTATGGTAAATAGTGACTTTTGAGTTATCTGGCATGGTGATTTCTGCTCCGGATTTTCATGAAGTGATCAGAGCTCTATTTTCACAAATTCACCGTGCCAGCGTCCAGGTTATTTAGTCATCAATTAACTGATAAGGAATAAATGCTTATAATTGACGTCTTAACTGTGACTTGTATCTGCCAGGGGGTACTGGTGTGCAAGCTTGACACTCTATTGTGTGAATGGTAGCGTAATGCCATAAATTTATTAATAACTTCTAATATTTCAACCACTAGCGGAGCGAATTTTAATGAAGACAACTGATTTCCTGAAACGTATGGCGGTGGTAATTTTCTGTGCAACACTGTCAGTTGGCTGTTCATATTTCGGATCCAGCAGCAGTAGTGCAACCAAGGCCGATACAGCAGCGCCTGCAAAAGCCGCATCTGCTGCCAGCCCTGAGGCAACTGCCGCTATTTCTGCTGCCAAATCAGCTATCGGTAAGGCGAAGGGCAATAACTGGATCTGGCGTGATACAGAAAAGTTTCTTAAAAAGGCAGAAGATGCTGCAGGTAAGGGTGATAACGATGCTGCAGTTAAAATGGCCAACAAGGCAAAAGATCAGGCTGAAAGTGCTGTCAAACAATACGAACAACAAATGGCAAAATTTAACATGAAGTAAGCACTTTATGATCGACTAAAAAAAGGCCCGTAAACGGGCCTTTTTTTATGGCTGTAAATAACCTTCAGTCTGATTCCACTTTCTGGTAAGTGAAGCGTTCAAATCCGAAACTGGCTTCCAGTAACTGGTCACAGCGAACAGATTGTTTTCGGCCCTGTTCATAAATATCCAACAATGCATTAGGGCGAAAGATACCAGCTGAGGTAATCAGGGCTTCATGATGGTTTTGGGTGACGGCGAAAGCGGGCATTACACCCACTCTTGATACGCCGCCGATCCTGCTGCGGATCGCAATAGGTCGGGCATTCCTGGCTAGATATTGCAGTCCAATATCTACATTGTTGGCACGCCGTTCCATCAACCAGCGGCAGGTAGCGACAATCCAGGTCGCGCTTCCAGAACTGGCATCGGGACGATGCAATGCAACCAACTGGCCGACATGTAAACTCATGCCTTCTTCAAGCTCGACATGTAAAGCGACACCGCCGTTGCTACGGTTGATCGATGAGCAGGTGGCGATTTTATGTTCAGCTGCTTGTCTTTCTATGTTGTCGTCCTGGATATTACCCAGATCAATTTCGTGATCATGTTTTTGATCATACAGCTGGGGATCAAACGCGCGCTGGTTGTTCAGCATATACCAGATAGAATTTACGCTGGCAGCCAACTCGAGATGTTGATGTACCGGCTTACGTTCGGTTTTTCTATTACTCCGTTCTAACAGAGCAGTTTGGCTGGATTTTTGTTCTATTAAACGATCCCAGCTTGCAAGCACACGTTTTAATGTGTGGCTAATATGATAGGTACCGGTGTCATTGGCGAAACCGGCTATGACTGGTTTCTTGGGTTGGGCCAGTAAATCAAGATCTTGATGTATCTGCTCGGTTATTTTTGAAATGCCAGCTAACAGGATATGGGTTTTGATGTCATTGTTGTTATCAATAATCAGTTTCGGCTGATTAGAGAGATCCAGGGCAGATGAATCAAACAGCGGTACTTTGTCGCTGTGGTGATCAAGATAACTGCGCAGTTTCCAGACCACGCCGGGTTGTAACTGGTAGGGGTCTGATAATTGCAGCAGTGCCATGCCGGTAAATATTTGTTGCAGGGTAGCTGATTCATTATCAATGGTTTTGAACGCATGCTGTTCAATGCCTTTTTCCTGTGCATAGCGAAATAACAAGACAGCTTCTGCCCATAATGCGCGTGGGGTTTGATAATAGTCTGCAAAGAAATAAGTGACATGGTGGCTCAGGCAATCCAGGGCACCCCCGATTGCATGGGCGAGTTGTTTTTTCTGACCGATGACCAGTTTTTTATTCAACAGGTCATTGATCGCGATCTTGTAGCCGAAGGCTAAATCCTGACAGAGTTTTTTACACAGCGTTTCCAGGCTGAAGTTCAATGCCTGATTGGTCTTGGATGTCGAGGTTCGCAGCCGTGTATAGGCCTGCCTGAAGGCATCCAGAATCTGTAAGCGATGGCTGGGTGAGAAGGCCATTCGGTTGAATAGCTTTAGTTGTTGGTGGATGGCAGGCGCGGTGCGCTGTAGGTCCAGGAAAGGTAAATTTTCCAGCCACTGTGCAACTTCCCGGGGCTTGGCTTTGCCCGCGTCAGACGCATCTTCCAGTTGCGTCGGAATTGTCAGTTGTAACGTACTCATTTATATAAAAATTATCTTTGAGGGGGTGATCCCCTTATCGAATGTTTGGGTCAGCACAGGTTAGCGTCCACAGGGTTAGAAACTGGACGCTATGTGACTCAGTTCACTTCGATAGGAATGTCAGCAATCTTGCTGCGCCATTTGGCTGGGCCGCTGCTGTGTATGGATTGTCCCCGGCTGTCGACAGCGACAGTCACCGGCATATCACGCACTTCGAACTCGTAGACCGCTTCCATGCCCATTTCGGGATAGGCAACCACACGAGCGCTGTGAATGGCCTTGGAGACCAGATAGGCTGCCCCGCCAGTGGCAATGAGGTACACAACACCATGTTGTTTAATCGAGGCGATAGCAGCCGGGCCACGTTCCGCTTTACCGATCATGCCGATCAGGCCGGTTTTCTCAAGCATGGTATCGGTGAATTTATCCATCCGGGTTGCTGTGGTTGGCCCGGCCGGCCCGACGGCTTCGTTACCAACCGGATCAACAGGGCCAACGTAGTAGATAAACCGGTTATGGAAATCCAGGCCTTCAGGCAGTGGCTCACCGTTGTTGATGGTTTCAGTGATACGTTTATGGGCAGTATCACGGCCAGTTAGCAGCTTGCCGCTCAACAGGATGGTTTCGCCGGGCTGCCAATCCTGAATAGCTTGTTTATCCAGTGTATCCAGATTGACGTGACGCGCATCCGGGCTTGCGCCCCATTCAATCTCTGGCCAACTGTCCTGAGGCGGGGGTTCCGGATAGACTGGTCCAGTACCATCCAGTACAAAATGAATGTGGCGGGTGGCCGCACAGTTGGGAACGATCGCAACTGGTTTGGAAGCGGCGTGGGTCGGGTAATCAAGCACCTTGACATCGAGTACCGTGGTCAGGCCGCCTAGCCCCTGTGCACCGATACCTAGCGCATTAACTTTGGCAAAGATTTCCAGGCGCAGTTCTTCGGCCCGGTTAGCAGGGCCACGTGCCTGTAAGGCCTGTATATCAATGGGCGCCATCAGCGACTGTTTGGCAAGCAGCATGGCTTTTTCTGATGTGCCACCAATACCTACACCCAGAATGCCGGGAGGACACCAGCCAGCACCCATGGTCGGCACCTGGTCGACAACCCAGGCTACCAGATCATCGCTGGGGTTGAGGATGGCGAAGCGTGATTTATTTTCGGAGCCACCGCCTTTTGCTGCAACTGTGATTGAAACTTTGTCCCCGGATACCAGCCTCGTATGAATGATGGCGGGGGTGTTATCACCGGTGTTGCTGCGGGCACCGTCCGGATCAGCAACGATCGATGCACGCAATGGATTGGCAGCGTCTTTCCAGGCGCGGCTTACGCCTTCGTTAACCATACTTTCCAGATCCAGTTTTGCTTCCCAACGAACTTCCATGCCGATTTCCAGAAATACGGTGACAATACCGGTGTCCTGACAAATGGGCCGATGCCCCTCGGCACAAAGCCGGGAATTAACCAGAATTTGTGCAATGGCATCCTTGGCGGCTACCGATTGTTCGTGCTGGTAGGCCTGGTGCATGGCCTGAATAAAATCGGGTGAATGGTAGAAAGAGATGTATTGCAGCGCATTCTGGACCGAACTAATCAGGTCTTCCTGCTTGATTATGGTCATGGACGAGCCTCGAAATAGTCGGATGAGTCGTATTGTGAGGGTTTAACACGCAAAGGTGAACTGTTAAGGCGCTATTTATTGCTAGAATACGGCTTGTTACAAAGCCGGGAACAATAACGGCTTCCAATCAGTCCTAACAAGAACAGTGAATGGCTGAATTATCCGGAATGCGGAGTTTTATAATGCGAATTTTGATGGCGTGGGTTTTTACCTTTTTTATCTCAACAGCTCAAGCTGAGCCAGTTGATTACAGTCTGCCTGATCTAAATGGGAAAACCGTTTCACTCGCGGATTACAAAGGTAAATGGGTAATTGTGAATTTTTGGGCTACCTGGTGTCCGCCGTGTCAGGAAGAAATTCCGGATCTGGTCGATTTTCATGAACGCCATCATAAAAAAGATGCGGTTGTCATTGGCATTAATACTGAAGATATCGGTCTTGAACAATTGACCGCTTTTGCCGAGTCTTTTCTGATTAATTATCCGGTACTGCGTTCTGATGCGGTGATGAAAACCCCGCTAGGCCAGATACCTGGCCTGCCGACTACCTATATTATTGCGCCGGATGGTTCACTGGTTGCGCGCCAGGTCGGGCCGGTAACCGGTGAACAGCTGGATAATTATATTTCACGCAAACAGGTCAAGTTGGGCAAACCTTGATACACCGTATTTTTCAGCTGCCGGTATTTTTTCTGCTTGTTGCGGTAACGCTGACAGTTACGGCGGTTGAGACTCATCGCAATCCGGACACCCATTTCTTTCAGCAAAGTCTGGGCGACCTGCAAGAGGAACTGGCTATTGCCCGAGAAGAGGGTAAAGACGGTGTGCTGTTATTTTTCGAACAGGAAGAATGCCCGTTTTGCCGGCGTATGAAACTCGATGTTTTAAATCGCCAGCAGGTGCAGGATTATTACCGCCAGCATTTTCGAATTATTCTTGTCGATATCGAAGGCGATGTCCCGCTAAGCGATTTTCAAGGTAAGGAGATGACGGAAAAAGATTTCGCATTTCAGGTGAATAGGGTACGTGCTACACCGGTATTTATATTTTATGATCTGGACGGTAACAAGAAAACCCGCTATACCGGCGCAACCTCCAGTATTGAAGAGTTTCTCTGGCTGGGTGAATACGTTGTTTCCGGCGGTTATGAGGACATGCCTTTCACAAAGTACAAACGTCAAAAGCAAAAGCTACTGACACAATGACACTGTGCCGGTTTTGCCTGACAGGAATGTGGCTGCTGTGCACGCAGGTTATAGCAGAACCTTTGCCACAACCTTTAACCATGCAACAGGCCATGGCGTTTGCAGCCTCTGATCATCCACAGTATCGCTTGCAACGTGCCAGACAAACCCAGCGTGAAGCGCAACTACTCACCACGTTGTCAGACCAAAACCTTGAAGCACATTTCATTGCAGACGGACGTCTGGTCGAACCATCAACTAACACGCCGCGTGTTTCCCGTAATGACAGTCGCTTGCATCTGACAGTCAGCAAACGTTTATATGACTTTGGTCAAAGTAAGGCGGAGACGACGGTTGCTGAAACGCGGCTGGCCAGTGAGCAGCAACGGCTTGCCTATGTGGTGCAACAACGCCGACTGGAAATTATGCGGGATTTCCTGGACGTGTTACTCGCTGACCGGGCTTATGCAGTTGGTGATGAAGCCATGGCGATTGAGTTTGTGCGTCTGGATCGGTTGCGCCAGCGAAATAAATTATCTCAGCGCTCAGATATAGCGCTGGCGGAACAGGAAACCCTTTATCAAAAACAACGCGGCATTCGTTATCGTGCCGAAGCACAACAGCGGATAACCCGGGCCAGGCTGGCGGAAAGTATGAACCGGCCCGATGATCTAGCCGCCGATCTGGTTGCGCCGGTCAGTCAACTGGTGGGTCGCGAATTGCCTGAGTTGGATCTATTGGTTAAGCAGGCTATGGAAAACAATCTATTGTTACTGGTGTTGCATCAGGAGGCGGCTGCCGATCAACAACAAATGCAGTTGGCGAGGAAAAGTGGGCGGCCTGTTTTAAGTGGTGAACTGACGGCTTCGGATTATGCCCGCGAATTTACCACCCGGGATAAACTCAGGGCCGGTTTGTTACTGGACGTGCCGCTTTATACTGGTGGTCGGGTGAAGGCCCGGCGAGCCGAAGCTATAGCCCTGTTGCATGAAACACAGGCAAAACTAGCGCAGACAAAAAGTGAAATTCGTCTGTCTCTTCGTGAAGCAGTAGAACAACTTGGTGTGCTACGCGTAAAACACGAAGAGGCATTGGCAGAGCAGACTTTCCGTGACCTGGATCTGGATCGTTCACGTACCAATTATGAACTGGAATTTGCGAGTGACCTGGGTAATACCATGGCCGATTCTACTGCGGCAGGTTTAAAGCGAATGCAAGCTGAATTCCAGATGTTGCTGACCTGGGCAGAAATCGCACTGCTAACCGGACATGCTGAATGGGATCCAGTAACAGCCAGTGATAAGGCTATCAGCGACCCTTAACAGTGTCAGGCCTAAGTGCAGTTTTGGCTTTCAGTGTTAAAGGTTTGCCATTACGAATACCCTGGATTTTTAAAGCCGTGTCCGGGCCACTTTGGGCAATAAAATTCATCGCGTTGCGGCTACTGACGACATCACGCCCATTAATGGTTTGAATAATATCGCCGGGTTCGATACCCGCCTGATCGGCCGGGCCGCCGCGCAATACCCCAGCAATCAGTATCCCCTTGGTATCAGGCAGTCCAAAGCTGTTGGCCAATGCCGGTGTAAGGTCTTGTGCTTCGATACCTAACCAGCCACGTTCAACATGACCTTGTTCAACCAACTGCTTCATCACGTCGCTGGCCAGATAGGCGGGTATGGCAAAACCGATGCCTTGTGATCCGCCGGAGCGGCTGTAGATTGCTGTATTGATGCCAATCAGTTCACCGTAGGCATTGATCAGTGCGCCACCGGAGTTGCCAGGATTTATTGCGGCATCGGTCTGAATGAAATCTTCAAACTGGTTGATGCCGAGTTGGTTGCGGCCGGTTGCGCTAATGATGCCAAGTGTGACTGTTTGTCCAACCCCGTAAGGATTACCGATTGCAAGCGCGACATCACCGACACGCAGATTGGCAGCATTGCCGATTTTGATGACCGGTAAATCTTCGAGTTTGATTTGCAAGACGGCCAGGTCGGTATCCTTATCCATTCCAACCACTGATGCCTTGGCATTGCGGCCATCGTTAAGTTGCACCTGGATTTCATCGGCGCCGGCGATGACATGGTTGTTGGTCAGAATGTAGCCCTGGTCTGAAATAATAACGCCTGACCCGAGGCTGGTTTGCACACGTTTGCGTGGCGCTTGCAATTGCTCACCAAAGAAGTGGCGGAATACCGGGTCATCGAGTAGGGGATGACGTTGGCGGGTGATGACTTTGGCGGTAAAAATATTAACCACAGCACGTGCTGCCGGTTCGACAGCATCAGCATAGGAAGCGGGTGCTGCTATGCGAACTGGCGCTTGTTCTATATCAACCTGGCGTGAATCCGCGGTCAGCCAGTCGGGTTGTATGAACCAGAGCAACATGGCCGCAAAAAGACCGATCACTGCGGCTTTGGAGAAATAGGACAGGGAATTGCGTATATTCATGTCTGTTATTGAAAGGCCTTGCAGGGCAGTTATAAAATTGTTTGACTCTATCGAAACTATTATGGCGATTTAGTACGCAGGGTGAAATACTTTTATACCGTAATTCCCGTTAGATTTCTGCTATTTAATAATTTAGTTTAATTAACCGTGACTAAGCCAAAGGCGATCTGTGATTACGTTAAAAACCCTGGTTGACTACTGTAACGACCTATTGAGAGCGGAGCATTTCCAGGATTACTGTCCGAACGGTTTGCAAGTCGAAGGGCGTCATTCGATTTCTAAAATAGTCAGCGGTGTTACTGCCAATCAAGCGTTAATTGATGCTGCCATTGAAGCCAAAGCAGATCTGTTACTGGTGCACCATGGTTATTTCTGGAAAGGCGAGAATCCGAGTATCACAGGTATGAAGCAACGCCGTCTGAAGTCTTTGCTTGCACATGATATGAATCTGTTGGCTTATCACTTGCCATTAGATGCACATCCGGAATTAGGCAATAACGCACAGCTAGCGTTGCAACTCGGATTGACGCTGGAAAAAACCTTTGCTGCTGGGTCAGGGCCAGAGTTGGGCTGTGTAGGGCAGTTTGCCGAGCCACTGCAGGCGAGCAGTCTGGTAAAGATTATTCAGGCAAAACTGGGCCGGGAGCCTCAGCATATTGCTGGATCATCCAGGACTATTCAGCGGGTAGGCTGGTGTACCGGTGCGGCACAGTCCTACTTTGAGGCGGCGATCGAGCAGGGCGTGGACGCTTTTATCAGTGGTGAAATCTCTGAGCCGACCGTGCATCTTGCGCGTGAATATGGCGTGCACTATTTTGCTGCTGGGCATCATGCTACTGAACGCTATGGGGTTCAGGCTCTGGGTAAACAGCTTGCGGATCAGTTTGATCTGGAGCACCATTTTGTTGATATTGATAATCCCGTTTAGTGTGCCGTAAAGTCAGGGAATTCTGGCGTAAATCCATTTGGATACTTGACCTATTTGTATTGATCCGACATGCTATGCGGCGTCCTGCATAATGTAGGAATTTCTGAATATTCTAATATTCATCCGCGCAGCCTATTAAGCGTTGTAAATTAAGTGGGTAGCAGGTGAAATTTGTGCGTTGGAGACCATTGCATGAGTGGCGAAGGTGTAGATACCAGTAAGCGCCGTTTTCTGACTGCCGCAACATCCGTTGTCGGTGGTATCGGTGCTGTATTTGTGGCAGTTCCTTTTTTGTCGTCTATGTTACCGAGTGAGCGGGCGAAAGCGGCTGGCGCACCGGTGGAGGCTGACATCAGTAAGCTTGAACCGGGTCAGATGGTACGTGTCGAATGGCGCGGTAAACCAGTATGGATTGTCAGTCGTACAGAAGCCATGCTGAATGATCTGGCGGCGCTGGATGACAAGTTGCGGGATCCGAATTCCGAAGAAGATCAACAACCAGAATATGCGCGTAACGCACATCGTTCGCTGAAACCAGAAAATCTAGTGCTGGTGGGTATATGCACGCATCTGGGTTGTTCACCAAAATTTGCCCCGGAGCCGGTAGCGCAACCTTATGCTTCCGATTGGAAGGGTGGTTTTTTCTGCCCTTGTCACGGTTCCACATTTGACCTTGCCGGCCGGGTTTATGCGGGTGTTCCGGCACCTTTAAATCTCGAAGTGCCTCCCTACAAATACATCAGTGAGACGCTCGTCCTGATCGGTGACGACGAAGGAGTAGCCTGATGGGTATGCTGACGAACACACGAGACTGGATCGACGCTCGCTTCCCCATGACTAAATTGTGGAACGAGCATCTTGCCGAGTACTACGCCCCGAAGAATTTTAATTTCTGGTATTTCTTTGGCTCACTGGCCTTGGTGGTACTGGTTATACAGATTGTGACCGGTATTTTCCTGACTATGAACTACAAGCCATCTGCTGCTGATGCATTTGCATCGGTTGAGTACATCATGCGCGATGTCGAGTGGGGCTGGCTTATCCGTTATATGCATTCCACCGGGGCTTCGGCCTTTTTCCTGGTTGTTTATCTGCATATGTTTAGAGGGTTGCTGTATGGATCCTATAGAGGGCCGCGGGAATTGCTGTGGATCTTCGGTTGCATGATCTTTTTGTGTTTGATGGCAGAAGCCTTTTTTGGTTATCTGTTGCCCTGGGGGCAAATGTCATTCTGGGGTGCGCAGGTTATCGTATCGTTGTTCGGCGCTATTCCAGTCATCGGTGATGACCTGTCGTTATGGATTCGAGGTGATTATGTTATCTCGGATGCGACTTTGAACCGTTTCTTTGCCTTTCACGTGGCAGCAGTGCCGCTGGTATTAATTGGCCTGGTTGTGGTGCATATCCTGGCATTGCACGAAGTTGGTTCCAACAATCCTGATGGCATAGAAATCAAGAAGAACAAGGATGAGAACGGTATTCCAAAAGATGGCATCCCGTTCCACCCCTACTACAGCGTTAAAGATATAGTCGGAGTAGTGGTGTTCCTGATTTTCTTCTCTATCGTCGTCTTCTTTGTTCCTGGCGGTGGCGGGTATTTCCTTGAAAAACCTAACTTCGAGCCAGCTGACCCACTGAAAACGCCTGAACATATTGCGCCAGTTTGGTATTTCACACCCTTCTACGCCATGTTGCGTGCCGTGACCATCGATATAGGGCCCTTCAGTGCCAAGTTCCTCGGCGTGGTGGTTATGGGAGCGGCGGTTGTGATCCTGTTCTTCCTGCCCTGGTTAGATCGCAGTCCGGTTAAATCGATTCGTTACCGTGGGCCGATTTTTAAAATCATGTTGGGATTGCTGGTCATTGCGTTTATTGTGCTTGGCTGGCTAGGTACTCAGGCACCCACGCCAGGAAAAACAACGATGGCGCAAGTTGGTACAGTGGCTTATTTCGCATTCTTTTTATTGATGCCATTTTATTCAAAAATTGATTCGACCAAGCCTGTACCAGAAAGGGTGACGTTCAAATGAAAAAGCAACTGTTAGCCGTTTTGTTATTTGCCGTGTCGGGTTTTGCCTTTGCCAGTAGCGACGGCGTGCATCTGGATCATGCCAACATTGATCCGAATAACAAAAATTCACTGCAGCGCGGCGCAAAAACTTTTGTTAATTATTGTTTGAGTTGTCACTCGGCTGCTTATCAACGTTATAACCGTATGGGTACAGACCTGGGTATCAGTGAACAGGATATCATTGATAATCTCATGTTTACCGGCGAAAAAACCGGTGATCACATGAAAGTTGCCGTGACTAAGCTGGATGCTACAGCCTGGTTTGGTGCGGCGCCGCCCGATCTGACACTGGTTGCACGAGTGCGTGGCGTTGACTGGTTGTATACTTATATGCGGACATTTTATCTAGACGACTCGCGACCATTTGGCGTGAACAATCTGGTTTTTAATAAAGTGGGTATGCCGCACGTTTTGTGGGAATTGCAGGGCTGGCAAAAACCGGTCTACAAAACTGAAGTGGATCACGATGGCAAAGAACACCAGGTCATTGAGTCACTGGAATTGGTTGAGCCAGGTTCACAGTCGCCCGTTGAATTCGACAAGACAGTGCGTGATCTGGTTAATTTTCTCGACTACATGAGTGAACCGATTAAGCAACAGCGAAAAGCGCTGGGAATAAAAGTTATTCTGTTCTTGTTAGTATTATTAGTTCTTGCGTACCTGTTAAAGAAAGAATACTGGAAAGACATTCATTAAAATTAATTGACTATAGTGTTGCAAGAATTGCTGGTTTGTGATTCTGCTGGCCTGTAGATAACTGGAGAAATTCAATGGCTTTGATAGCCAATCGACGTTCTGTGATGACACTCTTTTCTGATGCGGTTTGTTCGCAAAGCCATCGTGTCAGGATAGTACTGGCAGAAAAAGGTATTAATGTTGAAATTGTAAATGTTGATACGTCCAATATGCCAGAGGATCTCATTGACCTCAATCCATACCAGACAGTACCCACACTGGTTGATCGTGAGCTCGTACTCTATGATCCAGGTGTCATTATGGAGTATCTTGATGAGCGTTTCCCTCATCCACCGCTGATGCCGGTTGACCCGGTGTCGCGCGCACGTAGCCGTCTTGCCCTCTACAGGATAGAACAGGACTGGTACAGCTTGTTGCATGATGTGGAATCAAAAGGTGAAAAGACTTCAGCTAAGGCCAGAAAAATTCTGCGTGACAGCATCGCTTCCAGCGCTGATGTGTTTGGTGCCAAACCCTATTTTCTCAGTGATGATTTCACGCTTGTCGATGCCAGCATTGCCCCTATCCTGTGGCGTCTGAAGCAATACAAGATTGAATTGCCTATACAGGCAAAGCCTGTCATGCAATATGCTGAGCGTGTGTTTGCGCGCGAATCATTTGCGGCTAGTCTGACCGAGACTGAACAGGAAATGGCGGGCTAAAGTTCGTTTCCGCTTTTCTCCTTCAGCAAGGTCGATTCAGATATAGCTCGTACTGATAAGAAAATTGTCTTCAACCATGAATTCAAATCGTCCCTATCTGATTCGTGCAATACACGAATGGATCCTGGATAACGAGTGCACACCCTATCTATTGGTTGATGCCAATGCAGAAGGAGTGGAAGTTCCCACCGAGTTTATTCAGGACGGAAAGATAGTTCTTAATATAAGTCCACATGCTGTCGAAGGGTTGCGGTTAGGGAATGATGAGGTCGGCTTTCTTGCGCGCTTTAATGGGGCTTCACAGTTAGTGTCAGTGCCGATCACCGCAGTACAGGCAATTTATGGTAAGGAAAACGGTCGGGGAATGATGTTTACCGAAAATAACTCTGACGGTAAAGATCCTGATCCATTACCAAAACCTCCAAAACCTTCGCTTAAGGTCGTTAAGTAATAACCTACAGAATCTGGTTAATTAATCAGAAGCTTCCTCGTTGTTCTATGTAACGTGCAATTCCTTTTAGAGCCGCACTATTATCAGTGACAATCTTGACCGGGATTGACTGGAGTAATTTAGTCATCTTGCCTTTTCTGAAAAAAGCCTGAATAAAATCTGGCTTTTTCAGTGCGGGTAGAATTTTTCCAGTAATACCACCACCGATATAAATGCCACCCAATGCGTTAGCTTTTAAAGCAAGATTGCCCGCTTCGCGGCCGTAGTGGTGAGCAAACATACGCAGGGCTTCAACACACATTGGATCGCTTTCTTCAAGCGCACGGGTAGATATCATGGCTGCCAGGTCTGAGTTATGTGTGTCCTGTAGCCAGGTAGGTTCAGAGATTTGTGTTTGTTGCAGGAGAAACTTAAACAGATTGATTAAGCCCTGACCAGAAACGATATGTTCCCAACTAACATGATCATATTGTTTATTCAGATACTGGCGAAGTGCTGAGTCGGCCGCTGATTCAGCAGCAAAATCACAGTGCCCGCCTTCTGTTGCGAATGGTGTGCAGTTGTCCCCATTGCAGTAAATAATGGCTTCACCAAGCCCCGTTCCTGCTGCAATGACGGCTTTATTGCCGGGTTGTTTCTGGCCTGGCTGGAGAATAATGAAACTATCCTCTGGAATAATCCTGAGTGACCAGGCAAGTGCTTCCAGGTCATTTAACAAGGCTACAGATTTTAGATTAAAACGGTTTTGTAATTCAATTGCATCTATATGCCAGTCAAGATTAGTGAGCCTGGATTGCTGTTCCGCAACTGGCCCGGCGACAGCAAATCCAGCGTGTTCGATAGAAGCCGGATTTTCATTCAGGTAATTTGCGAGGATAGAACCAAAATCTGAGAAATCCGCATTCAGGTAGCGGGCGGGTGCATCCACCTGATAGTTATGCTTAGCTACGCTGATGACAGCGAGTTCGGTTTTAGTGCCACCAATATCTGCAACGAGAACTTTCACAATACTTATCCAGTTAAGAGGGGGAGACGGCTGAATTTAGGTAAATTCATTAGCTGTTTATCTTAAACATCTGAGCGCGCATAAGAAAGTGTCTTTAAGAGGCAGCATACTTTGCATGCGCTAGAGACTTGGTATAATCTGCGCAACCTTCGCGGCGTGACCTGGCGTGATTGATCGAATCAAGTGAACAAATTTGGAGAGGTGGCCGAGTGGTTGAAGGCGCACGCCTGGAAAGTGTGTATACGTTAATCCGTATCGAGGGTTCGAATCCCTCCTTCTCCGCCAATTTAAAGTCCACAAGAGAAATCTTTTTCCCATAACTCTACTGGAAATGATAAAATCTCAGCCTTAGGCGGCTATTAGCCGCTATTTCCATGGTGACCTGTATTGGTCCCCCCGCGACAATAAGCCGTGAACCCGGTCAGACCTGGAAGGGAGCAGCCGCAGCAGTGGATTTGGGCGCCGGGGTGTGGCTGGTACGGGTCGCCACCTTTATAATATTATCTTTATGAGTTATCAGGTTCTAGCCAGAAAATGGCGTCCCCACACGTTTGATCAACTGGCCGGTCAGGAACATGTCCTGCAGGCGTTGACCAATGCGCTGGATAATGATCGCTTACACCATGCCTATTTATTTACCGGTACCCGGGGCGTCGGTAAAACGACGATTGCGCGTATTTTTGCAAAAGCGCTCAATTGTGAAACCGGTGTCAGCTCGAAACCTTGTGGTGAATGCAGTGCTTGCCAGGAAATCGACCAGGGGCGTTTCGTCGATCTTATCGAGGTTGATGCAGCATCGCGTACCAAGGTGGAAGATACCCGCGAGTTGCTTGATAACGTTCAGTACGCGCCAACGCGGGCGCGTTACAAAATATATCTCATCGACGAAGTACATATGTTGTCTACGCACAGCTTTAACGCTTTGTTAAAAACGCTTGAAGAACCACCACCGCATGTAAAATTTTTACTGGCGACGACAGATCCCCAGAAATTGCCAGCAACGGTGCTTTCGCGTTGTTTGCAATTTAATCTGAAGCGATTACAGCTGCCTTTAATAAGAGATTACCTGGCAGAGTTACTTGGGCAGGAAAAAATCAATTTTGAAGTGCCGTCTCTGCAACTGTTGGCGCGCGCTGCAGACGGCAGCATGCGTGATGCGCTGAGTTTGCTGGATCAAGCAATAGCCTATGGCAGTGGTGAAATTAAAGAGGCTGACGTGCGCACGATGTTGGGCACAATAGAACATAGCTATATTGTAAAAATACTTGAGTCATTAGCCGACTCAAATGCAGAAAAATTACTACAGGCTGTTACTGAAGCCGCCGAACGTGCTCCAGATTTTGGTGGTCTGTTGAATGAATTGTTAAGTTTGTTACAACAAATAGCGATTGCCCAAAATGTGCCGGATGCAGTTGACGAGAATCTTGAGGCACGTGAAGCTGTGTTTGAGCTTGCACAGAAAATGTCGCCTGAAGATGTGCAATTGTTTTATCAAATTGGGTTGATTGGGCGGCGTGACCTTTCCCTGTCACCCGATCCGCGTGGCGGTCTGGAGATGGTGTTGCTGCGAATGTTAACTTTCCGGCCAGCGAGTGGCGAATCTGATATCCGCCAATCTAAAACTAAAGTGAGCCTCCCTGCATCTGATGTTTCTGTCGAGCCTGTTAAGAAAGCTCAAACGACAAAACCCAGGCAAGCTGCCGCGCCAACGAGTGATTGGCAGACCCTGGTTGAAACGCTGCCTCTTAAGGGGATGTTGCGGGAGTTGGCAATGAATTGTGATTGTCAGTCAAAGAATGATAATAGTTGGGTGCTGGCATTGGATGAATCACATCAGCAACTGTTGAGTGATGAGCGCCGGGAACGGCTTCAGCAATCACTGTGTGATGCATTGGGACAGAATATTCAGCTGGTAATTCAGGTTTCCAGTGATGCTGTAGAAACTCCGGCTGTGAAACAACGCCGCGAAACTGATGAGCGTCAGGCTAAGGCCGTTGCCGAGATTGAAGCTGATCCAAATGTTAAGGCGATACAAGAAGCGTTTGGGGCGACTGTTCATACGGAGTCAATTCGACCGCGTGATTAGAACTACGTAATTACTGGTATATGGAGAAAATATTTGTCCAAACTGGACATGATTATTAATCACCGTAATAAAAACATTTCATCCCCTCCCCCTCAGGGGGAGGGACAGGGAGAGGGGATCAGATAAAAGCAATTGCCTTTTTATTATATTCCCTCTCCCCAACCCTCTCCCTGAGGGAGAGGGGGTCAAGAGCTGTAATAGTTATCGATTTTAGATTGGTTTCTGGATAAACGAGGTGTAAGGCATGAAAGGTGGACTTGGTAATTTGATGAAGCAAGCCCAGAAAATGCAGGCTGATATGCAAAAGGCACAGGAAGAGCTGGCCAACATTGAAGTCAATGGTGCTTCTGGTGGTGGTCTGGTTAAAGTTGTTATGACTGGCAAACATGAAGTCAGAAGGGTAACGATCGATGACAGTTTGTTGGGTGATGACAAGGATATGCTTGAAGACCTGGTGGCTGCTGCAATGAACGATGCTGTCCATAAACTTGAAGCTGAGACACAGCAAAAAATGTCGGGTATGACCGATGGATTAAATTTGCCGCCTGGTATGAAGTTACCATTTTAATTTGATTGCTATTAATGTCTTCACTGATCAATGAATTAATCGAAGCCTTACGCTGTTTGCCGGGTGTCGGTAACAAAACTGCGCAACGAATGGCTTACCACCTGCTTGAACGTAACCGGGATGGAGGGCAGCGTTTGTCCCGTGTGCTCGCTACGGCTATGACCGATATAGGTCATTGCAAAGAATGCCGGACACTGACCGAAGAGCCGGTTTGTAGCTTATGTGCTAATGCCAGCCGTGACCGCTCGCAATTATGTATTGTGGAAACACCTGCAGATGTCATGGCACTGGAGCAGGCTACGAATTACCGGGGTTTGTATTTTGTGTTGATGGGGCATTTGTCACCATTGGATGGCATTGGCCCAGAGCAGTTGGGTATCCAGCAATTGATCAACCGGCTGGCAAGTGATGATTTACAGGAAGTGATTCTGGCTACCAACCCGACTGTAGAAGGCGAAGCTACGGCTCATTACATCAGTGAATTGGCTATTCAGCAGAATGTTCGGGCAACCCGGATAGCTCACGGTGTGCCTCTAGGTGGCGAACTGGAATATATAGACGGTGGAACCCTGGCACACGCTTTTTCCGGCCGGCAAGATTGTTAATAAATCACTGATTATTTACCTTGTGATGCCAGCATGGCGTGGTAATTTGCCAGTCTGCCAGCTGAAATAATTTTATCCTGTACTGCTTCCTTGATCTGACAGCCAGGTTCAGCATTGTGCCGGCAGTTACTAAAACGACAGGTGCCAAGGTAGGGGCGAAAATCTACAAATCCATAAGCGAGCTCGTCGGCATCAACTGGCCATAAATTGAACTCCCGGACGCCCGGTGAATCGATGAGATCGCCGCTATCGGGTAAATGGTATAGCGTGGTCGCTGTAGTTGTGTGTCTGCCCAGGCCGGTTACTTTTGATAACTGACCTGTTCTGATATCAAGGTCTGGCAGCAGTGCTTTAACCAGTGATGATTTACCGACGCCAGATTGACCTACCAGAACGCTGGTGTGTTGGCGTAATTGCTGATGCAGACTTTTAAGCCCATCAGTTGTCAGTGTGCTGGTGAACAGTACTGAATAATCCAGTTTTACGTATGTGTCCAGGCGTTGTTCAAGTTTGCTGTGGCTGTCGTGGTTGAGTAGATCTTGTTTATTGACAACAATAATCGGCCGGGTATTTATGAGTTCAGCAGCGACCAGATAGCTGTCCAGCATAGGAAATTCAAAGCTCGGTTTACTGGCGATGACAATGATAATTTGGTCAATATTAGCGGCGACAGGTCTGATACGGCCATTGCGGTCTGGCCGGACTAATGTCGAGCTTCTATCCTCTATGTGTGTGATTACGCCATCGTGTGGCGTGCTTGATTCAAACAGGATGCGATCGCCGCATATGGTGCGTGGCAGGTTCTTTCGGGATAAGCAGCGGATCAAGTCGCCATCATTTTTTTCGACCAGGCTGGCCTGGCCATAGTGTGCCAGTACTAAACCTGGAGTTCCGGTGGGAGGAGCAGTTTTCTTTTTTGCGGACGACCTGGAATTAGAGGATGGTTTGCCCACAGTTTATATTTACCGGGTTATCCAGTCATTTAGAATATTGGTGTGAAGAAAACTTAACGCCAGCATTGATTATTTCTCGAAATGATAATATTCCGAATTTAAATAATCGGCGACATCAGCAGCTTCTTCGTCAAACCATTGAGCGCCCACACTCAACTGACAGCGCTTGATTTGTTTATCCAGGCCTTCCGGATTTTTCACGAAGCGATCTTTGCGTGAGTAGACTTCGGTGCCGTGACATTTAAGGCAGTGTTCATCGTGCAAATCCTTGCCAATACTGACATCGGCAACGACCGACCGGGAAAGAAATGCTGTCAAGAAAACAATAATTGGGATGAAGTATCTCATAGGCTTTGTCCTTGTAACTTTCCGGATAAATGTGCCACGCGTACCGGTGCGGGCGGATGTGAATCGTAAAATGCAGAATACAGTGGGTCGGGCGTTAATGTGTTGGCATTTTCCTTATAGAGTTTGACCAGCGCATTGACCAGATCGTTCGCATTGGCCTGTTCGGCTGCATAATCATCAGCTTCAAATTCGTGTTTGCGTGAGAACCAGGCCATAACGGGTTGCATGAAGACGGTGAAGACGGGCATGACCAGCATGAACAATAATAATGCCAGGTGATTGTTCATGGTTGTAACACCAAGGCCATTAAAGAACCAGGGTTGATCGATTAACCAGCCGAGTAAAGCTAAACCTGCCAGGCTCATTAACATCATAGAAATAATTCGCTTCTGTACGTGCTTGCGTTTGAAGTGCCCCAGTTCGTGAGCCAGCACGGCTTCGATTTCATCACCGTCGAGTGAATCAAGCAACGTGTCAAAAAATACAATGCGTTTATTTTTTCCCATGCCGGTAAAATAGGCATTGCCATGACCAGAGCGGCGAGAGCCATCCATCACAAATATACCCTGGCTGGTAAAACCACACTTAGTCATCAACGCCTGGATACGTTGTTTGAGGCTCTGGTCTTCCAGGGGTGAAAACTTGTTAAACAGCGGTGCGATAAACGCCGGGTAAGCCCAGAGCATGAGTAAGCTGAAACCTGCCCACAACATCCATAGATAAAACCACCAGAAACCCCCAGATGCCTGCATCAACCACAGTGCGGCCCAGGTGAGTGGAAGCCCTATGACAGTAGTCAGTAACGTTTGCTTGAACAAGTCACTGAAAAAAGTGCTGAGTGTTGTCCGGTTAAAACCAAAACGCTCTTCAACTACAAAGGTATGGTAGAGAGAGACAGGCAAATCCAGCAGTGCCATGATGGTAAAGGCGCTGACAAATACGGCAACACCGGTTGTGATCGAACTGAATTGATAGCTGCTCCAAAAGCTGTGCAGTGCTTGTAGCCATCCGCCAAGTGTCCAGCCGAGTAATAACAGGGAACTGTAGACTAGCTCTAATCTTCCCAGTCGAGTTTTATTGAGCGTGTAGTCTGCAGCTTTCTGGTGTGCATCGAGAGATATTTTGCCAGCAAATGCCGTCGGCACCTGGGCCCGATTGTTCGATACATGGCGCATATGCCGTGTTGCCAGCCATATTTTTAATAGTAACGAGGCCACCAGTGCGGCCAGAAACAACCCAGTGAATGTATTCATAATGTTAATTATACTGGTTTTTTATATTCCTATCAGGCCAGCAGGCGGCTGAGCTTTGTTACAATGGCGCTTAACCATACGATACATCAGGAATCCTACATGTCTAACAAGAAAACCAATCTTATCTGGATCGATCTGGAAATGACCGGTCTGGATACTCAAAATGACAAAATTATTGAAATTGCCACCGTCGTGACGGACGCTGAGCTGAACAGTCTGGCCGAAGGTCCCATGCTGGCAATTCACCAGTCAGATGAAAGACTCAAGGGCATGGATGAGTGGAATACTAAACAACACGGCCAGTCCGGACTCACGGAGCGGGTGCGCACCAGTATTTTGAATGAACAGGATGCAGAACAGCAGACGATTGAATTTCTGGCTGAGTACGTTGATGCTCAGGCGTCTCCCATGTGTGGTAATTCGATTTGTCAGGATAGACGTTTTATGGCGCGCTGCATGCCTGAATTGGAAGCCTTCTTTCACTATCGCAATCTCGACGTCAGCACATTGAAAGAACTTGCCCGGCGTTGGTCACCCAAGGTTGCCAAGGGATTTGATAAACAATCCAGCCATCTGGCAATGGATGATGTGCGGGATTCGATCCGTGAGTTGCAGTACTACCGGGAAAATATGTTCAATGAGCAGGCTAACGGGAACAGTTAATTAATTATGAAGCCTCTGATTAATTAGCGAGAAACTGTAGGAGCGGCTTCAGCCGCGATTGATACACTGTGCCCCATCGCGGCTAAAGCCGCTCCTACAGTGTTAGTGAGATGCACCGTTATTGTCTGTACCAGCGCCGTGTAAGTGCTGCAAAAACTCGTTGTGGATACCAGACTTTGCCGACGCTGCCATTGTAGCGGGCGAGGGCTTTTATTTTATCTCCGCGTTCCCGATCCAGATAGTGTCTGAGTATAGTGCAGCCCATGCGGATATTGGTATGAATATCGAACAGATCATCATTGGGTCGGCCAATCTCTTTTAACCAGAATGGCATAACTTGCATTAAGCCCCGTGCACCTGCGTAGGAGAGTGCAAAGTGATCGAAATTGCTCTCTACTTCGATTAATGCAAGCACCAGTTCGGGATCAAGATCAGCACGGTTAGCTTCATAGTGGACGGTTTTCAGAATCAACAACCGCTCGCTGGCATCGGTTACTTTCTTTCTTAAACGGTAAGACATATCGGTGAGCCAGACTTCGGCGTCGAACCGATCTTCAAAACTGTCGCTGGACTGGATTGCCTGAATCAGTGTACTACGTAGGTCAGAATCCGGCCGTTCACTGGTTGCTGCATGCAGGTTGTCCACAAAAAAACTGCTGAGCACCAGCAGCAATACACCATAGCGTTGCCAGTCAGACAGTGGCTGACAGGCGTTGTTCAAGAAACGCCAGTATCTCTGAGCGTTCGACATCCTGATTGTCTCCATTGGTTCGGGCTTTGTATTCAACCAGCCCCTTATCCAGATTTTTTTCACCTATCACCACCCGATGCGGTATACCGATTAACTCCATATCGGCAAACATGACCCCAGGCCTTACCTCTCTATCGTCAAATAGCACGTCGATGCCTGCCACCAGCAGTTCTTCATACAATTTATCGCAGGCCTCGCGTACCCGCTGCGACTTTTTCCGGTTCATGCCAAGCAGGGCAACCTGAAAGGGCGCTAGCGCTTGAGGCCATATAATCCCACTATCATCATGGTTTTGTTCAATCGCTGCCGCGACAATGCGGGAAACGCCAATTCCGTAACAACCCATGCTCATCACGGCTGCTTTGCCATTTTCGTCTAACACTGTCGCGTTCATCGACTTGCTGTACTTGTCGCCGAGTTGAAAAATGTGTCCCACTTCAATGCCACGGGCAATTTTTATGGTGCCCTTGCCGTCGGGGCTGACATCACCTTCAATCAAATTGCGCAGATCGGCTGTTTCAGGTTCAGGGCAATCACGTCCCCAGTTCACACCGCTCAGGTGCTGGCCTTCCTGATTGGCGCCACAGACGAAATCGGCTAATTGTGCGGCGGCCAGATCAGTAATAACCGGAATGGACAGGCCAACTGGACCCGCTGAACCGGGTTTACAGCCAGTGATTTCCATAATTTGTTCGTCATTAGCAAACGTTAGCGGGGTGGCGACTTGTTCCAGTTTTTCAGCCTTGACGGTATTGAGTTCGTGATCGCCACGCAGGCAGAGTGCTACCAGGCCGTCATCGCTGCCCATGACCAGTAAAGTTTTAATGCAGTGTTCTGGTTTGACGTTTAGCGTTTTGCATACATCGTCGATACTACGGACGCCGGGTGTGTCAATATTGGTTTTTTCGGATTGCGGAGCTGGACGCGATGATTCAGGTTTGCGTTGTTCAGCAAGTTCAAGATTGGCTGCGTAGTCGCTTTCTAATGAAAACACGATGGCGTCTTCACCGGATTCAGCGAGCACATGAAACTCGTGTGACAGGTTGCCACCGATGGCACCGCTGTCAGCGTGTACAGCTCGAAACTTTAGACCCAGCCGGGTAAAAATACGGGTATAGGCTGCGTGCATGATTTCATAGGTTTCATCCAGTGATGCCTGGTTCAAATGAAATGAATAGGCATCTTTCATCAGAAATTCCCGCGCCCGCATTACTCCGAAGCGTGGCCGGATTTCGTCACGGAATTTGGTCTGTATCTGGTAATAGTTCACCGGTAATTGCTTATAACTGCGGATTTCCCGGCGGGCAATATCGGTGATGATTTCTTCGTGAGTTGGTCCATAACAGAACTCGCGCCCATGGCGGTCATGCATGCGTAACAGTTCCGGCCCATATTGTTCCCAGCGTCCGGATTCCTGCCAGAGTTCAGCCGGTTGCACGGTTGGCATCAATAACTCCATTCCACCGGCGCTATCCATTTCTTCTCGAACAATGGTTTCTACTTTTCTAAGAACACGTAGTCCAAACGGTAACCATGAGTAAAGTCCGGCGGCGACTTTTTTAATCATACCGGCACGCAGCATCAGCTTGTGACTGGCTATTTCTGCATCAGCAGGGGTTTCCTTGACCGTGGATACGGTGAAGTTTGACGTTTTCATAGATATTGTTAAGTCTGATTCGAAATTAATTTTAAATTGTAACGGCCAAGTTGTTACGGGGACAGTTTTTTTAACCGTACAGAATTAGTCTTGCCTGTAAGATGATTAAAAAGTTGAATCATTCCAACCCCACATGAATCAATCAATGGTTATACACTGATTTCATCCAGATAAAAAAATTCCCGCATAAGCGGGAATTTAGAAGAAGATAATTCGGAGCCTGATCAGTTACAAAAATCCCGTATGTGACTGTTGGCTTCTTCGATCCGGTTTTGAGTTTCAGCTTCATCCAGATATTTCACGCTGCCGTCAGGCTGTCTAAACCGGTGACGGCCACCCGCCGTATACATTGATAAATTACGCCTTGCAGTGGCGCAGTTACTTTTGCGGGTTTGTTTATAGGCGTCAGCGTCTGCAACAATTTCAGCTTCGGTTGCGGCATCTTTAGTAGCCTGTTCTTGCTGCTCAAGTAATTTAGTGGCTGACGGGCGGGCAGACTCATTAATACGTACCGCAGAAGACCGGCTTAATTGCTCAGTATCAGCTCCGATAGGCGGGTATTCGCCATAGACGGTTTTACCGTCTTCTTGCCATTTATAAATGTTCCCGGCCTGACAGGTCAGGGAGACAAATGCCATCACGATCGGCAGGATGAGATGCTTGCGCATTTTCAGCTCCTTCAATTCAATAAAGATGCATCCAGCGCCTCAAACAATAGAACAGCAGGATGGCTTAGCTCATAGTTCGGTCTGTTTGGCAGGTTCTTTAGGCGTAATTGCTGGATTCTGTCCCTCAACGATGGCAATATTAATAAATTCTAACCCTGTGATTTATGTATCTACGTGAAAAATAGGGAAAATTAGCTGATTTTAAGTGCCGGCAAGTCATTTTTGAGGCCGGCGTCTCTAATTCTGAAGTTTGTGGGGTAGAAAGTAAGGTGGAGTTAACCGGTTCTGATATTTTTGTGCGCTGTCTCAAAGAACAGGGTATCGAGTTTATATTTGGCTACCCGGGTGGTGCGGTGTTGCCAATTTATGATTCGCTTTATCAACAGAAAGACGTACAACATATATTGGTTAGACATGAGCAGGCGGCAACCCATGCGGCTGACGGTTATGCGCGGGCGACCGGTAAACCGGGGGTGGTACTGGTTACATCCGGACCGGGTGCGACTAATGCGGTGACCGGAATAGCCACAGCCTATATGGATTCTATACCCATGGTGGTGTTTACCGGCCAGGTTCCTACTGCGTTGATTGGTAATGATGCTTTTCAGGAAGTGGATAACGTAGGCATTACGCGCCCCTGTGTGAAGCACAACTTTCTGGTTAAGGATGTCAAAGACCTTGCTGAGACAATAAAAAAAGCATTTTACGTGGCGACGACCGGACGTCCAGGCCCGGTTGTTGTGGATATTCCCAAGGATGTCAGTCAGGCCAAGGCACGTTTTTCCTATCCTAAAACAGTCAAGATGCGGTCTTACAATCCAACCGTCAAAGGACATTCACGGCAAATTAAAAAAGCGGTGGATCTGATGCTGCAGGCCAAATGCCCGATGATTTATAGCGGTGGCGGGGTGGTGCTCGATAAGGCCAGCCGTTCGTTGACAGATCTGGTTCGTTTATTGGGCTACCCCATTACCAGTACACTTATGGGGCTGGGCGCTTATCCATCGCCGGATAAACTGTTCCTCGGTATGCTGGGTATGCACGGTACCTACGAAGCGAATATGGGGATGCATAAATGTGATGTGTTGATTGCGATCGGCGCGCGCTTCGATGACCGGGTGACGGGGAATATTGAAAAATTCTGTCCGACGGCAAAAATTATTCACATTGATATCGATCCTGCCAGTATTTCCAAAAACGTCAAGGTTGATGTGCCTATTGTAGGGGCGGTTGGACAGGTGTTGAAGGAAATGCTTGCCTTGCTGAAAGCAAGCAAGACTGGCCCGGATAAAGCAGCCTTAAAAGTCTGGTGGAAGCAGATAGAAGAATGGCGCTCGATGGATTGTCTGAAGTACGATCACGATAGTGATTTTATTAAACCGCAATACGTACTTGAGACATTATACAAACTGACCAAAGGCAAAGCGTATGTCACGTCGGATGTCGGTCAGCATCAAATGTGGGCGGCACAATACTATCAGTTTGATAAGCCTAACCGCTGGATCAATTCGGGCGGTCTGGGTACCATGGGTTTTGGCTTTCCAGCGGCAATGGGTGTTCAGTTAGCCTACCCCAAGGACACTGTTGCCTGTATCACCGGCGAAGGCAGTATCCAGATGTGCATCCAGGAGCTATCGACCTGTCTGCAGTATTCATTGCCTATCAAGATAATTAATCTGAATAATGGTTGTCTTGGCATGGTCAGACAATGGCAGGAGTTTTTTTATCAGGGCCGTTATGCCATGTCTTATATGGAGTCTTTACCTGACTTTGTTAAGTTAGCCGAAAGCTATGGTCACGTAGGCATACAAATCACTAAACAGGAAGATGTCGAGCCAGCGCTGAAAGAAGCCCTAAAAGCAAAAGATCGCCTGGTGTTCATGGACTTTTTGACGGATCCAACCGAAAATGTCTACCCCATGATTCCGGCCGGTGCTGGCCAGAATGAAATGATTCTGATCTAACCGGACGCCGATAGTATGCGACATATCATTTCGATTTTGATGGAAAATGAAGCCGGTGCATTATCACGGGTGGCCGGACTTTTTTCTGCGCGCGGCTATAATATAGAGTCATTGACGGTTGCGCCGACCGAAGACCCTTCTCTGTCACGTATGACTCTGGTGACGAGTGGTACAGATCAGGTCATTGAGCAAATCACCAAGCAGCTTAATAAGCTGATTGACGTGGTTAAACTCATGGATATGCATGAAGGTCCGCATATCGAACGCGAGCTGATGTTGGTTAAGGTGCGTACGGTGAATGGTGGACGTGATGAAATAAAACGCTTGGCTGATATATTCCGTGGCCGTGTGATTGATGTGACTGATACGATGTATACCATTGAAGTCACCGGGACGGGTGAAAAACTCGATGCCTTAATTCAGGCATTGAATGAGAAAGATATTATTGAGGTTGTGCGATCGGGCGCGACCGGGATAGCGCGTGGTGAAAAAGCATTACGTGTTTGAAACAAAACATAGATTGCGGAGTACGAGATGAGTTTGAATATTTACTATGACAAAGACGCTGACCTTTCTATCATCAGAGGTTTAAAGGTTAGTATTATCGGTTACGGTTCGCAGGGACATGCACATGCCAATAACCTCAAGGATTCCGGTGTGGATGTTACCGTGGGCTTACGGCCGGGTTCGATTTCCGAAGCCAAGGCAAAGAATGCTGGTCTGAAGGTCAAGAGTATTGAAGATGCCGTGAAAGGCGCTGATGTGGTTATGATTCTAGCGCCGGATGAGCACCAGGCAAAATTGTACCGTGACAAGGTCGAACCTAACATTAAGAAAGGTGCGGCCATGGCGTTTGCGCATGGTTTTAATATTCACTACGAGCAAATTGAACCTCGCGCTGATCTGGATGTAATTATGATTGCGCCAAAAGGTCCAGGCCATCTGGTGCGTTCGACTTATACCCAGGGTGCGGGCGTACCATCCTTGATTGCGATTTCTCAGGATACCAGTGGTAAGGCAAAAGATATTGCATTGTCCTATGCGTCAGCTAATGGCGGTGGCCGTGCTGGTGTGATCGAGACTACTTTCAAAGAAGAAACCGAAACGGATTTATTTGGTGAGCAGGCAGTATTGTGCGGTGGTGCAACTGCACTGGTGCAAGCAGGATTTGAAACCTTGACAGAAGCCGGATATGCGCCTGAGATGGCCTATTTCGAGTGTCTGCATGAATTGAAGCTGATTGTTGATCTGATGTACGAAGGTGGCATTGCCAACATGCGGTATTCAATTTCTAATACTGCTGAGTATGGTGATCTGACACGTGGTCCGCGCATTATAACGGAAGAAACCAAGGCTGAAATGAAACGCATCCTGACCGAAATTCAGAACGGTGAATTTGCCCGCGAATTCATTCTTGAAAATCAGGCGGGAGCTGCCACGCTTAAAGCCAAACGGCGTATTGGGCGTGAGCATCCGATTGAAGTGATTGGCGAGCGCTTACGTGGCATGATGTCATGGATTAAGGAAGGTAAGATTGTCGACAAGAAAGTTAATTAGCAGCCAGGGATATATTTTCTTGAGCCGTTCTATCCTGTAACCGCTTTATGCCTAAAAGTACTGGTAGTAATTAATGGCGGCGAGTAATTATCCGTATTTTTCTAAACCTGGCTGGTTGCCCTTTGCAGTATCAGCAGGCCTGGCTGCCACTGTCTGGACTTATTTTGGTTTTTTCTGGTCTTTACCTCTCTGGCTGATTTGTGTCGCACTCATATTCCTGTTTCGTGACCCTGTACGTGAAATTCCTGCGATCCCTTTGGCGGTAGTCAGCCCTGCGGATGGATTGATTAGCAAGGTTGATACGGTACCCGACCCGTATCTTGGCCGCTCATCCAGGCGTGTTGTGATTGATATGTTCCCGATGGGTGTTTTCAGCACCCGTAGTCCGATTGAAGGCAAGGTTATGGATATCAAGGATTGCAATATCACTGACGGCAATCAGTATCCACATGGTGTATGGATACAAACAGATGAAAAGGATGACGTGATCATGGTCATGGATAAAGGCAGACTGAACAGCCAGCCACGCTGTTATATTCGTATTGGTGAAAAAATTGGTCAGGGACAGCGATGTGGTTTTATCCGCCTGGGTGGCAAAGTCGAAGTCTATCTTCCCAATAACAGTAGAATGGGTGTGGAGCCGGGCGCAAAGGTACGTGCTGGTTCTGATGTGATTGCAACATTGGTGCATAAATAATGGATCAAGCCGAACAAACGCCTAAATCTAATCCAGAACCAAAGCGCAGGCGTGGCATTTACCTGCTGCCCAATTTATTTACAACAGCAGGATTGTTTGCAGGATTTTATGCCATTATCGCTGCAATGAGCGGGCGCTTTGAAGCGGCTGCCGTGGCAATTTTCCTGGCCATGATTATGGATGGAATTGATGGCAGGGTTGCGCGACTTACTAATACCCAAAGTGACTTTGGTGTTGAATACGATAGTTTGTCGGATATGGTTTGCTTTGGTGTTGCGCCACCACTTGTTGTGTTTGCCTGGTCTATAGGCGGTGTTGTTGACAAAGGGCCTGTCTGGTACAAAGCGGTGTGGCTTGCGGCGTTTATTTATACGGCCTGTGCAGCGTTACGCCTGGCGCGTTTTAACACGCATGTTGAAGATCAGGATAAACGTTACTTTACGGGTTTGCCGAGCCCATCTGCTGCAGGTGTGTTGGCAGGGCTGGTCTGGCTAAGCGTCGATCATGGTATCGATGGCAATGAAATTTGGGGGGTAGGTTTTTTACTGGCTGCCATAATGGGTATGCTAATGGTCAGTAACTTCCGTTACTACAGTTTTAAAGAAGTTGATTTCAAGAACCGGGTACCTTTCTTTGCGCTGTTTATAGTCGTGTTTGTATTTGTTGTTATCTCAACAGATCCTCCCAGCGTCCTATTTTCTGGATTTGTTATGTATGCTTTGTCAGGCCCTTTGACTGCGCTTTATGGCTTGAGCAAAGCGAGGAAAGAAAAGAAAGTAAAGAACGCAAATTTATAGAAGAATTGGGATAGTATAAATACCTGTAGGAGCGGCTTCAGCCGCGAAGAGCGATGTTACCGGCCATCGCGGCTGAAGCCGCTCTTACAGATACACAGTAAATTATAGTTGTTAGTAGACGGAATCAGGCTTCATTAATCCAATCGGTCCAGTCCTTACGATTTTCAGCTATATGAAAAAGAGCCGCCAATATCTTGCGGTCATATTTGGTTCCTGCTTCGTCCATTAATTGATCCAGGGCTGCGTTTATCGATATGCCTTTACGGTAAGCGCGTGGGCTTACCAGTGCGACAAATGCGTTTGCGACAGAGAGAATTTTCCCTGTTATGAGCATCTGATCACCGTTTATTTCCTTAGGATAGCCACTGCCGTCGATATGCTCCTGTTTCTGAGCAATGGTATTCAGCACCTGTCCTTCAAAATTCAGGTTGTCCAGTAGCTCGAGTCCGTATTGAACATGCTTTTGTAATAAATCATGTTCAGCGTCAGTCAGTGGTTCTGTCTTGGTCAAGACTTCTTTTGGAATCATGATTTTTCCAAGATTACTTAATGTAGTTGCCAGATCCAGTGTTTGCCGATCTTCTGGACTCAGGCGCAGTTCGCGTCCAATCAGGTTGGCAACCTCAACCATGCGTGAAGAATGATGCGCTGAATACGGATCATGTAGATCCACAATATGTACCAGTGTGGCAACCAGATTGCGTAATAAGTTCTGGTGACGGTTTTGTACCGACTTAAGCTGCGTTATATCGTTCAGCACAAGCAGCAATGGACTCAGATGTTCACCAACACGTTCAACTGGGATTACACTGGCCTGGTAAGTGCCACTATGATTGCCATACTGTAAATTTATTATCCGGCTGGTTGTGTTGCCAGTTTCAGCGGTGGACTGGATATCCTGCCCCAGCTCTCTACTGGTCTGCGGCCCCAGAACTGAGGTTAGACTTTTACCTATCAGTTCTGAACAGCTAGCACCGACTGTGTCAGCTGCTGCCTGGTTTGAAAATAGAACTTCACCCTGTTTACTAAGGAGTAACGTATGTGTGTTTATATTATCTGTTATGGCATACAGTAGTTCAGTTTGCTTTTGCAGTTTCTGAGCTTTTTCACGCAATTCATCAGCTTGGTGTTGCGCACGCACACTGCTGCCATGTCGCCATGCAGCCACTGCCAGCGCGGCAGCGGATAGTAGTATCAGGGATGAGGCAAGCATCAAAAAGCCAAGTCGTTCGTTGGATTCGCGTAGTGCTTGCGACGCATCTACCTGTTGATTCAGAATCCAGGGCAAGTTGTTAAGTTTTCGGCTTGCTGATAATACGGTGTTACCTTGGTAATTATTACGTATAGTAAATTCACTGCTATTGTTGAATGCTGAAGCACTAGCCAGATTATTTTTGTCTAGTGAAAGATGTCGCTGCATCGGTTTGGCACCATCAGCGGTAGGTGAAAGATAGACAATATTATTGTCCGAAAGGGTTGTTAGGAAAGCCTCACTTTCTTCAGAGAACGATGCTCCTGTTTTAAGAAGAGGAAATAAATCAAGTTCCGCATTGCGAATGCCTAGCAGTACACCAACAGACTGTTGGTCACCATTTCCTGCTGTTCCAAGTACGGCGGTGACAGGGATAGCAAAAGCGAGTATCGGCCGATCCTGTCCATCTATTTTTAAATCACTGACTTTCGGTTGTTTGGTTTCTAAAGCAAGTTTTGCAGTCTGTAACCAGGCGTCATTGATTTCTGGCATGCCGGGTGTCAGTACAATTTTATGCAGATCTTTATCAAGTAGCGCCAGTCCTGTTGCCTGGTGCTGAGGCAAGTTAGCAGGTATACGTGCACCATCCTGGATGCTGAATCCATGTCGATCTGCTGTTGCCAGGATAAGATTGCGTAGATAAGTCTGCTGCGCAGGTTCTGTAATGCTGTTTTCGGGTACGTTACGTTGTACAAGTTGCCATAGGTATAGTTGCAGGGAAGCATTGTCGGCTAATTCTTTTAACTTGCCGAACTGGTCTTCAATCCAGTGGTCAATGGCAGCTCTGCGTGCATCAGCAACCAAAGCAAGCCTGGATTCCCATTGCTGCATATCCCGTTGACGTTCTTTGTTGATATAAGCTTTAGTTAGAAAAGCGCCTAAGCCAAGCAACAAGAGTAATAGAATAATGCCGACAATAATTGACGGCTTTTTTCCGTTAGTTGTGAAATCGTTCATATCAGTTGGGGGTATGGATCCACCAGTGTTTTTCATTAATAGAGTAAACCGGGGAATAGTGCACAATTTGATTATGCAGAATCACTTCTTCGGTTTGGTTGTCGAGAATATAGATATTCTTGTTTCGACTGACTGCAAGAACGGCGTGAGGTACGCGCAGGTTTGTGTCTTGCAGAACAACAATACGAAGGTCTTCTGTAGGAAAGCCTAGCCAGCGTAACGAGAAGAGTTTTGTTATCGCGTAATCTTCACAATCGCCGCCGTTATAGAGAAGTTCGCGAGCAACTGCCCAGTAGTCATCAAGTCCGTAATTTTCGATATCTAAAATGTATGGGCGGTTGTTGGCATACTGATTTACTTTTACTAGTTGTCGGTTTGGTGGCAGTGTGCGGATTCTATCTAGGAAGGCATGCCAGTTTTTTAAATGGCAACGATTGAACGTGCGTGCCTGGCAATTTCCTTCTTCTACATCTTCTAAAATATGCCGTTCAAGTACTTGTACCCATTGCGAAAAGACACTGATATCTGCTTGTTGAGATTGTCTGTAGCCAAATAAATCTGGCGGAAACGCATAAACAGTACCCGTTATAAAGTAGCAACACAGTGACAGATAGCCTATGGTATGCCGGGCGACAGGACTGACTCGATTGTTTAATTGAGTAACGATCAGATGTCCTTTAGAATCCAAGACCTATGGAAGTTCGAGCAGTAAATCAAGTTAAGGTAACCGGGGACAAGCAATGGTTCAAGTAAAATTTTATGAAGTGATTATTATTACGGCGTTAATGAGTATTTTTAGCGTCGCAGCTGTGAATGCCGAAGAGATAAGTGGTGATGCTGAACTGCAGCGACAGTTTTCAATCGGTATGGATGCGCTAGAGCACGACAGAGTTAAAACTGCACGCGAAGCCTTCAATAGTATATTAAGTAGTAACCCGGAACTGCACCGTGCACGGCTAGAGTTGGCGCGTGCCTACTATCTATCGCTGGATTACGATAATGCCCAGCGTGAGGCGCAAGCAGTACTTGATGATCCAAACACGCCGGTATTTGTACGCACAACATTATTGGCATTTCTTGCGCAAATAGAAGAAGACATAAAGCGTCTAAAAGTTCGTCACCACTGGACGCCATCGATATACACGGGTTTCATGCATGATACCAACGTTAATGTAGGCCCAGACCGCGATGTTATTAATGTTCGTGGACAATCATTTACCATTAGCGGGACAGAGGAAAGTGATACGGCTTTCGTTATAAATCCAGGGCTGACGCATACTTATAACCCGGGTAAGACCTTTAACCTGGGTGAGCACAGCGGTTTTTTTCTCTGGCAGAGTCAGCTAAATGGATATTATCGCAGTTATTTTGATGAAACAGATTTTAATCTGGGTGTATTGACGTTTCGCACTGGCCCGGCTTGGGTTGTGCCGCGGCACTGGCGTGCAGGCATCGGTTTTCAGTTTGATCAAATATGGTTAGGCGATGATCGGCTAGCGATATTCGGCACACTCAACCCTAATATCACCTGGCAGTTAGGTGAAAATACGGAAGTCACGTTAGACGGCGTTTTGGCTCGACGTTACTACAATAAACAACGTGATTCAGACCGCGAGGGGTGGTACAGATCTGCAGAAATATCAGCGGCACATTATTTTAATGGCGGTAAATTCGGCATTCAAGGCGGTGCCGGATACGCACGTTTCGATGCAGATGGTGGACGATTCAGTTACCGGGGGCCTAATGCATTTGTAGGTGTCATTGCGCAACCCTGGAAGAATGGGTCAGTGCATGCCAGGGCGGCGTATCGTAATTATGATTACCGGGGTGAAGAATTGATCTTTTTAACAGCGAGAGACGATGATGAATTTCGTTACACTGTCGGTTTTCAGCACAATATTCAGGGCGGTCTACTGGCGAAGTGGGCAGTGTTAGGAAACTGGATTCATACCAACAATCAATCCAATGTAGCCATATTTGACTATGATAGAAACCAGTACAATTTGGGAGTTTCTCGCAGTTTTTAGGAGCGGGTAAGTATTGTACCTTATGTGAAAGTGAGTACTAATTCTTCGCTTAACAGATTGAATTTATATGATTAGTCGGGGTGCTAGTACTATTATTATAGGTCCAATTGACAATCTCGAAACGACCAACAAGTTATGCTAAGATATCCGCAAGATTTAGCATAATAGCCCACAATGATGAGGGGCTTATTAACGGAGGTTGTGCAGTTATGAGATTCTCAGCGTTGTTGTTATTGGTTGGTTTCTTATCGTCATCGTTTACACCTGCACCTGTAAACGCGGCAGGGCTCGTACTTTCTGAGCGCGACTGTATGGACATACTCGAACGTTGGGCAGCCGATCCAACGTCGGTTCCGCAACATCTTGTTGACGGATGTAAAGAAATGATGTCCGCTGATGTCGCCGTTCCTGACATCAGTCCTGCTGCGGGTCAACAGGCGGCAGCTGATCCGTGCAGTGAGACGGGCGCAGCTGATTCAGTTCTTTGTTGGGGTCCCTGGAAATCATTGGCACCTGCTGCTGGCGGACTACCACCGGTGGCATTATCTGATGTTGATGAATTTGATCCAAGGCCGGAACTATCTAGTGATCTAGGCGGTTCGCTTGATCCCGTTGATCCCGTTGATCCCGATCCCGTTGATCCCGTTGATCCCGTTGATCCCGTTGATCCCGTTGATCCCGTTGATCCCGTTGATCCCGTTGATCCCGTTGATCCCGTTGATCCCGTTGATCCCGTTGATCCCGTTGATCCGATAAACCCAACGGATCCAACAATACCAAATCCGACTGAACTTGATGCTCCGTTAGGCGGCTGCACTCCTGGAGCACCTTGCGGTTTCGCAACACTTGCTCCCGGCCTGATTACCCAGCCTGAAGATGCTTCAGAAATCGAAGTTGTTCGATTTGAATTGGCGCCTGATGGTAGTGGGTTTGCTGTAGACCCTGGTGGCAATAGTCAAACAGGTACAGTTATATCTGTTGATAATCTGGAGTCACCCGCTATTCCTGGGCCTCCTTCAAGATTTGAGGGGATTAATGACGATAACCTTGAGTCCAAATTGGTTACTAATGTCCAGAGAGATGACGAAGGCAACATCAATTTAGCAACAGGTCACTGGCGACATGGAGATATAATTAGAGGCAAAGATTCGGATACTAGATCTGGCGTATTTGTTTGGGGTGTCTCTAGCACTCAATCAACACTTGATTCGTTAAATAATGGTGGGGCAGGTGTCAGCCTGGGCTTCTCCGGAGTCATGCTCCGTGATCCTGATACAAGTGCCAATATGACGGTTAACTTTGGTACTCAGCCTAACTGGACCGGTAATTGGTCAAATTCCGTAGAAAATTTTCAGTTTGATGCCGGTGGAAATGTTAGTGGTGTCAATTTAGTATCTGATCCTTCACAGTTCAGTACTAATGTTCAGGGAAGCGATAGTTTTGTTCAAGGAGTAATACTAGGAGAGAGAGGAGATCTGTCTATAGGCCATGCAATCAACGTCAATTTGAATTCTGGGGAGAATATCAAAGACGTAGGTCTACTAAGACAGAGATAGAGGAGAGGAGAGCCAGTAGCGATATGGCTCAATAGTTGTAGCAGTTTCTCACTCTCACTTAGTTAAGGAGTACTAAAGATGTTTAAGGTTTTGGTATCGCTGTTCAGCGGTCTTGTGCTTGTGTTCGTTTCTTCAATAGCCAGTTCATCATCTATATCGTTAATCCCATCTAAATCTTCTGTTGGACTCAATGAAGTTTTTACCATTGATCTGGTTCTGGATGCCGATGATGCTGCGGGCCCCCATCCTGGGCTATATTCAGGTTCTGTAACGATTGAATATGATCCTGCATTATTGTCATTTGATGTTCAGTCTGGATTTTCAGAGGCTATATCAGGTACAACGATGCTGACTTCCGGTACCACCAACGGTGGTGGCAGAAACATCGTTTCTATTGGATTCGGTGGGGTCAATTTCGGTGCAATTCCCGATATTGGTTCGCTGGGTATTTTTACTTTTACTGCGAATGGGCCTTCAAGTTCTGCTCTGGTTGATGTCTATGATTCAAATGGTCTGGGGAGCTTTTTTAATTCGTCTGGTGTAACGGCGGGTGATCCACTTCACGAGTTTTTCCCAACGACTAATAATACAACAGTGGCGATCCAGCAATCAGCAGTGCCACTTCCTGCTGCTGTCTGGTTGATGTTGTCAGGTATTGGATTGTTTGGATTAACAGCGCGGCGTTCTTAACGGTAGTCTATTTGCAGATTGAAATATTTGTGAAGCAATTGTGTTATAAGTCCCCGCTTAGGCGGGGATTTTTTATTTATTTTGAAATAGGTAGTCATGGTTGCCAGTCATATATTTAGAGCGGGCATTATTTTATGCATACCAGCCACAGTATTTGCAGGCATCGATTTAAGTGCTGAAGACCAAGGATATCTAGATGCGATAATTGCTGCAGAAGATCATGGCCTCGTGCCCAGCAATTATGAATTAGAGCGCATCGAATTATTGCTGGAAAGTAATAATGATTTGAAACAACAAGAGATAAGCGCAGTTATCCAACAAGCCTATCGTGCATACAGTAAGGATGTTTCAACAGGCCGCCTGCCACCATTACTTGCCGATCCAGATTGGCGTATTCCTTTACAGAAAGTTTCTGCTGATAAACCACCATCCAACTCTGACTACCAACGTTTAAAAGAAGCATTGGCAAGCTATCGTGACATTGAGCAGGGTGGTGGTTGGCCTGAAATACCGCCAGGTCCCAATCTATCAATAGGTGTGCGTCATAAACAGGTAAGTATTTTACGTAACTGGCTGCGAATCGCTGGAGATTATGACAGCATAATGTTGGCAGATCCGTACTATTTCGATTTGGGGCTGGAGCAAGCAGTTAAAAAATTTCGTGTGCGTCATGGTATGGCGGCTGTCGGCACTGTGAATAAAACAGTTCGTGAAATGCTGGATGTTCCGGTTAAGGATAGAATTTCACAGATTATCGTGGCCATGGAGCGTTGGCGCTGGCTACCGCGTAATCGTGGTGAACAGCATGTCTGGGTTAACCTGGCTAATGCCGAGATGCACATCTTTGAGCATGCTGAGTCTGTTTTTACAATGCGTGTTGTCGTTGGTCGTCATTATCGTTCGACACCAAGTTTTCGCAGTGAGATTGATCGAATCGTGTTTAATCCTACCTGGTCGGTTCCACGTACTATTGCGATAGAAGATATCCTGCCACAACAAAAAAATGATGCGCATTTTATTAGCCGCAAACATATTCGTGTTTTCAAAGGAACTGGTGATAAAGCTTCTGAGATAGATCCGACACAAGTGGCATGGAATGAATTGAATGCAGATTATTTCCCCTATCGATTGCGTCAGGATGCTGGCCCTAAAAACAGTCTGGGGCGACTCAAATTCATGTTTGAAAATCCATACGATATCTATATGCATGACACACCCGCCAAGTTACTGTTTCACTTGCCGAAGCGTGCGTTCAGTTCCGGCTGTGTGCGACTTGAAAAGCCGGTAGAATTTGCGGCTTATCTGCTTGAGCACGATAAGGGTTGGGGTGCCTCTAAAGTTGAATCACAGATTGATCAGGCACTGACAAAAACTGTACGCCTTAATAATAAAATACCCGTTTATTTTGTTTATCTAACCAGTTGGGTGACGAAAGAAGGGGATATAAATTTCCGTGAAGATGTCTATGGCCGGGATGCAAAAGTAGCAAAAGCGCTTAATTTGCGTAGCAGGGAACAAAAACGCAGCCAATAATAAAGATCTAAAATTGGGATCTGGTCAATAATTAATGAGGTGCCACGGTTTAATATTGCTTGTTGAGTAGAATCCATGACTGTCTTAACCTAAATAAGCTGTTAAGATTAGGATAGTTAGGAGGATTAATATATGTTTCTTATTAAGCAGGTTTTGCCGATAGTTCTTTTGTCGATGGCAATTGGATTTGCTGTCACTTGGTATAACTGGCGCTCAAGTGATCAAGCGACTGGTGAAGAGGCTATCGCAAACACTAAAAATCCTTCAGAAGCCGGGAAATCGGCACTTACAAAATCAATACTGCCAGCAGTTAAGCAACCGACAACCAAACCTGCTATCCAGGCGAAATCCAAAAGCACTACGGTTCCCATGCGTGTCGTAAAGCCACCGCGCAGTGAACCGAAACCAGTGCAGCGGACATCTGAGGTTGTTTCAGTGGAAACAAAATCACCGCCAGCTAAACAAAAATCAACTACTGCTCAACAAAAACCTCCAATTGTGAATACAGCGGTGGCTTCCAAACCGGCTCAAGAAAAAACGCAAAAAGCTGATCCTGATTTTGTGAGTAGTATTCAATCAGAGATTAATGACCTCAAGTCGATAGCAAAACCTGTTGATGAGCCACCTGCTCCTGAGATCCAGGAAAAAATCACACCTAAGCAGACTGATATGGCAGGTTGGTCGGCAAATAAATTTATGGATGTTATAAAAAAGGACGAAGTGCAAGTTGCTTCCCCGCAGGATGAAATATCCAGTGTTATTTCGCGGGCCGCAAAGCGCAACGCACAACAAGCGCCAAAAGATCCCTATCTGGATAGTTTAAAAGATGAAGTTTCGGACTTATCAGTGACAGCTGTAAATACTGTTGGTGCAACTGACATAATAAGAAATCAACCGTACGACTCGGCAAGTTCATCTGAGTTGATTCATATCGTCAAAGAAGGTGATTCGTTAAGTTCGATTGCTTTTGAAGTGTACGGTGATCCGAATGCCTATTTGCGGATATATAATGCCAATAAAGATGTGTTAAACAGCCCGGATCAATTAACCAAAGGTGTCAGCCTCAGGATTCCTTAAGCTAAATACACTCTCTGTTTAGACACTAAGTATTGAATCTGTGCAGGTTTTGTTATAGTTTTACGTCTAAGCACCGATATTTTGACTATGAGCAACATAAACAGACATTCTTCAGCCGCTGTTTCCCGGATTCTATCCGGCGATTTCCTGTTGCTATCCCATCGACTGCTGCCTGCGGGCAGATACTAGTGCATACCCGGCGGGGTTTTACGCAAATATCCGAATTTCCTCAGAATTAATACGCTGATAGTATGCTGCTCTGGTATGCTTTCAGCTAAATAACCGGCCATTTCCGGTGTGGAGTCGAGCATGAGTGCTGACAAATTAATTATATTTGATACTACCTTGCGTGACGGGGAACAGAGCCCCGGCGCATCCATGACTAAAGATGAAAAAGTTCGTATTGCAAAGGCGCTGGAACGCATGCGTGTGGACATAATAGAAGCGGGTTTCCCGATTGCCAGCCCCGGTGATTTTGATGCTGTACAGGCTGTTGCGCGTGCAGTTAGAGAGTCTACAGTTTGTGGATTGGCGCGCGCGCTGGACAAGGATATTGATCGGGCTGGAGAAGCGTTGAAAGGAGCAGAATCATTACGTATCCATACCTTTATTGCTACATCGCCTATCCATATGAAAATGAAATTACGTATGCAGCCCGACCAGGTACTGGAGCAGGCAGTGCATGCGGTAACTCGCGCGCGTAAATATACTGACAATGTAGAATTTTCACCTGAAGACGCTGGTCGTTCAGAGACTGACTTCTTATGCAGGGTGATAGAGGCAGTGATCAACGCTGGTGCCACCACGGTCAATATCCCTGATACCGTTGGCTATAATGTACCCCATCAATTTGGTGCGCTAATCAAAACATTGATGGAGCGTGTGCCGAATTCAGATAAGGCGGTATTTTCTGTGCATTGTCACAACGATCTGGGTCTTGCAGTAGCCAACTCTTTGTCAGCTGTGTTGAATGGTGCGCGACAGGTTGAATGTACTATTAATGGTCTGGGTGAACGTGCTGGTAATGCATCGCTTGAAGAAGTCGCCATGACCGTGCGTACCCGCAATGATGTATTTAGTTGTGACACGAATCTTGATACCACGCAAATTGTTCCTTGTTCGCGCCTGGTGTCTGGGATTACCGGTTTTGCAGTGCAACCCAACAAGGCGATCGTTGGTGCCAATGCATTTGCCCATGAATCCGGTATTCATCAGGATGGCGTACTCAAGAGCCGCGAGACTTACGAAATCATGCGTGCTCAGGATGTTGGCTGGTTAGATAACCGTATTGTGTTGGGTAAACATTCTGGCCGGAACGCTTTTCGAACCCGCCTCGAAGAACTCGGTATTGAGTTTGAAGCAGAAGAAGCTTTGAATGATGCGTTTGCTCGATTTAAAGAACTTGCGGATAAAAAGCATGAGATCTTTGACGAAGATTTGCAGGCACTGGTGACTGAAGCCAATCTTGCTGCTGAAGACGAGCATTTCAAACTGGTTGCACTCAAGGTCTGTTCTGAAACCGGTGAGACACCCAATGCATCTATAACGATCAATATCGATGGCCAGGAAAAACAGTCAAGTGCAGCGGGTGGTGGGCCAGTTGACGCTGCATTCAAGGCCATTGAATCAATTGTGAGCAGCGGCACAGAGCTGCAATTGTATTCGGTGAATAATATTACCAGCGGTACCGATGCCCAGGGTGAAGTAACCGTTCGTCTGGAAAAAGCAGGCCGCATTGTAAATGGACAAGGGGCCGATACCGATATAGTCATTGCATCGGCGCGCGCCTACCTTAATGCGTTGAATAAAATCATTCAACCGGAAGGGCGGGCGCATCCACAGATGGGTAATGTTTAGTACAGGCATGACTTTCGGAAAGAGGTAGGGAAAAGGTTAAAGGTTTGGATAAGCATCTTCAGCAACAATATCTGCAAGCTATGGGTATACAGGCCTGGTCACTACGTGACCAGGAATCCCCTGTTGTTGAATCAACACGCTTAACTGAAGACGTATTTCAAGAAGCGATTGAAAAAGATGTAACTACGCTTGATTGGGGTTCGCTGGAATCACAGGTTTCGCAATGTAGCTTATGCGAATTACAGCAAAGCCGCACACAGACAGTATTCGGTATTGGAAGCCAAAGCGCAGACTGGCTCATTATTGGTGAAGCACCCGGCAAAGAAGAAGACTTGCAGGGAGAACCTTTTGTTGGCCGGGCAGGGCAATTACTCAATGCCATGTTGTTGGCAATAGGTTTGCGGCGCGAGCAGGTATATATTGCTAATATTTTGAAATGTCGACCACCTAATAACCGCGACCCGCGCCCTGACGAAGTAGTCCAATGTGAGCCCTACCTGATGCAGCAGATAGCCCTGTTGCAGCCAAAAATAATTTTGGCAATAGGGCGAATAGCGGCGCAGAATTTATTGAAAACCGATATTCCTATTGGCAAGTTACGCGGTCAGGTTCATAACTTGGGTGATACCGGAATACCGGTGATTGCAACTTATCACCCTGCCTATTTATTGCGTTCGCCACAGGAGAAAAGTAAAGCGTGGCAAGATTTACAGCTCGCAATGCAAACGATCAAGGGTAATCAGAAGTGAGCGCAGTTTTTAAACAGCCCGATACCCGTATGCGGCCATTGTCACTGGATGATCTAAATGAAATTATGGAAATAGAAAAGCGTGCTTATGAATTCCCATGGTCAGCAGGAATATTCAGTGATTGTTTGCGGGTAGGTTATTGTTGTTGGGCGTATGAAGAAAACAATCAGATTATAGGTTATGGCGTTATGAGTGTGGCAGCCGGAGAAGCGCATATTCTCAATTTAACTGTGCAGCCAGATTCACAGCGGCGTGGTATAGGTGAAAAACTAATTAAACAATTTGTACAGCTGGCCCAGCGCTATGAGGTTGATATGATATTACTCGAAGTCAGGCCATCCAATAAAGCGGCTATCAGTTTGTACGCCAAGCTTGGATTTAACGAAATCAGTGTGCGTAAAGCTTACTATCCAACAGTAAACGGACGTGAGGACGCATTAATATTAGCCTGTAGTCTAGCGCAGTGATTATGGAGCTTATTGAATCAGCTGTAACAATAATAAAAGATCAGGTGTGTTTATTATGCCATCGGGTGCACCAACCGGATGGAGATCGCCGTGGGCTAGCTGCAGCGGAGTGGCAGTAATCTGTTGTAAAGTGATCCGTTGGGCGATCAGTAAATCAGCAGCATTAATTATCCCGTCAGGGTTCCCAAGTGGGGCAAGGTCACCATCCGCCAGGTTGGGCCAGGAGTTTGCATCCAATGGGTCAGAGTTATTGGCAATTTCAAGGCCGTCCGATAATTGATCTCCATCCGTATCTGCCAGGGTAGGGTTAGTGCCCAGATCCTGCTCTCCATCGACGAAGCCATCGTTATCGTTATCGACCCCTCCGGGTAGCAAAGAAATGGGTACTACACCATCGGCACCATCTGCCAGTCCATCGCCGTCGGTGTCTACATTATTAGGGTCAGTACCCAGCGTGTTGGATTCAAAATCATCACTTAGCCCATCACCATCAGCGTCAACGAATACGTTGGATTGTTGATTGTAATGCCACGAAAAACCAGTATTAAAATAAATATTTGCAGCGGTGACTCGAAAGTGGTCAGTGCCTAGTATTGTACTACCCCCTGTCTGGCATACGGCAAAACCAGTCTGAGCATCATCAAAATCGATTGTGATATCGCAGTTAGTACTGCTAATACCAGCATACTCTAACGTAAAGGTATAATCGTCACTATTGCCTGCAGTTTCATCCACGCCGCTGGATGCCAGTAATAAGGTGGCAACATCATCGTGATTTAATGTCCGTTGTGCTTCATCAAAAAATGATCCTTGTTGCATAACAGCTTCGGTGTTGGGTGCACCCAGTAAAGTGGAAACGGCTCTATCGGCATTGGCGGCAAACGTGTGACCGGCAGGCAGGTTAGCAAGGTCACGGCTGTAGGTTGTCGAATCGACTGTGCTGGCTATTGTGAAAGGGTTGTTGTTTAAGTTTCTATACCAGTGCAGGTTAACGTCGTCGCCGCGAATATCATCATTCGAGCCAATTATATTATCTGCTCCATCATTAATGTTGAATACATTATCAACGCCATCCGTAGTTTTGGTGTAATTCTGGTTATTTCCCAATAGACCGGATTCTGTCGAAGCATTGACATGATCTAAACCAATACAATGTCCCAGTTCGTGTAGTGCAATGGATTCAAAATCGACCTGCCCGCTGGGTATGTCGTTGTTTCCTCCCTGCAGGATATTGCCCGTCGTGGGTTGTAGTTGGTTATAAATATTGATGTTGTTCTGAACAGGGGTTTCCATGTTACTGGCGTTGGCGCTGGTGGGGTCGATGCAGACTCGAACTGTGATATTGCCACCTGTGCCAAGATAATTACTGGGATGGACAATGGTGTCTGGATTGATCGGGTGTCCTGGTACGGATTGTTCGCCTGCAAAGGTGAATGCGCCAGCATGTAAGTTAATACTTATAAATAGACCTGCTAGTGAGATAGCCAGGTTATAAATTAGGTTGTGGTGTCGAGTTGAGTCCATGGTCACATGCCTGTCATTGGAATTTGTTTGCCTGGCTGCTTTTCAGGCACGCGAATAATAAAACACATGCTATTGTCTGTTTGAGGGAACACTGGTTTGGTCAAGCAGGGTTCTTAATTTATGTGCGCCGGCTGCTGCCTTGGTTAATGCTGAAGACCCAGGATAACGTTTAGCATCTTGCTGTAGATTATCCCAGGTAAATTTCTTTTGGAGCGAAGAGATTGGGCTAGCTATAACAGATGAACGGTAGTTCTGAAGATTAATTTTGATAATTGTCTTGGAGCTGTCGGATACATAATAGGCAGTTCCAGAGGATAGTCTTTTCTGTTCATCCATTTGTTGTTTATATTGGCGTGCCGAGTTTTTATCAAAGTCTAGAACGCCATCTGAAATTAACGACTGAATAAGTGCTACGAGCGCTGGTTTGCTTAATTGAAACTGGTAGTCGCCTGCTTTTTTCATATACACAGGATAATGTGCCAAAACTTTGCCATCTGCGTAAATACGTAATAAGGGTGTTTCATCAACAGTTTCCAGCATGGCATGATTGAGTGTATAGGTAATGACTGGTTGATTAGCGTCGTTGGATAATTGAAACGAAGGAAGGAAGCCAGCGTTTATTTCAGAATGACTTAACCTCGGAATAAAGATTGATAGTGTGAGTAAGGCGCTTACAATAAATCGAAATAGAGATTTTGTACCGAACAGTGCGTTGCGCATTATGTTTTACCTCAAACTCCATCTATTTTCGTGTGGTGAAATCTTGGAAGTCATGCTGGGTCGCAAGAACCAAATAAATGTAGCCAAGGAGTGTTATTATATCTGCTGGCTATCTCGGCCGAGATAATAACAAATACAGCCATTGAAAAGTACACTAAGCCAGTAAATATAAGCAGGTACGTCTTGATTTTAGTATAATGCCATATACTGAATTTCACTTGAAAAGCCAGTATATCCCTTGAAAAATAAAGAAAGTAATGAGTGAGTTGATCAACCAGGCAAAGCGTCGTCGCACCTTTGCTATTATTTCCCACCCGGATGCGGGTAAAACGACTCTGACAGAGAAATTACTGTTATTCGGAGGCGCCATCCAGCTGGCGGGTACCGTCAAGGGCCGCAAGGCAGCACGTCACGCGACATCAGACTGGATGGAACTGGAAAAACAGCGTGGTATATCCGTGACGTCTTCAGTCATGCAGTTTCCGTACAAGAATGCCATGGTAAATTTGCTGGATACACCAGGCCATGAAGATTTCTCTGAAGATACCTACCGAACATTGACGGCAGTTGATTCAGCGCTAATGGTTATCGACGTTGCCAAGGGTGTTGAAAACAGAACCATTAAATTAATGGAAGTCTGCCGTCTGCGCACCACGCCAATCATTACCTTTATTAACAAGCTCGACCGTGAAGGTCGTGACCCTATTGATCTGATGGACGAAGTAGAAGAGGTGCTTAAAATTAAATGCGCACCTATTACCTGGCCAATTGGAATGGGCAAACGGTTCAGAGGTGTTTACCATATTGAGCAGAACAAAATTTATCTGTATGAATCGGGTGATAACAGCAAACGCGGCGAAGTCACAGTCATTAATGGTTTGGATAACCCTCTGTTAACCGAGACGCTGGATAATCATGCTGATGAGTTAAGAGAAGAAATTGAATTAGTGAAAGGTGCGAGCCATAGTTTTGATAAAGAGGCCTATCTGAAAGGTGAATTATCACCTGTATTTTTTGGTTCGGCGATTAATAATTTTGGCGTTCAGGAATTACTTGACTATTTTATTGACCATGCACCTGCACCTTTACCAAGAGATACCACGACACGCCTGGTTAATCCGGATGAAGACAAGTTATCCGGATTTGTATTCAAAATACAGGCAAATATGGATCCGCAACACCGTGACAGAATAGCTTTTTTCCGGGTCTGTTCCGGCTGCTATACCAAGGGTATGAAAATGCATCATGTGCGTATTGGCCGTGATGTTACGGTCGCGAATGCAATGACTTTTCTGGCTTCTGACCGAGGGCATGTTGAAGAAGCATGGCCTGGAGACATAATCGGCTTGCATAATCATGGAACGATTCGAATTGGTGATACATTTAGTCAAGGTGAGGAGCTCAAGTACACCGGGATACCGAATTTTGCACCCGAGTTATTTCGGCGAGCTGTGCTCAAGGACCCTCTGCGAATGAAGGCTTTGCAAAAAGGGCTAGATCAATTGAGTGAAGAAGGCGCGACTCAGTTATTCAGACCCTTGAAAAATAATGACCTAATTTTGGGTGCAGTAGGAATCTTACAGTTTGATGTGGTTATGCATCGCTTGCAGGGCGAGTACAAAGTTGAGTGTTTGTTTGAAAATATAGCGGTTGCCACTGCGCGCTGGATTTCATGCGAAGATGAAAAAATGCTGGAAAAGTTTCGTGAAAAAGCTTATGAAAATCTAGCATTAGATCAATCCGGTGAATTGGTTTATATTGCACCGACACGGATAAATCTTGACTTGGCGATGGAACGCTGGCCGGATGTTGAGTTCAGGGCAACACGTGAAATTTAGAGATGATGTATTGTTGCCTCGGAATCCAGGAAAGAGCATGAAATAATTAGAGAGACTCTTGAAATTTCCGTGTTCTTCAGTGGCAATATATTTTTATTAAATTAAGGAGCCTCTGATTAATTAGCTGGAATTTGTAGGAGCGGCTTTAGCCGCGATGGACGCCACAGCCAGATCGCGGCTAAAGCCGCTCCTACAGAATCAGCGCTGTTTGCTATGACACATCAGAGGTTCTTTAATTTGTCGATATAGATACGAGCTAGCGCATTCGTTCTAGTGTTTTAATTGCATAGTATCCATGATTTGTTTTAGGTAATTTTATGCTTGTCTGGCGGGGATAGACAGTTAACGGTTTTGCCAGTCTTTGATAAGGACCGACGGGGTTTGGCGCTGTCAAAATATTGTACATGCCTGGCTGAAGAATATGGGTAGTTAATGTAATTTCATTGGTGTTGGACTCGACCTGAAAACCATCATAGGGAGCGGCCAGTGGATCACCAATGAACAGACCTTCTCCCGGTTGTTGGACGCTTTTCCAGTAGGCTTCAATGAGGCTCTGGCCGCTCAGGTAATTTTCCAATAACAATCCTGGATTTGGAAATTTACCCAGCAGATTACAAGGCTCAACAACAGTTCCATAGCTACCGGTTGCACCGGCTTCCAGCCAACGCAATGCGCTCATTTGTTTTGTTCCATCCAATGCCCCACCCGTTGAAGTCAAATGGTCGGCAACTGCTCCAGGTAAAAAACTGAGTGTAGGCAAGTGGGGTATTTTCGTGAGGCCAGTAAAATAGAACATCACATCATTCCGGGATTGAATACTGTTGCGATGCAAAACTTCGATATTGAGTAAGGGTGAAAATAACCGTTTTATATGTTGAAAAAATCTTGCTCGGACATTGCGGTTTTTATCTGAGGTATGCAATAAGTAGGCAGTACCGTTCGGATGGCTTTTATCTGCACGAATACCCCGGTCAATTAATTGTCTGGCTGATTCAAAATCAGTCGCAGCAATTGCCATAGCGGGACGAATTTTATGATCTGAAAAAGGCGCTGTGCTTTTACTCTTATAATATGGACTATAACGAGTAGCTGCACAGGTACGGCTGGAGCAGTAGGTTTTATCAAAACCAAAGGTGAAGGCAGAGGTGATCGACATGCAATCTACTCGATACGGTAAAGCCCAGGTAAGGGCAAGTGCCTGAATAGAATTGTTGAGCTGGCTATTAGATTGATTACGGATTTGAGCAAATAATTTTTGTGACAGTTTCTGGCTGCCGGGTTTAAACCTGACATGAATCAGGTTGCTGGCAGGAATATTTCGGGCCTGCTGGTAATAATTTGCGATGCGTACACTCAAAGGGTCTTCATCGTTAACGATCACCCCGATTTCTTCTGCCAGGAGACGGTGTCTAGGCAGAGAGATTTCAGGGGCATTGGATGCTAAAACTTGTAAAGGTAAAAAAACCAGGATCAACAAAGTGACCAGGCCGTAGTTCATATTGCGATGAAATGTCATAATAATTTGAGATTATAGGGGATTATCTATGGCTGCATTCGACGTGATTCGTAGCAAACATCTAGAATAGAAATATCTAGATAGGTATAGGATTCTTGATTGAAAATATGGAATAATCAGCTAATGAACACTGGGCTATCCACTTATGCTGGTTGGAATGGGTCGTAGTTGTCAGATATCTATACAATACGCTATATTTAAAGCATTATAATTATTCGCCTAAGTGAATTAAAAAGGAAACGCTGATTATGAAAAAAACTGCAAAATTGCTTACCCAGGGCCTGATTTCATCTGCTGTGCTGTTGGCTGGGGCAGCGGTGTCCGAAGAAGCAGGTGGTTTAAACCCCAATATGGGGCAAGCATTACCAGATGCGAAACCTGGCGAATGTTACGCCAAGGTGATGACACCAGCGGTGTACAAGACAGAGACTAAAGAAGTAATCAAACGTGATGGCTACGAAAAAATCGAGATTGTGCCAGCCAAGTACGAGACCGTAGTGGAAAAAGTTCTGGTCAGACAGGCGAGTGAAAAAATTGTGCCTGTTCCAGCCGTTTATGGGACACAGGAAGAACGTATCGAAATAGAACCAGCTCGCCTGGCCTGGCGCCAGGGGGATGACGAAAAGTCAAAGGCAGCAGATTCCAGTCTGGTAGCTGGAGCGCATGCGTTGGGCCTGCCGGAGAAGGCAACAGCTGGCCAATGTTTCACTGAGTATCATAAGCCCGCTGAATTTAAGACTGAAACCCAGAAAGTACTTAAGAAAGAAGCTTCCAGGAAGTTTGAAATTATCCCTGCAAAGTATGAAACGATTGAAGAAAAAATACTGGTAAGCGAAGCGTCGGAAAAACTAATTGAAGTTCCCGCAGAATATGAAACCGTAACTGAAAAAGTTTTGGAACATGCGGCTTACACAGAGTGGAAAAAAGGCCGTGGTCCGGTTGAGCGGATTGATAATGGCACCGGGGATATAATGTGTCTTGTTGAAATACCAGCAAAATACAAGACTATCAAGAAAAGGATATTAAAGTCACCTAGTACGACCAGGAAAGAAAGTATTCCTGCCAAATACATAGTCAAGAAAATACGCAAGCTTGTGACTCCGTCCAGTGAGAAAGTCATAGATATACCGGCTGAGTACGAAGTCGTTAGCAAAAAAGTCAAAGTCTCTGACGGTAAAACGACCTGGGCTGCTGACAGCGTAACGGCTGATGGTAAACTCACTGGCCAGGCATTGTGTATGGCTGAGACCCCGGCTAAATTTAAAACAATTAAGAAGCGTGTAGTAAAAACGCCGGCGTCGGTCAAGAAAGTTGAAATCCCTGCGGTATACCAAACACAGAAAGTAAAAAAATTGGTTACTCCACCGCAGGAAAAACGTATCAAGATACCTGCCGAAAAACAGTCTATTAGTAAGCGAGTACGGGTCGCCGGTCCGAAGTTGGAATGGCAATCAGTGCTTTGTGAAACCAATATGACTTCAGATATGAACTTGAAAATTCAGAATGCATTGAAAAGTGCAGGTTTTGATCCAGGTGTCATTGATGGCGTAATTGGCCAGCAAACGTTGGTGGCTGTTGATCAATTTCAGCGTAAAAAAAACCTACCGACTGGTGGATTAACTATGCGCACATTGAAAGAGTTGGGTGTTAATTCTCAGTAGATCTAGCTTGCAGTCACTGAGAAAGCCCTGTGAATTCACAGGGCTTTTTTTTGGAACAGGCTATTTGTTAGGCAAACGATTGTATTTGAAATAATGCATCATGCTCTAATGCCGGTGTGTGACAGAGTATGTGATTCATCATTCAGTTGACGCTGAACATTTTTTATTTTGTTAAGTTGGGCGTTGAAGGCATCCAGCGCTTCGGGGCAAAAATGATTGCCTCTGTGTTCGTTAAGGTATTGAACACTTTCTTCAGTGGACCACTTGTTTTTATAGGGGCGAACTGAGGTCAATGCATCGTAGGTATCTGCAACAGCGACTATCCTTGCAGGTAAAGGGATATCGTGACGTGCCAGGCGGTTCGGGTAACCGGTGCCGTTAAATCTTTCATGATGGTTAAGTGCAATGATTGCACCCATTTGCAGATAGATAGAAGGGCTGTCTTTTAGTATTTCATAGCCGATCAAAGTATGGGTTTTCATAATAGTGTATTCCGGATGAGTAAGTCTGCCCGGTTTACGCAATATTTCGTCAGGTATGCCTATCTTACCGATGTCGTGCAATGGCGCTGCCATTTCGATAGTGTCACATTCGGATTCGGGTAAGCCTAGTTGCTCTGCAATCAGGCGTGAATATTTCGCCATTCGTATGACGTGATTGCCAGTATCCTGATCGCGGTATTCGCCCGCTTTGGCAAGCCGCAACAGTGTCTCGTGTTCCCGCAATTGGATTTCACTGGTTGCTTGTGAAACTTTTTGTTCAAGCCAACGAGTTCGTTCATGAATTATGTGTTGCTGACGGCGCTGCGTCAGTAAATTACTGCATCTTGCCTGGCATTCAAGGTCATCAATCGGTGTTGTCAGGAGATCGGTAGCACCGGCATCAAGCAGTTGCCGCCGGTTTTCAGCATCACTCCAGGGAGCAAGCATAAGTAGTGGTGTAGCCATGCCGGAAGGAAGGTGTCGAATTTGCTGAATAAAATCTGTAATGGAAGTGCAGTGAATTTGACTGTCTGCGATAATCAGGTCAGCAGTCTGCTTGCTCAACCAGGATAGAACTGGTTCTGTTTGGGTGAAATTTTCAATTTGCAGATTTAGACTGTATTGCTTGAGTAACTTAACCAGTTGCTCAGAACGGATTGCGTTACAGTCCAGTATTAAAACCGTTGGCATGCGGGGTCTCCATTGTCCATATCTTGCACAGTAAAGTAACTTCACTGCGGCGCATCCTAGCGAACCGCAAACAGAGGTATATGCCTCAGGCAGACAATAAGACTGGGTCTACAGACTTATTGTACTATTTCAGGTTATCGGCTTTTAAATATTGAACTTAATGGTGGCCAATTGGCTAATTTTAACTGGCTGGGCTGTCCGATAACAGGAAGGGCAGCTATTATTAACTCAATTAAAGGTGCTTTTCAATACCTGATGAACGCCTACCCGAATAAATATGGGGTATATAAACGATGCAAGACGATAATCAGAAACAAGCTGGACAATCATTGTTCAGTGTTTTCAAGAGTGTAAGTGCCTCAATGTTTGGAGTTCAGAGCAGCAAGCAGCATAAAGAGGATTTTGCGAAAGGCAGTATTGGTGCTTATATTGTCGTAGGGCTGGTTTCTACGCTGGTCTTTATTCTCGCAGTCTGGGGCCTGGTAAAGTTTGCCGTGAAGATGACAGCTGGATAATTTTTGCGACTGAGTAAATATGGGGTAAAACGAACACTACATATTTTCGATGCGCTGAATTTGTTCTTCCAGTTTGGCCACTGCAATTTGTGCGTCCGCCGCTTTTGATCTTTCCTTATCAACGATAGCAGCAGGTGCTTTGTCGACGAAGCTGCTTTTACCAAGTTTCATTTGAATACGATCCAGGTCAGCACGTTTCTTGTCTAGCTCTTTGTTAAGGCGGACTAGTTCAGCGTCTTTATCAATCAAACCGGCCATGGGAATCAGCACTTTCATTTCACCAACCAGGGCAGTTGCAGATTCCGGAGCATCATCTGTTTCCAGCCAGGTTATTGAATCAACACGAGCCAGTGATTCGATATAATGCCGATTGTTTTGTAAGCGTAAAGCATCCTGCTCAGAACCATTCTGTAATAGAACCTGCAGTTGCTTGCTTGGCTTAATATTCATGCCGCTACGAATTTTTCGAATGCCCAGTACAAATTCCTTGACCCATGCCATTTCTGCAACAGCATCCTGATCCAGTTTAGCGGTATCCTGTTCAGGCCAGGTTTGTAGCATGATGGTGTTCCCTTCTCTTCCTGCCAATGGAGCAACGCGCTGCCAGATTTCTTCAGTAATAAAAGGAATCAAAGGGTGAGCGAGGCGCAAGAGAGTTTCCAGTACTTGAACCAATGTCTGCCGGGTGCCGCGCATGGCCGCATCAGAACTTTGCGGGTTATTGAGCACGGGTTTTGATAGCTCAAGATACCAGTCACAATATTCATCCCAGGCGAAAGCGTAGATTGTCTGGGCAGCATGATCCAGCCGGTATTGGAGTATCGAATCTGTAACTTTCTGTGTGCTATCGTGTAATTGACTGACAATCCAGCGGTCAGCACTGGATAACTCAACCGGGTTTCCAGTTGCGCCACAGTCTTGTCCTTCGGTATTCATTAAAACATACCGCGCAGCATTCCAGAGTTTGTTGCAGAAATTTCGGTAGCCTTCGATGCGCCCCATATCGAAGTTAATATCACGCCCGGTAGATGCCATGGCGGCAAAGGTAAAGCGTAAAGCATCGGTACCAAACGAGGCGATGCCGTCCGGAAAATCCTTGCGGGTTTGTTTGGTGATTTTTTCAGCAAGACGTGGTTGCATCATGCCACTGGTGCGTTTTTCAATCAGTGCTTCCAGTTCAATGCCATCAATGAAGTCAATTGGATCGAGTACATTGCCTTTGGATTTAGACATTTTATTGCCGTGCGAGTCGCGTACCAGGCCAGTCATGTAGATATCCTGGAAGGGGATTTCATCCATGAATTTCAGGCCCATCATAATCATCCGTGCAACCCAGAAAAAGATAATATCGAAACCGGTAACCAGCACACTGGTCGGATAAAATGTTTTCAGCCGTTCAGTTTTTTCTGGCCAGCCTAATGTCGAGAAAGGCCAGAGTGCAGAACTGAACCAGGTATCAAGCACGTCTTCGTCCTGCCTTAAATTGAGGTCGGCAGATAATTTATGTTTTTCACGAACCTCTTCTTCTGAGCGTCCAACATAGATGTTGTCTTCATCGTCGTACCAGGCCGGAATACGATGTCCCCACCAAATCTGACGGGAAATACACCAGTCCTGAATATTTCGCATCCACTCGAAATAAGTATTCTTCCAGTTGTCAGGCACAAAACGGATTTCGCCGGATTCAACGGCCTTGATGGCAGGTTCGGCCAGCGGGCCTACTTTGACATACCATTGATTGGTCAAGAACGGTTCGATGATTGAACCAGAGCGGTCACCGCGTGGCACCATCAATTTGTGATCCTGAATTTTCTCAAGAAGGTTTGCTGTTTCCAGGTCGGCAATAATCTGTTTGCGTGCTTTGAAACGATCCATGCCAATGTAGGCAGATGGGATCAATGAGTCCTCATCTTCAGCATTATCACGCACCGCTGCATCGATGGTAAATACATTGATCAAACCACCGTTAGATTGTTCGCTGATGGCGATTTCATCACGGTGTCTTGTCCATACGGTATAGTCATTAAAATCATGTGCGGGGGTTATCTTCACACAACCCGTTCCGAATTCCGGATCGACATATTCATCCGCGATAATTGGGATGTTTCGCCCTGTTAGGGGGAGTTCAACAAATTCACCCAGCAGGTGTTTGTAACGCTCGTCCTCTGGATGTACAGCAACCGCACAGTCACCCAGCAGGGTTTCCGGACGAGTGGTTGCAACCACCAGGTTTCCGCTTCCATTGGTTAATGGATAACGCATATGCCACAGATGGCCATTCTCTTCTTGCGATATGACTTCAATGTCGGAAACAGCGGTGTGCAAAACCGGATCCCAATTGACCAGCCTTTTGCCACGGTAAATTAAGCCTTCTTCGTGTAGGCGTACAAACACTTCTTTGACAGCATCGGATAAACCATCGTCCATGGTAAAGCGTTCATGTTCCCAGTCCAGCGAGGCGCCCATGCGGCGTAATTGGCGGGTGATGTTGCCGCCTGAGCTTTTTTTCCAGTCCCAAACACGCTTGATAAAATCTTCACGGCCCAGGTCATGGCGGGTTTTTCCCTCCGCTTCAAGTTGGCGTTCGACCACCATTTGAGTTGCGATACCGGCGTGGTCTGTACCTGCTTGCCAGAGCGTGTTTTGTCCCTGCATGCGATGAAAGCGCGTCAGTGTATCCATCAAGGTATCCTGAAACGCATGTCCCATGTGCAGGCTGCCAGTGACATTGGGTGGGGGGATCATGATGCAATAGGCTGGTTCGACCCCCTTGGGTGCAAAATGGCCCTGCGATTCCCAGGTGTCGTACCAGTGTTGTTCAATAGCGTGCGGGTTGTAGGTTTTATCCATGGATTGATTCAGTAAGCGTTAGACCGAAATAAAGTGTTGAAACGGTAGGTGTCAGTCACTACGTGCGCGGCGGATAGCCTCGATCAGTAAATCTGGCAAGGCCATTCGAAGTTGATTACGGATATCCTGGGCCAGTTTTGGAGCGCTGCGTTTGGCGGCTTCCTGCAGTATTGTCTGAATTTCTTCTTTGAGGAATTCCTGAATTTTCCAGGTCACCAGGCTTTGCAGGTCGTCTGTCATGTCATCGAGTAACTGGTCAACGGTTTCATCTTTTAGCAGGCGTCTTACGATCGCCCGATCCAGTTTATCGAGATCAGTCGTTGAGAGTATGTCATCCTGTTCTTCTGGATCGATAATGTCTTCCAAAATTGGAATGCCGTCTTCGTCAGTTTTGATATCAGATTTTGACATGGCCTCAGTTTTTAATTGTGTGGGACTCAAGTGGATAACCGCGGTCACGGTAAAACTTGTAACGATCTCGCCCGCGTTGTTTTACTTCAGGCTGTTGATCGACGAGTTCTGCAACGCGCTCAAAGCGGCTGAAGAAGAGTGGCACATCTGCCGCGAGATTAATTAATACCTGTAACTGCTGGTCGGGTTCCGTGTCATGTCCAAGCATGACAGGTGGTAATTCTTCACCGGTTTCTGGATACAGGCAATGGGGTATAAAACTGTTTTGTTGAAACGTCCATAGTAGTTTATCTATTTGTTTGCTTTGCTCGGCTGACTCCGTGTGAATATAGACTTGATGACCCAGCCGGTATGCTTTATCGGTCAGCCTGCAGGCGAACTGCGCACGTTGCATAGCTTCACTGCCTGGCAGAACATAGAAATCAACCCGTGTCATGATGGCTTTACTTTACTCATTCCTCTGTATTGATACCAGAGCGGTCGAGTAAAAATTGTGTAAGCAGGGGAACAGGTCTACCGGTTGAACCTTTGGCTGCACCGCTTTTCCAGGCGACTCCAGCAATATCCATGTGTGCCCATTGATAGTTTTTTGTAAAACGTGCCAGGAAACAGGCCGCTGTAATAGTGCCAGCACCTTTACCACCGATATTAGCCATATCAGCAAAATTGCTGGAGATTTGTTCGTCGTATTCATCCCACATCGGCAATTGCCAACCACGGTCTCCGGAGGTTAATCCGGCATCCAGTATGTCATCAGCAAGCGGTTGATGATTAGTCATTACACCAGTGGCATGATGTCCCAGCGCCATAATACAAGCGCCGGTCAGTGTCGCTATATCAATCACCACCTCTGGTTTAAACCGTTCAACATAGGTCAGCGCATCACACAAAATTAAACGGCCTTCGGCATCAGTATTGAGCACCTCGATAGTTTGTCCAGACATACTGGTGACGATATCACCAGGTTTACTGGCTTCACCATCTGGCAGGTTCTCGGTTGTGGGGATGATACCGATCAGGTTGATGGGTAGACCCAGTTCGGCACAGGCGGCCACTGTGCCCAGTACACTGGCTGCGCCACACATATCGAATTTCATTTCATCCATCGCAGCGCCGGGTTTTAGCGAGATGCCACCAGAATCAAAAGTGACGCCTTTACCGACAAGCACGACGGGTTTGTTTTTCTGACTGCTGCCTTTGTAGTGCATGACAATCAACTTGGCAGGTTGACGGCTACCTTGTGATACGGATAGCAACGAACCCATGCCGAGTTTTTCCATGTCACGTTCTTCCAGGATATCGATTTTTAGTTTGCCATACTGCTTTTTGATTTCAATTGCCTGCTCGGCAAGATAAGTGGGTGTGCAAACATTGCCAGGTAAATTACCCAGTCGCCGGGCGCGCTCGACGCCGCTGGCAATGGCTTTTCCCTGGCGTACGCCTTCCTTGAGTTCAGTACTTTCATCGGTGCTTGCGCCCAGAATCAATTTGCGTAGTGGCCGCTTTGGTGGTTTGGCATCACTCTTGAATTCATCAAACCGATAGCCGGTAGCATCGCTGGCGATGACATGCTGCCTGGCTTTCCAGTTCAGGGATTGATTATCGGCATCCAGTTCAGTCAGGTAGCTGATGGCTTCTGTGACGGCGCTTTTATTCAGCGCGGTTGCCGTATTGGCAGCAATTTTGCGAAATGCTTTGGCATCGAATTTTTTCGGGTGACCACATCCCACCACAAGCACACGCTTTGCCAGAATGCGACCGGCCGGTGTATGAATCAACGTGGTAGCGCCGCAACTGGTGTCAATATCATTACTTTTAAGCAACTGACTAAGCTGACCCCGGCTGGCTTTGTCGAGACGCTGGGCGGCCGGAGAGAGTCGTTTAGGTGAGTAAATGCCGACCACAACGCAAGCGCTACGCTGTTTTTCAGGGTCGCCGGTTTTAACGGTAAAATCCATTGCTGGCTCCAGACTTAATGACAGTGAAAGGTATCACCTTGAAAGACGACTAGTGTACTGTAACGTACCATGTTAGCCCACCTCTTTAAGTCATCATGCCACGAGTAATCTCAGCTGCACTGAACCGTGAGGTATTGAGTTATTGGCTAGCCATTTTGCTGATTCTCTGGTTCGTGCTATTGAGTGCACGATTTTCGCTCTATCTTGCCCAGGCAGTGACCGGACAGCTACCTGCGAGTGCAGTGCTGATTCTGGCAGGTCTCAAATCGATAGGCTTTGCCGTGTTTGTGATGCCGTTAGCCTTGTTTATTGCACTGTTGATGGTGTTAGGGCGCTGGAATCGAGACCGGGAATCGGTGGCACTCGCAGCCAGTGGTTTGGGGGTAAATGATTATTTGCGACTGCTCTGGCCGACCCTGGTGCTGGTGACCTTATTGGTATTTATATTGACGTTGTTTATCGTGCCGGAGACTACGCGTTACGGTTATCAGTTACGGCACCAGGTCAGTGAAGCAGCGGTCAGCAAGCTGTGGGCGGCTGGCCGATTTGTATCTTTGCGTAACGGAGAGTTGTTATTGTTTGCCGATACCCGGTCGGAAGACGGTAATACACTTAACAATGTCTTTGTGCAAACTATGCACGATAAAAAACAGATTCTGCTTTCAGCACAGCAAGCTGTTCGCCATACCGATGAAAAAAGCGGTGACAGATTTATCGTTTTACAAAATGGCTATCGTTATGATGGTTTGCCGGGTACGGTAAATTATCGGATTTTGAAGTTTGATCAATACGGTGTACGAATGGATTCACCGGGTGCTACGGCACCTTTTAAATGGGATGCGGTGACCAGCCGCACACTGTTTAATAGTGGTGAATCAGCAGCCAAAGCCGAGTTGCAAGAACGCTTATCGCGGCCACTGTCTGTTGTCATACTGGTGATCGCCGGAACATGGCTGGGACGCTATATTCCCGGCCGCGGCCGTTATGCAGGGTTGTTCGCCGGTGTACTGATTTTCATTTTGTATTTTAATCTGCTCGGCGTTGCACGCACCTGGGTGGCCAAAGGTGAAGGCTTCGCAGGAGTTGGGCTATGGTGGGTACACTTGGTACCTCTGGCCAGTGTTTGGTTAGTCGATCAATGGCAGCAGCGTTTCCGGTTCTGGAAAGAGTGAACATGAACCGATTATTTAACTATTTTGCGAACCATTTGGCCGCTACCATTCTGCTGGTTTTATTAATCCTGCTGGTATTCGATGTAGCCTTTGCATTTATTGGCGAGGTGGCTGATATTGGTCGTGGCCAGTACGAAATAACCCACCTGTTTCAGGTCATCGGTTTGACGCTGCCACGAAGAATCTACGAATTGTTTCCGATGGCGGCCTTAATTGGTGCCATGCTGGGCATTGGAAATCTTGCTTCACAAGGTGAGCTTGTTGCTGCACGTGCCGCCGGTTTATCGCGTTCAAGGCTTGCAGGCTGGGTAGTTGTGACAGGGTTAATGCTCTATATCCCGGCAAGCTGGCTAGGTGAATACCTTGCCCCGGCGGCTGAACGACAGGCCAACTTGATTCGCACCCAGGCATTATTTGACCGTGTTGCAGTACAGAATGACCAGGGTGTTTGGATTCGTGACGGCGCGCGTTATTTACGGATCGGCGCTGTGTCAGAGAGCGCCTTGTTACAGGATATCGAAATCTATGAATTTACTGCCGACCACCAATTAATTCATGCCAGCAAAATCGCTTCTGCATCGCATGACAATACAGGATGGCAGCTTCGCGATTTAAAGCAAACAAATTTCAGGCCGGATCGTATCGATGTAATTAAAACGTCCCGGAAAGCTGTTCAAGAGTTGATTGATCCAGCCATGGTTCGGGTATTGGCGCGTGAACCAGAACACATGACACTGAAAGAGTTACAACGTTATATTCAATACCTGAAAACCAATCAAGTTGGCTCTTCGCATTATCAGTTAGATTACTGGGCTAGGCTTGCACGTCCATTGACGGTCCTGGCCATGTTGTTGCTGGGCATTGGTTTTGTGTTGGGAACCAAACAACGTCAGAGTCGTGGTTGGCGGTTATTTATGGGAGTGTTAGCCGGGCTGATGTTTAAACTGTTTAATGATTTGTTTGCACAGGCCGGTTTGGTGTATGGAGTTCCGCCGCTGTTAAGTGCAGTGGTTCCGACGTTAGTTGTTGGCGGGTTAGCTGTCTGGATGTTTCGTTGGCAATCAAAAATTTAGACTCAAGGTTGTACTAATAACCTGTAGGAGCGGCTTCAGCCGCGAAGAACCCACCGGTACATTTCAAGCGCGTTGATTATGCTGTATTAGATTATTTCACCCGACGATGCGGGTTTTCATCAAGCTGTTCAACCATGGTTTCGGAGATTCGATCATGCAAAGCCAGCTTTTCTTTATCTATGAGTAGCCACCAATAGCCAATTCCTCCTAACAAAATTGCCGGGATGGCTGTCAGGAAGCGTAGTAGGGCATGCCACCAACTCAAGTGTTTGCCATCAATTCTAATCAGCCGCAAACGCCAGGCGCGCATACCAAGTGTCTGTCCACCGTGCATCCAGAACCAGCCGAAAAATAAGAAACTAACGATAAATATATAGCTTGAATAAAACGGATTATTAGCCTGAATCGCTTGACCGTTGTTAAACGGTAGTATCAATATAGTAGCGCCGAACAATACGGCGAGCAGAAGTAATGAGTCATAAAACAGGGCGGCGAGTCTTGGAAACAGTTTGGCCGGGTTTGCGTTTTTAATGGAGTCAGGCATGTATATATTCTAAAGGATTGGAAAGTGGTAAAAAGACCGTGCTATGGTAAGAAATAACCTGTATTAAACCAGATTCTAATAATAAGGTGTATGGATGAGTGTATATAGTGATCTGGCCGATATCCCCGGCGTAATAGCCGCTGGTGAGTATGCTTTCCGTGGTGACCGCTACAGTTTTAAAGGCCAGCTTGATGAAGAGCAGGCGCGCATGGCATCAATCATGTGTCGTGCAACAACGATGGCTACCCATATGCAAACCGATATCCTATGCGCAAATACCGAAAATTGTCCATTCGATACAGCACACGGCTGGGTAGTTAAAGGGCCGCAATTCAGTGTCTGTGTCGTGGCCAATGTATTTTGTTTCGTTCAGAATCAGCAGGGTTTACTCAACAAAGTATTGCATAAAATGCGCTCCAAATTGACTGATGTACAAGAACTGGTTTAAGGAACCTCTGGTTAATCAGCGAGAATCTGTAGGAGCGGCTTTAGCCGCGATGGGGCAAGACGCATTCATCGCGGCTAAAGCCGCTCCTACATTATGTGCATTGTTCACAATGACAATATGTGCGGCACATCAGAGGTTCCTTAACCCTTGTCTTTCATTACAACAAAAGAAAAATGTTTCGGAGCGTGAATAATGAGTAACCTGGATAATCTCATGAATCTGCAAGGCGCGACTGCCGCATTTGAATATTCTGATAGTGGAGAACTGGTGGATCATCGAATCGCCGAGAACTCCGGTTTCCAGCCTGATTCACTCGATTTATTGTCACATGTATTTGTTGCCAATACAGCTATCGCTACCATGCAGGCGCGTGGTTGGGAAAAATCAACCGGGCAGGGTGGATTTTATCCGATTGAAGGGTTTACGCTGATTGGTCTTGAATGGTCAGCCATCGGCAAAGGTAATCGCGGCGTCATCGTGAGCAATGATGAGGTTGATTACGAAGCAGCTTATGCGGCTCTGGCTGATTGAGCACAATCAATGATTAAACAAATGCTGGCATTGGATGGCGTCCTGGTGATTTGCCATTTCCGGGATGACGGTGCGTTGGTCGAAGGCTATGGCATGCTGGGTGAAGAAATGATGGTTGGCCTGGCGCAGTTTGCGCATGATTACAAACGCATGGTGCAGGGTAATACGGATCAGTTTTCCATGTTTACCCAATTACCTGGTTGGGCACCACCGGGTGGATGGGTTGTTCGTAGTGCGAAAACTACGGTGTGTTCTGTCGGTAATCTGGTGTGTTTTATCGATAACAGCGAAGCGTCATTGAATGAAGTGATGTCTGAGCTGACCGAAGCCTCACATTATTAGTATTTCTGGCTAATTTACTCGTGGGCATAAACCAAATATTGGTGCTCCCTAGGGGAATCGAACCCCTGTTACCGGCGTGAGAGGCCAGTGTCCTGACCGCTAGACGAAGGGAGCAAAAATCACGGCGTATGTTACTATACGCTTTGGTATTGAAGGAAATTAATTGACACAGTGAGTAAATCAGGCGATATCGATTCCGGTAACGTCCAGGCAACGACGCTTCCCCGTTCTGAACATACGGTATCTCGATCAAATATCAGTGAGGCTGCCCTCAAAGTGCTGTATGGCCTCAAAGAAGCGGGTTATCAGAGCTGCCTGGTGGGTGGCGGTGTGAGAGATTTATTGCTGGGGCGGGAGCCGAAGGATTTTGACGTTGGAACCAACGCCCATCCGGAAGAGATCCGGAAGCTGTTCCGAAATTGCCGTTTGATCGGCCGCCGGTTTCGGCTCGCGCATGTGCGTTTTGGCCGGGAAGTGATCGAAGTGGCTACTTTTCGTTCGCGTCACGACAGTGATGGGGCTGACGATAAGGATGGTGTGTTGAACGAAGAAGGCCGCATTCTGCGCGATAATGTGTACGGTACGATTGAGGATGACGTATTTCGGCGTGATTTTACTGTCAATGCGCTGTATTACGATATAGATGGCTTTTCTGTCATTGATTATGTCGGTGGGCTGAAAGATTTAGAGGCCGGAGTTTTACGGCTGATTGGCGATCCAGAACAACGCTATCGTGAAGACCCGGTGCGTATGTTGCGTGCTGTGCGTTTTGCTGCCAAGTTGGGATTTCGCATCCATCCTGACAGTGAAGCACCGATTGCAAATCTGGCTGGCATGTTAAGCGATGTCCCGGCGGCGCGTTTATTTGAGGAAGTACTGAAACTGTTTCAGGGCGGCTGTGCGTTAAACACGTTTGAATTACTGCGTCACTATGGATTGTTCCGTTATCTGTTTCCCATGACAGAACAAGCGTTAACCCATCAAGAACATGATTTTCCGCTCATGTTAGTCAGTAAAGCACTTGAAAATACCGACAAACGCATTGCAGAAGGCAAACCAATTACTCCGGCTTTTTTATACGCGGCCTTACTCTGGGAGCCCATGCGGCAACATGCGGAGGCGTTGCAGAAAGACGGCGCCCGTCCCGTTGAAGCAATCCAGGTTGCAGGTAATAAGATAACTGCTGAACAAGTGCAGATAACTTCGCTACCCAAGCGGTTTAGTTTTCCAATGCGTGAAATCTGGATGTTGCAACCCAAACTGGAACGGCGGCGTGGCAAAGCACCGTACCGCATGATGGAACATCCACGTTTCCGGGCAGCTTATGATTTCCTGTTATTGCGAAGTGAATGCGGTGAAGCCTCGAAAGAACTTGCCGATTGGTGGACAGATTTCCAGGAACTGAACAGTGATGAACGCGAAAAAATGATTCAACAAGCGCCAAAAAATACCCATCCCCGGCGGAGGCGCAAACGCAAACCACGGAAAACGGGAGATGTGGATGGCTGATTTGAAGGTGGCCTACATCGGTCTTGGCAGTAATCTTAATGAGCCAGAACAACAACTATTGCGGGCGTTTGAAGAACTGGATGCCCTGCCGGAAACACAGTTGCTTGCGAGATCCTCACTGTATCGAAACCCACCGATGGGACCTGCTGAGCAACCGGATTACATCAATGCTGTTGCCAAACTGGAAACCGGTTTAAAACCTGAAGATTTGTTAGTCGCCATGCAGCAGATTGAACAGGCGCATGATCGGCGCCGCGAAGTGCACTGGGGTCCGAGGAGTCTGGATCTGGACCTATTATTATATGACCAGGTACAAATCAACAGTGATACACTGACGGTGCCGCATCCAGGGCTAATTGATCGTAATTTTGTGCTTTATCCGTTAGCTGAGTTGGACACAGAATTGAATATTCCTGGCGTTAAACCCCTGGCAGTACTACTGGAGTCCTGTCCAGCAGAAGGTCTGGTTAAATTAGAAGAAGGCAATCCACCAACAGATGTGGGTTGTTAACAAAAAATAAAGAAGCAGGCATTATGCAGTCTCAAAATCCTGGATTTATTGTGGTCGAAGGCCCCATCGGTGTTGGAAAAACCAGTCTCGCAAAGCGTTTGGCAAATACCTTTGGCAGTGAATTAATTCTGGAGGCGGCGGCAGAGAATCCCTTTCTGGAAAACTTCTATCGCAACCCGCGTCAGACCGCGCTACATACCCAGCTGTTTTTCCTGTTACAGCGCGCACAACAAATGCAGGAACTTCGACAGGGTGATATGTTCGAACCGGTGCGGGTGGCTGATTTTTTGATCGACAAGGATCGATTATTTGCCGAATTAACACTGGATCAGGACGAGTTTAAATTATATGAACAGGTGTATGAGCACATGGCAGTCGATGCGCCAACACCTGACATTGTTATTTATCTACAAGCGCCAGTTAATGTGTTGTTAAAGCGTATTACCTCACGGGGCATCAGTTATGAACAACAGATTGGCAGTAATTACTTGCAGGCCTTATGCGATGCTTATACGCGATTTTTCCATTTTTATGATGAGTCACCGTTACTCATCGTGAATGCAGCAGATATTAACCTGGTAGAATCCGATTCGGATTATCAGGCGCTATTAGAAACTATGGAGAAAGTGAAAAGCGGCAGACATTATTTTAATCCAATGCCGGATGTAGTTTAAACGGGGTTTTGATTATGGCAACTGAACATAAAATAACTGTCACCACCAAAACGCTGTTAGACATGAAGGCGCGGGGAGAAAAGATCGCCTGCCTGACTGCGTATGATGCCAGTTTCACTCATCAACTTGAAACAGCGGGAATAGATATTATTTTGATTGGCGACTCATTGGGTATGGTTGTGCAAGGGCGTGATTCGACGCTGGCGGTAACTGTTTCGGATATGGTTTATCACGGTAGTTGTGTAGCGCGTGCTGGAAAATCGGCGCTGCGTATTATTGATATGCCCTTTATGAGTTACAGCAATGTCACTAAAGCGTTGGACAATGCAGCCCGGTTAATGAGTGAGGGCGTAGCACACATGGTCAAGCTTGAAGGTGGTGAGATAGTACTGGATGTTGTCAGTGCCCTGGTATCTCGTGGTATTCCCGTTTGTGTTCACCTCGGTTTGTTACCACAATCTGTGCATCAGTTAGGTGGTTATCGTGTGCAGGGAAAGCAACAAATTGATGCTGAACAGATAACCAAAGCAGCGTTGGATTTAGAACAAGCGGGTGCCTCTATGTTAGTGCTTGAATGTGTTCCATCCAGTTTGGCAAAATCAATAACCGAACAGTTAAAAATGCCGGTCATCGGTATTGGCGCGGGCGTTGACTGCGATGGCCAGGTGCTGGTTTTATATGACATGCTAGGCATCACGCCGGGTAAAAGACCGCGCTTCTCAAAAAACTTTCTGACTGGAACCGGTGATGTGCCGGCTGCACTGACTGCCTATGTCCAGGCAGTAAAAGACGGAAGCTTTCCTGCGGATGAGCACAGCTTTACCTGAGTAAAGTAGTTATCGCTATGAAAAAAAGCGTTTCATCTTCCTGAAATTAATTTGGAGTGAGCAGTGCAAGTGCTGTAGGAGCGGCTTCAGCCGCGATGGGATGCCGCACGTTCATCGCGGCTGAAGCCGCTCCTACAGTTTCTCGCTAATAAAACAAGAAGCCCCCAGTTGAAAAGGCAGCAGAAGTTTATAATGCAGACCATCCGTTCAACCAATCAATTACGCGAACAGATAGCAATATGGCGTAGTGAAAAATACCGCATCAGCTTTGTGCCGACCATGGGTAATTTACACGCGGGTCATTTGGCATTGGTTAAACAGGCGCAACAAATTTCTGATCGGGTAGTAGTCAGTATTTTTGTCAACCCGATGCAGTTTGGCGAAGGTGAAGATTACCAAAATTATCCTCACACACAGAATGAAGATAGTCAGAAGCTGCAAGCCATGGGAGTGGATTTTTTATTCATGCCTGATGTATCGGTAATATATCCAGCCGGTGTTGAGAATACGACGCGTGTGGAAGTGCCGGATGTTAGTGATGGTCTATGCAATGATTTTCGTCCGGGACATTTTACCGGTGTGGCTACCGTTGTCGCACGATTGTTTAATTTGGTGCAACCAGATTTTGCGGTATTCGGAAGCAAGGATTATCAGCAACTGGCGGTAATTCGAAAAATGGTCTCAGAACTGTGTTTTCCTATTCAGATAGAAGCAGTAGAAACGGTAAGGGAAGCCGATGGGCTAGCTATGAGTTCGCGTAACCAGTATTTGGATCGCTCACAACGTGAAACGGCACCTGAGCTGTATCGTGCCCTGAATCAGATGGCAGACGTCTTGCGTGGCGGTGGAAGGGATTATGCTGCAATTGAAAAAAATACCCTGCATACCCTTGAAAAGGCAGGATTTAGCCCCGATTATGTCAGTATCCGCGAGAAATCGACGCTGGCATTGCCCAAACGAGATATCCAGACAGGGTGGGTGATTCTGGCTGCTGCCAGGCTTGGAAAGGCCCGCCTTATTGATAATCTTGAAGTTAGTTTCTCTTGATTATCTGTAGTTTGCAGCCATGTCAGGATATTGGGATAATTAACCCTTGTTGCTCGCTTGCTTGAGGCCTTAGATGCATATCACCTTACTCAAATCAAAACTGCACCACGCACGTGTCACACGGGTAGAACTCGAGTATGAGGGTTCCTGTGCGATAGACGGGCAGTTATTGCAGACAGCGGGTATTCAGGAATACGAACAGATTCATATCTACAATCTGGCCAATGGAGAGCGTTTTACCACTTACGCGATTCGTGCCGAAGAGGGCTCTGGCATTATTTCCTTAAACGGTGCTGCTGCGCATAAGGCGAGTGCCGGTGACCGGATTATTATCTGTACCTACGTATCATTGAACGAGCAGGAAGCCAAAGCTTATCAGCCTAATCTTGTGTATCTTGACGAAAACAACCGGATTGTAAGACAGCGTAATGCAATCCCGATTCAGGTTGCCTGAACTTTAATTACGAACAGTTCGCGCAGCGAACTGTTCTCTCAAAACAGACTCCACATCTGCTTGCTGCCGATTCGTTTTCCACACCAGGATATCGTAATAACCACGCACGCTTTCAACATAACGCACAGGTTCCATACCGCGTGCGAAACCGTGTTTGGTTTGCTTGTACCATTTTTTCTGACTCAAGCGTGGTAGATAGGTTTTAACGTTAACCCATTTATCGGGATCGGCATCATCACGTTGAGTCAGCACTCTTGCATCCTCGAGATGTCCGAAACCTACGTTATAGGCAGCCAGCGCCATCCAGGTGCGGTCAGGTTCTTTAATGCGGTCAGGAATCTTGGCTTTAATCTGTTTGATATAGCGTGACCCACCCATGATACTGGTTTCTGCATCATGCCGACTTTCGTCGATGCCGAGTTGTTTCATAGTGTCACGCGTGATCATCATAATGCCACGAACGCCGGTTGGCGAAACTGCTTTAGGATTCCAATGCGATTCCTGGTAACCAATAGCTGCCAGTAAACGCCAGTCAATTTCGGTTTTCTCACCGGCTTTAATAAACCAGTGCCGATATTTAGGCAGGCGTTTCTCAATGTGTGACAAATAACGCCGGGTTTCTACATAATCGAAATCATTAACATGACCGTAATAACGTTCTAATAATTGATCCAGGCGGCCAGTCATCCGCAACTGGTTAAAATATGTTTTAGCCTGATCGATAAGGCTGTGATCATCGCCAGGCGGAAATGCCCAGGCCAAAGGCTCGGGTTCACTCAATTCGAAAGCGATACGTAATTCCGGGTAGTAACGTTGATTGATTTCAACTTCATTGGAATCGGCGACGGTATATTTAATGACTTTTTCCCAAACCAGGTTCAGCAACTGTTCACTGTCCAGCCCAAGGTTCTGTTCGATGATTAAATCAGGGTAGTCTTCTTTTACTGACAACAATCGTTCTGCGTGACTGCTGTCCGCTACAACCTGCAGTGATCCGTGAATCTCGCTAAGATCTTTTGGCGGGCGTGAACCCTGACGGTACACAAGCAGTGGTGTGATTTTCTGGTAACTAGGGCCAAAATTTACACGCTGTTTGCGTGCTGTTGTCACGGTAACGCCAGCTGCAGCAATGTCAGCTTTTCCTGCCTCGGTTTGTTTGAGAATGCCGGCAAAATTGTCGGGTATTTCAAGGCGCAGTGAAACACCAAGATATTTTGCAAAGCCAATGGCAAGATCGTACTCAAATCCAGCCGGGCCTTCCGGCCCTTCATAGTAAGTTGTTGGGCCAGTACGTGTCAGGACGAGTAGTTCTCCATTTTGTTTGACACGTTCCAGTTGCGAAACAGGTTTTGTAGTGGGTTGTTCACAAGCAGACAGCAACAATGTGAATAACAGAAAAATAGATCGCATGAATGTCACTGGTTACCCTGATTAATGGTTAGCGGGACATCAGATACTAGGGTTTAGATTAGATGGTGGGCATGCGCTACAATACCGGCCAGCAGGTATTATATCCAATAAATTCAGGATTAGCTGCTGATTTATATATCAAAATTATTTATTTGGAGAGGTACCGAAGCGGCCATAACGGCACCGACTCGAAATCGGTTGGGGGAGCAATCCCCACAAGGGTTCGAATCCCTTCCTCTCCGCCATTCAATCAAGTAGTTATGAGCTGGTTTTGTTGCATTACATGATTACAGAGAACAGTTGCCTTTTCATCTCCGCAGTATTTCCAACACATGAATAACATACTCATAGTACTAACAGTAGCCAGCATAATCTGGTCACTAGAACGGCTAATACCCAACAACGTATTAGAGAAAGCAGCACATTGGTACCGTAGAGCATTCATCTTTAATTCTGCACAAGCCGTCATTGCGGTCTTCAGTATATTTTTATGGGATGTCTGGTTTGCAAAGCTTCCGTTATTTTCGTTGCGGACGTTGCCAATAATGTACCAGGTATGTGCAGGCTATCTAGTCATCACCTTTATCTATTACTGGTGGCATCGCTTTCGGCATAGTGTTCCAATGTTATGGCGTTACCTACATCAGTTGCATCATAGCCCGGCACGCATCGAAGTCATTACCAGCTTTTATAAACATCCGCTGGAAATTTTGGTTAATGGCCTATTAACCAGTGCGATCCTGTATATTCTTTTGGGGCTGTCTGCAAGCGCTGTTGGCTTGTGTGTATTAACAACGGCGCTGGCTGAGCTCATCTATCACATGAATATAAAGACACCCAGAATCATGGGCCTGTTTTTTCAGCGCCCGGAAATGCACCGCATCCATCACCAGCGCGGCCTGCATCATTACAACTATTCTGATTTGCCGGTATGGGACATGCTGTTTGGAACTTACAACAACCCAGCCGTCGTTGAGAATAAAACCGGCTTCCCGGATAGCAATGAAAACAAAGTTTGGGCGCTACTGAAAGGCCAGGAACTCGAATCATGAAATATTACCTGGCAGCAATCGCGCTGACCTTTTTTGCAACCATAAAAGTGATCGCAGACGTGTTTGGCTTCCAGCAGCTCAGTGCGGTTGCTGCGGTGACGAATGTGGCGCCAGCGATGAAAGTGTTTACGGCACACAAAGGCTATGAAACCTATTCCTCAAGATTTGAGCTGACAGTAGATTTTGATGACGGCCAGACGATAACCATTGAGTTGAAACCGGAGAACTATGCGGGGTTAAAAGGCCCATACAACAGGCGCAACGTCTATGGCGCTTTAATCGCATATGGCCCTGTACTGGTTAAAAGCCCCATCACACAACCAATGTGGAACGAAATGTCACAGCGTGCATTTTGTGGTGAAGCCAGTGTCCTGTCAGAGTTGGGTTTTAAAAACACCAGTCCTGTCAAAAACGCGACTATCCGATACCTGGGCCAGGTAACAAACCAAATAAAAAAACAACACGAAAAAGCGTCTGACTATCCCAACCAGCTGAGTATTTTCTGTGTTTGAAAACAACCATACGCCTGTCACGGCAGGGCATTACAGTCTCATACGTATGCTCATGGGTTCTTATCTGATGATCCATTTCTTACACCTGCTGCCGTATGGTGCAGAACTGTTTTCATCGGAAGGACTTTTACCCGCCCAGCTATCACCGCTGCTCGGCATCATTTCTAATCCTTTGTCAGACTTTGACACGCCCATGCTGGTCGCTGTCTTACTAATAACGGGTGCGGTTTGTGGAATCTGTATCGCTATCGGCTGGTATGACCGCATTGCCAGTATCGTAGCAGCGGTGATACTGGGTTGGTTGTATGCCAGAAACCCATTAATCGCCAATCCATCGTTACCGGTTGTCGGCTGGATGCTGGTGGCACATGCGTTTCTACCTACAGGTGCTTACGGTGCATGGTCTTCAAAGAATCAACCAGAACGCTGGCTAAAATGGTTCTATCCCCGACCCATCTGGATCGCTGCCTGGATATTGCTGGCTGTTGCCTATAGCTACAGTGGCTATACGAAATTACTAAGCCCGTCCTGGGTTGATGGCTCCGCGATCAACCTGGTGTTAGAGAATCCATTGGCGAGAGACCATTTTATTCGAAACCTGCTGCTCGAATTACCGCCTGTATTCCTGAAACTGCTCACCTGGAGCGTGCTGATTATCGAGCTGCTCTTCGTGCTTTTTTGCTTCTCGGCATTCACTAGGAAATGGGCATGGCTGGTTATGTTCGCCATTCAATTCGGTTTTTTGACATTGTTAAATTTTGCTGACCTTACATTCCCGATGTTACTCATCCATGCATTGACATTCGATAGAAGATGGGTCGACAAATACCGCCCACAAGAAAGCGCCATACTATTTTATGACGGCACCTGTGCATTCTGTAGCGGACTGGTGCGTTTCGCCCTGTCTGAAGACGTTGATAAAAAACTGCAATACTCGCCCTTACAAGGCAGCACATTTCAGGAAAAGGGCGTTGTCCCGAATGAAGATGATTCAATAGCGGTGCTCAAACCAGCGGGTGAAACGCTTTATAAAAGTGATGCTGCGATTCATTGTCTTGAGCAATTGGGTGGGGTGTGGCTGATACTGGGTAAACTGATGAAGGTATTCCCGAGAGCTTTTAGAAATACTGTTTATGATTTTGTCGGAAATATTCGCTACAGGCTGGCCGGGAAAGTCGACACCAATACTTGCCAATTATTACCCGGGAAGTACGCGGAGCAGATGTTACCTTAGCGTAAAAGGGTACTAGTCCCTTTTCTGATTCCATTGGGTCTGGCCCTCTTTCCCATATGATTTTTGTTATAATCTGATAAAAATAGCTCTGTTAGTTTGGGGGGTAAGTATGTACAAGAAAAATCATCTCATCACTTCTTTATGTTTTGTAATATCCGTTCTAGTTTCTGCTTGTGGAGGTGGTGGAAGTAGTTCTAGCGACAATACATCAATATCTGGTAGTGATCCGATTAGATTGACTGCAGCTAATTATAAACAGGCGCTCGGTCTAGCCTTTTTTACGGTGCGAGGTTTTGGTATCTATGCCGATCCAATGGGCAGCCTCATCGATGCTTCGATCGATGGCCAACCAATAAACAGTAACGGCGATGGTTTGGCGTGTGTCCAGGGAGGAAACATCAGTGTTTTTGCTTCGGTTCATTATCCCCCTGTTACAGGTGACAACATCGAAAAACTCTACAAAAATAACTGTTCGGATTTTTTAAATGCCGAGTGGTTAAACACTACTGATGGCAGTTTCAAACTCGTCATTAACAGTATGACAGCGACAGCTGACTATTCCGGCAGAGTACCGTTTAACAGCGCATTAACATACACTGCCCAAGGCTCGGATGCTATTGTAACTATAAACAACAATACCCAGCTAAATAAAGTAACGAATCTTGGAACGGCGAATTTAGATGTTGAAAGTGATGGTTCAATCTATACCATCAGGTTTACTGATGAGAGTTTCACGATAACTGAGGAATTTGTCGCTGGTGCTTCAAAGCAGGTATCGGGTTTAAACGCCACAAGCAAGTATGATTTGGCAACCAGTAACGGTGTGTTCGATCTGGAAATCTTGAGGTTACCGCTATCAACATCAGCGCAATTTACGATGGCTCTGGATATACCAAACAGTCTGGTGACGAACTTATCTGTTAATACACCGGATGCCTGGAACTTCCAGAGCACACTGGCCAACGGCAAACTTGAAATAACAGATTTACAGACTGGTGCCATCGCCATACTTGAGAACCTGACCGATGATGGTTTTAATTCAAATAACAAAGTCAGGATCAGTCTGGATATGGACAATGATGGCATTGTAGATGTTACTGAAGATATTCCGGATATAGATGATTTACAGAGTGTCGTTACAGATCTGTTGAAATTAAACTGACCGTAACCTCCTTTGATCACCTTTGATCACCTTTGATCAAGAGTTAATCGGGGACAGACCACCAATTAACAACCACATCATTAAGAAAGTAGTTACAGCTTACTATTTGAACAAGGAGGTTCACATGCCACGTCGTGCGCGACTAGCTATTGCAGGTATACCCTGGCACATTATTCAGCGAGGTAATAATCGATCCGCCTGTTTTTATACAGATGAGGATTACCGCCGCTATCTTAAAACATTGGCTGAACAGGCAGGAAAGTTTGGGTGTGCTGTGCATGCCTATTGCCTGATGACTAACCATGTTCATTTATTACTAACTCCGGAGGAGCCGGATAGTGCAGCCTTGATGATGAAACATTTAGGTCAGCGCTATGTTCAATATATTAATAGGACCTACCGGCGGACTGGAACACTTTGGGAGGGCCGGTTTCGTTCTTGTCTGGCCCAAAGTGATACGTATGTGTTGAGGTGTTACCAATACATTGAGTTAAATCCGGTTCGGGCGGGCATGGTGTCAAATCCAGCTGACTACCGTTGGTCCAGTTACCGGGCGAACAGCGGAGGCGGTGTAGAGTTACTATTGACGCCTCAGCTGGAGTATCTGCGTCTTAGTGTAACGGCTGCAGGTCGACAGGCTATTTATCGGAATCTTTTTGATGCGCATCTGGAGCCGTCCGTCGTGCGCGATATTCGCCAGGCTACCAATGGTAATTATGTTTTGGGAAATGAGCGATTTAAAGAAGAAATTGAAGGAATGTTGAAACGGCGGGTGACACGCGGTAAAGCAGGTAGGCCGGTAAAGGTTGAGGAGGATTAATTCTGGTATGTACCCAATTACACCAGTAAAGCGTTACTTCTAGCTATTTCCAATTCCTTTCATCTGCAAAGCGGTATTTTTCGCAATACTTTTTAATTGGGAGGGCGAAGCCTTGCCAATCAGGATAAAATCCAGACCGTTATTTGCCCAGTTAGCGAATGGCATGCCGCTGGCTTCACCTGTTTTTGGTTTTGAATCAGGTTTATTATTACGGGTTATACACAAAGCGACTGGATCTCCATGTTCAGGGAGATACACAAGCTGAATCAGAGGCTGACCATTGACGCTGAGTATTTGTCCGCGTTTGAAGAGCAATTTTTGATCAGATAGATCGGGGATTATAAGCTCTTCGCCCAATGCGAGGTTGAGTCGCTCGATAAGACTTTCAAGTTCTTTTACACTGAGTTGCGTATGTTTAACTGTGTCGCGGGTGTATAGAAGCTGATAGTCGGCAACTTGAACTATCCAGTTATTGTGATCTTCATCTTGAAACTTAATATACAGGTTGCTTATCAGTAGCCCCAAGACTAATGATGCGGCAAGTGCAATATAATGCGGGAGTCTGTTGGTTTCTCTGCGAGCGTTTCGTAAGACAATATTTGCCAGTTCACCGGTTTCATCAATGTTTTCAGTTAAAGGTTCAAAAGCCTCGCGGAAGGGGAGCTTGCTTTGTGCAAACTTTTGGACGATTAAGGCGGCTTCAGGATCGCTTTTAATCAGTGATTCAATTGTTGCTGATTCTTTATCCGAAAGTCTGCCATCTGCATATTCCAGTAATTTACTTTCTTGTGGGTGCCGGTTAATCATTCGGTCATGCCTTGCCCTGTTTTTTGCGGGCAGGTATTTCTAGCTGTGCAGCAAGGTTAATCCGTGCGCGGGCGAGTCTACTCATAACCGTACCTACGGGAATCTCAAGTATGTTCGCGGCTTCCTGATATTGAAAACCTTCTACATAGATGAGTAGTATCAATTCGCGTTGATTCTCAGGAAGTGCCATTGTCTGGTTAAACACCTGATTGAGCAGAAAAGTCCGTTCCAGTGATGATTGTGCGGATTGGTCTTCAAGGTTGTCGGCATCAACCACACCGTTACCCCGGCGATAAGTACGTGCGCGCAATTCATTTTTCCAGATGGAGGCAAGAATAGTGAAGGTCCATCGATCCAGCTGAGTACCGTCTTTCCATTGATGTTGTTTAATGATTGCGCGCTCCAACGCGGCTTGCACAAGATCGTCGCTATCAGATTTATTATGGGTTAGTACGTAGGCATACCGATGCAATCGCGGAATTAGGCGAGTGAGTTCGAAAGTAAATGAACTACTGCTGTGTGACATACCCGTCTGGAGCCTGCAGTTAGTTGAAATAGTGTGACTCAGGAGATTTTATATTTATTTTTCATATAAGGGAATAATTTCATTGCTTAAGTGTTTGCCCTTATGAGAATCAAAAAATAGGAGGATGGATTAAAATGTTTAAGAATCAACTTATAGCGGTAGCTTTTCTGTTAACCGGGCTGCTTACCAGTCAAATGGTATTTGCCGGCATGAATCTGGATGCGGCTAATTCGCAGATTACCTTTGTATCTATTAAGAAAGGTACGGCGGCAGAAATTCACACCTTTAAAGATATATCAGGTTCACTAAGCGATGACGGTACATTGAACGTCAATATTAAATTGGTCAGTGTCGAAACCAATATTGCCATCCGCAATGAACGCATGCAGTCAATGCTGTTTGAGGTTAGTAAATTTCCAACCGCAACGTTAACGGCCAAAGTTACTGGTGATTTTCCGCAAGGAGAAATTATAACCGTTGTAACTGATGCAACGCTTAAGCTTCATGGAATGGAGTCTGTCATTAAAGTTGAGGCAGTGGTCACACGTGTTGGGGATAAGTTACTGGTGAGCAGCTTGAAGCCAGCAATTCTGAATGTTGCTGATTTCGGTTTGAATGAAGGTGTTGATCGATTGATGACAGTCGCTAAGCTTCCAAGTATCGCAAGAGCGATTCCGGTTTCGTTTGTGCTGGTGTTTACGCCATAATTAATTTATAAACATGGTAGGAGGTTTAATTTAAGGCGGGGTAATCGGGGGTAGACCACCATTTAACAACCACATCATTAAGAAAGTGGTTACAGCTTACTATTTGAACAAGGAGGTTCACATACCACGTCGTTCGCATCTAGCTATTGCGGGGATACCCTGGCACATTATTCAGAGAGGTAATGATCGATCCGCCTGTTTTTATATAGATAAGGATTACCACCGTTATCTTGATATCATTGGCTGAGTAGACTACCAATGGTTGTTATGTTTTGGGAAATGAGCGATTTAAAGATGAAATTGAAGCAATGCTGGAAGGGTGGTTGTCACGGGGTAAGGCGGGTAGACCTTCTAAAGTTGAGGGGTAATTAATTGTGGTCTGTCCCCAATTACTCTAGACTTCGCGCTCAATTTACCAGGCGAAAAAATCAGTCATGAGCATTAAATCTTTCCATCCCCCAGTCCGTACCCTGATGGGTCCTGGGCCCTCTGATGTGAATCCACGCATTCTTGAAGCCATGTCACGGCCGACCATCGGTCATCTTGATCCTGCTTTTGTTGGCATGATGGATGAGATGAAGGATTTGTTGCGCTATGCCTTTCAGACTGACAATGAGCTGACTATGCCGGTTTCGGCACCGGGTTCTGCTGGCATGGAAACTTGCTTTGTTAATCTGGTTGAGCCGGGTGACAAGGTGTTGGTTTGTCAGAACGGAGTGTTTGGCGGCCGTATGAAAGAGAATGTGGAGCGCTGCGGTGCTACCGCTGTCATGATCGAAGACGACTGGGGCAGTGCAGTCGATTGTAATAAGGTTGAAGCGGCGCTCAAAGAGAACCCAGATGCACGCGTGTTGGCTTTTGTGCATGCGGAAACTTCAACCGGTGCGATCTCTGATGCTAAAACACTGGCGGAGCTGGCGCATAAACATGACTGTCTGATCATTGCCGACACAGTGACTTCGCTGGGTGGCGCACCTTTAAAAGTGAGTGAATGGGAGTTGGATGCGGTCTATTCCGGTACCCAGAAATGTTTGTCCTGTGTGCCGGGTTTATCTCCGGTTACCTTCAGTGAACGCGCTGTCGAATTTGTGAAACAACGTAAATCAACCGTGCAAAGCTGGTTCATGGATTTGAATCTGGTACTCGGTTACTGGGGTGGAGGCGCCAAGCGTGCTTATCATCATACTGCGCCGATCAATAGTCTCTATGCGTTGCACGAAGCGTTAGTTATCTTGCAGGAAGAAGGTATAGAAAACGCCTGGAAACGTCATCAGGATAATCATCTGGCATTGCGTGCCGGTATTGAGGCAATGGGCTTGTCCTTTGTTGTCAATGAAAGCGACCGCCTGCCACAGCTCAATGCTGTGAGTATTCCAGACGGTGTAGATGATGCAGCAGTGCGCAGTCAGTTACTCAATAACTATAGTCTTGAAATTGGTGCCGGGTTGGGGCCTATGGCCGGAAAAATCTGGCGTATTGGTTTGATGGGTTTCGCCAGTAATAAACCTAATGTGCTGTTTTGTCTCGGTGCACTTGATGCAGTGTTAAGCGGCATGGGGGCGAAAATTAAATCGGGTGTCGCGGTAAAAGCTGCAACCAAACACTACGCATAAAAAAACGCCGCGATAAACGCGGCGTTTTTTGTAGGAGCGGCTTCAGCCGCGATTAGTTACAGTGTCCATCGCGGCTGAAGCCGCTCCTACAGTTACACGATCACAAATTATTCAGCTTGCGGTGCAGTTTCTTCCTCTGCAGGCGCTTTTTCAGCTGGTGCTTCCTCGGTTGCTGCTGATTCACTGGTTTCGTCCTGTGTTTGATCCTGACTTTGGTCTTGTGAAGTATCTATAGCAGGTTCAGGGGTGATTTCCTTTGTGAAAGTCTCTGCAATGTCGATAGTTGCACCATCACGTAATGACTGCACATAGTTTTGAATCCGCTCGTTTTGTGCGAACGACTGTAATTGAGGTTTCAGCTGTTCAAACGGTGGTGGTGTGGATTCGCGTGAATCATCAAGCATAATAACGTGCCAGCCAAACTGGGTTTTAACCGGTTCTTTACTGTATTTTCCTTTTTCCATAGTAGCTGCGGCTTCGGAAAATGGTTTAACCATTTGTTGTGCAGAGAACCAACCCAGGTCACCACCAGATTTTCCTGAAGGCCCCGTCGAATGTTCTATTGCTAACTCCGAAAAGTCTGCACCACCATCCAGTTTAGTGATCAATTCTTTTGCTTTGGCTTCATCTTCAACCAGGATATGCCTTGCCTTGTATTCCGTACCGGCACCTGATGTTTTTTCGTCGTAAATCTTTTTTAGTTCTTCGTCTGTGATTGGGTTATTAACGAGTTGTTGTTGAATAGCGGCGCTAGCAATGACTGCACGGCGTTGCTGTGTAATCTGTGCAGCGACGTTAGGCTGTTTGTCGACGCCGTTCTTGATCCCGTCCTGTAAGGCCAGTTCAAGGTTAACGATTTCTTCGAGTACGGCCTGTGGATCTTGATCTCCCGGGCGGCGCTGTTGGCGTTGCTGGCTGTAGGTGTCAAACAGGTCGCGGGTAATAGTTGCGCCGTTAACCGTTGCGACTACTTCACTGGTATCTGCCACTGTTTCTGCAGATTCCACAGCTTTGGCGATTACCTGGTTGGCATCTTCATTGAGTGGCACCTGATCACAGGCGCTGACTGCCAGGACGGTGGTTGCAATTAATGTGAGACGTGAAATATTCATAGTAAGATTTCCATATTGTGATTTAAGAATGATTAGTAACTTCTGTAGGGGTATTGGCTTTAATACTTAAGGCATGAATTTCAGATTGCATGGCGTCGCCCAGTGCGTCATATATTAAACGGTGTCGCTGAATCAGGCTCTTGTCCTGGAATGCATCAGACACAATATTCACCAGAAAATGTCCGCCGCCACCGCGTGCGCCAGCATGCCCGGCATGTTTAGCGCTCTCGTCAATTATTTCCAGTGTGACGGGAGAAAAAACTTCGGACAGTCTGTTGTTAATAAGCTCGACGCGTTCTGCTGTCATGATCAGGGTAATACCTTTTTGAAGGGTTTAACGGTGACTTGTTGATAAACACCTGCTTTGATGTACGGATCAAGATCGGCCCAATGCTGCGCAGCATGCAGTGAATCAAACTCAGCAACAATCAAACTGCCAGTAAAGCCAGCATCACCGGGATCTTCGCTGTCGATCGCGGGCAGGGGGCCAGCCAGTATTAATTTACCCTCATCCTGCAAAGCCTTTAAACGATGCACATGATCAGGCCGGGCTGCAAGACGTTTGGATAAGCTGATCTCGATGTCTTCGGCGACTATTGCATACAACATCAGGACTCGCCTTCGGGTTTTTCTTCCGGCATGTAGCGACTGAGATAAAGTGCTTGCCCGATAACGAAAACAAAGGTCAGGCCCATCATGCCGAACAGTTTGAAATTAACCCAGGTGGCTTCATCATAATTAAAGGCCACATACAGATTAATTGCGCCCATGCTAATGAAGAATAAAACCCAGGCCCAGTTCAGGCGGTTCCATATCGGCTGATCAACCTGTATCGCATGGCTCATCATGCGTTCTATCATGGGTTTTTTGCCTATCCATAGACTGCCGGTAAACACAACGGCAAATAGCCAGTTGATGACGGTCGGCTTCCATTTGATAAACACCGGATCTTTTAATATCAATGTCAGCCCGCCAAAAAATGCCAACAAACCAAAGGTCACCAAGTGCATTTTTTCAAAGCGGCGATGCTTGAACCAGTAACCGACCGTCTGTACAAAAGCGGCTGCAATCGCAACCGCTGTCGCAACGTAAATGTCGTACATTTTGTACGCAATAAAAAACAGCAGTATCGGAAAAAAGTCGTAGAGAAATTTCATAATGTATAAAAACCGGGGTTGCTAGTGCAGCGCACGTTCTGCGCCCCATTGTTGATAATATTTGTCCATGACCGTACGTACATGCGGCGGGTAGTTTAGCAAGTCCATTTGTGTCATACCTTCAGTAAAAAATTGCGGTGCTTCTTCAGGCAGGGTTTCGACAAACTCTTTGAAGGCTTGTTCCATCAGCGCAGGCTGGTGGGTGCGCGTCGCGACAATAGCGCGATTCAAATTGAGAATGCGCCAGGGCCGACCGGGATTAGTTTTCTCCAGATCCTTGCGAATTGCTGGTGTGACAGCATTGAGGATTTCGTTCATTACGGTATACAGGTTTTCCAATTCCTCTGGATTCGCGGTTGCATTTGCATACTTTGCGAGGCCGTCGACAACCGGCTCCAGCGTATGTAATTCCCCGCCACGGCGTGCCAGCCACAGGGCAAACACAATCGTCATTTCCTGCAACCCGTCAGTTATCTCGTTTTGCCCCAATTGCTGAGCCCAGCTCAAAGCAGAATGACACAGGTTCAGGCCATATTCGCCAAATTGGGTCAGGCTTTCAGGATCAACTGTGGTGTCACTGGCATCGGCAGCTGCAAACGCCTCCAGCCATTGTTCACAGGCGCGGGACAGCAGCTGGGGATTATCTTCAGCGGAAGAATGCACCGGTGGTTTACCCGTTTGCCAAGCATCAAGCAGGGCGGGCATTAATTCCGCGACTTTTGCCCGGAAATAGTCAATCGTGGGGTTTGGTAAATACATATTAGCTGGGAAATCTACGAATAACTCCTATGATACCTGATCAGAACAAGATAAGGCAGAGGGGCAGTGATTTGCCGGGTCGCGTAGAATAGGCGGAATGTCTACATTATACGATCTTCACAGTCATTCCACGGCTTCAGATGGAACACTTTCGCCCACTGGGTTGGTTGAACATGCGGTGAGTGCGGGTGTTGATGTGCTGGCCCTGACTGACCACGATACGCTGGATGGACTGGAAGAAGCCTTCGAATCCGCGAGCGCTCATGCTGTCAGGATTATTCCAGGTGTCGAAATCTCGATTACCTGGAGGAAGCAGACGATTCATATGCTGGGCCTGGGTATCGACAAAAACAATACGACCCTGATTGAAAACCTTGAGGTGTTGCAAGAATTTCGCAACTGGCGCGCCGAAGAAATTGGCAAGCGGCTGGATAAGCAAGGTATACCGGATGCCCTGCAGGGCGCGAAAGAATTCACCAAAGGCCGCATCGTCAGCCGCACGCATTTTGCCTACTTTCTTGTCGCAGCTGGACATGCGAAATCGATACGCGATGTGTTCAAACGTTTCCTGGTGCCGGGTAAGCCGGGTCATGTCAGTGGCCGTTGGGCAACACTGGAAGATGCGGTGCGCTGGGTTACGGAAGCGGGTGGGGTGACCGTGATTGCGCATCCTGCACGCTATCGTTTAACGAGAACGAAATTAGGTCATTTACTCACTGACTTTAAAGCCGCCGGAGGCAAGGGTATGGAAGTTGTTTCCGGTAGTCATTCAGTCGATGAAATGCGGCACATGGCTGCGCTGAGCCGGGAGCATGATTTATTAGCCTCGCAAGGTTCCGATTATCATGGGCCGGAAAAACCCTGGGTTGAGTTGGGCCGGTTAAGAGACTTGCCGGAAGGTTGTAAACCTCTCTGGCAAGATGATAGCTGGCAACAGATTCATATTTCTGCATGAGCCAATATTTTCAAATTCATCCGGAAAATCCACAACCCCGGCTGATACACCAGACGGTGGAGATAATTCGCGGTGGTGGCATTATCGTTATGCCTACGGACTCCTGCTATGCCTTGACGTGTCACCTGGATGACAAGGCAGCCGTAGAACGGATACGGACAATACGTCAGGTTGATAAACACCATAATTTCACATTGATGTGCCGTGACCTGGCTGAAATTGCCAGCTATGCACGGGTTGATAACAGTGTGTATCGGCTCTTGAAAGCGTACACGCCAGGCCCCTATACATTCCTGTTACGCGCGACAGATATCGTCCCTAAACGGTTGCGGCATCCGAAACGAAAAACCATTGGTATCCGTGTGCCGGATCATGCGATTGTTTCGGCGCTATTAGAAGAACAGGGCGAACCTTTAATGACATCAACATTGATTTTACCGGATCGTGATGACTATCCTGAAACCGACCCTGATGAAATTCGTGAAGCGCTGGAGCATCAGGTTGATCTGGTTATAGATGGCGGACATTGCGGTGTTGAACCTACAACGGTCGTGGATTTAGTGGGTGATGGGCCGTTGGTGATGCGCCAGGGGAAAGGATCAACAGAAGGTTTGGAATGAATTATCAGAGACAACAACGCTATCCAGGTATAATCACCTAATGTACGAAATTTCATTGGCACAAAAAATTGCCGCCTGGTTATTGCCAGTGCTACTTGCCATCACCGTTCATGAAACAGCACATGGTTTAATTGCCAGTTATTTTGGCGATAAAACTGCAAAAATGCTCGGCCGATTGACGTTGAATCCGATAAAGCATATCGATCCTGTCGGTACTATTCTAGTTCCCGGTCTGATGTTGTTAATGCCTGGGAGCTTTGTGTTTGGCTGGGCAAAACCGGTGCCGGTTAATGGGCGAAATCTCAGGCGACCAAAACAGGATATGGCTTGGGTGGCAGCGGCAGGGCCTGTTTCCAATCTGTTAATGGCAATTGGTTGGGCGATACTCATCCGTTTTGTGTTGCTGGTCGGCACCGAAAACTGGTTTGCATTACCCTTGTTGTTCATGGGTGTTGCCGGGATTTATATCAATACCATATTAATGGTGCTAAATCTGTTACCACTGCCACCGCTGGATGGCGGCCGGGTGATGACTGGATTGCTGCCCGGCAAGGCGGCCATTGTGTTCAGTCGTATTGAACCCTATGGTATGTGGATTCTGATAGCATTGTTAATGAGTGGTTTTCTCGGCAAGATCATGTGGCCTTTTGTAGCCTTTGTGCTCAAAACAATTGTTTCTATGGCCGGTATGCCGCTGCAAGATTATCAAAGAATACTCATGTCTCTGATGGGGGGCTGACAAATTGAGCAGTGAAGCAAAAAATCGTGTTTTGTCCGGCATGCGGCCAACCGGTCGTTTACACCTGGGGCATTATCACGGTGTCTTAAAAAACTGGGTGCAGTTACAGCACGAATACGATTGCTATTTCTTTGTCGCGGACTGGCATGCCTTAACGACGCATTACGAAGATCCACAAGTCATTAGCGCCAGTGTGATAGAAATGGTGATCGACTGGTTGGCGGCGGGCGTGAGTCCTGCCAATGCAAAAATCTTTGTGCAGTCTGATGTGCCTCAGCACGCGGAACTGCATTTGTTGTTATCCATGATAACGCCTCTGAGCTGGCTGGAACGCGTTCCAAGTTTCAAGGATCAACAGGAAAGATTGCGCGAAAAAGATTTGGCGACCTACGGCTTTCTGGGTTATCCGTTATTACAAACGGCAGATATCCTGATTTACAAGGCAGGGCAGGTCCCGGTCGGAGAAGATCAAGTCGCGCATGTCGAACTGTCGCGTGAAATCGCGCGGCGTTTTAATCATCTTTATGGCCGCGAACCCGGGTTTGAAGAAAAAGCCGAAGCGGCTATCAAAAAAATGGGCAAGAAAAACGCCAAGATGTATCGCGAACTGCGCAGAAAGTACCAGGAAAAAGGTGATGCTGGAGCACTTGAAGTCGGTCAGGCATTACTCGATGGTCAGGGCAACCTGACGATGGCAGACAGGGAACGGTTATACGGATACCTGGAAGGCGGTGGCCGGATCATTTTACCTGAGCCACAAGCCTTGTTAACACCGGCGTCTAAAATGCCAGGGCTGGACGGTCAGAAAATGTCCAAGTCGTATAACAACACCATTTCACTGCGCGATAAACCTGATCAGATTGAACAAAAACTGAAAACCATGCCGACCGACCCGGCGCGGGTACGTAAAACAGATCCGGGTGATCCCGCAAAATGCCCGGTGTTCCAGTTGCATGAAGTGTATTCCGATGAACGCCGCAAGAATTGGGTAAGAGAAGGATGTACAACCGCGGGTATCGGTTGTCTCGAATGCAAGCAACCCTTAATTGATGCCGTGTTAAATGAGCTCGCGCCTATCCAGGAGCGTGCTGCCGAATTTGAAAAAGACCCCCAGATGGTAAGAACCATCCTGCAAGAAGGCGCAGAAGAAGCCCGCGAAGTCGCCAGCCAGACTTTAGATGAGGTTCGTGCTGCAATTGGTTTGAATTATTAGGGAAATAGTTCTATTTTATAATTTGTTATTTCATCGACCAGTGTATTTCACACACCAGATGTAAAAACCATCCCCTCTCCCCCAGGGCCAGGGCCAGGGAGAGGGGATCTAAAACAAGGAACTAAACCCTTTTATTTGATCCCCTCTCCCCAACCCTCCCCCTGAGGGGGAGGGGGTCTGGATTATTAACAGTTCCCAACTCCGACCAACTAACATACAATTCACCGACATGACCGACCAGCCTTCTGAGCAGCCCCAGGCGCCTGAACAAAGTGAAATGCCCTTTGCCTATATACAAGGCGAAGCTGTCACCACTCTTCCGCAGGATCTTTACATTCCCCCCGATGCACTGGAGGTTTTTCTTGAAGCCTTTGAGGGTCCACTCGATCTCCTGTTATATCTGATCAAGCGCCAGAACCTCGACATCCTGGATATACCGCTTGCTGATATTACCCAGCAATATATTGAATATATCGATCTCATGCAGGATATGCGGTTGGAGCTTGCGGCTGAATATCTGGTGATGGCAGCCATGCTGGCGGAAATCAAATCGCGCATGTTATTACCGCGTCCAGTAGAAGAAAACGACGAAGATGATCCGCGTGCAGAACTGCTCCGCCGTTTGCAGGAATACGAACGGTTCAAGAAGGTGGCGGCAGATATCGACGAATTACCGCGTGTGGGACGTGATATCTTCCCGCTGCAACTAGAAGCCCCGGAAAAACAGGTGGTCGAGACACCGCCAGAGATTTCTCTGCAGGAAATTCTGATGGCGGCTAAGGAAGTCATGAGCCGGGCCAGCATGTTTTCTCACCATCATATTCAGATGGAGACATTGTCAGTCCGTGAACGGATGTCGATCGTCCTGACACGGGTTAGCACTGGAGAATTTACTTCTTTTGAAACCCTGTTTGATCCTGAAGAAGGCCGGATGGGTGTTGTTGTGAGCCTGCTGGCGGTACTTGAGTTGATCAAGGAATCATTAATCGAACTTGTACAATCTGAACCCTTTGCACCGATTTACGTTAAAGCTGTCGGAGATGCGGTTGAAGGGGTACAGGAAGAGTTTACGCAAGAAGTAGCTGAAGCCAAATAAACGGATCAATAATGAATAAACCAACCACCAAAGATATTATCGAAGCCGTGTTAATGGCGGCAGGCAAACCCTTAAGCGTTGACCAGGTGCTTGCGGTATTTCTGGATGATGAAAAACCTTCCCGCGAAGTTGCCCGCCAGACTATCGAACAATTGCAGGAAGAATATCAAGAACGTGGCATCGAGCTGGTACGGATTGCCAGTGGTTATCGTATTCAGGTTAAACAGGATATGGAACCCTGGGTATCTAGATTGATCGATGAAAAACCGGCGCGTTATTCACGTGCTTTGCTGGAAACACTCTCGTTAGTAGCCTACCGGCAACCGATAACGCGTGGAGAGATCGAAGATATCCGCGGTGTCAGTGTGAGCACGTCTATTATGAAAACACTGCAGGAGCGGGATTGGGTGCGCATCGTCGGGCATCGCGACGTGCCTGGAAAACCGGCCATGTTTGGTACTACGCGGCAGTTCCTGGATTACTTTAATCTCAAAAGCCTTGACGAATTACCCAGTTTGATGGAGCTGAAAGATCTCGACTCGCTCGGTGCCGGGCTTGAACTGGAATTACCTGATAGCCTTGACGAACAAACAGAAGCAGCTAACGAAGAAGCTTCTTCGGTCGAAGATGAAGGTGCAGAAGCAACCGCAGTCAAGTTAGAAACAGACCCGCCGGAAAACCCCGAAGTTCTCCACTGACACAATCCGGGACAGCCCTATGTCCGAACAACGTCTGCAAAAATTTCTGGCTAACGCCGGCCAAGGTTCCCGCCGCCAGCTCGAAAAGCTGATTGAGGAAGGGCGTGTGCTGGTGGATGGCAAGCCTGCCAAGTTGGGGCAAAAAGTTATAGGGACAGAACGTATACAAATGGATGGTAGAGTGATCAAACAGTCATCTGTTACCAACAAGCAAGCGATACTGGCCTATCACAAGGAAGAAGGTGAAATCTGTTCACGTGATGATCCTGAAGGGCGATCCACTGTGTTTAAGCGTTTACCCGTTGCACCCCATGGCCGCTGGATTGGTATTGGCCGCCTGGATATCAATAGTTCTGGGTTGTTACTTTTTACGACGGATGGAGAACTTGCTAATAAATTAATGCATCCATCGAGTATTGTGGATCGCGAATATGCCGTGCGAGTGCTTGGCGAGGTGAGTAATAATACGTTGCAACGGTTACGTGACGGCGTAGAGCTCGAAGATGGTGAGGCCCGATTTACAGATATTCAGGACGGTGGCGGAAAGGGTGCCAATCACTGGTATTACGTGGTGATCCAGGAAGGACGTAACCGTGAAGTTCGCCGCTTGTGGCAATCTCAGGGTATTCAAGTCAGCCGGCTAGTGCGGGTGCGATATGGTACTGCCGTACTCGAAAAGAAATTGCGCCCCGGTAAATGGCAATACATGGATCAAGAAGAAGCTGCCGCACTGTACCGGACGGCTGGGTTGCGCGCTGGTAAGGTTTATCTCCCCAGGCAATCGACTACTCGAACCCGGCCCAAGCAACGCAGAAAATTTTCATGAGTGGTGAAGTGCAATACTGGCCATTATTTATAGGCTGGATGGTTGTCTGTCTGCTAGCTATTTTCGGATGGAAACGACCCGCACTGGTTGCCGCTGCGGGTATGTCGATTGTGACCTATGCGGTACTTTCGGTTGGACTTAGGCAGTGACAGCAGCGCGAATACGCAAAGCCGAACAATTCCTTAAGAAAAATGATGCGACACTCGGAAGGCTGATTGATACCCACGGCCCTTGCACCTTGATATCAACGCGCAAGCCGCCTTTTCATACCCTGGTGTGGGCCATCATTAATCAGCAGCTTTCCGTCCGGGCGGCAAAAACTATCGAAACCCGATTATTACAACGTCTGAACACTGCAAACTTCGAAGCAAAAAACTTTCATCGCATTCAGGACAAGACTTTGCGCGGTTGTGGCTTGTCTGGTTCTAAAGTTTGTTACATCCGAGAGCTGGCAAAACAGGTACGCTGCGGTGATTTAGTGCTGGATGAGTTGCAACAACTGGAAGACGAAGTTGTCTCGGAAAGATTAATGACCTTGCCGGGCATCGGCCGCTGGACAGCCGACATGTTCCTGATGTTTTCCCTGGGCAGGCTGGATGTATTACCGATAGGGGATCTGGCGTTACGTAAATCTATTCAGCAACTTTATGGGTTGTCAGGGGATATTGATTACGAAAACTATATTGAAGTTGCCGAATGTTGGCGGCCGTATCGTACTGTCGCGAGTTGGTATTGCTGGGCTGCGGTTGATTAGTGTCTTTTCTAAAACATCAATCATTATCTCGCAGAGGCGCAAAGACGCTGAGAAAGAACTTTAGGGAATCTCTGATTAATTAGCGAGCATCTGTAGGAGCGGCTTTAGCCACAATGAATGCACAGTGTCCCATCGCGGCTAAAGCCGCTCCTACAGAATTTGTATTTTTCTCAGCGATCTCTGCGTCTCCGCGAGAGTCATGTTTTAAAGACTAGCCAAGACTGAAACCTATCTTGGATTTTCCCATGCCATTGGATACACCAGATCCAGTACCTGATTAAACCCGACGGCACTCGCGTCGATGGCTTTCTGGATAACACTTGCTGTAATCCGGGTCAACACAAAGGCGCTGTCTTCTACATGATGGGCTGCCATGATGGTGATTTCTTCGGCATTGAGATCTGAATCCAGCAGCGCCCCGTAGGGATCATAGAAGGCACTGTGCTTCTCATTCTTACAGGTCTGCGCGCAATGTGCGACGATATCGGCGATATGCAAGATCGCACTTTCCAGATGAGCGTCGTGGGCATCCTGCGGGTTGTGGTGATAACGTATTGTGGCGCAAAGGTTGGCAGGCAATTGCCATTCTTTCAGGAGTGCATAACCCACTTCAGTATGATCAAAGCCTAATAATTCGTTTTCAATTTCACACAGGGATCGTTCTGAATGCTGACACATGACCTCTGCCTGAACAGACTCTTCCGGGATCTTCATAAACATCAACAAGCGTCCGACATCGTGTAACAGACCGGCAGTAAACAAACGTTCGGCGTGTAACACATTGCAATGTTGAGCAAGCTGGCGAGCCATTAAACCGGTGTAGATACTGTGCTGCCAGAAACCAGCCATGTCGACGAGGTCTGGTGGAATTCCGGAAAATATTTCAGCGGTAGAAGCGGCAAAGGTAAGATTTTTTAATTCGCGCATGCCTAATAAATTGACCGCGCGTGGAATGGTGTCGACTCGGGATGGCATGCCATAGAAAGCGCTGTTAACGATCTTCAGTAAACGTGTGCTCAATGCAGTATCCGTACTGATGACTTCACCGATCGAATCGGCCGTCGATAGTGGTGAATCTGCCAATTCCTGTACCTGAATACAGATCTCTGGCAGGGAAACTAATTTGAGATTTTTGGCAACCAGTTCCTCTGGGGACATGCAGAATCTATCCTTATTATTACGCTACTTAAGTGAGTACAGGAAGTGACGGCGTTTATCAGCGTTTCTTTAAATACCTGGGTAGTCTTATTGGACCTCCAAAGCTTTTTAAGCACGATTAAATTGAGGTAATTCTTATTTTATAAAGATCCTATAACCTTATGTATTTAATGTATATTATCTAACAGCTATAGGGCTGATATAATCTGCATTCAGAGCATACAGCAGAATTAACTGCACTAAGCGGAGATGAACCTTTGGACAATACAGGCTGCGGGGCAGGCGAACTCTATGCACTCAGGGTGCTGGGCGACATGATGGAGCCGGAATTCGAACACGGCGTGGTGATCGTGGTTGATCCTGGCGGTGTCATTGAAACGGGTAAATTCGTGGTGGCCAAACATGGGGAAGAATTTTACTTCCGGCAATTAGAGCGGGACGGTGATAAGTACCTGCTGAAATGTCTTAACCATGCTTACGATGAAGTGGTTGAACTGACGGGTGTTGAAGCTATTCAGGGAGTTGTTGTACAAAAAGCTGGCCGTCGCCGTAAAGAACGTAAACATTATGTTTAATATTTCTTCCGCTGTTTCTTTTTAGCTCCCTCTCCCTCCGGGACGCCTACAGGGATGTAGGTGCTAGAGCACCAAAAGTAGGCGCTTTAGGCGACGCAGGAGCAGTTGCCGAGAGGGTTGGGGAGAGGGGACGAAGTGTTCCTGTTTCCGTTTTTGATTTTTTAAGTACAACATTGAACAAAGCTGTATAAACAGGTGGCAGTTACTTAAGGAATTGACAATTAAATTGAAAGGACTTGTAGGAGCGGCTTCAGCCGCGATGGTCGGTACAGTTGCCTTTCGCGGCTGAAGCCGCTCCTACAGTATTTGCACAGTTAGCCAATTTATTTTTTACTCAACTGCTCAGGACGCAATCTGGCTGTGAAATAAACTTCGGAATCATCCTCACTAATCACATCTCCATTTGCGTTAATCATTTCCAGTTCGTAATCGCTCCAGCCGCGTAATCCGGTTTTCAGTGATTTTGCATTTGTATAACCCAGTTGACGCATGACGTCTGCAGCTAGTGCACTGCGCTTGCCGGATCGGCAGATAACGACGATTGCATGATTTCTAGCTTCAACCAGATGAGGGACAGTGTCTTCATAATCATATTCACAGGCTGATTCCAGGATGCCACGCGGTACATTGATTGAGTTGCGAATATGCATTTTGCTGAATTCATCGGCTTCACGCACGTCAAGCAGGAGGGTGTCAGGCTTCGACTGCAGCGCTTCTTCCAGGTCCCAGGGAAATAATTCTTCAATATTTTTCAGTGCGCTGGCAACCAGATCGTCGAGCTTCATATTGTAATAAAACCCTTATTATTCGTTACGGCTATCCATTTCACGGTTGGCGCGCATACCTTGTTCGACAGCAATGACGGCTGCTTCAACGCGTGAATGCACGCCGAGCTTGCGCAGTATTGCTTTGACGTGCAGTTTGACGGTGCCGTCTGAGATGCCCAGGTTTCGAGCGATGACCTTGTTGCTCTGGCCTTCGGCAAGCAGGCCGAGGATTTCGCTTTCGCGTGGCGTGAGATCATCAAACGGTGTTGATTCTTCTATCAGACTGCCATCGCCTTGTACAACCTTGGCAAGGATGGGTGCCAGATCAGGTGCGACGACAGTTTTTCCTTTTACAATATCGCGTAGTGCCAGAACCAGTTCGTCGGGTTCCATGTCTTTAAGGAGATAGCCTTGTGCACCATTTCGCAGGGCTTCGACCAAATCACGTTCTTCGCTACTGGTGGTGAGCATCACAATTGGTTTATCAAAATTACTTTCGCGTAACCGCTTTAATACCCCGATACCATCGATATCGGGCATGCGCATATCCAATAACACTATATCCGGTTTGAGGTTATGGGCTTGTTCGAGTCCTTCGCGGCCATCACTGGCCGAGGCGACTATTTCTATACCACGGTGAGTTAGCAGGCCTTCCAGGCCAACCCGGAATAAGGTGTGATCATCGATTAATAAAATACGTAAACTCATTATTTAGTCACAACTATTTTAGGTGTCTGAACATTAACTGAATGATGAAGCGATTCCGTGATTTCATCTGGCCGGTGGAATTTTAGAATAACACGGGTTCCTTCGCCAGCTTCACTTTCTATGCGTAATGTCCCCCCAATTCGAGCTGCGCGTTCCTTCAGTATCTTAAGTCCCAGATGTTCTCCTGGCGCGCTCGTGGCGGGCTCTTTAATGCCGATGCCGTCATCTTCCACCAGAACCAGAAAATCGTCTTTAGCGAGCGCACGCATAATGACACGTACTGCATTAGCCTCACTGTGTTTGCGTATATTAACCAGTGCTTCCTGGATAATTCGAAGCACCTGAATTTCAATTTCAGCAGTCAGAGGTTTGCATTCCCATTCCAGTTGTAAAAATGCGCTAATTTGTGAGTCGCGGCGGAAGCGTTCAACGGCTTGTTGTACGGCTGGAATCAAGCCGCGTTTGTCGATAGGGGCGCGAAAATGAGCAATCAGTTCCCGTAACTCTGTATAGGCTTCATCCAGACTGTTTTCAATACGTTCCAGGACATGCCAAAGTTCAGATTCATTCCCACTATGCAAGGTTTCATCGAGCACACGCACCTGGAAACGCAGGCTGGCGAGGCTCTGGGCCAGTGAATCGTGTAACTCGTTTGCCATGCGGGTACGTTCTTCCATAATCGATAGCAGATTGGTTTCTTCATCGAGACGGGATTTTTCGATCGCCATGCCCAGGTGATGTCCGATGCTGGTCAACAGCGATTTCATATCTTCACGTTCTACCAGGCCAGATTGTTCGGTAAACAGGTTGTACACGCCCAGGGTTTTGCCACGGTAACGCAACGGTACAGCAATCATCTCTATCTGCTCGTCACCGAAAAAAGATTGTCCGGCAAATTCACCACAACTTTTCAGATCGTTCAGCGCATGTACTTCACCATCCAGGGCTGCTTTTCCGCACAGGCAACGGTTGATGTCGACCAGTTTTTCCTGTTCGACGATATGTGAACTGAGGCCGCTGCTGGCAATTAATTGCATGCGATTATCGCTGGTTAACATTCTCACTGAGCCAGCCCGCGCATCGACAACTTCTTTAAGGGTGTGCAAAAAGCGTGTTAACAAATCCTCAAGATCACTCGCGGCATTAATACTGGCAGCAATGTCGTAAAGAATTTCCAGAGAATTGGTTTTCTGTTTGATGCGGTCGGTTTGTTTTTCGACTTGCGATTGCATATCCAGAGACAATTCTTCAAAACGGTCGCCGAGGTTGTTGATGTCACGATAGAGTTTTCGGAATTCAGGTTGGGTGGTTTCAGGAAGGCGGGTATCGAATTGTCCCTGGCGAATACGGGTTGCCCAGTTGCTCAATTCTGCGAGTGGACTTAACAGGTCACGGCGAGCAACGTGTACGGCGTAAGTCAGGATTAAAATGCCGATGATGGAAAGCAGGCTGTTGGCAAGATGTAATCCGTTACCGTCATCTGAATTTATCAGGAACCAGAAATTAACAGCACCGATTAACAATAGGATACTGCCCAGTATAGTTAACAGGCCGACGAATTGCCTTGTGCTTGCCCAGCTCAGAAACAAGCGCCAGCGAGGCAGGTTGTTAACCTGTCTGGGCGGGTATTTCTGTAACTTGGAGTTATCCGGCTGCATACTGGTAAATTATGAAGTTGTCTTACTGCAATATACCATTGAAGTGGGGCGTGCAGCAGTCAGAATCAACCAAAACCTTGTGGTCAGGATTGTTTTTGCAAGCCAGTTAGCTCGGTTTATCTTGTTGGGCTGGATCATTGGGATTGATGAATATCACCTCAAATTTACCGGGTTCCAGTTCAACATAATCGATGACGGTGCCAGTGAGCAGCGTATTACTCGAAGGGGCGACGATAATAACAATGCCCTCAGAGGTAAAAGTCTGATCCCCATCATGTGTATTGTCATCAAATCCGAGTCCGTAATGCAGGCTGCCATCGTCATTCCGGCTTGCGGCAATTCTTAATTGCAGAGCCTTTATGTCGCCTTGCTCGGCAGAGTGTTTAATGTGTTTTGCAGCGTCTGGAGTAACTGTGATCATATTTTTAATCTCTGGTACGTTTAAATATTTTCCCTTTAAGCTCCCTCTCCCTCCGGGAGAGGGTTGGGGAGAGCGTAGCGAGGGGCCGGGGATTTAATAAAGGAACTTGTCTAATTAAATCCCCTCTCCCTGTCCCTCCCCCTGAGGGGGAGGGGACGTTCTTTTTGTGATTCGTTATTGAATTCGTGCTTTGGTTAACCCTATGGGTCAATTAGTAGCAGCTTTATTCTTGCAGCTCGATACAAACTCAAGAAACTGCGTTATCCACGGATTTTGCCGTGAATGTCGTTGATGGCAATAGTTAGCTAACAAGTTTTTATAGATGATACCGTCATTCTTGCCGTCAATACCCGTACCACGAAGTATGTTATAGGCAAACTTATTCTGGGTCTCAAGATTTTGCAGCGAAGAATAATGAAATTCATGCGCAGCGATGTCATTTCCCGTTTCCAGTGTTGCCCAGGGAAAGTTATCTGTCTGCTGCATGCGGACATAACCACGACCCTGGGGCCGCTCATTCATGATGCAGTCAGCAGGTATAACGCCAACCATTTTACAGGTTTGAACTTTCCAGCTGAGGCTGCGACACAGATACATCAAACCGCCGCATTCAGCGTAAACCGGTAAGCCGTTTTCGATCATTTCAGCAACTGATTGCAGCATGGAATTATTGGCTTCAAGTTTTTGCAAGTTGGATTCGGGAAAACCACCACCGATAAACAAGCCGTCGATATCAGGTAAGCCGGGATCCCGGATCATATCTATCGGTATCAATTTGGCATTGTGCTGTTCAAAAGCATCCAGATCATCGGCATAGTAGAAACCGAAAGCCGCATCCTGAGCGATGCCAATTTTCAGGGCAGGCAGGGTAGTAGATTGAATATCGTTTACTGTTGCAGGCGTGGCAAGAGGTTTTGCAGTAGTAGCAATTTTACGCAATGCATCCAGGTCAACCTGGTCTTTGATCAGTTGGCTAATGGTTTCGATGTAGCTATCGGCGTGCTGATTTTCGTTGCTTGGGATAAGGCCCAGATGACGTTCTGTAATTTCCAGATCACTATTGCGTGATACGGCACCGACTACCACGGCATCAGTATAGTGTTCGATTACAGCGCGCAATTTTGCTTCGTGGCGGCTGCCGCCGAGTTGATTGAGGATGACACCAGCGATTTTGATGTCACGATCAAATGCCTGGTAACCTAGAATGAGTGGTGCAATACCACGCGTCATCCCGCGCGCGTCCAGTACCAGCACGACGGGGGTATCCAGTAATTTTGCCAGTGCAGCGTTGCTGTTGCTGCCATCCAGATCCAGTCCATCATACAAGCCTTTGTTGCCTTCAATGATGGATAGATCAACGTCTTTTGAGTGACGGCTTACAGTATCCATGATTTCATCTTTGTCCATGGTGTAGAAATCAAGGTTGTGACAGCTGCGTCCGGCTGCACGTCCCAGCCACATGGGGTCGATATAGTCAGGGCCTTTCTTGAAGGGTTGTATGGTGAGGCCTTGCTGTTGGTAAGCGGCACACAAGCCTAAAGCAATGGTTGTTTTGCCAGAAGATTTATGTGCAGCAGAGATATAGATCCGGGACATGGAAGGCACGTGGTTAATCTGATAAATGATTAAGAACCTTGTAGGAGCGGCTTTAGCCGCGATGGATTGTACGGTGTGCTCATCGCGGCTAAAGCCGCTCCTACAATGTTTGTAGGATTAGCAATAGAGAGTCTTAAACAGATTTAGCAGCATGGGGATCGACAGTGGCATCATCCAGTGTCTCAGGCATGAAGCGTAAAACCCGTACAGCAACGGTGACGATTAGCATAGCCAGGGCGATGCCACCCATGCCGAGCATGATTTCCCAGATAGATGGCGAATAAGTGTTTACACCGCCATCGAAGAATGAACTCTCTACTACTTCATAGCCTGGGAACATTTCTAGTGGGTAAGCTTGCCCACCGATTAGAATGACGTAAAGTTGAGCGAATGCACCGATGATTACCAAAATACAGGCAGTAATAATCGCCGGACGGGATTTGCCAATCGTAGGATGGTAGATCATCGCCAGTGGTAGCAGACTGCCGAGGCCGATTTGGACAATCCAGAAGAGTTTAGTGTAGATGCCGCCATCCCTGAGAATAAAGGCTTCAACACCGTGGTGCTCAGTCGCGTAAAGATTGGCCAGGTGATAGACCATCACAAAGTAGAGCACAGCAGCGATGAAGACACCCAACAAGTTCTTCAGGCGGTACAGGATGGCATCGCCCAGCGGACGTTCGGTCCATTTATAAGCGGCCATGAGCACCAGGATAAATACAGCAAGGCCATAGGCAAATGACATGATGACAAACATGGGTGCCATCAAGGCAGCATCATAGGCTTGTCTGGCAACCAGGAAACCGAAAATAGAACCGGTACCGGTGGTCAGTATCAGGCGCCAGATAAAAGCGACAATACCTGCTGGTCGGTAGTATTTGTTCATTTTCCTTTCCATCATCATCCATAGATAAATTCCGGTGACGGCGAGAAAACCGGTGTAGAGCATGATGTTCCAGGCAAAAATGGATTTGAAATTATAGTAAGTCATAGCCACGATCAGGCGGTCAGGATGACCCAGGTCGAGCACCAGTACTGCAAGACCACCCATCAACAAGGCCATGGCGACCAGTCCGGATAAACGGCCGAGGGGTTTGTACAGGGCTTTACCAAAAACGGTACCTATCGAAGCAACATTAAGCGCACCGGATGCAGCGACAATCAGGAAGATCGCAAAAACATGCGGCATGCCCCAGATAATCTGGTTCGACATGCCGGTGACATGGTGACCTTCATGTTCCATATACAGGGTGGCACCCAGGGCTATTGCAACCAGCAGTCCAAGCCCGCCCAGCAGGACCCAGAATCCAGCACTTTTACCTGCAGTTTCACGATAGGTGAGTTCTAGTTTCATGTTTGTGTGTCAGGCTCGCTGGTTAATTAAAGGCCGCGATAACGGACGCCAGTGTTCAGTCCCAGGTCGGCACGAATCTGTTCGCCGCCATGTTCACGCAATTGTTGAGAGATTTCACTGTTCTTGTCGTAAAGATCACCAAAGAACATGGCTTTGTGATTTTCAGCGTTACAAGCTTCAACGCAGGCAGGTGTGCCGTCTTTGTCAACGCGATGCACGCACATCGTACAACTTTCAACCGTGCCCTTGCCGCGCGGTGCCCAGGGCTTTTGATCTTTAAGATCTTCGTGGATAAAACTACGTGCTTTGTACGGGCAAGCCATCATGCAATAACGGCAACCGATACAAATGTGTTTGTCGACCAGCACGATACCGTCAGCGCGTTTGAAAGATGCACCCGTTGGGCAAACATCGACACAAGGCGCGGTTTCACAGTGTTGGCACATTAAAGGCAGGCTGACCACGTGACCGGTGGATTTTTCTTTCAAGCTGACTTTGCGAATCCATTGTGCTTTTTGAGTTTCATCAGAATGGCTTTCGGAAGGATTAGCGCTTCCCCAGCCATTTTCTTCTTCGCAGGCTGTGACACAGGAAGTACAACCATTCGCACATTTGTGTGTGTCGATCAATATGCCCCAGCGTTTTTCGTTAGTGACACCTTGATCATCAGGTTTGGCAACCGCAGGTGTCGTCAGAAAAACACCGGGTGCAATACTGGCCGCTGCCGCAGCAGCGCTCGTCTGAGTAAGAAAACGTCGCCGGTATTGATCGATTTCGTTACGATTTTCACTCATCGCAGTTTTGCCTCCGCAGCAAGTGGCTTAATTTTAGACGTAAGCGGAAGTTGTTTCAGTGTCTGTTTGTGATGGGGCGCATTACTTGATTGTAATTTAGGCATGCTAGAAGCACGCACAGGCACATCAGCGTGACACTGGAAACAGTCTATTTTAGTCGCCGTATAGGTATGGCAGGCGGCGCAGAAATGACGATTATCCTCAACCCGGATGTATTCTCCATTTTCATCTTTTGAAGCATGGCAGTTGATGCATTCTTCCAGTGCATATTGCCGGGTTCGGACACCTTCGTGCACCGTTTCATCACGCTGATGAAGAATGTAGTTCATGTGATTACGCTTCATTTCATCTTCAGGCTGAACACATTCCTGGGTGTCGCTGAATTCCGCACTGGGATCCGGTACTACAAGATCCGAGAAGGGCAGGTTGTTGTCACCCAACACAGTCAACGGGTATATCAGGCAGCCAATCAGCAGTGAGCAATTGAACCGGTTGAATAGCATTTTAAAGTTCATCTTTAAAAATAGATTCCTGCTATTCGCCAAGCGCCATATCAATGTAGCCAGTCGGGCAAACATCTGAACAAATGTGACAACCGATACATTTAGTGTAGTCAGTATCAACATAACGGCCGGTGGTATGTTCGTCTTTCTTGACGCGGAAGACGGCATCTTGAGGGCAGTAAATAACACAGTTGTCGCACTCAAAACACATACCGCAACTCATGCAACGTTCGGCTTCTTCAACCGCCTGTTCATCATTTAAACCGATCACGCGTTCTTCAAAATGATCCAGCACTTCGTCGGCTGTGGGCACCACTTCCTTGCGTTTAATACGGTTCGTGAACTGGAAGTGACCGAGGAATAATTCGTCGGCAGAAATCACTTCGTGTTTTGAACGGTCTTCGTAATTGTGGATCGCAAACTTTTCTGAATCGCTGCCACGGGTTTCGCCCTGGGAGTAATCCGCAGGATCTAGTCCGGCTTCATGCAGTTTGTCGAGTAGCGAAAAGTGATGCTTATCAACTTTTGGACGTTTCTTCTGATCTTCCTGATTCAGGTAATGTTCGATTGATTCAGCAGCAATAGATGCCTGACCGATAGCGGTGGTTAATAGATGAGGCCGAACGATGTCGCCAGCAACAAAATGACCAGGCTTATTGGGTACCTGATAATACTTGTCAGCATCAATCAAGCCGCGGCCATTATCGAAGGCTTCAACGCCTTCCATGTCACCGCCTTGACCAATAGCCGACACAATCAGATCCGCTTCAAGAATTTGTTCGGTGCCTTCAATCGGTTTGGGTTTATTGCCGTCGAATTCACATTTAGCAATCTTCAGGCCGGTTGCGCGGCCATCCTTGCCGACGATGACTTCAATCGGTAAGACGCCATCAAGAATGGTGACACCTTCCTGCAGGGCATCCATGACTTCGTGTTCTGCTGCCGTCATGTTTTCTTTCGGGAACAGGGAGGTCAGGGTGACTTCTGCACCTTCGCGCTTGGCGATATCAATAGTGTCGTGTGTCACGTAACCCAGCACCACGGCCTCAGCCTGATCCTGATTATCTTTAGGATGCGTATCTTTGATCTTGCCGAGTCGGCGTGCAACAGAAACTACGTCGATAGAGGTATCACCACCACCTACGCAGACTACTTTGGAAGCGGTGACTTTCATTGTGCCCTTGTTAAAGGCTTCAAGGAACTGCACACCCGACACACAGTTGGGTGCATCGGCGCCAGGAACCGGCAGATTACGTCCGGCTTTACAGCCGATTGCCCAGAGGACAGCGTCGTAGTCTTTTTCTAATGTTTCTATACTGATGTCTTTACCAATACGGGTGTTGAGCTTGATTTCAACATCACCCATATCAACGATGCGCTGGATTTCATGATCCAGAACTTCACGTGGCGTACGATAACCTGGTATGCCGTAGCGGAACATGCCGCCCAGTTCTTCGTGATCATCAAACACGGTGGATGCGATACCACGGCGGCGCAACTGATAAGCCGCAGCCAGTCCGGCCGGGCCACCACCAATGATGGCAACTTTTTTGCCGGTCAGCGCAGGGCCTTTGGCAAATTTGAATTTTTCTTTGTGTGCCGAATCACCGATGTACTGTTCAACGGCATTAATGCCGACGAAATCTTCAACATTATTCCGGTTGCAACCGTCTTCACAAGGAGCCGGGCAAACACGGCCCATCATGGATGGAAAAGGGTTGGCATCGGTTGAGCGTTGAAAAGCGTATTCCTGCATGGAAGTGCCTTCCGGTGGTTTTTCGATACCCCGTACGATATCTAGCCAGCCGCGGATATCTTCACCCGATGGGCAGCTGCCCTGACACGGCGGTGTACGATGCACATAAGTCGGGCATTTGTGCGAATTATCTTCGTTAAAAATGTCATCAGCGAAGTTTTCCCACTTATGATCGCCTTCTTCGAACAGGCGGAACGTTAGTTTTTCGTCATCGCGAGAAGTTGCCATGCTTATTCTCCAGTCTGTGATTCTCTTTAGGGAATCAACGTTGCCAGGTTAATCAAAAAAATTATGCGGCTGCCTCGTCATCAGACTCACCTTCAGGTGAATCATCAACTGGGGCATCACTTAATACAATTGCGTTACTTACTAATTGGTGAACGCTGACGATCTGATCCATGGTGAAATCATAGTAGGGCATCACTTTGGCGAACTGACTTTTGCAAATTGCACAGATCGCTGCCATGTGTGTGACACCATGGTTATCGACAACATTTTTCAGGGCCTGCATTCTTGGCAGGGCACCTTTGACACGAACTTCCATCAGGTCATCGGTTAACAAGCCGCCGCCACCACCGCAACAGTAAGTGCCTTCACCGATCGTATCCTGATCCATGTCATAAAAGTTATTACAGGACGCTTTGATGATGGCGCGCGGTATGGTGAACTGTCCACCAGGCTCGTCACCCATGCGAGATGCACGCGCCACGTTACAGGAATCGTGGTAGGTCAACGTCATGTGATCATTTTCAGACTTGTTGAATTTAAGCTTGTCTTGTTTGATCAGATCGTGCGTGAATTCGCAAATATGTTGCGGTATTGGGTAATTTTGGTCGAGGAAATCAAACGGGCCGGCCAGCGTATTCAGAAAACTATAGGCGACGCGCCAGGCGTGTCCGCACTCGCCGAATATAATGCGTTTGACACCGAGTTCTAGCGCCGCTTCGCGGATACGCAGTGACACATTGCGCATATTTTCATAACTGCCGATGAACATACCGAAGTTGGCTGCCTCGCTGGCCTTGGAACTGACCGTCCAGGAAACTCCGGCTTCATGGAAAACTTTGGCATAGCCCATCAGTCCATCCACATGCGGTTCGGCAAAGAAATCTGCGGAGGGGGTAATGAGAAGAATATCAGCGCCTTTTACATCCAGCGGTAAAAGTACTTTGACACCGGTTTCCTCTTCGATGTCTTCTTCCAGACCTTCAAGCGTGTTAGCCAGTGCTGGTTCCGGTAAGCCGAGATTGTTACCAATGACGAAGACCTTGGCAATAATTTCGTTGCAATACTTCTGACCCATGCCCACCGAGTCCAGGATTTCACGGGCGGCCATGGAAATCTCAGCGGTATCGATACCGTAGGGGCAAAACACAGAACAACGGCGGCACTGTGAACACTGGTGAAAATAACTGTACCAGTCGTCGAGAACTTCTTTGGTCAGATCCTGCGCGCCAACCAATTTAGGGAAATATTTACCAGCAAAAGTAAAGTAGCGGCGGTAGACACTACGTAATAATTCCTGGCGGGCAACCGGCATGTTTTTGGGGTCGGTGGTACCCAGGTAATAGTGGCACTTATCAGTGCAGGCACCGCAGTGCACACACGTATCCAGGAACACCTGCAGGGAACGGTACTTACCCAGTAGATCGCCCATTTTATTGATGGCGGTTTCTTTCCAGTTCTCGGGTAACTCAGTCGGGAATCCTAACGACTCCTGATGAGGTGGCTTGGCGATATAGGGCGACGAGTGCGACATCACCCCTTCCTCTAATTTAGGAATGGGTACGATAGCAATATCTGTCAGTTTTGGAATATCAAAGTCAGCCACTGGGTCTGATCTCCTGAGCCCTTAATTATTTGCCGGATTCGAGTTGTTTTGCCCAGGGCGCAATATGTCTGCGCTCGCGTGGGTTATCAGCCTGATTACGAGTCGGGCTGAAAAATATACCGGGTGCATGCATCAGTTTGCTGATCGGGAAAATGATCATTAACGTGACGATGAGTCCCAGGTGTACCAGAAGAAAATTATCTGCCGGTAGTTCCTGTGGCGAGAAACGCATCAAGCCCAGGAAGAAACCTTTAACTGCGACGATGTCAGTATGTTCAACATATTTCATACCCAGGCCACTCAGTACGATACCGACCAGTAAAGCCAGCATCAGGTGATCTGAGGGTGTTGAAATATACCGAATGCGATCAACCAGAAAACGCCGTGCCCACAATCCAAGCAGTCCTGCCAGCATGGCAAAAGCCGCATATTTTCCAAACGGCTGAACCCAGTGAACCCAAAACCAGACCGGTTCAGTGAAATAGCGCAGATGGCGAAGTAATACCAGCAACATACCGAAGTGGAACAGATAGCCGAATATCCAGATCCATTTATTGGCTTTGAACAGACTTTCAAAGAAAACAATCTCACGTCCCATACGGAACACAACGCCAGTCTGTGTCACCGGTGCAGGTGTGGTCGGGATTTTCAGAGGGGCAGGGGTCCTGGCGTACTTTGCAACTTTCATTGCAACGCCGATTACTAGAAACGCAGTCGCGAAATAAAACAGTGCGACATAAATTGCCGTAACAGTTGACACGCTAAGCTCCTCCGAAAAGAATCGGGATGATTATAAAGAGGAGGGCCTGATTTATAGGCCCTCCGTATTTCCGACTAGATTGCTATGATTAAACGCAACCGGTTGGCTTTGGCAGGCCTGCATACTTACAAGCCTGTTTAGCAGGGCCATAAGGGAACAGTTCATACAGGTATTTGCTGTTACCTTTGTCCTTGCCGAGTTTTTTACCAATCGCTTTGGTCAAAACGCGGACAGCCGGTGCAATCTGATATTCTTCATAATATTCACGCAGGAAGTTGATAACTTGCCAGTGACTTTCAGTGAGTTCAGCGCCTTCTTCCTTGGCCATAACAGTGGCAACTTCAGGTTCCCATTGGTTCAGGTCAGACAGGTAACCTTCTTCGTCAGTTTCCAGTGATTTACCATTTACTTCGATAGGCATGGATGTTCTCCTCGTTAAAAATTAAATTACTGTGACAGTTACAGCCAGGACTGTACCTTGTCATTCGATTCAACCAGATCTACAAAGCCAGCATAGTCAACGACAGTGATACCGTCGGCCAGTTTGTCTTCTGCAATTCCGCGTGCAGCAAGATCAGGTCCCAATACGGAAACAGAGTGACTGCCAAGCTGACTGGCGGCTTTGCCAGCTTTTACAGCTGCAAATACACCATCTTCGATCAGCAGAAGCGTGTCACCGTCTTTCATAAACCCGGTAGCGGTGTTGAGATTGTTGCATTCGTAAGGTGATTTGTTCACAAGATGTAACATGGACATTGTCTGGATCTTCCTTACTAAAAGTTAAACATAACGTCCTGGCCAGCTACGACATCGGCCAGTTCAGAACGACTAACAAGTTTGATGGAATCTCTTTCAGCCCAGTCATCATCCTCGTCTTCCCAGACTAGATGCTGCAGGTCTTCCAGCGTTAAACCGCGTTCTTCCAGAGATTCCTTTTCGACATAGATCTTGGTGACCTCGTAGTCACCGAGTGCCGAATAGGTGGGTGAAAAGTTCTTCATACCGATACCACTGGTATCCTGACCTTTAACTAACTGGTACACACCATCATCCATGAAAGCCAGGCTCACATCCTGTTCGAATGCGGCGGCGATCAGTACGACTTCGAGCGATTCCCAGGCATAAATAGTACCGTAGGGCGCACGACGATTGACGAACATGAATTTTTTTACTGCTTCAGCCATTTAAAAGCCCCTATTAATCGCCAAACACAATCAGACGGTCGCTTTGAACAGCGCCTTCGACCAATTGGCCAAGACCGGATATACGAAACCCCGGAGCCAGGTTAGTAGCATCTTTGCCATTACGTTCGGCTTCACCGTCATCAACAATGCCACGACGTTGAGCGGCTGCAACACAGATCACCATATCGAGCTTGTGTTCTGCTGCAAGTTCGCTCCAGCGTTTGACAACGTTACGGTCATCCTGGGGTGGAGTTGTCAGCCGTGTGCCATTATTGACCCCATCGTGGTAGAAAAAGACACGAAAAATTTCATGACCTTTTTCCAGCGCAGCTTTGGCGAAAAAATAGGCTGAGTCTGAAGACTGATGTTGATACGGGCCTTCATTGACCTGAATGGTAAACTTCATTCACTAACTCCTTAGAAACGGATGTGTGTCGAAGCATTCAGGCTGGCACGAGCGCCGCGCCAGTTATCAATGTGATATTTGGTAAACGGCAGACCGGTTTTCTCGAAGAAGCGAGGCCAGCCAACACGTTCGATCCACTCGTTAACCCGTTCCCAATCTTTAGCGTCTTCTTTATAAGCAGCAAGAATACGCTTAACGATGGCTGTTGCTTCAGGCCAGCGTGGTGGGTTGTTCGGTATACCGGAAGCAACCAGTTTCTGGAAAGTGGGTTTGCCACGTGCATTAGAGTGGTTACCACCAACCCAGATAGCCAGTTTTGAATGCTCGGCATCATTAATTTGCATGGGCGGGCAAGGTGGGTAGCAGGCACCACAGCAAATACATTTCTTTTCGTCAACTTCCAGGGAAGGCTTGCCGTTAACCAGTGCCGGACGAATCGCAGCAACCGGGCAGCGTGCAACTACTGACGGACGTTCGCAGACGTTGGAAACCAGGTCGTGGTTGATCTTCGGTGGTTTGGTGTGCTGTACGTTAATTGCGATATCACCCTGGCCACCACAGTTAATCTGGCAACATGAAGTAGTGATATGTACGCGGTTTGGCATTTCCCAACTGGTGAACTCAGGAATTAGTTCGTCCATCATGGATTTCACAACACCAGAAGCATCAGTGCCAGGAATGTCGCAGTGTAACCAACCCTGTGTATGAGACAGAGATGTGACTGAGTTGCGCGTACCACCAACGATGAAGCCTGCTTCTGTGACAGCATCTATTAATGGTTGTACTTTAGCTTCGTCATCCACCATGTATTCAACGTTGGAACGAATGGTGAAACGGATATAACCATCAGCAAAATCGTCACCCAGGTCACACAGTTTGCGCAGAGTGAAAATATCGAGGATACGTTGGGTACCAACCTTAACGGTGTAGATCTCGTCACCACTATAAGCAACGTGACGCAGTACGCCTGGCTGTGGATCATCGTGGAATTTCCACTGACCGTAATTTTTGCGCATCACTGGATGCATATATTGGAAACCATCTGGGCAACCGGTTTCGATTGGTTCCCGCATGTCTGCTAGTGCCATGATTCTCTCCTGGACTGAAATCAGTGTAGTAGCAGGGAGCTACCGGCGTGTTCAAGACACGCCAGCATTTCCCCGTCTATTATTTTCTTAAAAAGTGGAGCTACTTTTTTATGCGCTGGCGGCTTCGGCCTGACGCTGGAACCATTTCTCGGCTTCTTCATCCCATCCGTCCATGCGGACATAAGAGGACTGGCGTGGGCTGCTGATCATATTTGGATCAACTTCAACACCTACACCTTCGAGGAAATTGACCAGACCGATACGTTCAATCATTTCACCGCAACGCTCATGTTCCAGACCATTTTCTGCCCAGAAGTCGATAATTTCTTCTGCCAGTTCCTTGATCCGGTCGTAGTCTTCTTCGGTATCCATTTTCCAGAAAGGAACAACAACGGTACCCATCAAATCACCGATCTTCAGGGTGCGCTTGCCGCCAATCAAAATAGTTACGCCATGGTCATCGCCGGGATGCAATGCTTTAGGCATTACATTTAGACAGTGCATGCAACGTACGCAGTTTTTGTTGTCAACCGCAATGGTGTCATCATCATTCAGCGTCAGTGCCTGAGTCGGGCAGCGAGTGATTACATTATCAATAATGTACTGACGGCCTTTCTTTTCAACATAACCCTTGAATTCAGCCTGGTCGACTTTCATGTCGTCGCGCCAGGTACCGATCACCGCGAAGTCAGACCGCTCGATTGCGTTCTGGCAATCGTTCGGACAACCGGAAACCTTAAATTTGAACTTGTAAGGCAGGGCGGGACGATGCACGTCATCGGTAAAGTTGTTGACCAGTTGACGATGAATTGAGTGCTCGTGTGTGCAGGACATTTCGCAACGTGCAGCACCCACACAGGACATGGCAGTACGAACACAAGGTCCGGCGCCGCCTAGATCCCAACCGTATTCGTTGATTTCATCGAAGAAGTGCTGAGTGCCTTCAGTGGTGGTACCGATGAACATAATGTTGCCGGTCTGGCCGTGGAAGGTTTGCAGCGCTGAACCATGTTTTTCCCAACTGTCACCAAGCTTACGAAGCATGTCGGTGGTGTAGTAGTTGGCTGGTGGTGGCTGAACTCGGAGGGTGTGAAATTCTCTGGATTCCGGGAAGGCGTCGCCGACTTCAGAAAAGCGAGGAATGATACCGCCGCCATAACCGTAAACTGAAACTGTACCACCTTTCCAGTAACCCTTACGTGTTTCATAAGAGTGTTCCAATTGTCCCAGCAGGGAGTTGGTTACTTTACGAATACGTTCATCAGGATGGTCATCGCGTAACTTTTTGATGCCGGTAATGAAACTGGGCCAAGGGCCGTTTTCGAGCTCATCCAGCATTGGAGTATCATGGTGCTTTTCAGCCATGGTGCTCTCCTTCCAAGTTGTCAGGGCGGAAAATAAGTTTTGGTATTACTGGCCAGCCGCCGTTCACCAGTAACACATAAATCTGTTTGTTTGCGAAGTGCTTGCACCTAATCAGATACATGCAAGACACACTTTGCTGAGCCTATCTTATAGCTGTGGCAAGTCTAGAAGCCTGATTGCACTCAGAGAACCCTACCCATGGGGTGTATTCAGTTGCAGACACTATCTCCTTTGGGGTAGTGATTTTATGGCCCTATAACCGGTCGGAATTATACTGTTCTGAATCCCTTTGGAAAAGCCTTTAAGATATCTCATTAATTACATCATGTTATTGCTTATAGCTATATTAACTTCTCATTATATAATCCGGCTTATTGTCTTTTTCAGTTTGATAAAGCCTAATCATTACAAGTTTTTAGCAGATTATCCGCACATCAGAATCTGCTAAAATAGTCTCTCGTTAGAGCTACATGTTGAGGTAATCAGGTTGGTTGCTGCTGCGCCATTAAAAACCCCCAGAGTTGAGTCGCCCTATGATTTGTCTAATGACAAAGCTTATCAAAACTGGCGTGACCGTAAGCTCGAACATTATCCTGGTTCGGTAGATGAGCTGAAAATTGATATCGTAAATCCAGCCTTGCTGACTCAACAGGAAATAGCGTCGATACAGGCGCGGCTTGCAACTTCAAATCTAGTGATTTATCGCTTATTGTCGCCAGTAGAAGGTAAAGAATTTATCAGTGATCTGGGTCAGCAACTAGGTCTTCACCGTCTCGACGGTAATCTGCGTGCTGACAAAGACAATATCAGTGCAATCCAGGTCAATGAGAAACCCCAGCCAGGTGAATACATTCCTTATACAAACAAACCGCTGAGCTGGCATACCGATGGTTATTATAATCTACCCGGTAAGCAGATCAGGGCAATTCTGATGCATTGTCAACAACCGGCTTTGTGCGGTGGTGATAATGCCTACCTGGATCATGAAATAGCTTATATTCACCTGCGGGATGCAAATCCAGCCTATATCGAGGCGTTACAAATAGCCGATGTCATGACTATCCCGGCAAATATACAGGCAAGTAAAATGTTGCGGCCAGAACAATCCGGGCCAGTGTTTTCTATAGATACTGAAGGCAATCTGCATATGCGCTATTCAGCACGGGCGCACAGTGTGGTCTGGCGGGATGATACGGTGACTTGTGAGGCGCGTGAATGCCTGACAGACTTGTTAAAACAGGATTCAGCCACACTATTCCGGCACCGGCTCGAAGCAGGTGAAGGCATCATCAGTAATAATGTGTTGCATTGCCGTACGGCCTTTGAAGATGCTGAATCTGCCGGGCAGCAAAGATTATTGTACCGGGCGCGCTATTTTGACCGTGCCCGGACAGGAGTAAATTAACATGCTCTACTTGAGCGAAATACTGTTACAAAATCATAACCTCGAAAATTTCGAACAACTGGTTAATGAGGTTAAAGAAAAAGCACGCAACGGTGAATTCTTTTTCCGTATGGATGTGAGGCCGCCTTTTCCAGATACACCGGAAGGCTGGGAAGATAAACTTGAGGCGGCCTTTGCTGTGGCGAATAAGCGTTAGGAAATTTCGATGATTTATTTGTCACGCAATCAAATTGTAGGAGCGGCTTTAGCCGCGATGAGTGCAGCAGACCCTATCGCGGCTAAAGCCGCTCCTACAGATGTTAACGCATAAATCAAAGGTATATGCAGCGCATGTTCTGGGAAGATGATCAAGACGAAAATTCACCCTACGTGGTGTCTGATGATGTTGTAGATATAATCTATAACATCAAATGCCGCGCGCTGCCTCTCGATCATGCGCATAGTTTTTCCCAGGCTGTTATTGAGCATCTGGACTGGATGTTAGAAGAACCCAAAGCCGGTATTCATTTGATTCACGGTGCTGAGTCCGGTAATGGTTGGATGCGTCCGGACGATGCTGAAAATCAGTTGCTGCATTTGTCACACCGTGCACGCATGACGCTGCGTGTACCCAAACACAGAATAGAAAGCGCACAGCAACTCACCGGTGTAACGCTGGATATTGAGGGTCATGCACTTGAAGTAGGTAAGGCCAAAATAAAATTATTCAGCACACTGCCGACCCAGTTTGCCCGCTATGTGGTTGTACCTGATGCAATCGATAGCCAGGACGAAGCAGCTTTTCTTGAATATACTGCGCAGCAACTGAAATCGCTGGATATCAAGGTCAGGAAAATGCTTTGTGGCCGTACGCATAGTTTTCGCGTGCCTGGGAGTACTGTAAACACCCGGAGTATAATGCTGGCGGATCTCGAAGTGGCAGAAGCCGTTGCCTTGCAACAACGCGGCATCGGCGACCGTCAAGCCATGGGTTGTGGACTTTTTATTCCGCACAAAGGTGTTAAGGCTGTACATGAAATGACAGCAGACAAGAACAATTGATATATTTAATTGCGAACGATGCAAATACTGTAGGAGCGGCTTTAGCCGCGATGAACACTGCAAGTTCTATCGCGGCTAAAGCCGCTCCTACAGTATTTTACTAAATTATTCATTAGGTTCCTTAATTTTGATAATCTAAACTACTTACTTTAACTATTGATACTACGGAGACTTAACACATGGCACTCGAAGTTGATGGCAAAACCATTGAAACCACCGAAACCGGTTACCTCGCCAATCCTGAAGACTGGTCAGAAGCGGTAGCCGCGGAAATGGCCAAGGCTGACAATGTCACTATGACTGAGCAGCACTGGGATATTCTCAACTATCTACGCGATGAGCATTACAATAATGGCAATAACGAGCCAAATGAACGCACCATCATGAAAGAAATGGGCAAGAAATGGGGTAGCAAGCCGAGCAGTAAAGATATGTACGGATTTTTCCCGGGAACACCCAGCAAGCAAGGCCGCAAGATTGCCGGTTTGCCACAAAGCACAAGAAAAGGCGGGTATTAACGGCCGCCTGCCCATTAGGGATATAGCCCAAGGCTGACCCAACGACTATATTGCCGCTATCTAATCTGCGGCATAATTGCTGATACTCGATTCGGAGGCAAGAAATCATGAGCGACAAAAAAGCGATGATCAAGAAAATGCTGGAAATGCAGAAGAAATTCATCGAGTACGAACATAAAAATGGTGTTGTACCCGAAGATTACTGGATGGCTGCCGATGGACACCCGCTGCATAATTTCCGTGAGGAATATAATGACCTGGCAATAAAGTTGGTTGATATTGCCCATAAGGAAAAGGGTTCACATCGTTAAGCACTGAATTCGGTGTATTAAATACAGAACGGGCCGTGGTTTACCACGGCCCGTTTTTTTATTAGATGATTAATTTAGTTGACCTAAATTTCTGACCACCTGCGAACCAAATTGACATACACCTGATCTATTTGTGCAGTTACTGCTGTATCAGCTTGTTCTTTCCGTAACACTTCTCGAGATTGATACAGCTGAAATAACAACTCGCGTTGCTGTGGATCACGAACCAAACTCTGGATCCAGCTGACCGCAACCAGGCGTTCGCCTGATGTCACCTCGTTTACCCGGTGCAGGCTTGAAGAAGGGTAGAACACCGCATCACCGGCATTGAGTTTGATACGTTGATTACCGTATGAAGTACGGATCATCAGTTCACCACCTTCATATTGATCAGCGGCGTTTAGGAATAAGGTTACGGAAATATCAGACCGGTACTGGCTGCCAGGTGCTCCCATAATTGGATCGTCAATATGGTCGCCGTAAGACATACCGGAGGTATAGCGGGCATAATAGGGCGTCGCAATGCGAGAGGGTAAAGTCGCTGCCTGGTAAACCGGGTGTTGGACTAGTGTACCCATAACGAGTTGATTCAGCTGTTCAATTTGTTTTGCGTCTGTCTTTAGTTCCTGATTATTTTTAACGCGCCGGGCATCCTGACCTGCAGACAAACGGCCTTCAACAAACTGACTTTCACTCAGCAATGTTTGTACTTGCTTGAGTTGTGTGGCATCGAGAATGTCAGGAATAATAGTCAGCATAAAAATGCATCCTTAGTGGAGAGTGTGATGATATTAAAAATTAGCTTCGATGACCAAATTTTTGAAATTGATGTCGCAGACGAAATGATAACCGAAGCGCGGGGATTCTACGAAAAACTGGATGCCGATATGGACAAAGGTTGGCAGATGAGTCGTACCTGGGTTGAAAAACCGGATGTCTATCAACGCTGCCAGATTGTTGCGGACAAAATACTCGGCGCCTTTCACACGGAAAATAAAAAACTCCTGTTACTCATGTCAGGCTATATTCTTATGCGGGTACCGACGGTGAGTGAAGTGATGATTGATACGTCAGGCGATACAACATTAACAGAAATAGTGACCTGACAGGATAGCATTCCTGTAGGAGCGGCTTCAGCCGCGATAGGGCGCGCTGATCGGGGTTAAAACTACTCTCCTAAATAACATCACGCCCAAGCAAAACTAACAAGGTTACGACGCTGCCAATCAACATCATTAAATGAAACCACGACCACCACTGAAACCGGCGCACTAACCGATCAGGATCTTGATTCGAGAGCACAAAAGGCCGCTCATCTGTTGGCGCGCAAACGATATGTATATCCTTGTTAAGCCGAATTTCACGATGCTGTTCATCCACTTCCTTATTGGCAGCTTTACGTGCCTGTTCCCATTCCTGCAAATCAATCTTTCCGTCTTTGTTGGCATCGAACCGGTCTAACATCATTTCCGGTTTGCGTTTCCAGTCCGCAAGCAGAACACTGATATCGGTGCGTTTATCTAACGACAGGTGTGAACCTCCAATCGTTTTCAATTCGCCTAACGCATATATTTTTTCATTGGGCGCGAAGTAACTCAGGGAAATCATATAATCACCCTCAGTCCAGTTTTTATGCGTTGTCGTGTGGATCTCTGCATCATCCGGATCAATCACACATTGCCCAGAAGCATCCTTAATCATAAAGGTATCATCGCTTTGTCCGCGGTCAATCACTTCAATCTGTCCATTAACACTACGGGAAACCGTAAACCGGTACCAGACGCAGGGTGGGCCAGAACGAAAACCGAGCGGCAATTCACCTGGAAATAGTTCGCAATGTCCGACAAGCTCTACATAACCTTGCGCAGCACTGGCAATGCGTGATGTCGGTGTGTCAGCGATCAGATGAAAACGGCGATAAGCCGACAACCAGCCTAATGCCGCACCGATGACAATGACAAAGAGGCTGGCATTAAATAACCAGCCGACAGGATTAAAGAAAATAAAACCGATGGCAGTCAAATAGGCGAAGAAGATAACGCCATTTATCAGATCGCTGCGGCTACTACCCGGCAGGCCAAAACGAACAGACCGTCTGAGTATCCATTTTATTATAGTGATGCTTGCGCGGTCGTACCCGTCACCAAGAAAATAATGGGGCAGCATTATGCGTAGATAAATTCGCGACAATCTGTAGGAACGGCTTCAGCCGCGAAAGGCGGTGTCGCAGCTATCGCGGCTAAAGCCGCTCCTACAGGTTTTAAATAGTTTGCAATAACAAGAAGCATGAAATTATCAAAAATTCCCAGGGTAATATTTAACTTTGAAATAAACCCTGCACATCCACATCAGTTTTTTCGCTGTCAATAAATTTCAATAATCCAAACGCTTCAAAACCAAACTTATCGGCAACTATGTTACCGGGAAACTGTTCGATACCCACATTATTAACATTCACAGACTCGTTATAAAATTCACGGCGGTCAGCAATCGCATTTTCCAGTCCGGTAATACGTGACTGTAATTGTTGAAAAGACTCATTGGCTTTCAGGTCTGGATAGTTTTCAACCAGTGCAAATAACTGCCCCAGTCCCGCTCGCAACATAGTTTCCGCTGCGCCCAATCCAGCCACGTCACTCTTCTCACGTGCCGAAGCGACCTGACTCCTGGCGTTAATTACTTTCTCCAGCGTTTCCTGTTCATGTTTCATATATTCCTTACAGGCAGCTACCAGTTTGGGTAACTCGTCATGCCGCTGTTTCAGCAACACATCAATATTTCCCCAGGCTTTTTTAACATTATGTTTGAGCATCACAAACCGGTTAAACAGTAAAATGCCATACACCGCAATAATCGCTGCTACCACGAGCAAGCTGTAAGCGACGATATCCATATTGAAACCCCCAGGGTATAAGAAATACAAAAATTGGCCCGTATGATGGCCACCATATGAGTATGTCGGTTTAATGTCCGATGACTTGAGGGAGTGGGGGCTATCCTGTCGATTTATAAGCAATAATTATAGTGATGAGATCAAGTGCATTGACCCCTTGATTGTTAGTGGCTCCATACGGTTCACCAATATACCTGTTATACTTTTATATCCCCGCGGAAATAGCAACAACGTATCTCCATAAAATAGCAAGTAAAACATGAGGGTTGTACCAGATGAATTTAAAGCTGGTTTGTTTCCGAAATTCTATATTGCTAAGTTTGACTTTGGCTTTAGTCGCTCCTGTTACTCTACATTCGGAAGTAATACTTGATGGCTCACTCGGCCCGGCAGTTGCACTAAATGGGCCTGCATATGTGGTCGATGCTGATCTGGGTCAGATCAATGGTTCAAACCTGTTCCATAGCTTTGTTACTTTTGATCTCAGTAGCGCAGAAAGCGCCACTTTTACCGGGCCCGGGAGTATCAGTAATGTACTGGGTCGAGTAACAGGCGGCAGCGTATCGAATATTGATGGCGCGATTAATATGCAAATACCAGGTGCCAATCTATATTTGGTTAACCCCAGCGGTATTGTATTTGGTCCGAATGCTACGCTTAATCTGTCCGGCTCATTTCATGCGAGTACGGCTGCCGCTATCAGACTCGGAGAAAACGGTAGTTTTGATGCGACTAATTCTGGAAACAGTGTTCTGGTTTCTGCACCTCCCTCTGCTTTTGGTTTTCTGGATCAACCGGGGGCAATCAGCGTTAATCAAAGTGTTCTAACGGTACCCAAAGGTAAAACGCTTTCTTTGGTCGCAGGTAACGTAACGATCACAGGTGCCCCACGTGTTAAACAAGGGGTGATTGTTCATCCTGGAGAATCAGGATTTAACTGTGGGGCATCGTGTCTGCAGGCTCCGGGAGGGCGTATACAAATAGCCAGTGCATCAGCGAATACAGACGTACCAACGGATCTCTCATCTGCTGATATAACAAATTTTGGTTCCAATGTAAGTATCGAAAATAATTACCTGATTGATGTGTCCGATGAAAAGGCGGGTAGCGTCGTAATACGTGGGGGTGCATTTACAATCAATACATCTGAATTTCGGGCGGACTCGAATGGAGTTGCCAATGCAACTGCGGTTGCAGTAGATGTAGCAACCAGCGGTACAGTGCAGTTTAGCAACACTGTTGTGGGTACGCGGATAGATGGAGCTGTAAAGAGTGGCGCAATTATAATAGACGCGGAGACCATTGAATTGCTGAAGGGTACCCGCCTCGAATCAGGTTCTTGTAATGGCTGTAGCGGTGGTACAGGTGGCAAGATTGTGTTGAAAGCAAAACATCGTCTTGCACTTCAGGGCGTCGATCATAATGGGGCAGGCGTTAAAGTCACGAATAATACAAAATCGGGTAAGAATGCCGGAAATATTACGTTAACTGCTGGTGTAGAAATTAAAGCAGACGGTGCGACAGTTTCTTCTGTCACTGAATCGTCAGGTAACGCGGGAGACCTGCTGCTGGCATCGAAGCGGATTCAAATCGAAAATAATTCTCGGATTAACAGCAATACGGGTATTGGCGGTGGTGGTCAAGGCTCAGGGGGCAACGGCTCAGGGGGCAACGGCTCAGGAGGCAACGGCTCAGGAGGCAACGGCTCAGGAGGCAACGGCTCAGGAGGCAACGGCTCAGGAGGCAACGGCTCAGGAGGCAACGGCTCAGGAGGCAACGGCTCAGGAGGCAACGGCTCAGGAGGCGGAGGGAGTGGTCAGGCCGATGGCAATGGCGGGAGTTTACTTATTCGTGCTGAGGAAAGTATAACCTTGCAACAAGATGTCAAAGTAGGCACTAATTCCAACTCATCTGGAAATGCCGGTAACGTACTACTTGAAGCGCCTCGTGTTGAGATTCTCGATGGATCAAGGGTAGGTAGTAATGTGGATGCAAGCGGAGATAGTGGAAACATTACTATTACTGCAACTGACAGTCTGATATTAGCTGGAACTAATGGTAATCAGAATCCAAATAAAAATCGCGGTTCGCGCATTACAGTTGGATCACGGTCGACGGCCACTGGCAATGCAGGCTCGATAAATATAACTGCAACAAATATTACTCTGGATGATGGCGCACGAGTAACTTCCAGTACATCCGGTGCTGGTGAAGGTGGTTCTCTAAATATTCTGGCTGATAACAGTATCACTTTGCGGGGTAGTCGGCTGGATGGCCTGGGCTCGTCCATTCAAGCTGCAACAGAAATAGAAGAAAGCGAGGCCAGTGATATTGGAGTGCCGCGCGATGCCAACGCTGGGACAATATTTATACGAACTGGTAGCCTTAATCTTGAGCCTGGCACGGAAATCAGAACCAACACAAGTTTGCCGGGGCAGGGTGGTCAAATTGAAATTAATGCTGCCGAAATCAACATGTCTGGCGCAGACATTTTGTCGACCAGTACGGGCGATGGCTCTGGTGATGCAGGCAATATTGATATTGTTGCTGATAATAACCTGAACATGACAAATAGTTTTATTGCGACTTCTGCGGCGCAAGCTGATGGGGGTAATATCAAATTGACAGTGAGCGATACACTTTATCTTTTAAACAGTAACATTACTGCTAAAGTGCAAGGCGGTGTGGGCGATGGTGGTAATATCAACATTGACCCAATATTTGTTGTTCTAGATAACAGTGATATTACTGCAGGCGCAGTGGGTGGGAACGGCGGTAACATTCAGATCGTATCGGATTTCTTTCTTGCCACACCAGATAGTACTGTCAGTGCTACTTCGGCTCTGGCTATCGATGGTGTTGTAGATATACAGTCGCCTGATGAAGAAATTACCAGCGCACTTTCTGCACTGCCGGTTGATTATTTAGATGTTTCTGCCTTATTACGTTCCCGGTGTGGTGTGCGTCATGTTGATCATGTCAGTAGTTTCGTGGTATCCGGGTTAAGTGTATTACCCATTCGTCCTGAAGATATGCAACCAGCTTTATATAGTAAATCTTTTAATGGTGCAGTGAATAGATCTTCATTAGCAGTCAGGAAACTGAGCGAGCATACTTTCTCATCGGAACTGATGATGTCTTACCTGGGTTGTTCAGATCGTCCGTAAATAAATAAGGTGCCATTCCCTCCGTCACCTTTATCGTACGTCAGATTTATTTAATACCACATCGAGTAACGCAACCCAGGCTGACTAGGGTAAGCGCATAAGGAGAACAACGATGGCGAAATATAAAAGGATTAAAAATACTCAGGCTGATGTTCCCGATAGCCGGGACTGGATATACCAGTCAGCCCTCATCAAAATTTCAGAATTCATCGACCCTGTTGTCCATACTCGACGGAATATTCTCGACCAGAAAAGTGAAGGTGCTTGTACGGGCTTTGCTGTGGCTGCAGTCATTAATATTCTCAATCAGCGTGCTGGCCGTGACATTTCTGTTAGCGCTCGCATGCTCTACGAAATGGCTAAGCGGAATGACGAATGGCCCGGTGAATCCTACAATGGTTCCAGTCTGCGCGGTTCTATTAATGGATGGAAGAACATGGGGGTATGTGAGGAAGCCTTGTGGCCGTATCTAATCGGCACTAAAAAAGGTAGTTTTACTATCGAAATGGCAAAGGACGCACGTAGTAATACCATGGGTGCGTATTATCGGCTCATGCCGAACATCAGTGATTTTCATGCTGCACTTAACGAGACCGGTGTCATCGCTGTTTCGGCAAAAGTACACAAAGGCTGGGACGATGCCAAGGGCGGTATTATAAAACACAACAAGAAGACGGATGGTGGTCATGCGTTTGTCATTGTTGGTTACAACGACAAAGGTTTCTGGATACAAAATTCATGGGGCAAGAGCTGGGGCGATAACGGTGTCGCTTTGTGGTCATATGAAGATTGGGTTAAAAATATTATGGATGCCTGGGTATTCCGTCTTGCCCTACCAACTCCGCAGATATTTAATATGCGGGCAGAATCTGCACGCCTGAGTACGACCGATGGTAATAAAACAGAAAAATCGTCAGTACCGCGTTCAAAGATCGCGGGTCATTTTGTTCATATTGACGATGGTGCCTATATGACTAATGGGCGCTACTGGAGTACGGCCGACGATGTTGAACAAACCGCTGAACTCGTGGCCAATAGTACCAAGTACAAGCATATCCTGGTGTATGCCCACGGTGGACTCAATTCACCGAAAGCTTCGGCACGTCGTATCGCGGCTATGAAGGAAGTGTTTAAGGACAATGGAATCTATCCATTCCACATTATGTACGATACCGGCATTGTTGAGGAATTGAAGGATCTGATTCTGCGTAAAGAAGTCGATGCTTCTGAGAGAACCGGCGGTTTTAGCGACTGGACAGACCGCTTTTTGGAGGGTTTGGTGCGCCGTCCCGGAACCTTGCTCTGGGATGAAATGAAACAGGATGCGCAGGATGCCTTTGCTCAAGGTGGTGCCGGGACAGATGCTTTGAGTCGCTTTACCAAACATATCAAGAAAAGTGGCAGGCGCGTTAAATTTCATCTGGTCGGACACAGCACCGGGGCAGTGGTCATTGCACATCTTCTACAGATGTTACGTAGAACCAGTCATAAATTCTCTACGTGTTCGCTCATGGCACCAGCCTGCACGGTGGATTTGTATCATGACGCGTACTTACCTGTGCTGCGAAAAAAGACAAAACTAAGATTAGGCGATATGGCCATCTACAATCTAAAAGATGAGCTGGAGCAGGATGATAATGTGGCAAAGATTTATCGTAAATCTCTGCTGTATCTTGTCTCTAAGTCTTTTGAGAAAGTTAATGACAGGCCATTGCTCGGTATGGAGATATACGAGAACCTGGTAACAAACGCCGGGCGTCAACCGCAGTTCATTTATTCCAACGGCGTTGAAGGCCAACGTACTAGAAGCACCTCGCATGGTGGGTTTGATAATGATGTTTACACCATGAATCATATTTTGCGCCGGGTGATTGGGAAAGCACCGAAACAGCTATTTACCAGGGAAAACCTCACCTACTGATTGACCCCTTGATATCGCCAATATTACAATTGAGGAAGTTTTTTATTATGAATGCTCTAATTATAAAACCGACCGAACAATCTGTTGAAGTCATTGATGTGACCTGTCTAGAAGACATCATCAAATTAATTGGTTATGAAACTATCATTACTGATGATATTGGCAATAATGGAGACAAATTGTATTTCGACGAAGATTGTTTTTTGCGAGGAACAGAAGGTCGTTTTCAGATTGATACATTGGTACCTGTATCAGGAAATGGTGTGATTATTGGCGCTGATGAATCAGGAGCGTTGACTGATGTGCACTTAAATCTCGAGGAAGTCAAACCAAGAGTCAAATTCCTATAACGTATAACGGGGACGGAGGGATTTAAAAATACTCAAATTGTGTGGGTAAAAATAATCTCTCCGTCCCAATTATCCGGGATGACTTATGGCTTTTTTGGAGTCGTATATTCAACTTCTTTCTGGAACGATTCCCAGATGGTTTCATAGCCAACAAAAAAGGCTCCCTCTTTAATCTCCATCTGACGAGTTGTTAGAAGTTTTGTTTTACCTTCAGGAACTTTTGGTCTGGTTTTGGGTTGTCCGTGTGCGCTCATAAATAACCTTATACAAAAAATCGTGACAGCCACCACAAGAAATTGCAGCTATAAACTATCTAGATATTCCTACCATTTTACATCTTTTGACGCGGAAATATAATAGGGTGGTTATAAAACATTGTTTTTAACCGGGAATTCTTCATATCGATGAATTACAGGGGCTGGAGGGGTTAAATAATGCTCCATCAGACCTTTTTATCAGCGGCAGTTTGCACGCATGTAGCTCTGATACTCGCGACGTTGCTTGCGCTTATTTTCCCCACTGCGAGAATCATGGCCTCGGCGCATCTCACGATCGATCGCTTTAATTCTCTCCTGGTAGGATTCACAGGTGCTTTGTTGAGAGTTGTCTGTTAATGCAATTGGATTGCTGTCAGACCGTGTAAGTGGGGCTTGGCCAGGATAATAGTTACCAGCGGGTGCAGCCTGTTGAAGTTGTGATGCAGGTTCTTCTTGCTTGGGGAAGTCATCCGCCAGAATTTCCCCAAATCCGCCACTGCGGCATTTGTTGTAGGAAAGCCCACCTACTTTTGGTGCTGACAGGGTTTGACTGAATTGTAAGCTACTCACGTAGTTAATAACGGAAAGGACTGATTTGTTGATGTAATTGATGCCACCGTGCTCATCAATTAATTCAGAGGGTTCTATGCCACCTCGAAGTTCTGCAAAGATACCGATAGCAAAGCGGCGTGCCTCCCGGCAAACATCGTGGTTATGTCGTTTTGTTTGCTTTAAGCCTCTGAGCTCGGTGCTGGATTGTGCGCCGGTACATGGGCTTTGCGAATAACTAATACTGCCATTCGAATCAGTACAGCGATAGGCGCGCGCCATACTGGGTGTGGCTGCCATCAGCAGTACAATGCCGGAAATAAGAACAGCGATCTGGGGTTGGAGCCTCATGCGGAAATCTCATTGATGGTGATACAGATGTAGATAATATCGTCCGCTGAATAGTCACCTTGAATCGCCTGTAGGAGCGGCTTTAGCCGCGATTGGTGCTGCTCCCATCGCGGCTAAAGCCGCTCCTACCATGTTCGCTCGATTCGTAATTACAAGTATATTCAAACACCGTAACTACTGTCTTACTCCCTCTTTGCAAATCAGGAAGTTGTATCCACGGCGTTCCAAACGTCCCTGCCGCCAGTTGTCAGACAAGTATGTATTTCCTCCACCATCACGTATCTCGCAGGCTTCACCAAGATCGTTTGAATTCAATTCTAGTGGGATACTGGCGCGCCTGCGTGTATAAACAATGGCTTCCGCCTGACCGTCTTTTAAGGTCACACGTGCGTTGCAGTTAGACAGATAAATTTCGTTTGTCGCATCGCTTTCTGATGCTACAAAAGTGCAATAGCCATCAGGAATATCAACTCTGGGATGAGCTGATACTAAACTGCTTATAAAAACCATCAAAAATATAATTGCTTTCATTGTCCATCCTCTTTAAATATTAAGCGTCATTAACATGTCAGTTATTTTGCAGAGGTCTTCAGCAGATGATGTTGCATCCATTTACATCACAGAGAAGGCGCGTTTTAGTATTGTGGAGATCACAACCGTTGGAGCAATACCTGTGCCACGCCTGAATGGGTAGTAGATTATTTATTATTTTACAATTACTTACGGGGTGTTTAACGATAGTTTCTATTAGTAACGACTACACCAGGTGTTGCCAAATGCTGTAAGCATTTTGCTTGTCACATTTAACTTGTTGAAATTAGTTGGATTTATCTATAGCAAAGTTCTGTCAGTTATATTACTTAGATAAAGGGGGAAGAATTGATTGGGTCAACGCTTAAATCAGTGTCATTCAACGCAGATCTTTTTTCTCAAACGGCATGTGAACATTCTTGGCTTTGGACACATTGGCAAAGGTCATAGTAACGGTTGAAAGTTCGACATCGTCAAAATCAGTATCAACCAGATTCGCTTTACGTAACACAGCGCCGCTTAGATTTGCGCAACTCAGATCTGCTTGCGACATATCTGCTTTGGTTAAATCGACACTGAGTAATGAGGCGCCGGAAAGATCCGCAGCGACCAGGCTGGCGCCGCTCATATTAGACAGGTTTAGAATGGCAGGGATACAATCTTCACCGCCCAGTTTTGCACCATCGAGTATGGCGCCTGAAAGGTTGGCACCATTCATATGAACATTGCATAAATAGGCACCGGTCAGATCGGCATTACGTAAATCACAGTCAACGAGTAATGCGGAACCGATGACTGCTTCAGTTAGGTTGGCATCGACCAGATGAGCATTATGAAGGTCTGAGCGTGATAGCGTAGCTTTTGACAGGTTGGCTTTATTTAAATCCACATGCCGCAGGTCGCAGGATGTGATGCGTGCATTCTGTAAGTTGCATCCTGCAAGGTCGGCCGCATGACCTGGAACACCATCACTAAAGCGTGCACCATCCAGATCGGCGTCTTGCAGATTAGCGCCTCGTAAAATGGTGTTGATAAGATTTGTGCCCTGCAAGGTAGCGCCAGTTAAAACCGCGTCAGTAAGATTGCTGCCCTGTAACTGAGCAACGCTCAAGTCGAGTCCGGTCATGTCGGCACCCATTAATTCGTATTCACGCAGGTCTGCACCTTTGAGTGTGTCAGCGTCAATATTCAGGAGTGTTTCGCCCGTATCTTTATGTTTGATTTCCATACTGATGTCTCTTATTTGATGGAGGGAGTATGTAGTAAATATAACAGAAAAATGGATGATTACCGATAAATACGAAAATCCTTTTGGCGTACTGCATCATTTTGAATGGTTTGCTGCCATGGATTTAATCATTTCATCATTGGGGTATTCCGCATTATTCTGTACTAAATATGACTGCCAATCAGCAAACTGACTGGCCAATTCCGTATCCGTTCCATGGCATCCAAGAACGGTAACCACAGCACTACCAATTTTCCAGGGCCCTTCACCTTTGATGGGGCCGGTAATAAGTTGAAACTGTTTATCTTCACTAAGCTCGTGCCAGAAAGGCGCTAGAAATAACAACCCGTCTTTGTGTTTAAAGGTTCTGATCATGATCTGTTTGCTGCCATCTTTAAAACGGATGGCAAGCGGAGCGGTTACTGTAAATAAATCAGCCATGACAATATGCTTTCAGTATTGCAGTTCTTTTTGCATTAAGTAATGTTGGATTTTATTGTACAGTAAATATGATGTGCACAGTGTTTTATAGTCGTGTAGACGATAGAAGGATGCTGCGGATTCACGCCCATGAAGTTGTATGGCTATGCATTGCTTTTGTTGCGCTGCTGCTTCTAGTGTCAGCAAAATACGTGTTCCCAATCCTTGTCTTTGATAGTCTTCATCAACAGCCATATAACGAATCTGACACAGTTGAGCATCAATAAAATGCAGACGTCCAATCGCAATGACATGCTTGTGCTTATCAAATATACAATGATGAACTGCTGCTGGATCAAACTCATCACGTTCACTGCCACGTGGCTGGTGCCAGGGAGCACGTAAAATACGCCAGCGCAAGTCGTAATAGTCAGCCCATTCCGTGTCAGAATCAGGACGTCTAATCGTTAAACGATCCGTATTAATTTCAGGCAAAAACCACCCAGGTTGTTGCGATGTATTTAACGCCTTTTTCCAGCGTAACGCCTCGGTGTTCGTGGGTCCAGAAGGGTGGAAAGAGAACCAGTTTTCCTGCTTCAGGTTTGATGCGGACATCTTGAAACAGGAATTCAGTTTCACCGCCAGGGCCATGAACATCGTTTAAATACCAGATAGCGACCAGTTGTCTTTGACTAAAATCATGACTGCCGCCGTCGATATGCCAGTGGTAATGTTCGCCGGGATTGGTGCGTTGAATGGCGTACCCCATGTCTTTAAACGGCCCTTTAAAATAGGGAAAGGTTTCTCGGAACTCGAGGATGGCGTTTCCCATTGATCGAAACAGGGCCTGATCGATGTCTTTCCAGTGTTCCTTGCCGCTCACAACCAGGTCGGTTGATTTTTTGATGCTGCGGTCTTTATCGGCCAATTGACCGATGCGCCCTTCGTACTGATCATCTGAATGGTCTTCAAAGCGTTTTATCGCTGATTCACATAGATGTTTGTCGAGAGCGTTGTGCTTTTCGAAGATAAAGGTATTTGGTTTGACTTCTCTAATCGTCTGTAGCGGTGTAACCGATTTAGTCTGAGGCATGCTGTGCGGTTTATAGATAGTTTTCAGTAATCAAGGCTTCGATATTTTGTGGCGCGGTTTCTTTTTGTGTCTGATTGAGCACAAGCATCTGCTTGGCAATTTTTAACCAGTGTTGTTTTCCAGTGTCGATCTGTTTGAGAAGTGCATCAGGTTGGCCCGATGTATTCCAATGATTATAGGCCTCATACAGCGCAGGGTAAATTACTTTCCGCATGCCGTTCAGGTTGGCAAAGTAAAAATGCAAGGAAGGAGGATGCATGCGTTCCAACAGGGTTGGTAAGGTGGAAAGTGCATCAGCCAGGTGATCACGAACGGCTCGAGCTGCTAATTCAAGTTTAGAGCGCGGGAAAGTTAACAGCATTTTCTGCCAATGGTCCCCGAGTTGTTCGCCAGCGCGGATTTCACCGATTTCATGTAATACCAGTGCGTCTACTTCGTTATCGGTCATCTTATTCAGTGCACTGGATAGATCATCATCGAAGTCATAAAATCCGACTGCTCGGCCCATAGCATTATCCGGCTTGTTCCAGCGCCATTCTTCCAGCCGCTCCCATAACATGCGGCGTAAAGACTCCCTACGGATATAGATTGTCTTGCCGAGTGACATGGCCGGTGGTGCCGTTAGATCGCGTGCTAGTTCCCGGCCAGCTATGTAAATGGTATAGCCATGTTGTTCGAAGGTTTGTTCGGCTTCGGCTAAAAAAAATACCGGTTTGGATTTGGTGCCGTAACCTCCGCTATAGATAAGGCCATGCGCTGAAACCAGTTGATTGATCGAATCAGAATCAAAGGGATCAAATTGCTGGCCTTCAAATTCCAGTTCGGTGAACGGAAGTTTTTCCAGGTTTTCCCAAAGCTGTTCACGATCGGTCAGCCAGTTGCCGATAGTTTCGCTTTGTATCGATTCACTGTAAGTGATTTGTTTTTCCCAGCGGTAGAACTCTCGCATCTTCAGCAGGTAGACGCACAGCGTATAGTCGCTGGCAAAGCGTGCATCTGATATATGGCAATTAAGTTGTACAGCCGCCTGTAAGTTGCCACGGTCTGTAAGTTGTACGGGTTGGTACGACATGGAGCCTGAAAATACCTGAGTAAAACAGTATACTATTGAATCCTAGCATGTTGTATTCTGCTCGGCTAGCCAGTTTTTGAGGGTTATAAAGTGCGTGTTAAAAGTCATTGGAATGTAAAAGGAAAAAAGCGTTCTCTAGAGGAAGTTGCTGGTGCGTTAGCGTTTATCGAATGGCGTATCGCCGGAAATTCAGTGCTGAGTCTGGAGAATGAAGGTTTTGAGACAACCACTAATATGCAACGGTTGGATGTGTTTCAGGAGCTGACGGCGTTTTTAATTCACGTCACCGACCGGCTGGTTCATGAATCCATGCCAGCAGAGAAACGTCAAAAGTTTATTGTGGGGCTGGCGCTCAAAACGGCAGATTATTATCACGACAACCGGGTGGATGCAGAAGGCCGAGGCAAGGATTTCCGCAAGCCATTTATTGAAATACTTAACGACCGTCTTGCCGATTATGCCGAGTTTAGTTTTGAAGACGGCGAACCTGGTTACGCTTTCAGACGTTATTTGGGAGAGGCTGTGACTAAAGTAATGGGTGCGAAAGACAGCAAATGGATTACCGATCAGGTGATGGAAATTGAAGTGCCAAAAATGCTCAAGCCGCTGAAGAAAGGCTTGCATGATTTGTTTGATACCCGTGACCGGGAGCGTAGTGAAAGTCCACTTGTGGCCGAGGCCAAAGCTAATCAGCGAAAGTAGGCGGCGCTATTCCTGCGTGAGTTTATATTCTTTGATGTCTTTTAATTTAAGATAAATAACAAATGTAGCGGCAACAAAAATAAAGCTCAATAATGATATGGGCGGTATATAACCATTCCATTGCCACGGTTTGAACCAGCCTTTGAAGGCATATACAAACAAGTGCACCATAATGCTAAACGTCATTAGCAGTTTATACAGAGCCATTTGAGGTGTGCCATGTTTGCTAAATAAAAGCATTACATAGCAATACATACCAAATAAGCCAGCCGACATGACTATCTCACCGGTCAGGTTAAACTTCTTTTGCCAGTAAAACATGCCGTAATTTTCGGGTGATAAAACTATAAGAGTTAACACCACATGGTAAGCGGCCAGGTGAAAAGAAACGATCCCCCAGTCTCTTGCGGTTTGCTTGTTATTGTTGAGATAGCCAAATGCAGAAATCAGCAAAGTGAAAACAGCGGCTACCGCTATTACCTTATTTAAAATAATTGTCGGAATGTGTATCCAGTAAATTTCACCAAAAATTATATAGCGGGTACAGGCATAAATGCCGGCCAATAATAATATGAGGATGGTTTTTTTATAGATATGGGCGGGTAGCGTCATTAATGTTGTCTCAGAAAAACTGTGAAAATACTGTAGGAGCGGCTTCAGCCTCGATGGGGCACACGGCGCGTGTTCATCGCGGCTGAAGCCGCTCCTACAGAATGCTCACGAATTAATTAGCGGTTCCTATTTCAATGCCAATATTATAAACCATGAATGCGGCAGTAATACCAGTGCTGACTCAGTTAAATTCGATCTCTATATTATCCATCTATGATTCTTATGCATAAAAAAAGGCATGCGGATCACCGCATGCCCTCGTATCACACATCCGTGTATAACGGAAGTAAACCTGAGAATTAAGCGCCAGGTTCTGTTTTAGCTGTGCCAGTAGTTGAGTCAGAAGCAGGGACAGACTGGTAACGTTTTTCCATTTCAATGCGGCGGGCTTCCATTTCTTTCATCATAGCCTGGTGGCGTTCGAAAGCAGCTTTTTGCATTTCTGCAGAGCGTTTCTGATATTCCTCAAAGGCTTTAGTCTGCTGTGCAGCCATTTCCTTGCGTTGTTCTTCAGTCATGGCTGGAGCAGGAGCAGCTTGTGGAGCGTAACCATAAGCTGGGGCAGGGCCATTACCATAAGGAGCAGGTGCATAACCGTAGCCAGGGTTGTTATAGCCATTTCCGTAGCCATTACCGTTTCCATATCCATTGCCGTTTCCATATCCATTACCGCGACCATAACCGTTACCGCGTGCGTTACCGTTCATGCCGAAGTTAAATGAACCGTTGCCGTCACCGAACATGTCGCCCATGCCATTACCGGTACCGTTTCCATTGCCCCAACCATTACCATTGCCATTTCCATTTCCCCAACTGTTGTTGTTCCAGGGGCCCCAGGCTGATGCGCTGGCGGATACAGTGATAAGTGCGATGGCAGTTGCAAATTTAGCGAAAGTTTTCATTATTACATCCTCAATTAGTGTTAATAATAGTTGTCTTAAAATCCTGGGTGCAGATGTTCGATGGCACCGACGAAGGACACAATATCAGAAAATCAGAATATTCAAAGAATAAAATACTTTAATAGGATAAAATAGATTTATAGCAAAATAGTATATTTAATATATACGTTCGTATATGTACGAAAGTTAATAAATTACTTTAAGTATGTGAGTTACATTTATTTGATATGAGTCAATTGAAGTAGGTCATTCAAAGTCAAGAAAACGGTAAAATCGGCGGTATTTGAATGCAACAGACATTAAAAAAGCGGGCAATGCCCGCTTTTTTAATGTCATCGAACAGACGGTTGTCTATTTATTAGCCCAGCTACTGAATTTATCCATGTTGTGAGCCTTGCCATCTTCATAGCCTGCTTCATAGGCTTCATTGGTGCGTTGTTCTTCGCGAGGTGGATTCATGATAAAGCCACTTTGCCAGCCTTCAACATAATCAGCGTGAACGGAGGCCTGCTCCATCTTGGTGGTGAAATCGTAATAACTCTGGTTCATTACTGTCTCCTTCTCTATAGATAGGTAAGCGTGGTGCGTAAGCGTATTTGTCGGCAAGTATACTGATCTGAAGTAATGCTCTGTATATCCCCATTGAGGGAGATACCCGTATAAATGATACGGTTGCATAGCCTGGATGAGCACCCCAAGTAAACATTGTTAATGCATAACAATTTAAGGGGTTACTTTGTCATATACAAGTCACTCTTTCTTTATAATGATCATTTTGGATCGGGAAACTTAAACCATGACTGACGAGCAGGATGTTGATTACGCCAGTGGTATGTCCGCCTTTGAGGCCAAACACTTTTCGCGGGCAGCACAATTGTTGTCACCCTTCGCCGATCAGGGCAACCCTGAGGCCCAGCACCGATTGGCTATCATGTATCAAAATGGATTGGGACTGGCGCAACATGATGGTCTGGCATTGCGCTGGATGACTGCCGCCGCAGAAGGGGGTTACCCGGTTGCCCAGCATGGTTTGGGTTTTATGTACCTCGAAGGCGAGTGCACAGAAAAAAATCCACTTGAAGCGGTTAAGTGGTTCCAGTCTGCTGCAGACCAGGGACTGGTTGGGTCGCAGACGACACTCGCGTTGATGTATGAGGAAGGTAACGGGGTAGAAAAGGATATAGAAAAAGCCAATGAGTTATACCGCGCTGCCGGTTTTGAACGTTAGTTCGTGTACAACTATGAGCTGCAATATTTTTTTCGCAGAGGCGCGAAGACGCAAAGAGAAAATAATAGCCACAATCAGCGATGCTTTTCCAGGGCATTCTAGTTGATGGATTTATCCGCTGAAGATTCTTTGCGATTAAACGTCCTGCTTGCCAATCCATTACAAGCAGTTCGTATCGATGAATCTGCAATGGCGGTTCATGCGCTGTCTGAAAACGGCGATGCCATTGTTAAACTGAATCCCCGCGGACGTGATGACCAGTATTTAAAAAAAGTCCGTGAATTACTGTCCAGCCAGGTGCTGGGTTCACCAGGTGGTTACCCGATATTTTTACGCCGTTGGACACGCATGGGGCAGGCGCGTGATAACAGCCTTGAGCAATTACTCTTGCTGGGTGAGCCCGAAGCGGTTGTTGCCGTCGTGCATGCGCAAGGTCTGGATACCGAGATTGCCCGCCGGGCCTGGTGGGCGATGCCGGATGCCGATAATGCACGGCGTATGCTGGAAAAAGAAAATATTGTGCAGGGTGTGATGGGGCCGGTGCTGGCTGAGTACCTGATCGACTATCTACCATTTGAAACCGAGCATCGGGCGATGATAGAGACCATACGACTTGCATTGCAGCCTGGATTGATTTCGGATGAAATGCGGGAAAAACTCTGGAAATCAGCAAAACGCAAAAACAGTTATTACATTGGTTTTCTCAGTGCGATGCCTGATGACTTGCTCGAAACTTGTAAGCCGCATCCGCGTTGGGAGAAAACACAACAACAATTAGCACCGTTAGTGGATACGGATAATTCGGTGGCGACTCAATTGTGCCGCTGTATGAGCGCAGCAGGGCAGGCGTATTTGTCAATTGCAGAAATTGTAGTGAATAAACCGAACAATCAGGATGTCGTGGTCGAAATGTTGAACACGATTCAGAACTATTTTAACGATGTCTGTCCTAACAGTGATCCACAGGCTAATATGGAAACGATTATTGACGATGCCGAAAACCTGTGTGATGTTCCGGCTGTATGCAAAACAACGACGGCAATCCAGGAAGTGCTAGCGGTAGCGCCTGAATTAAGAACAGAGATTCGGGCCATGTTGGTATTAGCGATGACGAACGAGCCGGTGATCATTCCGATATTTTCCCGCACCGACGCGATAGGGTCGGTCATGAGAAAAAATATTGAGCCGGTGACCAGGCCAATTTTGCAGCAGTTTTCTCAGTTGCGAGGTACGGTTTGAAAAAGCGAAGTTGCAAAGAATCATTCGATCAGGCCGCTATAAATAGAAGTTAAAATTACTATAACAGGAAAAATGTGTATGTCTGAAGTTGTCATGTATTGCACCCGGTTCTGTCCCTACTGTACGGGTGCAGAACAACTGCTGCTGCGAAAGGGTGTAGAAATAAAGAAAATCGGTGTCGACAACCAGCCCGATCTCTGGAATGAAATGGAAGAGAAAACCGGCCGGAATACGGTGCCGCAGATTTATATCGGTGACTATCATGTGGGCGGTTATGATGACATGGTAGAACTGGATATGGACGGTGAACTGGATCCATTGCTGGAGCCAATTCTCGAAGCCATGAAAGCGCAAGGTTGATTGATGGATTATTTACCCATTTTTCTTGATCTGGAAAACCGCAACTGTCTGGTTGTGGGTGGTGGTGGTATTGCTGCGCGCAAGGTGAAGTTGCTGCTGCGTGCCAGTGGCCGTGTCACTGTGATTGCGCCATTACTGTGTGATGAATTACAGGAAAATCTAAAGGACAAAAATATTACCTATCTTGCGAGAGATTTTGAAGACGCGGATATTGAAAATCGTGTACTGATTATTGCCGGCACCAACGATCATGCTGTGAACCAGCGTGTCTCTGCTCTTGCGCATGAACGGAATATTCCGGTCAATGTGGTTGACCAGCCCGAACTGTGTAGTTTTATCATGCCATCAGTGATAGATCGTTCGCCGGTGCAGGTAGCTGTATCAACCGGTGGCGCTTCACCTGTGCTGGCGCGCCTGTTACGCGCACGTCTTGAAAGTTACGTGCCTGCAGCTTATGGGCGCTTGGCGAAACTGGTTGAGAGTTTTCGTGATCAGGTTAAGGCGCGTTACAGCAGTACGCAACAACGCCGCCAATTCTGGGAAAATATATTGCAGGGTGAAGTGGCGGAATTATTATTTTCAGGCCGCGATGACAAGGCGCGTGATTTATTACAAAACGCCATTGATAACACCGAAGACAATCCACATTCGATGGGTGAAGTATATCTGGTGGGTGCCGGTCCCGGTGATCCAGATTTGTTGACCTTTCGTGCCTTACGATTGTTGCAAATGGCAGATGTCGTTGTGTATGACAGGCTGGTTGCTCCGCCGATACTTGATCTGGCGCGCCGTGATGCAGAACAAATTTATGTGGGTAAGGAACGTGACAATCACACCTTAACCCAGGAAAATATCAATCAATTACTGGTGCGCCTGGCAAAAGAAGGCAAACGTGTTGTGCGCCTGAAAGGCGGCGATCCCTTTATCTTTGGCCGTGGCGGCGAAGAAATATCTACCCTGATGGAAAATGGTGTCACCTTCCAGGTAGTGCCCGGCATCACGGCTGCATCGGGCTGCGCGACTTATGCAGGTATTCCGCTTACGCACCGTGATTATGCGCAATCTGTTATTTTTGTTACCGGTCATTTAAAAGACGGCAGTGTTGATCTCAACTGGAAAGCACTGGCACATCCGGGTCAAACGATCGTGTTTTACATGGGGTTGCATGGTACAGGGGTAGTATCCCGTGAACTTATTGCGCATGGTTTACCAACAACAACACCGGTTGCGTTAGTCCAGCAGGGTACCACTCAGAATCAACGTGTCATCGTAACCAGTCTTGATGACCTCGAGCAGTCTGTAAAAAGAGAAGACGTCAAACCCCCGACTATTATAATCGTCGGTGAAGTGGTCGCCCTACACGAAAAACTGCACTGGTTTTCACCACTGCCGAATGCCAATCCACGGCCGTTCGGCGGCACACCGCACCAAACATAATGGAACCTGAATTCTGGCAACAGCGCTGGCAGGAAAATCAAATTGGTTTCCATCAATCGGAAGTCAACACACACCTTAAAGAACACTGGCAAATACTTTCAATACCAGCAGGTTCAAATGTGTTTGTACCTTTGTGCGGCAAGAGTCTGGATATAATTTGGTTGCGCGACCAGGGCTATTCAGTGACCGGTGTGGAAATTAGTCCATTGGCAGTTGAGGCGTTTTTTCTTGAAAACAACCTTGTTGCAGAAAAACATACCACGGATGATTTTACTTTGTACCAAAGTGAAGGTATCAACATCTACTGCGGAGACTATCTAAAGTTGTCGCCAAGACACCTGGGCAGTATCCGCGCGGTGTTTGATCGTGCTTCTCTCATTGCATTACCACCCAACATGCGTCAGGACTATGTCAAACACCACGTGCAATTAACCGATGCAAATATACCTGTATTATTAGTCACTCTGGAGTATCCCCAAGACCAGATGAACGGACCGCCATTCTCTGTCAGCGAAGAAGAAGTGATTAATCTATATGCCGGCCGTTATGAAATTGAAAGGCTAGTTGATAAAGATGCGTTGGTGAATGAACCCAGGTTTGCAGAACGTGGATTAACTGCGTTGCATGAAAAGGTTTATTTGTTGTCCTGATGTAATGCGGCCACTTAAATTCTGTAGGAGCGGCTTCAGCCGCGATGAACATCGTAGCCCCATCGCGGCTGAAGCCGCTCCTACAGAAATACACTATCCACAATGAGAAGATGTACGACACTCGGAGGTTGCTTAATCGTGCTTTACAAGGATTGCAGTAATATTATCTGAGCCTCCATGCGAGAGCGCCATATTGATTAGACGATCAACCTGTTCTTGTGGATTTCCGCTGCTTGAAAGTATTTTGGTAATATCTTTATCTTCAATTTCATTCGTCAATCCATCAGTGCAGAGTAATATCTGTTGACCACGGCTGAATTCGCCAGTCACTAAATCAGCGTTCACAATTGTCGATTTGCTAACGCCAATAGTACGAGACAGTACGTTGGCATAAGGTGACTTTTTGGCGCCTTCTTTACGCAGTTGTCCGCTATCGATGAGTTCCTGAACTATTGAGTGATCTTTGGTGATTTGTACAAGCCGTTGTCCATCCCAAAGATATGCCCGGCTATCGCCAATCCATGCAACTTCATACCTGTTTGATTTTATTTGCAGTGTTACAGCGGTGGTGCCCATATCTGGATGGCCTTGACCCTCTTCTGCCGCTGCAATAACAGCCTGATGTGCGCTTGTAGTTGCAGTACATATATCGATTCCATTTTCACAGGATTTGATGATATGTTTAACAGCAACCTGGCTTGCAATATCACCGGCGGCATGACCGCCCATTCCATCAGCCAGCAGCCAGAGTCCGATACTGGCGTTATAGTCGTAGCTATCCTGGTTTTGTGAGCGCACATGACCGGTATGAGTAGCATGCCCGAAACCAAAAGTTTTCATCATAACTGTAGGAGCGGCTTCAGCCGCGATTGGTTCAAAGTGCGTATCGCGGCTGAAGCCGCTCCTACAGTTAGCAATGACACGATGAACGTATTAATCCGTGGTTTATAAACTGATAGGCGACGCATCAACTTCGAAAGGCCAGTTTTTGATGCCACCCGCCAGTGATATGGCATTAAAATTTCGTTCTTTCAATAAAAATGCGGCTGCTTTACTTCGGCGGCCACTGCGGCAATACACGATATACAGTGCATCCGGATCAAGATCCTGTAATTGAAAACGCAGCACATGCAGGGGTATCAATTTCGCATTGGGTATCCGGCTTTCTTCATACTCAAGGTCATAGCGGCAATCGAGCAGTTTCACTTCGCCTTTATCCAGCATGGATTTTACCGTTTCTGCCGCGACCTCTTTGACCATGGAAGGGCGAATGAGCGCTTCAAAATCATCACGTGTTAACTCCAGTAATTTACCAGGCGTAAGCATACGAATGGTTGCATTGCGATAACCATCCTGTAAAAGAGATTCTTCACCGAAACCATCACCTGCAGCCATATGATCGACGGTGCGTGTTTCATCGGTAAACGGATCAGTCCTGATGACCTCAACTTCACCTTCTTCGATTACAAAATAACGATCACCTTTTTCGCCTTCTCGAACCACCTCATCGCCAACATTAAAAGAGACAGGCCGCATACGTTGGAATGCTTCCTGGACACGTTCCAGCGGAATGTGGTGGAAAACACCGATTTGCCGCACCAATGCCATGCGTGTGTTAATTTCATGCTCTGGTTTTTCATCTGCAGAAGATTGTAAATTCCAACCCAAAAATTCGTCAATAACATCTGCATCGAGTTTCAGGTACTGAATATCCTGTAATGCTCTCACTCGTAATCGATTCGATGCGGCAGTCAGAATTGCAGGGTTACTGTCGGAGTTTTCTGGTTTGAGTATCCAGGTATAACTTTTTTCGCGGCCATCCGGTGTCGTCCAGATGCGTTGTGCTTCAAGCTCACCTTCGAGTAACACCAAATGTTCGTTAAGTGAATCTTCAGCCCGCACAATAATATCGCCGCTTTCGGCCGATAAAATTGGTTGTTTCTCTAACAATTCAGTCAACCGTTTAATCGGCACAGGGCCCAGTAGGGGAGTGGCGTGTAAGCGTAGGGCTAGTTCTTGCACAGTATATTCCTCAGCAGTATTGTTATTCGCAAGTGCTTTACCGGTAAGTGTCGCTGAGTCGGAAAAAGGATTCAACAAATCTTTCATGACATGATGACGATCACGGCGAATAATCCAATCCTCGTCCTTGCCAGCTAACATCCCGGTTCGTTTGAAGATTTCCAACTGTTCAGGACGATCCACACTGATATATGAATCATGTCCCGCTTTACGCCAAATTCCTACCTGTCTTAATAATAATTCAGCACCCGGAATATCGAGATAAGTCAGGTGATTGGTGCGTAATAATAAAATACTATCCATTGCTTCAGATCCATTGGGCATTGGTAAACACTGTTCAATGACCGCTACTGAGCCGAAAAATAGATTGCCGTCGATGCCTACTTCAGTTACCGGACGTCCATCTCTGCTCCTGCGTTCGGAAAGATTAACGCGTGGTACAGAAGTGCGTTTCAGATAGATCACCAATGACAATAAGACACCGGTCAAAACACCTTCAGTCAAGCCGAATACCAGTGAAATTATCAGTGCAGAAATAAAGATAATGGTTTCTTGCCGAGATAGCAGTATCCGGCGTATGGCTGAAAAATCGAGGAGTCCGATGCCAATTAAAATTAACATGGCGGCAATTGCTGGCTGGGGGATTATGGCTAGCAAAGGTTGTGCGGCAAAAACCAGGAACAATAACAACAGTGCGCTGTAGATGAGTGCCATCGGGGTTCGCGCGCCCAATTGTAAGTGTGCTGCACTACGGTTAAAAGAACCTGATCCAGCAAAAGCAGAAATAAAGGGTGCAACCAGATTAGCAACACCCTGGCCCACGCATTCGCGGTTGGCATCAATGTTCTGACCGGATTTTAATGCCAGAGATCGTGAAATCACCACACTTTGCATCAAGCCTACGAACGCGATGACCATGGCGCTACCCAACAGGTTACGCATCACACCATAAGTAGATGCATCTGAAATTGGCGTCGACCAGGCAAACAGGGATAGCTGAAAACTTCCAAGTAAGGGTATTAAATCAGCGTCGCCATTAGCGTAGTGTGTCCAAAGATACACGGCGAGTGTTCCGGCGATCAAGCCTAATAATAAGGCATAACGCCTGCTCCAGAGCCGGGACAACAAACCCACCCCAACGACTAGTAGTGCTATGGATAATGTCCATGGATTGCTGTCTGATAGTTGCGTCATCAATTGCCAGCATTTGAGGAAAAATCCAGCAGTCGGATCGAGCTTTAATCCCAACACTGAGGCAAGCGCCGACAGAATCATCATCAGTGCAACAGCATGTGTGATAGCAACAATGACAGTATTTGATACAAAATTAAGTAAAGAGCCTGCTCTGACTAATCCAGCACCCAATTGAATAAGCCCGACCATGAGTGTCAATAACAGAATATAACCCAGGTACGGCGACTCACCCGGTAATGCTAACGGTGCTACGGCAGCCGCAAGCATTAAACTCATTGCCGTGTTAGGCCCGGATACCAGAAACCAGGATGACCCCCACAGGATAGCCAGCATCACCGGAACGATACTGGTGTAAATACCATACTGAGGTGGCAAGCCAGCCAGTGCTGCCAGGGCAATGGCTTGAGGAATTGCGATGAAGGCACCGATGAGTGCTGATTCGAAATCCCCCCGAAGCTGACTGGCTTGCGGCCGTGGCCAGTTATACGCAGGCCGTAACAATTTAAGGGTGCTGTATTGTGTATTCGAGCTACCTATCATTTTTGGAATAATAGGGGGTTGACTACAGTTACGCTATCTTAATCATCCAGGGAATCTCTGATGTGTAGTACATCTTGTCATAGTGAAACGTGCGAATTCTGTAGGAGCGGCTTCAGCCGCGATGGGGCAGCGGTGAGTCCATCGCGGTTGAAGTCGCGCCTATAGATTCTCGTTAAATAATCAGTCACACCCATCGTGTTCAGTAATCGCTTCACCAGTGTCTGGATCAATAGCTACCTCGCCAGTATCATCGGTCACAAGCGTGCCAGTAAACATCATCGACTGGATTCGTTCGAAGTTATCATCCAAAGCAGAAACAACTACCTTGTCGGTCATGCCATGGTAAATCATGATGTGGCCTTGCTGCTCGCGGTGCAGATCAGCTTGGCTTGGTTGCGTTAGACGACTCATCTGCCACTGTTGTGCGCCGGACTCTCCCAATGCGGAAAGCTTGTGGTGATAGAAGATACCGCTAAGATACAGCTTATTAATTGTTGTTTAATCTGTGACATATCATATTCCCCGGTTTGCCTCGCTTGAGTGTTACTTTAGGGGGAGAGGGGTGTCGGCGTCGTTGCAATATTCACGTTAGTTTTGTGACATATTTACGTTTCAAGCGAGACGTGGGTAGGGTATCTTTGTATCAGGCAGGGCGTAATCGTCTTGCAGGACTAAATAATATTTTAATAAACTAAATTACTATTTACGTCTGGATGGAATGACTGTCGTGAAAAATTAATAAATTACTCGACACCTTAACGAATGAGGAGCATCTAATGTTTAAAAATCACACTACAAAGCACAGCAACAATCGTACGTTTCTACCAGTAGCGTTACTGACCGTTCTAATGGGCACCAGCATTAATGGGTATGCCAAGGATCCGGTAGCAAATGCCTGTCCGGCTGAAGGCTGCGAAATTAAAATCGCGAATGTCAGCAAGTCCGGTGACGAACTGGACATCACATTCGAGGCAAATTTTCTGCCTGATGTTTCCCGTAACCACATCCATATTTATTGGGACACATTTACGGCAGGACAGGTGAGTAGTGACGCCGAAGCAAACGGTCTTGTTCAGGGCGACTGGGTACCGACTGATGTGTATCCAAAATACACGACAGATGGTGCCACATCTGTTACTAACCGCAACAAATCAAAAACCATGTGTGTAACAGCGGCAGGCCGCGACCATGCGGTATTTGATTCAAAGGTGTCTCACTGTATCGATGTTAGTTCTCATCTATAAAATAGCGAGACAACGTGATCGCCCAACTTCCCGAGCATATCGGACGATATCAGACCGGTAATATTCTTGGGGTTGGTGGTTTCGGCGTAGTTGTCAGTGCAGAGGACAAGGAACTCGGTAGTTCCGTTGCGATTAAAATTCTGGGTGCCGACTGGGCGGCTGATCCGGATATAAGAAAGCGGTTTGTGGACGAGGCGCGTCTTCTGCGCAACGTGCATAGTGAACATCTGGTTACTGTTCACGATATCGGTGAATTGGAAGACGGCCGTCCGTTCTTTGTCATGGATCTTGCCGACCGCGGATCCCTTGCTGATCGTCTTACTGGCCGGGCCGGTATCGGTGTTGATATGAAAAGCCTTCGAGCCATAGTGACTGCTATGGCCGAAGGACTTTCAGCTCTGCATGCATCGGGTTTTGTGCATCGTGACATCACCCCTAATAATTTATTCATCCAGAGAACCGGCCCCGCCAGTATAAATTCGCGCCGCGATGTCGCCACCGCTATCCATTCAGGACTCATCGGCAGCGATGAACGCGTGTTGCTTGGCGATCTTGGATTGGCTAAAGATGTTGTTAACTCGGATGGCAAGTTATCCGTGTTAGCGGGAACACCCCGGTTTCGAGCGCCGGAACAGTCAGATCAGGATGCAGAAATTAGCCCAAGGACAGATGTCTACGGTGCGACTGCCGTACTGTGGAATGTTGTTACAGGTGAATCGCCACCGGAACCCAATAAGCTGGATGAAGCGCTGGAGATGTTGGTGGATCGATGGGTGCCGGTGATGCGGCGTGGCCTGGCATCGGATCCTGACTCACGCTTCGCTGATATTGATGAATGGCGCGCGGCTGTTATCGAGGCGATCGGTGATGATGCCAGTGCTTTCCCTGGGGATCATGCGGCAAAGAAACGTTATAAGACTGACCTGTGTCCGTATCAAGGCCTGGCCGCTTTCCAACCCGGTGATGCGGGTCGATTCTTTGGCCGCGATGCCGTGGTCACCGATCTTGTATCAAGGCTCCGAACTCGTCGCATCCTGGTGGTAGGCGGTGCATCGGGTAGCGGAAAATCTTCACTGGTACGAGCCGGTTTAATTCCAGCGATACAATCTGGCGCGCTTGTAGATAGCGATCGCTGGCCAGTTGTGCTGTTTACACCCAGCTCCAAACCTATGGAAGAACTTGAGTATCAATTAGGCAAAGCACTGGATGGGTTAAGTGCTAAACCATCTGACACGAATATTAAATCCAGCTCCATGCAATGGCGGCGAACAGCTGAGCAAATAACGGATATTGCCGGTGGCGTGCTTATTTGTATCGATCAGTTCGAAGAGTTGTTTACGCTCGACCATTCTGATGAGTTACGTAATGAGTATTTAGAGGCGCTGTCCTCGATAGTTGATCCAGCCGACAGCCGGGTGCGGCTGATTATTATTATTCGGGCTGATTTTTATGCGACATCTTCCAAGTTCGCCTGGTTGGCGCATGCAATCAATGATAATCAGATATTAGTTGGTCCAATGTCCAGAGCTGAATTAAAAGAAGCAATCACAGAACCGGCACGGCGTGCCGGATTGCGTCTTGAAGAATCATTACTGGATGCGGTTCTGGAAGAAGGTGCAACGGCGGTCGGTGCCTTACCTTTGGTTTCCCATGCGATGGCCGAGACGTGGCAGCGGCGTAGCGGGTCACGTTTAACGATTGAGGGTTACCGCGCAACAGGCGGTGTCGCCGGTGCGATTGGCCAGAGTGCTGAAGCACTGTATACCGATCAACTTAATGCTGCTGAACGCGAAGCAACCCGGCGCTTGCTGTTACGTATGATAAGCCCTGGTGATGGTGTTCCAGACACGCGGCGTCCGGTTCATATTAGTGATCTCAAATCCGACATTGACCCGGCTGTGATGCAGCACGTTGCCGATGCACTGGTTAAGGCCAGGCTATTAACCGTCGATCGGGACAATATTCAGCTGGCTCATGAGGCCATCATCTACAGTTGGCCGCGATTACGAAACTGGATAGACGAGTCGCGTGATGATTTGCGTTTTCAGCAACGTATAGAACATGCAGCCCAGGAATGGCTGGATGAAAAACGCGACCCGGATTTGTTGTACCACGGTACACCACTGGCAGCAGCGACTGAATGGATTGAGACGCATCGTCACCAGCTCAATGTAATTGAAGTTGATTTCCTTGATGCAGCGACGCTTGCTGAAGAAACAGCCCAGGCTGCAGAAGCGGCTGCGAAACAACGTATTCGCCGCAATCGGCGCTTGGCGTTTATTTCACTGGCTGGACTGACTGTAGCAGCGCTCATTTCATCCGCCATCGCTTTTACTGCTTTTCAGCGTGCTCAGAAAAACGAAGAGGCTGCAACACAAAGGCTGGCGCAATCTCTTTCTACTCAGGCAGCAGATCTTGTGAATGAAGATCCTCGATTGGCGCTGGCGCTGGCGTCAGAAGTTATCGCGAGAACCGGAGTAGCACCCGTGGAGGCGCGAGCGACATTTGTGAATGCAACTTCTGCTTTGGTTGCTGCACCGTATTCGCCAGCATCAACATCCCGTGTCGTCGGCGATGCGTTGACCGTAGGCGTTCACCCAAAGGCAGATATCATCGTCACGGGAAATCGAAACGGAACCATTGAACTATGGGATGCAGTCGGTACATCGTTGGGCCCTCCAATAAAAGCGCACGGTGGTGCAATTGAGGAATTGGCTTTTTCATCAGACGGAACCATGTTGTTAAGTGCCAGCCTCGACGGAACAATAATGACCTGGGATTTCACCGATCCGTCTATTCGACCAACACCAAAACTCCTGTCGGATATCGGTACAATTCTTTGGAGTGTGGCGATTTCCCCGGATGGCAGGTCTGTCGCTACAGCGGCGGAGGATGGGACAATTCGGATTTTCGATATTGATAGTGGTGCTACACCCGAGATCGTAGCTGACATAGACCGTGATTTTCTCACGGTGCAATTTAGCCCTGATGGGGAACTGTTATTTGCGGGCAATGGGCGGGGTGAAGTTCAGGGCTGGCGAATGTCAGATAGAAAACTTGTTCTGGGGCCATTTAATGCGCATCGTAGTGATGTCTGGGAAATCGTGTTTCATCCAAACGGTGAGAGTTTTGCAACTGCGAGCAGTGATGGTCGTGTGCGTCTCTGGGATACAAAAACTGCAAAACGATTGGCGCAACCTTTTTCTAAACACGCGGCGAACGTGCGTGGTATACAGATTGATACTAACGGGCTGCTGAGCGCTGGTGATGAAAAAGGTCAGATACTCTTTTGGGATATTCAGGCGGCAACGCTTATCGCTGCTTCAACCGCACATCACGATTCGCAAGTGATCGATGCAGCGAATCAAACATTGGGTAATTTAATGGTATCGCTTGCGCTGGATCATACTCTGCGAGTTTGGCAACCGAGTACAGGGAAACTCTATCGCTCTCTGCCACGGCACGTGGCCGGGGTCTTTGGCCTCGGCATGAGTGCAGATGAATCGCTAATAGCAACCGGTGATGGTGCAGGGGCAGTGCAGGTGTTTGATGTGGTAACCGGGGATTTAAACGCCGGCCCATTCAGATTGTCATCAGAAAAAATATGGGCTGTGGATTTGGATGCCAATGCCAGACTGGTAGCAGCAGGTGATCAAAAGGGGGCGATTGCAGTATGGGAGGTTAGCTCAGGGAAACAACTCGCCAGTATTAACAATGCGCACAGTGGTTCTGTAACCAGCATTGTCTTTCATCCAGGACGCAAACGTCTTTTAACCGGAGCTGCCGACGGCATAGTAAAACAGTGGGACCCCGAAACTCTTAAGCCAATTGGAACGCCAATGGGTTCGCACACCGGCGGTGTTACTCGAATGGCTTTGTCTCCCGATGGAGCATCACTTGCTGTCGCTGATCGCACTGGCGCAATACGAATCTGGGATATCGAATCTGCAAAAATTCGTTCGGAATGGGTCGCTGATGACAATACTGTTTGGAGTGTTGCATGGTCTCCGGATGGGAAAGTACTGGCAACTGCTCATGCAGATGAAGTCGTTACGCTCTGGGATGTCGCCAATGCGGCAGCAATTCGGGACATGACGCCACACCCTGGAGGCGCGATAGACATTGCTTTTCTGGCCGATGGCGTGACATTGGTGAGTAGTGCACGTAACGGTACGATCAGTTTGTGGGATCGCGAACTTGGACTGCGCATCGGCGAGCCATTGGGGCTGCCCGGTGCTGCGAAATGGCGTATCTTGACGAGCAAACAAAACGGTTGGTTTGTAACGGCGGGAATGGACGGTTCGGTTGATATCTGGAATTTGTTAGATACATCAGCGATCTGTCAATTAGCGGCCTGGGATGCTGAAGCCCAACGCCGTTTTCTCGGTGCCGGTGAGAGGCCAGTTGCATGCCAACATTAAGTGATGCCCCGGTGATTGTTATCCGCGAACCTGGCCGCACGGCGTTGTACTTGCTGCTTGTCGACCCCATTTTTGTAGGGCGTGATGGATCGGGTGTGCTGGTCGATGATCCACAAGTATCACGTCAGCATCTCGAACTACGTCCGGTTAAAGGCGGTGTTGAGGTACGCGACTGCGGTGGTACTCATGGAACAACGATCGATGGTGTGCGGCTTTCAGACGTGACAGCACTTAAAGCTGGATCCTTAGTGAGATTAGGTAATACAACTATCGAACTCGGTGGTTGTTCGCGGAAAGTAGACGTAACGCCTGAACCGGGAGCGGCACTTTCATCTATCGAAAAAGTTGCCAACAGCGTTGCTAAACGAGGTTCCATAGCGATCACCCATCATTCCCGCGAACGAACTTTGACGATTGTATTTACGGATATCGAACTGTCAACAGAAAAAGCACGCGCGCTGGGTGACACGCGATGGTTCGAGATTATTTCTGCACATAACGACCTAATACGCAAAGCACTGAAGCGCTATGGCGGGACTGAAATTCAAGTGCTGGGTGATGGCTTCATGCTGACGTTCGATTCTGCCCGGGGTGCTATCGACGCTCTGATTGAAATTCAACAGCACCTACATGCTGCTCATGCCAACGATAATCTGTCACAGATTAAAATTCGCGCCGGTGCCCATGTTGGCGAAGCTATTGCCCTGGAAGGTGGTGAGCTCCTGGGAATACACGTTAATACCGCTGCCAGGGTAGCGGCTCAAGCCACAGGTGGAGAGATTCTTGTGTCGCCGATTGTTCGAGAAATTATCGAAGCACGAGGCGATCTTCGTTTTGGTGTACCACGCACTGTTTCACTTAAAGGTATTGACACCGGTTATGTAGTTCATCCGGTTGAGTGGAAGGATTGATAGCAGATCAGGCCATTCAATAGCTGATAGCGAAGCGGCGATAGATAAACGACATCAGCCATGCCGGCCCGATCAACAGAAACTGGACATCCTTGAAAAAGGATGGTTTCTTGCCCTCAATCTTGTGGCCATAGAATTGCGCGATCCAGGCAATGACAAATATTATCAGCGCGGCTTTCCACAGGGCGACAGGCACCAGCATTTGGAATATCACCACCTCAACCATGCAGAATATTGTAAACAGCAGCATCCCAATGGCGAGCGGAACCGACAGGGTGAAATAGTAAATAACGGCACCGGCAAGCGCGATGGTCGCCCAGTTTACCAGTGGCAGGGCAGTCATAAATTCTGGCACTGGTAGCGACCACAACAGAGCCACCACTGTCCAGAATATTGTTGGAACGGCAAACCAGTGAATTTTCTTGTTAGTCGGGTTTTGGTGGCTTTCACCATATTCAGCTAGCAAGCGATCAATTGCCCGATCTGATTGCGCTACATCAGCCATGATCGTCCTCCCAATTTCAAACTCCATCGATTGTGACATAATTTAACCTGTGCCACACAAATCAAACACCTCGCTTATTGTTCTTCTTTTTATGCTTTATTAATCGCACTCTCAGGAAAGCATGTTTCAGTCGGCCACACTAAAGTTCAAACCTGGCATACCTGCCGCTTTCTTCTAAAATCATCTTAAGCAATTGAATCTCAATTGATTCTGCATTGTGCCGTTAACCTGAATAGCACTACTTTGCTAATTTGGACTATCCATTATTACTATATATAACAATGGATTAAAAGGAATTATTAAGATGCTTTCACAGATTAGGCCAACTGTTTCCTGGCACTCCAGACACGGAGTGGACAATTATTTACGCTGTTTTATCTGTTTGCTTTGTTTATTCAGCACGCAGCTTTTTGCAGATGAAAACAAAACGGGTGTAGATGCTGTGCTTATCATGGACAGTTCTGGCAGCATGGCCAAGAACGATCCTAAGAAATTACGCGTGCCCGCTGCCAAATTATTTATGTCATTGCTGCGGGAAGAAGATCGTGTAGGTCTGGTTAGCTTCAGTGATAGTGGTTATCCCGTGTTGAAGTTGACACCACCCATCCCTGGAAAGATGCGAAAAATCCTCAAGGCTGCTGACAAAGTTACCTCAAAAGGTGTCTACACAAATATTCATGATGCATTGAATAAAGGCATAGCCATGCTCGACAAGTCTGGTAATAATGACCAGGAAAAAATGCTGGTGTTGATGTCGGACGGTAAAATGGATGTCGGTGATAAAGCAAAAGATGAGCGGTTAACTTTTGATGTTCGCGACACGATTACAAAGACACTGAAAGAAAAAAATATTAAGGTTTATACTATTGCCTTTACTGAATCTTCAGATGTTGAATTGATGCAGCATCTGGCAGATGAGACCGGCGCTTTGTATCGGCTGGCGCAGAATGACAAAGACTTGCACGAGGTATTTGCAGCAATATTTGAGACTGCAAAAAACCCTGACATGCTGCCAGTCGAAGGTGGTGAATTCACTGTCGATAAGTCTATTGAGGAAGTGACTTTAGTGGCATCCAAAGAAAATTCCAGGGCGCAAGTATATCTACAAACTCCAGATGGAAAAAAACTCAGATCAAAAAATGCTAAAAATAATAAAAACCTGAAGTGGTTTGCTTCACACCATTTCGACATGATCACCATTAAATATCCACAACCAGGCACCTGGAAACTGTTATCAACTTCCGGGAAAAATCGCGCTTATATTGTCACCAATATGTCTTTACACCATAACTCGCAAGAGTTGAAGCTGGATAAAAACAGCGATATGGTGATTGAGGCCTGGTTGGAAGAAGACGGTAAGTTATTGGATCGGGAAGCGATTCTGACGGGGACTGAATTTTATCTGGCGATAGAAGATCCTGACGGTGCCACGGCTGAATTTAATTTATTTGATAACGGTGAATATGGCGACCGCAAGGCGGCTGACGGTCACTACAGTAATACCCTGGCGTATGAAAATCCGGGTGCTTACCGGCTGAGTCTGCGAGCTATCGGAGAAACCTTTAAGCGCGAGAAAATCATTAACTTTAATATTGCTACGCCACAGGAAGGTGCAGATGAACATCCTGCACCTGAACCGGAACCAGAATTAGAGCCGGTTCCAGAAACAGAACCCGTTTCAGAGCCGGAAATTACACCTGAAGTAAGTGAGGAACCGGTAGATAAAAAACCAGAAGATCCCAAACCGGAAGCAATTGAAAAGGACGATGAGGGCATGGGCGTGGGTGCAGTCGTTGGTATCTTTATGGGTATTAACCTGTTGTTGGGATTAATTGGAGCGGGGATTTGGTGGATCCTAAAGCGCCGTAATAAACCAGCCGAATCTGAAGAAGAAACTGATGAGGAAGAAGCTGGTGAAGAACAAGTGCCAGCCACCTAAGGAATAGATAGAGAATATGCAAATAAACTTGTATGTGTTTTTAGCGGTTGCCGAACTGGCTACAGTACTGGCAGGCACAACTGCCTATTTCTGGTGGCGTAGCAACCGTGTATCAGCAATTAAGAAAGAGACTGGAGATTCAGATAATAAATCTTATGAGCGGTATCTTGATGAAGAGTTGAGTAGTACACAAAATAAGTTAGATGGCCTTGAGCAGGACGATGATGATCCTGACCCGGATAAGGCCAGGGCGATTAAGTTACGTAAAGATTATCTTCAATTGGAATCTGATCTACAAAAGGCTGACAAGGATACTGATGAATATCAGAAAGTTTTGAAAGAGGGATGTGCCAGTATACTTGGCAACGCAGAAGAAGGTTCGGATGGCAGTCAGCTTGACACAGATGAGGAAACCGGGTTTTCGAATTTAAGAAATATCATTGATAGTCAAAATACGGCAGTTAATGAGATAAGTAACAGCTTGAATGCTCAAACAGAAAAGTCAGAAAATTATGAAGATATACAGGCGATTCTAAAAACCTATGAAACACAGAATAAAGAACTGATCCGTTGTGTAGATATACTCGAAAATAATGCCAACCAAAGCAAATCAGATGAGCAGGATAAGGGAAGTTTGGTCACAATGGTTAGCGATCAACAAACAACCATTGAAAACTTGCGAACACTGATTGTGAAATTACCTGCTGATGAAAACATGGCAGGAATGGAAAAAGTACTGGATAAGATTCAGGGCAATAACCGTGAATTAAATGATTGCGTGACAGTGCTTGAAGGCGAGAATGAACGCTTGCGTGAACAACTGGATGAAGTAGGAGCCAGTCTTTCAGAGAAAATCAAGTCAGCTACAGACGATCTGGAAGCAGAGCAAGAAAAAGTTGAAGAAGAAAAACTTGAGGCTGTCAGCTAGTAAGTGTCTTTGAATTAATTGTGGCTCATCTTACAGATGAGGCACCTGACTTGAATGGTCTAGAGAAGTTCATCCTGAAAGGAATCAAATCTGGAATGCAGGCCAAAGAGGTCTGATTTAACAGGCATCTATTAGATCTATACGTTATAATCTCTCGCCATATTTACGGTTCATCGACGAGGGCAGCATCTTGGTATCTAATAAAGGACGGGCTTACTTCTCACTTGCTGGTTATCATTTCAATCCCGATGACATTACACGCCTGCTTGGAATAGAACCCACTTCAGTCAATGCTGCCGGTACTGGAGGCAGCCTGGATAAGCCCGTTATCAGCTCATGGGAGCTATCGACGGATACGATCACTGATGATGTGGATGTTTATGCCTTGACGGACATTGTCATTAAGCAACTGGAACCGGTCAAAGAAAAGATTCTACAGGTGATTAAAAGTCAGAATTTATCTCCCAGAATTGGGGTGGTTTTGGTATTGTCTACTGATAAAGATGAATCAGTCCCTGATGTTGGGTTCGGCGCTCGAACGATCCGCTTTTTAGCAGAAATTGGCGCATTTATTAATGTCGACTACCAACTTTCTGAGCGGATTTAATACTGTAGTCACTATTTGTCTTCCCAGTAGTTAGCCTTGTTCTTTAAAATCCATCGCACGCCTCCCCGTGGATCCTCAACATCACCTTTGTATCTTGGCATTACATGCACGTGTAAATGTTGAACGCTCTGCCCAGCTGCCTCTCCAACATTAATTCCAATGTTGTAACCATCGGGTGTGAATTCTTGATCTAAAATGACTTTAGCCTTTTGAATGGCCTTGCCCATAGCCAGTAACTCGTTTTCTGTTGCTTCAAAAAAAGAGGCAAAGTGCCGTTTCGGAACAACCAATGAGTGGCCAGGAGTCGCGGGATATGTATCGATAAAAGTTATTGTGTATTCACATTCATCCAGAATCCTCTCATCTCTTAACTGACAAAAAATACATGCATCGCCCATGCTAATTAGTGGTACCCGATAATAATTGCGCCTTTTTAAACTGTTCTTCGCAGTGCTTTAAGCACAATGGCTGTAAGGCGTTATGAAATAACTCAATAATCAATTCAAAATCATCTGCCGTCTCTTGGGCAACAGCTGAATCTTTCGTTAGCTCAGCCAACACGCAACGTGTAGTGGCTATGTTTACTTTGCACATTGCTGCCAGATGGATGGGTAATTGTTGTTCCTGGCACACTAATAATCCTGTTTCGTATGCCCTTAGCGCCTCTTCCAGGCGTTCTGAATTTTCTTCTGATTCACCTAAATGTTGTAAAACGGCACCGCGATTATTATGAGTAGCTACTAACTCCAGGGCCGCATTATCTGCATCCAGTTCTTTAAGTGAATTTTTATAGGCGACGACGGACTTTTGGAAAGTGCGATTACCTTTGAGAAGCTTGCCATGGGCATGAAAGGTAGCACCAAGCTGGAACATGGTTGATGCCCATTCTAACGGTTGTTGTTCCCGGGACCATTCCAGTAGCGAATTAGTATAAGCATCGATAGATGATTTTAATAATTTTGAATCATTCAGTTGCCTGCCCAGGGCCTGTTCTGCTGTTCCCAGATTATATTGTGTTACAGCCCAGTCGAGTGGTAACTGTTCCTGATTATATTCCTCAAGAGCATGCTTGAATGCGGCAATGGCCTTTTCAAACAAATCATCGTCTCTCATTTGCTGGCCAATAGCCGCAAGTATATTACCAAGATTGTTTTGTAGTTCAGCCCAGTCTAAAGGGTTTTGTTCGCGGGCTGTTTCAGCAAGTTTAGCCTCAAGTGTCTCACGTGCAGTGACCAGTATATTATTACTGTAACGAAGATGTTCGTAATTGCCACGCGTATGAGTAAAATTATCCTGCACGGCCGCTTTGGTATCCGGTGCGCAATCGGCATGGGCTGCTGGATCATCAAGTAAGCTGTTGTAATGGGCTATTGCCCGTTCCAGTGGCTGACTGTCTGGGTAGAAAATGTAGTTATTGGAGAATTTCATTGAGATCCGGATTAGCGCCAACGGCACCGCCAAGGTCGATTTCTTCATCAGTCGCTTCACGTATGGTCAAAACCTCTAACGTGAAAACAACATCTCTACCACAAAGCGGGTTATTTCCGTCAACAGTTAAGGTTTCGTCATCGAAGCGAGTAACGATAAAGTTTTTGGGTTCACCTTCTTCATTTTCCATGGTGATAGTCATACCGATTTCCCGATATTCTTCCGGTACATTTTCGATGCGATCGGTAAACACCAGCGATTCATCTCTCTCACCGTATAACTGTTTAGTATCAATGGGGACTTCGATGATATCGCCTACCATTTTTCCAGCGAGTTCTTTTGTGACCTGTTCAGATAAAACATCATTTACGCCATGAACATATCCCAGCGGATAATCGACAGTGACGAGCACATCTCCGGTTTTCACATCGATGACTTTATAATTTAATTCAACGAATCTTTCGTTTTCTATTGTTTCTGACATAATAGAAGGGCCTGCCTTAATATACTGTTTTGGATAAGCCTGTCTTAAAAGAGTGTGGCACCAAAAATTTTCACTTTATCCTTTTCATAACCCAGCACCAGTCTACCAAGCCATTCACCTTCTTTCTTGGTATTGGTTTGTTTATAAAGTACCGTCACATGTTCACCACGGCGAATCATGCCGAGGTAGTCATAGTTTTCAGACAGGTTTTTTGTTAGCTCGGCTCTTGCAAACTGTTTGCCCATTTCAATCTCATTGGCACCCATCATCATCGAAGCAGAAAAATTTCGGGTAAACGCACCGTAATTTTCTTCATTAGAGAACTTAATAAGATCTTCCCACATAGGATGAGCAAGTTCTAAAATCTCTTCATCTGTTTTTTCGAGAATGTTCATATCATTTCGTCAATATAATCCAGTATGGATAAAAAAAGGACCAACACACAACATGCTGGCCCTTTATTAAAGCAAATATATTTTAGCTGTTAAAAAATGCTAGCCAATATTTGTTTATTCTTCACCATCACTTACCAGGTGGTAACAAGGTGCTTTCATCATGGTGTACTCACCGGTGTTGCGATCACGATGAGAAACGGTCAGCACATGCCAGTTTTCATCATCAAGTTTCATCGCATCACCACGGTAGTAGTAACCAGGCCAGCGAGTTTCCTTACGGAATAAAGTATGCTGGAACACGGCCTCAGAAGTAAGGAAGCGGTGCTTCAGTTCCCATGCACGTAGTAGCTCGTGTATGTCTTGAGCAGCAATATTTTCCAGATCTTCTCCAAAAACACCCATTTTCTTGAGTCCGATTTTCAGTAGCTTGTCGTTGGTCATGTAGTTAACACCAAAACCAGCACAGTATTCATCCATCAGCTTCTGCAGACGATCAAGACCCTGTCTTGGATTGATGTAATTTGGATTGACATCGCCAGCAACAATTTCGTTACGATAAACAGTATAGGTTTCCATTGGCTTGTAGATCTTTGCTTTTAGATCTGCAATTTGCTGGTCAGAAACCCGGATGCCTTCTGCCTTGCCGTCATCAATGTACTTACAAGCAGCTTTCGCAGCCAGACGACCTTCAGTGAAAGAACCTGAAGAGAATGCGTGTGGTGTTCCACCAACCGCATCACCCGCACCAAACATACCTTCGACTGTGGTCATACGGTTGTAGCCCCAGAAGTATTCATCAGGTGATACATCTTCTGGACCTGAGCACCATGCACCACAACCCGTTGCGTGTGAACCCATTACGTATGGCTCAGAGGTAGTCAATTCTGGATTTTCGTATTTCGGATCTACATCGGTAGAAGCCCAAAGTACCGCCTGACCAATGGTCATGCCTAAAAAGTTATGCCAGCCGATCTCTTCAAGATGAGGATCCTGGAATGCTTCCATAGTGACCATATGGATAGGGCCACGACCAGCATTCACCTCATTGATAAATGCATGGTTACGTAAACAGGTCGGAATTGGTTTATGCGACAAATGCTGGTTTTCCGTATCCAGATATTCTTTGCCTACCATTTCCGTTAGAGCCGGGAACCACTTGGATTCATACTCTTCGCCATTACAGTTTTGTGTATAAGTCTTAAGGTGTAAGAAGTAAGCGCCTACAGGACCGTACCCATCTTTGAATCGAGCCAGTACGATACGGTTTTCCATTTGAGTCATCTTCGCACCTGCGTCAATCATAAGACCATACGCAGAACCCGATGACCATGGCGCGTACCAGACACGACCCGCACCTTCACCCACTGAACGTGGTTTAAAGATGTTAGACGCACCACCAGCACCAACAATAACAGTTTTGGCTTTAAAGACATGGTAATTACCAGTACGAACATTAAAACCAACAGCACCCGCAACGCGGTTCTCTTTGGCATCATCCATCAGCATATGGGTTACGCAGATACGGTTAAATACCTTGTCAGCAGACTTCTTCGCAGCTTCTGCAACGATAGGCTTGTAAGATTCACCGTGAATCATGATCTGCCAACGTCCTTCACGCAGATAAGTACCCGTCTTCGTATCTCGCATGATAGGCAGGCCCCACTCTTCGAACTGATGAACAGCCGAATCCACGTGACGTGCCATATCAAAGGCCAGATCCTCACGAACCATGCCCATCAGATCCATACGTGCATATCGAACATGGTCTTCCGGGTTGTTTTCACCCCAGCGCGTGCCCATGTAACAGTTAATCGCGTAAAGACCCTGAGCTACCGCACCGGAACGATCAATGTTTGCTTTTTCAGCAATGACAATTTTTTTGTCCTTGCCCCAATATCTTGCTTCAAATGCAGCGCCGGTGCCACCGAGACCCGCTCCTGCAATTAGAACGTCGATATCGTCTTCTATAATAGTTTTGTAAGCCATTAGTAGTACACCCCTGCTTTCAATGTCAGGCCATTGGACTTGAGAGTGTGGAGACTATCCTTGCCGTCTTTATCAAGTTGAATATATTTAGGTTCGTTGAACAGCAGATGGCTGTCGCGCATTTCCTGGCTAGGCGCAGATTCATTAGCAAGTTGGGGAATAGCTGTGCCCCAGGGTTTGGTCGTGATAGGCGCGAGCAGGTCGAAGTCTTTTTTACCATTGCGGAACTTGATGCGCCAGGCAATGGTGCCTTTTTCCTCGTCACGATTTACTCGTACAGAGTGACCGAGTGGTGCGAAGTCTGCATAACCACGCACATCAATTGCGTTGTGGGGACAGGCTTTTACACAGGAATAACATTCCCAACACATGTTAGGTTCAATGTTATAAGCGCGTCGCAGAGTTTTATCAATGTGCATGATGTCAGATGGGCAGATATCGACACACTGGCCACAACCATCACAACGAGTCATATATACAAAAGTTGGCATAATATTTCTCTCTTAAAATTATATAAATTAGTTAATAAGTGTTAGTAGTGGTTTGCAGATTCGCGCTTGATACCAAGACCCATGTTGGGTGGATTTTTGCCCATGTATTCTGGGATATCCGGAAACTGTTTCTGTACGGCAGGATCCGTCAGATCAAAATCAGCGGGTAGATTTTCTCTCGAACCATCTGCCTTGGTGACTCGCTTCTGATAAGCAGCGGCAGGCTTAAAGAACATATGGGCAAACTTGGACCATAACACGCCACCAAATAAGACAGTGCTGGAAATAATAAACAGGGCGAAGAACAACCAGCCTATTTTAGATCCTTGCGTTGCTGACCAAATCAATGCAAATGTACAGGTAGCAAGCAACGAAAGTATAAACATGTCTGCGCGTACTATGCGATTCCAGGGATTGCCTTCAGCGGCAAGATCAACGCGAATGGCAAACCAGAACCAGTAGCCGCCAACACAAAGCATCAGTGCGCCCAGGTGCCATAAAAATGGCAGGATTGAAGGCGTAGTGTCCGCTGCTGTTGGATAAGCAAAAATCATGATTGCCGTAGTAGCAACAAACAGGATGAACCCGTACATGGTGAGCAGGTGGGACAATCTGCGTTTTGGATTGGAGAATTCACCAGAAGTTAACACCTCATTGGTGAAGGTTTTAACTGCAAGCGAGGCTTTTTCTCCTCCACTAATAGTGCGGGTTGCGCTCTTCTGCGCCTTTTTAGCATTCTCAAAAAAGTACTGCGCACTTTTTTTGTGAAGCATGTCAAGTATTGTACCGCCTACGACTAAGACGAACATCAAGATGACATACCCTTGCATTGCAAAGGCGGGTATAAACTCTGAAAGTTCTGAAAAGGGATTGTTCATGGATTATCCTCAAAAAAATTGTTAGCCGTTATTTGCGAACCAAGCTAAGACGCTATATCCGCCTAAAGTGCTAGTGACTGACCTGGACATCCGAATGACTCAAATCAATCAACGGATATGCATTATTCAGCGTGATCCCGTGACCATGTTCGGGCTGTTAAAGTCAACGTTCAGGTGTGGAACTCGAATTCTCAATCGCGCAGGAGCGTATGGTAGACGAGCCCAAAGCAAAGTGCGACCCTCAGTAGAAAAAAACTTTTAATATCCTCATAAACTTACAAGGGGTAATGATTGCGTTCTTGCCCACCCCTGGCTCAGATCGCAGGGTAAGACCAGCAGTTTCCTTCCCGGTGGCCACGAAATCGCTCTGGATTTGTCTGCGACTGACAGAAATCCGACTATTTTTATCCTCCTTGCCTGCCTGAGCGTAGCATTCTGACAAGGTGGCTCCTTTGATTTGGCCTTTTCCTTGCTGATGGATGGGTATCTACTCGACCATGATTAAGGACACAGGCCTAAACGAATTTCTTATTCTGTAAGGGTAATCTTCAACATTTGCAGGATATTACTGCGCATTTCTTTTGGTAGTAGTTGGCGGATTCGCCGGTCGGCTTTTTGAAAGACTTCGCTATATTCGACATGTTCTGTGTCGTATATCTTTACATAGTTAATTTTGATCAAGGTTTCTATAAAATTCGAGATTAGTTTTTTGTCGGAGTAGTCCGGTGAATTTAACTGGTGAATCATGGCAATGCGCTGTGCCATGAGCTGACAGTTTTTCTCCAGGTCTTCTCTGAGGACTTTTTCAGAGCCATTGCGGGATAGCAGGGCAAGTGTTAAATAATAAACTTCAAGAATGGGGGAGATGATTCTTGCTAATAGATTGAGGTGGCTGGAACCAACACTTCCAGAGCCGGTTTTTGAGAATGTGTCACCTGTGGCATCGTTTGTCAGCAAACCTTGGTCAACCATGACGGTGAGCATATGGTCAATTGCCTCTGGCAGATCGTCCTTTTCCCAGATCAGAAATAATTCACTCTGAATGAACGGGTAGGAAAGGGAAACCAGATTGACTATTTCATCCCGACTATTGCTGCGTTTGTTGAAGAAGCAGCATGCGATAATAGAGGGTAATGCGAGTAGATGTAGAATGTTGTTTCGGTAGTAGGTCAGGGATATTGAATGTTTACTATCTAAAAAGATAATGTCGCCCAATTCGTGGTTACGCCGCCTGGCCATTTTTAAAGTTTCAGCGCGATTGATCTGCTCTTTGCCGGTCAGTTCGGTGAGGATGATATTTTCGGAATAGTTCAAATGACGAATCAGTGTTTGATATATTTCCAGGAGTTGTGCCAGCTCGGTTTCGTCCATGGTTTGGTGAGGTGTGGCAAGTAAAACACTTGAAATCAAATTGATTGAATTAACCGTTGCCGCTTGATTGATGTGTGTCATGATTGTGGTGGCGAGTTGTCCAACCACATCCCGAACCCAGGTGGGGCGGAGTTCATCGTTATAGTTTTCAGATGACCAGTCGGGATGGCTTTGATCAAGTACTTGATTCAAAAATACTGGCTGACCGAAATTGGCAGAGACTTTGCCAAACTCTCCCCGGATTCTGAGCATGGAGCGAACCGAATCGATAAAGGTTTCACGCTTCTTGATCTCACCTGAAAGTTCTGCCTGATAGGCTTTGCTTTCGAGCAATTTTTCATAACCAACATAAACCGGGATAAACGCGATGGGTTTACTACGGTATTTCAAAAACCCCCGCACTGTCATTGCCAGCATCCCCGGTTTGGCCTTGAGTAATCTTCCGGTACGGCTACGTCCGCCTTCGGCAAAATATTCTATGGGTACACCTTTGGAAATGAGTTCTGCAACGTATTCAAACATTACCGTCGAATATAGCTCATTACCTTTAAAGCTGCGGCGGATAAAAAATGCACCGCCACCGCGCAAGATGGAGCCAATCACCGGCATGTTCAGGTTTTTACCGGCGGCTATATAAGGTAGTGCAAGACCTTCGCTGTAAATAACATAGGATAAAAGCAGGTAGTCAATATGGCTGCGGTGGCAGGGTACGTAAACCAGTTCGTGGTTCAGTGCGAGTTGTTTCAGATATTCATGGTTGGTAACTTCAATGCCGGAATAAAACCGGTTCCAGAATGCGGTCAACCCACGTTGCATAACCTGGATAGTGATATGTGTACAGTTGGCGACGATTTCTTTGAGATACCGGTGAGCCTGGGTGCTTGCCTGATAGATACTGAGATTATCTTCTTCGCTGCGCCGGGCAATGGCTTTTTGTACATCCGGTTTGAGAATCAAATCTCTTAGCAGCGTTTGCCGGTGGGACATGTCAGGACCCAGGGTGGCCGTGCGTTGTTCAATCAGCCGGTTCGAGAGGACCGATTGTAAATTATCTATAATTTCATCATCCGTTTGTTGAGCGGAATTTATCGCTCGGTAGCAAATAATTTCGGAAAAATTTATCAGGGTTTTGCGTCCGTGGAATAGGATAGTAAAAAAACGCCGGGTACGCCCTGCAAGCCGCCATGAATCTGCAAACAAAACTTGTAACCAGTGTTTCTGTGTTGCGACGGGTCGCCCCCAAAATATTGAGACCGGTATTAACTGGATTTCCTGATCAGGATAGTCGCGTAAAATTTCAACGATCCCACGTAACATTCTTGAACGTTTGGGTAACTTGTTTAGCCAGGCTTTAAAGGGTTGGCGTGGTGCAATGGTATAGACAGAATGCCAAGCCTGTAATTCAGGCGATGCTATTCGACGTAACGGCGAAGGTAAACCGAGGCGGTCACATTCGGATTCAAGTACTAAAAGGTTTGACCAGGCGCGTGAGTCCAGCACATAGATTACTGGTATCTCCGGATTTATATCGAGTGTGTCGATCGGGTTAGGCAAGGCCTCGGTGCGTACCCATAAATAGAGTAACTTGCGGAAAGGGTAATTAATGGATTGACGGAGACTCATGATAGTTACAAATCTAAACGAAAAAGGCTGTCTTTACCATGGCTGAAACTTGTAGGGAGAGCGGCGATCTGATGTCCGGGCGCAGGTTGAGTGTAAAATAAGAACTATCTCTCATAAAGGCATAATAAATATAATATTATTATACTGCATCTTCTCTCGTCACAAAGGTATACTAGGGCAGCCAACAAATCCATATTTCTAACAGGTTCTGTAAACATTTTTAATGGTAAAAAAAGTACGCAAAACGCGCCGTAAAACGACAAATAGACGCAAAAAATCCCGGCGCTCAAGACGGCGATCCCGTTTCCCCTGGTTCAAGCTAATGCTGGGATTAACGTTGCTGCTGGTCGGCTATATGGCGTTTCTGGATTTTCAGGTCTACCGGCAGTTTGAAGGCAAGCGCTGGTCGCTGCCTGCACGCGTTTATGCGCGGCCGCTAGAGCTTTATGCCGGGTTGCGTTTTACACCAGAGCAATTTTCTGAAGAACTAAAGGCGCTCGGTTACCGTTTTACCAGTAGCGTTAAACGGCCTGGAGATGTATCCCGCAACGGTAAGAAATTTCACCTGAAGACACGGCCGTTCCGGTTCTGGGATGGTGAGGAGCTTTCACATAACCTGCGTGTGCAATTTAATTATAAACAGGTCGGTTCTCTAGCTGACGCCAGCACAAAAAAAACCATACCGATAGCACGTCTTGATCCGCTTGAGATTGGCAGTATTCATACTGCGCGCCAGGAAGACCGTATTCTGTTGAAACTCAATGATGTTCCAGAGACTTTGGTTAAGGCCCTGGTGGCTGTAGAGGATCGTACTTTTTATAAACACCATGGTATTTCTGTTAAAGCGATTGCGCGGGCATTCCTGGCTAATATCCGTGCCGGTCATGTGGTGCAGGGCGGCAGTACATTGACTCAGCAGTTGGTCAAGAATTATTTCCTCACCAGTAAACAAAGCTTGTGGCGTAAGGTCAATGAAGCACTGATGTCGATTTCACTTGAGTTGAGGTATGACAAAGATGAGATCATGGAAGCTTATCTGAATGAAATTTATCTGGCGCAGGACGGTCAGCGTGCAATACATGGATTTGGCCTGGGCAGCCAATTCCTGTTTCAACGGCCAGCCAATGAATTATCAACCGGCCAAATTGCCATGCTGGTGGGTATGGTCAAAGGGCCATCTTACTACGATCCACGGCGTCATCCGGAGCGTGCGCGAACCCGGCGTGATCTGGTGCTGCGCATCATGCGTGAACGCGGCATTATTACCAGTGGTGAAGAACAATCAGCCAGGCAGGAAGGTTTTGGTCTGCTTGATCCCGGTAAGGGTATCAGCACAACTTTTCCAGGTTTTCTCGATCTGGTACGGCGTCAGTTACGCCGTGACTATTACGAATCGGATTTGACCAGCGAAGGGTTGAAGATATTTACTACGCTGGATCCGCAAGTGCAATGGTCGTTACAGCGCAGTTTGTCGAAACGCTTAGCATCGATGGAAGAAACCCGGCCAGATTTACAAGGTGCCGGTATTATTACCAATGCGTCTAATGCAGAAGTACAAGCATTAGTAGGTGGAAGAAAAGCCGGATTTTCCGGGTTCAACCGAGTGCTGGATGCGAAACGTCCGATTGGTTCGCTGATTAAACCGGCTGTCTATCTAACGGCGCTGGAACGTCCGCAACAGTATTCCCTGGCAACATTGATTGAAGACGAGCCCTTGCAGGTAGAACAACGGGGATCACCGGTGTGGGAACCTAATAATTACGATAAACAGTTTCATGGCGATGTCATGCTTTATCAGGCATTGGCAAATTCCTATAACGTTGCCACTGCACGTCTGGGTATGGAGCTCAGTCTTGATGCTGTGATTCAGACATTACGGCGACTGGGCGTCAGTAGTCCGCTGAATGCCTATCCTTCTTTATTGCTCGGTGCAGCGGATTTAAGTCCGCTCGAAGTCACCGAGTTTTATCAGACCATTGCCAGTGGTGGTTATCTAATGCCATTACGCAGCATTCGAGCTGTGCTTAATTCAGCTAACGAGCCTCTGCAACGTTATGATTTGAAGGTTAACCGCGTGGTGGAACCAGAACCGGCTTTGCTGATTACCCGCGCCATGCAGGGTGTTATAGCGCAGGGCACGGGCCGGGCACTCAATCATCGTTTTTCATCAGAGTTCGGACTGGCGGGTAAAACCGGCACCACGGATGATTTACGCGATAGCTGGTTTGCCGGTTTTGACGGTGAACGACTAGGCGTGGTTTGGGTTGGCCGTGATGACAATCTTCCCATGGGATTAACCGGTGCGAGTGGTGCGATGCAGATCTGGGGTGATCTGTTCCAACAGATTGGTGCCTCACCTGTGCAGATGGCTCAACCTGAGACCATTGAGTGGCGGGAAGTGGATATGCTTTCCGGTGGATTGGCGAGCACGCAGTGCACAGATATCGTACAATTACCCTTTATCACACAGGGCGTGTTGCCAGAGGTGGCGCCTTGTGGAGAGGCACCTTCGCCGACACGTTGGTTAGAGGACTGGTTTCAATGAGTAAGATTGTAGTGGTTGTTCTGGTATCTTTTTTATCGGCCTGTAGCATGGGGCGAACAGCCATGCCGCCGGTGATCGACAACACGAGTCAAGCGCCCGCCGGACAGGGTGGCGGCAGCGACGATGTACAGACATTCCCATTACCTGCAGATGAAGCTGATATCTATCGGGCCGAGCCGTTGGAAGATGCTGCACCGATTCCCATTCCGGACAGAGGTGGACTTTCACCTTCATCGCCACAACCCCGGCAGGGCAATAATGCTGTTGTCGCTTTGTTGGATAAGGCGGATCAGTATGGTCAGTCGGGTAATTCTGATGCGGCTGCCGATACGCTGGAACGTGCGCTGCGAATTGAACCGCGTAATGCCCGCTTGTGGAGCAAATTGGCAGCGGTCAGATTACAACAAGGTCAGTCAGATCAAGCGGAACAACTCGCACTAAAGTCCAATGCGTTATCCCGGCAAAATCGCCAGTTACAAATGGATAACTGGCGAATTGTAGCCAAAGCCCGCTGGGCACGTAACGATCAAACCGGCGCGCAGCGTGCGGAACAGAAAGTCAGCGATTTTGAGAGATATTATCGCTAAGCGATTCCGGTTTACTTATCATTGGTATTAGCGCTGATTAATTCGCGAAAACCTGTAGGAGCGGCTTCAGCCGCGATAGCCAGTGACATCGTTCTCGCGGCTGAAGCCGCTCCTACAGAGTGGTTTTGTTTTTAACAATGATGAGATGCACGAATTTAATAGTTTGCTAATCTCTGCCTATGATTAGTTACACCCATTCACAAGATAATTAACAACGAGAAGATTTCACTTGGGCGTTTATTCAGTTGAAAAATTAATTGCCGAAGCGCGCAAACTTGCCGTCGAATTCCGGCGTACCACGGGAAAACCCTTGCCTGGTATCAGTGGTGAAATAGCCGAGCATGATGCAGCCACTTACCTTAATCTTGAATTATTGAAAGAAAAGCCGGGTGGTTATGACGCACTAGGAAAAGGTCGCCGTGATGGCTGGCGTGTCCAGATCAAGGGGCGGGTGATTTTTAACGACAGTAAATCCGGTCAACGCATTGGCCAGTTAAAAATGGAACAGGACTGGGATAGCGTTGTGCTGGTGATAATGGATGAGAGCTATGAGACCTGTGAAATATTTGAAGCAGAACGTGAAGCAATAGAGACGGCAATGGAAGGCTCAACGAGCAGCAGCCGAAAAAAACGCGGCGCTATGTCCGTGGCGAAATTTAAAAATATTGCCAATCTGGTATGGACGCGTGAAGACGGTGAAATTGAAAATGAAGTTTGGGATAACCAGTCTGGCTCATAGCCCCCTCTCCCCCAGGGAGAGGGCTGGGGAGAGGGGATTAGATAAAGCAACTGCCTTTTATTTCTATCCCTTCTCCCTAACCCTCCCCCTGAGGAGGAGGGGGCAGCTTTATAAACGTACTCCATGGAACCATTTTTGCGAATTATAAATTATGCATGCATCTGACTGGTTAACAGACAACGGTTCACTCGCGCACGAAGTGCCCGGATTTGCGGCGAGAGAAGAGCAGCTGACGATGGCAGATGCTGTGGAGCAGGCGTTCAATGAACAACGGACGCTGATTGTCGAAGCGGGTACCGGCACGGGTAAAACCTTCGCCTATCTTGTTCCCGCATTACTTTCCGGAAAACGGGTAATTGTCTCAACCGGAACGCGTCATCTACAGGATCAATTATTCCACCGAGACTTACCGACTGTCAGGAAAGCCCTTATTTCTACCAGACAAATCGCATTACTCAAAGGGCGCGCAAATTATCTATGTCAACATCGCTTGTCAGTAACGCGTGATGAAGGGCGCTTACCAAACCGGCAACAGATGGATCAGTTAGTCAAAATAGCTGATTGGTCAGAGCGCACACGTTCCGGTGATATTGCCGAACTATCCAGCGTGCCGGAAGATTCAAGTTTATGGCAGCGCGTCACTTCAACCACCGATAACTGTCTGGGTCAGGAATGTGACTGGTACAGCAAGTGCCATGTTTTACAGGCCAGAAAAAAAGCCTCGGAAGCCGATCTGGTGGTGATTAATCACCATTTATTATTCGCCGATATGGCATTGAAAGAAGAAGGCTTCGGTGAACTGTTGCCTTCCGTGGATGCCTTTATCATCGATGAAGCGCACCAGTTACCAGCGACGGCTTCACAATTCTTTGGCGTTACCCTGAGTAGCCGACAACTGCAGGAACTGGCACGGGATACGATTACAGAATACGTTAAAGAATCAGGTGCAACAGGTGCGCTACAAGATTTAGCACGCAGTGTGGAAAATGCTACCAGTGACGTGCGCGCGGCGATGGGAAAATTTGAACAGCGTGCCAGTTGGGCTACGATTGCCGATAATAAAAAATTGATAGCCAGTTTGACAGATTTGCGCGAACGACTCAGTGAATTAACCCATCACTTAGAGAATGAAGCCTCGCGCAGTAAAGGGCTGGATAATTGCTGGAAGCGTGCGTTGTCCTTGCAACAAAAACTTTTACAATCCACCGACCAACCACCGGACAATCACATCCACTGGTTTGAAACCTTCCGGCAATCCTTCAGGATAAACCTGACGCCGATCGATATCGCCGAAGCCTTCCAGGAAAAACGTGAACTGCTACCGGATACCTGGATATACACCTCTGCGACACTGACGGTGAATCACCGTTTTGAACATTTCTCTAATCGGCTGGGTCTTAAATGATGCGCAGCAGTTGGAGCTGGACAGTCCCTTTGATTACCAGCGTAATGCTTTATTGTATCTACCGGGCAATATGCCGGAACCTAACAGTGAAGGCTATAACGCTGCGGTACTGACGACGGCCCTGGAAGTAATCGCCGCCAGCAAAGGCAGGGCGTTTCTACTATTCACCAGCTACAAGGCATTAAATGAAGCCGCCAAAGGCTTGCGCGGTATTTGTCCGTTCCCATTGCTGGTACAAGGCGACGCCCCCAGGAATGAATTACTCGAACGCTTCCGGGAATTAGGTAATGCCGTCTTGTTAGGCACCAGCAGCTTCTGGGAAGGCGTCGACGTTCGTGGAGAAGCCTTGTCGTGTGTGCTGATTGATAAATTACCCTTTGCGTCACCCGGCGATCCAGTGCTACAAGCCCGCATTGATGCGCTTAGGCAACAAGGCGGCAACCCCTTCGTAGATGAACAACTACCTCATGCTGTTATAACGCTAAAACAAGGAGTAGGCCGTTTGATACGCGATGTTAACGACAGAGGTGTTCTAGTACTTTGCGATCCCCGCTTGCTAACCAAAAGCTACGGCAAAGTATTCCTGAACAGCTTGCCAGATATGACAAAAACACAAGCATTGCAGGATGTTGAACAATTTTTTGATGAAGAGCCAGTAAGCAAGAAAATAGCCAACCAATAATGATATTTAAAATCACTATTATCCCCAATCCCCTCTCCCTCCGGGAGAGGGCCAGGGAGAGGGAATAAAATAAATATCTTTTCCACCTTATAAGGGAATCAAAATGAAACACCTAGCAAGGATGCTAAGAAAAAACTCAACAAACGCAGAAAACCTCCTCTGGAAACATCTCCGAGCCCACCGGCTCTCAGACTACAAATTCAAACGTCAGCAAATAATTGAACCCTACATCGTAGATTTCATCTGCCTCGAAGCTAAACTCATTATAGAAGCAGACGGTGGCCAACACCTGGAACAAACTGAAGCTGACAGAAAAAGAACTGAATATCTTGAATCACTGGGATATGAAATAATACGATTCTGGAATAACGATATATTGAATAATATTACTAGTGTGCTGGAGCGTATAAACAACCGTCTGATTTTATCCCCTCTCCCCAGCCCTCCCCCTGAGGGGGAGGGAGTGGTGGAGCAAGTCATTCATGTGGATGCTTTGAAATGAAAATTCTCGCCATAGAAACTGCAACCGATGCCTGTTCCGCAGCATTGCTTATTGATGATTCCGTAAAACAGGAATTACACATCGCTCCGCGTGAACATGTAAAAATCATCTTGCCCATGATCGATCGACTGTTAGCTACCGCAGAACTCAAAGTAAACCAGCTAGATGCAGTAGCATTCGGTCGTGGCCCCGGTTCATTCACGGGATTGCGAATAGCCACGGGCATCGCCCAGGGAATAGCCTTTAGCGCCGACTTACCCGTCGCGCCGGTCTCAACGCTGGCAGCCCTGGCACAAGGCTGTGTTCGGGAATATAAAGCATCCAATATACTCGCCGCACTAGATGCCCGCATGCAGGAAGTCTATTGGGGAATTTACCAAACCAGCAAAAATGGCTTAGTAGAATTACAAGGCACAGAAACAGTCTGTGCACCAAACCAGGTTGAACTCCCAGATGCTCAGGCAACTGGATAGGCGCCGGAAGCGGCTGGGATACGTACAAAGAAAGCCTGCAAGCAAGATGCGAAACGTAAAATAGATACTACCTATCCCGACCAACGCCCCCAGGCAGAAGATGTCGCCCGTCTTGCCATTCAACTTATCGAATCAGGCCAAACAGTCCCAGCAGAAGAAGCACACCCAATCTACCTACGAGATAATGTAGCTAATAAACCCAAACCAAAATCCACAACAAAACCATGAAAAACGACAACGCATTAAATCCCCTCCCCCTCAGGGGGAGGGCTAGGGAGAGGGGATAAAATAAAAGTTGCTTCTCACAACCTTCTCTAAAACTAAAAACCAAAAACGAACCTAAACCAATGACCAACACCCTAACCAAAGTAAAAAAGAAATCCAAGCCAACCCCCAAAGCGCCGAAAGCCTAATCCTCTACGCCTTAATCAGCTCACTACGCATGGAAAAAAGCGGCTTTATGTTCATCCTCCGCAAACTACGAGACTTATCACCAGCCAACCGGCAACTCGCCTACGAACTAATGGAATTAATGGCAACCAACGGAAACCAGGGCGTAGAATGGGAAACTGGATTGGAAGCGATAGACAAAGCAATAAAAGGCTAACAGTGAAAACACTGGCGCTCTTAGACTCCCTCTCCCTCCGGGAGAGGGCTGGGGAGAGGGGATAAAATAAAATTGTTTTTTAATGCTTCAAAATCACAGGAATAAAGGTGTATCAGCTTTATATTATCAAGAAAGGACGGTTTTAATGCTAAGGAAGTTTCAAGTTTACTGGTGGTGGTTCTGAAGGAAATAAATCTGACTCCTTTACTGATGCAATTGATGCGATTTAGTCTATAAAAGTTTCCCATTGACAGATGGTGTAATTTCCACTGCTCCAAGGGCATTAACCATTTCTTGGCGATGGTGTTTTATTGTTCCATTGCTATAAAGCTGTTGCTTATTACGCCAGATTAATTTCTTCCAATTTTTTAAGCGAGTTCGAGCGAGATGTTTAAACAGAAACAGCATCCGGGTTATCAAGATTTGAGTAGAAATTTAATAGGGTTTAAAAAATGTTTTACTGTAAGCATTGGTCCTTTAAATGGTGGAAATCCAGTTGTAAGATTAATTTATGGTTGCAACTCTGTTTGGGATTTCTGGTTCATAATATGGGTTCGATCATTACAAGCCCATCGGAACAATTTAACACTCGAAAATAGATTGCTTTATCTAATGTCATGTTTATTATAGAGTTCCTTTCTAAATTTGTGAAAATCTTAATGGAGAGCATTAAATTCGGACCTCAAGCTATCCTTCAATGACCGTGATTTTACGATGACAATATTTGTTGCATAATACCCAGCGATCAGCATTCATGAAGTTTTCATCCCAGGCAGTATCGATTTCAATATTATCCTCGTATAATATACCCCATGGTTAATGGGTTGATCTTGGTAGCATTGTAAACAGCGATGTATCCAAAAGTTATTGCCATTTTATTTAAATCGAGTAATGCGCAGGAAACTGGTTCCATGTAATGCAGAATGAGTTATTCTGTTTTGTATCAGTAATTCTATGTAGAACCTGGGGTAAATGCATCCGACTGCATTCCGGGAATTGAGTTATGGATGCTATTTGTTTTTCCCGGATTTCTAATAGGCGTATAATGGGGGAATCACCCTGTACGCCCCAGTTATTAAGTAAACTTTCTGTGTAGCCAAGAATTTTAATAAACGCAACAATAGATTCGCCGAAATAAGTAATTGGGTTGCCTAGAATAACGCTCTCTGAATTTTCTTCGGATATTATATTGGTGTTAATTTGAGTGCGCATATAAAATACAGAATAGGGATGAACAAATTAGTATTATAAAAAGATAATATATAATTTCAAAGGAATTTTATCGCACATGTTTGCTATTCGTATTTTTTAGCTATACGGTATCAATATATTTGCAATAATACTTTTGGTGTCATTCCTGTTTATGTTGTTTGACTTTACTCTATTACAAATAGGCATAACAGCCCTATTCTTCATCTGGGCAGGTTTCGTCCGAAGCGGCCTGGGCTTCGGCGGTGCAGCATTAGGCCTACCCTTAATGTTGTTCGTCCACGACCAGCCATTGTTCTGGCTACCCGTCATCGGCGCCCACCTGTTATTTTTCTCAAGCCTGACACTCAGCACACGGCTGAACAATGTTGACTGGGGTTATTTAAAACAGTCAGGGATTTACATTATCCCGGCTGCGCTGGTCGGTGTCTTCGGGCTGTTAAATCTACCCAACAAATGGCTGTTGATTTTTATCTATTCAATCAGCCTGATTTATGGAACCTTTTGGGTGCTTAGTATTAGTGTTCGCAGTAATAAGGCCTGGCTGGATAAATTACTGCTGATTGTCGGTGGTTATGTCGCCGGCACTTCCTTGACTGGGGCGCCGTTGATGGTGGCAGTGTTTATGCGTAATGTGACGGCTGATCAACTACGTAATACGTTGTTCGTTTTATGGTTCGTTTTGGTGACGATAAAAATGAGTACTTTTGCCGTATTGGGTGTACCGTTGCATTTGACGTCAGCGTTGGCGTTGTTGCCGGTGGCGGCGATTGGGCATGTTGTTGGGTTGAAGATGCATGAGCGGATTTTGCGGAATGATGTAGTGTTTAAGCGGGTGGTTGGTGGGGTGTTGATGTTGGTGAGTGTTTTGGGGTTGGGTAAGTTGGTTGTTTGATTTGATCCCCTCTCCCTGGCCCTCCCCCTGGGGGGGAGGGGATTGTTGTTTAGGGAGTGTATACTTAAGAATGCATAAGAATGTAGTTGACTGTGGAGGAATAGGCCATGTCTGATACCAGTTTTGAGAAAGGTAGTTGTCTTTGCGGGGCGGTTAAAGTTTCGGCAAAAGCGATGAATCATAAAGTCGGTGCCTGTCATTGTGGGATGTGCCGGAAATGGACGGGTGGGCCTTTAATGGCTGCTGATTGCGGAACGGACGTTTCTTTTGAGGGCGAAGAAAATATTAGAATCTATGCTTCATCTGATTGGGCGGAGCGGGGGTTTTGCAGTCAGTGTGGTAGCCATCTCTTTTATCGGTTGAAAGCTAATCAGCAGTATATGATGCCAGTCGGGTTGTTTGATGAGTGTAAAAATCTGGTTTTTGATCACCAGGTTTTTATTGACGCTAAACCAGCTTATTATAGTTTTTCGAATAAGACGCATAATATGACCGGTGAAGAGCTGTTTGCACATTTTGCCTCGTCATCTGATGATTGACGCTGGAATAATTACCGATTTCTGCCGTCCTTTTTTATAGACGACTCTTTTTAACCGACAGGTAGGCTAATGTATAAATACTTAAAACTGTTTTGTCTCGCATTGCTTTCATTCAGTGTCAATGCCGAAGAACGTGGCCCAGCGATTCCGGACTATCCAGCTGACAAGATTACCGAAAACATCTACGTCATTCATGGGCCGATTACCATGCCCAATCCAGATAACCAGGGTTTCATGAATAACCCCGGTATCATTATTACCAAGGCTGGCGTGGTACTGCATGATCCGGGCGGCACTGTTCAAAGTGGTGAAATGGTATTGCGGGCAGTTAAAAAACTGACTGATCAACCGGTGGTGGCGGTATTTAATTCTCACATTCACGGCGATCATTGGCTGGGCAATCAGGCTGTCCGGGCTGCTTATCCAGATGCGGTGATTTATGGTCACCCAAATATGATCGAGCTGATTGAGGGAGGTGAAGGCAAGTCTTGGCTGGAGCTCATGGATAGAATGACTGAGGGTAAGTCCAAAGGGACGCAAGCGGTGGGGCCTGATAAACCTGTGGATAACGGCGATGAGATCAAAGTCGGTCAATATACTTTTGTGAACCATTATTATGGTCAGTCGCATACGACATCGGACGTTATGCTAGAGGTCAAGGAAGCGGGTATAGTTTTTCTGGGTGATAATGTTCTAAATGGCCGCATCGCTCGTCTCGATGGCGGCAGTATGAAAGGTAATATTCAGGCCTGTGAGAACATTCTGAAAACCAAGGCTAAATTTTATGTGCCGGGGCACGGTAAAAGCGGTGGCACGAAAGTTGTTGAATCGAGTTTGAATTATCTGAGTGCAGTTTATAGTACCGTTAAGAAATTGTATGAAGAAGGCTTGAGTGACTTTGAAATGAAAGACCAGGTGGCTGCGGCAGTTAAGGATTATGCAGGCTGGATCAGTTATGACGAGCAACTGGGTAAACACATCAGTTATGCCTATCTGGAAATCGAAGCAGCTGATTTCTGAGAGTCACAATAAACTGGAGGAGCGGCTTCAGCCGCGATGGGGTGCGGTGTGTTCATCGCGGCTGAAGCCGCTCCTACAGATCCTTGCTCATATATCAGTGGCCCCCTTAAATTAGATCCCTTCTATCCAGCCCTTTTCCCTAGAGGCAGCGCTGATGATATTTTGGGCGCTTATTTTCTGTATAATGCTGGCAAACCACAAGGAGGGAATCACACATGGCTTTTATTCGTAATCTACTGGCTCTTATTGGACTAATCGCACTGGTTGGTGGCGGTTACCTGTATACAAAAGCGAATACTGAGATCAGTTCGTTCAAGGCGCTGGATCCTGGTGCAAAAGCAGTTTACACAAAGATGTGGAGCAAACTAAAAGAAACTGGCAGCGTTGCAGATGCCACTGTCTGGAAAGTTCCGCTGGCTGAAGGTATCTCTCCGGAGGATGCCGAGGAAACCATGAAGTTTGTTGCCAATGAACATAACATCAAGGGGGTCGGTGAATTACCCTTGTCCGAACAAGTTGCCTTGATGTCGGGTAAAGAACAGCGGTTTCTAAAAATATTTCAGTATTGCGATCCTGTTACGGCCATGAAGATGGTTGATTTTAGCGATGCATTTGCAGCTTACCTGCCATGTCGTATTGCCATGGTCGAAGACAAACAGGGTAACTATGCGCTGTATGCACTGGATATGGATATGATGATTTCCGGTGGTAAAACCCTGCCACCTGAATTACTGGAAGAAGCGACCAAGGTGAAGGACATCATTCTGGATATAATGAACCGGGCGGCTTCCGGCGATTTCTAGACTATTAATTAAGGCTGGCTATTTATGAATCGATATAAAGACCAACTCAAGCGGCGTGTTTCTGTGCTTGAGAGGGATAAGACCAAACGGGATGACGTAGACGACGAGGACAGTTATGAAGTTTCTTCACAGCATGATCGGCCTGCAAGGAAGTTTATTCCGCTATTGATATTCGCGGCTGTTGCTTTATTTATTATCAAAGAAGAAGTGCCTGCCGTCAGTAATGCCTGGGAGCGTATGGTCGCTCCCGATAAATGGATAGCAAAACAGACGTGTCAGAAAGCTGCGATTGAACAGTCAGAAAATAAGCAATTTGCACGAATATTGAAACCGGGCAAGGTGAACAAAACCAGTGATGGTCTTTATATCGATCGAATACGTATTGGCGTCATGGGGCAATCCGGTGATGAAGAATCCATTCAATATTCCTGCTATCTGGATGATGCAGGGAAGCTGGTTAAACTAAATCGTGTGGATACAACAACACCTGCGCCAATCGTGCTTGACGATGAAGGGCGAGGGAGAGGTGAGAAATAAACAGGTAATTGTACGATAAGGAAAGTTCTGATTAATTCAATAAAATATGTAGGAGCGGCTTCAGCCGCGATGAGTGCGGCGTTCATCGCGGCTGAAGCCGCTCCTACAGTATATGCCGACTCAGAATGGATTAATCAGTGCTTTCCTGGAAGTATGAATGAAAACAATCGCAATTTATAATCTCAAAGGCGGTGTGGGTAAAACAGCAACCGCCGTCAATATCGCCTATCTAGCCGCGCAATCAGGCTTGCGCACTCTCATCTGGGATCTTGATCCACAAGGTGCTGCCAGTTGGTATTTATCTGCACAAGCCAATAAAGACCACAAGGCGGGGAAGCTGCTCAAGGGGAAAACTGTTATTGGTGATCTGGTTTCCAAAACAGCTTACGAAAAACTCGATATTATTCCTGCAGATTTTTCTTACCGGAAGCTGGATTTGATGTTGAGTCAGAATGACGAATCAACATCCAGCCTGGAACATTTTATTAATCCGTTTGGTGAAACGCATTCATTGGTTGTGCTGGATTGTCCGCCAAGTTTGTCATCTCTAGCGGAGCAGGTGTTTCAGGCGGCTGATGCTATTTTTATTCCTCTAGTGCCAACGTTTCTGTCCATACGAACATTTGAACAGATCCGTTCTTATGTCAAAGCCAAAAAGCTGGGGCATAAACGCCTGTATCCATTTTTTAGTATGGTAGATATACGCAAGCAATTACACCGTGATCTCGTTAAGCAGCCGCCTGTAGAATTAAAACGCTTGTTACCAGCGATAATCCCATATTCATCGGTGATCGAAAAAATGGGCCAGTTTCGCGCGCCGGTTACGGCTTTTGCGCGTAGTCATGCGGCTTCAAAAGCTTATGAGAATTTGTATCTGGAGATGATGAAGGTTCTTGAGGATTGATATGTGAATGCCTGGATTATTTGTAAAGTAATTTATTAAGACGATAAGTTATTGAATAAATAAATGTGAAAATTGTTTTGCAGGCTGGACATGAGATTCAGACACTGCTCGATGAACATTTCGTCCCCTCCCCCTCAGGGGGAGGGACAGGGAGAGGGGGTTTAATAAAAGCAACTGCCTTTTATTTTATCCCCTCTCCCCAACCCTCTCCCGGAGGGAGAGGGGGCTAATGGTGCTGCGGTTTATTCGAAAGTTAATTATATTTTAAGTGGTCTTTAACTATTTACTTCCACCAAAGAGACAACCACGGCAAGTAAGTAATCAGCGCCAACCAAAACAGCATAATAATCAAGAAGGGTATTGCAGCCCTAAATAATGTCAGTAAAGGTTTTCCAAAACGTTGGCTGGCAATAAATAAATTAATGCCAACCGGGGGTGTGCTGTAACCAAGCTCTAGATTGGCTAAAAAGATAATGCCTAGATGCACCGGGTCTATTCCAAAGCGCTGTGCCAGCGGCAGGATTAAGGGTACCACTACTACAGTGGCTGAAAAAATATCCATCATGGCACCGACAGCCAGTAAAAATATATTCAACAGAATAAGAAACTTCAACTGACTGTCGATACTGTTTTCCATCCAGGCCAGAAGTTTCATTGGCATCTGACTGTCAATCAACAAATTAGTCAGGCCCATCGCGACACCGAGGATAATCAGGATACTGCCTGTTAATACGGCGGAATCAGTGAGTAATGGGACAAGTTGTTTTATTTTGATATCCCGATGAATGACGCATTCCAGTATCAGCACATACAGTGCGGTACAGGCAGCCGCTTCACTAACGGTGACGAAGCCACCGAATATTCCAGTTACCAGAAGTACGGGCAGAAGGATATCGCCAAGCCCCTGCTTAATAGTGGTTAACAGTGTTTCGGCTGAGAACTCATGTCTGGGCACGGAAAACCGTACTCCGATAAAGAAGGCGTAAATGCCCAACATGAGCATGAGTAATAACCCGGGCAGAATACCGGCCAGGAACAACTCATCAATATTGACGTTGGAGACGACGCCATAAAGCAGAATGGCCAGGCTGGGTGGAAACAACAGACCAAGCGAACCAGATGTCGTTAATAAACCCAGTGAAAAGTTACGTGGGTACTGTACGCTGCGTAGCATGGGATAAAGCAGCCCGCCGAGTGCAAGAATAGTCACGCCAGACGCACCAGAAAATGAGGTAAAGAAAGCACAGGATCCCAGTGCAACAGCAGCTAGTCCGCCAGGCAGCCAACCCAGTAAACTGTTAAAAAGCCGAATCAGACGCTGTGGCGCGCCACCGGCAGCCAGTACAACACCGGCAAAAGTAAAGCAGGGTATTGCACTGAGATTGGGAGAGGAAGCAAGCCGGTTCAGTTCAATTATTAACAGTGCAGGATCGAGCTCACTCTGCCAGGCAAACAACAAGCTTCCAGCACCCAGCGCGGTAAACAACGGTAAGCCGAGCAGGGCAAGCAAAACTAAGCCAATAACTAAAGCAATGATCATTGGACAAATTCATTCAGGTAATCCGGATTCTTACCCAGGATGACCGAAAGTGCAAAGTGCAGACAGAGCAGGATAAAGCCGACTGGAATGATTAAACCGATAAGAACTTGCCAGCGTTCGTAATCGGCAGCGAATGACCATTCACTTTGCCAGAAGCGAACTGCTGCATGCGCTAATAGAAAGCAGATAAACGCAGCGAATGTTTGAATTGGACGAAATAAAAACCGACGCATGCTGACAGAAATAACACTGTTCAAAGCATCGATTTTGATATGACGTCCGCGTTCTATCGCCAGGATTGCGCCGAAGAAAGTAACGTAGAGAACAAGATAACGGGTTAGCGTATCTGTGGCCGGTAGTCCGGTTTCAAAAAAATTCCGGGCGATGATCTGGATCGCGGTCAGTACCAGTATTGTTAACAGGCTAAGTGCCGCACACCAATTTTCCAGTCGAACCAGCCAATGCCGCAATGTCTCCAGGTACTGCATTAATTATTTTAGTTTGCCATGATAGCTTTGGCTGAGGATTGTGTAGAACGAAATTTCTGTAACATCTGACTGGTTCGGTCAAACAGGGATTTCGGGATGTAGTTGGAGCGCATTAATTCTGCTGCTGCTTTATCACGAATCAATAACAGTTCAGGTTTACTCATGCCATCACCTGGTGGTATGAATGTCAGGCCGCGTTTTTTTAGTTCAGCCACGCTTTTATCATTATCTTCACGCGTTGCTGCAATTAATTTTTCACCGGTTTCCTTGCCGGTCGTTTGCAAGAGTTTTTTCAGGTCAGCAGGTAGTTTGTCAAAAAATTTCCGGGTTACGATCAGGCCGCCTATCGCATTGGTCAGGGCTATATCGCTGACATAACGGGTTTTGGTATGCCACTGCATGGCTATCGTAGCTAGTGGTGTACTGTAAACGGTATCGATCAGTCCTGTTGAAAGACTGGTGTAGACGTCAATAATAGAGAGAGGGACGGGTGATACCCCACTGGCGTCAAAGAATGCCTTGCCGAGTGGGTCGCCTTGCCAGAGCCAGACCCGGTGTGATTTCATTTCTTTGATAGAATGGATTGGTTCTTTAGAAAACATGTGAACGAAACCGATTTCCATCCAGCCGAGTAATTCATACCCATTGTCGTGGAAGCCTTGCTCAAACTCTGGCATGAGTTGATTGCGGACATGATCGATTTCATCAAACGTGTCAAACAGGAAGGGTAGTTCCATTACGCGTGCGGGTGAATATATCTGGCCAATGCCGTGTCCGGAAAACGCGGAGCCCTGTAACTGATTAAAACGCATTTTTTTCAACACGTCGGGTTCGTCACCCTGTACACCGCCTGGATAGAATTTAAAAACCAGACGGCCGTTACTTTGTGTTTTAACAGTCTGAGCCCACTCTTCCAGTAGATTCATCCAGGTCGTCCCGGCTGGTGCCAGGGTGGCAAATTTGAGTGTGTATTCAGCTTTGGCGTATAGATTTGACGCTAACAATAAACCTGTAATAAGTGTAATGATGCGAAGTAATGAATGATTCAAAACCACTCCCCCTCTTTTTCAAGTAAAAAACGTGCCCGCTCTCTGGCAATCTGGTTAACCAATTCCATTTCAGGAAAACTTCCTACCGGTGTTTCAATAACACCTGTGAGTAAGCGATGAAAGTTTTCTTGATTTAAACGCTGCCGTTCCAGATATTCTGCTTGTAAAACATCAATTATCAGCAACTTGCTATCTGAGACAGCGCGGGCACGGTTAAAGTTTAATTCGGATTGTTTAAAATCGCCGCCAAACATGGGTGAACGGCTGCCATAGTAGACGCCATAAAATAAATGTGCGCTGCCGTAATAGTAATCCGGTTGCAATTCAGTGACGCGTTGCATGAGCGCTTCTACACTAGACATTTGTGCAAGCCGTGTTGGATCATCCCGGTTAAGATCTATTTGCTTGCCCCAGTTTGAGGCTGTCCAGAAAAGTGCAGGGACAGATTTGTTGCTCAGTTTATTGGCCGCATTTTTTATTTTATCCGGGTGGCTGTTCTGCAGATCAATTTTCAGACCCTGTTCTTGTAGCGCACTGACACCATGATCAAAACCACGTTGATATAGTGCACTGGCGCGACGCGCATCATCAAGTTCGGTAAAGCCAAAAGCATAGCCATAGAAGCCTTGCGCAGCATAGGTTCGTAAATCAGTATTGCCAGGGTCTTCTGCAATCAGACCTTCCATGAGTTTCAGGTTTGCTGGAATGGCAGACTCGGCCAGTACCAGGTCGGTCTCCCGGTTCATGGCATCTACGGCACCATCGAGAATACTCACCGAACTGCGCGCGACCATTTGCCCCATGGAGCAAGCTGATAGCCAAAGCACCATCAATAAGAGGGAAGTGATTTTCAGTAGCTTCATCATTTTGTTAACAGTGACTTCAATATTTTATGATAGAGGATAGATAATTGATCCAGGGCATCAATTGAAACACATTCATTGATCTGATGAATGGTTTCGTTGATCGGGCCCAGTTCAACTACCTGAGCACCTGTCGGCGCTATAAACCGGCCATCGGATGTGCCGCCGCTGGTTGACAGTTCAGTTTCAAAGCCCATGGTGTTACTAATCGCAGCAGTTGCGGCATCGACCAGTTCACCGGCTGGCGTGAGGAACGGATTGCCAGACAATCGCCAGTTTATGCTGTAGTCCAGTTTATGTTTATCCAGCAGGGCATGGATACGTTGCTTGATCATCTGTTCAGTCAGTTCGGTAGAAAATCGTAAATTGAACTGTACGTCTAATTCTCCGGGTATTACGTTTTCTGCACCGGTGCCGGCGTGAATGTTGGCAATCTGGAAAGTGGTGGGTGGAAAATGCTCATTACCCTGATCCCACTCCATGGCGGCTAACTCAGTCAAAGCAGGCGCAGCCAGATGAAATGGGTTGGCTGCGAGGTGAGGGTAGGCAACATGCCCCTGTTTGCCCCGTACTTTTAGCGCGCCGTTAATCGAACCTCGGCGGCCATTTTTAATGACGTCACCGACGGTGGAAACACTTGATGGTTCGCCTACCAGACACCAGGTAATCTTTTCATTGCGCGCTTCAAGTGTTTCGACGACTTTGACAGTGCCGTTAATCGAAGGGCCTTCTTCATCGCTGGTAATTAAAAAACCGATTGATCCCTCGTGGTTGGGATGATCAGCGATAAACGATTCACAGGCGGTTACCATGGCGGCAAGGCTGCCTTTCATATCGGCGGCACCCCGGCCATAGAGCATGCCGTCTTTTACCGTGGGTTGAAAAGGATCAGTAAGCCAGTTTTCAACCGGGCCGGTTGGCACAACGTCAGTATGACCAGCGAAGGCGAGCAGGGGGTCTGTATTACCCCGTCGTGCCCAGAAATTAGTGACCTCGTCAAATGGCAATGCTTCAATCGAGAAGCCGATTTTCTCCAGTCGTTCGCACATCAGTTTTTGGCAACCCTGATCGTCAGGTGTGACCGATGCGCGGCTTATTAAATCTTTGGCAAGTTCAAGGGTTGCAGACATAGTTACAGTGTACCTTGAACGGTATTGCCGTTGCGAATCAGGCTAGAACAGTGATTGATAATTGTCAGGGTCAAACCCCAAAGTTTTCTGTTTATCAGTGATTAGTAGCGGACGTTTGATGATGGCAGGATTCTCTAGCATAAGATTAATGGCTGTGGATTTATTGATGGACTCCCGAATGTCTTCCGGTAGTTTTCGCCAGGTTGTGCCACGCCGGTTTAGCAGGTTTTCCCAGCCCAGTTCAGTTGCCCAGGTTTGTAGCTGTTTTTTAGTCAAGCCGTCTTTGCGGTAATCGTGGAATTGATAGTCGACATTATGATCTTTTAACCAGCGGATGGCTTTTTTCATAGTGTCACAGTTTTTGATGCCGTAGATTGTTGTCATTTGATTTATTGTAACTCTGCTGTTTCTGAATTAACTGAAGATTTAGTGCATATCGTTATCGTATATTGACTTTAAAAATACTCACTGAGATAAGAAAAAATCGTCCCCTCCCACTCAGGGGGAGGGACAGGGAGAGGGGATCAGATAAAAGCAACTGCCTTTAATTTAATTCCCTCTCCCCAACCCTCTCCCGGAGGGAGAGGGGGCTAATGTGGTAGTAGTGTTAAATTTCACTTTGAATTAAAAATCACTGAAGACTCAGAGGTAAAAATTTATTACATATCTATCTCTTCGCAATACTTTAAATATTCCTCAAAAGTTCATTAATCCCCACTTTCCCACGCGTCTTTTCATCTACTTTTTTAACAATCACCGCACAGTACAAACTGTACTTGCCATCTTTAGAGGGCAGGTTACCAGACACCACAACGGAACCCGCAGGTATACGCCCGTAGCTCACTTCATCTTTTTCACGATCATATATTTTTGTACTTTGTCCGATATAAACGCCCATTGAAATGACAGCGCCTTCTTCAACTATAACGCCTTCTACAACTTCGGAGCGGGCGCCGATAAAACAGTTGTCTTCAATAATAGTAGGTGCAGCTTGAATTGGTTCCAGTACACCACCGATGCCGACACCACCTGATAAATGTACGTTCTTGCCGATTTGCGCACAGGAGCCAACGGTTGCCCAGGTATCTACCATGGTGCCGCTGTCAACGTAAGCGCCGATGTTTACATAGGATGGCATCAGCACCACACCTGGTGCTATATAGCTGCCATGGCGTGCGGCAGCGGGTGGGACTACCCGGACACCGGTTTCACGGAATTCGCGGGCGTTATGTTCTGAGAATTTTGAAGGTACTTTGTCGTAGTAATTGGTAAAGCCACCTTTCATAAAGTTGTTGTCCTGAATTCGAAATGACAACAGGACAGCTTTTTTCAACCAGTCGTTAACCACCCATTGGCCATCCTTTTTTTCTGCAACACGGACTTTGCCGGTATCGAGCAGGTTCATGGCTTCGAGTGTGGCTTCCTGAACGTGGGTATCAACACTGCGCGGTGTGATATCAGCGCGTCGTTCAAAAGCTTCCTCAATGATTGCCTGCAAGTCACTCATGTTGCTTCTCCTGTAAATTTTACCCCGTATAAACGGAGCTAAAGGGTTTCAATAAAACGGCGAATACGTGTTGCAGCATCCACACATTCAGCTTGTGTTGCAACCAGTGCCAGTCGGGCATGATGCTTACCTGGATTTCCATGCTCGGTGTCTCTGGATAAATAACTGCCGGGCATCACGGCTACGTTTTGTTGTTCGTAGAGGCGGCGGGTAAAATCCTCATCGTCGATGGGTAGTTCTGGCCAGAGATAAAAACTGGCTGCGGGTGCCTTGATGTCCAGGACGGGTGACAGGATATCGATTACCGCTGCAAATTTCTCCCGGTACAGTTTGCGGTTTTCCAGCACATGGGTTTCATCCTTCCAGGCAACAAGGCTGGCATCTTGTGTCGCCGGGGGCATGGCGGAGCCGTGATAGGTTCGATAGTGTAGATATTGTTCAATGATGGCCGCATCGCCAGCAACAAATCCGGATCTTAACCCAGGCACATTGGAGCGTTTGGACAGGCTATGCAGGACAATACAGCGATTATAGTCAGTTCGTCCTGATTGTTCACAGGCCATTAATAGCCCGGGCGGTGGCCGGGATTCATCACTATAGATTTCCGAATAGCATTCATCAGAGGCAATTATAAAATCGTAACGGTCCGCCATGTCGAGTAACCATTTCATGGTTTCGATTTCGATCACTGAGCCAGTCGGATTGCCGGGCGAACACAGGTATAGTAGTTGGCAACGTTTCCAGATTGAATCTGGTACCGTTGAGAAATCGGGTAAGTACTGATGGTCTTTGGGCGTATTGTAGTAATACGGCTCAGCACCAGCCAGCAAAGCTGCGCCTTCATAAATTTGATAAAAAGGATTAGGCATGAGCACAATTGGATTGCTGCTGGAGTCAATCATGCAATGTGCAAGCGAAAATAAAGCTTCTCGCGTACCATTGACGGGCAAAATCTGACTGAAGGGATCGATCGCTTGTGATAGTCCGAATCTACGTGTCAACCAGTCAGCAATGGTCTGGCGTAGATTATCCGAGCCACGAGTGACCGGGTAGCGTGATAAACCATGCAAGTGTTCAATCATCGCTTCGGTAATCAAAGCCGGTGTCGGGTGGCGCGGTTCACCGATTGAGAGCGAGATAGGGTTTAAAGCCTGCGGTGGTGTTATACCTTTGAATAAATCAGCCATTTTCTGGAAGGGGTATGGCTGCAAACGTGTCAGATTGGGGTTCATTAATTTTAATTTGGGTTTGGCGCAACGCAGGGTGTGCTGGCACACTGGAACAATCAAAAATTATACGGGTTCTAAATAATGCCGTCCAAACATACTAATCCAGTTCTACCGGTTTTGAGTTTGCTGCTGACTGCATCCATGTGGGGATTGGTGTGGTATCCACTACGCTTGCTTGAACAAAATGGCCTGGCAGGGTTATGGAGCAGCCTGATCAGTTATGGCGCTGCCTTGCTGGTTGGTCTGATATGGATGTCCAGAAAATCATTGCAGTGGCCAACGCGGCCATGGGTGCTCGTGGTCATGATGCTGGCGGTTGGCTGGTGTAATGTTTCATTCGTACTGGCAATACTGGAAGGAAATGTAGTCAGGGTTCTCTTGCTATTTTATCTGTCACCGATTTGGGCATTATTACTGGGCTGGTTAATACTCGGCGAAAAACCCGCTTCCAGCGCCTGGATAGTATTTTTACTGGCCTTGTTAGGCGCCCTGGTTATGTTGTGGGATGAACAAATCGGTATGCCATGGCCAAAGGGCCGGTCAGACTGGTTAGCTGTATCTTCCGGTTTTACCTTTTCTTTTGCCAATGTCATGGTGCGGAAAATGGGTGAGGTTGATCTGAGTATAAAGTCAGTTGCCAGCTGGTTGGGTGTCGTCATTGTGGCCATTGTCTGGATATTGTTGGTCGATTCACCGGTACCGGATGTTACTGCTGGAACATTGGGTGGGGCTGTTTTACTGGGTTGGTTTGGCTTTGTCATTATGACTATCACGGTAGTGTACGGTGTGACGCACATGCCGGTACATCGATCCGCCGTTATTTTATTGTTCGAACTGGTGATCGGCGCGGTTTCTTCCTTGTTATTAACGGACGAAATTATTCAGCCGCAGGAATGGATCGGTGGCGCGATGATTTTGATTTCTGCTTACCTGGCAGCCCGCGAACACATCGGGGAAACACATGAAACAGTTTCTTAGCTTGCATCATGGCAGTGTCATCGTAGCCGACACGTCGGTGGCACTGGATTTCTACTGCGGTGTGCTTGGCCTGGAACAGGATCGATCGCGTCCTGATTTGGGTTATCCGGGTGCCTGGCTCATCATCGGTGAATCGCAAATACACTTGCTCGAATTGCCAAATTCTGATTCCACCGATAATCGTCCACAACATGTGGGGCGTGACCGCCACCTGGCGTTACAGGTTTCAGATCTTGAAGATATTATCACCCGGTTAGAAAAGGCTAGTGTTGATTATACCCGGAGCCGATCGGGCCGTAGGGCTGTATTTTGTCGGGATGCTGACGGGAATGGCATTGAACTAATTGGGGTTGCTTGAATTACTGGTTTTTGTCTAGCAAATCGGTTAATTCAGCGCGTAGACAATCCTGAGTTTGTGCTTGCAAAGGCTGCCCCTGTTTATCCATCAAATAAAAGACATCTTCCACCTGTGAACCAAAGGTGGCTATTTTTGCATTTTGCATAATGGCGCCACATTTATAAAATGCTTTTGCGACACAGGATAAAAGTCCCGTGCGGTCGGTAGTGATTAGTTCGAGAATGGTGCGATTATTTATTTCGTCTGGACTAAATGTTACCCGCGTATCAACTTCAAAATGCCGGGTGCGGCGGCCGTGTGGACGATCCACCGTGTTGGGCGACCAGTTTTTATCAGCCAGGATTTGTTTAACTTGATCGATAATTTCCCTGATCTGAAAATTATCTTCAAGTGGATCGCCATTGGCATTTAATACATGGTAGGTATTGACCGCAAATCCATCCGTTGTGGTAAATATTCGTGCATCGGTAATGTTTAAGCCCAGCTTTTCCAGAACAACGTTTGTGCGGCTGAATAGCCCATCAATAACCGGTGTATAAATAAACAGAGCGCTTCCACCGCGTTCTGATAAGGCTTTTATTTCAACTTGTGGGCTAGTGTTTTTTGCGGCAAGTATAACCTCACTGTGCCAGATAACTTCATCAAAGCTGTGCCGTAAATAATAGTCGTCCGGCAAACGTTGCCAGAGTGATTCGATTTGTTTGGCATCTACGCCGTCTTCTACAAGCTGGTTCAATACGGATACTTTGAAATCGGTTATCAACTCGTCACGATTAAGCGGATTTTCCAGGCCGCGCCGCAGTGCGCGTTTAGTGGAGGTATAAAGTTCTTTAAGTAGCGCATCTTTCCAGGCATTCCATAGAGTCGGGCTGGTTGCGCGGATATCGGCAACTGTCAAAAGGTAGAGGTGATCAAGCCGTTGACGATCACCCACTAGCGTAGCAAATTCGTTGATCACCTCAGGATCATTGATATCACGACGTTGAGCAGTCTGTGACATGACCAGGTGGTTGCGTACTAGCCAGGCGACCAACTCCTGATCGTAACGGCCAATATCATGTTGACCAAGAAATTCTTTTGCCACCTCCGCACCCAATTCAGAATGATCACCGCCGCGGCCTTTGGCAATATCATGGAAGAAACCTGCAAGATAGAGTAATTCCGGTTTGGCGATGCTTGCTGATATACGGCTGCACAATGGAAATTCATTGCTGTTTTCGGGCACAGTAAAACGGCGCAGGTTACGGATCACAAACAAGGTGTGTTCGTCGACGGTATAAACATGAAACAGGTCATACTGCATTTGACCGACAATCTTTTCAAATTCTGGGTAGTAGGCGGCCAATACGCCATAGCGATTCATGCGCCGGAGTTCGTGAGTTAATCCATGCCCCTGACGGAAAATTTCCATGAACAAGCTACGGTTACGTATGTCACTTCTGAAATAGTCATCTATTCGGTGCAGATTATTTCTAACCTGGCGGACTGTTCCTGCACTGACACCTTTCAATTCGCGGTGCTGTTGCATGAGCAAAAACATTTCCAGCAGGGCAAATGGATATTGCTCGAAGACGTTGACATCGGTGGTTTCGAGAAAACCACGCTTTGATTGAAAACGCCGGTTAATCGCAGTTGGTTCGGCCGGATCATTGGTAAACAAAATCTCTTCTTCAAAAAGCTGTAGCAGCATTTCATTGAGTCGGCTTAGTTCCTGAATTGTACGGTAGTAATCTTTCATGAACTGCTCGACGGCGAGCCGGTGACCATGATCTTGATAATCCAGTAAGTCAGCCAATTTGCGCTGGTAGTCGAACAGCAAGCGATCTTCACGCCGACCGGAGAGCATGTGCAAACCGAATCTGACTCGCCAAAGAAATTGTTGGCCATTAATCAGCAAGTGGTATTCAGCTTCGTCCAGAAAGCCGTGCACAACCAGCTCTGCTAGCGTGTCCGAATTAAAATGCCGTTTAACCACCCAGCCGATGGTTTGTACATCGCGCAAGCCACCCGGGCCCTCTTTAACATTGGGTTCGAGGTTGTAAACGGCATCATCAAAACGCTGATGGCGTTGTATCTGCTCATCGCGTTTTGCTTCGAAAAATTCATGGCTCGTCCAGAGGTGGGTAGGTCCGGTTTGTTCGTGCATGGTGGCCAGTAACTGTTCTGAACCAGCCAGTAAACGGGCTTCCATCAGGGTAGTAGCTATGGTGATGTCAGCCTGGCTTTGCTCGACGCAATCGGCCAATGTGCGGACGCTGTGACCGACTTCGAGTCCGGTATCCCAGAGCATGTTGAGAAAAGTTTTGAGTTTCTCTGCAAGTTCAGGTGACTCTGCTTGATCGAGCAAGATCATCAGGTCAACATCTGAGCCTGGCAGTAATTCATGGCGGCCATAACCGCCGACAGCGATTAGTGCGGCGTGCTTGTCTTCACCGACAATGCGTTGCCAGTATTGCTGTAGTAGTTGGTCAACCAGCCAGCTGCGACCGTTCACCAGGTCTTTGATATCTGCGCCTGAAGAAAACTGTTCATGCATAACAGCTTGACTTGTGGTATTTATTTTACGAATTTCAGTCAGAAATAATTCTTCAGATACACTTGGATCAATCAAAGTCAAACCAAACCATTGCTGATACAGCGCTTGCCTTTCAGCAGACATTGCTGATGCAGTGGATGATGGATTATTCACTTAAATGCTCTCGTTATTGCGCAGGGTTAACACTTCGTAACTGTCCTGGGTAATAAGTATGGTGTGTTCCCACTGAGCTGAAAGGCTGTGGTCTTTGGTGACCACAGTCCAGCCATCACCCAGCAATTTAGTATTACGTTTGCCTGCATTGACCATAGGTTCGATTGTAAATGTCATTCCTTCTTCCAGCTGCACACCGGTATCCGGTTTACCATAGTGCAAAACCTGAGGGTCTTCATGAAACCCCCGGCCAATTCCGTGTCCACAATATTCACGGACAATGGAATAGTTATTCGATTCGGCATGGCGTTGAATTGCATAACCAATATCACCGAGGTGGACACCGGGTTTGACCAGGCGAATTCCGATGCACATGCATTCATAGGTCACCTTGGCGAGCCGTTTGGCAATGACCGAGGGTTCACCGATAAAAAAGGTTTTGCTGGTATCGCCATGGAATTCATCTTTTATCACGGTGATGTCAATATTTAGCATGTCGCCGTTTTTAAGCGTGCGGTCACCAGGAATACCATGACAAACCTGGTGATTCAGCGATGTGCAGATGGATTTTGGAAAGCCACGGTAATTCAGCGGTGCTGGAATCGCTTGTTGTTCATTGACAATATACTCGTGGCAGATACGGTCGAGATCATCCGTGGTAACCCCGGCTTTGACATGTGGCTCGATCATATCCAGCACTTCGGCTGCGAGGCGTCCGGCAACCCGCATTTTTTCGATTTCTTCGGGTGTCTTGATTGTAGCGGCCATTCATATTCTCCACCCTGGGATGCTGGGCTGTAGTTATACGTGTAACGGTTGATTATTCGGTGATAAATCACAGATCTGATTGCTGTTCTTGGTAGTGTATGGTATAAAACGCGGTTTGTTAAGGCTGGCTTATCTTGTTAACGAAATGGCAAGGCGAGCTGGTCAAATTCACACATACGTCTAGCACGTACAGTAGGGTGCCTTTTCTGTTGATAAGGGTTGCTGTATGGGGCGTATGGAGGCCCAACCCTGACTGGAGATAACTATGTCAACCGCAAGCATGCGCCAGATGTTAGAAGCTGGTGTTCATTTTGGCCATCAGGCCCGTTTCTGGAATCCGAAAATGGCACCGTACATTTTCGGCGAACGCAGTAAAATCCATATTATTAATCTGGAAAAGACGCTGCCGCTCTATCTCGACGCATTAAATTTTATCGGCAAGCTGATTGCCAATAAGGGCAATGTAATTTTTGTTGGTACAAAGCGCTCAGCGCGTGATGCCATTCGTGCCGAAGCCCTGCGTTGTAAAATGCCGTATGTCGACCACCGGTGGTTAGGCGGCATGCTCACCAATTTTAAAACCGTGCGCCAATCAATCCGGCGTCTAAAAGACCTCGAAGCCATGGAAGAAGATGGCACTTTAGCAAAGCTAAGCAAAAAAGAAGGCTTGATGCGTACGCGTGAAAAAAACAAGCTGGAACGCAGTCTTGGTGGTATCAAGGATATGAACCGGATACCTGACGCTATGTTTGTGGTCGATGTTGGCCATGAAAAGATTGCCGTTCGCGAAGCGGTGAAATTGGGTATTCCCGTAATTGGCGTCGTTGATAGCAACAATTCTCCGGATGAGGTTGATTACGTTATTCCGGGCAATGATGATTCAATTCGTGCTATCCAACTATATGTTCAGGGTGCAGCTGATGCAGTTATCGAAGGCCGTAGCACTATGGCTCAGGTTGGCGGTACAGCAGAAGATGAATTTGTTGAAGTCGGTTCTGAAGGTAAAGCTGACTGAACTGTTATAAATTAAGAGGGTGTAAACATGGCTATTAGTGCAGCGCAGGTTAAAGAACTGCGCGAACGTACCGGGTGCGGCATGATGGAGTGCAAAACAGCATTGGTCGACGCTGACGGAGATTTAGATGCCGCCGCAGAAGCATTGCGTAAATCAGGCATGGCTAAGGCGGATAAGAAAGCTGGCCGAGTTGCTTCCGAAGGTCTCATCAGAATAGAGGTTAGCGGTAACGGTAAGACGGCTGCCATTGTGGAAATCAATTCCGAAACCGATTTTGTTGCCAAGAAAAGCGAGTTTATCGATTTTGTGACAGCAATTTCCCAGTGTGTTCTGGAAAATAATCCATCTGATGTGGATGCTTTGCTAGCACTGCCAATCAAAGCGGGTGGTGAAACGATTGAAGAAGCCAGACGTGGTTTGATTGCTATTATCGGTGAAAACATCAGTGTGCGGCGCTTTGTCCGGATGGAAGCCGGTAGTGGTAATTTAGCGAGTTATCTCCACGGTGACCGGATTGGTGTGCTGGTAGAAGTCGAGGGCGGAGATGCTGCCTTAGCCAGAGATGTTGCTATGCATATTGCTGCAAGCAAGCCCGAGTGTGTTGATGAAAAAGATGTGCCTCAGGATATCCTGGACAAGGAAAAAGAGATTTTTTCAGCGCAGGCTGAAGCCAGCGGAAAGCCAGCTGAGATTATTGAGAAGATGGTGCAAGGTCGGATACGTAAATTTCTGGGCGAAATTACTTTACTTGGCCAGCCTTTTGTTAAAGATCCTGACCAGACCGTGGGTAAATTGTTAAAGGCGGGCGGTGCTACTGTCACTGGATTCACCCGCTTTGAACTGGGCGAAGGTATCGAGAAAAAGACCGAGAACTTTGCTGAGGAAGTCATGGCGCAAGTGCAGGGTAACTAACGCGGCCAAGTGCCGAGACTGTTGGCTACACTAGCTGTATTTTGCCTGTAATATAACGGGGTCGCTTGGCGGCCCCGTTTTGCGAATGGGGTGGCAGTGTTAGGCGATTGAGTGCATTATGATGATTGAGTATATTCTGTAAATATTGTTTAATTTAATGATATTTATAATAAAATGGATGGATTATGAAATATAAACGCATATTGCTTAAGCTCAGCGGTGAAGCTCTGATGGGTGGGGGTGATTATGGTATCGATCCGGCTGTGATTAGCCGGGTAGCGGGCGAGATTCATACCCTGGTTAAAGAAGGATTGGAGCTGGGTGTAGTCATCGGCGGTGGCAATATTTTCCGCGGAGCAGGTCTGGCCTCTGGTGGTATGGATCGTGTAACGGGTGATCACATGGGCATGTTGGCCACCGTTATTAACGCATTGGCCATGCAGGATGCGCTTGAAAAACAAGGTACTGATTGCCGGGTTATGTCGGCATTTGCGATTCACCAGGTTTGTGAAGATTATATTCGGCGCCGGGCAGTCAGGCATCTTGAGAAAGGCCGTGTCGTGCTGTTTGCGGCCGGAACCGGCAATCCGTTTTTTACCACTGATTCAGCTGCGAGTTTACGCGCCATCGAAATTGGCGCGGAACTGATGCTCAAAGCAACCAAGGTTGATGGGGTGTACACCGATGATCCGGTACGAAACCCGGATGCTAAATTGTATGAAAAGCTGCATTACGATGAAGCGATTAATAAAAAGCTTGCCGTTATGGACGCTACTGCGCTGGTTCTGTGCCGTGACCAGAACATGCCTCTCAGGGTTTTCAATTTGAATGTACAGGGTAATCTGAGCCGCGCGTTGCGCGGTGAAAATATTGGCACGCGGGTGGAGTAAAGATAATGATTGATGAAATAAAAGCCGATGCGGATCAACGGATGGATAAAAGTATCGAATCGTTCAAGCAGGAATTGAGCAAGATACGAACCGGTCGTGCCCACCCCAGTCTTCTGGATCACCTGAAAGTTGATTATTACGGCAGTGATGTGCCTTTGTCACAGGCGGCAAATATTGCTGTAGAAGACTCGCGCACGTTAACCGTGACGCCGTGGGAAAAACCCATGGTCAAGGTCATCGAAAAGGCTATCATGACTTCTGATTTGGGGCTTAATCCAAACACGGCTGGTAACGTTATACGTATACCCATGCCGGCGTTAACCGAAGAGCGGCGTAAAGATATGGTGAAGATTGTGCGCAATGAAGCCGAAGGCGGGCGCATAGCGATACGCAATATACGCCGTGATGCGAACAGCGATTTTAAAGACCTGCTGAAGGAAAAGGATATTTCAGAAGATGATGAACGGCGGGCAGAGGATGCCATTCAGAAATTGACCGATCAACATATTGAACAGGTTGACAAGTTACTGGCAGGCAAGGAAGCCGAATTGATGGAAGTCTGATCACGACAGTTCTCATGCCGCAAAACGATAAGGAATCTGATAAAGCCGACATATTGCCGGTTACCAAACCGATACCACGGCATGTAGCTATAATTATGGACGGTAATGGCCGCTGGGCGAAACAACGCAAATTGCCGCGCTATGCAGGACATCGCGAAGGTGTTAAAGCAGTCAGGCGAATTGTAGAAGCCTGTAAAGAACGTAAAATAGAAGCGCTGACCTTGTTTGCCTTTAGCAGCGAAAACTGGCGGCGGCCCAAGCTTGAAGTGGGCCTGTTAATGGATTTATTTATGCGCACGCTGAGGAAAGAAGTGCAACGCCTGGATCGGAATGGTGTGCAATTGCGTTTTATTGGTGATCGTACTGCGTTTGGTGAAAAATTGCGTGCTGTCATGGATGAAGCCGAACAAACCACGGCGCATAACTCGGATTTAAAGCTGGTGATTGCTGCGAACTACGGCGGTCGTTGGGATATTGTACAGGCGGCAAAAAAACTGGCCGTGCAAGTCGCTGAAAAACAGCTATCGCCAGACGATATTGATATAGACAGATTTGCATCTGAAATCTGCAGTACCCATTTGCCTGAACCCGATTTGTTTATCCGTTCGGGTGGTGAGCAACGCATCAGTAATTATTTACTCTGGCAATTAGCCTACACCGAACTTTATTTCACCGACCTGCTGTGGCCTGACTTTGATGCTGATGCCCTGGATAGCGCTATCCAGTCATTTGCCAATCGACAGCGGCGTTTTGGTCAGACCGGTGATCAAGTGGAGCAAACCAGGCGTGCTTAAATTGCGCATCATCAGTGCGCTGATTCTGGTGCCACTGGTTATTTGGGGAATTTTCAGACTGGACGATACCGGCTTTGCGGTGGCCGTGTTACTGGTGCTTTCGATGTGTGCCTGGGAGTGGAGCAAGTTTATACCTCTGCATTCACTTTTGTATCAGGTGTTTTATACCTGTTCGGTAATTTTAGCAATTGCTATTGTCTGGCAGTTTGCCGACCATCCCGTGTTTGTAAACAGTTTTTTATGGCTAACACTGGGTTGGTGGTTATTTGTCCTTTTCTGGATAAGCCGACCGGGTCTGATTCCACCCGGTTTAACCGCATCCTTAATAAAAGGGGTTGCAGGTTGGTTGTTGATGACTTCTTGCTGGCTGGCGTTGGTCATGCTGCATGCAAGGATTGATAACGGGCCGTTTTGGGTGTTTTTTGTTTTGTCACTCATCTGGGTTGCCGATAGCGGCGCTTATTTTTCCGGACGGCAATGGGGGAAACGTAAACTTGCACCGCAAGTAAGCCCCGGTAAAACCTGGGCGGGTGTATACGGCGCACTGGCAGCTTGTGGATTGTATGCATTGCTTGCCAGTTGGTTATTTAAATTGACCGGTAAGGATATTCCAGGCTTTTTGCTGGTCTGTATGCTGACAGTGCTTTTTTCGGTGGCAGGCGATTTATTTGAAAGTCTGTTAAAACGGCAACAAAATATGAAGGACAGCGGGAAAATGATTCCGGGACATGGCGGTATATTGGATAGGCTGGATAGTTTGCTGGCAGCAGCGCCAATTTTTGTGCTCGGCCTTAGTTGGGCGAATATATGAATAAACCATTGAATATTACAGTTCTGGGTTCAACGGGTTCAATTGGTGTGAGTACGCTGGATGTGATCGCACGTCATTCTGACCGGTTTAAGGTGATTGCATTAACTGCCTGTAAAGCAATAGACCGGTTGTATCAACAATGTATGGAATTTCAGCCTAAATACGCTGTGATGGAAAATGCAGATGCTGCTGAACAACTCCAGAAACGGTTAAATAAGGACGCGCCACATATCGAAGTACTCGCGGGTGCCGATGCAATAATCCAGGTGGCCGGTCTCGATGAAGTGGATTATGTAATGGCGGCTATCGTGGGTAGTGCCGGGTTACTGCCAACTCTGGAAGCTGCGCGTAAAGGCAAGCGAATATTATTGGCCAACAAAGAAGCGTTGGTAATGTCTGGCGAGTTGTTTATGCAGGAAGTGCATGACAATAAGGCCGTTCTGTTACCGGTTGATAGCGAACATAATGCAATTTTCCAGTGTCTGCCGTCTGATTTCAGGCCAGGGCATGACATGCCTGATTCGGTCGAGCAGGTTTTACTGACTGGCTCAGGTGGGCCGTTTCGCGATACACCTATTAATATGCTTGAGCAGGTAACACCCGATCAGGCCTGTGCTCATCCCAACTGGGACATGGGCCGTAAAATTTCGGTTGATTCGGCAACCATGATGAATAAAGGTCTGGAAGTCATTGAAGCCTGCTGGTTGTTTTCTCTGACTATCGAACAGATACAGGTCGTGATACATCCACAGAGTGTTATTCACTCGCTAGTGCAGTATCAAGATGGATCTGTGCTTGCACAACTGGGCAAGCCGGATATGCGCACACCTATTGCGCACGCACTTGCCTGGCCGCAGCGTATTCAATCCGGTGTTGGCCACCTGGATTTGGTTGAAATTGGACGGCTGGATTTTGAAAAACCTGATTACCAACGTTTCCCTTGTCTTGCACTGGCGTACCAGGCATGGAAAACCGGGGGTACTGCTTCTGCCGTGTTAAATGCGGCCAATGAAGTGGCTGTTCAGGCATTTCTGGAGGGTGATCTTGCTTTTAAGTCGATCGCCACGGTTATTGAAAAAACACTTGAGAATACTGAGATACAGCCCGCCGTTTCAGTTGAAGCTATTCTGGATGCCGATAATGCAGCACGTTTGCATGCGCAGGCACTGTTAGCGGTAAAACAACAGCGGGTTATGTCATGAGCGAAATTGTTACCTCTTTTCTTGCATTCATTGTCGCCATCAGCGTACTGGTTGCGATTCATGAATTTGGACATTTCTGGGTAGCCAGAAAATTGGGCATCAAGGTTTTACGTTTTTCGATAGGTTTCGGAAAGCCTTTCTGGATTCGTATTTTTGGTGCCGATAAAACTGAGTTTGCCGTGGCTGCAATCCCGTTAGGTGGATACGTAAAAATGCTCGATGAGCGGGAAGGCGAAGTTCCAGAACAAGACCGGCATCGTGCGTTTAACCGTCAGCCGCTCTGGTCACGTTCGGCGGTATTGATTGCCGGGCCACTGTTCAACTTTTTATTTGCGATCGCTGCCTATTGGTTGATGTTTAGCTATGGTGTGCCTGGATTAAAACCTGTGATTGGTGAGATAAATGACGGGTCTTATGCAGCGAGTGCAGGATTAAAGGCCGGTGATGAATTTATCAAAATCGGTGGGGCAGATACGCAAACCTGGGATACTGCTTTGACTGAATTGTTGGATGCTGCACTGGGTCGAGAACAGGTAGATATTGAAGTCAGGAACACTGATGGTGGCGACCGAATTGTTTCTCTGGATTTGCGTAATGCGCCGGATATTCTCGACAAAGGCGGCTTATTAGGTAACTTGGGCCTATCAGTTATGCGGCCACGTATCCCTGCGGATATAGAAAAAACCGTACCTGGCAGTCCTGCTGAAACCGCGGGTTTAATTTCCGGTGACCGGATTATCTCAGCAGATAATCAGAATATCGAAAATTGGAATGCTTGGGTGGATTTTGTGCGGGTTCGTCCTGATCAGGATATTCAGGTCAGTATCTTGCGAGACGGTGCTGAGATGAAACTTCAGCTCCGTCCTAAATCGGTCATGGAAAATGATAAGGCTATCGGGCAGATTGGTGCGTATGTACGGCAGCCTGAATCCGTAGATAACCCACTCAGAGTTAAGGTGCGTTATGGGCCACTCGCCGCAGTAGAACATGCGGTTGTGAAAACCTGGGATATGTCTGCCCTGACTCTGCGGACACTGTGGGGTATGGTAACCGGCCGGGCTTCTATAGAAAATATTAGCGGCCCACTCAGTATTGCTCAATATGCGGGTTATTCGGCAAAGACCGGTTTTGCAAGCTTTCTTAAATTTCTTGCAATAGTCAGTATTAGTCTGGGTGTCCTGAATTTGTTACCCATACCGATTCTTGATGGTGGTCACTTGTTATACAACGCCATTGAGTGGGTGAGTGGTAAACCCTTGTCAATGGCTGCTCAGGAAGTTGGCCAACGTATTGGCATTGTGGCAATGCTAGGACTCATGAGTCTGGCTTTTTACAACGACATCAGCAGACTGTTTTTTAACAGTTAACCAGACTGGAATAGACATGTTCCCGATAGCCCGATTTGCCCGCATATTCTTATTGACTTTGTTCTGTGCATTGCCTGCGCAGGCATTTGAATCATTTGTCATAGAAGATATTCGCGTGGAAGGTTTGCAACGCATATCTGCAGGTACCGTGTTTAATTATTTTCCGGTTCGTGCAGGTGACAAGTTTAACGAAGCCGTGTCAGAGCAGGCCATTCGTGCACTGTATAAATCAGGTTATTTCCGCAATATTCAGCTTGGCCGCGAAGGTGATGTATTGGTGATTGCCGTGGAAGAAAGGCCAGCTATCAGCAGTATTGAACTCAAGGGTAATGAAGATATTGAAACCGAACCCTTGCTGAAATCCCTCAAGGATATTGGTTTTGCAGAAGGCAGTGTATTTAACCGTTCATTGCTGGAGCAAGTTGAGCAGGAGTTGCAACGGCAGTATTTTAGCCGTGGTAAATATGGTGTCAGAATTGAAACTACCGTAACCCCGCTGGAGCGTAACCGGGTAGCTATACTGATTGATGTTTCCGAAGGTGTCGTCGCTAAAATCCGGCAAATTAATATTGTCGGGAACACTGTATTCAGCGATGAAGAATTACACAAACAATTTGAATTGAGCACGCCTGGTATCTGGACTTTCTATACTAAACGTGATCAATACTCGAAACAGAAATTAGCTGCTGATATTGAATCGATGACGTCCTTTTATCAGGACAGGGGATATATCAAATTTAATGTCGATTCGACTCAGGTGTCTATATCACCCAATAAAAAAGATATCTACATTACGATTAATGTGATGGAAGGTCAGCAGTACAAGGTTAGCGAAATACAGATGTCCGGTGATTTTGTTGTTCCTGCGGAAGAGTTGTTTCCCAATTTTCAGATTAATGCCGGTGATGTTTTTTCTAGAAAACAGGTAACCAGCACTGTTGAGCGTATTAGCAGCCAACTCGGTGATGTTGGTTTTGCTTTTGCTAATGTGAATACCATCCCGGAAATTGATGAGGAAAACAAGGAAGTCAAACTGACTTTTTTCATTGATCCGGGAAAACGGGTCTACGTGAGGCGAATAAATTTTGCGGGAAATATAAATACCCGTGACACAGTCTTGCGTCAGGAAATGCGTCAAATGGAAGGCGGCTGGTATTCCGGGCAGAAAGTGGAGCGTTCGCGTACGCGTTTACAACGACTGGGTTTCTTCGAGGAGGTTAATGTTGAGACGCCAGCAGTTCCTGAAGCTTCAGACCAGGTGGATGTCAATTACTCCGTAACCGAGCAGCCATCGGGTAGCCTTTCGTTAGCGGTTGGTTTTGCGCAATCTTCCGGATTGATTCTTAGCGCCAGTATTTCCGAAAACAATTTCATGGGAACCGGTAAGCATGTCAGCATTGCCGTTAATAACAGTTCGGTGAACCGGATTTACAATTTTTCTTTTACCGATCCATATTACACAGTTAATGGTGTAAGCCGGGGGTTTGGTATATTTTCACGTTCGACAAATGCGAATGAAGCTAATATTACCGATTACACGACGGATGTTTTAGGCGGTAATCTCAATTATGGTATTCCAATAAACGAATTTGATACCTTTAACTTCGGAATAGATGTGGAACATCTTAAGGTCAAACTGTCAGATTTTCCGTCGGATGAGATTCAAGGGTTTACTGATGAGTTCGGCAGACAATTTACCAGCCTGGGTTTGTCGGCCAGCCTGGCACACGATACCAGAAACCGGCGGGTGTTCCCCTCTAAGGGTGGTCTGTTCAGTATAACTGCCGAAAGCAAGATCCCTGGATCGGAACTGGAATTCTATAAGCTCAACCTGCGTGGCAGATATTATCTGCCATTGACACGAAGATACGTTTTTTCGATGAATACTGAAATAGGTTATGGAGATGGTTTCGGTGATTTCAACGACCTGCCATTCTTTGAAAACTATTTTTCCGGTGGTGTTCGTTCTGTGCGGGGTTATGAAGACAATACTCTGGGCCCGCGGGATACCCAGAATGATCCGCTGGGTGGCAGTTTCCGGACGGTCGGCAATCTTGAGATTGTTTTCCCTCCGCCATTTATAGAAAAAACCAATTCGGTTAGACTGAGTACGTTTTTTGATGTCGGTAACGTCTTTTCTGGCGTGAGGGAATTCAGTGTGAATAAATTACGAACCTCGGTTGGCCTTTCTGCAACCTGGTTATCGCCAGTCGGCCCATTGGCAATTAGTTTGGCGAAAACACTGAATGATAAAAGTGGTGATGAAACACAGGCTTTCCAGTTTACTCTGGGCGCACCATTCTAGACCGGGCAAGTTAACCCGATTTTATAGATTACTGAAGTGAAATAGGTAAGGAGAAAACATTGAAATTATTAAACCCAAAGTTCTTCCTGGCGGTACTGTTTATGTTTGCCGGACAAGCAGCGTTTGCAGAAACCAGAATTGGTGTTGTCAACACTATCAAGCTAATGAGTAAAGCACCATTGGCGCAAGCGGCACAGAAACAAATTGAAACTGAGTTTGCACCACGTGAAAAAGAACTGATCGGGATTAAAAAGAAATTACGTTCGCTGGAAGAGCAGCTTACCCGGGATGGTGCCATCATGAGTGAAGGCGAGAGTAAAAAGCTGGAGCGAAGTATTATTACCAAGCGGCGTGAATTTAAAAGGCTAAATGATGAGTTTCAGGAAGATTTGAATATTCGTAATAATGAAATTCTGTCCAAACTGCAAACTCAAATCAATGATGCCCTAAAAGCGTTGGCAAAGGAAAAGAAATTTGACATTATCCTTGGTCAAGGTGTGTTGTATGCAAGTGATGCAGTAGATATCACCGATCAGGTTTTGGCAAAACTCAAATAGCGAAAATGAACCGTGCAAGTGCTGTAGGAGCGGCGTCAGCCGCGATGGGGCTGCGGTGTTCTTCGCGGCTGACGCCGCTCTACAGATGCTTGCTAATTAAATAGTATGACCTTTACCGTTGCCAAACTAGCTGATGTGCTGGGTATTGATTACCGAGGTGATGGATCTGTTGAAATTAACAGTGTAGCCAGTCTGGAAAGTGCACATTCAGGTCAGTTAGGATTTTTATCTGATAGTCGGCACCGGAAGTATCTTGCAGTAACCAAAGCTGCTGCCGTCATCGTTAAGCCTGAAGATGCGGATGACTGTTCGCTTCCAACACTGATCAGCCACAATGTGTATGCTTCTTATGCACACGCTGTGGCTTTACTTATGCCAGAAACGGTAAGTAAGCAGGGGATTGATGCTTCAGCGGTAGTCGATAGTTCGGCTACAATTTCGGGTTCAGCCTGGATTGGACCGCAAACTGTTATTGGTGCCGGTGCTGTTATTCATGATGATGTGCAAATTGGCCCAGGTTGTATAATCGGCGATGGTGTTGAAATCGGCAACCACTGCCAGCTCATAGCGCGAGTAACGGTCATTAATCACGCAACTATCGGCCAAAGGGTTCTATTACATCCTGGCGTTGTGATTGGCAGTGATGGATTTGGTATGGCCGAGGAAAACGGCAAATGGATCAAGATACCGCAACGTGGACGTGTACGGATTGGTGGTGATGTTGAAATTGGTGCCAATACAACCGTTGATCGGGGTGCACTTGATGATACAGTGATTGAAGAAGGCGTAAAGATCGATAATCAGGTGCAAGTTGCGCATAATGTCTATATTGGTGCGCATACTGCAATTGCAGGGTGTGTGGGTATATCCGGTAGTGTATCTATTGGACAGCATTGCACATTAGCAGGTGGTGTCGGTATTGCCGGACACCTGAAAATAACCGATCATGTGCATGTGACGGCAATGTCAGTGGTGACACGTTCTATTGCTGAACCAGGCGTATACTCTGCAGGCACGCCATTGATGCGCACAAGCTTATGGCGTAAGAATGCGGTACGGTTTAAGAAGCTGGATGATTTGTATCGTCGTTTTCGCAAGCTAGAGAAAGTATAACCAATAATATTATTTCGAGAGGCGGGTTGAGCAAAGCTACGTATGGATATTAAAGAAATTCTGAATCTGTTGCCCCACCGTTACCCGTTTCTACTGGTCGATCGTGTGACTGAATTAAAGCTTGGTGAAAGTCTGAGTGCTTATAAAAATGTAACTTTTAATGAGCCGTTTTTTCTCGGGCATTTCCCGCAACAACCCGTTATGCCGGGCGTATTGATACTCGAAGCTCTGGCGCAGGCTACTGGTTTACTGGCATTCAGGACTTCTACACAACAGGCTGAGCGGGATTCTTTGTATTATCTGGTCGGTATTGATAAAGCACGTTTCAAAATACCGGTAGTGCCCGGTGACCAGTTAAATCTTGATGTTGTCCTGAAGCGTACAAAACGCGGTATCTGGTTGTTTGATACTAAAGCGACTGTGGATAATAAGACAGTGGCTACTGCGGAGATCATGTGTACCGAGAGAAAGATCGAGGACTGATTCATCCAACAGCTATAGTCGATCCAGCTGCATCAGTAGATACCGATGTAGAAATTGGGCCTTATAGTGTTATCGGGCCAGAAGTACAAATAGGCCAGGGTACACGCATAGGCTCGCACGTTGTGCTCCAGGGACCGACACAGATTGGCAGTCAATGTGAAATATTTCAGTTTGCTTCCATCGGCGATGCTCCCCAGGATAAAAAATATACAGGGGAACCTACCCGGCTGGTTATCGGGCAGGGAAATACCATCCGCGAGTATGTCACGATTAATCGTGGCACCGTACAGGATGAAGGTGTCACTGAAATTGGCGATCACAACTGGATCATGGCCTATGTGCATATCGCACATGATTGCCGGGTCGGTAATCATACCGTGTTTGCAAATAACGCCACCCTGGCAGGGCATGTACAGATTGGTGATTATGTCGTGCTGGGAGGTGCAACATTGATCCATCAGTTTTGCCGCATTGGCGAGCATGCTTTTACGGCCTATGCTTCACGTATTAACAAGGATGTGCCGCCCTTTATTACAGTTTCAGAAGGTAAGTCAAAACCCTGCGGATTGAATAGCGAAGGCTTGCGGCGGCGTGGATTTACAACAGAAGATATACAGTCTCTAAAGGATGCTTACCGGGTTTTGTACCGCAGTGATTTATCCTTGGAAGACGCGATTATTAATCTAAAAACAATGGAATCAACATCTAGACATATACTGACTTTGCGCCAATTTCTGGAGTCAGGTAAACGCAGTATTATCCGTTGATGCCGCAAAAACTACGTATTGGAATAGCAGCCTGCGAACCTTCAGGGGATTTGCTGGGCAGTGAATTGATCCAGGCCTTACGCTCTAAATACAGTCAACTGGAATTTTCCGGAATCGCCGGGCCAAAAATGCGTGCTGCGGGTTGTGAAGCATTGATAAAGACCGAAGAGCTTTCAGTCATGGGGCTTATTGAAGTGCTCACCCAGTTGAGACGATTGCTTAAACTGCGAAAGCAGATCGTTAGTTATTTTCTTGATAATCCTCCAGATTTATTTATTGGCATAGATTCACCAGATTTTAATTTTGGCGTTGAGCAACGCCTGAAAAAATCAGGCATCCCTATCGTGCATTATGTGAGCCCGTCAATATGGGCCTGGCGTGAAAATCGTGTTAACCGGATAGCAGGTTGTGTTGATCTGATGCTGACGCTGCTACCGTTTGAAAAAACATTTTATCAACGTCACAACATCGCTGTTGAATATGTTGGGCATCCACTTGCTGATAGTATCCCGGAAAATCTGGATCAGAGTGAAGCACGTAATAAGCTGGGTATCGACTGTTCCAGGCCCTGCATTGCATTTTTGCCGGGTAGCCGGATGAGCGAAATAAAACGCATGTTGCCAGTTTTTATCAAGACAATGCAGTATTGCCTGCAACAGAAACCATCATTAAGTTTTGTAATGCCAGCAGCAACGCCACAATTAGCTGCCTATATGCATCAACAAGTACCGGCAGAGTTGGACATACACCTTATTGACGGCGATGCCCAGTCAGTTATGGCGGCAGCAAATGTCGTGCTGGTCGCATCCGGTACAGCAACACTTGAATGTTTATTGGTGAAACGCCCTATGGTGGTAACCTACATTATGCATCCTGTGAGTTTTTTCCTTGCAAATCGACTCTTGACAGTGCCGTATGTATCGTTGCCAAATCACCTGGCGGGTAAGCAAGTTGTACCGGAGTATTTGCAGCGTGCTGCGACAGCAAATACGTTAGGCAGAGCATTACTTGAGATACTGGATAACCCTGATCTGCAACGGACACAAACAGATTGTTTTTATACTATCCACAAGGAATTGAAAAAATCCGCCAGTAGCCGGGCGGCAGAAATTATTCTTGGTCAATGGGGGCAATATGCATAAAGAAGCTGATTTAATGGTGGGCACTGGCCAGTTGGTTGCAGGTGTCGATGAAGCGGGCCGGGGGCCTCTGGCGGGGCCGGTCATAGCGGCAGCCGTGATTCTGGATCCTGCCCGGCCAATTGAAGGACTTGCCGACTCAAAAATATTGAGTGAAAAGCGCCGTGAAAAACTCGTTATTGAAATTCGGAAATACGCACTAGCCTGGTGTGTTGGGCGTGCTGAAGTAGAAGAGATTGACCAGATTAATATTCTCCAGGCCAGCCTGTTGGCGATGCAACGCGCCGTTCAGGGGCTTGCAATCAGACCGCAGCTGGCTTTAATCGATGGCAATCGCTGTCCCACGCTTGATTGTGATGCGCAAGCAATCGTCAAAGGCGATTCAAAAGTAGCCGCCATCAGTGCAGCTTCCATCATTGCCAAGGTGACGCGTGATCATGAAATGTATGAACTGGATGCAGAATATCCAGGTTATGGATTTGCCAAGCATAAAGGTTATCCTAGTAAACAACATATTGCTGCTTTGCAGGAACTAGGCGTCAGTCCAGTGCATCGTTGTTCATATGCGCCCGTAAAGCGTGTCCTGGAACAAAGGCCTTGTCTATAAATACTATAATTATGGCGCGCCTTCTGAAAAAACTTGGTCATGCTCTCAGTCGTAAACAGACGGGTATCCGCCATATACCTTCAGGGGCAGTGAGTTCTATACCAGGCTTTGCTGATGGCATCGAGTCATATATTAAAAATACTTCAGAGATGGTTCGAAATATCCGAACCAGTCTGAACTCAGAAACGGATGAAACAGTTATTGAAGGTAACTCACCTTTCTTTCTAACAGGGAGTCCGGCATCAGAGAACCCGCATACAAAGGTTGTGTTACTGATACACGGATTGACTGATTCACCTTTTGTGACCCGGGATCTGGCGAATACATTTAACCAACAGGGTTTTGATGTGTTATCGATTTTATTGCCTGGCCATGGAACCTGTCCGGGTGATTTGCTCGAGGTGAACTGGAGGGACTGGGTTAAAGCGCAGGCTGATGCTCTGGACGCTTTGGTTGAACGTTACTCAGATGTGTATTTGTGTGGCTTCTCACTGGGCGCTGTATTGAATCTATATCAGGCGGCAACCGATAAACGTATAAAGGGTTTGTTTCTATTTTCACCGGCTTTGCAGTTACCGCCTGCTGTTCTGATCACCTGTGGCTTATCTGGAATGAGTCAATGGTTGCCGCACCTTAAATGGATTGATATACAACCGGACGATGACTTGTTTAAATATGAATCTACTGCGGCTAATGCAATCTGTCAAACAAGCCAGTTAGTTAATTGTGTAAAAGAGTTGCTGGTTTTATCTATGCCGGAAATTCCGGTCTTTATGGCCGCTAGTGAGGATGATGCTACGGTACAGATATCAGCTGTTATGCCTTTTTTTGATCAGCTCAAGGCGGATCACAAACGCTTACTGTTCTATTCAACGCGTAGACAACAGTTGTCCGCCAAAGTGAGAATGATTTTTAGCGAATTGCCGGATAAGAAAATCATCAGCTCATCACATATGGCGATGATAGTAGCGCCAGATAATCCGCATTATGGGCAGCAGGGAAGTTATGCGTACTGTAATCATTATTACCAGTCAGACCCCGAAAAATATAAACGCTGTAAAGCTTTTAAGGAGGATGCGCTGGGCGAAGTGTTGAGTGAAACTAACCCGCAGCAAGTCGTCCGGCGATTGACCTATAATCCCTGGTATGATGAATTAGAACAGGAGCTAAACAAGTTTATAGAAAAGCTTGGTAACTAATTGTAATTATACATATTATATAATTTAATCTTTAAGCGACAGATGCTGTAAATAAGCTTCTGTTACGCCTTGAAACTGTGCGTCTAAAGCAGGACACTTCCCCACATGACTGCCACCTTTGTCCATCTTCATCTGCACACCGAATATTCGCTGGCCGACGGAATTTTACGCATCAAACCCACAGTAAAAGCAGTGGCTGACGCGGGTATGCCTGCAATGGCTGTCACTGACCAGAGCAACATGTTTTCAATGGTCAAATTTTACCGGGCCGCCATGTCGGCAGGCATTAAGCCTATTATTGGTGTTGATGCATGGCTAAAAAATGAAACCAATATCAGTCAACCGTACCGTCTCTTGTTGCTTTGCCAGAATCACCAGGGTTATCTAAATCTGTCCGATCTGGTTTCGCGCAGTTTCATGGAAGGACAGCATCAATCTGTACCCATGTTATCTGCCGAATGGATCAAAACACATAATGAAGGCTTAATAGGTTTATCAGGGGGCAGACAGGGCGCTATTGGCAATGCCTTAATAGCCGGTAATCGTGCCCTTGCAATTCAATTACTCGAAGCATCGTTGGAATGTTTTGGTGACCGTTTTTATATCGAGTTGCAAAGGACTGGCCGTTCTCAGGAAGAAGATTATCTGCACGCGGCTGTCGATCTGGCGAGCGAGTATAAAGTCCCTGTCGTTGCGACCAATGATGTGCATTTTCTTCACGCCGATGATTTCGGTGCACATGAGGCCAGAGTCTGTATCCATGATGGCAGGACGCTCAATGATCCACGCCGTCCTCGCCGCCACTCTGCGCAACAATATTTGCGTACACCAGAAGAGATGGCAACATTATTCGAAGATATTCCGGAAGCGCTGGAAAACACGGTTGAAATCGCAAAACGCTGCAATCTGGAAGTAGAGCTGGGGAAAAATTATTTACCGGATTTCCCAATTCCTGCTGGTACTACAATGGAAGCGTATTTTAGTGAACAAGCGCGCGAGGGGCTTGAAAAAAGACTGGCCGTAATTCTTGGCCCGGATAAATCCGAACAGACAGAACAACGTAAAGCTTATGCAGACCGTCTGGAAGCCGAGCTTTCTGTTATTAATGAAATGGGTTTTCCAGGCTATTTTCTAATAGTTGCCGACTTTATTATCTGGGCTAAAAAGCACGGTGTGCCGGTAGGCCCAGGTCGTGGATCAGGTGCAGGCTCACTGGTTGCTTTCGCTTTGACGATCACTGGTCTGGATCCGTTGAAATACGAATTGTTATTCGAACGTTTTCTAAATCCAGAACGTGTTTCCATGCCTGATTTCGATATTGATTTCTGCATGGAGGGGCGAGACCGGGTAATCGATTATGTGGCTGAAAAATACGGTCGCGAAAAAGTTTCTCAAATTATCACTTACGGCTCCATGGCGGCTAAAGCGGTAGTGCGTGATGTTGGCCGAGTGTTGGGCCACCCTTATGGCTTTGTTGACCGAATTGCCAAACTGATTCCCTTTGAGATTGGTATTACGTTAGAAAAGGCACTGGAGCAGGAAGCTGCACTGCGTGAACTTTACGAACAGGATGATGAAGTCACTGCCTTAATTGATCTTGCCCGTTCACTGGAAGGTCTGGCCAGAAATGCCGGCAAACACGCAGGTGGGGTCGTGATATCGCCAACCCGGCTGACCGACTTTACTCCGATCTATTGCGAGCAGGGTGGTGCCAACGTCGTTAGTCAGTTCGATAAAGACGACGTCGAGGCTGTGGGGCTGGTGAAGTTCGACTTCCTGGGTTTGCGTACCTTAACGATAATTGATTGGGCTACCCAGACAATCAATAAACAACGTCAGGAAGCGGGCGAGGAATGTCTGAATATTGAGACGATTCCGCTTGATGACAAGAAGACCTTCAGGTTACTGAAGCGCCATCAAACCACAGCCGTGTTTCAACTGGAATCGCGTGGCATGAAGGATTTGATCAAGCGGCTGCAACCGGATTGTTTTGAAGACATTGTTGCTCTGGTTGCGCTGTTCCGCCCTGGTCCCTTGCAGTCTGGCATGGTAGATGATTTTATTCATCGAAAGCACGGTCGTGCAAAAGTTGAATATCCTCACCCTGATCTGGAGCCCATTTTAGAACCCACCTACGGCGTTATCCTGTATCAGGAACAGGTTATGCAGATTGCCCAGGTGCTAGCCGGTTATTCACTCGGTGGTGCAGATCTGTTACGCCGTGCCATGGGTAAAAAGAAATTGGAAGAAATGGCCAAGCAGCGCAGTTTCTTTACCGAAGGTGCGTTGAAACACGGTGTCGATGAAAAAACTGCGACCTATATTTTCGATTTGATGGAGAAGTTTGCTGGTTACGGCTTTAATAAATCTCACTCGGCGGCTTATGCGCTGGTGTCCTATCAGACTGCCTGGCTTAAAGCTTATTACCCGTCCGCTTTCATGGCTGCGGTGTTATCAGCAGATATGGATAACACTGATAAAGTTATGGCGATGATCAATGAATGTTGGGATATCAAACTTAAAGTGCTACCACCGGATGTTAATAGTTCGGGCTACGCCTTTACCGTAAAAGATGACCAGACCATACTTTACGGACTAGGTGCCATCAAAGGGGTAGGTGAAGCAGCCGTTGAAATCATTATTCAGGAACGCAGTCTGAACGGTGTCTATGCATCACTGGTCGATTTATGTAAACGGGTTGATTCACGTAAAGTTACCCGGCGTGTCTATGAAGCACTGATTCGTTCGGGTGGCCTGGGTTGTTTGGGCGATAATCGCGCCACACTCATGTCACAATTACCTGACGCCATCAAATCTGCAGAACAGCATTTACGCGATGCCGATGCGGGCCAGAGTGATTTATTCGGTGGCACGGTCAGTAAAACAGAAGAACCGGTTGCGCAGGAAGCACTACCTGAGTGGGATGAAGAACAATGGCTGGCTGGTGAGAAAGCCACGCTGGGTTTGTATCTTACCAAGCATCCAATTGATCGATACCGATCTGAATTACAGAATATTATATCCGGCAGTCTGGTTGAACTGGGCGGGCTGGATGAAAGTGCCACTTCAGGGACGGGAAGAAACAACGACCGGATAGTAGTTGTGGCGGGCCTGGCGATAGAGTTGCGAACTCGTCCCACACAGCGTGGTACACGCATGGCTTTTCTTACCCTGGATGACCGAACTGCACGCATGGAAATCCGGGTCTTTTCTAAAATCTATGAGCAATACGAAGCGCTATTGGCCGTAGATAAAGTGTTAATCGTACAAGGCTCGCTGGGTTTTGATGATTACTCAGGGAGTATGCGCATGAATGCAGAATGTATTTATGACATTGACGCAGCCCGCGAAGTGTACGCCAAACAACTCATCCTGGATGTCAATGCTCTGAAAGCAGGGAATGGATTTATTCATACACTTGAAAATATACTAAAACCCTTTTGTGATGGCCAATGCCCAGTGGGTCTTAACTACCGGGCAGAATCTGCGAATACCAAAATCACATTAGGTGAGGAATGGCGAGTTCATCCGACTGATGAATTGATCCATCGTTTGAAGGACTTGACTGGGGATGAGCAAGTCAGGGTGGTTTATAAATAGTAACTCAATTAAGGACATATAAATTCCGGGGTCAACTCATTAGAAACCCTGGTCAATACGTCATTATTTTGTGACCCAGTTCAGAGCTGGATTATTTCGGGCGGGGCGTTTATTCTTCATAATACACCCTCGAATTATTTTCGGAGTCAGTAGAGTGTTAGAGAAAACAACCCGCGCGCCTAGAGGATAATTGTTGTGATAAAAAATATGCTTTTTATGTTATTACTCCTTGTCGCGGCCGGACTCGTTGGCTGTGCTTCAAATTTATCCGGTGACAGTTATAGTCGTTCTGAGGCGCGAACTGTACAGCGGGTTGATTACGGTATCATTGAACAATTGCGGCCTGTCAAGATCGAAGGCACCAAAAGCCCAGTGGGTAGCGGCGCAGGTGCTATTGCTGGTGGTATTGCTGGCAGTAGTGCCGGTGGAGGTGCAACCAGCAAAGTCTTGGCCGTCATAGGCGCAGTTGCGGGCGGACTGGCAGGTGCCGCGATAGAAGAAGGTGTGACACGTACCCGTGGCGTGGAAATCACAGTCAAAATGGACGATGGCCAATTCATCGCCATCGTGCAGGCGCTATCACCCAATGAAAAACTTTCTGTTGGCGAGCGAGTACGTGTGATTTACAGCGGTGAAAATGTTCGTGTTGCTCATTGAGCGTTAAATAGGTTGTAGGGGCAGTAAAGAAACAGCTCCCCCAAATATCCTGCTATAAACCGATTGTAGGGATATTGGTAAACTTTCCCTGAATCACTCAATCATATTTAAGCACTGATTGTGATTTATGTGAACTGGTTCTCAGATTCATATTAAAACTTGTTAGTAACATTTTGTATATGTTTTGTGACGCACATCACATTTCTAATGTGACGTATTGGTTAAAGTATGCATCAATTAAATGTGTTGCTAACAGAAAACCCTTAATTCATATAGCTAGCCAAGCCAGGAAAGCTGGAGGCTGCTTGTAAAATTCGCATAAAATAATAATTTTCGCTGCGGGTGAGGGTCAGTTCAGGGAAATAATAATATGAAAAAGGCTAATCAAATTCTCGTTGTTTTATGTTATGTATTGGCAATAAGCTTGCTTTCAAATCAGGCTGTTGCGAAAGATTGGCATGTCAATAATTTTGCTGATCTAAATACTGCAGTTACAACTGCTGAAAACGGCGATGTTGTTTATATAGCATCAGGGACTTATACACCTGCTGTAACTGATTACTATAAAGATATAAAAGTATACAAAGATCTACGCTTTATCGGTGATGTAAATGCCCGTCCTGTATTTATTGGGCCTACAGAGTGGATAGATTCGAATGGTATATCTCACTCTGCGGGAGTCTATAAAGGAATATTCTCTATCGCAAACAATACAGTAGTATTTGAAAACATGATTTTTAAAGGTGCTGGTAATACCGATAGAAACGGGGCAGGCATCCGGGCTTCTGTCGGTGGAAATTTAACGGTAAAGAACTGTTTATTTGAAAATAATCACAATGGTGTTTTAGTCGATCACGGACATAAAAACGTTTCAATTTATGATTCTACGTTTATCGCCAATGGTGAAGGAGACGGATATTCGCATGGTGTGTATCTTCATTCAGAAAGAATCCTGGTAGAAAATAGCAATTTCCGTGATACCAAAGTTGGCAACCAAATCAAAACACTCGGCGAGTTTAGCACCATCATTCGCAACAATATTATTGATGATGGTGTCGGTAACCCAAGTCGTGCAGTGGATATGACGGGTGGTGGTGACATTCTTATCGAGGGAAATACAATTACGCGTACTGCAAACGCAGATAATAGTCGTATCTTTTACTACTCTGCAGGGCGCACTGATCGTGAGGCAGGAGATAGTCTAATTATTCGTAATAATACGATTTATAATAGTCACCCTAACGCCATGTTATCTGTCAATGCAACGGATAAACCTATCACGCTTGAAAACAACACGCTTACTAATACCAACGGTGGTGTAATTGCTCTTAGCGAGGGTTTAACCAATACAAAAAACAATATCATTGATGGAGCTATGTTAGCCGATGCTCACTATAAGGATGGCTCAATCCTTGGCAGTGAGGGAGACGACATCGAGGATATTGTTACTGCATACCTTAAAGTTCAAAAATATAACTTCCTTGCAGGTAATGACACTATAAAAACAAGCGCTGGCATTGAAACTATTTTTGCAGGCAATGGGCATGACACCATTATATCGGGTGGCGGAAAAGATTTTGTTTATGGTGAAGAAGGTGATGACATCATCTTTGGTGAAGGTGGCGCTAATACGACTGGGATGCTCACGGGTGGCGCTGGAAATGATGTCATCGTGAGTGGCGAACAGGCTGACTATGTATTAGGTGGTAGTGGAAACGACATTCTTTATGCTATAGCTGGATACAACAACAATTTAAGTGGGCATGGTGGTGATGACATCATCATTGGTGGCACGAATACCGATTACCGACTCAATGGAGGAGATGGAAATGACTTTTTAGATGGTAGAGAAGGGAATGAAAAACTCCATGGTGGTACGGGTAATGATATTTTGATTGGCGGACCTGGTGGGGAACAAAAAATTTATGGTGGCCCTGGCATTGATGTTTCTATCGTTGCAGGTAACTACGAAGATTATATTGTATCAGAGGGTAAGTCGTGGCACGAACAACCCACTACAAAAATTTCCCGTCCAGCCGCAGCACTGGTAGACAGTCCGCAATGGAATGAAATAGGTAAATGGGGAGAGGACCACCAGAGTACTGAATTTATACAATTTGATAACGGTGTGTATGATGCCGTTAATAGAACCTTTGCAGCTGGCGCGCAACGTGTCGATTTATCAATTTACGCTGCTGTACGTGTTGTACCAACCACACCTGAAGAAGTTGTTTTTTTCTTTGGCAGCAAACACCCGCAAAGTAATACGCTCCCTGTAAATGCGGCTGACTTTGATGGCGATGGAATACCTGATGATATTGATGACGATGATGATAATGACGGTTATACAGATATAGAAGAAATTTCAGCCGGATCTGACCCATTTGACTCCACTGTTATGCCAAGTTTTGATAGGTCAATCAAAGCAGAAAGCTCGAGTGGAGGCGGTAGTTCAAATCCAATTGAATTATTGATTGTTGGTCTATTGATGCTGATGCGCCGTAGAGCCTGCTATGTGAAGCAACATTGTTAATGAATGTGCGCTGTTTTATTTGGTAGGAGCGGTTTAATCCAGGGCGGAGCGGAGCGTTCATCGCGGCTGAAGCCGCTCCTACATGTTCACAATGAAGAGATGCGGGAATTAATCAGTGGTTCCCTAAGTGCCTGCTTATCTTTATTGATTGCAACCAGGTCTGTATGATTCTGGTCATGCGTCGACTTTTCCTTACTGGCTTGTTGGGTTTTATATTTCTCGCGGCTTGCTCGAATAACGGAACCCGTCCCGACGGTTACAAGCTACAACCGCATGATGGACTTGTTTCTGAACCCGTATTCAATGGTAAAGTCTATCTTCGCATGCGCGGAAATCCTGCCGGGCCGGTTGTTTTTCTTGTCCATGGATTGGGTGATGATGCGTCTGAGATCTGGCAGGAAACAATAAACAAACTGGAACAAGATTATTTTGTTGCCACGCTGGATTTGCCGGGCTTTGGTCAATCCGGCAAAGCAAATGAATTGTACTCGCCTGAGAATTACGTAAAAGTCATACATCATCTATCAGAAACTTATATTCGCCAACCCTTTCACTTGGTCGGTCACTCATTAGGCGGAGCAATTTCCCTGCGCTACGCGGCTACATTTCCCGATGATATAAAAACGCTCACGCTTGTTGACGCCGCAGGCATTCTTCATCGCCTTGCTTACACAAAATATCTGGCGCCGATGGGGCTGAAAATGTTTTCCGGTGTGGATGTTTTTGACAATAATGATATTTCATCGCTCGTAGGGCTTCTTCTACATAAAGCCGAAGATATGATGCGCTTCGATCCCAGTCGATTGATTCAGACACCATTCCTTCGTGCTAAAGTACTACGCGGAAACCCAATGACAATTTCGGGCCTGGCATTAGTGCTGGATGATTTCAGTAAAATGCCTTCGAAGGTGAAAGCTGCCACACGGATTATTTGGGGTGAAAAAGATGAAGTAGCGCCACTGCGAACAGGCCATGTCCTGAATGCCTTAATACCCAATTCCAGTCTACACATTATTCCTGGAGCAGGGCACGTCCCGATTCGTAATAACCCGGATGAATTTCACACACTCCTTGTCAAGAGTTTAAAACAAGCTAAGCCAGATCTTGTTGCGACAGATAAACAGGATGCACAGCAAGGAACTGTAGCCTGTGATAACAAAAACAATGTTATATACAACGGACTGATCAAAACTCTAATCATCAAAAACTGTAAAAATGTTCTGGTGAAAGATGCGGTGATTGGTAACGTAATCATCGAAAATTCCAGGGTTCATTTAGAAAATTTAAAAATTAACGCAGTGGGAAATACGGCGGTTGAGATATCAGACTCAGCAGTCATGATGACTGCCGGTACAATTACTGGAAAAATCGCCATTGCTGCACAAGACAGTCGATTGGATATTGCGGGAACAAAGCTTGTTGGAAAAAATGCAGCTGTTGAAATTTCATCAACAACGGATGTGATTTTTTCATTAACGCCAATCTCAAGTGGCCGAAAAGAAGATACCATGCTTCATGGCAGGATGAAGCTTCAAGCAGGTAAAAAACTCTAGTTTCGAGAGTGTTCTGTACTCTGTTTCGGCTAATTATCCACCGCGCCATCTCTAAATGCCCTTCAAAATAAATTGATAGCTGAGATAATGCGGCTTTCCTGTCAGGAAAGGTGCGCCCGGCCTGTAAATCCATTAAAATTTATTATATTGAACTAAGCCGAGCCGGATACTATTGAGCCTATGGACCTGAATTTTCTAGATTTCGAGCAACCGATCGCAGAGCTGGAAGCTAAAATAGAAGAGCTGCGTTATGTCGGTGATGATGCGGAAATCAATATCAATGAAGAAATCGGACGTTTACAGGGTAAAAGCCAGTCCCTGACTGAATCTATATTCTCCAATCTGGACGCCTGGCAGATTTCTCAATTGGCGCGTCATCCGCAGCGGCCTTTTGCCCTGGATTATATCCAGCGGATATTCACACATTTCGAAGAATTACACGGTGACCGGCTGTATGCCGACGATCATGCCATCATCGGTGGCCTGGCGCGTTTGCAAGGTAAACCGGTGATGGTGATTGGTCAGCAAAAGGGCCGAGATACCAAGGAAAAATTACGCAGGAATTTTGGCATGCCGCGTCCTGAAGGCTATCGTAAGGTCAAACGCCTGATGGAAATGGCGGAACGGTTTCGATTGCCTGTGCTTACTTTCATTGATACGCCTGGCGCTTATCCTGGCATTGGTGCAGAGGAGCGTGGTCAGAGTGAGGCGATTGCACGTAACTTGTTTTTCATGGCGGGGCTAAAAGTACCGATTGTCTGTACAGTGACAGGTGAAGGCGGTTCCGGTGGTGCTTTGGCAATGGGTGTGGGAGACCACATGGTGATGCTGCAATACAGTATATATTCAGTGATATCACCCGAAGGTTGTGCAACGATATTGTGGAAAAGTGCTGATAAGGCATCTGATGCTGCCGAAGCTCTGGGTCTGACATCCGACCGGCTCAAGGAACAGGGATTAATCGATGAAATTATCGAGGAGCCACTGGGTGGCGCACATCGTAATCCGGGGGAAATGGCTGATCGGATTCGCGCGGTATTAGTCAGGCAATTGGCCGCTCTGGAAATAATCCCTCCCGAGGAATTGGTGGCTACGCGTTATAAAAGGCTGATGGACTACGGCAGCTTTATCGAAAAAACTTGATCTAAGGTGCCTTAATTCATAAGTAAAAACCTGTAGGAGCGGCTTTAGCCGCGATGAGGTATATAACGTCCATCGCGGCTAAAGCCGCTCCTACAGTTAAATCAGAAATTTTTGTCTTGAATGTCAGAGCTGCACGTGGCGACGAACCTGAATAGTCAAAGTCTTTTAACGTTGTTAAATCAGTTGCCCAGCGCAAAGAGTTACTGGGTGGCCTACAGCGGTGGTGTCGATTCACATGTTCTGCTGCATTTCCTCGCAAGCATCTCTGAACAGCTTGGTGGTGTCCCGCTGGGTGCGGTTCATATAGATCATCAGTTGCAACCTGAATCATCAGCCTGGTCAGCGCATTGCCAATCAGTCTGTGAAGAACAGGGATTGCCTTTTGTAAGTTTTAAAATTAATGTTGCTACTGGACAGGGTGAAAGCCCTGAGGCTGCGGCACGTGATGCGCGCTATCAGGCGCTACAAGACTGGTTACCAAAAGCCGCAGTATTACTCACTGCGCAACACCAGGATGATCAGGCAGAAACATTGCTGTTGCAATTATTGCGTGGTGCGGGCAGTAAAGGTCTGGCGGGAATGCCTACTCAAGTTGAGTTTGGGAATGGATTGTTAGTCCGGCCTTTTCTCGAAACCTCACGCGAAACTATTCTCGCCTATGCGCGCGAGCAGAAACTAAACTGGGTAGAAGACCCGAGCAATACAGATACGCGTTTTGACCGGAATTTTCTGCGCCATACGGTCGTGCCGCAGTTACAAAAACGCTGGCCATCATTATCAGTTACGTTAAGTCGAGCGGCGCGGCATCAAGCCGGGCAGGCCGAGCTAAATACTGCTCTGGGTGAGATTGACCTGTTGCGGTGTGAATCAGGCTCGGGACTGTCTGTTAACCGACTTTTAAATTTGACACGAGTTAGGCAGCGCAATCTACTGCGATTCTGGATCCGCCAATGCGGTTTACCTGTACCAGCTGATAAAATTCTGCAGCGTGTGCTCGATGAGAGTCTCAACTGTCAGCCCGATGCCAGCCCTTTAGTGCAATGGCCCGGCGCTGAAATACGCCGTTATCGTGATCTGTTATTTGCTATGTCGCCATTGCCCAGCATGGAATGTGAGCAACACCTTAAATGGCAGCCTGGACAAGTGTTGCAGTTAGAGTGCCCTGCGGGTGTGCTCAGCAGTGAAACCCAAACAGGTATAGGCCTGCATGGCCGCTTTCTGGAGCAAGCACTTGAAATCCGTTTTCGGCAGGGCGGTGAAGTTTTACAGCCGGTAGCGCGTGGTCAAACACATGCCTTAAAAAAGCTGCTGCAGGATAAGGGCGTTCCCGGTTGGGAACGAGAACGCTTACCGTTGCTGTATGCCGACGGAAAGCTGGTTGCCGTGCCGGATATTTGTATTTGTGAGGGCTGTCAGACTGAGCAGGATCAGCCTGGCTATTTACCGCATTGGAGTCGGCTTGAGGCATATCAGTGATACGGTTGCCAGAGTTGACTAACCCTATGGATACATTGTCCCAGTCGGTCTTTTCTGGTAGTCTAATTTCCCGTCCAGCAGTACTTCGTTTCTCCAGATTTTCCGGAGTCGCATGATCCGATATATCTTTATAACCGGCGGTGTGGTTTCTTCCCTTGGGAAAGGGATCGCCGCCGCTTCGCTTGGTGCATTGTTAGAAGCACGTGGTCTCAAAGTGACCATGCTCAAGCTCGATCCCTACATCAATGTCGACCCCGGTACCATGAGTCCGTTTCAGCACGGAGAAGTGTTTGTGACTGAAGATGGTACCGAAACTGATTTGGATCTGGGGCATTATGAGCGGTTTATCTCCACTACCATGTCGAAGCGGAATAATTTCACCACCGGGCAGATTTACGAAGAAGTCATCCGTAAAGAGCGCCGTGGCGATTATCTGGGCGCTACCGTACAGGTCATTCCCCATATTACCGATGAGATAAAACGTAATATTGTTGCTGGTGCCGAAGGTGCGGATATTGCCATGGTAGAAATTGGTGGCACCGTAGGTGATATCGAATCTTTACCCTTCCTGGAAGCAATACGCCAGATGGGCGTCGAACTTGGCCACGACCGGGTGGTTTTCATGCACCTGACATTGGTGCCGTATATTGCCGCTTCAGGTGAGATAAAAACCAAACCGACACAGCATTCGGTAAAAGAGCTGCGTTCCATTGGTATCCAGCCGGATATTTTGATGTGCCGTGCTGACCGGCCCTTGCCAGATGAAGAGCGGCGCAAGATTGCTTTGTTTACCAATGTACAGGAACGCGCTGTTATTTCAGCCATAGATGTCGACAGCATCTACAAGATACCTCTGCTATTGCACGAACAAAATCTAGATGAGATTGCAGTCGACTTACTCCGGCTGGAGCTACCACCCGCTGATTTATCCCAGTGGAAATACGTCGTTGACAGACTGGCGCATCCGCTACAGGAAGTTACCGTGGCAATGGTCGGTAAATACGTCAATCTCACGGAATCATACAAATCCTTATCCGAGGCACTGGTGCACGCCGGGATACACACCCAGACTAAAGTGAATATCGAATATATCGACTCGGAAATCATCGAGGCAAAAGGCTTGTCGGTACTGGATGAAATGGATGCTATCCTGGTGCCCGGTGGTTTCGGGGAGCGGGGTGTCGAAGGCAAGGTCATGGCCGTGCGCTATGCCCGTGAACAGGGCATTCCCTATCTTGGTATCTGTCTGGGTATGCAAGTGGCTGTGATCGAATACGCACGCAACGTTGCAAATCTAGCAAATGCACAAAGCACCGAGTTTCAGAGCGGTTCGCCACATCCTGTGATTGCATTAATTACCGAGTGGCAGGAGCAGGATGGAACAGTTGAAAAGCGTGGTGAGGATTCAAATCTTGGTGGCACCATGCGGCTCGGGGGGCAGGAATGTCGCTTAACTCATGGCTCTCTTGCGCACTCTATTTATGACAAAGACGTAATTGTTGAACGCCATCGCCACCGGTATGAGTTTAATAATCACTATCGCGAGCGACTTGAAGCAGCAGGGTTAACGTTATCGGGTATATCAATTGATGGTAATCTGGTTGAGGTTGTTGAAATAACAGATCATCCCTGGTTTCTTGCCTGTCAGTTTCATCCAGAGTTTACGTCTACACCGCGTAGCGGACATCCATTGTTCAACGGGTTTATCAATGCTGCCAATACGAGGCATGCGGACAAGCACCATACAGCAGCTGCAACGCATAAACTGCGTGCTGATGCTGGCAGGTAGTTTTTAGGAGTTTTTGTTAATTCATGGTTCAATTAACAAGAGGTTTCATAGAGAGAAATTTTTATTTATAAAGGTTACATAAATAATGAAATTATGTGGATTCGAAGCGGGGCTTGACGCCCCTTTTTTTCTGATTGCCGGCCCCTGTGTCATTGAGTCTGAAGCGATGGCGATGGAGACTTCAGCTGAACTGAAAAAGATTACTGAAGCATTAGGCATACCCTTTATATACAAATCATCATTTGATAAAGCCAACCGGTCATCGGCAAGCAGTTTTCGTGGTCCGGGTATAGCTGAAGGGTTGCGCATCCTGCAAAAAGTGAAAGATGAAATCGGTGTGCCGGTGTTGACCGATGTTCACGAAGATACCCCGCTAGATGAGGTTGCTTCGGTGGTCGATGTGCTGCAAACACCGGCTTTTCTTTGCCGTCAGACCAATTTTATTCAGAATGTGGCGCGGACGGGTAAACCGGTCAATATTAAAAAAGGTCAATTCCTTGCACCTTGGGACATGAAGAATGTGGTAGATAAGGCGCGTGCAGCAGGCAATGATCAAATCATGGTGTGTGAGCGTGGCGCGTCTTTTGGTTATAACAACCTGGTATCCGATATGCGGTCAGTTGCCGCGATGCGAGATACCGGTGCGCCGGTTGTGTTTGATGCCACGCATTCGGTTCAGTTGCCAGGTGGACAGGGTAATGTTTCAGGTGGACAACGTGAATATGTACCTGTACTTGCACGCGCCGCGATTGCTGCTGGCGTTGCTGGTGTGTTTATGGAAACGCATCCGCAACCTGAAAAAGCCTTGAGCGATGGCCCTAATGCCTGGCCTTTGGCTCAGATGAGTGAGTTATTGCAAATATTGAAAACACTGGATAGTGCGGTTAAGGCGCAGCCTTTTGCGGAAGCGGAATTATTAAAGTAGTTTGTTAATGCAGTAAGTTTATTATCGAATAAGCGCATACGCACTTGTCATCACAAACTGAACTCGAAATTCAGATGCTGAATTATGAAAGAATCGTCCCCTCCCCCTCAGGGGGAGGGACAGGGAGAGGGGATTAAACAGGCAGTTGCTTTTAATTTTATCCCCTCTCCCCAGCCCTCCCCCTGAGGGGGAGGGAGTTAGTGCGCGGTTGCGGTACAAATAATTAGATGATTTATATTTTAAAATAGTTTTGTAGCTTATTGTTTCATTTGGAGAAAGAATGTCAAAAATAGCAGACGTGCGCGGTCGGGAGATCCTGGATTCGCGCGGCAATCCAACTGTTGAAGCAGATGTTGTATTAGCGTCTGGAGCAATAGGACGTGCAGCGGTTCCGTCTGGAGCTTCTACAGGCACACGTGAAGCAGTGGAATTACGTGATGGGGATAAATCCCGTTATCTTGGTAAAGGTGTAACTAAGGCCGTTGCCAATGTTAACGGTGAGATACGTAATGCCGTAAACGGACTTGCGGCTGATGATCAGGTAGCGTTGGATAAAAAGCTGATCGATCTCGACGGGACAGACAATAAAAGTAGGTTAGGAGCTAATGCAACGTTGGCAGTCTCGCTGGCAACTGCGCAAGCGCAAGCCACAGAAAACAACACCCCTTTATATCGTTATTTGCAACCGGATGGACCGTACAACATGCCGGTTCCGATGATGAATATTATTAATGGTGGTGAGCACGCCAATAATAGCGTCGATTTGCAGGAGTTTATGATCTTGCCAGTTGGTGCATCCAGTCTAAAGGAAGCGGTACGTTACGGTGCAGAAATATTTCATGCGCTTAAATCCGTATTAGACGGTATGAAGCTAAATACAGCGGTAGGTGATGAAGGTGGTTTTGCGCCGGACTTACCATCCAACGAAGCCGCTATCGATGTTATCCTGCAGGCAATTGAGCAAGCCGGATTCAAAGCCGGTAAAGATATATATCTGGGGCTCGATGCGGCCAGTTCTGAATTTTACCGTGAGGGTAAATATCATCTCGACTCAGAAGACAAACATTTTACGGCCGAAGAATTTACAGATTTTCTGGCTAGCTGGGTGGCGCAGTATCCAATATTATCCATTGAAGATGGCATGGCCGAAGACGACTGGGATGGCTGGAAGTTGTTGACCGATAAAATCGGCAATAAGGTACAGTTAGTCGGCGATGATTTATTTGTTACCAATACGAGTATCTTGCAGCGCGGCATTTCCGGTAATATCGCCAATTCGATTTTGATAAAACCCAATCAGATAGGTACTTTGACCGAAACAATGGCGGCGATTGATATGGCAACTGATGCAGGTTTCTCGGCCGTGGTTTCACACCGTTCAGGCGAGACAGAAGATGTCATCATTGCTGACATATCAGTAGGTAGCGCAGCGACACAGATTAAAACCGGTTCACTGTCGCGGTCTGACCGGGTAGCCAAGTACAATCGCCTGATGCGTATCGAAGAAGAATTACAGGATCAGTGCCGATATATGGGCGCTGCTGCTTTTTCAACGTTGAGCTAAACTGTCTGGTAAGGATCATGCGTGGTTGGTTATTGATTCTTTTGGTATTGCTGGCGTTGTTGCAATACCGACTTTGGGTGGGTGATGGCAGTCTTGCAGAAGTCTGGCAGCTGCATCGTCAGGCTGAAGCGCAGAAATCTGAAAATGATCAGCTTGAAGAACGAAACCAGACATTGGATGCTGAAGTCAAGGATCTAAAACAAGGTCAGGCTGCGATTGAAGAACGGGCACGTGAAGAGCTTGGAATGATCCGTGATGATGAAACTTTCTACCATATCATTGAAAAAGATAATGCCGATGAACGGTAATCAATGACACAGGATACTCCATGTTGGGCAGTCATCCCTGCCGCTGGTAGCAGTCGGCGAATGGGCGGTGATACGCCTAAGCAATTGCTCAAAATCAGCGGTAAAACAATTCTTTCCTACGTGCTGGAAGTTCTGGCTACAGAACCTATGATCAAAGGCGTAGTCCTGGTCGGCCCTGAAAAACAGTTACCGGATGATATCCGCGATGCCTATCAGGATAAACCGATACTGACTGTTGAAGGTGGTAAAGAACGTTGCTATTCCGTGATGAATGGATTGCTGCGGTTGTCTGAAGAAATTCCAGACGATAACTGGGTGTTGGTGCACGATGCAGCACGTCCCTGTTTGCGGCGTACTGATTTGCGGCGATTAATAGAAACTATATCTGATCATGAAGCTGGTGGGCTATTAGGAGTTCCGGCATTAGACACTATGAAACAATGCAGTGATCATCAAATTATTCGAACCACAGTTGACCGTTCACATCTTTGGCACGCACAGACACCGCAAATGTTTAAACTGGGTGTGTTAACGCATGCGTTGAGTAGCGCAGTCGAAAGAGGAATAGAAGTAACGGATGAAGCTTCAGCAATGGAATCCGCCGGTTATCATCCACTGATGGTAGAAGGTCATACTGACAATATCAAAATTACCCGCCCGGATGATCTTGCGCTGGCTAAATATTATCTTCAGCAGCAGGGCCGGTTATGAGAATTGGTCAGGGCATTGATGTCCACGCGTTCCAGGAAGGTGGCACCCTAAAACTGGGTGGCGTAAACATTCCGTTTGAACGTAGTCTAAAGGCACATTCAGACGGCGATGTTTTATTACACGCATTGTGCGATGCTTTGCTCGGGGCCGCTGGATTAGGTGATATTGGTTATCTTTACCCTGACAATGATTCGCGTTTTGAAAATATCGACAGCCGCGAATTACTGCGGGATGTGGTTAAACGAATTTCGGGTAAAAATTTTCAGGTTGAAAACGCAGATATGACAGTGGTCGCGCAGGCGCCAAAACTCGCTCCGTATATTCAGAAAATGGTAAATAATATTTCAGCTGATTTGTCGATTGATGCATCACATATCAACATCAAAGCAACAACCAGTGAACACCTGGGATTTACAGGCCGGGAAGAGGGCATTGCAGCATTTGCAGTTGTTCTGTTACAAGACAGGAAATTTTAGGGAAGCTCTGAGTAATTGAAACATACTCGTCATTGCGAGCGCAGCGCGGCAATCCCTGGTTCAGAAGCAGTCGCTAAGGGATTGCTTCGTCACTGCGTTCCTCGCAATGACGAATTAATCAGAGTCTCCTTAGAGAGCTTCTGATTAATTTGTGAAGCCGCTCCTACAGGTTCTTTTACGGAATATCAGAGGCGCCTAAGTTTTTACATTGATATCTATTCATAGAAATAAAAACTCCTTGCAACCCACACTAAAAACAATCTGGCAAAACCTCCCCTTCGCCTGGGGCGGCCCCTGCGGCACAGGAATATTACGCGCCACACCAGCCGACTTCCGCGTCACTGAAATCCCGATAACCGAACCTGAAGGGACGGGCGAACATGGCTGGTTATATGTTCGAAAAACTGGTGCTAACACCGAATGGGTGGCACGCCAACTAGCGATACATGCCGCTGTACCTGTGCGTGATCTGAGCTATGCGGGTATGAAAGATCGCAATGCAATCACTGAACAATGGTACTCGATCCACCTGCCAGGTAAATCAGACCCAGATTGGTCAACTGTCGATATAGAAGGTGTTGAAATCCTGCATACGGCTCGACATACGCGCAAATTGAAACGTGGTGCACTCAAAGGTAATCGATTTGATATAGGTATCACATCATTGACCGGAGATAATGCCGAAATAGAAAATCGGTTAATAGCTATTAAACAGGGTGGAGTGCCTAATTATTTCGGTGTGCAGCGCTTCGGCCGCGATGGGCAGAATCTTGTACAAGCTGAACAGCTATTTAAGGGGAAGCTAAATAAGATTCCACGTCATAAGCGCGGGCTGTATTTATCCACCGCACGTTCAGCTCTTTTTAATCTTATACTTGCAGGGCGAGTGGCAGATGAATCATGGTCGCGCCTTATGCTGGGTGATGTTTTACAATTAGATGGGAGATCAGCCTGTTTTGTTGCAGAAGATAAAGATTCAGCATTACCAGCAAGAATAGAATCAATGGACGTTCACTTGACCGGCCCAATGTGGGGTCGCGGTGAGTTAATGACACAAAACGCAGCACGGGAGTATGAAATTACCAACCTGGAGGCCGACGAGTGTTTCCGTAAAGGCCTGGAGCAGGCAGGATTAAAACAGGAACGGCGTAGCCTGCGAATTCAGGCTAATCAACTAGACTGGCAATGGCATGAGGATGGTTCATTGCGCGTACAATTCAGCCTGCCACCCGGTGCTTATGCCACCAGTGTTTTAAGAGAGCTATGTCAGAGTGAATCTGCATCTTGAGATGATCCGAAAGCGCTGCGCAGAAGCTGCAAAGCGCAGTGGCCGTTCACCGGATGCCGTTCGGTTAATTGCTGCTTCCAAAAAGCAACCGCTTGAAGCTATTCAAAAATTAGTAGCGCAAGGCCAGACTGATTTTGCTGAAAGTACAATTCAGGAAGCACAGCATAAGATTTCACTGTGCCCAACTGTGACCTGGCACTGTATCGGCCACATCCAGTCAAACAAAGCCCGGTTTATTCCCGCGTTGTTTGACTGGGTGCATTCTATTGATAGTGAGAAACTGATTGACCGGTTGGCACAGATTGCTGCGCAGGAAAATAAACCGCTTAATATTTTATTGCAGGTAAACACGGCAAATGATCCTGAGAAATTTGGATTTATACCCGCTGGTTTGGATCGCATCGTCGAAACCATACTGAGTAAACAATATAGTCATATCAACTTGAAAGGGCTAATGACAATAGGTAAGGCGAACGTATCAGAAGATGAAACACGTCGAACCTTTGCTGCACTGAAAACGCTGAGCGATGATTTATCAACTAGATTTGGTCGGGACTATTTTAGCGAGATTTCTATGGGTATGAGTAATGACTATGAGATTGCTATTGAAGAAGGTGCGACCATGATACGAGTAGGCACAGCGTTATTTGGCGAACGTTCATAATTTCAAAGAACCTCTGATTCATTAACGAGCAATTGTAGGAGCCGCTTTAGCCGCGATAGGGCGTAGTGTTCATCGTGGCTAAAGTCGCTCCTACAGAATCTGCACTGTTTACAATGGCAATATGCAGGACACATCGGAAGTTTCCAGGGTGTTTTATGCCGATTATGTGGCCACAAATAGTATAAATTTAGGTATAGTCTTGTCTCATGGATTACAGAACTCAATATTCACAATTTAGAATAAGCTGAATTACAAAAATCAGGATTAGAGTATTAATTAATTAGGAGTATAACAGTGACGACACCATCAATCGCTTCATTGACACAGGATGCACTGGGCACCACACCGTTGAAATATCTTGACCAGGCGATGAACAAGTTACGCGACCTGGGCCTGGTTTCTGAGAAAACTGACGAAGCGCCCATCATTGCGCTGATCGAAAAGATTTCTGATCTGGACGAAACCAAGGCGATTGCGATTTCCCGTACACTTAATCAGGCGTCATTATTTAATGAAGTCGTGCGTGAACAGATCGATGCCATGCGTATTGGTGAGCGTTACCAGGATATTGCAAAATCGTTTGACAGTATTCGGAATGATGCAAAGACTATGGTTGACCAGCTCGATGACGGTAAGGTTGATATGGTGGAACGTGTACAAAATGTCTGGATGAAATTTTCCCGTGGCGATATTCCTGGCCGTTTCCAGGAAATAAAAACAACCTACCTCAGCGTGGCCAAAGATTCGCGCGACCAGATCGAACGGGAACATTTGATTCTTGATGCCTATCGTGACTTCCGTGGTGCGTTGAAAGAGTCTGAAGTGTTGGCGCTGGACATTCTTAAGAAGGCACAGTGGGAACTGGATCAGGCCAAACAGAATCTGAGCAGTGCTGCGGAAGTGCTTGATGGCAGCAAGGAAGAACCGCGCGAAACTGTTGCGCGCCTGGAACTGTTGCGAGATGAACGATTGCGTGAGCTACAACATGCCGATGACCGGTACCAAATTGCAAAAGACCTTGCTGATAACCTGACGCTTAGTTACAGCACGACTGAAACTGTCATGGCGCGTTTACAGCAAACTACCCAGGCCAAACAGCGTGTGTATTCACAGGCCGTCACCTTCTTTGGTACCAATGAAACTGTTTTGACTGCGCTGAGCGCATCGTTTACAGGATTATGGGGTTTGCATGAAAGCACCCGCACCTTGCAGGAAATGAAAGAAGGGGTAAATAAAAGTCTGGAAGTTCTGGCAGAAGTGGGCGGCAAGGTTCAGGAAGCTGCAATTAAGGAAGGCTATGGCCCAACAATCCGTGCCGATGCGGTGAAGAAACTGGTGGAATCCGTGGTTAGCTACCAGGAAAAAAGTGTCTTGATGATTGAGGAAATGCGTGCAGCCGCTACCCGAAATGCTGAAGAAGTGCGCGAAGCGGTAGAGTCAGGCAAGCGCAGGCTTGCTGAACTGGCTAAAAGTGGCAATGCGCTAACTGTTTGATCTTTTCCTCAGCCAGATAAGTCGTCGCTATGAATCAGGAAAGTAATGCCAGTGATATCAAACTGAGCGATATCATGCTGACTATGGATGTAGCCGATACCCTGCGGCATAACCGTTCTATTGTTGATCGTGAACTCAATACAGATAAGCGCGATCAGGAATTGAATCGAAAAGTGCGTGATATCTACGCCTCACAGGGAATCGAAGTGTCAGACGAGGTGATAGAAGAGGCGGTCAAATCTCTTCGCGATAAGCGTTTTGCCTATACACCCGTCCCGGAAACACTGACCACACGGCTTTGGAATCTGTATGTCCAGCGTGGCAAATGGAAGAAAAAACTATGGGCATCTATGGCGGCTTTGTTAGCTGCCTGGGGTATTTACTACGGTACTATGACAGTACCGCAAAGCCGTGAAGTTGCCCATCAAGTTCGAACTATCAACGAGGGTATTAAACAAGCCAATCTTGATATTGATGTCATCGAACAACAGCAGGAACGAATTCAGAAACGTTTAGTAAACACGCAACAGGAATTTCCGGTTACTTTGCGGCAGACTGCAAAAGGACTGCGTGGAGATATTGTTGCTAACCTTGATCAGTCAAGAGATTTGCTTGCGTCCGCACGCGAGTTATCACAGACAGCTAACCTTAAACCGGGTAATTTAGTTGCCAGAAAGAGTACCGTTAGCGGGCGTCTCGAAGAACAAAAATTACTGTTAGTACAGGCTCAAAAGCAACTTGATACTGCCAGTACTTCGCTGGATCTTCTGGCAAGCCTTGATAAGGTGCCGCAAACGCTTAATGGGTTGCTTGACCAGGTTAAAACTATAGCCGTTGAGCCTGCGGTTATAAAACAAGCTGAAACCTATCATTCCGATGGGCTTGCAGCATTGCGAAGCCGGCATGGTGAAGGGATCAATCAATCTGTGTCTAACTTGAAGTCACTGCTTGCAAGCCTGGAAACTGAATACAGTTTAAGGGTGGTTTCCAGCCCAGGTGAACAGAGTGGCGTTTGGCGAATTCCTGACGATAATCCAGGTGCAAAAAATTATTATCTTATCGTGGAGGCAGTTTCTCCCACAGGGGAGCGCCTGACATTGCCGATAGCGTCTGAAGAAGATGGCAAACTACAAGCTGTCAGTAAATGGGGTGTGCGCGTTTCTCAGGCAGATTTCCAGAGTGTTTCAGCAGATAAGCAGGATAACGGTATTATTGAAAATAATATTATTGCTATTAAAAAACGTGGCCGTCTCAAACCAGACTATCAGGTCGATAACCTCGGCGGTCAAATAACAAAATGGTAGTAAATCATGAATAGCGGAAGGGAAGTATTAGCTGATATTGATCGCAGCCTGCAACAATTACGCGAGGAACTACATAAGAAAAATGATCGTGCTTCATTGGCGAGTAATCAACTTGTAGAAGTACGTCAGCATGAATCAGGCATTTATAGAAAGCTTGCTAAATTGCGTGCTGATGATATCCAGTCGGGTAGTTTCACGCAGGCACTGGATCAGGCAGAACAGCAAGCCGTTAGCCTACTGGAAAAACGCAACCAGGCGCTTGAAAATTTAAACGGCCGTATGCAGGCATCCCTTGATGAGCAGAAATCACTTGAACTGAAGCGGCAACAGCAAGCCGGGAATGTTGGTGAGGCATCGAAGGCACTGCAGACGCAAATTGATATTACCCACGCGGCGCTGGAAAAAACGCAACAATACCAGACGCAGTTATCGGTCGCTCAGAAAGCGGTCGATACACTGGGGGCGGCAAAAGAGAAATCCGAGAAAACGGAAAAAGAACACGCCAGTAAGGGCGAACCCTACCGGACAGACAAGTTATTCAGTTACCTGTGGGAAAGGAATTACGGTACATCCAACTATCATGCAGGATTGATTTCCCGTTTCTTCGATGATTTATTAGCAAAGCATATCCGCTACGAAGCAGCACGCCGAAACTATTTCATGCTGGAAGAAATCCCCCGGCGTCTGCGTGAACATTGTAAACAGCTTGAGAAACATGCGGGTGAAGAAATGGACATCCTGTCTGCTTTGGAACACAAGGCGGAACAGGCTGATGGTGTTCCTGGACTGGAGAAAGTCGTCAGTGCTGAAAAAGATGTGCTGGCTGCTTTGGATGTCGCCATACAGCAGGAGGTTAGCCAGTATGGCGAATTACTTGAAGAACGTGAAAAATATGTGACGGGTAAGGACGAATATTTCTCACAGGCTATTGCAGTGCTGATTAGTAACTTTAAATCAGAACCCATTCCACAGCTGCGCAGAGAAGCAGAACTGACCTATGGGTATGATGATGATTCCCTGGTCAGTCAACTGGGTGATCTGCGCCGGAGAAAAGATACGCTGGATCAAAGCCTAGACGATAATCGCCAGGTTCACCAGCAATACACATTACGCCTGCACGATTTAGAAGATATTCGGGAACGATACAAGCAGTTTGATTTTGATGCAGCAAATTCACGTTTTAGTGATGATGCTTCGTTGTCCATGCTGTTTTCAGAATTTGTACGCGGAGCAGTTGATGCGGATCGCCTATGGCATGCGGTACAACTGAATCAGAAGTTCGTTCGTTACCGGAATTATCCCTCCAATATCGGCGTTGGGATACCGGGTGGTTTTGGTTTTCCAGGTGGAATACGGATTCCACGAGGCATCAGGATTCCCGGTGGGCTAGGCGGAATTCTCGGTAGCGGAATGGGTAGCCGCCGATCCGGTTTCCCAGGTGGTGGACTATCCAGAGGGAGTGGTTCCCGAAGCAGTGGCGGTTTCCATACAGGTGGAGGCTTCTGATATTTGCATTCTTCTGTAGGGGCGGCTTCAGCCGCGATGGGGCTGCGGTGTCTATCGCGGCTGAAGCCGCTACAGAATTTGCAATATTCACATTGACAAAATGCACGACACATCAGAGTTCCCATGAAATTGAAAAATATATTAAATGACGGAAGCCGAGTTGAACCAGTTATTTGGGGATATTAATGGTGGTCTGTCCCGGATACTCCGGATACTTGCGTCCTGTTTTTTACCACTAAATGGGATGATATTGAAGATTTAATATCAAGAGAAGTGTGAATAAGTACAATATAAAAGGAAGAAAAATGAAATTGTCATTATGTAAGTTACTAATCTCGGCAGTTCTGGCCTCTACTCTTTTTGGGTGTGCTGCTCCAAAGTATAGGGGTGGGTTAATCTCATCGCCAGATCTTATGGTATCCAAACCAATGGTGGACATTGTTGATAATCCAAAAGTTAGAGATGGGTTTAAGGAAGCTATGATTGCATGGCTAGACGTTAATAACTATGAGGTTAATTTATTACCTACCGAAGAAAAATGGAATGCTGATAATATTACCCTGACTTATGTTGGTCACTGGGAATGGGATATGACTATGTATATGCATAGAGGGCAAATTAATGCATTTTATAATGGAACCCAAGTAGGTGAGTCTGGATATGACGTGACATGGGGGTCTTCCGGTAATCCCAGTAAATTCAAAACAGCCAGGCGTAAGATTAGTAATATGATGTCATTGCTGTTTACTGGAATTAGTACGGAGGTATTGGATAAGCAGGAGGACGAATAAAATTCAAATAATTTTTACTCTGCCACTAAATTAAAAACAGGTAAAAACAGGGACAGACTACGATAAATTTGGTCAAGAATGAAAATAATCGTGGTCTGTCCCAGTTTCGTTTCGTCCCGGTTTGACAGGAAAAGAAGAGATTTATGCTGTCTACACTACAACCAAATCATGCGCCCCGTTTCAAAGCGGTGACTCAGTAAATCATTATACGGATACATTCTGATCTGATAGTGCTGTAAGCCAGGTAACGGTGGCGTAAGATCCAATGTGAAGCGGGTTTCATCCTGGTCAGTTTTGCCGTCAGCTTTGAACAGTACATGGTCGCTGGCTGTAAAGTCGTTATGTTCGTCTTCTCGTCCAATGACACATTCGACACGTACATCATTGGCGTCAAGCCCATGTAATTCTGCACTGACTTCAAGTCTGATTGTGCTATCCGCATCAACTGCAAGTGCGGCTTCATCTAACCTGCGTAGTGTTATGTTTGGCCAAAGTCTGTATATTTTTTCTTTCCAGGCTGCCAGTTCATGAGCGCCCTGGGAATTATTCATCGCCAGTTTTCGCCCCTGCTTTGCTGCAGATCCATAGAAGCCACGAATGTAATCCATCACCATGCGTTGAGAATTAAACTGTGGCAGGATGGATTTCATCGATGCTTTGGACATCTTTACCCAGCTTTCTGAAAACCCGTGTCCATTTCTTTCGTAGTACATGGGAATAACCTGGTCTTCAATGATATCCAGTAATTCGTTCGCTTCTTCCTGGTTACGAAATGTGCTGTCATAGTGCTGACCGTGTGGTGTGATTGCCCAACCGTTTTCACCGTTGTAACCTTCTCCCCACCAGCCATCCAGTACGCTGAGGTTGATGACGCCATTCATGCCGGCTTTTTGTCCGGATGTGCCGCTGGCTTCCATCGGGTATTCAGGTGTGTTGAGCCAGACATCCACGCCGGATACCAAACGCCGTCCTAGTGACAGGTCGTAACCTTCAAGTAATATGATTTTTCCAATGAACTCAGGGCGTCTTGAAAACTCGTGAATGACCTGAATCAATTGTTGACCCGGCAAGTCGTTGGGATGTGCTTTGCCGGCAAATATGAGCAGTACCGGTTTGTCCGGATTATTCAACAAGCGTTCCAGCCGTACTGGATCAGAGAACAGTAAAGTCGCACGTTTGTAAGTTGCAAACCGGCGGGCAAATCCGATTGTCAGGATGTCGGATTCATGCGGTTTGAGGTGCTGAATCATGCGGTCAATGGTCGCTTCACCAACACGGTTACGACGTTGTTGCATGACGACCCGGCGCATGACTCGGTTGATCAATTCAGATTTTAGCGTCTGACGTAGACTCCAGAAACTATGGTCCGGTATCTCATCAATACGATCCCAATATTCTTCATTAAATAATTCGTTACGCCATTCCATGCCAAAACGCATGTCATACAGATTACTCCATTCATGCGCCAGGAAGGTTGATACGTGAACGCCGTTGGTGACATAGCGCATCGGATTTTCTGCATGCGGTATCTCTGGCCAGACATAGCCTTCCATTTGAGAGGCAACACCGCCGTGAATTCTACTGACGCCGTTATGAAAACGTGATCCACGTAATGCGAAGGTTGTCTGGTTGAAGCCACCCTGGTTGCCTGGGCTATCACCCAACTCCAGGAAACGATCCATTGAGATGCCGAGATGACCCGCGTATTCAGCAAAATAGCTGGTCATTAATTGCTGGTCAAAAATATCATGGCCTGCAGAAACAGGTGTGTGGGTGGTAAAGACAGTGGCACCAGCAACCTGTTCCAGTGCGGTATCAAAGGGCAGATTTTTATCCTGCACTTGCTCCCGGCAACGTTCCAGAATCTGGAATGCGGCATGTCCTTCATTGATATGCCAGATGGTAGGTTCCAGGCCGAGTGTGCGAAGCGCGCGAACTCCGCCAATCCCTAACACTATTTCCTGCTGGATGCGGGTATTTAAATCACCGCCATATAATTGGTAAGTGATCGCGCGATCCTGATCCTGATTTTCATCCAGATCACTATCCAGCAAATACAATTTGATGTGACCCGCAGTTGCTTCCCATATTTTCAGATGTACGGCACGCCCAGGCAGGTCGACCTGAATCTTTATAGAGTTTCCCTGTTCATCACGGATGGGTTTTATAGCAAGTTGGCTGAAACTGGTGGTTGTGTAATGAGCAATTTGATTGCCATGTTCGTCGATGGTCTGGGTGAAGTAACCCTGCCGGTAGAGCATGCCAACGGCAACAAATGGAATAGATAAATCACTGGCCGCTTTGCAATGGTCGCCAGCCAGAATACCTAGACCACCAGAATAAATGGGCAGGCTCTCGTGTAATCCAAATTCCGCACAGAAATAGGCAACCAGATCTTGCTTTGGATCCAGGTAGGGATCGATTGCCTTGCGCTGCTTTTCCTTAAGGTATCCATCGTAAGTCGATAGCACCCGATTGTAGGCTTCCAGGTATACGCGGTCTTCAGCAGCTGCATTGAGACGTTGTTGGGAGATGCGTCTGAGGAAAACTTTTGGGCTATGGCCGCTGGTTTCCCAGAGCGCCGGATCCAGACGAAAGAACAAGGTGCGAACCGTGCGATCCCAGGTATAGAGCAGGTCGTTAGCCAGCTCGTCCAGGCGAGCCAGTTTCTCCGGTATTTTTGGTTGAACTTCGAGGGCGTAACGAGTGCCGGGCATGATGTCTCCAATTCCTTGTTTTCAGGGGTTTGTAAGGCTTATCTGATATTCAGTAACTAAGAGCAGATTCCATACCAGTGTTCTAAACAAGATAAAATCAACTAACAACTATATATAACAATGATTTATGATAATTATATAAAATAATTATCAGGAATAAATGTTGCCAAAATCAGCCGGGAAAATGTCAACACAAGCCAGCCATTCAGAAATGGTGCCGAGGGCGAGAATCGAACTCGCACTCCCGTAAAGGAACCGGATTTTGAATCCGGCGCGTCTACCAGTTCCGCCACCCCGGCCACACTATTGAAGAGGCGCAAGTATAAGGATTCCTGTTCGGCCCGCAACTCAAAACGTAAAGTGGCCATTTGCTGTTGTGCTAACATCCCGCGCCATGCAGTTGAGCGACTTTGATTATAAGCTTCCGGAATCCCTGATTGCACAGTATCCGGTGAAGCCAAGGAGTGCGAGCCGCATGTTGGAAGTCACCAATGATGGCATTTGTCAGGACAGGACGATGACACAGTTTCCATCATTGCTGCGTGAGGGTGATTTGCTGGTTTTTAATGATACGCGTGTCATTCCTGCGCGTTTGCTGGGACATAAAAAGTCAGGGGGTAAGGTCGAGGTTCTGGTCGAACGGATCCTGGATCAAAACCGCGTGTTGGCGCATGTGCGTTCCAGTAAACCACCTAAATCTGATACAGAATTATTGCTGGCGGATGGCAAGTTGCAAGCAATCATGCTCAGGCGGCATGGAGATCTGTTTGAGATCCAGTTTGCTCAGCCTGAACCGGTATTACAATTACTGGAGCAACACGGGCATATACCATTGCCGCCCTATATTGATCGGGCAGATGAGCAGCGCGATCAGGAAGATTATCAAACGGTTTATGCGCGTAAACCGGGCGCAGTAGCGGCACCAACCGCAGGTTTGCATTTTGATGAAAGGTTACTTGAGGCAATCAAAGCGCAAGCTGTGCAGTTTGCGTATACAACATTGCACGTAGGTGCGGGTACATTTCAACCGGTTAGAACTGAGAAACTCGAAGATCATCAGATGCATGCAGAACAGGTTGAAGTGAGCGATGCGCTGTGTGAGAAAATCACCTCGACCCGCGATGCGGGCGGCAGGATAATTGCGGTAGGCACGACCGTTGTCCGTAGCCTGGAAACGGCGGCTGCAAGTGGGCGTTTGATGCCTTATCAGGGGGATACCCGGTTATTTATTACGCCGGGTTATCAATTCCGGGTAATAGATGCCTTGTTGACTAATTTCCATTTACCGCAATCTACTTTGCTGATGCTGGTCAGCGCATTTGCTGGATATCAAAAAGTCATGTCTGCCTATCAACATGCCATCCAGCAGCAGTACCGGTTTTTCAGTTATGGCGATGCCATGTTTCTGAAGCGCGACGATGCAGTTTGATTTATTAAACACCAGCGGCTAGCGCAAGAAGGGGCCGTCTGACCTTCGAGCGTGGGGTTGTTGAAACGCCCGCTTTTATGCCCGTGGGAACCTATGGCACCGTCAAGGCCATGCAGCCAGAACAGGTCGCTGCGACCGGCGCGCAAATTATTCTGGGTAATACGTTTCATTTGATGCTCAGGCCCGGGACGAAAATTATCCGCAAGCATGGCAGTCTGCATAATTTCATGCACTGGCAAGGTCCAATCCTGACAGACTCGGGTGGTTTCCAGGTATTCAGCCTGGGAGATATGCGCAAGATTACTGAGCAGGGTGTACACTTTCGTTCACCGATTAATGGTGACAAGGTGTTTCTCGGCCCTGAAGAATCGATGGCTGTGCAAGCAGCACTCGGTGCTGACATTGTTATGATCTTCGACGAATGTACGCCTTATCCGGCGTCTGAAGATCAGGCCAGTGAGTCAATGGCTTTATCGTTGCGCTGGGCTGAACGTAGCAAATCAGCACATGCCGATAATCCTGCGGCGCTGTTTGGTATCGTCCAGGGTGGCATGTATCCGGAACTGCGCAGTGCATCATTAGTGGGCCTGGAGGCCATCGGTTTTGACGGTTATGCCATCGGCGGCCTGTCGGTCGGGGAGCCGGTGAGTGACCGGGAGAGGGTGCTTGAATCTCTAACACCTGATATGCCCGAACATAAACCCCGTTATTTGATGGGTGTTGGCACTCCGGAAGATATCGTCGAGGCCGTGTTGCGCGGCGTGGATATGTTTGACTGCGTCATGCCGACCCGGAATGGCCGTAATGCGCACATTTTCACATCAACCGGCACGCTGCGGCTTCGAAATGCAGGATTCCGTGAAGATATCCGGCCGCTGGACGAGACCTGTGCCTGCTATACCTGCCAGCATTACAGTCGGGCTTACCTGCATCATTTGGATAAATGCAGTGAAATGTTGGGGGCGCATCTGAATACACTGCATAATCTGCATTATTATCAGCAATTGATGCAGCAAATACGTGCAGCGATTGAACGGCAACAAATGGACAGCTTTGTGACGGAATTTTACGCTGCACGTGCCTGAGGTCTGCGAATAGCGGCTTTTTTATGCTGCACGCAATCCGATAATCTGTGCCATAATAGCGCGCTTATATTTTAGGCAATCTCTGACTAATTCATGCTTCTTGTCATTAAGAGCAGTGCAGAATCTGTAGGAGCGGCTTTAGCCGCGATAGGGCGCGGCGCGTTCATCGCGGCTAAAGCCGCTCCTACAGATTCTCAGTAATTAATCAGAGGTTCTTTAGGCGGCGGCGCTAATTACAGTCAGCCACTTGACCAGATCATAAACTTCGAAGGAATACTTATGAGCTTTTTTATCAGTGATGCCATGGCCGCTGCGCCACAGGGTCAAGCCGATCCGCTGATGAGCTTTTTGCCATTGATACTCATCTTTGTCGTGTTCTATTTCCTGTTGATCCGGCCCCAGTCAAAACGCGCCAAGGAACACAAACAAATGGTCGAAGCGCTGGCTAAAGGTGATGAGGTGGTGACCAACGGGGGTTTGCTCGGTCGTATAAGTGGTGTCGGAGATAATTTTGTTGAGGTTCAAATTGCTGATGGTGTGGTGGTAAAAATACAGCGCCAGTCTATCGCCAATCTGATGCCAAAAGGCACCGTCAAGGAGTCATGAGCTGATTGTCTGATTGACTCGATAATAGAGTCGTCCTGTTTGCAATGGTAAATAAATAACAATGAATCAATATCCTTTCTGGAAATATGTGCTGATTTTCGCGGTCGTGGTTATCGGTATTTTTTATGCCTTGCCGAATTTGTACGGTGAAGATCCGGCCGTACAAATATCTGCTGCACGCGGTGGCTTGCCTGGTGAGTCTATCCAGGGTCTGGTGGAGACCAAGTTGACTGATGCCGGTTTGAAGGCAAAATCGATCATGGTTGAAGATGGCCGGTTAATCGCACGGTTTGAAAATACAGAGGTACAGCTAATAGCTGCAGATACACTTAAAGACGCACTGGATGAAGACTATACAGTCGCATTGAATCTGGCACCGGCTACACCTGGCTGGTTGCAAGCGATTAATGCTTTACCTATGTATCTCGGTCTCGATTTGCGTGGTGGTGTACATTTCCTGATGCAAGTGGATATGAATGCGGCTATCGGAAAGTCATTGTCGCGTTACGAAGCTGATATTCGTTCTGAGTTGCGCAAAGCCAAAATCAGATACAGCGGTATCAAGAATAGAAATGGTGTTGTACAGGTTAATTTTCGTAATGCCACCGATCTGGAGACGGGCACAGATGTTATTCAAGACGCATACGGGGCATTGGAAATCACTAAGAGTTCTGCTGAAGGTAAATTTGGGATAAAGGTTGCGTTGAATGGTGACGAACAGCGTGAAATCCGCAAGTTTGCCTTACAACAAAATATCACTACCTTGCGTAACCGGATAAATGAATTGGGTGTCGCCGAGCCAATTATTCAGCAACAAGGTCTTGAACGCATTGTGGTGCAATTACCTGGCGTACAGGATACCGCTGAGGCTAAGAGGATTCTGGGTGCTACGGCAACCCTGGAATACCGTGCAGTCGATGTTAAAAATGATTTGCAGGATGCGTTGAATGGTACGGTACCAACTGGTTCTGCGATCTACCAGCGGCGTGAAGGTGGCCAGGTATTGCTGAAGAAGAAATTAATCGCAACCGGTGACCAGATAGTTAATGCGCGTTCGGGTTTTGATTCGGATACCGGTAGCCCTAAGGTTTCTGTAACACTGGATGCAAAAGGCGCCAGGAAAATGCTGGCGTTTACCAAGAAAAGTGTCGGCAAGCCCATGGCGGTTGTTTATATCGAAAATAAGTCGATTACTCGTAAGGTCGATGGCAAATCTGTCATCACTAATAAAAAAATTGAAGAAGTAATCAGCGTGGCTACGATACGTGGCGTGTTTGGTAAACAATTCGAGACTACGGGTCTGGACAGTCCACAGGAAGCACATAACCTGGCTTTGTTGCTACGCTCTGGTGCGTTGGCTGCACCTATTCGTATTATTGAGGAGCGCACCATCGGCCCAAGTCTGGGTAAGGATAATATCGAACAGGGTTTCCAGTCTGTTGTTATCGGTTTCTGCCTGGTACTGGTGTTTATGGCTATTTATTATAAGGCGTTTGGTCTGGTTGCTGACCTGGCGCTGGCGTTGAATCTGGTGCTTATCGTAGCCTTGTTATCGATGTTGCAGGCTACACTGACCATGCCAGGTATTGCTGGTATCGTTCTGACTGTAGGCATGGCGGTTGATGCCAACGTGCTTATTTTTGAGCGTATCCGCGAAGAACTGCGCAACGGGAACAGTCCGCAGGCGAGTATTCATTCTGGCTATGCGAAAGCACTTTCGACAATTGCTGACGCGAATATCACAACCCTGATTGCAGCAGTTGTATTATTTAGTTTTGGTACCGGGCCGATTAAGGGTTTTGCTGTGACTTTATCCCTGGGTATTGTGACATCTATGTTTACCGCTATATTAGGAACCCGTGCGGTAATTAATCTTTTATACGGTGGGCGTAGACTCAAAACCCTGCCGGTTTAATGATAAATTCTTCAGGAAGGTTTATACATGCAGTTTTTTAATCGTGTATTTAATATCGATTTTATGGGCAAGCGTAAGCTGGCCATGATTATTTCGGGTCTGGTGATTCTGGTCTCGCTTTTCTCGCTGGTAACGCGCGGTTTGAATCTTGGTATTGATTTCACCGGCGGTACGCTGATTGAGGTCGCCTATCCGGATGCGGCGGATCTGAAGGGAATACGTAAATCACTGGGAGATATTGGTTTCACAGAAGCTCAGGTGCAACATTTTGGCACATCCCGTGAAGTTTTAATCCGGGTGTCTCCGCGTGCTGATAAAGCCAGCGCACAAATCAGCGAACAGATTTTACAGACGCTCAGAGATGGCAGCGATAAGGTAGAAATGCGCCGTGTTGAGTTTGTTGGTCCACAGGTGGGTGAAGAACTCACTGAGCAGGGCGGTTTGGCAATGCTCTATGCATTATTCGGAATCTTTATTTATGTGGCTTTGCGATTCCAGTATAAATTTTCGTTTGGTGCAATCGCAGCACTGGCACACGATGTCATTATAACGCTGGGTATTTTTTCTATCCTGCAATTAGAGTTTGATCTGACCGTACTGGCGGCACTTTTGGCAGTGATCGGTTACTCATTAAACGATACCGTGGTCGTCTTTGACAGGGTGAGGGAAAACTTCAGGCGAATGCGAAAAGGGTCTGCAGAATCGATTATGAATACATCGATCAATCAGACGCTATCACGAACTTTGATGACATCCATCACGACATTGATTGTTTTACTGGCCTTGTTTCTTTTGGGCGGTAAAATTATTCATGCCTTTGCGCTGGCATTGATCATTGGTGTGTTGGTGGGTACCTACTCATCCATCTTTATTGCCTGTACGACTGCATTAGGATTAGGCGTGAGTAAAATGGATTTGATGCCGGTACAGAAAGAAGGTGTAGAAGAAGGTGACGGTAGTACGGTCTAGGCAACTGGATAGTTTTATCGAGCTTTACGAATTTCGTCGAATGGATCGGTTTCGTCATTCTGGTTGACGGAGGTGGAAGTATTTTTGCCGCATACTCGGCTACGTGTTTGATGCGCGCAATTATCAGCATCAGCACCTCGTATTGCGACAGCGGCCCATACGGTAGCGATTCCCCAGAGTCCAAATCCTAGCAACACAGTATTCCAGCTAGGCCCCATCAGATTGGCAGGTCCGCCTACTAAGCCATAAATTATTCCACCGATACCGGCCAGCCAAAAGACGGCGATAGGTGCGGCGCAAAAGCTTGCACAGCCAAATTTGCAGACCGCGATTGGAGGTGTGAATAGGGTTAATAGTGCGCGTTTCAATTTCCAAACCCTGTGTATTTGACACTTGATGTGCCCAAGCATATAACAGATTGTGACAGGGTGGCAAAATTTCAGGTATTTTTAAAACATGTACATTCTGTAGAGCGGCTTCAGCCGCGATGGTCGGCACACGCCTTTCGCGGCTGAAGCCGCTCCTACAAGTACTCACGAATTAATCATAGGTTCCTTAAAGTAAGTTTGTTATCAGCGAATTTGTTTTTTTATCGTATTGAGTGGAAATATAAGGATATTATTGGTCTTTTTAGGCGCTGTCCCGGGGTATGAAAAACTATCGAGCAGGATTGCTCTGATGATCATATTCAATGCTTTATCGCTTAAAGTTGCAGGGTAGCAGGCAGGCGTAATGAATTGTATATTGGGGTCAGGAGGCAGCATTAGTTCAGTTCATTTTGTGAATATGCTTGTCTAACGGCTACTGTAATCTGTTCTTTTGAGTGTATTTCAATGACTGTGGCGTGCCTCTCAAAATCGCTAAAAGCCGGGAGATGTGGTTCACGAATCTGAATTTCAGGCTCAAGTTTCCGGTTTGTTATAAAAAAATTATTTCGCCAGAGAGTCAGTAAGATGCGGGCGGATGGTCTGTAGAATAGCGGGAAACAGTTTAGGTGTGGCGGCGACTATATTGCCTGTTTCGAGGTGATCGTGCCCGCCGGAGAAATCGCCATTAAGACCACCAGCTTCCTGAATCAGTAAAACGCCAGCAGCCATATCCCATATATTCAGACCAATTTCCCAAAAGCCATCGAGTCTTCCAGCGGCCACATAAGCAAGATCCAGGGCAGCAGATCCGGGTCGGCGGATTCCGGCGGTGTCTTTGGTCAGATCACGAAACATCCCAATGTAGGCTTCCAGGTGATGTTGGTCCCGAAACGGGAAGCCGGTTCCGAGTAATGCGCCCTCGAGAGTCTTTTGTGCGGTTACCCGGATTCGCCGATCATTGAGTTGAGCGCCTGCGCCCCGGCTGGCTGTGAAGAGTTCCTGCCGCATAGGGTCATAGACGACTGCCTGTTCAAGCCGCCCACGATGGCGTAAGGCAATAGAAACCGAGAATTGAGGAAAGCCGTGTAAAAAGTTGGTGGTGCCATCGAGCGGATCGATAATCCACTGGTAGTCATTGCCATCGTGTTTGCCGCTTTCTTCAGCAAGAATGGCATGATCAGGAAAGGCCTTGCGAAGTACCTTGATGATTTCCTGTTCGGCCTGCTGGTCCACTTCTGTGACAAAGTCATTACGTTGTTTGTTGGCAATGGTGAGCTGGTCAATACGATCCAGGTTTCGGACGATCAGATTGCCAGCATTACGTGCGGCACGAACCGCAATATTGAGCATGGGCTGCATTTGGGTTTCCAACTATATTTGCAGGGCTGCGCATTGTAGCGCGCGCAGCCATGATCGTCACCTGTGGATTTAACAGGCCGTAAGCACATTATCTGGCATTACTTTTCGTGACTCGCTGTAAATACATCCTTGTACGCTCGACGGCAGCATCCTTGCTGCCAACGGTCACGAAAAGCAATGCCAGATAATGTGCTTACTTAGTGGGTCAGCGCCGGTTACGCTGATATTCGTCACGCAGGCGTTTTTGTTCAGCAGGCGACAGATCACGGTAGTGTTTACGCTGTTGTTTGATTATTTCTTTGCGATCTGGCGGCAGGCGCATATAGCGCTTTGCGCCATCACGGATACGGTTTTGTTTTTCTGTGTCGTAGTTTTTCCAATTACCGCGATAGCCTTTGAGTTCTCTTTGTTCTTCCGGTGACAGGGATTGCCAGGGTACATCACCTTTTGCAATTAACAGCATGCGTTCGCTGCCAGGTTGGAGTGCGAAGCTGGTTTCTGTGCAGCCAAGTAACAATAGGCCGGCCAGGGCTTTCAGAATATTATTTAGCCGGGTGTTCATGTATTAACCTCGTTGATCATTAGAATATTCAGGCATTTCGTTTTCTGCAATCTGGTCAGCCATCCATTGATAAAAATCCAGGTCTTCATAAATATCTTCTGATTCTGCCTGGACTTGCAAGGCTGGATCAGAATTTATGTTTTGGCCAGTTGTGTTAAAGAGCAAGGTGGCTGATAACAGAGCGACAATTGATGCGGCTGCTGCAATAGGCAGTAAGCGTGTTGAGTGCCGTGGTGCCGGGTTCAGGGCATTTTTGCGGATAGCGTCGAGTCTGGGTTCCAGGTGTTCAGTTGTTGCGGTGCGATCAACAACATTTTCCCATGCGCTGATTTGCTGGCATTGTTTACATTGCAGCAAATGCTTTTCAAGCTGTATTTTTAGCTGTGCCTGATCGTCCAGCAGACCGGCACGTAATTGATCCAGTTGGTCAGGATCGGGATGTCTGGTTTGACTATTCATGGTTCCACACCTCTGCAAGTTCTACGCGCAAGGTGCGCATGGCACGGAAATGATGTTGTTTAATGCTGTTCTCGGAACAACCGAGTATTTCTGCGCTTTGTTTAATACTCATGCCATTTTTCTCCCGTAGCAAAAATACCTGCCGTTGCCTTTCCGGTAGTTTTAACATGGCCGCATCAATGCGTGATTTCAACTCATGGCTATGTGCGTCAGACTCTGGTCTGCTAACACCATCACTACGCTGGTCGCGTGAGGGCAACTCTGCTTCCATCGTACCTTCTTTGTCTTTCTGGCCCAAGCCGGTCAACGATAAGAGTTTGGCTTTACTTTGATGAAACATCCGTTTTCGGCGCTGATCGTTTATTTTGCTGTTGAGTACGGTGCGGAATAGAGCCGGCCATTGATCGGCCGGTCTTTCCCGGTAATATTCAACCAGTTTCAGCATCGCTTCCTGGACGACATCGAATGCCAGCTCCTGATCCCAGAGTGCGCCGTAGGCAATCTGGTAAGCCTGTTTAGAGACCTCGCCAAGGAAGCTTTCAAGATCACCCTGATTATCGTTTGTTTCTGGCAATGCGTTATCTGTAACTATCGTCAAACCGTCTCCAGCTATCGTCGCCTGATTCATGACAAAAGTATAGTGGCAATATTAACGGCGGTGTGCCCGGTTAACTGCGGCATGGTGGCGTTCTCGTTGTGTTTTTTCGTGACGGGAATGCTGGTTGTCACGATGTTCATAGCGATGACGACTATTGTGGCTGTCACGATGTCCACCATACCGATGACGACTATGGTGACTGTCACGATGTCCGCCATACCGGTGACGACTGTGTTGTCCGTGCCCCCGGTCGTGGTGGCGATCATGTCTGGAATACTTCGGCTTGTGGTGATCATCATGACGGCTATTGTGTTTATCGTAATGCCGATAATGACGTGGGCGATCGTGGCTGTTGTGGCGAGTACGATTATAGTTGTGGCTTATATAGGGATTGATATGCCCCAGGTAGCCTGAAGAATAGCTAATGGAAAAGCCATCTGCCTGTGCGGCAGAAACTTGAAAACCCAGGCCGGTTGCTAAAAGTGCGCTTGCTGCTAGTTGTATTAATTTGTTCATCGTCAGTAACCCTTTTGTGGTTGTTACACTGTGTACTAACGAGGTGATGTGAATCAGGTTAACCGGTTTTTCTGTTTGCCTGGCCAATTTGCTGGCCCATTTTGAGAGATTGCTCAGGAATCAGGGGCTTGACCCAACTTACGGCATCTTTTTGAAAGAGTAATATAACCGTCGAACCCATATTAAATCGGCCCATTTCGGCACCACGAGCAAGCTCGATGCCATTGGAATGGTAATCCCTGTACACAATTTCACTACGGTGAGGAGGTGTCACCAGTCCATCCCAGACTGTTTCAATAGCGGCAACAAAGACAGCGCCCACCAGGATCATGGCCATTACACCATTATCGGTATCAAAAATGGCCACCAAACGTTCATTACGTGCAAACAGATTTGGAATTGTGCGTGCAGCTGCAGGCGCTACGCTGAACAACCGGCCCGGTATGTAAATTGTTTCGCGCAGTTTTCCACCGCAGGGCATGTGAACCCGGTGGTAATCACGCGGGGAAAGATAAACGGTTGCAAAATTGCCATCCTCGAATTGAGAGGCCAGGTTTTCACGACCACCCAATAAAGTGTGGGTTGTGTAGTTTTGTCCTTTGGCCTGGAAAATAGTATCGCCACTGATTTCTCCGACCTGACTAACAAATCCGTCTGCCGGGCTGATCAATGTAGTTTCATCGCCGCTAATGGGGCGTACCCCATCAGCCAGTCCGCGCGTAAAAAATGCGTTGAAGTGCTCAAAGTCTTCAGGCTGTTGGTGCCGTGATTCTGCCCAGTTAATTTTAAAGAGTTTACTGAATTTTTGGATAAAAAGATTTTTAAACCAGGGCGTGCGAATTCGTGTCAGTGCAAACATTCCGCGCGACAGAAAATGATGGGGCAGGGCATAAAGTGGCAGTGACTTTAATAGATCAAGCCAGCGTGAGTGGCTGTTGTTCTCCATCATTAGTCTGAATCACCGGCTCGATTAACAATGGCATTGACAGTAATGTGCTCACCATTTTTCATATGCAGCGTAAATTCGATGCTTTGATCGCGTTGCACGGCATTATCGGGTGCAGGCATCATCAGATGGTAACTGCCTGGCTCCAGAATTAGAGTGCCACCTGCGGGTATCTCAAAACTGTCCTGATGATGCATTTTTGCGATGCCGTCGACGACAATGCTTTGGTGCAACATGACATGCTGGAATCGTGGGCTTTCGATACGTGTTAGTACACGGTTTTCTGTGCCCGTATTATGGATCTTCATATAAGCTGCTAACATGGCAGCACCTGGTGGGGCTTCCCGCACCCAGGCGTCAGATACTTCGATGGTTGATTCTGCTGCGAGTGTTGAGTTCGTCATCAGCATAAGGAGGAAGATCCATTGTTTCATTTATACCTGGCCTCGAAATATTTTTTGATGGCCAGAAAATCATTCGCGATTTTGTTGGCGTCGTGAGGAACATTAAACAGCGCACGAAATTCTCCGTTGGGATCAAATAGTAGTACAGCTGCGCTGTGATCAACCAGATAATCACTGACGGGGCTGTCTATTACTTTGGCATAAATAATACCTAGTTGCGCCGTGAAAGCCTGGATTTCTTCGGCCTCACCGCTGATGCCAATGAAATTGTCATTGAAATAACCGACGAACTGTTTAAGCCTTTCCGAGCTGTCTCGTTCCGGGTCTACACTGACAAATATTACCTGTGGTAATTCCTGGTCAGGATCCTCAGTAGCCACTTGTTTGACTGTTTGTGCCAGTGTTTGCAAAGTGGTCGGGCAGACATCCGGACAGTGGGTATAGCCAAAGAAAATAAAACTCCAGCGTCCCTGTAATTGTTTCCCGGTAAAAACCTGGCCAGTAGCGTCTTTCAGCTCAAATGGTTGTATGGGTTTGGCTTCAGGCAGTAGCGTACCTTGAGCCAGTTCTGGAAGTGGTGGTGGCGATGCCGGGGGTAGGAAATTCCAGACGAGCGCGGCTATCAGGATGCCAGGCACTACCCACAATAATTCACGGTATTTCTTCTTTCTGTGTTCATTTTCCATGGTAGCGTATTATTCCATTGATCAGGTTTTTACGGTAGAGGCTATGACCAGTCAGGCACAAAAAGAATTGTTGACTTTACGAGATCTCATTCGTTGGGGGGCGAGTCAGTTTAACGCGGCAGAACTTTATTTTGGGCATGGAACCGATAATGCCTTTGATGAAGCGCTGTTACTGGTATGTCATGCGCTGCATTTATCACCACTTTTGCCTGAGTCTTATCTGGATGCGCGCGTGACGGCTGAGGAGCGTAAAAAGGTGGTGAGCTTATTGAATGAGCGTGTTAGTTCAAGAAAGCCTGCCGCCTATTTAACCCATGAAGCCTGGTTTGCCGGATTGCCATTTTATGTTGATGAGAGAGTGTTGGTGCCGCGCTCACCCTTGGCAGAATGGATTGAAAAAGGATTTGAGCCCTGGTTACAGGCTGACAGTGTTACCCGGGTGCTCGATCTTTGTACCGGTAGCGCCTGTATTGCGATTGCGTGCGCGCGGGCATTTACCCATGCCAAGGTTGATGCGGTGGACATTTCAGAAGATGCACTGCAGGTTGCGCAGAAAAATATTGAAAATCATGGTATGCATGCTCAGGTCAGGGCCATTAAATCTGATTTGTTTTCAGCGCTAGAAGGACGTCGCTATCAACTGATCATTTCAAATCCACCCTATGTTTCTGATACTGAAATGAACAATTTACCCGATGAATACCACCACGAACCTACGCTTGGATTAGCAGCGGGTAGTGATGGGATTGATATGGCTGTGCAGATATTACGCAATGCGGCAAGATTTCTGGATCCTGAGGGCCTTCTGGTGATGGAGGTAGGTAACAGTGAACATGCGCTCCAGGCTTACTTTCCAGACACACCCTTTATTTGGCTTGAATTTGAACGTGGTGGACAGGGTGTTTTGTTGATTGAGGCGAGACAGCTACAACAAATGTTTGATTCTGCTGGCGAGTGTTAGTACCAGCGCGCCTGTTATTATCTAATAAGATACATAAAAAATATAATATAACATATTGAATTATAAATATATTATAAATCTTAAACTCGTATAACCTTAAGTTGGTTAATTTGCTATTGATAGCTATGAAAGGTTAAACTATCCCTTAATTAAATCATGAGAATAAGTGTAAGTTTATTCTTACATCAATAATAATAATAATAGTTTGACCGGGCTGAGTAATTAACAGAATGGTTTTCACAGAATGTTGATTTGTTGTTCGGCAAAGGGATGCTAATCCAGTGATTAATTTACACCAGAAATTCTATAACCTCAGTGCTGATCCATTCAGACTTAGCTCTGATTTTAATTTTTCATTTGCCCATGCAAGTTACGCAAACGCCATTGCTTATTTGAAATTTGCTCTTTTCAGTGAAGAGGGCTTTATCGTTATCACTGGACGGCCTGGCACGGGTAAAACAACCTTAATCAATGAATTGATGTCACAGCTTGATTCCAGGAAATTTGAAGTATCAACCCTGGTCACAACACGCTATGACTCACATGATCTGCTGCATATCATTGGGGCATCCTTCAATCTGGATATGGATAATGCCTCAAAATCCAGCATTCTTCTTGCGCTTGAAAAATTCCTGAAGCGTAAGCATGCTGATGGTAAGCGCGTATTGCTGATTGTAGATGAGGCTCAAGGCCTGACAAAAGATGCTGTTGAAGAATTACGTCAGCTATCAAATCTGACAGTTAATGGGCAGCCTTTATTACAAATATTTTTAATCGGTCAGGAAGAGTTTCGCGAACTTATTGAGTCGCCGGGTTTGGAGCAGTTACGTCAGCGTGTCGTTGCCGCATCGCATCTGGAGCCGCTTAATGAGGCCGACACTATCGAGTATGTAACACATCGTTTGAAACATGCTGGTTGGAAAGGAGATCCTGCTATCTCACGTGGTGTTGTGCTTATGGTGCACCATTATAGTGGTGGAATACCTCGGATAATTAATATGATCTGCGGGCGGCTTTTGTTCCATGGTTATATCGAGAAAAAACACGAGTTGAAATTAGAAGATATAAAATCGGTGCTCGATGAGCTCTCGAAAGAGCTCATGGTTATCGATGACACTGTGCCATTCAATGAGTTGGCTGAAAAACTCAAGTTTTCTGATAAGGATTTTCTTTCTCCTGGTGAGGATGAAGATACTTCTGAAATTGACTCAAATGCAATTGAAAGTGATTCACCTGTTCGCCCGGAAACTAATCCTCCAGTTTCTGCTACAAACGACGGGCATTATGCAGCAAGTAATCCAGTTTCTGTTATCCATGGGAATGCTGTCAGAAAGGTCGATGATCAAGCATGGGTAATGCTGGGGGAGCAATCTCAGGCGGTCGCGGAGAAGAAGCCTGTAGAAGAAAAGGTTCTACCAGTTGAATTATCAACTGATGAAAATAAGGTTGAACAAAGGGATGTGTTCAAGCATCTGATTGATGACGAAGCAACAAGTGTTCAGTCTGACCTGAAAGAAACGCTTGAAAGTAAAAGCAGATTTTCTCTTTATACTGCGGCAGCGGTACTAACGGGATTGCTAGCAGGCGTGCTGTTGACGATCTCTTTTATTAAGAGTTCAGGTAATCTTGAAATTATAGCCGCAGACAATCTTTCTGATGCGGCAACACTTCCAGTCAATGAGGTTGGAGAGGAAGTAGACCTACTGCCAATGCCTGCTAAAGATGAAACTAAATCTAAGGAGCAGAAATCTGCAGATATTATTTCTAATGCTGAAGACTTGAATGTCACTCCTGCTGCTAACGGACAGGATGCTCCTGTTACGGTCGGTCAGTTTAACGCTAAACAAAAATTATCGGATAGCTCGTTGTTAAATCCGGATGATACTCCCAGACAACTTGCTAATACTAAACAGCTTGTAGATGCACTGGGTCAGGATATTAATCCTGTTGGAAGAAAGCCTGTTAGTGATGAAGTGGTGCCGGTCCCTGCATCACAAGATACTAGAGTGAGTCTTTTAGAAGATAGTGGGAGCATTAATAATAATGCAGGAGATACATTACAAGGTGTTGCTGGGTTTGGCGCTGAAAAGCAGCGGCAGTTTATTTTTGAAGGCACCTGGATTAGTAAAAATGATCTGGTTGATTTTTTGCCAGCAGAAAAAGTTTTTTGTAAGGATTTCGTAAGGTTCGTCTCTTGTTGGAGTGTGCCTGAATATAGCACTTCTGAAGAGGGGTCTTTCAAGCATACAGTCGAATCCAGATTATCTGGCTTCACTGATGGAGGTGTTTTTATGGTCACTTCTAATATGCGTACTTTAAAACTACCGGAAAAGGGTGGTTCCCAACCCCAGGGATCAGAGCCGCCTTTCTCAGATTCCAGTACCGTTAAGAATAAACGCTGTGTGTTTATTGATTATAACTATATTACTTGTAGCGCTGAAAACGGTAACATTGAAAGGTTTTCGCGCATCACACGTAACTAGGTATCTGCAATAGCCAATTACCGGTAGAATCACATTTATATTCTTGATTCTATTTACCAAAAAATGAGTGAAAAACAATCAGTACAAGTTATTGAGCAACAGGCTTCTGTCAACGAATTGCAGCAAGCATTGAGTCAGGCGCAGTCACGTCTGAGATCACTCAGTGACGGCTGTAGCGCAGTAGAAAAAGCGCGGATTCTGTTGGATATTGCAGAACCGCTTATTGGTCTCAATCAACACGAAGAAGCCTGGCGGAATGCGCGGGAGGCCTTTTCGGTTTTTGTGGACTATGAAGCCTGGCAGGATGCCGTTGAGGCAGCCGAGATATTGTATCAATCCGAACAACCAGGATCCGTTAAGGCGTTGGGGCACGGTATCTGGATAGGTATAACCTATCCGGTTAAGGCGCAAACAACCGTTACTCTTCTTAATTATGTGATCGATGAAACACCGGATGATTCTGATGGCGGCGCTGTTGCTGCTATGGCGGCACACTATATTGCCGATATTCGGACCGAGGATGATGAGCATAAAAATCTGACTTTTTTAACGACTCAAATGGTTGCCCGTGTTGCCAGACGACACCGCAATATTGAAGATCAGGAAACACTGGATATATGGATTGATATGCTCGAGTTAAAAGATATCCCGCAACTGTTAAAGCGCCTCTCTATGATTGTTGATGTCATGGCCGGTGATAATTGGTGGTTCAATCGTGATGAGCTTAGAGCAAAGCTGCCGGTCAACTAATGGAGTTACTATCACCCGAAAATAATTATCAGATTGATTATGTTGACAGACCAGAAGCGCTTTCTGAGTTTTGTCAGCGAATCGATCAAGCTGAATGGATAGTGTTGGACACTGAGTTTCTCAGAGAGAAGACTTATTATCCGCAGTTATGTCTAATTCAGATCGCCATCCCTGGTTTCATTGCTTGTATAGATCCATTGGTACTTGATGATCTTGGGGAATTGTTTACCATTCTCAACAATAATGCTGTTACAAAAGTTATTCATGCCTGTAGCCAGGATCTTGAAGTCTTATTGCCACTGGGCGGTAAGGTATTGGCACCCATTTTTGATACGCAAATTGCAGCCCCCTTGTTAGGGTTGCCTGAACAAACGGGTTATGCCTCTCTTGTCGAAGCGCTGTTAGGCGTCAAGCTGGAGAAAGGTCATGCGAGGACAGATTGGTCAGTCAGACCACTTTCAAAAAAACAGGTTGAGTATGCAATGGATGACGTTCGCTATCTGTGTGAGCTTTATCCGATAATGCTTGAGAAGCTTTCATCTCAGGGTAGACTGACATGGCTTGAAGATGATTTCAGGCGCTATGAATCACCCGAAAGATACCAGAACGATCCAGCGCAGGCATGGTTACGCGTTCGTGGAAATGACCGGTTGAGTGCTAAGCAAGCAAGAGTGCTTCAGGCTCTGGCGCAATGGCGTGAACAATTAGCACAGTCAGAAAATCGGCCCAGAGCATGGGTGTTACGTGACACTGTTTTGTTGGATATTGCACGAATCTGTCCTGAAGATAGAAAAGAGCTTGCCAATATCCGCCAGATTCCGGAACATGTCGTAGCGAAACAGGGTGATGAGTTGATTCAGTTAATTACGGATGCTATTGAATCTCGATTACAGTTGACCGTACCCACAAAAAATCGGCGTGCCAAAGCAAGTCAGAAGCAGGAGGCGCTGGCAGAAGTGTTGCAGGCTCAGCTGGTTTTGTTGGCAGAAAAAAATGCGATCAATCCAGCTACACTTGCGACCAAAAAACAATTGCTTGGCCTGGTTATGGGTGAACGAGATATTCCAGTCTTGACTGGTTGGCGAAAAGAAATGGCAGGTAAGGAATTGTTGGCTTTGATTGAAGGAAAGCGAATTATTTCTGTAAAAAATAATGAACTGGTATTTAGTGATATTCAATAAACAATTTTAGTTATTTTAAGAGGTTAATTATGGCATCAGACATTGATGATTTGACTATTCAGTACGAAGAAGATGGCCTGGTAACAGTTAAACAACTGGACAAGAAGGTGTTAACGAAAGGGGCATGGTCTACGATAATTTATCGTTTTCAGGATTGGGATCGGCGCAAGGAAGTCTATGGCGCTGATAAATTTACCATTCGCCGTTATCAGAAGCGGAATGGTGAGTATATGCAGAAATCCAAGTTTAATATTTCCAGTAAAGATCAGGCACGAGCCATTATTGAGGCGCTGGAAGGTTGGATGGTGGGTTCTTCAGACGATGATGTAAAAAAATAATGCTAAGGAACCTCTGATCAATTCATGAACACGCATCTTGCACGCCTCAATAGCCAGCTTCTGCGTTGCGAATTTTCGCAATAGTCCTGCTATTACGTGCAATTCGACGCCTTGAATCTGACTATTGATGCGCACAATCTGCATATTCATGAATTGATCAGAGGTTCCATAATGTTGTTGGCATTGTTTACTCCCTGACTCCGTGACCAGATTTTAGCAGATAGAGAGATAACAGATAGAGCCCAGCAATAAATCCAGTAATGATGGTATAGGACAGGGCGATGCTGATATCCGTGATCCCCAGGAAGCCGTATCTGAATGTGTTGACCATATACAGAATCGGATTAATCAAAGATGCGCTTTGCCAAAATTCCGGTAGTAAATTTATCGAGTAAAATATACCGCCAAGGTAGGTCAAGGGTGTTAAAACGAAGGTGGGAATAATTGAGATGTCATCGAAACTATTGGCATAGACACCGTTTATTAGTCCTGCCAGGGCAAACAGTACCGAGGTCATGAATACCACCGTAACCAATACAAATAAATTGTGTATTTCCAGGTCGCTGAATACAAGAGAGACTAAGGTTACGGCAAACCCAACCACCAGCCCGCGTGCGACACCACCTGCGACAAAGCCTAAAATAATAATGTAGTTGGGTGTGGGTGAAACCAGCATTTCTTCAATATTGTGCTGGAATTTACTGCCGTAGAAAGATGAGACCACGTTAGCATAAGAGTTAGTTATCACCGCCATCATAATCAGGCCGGGAACAATGTAGTCCATATACGCTATTCCCGCCATTTCACCAATCCGCGGGCCGATGAGATTTCCAAAAATCACAAAATACAGAGAAGTGGTAATAACCGGTGGGATAATGGTCTGAACCCAGATACGTGAAAAACGCAATATTTCCCTTATTACGATGGTTTTGAAGGCGATGAATTTCTGATGCGGAGTCATTGTTAGATATTATTATTTATTGTTACTGACCAGGTTGATGAAGAGTTGTTCAAGCCGATTAGATTTGTTACGCATGCTAATCACGTTTACACCTAATTTTGATAATTCGTTAAAGATAAAATTAATACTTTGATCTTTTGGTATTTCAACCTCTAACGTGGTTTCATCAATGAGTTGAAGGGAATATGTGTCGATATGAGGTGCCGTATCAATGGGTTTTTTAAGATCGAGCACAAAGGTTTCCATTTGCAACGAACCTAATAATGCCTTCATGCTGGTATTTTCTATAATATTACCCTGGTCGATAATTGCGATATTCTTACAGAGGCTTTCGGCTTCTTCCAGGTAATGGGTGGTCAAAATAATAGTTGTACCCGCTGCATTGAGTTCACGGAGAAAAGTCCACATAGAGCGGCGTATTTCGATATCGACGCCAGCAGTTGGTTCATCCAGTATTAACAGTTTTGGGTGGTGAACCAGAGCGCGTGCAATCATTAATCGACGTTTCATCCCTCCGGATAAAGTTCGCGCCTGCTCCCGGCGCTTGTCCCACAGGCCAAGTTGTTTCAGAAAGGTTTTAGTGCGTTCGAAACCGGTTGCCCGATCAATACCAAAATAGCCTGCCTGATTGACGATGATTTCTTCAATCGGTTCAAAAACATTAAAATTAAATTCCTGTGGTACCAGCCCGAGCATGGTCTTAGCGGCAGAAAAATCCTTATCGATGTCGATTCCAAATATTTGTACCGAACCAGAGCTTTTGTTAATGAGTGATGAGATGATGCTGATAATCGTTGATTTTCCAGCGCCATTTGGACCTAATAATGCAAAAAAATCGCCTTCCTGAACATCCAGATTGATTCCATTGAGTGCCTGGAAACCGTTTTTATAGGTCTTGGACAGGTTTTGTATGGTAAGTGCGGTTTTCATGATTACAACCGTCTCGTTTAAATAATATTAAGGAATCTCTGATGTGTCGTGCATATTGTCATTATAAACAGTAGAAATTCTGTAGGAGCGGCTTCAGCCGCGATGGGGGCGACGCGTTCATCGCGGCTGAAGCCGCTCCTACAGATGCTCGCTAATTAATCAGAAGCTCCTTAAGATTAACAGGCTAAAAAGCCTGGAAGAATCAGGCAATGAATTATATTCCTATTGCCCGCTTATTGAGTCAGAATATTTAATCCGTTTGGAATAAACAGAGTGCTGGCGAAGCAGAAAGAGTACTAATGCGATTAGCCACCAGTCCAGCATAATCCGTGATGGTTGCATTCCTGTAGAATTAAGAACACAGCCTCCGCCGGATGAACTATTGCCAGCTGAAATTAATGCAGGTCCACCCGGATCGACGATTATGCCGTTGGCTGTCTGATCGTTATCTCCAATCCCACCATCAACAAGATGCAGTATGACCTGATTAGCATTGAACTCTGCACCTGTCCCAGTTGTTCCATCAAACAGAAACTGGTACCAGTGTTCTGGAAAAAAGAAAGCGGGCGTCTCATTGGGTAAGCGGCCAAATTTAAAGTAGCTATTGGCTGTTATACCGGGTGCGAGGTGAATCGTTACCGTTGCTTGTCCGCCAACAGGTACGTTTTCAAGCGTAAATGAATAAAACCCTTGTGGAAAAGTAAGTGATCCACTGCCAGCGGTAGGTGTTGTAGCAGGGCTAGGACTGCTAATGGCAGAGACATTAGTAAGTGTGATACCAGGAGTAACCTCAAGTGCGACATAGGTGCCATTGACATCTGGGAGGCTAACAACGTTTTCCTGTTGTGAATCAGCAATACCATCATTGTTCCCATCACCGTTATTGTGACCGCCGGATTCGATACTATCGGGTATACCATCATTATCGCTACTTGCAGTTGCCAGTATTGGAATGGTGGTGACGCTAGCAACACCAGTGTCATTTGACTGAATTTCAAGTTGTGCGTCGATTACTCCGGCGGTTGCAGGATTAAAGGTAATGGTTTCAGTGCAACTTTCTGTTATTTGCAGGGAGGTACAGTTATTTGTAATTGAAAATGCATTCGCACCTGTTCCTATAGCTTGTATTAGCGTAAATGTCAGTGCATCTATGCCATCGTTGCTTAAGGTAATATCAAGCTGTTTATTTGCACCTGGACCTGCATCACCAAAATCTAACTGACTAGTGTTGTTTAATGAAAGGGTAGGGGCTTGTAGCGCGCCAGTACCGGTTGCAAAAATGGTCAGGGATGAGATGGTATTGCTGTCATTATCCAGGGTAAATGAGGTGGACTGTTGGCCTGCTATGGTGGGTTGAAAAGTGATTGTCAGTGCACACGAATCCTGGTCATTCATCACCATCCCTGAGCACCCGTCAGTTAAACTAAAAGGCGCTGTAACTACATTGGGACTTAACTGAGCATTGGTTTGTGACGCACCTGTTAAGTTCTGAATGGTAACCACTTTGGTGGCCGTTCCACCAATGGCTGTCGGGCCAAAATCCAGAACTGATGGCTGGACAGGATTCAGCACATTCATCGAGGATATCATCACCAGATCATCATCCGTTACCAGGTTATTCTGGATGCTATTAACAACCGGAAGGCTGGCAAACACATTGCTATGTGCAGGAGGGTCTGGTGGATTAGGCGGGACGCTCAGATCAACGGTGGCTAGAGCGGCTATCGAATCAACCAAGGTCATTCCAGCACCCAGGACGCGTCCGAAAACAGTAAAACCGCCATTTTGATTATCGAGATTAGCTGAATTATCTGCCAGGTTAAAAAACCATTCAGATGACGCGCTATCCGGATTGCCACCTAGTTTAGCCATTGCCACAGTGCCACGTAAATTTGATCGGGACAGGTCGAATTCATTTAAAATTACGTCATCTTGTAATATGTGTGGAGTCGATGCTTCGGTACCAAAATCTCCCGCTGCAGGGTCATATTTAAAACCTCCGCCCTGGATTACAAACCCACTAATGCTTCTATGGAAAAAGATACCGTCATAGCGTCGATTGCCGTTGCCATCGTCGATATAATTTAAAAAGTTGCTAGCTGTAATGGGCGTTGCGCCATCAAACAATTCAACGAATATATCCCCTTGATCGGTGCTGCCAAAAGCAATATTCATCTGGATAACCGCAGACTGTGCCGGACGTAGCAGAAATAATGCTGTCATTAAAAGTATGAAAAAATTACTTGTTTGTTTAATCATTAGATATCCAACTACAATTCAGGTGCTTAAATGTTCATGGATTTGTATTTTTAGAACAGTATTTCAATATAAGGCTATATTATCTGATAATGGTTTTTATTCATAATATGCTGACCATGATGTGGATTCTGTTTTAGATCTCACTAAAAACCATAGTAATCTAAGGATTAGTCAAAATACAAAAAACTATTTGGTCTGTGTTTTAGAAATAACACACCTATAAGGAGTAGTGCTATATGACTGAACCAGCTTTCATTCCGCTGAATATTGCCGTACTGACAATTTCAGATTCACGTACGGAAGAACAAGACACATCTGGCAGGGTATTGACTAAAAAGCTAATGGAGGCCGGACACAAGCTTGCCAGCAAAGTCATTGTGCCTGATTGTATCTATCAGATACGTGCCCAGATTTCTCAGTGGATCGCAGCTGAAAGTATCAATGCCATACTGACCACGGGTGGAACCGGAGTTACCGGTCGTGACGGGACCCCAGAAGCAATCAGAATTTTGCTGGATAAGGAAATTGAGGGTTTTGGGGAAATATTCAGGATGCTTTCCTATGAGGAAATTAAGACTTCAACGATGCAGTCGCGAGCGCTGGCGGGGGTGGCTAATGCTACTTATATATTCTGTTTGCCAGGTTCGAGTGGGGCCTGTAAGACTGCCTGGGACAAGCTTATCCAGCATCAGCTCGATCACCGAACCCGTCCCTGTAATTTGGTGCAACTGATGCCCAGATTATTAGAGAGTTGATTTTATTGTAGCTTTAGGCACAATCAACGGTGGAACTAATCTAAATAAACTGGAAGGAAGTAGTTGCCAGGTTTAGGAATAAAATAGATGTAACCCTGTAGTACAACATCGTTAGCCCACGTGGAGGTACTTTATGCATACTGTTTATATTCATATTGACGAGAATCTGGATCACGATAATCTGGTTTCTTTGCAATCAGATCTTAGAAAAATGAAACATATTACGGATGTGGAAGTGAACGACAAAACACCACACGATGTGCTGGTTGAGTTTGAAGAGAAGCATATCTCACCGATGACAATACTTGATGTTTTGAGTAAGCGGGGGGTTCACGCCGATATCATGTCGGGATAAACCAGATACTAAAAAAAGACCAGGGACAGTTCCCTGGTCTTTTTTTATCCCGGATGGCCGATTTCTTTTCCAGTTAAATGGTCAGAAATTTCCCGGCCATTACTGGCTTCCGATTGTACTTTTCGGAACAGGGCGTCCAGCTTTTCCGGTTCATTCGCGCCGCGCTTGACTCGTCGCAGTCCCATGCCTGCGTAGAGATCTATGGCCATCAGGGTTTTGCTGATTGATTTCAAGCGTTCTTCGAGCAAGACAGGCTTTAATTCGGGGCTCTGGTCGTAGATATTTTCTGCTATAACATTTTCCTGATGCGCTAAAAGGTCATTATTAGCTAACTCTTTTATCGTTGTTGTCTCTTGTTCTTGAGTCTTACCGGGTAAGAAATAAAAACTGATCAGTAATAACAGACCAAGAAATCCAAATACTGTGATTGTTGGAGAATGGATTAAATTTATGGTGACCATAAAGTCATAAATGCTCGTCTCTAACAGCAAGATCAAGCCGCCGGCGATTATCCGTGACAAGTTGCGGTAGCCGCTCATGTATAACTGGTAACAGGCAAACTGGCAATAAATAAAAGTAGCCAGAATGACAATGTAAATATTCAGCCACCAGTTATTGGTTGCTCCGGGAACTGTCGCGCTACTATGTTGTGGCAAGTTTGCAATAAATAATTCCAGTGGGATACGTATGCTGACAATCAGCAAAAATAACCAGACGCCACTGAGCACTGTGGGTATTAGTGTTAGCTGAACATGAGTGAGTGTTACCACAAGCCAGATCAATAAAAACCACAGTAAAAATTGACCAATAAGTGTGTATCGGATAAGTGTTTCGTAGGAGAGCAGGCCGTCAGATCCGGGATGACTTATGAAAATAGAATTTGCGAGTGCCAGTAGCCCTAACACCCACCACATTCCGGCGAGCAGAGCATGCACAACCGAGCGTCTACCTGATGCGGCAACACTCTGTTGAGTCTGCAGGGCTCCCCCAAAAAATGCGCACCCTGCAAGCAGGTATAACGCTGATACCACCATAATGTTTATTCTGACTTATAAAAACGGCTATTTATATTTTGAGTAGTCTATCGTGATTACTCCTGTAAATCTATGAATGTAAAGTATAATCTTATAAATAACATATAAGATTTTGTTTTTACAATTGAAGTTAAAAACATTTAACGAGATGAGTTAATCCAGCGTCTCCAGTGCAGCAAGGACATCCTGCCGCACTTTATCTATCCATTTTGTAATTGCTTTTATACTGGCAGGTTGTTTACCCAGGGCAGACCAACTATTCCCCCAGGTTTTGTGAAGCTTGATAGACGACTGTGCGGCAGGTTCTGATATCACGTGACATAAATCTCGAATCAAAAGAACCCGTCCCCACCCCGTAATCGGATTACCTTGCACTCGATCTTTTTCGTAATGGGCATGATCTGCAATAACCTGAAGCTCACCCAGTGATTTCAAAACCTCAAAAGAGGCGGTGCGAATATTTCTATTATTTTCAGTGAGCTCATTTCGCCAGGTGTTGTAGCTCAAGCTGCTCAATGCGATAACCAAACTGATAATAGCAACCGAGTTGCGTTTTATTTGTTCAAGCATATGAATAATGGCCGCCTGTTAAATGTTGTTCTTGTCGCATCATCAGGAATCATAGTCAAGTTAGGTGGTTTTAACCATAGATGGATATTGGTTTTTTTGAGTCAGGCATAAAAAAGCGCGGCTATTGCCGCGCAAGCCTTGCTCAAGCAAGGAGGAGGGGAGATCTCACTGTAGATAACAGTGAGAGATGACTTACTTACTCTGCTGCTTTTGGATCATTAAATTCCAGTCTTGCGAATTCATCAGTATCCAGCATGCCGTCTTTGTTCGCATCGGCCTGATCAAACACTGCAGCGGGTACTTGACTATTAGATGCTTCGGATTGACTGATCGATCCATTTTGATCTGCATCGATCTGTTTAAAGTCATCCGTAGTATTGCTTACATCACCAGCGCAGGCTACGGTACCCATCAGGCTTAATGCAGAAAGTAGTATGATATGTTTCATGGTATTGCCTCTGTTGTTGAACACAGTCATGATGTTGCAAAGCTTATGCCATGACAGCGCTAGTGATATACTTATAATTGAAATTCAATTACTTGCCGGGCAAATAAGATATCTTTTCTGCAATCAGGGCGCTTCAAAAGTGTCGTCAGTTAATGTCAGCAATTCTAGCGGATTGCTTAACTTACTGAATCTTATTGATTCAATCTGTAGCCGGGTAGAGTCGTCCGTAATACAACGTATGAAATAAATAGTCAGGAGAAATTAATGAAAGCAAAAGCCGCTGTTGCATGGGCACCAAAACAACCTTTGTCAATTGAAGAGATTGATGTCGAAGGACCCAAGGAAGGCGAAGTGCTATTAAAGGTTGTTGCATCCGGCGTCTGTCACACAGATGCATTTACGCTATCTGGAGATGACCCTGAAGGCGCTTTCCCCTGCGTACTTGGGCATGAAGGTGGCTGTGTGGTTGTGGAATGTGGGCCCGGTGTAAAAACCCTGAAGCCGGATGATCATGTTATCCCGTTGTACATCCCGGAATGCGGTGAGTGCAAGTTTTGCAAATCAACAAAAACCAATTTGTGTCAATCCATTGCAGGCACATTATGGAGTGGCTACATGCCGGATAAAACACGTCGTTTTTCAAAAAATGGCGAGGCTATTTTTCACTATATGGGGTGTTCCACATTTTCTGAATATACCGTCGTTCCTGAAATTGCCCTGGCTAAAATCAATCCAGCAGCACCGTTAGATAAAGTCTGTCTGTTGGGGTGTGGTGTAACAACTGGAATTGGCGCTGTATTAAATACAGCCAAGGTAGAACCGGGCGCCAGTGTTGCAGTCTTTGGTCTGGGTGGTATTGGTTTGTCAGTTCTTCAGGGCGCCGTCATGGCAAAAGCCGGCAGAATTATTGCCGTTGATCTGAATCCGGAAAAATTTGAAATGGCCAGGGCGTTAGGCGCAACAGATTGCATCAATCCGGCTGAGTTGGGTGTGAGTGTGACTGAGGCTATTGTTGAGATGACCGATGGCGGTGTAGATTATTCATTTGAATGCATAGGTAATGTCAATGTCATGCGAGATGCGCTTGAGTGTTGCCACATGGGTTGGGGGCTATCGACGATTATTGGCGTGGCAGGTGCCGGTCAGGAAATTTCAACACGCCCGTTTCAGTTAGTCACGGGCCGTACATGGACCGGGTCTGCATTCGGCGGTGTTAAAGGCCGCACTGAATTACCAGGCTATGTCGACAATTATTTAAGCGGTAAAATACAGCTCGATAATATGGTTACGCACACGATGCCACTGGAAGAAATTAATACTGCTTTCGACCTGATGCATAAAGGCGAAAGTATTCGTTCAGTCATTATATTTTAAGGGGAAACTGGTGGAAAAAATTGAAAGTGTCAAGGAATTTGGTGGCTGGCTGAATCGTTATCAACATGCCTCAGAAAGCTGTCATTGCAACATGACTTTTTCTGTTTATCTTCCTCCACAGGCAGATAAACAGAAAGTACCGGCCGTTTACTGGTTGTCTGGTCTAACCTGTAGCGATGATAATTTCCGGACTAAAGCCGGTGCGCAGCGTTATGCGTCAGAATTAGGACTGGCTTTAATCATCCCTGACACCAGTCCACGAGGCGATGATGTGCCGGATGCCAGTGATCGCTATGATCTTGGTATGGGCGCTGGTTTTTACGTTAATGCCACACATATGCCCTGGGCGAAGAATTATCATATGTATGACTATGTCACCCGTGAACTACCTGCGTTGATTGAAGCTAATTTCCCGGTTATACCCGGGCTAAAATCTATTAGCGGCCATTCAATGGGTGGGCACGGTGCTTTGATTTGTGGACTTAAAGAAGCTGGCCAGTTCCGTTCTGTCTCAGCGTTTGCGCCAATTTGTAACCCGGTTAACTGTGGCTGGGGAAAAGGCTGTTTTGGTGCCTATCTGGGTGATGATCAAAAAACCTGGGAAGCATACGATGCGACTTGTTTAGTTAAAGCTGGTGCACCACAGATCCCACTATTGATCGATCACGGTACCGGCGATGAGTTTCTGGCTGAACAATTGTATCCGAAGAATTTACAGGCAGCTTGTGAAGATAAAGGCTTTCCAATAACGCTGAGATATCAGGACGACTACGACCACAGCTATCACTTTATCGCCAGTTTTATTGGTGAGCACCTGGCCTGGCATGCGGCTGCATTAAAATAGATGTAGGAGCGGCTTCAGCCGCGATTAGGTGCGGCGGTGCGTTCATCGCGGCTGAAGCCGCTCCTGCCAAATTTCACTTACCACAATGGTGAAAGATATTAACTGCAACCCTTGGGTCTCGGCAATCCCGCAATTTTGTTCGCACATTTAATGAGCCCGGTGGGAAATAACGAGTAGATATATTTCTGACTGCTGCGGTCAGCGCCGAATTCTTTCTTCATCATTTTGGAAAATACGCGCGGTTCTGCGACCGTGCCATTATCGGTAAAGTACTCACGTGCCATATCAATAATATCCCAGTGTTCGCTGGTAAGCTCAGGCACATTTTCACTGATGGCGATTTCGGCTGCGAGTTCTTTGCTCCATTCGTCGAGATTTAGTAACCAACCAGCTTCGCTTAATTCGATTGTGTTTCCATTAACAGTTGCTTGCATTGAAAGATTTTCCCATCGTTAATAACCAAGTAATTTTATCAAGTATTTTATGATTTAACCATTATAATTATTATTATATATTACAATCTAATAGACGAGATACTAAAAGTATATTATTACTATTAGTTTTTGTGTCTTTACTGTGAATTTGTAAACTCTTTGATTATTTCAGCAACCGGTTTAATGCTGCTAATACCTTCCACACTTTTTCCAGCCTGAAAGAAGTCTTTGTAATTCATGCCTTGTAGAGAAGCGCGTTTCAGAGTCCATAAAGATTGCAACGTATAAATTGTTCGCATCCAGTGTTTCGTCTTGCGGCCTTTTAGCATCCACTTGGCAATCGGGCCTGCTTTCGTCCCAATACGTTCGATATAGGGCGTTTTAATGATTGCGACCGGTACGCCAGATATTTTTTCAGTGAGTACGATATCCTGTTCATTGGCACTGACTATGGCGTTTTTATAGTCATCGTGTGCATTGCATTCAGCGCTGGCAATAAATCGGGTTCCCAATTGTGTACCGGCATACCCCATCTTGATAGCATTGTTGTAATCAGCGGGTGCCCCGATGCCGCCTGCACAGATGAGTGGTTTACCCAAGGAATTTAAATCATCTAATAATTGTTGTGGAGTCAAAGTGCCTGCATGGCCACCGGCCCTGTTATTGACACAGATAAAGCCGTCCACGCCGCCATCCAGTGCCTTTTCAGCCCACTTTTTATTGGTGACATCGTGGTAGATAATGACATTATTATCCTGTGCTTTGTCGACTACCCAGCGTGGATTTCCCAGTGCTGTCACAAAAAAATTGATATTTTCTTCTAGTGAAATATCAACCCATTGTTGTACGCGCTCCATGTATTTCTTCGAACTTGCTTCGATAATAAGATTAACGCCAATAGGCTTTTTAGTAAGTGTGCGAATATAACGCAGGCCTTCACGGAACTCGTAACCATGCACATAACTAAGACTTAGAGGTTGTACAATGCCAATACCACCTGCTTCAGAAACGGCAGCAACCAATTCGGGGTTGGAGCAGGGATACATGGCACCACAAATTAAGGGAACCTCAATACCGAGTGCTTTGCTGAATTCAGTTTGCACGATGGGGTCTACTCCTTTTCCGGGCCAATCAGCCAGTGTGCTTTGATGATAGCCACTGCGTCATTATCGGCATCATGAATTTCTCCGGTTAACTCGTATTCCCGTTTCTGATTATCAGGTGGGATCTCACATTTGCATTCAGCCGTTAACTGCCCACGGGCTTTTTTTAGATACTCCACCGATAACCCTTTCAATATGCCACGGGTGTTATCCGGCAAGCTATTCATTAATGCTAATCCGGTAACCATTTCACCTAAATTACATTGTGCTATTGCATGCACTGATCGAAGATGGTTGCGGACTTTTCTACGGTCGTTTAGCGTAACTACGCAGCAACCGGGTTCCATTTTCGAGACAAAGCCGCCAATACTGCCCGTATAGGGCACCATCAAACCTAACGCGCGGCTGAACAGCCATTTACCTGCAGGATATCTTGATAGTAAGCGCCATTGATTGCGTAAGGTTGGACCAATTGATTGTGCCATCAGGGTTCACCCCGTTTAATGGAATTAGCATAATAAGACAGGATGCCAATGGCCGATTCGTTAGCGCGTAACATGCCCTCCTTATCTTCAAGCATATTGCGCGATATCAGCATGGTTATAGCTGCTGACAGTACGCCTTCGTAAGCATTGGGTGCAATTTTGATCGGTGCGCCCAGGTTACGATAGTATTCAATCTTATCAAGTGCGAGTTTCTTTAATTCCAACTCACTTAGCCATTCATCTCGATTATCCAGGGTGACTTCGCTTAATAATGATACGGGAAGAATGGGGATAATGGATTGAATATTTGACATCAGGCGATTGGTTAGAACACCGATAGCTTCGAACCGTGAATCATGATCCATTGAGCTGAATGAGAGATTATTTTTCTGGCAATACTGCTGGACAGAAACGGGTTCTCCGAAATTCACACCGGCATAGCCGAAGCGTCGCCAGCGGTTCCGGCGTGACAACATCAAGTGCTTAAAAAGAAACTGGACTGAAGTTTTTATAACGAACCAGGTGCTGCGTTTTATGGCATCAGAATCAAGTTTACGTAACAGACTGCGATCTTCTATGACCCGGTCATAGTTGATGCCAACGGGAACGAAAACAACATCCCGGTCGGTATCCGCATGGTAGCTTCTAAGCATGTAATCGATAAAACCAAGCCGTGGTTCGCGTAAGGCGCCATCCTTACTTAGCCCGCCTTCCAGAAAAACAGCCTGGCAGACACCGGCGCGCGTGGCCATTTGTACGTAACGCTCAAGTACCCGGCGATATAGTGTGTCACCCGAATTTCGCCGTACAAAAAAAGCACCCATGGAACGGATCAAGGTCTGTAAAGGCCAGATCCTGGCCCATTCACCTACGGCATAGGACAGGGCGGTTTTTTCGGCGGCCAGGAAGGAGACCAGAATGTAGTCCATGTTACTGCGATGGTTCATGACGAACACGACAGTTGAGTCAGGATCAATCGCAGCGATTTTATCGTTATCAAAAAATACCACGCGTACGCGGTAGACTAAACGTGCAATCCGTTTAGCCAGCCAGTAACCCACTCGAAAATAGATATAGGCATTGAACGAGGGGACTATTTCACGAGCATAGCGTCTTACCTTGTCCTGTACGACTTCCCGCGGCAGGTTGTTTTCCTGTGCATAGGTGAGTAATGCCTTGTTGACCTCTTCATCAAACACCAGTTGATCGATCAGTACTTGCCGCCGGTTGAGTTGAAAGGGACGGATTTCAATATCTAGTCGTGTGTTGATTTCATCTATGAGACGATTTGCGCGCCGGTGGAAGAACCAGCGGATGCTGGGTATGAGCATGCGGTCGAGTATAAGAAACAGTGACAGTCCACCCAGTATTACGACAGCCCATAATGGCAGGCTTATAGCGTTAGTCATGACTCAGTTTGTGCAGCTATTGCGCTACAATAGCTTTGATGAGCTACTTTCAGGTTACGCTGTGACAATATCCAGCCAGCAATATCTTGCAGCACAAGTTCTGCGTGCAGATCCCGGGTCAGCATGTGGTAGCCTTTGTCATAAATGATAGTATTTGCCTTTATTCCAGATTGGCTGGTGATGGCTTTTACTAACTGGCAAGTAGGTTCTCTTGGGATGATATCATCATGTTCACCGTACAATAACAAGGCATCAGATTGTATCTGATGTGCTCTGGCGGCGGCTAAATCCATCAGGTTGGTTACGCCATACAAAACATCAACGCGAGTTGCCTTAATTACCAGAGGGTCGCGTGCCCAGGCGCGTAGCATTTCTATGTTGTCTGTTGGTTTAATATCTAGCCCTTCACCGGTCAGTTGTTTCCCCGGCAGGGTATGCACGGCAGACCACAACAGCAGCCGTTGGTACCAGGGCATGTTTTCGCGTGACCAGACTGCGGGTGCAATCAGAATCAGACCGTCTACATTGAGATCAGTTGTAGATTGTGCCGCCAGTGTCACAGCCCCGCCCATGCTTTCACCCATGATGTAGATTTGTTGGTCTGGATAAGCCTGGCGCAGTAATGCAAGCATGGTCTGCAAGTCAGAAATTAGCCTGCTGCTGCCATGCCAGTAATTGGCGCCTTCAGTTTCGCCGAAACCACGTTGGTCATAGGCATACACACTGATGCCACGGCTGGCGAGAAACTCACCGGTTGACTTGAAAGCCTGTCGGTAATCATTAAGGCCATGCAACGCCAGGACAATGGCATGAGGTTTGTCCTCGGCATGCCAAATCGACAATGGCAAACTGAAACCGTCTGACATGAGTGCGCTGTTGGGTGTTAGTGAAGGTTTTATGACCTCTGCTGGACTTGGGTAAATATAGGGTTTTGCGCAGCCCGATAGACTGATAATGGCGGCCAGAAAGAAGCCGAATATAATTTTGTAACTCAAGACTGCTAAAATCCTGCTTTGCATAGCAGTTACTTTAACACTTCCCGGGTCAATATTGACTATCTCTGGTAAAAGCCTTACATGGGTTTTCGTTTGCTTTACTGCATGAGATACTGCGGCTTAATATAGAGTTCATCATTATTTTCATTATTCCAGCTACCCCGATTCAGGAAATAAGCATATGACTAAAATTGGTACTCCTCTGTCAGCAACTGCGGTACGCGTATTGCTTTGCGGGGGTGGTGAGTTAGGTAAAGAGGTCGCCATCGAATTGCAGCGGCTCGGCATCGAGGTCATTGTGGTTGACCGCTATAAAAACACCCCTGCCATGCAGGTTGCGCATCGAAGTCATGTTATTTCCATGCTGGATGGTGTTGCGCTTCGGAAGGTGATTGAAAAGGAAAAGCCACATTACATCGTGCCCGAAATCGAAGCAATTGCGACAGATACACTGGTTGAACTTGAATCAGAAGGATACACCGTTATCCCAACGGCACGCGCGGCACAGCTGACGATGAATCGGGAAGGCATCAGGCGGCTTGCTGCAGAAGAGCTTGATTTGCCTACTTCCGATTACCGTTTTGCATCCAGTAAAGAGGAATTTGATCGAGCCGTTGATGTAATTGGTTTGCCTTGTGTTGTTAAACCCATCATGAGTTCTTCTGGTAAAGGACAAAGCGTAATCGCAAACATATCAGACAAAAACAGCGCATGGATTTATTCTCAGGAAGGTAGTAGAACCGGTGCTGGTAAAGTCATTGTCGAGGGTTTTGTAGATTTTGATTATGAAATAACCCAGCTCACAGTGCGCCATGCTGACGGCACTAGTTTTTGTGAGCCTATCGGGCATGTGCAAGTTGATGGTGATTACCGGCAATCCTGGCAACCGCAGGCAATGAGTGAAGCGGCGTTGGCCAGTGCACGACATTTAGCCGCCAGGATTACTGAAGCGCTTGGAGGGCGGGGTATCTTCGGTGTTGAGTTCTTTATTAAAGGTGATGATGTTATTTTTAGTGAAGTATCACCACGACCTCACGATACCGGCATGGTGACCATGATTTCCCAGGATCTTTCTCAATTTGCCTTGCATGCGCGTGCCATTACCGGCTTACCAATTTCCAATATACATTTTCATGGGCCTTCTGCATCGAGTGTTATTTTGGCAGAGGGGGAGTCAGACCAAGTTTGCTTCGATGGACTGGATAACGTACTTAAACAGCCCGATACGCAATTGCGATTATTTGGCAAACCTGAAGTCAGCGGCCGTCGTCGTATGGGGGTTGTGCTTGCACGAAGTGATACTGTTGAATCTGCGCTTGCGAAGGCCAAGAAGGGTTCGGCAGCAGTTAATATTACTTTGTAAATGATATCAGCATGAATTCCAAATACGCTTTGATAGTAAATCTCTTTTGTAAAATTTCCCTTTATTTTGTCTTGGCCCTGATGCTACCCAGCGCATCATTTGCAGGCGAAAACAACGATGAGCTATGGTTGCTTGTAAATACGGCAAAGAAAAATATTTCTGTCATGCATCAGCGACAGGTGTTGCAAATCTACGACAGTATTTCGATAGGAGAGGGTGGGGCTTCACTGGATAAAATACAGGGTGACAAGAAAACGCCGCTGGGTGATTATCATGTTTCAAGAATTTCTTACGACTCTAAATTCTATCTTTTTATTGGCCTTGATTACCCTGATCTTGGCCAGGCTGAGCGCGCATTAAAGGCTGGTATAATAGATAAAAAGCATTTTACATCTATTCGTAATTCATTGCGTAAAAAGCAAGAGCCGCCCCAGCATACGCCACTCGGCGGTTACATCGGTATTCACGGTGTCGGCAGGGGTGATAAGCAAATTCATGCGACGGTGAATTGGACAAATGGCTGTGTCGCATTGACGAATCGTCAAATTGATGATCTGGAAACCTGGGTTTATATTGGGATGCGGGTCGCCATTCGTTGATCATCTGTAGTAGACTACTTCGCGAATTAATTATAAATTGGCAAGGGAGTCAATAATGAAACAGTCTCAGTTGAAAATAGTTTTTGCTGCTGCAGTATTAATGGGCCTCGCAGGTTGTTCCAACACGTCATCTCTGGACGCATTACGGAGTGATATTCAAAAAGCGCAATCTACCGCGGATGGTGCTGCATCTGATGCAAAGGCTGCACGTGCTGATGCTGCAAATGCTTCGCAAACTGCTGCTGATGCCAAAGCGACTGCTGATGAAGCCAAGGCCATGGCGCAGGATACGGATGCCAGGATAGACCGTATGTTTAAAAAAGCGATGCATAAATAAATAAACAGCTGTAATTTAGGTATATAGTGAGAATGGCCCGTTTACGGGCCATTCTCAGTTTGGGGCTATGGTTTGTTGGTGATTATTGCAATTGCAACAGGCATGCCGCTGCGCTTCGCAATGGCATGATTTAAGGCCTGGACATCCAGCTTAAACGGGCGCTGTTCCCATTTAGCATTGACAAGATCCATGGCTGCATTTTTTTCATCTACTTTATTGGCAAACTCTTCAAGTGGCGGGTGGATCTCAATAAAGAGTGTGTCTACTAGCCAACCCAGCTTGATCGCTTGATTTACGATTCGAACGGGTGTGCCGACGGGGATTTGTGGGAAAAGTCCGGCAATATCTTCGGGGTACATGCGAATACAGCCATGAGTTACCCGCATGCCAACACCATAGGGTTTGTTAGTGCTGTGAATGAGATAACCGGGAATGGCCAGGCGCATGGCAAAATTGCCGAGAGGGTTGTCTGGCCCTGGAGGTATCACTGCAGGTAAATACTCTCCCTGGGCAGAAGCTTCAGCCCGAATTGATGCGGGTGGACGCCAACTGGGCCTGGTTGTTTTTGCAGATACCTTGGTCACGCCTAGCGGTGTTGACCAGTCCATTCGTCCGATACTGACCGGATAACTTTGAACTTCTGTAGCCAACTCTGGTGATGGATAAAAATAAAGCCGCATTTCTGCAACGTTGAGCACAATTCCTGTGCGATCAGCATCAGGCAATATATATCGCATGGGTAAAATGACGGATTGATTCCCGCCAGGAATCCATCGATCAACGTCTGGGTTTGCAAGCAGGATTTCTTCCTGGCCGATATCAAAACGCCTTGCAATATCCAGTAAGGTATCTTCATTTTGTGCTTTGACTGATCGAATTTCTCCAATTAAGTCTGTATCTGAGGGCGGCAGAATGAAACGTTGAGCCAGTGATTCAGAAAAGATTAAAACGCCAAGAATTAGTGTTATGGATTTCAAAAAGGTAAGTGGGTGGTTAGGCATGGATGTTTTAAGTTATTTGTACGGTGAGTGGTGCTATAAATTTATGTGCGTAACAGTTTCAGTATAGATAAAAAATATCACAATAAGTTGTGTGTTGGGAATGCTTTTCACACCATCATTGAACGTGATCACTATTCTTGTGCCCAACGCGAATAGAGTCATTAAATTTCGAGGCGGCGGTAAAATGTGTAAATGCCCTCATGTAACAGGAAAACTTAAATGAGATAATGCTTCTGATAATGCTGTCATTCTATTATCATATTCCATATTAAACAATGAGATAGATAAGCTATTTAATTATATACTTAAGGTGTAAAGTGCCGTAATACTCTGATGTCGACGACAACTTACACTGATTACAGTAGTATTGTCTTATCTGCTAAACACTTCCAGCGATAACATTAATAAGCGTTGGAAAATCTAAGGTTCATACTATGTATACGCAGTTTTACGGTTTCTCTGAACGGCCTTTTTCTCTATTGCCTGATCCTGACTATCTGTTTTTTAGTCATCAGCACCAAACTGCCCTGGCATTGTTGGAAACGGCTGTTATTAACAACTCGGGTTTTTGCATGCTCAGTGGTGAGATTGGGGCTGGCAAAACAACGCTACTTAGAGAGTTGCTCAATAGGCTGGACGATGATGTCACCATAGGGTTGGTTAATAATACACATGCATCTTTCGGAAATTTGATGCAATGGATACTGGGTGCATTTGGATTGGTGCCTGTCAGTGAAAATAACGTTGATCAATACCAGCAGTTTGTCGATTTCGTAATTGCTGAGTATGCAAAAAACAGGCATACCTTACTGATCATAGATGAAGCGCAACAATTGACACCTGAATCTATGGAAGAGTTGCGTATGCTCTCAAATATTAATTCTGATAAGGATTTTGTGCTACAGGTTATTATCGCTGGCCAGAATGAACTTCGGGTTAAAATGCAATCGCCCGAGCTTACTCAGTTCGCCCAAAGAATTTCTATTGATTATCACCTTGAATATCTGGATTTGGTCGACACCTCTCATTATATACGTCACAGGCTACAACATGCGGGTGGCGCACCTGATTTATTTGACATGTCTGCATGCCGTACAGTTTTTGAAAATACAGGAGGAGTGCCTCGACTCATAAATCGCCTGTGTGATATTTGCCTGGTCTATGGTTATGCGGCTGAGTCAAAGGTAATTAATTCTGCCATTGTCACTTCAGTGGTTGAAGATAAACAAGCAGGAGAATTTGTAGATGTAACTGGTAATATAGATGTGGACGAGAGCCTTGAATTAACGGGTGCTCAAATAGAGGAGCCGGTAAAAGACCATCTGCCAAATAAATCTTCAGAGCTGGAACATACAATATCTGATAAAGAAATTGTGCAGGGAGATCTGGAGATTGATTTTGACCGTGTAACATCCAGTGTAAGTAGTTCCGTATCAGGCAAAGAGCCGACGGACGACGATACTATATATAGCTCAATTGACACGGCTGATGCTACTGAACCTGGATTATTTCAAGATGCAGATTATAAAACTAAGGAAGCTGGATTTGGTGCGCCACAAAAAAACGATGATTTAGCTTTTGATGTTGATGGAGAGATGGCAAGCAGGCAATCTGCGCTTGAAATACCTGATTTGTATTCCAGCGGCAACCGCAATAAAAGAGCGATTATTCCAATGCTGCTGATTGCGCTTTTTACAGTTATTTCTATTTTAGCGATTTTAGATATTTCAGGGCATGAACCTGAATTTGTAGCAGAGTATAAAGATAAACTAAAAGCATTCTCATTTAATCAAAACAAAGAAAGTAAACAAGCGAGCACGGCTATTATCGCTGAGCCAGATGACATTCAGGAAGCACTTGTTTCGTCAGATCCGATAATTGAAGAACGAATTAATACATCGCCAATGATCGTTAATAGAGAAAAGATTGATACCACAAAAACACTAGCTGATTCGGTTACGAATGATAAAACTATAACGGATAACGAAACAGACATTAAGATTCAAACGAACTATCAATTGTCACAGGATAAAGCCCAATTACTACGTAAAAATATTCAACAAGCCGTTGATGGCATGGCAGGAAAGCCTGAAACGGTTGTTCTGGATGCTGAAATTGAAAAAGAAGAAGATTTGGCAACAATTGATGAGGCGCCAACTACCAACATCGATAACGCATCAAATATAGATGCTCCCACTAAAGCGCCTGTGGCGGCAGAGCGCCCTGTCCTGCAAAAAAGTGATATTGCTGCTGCTGAGCTAGTCGAGATAACTCAAAGTGAGTCAATAAAGCCTGATCAAAAATCTACACCCTCTATCACTAATGATAGTGTTGCTGCACGACGTGCTGCTGCACAGGCTGCTATGAAAAGGGATCGCAAGCTTCCCTGATAAACCTTGAATAGATCAGCAGGTTGAATCTGTGGCTCTTACTGCGATCACAACGTTAAATTGTGTTTAGAATTTAGTACTTGAGGTGTCAGTGTTGTAGTCCGTGTTTTCACGAAAACCACGGTGCATGCCAATACTGGAAAGCAGGGCAAATATCATAGCGCCTAGTGAAGCCATAGCCAGTGGCATGCCCGTAGACCAAATCTCGATAAATGAACCGCCTATCACTGTGCCAAAAATTGCACCGGCGACTCCTAGTAGCAGACCAATAACCCCGCCCTTAAATGAGAAAAGGATGATCCCAATCAGATTGTTCATGAAAAAGCCTCACATTGTTTTTTGATGTCCAAAGGTAAGCACTCACGATCCCTCGTTACAGTGTAAAAATGACGGCTAACTTGGCTTATTCTGAAGTGTGAATTACTTAGTTACTGAATTTCTTTGAAAAATATAATTTCGGGCATGTTTTTTGTAGGCTATAAAAAAAGCATCAGAGGGAATAGTCCCCCTGATGCCTTAAGACAATGGTTAAAATATCGCTCTTCTACTATCTGTTGATCATGATAATCCGAACTGCCTCAAGTTTGGCTTTTGCGGATGGCATTGTGTAGCGCCAGCGTGACAAGCGATAGGCTTTCTTTAGCAGGGGGATAGCATCATCGAAATGGAGGTTGCCACCTTCGAGAACTTCAATAGCATCTTTTATTTCAGCACGCGCCAGATGTAAATTATGCCGCCTTGCACGTCTGCGTCTTATTTGTGATGCCTTGTCAATAAGGCTAATCGCTGATCGGGCATTCTCATCTGCATTTATTATCCTAAGAAATGCACCAATATTGGCGACCTGTGATCCATTGAGCCCAACAATTGGCCCCAGAACTTCACCGTTTCTAAGATGTCTTTGTGACGAATAAAAAGAAATCATGGCTTCAACTGTATCTATTTGGTTGCCATGAAAGAAGGGGCCAGTATCAGCAGCTTCTACAACAACTGGCACATTGAACAGGCTGCTGTCAGCTCCGAAACCGTCGTCAAACGGATTATTGCTTGCATCGACAATATCGCCTGGTTGATCTATCAGTTCTTCGACACGTGGGGCAAATGAACGATTGGTTAATTCAAATGCAGCGGGTGTAACACCTGGAGGAAAGTCGAAATTCGGATCAGTATTGGCGCCACCATTAAAATGACAGGCGTTGCAATTCAGTGCACCGACGACATTTTCTCCCATATAGTTCCTTCGTCCTTGATCGCCGCGCGAATCAGTAAGCGTGATTTGTGAAAAATCATCATATTCATCTTGCCGACCTAAAGAAAGCATGAATGCTTCCAGTGCATCCAACTCAAATTCAGAGGGTAGACGAAAATCTGTTCCTGTTGTGCGATTCAATGTTTTTGTAAAATGTTGAGTGACGGCACCCACTGAAAAGTCTCTTAGTGTGCCGCGTAACTGTGGGCTAACAGCAAGATTCGTTGGCGAGCCATCGCCGCTCCAACCGGTACGCTGATCAGGTGGGGTTGTGGTTCCATCATTGGCAGCATGTGAGGGTGGGGACAGCGAAGTCCGCATTGCCAGCATGTGAGGAACGCTGCGCATCGTAAAGCTATTGTCCAGGTCACCAAAACCATTTGTGTTTTCCAGTATCAATCCTACTTCGCGCATCAGCTGGGGTTTTTCAAAGTTTTTGGATAACGGATTGGGAGCCGGTCTTTCTGCTATAAACAGTGGGTTATTGGCAGGCAATGTGGCAATAAATTTAGGATCGATAGTGAAATTATTATTGGCTGGATGACAAGTGCCGCAAGTTCGTCCGTTACCCTTAAAGGTTTCATTAAAGAATATTCTTCTACCTGCATTAATCAGGTAAGCATTGGGATAGTTACCTGGGGTTATACCCGAGGCGGAAACCGGAGAGATAAAGCTGAACTTTGTATTATTCAGGCTGCCATTACTTGTAATCAGTGGCGCCTGATCCGGATAATGGTAGATTTTTTGAAACAGGGATGTGGAGCCATATAAGATACCACCCTGGAAGGGATCGCTGCCTTTGCGTGTTAAAACAATCCAATCTGCCTCTGTTGAAGCAAGTGTAGCCTTATCAAGCTGTTTTTGAAGAGTCGCACTGTCCTTGTTGAAACTAAGGCTGCCGATGTGAAGTATGGTGTCGCCAGGCTCGGGTCGAATGGTTCGATTAAGACCCTGTTGATTATCGACCAGCCAGACTTCTGAAACTTCTTTATCTTCCAGGCCAGTGACATTGACGCTGACAGTGCCGGTGGAAAGATCAATTTGCGCAATACCTTTTGCCTGACTAAATTCCGTGGAAAGTCCTTTGTTCCAGGTCAAACCAATCGTTGGGCCAGGCCTGTTAATACTGCTGTAGTCAGACTCCCATGTTTGGTAAGCCTGATCAAGATTGTGCAAATCAGCCTTGCCTGATATGAGTTCTGGTGTTGAATTATCAGTTGCAGGTGAAGGTGAATTAGAGAGGAAGATATAACCAAGTAGTGCTAAGCCAATACCCGTCAATACACCGGTTCTTCGTTGTACCATTATTCATGCTCCCCGATTATTTATTGTTGAATTTATAAAGTAAACAATAACTTTTTTATACGGCATTTGCAGTATAAGCAGGATTATTAATAAATGTACAGCAATACAATTATTTAAAATACTTAAACGAGGAACATGTTTGTTACCGATAAATCTATGACAGAATGTGGCAGAAGTATTATTGACCGCAATGAAATCAGAATCTGAATTTCACTTTCAACCGAACACGATGACGTGAAACACCGAGACCAAATGATGTATTGTTATAACCGATATTTTTTATAATTTCTGAATTACTATGATGTGATCGAGAATTTGACTTGGCTTTTTTCAATATCAGGTCAATCATGATGTCGTATGCTTCATCAAAATAGTGTTTATTTCCAAAGCTGATTTCTTTTGAAATATCACTAGTGGTTACATGATTGCTGGCTGTTATTTTTAAAGAATAATCGGGTGGTGTGGAGTAGGTGCTACGAAAATCAGCTTGTGCGAAAGGCTGTACGCATAGATAAACTGCAACTATCAGAAAAATCTTATACATGCTATTACCTTCCTGGACGCTTGATATTAATTATTCAAATTACATACGTCTCTTAATAAATTTATTGTTTTCAGCTTCGATATTTTATAGTTGCCGTAGATCGACTTACTTTTAACTTAATATCTAATGTAAATAAGTTCAATAGATAATATATATAGGTTTAGTACCTAAATCAGACAGTGATATGAAAAGTTAATGATTTATAACGGCTTAATTCGTTCGTCAGGTCGTATGCTGCAATCTGAATTTAATGCAATACTTTGTGCCAATTATGTCAGCAAGCTATTGCAGAATCTGTAATGAATTATTTAATAATATTATTATATCTTTGAGATGATGTGGCCAAATATATCGAAGTAATTACCTAAAATTGATTAAGCGTTACTCACTGGCCTCTTTTTACCTTGGTCATCAATTGCAACATAAGTAAAGGTTGCCTCTGTGACTTTAAAATGATGCCCTTGCTGTTCTCTGTCACGGAGTAATGGATTGACCCAAACTTCAAGCCTGATTGTAATAGACGTATTACCGATTTTGGTGATGGCGCCGTAACAACAAACAACGTCACCTACTTTAACTGGTTTGAGAAACTGGATTGAATCTACAGCTACAGTGACAGTTCGACCTTGTGCTGTTTCCTTGGCTAGTATGCTGCCTGCGATATCCATCTGTGAAACAATCCAACCACCAAAAATATCTCCGTTAGGATTGGTGTCTGCAGGCATGGCAAGTGTTCTGAGGAGAAGGTCGCCATAGGGCGTTTGTTCGGATGGCATAAAACACTCTTTTACAATTATTGAATGCGATATCATACCGCAGGATAGGGAATTACAGGTTGCAAGTGCTAAATAATGCATATTCTTCTTCTTTTGGTTTTAGTTTTACTGTTGTTTTTTCTGCCGCAATGGTGGGTGCAATCAGTACTGAAGCGTTATAGCAAGCCACGTGACGATTATCCCGGGACTGGCGGTGAATTTGCGCAGCATTTAGTAACCCGTTTGGGTATTCAAGGTGTTGGTGTCGAAGCAACTGATAAAGGCGACCATTACGATCCAAATGACAAAATGGTTCGCCTGACGAACGATAATTTCTCTACACAGTCTTTAACCGCTATTGTAATTGCAGCACATGAAGTCAGTCATGCTTTACAGGATGCTCAGGGTTATAAACCCTTACGTTGGCGTCACCAATGGATCGGACTGGCAAATATTGCCCAACAACTTGGCAATGCACTGATAGTAGGGATGCCAATAATTACCGTGATAAGTAGAGCACCCTCTGTGGGTCTGATTCTTCTATTGGCTGGTTTGGTCAGCTTTGGCTCCGCAGCGCTGGTACATATTGCAACGCTGCCTGTTGAGCTGGATGCCAGCTTCAAACGGGCCTTACCGATTCTAGAGGCGGGTTACTTATTGGAAGAAGATATTCCGGCAGCACACAGGATACTTCGTGCGGCTGCGTTTACTTATGTGGCGGCATCATTAGCGAGCCTGCTTAATTTGTGGCGCTGGCTGCGATTATTGAAACGTTAGTGGGGCACTGATTAATTTATACATCTAGTTATAGTGAACCGTGCAAATGCTGTAGGAGCGGCTTTAGCCGCGATAGGGCTGCGGTGTTCATCGCGGCTAAAGCCGCTCCTACAATTGCTCGCTAATTAATCAGAGGTTACCTAGGTTATTTTGATTGATATAGCCGATGCAGGGTTTATTTCACATCAAGGTATTCACGTTGGATAGCTGTTTCCAGCGCTTGTGCGCCGGCAACACATTCGTCATAAATTATCCGTAAATCACGTAATTTATTTACCTGGTCAGGCGTTAAAGCGGCATCATTTGTGTTGTTAGCTAATTCAAATAACTTTTTAAGATAATCCGCACGCGCATTAGCCACCATTTTCAGCACCGGACATATGCCATTAATGGTTAATTCTGGGATTTCAGGATTAATCACTTCCTGATTGATGGTGCGAATCGCTTGTTCCAACTCGAGTAATAATCTGTTGTTATTCATCCGTGTCATACCAAATTATAAAGGTCAACTAATTAATCGGCTATATTGAGGCAAAGCTTGATAAGAAGAGGGTGGGTCAAATATATTGCATTGACTATCAATATGTTGCATGGCTTGATAGCCAGCCCGATCATTAGCGATTACTCCATTAATAAATGCCTGATCTGTTTTATGACTTCAGGATGGTTAAAGTCTCGTCCGCCAATAGCCCGGTACCGTATGAGTCCTTTTTGATCGATCAAGTAAGTAGTTGGCAAGCCATTTACCTGGTAAGACTGTGATACCTGGCTATCGGTGTCGAAGAGAAGCGTAAATGTTGGATCAACATCCAGTTGGCCGGTGTATGCGAAAACATGATCAGCGTCTTCCATCTGGTTAATGGCGATGACAACAAAATTGTCTTCTTTCATACTTTGGTGCAAGCGTTCCATAGAGGGCATTTCGCGCCGACAGGGTGGGCACCAGGTTGCCCAGAAATTCAGAAGAATAACTTTGCCATGGTAGTCACTCAGGTTATGACGTTCTTCATCCATGTCGAGCAAGCTAAAAGCGGGTGCAGTGACTGGCCTCGGCAGTGCAGTCAGCTTGTAGCCCAGTTCTGGTTGTTGCCACTCTGCATGCGACACTTGCGGACTGCTAATGATTAACAGAACAAGGCAATACCTGATCAGCAATAAACCTGAGAACTTATTGTAGAGGGGGTTGTTCAGGTGCACAGCGCAGGTTCTCGATCGTTCCAGTGTAGGCTTTGCCATTCAGCGTCCAGTTGTATATCAGGTCAAAAGTACTATTGTGAGGTAATTCTATCGTAGTAAAACCTTGTTGCCAGTCGCCCGTTTCGAATACACCTTGTTCTGGAAGCAAGGTCCATGAAAATTTAATCCCTGCTTTTCTCCATTGCGCCAGCCAGTCAGGTTTTGTTTTTATGCGATGTTTTTTCGTTTTATCACCGGCCAGGTAATGCCAGTCGGCAACGCGATATTCCAGTTGCATTTGCGACGTATTTTTAATAATAGTCCCAAATACGCAATAGGCTGCAATTTTTTCAATTTCTTCTTTCGGGAAACCATGCGAGCCATAAATCGCACGCACAAAATCTGGCAGCAGTTGGATCAGTTCCAGGCTAAACCCCTTATCGAGAGCAGTCCAGGTGAGTAGCCCAGTACCCTCATCTTCGTGTAATTTTATCTCTGTTGCCCTTGCGGTCGAAAAGATCAAGCAAGTGGCTAAACTGGTTGCTGCCAGCAAGATTCCGGGTGATAGATGAAATGAATTGTTTTGGAGCGCATTCATAAACTAGAATCTGTAAAGTAACTTCACGAGGCGTCGATTAAGCCATGCAATTGCCATGAAAGACATATTCTGGGTTTTGGCCTTTATCATAATTCTTGGGGGAGCTGTTGCAGCCTATCAATACATTGCCGTTCCAAAAGATAGCCTGGTTGAGCAGTCTATTCCTGATTCAATAGATCGTGTAGATCGTGGAATACCGATAATACGCCATCCTGTTCCAGTTGCACCTGCTATTCCCGAGAGTGAAAACTTGCCAGATACCAAGCAGGAGCAGGAAGAGCAGGTGATTGAAGCCGCATCCCCTGTGCAGATTGAGAAAATTCCTTCTCTCCCCGTTCTGGATAAAAGCGATACGCATATACTGGAGGCATTAGTAGAGCTGGTTGAGCAAGATATTTTCCGCTCATTATTCAATATTGATAAAATTATTCAACGCTTTGTAGTCACTATTGATAATTTACCGCGTAAAACCATGCCTCGTAAGTATCTGACTGCCCAGCCAATTTCCGGTTTGTTTCTCATTGCAAAGGAAAACGGGGAATTATATTTACAAGTTAATAATTTCAAACGCTATCTGCCATTGGTTAAGCTGACAGAATCTGTCAATGTGGATCAGTTGGTTTCTATATATATTCGTTTTTATCCATTATTCCAGCAAGCCTATGAAGAGCTCGGTTACCCATCGGGCTATTTCAATGATCGATTAATTGAAGTAATCGATCATTTATTATCTATGCCCAAGGTAACGCAACCGGTCAAACTGATTCGCCCACGGATTCTGTACCGCTATGCTGACCCGGATCTGGAAAGGCTTTCAAGTGGGCAAAAAATATTAATTCGTATGGGTCCAGATAATGCGGACAGGATAAAAAAGCAACTGCGTAAAGTACGCGAATTGTTGACTCAGTGAATTTACTTGTCCTGGTTCAGACGGGTAAAATATTCTAGATATAACTTGCTTGCATCTTGTATTATAGTTGGCATAATTTACTAGTCACGCAGGGATGCGAAACTCATTCTGTGAGTTAACGATCAATCACTGGTTAAGTGTCGGAGTTTGATATGAATAGAAAACAAATAACCTCAAAATTATTTGTAACAGTGTTGTTTCTATCCCTAAGTAACACTTCCTGGAGTCAATCTGAAACCCTCGATAAGCTTGCCGGCGGAAATTATCTAGCTGCGCATCCTCCGGGGCCCTACAATTGGTATCCACCACCGGCTCCCTGGGGTCCTCCACCTGGCTGGGTGCCTCCGCCACGTGCGTATGGAGTGCCGGCCTATGCAATGCAACCGGCACCTGCTCAAACATCAATTGCGGCCATTTCCTCTGAACGGGATAAATTAATAGCAGATCTCGACACGCGGCAAAGCGAACTCAGTGACACGCGAGATCAACTCGTTCAGGCGCAGGCATCGCTTGAAGAAGCTCGTAATAATATCAACTCTGCTCAATCGGAAGCGCTGAAAAAGCAAAATGATCAGGTAGCACTTAATGAAAAGCTGGCAGTGGTCACGGCTGAGTCGGATTCTTCAAAATCACAATTAAATCAATTGAATGAACAAATTGAAACGCTTAATCAAGCGGTTAATCAGCAAAAATCAGCGCTGGGCGATTTTCAGAAACGTGCCGGTGAACAACAGGCAGAAATAGAGCAATTGCTGGGCAAAGTTACTGAAGGCGATGATAAAGTTGCCAAGTTACAGGCAGAATTAGCAGCCGTTACTACGTCTTATGAAACCACTAAATCAGAATCAACAGCAACAGCAACAGCAACAGATGCAAGTCTGAGTGCAATGGAGACCCAGCAGCAATCGTGTCAGCAAGAACTTGCAGATTTATCCAGTAAATTTGAGCAGGAATCAACATTAACTCAGGATAAGAATCAGGAGGTGCTAGATGCAACGGCCAAATATGATGAATTATCCAATGAATTATCTGTGTGCACTGATACATTAGCCGAGCAAAAAGCAGAATTGGAAATTACGCAATCAGAAGTAGATAGACTGCTGGTTCGGTTGCTCCCTGAAAAAACTCAAGATGCGACGAAAAGCAATCACATCGCGGCTGAACAATCAGACGTTGTTGAGAAAAAATCGACCTCAGTAGTTGCCGCTGGGGGTGAGCGCATAAAATCGGCTGCTGTTTCAGAATTTCACGCGGCAGAGATAACCGCTGTTGGAAATGAGCAGACTATTGAAGCTGAGCCTGAAAAATCGCAAGAAAGTGCTACTCAAGATGTAGAGCAGAAAATTGAACCAGCATTGATAGCAAATAAACTCGAGATAAATACTGAAGAGCTAGTCAAGATGCCTGCCAATACAGTAATACTGGATTTCGATAGAGACGGTATTAATGATACCGTGGATCTCTGCCTAGATTCAGACTTGGTATCTGACGTTGACGTACTCGGTTGTAGTTCAGGACAGCCAATTGTCATGGATGGCGTGATGTTTTCCTATGATTCACATAAATTGACGCGTGAGGCACGTGGTGTCCTTGATAATATTGCAGCTATATTAGTACAGCATCCCGACCTAAAGCTTGAAGTTGCAGGACACTCAGATGTCCAGGGGAATGCTGATTATAATCGGTGGTTGTCTGGACTCAGAGCTGGGTCTGTAAAGGATTATCTGATTAGAAAAGGGCTGCGCAAAGAAAATCTAACGGCTCATGGCTATGGGCCTGATAGTCCTATTGCAACTAACGAAACCCGGGAAGGTTTGCACATGAATCGGCGCGTTGAGCTTCGCAGGCTTGAATAGGGATATAAGTTTTGAAGAGTGAATCTAGGCAGTCATAACTCCCCTTATTTTGATTGCCTGGCCAATGTTTTAGGGGCAGGTGTCATTAGATAAAGCACCATCGCTATACCTGATGCTAGTGCGGTAATCAGTGTGATTGGAGGTAAGCCTCCATTCCAGTCGCCAATATTAAGCCAGCCACCTGCACCCAGCTCAAAAATATGTGCTGTGACCATGGTGCTGCCAAGAATTTTGTATAGGCGCATTTCGTTAGAACCGGGTTCACTACGTGCGATGAGGTAATAGGCATAAGCGGCAATTATTCCAAACATTAATACCAGCTCGCCTACACGACCCATCTTGCCCCCATCCGCGAAGTCATAAAATACAGGATAATAATCAGGACTAATCAACGGGTAGGACATAAAGACGTGCAGAAAAGCACTGTGCAGTGCAACTCGTCCCCAGTCTCTGGATAATAGGCCATCTTTTTTAAAATAGCTGATAGCCGCCATTAAAAGAGCAATAACTGAACCCATGGATACGGCTTTATTCAAAAGATATAGCGGAATGTTTTCGGGTAGTTTGGGGCCGAAATAAATATATCTCAGTATCGTATAGATAAAGCAAAGCGTAAATATAAGTATGACTTTTTTTGTCATATCAATTATTCCCCCAACATGATAGTCATTATTTTTAGTAATTTATTTTGTTTATACCCATTCAAGAACATTTTCTCAATAAAGCCAGGTGATATCGCTTTTTGAGTAGTTTTTTATACTGGGCTGAGCGATATATTCTACTTTGTTTCTAAAAACAAAACCTGACTTTGTAAGTTAAATTATTTTATATACTTTTCAATAAACTACTATAATATTTTAATGTGGTATTTATCATTTATTTGAAGGTAAATTGTGATTCGAAGAAATCTGGTTAATTTGTGTATTTTGTTATTGTGAACCGTGCAAATTCTGTAGGAGCGGCTTTAGCCGCGATAGGGCGATGTGTTCATCGCGGCTAAAGCCGCTCCTACAGTTTTCCACTAATTAATCTGAACCCTTGGTTTTTCGTCTACCGAGCAAGCCCTGCTTTAATAACGCTGGCTCGCAGGCTTTGTAGCGATGGCTTGTCAAGATTTTCCAGACCCATGTTAATGCTGGCCGACTTTCCGGGGTTTAACGTGCCGCGCAGGTTAAATTCAGCGCGTCGATTGCGGCCGCTGGCATCTTTGAATTCAGCCTCAAGCGCAATACCTGTTATTGCTTTCGGCGTATTGTTAATAACTTTTGCAACAACGCGACCGCGTTTATCAACACCGAGTTTAACTTTTAAGTATTTACCCGGATTGTTAGCTAAATCAAGTTCAACGAGTGATCCAAATGCCTGCTTACCAGTAGCCGATTTATCCTGCGCAGCTTTTGCATAGTATTCTTTTGCTTGATTATAGCGATGTTCCTGGCGGGCAATATCTCCCAGTGAGTTGAAAGCATTGGCCGTGGGTAGTAATTTGATGCTGCTGTCTAAATCCTGTTTGGCTTGCCGCCGGTTACCTAGCTGTTCGTTTACCAATCCTTTTTGCAAGTGGTAATAAAAAAATCCCTTATTGAGTCGGGTTGCTTTGTTGTAGTGTGTTAATGCAGACCTATTATTTCCGCGTTTTTGTTCAATATCTCCCAATAGGGCTTCGAAGTGCGCTTCACGTGGCTCCAGTCTGTGTGCTTTATCAGCAAGTTGGCGAGCCAGTTTTGTGTCGCCTTTAGCAAGTGCTTCGCGGCCTTTATCATAAGCATCATAGGCAGGTTTGGTTTTTTTCAAGTGGGCCAGCTTGGATTGAAATTGTTGTTTCCCATCCTCGCCACTTGCAGGTAATTCCGTGAGAGTTCGCAAGTTATTTTGTACACGCTCTTGCGAGGGAGGATGGCTGACAAACAAACCACTAAGCCAGTTCTGTTTGCGGCCTTCCGAAAGTTTAACGAATGTTTTTTGCAGGGCAACAGCGCCTTGAGGATTATATCCAGCGCGTGACATATATTTCATGCCATAATAATCTGCTTCCCGTTCAGCATCCCGGCCGTATTTTTGAGTGACTAGCTGAGCACCAAGCCCGGCGCCTAATTGCGCAATTTGTGCGTAATCGCTGCCTGATGCGGCAACAACGGTTGCCATCATGGCTCCCTGTAGAAGCATCCCACGCGACATACTTCGGGCAGAGTGTTTTGCCGCCGCATGGGTGATTTCGTGTCCGAGTACGGCTGCCAGCTCAGCTTCGCTACCCAGTTCTATTAATAGGCCACGATTGAGGACAATCTTGCCACCCGGCAATGCCCAGGCATTGGGCACGGAATTATTCAGCACATGAAATTCATAGGGTAATTTACGGTCACTGACAGCTGCAAGACGTTGGCCCACTTGATTAACATAAGCGGTTAGTGCTGTATCGACAACATAATCACCACCCTGGGACTGGCGCATCGGTGCATATTGTTGCTTTCCAATACTAAGTTCCTGCGCTTCCGAGACCAGGCTAAGTTCTTTTTTACCGGTAACCGGGTTTACGGTACAGCCAGTCAATACGGAAAAAGCTGCCAGTAATATGAGCCAAATTTTTGCCATCCAGTCTATCTCCTTTGTACAAGCCGATTCATAGCTACTAGCCACACTAGTATGTCATTAGGATGAGCTATTATTATGTAAGATAATACCAGACGCAGAGCGTAAATTTAATGATATTCGGCCTGCAAGCAAAGTGCCGAAGTTAATCGTTTGTTATATATAAGGCTCAGCTAAAATTCAGTGCTATAAATATACTTAAATTGTAATTTTTGAAGGCAAGGATTTAGCAGCGCTAATCCATTCTGACACATCGGCAGAATCGGGAACTGCATGCACCGTAGTGTGTTCGGCTTTATTAACTTGTTCCATTTTTGTTGCCAGTGAATTTGCATCCTGGTTGGCTAACTCAGGTACGGAATGCACGCCAGAGGCTTCCAGCAATTCAGAATATTGTGATCCAACACCAGGTATGCGCATCAGGTCAGCCATGCTGACCCATTTACGTACGACATATTCTTCAAGGTCAAGTTCGGCAGCAAGCTCCTTGCGCGCACCAATAAGGTGATATTTGTCTAGGAATTGCTCGATAGTTGAAATGCCTAGTTTGCGCAACCGTTTGCCCCGGCCTTTCCCGATGCCTTCAATTTCCTCTATATCATATTCATTGATGGGTGCCTGTTCGATGCGCTTGGTTGTAGAACTACTTTGGCCAGCAGCGCTTGAGCTCGCTAAAGCTGCAGCACTGGAGGTGGCCACTGTAGCTTTTCGTCCTGTTGAGGCGCTTTTCATTTGCATGGCACGAACACGTTTATCGCATTCTTCCGCAAGATAACGTTCACGTTGTTTTGCTTTATTGCCACGTAAGATCCAGCCAATGATGAATCCTAGTACTGCTGCGATGATCATGCATAACAGTATTTGTTTGATGAGATAGCTCATGTTTATTGCCCCACGACTTTGAATTCAATGCGCCGATTTTTAGCCCGGCCTTCAACGCTGCCATTTGTTGCAATCGGCGATAATTCGCCGAATCCGACTGCCATTAAGCGGTCTACCTGTATGCCATGTCCGGTCAAATAACGGCCGACAGATGCTGCCCTCTGACCACTTAATTCGCTATTGTAAGCTTCGCTGCCTTGAGAGTCAGTGTGGCCACCAATCTCGATTTTTACATCTGGGCATTCATTTGCTGCTTCAACTAGCTTGTCAAGCAGCCCGTGGCTATCAGGATTGATGTCAGCACTGTTGAAGTTAAATTGTATGCGTTGATCAGCTAACAAGTCATCAAAACGATTTTGACAGTTTATAGCTGATTCCTGAATCTGTAATTCAGGTTCTGGCTCAGGTTCCTGGGCCAAAATAGGTTCGGGTTCAGGTTCCAGAACAGCTATATCATAGGATGTCTGAAAATCAGTGTGTAATCCACTACTAATAGTTGTCTCTAAACGATCTCGTACTGTTTCACTTGTGGCCGTGCCAGTTACAGACATTTCAGTATTTACTATGTCCGCTGTGCCTTCTTCAAGAGCGTACAACTGGGTTAACAAAACTTCGGCGCTCTGATGCCAGCCGTCAGGTGCACCAGGTTCTATCTCAAGTTGATCTCTGACATTAGGTGTTCCAAAACGTTGCTCGGCAATACCGACTAATTTCTCATGGGCCGCCTGATCAGGCACCATACCGGTCAAAATAATATTTCCGTCACGTAATATGAATTGTGTGCGGTAGTCAGCAGGCGGCGGGGCAGCTTCTGGAGTAGGTGTAATAACAGGTTTTTCAATTTCTACTGTGATTTGGTTGTCGACACTACGGACGCCCAGGATACGAGATGCTACTACGCCAGCTGTCTCTCTTAATTCAGCACTGGGCGCAATACCCGATAATATAAGTTCGCGGCCATCCATAGAGGCTTGAGCCCAGTCCAAACCTTCACCGTACAATGCTGTGCTGGTTCGTGTGGTTAGATTTTCTTCAATAGCGGGTGCATGATTTCGTATGCAAAGAAATGTGATCAGACCTAATAACAATAGGCTGAGTAAAAGTAGCAGACGGTTCATTTGATCTCCGGCTGAATAAATAAAGGTAGCTGATAGTTGAGATTTGCACTGAGTTCGGTAGTGACCATTCACATGTCGCCTTGTTTACTGCAAAGATTGGTTGGATAAGGCTCAAGGCTGTCTTTTATAACCCTTTTATTTTAAAAGTCAAGCCACGCGAATTACTAAATTATACATTTATAGCGTTATTAAATTAGGCTATTATCTCTCACTCGGATAATTGCAGATCCACATGAAATCATGGATAAATTACAAGAGTTTTTGAATCCAGTACTTGAGCTATTTTCAGGCAGGCCCTATGTACAGTCGGGCATCGTAGTAGTGCTCACGCTTATATTGTCCAGAGCAATTGTCTGGACACTGCTTGGTTTGCTGCGACAAGCTGCATCCCGAACCCGATCAACACTTGACGATGCTGTTTTTTCTGCTTTACGGACACCGCTAAGTTATACCGTTTTGATGTTCGGTCTTTCTCTGGCGATACGACTACTTCCGCTGAGTGAAAAATTAGAAGGAAATCTTATTGCGTTGCTTCAATCCATTGGTATTTTTGTCTGGATGATGTTTCTGGCGCGTATATCGAAAGCAATTTTACGTAACCAGGCTTCCGATAATAAAACACCTAAATTTCTACAGTCAGCGACTATACCGCTTTTCGAGAATATGGCGCTTATTCTCATTGTCGCAATCGGTATCTATCTAATCTTCGAAACCTGGAGCATCGATATGACAGCATGGCTGGCATCTGCCGGTATTGTTGGTATTGCAGTTGGTTTTGCAGCAAAAGATACTTTGGCTAATCTGTTCTCTGGAGTTTTTATACTTGCAGACATGCCCTACAAAATTGGTGATTATATCGTCCTCGATTCAAATGAACGTGGCGAAATTACCAAGATTGGTATTCGTAGCACACGTTTGTTGACGCGTGATGATGTGGAATTAACTATCCCGAATTCAATTATGGGGAATTCTAAAATTGTCAACGAATCTGGCGGCCCACATCAAAAATACCGTATTCGTATTCCGGTCGGCGTTGCTTATGGTTCGGATGTCGATCAAGTGCGAGAATTGTTAATGGGTGTGGCGGAAAATAATGAAATGGCCTGTAAAAATCCAGAACCCCGTGTGCGTTTCCGTGCTTTTGGAAATTCCAGTCTGGACTTTGAATTACTCTGTTGGATAGAGGAGCCTTCTTTGCGGGGTAGAGCAATAGATATATTATTGACGGAAGTCTATAAAAGTTTTACCAGCGCAAATATTGAAATACCCTTTAGCAAGCAGGATCTTTATATTAAAGAAATGCCCAGGAGCTTAGGTTAAAACCTTTTATAGACCTGTCAGGCAATAGCAACTTGTTTTTCTTTATCAAAAAAAGTGGCTAATGGTTTTGGCTTGCCCAGTGCATTTCCTTGCAGATAGTCCACGCCGATTCTTTTAAGGGTGGACACAGTAGCTTTATCTTGAACATATTCAGCAATGGTCTGCTTACCCAGGGTGTGTCCCACATCATTGAATAATCTGACAATCGAAGAGTCTTTTTGATCAGACTGAATGTTACGTACAAATGCGCCATCGATTTTCAGGTAATCAACCGGCAGATTTTTAAGGTAAGTGAATGAAGACAAACCGGCCCCAAAGTCATCCAGTGCAAATTGACAACCTAAACTATTTAGACGTTGCATGTTATTAGTGGCTTGATTAAAACCTCGTATGGCAGCAGTTTCTGTAATTTCAAAGACGATATTGTGAGGATTAACTTTTGTTATATTAAATTGTTCAACGATAAAGTCTGTGAGTTTATCATCACATATGCTTCGCCCTGACAGATTGATTGATAGTTTGACATCCTTTTTATTTGGATTGCCCTCGGACAGCCACTGCAAGGTATTGGCTACAACCCATTTGTCAATATTTTGAATAAGCCCATAACGCTCAGCTGCAGGAATAAAGCTATCTGGTAATAATAGATTGCCTTCCTCATCTCTGCCTCGGACTAGTATTTCTGCATATTTAACACTGCTTCCAGCTTCGGCATCGGAAGGGTATATTGGTTGGTAGTACAACTCATAGCGCTCTTCTTTTAAAAGAACAAGGGTGGCGGGCAAACTATTATTGTAAGTATGAGTTTGATAGTCATCCCCCTGGCTGGATAGCTCTATTTCACCCGATCCGCGTTTTTTTGCAAGGTAACAGGATTGATCGGCACGAGCCATCACGTTGGGAATAGTATCTACAGCATTCAACATCGTAATTCCTACGCAAGCGCTTATATGAAAGGTTTCTCCATGCCAAACAAAATTGTGGCTTTCAATAGTTTCAATAATTTCAGCTGCTTTCTGAACAGCTGCTTCTTCTGGACAATGATTGAGAAGAATGCCGAATTCATCACCGCCAATGCGTGCCAGTGAATCTCGCTCACGTGTTATTAAGAGTAATCTATTCGCCAGTTCTTTGAGTAATTGGTCTCCTGCTTTATGGCCACAACTGTCATTGATAACCTTGAACCGATCGAGGTCAAAAACAAGCAGTGAGTGTTCATATTCAAATTGTTTGACAGAAGTTAAAGCATGTTGAATTCGTCGTTCAAATTCAGTGCGGGTAATTAATGATGTGAGGGCATCATGGCTGGCCTGATACGCTAAAATGCCAGTTCTTTTGGTGGTGCGCCAAAATACTGCTTGTGCAATAAAAATACTTAACAGGATGCATGAGATACCAATAGTCAGCATGATGTCATGTGCTTTTCTATAGGTTGTTTGGCTGGACTTCAAAATATTTTTAGTTTTATTCCGTTCCAGCTCGATAAACTTTCCTAGTATTGTACTGGCTTTAAATAGTCCAGTGTATAATTGCTCAGTATGTGATTGAATAAAACCAGCGTGAGTACCATTGTCTATTTCTTTTAGAACATCTGATAAAAATTCCATATTCACTTGAGTCTGTTTTGTGACTCGTGACATAAGTTCTCGTTCATGCGGGCTTAAGTCGGATTTTGTCAGATAGTCACGTGCCACAAAGTAGTTGCTTGCATGATGGGACAGTTCAAGACGAAGTTCGTCGCGTTTAAACACATTATTTGTGGAGAGTAAGGCTCGTATGGCATTGCTACGAAAAATAATAGCGTCGCGCATCCGATAAATAGCATCAATTTTTGCGCTTGTACTTTGGGTTACGTTAACGGCTTGTTGCTGAGCAAGATCCATTTGTTGTAGAGAAAAATACACAACCAGAGACAGCAGTATTAACAATGCTGTAAAACCGAAAGCGATTATGGATTTTATGTTATCTTTCATGTTGATTACTGGTGTCTATGAAGTGATAAAGACACAGGTGAAAGAAAGCATCCCGCTGATCGTTCAGCGTATTGGGGGCAGGCTATTTTGGAATAGTAATGATTTGCCATATTGCATTTCCCTGCAGTCGGTATTTCTTCTATCCGTGGGATAGATAACGGTCTGAAATATTTAACCTGAAGGTGTATTTTAATGTGTAAGTATTCATACCTAAGTTGTCATACGTAGCATTTATTTGTTTGTTGAATTCCGTCGCCGTTTATTGAGGTCTGCTCGATGCAACCCATAGTCTCTATCTCAAATTTGTCCAAGACTTACGCCAATGGTTATCACGCCCTGAAGGACATAAATCTTGATATCAATAGCGGCGAAATTCTGGCGTTACTCGGCCCTAACGGTGCCGGTAAAACGACCCTGATTTCCTGTATATGTGGAATAGTTAATGCCACTGCTGGAACGGTAACTGTTGCTGGGCATGACATAGTGACTGGTTATCGTCAGACGCGCAGTCTTATCGGCCTGGTTCCGCAGGAGCTGACGCTGGGTGCCTTTGATTCAGTATTAAATACGTTATGTTTTAGCCGTGGCCTGTTTGGTAAAAACCCAGATCCTGCCTATATTGAAAAACTGCTTAAAGACCTGTCATTGTGGGATAAAAAAGATAGCAAGCTCATGACATTGTCAGGTGGTATGAAGCGACGAGTGCTAATTGGCAAGGCTTTATCGCACGAACCGTCGATTTTATTTCTGGATGAACCCTCAGCAGGCGTTGATGTGGAATTACGCAAAGATATGTGGGCGCTGGTTAGGCGTCTGCGTGAATCTGGTGTCACTATTATTCTGACTACCCACTATATAGAAGAAGCAGAAGCGATTGCGGATCGTGTCGGAATCATTAGCGATGGGGAATTGCTATTAGTGGAAGACACTCAGTCATTAATGCATAAGATGGGAACCAAGCAGATTACTGTCGAACTTATTGAGCCTATAAAAGCTATGCCAGAAATATTTTCCGACTGGACATTGGATTTGTCAGCAGAGGGCAGTAAATTTACCTACACTTATGACCCTCGTGATTCTAATAATGGCATCAAAGAACTGTTGCAGGCTATTAGTGAATCAAAAATTGAATTAAAAGATATTAAAACCACGCAAAGCTCATTGGAGGATATTTTCATCGCACTGGTGAATGAAAAATTATGAACACACAGGCAATCAAAGTCATCTATAAGTATGAAATGCTTCGCGCCTGGGAGACTCTGCTACAGAGTTTTGCATCACCAGTGATTTCCACTTCACTTTATTTCGTGGTCTTTGGTTCGGCTATTGGTTCGCGTATTGAGCAGGTAGAGGGTGTCGCTTATGGTTCATTCATCGTGCCTGGATTGATTATGCTGGTATTATTAACCCAGAGTATATCCAACGCCTCATTTGGAATATTTTTTCCTAAATTTACCGGCACTATATACGAAGTCATGTCTGCGCCAATATCCTTCTTCGAAATTCTTTTGGGTTACGTTGGGGCTGCAGCGACCAAGTCCCTGATCATTGGTCTGATCATTCTTGCGACGGCAGGATTCTTTGTGCCTCTGGAGATTGCACACCCAATATGGATGATGGCCTTCCTGGTTTTGACCTGTATTTCTTTTAGCTTATTTGGTTTTATTATAGGGCTATGGGCCGACAATTTTGAAAAATTGCAGCTCATCCCATTACTGGTGATCACGCCGTTGGTATTTCTCGGTGGGAGTTTTTACTCAGTCAGTATGTTACCGCCTGTCTGGCAGACCGTAACGCTTTTTAATCCGGTGGTCTATCTGATCAGTGGTTTTCGCTGGAGTTTTTTCGAAGTGTCAGATGTAAGTGTAGGTCTTAGCCTGACTATGATACTGGTATTTTTATCGGCTTGTCTGATCGTCGTCTGGTGGATGTTTAAAACGGGGTATCGATTGAAACAATAAGCTATTTCTGAGCAGATAGAATGGTTCCAGTTATACCGGAAATATTAGCTCTGGCAGAGAGGCAGAACGCGTATCAGACGTGGGTAAGTTATCTGCAGAACGAAAGGTAAACACAGCCGAAGTTTTGTTTTTTTCTGTCCGATTACGGTTGGCAGAATGTAATAAAAGACAGTGAAAGAAAAGCACATCGCCTGCTTCAAGATGAATGTCGATACTTTGCTTAATCAAGCCCTGATTTTCAGCAAGATCAGTTCGTAGAAACTGCGCATCATCTCTTTGGTCATCCTGAATGGTAGCTCGGTGAGAGCCTGGAATCACTCTGAGCCCACCATTTTCCTTGTATTCGGAGCCTAAAGCCAACCATGCTGTTATCAGGTCAGATTTTTGAAACGACCAATAACGAATATCCTGATGCCAACCGGTATCACTGCTGAATTCGTGATGTTTTGTCATGATACAGTTGTGATGGGCTAACGGCATAACAATTCGACCACCAATGAGTTGTTTCAGTCGTCCCTGTAGGGCAGCACTAGAAACCCATTGTGCAAAAACAGGCGCGCGGCTATATGCCTGTAAAAGACGGCGTATGGTTTTACCACCTTGGATACTACGTGATGCTGGCGAACCTGGATAATGTAAGTCAGCCTCGTATTCAACAGGTTCAATTTGTTGTTCCAAATGCTGCTGGGCGATGGCTAGCATGTGTTTGCATTGTTCATCGCTAACCAGGCCGCGAACAATGACAAACCCATCCCGTTGGAACTGCTTAAGGTCGCTGCCCGTAAAAAGGCTGGCTTTGGTGGCTTCCGATACTTCTGAATGGGTTGTGGTGCACATGGGCATATTTTACTTGAAGGCAGGATCCATACTAATTCTCTTAGAATCTATTGTCATTATCTTTTAGTGAGTATTTGTGTTTTCCTCCCAATCGACATCATCTTCTTCAATTTCCCAGCTATATTTTTTCTGCGGAGGTTGGGGATCATGATTCTTGAGAATAAAGGCCAGGATAATACCAATAATTGCCCCGAAGAAATGCGACTCATATGAAATAGCCGGGTTACTGGGAAAAATACCCCAGATCATACTGCCGTAGAGAAAAAACACGATCATGGAAAGTACAATGGCTAGTTTATCCCAACGCAATACGCCCACCGTGAACACAAAGAACATTATTCCAAAGGTCAATCCGCTAGCGCCAATGTGATAAGCGTTGCGTGCAAATAACCAAACGCCGATTCCTGAGCCGAGATAAATAACAGGTAATACAATTCTTGCCGATTTTGGGTAACCATATAGCAACGCTGATCCGAGGATTAAAACCGGTGCTGTATTGGTAAACAAATGGGATATGGAGCCATGAATAAGTGGTGCTAGAAGTATGCCGGCCAGGTTCTCTGGCCGCTGCGGGTAGACGCCATATTGAACAAAATCAAGATTAAAAATTATTTCAACCAGTTTTATAGACCACAAAATCACAGTAAATAAAGTGGATATAAAAATTGCATGGCGCAACTTATTTTTGTCATTACTTAATGCTGTTGTATCTGTGTGCATGCCCGTGCTGATATATTTTGTCATTGTGAATAGTGTATATCCTGTAGGAGCGGCTTCAGCCGCGATGAACGCGCCGTACCCAATCGCGGCTGAAGCCGCTCCTACAGGTTCTCGCTAATTAATCCAGGCCCTCCTTTAGATTGTATAATTGGTAACTGTTAGGCATCTGTTTCGATGGCAATAACAATCCCTTGCTCAAACCAGCGGGACAGAAATTCTATACTGAGCGCACTAACATCTAACTCATCGTGCCATTCCAGGATCGACTCACAAAGGGCCGCAAAGGTCTCTCCAGAAACTGCGAGCGAAAGAAACCGGTATTCATCTTCTTCAAGTGGACGGAATTCAGAGAGTAACTCAGTGCTACGCCAAAGCAACCAGTGTTTATCTGCTTGCTGTGTGGCAGGTGGAGGTTCGGACGTATTTTTTAGTGCTTTCCAGCTTTCAACACAGTTCCACTCGGTATTAAACAGCTGCAAACTTGGATGAAAACGAAATCGCAGAGCAGGCCATTTTTGTGGAGAGATTTCCTGTATATCAGAGAAGAGCAATCGATCCGCATCAGCGGCATCAAACACGTCCATTAACCAACGCTCAAATCGGGCGATTTCTGCAATGATAGGGTGTTGCTTGAAGGGTTCGGTTATTTTTAAATATTCAGGCAGTGATTCACCAAAGTCTCGCAACGAGGTGCAATGTGAAGGATGCTGATGAATATACCCATCGACCATCTGATCGAAGAGTGTGTCGCCGAGATAGATGCCGAGCATTTCATGGTCGGTTTCCAATGCCAGTTTTAAACGTATCTGATAGGCATTTTTATAAATGTCCAGACGGGTTTGTACAGAAATATTACCTTGATCGACAACAGAACCCTTAAGTCGGTCGTTCTTGCCAGAAAGATAACCCAGAAATTGGGTTTGTAATTCATCGAGCTGCGGCATTGATCTCACCCAGTTTTGGCAAGGTTCGTTGAGCCAGGCTTTTTGCAACATTCAATTCATCCAGTAGTTCATCAAACGGAGGAATATGGTCGTCACGTTCGATCATTGTGCTGATTGCCCCAAATCGTTTCAACGCTTCTGCATAAAGATCCCAGACAGGGTCAACCACTGGGTGGTCGTGCGTATCTATCAGATAGTCGCCACAGTCAGTATGTCCTGCCAGATGAAGCTGCCGCACATGGTTTGGTTTGATGCCTGCCAAATATTCGCTGGCGGAAAAACTGTGATTACGCGCACTGACGTAGATATTATTAATGTCCAGAAGGATATGGCAATCAGCGCGGTCTGCTATTTCGGTCAGAAATTCCCATTCGGTCATTTCGGAAGTGGTGTAGGTGAGATAACTGGAAACATTTTCCAGCAGAATTCGGCGTCCCAGGAAATCCTGCGTTTGTTTGACGCGGTCGACAACGTGATTCAGCGCTTCTTCATTGTACGGCAGTGGTAACAAGTCGTGGCTGTTAATGTCACCCCGGTGAGTAAAACATAAATGGTCTGAAATCCACTCGGGCTGAATTTCATTGGCGAGTATTTTCAGTTTTTTCAGGTATTCAATATTCAGCGGGTCGGTGCTACCGATGGACAGGGAGACACCGTGCATAACCATCGGATAATGTTCACGGATTTTATGTAGATAATATTTCGGTTTGCCACCAGCGACCATGAAGTTATCAGAAAGGACTTCAAACCAGTCTACCGGGGGTTTATGTTCCAGAACGTGTTGGAAATGGGGCACGCGTAAACCTAACCCAAAACCAAGAAAATGATTTTCCATTAAAACAACCGAAGAGTCCCAAACTGCAAGAACAGTTTGGGACACTTATTCAAGTGAAAAACATAAAAAAAGGTGTGCTTAGCCTTCTTTCCCACCAATGTCTTCGCAGGCTTTAGATGACATAGCGACAAAACCTTTACCTTTACAGCTGGCATGGCCTGCACACGCATTATTGGCCGTTTTGCAGTCATTATGGCCGCCGCATTTATTAACACCATTACAATGGGTCAAGTCAGCTTTGGCGATACTGCCTTTCCAGTCATCTTTAACACTGCCACCGACGTCACCGCATGCTTTGGATGGCATTTTTACAAAACCCTGGCCTTTACAACTTGCTTTGCCACCACAGGCATTGTTAGCCGTTTTGCAGTCATTATGGCCACCGCATTTATTAACACCTGAACAATGCACTAAATCTGTGCTTGCTCCTGCGGCCGCGACCTTTTTTGCTGATGGTGAGGACGTGGTTCCACAACCACTCAGCAAACCTGCTGCTGCGATGGCTAATGCGATACCTTTTGTTACTGTAGTCAGTTTTTGCTTGTTCATATTGCCTCCTTAGATTAAAAAAACATGTTATTTTTGCAGAATAGTAACGAATAGACATCACTTTTTTATCACAATATGCAATGATGTTATGCGCCATTGACTCTAGTACACCAATCTTCACAAAACTACGACCAACGGGATATGTACTGGTTCCCCAGTATGTTAGCAGAATAGGCAATTTTCTATCGAGTTACTGAATTGGCGTTTTTCTGCCCAGTTTATAAGTAGAATTACTTGACCTGGTTGTCTCGTAAATTTCTTGACTTTCTGGGGTGTAGTTGTCCATTCTAAGCATTATGAGTATGGCGAAGCCGTTGCGTGAACGACATCCATGGTTCAACTTAATTGCGCTGGCGATGGTGGTTTTTTTTCAACCAGGGTGCAGTCACTTTCCTCTTCCTGAAACGCCTCTTAGCAGAATCTGGTTAAATCAACCTGAACCCAGCGATCGCTTTTTACTCCCGCCCGAAGGCGAAGATGTGGTGGGTAAGATTCAGGTCGCAACAGCACATCACAATGATACATTGCCTGAGATTGCACGTTATTACGATCTTGGCTATGAAGAAATTGTGGCTGCAAATCCTGATGTTGATGTCTGGCTGCCGGGTGAAGGAACTCAGGTGGTTCTGCCAACCCAATTCATGCTTCCCGATGTGCCACGCGAAGGCCTGGTATTAAATCTTGCCTCCATGCGGCTGTTTTATTTTCCGAAACCTGAGCCGGGTAAACCTCCTGAAGTAATAACCCATCCGATTGGCATCGGCCGCGAAGGTTGGCAGACCCCGGAAGGACTGATGAAAATCACGCAAAAAAAAGTGAAGCCTGCATGGACGGTTCCTAAATCAGTACTCAAGGAACGTGCTGCAGCAGGTGATCCGTTACCGCCCATTGTAGCCTCGGGGCCAGATAACCCGCTCGGTGATTTCGCTATGCGTCTTAGCGATCCGCTTTACCTGATACATGGGACAAATAAACCCTATGGTGTTGGTATCCGTATCAGCCACGGTTGCGTTCGTTTGTATCCAGAAGATATTGAACGGTTGTTTCCTCAAGTACCGAAAGGAACCCAGGTGCGCATTATTAACCAACCTTATGTGGCTGGGTTACACAAAGGGCAACTCTATCTGGAGGTGCACCAGCCACTGGCCGAGCAAGCGAAGCGTTTGGGAAAAAGCCTGAAGCCAATGAAAATTGCTGTGACCAAGAAAGCGACCAGTGTCGTAAACTGGGATCAAGCGAAAAAAGTCACGCGTGAATCGAAAGGCATTCCGTTTCCTATATCACCTGGCAGCCCGGATGTGGCTGAAGTTTTGCGTAATGCAACCCGGGTGCCGAGCAACCCACCATGGGCGGTACCGGGCAATGTAGAGAGGCCGGAGAAAAATCAATTTTGATTTCTAAAGGCAATTATTCATGTTGTCATTACGAATAGCACAATTATTGTAGGAGCGGCTTCAGCCGCGATGGGGTAGCAGTGTCCGTTCATCGCGGCTAAAGCCGCTCCTACAGGTACTCACAAATCTACCTGAGCATCCTTGGGTTATCCGTTCGTAGTTTTTGCGTCTTTCTGATCTGGATTATAACCCAGGTTGGGTGATAGCCAGCGTTCGGCTTCTTCCAGCGTCATACCTTTTCGTTTGGCGTAACTTCCAACCTGATCGCGGTTAATCTTTCCAACACCAAAGTATTTTGATTCCGGGTGACTGAAGTACCAACCGGAGACGGCGGCGGTGGGTAGCATGGCAAAGGCTTCAGTGAGTGATATACCGGCGTTGGTCACTGGATCGATAAGTTTCCAAAGTAGAGATTTTTCCGTGTGTTCAGGACAGGCAGGGTAGCCTGGGGCCGGTCGTATGCCTTTGTATTGTTCTTTGACAAGTTCGTGGTTACTGAGCGACTCATCGCTTGCGTAACCCCAGAAGTCTTTACGAACGCGTTCGTGCAAATATTCGGCAAAGGCTTCAGCGAGACGGTCGGCGAGTGCTTTTAGCATGATCGACTGGTAGTCATCGTGATCTGCTTCAAATCGTTGTACGTGTGCTTCGATGCCAAGCCCGGTAGTAACGGCGAAAGCACCGATGTAGTCACTCAGGCCACTGTCTTTGGGTGCGATGAAATCACTGATGCACTGGTTAGGCCGACCAGGTGGTTTCTGGTTTTGCTGGCGCAAGTGATGCAGAGTGGCTAATACGTTTGTGCGCGAAGCATCGGCATAGACTTCGATGTCATCATCATTAATTTGGTTAGCCGGAAATAAGCCGACTACCGCTTTAGCCTGTAGCCAGTTCTCGTCAATAATTTGCTTGAGCATTTGTTGTGCATCATCGAACAGGTTTTTGGCGTGTTCGCCGACGATTTCATCGTCCAGGATCTTTGGATAGCTACCGGAGAGTTCCCAGGTTTTGAAGAAGGGTGTCCAGTCGATGTAGTTTTGAAGTTCTTTTAAGGGGAAGTTTTCAAAACTAAATATAGTGTGACCGTCGTTTACGACGGTTATTGGGTTGATCCCTTCGCCCTGAGAGGAGAGGGGATTGTCTACTATGGCTGGGCATACAGGCATATAGTTTTTCCAGTTAATCTTGATTTTATTATCGCGCGCCTGTTCCAGTGTCAGCCATTCAGTCTTGCGTTGTTTGCCGGCGTGCTGGGCGCGGACTTTTTCGTATTCTTCCTTGATCTTATTAACGTAGGGTGCTTTAAGATCTTCGCTGACAAGATTTTGTGCGACACCGACGGCACGTGATGCATCTTTAACGTAAATGGTAATGCCGTGATAGCCAGGTTCTATTTTGACTGCCGTATGAACGCGTGAGGTCGTTGCACCACCGATTAATAGCGGTACATTGAAGCCTTCGCGTTGCATTTCTTTCGCGAAGTGGGCCATTTCATCCAGCGAAGGCGTTATTAATCCCGACAGACCGATAATATCGACGTTTTCCTTTTTCGCGGCTTCGAGTATCTTTTGTGCAGGCACCATGACGCCGAGGTCGATGACTTCGAAGTTGTTGCATTGCAGGACGACGCCGACAATGTTCTTGCCGATGTCGTGTACGTCACCTTTGACCGTAGCCATGAGGATCTTGCCTTTGGCTTTAGTTTTCCCGTCTTTCTCGTCTTCGATGTAGGGTAGTAAATAAGCGACGGCTTTTTTCATGACGCGTGCGCTTTTCACTACCTGTGGCAGAAACATTTTACCATCGCCGAATAAATCACCGACCACGTTCATGCCATCCATTAAGGGGCCTTCGATAACCTGAATAGGTCGTTCGAAATTCTGGCGGGCAGCCTCGGTGTCTTCTACGACAAAAGCATCAATACCTTTGACCAGCGCGTGTTCGAGGCGTTTTTCAACCGGTAATTTACGCCATTCGAGGTCTTCTTTCTTTTCTGCAGTGGAACCATCGCCTTTGTATTTATTGGCGTTGTCGAGCAGGCGTTCGGTGGAATCAGCGCGGCGATTTTGTACTACATCTTCGACACATTCGCGCAACTCTTCAGGCAGGTCATCATAGATGGCGAGCTGGCCTGCATTGACGATGCCCATATCCATACCTGCCTTGATGGCGTGGTATAGAAATACTGCATGGATAGCTTCACGCACTGGATTGTTGCCGCGGAATGAAAATGAAACGTTACTCACGCCACCCGAGATCATGGCATGGGGCAGGGTGTTTTTGATTTCACGTGTGGCTTCGATGAAGTCGACGCCATAGTTGTTGTGTTCTTCGATACCCGTGGCGATGGCAAAAATATTCGGGTCAAAGATGATGTCTTCGGCTGGGTAGCCGACTTGTTCGGTCAGAATCTTGTAGGCGCGGGTGCAAATATCGACCTTGCGTTCTTTGGTGTCGGCCTGACCGGTTTCATCAAAGGCCATGACAATAATGGCTGCGCCATATTTGCGGCACAGTTTTGCGTGTTCAATAAAGATCGCTTCGCCTTCCTTCATGGAAATGGAATTGACGATGCCTTTGCCCTGGATGCATTTCAAACCCGCTTCGATGATTTCCCATTTGGAGGAGTCAATCATGATCGGTACACGAGAGATATCCGGTTCCGAGGCGATCAGGTTAAGGAAGGTGACCATCGCTTCCTTTCCGTCGAGCATACCTTCGTCCATATTGATGTCGATAATCTGTGCACCACTTTCCACCTGGTCGCGTGCAACATTAAGCGCTTCGTCGTATTTGTCTTCGAGAACCAGACGTTTGAATTTAGCTGAACCGGTCACATTAGTGCGTTCGCCAATATTGACGAATAGAGAGTCTGGCTTGATGTTGCAGGGTTCCAGGCCGGACAAACGGCAGGTGTGATCGTGCTCAGGGATCTTGCGCGGTGGGTGCTTACTGACTGCTTCAGCTATTGCCTTAATGTGTGGCGGTGTCGTGCCACAGCAACCACCAATAATGTTCAGGAAGCCACTTTGCGCCCATTCGCCGATTTCTTTGGCCATGGCTTCGGGTGATTCATCGTACTCACCAAATTCATTCGGCAAACCGGCATTCGGGTGTACATTGACCCCGCAGTCGGCGATACCCGCCAGTTCATCGATGTGCTGGCGTAGCTGCTTTGCACCGAGCGCACAGTTGAAGCCAATTGAAATTGGGTTGACGTGACGCAGTGTATTTAAAAAAGCTTCGGCGGTTTGACCGGACAGGGTGCGACCCGAGGCATCAGTGATGGTGCCAGATATCATTATTGGTCGTTCATTACCGGAGTCTTCAAAATAACTTTGAACAGCAAACGCCGCTGCTTTTGCATTCAGCGTATCAAAAATGGTTTCGATTAATATTATGTCTGATCCACCGTCAACCAATGCCTTGGTTGCTTCGTAATAAGTTTCTTTCAACGCGTCGAAAGTAACGTTGCGAAACCCAGGATTATTGACATCCGGTGACAGCGAAGCGGTGCGGTTGGTTGGGCCGAGCACGCCAGCGACAAGGCGAGGCTTATCGTCAGTCGAAAGTTCGTCAGCGGCTTCACGCGCCAGTTTGGCTGATTCAAAATTTAGTTCAAAGACCAGATCTTCCTGCTGATAGTCAGCGAGTGAGATAGAGGTTGAATTAAAGGTATTGGTCTCGACTATATCTGCACCGGCTTCCAGGTACGCCTTGTGGATGTCTTTGATGATCTGTGGCTGGGTCAGCGATAGCAGGTCATTATTGCCTTTAAGATCACAGGGCCAGTCCTTGAAGCGTTCTCCTCGATAACCTGCTTCATCCAGCTTATAGCGTTGGATCATGGTGCCCATAGCGCCATCAAGGATTAGTATGCGTTCCTGGAGTAAATCGGCTAGTTTTTTCATGTGTATCGGAGAGCTGTGATAGTCTTATATTCGCATATTTTAACAGATTATTAGGCTGTTTGACCGTCATTATTGATGGTTTTCCTGATGGTTGGATAACGGCTAAAATAAAGGCAAGTGCTGAATAATTCAGAATGCCATCAAATTTTCGATGACATTCTGAATTATTCAGTAATTACTGAGTCTATAAATTGATCAATATGACGGAGTACAAGCATGAATTCATTTAGAACAGTGGTAGGTATAGGTGCATTGGGTTTGAGTATCTTTGGCAGCGCAGTTTTTGCCGATGCCACTTTTAAAATCAAAGGCACCAAGGGTCAGGATTCTGTGCTCCTGGTCAGAAATGGTATTGGTAAAATGAATACCCCCGGTGAATCGGATTATATCGTTTTCAACAGTAAGACCAGGATTGCGGTACATGCGGATCCGCAGCGTGGTTCTTACATGGAAATGAGTGAAGCAGATATAAATGCCCAGATGGATCAGGCCAAAGCGATGCGTGAACAAATGGCGCCTCAAATCAAAATGATGAAAGAACAAATGGCTGGGCTGGATCCTGCCACGCGTAAAATGCTGGAACAACGCATGGGTGGAATGGCAGGAATGATGGATGGTGCAGGCGATGCAGAAAAAGAAATGCCTAAGCCTAAATTTGAGGTGCAAGGTAGTAAAACAATTGCCGGTTTGAAGTGTCAGCAAAATAAAGTCTCTGTTAATGGCAAGCATATAGCGGATGTGTGTGTCATGAAGTCTGCCAGTGGCAAAGTATCTAAAGAAGATTTTGCAACACTCAAAGCTACCCTGGATTTCATTCAAGGGATGGCTAAAAAAGCCAGCAGCATGATGGGTGCAGAGGAAAAAGCGGCGATGGCAGCCATGGATTTAGACGGCTTCCCTGTTTCTATCAATGACAAGCAGGGTGGTGATTCCTATGTCGTTGAATCTGTTTCAGACGAAAAACTGTCCGAGAATATTTTTACTGACTATAAGAAATTACAGAAAAAAGACATGCCTCGTCTGATGAATTAGCGATAAACTGTAGGAGCGGCTTCAGCCGCGATGGGCACCGCAGCTCCATCGCGGCTGAAGCCGCTCCTACAGTATTTGCACAGGTCACTATGATAAGCTGCACGAATTAACCAGAGCTTCCTTAGATGAAACTGTTCCAGATAGTACGGATTGTACTTTTTATTACACTGGTAACTGGGTGTTCAGAAAGCGAGCATTCTACCCAGGTTACTAAAGTGGAAATATCTGTTATCGAAGCGAGCGCTACCTCTGACCTGGCGCGGGAAGCCAGGCTAGCAGCTCAGATTGTTGATGCTATATTTGATGGTGAGCCCGTCTGGTTAGAAGCAGATAAGCATAAGTTTCTGGGTGTCTCAATGGTCTCTCAAACGGACACTGATTCCAGAGGTGTACTCATTATTCACGGCCGTGGATATCACCCTGATTGGGAACAGGTCGTCAGACCCTTACGTATTGATCTCACAGAACACGGCTGGAACACTTTATCATTACAGATGCCAGTGCTTGAAAAAGATGCCACTTATTACAAATATATTCCCATTTTCCCAGAAGCCTTTCCGCGTATTGAAGCCGGTATCAAATATTTAAAGGAGCAAGGTAACGACGCGGTTGTTGTCATTGCTCACAGCTGTGGTGTGCATATGGCGATGGAATGGATTCGCAATCGTGATATTTCAGCAATGGATGGTTTTATTGGCATTGGTATGGGCGCCACGGATTACCAACAGACAATGAAAGACCCTTTCCCGTTTGAAAAGATTACCGTACCGGTTCTGGACATCTATGGAGCAATGGACTATCCAGCTGTACAACATGGTGCCGAAGATCGGCTGGCTGCTATGCAGGCAGCGGGGAATGCAAAGTCAAATCAGGTCATACTCGAAGATGCTGATCATTACATGCATGAGCAAGATGAAGTGTTAATAGAAACGGTAGCGGGTTGGTTAAGCGATGTGTTTAATAATTAGTGTCCATCCATAAACAATAAACTCTCGCAAAGACGCACAGTATTACCGATTGTTTTAATCGGCCTATTATAATAGTCTGTCTTAGCGCGCTTAGCGCCTTTGCGAGAAAAATACCGGTGTTAATGGACAGGCGCTAATTAACAAATTCTGTAGGAGCGGCTTTAGCCGCGAAAGGCGGTGTCACTGGTCATCGCGGCTAAAGCCGCTCCTACAGATCCCTCGAAATTCTTCAATCTTGTTTTTCAACTCTTAATATTGTGCCTTCCACGCCAGTTACCTTTATTTTGCTACCGGCTTCGCAATCTTCGCCTTCAATTTTCCAGGTTGAGTCATCTACGTTGATCTTGCCTATGCCGTTTACAAGCGCATGCTTCAGAGTGAAGACACGGCCGATGTATTGTTCGCCGCGCCGGTTCAGCGAGGGTTGATCAGTATCGGCAGCACGTACCCTGAAATATTTTCGCCAGATGAAAATGCTGATGACCGAGAAGATCGAAAACAGGAGTAATTGGAATTCCCATGCCATGGTTGGCAGGACAAACACGGCAAAGCCTACAACACCCGCGGCGATGCCAAGCCACAGAAAAAAAGCACCAGGCGCAAACATCTCAAGAATGATCAGCACTGCGGCAAAGATCCACCAGTGCCAATAGGTCAGGTCTTCCAGCATCATGCGGCGGGGCCTCCTTTGCTGGTTATGTTTTTCGCAAGTTCAGTAATACCACCCAGTGAACCAATGACATTGGCCGCTTCAAGCGGCATTAACACCAGTTTTTCATTTGGCGCAGAGGCAATGCTCTGCAAGGCGTCGATATACTTGGTTGCAACAAAATAGTTAATGGCGTTCAGATCACCCTTGGCAATAGCTTCAGAAACCACTTGGGTTGCTTTGGCTTCTGCTTCCGCCGCGCGTTCGCGGGCTTCCGCCTCAAGGAAGGCTGCCTGGCGTTTTCCTTCAGCGTCAAGAATAGCCGCCTGTTTCTCGCCTTCTGAGGTTAGGATTTCAGATTGTTTGACACCTTCGGCATCCAGAATGTTTGCGCGTTTAATACGCTCTGCTTTCATTTGCCGGGCCATGGCTTCGACTAAATCGTGGGGTGGCGTAATATCTTTAATTTCGATCCGGGTAACTTTTACTCCCCAGGGTGTCGTCGCATCATCAACGACAGTTAGAAGCTTTGCATTGATCTGGTCGCGTTGGGAAAGCAACTGGTCAAGATCCATGGACCCCATAACGGTACGCACATTGGTCATCACCAGGTTTAGAATAGCCAGTTCAAGTTGATTGACTTCGTAGGCAGCCTTGGCGGCATCGAGTATCTGGAAGAAAACCACGCCATCGACTTTGACCATGGCATTGTCCCGGGTAATAACATCCTGAGACGGCACGTCCATGACACGTTCCATCATATTCATTTTTGCGCCAATACGATCAACGAAAGGAGTGATAATATTAAGACCAGGCCGTAAGGTTTTGGTGTAGCGACCGAAGCGTTCTACGGTGTATTCCATACCCTGGGGGATCGTCTTGACACCCATGACGACCAGCATTACTGCCAGTAAGACTATGACTAATACAAATTCACCGAACATAATATTTTCCTTTTTGCATGATGATCGTTGTTAGTTAACAAGCTCTGCTTTTATCCAAAGACGACTGCTTTGCCGTTCACGTGTTTCATGACGCCTACCAATACTACTACCCGATGACCGGGACTGGTTTTCAATGCCGCCAATCTCCATCCATTGGTCAACCAAACCCTGTACTGTCGTAGAAGCACTCTGTGTATTTATAATGCCAGCACCGCTTCGGTTCAGTGACTCCTTGTACGGATTAATCTCGAGTATGACGCGTTTACCGTTGAGGCGTGGGCGCACATAAAACCCGGTATTAATATCTTTGTAGTCGGTTCCAGTTTCAACAATAGCATGCCCATGCTGCCGGTACACCCGCCCACTGAAATAGGGTATGGACTGACCGGTTTCAATATAGCCGGCAGACCCTTCCAGAATCCGTAATTGTTGAATTGGATGATCGCTGGTTTTGGAGTGTGTGCTTTGTATTGAGCCGCCAACAGTTAATCCGCCCATACGTGTTTGAATGCGTGTACCTGAAGATTGAGCAGGTTGACCAACATCAGCATGAATTCGACTGTTCTGGTAGTGAGCATGAATTTCTTGAGAAGATTCTTCAAGCTCGCGCTGGCTGCCCTGAAATACCGAAATCAGCAGTTGATTAGGTGACGAGTCAATTTGATTGATTAGCCGTTTTATTTGCGACAGGTTTTCGGGCGAGGTGCGAATAATGAGTTGGAAGCCACTGCCACTGATGGCACCATCGCTATCCAGCATAGGTTTGACTATCGGAAGAATTTCCTCTGCAGGGCGATTCTTAAGGTCGATAATTTCTATGGGTGATGCGGCTAACGAGGAACTCCAGAGTAGCCAGAACAGCGTAATTCCGCGAATCAGTATGCGCATATTTACGGTGTGTGTAACCGGCGGGTTTCTATGAATATGACCATGGGTATATTCTACCTGTTTTTCTGAAAGATTCCTGCTTTCTCAGGGTGCCTCTGATTAAGCAGTGTGAACCTGTAGGAGCGGCTTCAGCCGCGATGGGCGTTGCAACTAATCGCGGCTGAAGCCGCTCCTACAGTATTTTCGGGGTTCGTGACGTCAAGATGTAGTATTAATCGGAGGCTTCCTAAATATGCAGTCGGCGCAGATCTGGGTGTGGTTCGCTGCGATCCCAGACTTCATTAAAATAATTATATTTGCGTTGAGCATTAATAAGGCTGTTAAAGTTTGCAGTTCCTTCGTAGCGGTCAGCAAGCGGGCGGTGTATCAGTCCAGTGCAATCAGCAATCAGGAATGCTTCGTTATAAGACCGGTAGTCAGCATGCACCTGTCTGATTTCGATATTACTGTGTTTGCGTGCCAGTTCAATTAAGCGGTGGCCTCGTTTAATAGCGGTCTCTGGATCGTGACAGAGTATGCGTAGCCGAAACAACTGATTCAACGTGCGTAGATGATTGATCGCATCCAGAAATTCAGACCGGTTATACAAAGGAGCATCGAGTTCTCTGCTATATATTTCAATACCGCTGGTGACCTGTTCGATAAGCAGATCGGTTGCATGCTGGGTTTCTGCACGCGTTTCCAGTTCAATTTCGGTATCGGATTCCCCAAGCTTTAGTGAAAGCCAGGATTCTAGTGGTGATACATCGGACATAATGATCAATCTTTATGTTTGATTTGGACGGGCAAGTCTTGGAACTTTTCATCCTGGCTAAGTTGCATCAGATAGCTGTTGCTTGGCCATGGCGTGGTTCTTATGTAAATTAAACCAGAATTTGCCAGGTTAGACATGCGATTAGAGCTAATCTAAATGAGCGAAAATACCTTATTATCAAAATAAACAACTAGTTAGAACGCCTTAAACGCATTACCAAAATGCGTATTTTTACTTAATATAATAGCTATTCAGCCGTTATCTTACATGCTACCTGCATACTGGCAAATCAAAAGTATGATGTCAGGTGGCCATAATAAGGAAATGTTGCTCAGACAACCCAATGAAGGGAATCACTGCATTTTATATTTGATGCTGTGATTATCTGAAGGATCAAACCGTGTGGGTTGTAATTTTAAAGGACGTTTATGCAAGCGCCGGAACCGCTTCAGGCTAAAAATACCTGGCATATTCCTTTCTTCAAGGGAAAATCATTTGTAATAAATTCCATCTTATTGCTGCTATCGACAGGCACTTGTGTGTGGTTTGTATCAGATTATTTTTATCAAAAAAACCTGAATGATCTCACTTCACGTGAATTACAACAAAATGTCAGGCAGCAGGCTTTAGTAAAGCAGAAGGTATTAGCGGGTTCATTGTCTGCGTTTAGAGACAAGGCGCGTCTATACGCGCACTCACACGCTCTTATTGATCAACTGCAAGCCTGGAAACCATCATCATCACCAAAGACTTTGCCGTTCAATAAAGCGTCCTGGTTGCAAGGCAATAGTGCTGTAGAAAATCTGATACCGGTAGAGTATGCACTCGTGCTTAATGCAGGAAACAGAGTGCTAAATATTTACAGTCTAGATTCTAAACCACTTCCTGAAGGGTTTATCTACGCTGGATCTAGCCAACTTCAGTTAGATTTTGATGGTAATGCTATTAACCGGATTGGCTCGGATGAGTATCTGCTTGCCAGATCCGACATTACAGACTCAAATAAAACAATAGGCCAGCTGATTCTAGTAACGCGGTTTAATACAACGCTACTTAATCAGTTAATCGGAGAACAAACATCCAGTTTTATGCATGCTGTAGTGGATATACAGAATGGCCAGGTAATTAGCGGGAATCCTATGCTACCTGATCCAGACTTGAAGCTTGTATACCAGGCGCCGGTATTGTCGATGCTCAACAGTCGTAATCTGGCTTTTATGGTCTGGATTGATGAATCCAAATTATCTGGCCTGGCTCAGTCGATTAAAGTATTTAACCGTAAACAGCAATTAGTCACCTTGCTGATATTTTCTTTGTTGTTAATGGGCATTATATGGCGACTCAATAGCCGGTTGGAACAGGTACGAAATCATATTGTAAGTTACAGTCACAAGTTTGGTATACGGGAAAATTCCGATACTGAAAATGATGTAATCGATAGCATCAGTGACAATATAACTTCTTTTACAAATGAGATGGTTGCTGAAGCAAGTGCCTTTGAATACCAGGCTATGCATGATGCACTGACCAGCTTACCAAATCGTGCGTTTATGCTTGATCGACTGAATATGGAGATCAGTAAATGCGAGCAAAGTAAAGGTTGTATGGCGTTGCTGATTATCGATCTGGATCGTTTTAAGGAAATCAACGATACGCTAGGTCATCAAATGGGTGATCGCGTATTGCAAGAGGTTGGCCGACGTTTGGCAGCATTATTACGTGAAACCGATATGGTTGCCCGACTGGGCGGTGACGAATTCGCGATTATACTGCCGGGTGCCAGCCGGTCGCAGGTTATTGGAGTTTGTAGAAAGCTTTTCAGAGTGATGGAACGGCCCATCAAGGTTGACACAATCCCATTACGCATAGGCATGAGTATTGGTGCGGCGCTTTGTCCTGAGCATGGTAATAGTGCCAGTCATTTAATGCAGCGTGCGGACATAGCTATGTACAATGCAAAACGCCATCAATCTGGTTTTGCAATATATAACAAGGATAAAGATCACAATAATACCAGTCGACTTGGATTGAGTAGCGCATTGCACGAAGCGATTGAAAAGGATCAATTACTACTGGAATACCAGCCTTTGGTGGATATGAAGTCAGGCAACGTGGCTTGCGTTGAAGCATTGGTTCGTTGGCAACATCCTAGTATGGGTCTAGTGCAGCCGGATGATTTTATTTCTCTTGCCGAACAAAATGGTGTGATTCGTCCGTTGACACTCTGGGTGATCGATCATGCACTGGCTCAGATTATTCAGTGGAAAACTAAGGGGATAGACTTGCGGCTCAGTATTAATCTGTCTGTTTGTTGCCTGCAAGACAGAGGCTTGCCATCGCAGGTTGAAAAGCTGATAAAAAAACATCAAGTTAGACCTGACACAATTATGTTGGAGATAACAGAAAGTGCCATTATGTCTGACCTTTCAAGTGCGCGCCGGGTTATGCGACGTCTTTCCAATATGGGTTTTCAGTTATCGATTGATGATTTTGGTACCGGTTATTCTTCCCTGTCCTATCTAAAGCAATTGCCGGTTGATGAAGTCAAAATCGACAAATCATTTGTGCTTGATATGAATGAGAATGAGAGTGATGCTGTCATTGTCCAGTCGACGATTAACCTGGCACATGATCTTGGAATGAAGGTTGTTGCGGAAGGTGTTGAGAATCATCAGATATGGGAAAAGATTCAGTCCCTGGGTTGTGACACTGCGCAGGGTTATTTTATTAGTAAGCCTGCAGCGGCCAGTGATCTGGTTCGATGGATGGAGTTAAGAGGAACAAATAAACAGGAATCTGTGCAGAGTAGTGAAGCGGTATCTGACTAGAGAAAGAATATTCGGCATGAATTCATGCATCTTGTCATTGTGAGTAGTGCACAATCTGTAGGAGCGGCTTTAGCCGCGATTGGGTGTGTGTTCATCGCGGCTAAAGCCGCTCCCCTACAGATTCTTGCCAGTTCCCTGGATTGATTTAGCCTGATCTGAAGCATTTCCAGTATAAGTTGAAGGTGTAAGTTCTCTGATCAGCGCTTTGGCCTCTTCTGGCATGTCCAGATTATCTACAAACAACTTCAAAACCTCAGCATCTATATCTTGCCCGCGTGTCAGTGCTTTGAGTTTTTCATAGGGTTTATCCACACCGTACCGGCGCATGACGGTTTGAATGGCTTCTGCCAGCACTTCCCAGGTGGCATTGAGGTCTTCACTGGTACGCGCTGTATTGAGCTCCAATTTACGGGTGCCCTTTAGTAGTGATTCGTATCCAATCGAGCTATGGGCAAAAGCAACCCCCAAGTTGCGTAAAACTGTAGAGTCACTTAAATCACGTTGCCAACGGGATATCGGTAATTTACTCCCGAGATGTGTGAACAATGCATTCGCAATACCAAAATTTCCTTCGGCATTTTCAAAATCGATTGGATTGACTTTATGCGGCATGGTTGACGAACCCACTTCACCAGCTACAGTTTTTTGCTTGAAATAACCTAACGAAATGTAGCCCCAGATGTCGCGGCTAAAATCAATGAGAATCGTATTGAAGCGGGCAGTCGCATCAAATAGCTCTGCCATATAATCGTGGGGTTCAATCTGGGTTGTATAAGCATTCCATTCAAGGCCAAGACTGGTTACAAACTGTTTTGCTATGTCCGGCCAATCAATGGCCGGGTAACTGACTAAGTGGGCGTTGTAATTACCGACCGCACCATTAATCTTGCCAAGCATGGGTACTTCTGCAGCTAGCTTACGCTGACGTTTTAGCCGGTGTACAACGTTGGCCATTTCCTTGCCGATAGTCGTGGGTGATGCAGGTTGACCATGTGTTCTGGCAAGTAGCGGTTCGCCGGCATAGCGGTGTGCCAGATCTGTGATGGTATTAATGACTTCATCCATTGCTGGCAGCAGTGACTGAGTTCTCGCCGCTGCGAGTATTAATGCATAAGATAGGTTGTTAATATCTTCTGAAGTACAGGCAAAATGGATAAACTCGCTGACAGCCTCGATTTCCTGATTACCGTCAATCTTTTCCTTTAGAAAATACTCAACGGCTTTTACATCATGATTTGTTGTGCGTTCGATATCCTTGACGCGTTGAGCATCCTGCTCATTAAACTGTTCAATGATGCTGGATAACAGTTTTTCCGAATCAGCACTAAAACTTGGAACCTCTTTTATCTCAGGTGTGTTAGCGAGTAGTTGCAACCAACGGACTTCAACCAGGACACGATGACGGATCAGGCCAAATTCGCTGAATAGGGGGCGCAGTGATTCAGTTTTATTACCGTAGCGTCCATCAATAGGGGAGATGGCAGTCAGTGATGTTAAATCCATAAATCATAGTCTCAAAGTGGTTATGAGTAATTCAGAAGCAACGAAATATCTTAGGCTGCGAGTTGGCGTAAAACATAATGCAGTATGCCGCCATTTTTGTAGTACTCGACTTCCTGCGGCGTATCAATACGCACACGAGCCTGGAAAGATTTCTCGTTACCATGATCGTCAAGCATTTTTACGGTCACTTGTTTGGCTGACCCATCACCCAGACCTTCGATACTGAGTGTCTCTTTGCCCGTTAGACTCAGGCTGGTAGCATTTTCTCCGTCCAGGAACTGTAGTGGCAGTATACCCATGCCAACAAGGTTAGACCGATGTATACGTTCATAACTTTCGGCGATAACGGCTTGTACGCCTAACAGGCGTGGCCCTTTGGCAGCCCAGTCACGCGATGAACCTGATCCGTATTCCTTGCCTGCAATGACTACTAAGGGTACTGCTTCGTCTTTGTACTTCATGGCGGCATCATAGATTGACATTTGTTCGCCGCTCGGTTGATGAACTGTAATGCCACCCTCAGTTCCGGGTGCTAACAGGTTGCGCAGACGCAGGTTTGCAAAGGTGCCACGCATCATGACTTCATGATTTCCCCGGCGTGAACCGAGCGAATTGAAATCAGCTTTTTGTACGCCTTTGGATAAAAGATATTGGCCTGCGGGCGTGTCCTGTTTAATGGCACCAGCTGGAGAAATATGGTCAGTCGTCACTGAGTCTCCGAGTAATGCTAGAACGCGCGCATTTTTTATGTTGCTAATTGCATCCGGATTTGCACTGATATTTTCAAAGTAGGGTGGATTTCGAATGTAGGTTGAATCCTGCCAATCGAAGAGCTGCCCCTCAGGCGACTGAAGGTTAATCCAGCGCTCTTCACCCTTGTAAACTTCCTGATAGGCGCCAATAAATTCTTCACTGTCAACGCTGTCGTTGATGGCTTGATTGACTTCTTCCTGGCTAGGCCAGATATCCTTGAGATAAACATCATCCCCCTGTTTATCCTGGCCGATGGGTTCTTCGTAGAGATCAATATTCATGGTGCCTGCGATAGCATAAGCTACAACGAGTGGGGGTGATGCCAGATAATTCATGCGTACTTCGGCATGTATTCGCCCCTCGAAATTCCGATTGCCGGATAACACCGAGCAGACAGATAAATCACCTTCAGCGATAGCTTTTGATACTTCTTCCGGTAACGGGCCTGAATTGCCGATGCAGGTTGCGCAGCCATATCCGATAGTATGAAAACCCAGTTTTTCCAAATCTTCCATGAGTTCTGCTTGTTGTAGATATTCGGTCACAACACGCGAGCCGGGTGCGAGCGAAGTTTTAACCCAGGGTTTGACTTTCAGACCTTTCGCGACTGCTTTTTTTGCGACCAGTCCTGCGCCCAGCATAACACTCGGATTTGATGTGTTAGTGCACGAAGTGATTGAGGCGATAACAACTGCACCATCATCAATCATGACTTTCTGTCCGTTTATTTCAGTAGCGACGGGCTTACTGGTTAAATCACGTTCAGTTTTGAGGCTGGCAAGTGCATCTGCAAACATCGTTTTGCTGGCGCGTAATGGCACCCGGTCTTGCGGACGTTTGGGGCCAGCGAGGCTTGGCTCTACTGTGCTTATATCCAACTCGACGACACTGGAGTATTGCGTATCCGATTGACCATGAGTTCTGAACATTCCCTGTTCTTTAGCATAGGCTTCAACCAAATTAACTTGTTCTTCGCTGCGGCCTGAGAGGCGCAGGTAATTGAGTGTTTCGTCATCAACCGGGAAAATACCGCAGGTCGCTCCGTATTCAGGCGCCATATTGGCAAGCGTTGCACGATCAGCAAGCGACAAGTGATCAAGGCCGTCACCGAAAAACTCAACAAATTTCCCAACCACACCATGCTCGCGCAAGATTTCGACAACCATCAACACCAGGTCAGTTGCAGTGGCACCTTCTGGCAAGGCGCCACTCAGTTTGAGGCCAACCACTTGTGGAATCAGCATGGAAACCGGTTGACCAAGCATGGCGGCTTCGGCTTCGATTCCGCCAACACCCCAGCCCAGTACACCGAGACCGTTTATCATCGTAGTGTGTGAATCGGTTCCAACCAGTGTATCGGGATAGGCTTGCAGAACGCCGTTGTTCTCTTTTGCAAAGACTACCCTGGCCAGGTATTCAAGATTGACCTGGTGAACAATACCCGTATCCGGTGGTACCACCTTAAAGTTTGAAAAAGCTTTTTGTCCCCACTTCAGAAAGCTGTAGCGTTCCTGATTTCGTTGATATTCAAGACGCGCATTAATATCGATGGCATCCTTGTTGCCATAAGAATCGATCTGCACTGAATGGTCAATAACCAGTTCAGCCGGTTGTAGTGGATTAATCTTTTCAGGGTCACCCCCTAACTGTTTCATGGCGTCTCGCATCGCAGCCAGGTCGACTACGGCGGGTACGCCGGTAAAATCCTGCATCAGCACGCGCGCAGGGCGGTAAGCGATTTCCTGAGCAGGTTCTGCATTCGGATCCCAGTTAATCAGTGCGTTAATATCATCCGATGTAACGGTTTTTCCATCTTCGTAACGAAGTAGATTTTCCAGAAGAATTTTCAGGGAATAGGGTAAGTGTGAAACATCTTTTTTCAAAGAGGGAATTTTGAAAATCTGATACGTTTTATCGCCAACCTTGAGTTCAGATTGTGTTGAAAAACTGTTACCCCGATTACCCATCTGGAACTCTCCTGAAAATACTGACGTTTATGAACCCGGCATTATGATCCATTTGAGCGTTGCTGAGTAGAGTTTTGATAAGAATAGCTAAGGACGTGTTGATAAATTTGCGAGAATCTGTAGGAGCGGCTTCAGCCGCGATGATCGCCGCACCCCATCGCGGCTGAAGCCGCTCCTACAGAATTTGTATAGTTCACAATGCCAGGATGCATGGATGATTCAAAGCTGCACTGGTTTTAATGTAAATGTTCTGAGGTATTTTCGTTCAGCTTGTGGAGCCAGTTTTCGGCTTCGATGACTAGTTTTTGGCGTGATAAAAGTAATCCTATCCTGCTACCACCAGCTTGACGCCATAGTACAGCAGACCGCATTGCCGAGAGTAATAAGCTTCTGGCCAAATTTGCAGTGTTTGAGTCACTTAATCGATGCGAGTCGCCATTTACCATAATACGTGGTTGTAGGGTGCTGATCGTGGAGCTATAACAGTCTGCAAGATTGGCGATCACGTTAGTATGGGTTTCAGAAAATTGTTCAGATTGTGCCTGGGCGCGTTTGATACCTTGTTGTAAGGTTTCCAGCACATCGTTACGTTTGCTTAGTTTTCGCTCTAGATGCAACAAAGTGATTAAATAGCGGCTTAGCTCCAAATCAGGTTTTTTGTTCTTGTCATGTAACTGAGATTTTATCAACTCAAGGCCTTGTTGAAGCCCTTGTATATTTCCGTAAACATCCTGGACTGAATCAGCATCCAGAATAAAAATACTATGGATACTGGTTTGCAGGGCAAATTGATCAACTGATTTTCCGTATGCAGTTTGTTGTACAAGCTGTAGTGCCTGCAAGATGCCGGCAAATGCCAGGGCGCGTTCGGAATTAGTTTTATTCATGAATAGTCGCACCACCCAGACAGATATCGTTTTGATAAAAGACGATCGCTTGTCCTGGAGTTATGGCCCGTTGTGGGATATCGAATCGGGTTTTAAGCATATCACCATCCAGATTTGTGATCTGACAATCCTGATCCGGCTGCCGGTAACGTATGTGAGCATGACATTTCAACGGAACTGTTGGCGAAGTAACCCCAATCCAGTGTATATCCGTTGCCGTCAATGCGGGTTTAAACAGGGCAGGGTGTTGACTTCCCTGTGCAACAATCAAGTGGTTTTGATTAATGTCTTTATTGACCACAAACCAGGGTTCTCCTGAAGCGGATTTAATACCGCCAATCCCTAACCCTTCGCGTTGTCCAATAGTATGAAACATTAAGCCTTGATGCGTACCTAGCTCTTCACCTTCAACTGAAACAATGATGCCGGGTTGAGCGGGTAAATAACGTGCAAGAAAGGTGGTAAATTTACGCTCACCAATAAAGCAAATGCCGGTACTGTCTTTTTTGTCGTGATTAGTGAAGCCTGCATTTTCTGCCAGTTTGCGCACGTGATTTTTATCCAACTCCCCAAGCGGGAACATGCTGTGCCGCAGGGCTTTTTGATTTAAACGGTACAGGAAATAACTCTGGTCTTTATTACAATCCAGGCCTTTTAATAACTGGAATGTATTATTAATTTGTTTTATTCGTGCGTAGTGTCCAGTAGCAATAAACTCTGCGCCCAATGAAAGGGCGTAATCCAGAAATGCTTTAAATTTAATTTCCTGGTTGCAGAGAATGTCCGGGTTAGGTGTGCGCCCTGCCTTGTATTCAGCAAGGAAATATTCAAACACGCGATCCCAGTATTCCGAAGAGAAGCTAACCGTGTGCAGCTTAATATTCAGTGTCTCGGCTACTGAACGTGCGTCACGTAAGTCTTCTTCAGCAGGACAATGGCCATCAGTGTCGTCCTCATCCCAGTTTTTCATGAACAAGGCCTCAACCTGGTACCCCTGTTCCAGTAAAAGCAGAGCAGATACGGCTGAATCCACACCACCTGATAAACCGACAATGACTTTTTGAGCTTTATTCAAAGTGTTTCCAGCGAGCTGATATCAGACAGTAGTGAAAGCGGGTAGTGCTTACCGGCAAGATAATCATCTACAGATTGAATGACGAGCGGGCTGCGTAAGCGGTGGCTTTGTTGTACCAGTTCATCATGAGTCATCCAGCAAGCAGTGAGGATGCCTTTATCAAGTGGACGCTCCGGATAAAATTCCTGTAGTTTCCCACCAAATGCAAAGCGTAGGAATGCTTCTCTAGTGTCAGGATTTTTCCATCGGTAAATGCCGATTAAATATTCAGGTTTAAACAACCAGCCGGTTTCTTCCATGCATTCTCTGACAGTCGCTTCTACCAGGCTTTCATTATCTTCCAGATGACCGGCAGGTTGATTCAATTGCGGTTGTTTGGCGATTATTTCCTCAACTGTAAGAAAATGGCCTTTTATTTCAACAACGGTAGCGACGGTCACATGAGGCTTCCAAATTGTAGATTGATTGATCATCTTATATATTAATATATTTAACAGTAAGTTATGATGCTATATTAAATTAAACTATCATATATGGTCTTAGTAAAGTCTTACTAAATAATCGCCATACGCTTGACATTTATTGTCTCTAAAGCCAAATTACGCGCATGGCCCGATCTGTCTTATACAGATTTTGGTTAGTTTTATACAAATTTATAATATTTTGTATAAGGCAGAGGTAGTGAAGGCATAATAAAAATGTTTGGTTCTGGAACTTTATTCATTCTGGTTAATCTATTTTCGCGACGCTTATTTGCGAGGAGGAGTTAGTATGTTAAACCCTGTAAAGAAATTATTTCTATCTGGTGCACTGCTGGCAGTTTCATTCGGAACTGTTTCTGCGGATGCTCTAAAACCTTTTGTACTTGGCTATAAAGCAACTGGCGACATTCAAACTGTTGCTGATGAAGTGACCGGTAAGGTAAAAGAAGCTGGCTTTGAAGTGGTCGGCACTTACTCACCTTATGATGGTGCGATCATCATCGCTGTTACAAACGATGCACTGAAAAAATCTGCTGCCAGCTCCGAGTTTGGTGGTTATGAAGCAGGCCAACGTGTCTCTGTGACTAAAGTAGGCGAAGAAGTCCAGGTGTCTTATACCAACCCTGTTTATTACGCAAATGCTTACCGTAACGAAGATATTTCGGGCGCTGAAAGCGCACTATCCAGTCTGGAATCGGCGCTGGGTAAAGCTGAAGCCTTTGGTAGCGGTGAGAAAACACTGGCTGCAAAAGACATGCGTAAATTCCACTATATGTTTGGTATGGAATATTTCGATGACCCTAGTGAACTGGCCGAATACGATAGCTACGACGAAGCCGTCGCTGCTGTTGAAGAAGGTCTGGCTAAGGGCCGCGGTGGTGCAACCAAAGTTTATCGAATCGATATTCCAGGCAAAAAAGAAACTGTCTTTGGTGTTGGTCTGAGTGATAGTGGTTGCAGTGGCGATGAATACATCATGAGCCGTGTTGACAAGTCTCCTGTTCGTTCAACCGCTCATCTTCCCTATGAAATATTGGTTTCAGACGGCGATGTATATGCCTTGTATGCACGTTTCCGTATTGCAATTAGTTACCCACACTTGCCGATGATTCAGAGTGATACCGGCGCTACATTCTTTAACATCATGTGTGCTCCGAATGCAATTGAAGAAGCGTTGATTAACGCAGCTGGTGGCGAAGTCTAAGCTAGACTTACCAAATCAGTCGTTCTATAAAGCCCCCGCAGGCAACTGCGGGGGCTTTTTTATTGTCCAGAGATATGTGCGCAGTCAACGGGTCGATGGTAGAATCCGCCCACTAAAATATTTCGGGAATTATTATGCAATACCAGAATATCAAGCTGCCAGACAACGGTGAAAAAATTACTGTGAATAAGGATTTTTCCTTATCTGTTCCAGATAACCCCATCATTCCATACATTGAAGGTGATGGTATTGGTGTAGATATCACGCCAGTGATGCAACAGGTAATTGATACGGCGGTTGAGAAAGCTTTCGGTGGTAAGCGAAAAATCGCCTGGATGGAGCTTTTTGCTGGTGAAAAGGCGAATGCTGTTTATGGCGAGAACACCTGGTTACCCGATGAAACCATGCAGGCAATTAAGGAGTTTTCAGTCGCTATAAAAGGACCATTGACGACCCCAGTAGGTGGTGGCATTCGTTCTCTGAATGTTGCCTTACGCCAGGACCTGGATCTCTATGTTTGCCAGCGGCCAGTGCGCTACTACGAAGGCACTCCGAGTCCGGTAAGACATCCTGAGCGTGTTGATATGGTGATCTTCAGGGAAAATTCAGAAGATATTTATGCCGGAATTGAATGGGCGGCAGGCACACCGGAAGTCAAAAAAGTGATCGATTTTTTGCAAAATGAAATGGGCGCCACAAAAATCCGTTTCCCTGATAGTTCGGGGATCGGTATCAAACCCGTCTCAGAAGAAGGCACAAAAAGACTGATTAGACGCGCCATCCAGTACACCATTGATCAGGATCGCGACTCACTGACGCTGGTGCACAAAGGCAATATTATGAAATTCACGGAGGGTGCATTTAAAAATTGGGGTTTTGAATTGGCCCGCGAAGAATTTGGAGCAACAGAACTCAATGGTGGTCCCTGGTTCAGTTTTAAAAACCCTCAAACTGGGCGCGAAATTATTATGAAGGATGTTATTGCAGATGCTTTTCTGCAGGAAATAATGCTTAGACCTGCTGATTATAGTGTTGTGGCGACCCTAAACCTGAATGGCGACTATATTTCAGATGCGCTTGCTGCTCAGGTCGGTGGTATCGGCATATCTCCCGGGGCGAACATGTCTGACACGGTTGGTCTATTTGAAGCAACACACGGTACGGCGCCAAAATTTGCAGGCAAGGATATGGTTAATCCCAGTTCATTGATCCTTTCAGCAGAAATGATGTTGCGACACATTGGATGGAATCAAGCGGCTGATCTGGTTGTCAAAGGTGTATCAGGTGCTATCGCTGCCAAAACTGTTACCTTTGACCTGGCAGAACAGGTTGAATGTGCAACTCAATTAAGTTGTTCGGCTTTTGGCCAAGCCATTGTTAAGCATATGTAGCAGGCAATAAAAAGCGCGCATCAACAGAATGATGCGCGCGTTGATTTATTACGGTATTAAAGTTTAGTTAGTGTTGAGGTTCGTCAGGCGTTATTTTTGCAGCTTGCAGACCTTTGGGACCTTCTGCTACATCAAATAATACCTTTTGTCCTTCTTTGAGGCATTTGTAACCTTCCATTTCAATGACGGAAAAATGAGCGAAAACATCATCGCCACCTTCTTCCGGTGAGATAAAACCGTAACCCTTGGAGTTACTAAACCATTTAACGGTTCCATTTGGCATCAGCAAACCCTCACTTCATGCTATTAGGCCATTAAGTTCGACCTGTTTATTAGACATGCTGCATTTGAATACACATAACACAGCTCCTCCCGCCCTCGCGGCAAACCGTATTGTTAGCGTGCTTATTTCAGCTGTCAAGCGATAAACTAGATAAATATGCTTGTAAACCCATAACTTAGGCATACTGCTTGCATAGTTTATGGGTTAAAGTAGTAGTACCAGACGCAATGCAAGAGACCGAAATAGACACTTTTAAGGTACAATTCAATCATGACCAAGGGAATTAAGTCTGCAGATGACCATGGGTTATCTGTCCTTGAAGCAAAGCCTAAGCTTAAGCGGCCGGCCTTGTATCAAGTGGTGTTACTAAATGACGATTACACACCCATGGAATTTGTTGTTATCCTGCTGGAAAAGTATTTTTCCATGAACAGGGAAAAGGCAACTCAAGTCATGTTACACGTACATACCGATGGAAAAGGTGTTTGTGGGGTGTATACACGGGAAGTTGCGGAAACAAAGGTGGCGCAGGTGAATGAATACGCGCACCAGAATCAGCACCCATTACTTTGTGCCATGGAGGAGGCGTAAAACAACAATAATGCAATGAGGTAATCAAACATGTTAAGCAAAGAACTTGAATTTACCCTGAACCTGGCTTTCAAAGAAGCGAGGGATAAGCGGCACGAATTCATGACAGTTGAGCATCTGCTGCTAGCCTTGCTTGATAATCCGACTGCGGCCGAAGTGCTTAGGTCATGTGGTGCCGACATGGATCGTCTTAAAAAAGAACTATTCAGTTTTCTGGAAGACACTACACCACTGCTTCCGCCGAATGATGCACGCGAGACACAACCTACTCTCGGTTTTCAGCGTGTATTACAGCGAGCCGTTTTCCATGTGCAATCTTCGGGTAAAAAAGAAGTCACCGGCGCCAATGTGTTGGTCGCTATTTTCAGTGAGCAGGAATCCCAGGCAACCTATTTTCTAAATAAACAGGATGTAACACGTCTCGACGTTGTCAATTATATTTCGCATGGGGTCTCGAAGGTTTCCGGCGAACAGAATGACACGGCAGCAGCAACAGAAAATGAAGAGGCTGTTGATGGCACCGCTCAGACAAGCAATAAACCACTGGAAAATTTTGCCAGCAATCTAAACGAGCAGGCCATGAAGGGTAAAATTGACCCCCTGATTGGTCGTCGTGATGAGGTTGAACGAACCATTCAGATTCTTTGCCGCCGCCGCAAAAACAACCCGCTTTATGTGGGCGAAGCTGGTGTAGGCAAGACCGCAATTGCTGAAGGACTTGCCAAGTTGATCGTGGATGGTGATGTTCCGGAAATCTTGTTAAGCAGTACCATCTATTCACTGGATCTGGGCGCGCTGGTTGCGGGCACCAAATATCGCGGTGATTTTGAAAAACGCTTAAAGAGCGTGCTGAATGATTTACGTAAGGAGCCTGGCGCAATACTTTTCATTGATGAGATACATACCATTATTGGTGCTGGTGCTGCTTCTGGGGGTGTCATGGATGCGTCTAACCTGATTAAACCTATGTTGGCATCAGGTGAGCTGAAATGTGTGGGTTCAACCACCTATCAGGAATACCGCGGTATTTTTGAAAAAGACCGTGCGCTTGCACGCCGGTTTCAGAAAATTGATGTGGTTGAACCAACGGTTGATGAGACCTTCAATATTCTGAAAGGCTTGAAGTCACGTTTTGAAGAACACCATGAAGTAAAATATTCCAACAAAGCATTGCGCGCTGCGGTTGATTTGGCTTCGCGTTACATCAATGACCGGTTCCTGCCAGATAAGGCGATTGATGTGATCGATGAGGCGGGTGCAAGTCAACGAATACTGCCACCTTCCAAGCGTAAGAAAACCATCGCTGTCGGTGATATTGAAGCGATCGTTTCAATGATAGCGCGCATACCACCCAAGACTGTTTCAGCCTCAGATAAAGATTCTCTGCGCACCCTGGAGCGGGATCTCAAGATGGTTGTCTATGGTCAGGATGAAGCGATCAGCACCCTGGCTAGCGCGATCAAAATGTCACGTTCAGGTTTGGGTAGTGAACAGAAACCAATCGGCAGCTTCCTGTTTTCCGGGCCGACAGGTGTAGGTAAAACCGAAATTACCCGGCAGCTGGCCTTAATTATGGGTATCGAGCTGATTCGGTTTGATATGTCAGAGTATATGGAGCGTCATACCGTTTCCCGTTTGATCGGTGCGCCACCCGGTTATGTTGGTTTCGATCAAGGCGGTTTACTGACAGAAGCCGTAACCAAGAATCCGCATGCTGTCATCTTGCTCGATGAAATTGAGAAAGCGCATCCAGATGTTTTTAATCTGTTATTACAGGTTATGGATCACGGTACTTTAACGGACAATAATGGCCGCAAGGCTGATTTCCGTAACGTGGTACTCGTTATGACAACCAATGCAGGCGCAGCAGACATGAGCCGGTCGTCAATTGGCTTCACGCCACAGGATCACAGCAGTGATGGAATGGAAGCAATTAAAAAGCAATTTAGCCCTGAGTTTCGTAACCGGCTCGATAGCATTATTTCCTTCAAATCACTGGATCCGGCCGTTATGACTCAGGTGGTAGACAAATTCATCTACGAACTTGAAGCCCAGCTGCAAGAGAAACAGGTCACTATCGTGGTCGAGAATTCTGCTAAAGAATGGTTAGCTGAACACGGTTTTGATCCCAAGATGGGTGCACGGCCTATGGCCCGGGTCATTCAGGAACACATCAAGAAACCGTTGGCTGAAGAGCTGTTATTTGGCCGACTCGCTGGCGGCGGTCACCTGGTGATACGAGCCGAGGATGGCAAGTTAGTAAACGATATCAGGGAAAAGGAAGAAGTGTCGTAACCGGCCGTAGGCGGCCTATAAAGTGAAATCTAGCGAGCCCGGTAGGTGATTCGACCCTTGGACAGGTCGTAGGGAGTAAGCTGAACGGTGACTTTGTCGCCGGTCAGAATACGGATATAGTGCTTTCGCATTTTGCCGGAAATGTGAGCAATCACAACATGGTTGTTTTCAAGCTCTACACGAAACATCGTGTTGGGTAAGGTCTCGATAACCGTACCTTCCATTTCAATATGATCTTCTTTGGCCATGCCTCTCCAAAAACGTATTAGTGATTAATCAAGCCGCACATTATAACCTATAAGTAACAGAATGACGCATCTATCCCATTGTGGATAGATATGGCGCAGTTTATTTACCAGTGAAGTTCTGATCAGTACGATCCATAATCTGCCAGCGGCCATCAATAAATCCTTCGCAAGGTTGAAAATCGGCTTTGTAACGCATGGTTGGGCAAGCTTCTATCCAGTAGCCCAGATACAACCAGTTCATGTCTAACTGTTTAACCAACTCCAACTGATAGAGAATGGAATAAGTGCCGAGGCTGCGCCTGGACTGCTCTGGATCAAAGAAGGTATAAACCGATGACAGTGCAGAATCCAGATAATCGGTGACGGCGACTGCGAGCAGTTTTTTATTATCTCGAAATTCGATAAAGCGAGTTTTACTCCAATAACTGGTCAGGAATTCAAGATATTGTTCCTGGTCTGTGTCTGCCATGCCACCCTCTGGATGACGGGACTGTAGATAATATTTGAACAGGTCATAGTGTTCAGCATTGAATGTAGCCGGTAAAATTTTACAAGTCAGATCTTGATTGCGTTTCCAGGTACGTTTCTGATTGCGGTTACTGGAAAAATTAGTCGGGATACGTAACGGGATACATGCTGAGCAATGTAAACAGGTTGGCCGGTATATATCCTTACCACTGCGGCGAAATCCTGCGGCTGCCAACTGGTTATAAATAGACGAATTCAGAATTGCAGTTGGGTCTGCAATGATAGATGCAGCTTGTTCTGTATCAAGATAAGAACAGGGGCGGGGTTGTGTGGCATAGAATAGTAATCCATCAGGTAAATCACAGGATTCTTGCCGGCTCATATGGATTCCCGCCAGGACGCTAGCTGAGGGATATGAAATGCATTGGGTGACGCTATCTCGTCAGAGTCGCAATGCTTGTTAATTATTTCGATAAACTGTTGGCGAGGAATATTGCGCGCGCCCAGACTGGCTAGATGCGCGGTTTCAACCTGGCAGTCGATCAACTGGAATGACTTTTCATGTAATACCTTTGCAAGGTGTGCAAAGGCAACCTTGGAAGCATTGCTGGCCCGGCTGAACATCGACTCACCAAAAAATACCTGGCCCAGTGCTATACCATAAAGTCCACCCACCAGCCGGTCGTCCTGCCAGGCTTCTACCGAATGCGCATAACCGAGTTGGTGCAGTTTATTATAAGCATCAATCATATCCTCGGTTATCCAGGTGCCGTGTTCATCCTCTCTCGGTTCCGCGCAGGCTCTGATCACAGCATCCAGGTTTCTATCCAGAGTAATTTTGAAACGATCCTGGCGCATTACTTTTGCCAGGCTACGGGAGATTTTCAGCTCTTCTGGAAAGAGCACCATGCGTGGATCAGGACTCCACCAGAGTATCGGTTGGCCGTCACTGAACCAGGGGAAAATACCCAGCCGGTAAGCTTTTAACAGGCGAGCAGGGCTCAGGTCTCCACCGGCAGCCAGCAAGCCATCCGGCTCGCGCATTGCCTGGCCAACATCCGGGAAACTGTATTCAGGGTCTAGCGGATTAATCCAGTATAATTCTCGCATAATGGTTACTGTTTGTTCCGAAGGGCGCTTACTTCTAAGGCCAGGTTCAATTATGGAGCTCTGATTAATTAGTGAGACTTTGTAGGAGCGGCTTCAGCCGCGATGGGGGCTGCGGTGTCCATCGCGGTTGAAGCCGCTCCTACAGGATTCACACTGTTTCACTATGACAACCAGAAGCTAAAGTAAGTGCCGTTACTATGTGTCTCCGATTTATTTGTAGGGCGACCGGTTGCGAAGTTCTTCAATGTAGTCTTTCATTGCAGTCTGTTCATGAGAAAGAAAGTGTTTAATTGCATCGTTGAATCCAGCGTCTGCGATCCAGTGGGCAGACCAGGTTTCGATCGGTAGAAAACCTCGACTAATTTTATGCTCGCCCTGTGCGCCTGGTTCAAAGTACTCAAGCTTGTTTTTAATACAATATTCAATGCCCTGATAATAGCAGGTCTCGAAATGCAGGCTATGATAATCCTCATAGCAACCCCAGTGCCGTCCATAGAGCGTTTCCTGACTACGAAAACAGATGGCACCAGCGACAGCTTTTGAATCTTTAGTGGCGACTATAAATACTAACTGCTCGCCCATTGTTTGAGCAATTTCAGTAAAAAAACTCAGCGACAGGGTAGGACAGCCGGATTTTTTCTCAAAGGTGGTTTGATAAAAATCATACATGGTGGTTAAAAGGGCATTATCAGCCTCATGGCCGTGAACGATCCTGTGTTCAATGTTAGCTTCGGTAACGTGGCGCCTTTCACGTTTGATTTTTTTGCGTTTACGGGTAGTCATGGTTGCAAGGAATGCGTCAAAGTTTGCGTATTCGTGATTTTGCCAGTGAAATTGACAGCCCAGTCTGAGAGAGAATTGTTTTTCTTTTAGCCAGGTAGTTTGTTCGTCATTGGTAAATAACCAGTGCAGGGACGACAAACCTTCAGATTCAGAAAACTGTTTTGCAAACTGAATTAACTGCAGGGCCGTTGCCTGCTGATCGCAGTGACTGGCAATCAGCAATCTGGGGCCGGTCACTGGTGTATAAGGCACGGCAACCACGGCTTTGGGGTAGTACTTAAGCCCCTGTCGTTGATAGGCATCGGCCCAGGACCAGTCGAAAACAAATTCACCGTAAGAATTAGTTTTAAGATAAAGCGGAATAGCACCTGAAAGTTTGCCATTAGTGTCTCGAATGGCTAAAAAGCGGGGTATCCATCCATATTTTTCACCCACGCAATCATGAGTTTCGAGTGCGCTGAGAAATTCGTAGCGCAGGAATGGGTAGTTTGTATCGGCGATGTTATTCCACTCGAGCTGAGTGAACTGTTTAATGCTATGTGAAACCTGAAATTGCATTTTTTGTTCCGCAAGTTTTTTGCGCCACCAACAGTACTCCCATAGATTGCTATTCTCCTGAATGAATCAGAGCTTTCTCAGGCTATGGAAAGTCTCTCTGTTTTATTCTTCGAGCTGATCCAGAAAACGCTCGGCATCCAGTGCTGCCATGCAACCTGATCCCGCGGACGTTACTGCTTGCCGATAAATGTGGTCTGCCACATCTCCAGCTGCAAATACATTTTGAATGCTGGTAGTCGTGGCATCACCCGTACAACCGCTGTTGACTGTTATATAGCCATGCTGCATATCCAGCTGCCCGTCGAACAAGGCAGTATTCGGTTTGTGGCCAATGGCAATAAAGACACCATCTACTGTTACATCGTTAGTTGTATCATCTTTAACGTGTTTAATACGCATACCCGTAACACCACTATTATCACCCAGCACTTCATCCAGTACATGATCCCACGCGATTGTTACCTTGCCTTCTTTTTCCCGGGCAAACAGCCGGTCCTGCAGGATTTTTTCGGCGCGCAATTTATCGCGCCGATGTACTACAGTGACATGTGAGGCAATATTGGCCAGGTAGAGCGCTTCTTCGACTGCCGTGTTGCCGCCGCCAATGACTGCCACAGGTTTGTCGCGGAAGAAAAAACCATCACACGTGGCGCAAGCTGAAACACCTTTACCTTTAAAGGCTTCTTCAGATGGTAATCCCAAATACTGGGCTGATGCGCCGGTTGCTATGACTAATGCATCGCAGGTGTATGTTCCCGAATCACCTTCCAATGTCATCGGGCTTTCCTTTAGCCGTGCAGTATGGATGTGATCAAAGATAATTTCTGTGTCAAAGCGTTCAGCATGTTTGCGCATCTCTTCCATCAGTGCCGGGCCTTGCAGGTCAGCAACTCCGCCTGGCCAGTTTTCAACTTCGGTCGTTGTCATTAACTGGCCGCCCTGTTCCAGGCCTGTTATCAGCACAGGATTCAGGTTGGCTCTGGCTGCATAGACAGCTGCAGTGTAACCAGCAGGTCCAGAACCAAGGATCAACAGACGGCAATGACGAGTTTCGCTCATGTATAATAACTCCACTAAGAATATCTATTTCAAGATGTCAGTTCGACCCGTTAAAGTGCAATAAGTGCCAAGCTAACAAGTAGCACTCAATGGTACGGAATGTGGATTGACGGGTAAAGGAAGTGTGGATGCGAATCGGTGTGCCTCGGGAAATAAAACCGTTGGAAGGTCGGGCAGGCCTGATTCCTGCTGCCTGTGCAGAATTGGTTGCTGCTGGCCATGATGTATATCTTGAAACCCAGGCAGGTTTGGCATCAGGTTATCAGGATGATGCCTATCGACAGGTTGGTGTAAAGCTTTGTCCTTCTGCTCAGTCGCTGTACGAAGCGGTACAACTTGTGGTCAAGGTCAAGGAACCCATCGAGTCAGAATACATCTTCCTGAACGAGCAACATATTTTGTTCAGCTATTTACACCTCGCCGCAAATCCGGAACTCACTAAATTCCTGCGTTCGGTGGGATTGACTGCTGTAGCGTTTGAGACAGTACAAGAAGATGATGGATCGCTACCTATACTCGCGCCGATGAGTGATATTGCCGGACGGCTTTCAATACAATTGGGCACGCATTTGTTACACCGGCCGCAGGGTGGTAAAGGTCTCTTGCTGGGTGGTTTACCGGGTGCAGAACGCGGACACGTGGTCATCATTGGTGCTGGGGTTGCCGGAGGTAATGCGGCATTATTGGCAGCGGCCAGCGGTGCCCGGGTAACGGTGTTTGATCGAAAACGCGACCGGCTAGAAGCCATGCGTGAGCTTGGGGCGAATGTAACCGCCCTGTATGGTTATGCTGACGCGATCAATGATGCGTTGCAGGATGCTGATTTGGTAATAGGTGCTGTGTTGATTCCCGGTGCGAAAGCGCCCCATGTAATCAGTGCTGAACAGGTCAGTCGTATGCAGCCCGGTAGTGTAATTGTAGATATCTCCGTCGATCAAGGCGGCTGTATCGAGACCACGCGGCCAACCGATTACAATCAGCCAACCTACCGGGTTGGTGATATAGTGCATATGGCAGTCACCAATATGCCGGGGGCAGTACCTCGCAGCGCTTCACAGGCATTATCCATGGCCGTGTTGCCCTACCTGCTCGATCTGGCCAGGCAAGGTACTGAACATTTGCAAGATTATCCTGCACTTGAACGTGGTATTAATATCAAGGCCGGTGATTGCGTGCATCCTGCCTTGCAGGATGGTTGTAATATATCCTAGAATGCAATAAGTTAATTGATATAGTTAGTAAATAGGATTAAGTCTCTCTTGGCACAGGCTCGGCGTAAAAAAAAGCAACCCAATCCACACCGAGTGCGTGTCGCAAAAGGTTTGCGTGAAGGTGCCTTATGGATATTGGTCGCTGTCGCGATCTATTTATTGCTGTCCTTATTTACATATCATCCAAATGATCCGGGTTGGTCGCATTGGGGTCCAGTCGATACGATTGTAAACAAAGGCGGTGTGGTTGGGGCCTGGGTTTCTGACGTGCTGCTCTATTTATTCGGTTACCTGGCCTATCTGTTTCCCATCATGATTGCCTATAGTGGCTGGTTAGTAGTCAGGGGAGAAACCAGCAGTGGCGGTGTCGATTTTCATGTGTTGAATATCCGCTGGTTGGGATTTCTGTTAACCATCGCGGCTGGTTGCGGACTGGCTAGTCTTCATTACCATTCCGGGGCGATTAATCTTCCCCTGGATGCCGGTGGAATCATCGGTGATTTGGTAGGTAATGGGCTTGCCGGTCTATTTAGTTTTACTGGGGCGACCTTGTTTTTACTGGCGTTGTTTCTGGCCGGAGCAACCTTGTTTACCGGCCTGTCCTGGTTTGACCTGATGGATGTGACGGGTAAATACACCTTGCTCAGCATGGACTGGGTACAGCAAAGCATGTCAGGCATGACCACAGCACTGGCGGGTTACCGAGCACGGCGGGTACGGCAGGAAAAAGTCAGCGAAAAACTGGAAAGAATCATTCCAGTAAAACGCACCCCCCCTCGTATAGAAGCTGTCATTAAAAAAGTCGAACCCAGCGAACGTGTCGAGCGTGAACGTCAGGTACTGCTTTTTGATGCGCCACCTGATACCGAATTACCTCCACTGTCTTTATTAAATCCACCTATTGAGCACAATGAGGGCTACTCAGATGCTGCGCTCGAAGCTATGTCACGTCTGGTCGAAGTTAAACTGCTCGATTTTGGCGTGGAAGTGGAAGTGGTTGCTGTACAACCTGGGCCGATCATCACGCGCTTTGAGTTGCAACCCGGTGTGGGTGTCAAAGTCAGCCAGATTAGTAACCTGGACAAGGATCTTGCACGCGCACTGGCGGCGGTCAGTGTCCGCATAGTTGATGTTATTCCAGGCAAGGACGTCATCGGCTTGGAAATACCCAACGAATCTCGCGAATTAGTCACCTTGAGTGAAATTCTTAATTCAGCTGATTTTGACGAATCAACGTCGATATTAACCTTGGCCTTAGGTAAGGATATTGGTGGACAAGCTGTTGTTGCTGACCTCGCGCGCATGCCGCATTTGCTAGTAGCCGGCACCACAGGTTCTGGTAAATCTGTGGCCGTCAACGCGATGATTCTCAGTTTGTTGTATAAATCTTTACCAAAAGATGTGCGACTGATCATGATTGATCCGAAGATGCTGGAATTATCAGTCTATGAAGGCATTCCGCATTTGTTGACGCCGGTTGTCACTGACATGAAAGAAGCGGCCAACGCGTTGCGCTGGTGTGTTGGTGAAATGGAACGCCGCTATAAACTGATGGCCGCACTGGGTGTCCGAAACATTACGAGTTACAACCGTAAGGTTAAAGAAGCCATCGACAACGGTGAGCCAATACCCGATCCTTTGTATAAACCCGAAGAAGCACTGGATCCAGAAGCACCCGCACCTGAGTTACAGGCGGTTCCTTTTATCGTTGTCATCATTGACGAACTGGCTGACCTGATGATGGTGGTCGACCGTAAGAAAGTGGAAGAACTGATTGCCAGGCTGGCGCAGAAAGCACGTGCCGCTGGTGTCCATTTGATTCTGGCCACTCAACGCCCTTCGGTTGATGTTATCACTGGTTTAATAAAAGCCAATATTCCCACCCGTATTGCGTTCCAGGTTTCCTCCAAAATTGATTCGCGAACCATACTCGACCAGAGTGGCGCTGAGCAATTACTGGGGCATGGCGACATGCTGCACCTGCCTCCAGGTTCCGGCTTACCGACACGTGTTCACGGTGCCTATGTCGATGATGCAGAAGTGCATCGAGTGGTCGCTCATCTGAAAGGTAACTCTGAACCAGATTACATTGAAGAAATACTGCAAACCACGACCGATTATTTACCCGGTGGTGGTACGGCAGGTGACAGTGATGATGCTGAAAGTGATCCTTTGTACGATGATGCCGTGCGTATTGTGACTGAAACCCGGCGCGCATCAATTTCCGGTGTCCAGCGTAAACTTAAAATTGGCTATAACCGCGCGGCACGAATGATTGAACAAATGGAAGCCGCTGGTGTCGTAAGTGAACAGCGATCCAGTGGAAACCGGGAGGTTCTGGCTCCACCTCCACCGGAACATTAAGGAAGCTCTGATTAATTTATGCATCTTGTCATTTTGAACCGTGAAGAATCTGTAGGAGCGGCTTTAGCCGCGATGAACACTGCGCCCCATCGCGGCTAAAGCCGCTCCTACAGATTCTCGCTAAATTAATCAGAGGTTCCTTAATTATGAATGCATCCAGTCTTCACATAAACCGATTGACAACACTGCTTTTTTTACTGCTATTTTCAACCCTGATTAATGCCGTTGAAAAATCCCCGGCCAACAATAAAGCTGTCTACCAATATTTCTCAACACTTGATTCCTTTCACGCAAACTTTACCCAAACAGTAAAGGACAGTGATGGAGAAGACATTCAACAATCTGAAGGTGAAGTCTGGATCCAGCGGCCGGGAAAATTTCGCTGGAATTACCGGTCGCCCTACAAACAGGAGGTCGTGGCTAACGGAGTTGAGTTATGGACATTCGATCCTGAGCTTGAACAGGCCACAGTAAAGCCTATTGATCAGGTGCTGTCAGTGACTCCCGCTATGTTATTGAGTGGTGCCAGGAAATTGCACGAGATTGCTACTATCCACAGCAAGGGTGTTCACCAGGGGCAGAACTGGTATCAGGTATTGCCGCTGGAAATTGATGAAACGGTTGATCAGGTGCAGTTGGCTTTTGTAGATAAACAGCTGTCTGCCATTCGCGTCAATGACAGCTTTGGAAATACCACGACTATACAATTCAGCAAGCAGAAAAAAAATAAAGCATTGTCTGGCGATTTGTTTTCTATTGAACTTCCGGAAGGCACCGATATTCTCGGGGCTGACTAATGTCTGAGGCCGTTGCTGACGAATTCAGGCCGTTAGCAGATCGCATGCGTCCGCGTACGCTGGATGAGTTTTTCGGACAGCGTCACTTGATAGGCACCGGCAAACCTTTACGTACGGCAATTGAACGTGATCAGTTGCATAGCATGGTCTTATGGGGGCCGCCTGGAACGGGTAAAACCACCCTTGCACGATTGATTGCAAACAATGCTGGAGCAGAGTTTGTTGCCTTGTCAGCGGTTCTCGCTGGCGTCAAAGATGTGCGCGCTACGGTTGAGATTGCTCAACAAAGACATCAAGTTGAACATCGTCAAACTCTATTATTTGTGGACGAAGTGCACCGATTTAATAAAGGGCAACAGGATGCATTTTTACCTTTTGTAGAAGATGGCACGTTGTTGTTCATCGGAGCAACGACCGAGAACCCTTCGTTTGAACTGAATAATGCGCTCCTGTCCCGCACCCGAACCTATGTTTTAAAGCAACTGAGTTCTGACGAACTTATTGAGATTCTAAAACAGGCGCTGGCTGACCCGAAGCGTGGTTTTGGTAAACGCAAAATTGATATCTCAGATAAACAGCTTGCCACACTCGCCGATACGGCAGACGGTGATGCGCGACGTTGTTTAACCATGCTCGAATTGGCAATTGATCTGGCTTCTGATAACGATGATCAAATATCGGATGACTTGATTGAAAATGTCATCGTGGGTGGTGTGCGTCGTTTTGATAAAGGCGGTGAAGCCTTTTACGATCAGATATCTGCTTTGCATAAATCCGTGCGTGGGTCTTCACCCGATGGGGCGTTGTACTGGCTGACAAGAATGCTCGATGGCGGCTGTGATGCTTTGTATATTGCCCGCCGTGTGGTGCGTATGGCATCTGAAGATATTGGCAATGCAGATCCGAGAGCACTGACGCTGGCATTGAATGCCTGGGATGTACAGGAAAGATTGGGCAGCCCGGAAGGGGAGCTGGCGATTGCCCAAGCGGTGATTTATATGGCCTGTGCCGCTAAAAGTAACGCTGTGTATTCGGCTTATAAAACCGCGATGAAGGATGTTCGCAGTAGCAGTTCGAAAGAAGTTCCGATTCATTTGCGTAATGCGCCCACCCGTTTGATGAAAGAGCTGGGCTATGGGAAGGCTTACCGTTACGCACATGACGAACCCGAAGGCTATGCGGCAGGAGAAAGTTATTTTCCGGAAGGTATGGAACAGACCCAGTACTACCATCCGGTTGACCGTGGTCTGGAATTAAAAATCAGGGAAAAGCTTGCCCACCTGCGCGAACTGGATCGTCTTCATAAACCCGGTTAATTTTTCGTTGCCACAATATCCCAACTATCTTCGTGATTTGATAGACTTGTTTGCATGAACCTGATTATTGCCATTGCTGCTGGAGGTGCTTCCGGCGCCTTGTTACGCTATTGGCTGTCTAATGCGACTTATGCAGTGCTGGGCAGGGGGTTTCCCTATGGGACGCTGGCCGTGAACCTGTTGGGTTGCCTGTTAATGGGATTTCTAACGATATGGCTTATGGAGCGGACGAGTGCGGGTCCTGTAATGCGGGCTTTTTTGTTAATTGGTCTATTAGGTGCCTTTACTACATTTTCGACATTTTCCATTGAGACGATGACCCTGATTGAATCCGGTCAACTCACCAAAGCAGTGCTGAATATGTTGTTAAGTGTCGTACTTTGTGTAACAGCGACTGCTTGTGGTTTACTGATAGGCAGGCAGTTGTTAATGGGTGACAACCTGTAGGAGCGACTTTAGCCGCGATGAACACAACGCACCCCATCGCGGCTAAAGCCGCTCCTACAGTTTTTTGAGCATAAATTAATTAATAAATACGAGAGAGACCTCTGAATGCTGGATCCGAAAAAACTTCGCGGCGACATTGAATCTGTATCTGCACAACTTGCCAAACGTGGTTATCAACTTGATGTAACAGAATTTGCCAGTCTCGAAGAGCGCCGCAAAGCGATACAGATGCGCACAGAGGAATTACAGGCCGAGCGTAATAGCCAATCAAAGTCTATCGGTAAGGCAAAAGCTGCAGGCGAGGATATCCAGCCATTGCTGAATGCCGTAGCGGGTCTGGGAGAACAATTAGATTCTGCGAAACATGAACTAGACGAAGTCCAGGCTGAACTCAATGATCTTCTCATGGGGATTCCTAATATCCCTCACGAGTCGGTGCCAGAAGGCAAAAATGAAAACGATAACATCGAAGTGCGTCGCTGGGGTGAGCCGGTTAAGTTTTCCTATGAGCCACTGGATCATGTTGATATAGGCGGAAAACTGTCAGGCATGGATTTTGAAGTTGCAGCCAAGTTGTCCGGTTCACGTTTTGTGGTGTTGTCAGGATCCATCGCAAGTCTACATCGTGCCTTGATACAATTTATGCTGGATACCCATACCCGGGAACATGGTTACGAAGAAGTCTACGTGCCGTATCTGGTTAATGCGGACAGTTTACGGGGCACAGGGCAGCTACCAAAGTTTGAAGAAGACTTATTCGTAACAACCGGCGAAAATAAGTATTACCTGATACCCACTGCCGAGGTACCGTTAACCAATATTGCCCGCGATGAAATCCTGGATGCTGATCAATTACCCAAACGAATGACAGCTCATACACCCTGTTTTCGTTCCGAAGCCGGTTCCTATGGCAAAGATACCCGGGGTTTAATCCGCCAACACCAATTTGAAAAAGTCGAAATGGTGCAACTGGTCAAACCGGAAGACTCCTATAATATATTAGAGGAATTGACGGGTCACGCTGAGACAATTCTACAAAAACTGGGCTTACCCTATCGTATGATTACCCTGTGTGGTGGAGATTTGGGTTTTTCAGCAGCCAAAACCTATGACCTGGAAGTTTGGCTACCGGCCCAAAACTGTTTCCGGGAAATATCCTCATGCAGTAATTTCGAGGATTTCCAGGCGCGGCGTATGCAGGCTCGCTGGCGTAACCCAGCCACCAAAAAGCCAGAGTTGTTACATACCGTGAATGGTTCCGGACTGGCCGTCGGCCGAACCTTGGTGGCGGTGCTGGAAAATTATCAACAAGAAGACGGATCTGTCAAAATTCCTGATGTATTACAAGGCTATATGGCCGGACAAACGGTGCTTGAAGCCAAAAAATAGCTGCTAATCTGTAGTCAGATGGCAACAGAATTTGGGTTGCCGTTTATCAAACTCCTATCCTTCATAATATCTCCTAAACTCACCCGTGGGTGGGCCGCTATCTTGCCGAGGTATAAAGGAAATCACCTACGGAATAGAGTAAATCTAGATGGCTCATATGGGCGCTGCAAATAATAATCAATCTGGTCTAATAGTATTGGAACTAACAACACATGCCTTGTCAGGAGGCTTGTTGTGTCTGATGTTAGTAAATTTTGTGAGTTCTGAAGAACTTATTAAGATTGCTGCTGTTTTGACTGTGTTTACTTTGCTACGTATTGCTTCTACTTTTTCGTTCAAAAGCCATACAACGTCCAGTACATCGTCAATGATGTCTGACAGTTATGGCTATCGGCCAAAAAGCAATCAAGTTCTGTCAGTGTTAGGGCTTGGTTTGGCCTGGGCGGGTATATCCATACTATTGGAAAATTTATCTGCTCTTCCAATCGGCGCATTTTATGTAATGCCGGTGTTAACCGTTGGTGCAGCACTGGCAATTTATACCGGGTCAGCTCTAAATACGCAGCTCCTGTTATGGTTTGGGTTTTGTGCCTATGCGCCTCCTGCCTATTGGTTCATCTACAAAAATCAATATGAAATCGCTGCAGTATGGTTATTTTTACTGTTCGTGCTGACCATACTTTCGAGAGCCAGCAAACATATCGATGAATTATTAATGCGGTTTCAACGTCTGTATGGCGGCAGTACCAAGCTGGTGGCTGATCTCTCAGAAGCTCGAAATAAAGCGGTGCAATCTCAGCACCTGGCTCAAAGAGCCAGAGAAGAAATGCAGGTAGAAGTCAAAGAAAGAAAAAAAGCAGAAGAAAGAATTAAAGCATCAGAAATAGAACTGAGCCGTATCCTCGAAGATATGATGGACACCTGTTTTCAAATAGACATCGATGGCAGCATCATTCGTATGTCACATTCAGCTGAAAAACTACTTGGCTATAACAGAGAAGAAATCATGGCGCGGAACTGGAGTGATTTTTTCCCAAGCCAGGAAGGTTATGAGAAATTTATTGCTGCGGCAGACAGTAGTTTCGGTACTTTACTCAATCATGAAATATGTCTTCAGCATAAGGACGGTCAGGATGTTTGGGTTACACTGAATGCCCACTATCGTTATAACGAACATGGTAGACCAGAAGGTATAGAAGGGGTTGCGCGCGATACCACGGAATCAAGACTCGCCAGGGAAATACTTTTCAAAGAAAAAGAATTATGGAAAATTACACTGGATTCAATTGCTGACGGTGTTATTACAACTGACCTTGAAGGCAGTGTTATTTATCTTAACAATGTTGCTGAAACTAAAACTGGTTGGAGCAAGGAAAAAGCCAATAATCAGCCATTAGAAAATGTATTAAAGCTGGTCAATGAAAAAGATGATGCACCCATAAAATTACCCGTCTCAACCTGGCTTAAAGATGGTATAAAAGCCTCGCTTGAAGAACCTGCAGACCTGCAGACACGTAATAATGAAGAAAGATGTTCAATTGAGTTAACAGGCGCTCCAATTCGAGATTCGAAATCACAGATTATTGGTTCTGTGACCGTTTTTCATGACGTCACCAAATTGCGAGCATTAACTACTCAGTTATCTTATCAGGCTACACATGATGCCTTAACTGGACTCATTAACCGGGTAGCCTTTGATGCGCATCTGGAGCAAGCAATTCATAGTGCAGGTCGCAGTGAAAAAACCCATGCACTATTTTATATGGATCTCGACCAGTTCAAAATTGTAAACGATACCTGTGGGCATGCGGCAGGGGATGAATTACTGATTCAAATTACCAGTCTGATTCGGGATACTTTGCGTGAATCTGATCTATTGGCCAGGCTTGGTGGAGATGAGTTCGGGGTGCTTCTGACAGGTTGCTCGCTTTCAAAAGCAGAAGAGATTGCGGAAAGTTTACGTAAGCTGGTCGAAGATTACCGCTTTCCATGGGAAGACCGGGTATTTCGAATCGGTGCAAGTATAGGTGTCGTTCCCATTACTGATTCGGAAACCAGTCTTACAGAGTTATTAAAAGCTGTTGATACGGCCTGTTATGTCGCGAAAGAAAACGGCCGTAACCAGGTTCACGTTTCGTTACCTGATGACACGGCTGCTGCTGCACATCATGGACAAATGCAGTGGATGCAGCGTATACAGCATGCGATTGAACATGATGAGTTTGTGCTTTATGGGCAACCCATATTTGATATTAGTGGTGATGCATATAAATGTCATCACGTTGAAATTCTATTGCGTTTGGTCGAAGCAAAAGGTACAGATGTAGAGCGGATTATCCCTCCTAATGCCTTTATACCTGCTGCAGAACGGTATCATATTATGCCTGCAGTTGACCGCTGGGTTATTAGAAAAGCCCTGAGCTGGCTGTCGGAATCTGAATCAAGTGCCAGGAGTGATTTGATTTACACCATCAATTTATCTGGCCAGTCACTCTCTGACACGGGCATGTTTGATTATATTTCCAAACAGATCAAAGCGACGGGTGTTAACCCAAAACGTATATGTTTTGAAATAACCGAAAGCGCAGTCATCGCTAACATGAACGTAGCCCAACAATTTGTTAAAGATCTACGCGCACTGGGTTGTCTGATGGCGCTGGATGATTTTGGTGCTGGTCTGAGCACCTTTGAATATTTGAAGCAGTTGCCAGTTGATTTTGTGAAACTCGATGGATCTATGATTCGTGATGTCGCCAGCAGCCGCATCAGCCAGGCAATGGTGCACGCAGTTAATTATGTCGCGCATGAAATGGGTATGAAATCGGTCGCAGAATATGCGGAGTCTGATGAAATCATTGCGGCACTCCAAAAACTTTCAATAGACTATGCCCAGGGCCATGCGCTCGGAAAACCAGAACCCTTATACGAATCTGTACCCACCGAGTTACTCATTAAAGAAGGCGTTTAACTATTTCCCTCATTAATCAGGAAAATTGAAGGCTCAATTTTCCTGAATCTCAATCAAAGTCTCATCCGGGTTTACACTGTCACCTTTTTCTACATGCACCGCTGCTACAGTTCCGGATATTGGCGCTTGAATTTCGGTTTCCATTTTCATTGCTTCAGTGACCAGTACAGGGTCACCGGCTTTCACACTAGCGCCGGTTTCAACCAGAACTTCTACCACAGCTCCAGGCATGGTCGTGGTGACATCGCCCGGTTTGCTGGCCTTGGGTCGTTTGCTGCCTTTGACAGAAGTGTGAGCTGCATCGGTACCTTCTTCCAGTTCGGTCAGTGTTTCGACCAAAATTTCTTCAGGAACCCCATCAATAGCGAGATAGAAGGGGCGTTCTTCCTGGGTGCGATGGCCAGTCCCGGTAACTTGTATATGGTAGGTTTCACCGTGCAGGGTGACATTAAATTCAGTAGGGCGTGGCCTGCTTTTGCTGCCCTCGGTGAAAGGTTGCAAGGGTTCCGGCACCAGTGAATTTGACGCGCGCTGTTCCAGGAAATCCCGGCCGACATCCGGGAACATGGCATAAATAAGTACGTCTTCTTCATTATTAGCCAGCTCACCAATGTCGGCACGTAACGTTTTCATTTCATTTTTTAACAAATCAGCCGGGCGAACATCGATGACACTTTCGTTACCAATCGCTTGTTGCCGGACGGAAGCATTGACAGTCCCCGGGGCTTGTCCATAACGCCCCTGTAAATACAATTTAACTTCGTTACTGATAGTTTTGTAGCGATCGCCGGTTAGGACATTCAAGACGGCTTGCGCGCCGACAATTTGTGAAGTAGGTGTGACCAGGGGCGGATACCCCAGATCCTTGCGTACGCGTGGAATTTCCTTGAAGACTTCTTCCATTTTATCCAGCGCGCCTTGTTCGCGTAACTGGGAATACAAATTTGAAATCATGCCGCCGGGTACCTGGAAAACTTGTACCCGGGTATCGAGACCGGTCATATCGCTTTCAAACTGGTGATATTTTTTGCGCACTTCGCGGAAATAAAAACCGATTTCCTGCAGGGCTTCAAGATCCAGTTCAGAATCGTAATCTGTGTTCTTGAGTGCAGCAACCATGCTTTCAGTGGGCGGATGACTTGCGCCGCCTGAGAAAGAGGAGATGGCTGTATCAATGTGTCTGCAACCATTCTCAATGGCTTTGAGTTGACACATCTCAGCGGTACCTGCGGTTGCGTGCGTGTGTAAATGCAGGGGGATATCAACTGCTTCGTTCAACTTTTCAAACAGGTTGGCAGTCACGAAGGGGGTTAGTAAACCTGCCATATCCTTTATCGCGATACTGTCACAACCAAGCCTGACAAGCTCCTGCGCCATATCGGTAAATTGTGCAATGCCATGAACTGGGCTGGTGGTGTAACAAATGGTGCCTTGGGCATGTTTACCAGAATTTTTAACGGCTTTAATGGCCGTTTCAAGATTGCGCGTATCATTCAAAGCATCGAAAATACGAAATACGTCCATGCCATTTTCTGCCGCCTTGTCAACAAAGGCGGTGACCACGTCATCCGAGTAATGCCGGTAACCCAGCAGGTTCTGGCCACGCAGCAACATTTGCAGTCGTGTGTTAGGCAAGGCTTGACGTAATTTGCGCAGCCGTTCCCAGGGATCTTCTTTCAGAAAACGCAGGCAGGCATCGAAAGTCGCGCCACCCCAGACTTCAAGTGACCAGTAACCGATCTGATCCAGACGATCACATATCGGTAGCATGTCGTCTGTGCGCATGCGGGTGGCGATCAGCGATTGGTGTGCGTCGCGGAGGATGACGTCGGTTATTTCGACTTTGCTCATGAGCAATTGCCTTTATTATTAGCTACGGAACACATTCTAATTAGCGGGAATCTGTAGGAGCGGCTTTAGCCGCGATGGGCACCGCAACCCCATCGCGGCTAAAGCCGCTCCTACAGCATTTGCATTGTTTACAATAACAAAATTTACGACACATCAGAGGCTCCCTAAGTTTATACTATCCCAAAAAGGCTAGAGTCCCGAATAGGCTGCCATCGCAGCGGCCACCACTGCCGCAAGTTCGCGGGTGGGGCGGCTGGTTTTGTAATTTACAAGTTCGGGGTGATCTTCGACGAAACCGGTGTCGAATTTTCCTTCACGGAATTCATCTGCACCGAGGGTTTCAAGGTAATAGGGTATGGTGGTTTTGACACCATAAACACCAATATCATTTAAGGCCCGTTCGGCACGCCGTAAAAGTTGTGGCCAGTCCAGTGCCCAAACTATTAACTTGACGCACATGGAATCGTAATAGGGTGGTACGGTATAGCCACTATAGATAGCGCCGTCGGTGCGAACGCCCGGGCCACCCGGTGAAAAATAGCGGGTAATGCGGCCAAAGCTGGGAAGAAAATCATTTTTCGGATCTTCGGCATTAATGCGGAATTCCATGGCAAAACCACGGCGCTGGATGTCTTCTTGCTTAAAGCTTAAGGGTTGACCATCAGCAATCCGGAATTGTTCCTGGACGATATCTATACCAGTGATCGCTTCTGAGACGGTGTGTTCGACCTGCAGCCGGGTGTTCATTTCCATGAAATAAAAATTATCATTTTCATCCAGCAGAAACTCGACCGTACCGGCATTTTCATAGCCCACAGATTTGGCAGCCTTAACAGCATAGTCACCAATCATTTGGCGTTGCTCTTCACTGAGTTGGGGTGAAGGGGCAATTTCAATAAGTTTTTGATGCCGGCGCTGAATGGAACAATCCCGTTCAAACAGGTGGACGGCATTGCCGTGCGAGTCGGCCAGAATTTGCACTTCAATATGCCGAGGCCGATCGATGCATTTTTCGAGAAAGACATCGGCACTGCCAAAGGCTTTTTTGGCTTCGGAAATAACGCGTGGGTAATTCCGCCGCAACTCCAGTTCATTATCACAACGCCGAATACCCCGGCCACCACCGCCCGATGTTGCCTTTAACATGACCGGATAACCGACTGAAGCACCTAGTGTGAGTGCTTCATCTATATTGGCAAGGTTGCCATCACCACCGGGTACCACGGGAACTCCGGCTTGTTGCATCGAATGCCGGGCTTCAACCTTGTTGCCCATGCTTAGAATAACCTCGGGGGAGGGGCCGATAAAACGTATGCCCCGGCGCTTACAGATACTCGCCAGTTCAGGGTTTTCGGACAGAAATCCATAGCCAGGATGGAGCGCATCACATCCTGTTGCGACGGCCAGGTTGACGATACGGTGGGCATTCAGATAACCGGCTAGCGGATCTTGGCCGATGTTGTACGCTTCGCTGGCCTTTTTTACATGCAGCGCATGGCGATCAGCATCGGCATAAATGGCAACCGATTCAATACCGGCTTCGGTACAAGCTCGAACGATTCGAACGGCAATTTCGCCCCGGTTAGCTATCAGTATCTTTCGTATCAAAAGGTGGCCTGCTAATGTGTGAGAACCTGTAGGAGCGGCTTTAGCCGCGATGAATCAAACACCCATCGCGGCTAAAGCCGCTCCTACAGAATCTGTAAGGTTCACTATGACAAATAGTATATATTAATCAACGCTTCTTCTGGTAGAAAAACAAACTACTGGCTTTGACAGCCATACCCAAAGCAACCTATAATTAGCCGGTTATGTTGGAACGATTGCCCGATCAATTCGAGCCCGTGGGACTTGCCGAGGCCGGGCGCGACTTTCGTGGCGAGGTCGCAATTGAGGCATTGCACCGGCTGGCAGACTATCTGGCGCAGTCTACAGGACAATTAGCCGTAGAATTGTCGTTCAAGATAGACGAGCGACTAGTCAGGGTGTTGACCGGTAAACTGGAAGGCCAACTGGATCTGATTTGCCAACGTTGCCTGGATAAAATGGATTTTCCGCTGAATCTGCAATTTCAGCTAGGTATTGTCTGCTCAGAAGCAGAAGCGGATGAATTACCCGAAGGCTATGAAATATTACTGGTAGATGGTGATCCAATCGCCCTGAGCCAGATTATAGAAGATGAAATTATTCTGGCACTGCCGATTATTTCGAAACATGATGACGCAGTGCAATGCAAGGGATCTGCAGTAACCCATAAACCGGAATCGCAAAAGGACAATCCATTTGCGGTTCTAAAACAATTGAACACAAAATAAGTAGTGCAGGAGAAATAGTATGGCCGTACAGAAAAGCCGCAAAACCCCTTCGAGACGCGGCATGCGTCGTTCGCATGACAGTTTGAAAGGTAAAACTTTGTCGGTTGAGCCAACGACGGGTGAAACACACTTACGTCATCACATTAGTCCTGATGGTTATTACCGCGGGAAAAAAGTGATCAGCAAGGATCTTGATTAGTATCTGGCCGGGTTCAAACTCTGTGAGCCCCAATTAATTGCCTCCCGTCACACTATGCTACGTAACCGCGCCAACGCGCGGTCTATCCTTTTATGAGTAAACCACTGGTTATAGCATTGGATGCCATGGGTGGTGATGAAGGGCCAGCGAGCGTGGTACCAGCGGCGATTCGAATTCTCAGTAAACGTAATGACATAAAGCTCATTCTGGTCGGTGATCAAACTGTGTTGAATAAACATCTGGGTAGTAGCCGAACCCAGTATGGCGACCGGCTTGAGATTCAGCATGCCAGCCAGAAAGTTGAAATGGACGAATTACCTTCACGCGCCTTGCGTTCAAAAAAAGACTCCTCCATGCGGGTTGCTATCAATCTGGTCAAGGAAGGCCGGGCCGATGCCTGTGTCAGTGCTGGTAATACCGGCGCATTAATGGCAACGGGGCGTTATGTTTTGAAGACACTACCGGGCATTGATCGTCCTGCCATTTGTACTTCACTTCCTACCATGACCGGACACACCTGGATGCTGGATCTTGGCGCTAATCTGGATAGTACAGCTGAGCATCTTTTCCAGTTTGCGGTAATGGGTTCCGTCCTCGCCGAAGCGGTTGATCAAAATGCCGCACCGAAAGTCGGTTTGCTGAATGTCGGCGAAGAGGAAACCAAGGGTAACGAGACCGTCAAAACAGCTTCTGCAATGCTTGTATCTACAGAGCTGAATTACATTGGGTATGTTGAAGGCGATGACGTCTATAAAGGCACGGCGGATGTGATAGTCTGTGATGGCTTTGTCGGCAATGTATCGCTGAAAACGGGTGAAGGCGTTGCTAAAATGATTGCTTATTTCATCAAGGCCGAATTTTCGCGTAATTTACTCACCAAGCTGGCAGCTATAGTCGCTATGCCGGTGCTTAACGCTTTTCGCCGGCGTATTGATCCGCGCCGTTATAATGGGGCGAGTTTATTAGGACTAAGAGGAACAGTGATCAAGAGCCATGGCAGCGCAGATGCACTATCGTTTGCGACAGCAATTGAGGTTGCGGCCAGTGTCGTTAAACAATCTGTACCTGAACGCATTAGCAAACAATTATCACACTTGCTAACAGAGAGGCAGGCAGTTTGATTTATTCAAAAATTACCGGCACCGGCAGTTATCTCCCAGAAAAAGCACTTAGCAACTATGATCTGGAAAAGATTGTTGATACCACGCATCAATGGATTCACGATCGCACTGGTATCAACAAACGACATATTGCTGCTGAGGGTCAGAGCACTGTTGATCTTGCAGAACAGGCTGCGCGCAGGGCATTAGACGCTGCGGGTAAAACAGCGCAGGATATAGACCTTATTATTGTCGCTACCACTACGCCTGACCGGGTATTTCCAAGCACCGCCTGTCTGCTGCAAAAAAATCTTGACCGGCACGGTTGCACAGCCTTTGATATCCAGGCTGTCTGCACAGGATTTGTTTACGCGATGGGTGTGGCCGATAAATTTATCAAGACGGGTACTTCAAAATGTGCGCTGGTTGTTGGGGCTGAAGTATTAAGCCGCATGCTCGACTGGACGGATCGGACTACCTGCGTATTATTTGGCGATGGTGCCGGTGCTGTCATTCTCGAGCCAAGTGATGAGCCGGGGATAATGTCTACACATTTACATGCAGACGGTGCTTATGAGCATTTGTTGACAGTTCCAGGTGGTGTTGGACAGGGTTACGAATCACTAGATGGCAGTGACCGTTTTGTCCAGATGAAAGGCAATGAAGTTTTCAAAATGGCCGTCAATACACTGGGCCGGATTGTTGATGAAACGCTTGAAGCCAATGATCTCAGTAAATCTGATATTGACTGGTTAATTCCACACCAGGCAAATATTCGTATCATTCAGGCCACGGCTAAAAAATTGAAAATGTCGATGGATCATGTGGTGGTAACCGTGGATGAGCACGGTAATACTTCCAGTGCTTCGGTGCCTCTTGCGCTGGATACAGCCGTTCGCGATGGTCGTATCAAACGCGGCGAAACCCTGATGATAGAAGCCTTTGGTGGTGGATTCACCTGGGGTTCTGCGTTGCTCAAATATTGATTAATTCGTGCATCTTGTACCAATCCTGCAGGAGCGGCTTTAGCCGCGATAGGATTCCGGTGCGTTCATCGCGGCTAAAGCCGCTCCTACAAATTCTCGCTAATTAATCAAAGATCAATTAATTAACATGTCAGAAAAAATCATTGACCGACTTGCAATGGTATTTCCAGGCCAGGGCTCACAATCTGTGGGTATGCTGGGTGATATGGTTGATGCCAATCCATCCATCAAGAAAACGTTTTCTGAGGCGTCCAATGTACTCGGATACGATCTTTGGGATAGGGTGCAACAAGGTCCGGAAGACTTATTAAACCAAACGGCTTGTACGCAACCGGCCATGTTGACAGCAGGTGTTGCAGTCTGGCGTTGTTGGACTGCACAAACCGATTGCAGACCATCGGTGCTAGCGGGGCATAGCCTGGGTGAATATACGGCACTGGTTTGTGCAAATGCCATGAGCTTTTCTGATGCAGTAGGACTGGTTGAAAAACGTGGCCATGAAATGCAAAAAGCTGTGCCTGAAGGCAGTGGTGCGATGGCGGCAATACTTGGATTGAGTGATGAACAGGTGATCACCTGTTGTGAGCAAGCCGCGCAAGGTGAAGTCGTTGCCGCTGTTAATTTTAATTCTCCTGGCCAGGTTGTTATTGCTGGTAATGTAAAGGCTGTCGAACGTGCCATGGTTCAATGCAAATCAGCGGGAGCAAAACGCGCATTGCCCATCCCTGTTTCTGTACCTTCGCATTGTGAATTAATGCGCACAGCGGCTGAGCAATTTACTGATACGCTGAATAGTATTGATTTTAAAGTGCCAGAAATACCAGTCATCCATAATGCTGACGTCGAGGTACATCAGACGGTAGACGCGATACGGTCTGCTTTATCACAACAACTTTATAGTCCGGTGCGCTGGGTGGATACCATCCAGGCCATGAGTAGCCGTGGAATTGATACTCTCCTGGAAATGGGGCCAGGAAAAGTCCTCGCCGGCTTGAATAAACGCATTGATAAAACGCAGACAGCAATAGCAGTGAATAATGCAGCGGGTCTACAGAAAGCGCTTGATGCTGTCACTAAACTACCTACTACTGAATAGGGAACCACGCTAATGTCGCTTGAAAAACAAATCGCCCTGGTAACTGGTGCTAGCCGGGGAATAGGCCAGGCAATAGCGTATGAATTGGGACAGCAAGGTGCGACTGTCATTGGAACTGCTACCAGTGAAGCGGGCGCTAATGCAATCGGTGATAGCTTGAAAAAGGCGGGTATTGAAGGCGCTGGTATGGTCCTCGACGTGAGTCAACCTGAATCAATCGATGCGCTGATGAGTGCAATGAAAAAAGATTTTGCACCACCTTCGATCCTGATTAATAACGCCGGTATTACCCGTGATAATTTACTGGTGCGTATGAAAGAAGAAGAATGGGATGCGGTCATTAATACCAATCTGGGATCGATATTCCGTTTAAGTAAAGCCTGTTTGCGCAGTATGATGAAAGCCAAACATGGGCGTATTGTCAGTATTGCCTCGGTCGTAGGTGCGACCGGTAATCCGGGACAGGCAAATTATGCCGCTGCCAAGGCAGGGCTGGTTGGCTTCAGTAAATCCCTGGCACAGGAAATTGGCTCCAGAGGTATTACCGTCAATGTTATCGCGCCAGGCTTTATAGATACGGATATGACACGGGGGTTACCGGATGATCAACGTCAGGCGCTGATCGATAAAATACCGGTCGGGCGGCTCGGACAAGTGTCTGATATTGCAAAAGCGACGGCATTTTTATGTTCTGATGATGCAGGCTATATCACGGGCGAAACGATGCACATCAATGGCGGCATGTACATGTCATGATGCATATTCTTGAAAATACATTAAGTATTAATCCTAATATATTGTTTACTTAAAATATCATCTTTGGTACTGTTTACGTCTTACGAAATTGTGACATTGCGTATGAATCGGAATCAAGAGAATTTGACGCTGGCTGGCGTGGGCAGAGTCTTTTCACTACAATACGCGCGCAGTGTGTTATTGCGACTGAAATGTGAGGACTAACCTATTATGAGTGACGTTGTAGAACGCGTTAAAAAGATTGTTATCGAACAGCTAGATGTCAGTGAAGATGCCGTCAATAATGAAGCATCATTTGTTGATGATCTTGGCGCGGATTCCCTCGATACCGTTGAGCTGGTTATGGCGCTTGAAGAAGAATTCGAGTGTGAAATTCCAGACGATGAAGCTGAAAAAATTACCACAGTTCAACAAGCGATTGATTACGTCTCAAAACATCTCGGTTAATCGCATCCACTCCAGAATTAACGGGTCATCCCTAACGGGCTGGCCCGCGTTTTTTTATTCTCTATGAACGGCCGGCGAGTTGTTATAACGGGTCTGGGCATGGTCAGCCCGGTTGGCCTGTCTGTAAAGGAATCCTGGGAAAATATTCTGGCCGGGAACAGCGGCATTAAAACCATTAGTGCATTTGATGTGAGTGACTTTGCCGTCCGCTTTGGTGGCTCGGTGACGAATTTTGATGTCACCGAATACCTTTCAAAAAAAGAAGCCCGCAAGATGGATACCTTTATCCATTATGGAATTGCTGCTGGAACCCAGGCGATCAAAGATGCCGGATTGGAGATTAATGAATCCAATGCAGAGCGTATCGGTGTTGCCATCGGTGCGGGTATTGGAGGTTTGCCGGGCATTGAAAAGAATTACAATGCCTTTCTGCAGGGTGGCCCACGCAAGATCTCTCCCTTTTTCGTGCCGAGCAATATCATCAATATGATTTCCGGTAACCTGTCGATCATGTATGGCCTGAAAGGTCCAAATATTGCCCTGGTTACCGCCTGTTCTACCGGTACACATAGCATCGGAGAAGCGGCACGAATCATTGCTTATGGTGATGCTGATGCCATGCTTGCAGGTGGCTCTGAAATGGCAACGACAGCAACCGGGCTTGGCGGTTTTTCTGCTGCGAGAGCCTTGTCGACACGCAACGACGATCCGCAATTGGCGAGTCGTCCCTGGGATAAAGACCGGGATGGTTTTGTACTCAGCGATGGTGCAGGTGTTGTGTTGCTGGAAGAGTACGAACAGGCTACCCGTCGCGGTGCAGAAATTTATGCCGAGCTGGTGGGTTATGGTCGCTGTGGCGATGCTTACCACATGACACAACCTTCAGAGAATGGTGAAGGTGCAGCACGTTGTATGCTGCTTGCATTAACGGACGCCAAATTGAATCCGGATCAGGTTGACTATATTAATGCACATGGAACATCCACTCCGACAGGTGATGTTGCCGAAGTTAAGGCCGTCAAATCTGCATTGGGAACACATGCCAGCAAAGTAGCGGTCAGTTCAACCAAGTCCATGACCGGGCATTTACTCGGTGCGGCGGGTGGTATCGAGGCTATCTTTTCTGCACTGGCAATCCGGGATCAGGTTGCACCGCCTACCATCAATCAATTCACACCTGATCCGGAATGTAACCTGGACTTTGTTCCCAATCAGGCTAGACCCATGAAGATTGATGTAGCCATGACAAATTCATTTGGTTTCGGTGGCACCAACGGCACCCTGATTTTACGCCGCTTGTAACAAAAGCCCCGTACAAAATACTGGCACAAACATACTGTAGGAGCGGCTTCAGCAGCGATAGCCGGTAAAATCGCCTTTCGCGGCTGAAGCCGCTCCTACAGGTAGTTACGAAATTTCTGAGCATACTTTGAGACTATCCAGTTAGTGAAAATTATTACAACACTGGTTAACGGCGAACCGGTTGATCTGATCAACAACCAAGACCGTGGTTTGCAATACGGCGATGGCCTGTTTGAAACCATGGTTGTGCGTAACGGTGTTATCTGTTTCCTGGCACGTCACTTACGGCGAATGCAGCAAGGCTGTGACATATTGAGTATTAATCTTGTCAATATGAAACTATTGTCAGCAACCCTTCAACAACAAGCTACCCATTACGAGCAGGCTGTCATCAAGCTAATCCTCACAGCAGGAAATTCAGCGCGTGGTTATAAACGCAGCAGCGATAGCCAATCCAATACCATCATTAAAGTATCTGCAATGCCGGAAGCTGATAACGGGCGTTGCATCAAGGCTATGTTGTGTACAACCCGATTAGCTAGACAACCCTTGCTGGCAGGCATCAAACACTTGAACCGGTTAGAACAAGTGTTGGCCAGAAACGAATGGGATGACGAATCAATCCAGGAAGGATTACTGCTTGATACCGATAACTGGTTAATCGAAGGTACGATGAGTAATATATTTTTGGCCAAAGATGGGCAGCTGAAAACGCCGGATTTATCACAGTGTGGTGTTGCAGGTATTATGCGTTCTGTGGTGATTGACCTCGCTCAAGCTGCCGGTATTGTGGTTAACATAAGTCAGATATCAGAGACTGAATTGAAAACAGCCGATGAAATATTTATGACGAATTCTCTTTTCGAGGTCAGGCCGGTTTGTGAGATTACCGGAATAACCCATTATAAACCTGGCCCTATTACTGAAGCGTTGCAGAAAGTAATTTCAATGCGTGCTACGCATGATACTTCTGAAAACTGGTATGCTAGATAAATCTCCTTGTGAACGGTACAAATACTGTAGGAGCGGCTTCAGCCGCGATGGCCGGTAACATCGCCTTTCGCGGCTGAAGCCGCTCCTACAGATTATTGTGAGTTAATCAGAGACATCATAAATAATGAAAAGATTTGTTAGCCAGGTACTTGGCCTTTTTTTTATAATAGCTTGTTTTGCTCTGGCCTGGCTCGTGTTGGATTTCAATACCTTTCGCGAAAATCAACTGGTAGCTGACACTGAGGAAATAGCGATAGATATCGCACCCGGTAGTTCATTAAGAGCTATTGCTAAACAGTTAGCCGCAGATGGGGTTATAAAGCACCCATATTACTTAGTCGCACTGGGCCGCTATCTAGGCCTGGATAATAAAATCAAGGCAGGTGAGTACCATGTGCCGGGTGATGTAAATCCTGAACAACTGTTACGCCATTTTACAACGGGCAAAGTGATTCAACACGAGTTGGCACTTATAGAAGGTGAAACCTTTAAACAATTAATGGTCAGAGTTCAATCATCAAAACATTTGACACATAAACTGGATGATATAAATCCGCAAGCCGTCATGGCGGCAATTGGTCAGCCAGATATACATCCTGAAGGCCGTTTCTTACCGGAAACTTATCACTTTCCACGCGGCATGACTGATGTTGAATTTTTAAAGCGTGCTTATGATGCCATGGAAATATTTCTGGCAAAAGAGTGGCCGAATAGAGAAGAGGGTATCCCGATAAAAACGCCCTACGAAGCATTAATTCTAGCCTCAATTGTCGAGAAAGAAACTGGCAAACCAGAAGAGCGACCAAGAATTGCAGGCGTATTTACACGACGTTTAAAACAGGGTATGCGGTTACAAACTGACCCAACAATTATTTATGGCATGGGCGAAAGCTATGACGGTGATATACGCTATCGCGACTTGCGTACCGATACACCCTATAACACCTATACACGTGGCGGATTAACACCGACACCAATTGCTATGCCCGGCAAAGCGGCTATCCGCGCAGCATTACATCCACTCGATGGAGGTGAGCTGTACTTTGTTGCACGTGGTGATGGCAGGCATCAGTTCTCAAAAACATTACGGGAACACAATAATGCCGTTAACCGCTATCAGAAGAAAAAACAATGATGGCTAAAAAACCCGGATTGTTTATAACTTTGGAAGGCGGAGAAGGTGCCGGAAAATCCACAAACCTGATTTATATAAAACAAAAGCTGGAAGCGGCCGGAAAAACAGTGCAGGTTACCCGTGAACCCGGAGGTACAAAACTTGGGGAAGGTATTCGTGAGTTATTACTCAATCCGGATTATACCGGTATGGATTCCGATACCGAACTGTTATTAATGTTTGCAGCGCGAGCAGAACATATCAGCAAGGTAATCAGACCTGCTCTGCAGGCAGGCAACTATGTACTCTGCGACCGCTTCACAGATGCAACCTATGCCTACCAGGGTGGTGGTCGTGGTATTGATATAACACGTATTCAAACATTGGAAGATTTTGTGCAAGGTGATTTCCGCCCTGATCTGACACTGCTATTCGATCTACCGATTGAAATAGGCCTAGAAAGAGCGGGTAAACGCGGGGAGTTGGATCGCTTTGAACAGGAACAGCAAGAATTCTTTAATAAAGTCCGGCAAACTTATTTACAACGGGCTGAAGAAGAACCCAATCGATTTCGAATCATTGATGCATCAAAAGATTTACCAGAAGTGCAATATGCACTGGATACAGTGATATCGACTCTATTTAGATCGTAATAAATTGTAGGAGCGGCTTGAGCCGCGAAAGGTGATACCGCAAACCATCGCGGCTGAAGCCGCTCCTACAGAATATGCAATGTAAATTAATTATTTCTTAGTAGATCTGGTTCTGGTACAAATATAGCATCATCTAGACTGGACTTGACTTCAAAACGTATGGCCTCTTTTACGCTGATATTTGCTGCACCGAACGTTGTAGACTCGGTTTTTAAAATTATATTTCTATCAACGGGACCAGGATAAGTATGCATCGGCTGCCAGTACCAGGCGCGGCCTGGGAAAGTTTTACTGGAGACAATATCACATGGCTGACCCAGTACAATATGCTCATCGTTAGCTAACGGCAGGCTACCAATGTTTGCCTTACTTACAGAAATTTGAAACGCTTTATCCATCAAGTCAATTGTGTGTTGGTTTGCCTGTCTTTTGGTACCGGGCGTTCTGCTAACAGTGCTGTCAGATAATGCCTGAGAAATAAGAGCTGCGAATGCAGGATCGTTTTTCAAAGGGGCCAAATTAGCAGTAGCCTGTCGATTAGAGAGAGCCCGGCTATCCATGCGGCGAACCTGTTTGTACTTATATTGACTAGAGAGTGTTGGGCCTCCGGAACCAGGAGTGGCACCTGCTTGAATCTTTTCGCTAAGTGTGATCATGTAACGGTAAACACCGTCATCTTTCTCGATCTTTAGGGATTCAGTTTTTAGCAACCGGCAGCGTCCATCGTTGGAAAATGTATATTTTATTCGGTAGACATACTGCGCGTATTTGTCGCCAAACAGGTATTGTTTTTCTGTAAAAATACCAACTTTTTCTTTTATCCAATCAGGTTCAGGCTGTGGATTACCTCCTACGAAATAACCGGGAGGAAGATCCTTTTTTGCTGCATCCCAGGCGATACCCTGGGATTGTATGCTTTGGTACATGCGTTTTTCACTGACACATAATCCGTACTGTGACTTCAAGAGTGGTATAAGAGCAGCGCTTTGATCGTCGAGATACTCTATAGAAATAGCGGGAATTATAGGTGTGGGACTACCCGCATAACTGCTAAATGCGAATAAAAAATGTAAAAGTAATAGTAAAAAATGGTAGTAGCGCATGATTATTTCTATCCTTAGAATTTTAAATTAAGTTTAAAAACCGGTATTTACAATAGGTAAATTATTTGTTCGTCAAATAACTACTCATTCCATAATATTTGATGATAGACTGGTTCCAAGTTAATTAGAAGACATATGCGTGATACATGACATATGCAAAAGAAAGATAAATTGCGTTAATGATTATTTAAAAACGTTAAAGCCAGGGGGGTTACAAAGGATGACGTTTAAGGAATTGCGGTACTTTATTGCAGTTGCAGATTCCTGCCACTTTGGTAAAGCAGCAGAATTATGTGAAGTATCACAGTCAACATTAAGCATTCAGATTGGTCGTCTTGAAGCAGGGTTAGGTGTAAAGCTACTTCATCGTCATCCTATCCAATTGACGAGTAACGGCGTCCAGGTGATACCCTGGGCACGTTTAATGCTGATGGCGGCGGACGAGCTATCGAAAGCGGCTAAACCACATTCGGGTGATATTGACCAAATCCTACTCAAGAAAAATGCTTTGTCCTTAATCTCGAAAATTCAATCTATATAACTAATTACCTGAGTAATACTTGTAGGAGCGGCTTCAGCCGCGATGAAGGTTACGCCTATCGCGGCTGAAGCCGCTCCTACAATTTCTTCATGACAAGCTATAAAACTTTCCTTCTGTAAATATCAAAATAATGTCAGCTTGTTTTACGTTTACCTCTAAAAATAAAAATATTTCCATTGAAAAATGTCAATCGCGTGATTCCATTCAACCTTTAATCAGTCAGGCTTAGAATCTGTTTATAAAGAAGCCATTAATACGTCTGTTTGCCAGTCACTTGCACGCTAATCTAATAGTATTACCTGTTAAATATCTGCTCATGTATCGTTACAGTAACAAGCTAACTGAGTTTGTAATGTAAATGAAGTTATTTAGTTAACAACCTGATTTTAATGCATTCAACGTTATTGACATATGTCAATTGCAACCCTCTCCTGGAATCGATATAAATAAACCATCTCAAGCTTTCCACAAGGAGCATGAGAGACAATATTAATTCTTACGAGTGGAGATCAATTATGTCTTTAAGAAAAAAAGCAGCACAGAAGTCCCGTCAGCTAGGTCAGGGTATGACGGAATACATCATAATTGTTGCCTTGATAGCAATCGCAGCAATCGCAGTGTTTGGTTATTTTGGCGATACAGTTACATCTCAGGTTGCAGGCATGACTGAAGAGCTTGCAGGCAATGATGGTGGTGCAAACATAACTACAGCAGGTACTCATGCCGCAGCCGCAACTACAAATTCCGCTAATGTTTCTAACGGGAATGGTTTGGGTACTTATAACCAGTAAAAGAAAAATCAAGCTTACTAGATACCATTGATGGGTTTAGTGTTTGGCTTTGTTTGATGCGCGCCTCGGTAAATATTATGAGGTGCGTATCAACTATAAACAGGCATAACTAATAGTTTTCCATTTACGATAAATAAATACGCCTGGAATAGCTAAACATATCCCTAGTAGTAAAGCTGATTACTGCGATGAGAATATATTTTCAGAAAATGGAAGATCAGAAAGGCCAGGCGCTTCCTTTGGGACTTGCGTTAATCATGATGGTAACGCTCGGTAGCCTTGTACTCTTCAATACTGGTCAGATGACCTCAGAAAAGTCACGTCTGACCAACGCAGCGGATGCGGCCGTATACAGCGGGCTTATTTGGCAGGCACGCGCGCTAAATTTTCAGTCTTATACCAACCGTGCCATGGTGGCTAATCAGGTATCCATTGCACAACTGGTCAGTCTGTCAAGCTGGTCGAGTTACCAGAAAGTGACCAGTAAAAATCTGGATACTTACCTGGGCTGGATACCCTTTGTCGGTCAAGTGACAAAGTACTATAGTCAAATAACCGATTATGTAGACCAGATTGTTCAGCCGCTTGTGCAGGCAGCTGTATCTGTTCTGGATGTAGTTACTGGTGTGCTTAGTACCACTCAACAAGTGATGTATGTTTCTACCTTCGCAGCGACGCCTTCTATTGTAAAAGAAGTTGTTGAACGAAATGATAGCCGCTATAAAGTTGACTCAACATATAACATTGCTTCCCTGGCAAGAAACGCCTTGCAATGGGGCGATATTACCGACAGGTATGACAACTCCAACCTTGATGAGATTAGCCGTAAGGGAGACCTGATTACCGCTTCACGGGATGATTTTTCAAGAAAAAGAAGCTTCATTGAGCCTGGCACAAAACTTCCTGGCATCGGGTTTGATAACAATTGGTTGTGGCTTGGTAGTCATCGTTACAATATTGTCAAAGATGGTGAGACTCGGCTTATACACAAACCGGGATCTACTAATTCTGAATGGGAATGGAAAGCCAAGGATACGATTTCTTTGCACAGTGAAAAATGGAAACCAAAATGGCATAACTGGCTCAGATTCAAAAAACATCGAGAACTTCTCCCTGTTGGCTGGGGTGAAAGTTATGTACAAGATGATATTGAATGTAGCAATAGCAATAGCAGTGGTAATAGCAGTGGTAATAGCAGTGGTAATAGCAGTGGTAATAGCAGTGGTAGTGGAAGTAACTGTCCCAAGTGGGCTACCGATGGCAAAAGACAGAATCCGAAAGCCGAAGGCATTGCTGATAACAATGCATTGGATATCGGCGCTAATTATTCCGGTGTACGAGCTTACTACGACTTAAAGGACTTAAACGAAACCAATCAGGATCCCCGGTTGCTATTAAGGGTTGAAGTGAATGCGCCCGGGAAAAAAATAAGAACATCAACCAAAATCCCCAATCTGGGATCGCCCAATCCTCCAGGAGGCGCTAACCGGAGAGGTGCCGTCGAGAGCGGTATGTTTTACGCAGGCGACAAGCTTTCTGGCGAAGTGGCCTCAGCAGTGGGCAGTGGTGAGGTCTATTTTAAAAGGCCGGTGTATGGGCCTTATGACCGGCCGGTGTACGAAAAGGGCCGGAATGAATTAATAGCATTGCATAACGGGCGCAAAATAGTCCGAAAAGAATACGCCAGCTTATTTAATCCCTATTGGGAAGTACGCCTGACCGAGTTGCCCAAGCAAGAACAAATGGCCGCCTGGTTAATAAATTCACCAGAACTAGCCGGTGCTGCCAGCGGTGGTGTTCTTGCCGGTGTTCAGGAATACATTAACCAGCAAGCCGGGGAAATAAATCTCCTAAAAACTAAACAGCAGCAGTTACAGACAGCATTGTCGAAAGCGACTACCCAGGCTGCCAAAAATTCCATCCAACAACAATTGTCTTCAGTAAAACAACGCCTTAATCAGCTTAATACTGCTGTCACACAGAAAAACGCACTCGCCAATAACCTGCAGCAGACTGGAATCAGCGCAAGCATCCGCAACGCCAGCGGTTTGGCAAATAGCCTGCCCAATTATGGTGGTGCGGGAGCTACTGTAAAAGCTGCACTTAAAAATGGCGTAAACGCAACACAGATACTCGATCAGGCAAAAGATGTCATTGTGGATCAGGCGCAGGATGTTCTAAAAAAGGCCTTAACCAATGCGGCAAAAAATGTCGCAAAAAGTAGTCTGCAAAAGTATGGCGGAAATACAGTCAAAGTAGCGCAAGGTATTTATAACACGGCTCAAACTGCAAATACCGCCGTTAATAACCAAGTATTAATACCTTTGCAGCAAAAACTGGCCAGTCTTTCGCAGCAATTAGACAGCACAGTCCAGGGCATACAGGATAAATTTGATGTCCAGAATCAGGCTTTGCAACAGCAACTCCTGCAAAAGCAATCAGACCTTGCAGCAGCGACCGATCCGCTGATTGCCACACAACTTACAAATAGCATTGACTCACTGAATAATCAGATTGGGCAACTCAATCAGGATTTGCAAACCAGAATTAGTAATGCAACAGCATCAATTCAACAGCAAATTGATGCTGTCCAGCAGAAAATAGATAGTCTGCAATCATCAACCCAGAATGGGTTAAACAAAGTAGGCACTCTGCTAGGTAAATAAGCGCATGCGCAAAAGGATAATCAGATGCAATTACGCATAACACATAATCAGTCAGGCAGTGCAATGACAGAGTTTGTCGTGTTGGCAGTTGTTTTGGTTCCAGCACTCACCATGATGCCCTGGATGGGAAAGGTGTCGAGTATCAACCAGACCACAATTCAAGCCAGTCGCTATGCGGCCTGGGAAATGACGGTTACGGATAAATCACCATCCCAGTTGCGTGATGAAGTTGAGAACCGATTTTTTACAGATGCTGATGTGATGCTGAATCAGAATCAGGGAAAAGGTGTAATCACTAGCAAGAATGCGCTTTGGTCGGGCATTTCTAAAAACCAGAATGGTTCGCAAAACCGGCTGTTTACTGCCGGGCAAAATAATCTTCTTCTTGATATTAACGATGGTGAAATCCCAAATAAAGCCGGTGGCGTACTGGTAAAAGGCGTCCATGCTATGGGGGCATTAAGCAGTGTAATTTCAGATGCAAAGTGGGATTTACGAACTAACGGCTTATACGATGTAGAGGTTCGCGCCAATATTGGCAGCAATCATTTCTTTGCCGGCAAAAAGGATTGTTTCGACAAGAACAATAATGCGGTCTTTGCCTGTGTTAGTAGAAATAATTCCATCCTGGTTGACACCTGGAGCGCAGAAAGTGCAGAGCAGGTTGAAGAGCGAACAATGTCACTGGTACCGCTGGGGATACTTCGGCCGGTAGGTAATGCACTGGCACTGTTAGGCAAACTACCCATGATAACCGATATTGCCGGTTTGGAAGACGCATTTGGCCAGGTGCAGCCTGATGTGTTGCCTCCCGATCGTCATGGGCCAGTGAAATAGGGGTGTGTTACACATGACTTATCGGCAAAAATTAATTTCTACTTTGATACTTCTCGGTAGTGCAATTTCACCTGTGTGGGCTGAAGGCCTTGCTAGTCTGGCATTACCTCCTGGTACCAGGACAGCCTGGGTTGCAGAAAATATTGAACAGAATGGCGTGCCGATGCAAATTCAGCAATTGACCTCAGTAGCAAACGTTAATGAAGTGCTTGAATTTTACCGTGCTCAATGGAAAGACTCAGCTGATCCCAGTGTGCCGGGGTTTGTAGAAAACAAGGTGGGGGAGTGGCAAACTATAAGTCAACTTGAGAACAACCTGCAAACGGTTATCCAGGTAAAGAACAGCCGTTCCGGTGGTACAGAAGGGTTTGCATCCCAGATCGATATCCGATCTACGCCCGGTAGCAACCGCACCACCCGAAAATTCCCCCGCAAGAGTGGTTCGCAACTCATCTCCAGTACTGAATCAAAAGACGGTGCAAAAACAGCCACAACCATTGTCTTGATGAATACCTTCTCGATTAAATCCAACGCTGATTTTTACCATTCAAAAATGCGTGCCAAAGGATGGTCATTGGCGCATGCCAAAAATCAGTCGAGTGTGTCAATTATGTTATTCAATCGATCAGGTAAATCCTGTGAGATTGCAATCAGTAAAAACAGGGGAAGAACCGTAATATTGGCGAATATTCTTGCTACTAAAACCTGAAGAGTGATGAAGAAAATACAGGATGCAAAAGATGTTAAATAAACAACGGGGAAGTGTTTCAACTGAATGGGTGATCGTTACCATGATTATGTTGTTAGCGTTATTTGCGCCCCTGGTCGGTGGCAATCAATCAGTCATGAGCCTGTTTATGGATGCGCTGCGAGGCTTTCATCAGAATTCGTCATTTTTACTTTCACTGCCATAAGGAGTGTCTGGTTAAATTATGCATCAAGTGGTTCTTCGCGGCTGAAGCCGCTCCTACAGGGGTAATAAATTAGGGAACCTATGATTAATTAGCAAGCATCTGTAGGAGCGGCTTTAGCCGCGATGAATTCCGTACTAAAGCCGTTCTACAATAGTAGTAAATAAATTGAAATTGTATAAATAAAATAATTATGTCGGCGGCGCACTGGCAGTAAATAAAAAAATACAGGAGATATAAATATGTCAACAACAATTGAAAATACTGCACCAAAGCAGAAAACTAAATCCAGCAAAAATATCGTCATGCTGATGCTCTCGTTGGCATTGGGGGGTGGTGGGGTTTATCTGGCGAATGACTTTATCGAGGACAAAGTCGCTTATTACAAAGGCCAGCTCGAAAAGACCGAAACGATGGTAAAAATGGTTGTTCCTGTCAGGCAAATGGTGCGCGGTGAGATTGTTACACAGAATGATTTGTCGCTACGGGAGATACCAGCCAAGTACGCACATGCCAATGCGGTCAGCAATGAAAATTTTGATATTGCTGTTGGACAGCATCTGAGTTTTGATATCGATGAAGGCAAACCCTTGCTCTGGGCGCATCTGGAAGGAGGTTTGGCACCTACCTTTTCCGGGTCTTTGGTCGACGGCATGCGTGCCATGACAGTGCCGGTTGATGAAGTCAATTCAATCTCCGGTTTTCTGCAACCGTCAGATAATATCGATTTGTTCATGACCTATGAAAAATCAGTCTACCCGGTTATTCAGAACTTGCATGTACTGGCAACCGGTACCAAAACCATCACCGATAAAACCGGACAGGCAACTGGGGTCTATCAAACCATCACTGTTCAAGTGACGCCTGAAACTGCCAAGAAAATTGTATTGGCGCGCAGTGTTGGAACCATAACGGCAACCTTGCGGCACCCAAAAGATGAACAGCCCATCAGTCCTGCTGCTTATACAGTTTCGCAATTATTAAATAGACCTGTACCCGTTAAAAAGAAAAAACGCCGCATCATCAAGAAAAAAGGCATTGAATACATTATTGGTGGTGCATAAAAGCAGCCATACCTAAATAACGCTAGTTTGACTATAAAAAAGATAAAAATTATGTATAAAAATAATATATATAAAATATTTGCACTCTTGATTACCGGTATATTTTTGTTATTACCAAGCCTGTCTTATGCTGAAAATATAGATTTGTTTGCAGGCGAAGTCAGAGTATTGGGCAAGGTGAAGGTTGACCGTGTTGCCATTGGCAAAGGCGCGGTAATCCGCGCAGAAGTATTGGAAACCGGGGAACTGCTAGTGATTGCACTTGCAGAAGGCAGCAGCTCACTGCATTTATGGAACAAGGACGGGTCGCAGACAGATTACAACATCTATGTGACTGCCAAAGATCCTGAAATGCGTGTGCACCTGCAAACCATGGTGAACATGAAAGTCAAAATCATCGAGTTTCGTAAATCCGCGCTGAGCAAACTGGGTATCGACTGGACCAAAGATATTGCAGGGCCAACCTTTGCCACGATCGGTGATGTGGTGTCCTCGCGTTTATTCAGGCCGCCAGTTGATGCTGCCCTGGGTATTCAAAATGGTTTACCTTCTGCCATCAAACCTTTTTCCACCCATTTTGGGTTGGCAACTTCGATTACTTCGCGGATCAACTACCTGGCCTCCAATGGTGACGCCGTTACACTGGCTGAGCCGACATTAAGTTGTGTCAATGGGGGCAGAGCTACCTTTTTGTCGGGTGGCGAAATCCCATATCCAGTCGTTGGCGCCAATGGTCAGATATCAGTTGAGTTTAAGGAATACGGTATCCGTCTGGATGTTTCGCCCGTCGCAAACAAGCAAGGCGATATCTACACCAAAATTCTCACGGAAGTCAGTCAGATTGACCCCGCTGTATCGGTCGCAGGTGCGCCGGGATTGTTAACCCGCCGCGCCCAAACTGAAGTCAACGTTACAGAAGGAGAGACGATAGTTATTGCCGGGTTGCTAGATGCGCAAAACAGTAAGGATTTTGACAAAGTCGCTGGTCTGGGTGACATCCCTTTTATTGGTGCCTTGTTCCGCACCAAAGATTCCATTGACCGCCTGACTGAGTTAGCAATCTTTCTTACCCCCGAGTTACAAAAACCCCGCCAGCAAAAAATGAGTAAGCGCAATACAACCTTACTTAAAAACAGCCGGGAACGCCTGAAGAAAGTGGGCAAGAAACTCAAATATAAAATACTGGAATAACCATGTTTGATGTTATCTATCAGCTAGAAGGAAATCGCCGCCGCCATCTTAATGTGGTCAATGAACAATGCACGATTGGTAGTGGCCGCCGCAATGACCTGATTATCAAAAACCGTCAGGTTGCTAAACGGCATGCCACCATTGCAGTCACTTCGGATGGATTGAGCATCGAAGATCTTGGCAGCATGACGGGTACCTGGGTAAACCGCGAGCGTGTAATTCAATATGGGCCGATAATTGCTGAAGATGAAATTACGATTGGAAATGTAACACTCTGGGTTGTGGCAGATGAAGGGTTGATTGTTAAACCGCGACTGGCTACTGCAACCTTGGAGACACAGGCCACTGCAGCAAATGAAAATGAACAGGATAATGTGCCCGGTAGCGAGCACAATGAAAAAAACGAACAATTACTTTATTGGGGGAAGATTGTTCACGAACATCTGATCGCCGAAATGGACTTGCGGCGTAAGGATGTGCACAGCATGTCGGATCAGCAACTACGCACTGAGGCGGAGCAATTGCTTGATGGTGTCATGACACATCTGGATTCCGGATTTCCATCCGAGATTGACAAAAATGTATTACGCACCAACGTCCTTAATGAAGCAGTCGGCCTTGGACCACTGGAACAATTTCTGGCCGAAGAAGCCGTGACCGAAATCATGGTCAACAACCATGCCGAGATATTTGTCGAACGCGATGGCAAGCTAACGCTGAGTGGCAAGCAATTCAGCAGTGATTTTGCCGTGCTATCAGTCATCGAACGTATCATCACTCCGCTGGGCCGACGCATTGATGAAAGCAGCCCAATGGTGGATGCACGTTTGAAAGATGGCTCGCGTGTTAATGCCATTATTCCACCGCTGGCAATACGCGGCCCCAGTTTGACTATCCGTAAGTTTGCCACCAAGCGATTACTCTTTACTGACCTGATCGGCTTTGGTTCGATCAACCAGCAGATGGTTGATTTCATGCGCATCTGTGTTGAGCAACGAAAAAACATCGTCGTCTCCGGCGGAACTGGTTCTGGCAAGACCACCTTGCTAAATGTGCTGTCCAACTTTATTCCGGATACTGAACGCATAGTCACCGTAGAGGATGCGGCGGAGCTCAAATTACATCAACCTAACCTGGTGTCACTGGAAGCGCGTCCGCCGAATTTGGAAGGGCGTGGCCAGGTCAGCATACGTGAACTGGTTAAAAATACCTTGCGTATGCGGCCGGACCGTATTGTTGTTGGCGAGTGTCGTGGCGGTGAAGCGCTGGATATGTTGCAGGCGATGAATACCGGCCACGACGGTTCACTGACCACAGCGCACGCCAACAGTCCACGCGATGTGCTGTCCCGGCTTGAAGTCATGGTACTAATGGCGGGCATGGATCTACCAGTGACCGCGATAAGAGAACAGGTGGCCTCAGCAGTGGATGTCATTATTCAGCAAACCCGATTCCCTTGCGGTACCCGCAAGATTACTCGCATCACCGAAGTAGTGGGTATCGAATCAGGAACGGTACAACTCCAGGATATATTCGTGTTCCGGCAACATGGCACGGATAAATCCGGCAAGGTACAAGGCGATTTTGAAGCGACCGGTTTTGTGCCCGCCTTTTACGAACAACTGGCTACGATAGGCGTGCCGGTGGACGTGTCAATATTTGATCAGGTAACGGCAGAGGAGGGCGTGTAATGGATATCAACGCTATCCTGGTACTGCTGTTTTTATCGTTATCGGCGCTCATCTGGTCTTCGCTTACCGTCAGCCTGCAAGGTTACAACCGGTATGAAACCCACTTTACCGAATCTGCCGGTTCACGCATGGACACGCTGTTTTTATTCCTTGATGCGCGCAAAGTGTTCTTCGTTAATGTTGTCAGTTTGCTGTTAATACCGGTGGCCGTGTATCTGTTAACGCACTCGTGGGTGTATGTCGTGCTAGCCATCTGCGTGTTGTTGATAGCACCGAAGCTGGTGTTTTGGCGGCTGGAAAAAAAGCGCCGGGAAACCATCCGCAACGGTCTGCCAGACACCCTGGCACAAGTGGCCGGTGGTATGCGTGCCGGTGCGACCTTTATCAGTGCCACCCAAATTATGGTGCAAGAAACCAAAGGTCCAATCGCCCAGGAATTCTCGTTGTTTTTACGCGAGCAGAAACTCGGCCTGACACTGGATGAAGGCATGGATAACCTGGCCGAACGGGTGGATCTGGAAGAGATGGATTTGGTGGTAACCGCAGTGCAGATATCCCGTGAGCTGGGTGGCAACCTGGCCGAGATATTTGAACGCCTGTCAGACACCTTGCGGCGCAAACTGGAAATGGAAGGCAAGATCAGGGCGTTGACGGCACAAGGCATATTACAAGGTTGGGTAGTCGGACTGTTGCCGTTTTTTATTATGTTTGCCCTGACTTTTATGGAACCGGAAGCCATGGCGGCTATGTTCAGCGGCCTGCTGGGCTGGATTTTTCTGGCAGTGATTTTTGTGCTGTCAATTTTTGGAGCGATGACGATTCGCAAGATCGTCTCGATTGATGTCTGATGGTGATGCTCTGGATCAGTCTATGTTTGGGTGCCGCCATCATGCTATTAATCATGAGCGTGTACCGTATTTTTGCCGAGGTTCCTGATGAGAATCGCACCTATCTGGATCGGCCACCGCTGGGTTACCGCTTAGGTTGGCCTTTGATTCAACTCGGTGTTCACTATTTCAGTTCATGGGTGACACGCAATTACCGGATGGCAACACATTTACGGTTACGTCAGGCCGGTATGGAATACAGCCTGAGTCCTGAACAGTTTCTAATGGGCAAGTTTTTGATGGTGTTCATGGGGATCGTGTTTACAACATTGTTGAGCGCGATGCTCGGTAAAGGGGTTTCACCCGTATTGATCATACTGGCCGCCGTCGGTGGATTTTTCTACCCGGAGTTGTGGCTAAAAGAGACCACCGACAAACGCAACAAACGCATATTCCGCGAACTGCCGTTTTATCTGGACATCATTATCCTGGCGGTAGAATCGGGCACCAACATGACCGGTGGTTTGACCCAGGCGGTGCGCAAGGCACCGGCCGGGCCATTGAAGCTGGAATTCAGCCGGGTGCTGCGGGATGTCCGGGCGGGTAAACCGCGTGCAGAGGCGTTACGGGATTTATCGGACCGGGTCAGCAGTGATGGCATTAATGGCGTGGTGAGCAGCATCATTCAAGCCGAGAAAACCGGATCAAGTTTGGGCAAGGTGTTACGCGCACAATCTGATCAGTTACGTACCACACGATTTTTAAAAGCGGAGAAACAGGCGATGGAAGCACCCGTAAAGTTGCTGGGGCCACTGGTCATGTTCATTTTTCCAAACACTTTTCTGGTGTTGGGGTTTCTGATTTTGAGTAAAGCGTTATTGCAAGGGGTGATCACGATGCAGCCGCTGGTGTGGGCTTATTACTGGCCGCTGTGAATCAGGTGGGGGAATTCAAGACAATGAATAAAACAATAAAGGGTTACAACATGAAAACATATTATAACTTTAAAAAAAGTCATCATGGCGTGCTTGCCTGTCTGATGATATGGGGACTGAGTGGCTGCGGGGGCGGCACCAACGGCGACGCTGATGACACCGCATTTCCACCCGGCACGGAAATCAGAATCAGCCCGGCCAGTCAGAGTTTTACGATATCAGAATTCCGTGATGCCAATGGCGACTGCCGGTTTGGCGAAGTGTTTCAGGATATTCCGGTGTTGATCTCCGTGTTAGATACCGGGGGTACCGGCAGTGTGGTGATCAGCGACGTCGATTTAACGATTTCCCTTAACTTCAGCGGCAACACCTTCCCGAACGGGCCATCGGTGCTGCAACTGTATGAAGATCAGAACGGCAACGGGGTGGTGGATCATCCACAAGAGCTAGTGAGCGACGTCAACGATCCGTTGTTCACCACCAAGACAGCGAAGTTCAGCGGTGAGAAGTTGATGTTTGTGCGCATGGATCTGGCGTGTCCTTACCGGGGTTCGCTGTTTGTGATTGCCGGTGGGGTGTTAGGCACCATGGAGCTGGAGACCATCACACAAGGCAGCGGCACGGACAGCGGAGGTTCCTGACATGTTACCCAGCATTAAAATCAGCAAAGTCGATTCCCGCACCTTCACCGCCACCGCGCTGGATTTACAGCGGGTCGGGCATGCACGCCGGTTTGGCTCGCGTCTTAGAGGTTTATTAGGTCGTCCGCCACTGGCTGCCAGAGACGGCCTGTTATTAAGTCCGTGCGCCCAGGTACACACCTTCGGCATGCGCTATGCACTGGATGTGGTGTACCTGGATAAGCACGGCAATATTCTAAAATGCGTGCCAGCATTGTTACCGAACCGGTTATCCGGTGCGCCAAAAGCCAGACACACCCTGGAACTGGCTAACGGTAGCATTGCCCGTCAAGGCCTGGCGGTGGGCGACCGGTTGGTCTGGGAGGCAGTATGAACACCACAACACAAAAGTATCTGACGGCGTGCATCGGCTTAATAAGTTTAGCCCTGTTAGGTGGCTGTGCCAGCCTGCCCGTGCAGTCACACAGTGATGTGTTTGAATCCGTCAGCCGGGCCGATGCCGCGTATGCACAAGGCCACTGGCGGGAGGCTGAACGCAGCTACCGCGAGGTGATTGCCAAAGCGCCCGCCGATGCACACGCCTGGTTCCGGCTGGGTAATGTGCAACTGCAACAGGGCCGTTATGCAGCGGCCATCGAAGCCTACCAGGCCACGCTGGTACGTGAACCCAGCTGGGCCAAGGTGTATTACAACTTATCCACCGTGTACCTGTTACAGGCGCAAGCGATTCTACAGGCCGGTCAGGGGCAGTCGTTGATGAGTCAACAGGCGCTGATGCAAGACCGCCTGAGTGCATTGGACGGGGTGTTATATGACACAGAAAATACCCGTGATACCGAAGCCGTTGCGGCCGTTGTACCCGAGGTTGATCCCGTCCTGCCTTCGGTACCCAAGCGTCAAACGCAACCGCCCGCACCGGACTTGTCATCAGCAACACCCGATACAACCAAAACACCCGACTCCCACACGACGGCCGCGGTCGTTTCAACCGACCCAGATGACGCCATAACGGTCACTCACCCAGCCCACCCCTGAACGCACGGACCCGCTCATGAACAGACGCCCCCCTCAGCCCCACACCCCGTTAACGCACATTCGGCCCGTGCGTAAAAAGCGCCAGTTCGGCGCCGCGATGGCAGAGTTTTTGGTGGCGACCCCAGCGTTGCTGTTACTCGGCCTGGGCGGGTTCCAGGGCGTCATGGCGTACAACGCCAAGACGGTGCTGGATTACGCGACCTTTGAAGCGGCACGCACCGGCGCAGTAACGCACGCCCAGACCGCACCGATGCGTGAGACCTTAGGGCTGCGCCTGGCGCCGGTGTTCGGCGGTGACGGCAGTGCCAAAGACGCGATTGCGGCGATCACCCGGGCGAGCCTGGATACCCAGGATAAACGCTATACAAAGATCAAGATCCTCAACCCCACACAACAGGCGTTTGATGATTTCGGCGGCCCCAGTCCGATCCCCGGGGTCCAAGAGATCCAGAACAGCCATTTAAAGTATTTACCCACCACCCCCGGGGCGACCAGCCAGGTGAGTATCCAGGACGCTAATCTGCTGAAGATCAAAGTGACCTACGGTTACCGGTTAACGGTGCCGCTGATCAGCAACGTAGTCACGGCGCTGCTGGAAAAAACCGACCCGAAACACGCGGTGTATTACGCGGCCAACCGGATACCGATCCAGGCGGTGGCGACGGTGCGGATGCAAAGTGAAGCGCGCCCGGACGGCAATGCGCCGGTGGACGGCAGCGGCGGTACGCCGCCGGGTAATCCTCCGGATGATCCGCCCAGTGACGGGTCACCACCCGGGGATACGGATCCAGGTGACGGTGATCCGTCGACGGATCCGGTGGATGATCCGGACACTCCCAGTGATCCAGACAACGGCGATAACCCGCTCTGCCAGTTGACGAACAGTTGCAGTGATCCCGGGGATAATGACGGCGACCCGCAAAGCTGTTCCGCCGATAGTGGTGGTGATACCGGCAACGGCGATGGTCTGATCCGTGCTTTCCAGGCACCCCCCACACCCTTGTCTTCCCAGGTATCGACGCTACCGAGTTTAAGCATCGGCAATCCGATCCACGTCGTCACCGGCAATAAATACCAGGGGGAGACCGACCTTAATGCCCTGCCGGGTGCGCTGGGCTTACGCTTTGTACGTCACTACAACAGCCGCCGGGAAAGCAACGGCGCCAACGGCGTACTGGGGTATGGCTGGACGCACAGCTTTACCGCGTCCCTGACTTACCATGCCGACGAAGACAGTTACCGGCTGCAGCAGAGCGACGGCCGGGGACTGACCTTCACCGCCAGCGGTAATGACAAGACCCGTTATCTCAGCACCCGCGCCGGGGACGGTTGGTTAACGCAATTACCCAACCAGACGGTACGCTGGTACGACCGCACGGGCGGCTGGCGCACGTTCAATGCACAAGGTCAGCTGCAAACGATTGCCACCGCCCAGGGCAAACGTCTGACCCTGCACTACAACACGCAGGATCAACTGCAACGCGTGGTTGACCCGCAGGGTCGGGAACTGACGTTGGGGTATTACGCCAGCGGCCGGATCAAGGTACTGATCGCACCGGATGGTGCAAAGACCACCTACCGGTATGATCGCCACCAAAACCTGATCACCGTCACCCGTGACACACAGGAAAAGACCGCACAGAGCACCCGCAGCTACCACTACGAAGACGCCCACGATGCGCACAACTTAACCGGCCTAACCGATGAGCGCGGCATTCGTTATGCGAGTTGGGCTTACGACGAACAAGACCGTGCCATCAGCAGTGAACACGCGAATGAAGCGGGCAAGGTCACCCTTAACTTCGACACCCCCGATCAAACCGACGTCACCGACAGCCAGGGCAAGATCAGCACCTACACGACCACCCTTGAGGGCGGCGTGGCAAGAGTGTTACGCATCGACGGGCCCGGCTGTGACAGCTGCGGACGCGGCGATGTGGAATACGCCTACAACGCTCAATACCAACTCACGCAGATTAAAAAGAAAGACGGCAGCACCACGGATTATGCCTACGATGACAAAGGCAGAACGACGGGGATCACGCAACACAACACGAACAATGCCCAACAAGCGCCCACCACACTGGCGTATGAATACGCTGGACGCTTACAACCCAGTGCGGTTGTTAAAGCCAGTATCAATCCGAACGGCCAGCACCGCACCGAACTGACCTACAACCCCCAGGGTCAGCCCACCCAACTCACCGAAAAAGGCTACCGCCCCAGCACAGGCAAAACCCAGGGCGGTTTTGAGGCGATTGCACGCACCACCCACTTAGCCTACAACGCACACGGCGACCTGATTGCCATCGACGGCCCCAGAGACGATGTTGAAGACGTCATCCAACTGACCTACGACGACAAACATCGCCTAAACACCCTCACCACCCCGGACGGCATCGTTCAACAGGTACTCGCCTACGATCAATTAGGCCGCCCGACGCAACTGCAAAAAGGCACGCAAACGCCGACGATGCTGGCGTATACAATCCGCGGTCAAATACAGACCGTCACCCAGGGTATCAACAAAGTCACCTACGCCTACGATGCCACCGGCCATCTCACGGGGATTACCGGCCCCGAGGGTGAGACGCTCACCCTCAATTACGACGAAGCCGGACGCGCCACCCAGATGACCGGTCCCACCGGCGAACAGTTAAAAACCGACCTGGACACCGAAGGGCGCTTAACCAGCCGTCAACTTTTAAATGCCAGTGGCAACGTCCTGGCCACGGTCAGTTATCTCTACGATGCCCAGGGACGACTGCAAAGCGCCACCCAAAACGGCACCGATGTCACGCGTTATGCGTACAACGCACAAGGCCAACTGACCCAGGTTCAAAACCCCGACGGTCACGCCACTGAACTGAGCTACAACGGAGTAGGCCAACTGCTCAGCCTGACCCAACCGGGCAACGTCACCACGCAATTAACCTACACCGACAACGGTCAGGCCAACGGCCTGATCGATGCGAGAAACAACGCCACCACCGTCATCACGGATGATTTTGGTAACCGAATCACACACACCAGTGCCGACACCGGCACCCAGACCTGGGCGTACGATCAAGCGGGTAACCGTATTCAACAGACCGATGCCGAAGGCCACACCACCACCTACACCTACGATGCGGCCAACCGGCTGATCGAAGAACAAACCAGCGACGGTAAAACCGTCCTGAGCTACCACACAACCAACGGTCTGCTCGAAACCATCACAGACGCCACCAGTACTGAGACCTTTAAGTACAACCTCGAAGGACAACTGACGGCACAAACACGGGAAATCGACGGTCACCGATTTACCACCGGTTATGCGTATGATCCAAACACCCAAAAGCTCACCCAAAAAACCTTGCCCGATGGTCAGGTGCTGAATTACCACTATTACGCAGACGGACAACAAAAAAGCCAACTCAGAGCCATCACCACACCGACCTTCCTGGGCTTTAGCCAGAAGACGCTGATCGGCGAGATTGACGACGACAACACCGATGGACAAACCAGCCTGACTTACGGCAACGGCACAAAAACAGTCACACGCTACAACGAAGCCGGACAGGTCGTGGCCATTGAAAACACTCAAGCCCTGGCCTTGCAGTATCACTACGATGAACAAGGCCAGATCACCGGCATTGACTTGAACGGCAGTATACAGACGTATCAGTACGATCAGTTAGGCCGCCTGACCCACGCGGATACGCGCCTGGGCGACTACCGTTACGATTACGATGCGGTAGGTAACCGCACGGAGAAGCAACACACCGATCAAAGCGGCAACACCGACACCGAACAATACACCTATGCCAAAGAAGGCGAGGGCAACCGTCTGATCGAGAAAAGCAATCCCACCCTGGATGAGCAAGAAACACTTGCCTACAACACCAGTGGCAGTCCCACAGAAGCCGGTGAACTGAGTTACGACTACAACCGTCAGCAACGGCCTACCAAGGTCTACCGAAGCACCGGCAACCTGAATAACAAGGCTAATAAAAACAGCAACAGCAAAACCCTGATTGCGGAATACGCCTACAACCGCTTCGGGGAACGGATCAAGAAGGTTGTTTACTCGAACAGCAAGAAACCCAAAGTCACCTACTACCTGTACGACGGCCACAGCCTGACTGCAGAAGCGAACGAGACGGGCAAGATCACCGCCCAGTATCTGTATTACAACAACCAGCCGTTTACCAAGCTGGAAGGCAAGACAATCTATGCCTTGCACACGGATAATTTAGGGACGCCAAGAGCAGCGACAGACAACAAAGGCAAACTGGTCTGGCAGGCGGATTTCAGTCCGTTTGGTAAAGCGCAAATAAAAACCCAGAAGATCACCCTGAATCTCCGGTTCCCGGGGCAGTACGAAGATGCCGAGACCGGGAAATATTACAACTACTTCAGAGATTACGATCCCGACACGGGGCGGTATGCCACCAGTGATCCGATTGGGTTGCAGGGTGGGATTAATACCTATGCGTATGCTTATAGTAACCCAATAGCTTATGTCGATATTGATGGGCGCAAGGCAACTTTATCCAATGGATTAATTAATATTCAACCAGAGGATTCTAGCGTTCCTGCAGTCAGTGTGCCGAATAATGTTGGGGCGACCGGATTTGGACCTTCAAATTTATTTTTTCATAAGTACAATGTTGTTACTTCTAGCAAATTGTGTGCAAATCAGGTCAGAGATGGTTTAGTAAGCAGTCCAACGCCTGGACCTGATAAACCTGCTACTCCTTTTGGCACAGTGAATAATGCAGGCCCTATATTTTCTGCGGGAAGTACTAATTTGGTGATGAGTTATATTGTTCCATCACCGGATAACAAAAAGTTTACTGATGTAGTAGTAAACTATACTATTGCTGGGTCGCATGGTCTCAATGAAGGCTTTGTTCTTCGGTACGGGATTATCAATTCAAATGGCACGGTGACAATCAGGAGTTATGGCGAAGGAGATAATTTTAGACAGGCACCAGTGCTTGGATTTATTTGGAGACCAAAAGTTACTAGTGTATGGGAGCAGAATCAACAGCAAATTATCCAGAATGCCACCCCCTCATGCACATGTACGACTAGATAAATAATCATGAAATTAGCTGTTTTTATATTTTTAGCGAGCTTTGCGGTTGTTGTTCATTATTTTGTGCTTGGTTTACGTTATGCCTATTATATCCCCATGGAACAGTATAGATTTTTGCAATATGGATATGGCATTTGTATTTTTTGTATTTTAATGTTGTGGATCTTCTATCCTTCGCGTCTTTTAGTGGCAGCAGTTGCTTTTGCAGGAATAGTTTTTCCAAATGTGCTAGGCGTTAGCATAATTGGAAACAAAGGCGTTTTTGTTCCATTGGATTGGGGCTATATGGGTGCTATTTTATTCAGTGTTTTTCTTCTGGTTTGTGCTACAGAACTACGGAGGCGGTTGTAGTTGCCTGTCAGAAACCGGGACCTATTTTTTAATCCGGCAGTTAAACAAGAATCAAGCAGCCAGCGCACTCGAAATATTAAAAAAAGAACAGCTTCATTTCTAAACACCCAGAAAAAAGCACCCAACAGAACGCCCTTTAAGACACATAGAATGGGTAGTAAATAAAGTATAAACAGACCGATGATCGGCAAGGAAACAGGGAGGAGACACCATGAGGCTAGTGCAATACGGCCCGGACAATGACCTGGCAAGGGATCAAGGAGCCAGAGTACTTGAAACAAGAACACATGAATAGTTCTAAAAAAGGGAACCGCTTCATTTTCTGAACACACAGATAAAGACCCAGGCGATACGCCCTTTAAAGCCCATAGAATGGGTAGTAAAAAAGTATAAACAGACCGATTATCGGCAAGGAAACAGGGAGGAGTCACCATGAAGCTAGTGCAATACGGCCCGGACAATGACCCGGCAGGGGGTCTGAAGAGGACGGTTATTGCCGAATCTGACACCCGTGATGTGCTCAAAGAAGCGGCCGACAATATCGCCCGTCAGTACGGCTATGCTGAACCGGTCTGGCCCCGGTTACTGGCGGAGATGCCAAGCGGTCGTCTACTGGTCATTAAACGCCACGTGCTTTACCTCACGCTGATTCAATCAGGAACACCATGCTGATCCTCACCCGCACGCCCGAGCAAACGCTGATCATCGGCGACAACGTACGCATCAAAGTGCTGGGTATCACCGGTAAACAGGTGAAACTGGGGATTGACGCACCGCGATCGGTACCGGTGGTGCGGCAAGAACTGCTGACATCGACCCGATCAGGTCGTCCCGCAACGGAGGATGCAAACGGCACGTAAGAGGGGAAATCCGGCGGTATCCATGTGAAATAAAGTGATTGAAGAATATCAATCAACCCGGTACATCACTCAGTAGCAGTGGGGTGGCTTGCCGGTGGATTGACCGGCGCTTTTTCCCCTGAAAGTTCAGTGACCTGTCGACGGTCTGTCGTTTCAGAAGGCGTTGGTGGGACACGAGCGCACAGGTTACGTAGTGATACAGTAGATGAGGAAAGGAAGATAAATTAACGATATTTAATCACTTTCAGTCATTGAAAGATGTCAATTGCAGCGGGTTAGCAGACAGGCTATAAGAAAACGAGTCCACCCGGTATTTCTCACCCCTGAACGAACGGATCCGCTCATGAACAGACGCCCCCCTCAGCCCTGCACACCGTTAACGCACTCACTCCGGCCCGTGCATAAAAAGCGCCAGTTCGGCGCGGCGATGGCGGAGTTTTTGGTGGCGACCCCAGCGTTGCTGTTACTCGGTCTGGGCGGGTTCCAGGGCGTCATGGCGTACAACGCCAAGACGGTGCTGGATTACGCCACCTTTGAAGCGGCGCGCACCGGCGCAGTAACGCACGCCCAGACCGCACCGATGCGTGAGACTTTAGGGCTGCGGCTAGCCCCGGTGTTCGGCGGTGACGGCAGTGCCAAAGACGCGATTGCGGCGATCACCCGGGCGAGTCTGGATACCCAGGATAAACGCTATACAAAGATCAAGATCCTCAACCCCACAAAACAGGCCTTTGATGACTTTGGCGGCCCCAGTCCGATCCCCGGAGTCCAAGAGATCCAGAACAGCCATTTAAAGTATTTACCCAACACCCCCGGTGCCACCAGTCAGGTGAGTATCCAGGATGCCAACCTGCTGAAGATCAAGGTGACCTACGGTTACCGCTTGACGGTACCGCTGATCAGTAACGTAGTGACGGCCGCACTGACGGTGACGGATCCGAAGAACGCGGTGTATTACGCGGCCAACCGGATTCCGATCCAGGCGGTGGCGACGGTGCGGATGCAAAGTGAAGCGCGCCCGGACGGCAATGCGCCGGTGGACGGCGGGAGTGGCACGCCGCCGGGCAATCCCCCGGATGATCCGACCGGGGACGGGTCACCGCCCGGTAGATAATCCGGATCCAGGTGACGGTGATCCGTCGACGGATCCGGTGGATGATCCGGAGATCCCAGTGATCCGGACAACGGGACGATAACCCGCTGTGCCAGTTGACGAACACCTGCCCCGGGGATAATGACGGGACCCGCAAAGCTGCCAGGCCAATAGTAGCGGTGGTGGCACCGGCGATGGTCTGTTCAGTGCCTTCCAGACAACCCCCAAACCCTTGTCTTCCCAGGTATCGACGCTACCGAGTTTAAGCATCGGCAATCCGATCCACGTCGTCACCGGTAATAAATACCAGGGGGAGACCGACCTCCATGCCCTGCCGGGTGCGCTGGGCTTACGCTTTGTACGCCACTACAACAGCCGCCGGGAAAACAACGGCGCCAACGGCGTACTGGGGTATGGCTGGACGCACAGCTTTACCGCGTCCCTGACTTACTCTCCAGACGATGACCGTTACCGGCTGCAGCAGAGCGACGGCCGGGGACTGACCTTCACCGCCAGCGGTAATGACCGTGCCCGTTACTTAAGTACGCGTGCCGGTGACGGCTGGTTAACGCAATTACCGAACCAGACGGTGCGCTGGTATGACCGCAGCGGTGGCTGGCGCACGTTCAATGCACAGGGCCAACTCATCGCGATTGCCACGGCTCAAGGTAAACGCCTGACCCTGCACTACAACACGAACGATCACCTGCAACGCGTGGTCGACCCGCAGGGGGCGTGAACTCACGTTAGGCTATTACCCCAGTGGCCGGATCAAGCTACTGATTGCGCCGGACGGGGCTAAAACCACCTACCGGTATGATGATCGCAACAACCTGATCAACGCGGCACACCGGGGTGGCAAACGCACCTACCACTACGAAGACGCGCACGATACGCACAATTTAACTGGCCTAACGAATGAAAACGGCATTCGTTATGCAACCTGGGTTTACGATGAACAAGACCGTGCCATCAGCAGTGAACACGCGAATGAAGTGGGCAAAGTCATGCTCAACTTCGACACCCCCAACCAGACCGACGTCACCGACAGCCAGGGCAAGATCAGCACCTACACCACCACCCTTGAGGGCGGTGTCGCCCGAGTGTTACGCATCGACGGGCCGGGTTGTGATAGCTGTGGACGCGGCGATGTCGAGTACGCCTACAACGACCAATACCAACTCACGCAATTTAAAAAGAAAGACGGCAGCAGCACGGATTACGCTTACGATGACAAGGGCCGCACGACGGGGATCACGCAACACAACCCGAACAATGCCCAGCAAACACCGACCACACTGAGCTATGAATACGCCGGACGTTTACAACCCAGCGCAATTGTTAAAGCGAGCATGAACCCGACCGCAACCCACCGCACCGAACTGACGTATAACGCACAGGGCCAACCGACCGAACTCACCGAAAAAGGTTACCGGCCCAGCACAGGCAAAACCCACGGCGGTTTTGAACCGATTGCACGCACCACCACACTGGCCTACAACGCACACGGCGACCTGATTGCCATCGACGGCCCACGAACGGAGGTTAACGACACCCTCACGCTAACGTATGACGACAAACACCGCCTCAAAACCCTCACCACCCCGGACGGCATCGTTCAACAGGTACTCGCCTACGACAAGCTAGGCCGTCCGACCCAGCTTAAAAAAGGCACCCAGACCCCGACCACCCTGAGCTACACCGCCCGTGGTCAGATCAGCGAAGTCGCGCAAGGACAAAACAAAGTCAGCTACGCCTATGACCCCACCGGAAACCTGATCAGTCTCACCGGTCCGGACGGTGACACGCTCACGCTGGATTACGATGCAGCCGGACGCGCCACCCAACTGACCGGCCCGAACGGCGAACAACTCAACACCGAATTGGACACCGAAGGGCGGTTAACCCGTCGTCAGTTGCTGAACACGAACGGCAACGTGCTGGCCACGGTCAGTTACCTTTACGATGCCCAGGGACGTTTACAAAGTGCGACTCAAAACGGCACCGATGTCACGCGTTATGACTACAACGCACAAGGTCAACTGACCCAGGTACAAAACCCCGACGGTCACGCCACCGAACTGAGCTACAACGGCATCGGCCAGTTATTAAGCCTGACACAACCGGGCAACGTCACCACCCAGTTGACCTACACCCCTAACGGTCAGGCCAATGGAATAATCGATGCCAGGAACAACGCCACCACCTATACCACCGATGACTTCGGGAATCGGATTACTCAGACCAGTGCCGACACCGGCACCCAGAGCTACGCGTACGATCAAGCCGGTAACCGCATCAAACAGACCGATGCCGAAGGCCACACCACCACATACACCTACGATGCCGCCAACCGGCTGATCGAAGAACACAACAGCGCCGGTAAAACCCGCCTGAGCTACCACACAAACAACGGTCTGCTCGAAACCATCACAGACGCTACCAGTACCGAGACCTTTAAGTACAACGTCGAAGGGCAACTGACGGCACAGACACGGGAAATCGATGGCCACCGGTTCACCACCGGTTATGCCTACCATGCCCAAAGCCAAAAGCTCACACAGAAGACCCTGCCCGATGGCCAGACACTGAACTACCACTATTACGAAGACAGCAAACAAAAAGGCCACCTTAGAGCCATCACCACACCGAGCTTTCTGGGACTCACCCAAAAAGTCCTGATCGGTGAAATCGATGACGACAAGACGAACGGAACCACCCGTCTGACTTATGGCAACGGCACTAAAACGATCACCCGTTACAACGCAGCCGGACAGGTCCTGGCCATTGAAAACACACAAGCCCTGGCCTTGCAGTATCACTACGACGAACACGGTCAGATTACCGGTATTGACTTAAATGGCAGCTTGCAGACGTATCAATACGATCAACTCGGAAGGCTAACCCACGCCGATACCCTGCTGGGCGACTACCGTTACGATTACGATGCGGTGGGTAACCGCACTGAAAAACAACACACCGATACCCGTGGAGCAACAAACACCGAGACCTACAGCTATGCCAAAGAGGGTGAGGGCAACCGGCTGGTTGGCAAGGGTGATCCAACAGAGAAGCAAAGCAAAGCGTATGCCTACAACACCAGTGGCAGTCCTGTACAAGCCGGTGAACTGAGTTATGACTACAACCGTCAGCAGCGGCCGGTCAAGGTTTATAAGACAGCCAGTGACAGCACTAACAGCCGCACCAAAACCCTGATCGCTGAATACGTCTATAACCGCTTCGGGGAACGGATCAAGAAGGTTGTTTACTCAAACACAAAGAAACCCAAAATCACCTACTACCTGTACGACGGCCACAGCCTGACCGCAGAAGCGAACGAATCCGGCAAGATCACCGCGCAGTACCTGTACTTTAAGAACCAGCCGTTTACCAAGCTGGAAGGCAAGACTGTGTATGCCTTGCACACGGATAATTTAGGGACGCCAAGAGCCGCCACAGACAACAAAGGCAAAACCGTCTGGCAAGCGGATTACAGTCCGTTTGGCAAAGCGCAGATTACCACGCAGCAGATTACCTTAAACCTTAGATTCCCCGGCCAGTACGAAGACGCTGAGACCGGTAAGTATTACAACTACCTGAGAACTTACGATCCCGATACCGGGCGGTATGCCACCAGTGATCCGATTGGGTTGGCGGGTGGGATCAATACCTATGCGTATGTAGATAACAATCCGTTAAGTAAAACGGATGTTTTAGGGTTAAAGCCTACAGCACAATTGCCCGGTGGTGGTTGGCAGCTAACATCAAATCAGTATTTACAACTCGCAACATTGGTAAGCCAGTTACGCCGAACAGAGTATTACATTAAACTCTATGAATTTACGGGAAGTCAGTTGGCTATTGAGATGGCTCAGATATCTTCGAACAGTGGTTTTCTTGGGGGGGTGGCATGGAAGGCAAATGATGATATAGAGGCAGCATACCCATCGCTTTATCCGAAGGATGTGAGAGAATTTTCTATAGAAATATTTACAAATGATTTTACGCAAATAAAACAAACTGCTTGCACGCTAGATAAGAAGCCAATTTATTGGCTACCATCAGATCTAGATATGTTGGTTTCGACAGTAGCAGTATGGGGCCGCCATAATCTTGGTCATGTTGCACCCCCTAGATTACGTTTGAATCTACAGAAATATTGGACGCCACTTGCTGGATTGTTAAGTGGGAAAGCAACTGATTTTGTTGTCAATGCGATACAAAGTGAAACTTTTGGCACAAAAACTGGAATATATGAAAGTCAATTCAGGCAAGATCACAACCATAATGTAACGGTGAGCTACACAGCAGATGGTAAATATAAGATATTGAAAGCAGATAAAATAACAGATCCGAATCATCCTAGATTTAATGAGTACAATAGAGTGTCACCCTCACTTACGCAGGATATTATAATTATTCCTGTACAACAAAATACAACAATACCAATATCTCCATGAGAATTGCTGTTAGGCTGCTTGGCGTTATTTTTGTTGTTGTGGTTTTTGTACTGCTAGCAGGTTTGGCGGCATTTTTTATGGCTACAGAACCAACATCAATAATATCTTATAAGCCGCTTGGTGGAATGGTTCTGCCTGCTCCAGATAAAAAGACGTTTACCTACAAAGGTGAGGAATCAGGGTTTTATACTATCTATATTAAATATGAAGATCTTTCTGAAAGTAGTAAGCTTCTATCGGATCAAGAGAGAAACGCTATAGGGAAAGAAATTATCGAGGCATGTAGTGACACAATTGATCTTGATTGCACAAGGCGTATATTTGATACTAATTTGCCTAAGGAAATAGATAGAAGTGAGCTGCTCCAACAATGCCACTCAAATCCTTATGGAGTACATTGTAGAGATGTACTCCAAGATGGTGAGATGAAATGGAAGGTGGTGGATACATTTGCTGAAATAATTGCAAGTGGAGATTATCGTACAAGGAGATACTTCGATGTTACAGATAAAGTCTTGCCATTAGGCCGCCCCTTCAAACTTGAAGAAGGACAGGAAATTAAAATAGTGTTCTTCCGATCTACAAAACATTACCCTATAGCTGTTAGAAGAAATGTAAAAGTTCTCATTGGAAAAAGGAAATGAAAAAGGTGTCAGATTTTAATGGCTCTACGGGAAAAGGAGACGGAGAAACCGGGACGGAGGGAATATTTTTTAATCAAGAAACACGCGACTAAAGAAAAAAGACACGCTGAGGCGGCGATCCTGAACTTGCAAAACCCCGCTGTTAACGTGGCACTCGTCTCTGCAAAAAATCAAGGAGCCAAAATCAAGGAGCCAGAGTACTTGAAATAGGCTGCGCCACACAGATGGCGAACAGTTAAAAACCGAACTGGACACCGAAGGGTGCTTAACCAGCCGCCAACTTTTAAATGCCCAGGGCAGTGTGCTGGCCACGGTCAGTTACCTTTACGATGCCCAGGGACGCTTACAAAGTGCCACCCAAAACGGCACCGATGTCACGCGTTATGACTACAACGCACAAGGTCAACTGACCCAGGTTCAAAACCCGGACGGTCACGCCACCGAACTGAGCTACAACGGCATCGGCCAACTGCTCAGCCTGACCCAACCGGGCAACGTCACCACCCAGTTGACCTACACCCCTAACGGTCAGGCCAATGGAATAATCGATGCCAGGAACAACGCCACCACCTATACCACCGATGACTTCGGGAATCGGATTACTCAGACCAGTGCGGATACCGGCACCCAGACCTACGCTTACGATGCTGCCGGAAACCGGATACAACAGACGGATGCCGAAGGCCAGGTCACGACCTATGCGTATGACGCGGCGAACCGTTTAATCAAGGAAGAAAGTACCGATGGCAACACCGTGCTGAGCTACCACGCAAGCAACGGTCAACTGAAAAGCATCAAAGACCCGATCAGCACCGAGACCTTTGATTACAACCCCGAAGGGCAACTGACCGCGCAGAGCAGAGCCATCGACGGACACCGGTTCACCACCGGTTATGCCTACCATGCCCAAAGCCAAAAGCTCACACAGAAGACCCTGCCCGATGGCCAGACACTGAACTACCACTATTACGAAGACAGCAAACAAAAAGGCCACCTTAGAGCCATCACCACACCGACCTTCCTGGGCCTCACCCAAAAAACCCTGATCGGCGAGATCGATCACGACAAGACGAACGGAACCACCAGCCTGACCTACGGCAACGGCACTAAAACAGTCACACGCTACGATGACGCCGGACGTGTTATTGGCATAGAGAACACCCACGCCTTAGCCCTGCAATACCAGTACGACGAACACGGTCAGATTACGGGAATTGACTTAAATGGCGCCTTGCAGACCTATCAATACGATCAGCTTGGCAGGCTAATCCACGCCGACACCCTGCTCGGCAACTACCGTTACGATTACGATGCGGTGGGTAACCGCACTGAAAAACAACACACCGATCAAAACGGCAACACGGATACAGAAAGCTACACCTATACAGAAGAGGGCGAGGGCAACCGCTTACTCGCGGTTGAAAAGGCAGTCGCAGGACACACTGAAAGCCTGGCCTATAACGAAGCCGGCAGCCCCACACGAGCGCGTGAGCTGAGTTATGAATACAACCGTCAGCAGCGGCCGGTCAAGGTTTATAAAGCCAGTGATAATAAAAAACACCTAATCGCCGAATACGCCTACAACCGCTTCGGGGAACGGATCAAGAAGGTTGTTTACTCAAACAGCAAGCAACCCAAAGTCACCTACTATCTGTACGACGGTCACAGCTTAACCGCTGAAGCGAACGAATCCGGCAAGATCACGGCGCAGTATCTGTACTTTAAGAACCAGCCGTTTACCAAGCTGGAAGGCAAGCGCATTTATGCCTTGCATACGGATCATTTAGGGACACCAAGGGCCGCCACAGACAACAGCAGGCGGATTACAGTCCGTTTGGTCAGGCAGAAATCAAAACCCAAACCATCACCCTGAATCTCCGCTTCCCTGGTCAGTATGAAGATGCAGAGACGGGGAAGTATTACAACTATCTGAGAATCTATGATCCGGATACCGGGCGTTATGCCACCAGTGACCCGATTGGATTGCAGGGTGGGGTCAATACCTATGCGTATGTAGGTGGGAATCCGCTTAGCGGTTTCGATCCGTTGGGGTTATACAGACTTGTAATCGGGATTGAGCTACCTCCGCCAGGTTCTGTTGATTCTAATGGTGTTTTAAATATTAAGAATGGTGAAAACACTGGCCATACATTCATATATGCAGTCGATAATAATGGAATCATTACTCATTCACTGAGTTTTGGCCCATTAGGTGGTGTTAGTAGTATAGGGAAATTTGTTACTGGCGTTCAGCCAGGAACTGCAGATTGGAATCTTCTCGGAAATGCTGAAATGTTTGAATTTGATATTAGCAATATCTCAATATAAAAACGGTACGGCTGCAATTGATGCTTTTCGTTTTAATGTTCCAAACTATACGCCACTTACACACTGCACCACTGCTGCAATTGACTTAAGTGAAAGTTGGTTGTTAGGATTCAACGTAAACTTGCCTAGTGGTAGAGGGCCAGTAAGAATTTCTGCTGGTTCAGGCCCGCTGCCGGTGAATTTGACAAATCCTTATCATTTTAATCAGGCGTTGATTGCCGCTGGACATACACCAAGAACAGTAGATACCGCTTTGTTGGTTGATCCGGCCACAAACATACTTAAAACTGGTGTCAGAGATCCATTGCTAGGGGCAAATATTCCACCCTCTGGCTCAACAGATACTGGAAATACTTCCAAAGGGAAATCTGCTTCAATAAATGTTTTGGCAAATGATAGCGATCCAGATGGAGGGAGCTTATCTATAGCCTCATTTGATACCAACTCTGCCAAGAGTGGAACTATTGCAAGAGGTAAATCAGCTGGAGTGCTGGTTTATACCCCAGCTTCAGGGTTTACGGGGACTGATACATTTTCATATATAGTTCAAGATGGTTCTGGTGGGACACAGACTGTAACAGTGACAGTGATTGTAAAAAAATGATGTTTAAAGATTGGTTATACAAACTGTTTTTCTAAACCTATAGTATCTTATGAACAAGAAACTCATGACCGGTTTTGTTTTAATAAGTATTTCTACTTTAGTCGTTCTTTTTATCGTGTTCAGTAAATATACTAATGGTATGGAGGTATTCAACAAAAAAGATATGGCCCAACAAAAATATCAAAATAATTATCAGAATGAGATTCTAAGGGTTTTTGAGAAACAGTTATCTGGAACCATAAAAAAACCTATCATCATGGAAGAAATTGAAAAGGTTCTTGCACGCGCTACATTCTCAAAAGCGATCAGTAAAGGCAGGATCGGGAGGATTAACGATAATTTTTTAGTAGGGAATTTAATAGGAAATAACAAGCTTATTGTGAATAGCGAACAATCTCCTTATTTTGCAAATCCTGCAAAATTAACAATTGGAGAGCCATACTCAGAGCAAGCTGTCCTCCTAAACAATACTCAAATATATTATTTAAATGAACTAGAATCTCTTGATGGTTTGTCAGGTGCAAGTCTAGTTATTTTTACTCGTACTCACATCTATTATTTAGACCTAACTACGTCGAAAGGTAGATATTTTATCAGGCTTGAAACAAGTTGAGTCCAAACAAAGGGAATTTAAACAAAAATCAAGGAGCCAGAGCACTCAATAACAATCGGGAAAAATCAAGGGAAAAATCAAAGAGCCAGAGCACTTTAAATATCACTAAAAAAATAAACAGCTTCATTTCTAAATACCCAGAAAAAATACCCCGACGACATGCCCTTTAAGGTACATAGAATGGGTCGTAAAAAAGTATAAACAGACCGATGATCGGCAAGGAAACAGGGAGGAAACACCATGAGGCTAGTGCAATACGGCCCGGACAATGACCCGGCAGGGGGTCTGAAGAGGACGGTTATTGCCGAATCTGACAGCAGTGATGTGCTCAAAGAAGCGGCCGACAACATCGCCCGTCAGTACGGCTATGCTGAACCGGTCTGGCCCCAGTTACTGGCGGAGATGCCAAGCGGCCGTCTCCTGGTCATTAAACCCCACGTGTTTACCTCACGCTGGTTCAATCAGGAACACCATGCTGATCCTCACCCGCAGCCCTGAACAAACGCTGATCATCGGCGACAACGTGCGCATCAAAGTGCTGGGTATCACGGGTAAACAGGTGAAACTGGGGATTGATGCACCACGATCGGTACCGGTGGTGCGGCAAGAACTGCTGACAGCGAACCGATCAGGTCGTCACGCAACGGAGGAGGCGAACGGGACGTAAGATGCGACTGTTTTTCTGGAATTCTGCAGCCCGTTTTCTATGCCCGCAGGGCGCCCCTCACAAACGCAGTTCGTTCGGTAGTAATTTGGGAAAAAACAGTATGCGGACGTTGCGTTTATTTTTCCTAAATCAACACCAGGTAATGTAGTTCAAAATCTGGACAGATACCGCTTCAAAGTAAATATTCTTATTGAAAAAAGTAAATCGCAACCCATGCACTTGTGCTTTTCATGTTTGAACGTTAGTCGGTTATGGTTCAGCCAATTTGTTTACATATGTATCAATGACTTGCATGTTATATAAATTGTTTGCGCTGAGATTATTTAGGTTAAGAATTATGTAAAGTGGCATTTATTAGTTATTAATTAAAATTAGGTTAATTATATAACTAATTGTATTTAATATATATAATTATATTGATAATAGTCAATTGCTTCTATTTATTAGAATTGTTACAAGGATAGCGTCTTGTGTTTACTGTATTAGGTATACGAGACAGGTTCAGAGAGTCAGACTTGATTGATCGGTTATAAGGAGTTGCGAAAACACAAAAGATCAAACTATTTAATACAATACAGACAAGCATTTTAAACACGAACAGGCACAAGGAGTGCTTCACTATTATGAAAACCCAACGAAGTCAACAGATTTGTATTTATTTGCTGCTATTAAGCCTGACCTTATTGGGTTGCGGCGGTGGCAGTGGAGGTGGTAATAACACAACCCAGTCACCCACACCCCCGCCAGCAGGTGCCGGGGCCACGTTATCCGGCACAGCGGCCACCGGGCAGCCGATCCAGGGCAGCGTATTCATCCTCGATGCCCTGGGCATGGAGATCAATACCGCTATTGATGCCTTTGGCGCCTTCAATGCGGTGGTTGACGGTCTAACCCCACCGTTTTTACTGCGGGCGATACCCAATAATGGCAGTTCAACCCAGTTTTCATATGCGGCCTCGGCCAATCAAACGGTGAACATCACGCCATTGACTAGCCTGGTACTGTTTTTGACGAACAACAATCAGGCATTGTCCCAGCTCTATGCGAACTGGCCCACGTCACAGGGTGTGGTGACAGCGGCGGGTTTAAGTCAGGCGCAAACCCTAGTCAACCAGACGTTTCAATTGCAATATACGGCTGCTGGCATCAGCAACCCGTTGCTCTTTAATGTATTCAGCACAGTGTTTTTGGCCAATGCGCAGGGTATAGATGCGGTATTGGATTTATTGAACCTGTTGTTTGACAGCGCGGCGGGGACAGTTACCTACCAGAATGGATCTGGCAACAGGCAGCTTTTTAATCTAACGAACCCGGTCAATACAGCCCATATTCTGGGGCCGAAAAATGTGTTTGACCTACCGTTCGTCGGTGGGCGGGTTGACCTGTCTGAATACCATGCAGATTTGGTCTATAAACTCATCCATTTTCTGCGAGAGCGCACATTCGGTGTTGGGAGTGGCCCGGGGTTTGGTATCAGCAGTGGCATTGTTTTCCCCACCAGTTTTGCTGAGGTGGTCAATGGTCAAGATGTTAATCAGTTGATTCAGTCAGGAGACAATATTCCCTGCTTTGATGCAAATGGCCCGGCAGGCAGGCAGACTGTTTCTTTCAGCAACACAGACCCCGCCTTGCAGCCACCCAATATATACAGTGTCAACTATGTGTTAAGTGGGTGTGACTACGTCGGATTATCAGGAATTAACCGTTATTCCGGAGACTATTCCATTTCTGGATCCATTGATGGATCAGGCAGCCAGGTGACACTGACATCGAATAATCTATCGGTGAGTCGAGAAGATGGCGCCCATAAATTGATTTTTGATGGGGAGTATAAGCGACGCATCCAGTCAATACCTGGGCTTGAAACGATCAGCATTGATCCCAGTGGTTTCCGGGTGCGTGATGAAGATAATACTTTTGACTCTGAGGGGCTGTATGTTGAGAATGTGCTGATTGAAAAGGCAGATATAGTTTTTGAACAAGACATTGCGAAGACCTTGTTTATGTTGATTTCATCGGATAATAATAATCAGTCCAGCTACCGGATGCAGGTGGAATTGTTGGTGCCGCCACCGGTAGGAAGTTGGGGGTTTACAATAAGACCGGCGGCACTTCAACCACCGTTACAGGGAGGTGAGGTATTAACTTCGATTGTAACGGTGGAGATTGCGCAGCGTGATGCAACTTCAAGAGGGGTTGTGCGTGCAACCGTATCGGTCGATACAAATGGCGATGGTGTGGTGGCCGATGATCTTATCGAACGCATGACGGATACCTCACTGGATCCGGACTGGTAAGGGGATTAGGGGTGGGCAGACTACAGTGAGAAACTGGAGAAACCGGGCTGGAGGGAATTAAATTCATTCCCTCCAGCCCGGTTTCCAGCTTAGGTATCAGGGTTTCATGATACGGAAAACAACTTCCAGAAATAATCATTTGAAAATCAACTTTGATTTTGGAACTTACTCACAGCATATATCGGCATTTTTTCAGGTGAATGGTGCATTGTGGCGGCATCAAATAATCATTCAATATTGGCGTTGGACCTCAACTATTTGGTATCTATACAGAACGAGAGTTCTTGCAAGCAATCACTAATATCGGAGCAATCCTTATGTGCCTGGAAGATATATTAGTGATGAAACTTGAGATGTTTTACAGATCATCACCATACTGGTTTAGTCATTCAAAATTAGTGCGTAATAACCATGTCCGATAAGGATGATCCATATAAAGTTAACTCTCTTGTCATCGAATCTAACACCGATCCCGTTGCAGGACAGGTAGAATGGGATGCAGTCCGGTCAATATGGAATGGATCGATGCTTGCGGGTGCTTTGATTCTTGGGCCAATTTATGCAAGCTGGGATGCATTTGCGGTATTTATTTTGCTCAGTGCAATAACGCTATGTACAGGTCACTCGGTCGGGTATCACCGCCGGTTAGTTCATAGGAGTTTTAAATGTCATAAATGGGTAGAACGGATATTGGTCTGGATGGGGGTTGCAGTGGGGATGGGTGGCCCGCTGCGGACAATCCGCACTCACGACATACGTGATTGGTCGCAGCGACAAGTGAAATGCCATGATTTTCTTGCTCATCGATGCAGCCTTCTAAAAGATGGGTGGTGGAATCTTCATTGCAAGTTAGTATTGAAAAATCCACCAGTATTTAAACCTGCCCCTGGAATTAGCGGCGACCGATTCTATCAATTCCTTGAACAAACCTGGATGCTACATCAAATCCCTATTGCAATAATCCTTTTTATATTCGGTGGTATGCCTTGGGTAGTTTGGGGTGTGTTTGTCCGTGTTGCGGCATGCACGACCATGCATTGGTTCATTTCATATTTTGCTCACACGCGCGGACCACAGAGTTGGACTGTCGATGACGCAGGTGTGCAAGCACATAATGTCCCGATAGCTGCTATTCCAACGATGGGTGAAAGTTGGCATAACAATCACCACGCGTTTCCTGCTTCAGCACGTCATGGTCTCTATCCATGGCAATTCGACCCAGGATTTCGTTTTATACAACTGCTTTCAGTTTTACGCCTTGCCTGGGACATACAAACTCCGGATACACTTCCACCACGTCCGGGTATAACTCCTGTTCGGCCAGACGCAAACTCAATCTTCCAGTCACGGGTTAATGAGTAATTACTTGATGTTATTTACAGGCTATATGGTTGCGAAATATATGGACGAGTTTTATTACTTTCGGGTGAGTTTGCAGGGGAAATACAGTCCTAATGCTTGACAACGAGAAAGAGGACTCATCTCTTCCTGAAGACTATAATATTAGAGAGAAAACAGAGTTACCCTTCCCGAAATGGTGGCCATTATTAGCCGGTGCACTCTCCGGTGTAATGCTTAGGCTGGTATTTTCAGGTGATCCCGGTGGCCCTTATGCAACAATGATGGCAAGTTTTATCTATTTGTCTCCGCTTATCGTTGGAGCGACAACAGTTTACTTCGCCGAACGGGTTTATCGCCGGTCATGGAAGTATTATTTTTTCGCTCCTTTTCTGGCTAACATTTTCTATGTAATCGGTACACTTATAATTATGGTTGAAGGCCTGATTTGTGCCGTCGTAATTGTTCCTTTATTTGCAGTATTTGGTGCTATAGGCGGGCTTCTCATGGGTGCCGTTTGTCGTCGAACCAATTGGCCTAAAAACACATTATATTCAGCAGCTTTGCTGCCACTAATATCCGGTGGGTTCGAAAATCATGAGGATATGTCTACTCGGGTCGGGGTCGTGCATAAAGAGATAGAGATAGGAGCACCACCAGAACGGATTTGGTCAGAGATTATTGAAGTGAAAGACATTAAGAAGGAGGAAGTAGAAAACGCTTGGATATTCCGGATTGGTGCGCCGCTTCCAAAATCCGGCATTCTAATAAAAACGCCAACTGGTTTAGTGCGTCGTATCACTATGGGAAAGCAAGTTTACTTTGATCAGGTATTCACAGAATGGGAAAATCATCGATACCTTAATTCGATTTACAAGATATACGAAGATTCGATTCCGCCAGGGGCGTTAGACGATCACGTAATGGTCGGCGGTCACTATTTTGATATAACGGGTACTTCGTACGAGATAACCCCAGGTGTTTCAGCAACCAAACTGAAGATTCGTATGGAATATCGAGTGACCACCCAGTTCAATTGGTACGCTGAACCCGTCATCAGGTTTTTATTGAATAATTTAGAAAAATCACTATTGGAATTCTATCGTCATCGAAGTGAAATGGCTAATAAAGTGGAGAGTCTATATTGAAATTTATACTTGCCTTTGTTTTGTTTTTTATATTCAATCTTCCTGCTTATGCAAATGATGTTTCGGGTGTTCTTGATCAAGCACAGGAATATTTTGATAGTGAAGAATACGAAGCAGCGCTTAATATATTACTTGATAAAAATCTGGCAAATGATCCGCAAGCGAACTACCTGGTCGGTGAGATTTATTTTCTAGAAGAAAATATAAAAGCAGTGAGATATTACATTAAAGCCGCAAAGCTTGGTAATACGGATGCCATGAATCAATTGGGGAGTATCTATAGTTACGAATGGCTGAATCAACAAGAGGATCATGAAAAGGCTCGCTACTGGTGGGAGAAGGCCGTTGAGAATAAAAATTATGAGGGCGCTGTAGATTTGAGTCGATTCTATTATAGTGATCTTGAAGATTACGTTAGATCCCTTGCTTTTATTAAAGAGTTAAAATCGAAAAACATTGATGATGAGCTGTTACAAAGGCATATTTATTTTTATTTGGGTCAGCACTACAAATATGGAAAAGGCGTGAATCAGAATATCAGTAAAGCTGAATTAAATTTTAAAAAAGCGATTGTGTACGGCTCAGAAAATATATATGGCAAGATATGCGAAATGCATTCTAATGAGAAATTTAATCACCTGGATATTCAGAGGGCACTAGCCTGTTATCGTGATTTTAACAATCAATCTGAATACAGTAATTTTGATGTAGAGATTGCACACCTTGAAAAAGAGATAGAGTATGCGGATGTAAATAATTCTTTTGAAATACCTACTGATGACAAGTTGCATAATAGTCTTGTAGGTATCTGGCGTTTAGAAATGGATCATGAGTCATTTCGCACCAAGAAATTGTTGATATTTGATATAAATGGAAGGTTTTCCCTGCATTCTGACATGATAAGTACTTATGGTCGGCAAACATCGCATCAGCAAGGTGCCTGGTTTATAAAGAACAAGAGAATCCTTACTAAAATCGAAGAACCCTCTATATATAAGGGGCGTGAAGGCGTTAAGCGCTTGATTGGTGGGTTAACAAACTCACATTTACTTATTAATTTACTTGTTGAGAGGCATGTTTACGAACGGGTGACTGTGCTTTCAGAAAAAGAGAAGGAGCTGGCGATGATGCTTGAGCCTATAAATGATATGGAGATTTCCGAATTAATAGTCGGGAAATGGTCAGGAAAACTAGAAGTTGGTTTCTCAGAAATTGATACAGTTACTGAATACAGAAAAGACGGTTCATTCCAGGCCACAGGTTCTTATAGTGACCTCTCCGAGGGCTTATCGTTTGAGGTATCTGGAACATGGGTTGCAGAGGAAGGTTTTATTGTGCAACAACTGTTAAAGGCTAAGCCCGAAGAGATGCTTGAAGATGGCAATGAAGTTCGCATCAAAGTAATAAATATTGGTTCGGATCATTTCAAATACTACGATGTTGATTCTGGGTTAACTGTCTTGGATAATCGTTTAAAATCAAGAAGAGTAGAAAGCAGGTAGGCTCACAGCATATTTTAAGCGTACTCTATTTTTTCCGGCAAAGTTGCTATCTATCATATTTATTGTTACTGGTATAGTTAGTGGCGCAAGTAACTTTGTAATTGACGCGTGGGTAGCATTGAAACCCGAATCTTAAGAAATTAATGCCCCCAATGAACAAATTCCGTAGAATTATGGGCATTTCTTCATAAGGTTAAGCTTGCATACAGAGATGATAGACAGTTGGCATAGAGACGTTTGGGACAGGCTACAAAATAGCCGTCAACAGCATAAATTTCCCCATGCGCTGCTGCTGCAGGGGCCGGTTGGTATTGGTAAAGATGAGTTGGCCAGGCTACTTTCGCAGTCTTTGCTTTGCCAGAACACTGCCGATATTGAGGGTATGGCCTGTGGGCAGTGCCAGTCTTGCAGACTGTTTAACAGCGGCAATCACCCCGATTTCCTGCAAATTTCCCCTGAAGAGGCCGGAAAAGCCATTAAAGTAGATCAAATTCGCCAAATGGTCTCAGCGCTGGCCATGACTAGCCATGCTGGGGGCTATAAGGTGGTGGTGATAACCCCGGCTGACAATATGAATATCAATGCAGCCAATAGTTTACTTAAGACACTGGAGGAACCGACCGATAACACCCTTATATTGTTGGTTTCGGTTGCGCCAGCCTGTTTACCGGCAACGGTCAGGAGCCGGTGTCAAAGCTATACCTGTGTGTTACCTGAGACGGGGGTCGCTCGGAATTGGCTCAGTCAGCAGCTTGATGAGGGTGAGGATATTGATGCCTTGCTGGAACTGGCAAATGGCGCGCCCTATACGGCGCTCAAGTTACATGAAACAGATGCGATCAAGCGTTGGCTGGCGTGTCTTGAGCAACTGGCACAGTTGGCGAATGGACAGCTTGACCCGGTGACTACGGCAGCTGGCTGGAACAAGAAGGACGGCTTACAACAGGTCGATTGGTTTTTGCATGCCTTGCAGCGGATGATGGTGACATTAAAAACTGGGCGGCAGGTAGAACAGGATCGACTGACTAAGCTTATCACGGGTGATTTGCGCAGCCTGGATTGCAAACGGTTATTTATTTTGATGGACAATATCAGTTATGCGATTAATAACTGGTCCACAGGGTTAAACACACAGCTATTGATAGAGGATATCTTGATTAGTTGGGCGGCTATTTTCCGGCGCTCAGCATTAGCTTCAGGGCAGAATTAGGACAAAAGGACGGGATAAGGATGGCAAACGCAACAGGTGGATCAGGTCGACAGGGCATACTGTCACTTACAATCAAAGATAAAAGTGCGTTATACGCGGCTTACATGCCCTTCGTTAGAGGCGGTGGTTTGTTTATTCCGACCAATAAAATTTATCAACTTGGTGACGAAGTTTTTATGTTGCTGACGATCATGGATGAAACCGAGAAACTTCCCGTGGCCGGTAAAATAATCTGGATTACTCCCAAGGGTTCGCAGGGTAACCGCGCGGCGGGTATCGGTGTTCAGTTCAGCGAACAAGATGGTGGTACTGCGCTGAAAAAAATCGAGACTTACCTGGCTGGCGCCTTGTCAGCTGATCGCCCGACGCATACCATGTAACACAGCAGCCAGCCGGGCTGCGCCACTTGTCAAAATTGGTAGCCATGCTGGTCGATTCACATTGTCACCTCGATATGCTCAATTTCGAGGACACTTCTCTGGATACTTATGTAAGCAATGCCACGGATAATGGTGTGGAGCATATGCTGTGCGTTTCAGTCAGTCTGGAGCGTTACCATCCTATGCTTGAGTTGGTAAAGGATAACGACCGGATTTCCGCTTCGGTGGGAGTGCATCCAGATGGTACCGGTGGGCAAGAACCCAGCGCTGATGAACTGGTTGAGTTAGCCAGGCACGAAAAAGTTGTAGCGATTGGTGAGACAGGCCTGGACTATTTCCGGGTAGAAGGTGAGACGGAATGGCAGCGGGAACGCTTTCGTAATCACATACGCGCCTCCCGAAGTAGTGGTAAGCCATTAATTATTCATACTCGCAGTGCACGCGAAGATACCTTGAGGATCATGCGCGAAGAAGGGGCTGCCGACGCGGGTGGTGTCATGCATTGTTTCACCGAAGATTGGGACATGGCACAACAAGCCATGGATATGAATTTCTATATTTCTTTTTCCGGCATTGTGACATTCAAGAATGCCCAGGATCTGAAAGAGGTGGCAAAAAAGATGCCGGCTGACCGTATGTTGGTTGAAACGGACTCGCCTTATCTGGCGCCCATGCCTAATCGTGGTAAACAGAATCAGCCAGCCTGGGTGCGGCATGTTGCAGAACACATTGCTGAACTTAGACAAGAGTCTTTGGAACAGGTTGCTGAGACGACGACGGATAATTTTTATCGATTGTTTTCTGGAGTGAGACGGTCGTAATATTTAGTAGGGTTCTGACTAATTTATAAATGGACTGTAGGAGCGGCTTCAGCCGCGATGAACACAACGTGCCCCATCGCGGCTGAAGCCGCTCCTACAGAAGATACAAACAGAATGTTCCTTCCCTCTAAAGGGGAGGGGCAGGGAGAGAGGATATAAATAAAAGGCAGTTGTTATTATCTGATTCCCTCTCCCCAACCCTCTCCCTGGGGGAAAGGGAGTTAATGGGGAATATATTTGTTTTTTTATTACTAGTAACAATTGTTTTCATATCCGGTTGTGCAACCAGGCCGCCCTCAAATCTCAAAAACAGCTGCGAAATATTTAACGATAAAAGTGGCTGGTATAAAAGTGCGAACAAAAGCGCTAAAAAATGGGGCGTGCCGGTTCACGTGCAGCTCGCAATTATTTATCAGGAATCACGCTTTGTGCATGATGCCAAACCACCGCGTAAAAAACTGCTTTGGGTGATTCCCTGGAAACGGCAATCTTCAGCCTATGGTTACGGACAAATTCTGGATTCGACCTGGGATTCATATCGAAAAGATACCGGTCATCGTTGGGCGGACCGGGATGATTTCTCAGATGTAGTTGATTTTATTGGCTGGTATGGAAACCAGTCACATAAACTGACAGGTATTGCAAAGGACGATACTTATAACCAGTATCTGGCTTACCACGAAGGGCAGGGTGGTTTTCGTCGTAAAACCTATCTAAAAAAAGGCTGGTTAATGAAAGTGGCACGTAAAGTACAGCGGCGCTCGGGTGATTATCGTGTTCAACTTGAACGTTGTGCGTCGAATCTGGATAAGGGATGGCGACTATTTCGTTAATACCAGGAACCTCTGACTAATCTGTAGGAGCGGCTTCAGCCGCGATGAATGCCACGCGACCCATCGCGGCTGAAGCCGCTCCTACAGGTTCATTTAAGCCTGCTTCTTTTTCGCCGTTAACGCTCAGAATGAATAATAGAAAATCCACTCGCCATTGTGTATTGGTAGATATCGAAATTGCCCAGCCGGGCGTTAGTCGATGCCGTGGTTTTGTTAATAATATCAGCCGGGAAGGGCTTTCTGTTGTCTTGCAGGAAGGGCAGTTACCTGCCGGTCAAAAATCCGTATTGCTAAATTTCAAAATCTGGACGGGTAATGAAACCTTGTTCCGCAAACTCCATGCAAAAATTGTTCGTGTTGAAGGCCAGGAGGCAGGGTTGGTTTTTGCCGAGAATGACCTGGTCTCGAATGCTATCGTTCAGGATCTCTTGCACTACAAAAGTAATGAGCGCAGAAAGAAAGCGAGATTTACTGTGTTTCAACCACAAACAATAGACTCTGAAATCGAAACTTTACTTTTATAAGAACCTCTGATTAATTAGCGAGCATCTGTAGGAGTGGCTTTAGCCGCGATAGGACACTGCTCATTCATCGCGGCTAAAGCCGCTCCTACAGAATTTCAGAGGTTCCGTAGTTTGTTTCAGTGAGACTTTTAATGCCTCGCGTACATTTTATCGATATCAGCCTCAAACTTCTCGTAGACACGGTTTCTTTTTAATTTCAAAGTAGGCGTAATTAAACCGTCCTCGATGCTCCAGGGTTCCGTTTGACAGCATACCTGTCTAACTTGTGCATAGCCTGGGAATGCTGTTAATTGTTTAGCAATCTTTTCCAGAATAATCTTTTTAACTTGTTCGCTTTTGCAGGTTTCGTCAGCATTGGGATCCAGTCCAAGTTGTTTGGCAAAATCAGGCCATTGTTCTGGGTTGAATACGACCAGCGCACTCAGGAAAGGACGGTTATCGCCTATCACCATGACCTGGTCAAACAAACCATCCATTGAGATAGCCATTTCCATATCAGCGGGTGGCATTTTTTCACCGTTTGCCAGTACCAGTATTTCTTTTATACGCCCTGTTATATAGACATGATTATTTTCGACGCGGGCTTTATCACCACTGTGCAACCAGCCATCTTTATCTATCATATCCTGGGTTGCCTCTTCATTACCCCAGTACCCCAGCATGACGCTTGGCGAACGTGTGAGTAATTCGTCATTGTTACCAATCTTAACTTCGGTGCCGTTCAGGATGACGCCCACGCTTTCAGGGTCATTATCTTCTACGGCATTAATACTGATGACAGGACTTGTTTCCGTAAGGCCATAGCCTTGTAACATGGGCAAGCCAAGAGATATAAATAATTTTGCCACGGCGTGAGGAAGTGGTGCACCGCCAATAACGGCATACTGCATGCGGCCACCCAGTTTTTCCATCACCTTTGCCCCGACTAACTTATGTAACACGGGATGCAACAGTAATTTAGGATGCCAACTGGCGCGGCCTTGCTGATATTGGAAACGATGCCAACCGATCTCAGTAGCGAGTTTGAATAACTTTTTGGCAATAGGCGGTTTTTCTGCCAGACCGTCCTGGATTTTATTGTAAACGCGTTCGAAAATACGCGGTACCGACATGATAACGGTTGGCTTTACGACCTGTAAGTCTTCCGCCAACTGGGGAATAGAACGGTTATAAGCTACAGCCGCACCTACGGTAATTGGCAAATAGTAGCCTGCTGTCCGTTCCAGTGTATGTGACAAAGGCAGGAAGGACAGAAAGAGTTCATTAGACTCACAAGGTACAACATGTAAGGCCGCATAGACATCCCAAAGAATATTGTAATGACTCAGCATGACACCCTTTGGTTTTCCTGTTGTCCCCGAGGTGTAGACAATAGTCGCCAGGCTGTCTTTATCGGTTTGGTAATCTTTAAGTTCAGCGCTGTCGGGCAACCATTCACCCACCATTTTAAGCCGGACTTCCGGTTTATTGCTGGTATTGATCGGGTTGACACTAATGATGCGTTGGAGAAATTCTAACTGATCCCAAACCGGGCATAAGCTGTCAAAATGTTCCTGATTGCCGATGGCCAGTAATTTAACGCCTGCATTTTCCAGAATGTAAGCCACATTCTCGGCCCGGTCTTGCGTGTACAAAGGCACCACGACCAGACCGTTACCCAGTGCAGCCTGGTCAAACATCATCCATTCCGGACTGTTGTTCATAATGATGGCTACCCGGTCGCCGGCAATCAATCCTTCTTTGGCGAGTGCGGCTTGCCAACGTGCTACCTGGTCACCGGCCTGACGCCACGACAAATCACGCCAGCTTTCGGTCACATCATCATAATAACGGTAGGCTAACAGATCAGGGGTACGCTTTACGCGTTGGTAGAAAAGTCCGGATAGTGTGCCGGCTTCCTCGGGTGTGATGGCATGTGAAAGATCAGCACTTTTCAAGGCTATTCTCCTTCTGATTTTGAAAATCCGGACAATGATTCCCAACCTGCATCCGGTTTGAAACGTTCACCGTATTTTTCTTCGAGCGAATGCAGCCGTTGTAGCATCACGTCGGCACCTTCGGTCTTAATATATTTAGTGGGGCCGCCACGAAAGGGTGCAAAGCCAGTACCGAATATCATACCACCATCCAGCATATCTTCGTCATCCACTACTTTTTCCCGTAAACAGGCAACAGCTTCATTGAGCATGCGTAACACCATACGGTCTGTCACATCGCTGTTAGGATGATAGCTGGAAGGTATTTTAGGTTTAATAGCTTTGTCTTTTTTGTATTCATAAAAACCTTGTCCACTTTTGCGGCCCAACCGTCCCTGGTTGACCAGGCTACCCAAGCGATCAGGCACTTTGACACCGAGGTGTTCGGCAAGAATCTGTCCGACATGTAAACAAATATCCAGTCCCACTGTATCAGCGAGTTCTATCGGACCCATGGGCATACCGAAGGCAACTGCCTGGCGGTCAATTTCAGCCGGGGGTACGCCTTCATTTTCCAGTTCGACAGCTTCGAGTAAATAGGGCATTAATATTCTATTGACCAGGAACCCCGGGGAACTGGAAACAGGTAAAGGTAAGCGCCCGATTGAACGCGTAAAGGCCATGGCGTGATTAATGACTTCCTGGTCAGTGTTGTCATCACGAACAATTTCAACTAGCTGCATTTTGGCAACCGGGTTAAAGAAATGCAGACCCACCAACCGGTTCGGTGTTTGTAAGTCACGACCTAATTCTTCTAGCGGAATACTGGATGTATTGGTTGCCAGCACGGCACCGGGTTTCATGCGCGGTTCCAGTTCGGCATATAAAGCCCGCTTGGCATCTGCATCTTCAAAAATTGCCTCAATGACAACATCCGCTTGTTCAACTCCCAGGCCGGTATGATCCGGCATCAGCCGATCCATCACTTCTTGAATAGGACGTGGCCGTTTCAGGCGCCGTTTATAAAGTTGATAGGCGCGTTTGATTGCGGGGGCAAGACGCTCCGGACTTTGATCTTGTAAAGTCACTTGCATGCCTTTAAGTGCACACCAGGCAGCGATATCACCACCCATTACGCCAGCGCCAACGACGTGTACATGTTTCGCTTTAAAATTACTTTGCCGACCTAGATCCTTCATTTTTTCCTGCAGTGTAAACACCCGGATCAAATTCTGTGCCGTACTGCCAGTGATGAGCCGCGAGACCGATTCGGCTTCTGCGTGCAACATGGCGCGTTCATTACCCGCATGCTGCTTCCATATATCGATTAAGGCATAAGGTGCCGGGTAGTGATCTTCACGGGCTTTTTTTGCTACCTGGTTGCGAAATACTTTCGCGAGTATTGGCCGGACAGTAGCGTGATTCGTCATCGCCTGAGATTTTGTAGGATGATGCGGCGTCGGCTGCTGCATTATCATACTACGTGCAGCCGCCTTCATTTGCCGGTCTGGAACCGCATGATCGACTAGCCCCATCCGCTTCGCAGAACGCGCATTAATGCTGCGGCCACTGAGCATTAAATCCATACCATGCATGGCACCGATTAACGGGATGATGCGAGCACTACCGCCAAAGCCGGGGTGTATTCCCAGGCGTACTTCCGGTAGTCCGAGTTTTGTCGATTCGTCGTTACAGGCAACTCGATAACGACAGGCTAACGCCAGTTCTAATCCGCCACCCAGACAGAATCCATGAATTAACGCCAGGGTAGGGAAGGGCAGTGCAGCTAAACGGTCAAGTACTTCCTGGCCACGACCAATTGCACTGCGTGCTTCGTCCTGATTTTTGAGCTTTATGAATTCGTGGACGTCTGCGCCCGCAATAAAACCGTTTTTCTTATCGGAAAGAATGATCAGTCCGCGGGGTGATTTTTCAGTGAGATCCAGTAGTTCCTGGTAAAACGCTTCAAGGACAGATGCAGACAGAACATTTGTATTGGAGCCTTGGCGATCCAGATGCAGCCATGCAATATTGTTACTATCAATTTCGGTATGCAGCTCGTTATTTTTATTATCTGTTTCCATTAAGCTACCCTCTCGATCAGCATAGCGCCACCCTGGCCACCGCCAATACACAAACTGGTCATAGCCTGTTTACCGTTAGTGCGGTGTAGTACGTTGATAGCATGCAGGACAATGCGCGCGCCACTGGCGCCCACGGGATGACCGAGACTGACACCGCCGCCATCCACGTTCAGATTATCTTCATTGATCGGATCAAACGCAGATTCCAGTTTTAAGTCGTCACGGCAAAAGGCTTCATCCTGCCAGGCTGCAAGACAGGATTGTACTTGTGCAGCAAAGGCTTCATTGATTTCCCAGCAATCGATATCACTGCTGTCAAGATTATTCCGCTGCATGATCGGTGCCATGGCATAGGCCGGACCCAGGCCCATTTGGCGTGGATCAAGTCCCGCCCATTCGGTGTCTATAATACGGGCCAGCACGGGTAATGAATGTTTTTTTACAGCATCTTCCGATGCCAGAATTAGCCAGGCAGCGCCATCGGTTATCTGAGCACTGTTTCCTGCGGTCACCTTGCCGAATGGCCGGTCAAAGACGGGTTTTAATTTGGCCAGTTTTTCGAGACTGGAATCAGCGCGCACACCATCATCTGCTGTGTAGTGATTGCCGCGATTGTCATACACCGGTGAAATTTCATCCAGATGATTATTTTCCTGCGCTGCCGCCAGCCGTTGGTGACTGCGTAACGCAAAGCCGTCCATTTGTTCGCGGGAAATATTAAAGCGATGTGCAAGCACTTCTGCCGTTTGTCCCATGTTCAGACCAACGATAGGATCAGTCAGGCCACGTATCAGGCCGACGATGGGTTTAAGATGTTTGGGTCTGAGTTGGCTGAAAAGTTTTAGTTTGGCACCCTTGGTTTTTGCAGCATTCAATGCGCCTAACCAACCCACCATATCGGTGTCTAGCAATATAGGTGCATGGCTCATGGATTCTGTGCCGCCTGCCAGAATCAGGTCATGGTGGCCGTTGGCAATATCCTTTGCTGCGCTATCCAGTGCTTGTAAGCCGGAGGCGCAATTACGTTGTACTGTCCAGGCAGGAACCTGTTCGCCGCAGCCTAACCTTAATGCAACTACGCGAGCAATGTTCGCTTCGTCTGGCCCCGGCATCATACAACCGAGTATCACCTGGTCGAATTCGTCTGCTTTAAAGGGTTGCCGTGCGAGTAATGCGCGTCCTGCTTGAAAGGATAAGTCTGAGGCCAGGAACGGGCCGGGTTTACCGCGTGTTCTTAAAAAAGGACTTCGGCTACCATCTACTATGTAGACGGGACGGCCTGTTGAGAGTGGGTTTCGCTGTGCTGCCATGAACTTTGCTCCTCCTGCCAATAATCCGCTGGAAATTCGTCAACGCCAATGACCTTTTGACGGGCCGCCGCCGCAGTACGAACCAGCGTGGCTTCATGCTCATCAATGATACCTGAAGTGACCGCTTCTACCAGACAATGTTCAGGGTCGGTCGATTCTAGCCGTCCATTTTTCATGGCTTGACGTATATGATTCAAAACAGGTTGTGCCAATGTTGCTTTTTCCATGGCATCTTCAAGTTGTGCAATCGGTTCTTCTTCACCCTGAGGTATGTACATACCTTCAGTCAGGCGTTCACGTGCTGCACCCCAGCGCAAGATAACATTGGCTGCGCGCTGTGTCAGTATATCACTCGGTGGTTTGTATGTAGCACCAAATGGGAATAGAGCCAATCTAAGCGTAGAACCTATGAAACGGTTAGGCAGGTTATCTAAAATTTCAAACAGACGTTGTTGTGAATGATAGAAAGCGTTGGTCAATGACCATTCCAGCAAAGGCCAGTCGGCTTGCAACCTGCCCTGATCGGCAAAGCGTTTGAGTGTTGCGCTGCCCAGGTAAAGGTGACTCAAAACATCACCCAACCGAGCTGATAACGCTTCTTTGCGTTTCAGCGAACCACCGAGAGTTAATAAGGCCGCTTCTGCGGTAATGGAAAATGCCGCACTTAAACGGGTCATCTGCCGGTAGAATTTATCTTCTTCGCGATTGGTCGGGGAGCTGGCAAAGCGAGCACCGCTCAACGCATGCAGATTAGCGCGCATCAAATTACTGAGCGCGAGTTTTATATGTCCAAACAAGGCATGATCAAAGGCTGCCAGTTGATTGTTTTGGGCGCTGTCCATTTCTTGTAAAAGATACGGGTGACAACGGATGGCACCCTGACCAAATATGATCAAACTGCGCGTGAGTATATTGGCACCTTCAACCGTTATACTGATTGGCACACCCTGGTAACCACGTGCCAGGTAATTTCGCGGCCCCATACAGATACCACGACCGCCATGAATATCCATGGCATCATTTACGACGTTGCGCATGGTTTCGGTAAGGTGATATTTAACAATGGCTGAAGCGACAGAAGGTTTTTCACCTGCGTCAACGGCCAGCGTTGTCAATCCCCGGGCAGCATCCATCATATAAGTATTGGCTGCAATTCTGCCCAACGCTTCAGCGACACCTTCAAACTTTCCAATTGGAACTTTAAATTGCTTGCGCACTGCCGCATAGGCACCGGTTGCCCGCGCGGCCATTTTACCTGCGCCGGTACTCAGCGCCGGTAGAGAAATAGAACGGCCATCAGCCAGGCTTTCCATCAGCATGCGCCAGCCTTCGCCAATACGCGCCTGCCCACCAATGATATAGTCCATCGGAATAAATACATTGTGACCACGAGTAGGCCCATTCATGAACGCCTGATTTAACGGGAAGTGCCGGTTGCCAATTTCAACGCCGGGTGTATCTGTAGGAATTAATGCCAGGGTAATGCCCAGGCTTTCTTCGTCACCAATCAACTGGTCTGGATCGAAGAGTTTAAAAGCAAGACCGAGTACTGTTGCAACAGGTCCCAACGTTATATATCGTTTTTCCCAGTTGAGTCTGATACCCAATGTGTCTTTGCCATTGAATTCCTGACGGCAGACAACGCCACGATCAGGCATGGCAGCCGCATCACTACCAGCTTCCGGTCCGGTCAGCGCAAAACAAGGAATTTCCTTGCCCTTGGCTAAACGTGGCAGGTAATAATCTTTTTGTTCTTCGGTGCCGTAATGCAGGAGTAACTGCGCAGGGCCTAATGAGTTCGGCACCATCACTGTCACCGCCCCAGTAATGCTTCGACCAGATAGTTTCATAACTACACTGGAATGACCATGTGCAGTAAATTCCAGGCCGCCATATTGCTTTGGAATAATCATACCGAAGAAGCCGTTTGACTTGATAAAGTTCCAGGCTGACTCAGGCAAGTCGTGTAACTTTTCGGTAATTTCCCAGTCGTCCAGCATATTGCATAATTCTTCGACCGGGCCATCTATAAAAGCTTGCTCATCAGCGTTGAGTTGAGGAGCTTTCATATCAAGCAGTGTTTTCCAATTGGGTTTGCCACTGAATAACTCAGCTTCCCACCAGACGCTACCAGCTTCTAGTGCTTCACGTTCGGTTGTAGAAATTGGAGGTAGTATGGAACGGAATAATCGCATTATTGGTTTGCTGACCAGTTTGCGTCGAATAGCGGGGACGGTCAGTAATAATACGGCTGTCACAAACACAGCCCAGACGGGTGATAGCGTCCATGCGGCTACTGAATGAATAAAGGGCCATGCCAGTAAATACAAGCCGATTACGGTACTCCATATCCAGCCTGCTGCACGTGTTGCGGTAAGCGTTGACAAGGCTGCAAGTACGAGAATAATTTCGAGCAGGATTATCATTGTGAATCCTTGTTAGTCAGCTTTTCAGATACTAAATCTTCGACTCCATTTTCATTTGCAGAGTTCAGTTCAATATCTATTTTCTCAGGAGTATCCGTGATTTCGGGAGGTTCTCCAGTTTTGTCCTCTGTGAAATAACTTTCTCCATACCCGTCGTAAACACGGCCTTTTTGATCCCAGGGTAAATCGCGATATGACGCTTGATGACCAAAGTCCAGATGCGGGCATTTAATAATGTCAAAATAGGGTGAATAGTCAAAATCTCGTGGTGTGTACAAGCGTGCGTTTCGGGCAAACATACGAATTGACCCATCTTTACGTTCTTGTAGTAACGGTACTATTGGAAAGCTTACGGAAGCAAATGCGGCTGCAATCATGGACGAACAAACTGAACGTGTTGGCATACCAGCGTTATGTTCAAATAAACTCGATCGCCAGCGCCTTGGAATGAAACTGTACGGAAACAGAAAGCGTGCAAGATCGAATATTTGGCGCACATCATACTCAAAGCCTAGATGCGCCAGTGCATAAGTCAAAACCTGCTGCGCATCCTTTCTGGATAATCCTGTCGGCCTGCATATCCTTATGCTGTCATTCTGGTATTTGCTGAGCGGGTTTATAACCGTACCTTCGCCTAGCCAGGCTTCCAGAAGTAATTGTTCGTTTGGATCGCCCTTGTAAATCGACTGTACCTTTTCCCGTAGTTGCAGGTCGTCAATATCGTGTAACCGGCCAATATAAATAGCGGAATGTGACCAGGTGCTTTGGGTAATGGTGCGGATAATTTCTGCTACCTGGCTGCGGCCTTCAACCAGCAATACATCGCAGGGACGAATTTCGTAACGAATGCGCTCAAAATCACACAGCGGTTTGCTGGCTGGTATTTGATCGGTGATCAACCAGTTAACAATCTTTTTCCCAATCCAGGCTGCCGGGTTAAACACCTTGATAAATTACCTCAGTATTATTATTTAACTTATTGTTAAACTAGATATATCTAAAACATTAAATATCAAAGATCAGGCAGGGCATAACCTGACTGTTGATTTTAAAATCTCGATATCACAGTGTAATAACGGCAATTTATAAGGATTCTGGTGTATTTATGACGTTATGAACTGCCTAGTTAGTGCCTGCCCATAAACGCCGGTATTTTTCTCGCAAAGACGCAAAGCGCGCTAAGACAAACTATTAACAGGCTATTAAAAAATCAGTTACTACTTTGCGTGCTCTGCGTCTTTGCGAGAGTTTATTGTTTATGGATGGATACTAACTACAAAGGCTCAAGGAGGTGTAAAAGGGCTTTATCAAGCTGTACTTGTTGTGTGTAGTAATGCGGTGAAAAACGAATGCCGCCACCGCGCATGGCGCAAATAACGTTAGATGCTTGTAAATGACGGTAACGTGCAGCGATATCCTGGTCATCGGGGCGAACAGTGACTATACCACTGCGTCTTTCTGATGCTAGAGGTGAGAGTATATCGGTTTTGTCTTGTAGCTTATCGATAATGTATTGAGTATTAGACTGAATACCCGCAAAGACTTCATCAATACCAATTTCCAACAACAAACTAAGACTGGCGTGTAATGCGTGTATCCCCAACGTATTTGGACTACCGCATTCAAAGCGTCTGGCTGATTTTGCGGGCGACCAATCATGCCGGTCAAAATCTCCCATCGCTTCGACCATGTGCCAACCATATTGATTGATTTTCAATGTTTCAATTAATGGTTGGCGACAGTAGAAGAGGGCAAGTCCTTCTGGGCCCAACATCCATTTATGACCGTCAGCCGCAACAAAATCTGCCTGACAACTTTGCACATCAAATGGTTTTGCACCGAGACTCTGGATGGCATCAACGCAAAACAACACATCGCGATCCCGGCATGCTTGTCCTAAAATATCCAGATCGAGCACTAAGCCACTGGCATATTGCACTGAGCTGACAGATAGCAGACGAGTGGATTCATCCAATGCATCAATTAACCTTTGTTCTGGCGTTTCAGAGCTTTTGAAATCTATTGTCACAAGCTCGACACCGATCACTTGCAGTGATTCCCAAACAATCCGGTTGGATGGAAATTCCTGCGCAGGGATGACAACTTTATCACCGGCTTTCCAGTTCAGACCATAAGCAATCACAGAAAGTGCTTCTGATGTGCTTTTTAACAGGGCAATTTCATCCGTGCTGTTTGCATTGATGAGTGTTTTAAATTGATGACGCAGATCTGTTTCAGTTTGCAGCCAGCGCTCGTAGTGTTGAGAACCACGCTCACCATTTTCACGAGCAAACCGCTGAACAGCTTCTACAGTACGCCGGGGCCAAGGGGCAATAGCCGCGTGATTGAGGTAAGCGATATTTTCATCAAGATCAAATTCTTTGTGACCCATTAGCCGTATTTTCCTGTCGTTATGAAGCGACTCAGTATTGTGAGGTAGTTACCGTAGCAGCTTTATTATTAGTACTAATAAATGAATAGTTTATCCACACTATCGTTGAAATTACAGCAAAAGACTCGACTGATTCACATTTTGAATTGTCGTATATTAGAAACAAAAGACAAACGGTCGTCTTATGTTATGCAGTGATCCCTCTTTGATATTAAACAGTTTTCATACTTTGGCATAGACGTTGCTCTATCACGAAAAGGATGTCGAGAGAGTTAGATTACGAGAGATCATATTGTACCAATTTCCATTAAATCGCTATGTAGGCAGAATATTTTAATGTAAGTGTTGGTATTCCCATAAAATTACAGGGTTTGTATTGTTGAGCGGCGGTCCAATTTAAAGTCATCAATTATCTGGATAGACTGCTATGCAATAAGAAAAAAGACAACATTCGAATTACATCCTATAGAGGTTACTTTAACTCGTATTTTGTGGCCGGGTTCGCATCACAAGATTAAGGCTCAATTTATGATCGCATGCGGTATGACCTAAACAATTTTGATGCGCATCAAATAGCTGACTGAAGGCAGGAAAATCATGAAGATTAATAACAATAATAATTCACAACGCACGCCATTAAACCGCGCCATTAGTCGATTACTTCCGGCCAGTCGCCACACTGTTTCCTTAGAGAGGAAAAGCATGAATCTATTCAATAAGCTCGTTATAACGAGTGTTTTAAGCCTGACTTCATTCAGCGCACTGCAAGCAAAAATTCTTTATACGGCAGATTTTGAAACAGATATAAAACCGATTAACAGAACCAGTGCCAGTTATGGCCCTTTACGGTCGAGTGGTAATTCTCCAACGATTGTATCTGGAGAAAAGGGTATTACCCCCAGAGGTGGTTCTCATATGATGAAGTCCTACCTGCATAGATATAACAGCAACACGACTTATCGCACAGAGGCGGTTGTATCTTCAGATCAAAACTTCAATGGCATGTTTGAAAAAGGAAAAGACTATTGGTTAGGTGTTAGTGTATTTATTCCAGCCGATTGGGACATGGATTATAGCGGAACCAAGAACGGCAAAGCTGTTGAGGAAAGACTTGCTGGCGGAATTATTCTTCAGTATCACGATAGAGGCTACAAAGACTCATCATGGCGTGGTGGACTACCTCTGGTAATAAGTCATGCCAAGGAAGGGTTTAGGATATGGAATCGTGCTGATGGTTGTCGTAAAAGAGTTGAGTGTGTGAATAATCCTGCGGCAAAGAACTCAATTAAGAGATTCCACAAAACAGGCATTCCGATGAAACGAGGGCAGTGGAATGATTTTGTGATGCATATCAAATGGTCACCCAATTCTGATGGTGTCTTACAGACCTGGGTCAATGGCAAACTCGAACTCGATTCAAAAGGACCCAATTATTATAACGAACACCCTGCAAGTGCATACCCCTATTTTAAAATGGGTCTCTATCAATCACAGTATGGAAAGGGTGACTGGAGTAAAGCTATAAAATGGGGCGTGCTGGAACGAACTCTTTATCACGATGAATTACGCATAGGTGATGCAAGCTCCAGCTATGCTGAAGTAATGCCTTTTGGTAGTAATGCACCTGCACAGGATACCAAAGCCCCCAGTGCACCGGCTAACTTAAAAGCCAGTGGCATCACCCAAACAGGGTTAACTTTAAACTGGACTGCGGCCACGGATAATGTCGGCGTTAAAGATTACGATGTTTACCAGGATGGTGTGAAGAAAGCCACGGTCAGCGGAACCAGTGTCAAGATGACCGGACTCTCACCAAATGTGAATTACACCTTCAAGGTCAGAGCCAACGACGCGGCGGGTAATCATTCCGCCTTTGCGGTTGAGACGGCTGTCACCGATGCACTGATTGTGCAAGATCCGACACCGGGTAATGGTAATAATCCAGGCGATGGTAATAACACGCCAGGTAACGGCAACAACAACCCTGGCACGGGTAATCCAAACCCGGGCACAGGCAATCCACCTCCGGGCAACAGCAATCCCGGCACAGGCAACCCAGCGCCGGGCACGGGTAATCCTAATCCGGGGGGTGGCACAGGTGGTATCACACCGCCCGATAACACTTCATCGCTGATCGCACATTACACCTTTGACACGCTGTCAGTCATTGATAGCAGCCGAAATCACTATGACGGTAAACTGAACGGTGCCAAAGCAGCCACCGGGATGTTTTCCAGGGCGCTGCAATTTGATGGCGTGAATGACTCGGTGGATGCAGGCACCTTTGACGTTAATGGCCGCGAAATCACCTTGTCAGCCTGGATCAAAGCCGATGACTTTGATACCCATGATGCACGCATCATCTCCAAAGCCAAAGGTACCGCTGAACAGGATCATTACTGGATGCTGTCGACCATCAAGAAAAGCGGCAGCATTAAACCACGCTTTCGTTTGAAGACTAACGGTAAAACCACCACCCTGATCGGTAAGAATGATTTACCACTGGGCAAATGGGTGCACGTGGCGGCCACCTATGACGGTTCCAACATGCGCATCTATCTGGATGGAACACTGATGGGTTCAGTCAAGAAGTCTGGCTTTATCTCCACCAATTCATCGGTGGCAGTGCGTATGGGTGATAACCCCAAAGGCGGCCGCGCCTTTGATGGCACCATTGATGATGTGCGTGTGTATAGCCGGGCTTTGTCTGCCTCTGAGTTAGCCAACCTGGATATCACGCCTCAGCTGTCAGCCGATGCGGGACCAGACAAATTACTCCGTTGTACAGACACGTACCGGACGGTTGGGGGTTCAACCTCATCCACTGGTGCAACGTATCGATGGACAAGCACAGATGGTCAGGTTTTATCAGGCGTAAAGTCATCATCAGCCAAAGTCAGTCAGGCGGGCACCTATACGCTGACCGTCAGCCAGGCCGGCAGTCAAACCGCCAGTGATGACGTTGTGGTCACACGGGCAAAAAACTGCAATCTCATTGCGCATTACTCGTTTGATAACGTTGCTAATAACTCGGCACCGGATATCAGCGGTAACAACCACACGGGTATTGTTAATGGAGCCACGGCAACGACGGGTAAAACCGGCAAAGCCCTGCAGTTTGATGGGAAGGGCGACTATGTCTACGCCGGTAACCTGGATGTTGCAGGTAAAGGCATGACGCTGGCGGCCTGGATCAAGGCGGATGACTTTGGTATTCATGATGCACGCATCATCTCCAAAGCCACGGGTGTTGCTGAACAGGATCATTACTGGATGCTGTCGACGATTAAGAAAGACAAGGGCAGCAAGTTACGCTTCCGGTTAAAGACCGATGGCAAGACCAGCACACTGATCGGTAGCAAAGACATTCCGGTTGGCAAATGGGTGCATGTGGTTGCGACCTATGATGGTTCTGCCATGCGCTTGTTCCTGGACGGTCAGGCCAATGGTGTAGTGAGTAAAACGGGCAAGATCTCGACGAACGCGTCAGTCGGTGTTCGTCTGGGTGATAACCCGGGTTCCAGCAAACGTCATTTTGACGGTACGTTGGATGATGTGCGGATTTATGGCCGTGCTGTGACCACAAAGGAAATTGCCACGCTGGCGAACCGGGTGACAACACAACCGGTACCACAACCCCAGCCACAACCGGTGCCCAAACCTACACCGAAGCCACAACCGAAACCTGAGCCTAAGCCACAACCGCAGCCAACACCTGAGCCTAAGCCAACACCTCAGCCTCAGCCCAAACCTGTGCCGACGCCGCAACCGCAACCGCAACCAAAACCAACGCCAGTGCCTGGTAATGTTATTAATACAAATGGTGGGTTTGAATCAGGCAATCTCAGTGGCTTCATCTGTGCGGGCAGTTGTCCAAAAGTGACATCAGCACAGAAAAAGACGGGCAAATATGCGGGTGATTTTGATTTAACCCGAAATATGTCTACACCGTATAGAACGGAAGCAGTGCTAGACAATAGGGCCGGCCATTTTGATTTTGGCAAAGAATATCGGGTAAGTTTCGATTACCGCTATGAAAATTGGAAAAACGACAAGAGTCCTGAATCTGCACCGTTTCAAATACATACAACTCCCAGTTCCTATGATAGGGACAAAAATGGGAAGAGGAAATGTTTTGTAACTAAAGATGGTAAGCCAGGCAGTATTTCAGCAAGAGCTACTGCTCCTATTTTCATGAGTTCAAAAAATGGTCAAGTAGAAATAGTCACCTTTGGTGGTAAAAAGCGTTGGTCAGGCCCAGTAGAACCAAAAAAATGGTTAAACCTTGTCGTACACTTTAAAATGTCAGCTAACAACGATGGGTTTATTGAAGTATGGAAAGACGGTAAAAAGCTTTTTAGAAACCAAGGGCCTAACGCACCCAAGCATGATACTTGTGGATTAGCTTTAAGAGCGCCTGTCTTCAAAGTAGGGGTTTACAAATGGAACTGGAAAGCAGGAAAACCAGCGACTGATTCAACTCGTCGTCAACTTCTCATTGATAATCTAAAAATCACAGCTGGTAAATAGCTACCTGTAAAATTAAAGAGTGTGGACAAGCATTTGTCCGCACTCTTTTTTATTGTCGGCTACTAAACAATACAAAGCTTCAACCAACACGAATAATTTGCGCTCTGAAATATCGATGTGACCGATTAGCGAATTTTACTGTCGTTATGAAGCGACTCGGTAATGAGGGGCATTTAACGTAGCATGAGTGCTAATAGTTATTATAAATTAGGGTATTACTCTGGAGTTGCAGTAAAAGCCTCGACTGACTCACGTTCATGATTGTCGTAAATAAGAAACATAAACCGCCATTTACTTTCATAATTATTGTTCCAATACGCTTGTTCTAAAACGGTTTTCAGAGTTTGGCATGGTCATTGCCTTTACAAAAGCAAGGAAGCGGCATTGTACCTTATGCTAGGAAAACACTATGTATACCGGCTTTTCCAATGCAAGTGCTGGTATTCCAGTCAGTTTATAAGGTATGTCATTTGTCGCGTAGGTACAATTTAAATTGCTGCGTCGTCTGGATAGACTACACAACAATAATAAACCCAGCCGTAGAGTTGAGTCTGTACGTTTCACTCAAATTTGTATTTTGTGATCCTGTTAATAGTCATCACTCTAAAGCTTAATTTATAGTGCGAATGAATTTAATGAACAGGCCGAGCCTTAACCGCTGTCGGTATCAATCGTTCGATGAACGACAATATTACAGAACTATGTTGTGGGTTTTACCACTTCATTGATAGAGATGCAGGAGAAAACCATGAAGGTCAATAATAACAATAACTCAAGACGCACCCCGTTAAACTGCGCGATCAGCCAATTACTCCCGGCCAGTTGCCATCGTGCATCCTCAGGTTTGCGTAAAACCCTTTCAGTAACAGCGTTAGCGCTTTCTAGTTGCTTTGCTTTTTCAGGTGCTTCAGCTGAAACAACCTATCAACAAAACTTTGAAAAAGGTGGGCAGTTCGAGTTCAAGAGATATGGTACAAAAGGAGCCTACTTTTGGGATACTTTAAAAAATAGCGCAAATCACCCAACAATTGAGCAAGCACCAGGAAGAAGTGGTAAAGCTGGTCGATTTTATTTAAGTAAGGATGGGACAAAGACTACGCTAAGTAATAAAAACTGGGATGGTAAGCCTACTGGAAACCGAAATGACAAATGTGTACCAGGTATAGAATGCACATCTCGAACGGAAATTGTAGTTACTGACCAGAAAGGACATTTTGAACTTGGAAAAGAATATTGGATTAATTTGGATTATCGCTATGAAAATTGGGAGAACGAGGTAGAAGCTAAACCAGGAAGAGATTACATGATAGGGCCTATGCAAGTACATACCAGACGCTCTAAAGGATGTAATGACGGCTATGGTTCTGCAACATCAAACGCTCCCTTTCTTATGAAAGCATATGGTAATGAATTACGTTTTCTCACAAAGGGCGCTAAGGTTCTTTGGCGAGGAAAGATAAAGCTAAAACAATGGGTAAATCTCGTTGTTCATTTTAAGCTTTCTTATAGCGGGGATGGATTCATTGAAGTTTGGCAAGATGGCAGTAAATTAGGAAAGGTTACTGGCGCTAATTATGTTGAATTTGATAAATGTGGTGGACGCATGCGCTCAGGGTTCTTTAAAATGGGGCTTTACAATGCTGGTTGGGAAGTTCCTAAAAATCCAGGCTCATTTAAAAATGTCGAACGTGAAATCTGGATAGACAACTTAAAGATTGGTACAGGCTATCCAGACAGTGTTGGAACACCTCCTAAAAAAGACACTAAAGCTCCCAGCACGCCAACAAACCTAAAAGCCAGTGGCATTACACAGACGGGGTTAACTTTAAACTGGGATGCTTCTACAGACAATGTCGGCGTTAAAGAGTATGACGTCTACCAGAACGGTGTAAAGATAGCCACGGTCAGCGGAACCAGCGCCAAACTGACCGGGCTCTCACCGAATGTGAATTACACCTTCAAAGTCAGAGCCAACGATACCGCCGGTAATCACTCCGCGTTTGCCGTAGAAACGGCGGTCACCGATGCTCCGATTGTCATTCAGCCTGATCCAGGCGAGGGCAATAACCCGGGTAACGGTAACAACACTCCCGGTAACGGTAATAACAACCCTGGAAATGGCTCCAACAATCCGGGCAATGGCAATACACCCGGTAACGGTAACTCGAACCCAGGTAACAGCAACCCCGGTACAGGCACTCCAACACCTGGCAATGGCAATCCTAATCCAGGTGGTGGCACAGGCGGTATTTCACCGCCCGACATCGGCTCATCGCTGGTGGCGCATTACACCTTTGACACGCTTTCAGTTATCGATAGCAGCCGGAATCACTATGACGGCAAACTTAACGGTGCTAAAGCGGCTACCGGGCTGTTTTCCAGAGCGCTGCAATTTGATGGCGTGAATGACTCGGTGGATGCAGGCACCTTTGACGTTAATGGCCGCGAAATCACCTTGTCGGCCTGGATCAAAGCCGATGACTTTGATACCCATGATGCACGCATCATCTCCAAAGCCAAAGGTACGGCTGAACAGGATCATTACTGGATGCTGTCAACCATCAAGAAAAGCGGCAGCATTAAACCACGCTTTCGTTTGAAGACTAACGGTAAAACCACCACCTTGATCGGTAAGAATGATCTACCGGTGGGCAAATGGGTACACGTGGCCGCCACGTATGACGGTTCAAGCATGCGCATCTATCTGGATGGCAAGCTCATGGGATCAGTCAAGAAGTCTGGCTTTATCTCGACCAACTCATCTGTAGCTGTTCGTTTGGGTGATAATCCAAAAGGTGGCAGAGCTTTTGACGGTACCATCGATGATGTGCGTGTTTACAGCCGGGCTTTGTCTGCCTCTGAGTTAGCGAACCTGGATATCACGCCTCAGCTGTCTGCGGATGCGGGGTCGGATAAACTGCTTCGTTGTACGGACACGTATAGAACGCTGGATGGTTCAAAATCATCCACCGGTGCGACCTATCAATGGACAACTACGGATGGCCAGATACAGTCGGGTGCAAAATCAAAATCGGCCAAGGTTAGTCAGGCGGGTAGCTATACGCTGACCGTCAGCCAGGCCGGCAGTCAAACCGCCAGTGATGACGTTGTGGTCACGCGGGCTAAAAACTGCAGCCTGCTTGCGCATTACTCGTTTGATAACGTCGCCAATAACTCGGCACCGGATATCAGCGGTAACAACCACACGGGCATTGTTAATGGAGCCACAGCTACGACGGGTAAAACCGGCAAAGCCCTTCAGTTTGATGGGAAGGGCGACTATGTCTACGCCGGTAACCTGGATGTTGCAGGTAAAGGTATGACGCTGGCGGCCTGGATCAAGGCCGATGACTTTGGTATTCATGATGCGCGCATCATCTCCAAAGCGACCGGTGTTGCTGAACAGGATCACTACTGGATGTTGTCGACGATCAAGAACAACGGTGGCAGTAAGTTACGCTTCCGGTTAAAGACCGATGGCAAGACCAGCACACTGATCGGTAGCAAAGACATTCCGGTTGGCAAATGGGTGCATGTTGTTGCGACCTATGATGGATCTGCTATGCGCTTGTTCCTGGACGGTCAGGCCAATGGTGTAGTGAGTAAAACGGGCAAGATCTCGACGAACGCGTCAGTCGGTGTTCGTCTGGGTGATAACCCGGGTTCGAGCAAACGTCATTTTGACGGTACGTTGGATGATGTACGGATTTATGGCCGTGCCGTGACCGCAAAGGAAATCGCCACGCTGGCGAACCGGGTGACAACACAACCTGTGCCACAACCCCAGCCACAACCGGTGCCCAAACCTCAGCCGAAGCCACAACCGAAACCTGAGCCTAAGCCACAACCTCAGCCAACACCTGAGCCTAAGCCGACACCTCAGCCTCAGCCCAAACCTGTGCCGACGCCGCAACCAACGCCAGCGCCAGCGCCCGGTAATGTTATTAATACAAACGGTGGGTTTGAATCAGGCAATCTCAGTGGCTTCATCTGTGCTGGCAGTTGTCCAAAAGTGACATCAGCACAGAAAAAGACGGGCAAATATGCGGGTGATTTTGATTTAACCCGAAATATGTCTACACCGTATAGAACGGAAGCAGTGCTAGACAATAGGGCCGGCCATTTTGATTTTGGCAAAGAATATCGGGTAAGTTTCGATTACCGCTATGAAAATTGGAAAAACGACAAGAGTCCTGAATCTGCACCGTTTCAAATACATACAACTCCCAGTTCCTATGATAGGGATAAAAATGGGAAGAGAAAATGTTTTGTAACTAAAAATGGTAAGCCAGGCAGTATTTCAGCAAGAGCTACTGCTCCTATTTTTATGAGTTCAAAAAATGGCCAAGTAGAAATAGTCACCTTTGGTGGTAAAAAGCGTTGGTCAGGCCCAGTAGAACCAAAAAAATGGTTAAACCTTGTCGTACACTTTAAAATGTCAGCTAACAACGATGGATTTATTGAAGTATGGAAAGATGGTAAAAAGCTTTTTAGAAACCAAGGGCCTAACACACCCAAGCATGATACTTGTGGTTTAGCCTTAAGAGCGCCTGTCTTCAAAGTAGGGGTTTACAAATGGAACTGGAAAGCAGGAAAACCAGCGACTGATTCAACTCGTCGTCAACTTCTCATTGATAATCTAAAAATCACAGCTGGTAAATAGCTGCCTGTAAAATTAAAGAGTGTGGACAAGCATTTGTCCGCACTCTTTTTTATTGTCGGCTACTAAACAATACAAAGCTTCAACCAACATGAAATATTTTGCGCTCTGAAATCAAGATGTGACCCATTAGCGAATTTTCCTGTCGTTATGAAGCGACTCGGTAATGAGAGGTACTTAACGCAGCATGATTGCTAATAGTTATTATAAATTAGGGCATTACTCTCGAGTTGTAGTAAAAGCCTTGATGTGATTCACGTTCATGATTGTCGTAAATAAGAAACATAAACTGCCATTTGCTTTTATAATTATAGTTTCAACACGCTTGTTCTAAAACGATTTTCAGAGTTTGGCATGGTCATTGCCTTTACAAAAGCAAGAAAGTGGCATTGTACCTTATGCTAGGAAAACACTATGTATATACCGGCTTTTCCAATGCAAGTGCTGGTATTCCAGTCAGTTTATAAGGTATGTCATTTGTCGAGTAGGTACAATTTAAATGCCTGCGTCGTCTGGATAGACTACACAACAATAATAAATCCAGCCGTTTTGTATTTTGTGATCCTGTTAATAGTCATCACTCTAAAGCTTAATTTATAGTACGAATGAATTATATGAGCAGACCGAGACTTGAGAGAGAGAAAGAATGAAAAATAATAATAAAAATATGCACCGCACACTCTTAAGCCGAACCATTAGCCAGCTAATATCAGCTAATCGGCGACATTAAACCTTAGCCGCTATCGGAATCAATCTTCGATGAACGACAATATTACAGAATTATGTTGTGGGTCTTACCACTTCATTGATAGAAATGCAGGAGAAAACCATGAAGGTCAATAATAACAACAATTCAGGACGCACCCCGTTAAACCGCGCGATTAGCCAATTACTTCCGGCCAGTTGCCATCATGCATCCTCAGGTTTGCGTAAAATACTTCCAGTAACTGCGTTAGCGTTTTCCTTCTCTACCGGAACAGCATTTGCACAAGATTACTTTATAGCGACTAATGGCAGTGATAGTAACTCAGGGAAAACACTTGAAAAACCTTGGAGAACGGTTTCTAAAGCGGCAGCCACATTAAAAGCAGGTGACACTGTATTTATTCGTCAAGGCACTTACCGTGAGCATATTGAGCCTAATAATTCTGGCACAGCTAGCAATCGAATAATATACACAAACTACCAAAATGAAGAAGTAAAGATTGTAGGTAATTCCTCTAAGAAAGAAATATTTAAAATCAGAAAATCTTATATTACGGTTAAAGGGTTAAAGCTTTATCATGAAAAGAAACCGAACTGTAAGGGTTATGGGGCTTGCTGGGATCATCAGAGTGTCATCGTCGATATACGTTATGCGGATGCGCACCATAACGAAATATTAAATAATAAAATTATTAGCCCTTATCCCTTGCCAAAATTAGATACCGATGTGTATATAAAAGAAACTGGAATAGCAGTTGGGAATAGCGCAGGTCATAATCTTATTAAAGGCAATGAAATTAGAAACATGTCTAAAATAGGCATAGGTCTTGGTAAAGCGCCGATGTTTACTAAGATTATCAACAACAAGATTATTAACACCTATCAGGACGGTATCCACTACGGTTCTGGTAAAGGCATTATTACAGGAACACTGATAGAAGGTAATACTTTGGCAGGAAGTATACGTTCTGATGGTTTTCAGGCTAATAGTAAGATAGCTGAAAATAGAGGCATTATTCTTCGCAACAACATTATGTATGATAATGGTGAAAATAATATTGATCTAAAAGGCACCAGACAAATAGTCATTGAAGGCAATATTTTATATGCTGGCATTGGCAATAATGATGGCCCTGTTAAGCAAAATGCACATACTCCCCAAGGTATATTTAACGATAGATTTGGTGGTGTTGGAGGTATTGGGCATGGTGGTAACACAATCAGCGAAGATATCATTATTAGAAAGAATATTATTTATGATAATTCCGAAGGTATAGGCACCAAAGGTAATAGCTTACGCTGGAAGATTTATAATAATACTATCGTCAATAACACTCGTGATTATGACGGCTCTAATAGCACCTATAGACGAGGCACACGAAACCCAGTATTTATGGGGATTAAGGCGCACAGTGGGAATAGACAACAGCTATTAAATAATATTATTGGTGACAGCCCTGAAGGCGAAATTAGTGCGTCTGGCCCAGGAATCAATAGTGATTATAATTTATATTTCAATACTTATAAGGCTACTGAGTTCGCTCATTTTAAAGGTAAGCATGATTGGGATTTAGTAAGTTTCAACCAATGGAAAAACATCATAAAAGATGATAAGCATAGTCTTGATGCTAATCCACAATTTGTGAATGTACCTTCAAGACCGTTTGGCAAATATTCTAAATATGACTTTTCATTACAATCAAGCTCTCCAGCAATAGATAAAGGAAGATTTTTAACGACAACAACAAGCGGTGGTTCTGGCACTCAATTTAAAGTTGCCGATGCCAGGTTCTTCTATAATGGTTTTGGCATTACCGCTGGTGATACCATACAATTTCAAGGGCAGACTAAAACCGCAAAAGTAACTCATGTCGATTATGCGAAAAATATTATAACGGTTAATACCGCGCTTGCATGGACATCTGGTTTAGGTTTAAGTATGGCGTATAAAGGTTCTGCACCTGATATCGGTGCGATTGAATCAGGTAGTACAACCTCAACACCAAATGATACCCAAACCCCAAGTATTCCAGCCAACTTAAAAGCCAGCGGCATCACCCAAACAGGGTTAACTTTAAACTGGACTGCGGCCACGGATAATGTCGGTGTTAAAGACTATGACGTCTATCAGAACGGTGTTAAGAAAGCCACGGCCAGCGGCACAGGCGCCAAAATAACCGGGCTCTCTCCGAACGTGAACTATACGTTCAAGGTTCGCGCCAACGATGCGGCCGGTAATCACTCCGCCTTCAGTGCCGCCGAAACGGCGGTCACCGATGCCCCGATTGTCATTCAGCCTAATCCAGGCGATGGTAATAATCCGGGCACGGGTAACCCGCCGGGCAATAACACTCCAGGTAACGGTAACAATCCTGGCACAGGTAATCCAAACCCGGGCACAGGCAATCCGCCTCCAGGTAACAGTAACCCCGGCACAGGTAATCCAACACCTGGCAATCCTAATCCGGGTGGTGGCACAGGTGGCATCACACCGCCTGACAACACTTCATCGCTGATCGCGCATTACACCTTTGACTCGCTGCCTGTGATTGACAGCAGCCGGAACCACCACGATGGCAAACTCAACGGTGCCAAAATGGCTACCGGGCTGTTTTCCAGAGCGCTGCAATTTGATGGCGTGAATGACTCGGTGGATGCAGGCACCTTTGACGTTAATGGCCGCGAAATCACCTTGTCGGCCTGGATCAAAGCCGATGACTTTGATACCCATGATGCACGCATCATCTCCAAAGCCAAAGGTACGGCTGAACAGGATCATTACTGGATGCTGTCAACCATCAAGAAAAGCGGCAGCATTAAACCACGCTTTCGTTTGAAGACTAACGGTAAAACCACCACCCTGATCGGTAAGCAGGATTTACCAGTGGGTAAATGGGTACACGTGGCCGCCACGTATGACGGTTCAAGCATGCGCATCTATCTGGATGGCAAGCTCATGGGATCAGTCAAGAAGTCTGGCTTTATCTCCACCAACTCATCTGTAGCAGTGCGTATGGGTGATAACCCAAAAGGTGGCCGCGCTTTTGACGGTACCATCGATGATGTGCGTGTTTACAGCCGGGCTTTGTCGGCCTCTGAGTTAGCGAACCTGGATATCACGCCTCAGCTATCAGCCGATGCGGGGTCGGATAAACTGCTTCGTTGTACAGACACGTACCGGACGGTTGGGGGTTCAACCTCATCCACTGGTGCGACCTATCAATGGACAACTACGGATGGCCAGATACTGTCGGGCGCAAAATCAACATTAGCCAAGGTCAGTCAGGCTGGTACTTATACATTGACGGTCAGCCAGGCCGGCAGTCAAACCGCCAGTGATGACGCTGTGGTCACGCGGGCTAAAAACTGCAATGTCATTGCGCATTACTCGTTTGATAACGTTGCTAATAACTCGGCACCGGATATCAGTGGTAACAACCACACGGGTATTGTTAATGGAGCTAAGGCAACGACGGGTAAAACCGGCAAAGCCCTGCAGTTTGATGGGAAGGGCGACTATGTCTACGCCGGTAACCTGGATGTTGCAGGTAAAGGCATGACCCTGGCGGCCTGGATCAAGGCCGATGACTTTGGTATTCATGATGCACGCATCATCTCCAAAGCCACGGGTGTTGCTGAACAGGATCATTACTGGATGCTGTCGACGATTAAGAAAGACAAGGGCAGCAAGTTACGCTTCCGGTTAAAGACCGATGGCAAGACCAGCACGCTGATCGGAACCAAAGACATTCCGGTTGGCAAATGGGTACACGTGGTTGCAACCTATGACGGTTCTGCCATGCGCTTGTTCCTGGACGGTCAGGCCAATGGTGTAGTGAGTAAAACGGGCAAGATCTCGACGAACGCATCAGTCGGTGTTCGTCTGGGTGATAACCCGGGTTCGAGCAAACGTCATTTTGACGGTACGTTGGATGATGTACGGATTTATGGCCGTGCCGTGACCGCAAAGGAAATCGCCACGCTGGCGAACCGGGTGACGACACAACCGGTACCACAACCCCAGCCACAACCGGTGCCTCAGCCGAAACCACAACCTGAGCCTAAGCCAGATCCAAAACCGGTACCTACACCGCAACCGGTGCCTAAGCCACAACCAACACCCGTGCCTGCACCTAATCCGGGTACGCCCAGCAAAAATCTGATTTTAGATAGTGGATTTGAAAGGGGCAGTGCAGACTGGACTGGCTCTGGTGCCTGGAGAAAAGTGCCGGCGAACGCCGTCGCATCCAGTAACGCTCGTGAAGGTAAGAAGTCAGTACGGTTCTTACCAGTCAGCAATCAAAAGCGCAGTGAATTTGTCGTAAACCATGGTAAAGGTAAATTTGACTGGGGAAAAGAGTACTGGGTGGGTTTTAGTATAAATGTGTTGGATGCTCCAGATGGATACAACGTCATTAGTCAGCATCATGCAGTACCGCACTTATTGCCAAATGGTAAAGCTGACTGGTCTTGTACTTCAGGACCTAACTCTTTCACTATACGTGCTAATAACGGTAAATTTGACTTTAGAACAACTACGTTTGCAAAGAATGTAGCTGTTACTCCGCCTATTGGCTCTGCTACTTGGGGGACTCAAGTCATTTCAAAACCTTATCAGTTGAAAAAATGGCATGACGTTGTGTTGCATTTTAACTATGCAACTGACAATTCAGGCTTTATAGAAATTTGGTTTGATGGTAAAAAAGTTGTCAATATGCACAATACACCTACCGTATATAAGAAGGATTTGTGCGGAAAGCCAAGAGCGCCATATCAGTACCAAAAAATCGGCACTTATTATGGGCATGGTAATAAAGCAGGAGATATTTTATATGATTCCTTCCGTATAGGTAATAAAAATGCCAGCTATGCAGATGTTGCGCCCAGAGGTAATAAGGGTAAATGATAATCTTGAAGTCACAACGGTAAAATAGTTATCGATAGGAATTAAGGGGTGTGGGCAAATCTTTGCCCACACCCTTTTTACTTTACTCAACGTATCCTAAGCTCTGTTTTATATTCAATCTTTCCCAAGAAAGCCACCAGACTGATGCCGCCAGAGTTGGGCGTATAACCCGTCTTTTTGAATCAAGGTAGCGTGATTTCCCTGTTCCACAATACGCCCATGATCCATGACAACTAAACGATCCATAGCCGCAATCGTAGACAAACGGTGGGCGATGGCGATGACTGTTTTACCTTCCATCAAATTGTAAAACTGTTCTTGTATGGCCGCTTCAATACCCGAGTCAAGAGACGAGGTGGCTTCATCGAGCAATAGAATTGGCGCATCTTTAAGTAGCACGCGTGCAATTGCAATACGCTGCCGTTGACCACCGGATAGTTTGACGCCACGTTCGCCGACATGTGCCTCATAAGCAGTACGTCCATCCCGGTCTTGCAGGCCTAGAATGAACTCATGTGCGTGCGCCTTCTTAGCAGCCTCGATGGCAGAAGCAGTATCTGCTTCCGGCCGTCCATAACGAATATTGTCCATCACGGAACGATGCATTAAGGAAGAATCCTGGGTAACCATTCCGATATGGAAACGCAGGCTGTGTTGTTTGACGGTGGCGATATCTTGTTGGTCGATTAGTATCCGTCCTGAGTTCAGGTCGTGGAACCTTAACAACAGACTGACCAGCGTCGATTTCCCCGCACCGGATGGCCCCACAATACCGATTCGCTCACCCGGTGCTATTGTCAGTGAGAGGTCAGGAATGACGGCATTGTTATCATCATAAGCAAAACGCACATGCTCGTAACAGATTTCTCCCTGGCTGACTTTTAAGGGTTGGGCTTCAGGTATATCAACAACAGTGTGCGGCTTGGAAATAGTTTCCATGCCTTCCTGAACCGTACCGATATTTTCAAAAATGCCTGTAATGACCCACATAATCCATGCCGCCATGTTGTTAATGCGAATCACTAGCCCTGTTGCGAATGCGATAGCACCCAGGCTGATAGCTCCCTGGCTCCACAGCAATAATGCCAATCCACAGGTGCCGGTGATCAACAAGCCATTGATTACCCAGATTGCTGATTCCATCTTGGTAATCAAACGCAACTGAGTACGAAATTCACTGGTCATCTCGGCGATGGCATCACCGGCATACTGGTCTTCCCGTTCAGTATGTGAGAAAAGTTTAGCGGTTAAAATGTTGCTGTAACTATCGACAATGCGCCCGGTTAAGGTTGAACGTGTCTCAGATAACACCTTGGACTGGTCTTTGATACGCGGCACAAATATTATCAACACAGTGACGAAAGCAGCCATCCATAAGATTAACGGCACCATCAGTCGGGGATCGTTTTGAGAAAATAATAACAGTGCGCTGACGGTATAGATAATGACGAACCACAGTGCATCAACAATTTGCACGACAGATTCACGTAACGATGGCCCGGTCTGCATAATCTTGTTGGCGATGCGGCCGGCAAAATCATTCTGGAAAAAAGACAAGCTTTGACGTAGTACGTATTTGTGCGTTTGCCAGCGAATTAACCCGGTAACGTTAGCGATAATAACCTGGTTTACTACCAGAACGTGTAAGCTAAACAGCACTGGCCGCAAAACGACCGCAACAAAAGCCATCCACATCAGTAGTGTGCCGTGATCAGAAAAAAACGAGCTCGGACTTGTAGCGGACTGCATAAGATCGACGAGTTTTCCCAGGAAAGCAAACAACGATACTTCGATTAATGCAGCGAATAGACCAATCACCAGTACCGCAGCAAACGCTGGCCAGACCTGGACGGTATAGTGCCAAATGAAAGGCAGCAGCTTGCCGGGTGGCTGACTTTCATCGAAAGCCTGAAAGGGATCAATGCGTGTTTCGAACCAACGGAACATTTCAGGAGATCTCCAAACTTAACTATAGTACTACAGTCTCATTAACTCCCTCTCCCTCCGGGAGAGGGTTGGGGAGAGGGAATCAAATTAACGACTGCCTTATATTTACCTCCCTCTCCCTGTCCCTCCCCCTGAGGGGGAGGGGACGATTTTTTCAGCATGTCGTGATTATTCAAATTCAGTTGTGGTATTGGATTACATAAATACATTCATTCACAAGCAGGTGCTTTTAACAATCGAAAACTGTAGCGCACTAGTGAAACTACGTAGTCAACTTAAACATAGCGCGGTGTCGTTGTACGTGCCCGATCAAGCAGTTGAGCGCTCAATGTAGTAACATGGAAGTAGTATATTCATCTATAAATTGCATGCGATATTATTTACAACTTATTGATTTAAATAATAAGACTCTATAACTATAGTTAGAAGTGACTAAAGCATGAACAAATACATACTCCTGCCATTATTGTTCCTGGCTCAATCATCATTTACTGCTGAGCAGCTTGTTGAGGTGCGAAAATCCTATCAGGCCGTTTCGTTAATTGGATTCACGCGCTCGCGTGCAGCCGTCCAACTTATCTCAGAAGAAAAAGGCCGATTTGAAACCATTGATGTCGATGTCGGTGATTTGATTGATGAACGGCAACGTTTTGGTTGTCTCGATGTTACCTTTGTTGACTTGAATATTGCAGCCAATAAAGCGCGGCAGGAAAAGTTTCGAGCAGATTTATCTTACTTCAACCGGCAAAAACGCCGGGTTGCAGATTTGGTGAAAAAACACACCTCGTCAGAATCGGAGCTGGATAATCTAAGTCGGCAAGCGCAGGGGGCAAAGGCGGATTTAAGAGAAGCGGACGTTCAGCTCAGTGAGTTTCTGGAACATAAAAAACGGCATTGTATTGAAGCCAAACAAGGTTGGGCTGTTACTGAGCGTTTAGTCGATCCGGGGCAATGGGTGAATATGGGTGACCCGGTTGGAAAGGTTGCTGATTTTTCGGTGTTGCATATTCCTTTTGCATTAAGCAACAGTGAATACAAAGCTCTCAAACAGGAAAAGGACAACCTAAAAGTCCGGCTGCTTGACGACAATCTAACGGTGCAGGCTAGCATCGCCCAAATCAATCCCAGCTTTGATGAAAAGACCCGCAAGATTTCTATTGAATTATCAGTAGGCGAAGGTGTGCCAGAAAAACGCGGCGGTTTACGTGTTGAGCTGATCCTGCAAATAACTGATAAGACGCGTGCTGTTTTAGTGCCTGCATCGGCTGTTAAAAAGCGTTATGAACAATACTGGATAATACTTGCAGACGGTACAGAGCTCGCTGTGACTTATCTGGGTGATCTAACGGAAGGCGACGAGAAATGGGTGCGCATCGTCAGCGATAAACTTCAGCCAGGTGATCAGGTTATTCGTCACTAATGAAACCCGTTATCCAGTTTTCCCTCAAGCAGCGGGTATTTTTCAATCTGCTGTTTGTGATGCTGATTGTTGCCGGCAGTTTTGCTTTCCTGGAATTACCTGCCGAGCGTTATCCAAACGTCCACTTTGGTGAAGTTACTGTCTCAACGCTATATCCAGGCGCTTCACCGGAAGAAGTGGAAACACTGGTTACACGTAAAATTGAAGATGCCCTGGAATCCATCGAAGATCTGGAATGGATAACTGCCACCTCATACCGGCAGCGCTCGAGCGTACGGATCAAATTTATCGACGACAGCGATTATGCCAAGCTATACGACGAAGTCCGCTTCCGCGTATTGAGTATCCTGGAAGACCTGCCTGATGAAATAGATCCACCCACTGTCGATGAGGCCAAGGTAGATGATTACCTGCCAGTCGTCGTCGTGAATCTGGTGGGTGAGCGTGATAATCGCTCACTGGCATTGATGGCTGATGTTATTAAAGCACCTTTGCGGCAAATCCCCGGCGTTAAGGAAGTGGCTATTGACGGGGAATATACCCGTGAATTTCATGTTTACCTCAACCCGGAAAAACTGCGTGGCTTAGGCGTTAGTTTTAATGATGTCGTCACAGCACTAGAGCAAACCAATCTCTCAATTCCGGCGGGTAAATTCAGAGATCAAACGGGTGAATTCACCATCAAGGTTGATGAAAAATTCCGCAGCCGTGAACAGGTACTGTCAACGGTTGTACGGCATGATGCCGATGGCAGTTTTATCCGCTTGACTGACCTGATTAGCCGCGCAGGCCCTGATTATCGCGACCCTATCGTCATATCTTCAATTAATGGCAAGGATTCCCTGGCACTTAAGGTTATCAAGAGCAGTAAGGGTAACGCACTCGATATTAAGGCGGCGGTTGATCAAGCACTGGAATCATTGCGTCCGGTATTTGAACGCGAGGGTGTTGAACTGGTTCTCACCCAGGACTCCACCGTCTACATTGATGATGCACTCAGCACATTGGGCATGAATTTATTAGTGGGCATGCTGTTGGTGTCACTGATCATCTGGTATTTCATGGGGTTTCGAAATGCTGCGCTGGTTACGATCGGCGTGCCATTCTCGTTCATGATTGCCATGTTACTGATGTATCTCACGGGTAATAGTCTGAATGAAATTACCTTGTTTGCATTTGTATTAATCACCGGCATTATTGTTGATGATGCGATTGTCGTGACTGAAAATATTTACCGTCATGTACAAAATGGCGAAGCACTGCAAGAGGCTATTATAAACGGAACCTCAGAGGTTGCGTTACCCGTTATCTCTGCAACCATGACCACAGTTGCAGCTTTCTTGCCCATGTTGATAATGACCGGGTCGACAGGTGAATTTTTTGCGCAAATACCCAAAGTCGTCAGTTATTCGATTATCGCCTCTCTGATTGAGTGCTTGCTGATTCTCCCGGTTCATTATCTTGATTTTGGCCCACGCCAAACAACCGGTAAAACCATTCAGAGTTTTGACAAGGATAATGCACTGCTGGCTTTTGTCCGGCGTATCGCTGAAAAAGTGCTTTGTTTCACCATGGCGAATCGCTGGAAAACATTGTTGGTAGTGGGTATGACCTTCTTCGCTTCGGTTGTAATTTTAGGACTATCAGTGAGCGGCAAAGCGCCGTTGATAAAGATTCAGTTCTTTCCGGATGACTATCGGCTTTACTATATCGATATTGAAGGCCCCTCCAATATCGCCATCGAAGAAATAGATCAGCAGGTTAAACGCTTATCAGAAATTATTATGGCGGACGGCCCCGGTAAAGCCCGTTCAGCATCAGGCTTTGCTGGATTTTTTGTGAACGATGACTACGAGCCGGTTTTTGGTAACAACCGGGGTACCGTTATGGTCGCCATGCCAGGGCAGGGCGAGCAGGAGTTTAATGATCCATTAGAACACCTGGACTCGATTCGTGAACGCCTTAAACCACAGCTTGAAAAAGACGGTTACCAACTGCGCGTACATGCACAAAAAGACGGGCCGCCAACCGGCAAAGATATAAATATTCGCGTGTTGAGTGACGATGCAAAGACCCTGGGTGAATTAGCCGATGAAATCTTTAGCTACATGCAAAAAGATGCGGATTTCAGTCAACACCTGACCGACCTCGAAGACGATCGTGGCAAACCCAAGCGGGTGTTCCGGTTTAATATCCTGCACGAAAAAGCGGATGAATATAATGTTGAGAGTGGCGAAGTAGCACAACTCGCCGCCAGCGTTCTGGACGGGCGTTATATTGGTAAATATCGTGCCAGTGATGAAGAGATAGATCTTAAACTGTTAATTGATCCGGAATTTATAAACAGCCCGCATGAGGCTTTGAATATTCCACTGGTCGAAGATGCAGCAGGGCCAGTTTTGTTGTCCGATATTGCGGAGCTTGAAGCACAGGACGAAGCAGGGGACTTAAACCGTTATCAAGGCAGCCGAGCTATAAGTATAAAAGCTAACATCAAAGCGGGCGCAGCGACTTCGACGCCAGCGATTGTTGCTGCAGTAGGTGAATTCTATGAACAGCTCCGGGAGCGTTATCCGGGTACCAGTGTTGTGTTCAGCGGCGAGCACGAAGATACCCAGCGCTCCTATAAGTCCTTAGCCTATGCTTTTATCATTGCTGTACTCGCCATGTATTTAATTCTGGCGACCCAGTTCCAGTCTTACGCGCAACCATTGATTATTTTATCAGCGATAGTATTTGCCTTGATTGGTGTTGTGTTCGGTAAACTGATTACGCAATCATTATTTACAGTCAATAGTTTCATGGCCGTCATCGGTGTCGCCGGAGTAGTGGTGAATGATTCGTTAGTGCTGATCGATTTCATCAATAAACGCTATCGTGAAGGCTTGAGTCGCAGGGAAGCAATAGATTTGGGTGTCAAAGTACGCTTGCGGCCAATTCTGCTGACCACAATAACCACGACACTCGGACTCTTACCCATGGCCATCGGCTTCCCGCATTACTCCTTGGTATGGGGAGCGATGGCTTCAACCTTTGTCACCGGTTTGGCCGCGGCTACTGCGCTGACTTTGTTTGTCGTGCCTGTTCTTTGGGATTTACTCATGGCAAGAAATGAGCGTAAATCTGAAAAAGTGATCATGCATAAAGACTCCTGACACAAGGTTGTCAGTAGCCAGGGCGTATAGTGCTATTGTCTTAAAAACGAATCAGGAGATTTAAAAATGACTGACCCAATGAAGCAACACGGCGCCTTCAGCTGGAGTGAACTCATGACTACAGATGTGAGTGCAGCCAAAACATTTTATGGAAAATTATTTGGCTGGGGACTGGAAGATATGCCGATGCCAGGCATGACTTATACAATGGCTACAGCAGGAGACAAACAAGTGGCCGGTATTATGGGCATGACGCCTGAAGCGGGCGACATGCCGCCGATGTGGGGTGCTTATGTCACTGTCGATGATGTTGAAGGCAGCGCAAAATGAAACGCTGTGAATGGGCAACAGATGTAGATATTTTATATACGGACTACCATGATAAAGAATGGGGCATCCCGGTGTTTGATGATCGAGAATTATTTGAAATGCTGATTCTCGAAGGCGCACAGGCCGGGCTCAGCTGGATCACTATTCTCAAAAAACGTGAACATTACCGCAAGGTGTTTAATCAATTCGATGCCAGCAAGATTGCCCGCTACACTGACCGCAAATGCGCCAGCCTTTTAAAAGATCCCGGTATCGTTAGAAACCGGCTCAAAGTAAATGCAACAGTTGTTAACGCACAATGTTACCTGGATATACTTGAGGAGTATGAAAGTTTCAGCGCATACATTTGGCAATTTGTCGATGGTAAGCCCATCAAAAATCGTTGGGCGAGCATGCAAGATGTTCCCGTCACGACAAAACAATCAGACGCCATGAGCAAAGATCTGAAGAAACGAGGTTTCAAGTTTGTAGGTTCAACTATTTGCTATGCATACATGCAGGCAGTTGGTATGGTCAATGACCATACAACGGATTGCTTCTGTTACCGGAAATGACAGCCCCGTATTTCAAACCCTGAATAGTTATTTTGATTCACTATCTTTATGAAATTTTTACACTTATTTATAAGTGGCGCTTAAATTAATTTCTGCACCATAACAATGGGAATTTGACTTCCCATTATATTTATTGCTTATTACAACCTGCATTGTCGCCAATTTATGATCCGGAATGTTTCTTATGAGCAAGAAAATAATAAATCTTATATTACAGTTTAGTTTATCTCTTGTATTTTTATTTCCACTAGCTTCACATTCTCAATGCGTCTCTGATAATAACAATATAGTTATTAATTCAGATTTTGAAAATGGAATAGCTCCATGGAAACCTTTAGGGAATAGTGTAAACCTAACCGCTTCTACTGAACAAAAACATAGCGGTCTGGCTAGTAGTTTCGTTTCGGGTCGAAATGCAACTTGGCAAGGGCCAATTTACAATCTATTGAACAAGCTTTCTTCAGGACAGAAATATTGCATTAATGCATGGGTGAAATGGGAAAGCGGTGCTTCAGGTAAAATAGATATTGTTGTTCAGAAAATATCACCATCAGGTGTTACTTATGAGATTATTTCTAAAGAATTTGTAGCTAGTGATACCTGGACGCAATTATCAGGTATCTATGATTATAATTCATCTGGCGATGAAACTTCTTTGAAAATATATGTTGAAGAACCTTATCAGCCTGGGTCTAGTTCAAGGCATTCCTTTTATCTAGATGATTTTTTGATAACGGACGATAGGGCGCTAGATCAATCTGCAAATAATATTATTTCAGAGACAGGGTTGAACGGCGCTATTTATTACGTATCCCCTTTTGGTAGTGATGTTACAAACAATGGAACAAGTCAAGCCACTCCATTTAAAACATTACAAAAAGCTTCGAACCTGACTGAACCAGGTGACATCGTATATGCAATGGATGGAACATACCAAGTTCAAGGAAATAAAGACATCTTACATATAAGCCGGTCTGGCACAGCTTCAAATTGGATTATGTATGCTGCACTACCAGGTCATAACCCAAAATTAAAATTAAGCAAATTCGATGCTATTGGTGTTTGGGGCGCTGATTATATCGTTATTCAAGGATTCGAAATTGAAGGTAACAATAAAGAAGTGACACTTGAATATGCCTTAGAACAAAAGGCAGATGATACTAATAGAATTACAACTTCCAGTGGTATTTCTGTTCATCGAAATTTTTGGGGTACAGATCCAAATAATTATGCGCATCATATTATTGTACGCAATAATCATGTTTATGATTGTTCAGGAGGAGGTATAAATATCGGCTCATCGGATTATGCTCTAGTTGAAAACAACAAAGTACACCATAATGCGTATTATTCCCCTTGGGCGATGAGTGGAATCTCGTTATTCAAAAACTTTAATTTTGATAATTCAACCAAGTATAAAATGATTATCCGTAACAACATTAGTTATGCAAATCGTAATTTTGTTCCTTTTGTGCATTTCCCCCCACCGACAAGGATTACCGATGGTCACGGAATTATTGTTGATACCAATAAAGACTCTATAAAAATAGTCAATGGCATAAAAACTAGAACGAACTATACAGGCCGCACCCTTATTGCAAATAATCTCACTTATTTAAACGGGGGTAGAGGGTTTAACCTTTACAAAAGCAATCATATTGATGTTGTAAATAACGTAACATATAGAGATGGTGATACGCTTACATTCCCATCAGAAATTATGATTGGCGATTCTGACGACATTAACGTATATAATAATATTTTTTATACACGAGATAATGTTGTTCGTCCTTTTTTCAATTGGTGGTTAGGAAATAAAGTCAATATTGACTATAACTTGGTATATAACGCCAACGAGCCAATTGCTCCAGCGCTTAATAATATTTTTGGCGAAGATCCATTATTCATTAATACTACGGGGCCGCTAGAAAATTATGATTTTCAGCTACAGACAAATTCCCCAGCTCTTGATAGCGGCAGCAACCAATTCACAACAAATTTAGATCTTAACGGTGATATGCGCCCCGGTAATGGTGTAGTAGACATAGGCGCATATGAATCTTCTGGTATGTGATTAGTACCGATACTGCAGTATCGGTGTCAGGTCTTGCACTCTTGTGTCACTGCAAGACCTGACACCATTTATCACAGGAATGGTCTATGACCATACAACGGATAGCTTCTGTTACAAGAAATAGCAGTAATTCAGCACCATAATCCAATAAGATACTTTATAAACATAAGCTAAGTTGCTGTATAAGAATGAGATGTAATAATATCATTGCTCAAGAATGTTGTAAATGCACCGATATACGTTATAATTACAACAACTCTATTAAAAGCAAGTGAGCAGTTCAATGCTGGCAACCCAACAGTACGAAGAACGTAAAACCGATCGTTCAAAATTAGCCGAAATGTTGATGACGCTTTTTAGTCACTGGCAACTGTCTACAGAAGATCAGTTGGCGCTATTAGGCTTGTCCACGTCGAACCGGGGTGCATTGACGCGTTATCGCAGAGGAGAACCGCTAGCATCAAATCGTGATCTGCTTGAGCGTGCAGGAATTTTGTTAAGCATCCATAAATCACTGCGATTACTATTTCCTAAAAATCGGGAATTAGCATACGCCTGGATGATGCAGCCCAACCGTGCTTTCGAGGGGATGAGACCTGCAGAGTCAATCAAACAGTGGGGCTTTCCAGGGTTATTGATGGTACGTGCGTATCTGGATAAGGCCCGAGGGCAATAAGGACAATAATGGAATCATTATTCAACGGACTGACCATTACAGAAATTAATAAAGAGTCCCACCGCAATATTGTTTCGTTACGCGTATCCCAGGATTTGTACGACGACTTAAGTGCTTCACCAGAAGACTGGCAAGTCGCCATCGATTTAGAAATAGCCACCAAACCTCATACCAATCGCTCAACACAACCCATTATCGATCGGCCCTTTGAAGAGGCTGCGTATAATGAAGCGATTAGATATCCATTTAGTCACTGGTCACAATCCCGTTATTCAGACGGCACCTTTGGAGTCTGGTACGGTGCCGATACACTTGAAACAAGTATCTATGAAACGGTTCATCATTGGCGGCGAGGATTGTTAGATGATGCAGGCTGGGGGGATATCGAAGGTGTAATCATTCAGCGTAAAGTGTATCTGGTGCACTGCGATGCAGGTCTGCTTGATTTTCATCCAAAACTTGAAGATTTCCCCGCGTTGGTTGACCCAGACAGTTATCACCTAACCCATCAAGTAGGTGCGCGGATTCACCATGAAGGTCACCCAGGACTGGCAACACGCTCAGCAAGATGCGCGGGAAATGTTAATGCTATATTTAATCCTCGAGTCCTGACCAGTCCTCGCGATATGTGTTACTTGACCTATGAAATTCAAGCAGGCGTGGTGAATATTGCACGTCAGTCTGGTGAAGTAATGTTGCGGATATAAATGTTGCATAACATGGATACCGTGCTATCATGTATAAATGATAGCTTCATTCAAGGATGGCGCAACTGAAGATCTATTCAACGGTGTAAATAGCAAAAACGCCAGGAAAGCCTGTCCCAGATCCCTTTGGGCTGTGCTTTCTAGAAAGCTGGATCAACTGGATTCCGTTCAAACCCTTGATGAGCTGAAAATCCCTCCGGGAAATCACCTTGAAATGTTGCGAGGTAATAGACGTGGTCAATATAGTATTCGAATAAATGATCAATACCGTATTTGTTTTGTCTGGAGTAAAAATGGGCCCGGAGATGTTGAAGTAACTGATTATCATTAGAGGTGTAATATGGTACGTATCCCAACACATCGAGAACCGACTCATCCTGGAGATATGCTTCTAGTAGAGTTTCTTGAGCCTATGGGCATCACCCAAAGGGAGTTAGCTGAGTCAATTCATGTTCCCTACCAAAGAGTGAATGAGATTGTAAATAAAAAAAGAGGAATTACCCCGAGTACGGCTTTGCGTCTAGCAAAGTTCTTTGGGGTATCTGAGGATTTCTGGTTAAGTTTACAGTTGCGTTGGGACTTATATAAGGCAAAAAAAATAGAGGCCAAAGAAATCAAAGCGATCAAGCCAGTTGGGAATGCTAAGAAATTTGCCTAAATATTTGGTGTCAGAGAGCAAATAATTCTAATATTAACAATAATTGCTCTCTGATCCGGTTTTTACGTAATAGGAATATGCAATGCTTGAAATAAAATCGCTTGGCGAAATTATCGCCATTAGAGAAATGGAATTTATTACCAATGATGGAAAGAAAGAAAAAGCATTTATTAAAATAGGCAAGCCGTATGAACACAGTAAAGAACTAGACTGGTGCTGTCCGTACGAGCTGAGTACTGAAAGCCATAAAAAGTTATTTGGCATGGTAGGGATCGATTCAATACAAGCCCTCGAACTTACGATGAAAACGATTTCAGTCGAAATCGAGTATTGGGAAAAAACAAAGAAAGGAAAGTTTCATTTCCTGGATGAAGAGGGTGCGGCATTGTGATACTAATAGCCAAGCTAAAAGCGCATACCAGCAACTCCAAGCGACGCAAAAACTGCGCGCTTGAGTAGTACGTTTTGTGACAGGTGAATACCATAAAAGACTCGCTTCTTTATAGAACAAATCAAGCTTGGAAAGTACGCCTAATGACCTGGTGCGGTTTCCTAGGACTAGTTTTGGTTGGGCTACACTTTTTCTACAACTATTCGACTTGGCCTTATCTGAATTCGAGTATAGCAATCAGTTTATTAGCCATAGCAGGGCTATATTTTTATATTGCATATAGTATTAAATGTCCTAGTTGCAAAAAGAGTTGGTGGTGGAATGCTATTAAGTCACCTATAGGAAGTGGAGAACTTAAAAATATATCTAGTCAAACCACTTGCCCAATTTGTGGATTCACTGCTGATGCAGTCATATAAAATCTGATAACGAGACATGAGGTCTCATTTATCTAACTGTTAGATGCTTAAATAGCAGAGAGGTATAAATTATGAGTACAGCTAAAGACGAAGTAAAAACACTTCTAGATAAACTTCCAGATGATTGTTCACTTGAGGATGTTCAGTACCATCTTTACGTTGTGGGAAAGATCAACAGAGGAATTGGTCGATCTGAGAAGGAGGGCACGTTGAGTCAGGATGAAGTAGAAAGGAAGTTTAGTAAATGGACTGTGAAGTAGAATGGTCTCCTGAGGCAGCGGAAGACCTCGATTCAATCGCAAAATATATTGCTCGAGACTCTGAGTATTACGCCCGCGCAGTTGTTACAGAATAATTAGGTGTCAGAGAACAAATGATTCCAATATTAACAATAATTCCTTTCTGCGCTAGTTTTTATAAAACAAAATGTCGCAACCAAAATCTGATGCAATATTTAGATACAAATATTTGCCAATGTGTAAAGGCTCGTTAAAAGTAATTAGTGAAGGAACAATTAAATTTTCTTCGCCTGATGAATTTAATGATCCGTTTGATTGCGCTCCAGACTATGATGTAAAAAAGAATATTGAATACATTTCAAGGCGTCCTGATTTATTAAAAACCGCAGGAAAAAAATTAGGCTTATCACCTGCCAAGCGCTTACAACATAAAAAAGTTATGCTAAGAAACATTGAGCGAGCAACATCTGAGGATAATTATGGCGCGAATATTTCCAAACAATCAGGTATTTGCTGTCTTTCAAAGGCCCCTTTAAATTTATTGATGTGGGCACATTACGCAAAAGACCATACAGGTTTTGTCGTGGAGTTTCGTATTCCACAAAATGTGAAGTGCACGAAGGGCGAAGCATATGAATATTTATTGAAATATTTATATCCGCTTGAAGTTGTATATTCTGAAGACAAACCAGTAATCGACCCGTCTGATAACGATGTCATCAACACAAAAAAACAATATTTAACTAAGAGCAAAGATTGGGAATATGAGCAAGAAGAGCGTGTTGTAGATAATATGCGTGGTAGCGGTATACACCCATATGAGCATAAAATAATACTTAAATCTGTTATAGCTGGATTAAAAATGAAAGACACAGACTATACTAGTTTAAAGTCGACAATCCACAAAATTAACAGCGAAATGGAAATCAATGTTAAATTGTATAAAGCTGAAAAATTGAAAGGGAAGTTTGCACTTTTTGTTCCTGGGCGTGACGACCTAAGTGATTGCTCAAACTAAACTTAACCAGCAGTTTCATGTGTCAGCAACGCAAAAACCGCGTTTGAGCGGTATGTTATACGTCAGAAAAGAGGTGAAGGGAATGCCAGAAATTAGTAGATTCTTAGAAATCATTATCGCCATGTATTACAACGATCATGCGCCACCTCACTTCCATGCTCAATATGGAGAAATGGAAATGAGAGTGAATATTCTTACTGGCGAGGTAATGTCGGTGGATTTTCCTCGTCGCGCCGAGAGACTTGTACTAGAATGATATGAGCTTCACAAGGACGAACTAACCACAAATTGGGCATTAGCTGAAGAGAGGAAACCTCTCCAGAAGATTGAGCCATTGGAGTAGAGTGATGACACCAAGACTGAAAAATGCAATATACGTAGAAGGCTACAAGATTGAGGTATCGTTCACCGATGGTGTTACCGGTGTAATTGATCTTGAAAGTGAGTTATGGGGAGAGGTATTTGAACCGCTCAAAAAGCTTGAAAATTTCCGCGCATTTAAGCTAGACCTCGAATTAAAGACAATTGTTTGGCCTACCGGAGCCGATCTTGCTCCAGAGTTCTTATACCAAAAAGCTGTCGCATAACCAGGTAAATCAACGCAAATAATGTGCCGGAGGGGTATAAAATATATCCCTCCGACACTTTTTTACGAACTGTTATAAAGCTACACAGAGAGCATTTATGAATTTAGTATTGCTTCCTGGACTTGACGGAACGGGTGAATTATTCAGGCCATTTATTGAGATTCTACCAAAAGATATAAATGCGTTAGTGATTTCGTACCCGGGCAATATAAAACTAAGCTATGAAGAATTATAAAGGTGACGGAGGGATTAAATTATAATCTCTCCGTCGCCTTTATACCTTTATACAGTCACCTTTATACATCACTGTCTAACATACTGTTATATTTTTAAAAAAGGAAATCAATAATGAAAATAATTCTTATATTGGTTGTAATTTTATTCACAAATTCAGCGTTTGCAGCAAACAAAACAGCAGAGGATTTAGTGAGAAATGGATTGCATGCATATAAAACTGGTGGGGCACGTGCCGCTATTGAAGCGTGGATAAAAGACAGCGGGATTGAGGGTAGTAAAGAAGCATTAAGCCAAGCAAACACTCTTCGGCAGGTTGAAGATTTCTATGGTACATATGAAAGTTATGAAATAGTAAAAACCCATAAAATATCTAAAAGATCAACATCACTACAGTTTGTCATGAACTTTGACAAAGGTGTTGCATATGTAATCTTTCAAGCATATAAAACAAAAGGTGGCATCTGGATAGCTACTCAATTTAAATTTCATACCGAAGCTGCGCAGGTTTGGCCTATATCAGACGTATACGGTAGTAAATAAATATAACAAATCATTTAACATGGACTGTCAAACTACGCCGTTTTTTCTTCCAGTCCGCTATGCAGCCAGTTAATTCAAACGTTTTGAAAAACAATAGAGGTTACAGTGATTGTTGAAGGCCAGATCCCTTTACTGGAAAATATATTGACGGAATGGAAGGAGACTATCGGAAATGAGTATGAAGGATATAAAAATCATGTGTACCGCATGATCCATTTTTGTCTTGCTCTTAAAGATTGCAGTGAGGAAGAAAAGGAAAAAATCATTATTGCAGGTGCTTTCCACGACATCGGGATATGGATTAATAACACAATTGATTACATTCCCCCCTCATTACCGCCAGCAATGGAATATCTAAAAAGCAGAAACCTGGAAGCATGGTCTACTGAAATAGAACTAATGATCACCGAGCATCACAAGATTAGGGAGTACGAAAATATAACTTATCCACTTGTCGAACTTTTTCGTAAAGGAGATTTGGTTGATTTTTCCTGTGGTTTATTTAAATTTGGCATACCTAAAGCTTATATAAATCAAGTTAAAGTCAAATTTCCAAATGCAGATTTCCATAAGAATCTAGGTAAGAGAGCGGTGAAATGGTTTGCAAAGCATCCTTTAAATCCAGCTCCAATGATGAAATGGTAAAGCATAACAATCGTATCCACTATACTGCGTACATCCCTCGAAAAAGTAGACACGCACAGACGTAAATTAGCTTGATGCTTAAGATGGCATCTTCTCCAAATATTTATTTACTCTGATTTTCGATAAGTCAAACGATACAACACCGGCAATACCAGCAGTGTCAGTAGCGTTGAGGAAATAATTCCCCCGATCACAACGGTTGCCAATGGTCTTTGAACCTCTGCACCTGTACCGACATTGAATGCCATCGGCACAAAACCAAGGCTGGCAACCAGTGCTGTCATTAACACGGGTCTCAAGCGGGTAAGCGCGCCATCGGTTATTGCGCGTTCCAGACCGATGCCTTGTTTACGTAGGTCGCGAATAAACGAGAGCATGACAATACCGTTTAATACGGCCACACCGGATAATGCGATAAAGCCTACCGCAGCTGAAATAGACAAGGGCATATCACGTATAGCCAATGCCGCTACGCCACCGGTTAATGCTAATGGGATGCCTGTAAATACCAATGCAGCATCTTTCACAGAGTTGAAGGCCATAAACAACAGGCCAAAAATTATCAGCAGGGTGAGCGGTACTACGAGCGACAGGCGTTTTGACGCTGATATTAACTGTTCAAAGGTGCCGCCATAATCCAGCCAGTAACCGGAAGGTAAGCTGACACGATTTTGCACAGCAGTTTGTACGTCCGTAACAAAGCTACCGAGGTCGCGTCCGCGTACATTGGCGGTAACAAATACGCGGCGTTTACCGTTTTCACGACTGATTTGATTAGGCCCGATAGTGAATTCAACGTTAGCCACTTCAACCAGCGGGATTGTTTCAGCCGGGTTTTGTGCAACGCCAAGTGTATCAGCGTCTCCGGCTATTTCGCGTTCATTGACACTCGGTAAACGGATGGGCAACTGTTTTAGTGCTGTGAGATCTTCGCGGATATCTTCAGGTAAGCGTATCACCAGATCAAAGCGCCGGTCGCCTTCGAATATTTGACCAACGATTTCACCCTCCACAGCCATGCGTAAAGTTTCCTGAATACTAGCCACATCCAGTCCGTAAAAGGCAAGTTTCTCCCGGTCAGGTGTCACAGTTAACATGGGTAAACCGGTGGCCTGTTCAGTGCGTACGTCGGCGGCACCCGGTATGGTCGCGACAACACGTTCAATTTGTTCGGCGAGTTCTGTCAGTGTTTCAAAATCATCACCGTAGATTTTTACGGCAAGATCAGAGCGCACGCCAGCAATGAGTTCATTGAAGCGCATCTGAATAGGTTGTGTGAATTCATAATTATTACCAGGGATACTCTTCGCCGCCACTTCTATTTCAGAAACCAGTGTGGATTTTGGTTTGCGCGGATCAGGCCAGGCTTCTCTGGGTTTCATAATGATAAAGGTATCAGCAACATTTGGTGGCATTGGGTCTGTAGCAACTTCCGCTGTACCGATTTTGGTGAACACATGTGATACCTCCGGAAACTCACGCAGACGTGCTTCCAGTACGGTTTGCATTTCAACCGCCTGGGTCAAACTGGTTCCTGGGATACGTAACGCGTGCAGTGCAATGTCACCCTCATCGAGGGTAGGGAGGAACTCTGTACCCAGGCGACTAGCCTGTACACTCGCCAGCATGACCAGCGCAATGGCTACAGCGACTACTGGCCAGCGATAATGCATCACAAATTTTAGTGCCGGTGTGTAAACCTGTCGTGCCCATTGCATGACAAAGTTTTCTTTTTCAGCTACGCGCCCACGGACAAACAAAGCGACACTGGCTGGCACCAGTGTTAATGACAGTATCAAGGCGGACATTAATGCGATAATGACCGTAAAGGCCATCGGGTGAAAAAGTTTTCCTTCCACGCCGCTCAGGGCGAAGATCGGTACATAGACAATCAGGATGATCATGACGCCGAACACGCTGGGTTTTATCACTTCCAGCGTGGCAACATGCACCACTCGCAGTCGTTCCTTTAAATCAGGTAATCCGCTATGCGTTCGTTGATAATTAGCCAGGTGCCGTAAACAGTTTTCCACGATGATCACAGCCCCATCGACGATCAGACCGAAATCCAGCGCACCCAGACTCATCAGGTTACCGGAAACCCGGGAGGCAACCATACCCGTGATGGTCATTAACATGGCTATTGGAATAACAGCGGCTGTTAACAGGGCGGCACGCCAGTTACCGAGCAACAGGAACAGCACAACAATGACCAGTAATGCACCTTCTGTAAGATTCTTTTGAACGGTCGCGATGGTTTTGTCAACCAGCGAGGTGCGATCGTAAAGTGGATTCAGTTCCACTCCCTCCGGTAATGAGGCTTTAATTGTTTCTAGACGTTTTGCAGCCGCTTGTGCGACCTGTCGGCTGTTCTCGCCAATCAACATGAACACCGTGCCGAGTACAACTTCTTTGCCATTTTGTGTCGCCGCGCCACTGCGTAATTCACTACCTAGCTGGATATCGGCCACGTCTTCAATGGTGATGGGTACACCTTGGCGTTTGACAATGGTGATGTGTTTAAGATCATCCAGTGTGGTTATCTGACCAGCTGATCGAATCAGGTATTGGGAACCAAAGCGTTCAATATAACCGGCCCCGGTATTCGTATTATTACGCGCCAGTGCTGCCATCACATCCTGCAGGCTCAGGTCATAGGCCAATAATTTATCGGGATGTGGCAGGACATGAAATTGTTTGCGGTAACCGCCAATGGTATTGACTTCAACCACACCGGGTGTCTGGCGCAGTTGTGGACGCACGATCCAGTCCTGAACGGTACGCAACGTCATCGGGTCATGAACCGCGCCTTCTTTATTGCTCACGGTGTACATAAAAATTTCACCGAGACCCGTAGCAATCGGACCCATGGCAGGCTCAATGCCTTCTGACAAACGCGCCTTCACTTCACTGAGCCGTTCATTGACTAATTGACGTGCAAAATAGATATCCGTGCCGTCTTTAAAAATAATCGTGACTTGCGACAGGCCATAGCGGGAAAGAGAACGGGTGTAGTCCAGTTTGGGTAAACCCGCCATGGCTGTTTCAATTGGAAAAGTAATCCGTTGTTCGGACTCAAGGGGTGAATATCCGGCAGCTTCGGTATTGATCTGCACTTGCACATTGGTAATGTCCGGCACAGCATCGATAGGTAGACGATTGAAGTTATAGATGCCCAGTAATGCCAGTGCCGCCACTACGAATAACACCAGCCAGCGATGCGCCAGTGAAAGACTGATAATGTGATTCAACATATCATTTAGCCTTAATGGTCATGACTGGCACCGGACTTTTCGATATCGGCCTTGATTAGATAGCTGTTTCCTGTGACATAATCCGTACCGGTTTCGATACCACTTAACACTTCTACCCAGTCAGCGTTACTACGCCCAAGCTCCAGCATGCGGACTTCATAGGTATCATCAAAGCGGGCAAACACCACTTGAAAATCACGAAACCGTTGTATTGCTGATTGTCGTACCGCCAAAGGCACCGCATGTTCAGCTACGGTTACATTGCCACGGATAAACTGTCCGGGTCTCAATCGGCCGTCTTTATTGGGGACGATAATGCGCGCGCGTACACTTTGACTGGCGTGTGCGGTTAAGGGCGAAACCCAATCGATGTGAGTTTGTTGCTGATACTTTCCATCCAGCGTTTCTAACAGAACCGATTGACCCTTTTTAATCAACGCCAGGTCGCGCACAAAAACATCCAGTTCGACCCAGACATCTGCGTGGTCGGCAATAATAAATAAAGGCTCGTCCCCAGTGGCTTCACCAATCTGGACATCGCGTTTTACAATGACACCCTTGATGGGCGCTTTGACCTGGTAGTTCTGTAAGCTCTCGTTACTTTGTACCGTTGCAAGAATATCGCCTGCCTTTACTTCATCTCCGAGTTCATGGCGCAGTGCTTTGACCACACCAGGAAAGCGCGGCCGTACACGCGAAAGCCGATTTGGATTGGTTTGCACACGGCCTGTTAGTGAGCGGGTTTCAATCAAGGTTACCGGGCCCACGGCCTGTGTCTGAATCCCCAGCTCTTGTGCCATACGGCTGGGAATTTGTGTGCGACCTTCATAATTATCGTATTGCCAGTTGTAGGTATTATTTTCATATTCTGCTGTAACTTCGACATCAAAGGAATGGGGCTCATAGACCGCTGTATTTCCGCGCAGATAATCTTCCTGGGGTATAAATTGAATATGATCAGTTTTACCACCGGTGCGTTTTAAATTTATATTCAGAGTGACCGTGTGAGGATCAACAGGCTGGTTGTGATGGTAAACATAGATGCGAAACTCAGGGGGCAGGCCGGTTTCATAGATAGTGACTTCAAGACTGAAATCGTCCTGCGTTAACAGCCGTCCACCGTGTGGACCACGAGCGGCTTCCTCTTCATGTTCATCATGGCCGTGCATATCATGTGATTCATGAGTATCTGTGGGCGTGTTCAATTGCCACATCACCAGAAGTCCCGCCGCTATACCAATGGCGATTACCGCAATAAGATGACGTTTCATGGGTTTGCTCCTGTAGCAAGTCCTGCACCAGTCAAACGATCGATTTCAATGTGGTAACGATGATAATCAGCCGCCGCCATCACAGCCTCAAGCCGCGAGTCGATCAAGGTACGTTGCGCTTCGGTGAATTCAAGAAATGAATAACGACCAGCCGTATAGCCTTGCTCATAATCCCGCAACGCGCGCGTTGCTTGCGGAATGATCGTTTTTTGTAATACTTTTACGGCGTTAACAGCATGCTGGATTTCCTGATAGACCTCGAACAGTGTGGCGTGCAAAGCTAGCTTGTTAACTTCAAATAAATACGGCTTGTGTAAGCGCATTATTTCAGCTTCTTCGACGTGTGATGCTGCGCGTGATGAGCTACCTAACGGTAATTCGAAGGACAATACAAAGCCAGCATCATCTGATTTATTAAAATGTCGAATACCACCAGTGATTTCAATGTCAGTCAGGCGGCTTGATTCTGCCAGTTTAAGTTTCGTTTGTGCCAGGCGTTCATCGGTAGCATAGCGTACAAGATCCGGGTTACGCTCTAGCAAATGAACAAAGTGATCGAAGGGTCTTGTTGGTTTAATGGAAAACAGCTCAGCTTTGGCATCCGTGAAGTCTGGCTGAGTTTCACCCCATAGCGTTACCAGCTTAACGCGGGAGCCTGCCAGTTTATGCTCAGCATGTTCAAGAGCCAGTGATTTATGAGCCACGTCAATTTTCGCTTTGCGCAACTCAGCGATGTGCGACTTGCCCGCCTTGACCCGTCGATTAGCAACGGTTTGTGTGCGTTGTGCGAGCGTCAGAGACTCTTTTGCAATGGTTAGACGTTCCTGACCGGTTACGACATGAATAAATCGTTTTGTGGTTTCAGCCAACAGATCCAGTCGTTTGGCATCCTGTTTATTACGTAAGAGCAGGGCGTTAGTCTGTGCTACTTCACCACGCAATGCTGCTTTATTGCCACGCTCAAGTACTTTTGACAAACTGAGTGTAGATTCGAGCACATCAACACCACTATTACTGTCATTACCAGCAAAGTTTTCAAATTCAATCGATGTGTTAAAGGGTGTAGGCAAGCTTGCAGATCGCATCTGGGCCGCAGCTGCTTCTGATGCAATGCCCGCAGCTTTGAGCATTGGACTTCTTTCAAGCACGTTAAGCACGGCCTGATCCAGTGTCAGATTGCTGTGTGCTGGGTTTTCACCAGCCATAACAAATGCGGGTAATAACAATACGGATAGAAACCAATTTCTCATGTTAAACATACTCTATAGAACCAATAGTTCAATTTGTATATTTTGTATTGTAGGAGCGGCTTTAGCTGCGATATGGTGTAACGGCTATCGCGGCTAAAGCCGCTCCTACAATTACTTACAAATTATTCTGAGGTTCAACCAGTTAATAAATTTTAATTACAGGCTTGTTCTATTGCAGATATATACATGCGTACATGCAGTCTATGCCTGCAATTCAGTTACTTATAAATTGTGGTTAAAGCAGGGGAGGTGCGCGAAGAAGCGGGGTGAAGTGAGGGTATGTTCGTTTTAAGTGGTTGTTTAGAAATTCAGGTCGGACATTGATCCGAATAACATTGATCGGAACAACGATCAGTAATAACGCCAGAAGTATAAAAGGCGTAAAGAGTGAACTGCTTTTCACGCCTTCATCTGGCACTGCCGTGAAACTGGTTGTATCGCCATCATGGTGTGACTGTTCAGTGGTATCGGTCACTAAATGCAAATCGATGACATGCGCATGCATTGTCGCATCCGTATTGCCAAGATGATGCAAATGATAGTGAGCAGGTAAAAAGGTGGCCACAAGAATAGCTGCAATCAGTATCCAATTGATTGATTTGTAATTATTCGCCAGTTTGCGCATGGTGCTCATATCGGCAGATGCTAGCAGTTACTGATTAGAGTGGCTATTGATAAGGTATTATGTGCATATATAATAGTAGGTATAATGTATATTATGTTAAATAGTGACGATATTGTGACTAATCACTACATTGTCTAGCTAACGTAAACTGGATCGTTTCCATAACAGAAACACAGCCGGTATCACCAACAGTGTTAATAGTGTCGCACTCACCATACCACCGACCATCGGTGCGGCAATACGGCGCATAACTTCAGAACCAGTGCCACCGCCCAGCATGATAGGCAACAAGCCGACGATGATAGCAGTAACAGTCATGATTATTGGTCTGACGCGTAGCAATGCACCATCAATGACTGCAGAATGAATATCCTGCTTTGATAGAGATCGTTGCTCACGTAAAGCAATTTCATTATGTTGCTTTAATGCCTGATTAAGATAGACCAGCATAATCACACCAATTTCCACTGCAACGCCTGCTAAGGCAATAAAGCCTACGCCGACTGCGACAGACATATTATAGCCAAGCAGATATAGCAACCAGAAACCACCGATCAGTGCCATCGGTAAGGTGCCCAGTATAATGAGTATTTCACTGAAGTTACGAAAATTTAAATAAAGTAACAACACAATAATAGCCAGCGTTACTGGTACAACGGTAGCTAGACGCTCCTTGGCACGCACCATATATTCGTATTGACCGGACCAGGAAATTGAGTACCCAGGTGGTAGTTTTACCTGCTCGGCAACAACGCGTTGGGCTTCGATTACATAGGAACCAATATCACCTGTTTCAATATCGATATAGACCCAGCCATTTAGCCGTGCATTTTCAGTTTTGATCATGCCAGGGCCATCTTCGATACGCACCTCGGCTACATCAGCTAAGGGAATGTGCGCACCACTTGGTGTAACGATGGGTAGATTACGAAGTTTTTCCAGTGAATCGCGTACATCACGTGGATAGCGGATATTGATAGGGTAACGTTCGCGCCCTTCCACAGTTTGTGCAACACGCATGCCACCCAATGCAGTTCGTACAACTTCCTGGACATCGGCAATGTTAAGGGCAAATCGCGCCGCAACTTTACGATTAATATCAACGATGATATACCGACCACTAGCAACGCGTTCTGAATACACGGATACAGTACCAGGCACTTTATTAAGGACTTCTTCGATACGCTGGCCAATCTCCTGAATGACCTCCAGATTCGGGCCTGCCACCTTGACACCAACAGGTGTCTTGATCCCGGTGGCTAACATATCGATGCGGTTTTTAATCGGCATTACCCAGGTATTACTCAAACCTGGGATCTTCACCAGACTATTCAGTTCCTGCTTCAATTTTTCAATCGTCATGCCCGGCCGCCATTCATTAGTTGGTTTAAGCTGAATGGTGGTTTCAACCATCGTTAGCGGAGCCGGGTCAGTTGCCGTTTCTGCACGTCCAATTTTTCCGAAAACACGTTTCACTTCCGGTACGGTGCGAATCAATTTATCCGTTTGTTGCAAAATTTCCTGTGCTTTACCGATCGATATTGCTGGAAATGCACTCGGCATGTAGAGCAAATCGCCCTCGTCCAGGTCAGGCATAAATTCTGAGCCAATTTGGGTTATGGGCCATAGACCTACAATAACCAGGATAAGCGCAACACCCAATACCATTTTAGGCATTTTTAATACAAGGTTTATGACTGGCCGGTATAGAAAGATTAACAACCGGTCGACCGGGTTTTTTGCTTCAGGTGTGATATGCCCTCTTATGAAGTAACCCATCAGTACCGGCACCAGGGTGATTGAAAGTCCGGCAGCTGCTGCCATGGCAAAAGTTTTGGTATAGGCCAGTGGCGCAAACAGTCGCCCTTCCTGTGCTTCGAGGGTAAAAACAGGTAAAAAGCTAAGCGTGATAATCATTAGTGAGAAAAATAACGGCGGCCCGACTTCCACGGCAGCTTTACGAATTAACTCCCAACGATTCTCATCAGTGACCCCGATTTTTTCAAAGTGTTTGTGGACATTTTCTATCATGACAATAGCCGCATCCACCATTGCACCAATAGCAATTGCAATGCCGCCCAGTGACATGATATTTGCATTAATACCCATGCGTTCCATGACAATAAAGGCAACGAGTATGCCGATTGGTAGAGATACAGCAATTACCAGGGCAGAACGCAAATGAAACAAAAATACCGCGCATACCAGTGCAACCACAAGAAACTCTTCGATCAATTTACCACCGAGTGTTTTTACGGCGCGTTTAATAAGTGCTGACCGGTCATAAGTTTCAACAATTTCTACACCTTCAGGCAAGCTACGCGAAAGCTCTTCCAGTTTCGCTTTTACACCATTGATTGTGGTCATGGCATTCTCGCCAAAGCGCATAATAATCACGCCACCAACCACTTCGCCCTCGCCATCCAGTTCAGCAATACCCCGCCGTAACTGTGGTCCGAGACGAATTTGAGCAACATCTTCCAATAAGATAGGCGTGCCACGTTCATTCATGCCCAGCGGAATACTGCGCAGGTCTTCCAGTTCATCGATGTAACCGGTAGCACGCACCATGTATTCGGCCTCAGCAAGTTCAACGACTGACCCGCCTACTTCCTGGTTGCCACGTTGGATTGCACTGCGCACTTTCGATAATGGCAAGTTGTAAGCACGTAATTTATTGGGGTCGAGTATCACCTGGTACTGTTTAACCATGCCACCTATGGTGGCGACTTCAGATACACCTGGCACAGTTTGTAGCTCGTACTTCAAGAACCAGTCCTGCAAACTACGCAGTTGTGAGAGATCATGACTGCCACTGCGATCGACCAGGGCATATTCGTAGACCCACCCTACCCCGGTTGCATCTGGCCCAAGTTCAGGCCGTGCTTCGGGGGGTAATTTACTGCTGACCTGATTTAAATATTCGAGCACACGGCTGCGCGCCCAGTAAGGGTCTGTGCCATCTTCAAAAATAATATAGACGAAGGAATCGCCAAAAAATGAATAACCACGCACGGTCACCGCTTTAGGAACGGATAACATAGCCGTCGTCATCGGGTAGGTCACCTGGTCTTCTACTACTTGCGGAGCTTGTCCCGGGAATGTGGTTTTAACAATGACTTGTACATCCGATAAATCCGGTATTGCATCCAGTGGAGTATTTTTTACCGCATAAATTCCCCAACCCACCAACATAAAAGTTAGTAACAGCACCAGAAACCGGTTATTTATAGACCAGCTAATCAGATTCGCAATCATGGTTGCGTAGCCTGTTCAGGTTCATCCATACGCATCATGCTGGCTTTGAGATTTGCTTCAGAATCAATCAGGAACTGTCCTGAGATGACAACTTTATCGCCAACTGAAATTCCATCAAGTATTTCCACCCATTCGCCACTTTCTATACCGCTTGTTACGTTTTGACTCGCAAAGCGGCCTTCACCCAGAGCCATGACCACGCGCTCTTCACGCCCTGTTCGTATTAAAGCTTCAACAGGAATCACAATGGCATCATCTTTGGGCCCGCCAAATATTTTTACATTGGCGTACATATTTGGTTTTAAATCTTCATCGGGATTATCAAAACGCAGTCGTACTTTGAGGGTTCTGGTTTTTGGATCCAGGCTTGGATAGATGTACTCAACTTGCCCTTCCCACTTACGGCCAGGCAAATAGTCGAGACGGACTTCTGCAAGATGCCCGTCTTTTACCCAGGCTGACTGGCGCTCAAAGACTTCAGCAAGTAACCACACACTTGAAAGATCGGCCAGACTCATAATGCGCGTGGCGGGTTTTACATACATACCTTCACGTACCGGCAAGGTAGAGACAACACCATCTTGGGGCGCATATATCGCAATGGATTGTTTTGCACGCCGGGTCTTTTTCAGTTGCTTGATTTGATTGCCAGGAATACCCAGTGCAACAAGCCGGTCACGTGAAGCCTGTAGAATACCTTTGTTACCAATATTAATCGCCTGTATGTATTCCTGCTGCGCATTCACCAGTTCCGGTGAATAAAGATCAAATAACCGCTGTCCTTTGTTAACGCGTTCACCCTCAGAAGTGACATATAATTTTTCAATCCAGCCTTCGGTGCGCAAGTGAATATGGCTGACTTTCGATTCATCAAAATCGACATAACCTACTGTATCGATACCTCGCCAGAGCCGGGTCTTTTCAGCGATGGCAGTTCGCACCCCAAGGTTTTGTACAACAGCAGGAGAAATAGTGATACTGCTACCATCTCCATCGCCAGCATAAACAGGCGTCAAATCCATACCCATTGGTGACTTGCCCGGTTTATCACGCCGGTAATTAGGATCCATTGGTGCTACCCAGAAGAGGATTTCTTTTTCATCATTATTTTGTGCTACAGCATATTGTGACATGCCGAGTGTTACGCACAAACAGATGCTGACAGTTATTACTAAAGTAGATGGTTTCATCGGTTTTCTCCGGCCAGATAGAGCAGACGGGCCTGCGCTTTTGCACGATCAACGCGAATGCGTAGCTCATCAAGACGCACATCCAGATCAGTGATACGTGCTCGCATCAAGGTTGAGAATTCAGTGACGCCTGCCTGGTAGGCTTTCAATGAGGCCGTTGAGTTGGCCTTAGCTTCGCGGAGTAATTGGACTTCATAACGTTGTGCTCTTTCACCTAATCGTAACCAGGTTGCATAGTCACTGTCGAGCAGAGTTTTTAATTCGCGCAATCGGTCAGTGCGTGTCAATTCAGCAGCTTCAGCCTGCTGAACGCTGGCTGCCAGACGCTTATCCTGACGCTTGCCGGTAAACAGCGGTAAGTCGACTGAAACCATGGCAGCCATCATGTCGGATCGTTCGTCGCCACCGGGTTCATTACCAAAACGTTTACGGTATTCCAACCCAACATTCCAGCCTGGTTTATATTGCTCACGTGAAATTTGAACGCCCTGATTGAAAGATTCTATACGAGCGGTTTCTGCACGAATGAGAGGATGTTCTTGTAATGCTGCCTCAAGATTTTCTTTTTCAGGCAACTCCGGTAAATCTGGAAACAATTTTGCAATGGGTTGCAGGGCGGAATCACCTACCCATTTCATCAATCTGGCACGATAAATTTCTTGTTCCGTTTGTATTTGTGTACTGCGATCATCCAGGCGTGACAATTCCAGAGAAGCACGTAATACATCCTGTTGCCTGACGCGACCTGTCGCATAGTGCAGTTGGGTAATATCAACCAGTTGTGAAAATAATTTTCGCGTTTCCTCGATTACCTGCTCTGCCCTGATCTGATAGTAAAGCTCCAGAAAATGGCTACGCACATCACGGAGTACCTTGCTTGCCTTGTCATCGGCTTTTGCCTGCTCAGTCATGGATTGCCATTCTGATCGGTGCTGTTTGTAGCGAAGGGTTCGGCCGCGCGGGAAAGCTTGCTGTATACCAAGGCGCAACTGAGTTGTTGGCTCCTTGTCATGATCAAATGAATCGAGCGGCAAATTAAAGATACCGGCGTTGATTTTTGGGTCAGCTAACTGCCCTTCAGCGATTGCATTCTCACTCAAGGCTAACGAACGTGCCCGACTGGCTGCTACTCCAGGATCATTGCTGAGCGAAAGTTTTTCTGCCTCAGACAGGGTTAATGCGGCATTTGCTTGTAAAGACAGAATGACCAGCGCTATGCACGCGACTAAGCGTCCATTAATTTTACAGGTTAAAAACATGGCGAATCTCCAAAACCACTAAACTTGAAACCATTACACCAATAGACACTGTCAATTGACAGCTAATGGGCGTAATTCGATTTAGGAAATTTTGGAGATGGGAGGCTGAAGCAGAGGAATAAAGGGTTGTTCTTGTAATTGGGTGGTGATAAACAGGATAGGTTCAACAGAGTAATTATTAAACACTGCTGCCAAACTGCCAAGGATTATCGGTGCGTGAAACACACAGGTATTACAGGTCTGGTCACAACAATCGCCCTCACAACACTGATCACAATTATGTGCTGCATTGTCAGAAAGTGAAGTTTGCATATCAATCTTTTGGCTGGTGACAGACATTTCATGCTGCATAGACATAGAATCTGTGCCGCCAACCATGCCAAGTGATGACAATACGCCACGCATCGGTGACACAGCCAGCGTCAGCATGATCATTATCCGTAGCAATTTATGTAGCCCGTTATTCATTAGTTTAAAGAATAGTCGCTCTAGACTGTTTGTGCAATATTAGGGTATATCGGCATAAGCCGAGATCAGTTGACCTCCATAACGACGCCAGGTTCCAGGCATGCCGCTAAACTTAAAAAACTCTGATGTGTCGCGTATTTTATCAAAGTAAAAACCACCAATTTCTGTAGGAGCGGCTTTAGCCGCGATGGGGCGCAGGACATTCATCGCGGCTAAAGCCGCTCCTACAGATGTGTACGAATTATTAGAGAATTAGTGTGATAATTCCTTTGCAATATTTACAACACAGCTTTGCAGGGTTTGCTCCGGCACGGGAAAAGTAAAGGTTTTGTAAAAGCTGTGGCGTTCCAGCAGCCGGTCAAACTGATGTTGGTATTCTTTTTCGTAAAACACGATCACACGGATATTCGGTGTACGCTGGACAACCGACATCATGGATTCCAGTGAACTGGTTCGATCACGAAAATCGGACTGAAAATTAAACTCTGCCACGATAATGGCTGGTTTCTTCTTCTTGATGACTGCCATTGCTTTACGCATGGAAGTCTCTGTCTGAACTTCGTAACCAGCGCTTCGGTATTGCGCAGAAAAGTCCGGATAACCACCGATTTCTGCTATGGACAACAACAAGTGCTTGGACATATTGAACTTTTTTCTAATAATTACTTAAGATTGTAATGCAAAATCCCCTATAGCTCTCATTATATGCACAAGGATGAGAAATGAGGGCCGGTGGATTATTCCGTAAGCTACGCATATCAGCACTGCTGCTGATATTGTTCGTGGTCGCCACGCAAACCTGGCTAACGCATTTACGAACAACCGACTGGAATGAATCCCTCTGGATCGTGGTTTATCCGCTCAATGGCGACGGTAGTCAGTCAGCTGACAACTATATCGCATCGTTAAACAATGATACGTTTTCACCCATTAGCGGTTTTTTGTCCAGGGAAGCGAAGCGTTATCAATTGGATATCAGCAAGCCAGTCACGGTAAAACTGGGGCCAAAAGTACAATCCCTCCCCCCTGCTCCGCCTGAACGTGGTAACACGCTGGCGATCATGTGGTGGAGTCTTCAGTTACGCTTTTGGGCATGGAAGCACGACGATTTTGACGGTCCTGCACCGGATGCACGGATGTTTGTTCTGTACCATGACCCAAAACGTGATACACCGTTACAGCATTCACTGGGCCTGAAAAAAGGACTGATTGGGGTCGTCAATGCCTACGCCAGTCGAAAACTGTCGGGTCGAAATAATCTTGTTATTTCCCATGAGTTTCTTCATACCGTTGGTGCCACTGATAAATACGATCTGGTGACCAGCCTGCCACAGTTTCCAGATGGTTTCGCAGAACCTGATAAACAGCCACGCTACCCACAGAAACTGGCTGAAATAATGGGCGGTAGAATTCCGGTCTCTGAGTCTAGAGCCATCATGCCTTCATCAACGCGACCACTACGAATCGGTAAATTGACGGCGCGAGAAATTAACTGGATTGATTAGGAACTTTACTATACTGAAATCATCCATACCCAGTAGCCCCTAAACCAGAAACAGGGAGAATATTATGAGTCAAGCACAGGCAGAGTTAATCAAAAATCGGACAGCTCAAAAAGCATCGGATTTATTCGTCCAATGTTTGGAAGCTGAAGGCGTCACGCATATCTTCGGCGTTCCTGGTGAGGAAAATGCTGATTTGATGATGTCGTTGATGGATAGCAACATTGATTTTGTACTATGCCGTCATGAACAGGCCGCGGCCTTTATTGCTGATGTTTATGGGCGTTTAACCGGCAAGGCTGGTGTTTGTTTATCGACACTTGGACCGGGCGTTACTAACCTGGTAACCGGTCTGGCTGATGCCAACATGGATCGTGCGCCCGTGGTGGCAATTATCGGTCAAGGTTCTACTAAACGGCTGCACAAGGAAAGCCACCAAAACATGGATGCTATCGCTATGTGTGGGCCAATCAGTAAATGGGCACAGTCAATCGTCGATGCTGAAACCATCCCTGAAGTTGTGCGCAAGGCTTTCAAACTGGCTGAGGCTGAGAAACCCGGTGTCACCATCATTGAACTGCCTGAAGATGTTGCAAAAGAACAAGTTGATCTGCAACCGATGAACGTCTATACAACCCGGCGTCCTGGCGCTGATCATAAAGCGGTGAAACAAGCTGTTGAAGCCATGATCAACGCAAAACGCCCGCTAATTCTGGCCGGTAACGGTGCAATCAGGAAACGTGCTGCGACCCAGTTGCGCCGACTGGCACATAAGACCGGAATTCCGGTGGTGAATACGTTTATGGGCAAGGGTTCAGTACCCATGGACGATAAAAGCTGTCTATTTACCATGGGGCTGCAGAGTAAGGATCATATCAATCATGCCATGGAAGATGTTGACCTGGTTATTACTGTGGGCTACGACCTGGTTGAATACAGTCCTGATTTCTGGAATGCCGATATGGACAAGAAGGTTGTGCATATTGATTTTTTACCGGCAGAAATAGACACACATTACACCGTTGAAGTTGATGTCGTGGGTGATATCGCCGATGCCCTGTGGCAAATCAATATGGAAATGGAAAGCAATCATGCAGGCAAGTTACCGCTGCAAAACATCGATTCCTGGCAAAAACTGCGCAATACAATTTTGCAGGATTTTGCCATGGAAAAAGCTGATACTTCGATGCCGATGAAACCCCAGAAAGTGCTTTGGGATGTGCGTGAATTTATGGATGCAAACGATTATCTCTTATCCGATGTTGGTGCGCATAAAATGTGGATTTCACGTTATTACCAGTGCCAGGAACCCAACACCTGTCTAATATCAAATGGTTTCTGTTCCATGGGTTTTGCCCTGCCTGGAGCGATGGGAGCAAAATTGGCCCAGCCTGAGCGCCGGGTTCTGGCTATTTGTGGTGATGCGGGTTTTCTAATGAATGTGCAAGATCTTGAAACAGCGGTTCGGCTTAAACTCAATGTCGTGTACATGATCTGGGAAGATGGCGAATATGGTTTAATTAAATGGAAACAACAGGCTCAGTTCGATGGCCGTCACTCCGATCTTGCCTTTGATAATCCCGATTGGGAAAAGCTGGCGGAAGCATTTGGTATGTGGGGTAAAAAAGTAACCAAAGTTGAAGATTTAAAACCGACTCTGGAAGAAGCTTTCAAGCAATCAGGCCCTGCATTAATCGTAGTGCCGATTGATTATTCCGAAAACATGAAGCTGACAAAACGGTTGGGCGAAATAGACTGTACTTTATAAAATTAGGTGCGCAGTCATACAACTCTATCGCGAATAGTACAACCACTGTAGGAGCGGCTTCAGCCGCGATGGGTGCAGAGTTCATCGCGGCTGAAGCCGCTCCTACAAATTCTCGCTAATTAATCAGAATTCCCTAAGAATTTTTCTCCTTCCTCACGGTGGTCACCCAGCACAGCTAAAGAGATAGGTAGTGATGGCGCCAGATAATTGCCCTGTACATAATCCACATTAAGCTGATGGAGAATTTCCAGGGCCGCCTTACTTTCGACATATTCGGCGGTGATCTTTTTGTCCATCAAGCTGGCGATCTCACAAATAGATTTTACAACGGCTCGATCAATTTCATTACGCTCAATGTTCCTTATAAAGGCACCATCAATTTTAATCGCGTCTACAGGAAGATTTTTCAGATAACCGTATGAAGACAGACCGCTGCCAAAATCATCCAGGGCAAAGCTGCAGCCTTTCTCCTTTAGGCTGCCAATAAACGCATTGGCACGTTCAAGATTGGAAATAGCGGCTGTTTCGGTTATTTCAAAACACAGTTTATCGCATGGGAAGCCCGTAGCATCCAGCGTGTTTGCAACGAACTCTAAAAATGATTCATCTGAAAGTGATAACCCTGACAGATTAATAGAGCAGCTAGTCAACTTATTCAGCGCCACTGGCTGGGATGTAAACCAATGCAACGTGTTTTCAAAGACCCATTTATCAAGTTTATTTGATAAATTAAATCGTTCGGCAGCAGCAAGAAATGCACCAGGTCGAATAATTGTTCCTGATGTCTCTTTTAATCTAACCAGAATTTCATAACTATCGCTTTTGTTAATATCATCGATTGAATAAATCGGCTGTGCATATAACAGGAAGCGGTTTTGTTCCAATGCCAGTGATATTTTTGATGCCCATTGCACTTCGCCCATATGATGTTCGACTGTGGCATCATCTGGCTGATATACAAAAACACGGTTTCGGCCAGTATTTTTAGCGGCATAGCAGGCAGAATCAGCATATGACATAACCTGTTCCATGGTGGTCATGGAATCATTAATCGGCACAACGCCGATACTCACACCAATTGAGAAACGCTGTGCTTTCCAGTGAAACCGAAAACCTTCAATGACTTTTCTGAAGCGATTCGCCAGTTGCTCAGCCTGATCAATAGAACAATTCTCCATTAGCACAGCAAATTCATCGCCACCAAGTCGAGCAAGTATGTCTCGTGAACGCACCTGTCCGGTCAATACGGTTGAAACCTGGCGAAGCAGTTCATCACCAGCAAGATGGCCGCAGGCATCATTTATAATCTTAAACTGATCCAGATCAAGATAGCATAATGCGTGGACTTCATCTTTTTGCCTGTTATCAGACAACATACGTGTTAAACACTTTTCGAATTCGCGCCGGTTAACGAGATTGGTCAAGCTGTCATGTGTCGCTTGATAAACCAGTTGGTCAGATAATTTTTTAGTTTCGGTAATATCCCGGCAGACAATCAGCATGTTTTTCTGTTGCCCGGATAATTCTGGCACCAGGCTAGCGCGCATCTGAACCCATAGGGTAGAGCCATCTTTACAGACTTTTCTAAATTCGATTTCTCTGTCAGCAACACAGTTTTCGAATTGTTGATTAAGTTGTTTAAAGACTCTTTCGCGATCTTCAGCGTGAACCGTATCAATAGCTGACTTGCCAATCAGGTCTTCCACAGTGTAACCAAGTGCATTTGCACCATACTTGTTGATGGAAATAATTGTCCCGCTTGTATCAATTATGACATCGATATCCGGGGCGTTCTGAAAAAGAGATTGGTATCTGGACTCGCTGGTAATCAGTGCGAGCTCGGATTTTTTTTCTTCGGTGACGTTTTTAAAAATTCCCCGGGTGGATATAGCCTCGCCATTTTTTATGATAGAACCACAGTCTCCGGCCAGGAGTAATGTGTCTCCATTTTTGGAAATGAATTTAAATTCAATTTTTGTAAGGGTTTCACCATTTTTTAGCCGGGCAAAACGATCCTGGCAACAGACTTCACTATCGGGGTGGAGTATGTCAGCCAGTGTGAGACCAGCAATTTCTGATTCTGAATATCCAAGCGCTTCACGCCAGGCCTTATTGGTATACAGGAAGTGTCCATCAGGTCCGAGGCATTGGACAAGATCACTGGTATTATCAAAAATATCCAGGTAACGTTCCTCGCTCTCTCTTAGTCTGTCCTCTGAGTCCTGGCGCTGAATATCTGATTCATAAATACGTAGGATCTTGTCTAACTTAGGGGCAATGTCTTTTAATGCATCATCACTATTAAGCAAACAGTGCTCGATACCCTGATCCAGGTATTGCAAGGCCAGAACTTCATTGCCAGGTTCTACAAGTAAGGTTAGCGGCGTTTGAATCCGGCCTTTTTGAAGCTTGTTGTAAATTTCTAACGCCGTGCAATCAGCTAATTCAACCTGGGTTATAATTAGGTTCCAGGCTTGGCTGCTGAGCGCAGACTCAATTTCTTTAGCCGAAGTGACCTGATGGATGCGAAAGTGTGGTTCCGCACTAGCCAGATGAGAGGCGACACGCTGGGTTACTTGCGTCTCTCCAGCGATCAACAGATGTATAGTAGTGTCCATCATATTTATTAAGTTGCCTGTTTATCCAGTCAGGCTTTGATAAAACTATTATACGGTTCAACAGCGGCTAAATAAATCATCCTTGTCCATTTATATACAGATAACACGAAAATCACATATGCTAGATGTATTAATCCATACTAAGTCAGTATTATATTCAGTAATTACTAGTAGTTATAAGCTATTTTAAAAGTTAATTATTATGATTTACAAAAGTGATGCCGGTAAATTTGAGCGCCACCTGCTACGTAAACAAGGTAATTTATTGTTCCCAGTGCAGGAGCAAAGCGTATTACCTGCTGCCATTGAACAAGCTCGGCATCAGGATCAGATAGCGCTACGGAAATTTATTGAAGGTTTTCAGACACTGGTTAAAAAAGCCGTTGATCTGGAGCCGAATGCACCAAGCGAAAAAGTGCTGGAATTGAAGGAAGAACTCGACCGTTGTTTCCAGGTTAGCTATACCTTACCAGGAGATGTCGATGAAATCAGGAAGGCCATTCAAACGCTTGTAAAAAGTATTATGCAGGCTGTGTGGAAGGGCATCGGCAATGACGAGTATGCGCGTCAGAAATTACAGGATGAAGAGATTGCTCGAGACATGCATTTTAAATTACAGCAGAACCCTTTAATTGCCGACCTGACTGATCCTGATTCACAAGTCCAGGAATCGGAATTAATTCCATCGCTGTTAAGTGAAACCACAGAATCTCTTCAACAAGTCATGCAAATATTTGATGCTCAACAAACCACTGCCATATTTTATGAGGCGAAAACATTTCTCGATACGACTGACCCAAACAAAGAAGTGACTTTAGCCTGGGACTGTTTTGCTGTTCTCAAGGAAATATTCCTGGCAACAGAATCCACCAATATACGGACACAATAAGGATTATAATAAAATTATGAGCGTGGAAATTAATCTTGACCGTTGGATTAACGGAACTGTTACTGATTTACATCATTGGACTGAAACCCTGTTTTCTTTGCGCGTTGAAGCTGAAATTCCAGATTTTACCGCTGGACAGTTCACCAAAATTGGTCTGGTTATCGGCGATGAATTAGTTAGCCGCCCCTATTCATTTGTTAACAGCCCGGAAGAAGATTTCCTGGAATTTTATTTTGTCACGGTGCCTGATGGGCCTTTAAGCAGTCAACTGGTCAATCTCAAACCAGGCGATAAAATCTGGGTAATGAAGCGCCCTTCCGGGTTTTTAAAGCTGGATGAAGTGCCTGATAGCCGCCATCTATGGATGCTATCTACCGGCACGGCGATTGGTCCATTCTTGTCAATACTTAAAATGCCAGAAGTCTGGAAGCGTTTCGAAAAAGCAGTCTTGGTGCATGCGGTTCGTTTTGCAGAAGAACTGAGCTTTCAAACAACGATTGAAACTATCCAATCTAAACATGCCGAGAAATTCAACTATATTCCATTTGTTAGCAGACAGCAGGTTGAAAATGCGCTGGGCGGCCGAATTCCAACTGCAATTGAAAATGGCGCACTGGAAGAAAAAGCCGGATTGATAATTTCTCCTGAGCAAAGCCAGATAATGATTTGCGGCAATCCGGCCATGGTGAAGGATACGTTGGAAATCCTCCTGGAACGTGGTCTGCAAAAGAATCGCCGCCGCACTCCTGGCCATATCTCAGTGGAGAACTATTGGTGATCAATTAATCCCAACCGGCTGAAATTGATATATAATAACAAGGTATTGTAACTGGCCTAAATATTCTCAGATAATGTCTTCGCGCAAAAAAAGTGATAATAGGCGGCAAAGCATTGATCGCCGTAAAGCGGACGATCGCCGCTTAAAAGAATCGAATAATGCCATGCACATACGCATGGCAGATTGGTCCGACCAGAAAATGCAATTTGTCACTCGTTATGCATTCTGGATTCTGGGTGTTTTGTATTTTAATTTTATTGTCGGTGCGGTCCCGATTCACTGGACAGTAACCGAGGTTAATACTGCGTTAACGATCTACTTCCTCATTTGTACCGCTCTTTTTTGGCACAGCCGCAAGTATAATTTTCACCCAACTCGCTTTCGAATGGCGATGTGGGCTGATATTGCTATATTAAGTGTTGCCGTACTCAATGATCCAAACCCAATTCCTCCAACACTCCTTGTCTATATCATGATCGTGCTAGGTAATGGTATGCGTTATGGTATGAAAATATTCGCTGAGGGGCTGGTCGGTAGCCTTGTGGCGGGATCACTGATTATCGCAACGCGCTACGCCTTAAATTCGCAAGTAATTTCTGTGGGCCTTATTTTCTTTGCGCTGTTTTCAGCGACTATCCTGATTTATGCTTACGTCCTTATGGGGCGCATAGAGGCAAGCCGTGAACAGCTGGAGAAAACCAGTAAGTATGATGCTTTAACTGGTTTGTACAATCGGCGTGCGCTGGTAGACATGTCTGAATTCATGTTTCAACGCTTGAAGCGTAATCATCAACACTTCGTTATGTTATTTGCCGATTTAGATGGATTCAAGAAAATCAATGATTCACTTGGGCATGCTGAAGGTGATCGCGTCCTGAAACAGTTTGCAGAAATTATTCGCAATTCAATCCGTAGTGTAGATGTTCCTGCGCGTTTCGGTGGCGATGAATTTATTATTTTGCTGGATGATACTGGTTTGGACGAAGCAGAGTTCATAGTATCTCGCATACAAAAACAGTTAAAGTTATGGGCAGCCGATAATAACGTTAGACTCAGTGTCAGTTTTGGTATTGGTGAAGCACCTACCCATGGCAGAACATTCAATACATTGCTGGAACAGGTGGATAAAGCGCTCTACCGGTCAAAATCAATCGAAACAAAAGGCAGTTGTGCTAAAGCGAGCCCCCCTGTGCTTGTTGTTAATAATTCCTAAATACTCAAGGGCGCTGCTAGCCGGGCGTTACTGACTGAAATAACAAATGAAGAAACATGTAGAAGTAGCGATACTGGGTGCCGGAAGCGCAGGGTTGTATGCACTGGCTCAGGTCAGAAAAAAAACCAGCAACTATGTCTTGATAGACGGCGGAGAACTGGGAACAACCTGTGCACGTGTAGGCTGTATGCCATCAAAAGCGATGATACAGGTGGCAGAAGATTTTCACCGCAGAAAATTGTTTGACCGGGAAGGTATCGAAGGTGCAGAACATCTGACACTTAACGCAGCCGATGCGCTTGAGCATGTCCAGGATTTACGCGATATATTCGTCGATAAAGTACTTTCATCCAGCATTGACCAAATGGGTGATGAGTTTATCGCAGAAAATGCCAAATTTACTGCCCCCGGCATTCTGATGGCGGGCGATCAAATTATTGAAGCCGATAAAATTATTATTGCAACAGGTTCCTCGCCAATCGTTCCTGCTGCATGGAAAATATTCGAAGACCTTATCCTGACAACAGACAACATCTTTGAGCTTGAAACACTGCCGGAATCCATAGCTGTTATTGGCCTGGGCGTTATTGGGCTCGAACTTGGACAGTCGCTGCATCGCATGGGTGTTCAGGTGACTGGCATCGATCAATTAAATACGGTATGTGGCCTCACCGATGATGAAACCACTCGTGCAGCCATTGAAATCCTGGGTAAAGAATTCCCGCTCTGGTTAGGCAATCCCGCAAATATTGAAGCTGCAAACAATAAGCTAATAATTACCGCCGGTGATCAGTCAGTCACGGTAGATAAAGTCCTGCTCAGCATGGGCAGGCGTCCTAATCTTGTTAATCTGGATCTGGAAAAAGCGGGTATTCACCTTAACGATGTAGGTATACCCGACTATGATATCAACACCATGCAGGTCAACGGTCATCCCGTATATATTGCTGGTGATGTAAATGCTGAAAGGCCACTGCTACATGAAGCGAGTGATGAAGGACGCATAGCCGGGTTTAATGCTGTGTCACCAACAGCTTTTAAATTTCAACGTAAAACGCCCTTTTCTATTACTTTCACTGATCCAAATATTGTGACTATCGGGCAATCAAGTAGTGAATCTGATAATAGCGTTATATCAGCATCACTCAAATTTGGCCCGCTCGGCCGGGCATTAATCATGGGCAAAAATCGCGGCTTGTTAAAACTATTTGCCAATAAGGCTGATGGGGTTTTGCTGGGCGCATCAATGGTTGCCCCACATGGCGAACACCTTGGGCATTTAATTGCCTGGGCAATTGAACAAAAAATGAACGTTTTACACATGCTACGTATGCCATTTTACCACCCAGTTATTGAAGAAGCATTACAACCCTTGCTGCGTGACTTGCTTGAAGCCAGCGACTTAAATGTTGATTCGCTGGCTGAACTTGAGCGTATCAATTAGGCAAAATACTGTGTATACGAAACTACAAAAACGCCTAAACTGGCTGGTTAATCTGAATCATCGCCACTTGTTCGACAACAGTGCCATTGGCCTGGAGAAAGAATCACTGCGCGTTAATTCCGAGGGTAGCATTGCGCAGACACCTCACCCCGCGCAGTTTGGATCGGCATTAACACACCCGTTTATCACCACTGATTATTCGGAAGCATTGATAGAATTTGTTACCCCACCCAAACATTCTATTAAAGATGCACTGGGGTTTTTGCGTGATGCACAGCAGTTCGTTTACAGGAATTTAGACAATGAACTACTTTGGGCAACAAGTATGCCTTGCGTAGTTGCAGGTGAGACGAGCATCCCTATTGCTGAATACGGCAGCTCGAATTCTGGCATGATGAAACATGTCTACCGGCACGGTCTCGGATACCGATATGGCCGGGTAATGCAGGTCATTGCAGGCGTTCATTTTAATTACTCATTTCCCAGCGAATTCTGGCCGCTCTACTCAGAACTGGAAAACAATACACTCGCTTTACAGGATTTCACTTCAGAGTCCTATATGGGATTGATCAGAAACCTGCAAAGATTTGGCTGGTTGATACCTTATTTATTTGGTGCTTCACCTGCCATATGCAAATCATTTCTGGGTGAAGCCTCTACCAGCCTCGAAGATTTTGATCAATATACTTACTATGGGCGTTATGCCACTTCATTGCGTATGGGTGATATTGGCTATCAAAACAATAAGGAAAATGAGCACGGCGTAAAAGCCAACTATGACTCTCTGCAAAAATATATAGATAGCCTGATTACAGCAACCGAAACACCCTGTCCTGACTATGAAAAGATAGGTGTTTTAGTTGACGGTGAATACAGGCAGCTAAATGCCAATATTCTTCAAATAGAGAACGAATATTACAGTACCGTTCGTCCCAAACAAATTTTGAACGGCAATGAAAAACCATCGCTGGCCTTGAAACGCCGCGGCATTGCTTATATTGAATTACGCTCACTGGATGTTAATGCCTTTGACCCCCTGGGAATAAACGAACGACAACTGCAGTTTCTTGAAGCCTTCCTTGTATTTTGCCTGCTGCATGAAAGCCCGCCACTGTCTGCACAAGAAACGGTCGAAATTGACGAAAACGAGCTAATAACGGCGCACCAGGGCCGTGACCCGAAACTTAAGTTGACACGCAACGGCAAGAAAATCCTGCTGCATGATTGGGCACTTGAAATTTGCAGTGAAATGGAAGGCATATGCGGCCTGCTCGATGCCAACCTGCCCAGCAAGCCATACAAGCGTTCACTTGATTCACAACGCGATAAGGTTGTCTCTCCAGAACTAACACCTTCAGCTCGTATGCTGGAAGAGATGCGGGTTAATCAGGAACCCTTTTTCCTGTTTGCCAAGCGCATGTCTAATATCCATCAGCATTTCTTCCTGAACTGTCCTGTGACTGAAAGTCAGGAAAATTTCTTTACTGAAGCAGCCAATAAATCGGTTGAAGATAAACTGGCGCGTGAGTCAGCTGATGATCATGATTTCACAGAGTATCTAAAACGCTACTTTGCTCAACAATAGCACTTTATAAACGATCATTATGCTATCAACATCCCGCACACTCGTGCTTGCTTCAACATCACCTTATCGCAAAGCGTTACTGGACAGGCTCGCATTATCATTTTTAACGTTCAAACCTGAAGTCAATGAATCGCGTCTGGAAAATGAACCACCGGAACATCTAGTCGTACGTCTGGCTGAAGCGAAAGCGCAGGCTGCAAAGAAACAGCATCCAGATGCATTAGTTATCGGCTCTGACCAGGTGGCAGTCTGTGAAAATACTGTTTTAGGAAAACCCCGCACTCACGAAATTGCGATCGAGCAGTTGCAACAATTATCAGGTAAGAAAGTCAGTTTCCTGACTGGGCTTTGTTTGTTGGATACAAAGGATGATAGCTATAAATCGATACTGATTCCCTATTCAGTATCATTCAGACAGCTGCATGACCAGCAGATCGAACAGTATTTGATAGCCGACAAACCCTATAACTGTGCTGGCAGTTTTAAATCAGAAGGCCTCGGCATTAGCCTGTTCGAACGCATGGAGGGCAATGATCCAACCGCATTGATTGGTCTACCGTTAATTCAACTGGTCAGCTGGTTGAACGAAGCCGGGATCAAAGTTCCTTAAGGCATCTTAAGGAATTATTCGTAATAACCTGTAGGAGCGGCTTCAGCCGCGATAGACATTACACCCATCGCGGCTGAAGCCGCTCCTACAGAAGCATAACTACAGGGTTTGCAATTATTGCAATCTAATACCTTGGCCACCACCAAGCACCTGTCCAACACCCCTGCCCAGCGCGACCCCAAAACGTTGCGTAACTCGTTCAAACAGATTGGGTTGTGGCGTGTAATCAATAATAGTTTCAGCGCCGATCACTTCACGGGCCACATAACTGGAACTGGCAAGTTCATCCACAAGCCCCATCTGAACAGCCTGCTCACCATTCCAGATCAAGCCTGAAAACAAATCAGGCGAGTCCTTTAACTTATCACCACGCCCTTCTTTGACCGTGTCGATAAATTGCTGATGGATATCAGCGAGCAGCAATTTCACATGTTGCACATCTGAATCTTTAGTAGGTTGAAAGGGATCCAGAAACCCCTTGTTTTCACCCGCTGTAAATAAACGTCTTTCCACGCCAAGTTTGTTCATGGTATCAACAAACCCGAACCCGTTCATCAGCACGCCTATAGATCCAACCATGCTGGCTTTATCCGCATAAATCTTTTCGGCAGCCGCAGCGACGTAGTATCCACCGGATGCACATATATCGGCAACAACCGCATAAAAAGGTTTATCCGGATACTTTGTTCTAAGGCGTTTAATTTCATCATTGATATAACCTGCTTGAACCGGACTACCCCCCGGACTGTTAATACGCAAGATTATCCCTTTTGCATTTTCATTTTCGAAGGCATCACGAAGGCCAGTAATAATAGTATCGGCATTAGCATCCTGGTCAGATGCAATCACGCCGGACAATTCAACTAGCGCCGTGTGTTCGTCATTATCGCCTGCTTCAAATTTATTCGGCCAATACAAAAACAGCAGGCCGAGGAGATAAGCAAACATCAGAAATTTAAAAAATATACCCCAGCGCCGGGCTTTACGTTGTTCATCAACGGCCGCAAAGGCTAATCGGTTAATTAAATCCTGATTCGCGGATTCTGACTGGTTCAGACTAGCTGATGTTTCTGATCGATCTGTCATAAAATTCTTCCATTAGAAATTATTTAGTAATGCTAACTAGGCAACATGTTTATTCAACAACCAGTCGGGCAGATGTTCAATATGATCCAGGCAAACAAGTGGATTGAAAGACAATAAACGCTGTGTTTCATGGACGCCATAGCTAACCGCGACAGGTCCAACACCCGCATTATGCGCCATTTGCAGATCATACTCAGTATCACCGACCATGATGGCATGCTGAGGCAGTATATCCAGTTCCTGAAGTATTTCCTGCAACATCATGGGATGTGGCTTTGAGCTGGTTTCATCAGAACATCGGGTCGCATCAAAAACAGGATTCAGCCCGGTTTTATCGAGCACCGTTTCAAGTCCTGCACGGCCTTTGCCCGTCGCAACCGCTAATTGGTAGCCGGCTTCCTTTAACTTATACAAAGTAGCTTCTGCGCCGGCAAAAAGCGCTGAGCCTTTTTCATCTTTTAACCAGTGATACCGGTAACGTTCGACAATGGCTTGTATCAGGGGTTCACCGCTATCCGGGTAGATGCGTTGAATTGCTTCTTTCAGTCCAAGCCCGATGATATCTTTGCACGCGTCGTCAGTCCTTGCTTCAAGCCCGAGATCGCTAATTGACGCTTGCATTGCAGTAACAATCTGATGTTCAGAATCCATCAAAGTACCGTCCCAGTCAAAAATGACCAAGCGTATCGCCTCTGTTTGGTATGAGTTATTCATCATGTTGCTATACTTGTAAATCTGGTTTTATTCATTATTGCAAAAAATAATTCTTGCAGAGACGCAGAGATCGCAAAGCAATACTTTTCATGTATAAATCTTGCTTTGCGCCATAGCGTCTTTGCGAAAGTAATTCTTGGATAAATTGTCAAGTTAGCTTATCTAATGCTAGTCGCAAATCAGCCGCCAATGGCGCACTCACTTCAATACTTCGGTCAGTTTCTGGAATTCGAAAAGATAAATAATGCGCGTGCAAAAATAATCTCTTCAAACCTAAACCACGCATTATCCCATTAAACGCCTTATCACCATAGCGTTCATCACCCGCTAACGGGTGACCAGAAAATGCAGCGTGAACACGAATCTGATGGGTGCGCCCGGTTTCCAGATCCGCTTCCATGTAACTTGCTTGCGTCAGCTTCTCCAGGAGCTTGAAATGTGTAACAGCAGGTTTACCCTCAGGATCAACTCGTACAATACGCTCACCGCTCTGTAACTGGTTTTTCAAGAGTGGTTCATCAATCCTGCGTGGTTCAGTAGAACAATCACCCTGGGCCAGGAGTAAATAGCGTTTGGTCATTCCGCCATCTCGTAACAAGGCATGCAAAGAACGCAGCTCGCTGCGCTTTTTGGCAATCATCAAGCACCCAGAAGTTTCCCGATCCAGGCGGTGAACTAGTTCGAGGTAGTACGCCTCTGGCCGCAGTGCCCGCAAAGCTTCAATGACACCAAATTTCAACCCGCTGCCTCCATGTACCGCCATACCTGAGGGTTTATCGAGCACCAGCAGGCGTTCATCCTCATATATGATACGGTTTTGCAGATCTTCCTGGGCATACCCTGGGACGCTGGCTTCTTTAGTTTCGCCGACCCTAATCGGTGGCAAGCGTAACTGGTCACCCGACTGCAAGCGGTAACCCGGCCGAATCCGGCCCCGGTTTACCCGGACTTCACCCTTGCGAAGGATTCTATAAATTCGGCTCTTGGGGACGCCTTTCAGGTAACCCAGCAGAAAATTGTCAATTCTTTGGCCCGCCTGGTCTGCGTCTATATCCAGCCATTGCACGGATGGTTTAGGGGTTTCTTTCATTGGACGATAATATCAGTGTGGCAGTCAAAGGTCTTGAAATAGGCTCAGGACGGTACCTGACCCGTTTGCCACGGTAGCCTGTAAGCCATTGATTACAGTAGGTGGTACTGTTATAGTTTTATAAGCTACTAAGCTCATATGTAGTAGCTACCAGCTACCCTTTTTACTGCTTTTCGGCATTTTCCCGGAACGCTGGCAGGGAAGTAAATTTCCTGCGAAATTAAGTCAATTTAAACTATTTAAAATTAATGCTCCTGTGCTAACCGCAACTATTTTGCTCTTAGGAATTTTCGTCAGCTACCAAAGATGTGTGGCGTGGCAAGTATCGCCCGTTCCCAAAACGTACAAACGGTATGCCGATCTCCTGATTGCAGGCAAGTTACGTCAGCTCACAGTTGAGCATGTGAGAGAACCCAATTATGAAAAGAATGCTAATCAACGCCACTCAGCCAGAAGAGCTGCGCGTGGCCATGGTCGATGGCCAAAAACTTTACGATCTTGATATAGAAGTCCCCTCAAGGGGTCAGAAAAAATCTAACGTCTACAAAGGCAAAATAACCCGCATCGAGCCCAGTCTGGAAGCGGCTTTTGTTGACTACGGTGCCGAACGGCATGGCTTTCTCCCCCTCAAAGAAATTGCCCGTATTTATTTCAAGGAAGGCGCACTCGAAGGCGGCGGTCGCGTCAGCATCAAGGACGCACTCACCGAAGGCCAGGAAATAATTGTCCAGGTCGAAAAAGAAGAGCGCGGCAACAAAGGCGCTGCCCTCACATCCTTTATCAGTCTGGCTGGACGCTACCTGGTTCTCATGCCAAACAATCCCCGTGCCGGGGGAGTATCACGCCGCATTGAAGGCGAAGACAGAAACCTTATTCGAGAAGCCCTGGCTCAATTAGAGCGCCCTGCAGATATGGGTCTTATTGTCCGCACCGCTGGCATTGGACGCAATGTTGAAGAACTGCAGTGGGATCTGGATTACCTGATGCAACTCTGGACATCGATCGAAAAAGCGGCCGAGGAACGTGCTGCAACCTTTCTGATTTATCAGGAAAGCAATGTCATTATCCGCGCACTACGTGATTACTTGCGCGGTGATATCGGCGAAATCCTGATTGATGATAATGAAATATACAAGCGTGCGCAGGAATTCATGACCCAGGTCATGCCTCACAATCTCAGCAAGCTTAAAATATATAAAGATACGGTACCGCTGTTTTCGCGCTATCAAATCGAAAGCCAGATTGAATCGGCATTCCAGCGCGAAGTAACCCTGCCCTCTGGCGGCGCCATTGTGATAGACCATACAGAAGCACTGATTTCAATCGACATCAACTCGGCGCGAGCCACAAAAGGCAGCGATATCGAGGAAACTGCCCTTAACACGAATCTTGAATCTGCTGACGAAATTGCCCGTCAATTACGCCTGCGGGATATCGGTGGCCTGATTGTTATCGACTTTATTGATATGCAACCCACCAAACATCAACGCGAAGTGGAAAACCGTTTGCGCGATGCACTGCGTATGGATCGCGCCCGCGTCCAGGTCGGCCGTATATCACGCTTTGGGCTGCTGGAAATGTCGCGTCAACGTCTACGCCCATCACTCGGTGAATCCAGCCAGCATGTGTGTCCGCGTTGTACGGGTCAGGGAACAGTGCGCGGCGTTGAATCCCTGGCGCTGTCAATACTCAGAATTATTGAAGAAGAGTCAATGAAAGACAAAACCGGTCGGATTATTGCCCGGGTTCCAGTTGATGTGGGCACTTACCTGCTGAATGAAAAGCGGGATGTTCTACTGGACATGGAAAAAAGCCAGAAGCTCGGCATCGTCATGATTCCTACGCCGAGCATGGAAACACCGCATTTCAATATTAGCCGGATACGCGCTGATGAACTACAAGGGGAAGAAGGACAGGTCAGTCACCGCTTAAAAGATGAATCCTCGGATGAAGATGATAAATTACTCCAGTCGATTGGCGCAACGACAACGGTGGTAGTTGCTGAACAGGCCGTGGTTCAACGCATTGCACCGCGTGCACCTGCACCACCGCCAACACCAGCCGCCGCAGCTCCCGCAGCTCCCGTTGTTCAACAAACATCTAAACCCGGTCTGATACGTCGTCTATGGGATAGCCTGTTTGGCAAAGGGGAAGAAGAAGTAAAACCAACAGAACGGCCTCAACGTAGCAACCAGCGGCCACGCCCAAAACAGAATACTTCGAATGCACGTTCGAATCGTAACCGTTCTGTTTCCTCCAATAGTCGCCGCCGCCAGCCTTCGAATCGTTCATCTCAGCAACCCAAACAAACAAATAATCGTTCGTCGCAACAGCAGCCTAAACAAGCTAGTAACAGGAATACGCCTACACAAACCGACAAGGCGCCTGCTAAAACTGAAATAAAAGAAACCCAAACCCAGGAAACAGCAAGCGGTGCAACGGCCAACAAGCCACCACAAAATCAAAATCGCAGCAGGCGCGGAAGACGCGGTGGCAGAAGACGTTCTTCAGGTCAACGCAATGATAATAAAAACGCCGCTTCTGAAAATAAGGGCGCTGTTGAAGCATCGGGTAATACGGTGGTACAGGAATCAACGGCAACCCAGAAACCTGTTAACAAACCTGAGAATACACAGCAGGCAAATGAGCAACGTGTTACAGCTCAGAAACCTGCCAACAAACCTGAAAGCTCACCACAGGCAAACGAGCAACGCGTTACGGCTCAGAAACCTGTAGATAAACCTGTGAACGCTCCAACTAGCGAACCACAGGTTGCCGCACAGAAACCTGCCAACAAACCTAAAAGCTCACCACAGGCAAATGAGCAACGCGTTACGGCTCAGAAACCTGTAGATAAACCTGTGAACGCTCCAAAGACTAGCGAACCACAGGTTGCCGTACAGAAACCGGCAAATAAACCAGCAAGTGCTCCGGCTTCGCAATCGAGTGAATCACGAGCCGCGCCAGTGGAAGTTACCAAGCCAGCGAATACACCGCCGCCTGGCGAGCCGCGCGCCACTCCCATCACACCAGCAAAACCAGTTGAAAGTAGTTCAAAGCCAACTGTTATTAGTGATGATTAGTCAATATTAGCTTTTGAGGATTAAGCAAAAATTGTAGGAGCGGCTTCAGCCGCGATAGAATTCAATAGTGTCTATCGCGACTGAAGCCGCTCCTACAAGTTAGCTGGCTAAACGTCCACGCACTTCAACCAATAACTCACGAGCGCCCTCTTCAACCATATCCAGGACCCGCTCAAAACCCGTTGTACCCCCATAGTAGGGATCCGGCACATCCTGTGCATTGAGTCCTGTTGCAAAGCTTAATAATAATTTCACCTTGTGTTGATGTTCATCAGGACAAATCGCTAACAGGTCATCGAGGTTGCTGCTATCCATGGCCAGAATATAATCAAATTGTTCAAAATCGGTGCTCGACACCCGCCTCGCTTTTTGTTCAGTCAAATTGACCCCGCGTTTAAGTGCCACTTTGGTTGCCCGGCTATCGGGCGGTTCATCAACGTGATAAGCGTGGGTGCCTGCTGAATCCACCTCAATCTGATCAGATAACTCAGCTTGTTCGACCAGGTGTTCGAAAACACCCTGGCCTGTCGGTGAGCGACAAATATTGCCCATGCAAACAAATAGAACTCTAATTTTATTCATAAATACAGATATATAGATAATAAATAAAGAATATACTTTAATAGTTTAAATTATATGACATTTCTGGGTCTTCAGGTAGACTGAATATCAAGCTACCTGCGGAATTCAATATGACAGCTTCTAAACCCTATGATTTCGACAAGTTAATTGGCAATACCGTCAATTACAAAGGTTTGCCGTGTCTGATTGTTGATTACCTGATTAAGGATCAATCACTGGTATTACGCTCTCTAAATGCGGAAGCCTCAATTCAGGTCAACCAGTTCGGCAGCGCAAACCGGCGTGTTCAACCTACATTTGCCCTACCCGTTTTTACAAGCCATTCAAAGTTACAAGCGGAAGTTTTCGAATGGTTTGCACATAGCTAACGCGCCAGCATCAATTCCTCTGCAATTTGAAGATCTTCTTCTGTATCAACACCGGGACCAGGCCGTTGTGACGCGGTTGCAACCAAAATCTTTTCTCCATACCACAAGGCACGTAATTGTTCGAGCTGTTCAGCCTGTTCAAGCGCACAGGTCTGCATGTCTGCATAACTTTGCAAATAACCTACCCGGTAGGCATACAAGCCGATATGACGCATAGGTTGAATGCCGACAGGTAACGCCTGTGTACCATCCTGTAATAAATCACGATCCCAGGGTATGGGCGCCCGGCTAAAGGTCAAGGCATAGCCGTTACAGTCAGTAACGACCTTAACAACATTTGGATCAAAATATTCACCGACTGCAAGCAATGGCGTTGCCACCGTTGCAATACGGGCATCCTCTTGACTGGCCAATTCTTCAGCTACCTGGCGAACTAACGCTGGTGGCATTAAAGGCTCATCGCCCTGCAAGTTAACAATGATTGTATCTTCTGGAAGGCCACGTAATGTTACCACTTCAGCAAGTCTGTCCGTACCGCTAGGATGGTCAGATGAGGTTATACAAACATCCGCCCCAAAATTCCTGGCAGCCTGCTCAATGCGCTCGTCATCTGTAGCCACAATTACCTGATCAGCACCGCTCGTCTGTGCTACTTCAAAAACGGACTGTAACATCGGCTTACCTGCAATCTGACGTAGCGGTTTGCCGGGTAGTCTTGAGGATGCGTAGCGTGCTGGGATAATAACCGTAAAATCGGTTGCCATAATCTCTGCTAATTCCCTGATTACAGGTTTTCGTCTGCAGGTACTTGACGTGATTCTTCTTCCAGCATGACTGGTATGCCATCACGTATGGGGTAGGCAAGACGATCTGCCTTACAAATGAGTTCCTGTTCTTGCTTACGATAATCCAGCGGGCCTTTGCACACTGGACACGCTAAAATATCGAGTAATTTTTTATCCAAAACCTGATTGCTCCCCGGTTAATATTCTGTCCAAATGCGATAATACTAATTTATCGAAATTATCGGACATTTGAATGTCTAATGGTACTACCCAACAGTTGGCAGTATCCAGCAGTCGGCATTTTACCGCGTCCTTTTCTGTCATTAATACGGGTAAATCGTCATCAAATTTTAATTCGCCGGGCAAAAATTGATGATGATCTGGAAAAGCTTCTTCCAATACATTCAATCCGGCAGCTCTCAATAATGCAAAAAAGCCCGCCGGGTTTGCAATACCGGCTACCGCATGGATAGTTTGTTGCCTAAACTCGGTTAACGCCATTGATTTGTGGGGATCATCTAACGCGTAGACGGTATGACAGGCATATTGCATGTGCCAGTCTGCCAATGATGAAACCCCTTTACTCACAACTACATCAACACTCTGCAGCCGTTTCACCGGTTCGCGTAATGGGCCAGCCGGTAAACAAAAGCCATTGCCAAAACCGCAGTCAGCATCAATTAACAGAATTTCAATATCGCGGCGTAATCGATAATGCTGCAATCCATCATCGCAAATCACCAGGTTACAGCTAGTTTTCTGGATAAGATCCCTGGCAGCAGCCACCCGATCCCGGCAGGCAATCACGGGGCAATTCGAGCGTTTTGCTAATAAGACGGCTTCGTCTCCTGCGCTTTCTGGATCGCTCTCTGGATTCACGTTTAGCGGTTTTTCAGTTCCTTGCCCGCGATAACCCGAACAGATAATACCGGGTTGATAACCTGACTCGCGTAAAAATGCGGCCAGCCAGAGAACCAAAGGCGTTTTGCCGGCACCTCCCACTGTTAAATTGCCTACTACGATAACCGGTACTGCCAATTTTTCAGATTTCAATAGTTTTTGTTGGTAAAGCCAACTACGTATTCTGACAAGCAGACAATACAAAAATGAAAGGGGCCACAACAACAATGCTGGTAATTTGTATTGGTACCAAAGCTTATTAAGCCAGCGTTCTACAGGGATCATTATAATGAAGAGTTGGCAGGTTCCGCATCAAAATGCAGGCGGTATAATTCTGCATATAATCCTTGTTTTTGCATAAGTTCCTGGTGGGTACCCGCTTCAGCAATAGCCCCATCGTTGAGTACAAATATCCGATCTGCATTTTCTACAGTTGAAAGCCGGTGCGCGATAATCAAAGATGTCCGGCCTTGTTGTAATGAGTGTATTGCTGCCTGTACATGACGCTCAGATTCACTGTCCAGTGATGAGGTAGCTTCATCCAGAATCAGTATCGGTGCATCTTTGAGTATAGCGCGGGCAATGGCCACTCGCTGCCGCTGACCGCCGGATAGCAATACACCGCGGTCACCGATACGTGTTTGCAACCCATCTGGTAATGCACGAATAAATTCCATGGCATGCGCTGAAACCGCCGCCGCTTCTATAGCCTTGATATCAACCTGACCCTGAATGCCAAAGGCAATATTATTGGCCAGTGTATCGTTGAACAACAGGGGATCCTGTCCAACGATGGCAATTTGTTTTCTCAGGTCAGCCAAAGTGTATTCACGAATATCTAACCCGTCCAGACTGATTACACCCTTCACAGGTTCATAAAAACGCAGAATTAATTCAGCAAGTGTCGATTTCCCACTGCCTGAACGCCCCACTAAAGCAACGTTATCACCGGCATGAATAGCAAGGTCGATATTATTTAGTACGATATTTTTATCATATTGAAATGAAACCCCTGTAAAACAGATGTCACCTTTTGCCCGATCAAGAGATTGTCGCCCATTGTCATGTTCAAGCGGTTCATCCAGCAAAGTAAATATACTCTGTGCAGCAGCTATACCACGCTGTAAAGATACGTTGATATTAGTCAGCCGTTTTATCGGTTGCATCAACAGCAGCATTGCCGTGATAAATGATACGAACTCACCCACTGAGATTTTTTCGACAAGCGACTGCTTGGTGGCTAGATAAATAACGATTGCCAGCATACAGGCAGCAACCAGTTGTACCAGAGGTGCGTTTAGGCTGTTGACTAGCGCCATCTTCAGATGCAATTTACGATTGCGTTGGTTGACTGATTCAAAAATAGCCGTCTGTTTTGTTTTGGCATCAAAAGCTTTGATGTTTTTTTGGCCGCTAATGGATTGCTCGACAAATTGTGTCAGATCGCCCATGGATTCCTGGATATGCACGCTGATTTTTCGAAACCGCTGACTAGCATAGCGAATCAAAACAACAATAATCGGGCCAGTCATGAGAAACAGTAACGCCATCCAGCCACTGATCCAAAACATGTAGGCCAATAAAAACAACAGCGTCAGGGAATCGCGGACAAGAATAGTCACCGTATTAGTACTGGCTTCTGCGACTTGCTCGACATCGTAGGTTAGTTTGGATAACAGACGGCCTGTCGCCTGCTGGTCAAAATAACTGCTCGGCAAATGCAACAGCCGCTCATACATGTCGCTTCTTAGCGTGTGAATAATATTCCGACCGATCCAGGTCATTGCGTATCGGGAGATAAAGCCAGAAAGGCCTCTAAACAGAAACAGACCCACTAAAGCCAACGGAACCATTTTTATGACATCTGGATTTTTATCTACGAAGTTGCCATCCAGCATTGGCTTCATCAATGCGGCAAATCCAGTATCGGTAGCAGCAAACAGAATCATTGCCAGCACAGCTAGCAGAAATATTTTCCAGTAAGGTAGACCGTAGAGCAGTAATCGCCGGTAAAGCACAAGCCCGTCAGGGGCTTGATCGGCAGCCATCACTCGTTAGAATTTTCCGATTGACTGGTTGCCAGCGACATTTTTTCCAGGCCGAGCTGGGAAATTGCATCCATGGCCCTCACCACTGCTTCATAGGGTGTATGACGGTCAGCGCGTATTACGACAGGAAGATCCTTGCGTTCGCCGAGAAACTTGCTAATGGCTTTCATCAAGGTATCAAGTTCAGTGTTAACGACCTGTTGTTCTTCGATGAAATAGCGTCCATCTCCGTCGATAACGATTTCGAAAACCTCACGATCTACTTCGACAGGATCTGAGTTGGCTTCTGGTAATTCTATTTTTATTTCAGATTCTTTCTGGAATGTTGTCGATACCATGAAAAAAATCAGCAGAATGAACACCACATCAATCAACGGCATTAAGTTGACTTCAGGATCTTCGGTATTGCTACTACTGAGTTTCATAATTCGTCCTCAATATTCCCTTCCTGAGCACGCTGTCCCTGTAGAACTTCGACCATGCGCATTGCCTGTTTTTCCATGCGTAATACCAGCATGGAGACCTTGCCACGGAAATAGCGGTAGAACATCAGGCTGGGGATGGCCACAGCCATACCGGCTGCTGTTGTGATCAGGGCTTCAGAAATACCCCCGGCAAGCGCACTCGGATTACCAACTCCTTGGGTGGTTATCGCAGAAAATACCTTGATCATACCAATTACGGTGCCTAACAGACCCAGCAAAGGCGCGATTGCGGCGATAGTCCCCAGTGTATTCAGGAATCGTTCGAGCTCATGCACCACATGACGGCCGGTGTCCTCTATCGATTCTTTCATAATTGTACGGGGGGCTTTACGGTTGATAAGGCCCGCTGCCATGATTCTACCCAGCGGAGATTCAGCACGTAGGGTGCGAAGCCGATCGATATCGAGTTGTTTTTCCTTGGCCCAATCCCAGACTTTTGCAACACTTTGACCCGACAGGACGCGTTTGGTACGTAGAGTCCAGAGCCGTTCCGCAATGATCGCAAAAGCTATAACTGAGCAGATAATGATGGGGGCCATGAGCCAGCCACCTGCAGCTACCAATTCAAACACGTTATGTCCTTGTTCCAGTCATAATAAACAGGTGCGGATAATACTTTATCTGGCTTTCAAGTAACAACTGGTGCAATTTTAGTCAGCTGTTGTCTGCTGCCAGTAACGTCGAGAGTCTTGCCTGAATCTCGAAATGCCAGGCAATTTGCCAGGATGCCCCAGCTCTACCCGGATTGCACCATCACGGCCGGTTATCAATATTTCTGCTCCCTGACGTCGGTAGCGTTCAATGATATCTAGCTTGGGAAAACCGAACCGGTTAGCAAATCCGGCTGGAAATAAAACGATCTCAGGCTCAACCTCATTAATAAATCGCAGCGTTGATGATGTGCGGCTACCATGATGCGGAGCCACCAGAACGTTGGCGCGTAATGACGGGCCAAACTCTTTTACTAATTGCCGCTCAATCCTGGTTTCAATATCTCCGGTAAGCAATAGTCTTTGCCCATTTCTTGCCGTTATTTTTAGTACGCAGGAGGCATTATTTCCCTTTGTTCGCAGCACAGGTGATAACACATCAAACTTCACATCTTCCCATTCCCAATGCTGATCTCGATGACACCAGCTTGAACGTGCAAACCCGATAGCCCCTGGCATACCGGATAAAATTGAATCGGTTCTGATCGACTCGAACAGACTTCTGGCTCCACCCTGATGATCATTGTCACTGTGACTGATCATTAGCGTGTCAATGTGCTGTATCCCTTCGGAAATCAGAAACGGCAGTACCACTGCCTTACCCATATCAAAACCGGAACGTGATTTTGGCCCGGCATCGTAAACCAGAGTGTGTTGTTGTGTTCGTACCACGGCCGAAAGTCCCTGCCCGACATCCAGTAAATCCAGCCAGAAAATGCCAGCCTCAGGACGCGGTTGTGATGTTAACAAGAGCGGGCTCAATAGCAGCAAGCCGGATAAACGCAGCGCAAGCCCAACAGGAGCCAGCAATACTGTAACAGAGGCTAAACAGGCAATAGTCACCATTACGCTACTGGTATCATGCTGCCAAACACCAAAGGGTAAAACATCAAGGCTGGTTAGAAAATCACCGAGAAGCTGCATGACTTTACCTGCAATTTGCACCAGGAAATTGCCCGCAGAAGGCCAGACTAATAGCAACATAGAAGCCAACAAAACAGCAGGAACAACAATGAGACCTACTACTGGCACAGCGATTATATTAGCTAGTGGTGCTGTAAAAGAGGCTTGTTGAAAACCAATTAATAATACGGGTAACAGCCCCACAGTTAATGTCGCTTGAATACGTAGTGCGCTTTTAAATTTTCCAATCGATCCATACCGGCCACTCATAACATAGAAAATCCAGCCAACCGCTCCAAATGATAACCAGAACCCTGATGACAAGACTGACAAAGGCTCGTATAGCAAAATCAGACACAAGGAAATACACAAAGCCCGCCAGGGTTGCACACTGCGATTTATCAAATACCCGGACATAAAAACAATCACCATAATCAGCGCCCGTTGTGTCGGTAAAGACAGCCCGCCCAATACGGCGTATACAAATGCGCACAGTATGGCTGCAACCGCTGCTGCCCTGGTTGCAGGACACAACTGAACGAGTTGGAAAAGTTTCCATAACCAGCGCGTAACAGCAAAAGACAACCCGGCTATCAAACCTATATGCAAGCCAGAAATGGCCATCAAATGCGCCGTGCCAGTACTGCGCAACACATCCCATTGCAGATGACTAATACCACTCTTGTCACCGACAGCCAACGCAGCAAGCAATCCTGCAACCTCTGGGCTACTACCCAGTTTTAACTTGCGTGATAATTGTTGTCTCCAGCAATCAATATGTTGGCAATCATCATTATCGAGACGGTTATTATCAGAAGAATTTTTTACATAACCCGTGGCATCAATTCGTTGACTGAATAACCAGCGTTCATAATCAAACCCACCTGGATTTGCCAGGCCGCGTGGCGCTTTGAGACGCACACGTAATTGCCAGCGGTCATGGGCGCGTAGTTGAGGAGAATTCTTATACCAGCGCAGACGCGTTTTGAATGAAACTGCTGTCCAGGCCAGTTCGGTATCTGACTGCATACGTTCAACAATAAAAATAAATCGATAACTGTCTACGCTAACCGCTTCAGGGATGTTCTCGATATAGCCCTGAACTATTAAATCATGCCCTACATAGGTTTCAGGTAAGCGGCTGGATAAAGTCAGTGATGCATGCCACCACGCCCATAACAAACCAAAGAGAAAAATGGTTATTGGTCTTAATGAAATTTTGAACCAGCAAACAATGGCCACAAGCGCAGCCACACAGCTCCAGGCTAACGGTGGAAGTTGCGGGAAGAATTGAAAACAGCAAATACCGGCCAGTAAGGCCAATGAGTAGATAACCATATCGTCCTTGAATGGTTGATTTATATTTAAAATTAAAGCTACTTTACCAGTAGCCCCCTCTCCCTCCGGGAGAGGGTTGGGGAGAAGGGGCAAATAAAAGGCAGTTGCTTTTATCTGATCCCCTCTCCCTGTCCCTCCCCCTGAGGGGGAGGGGATGTTCTTTTACAGTGCAGTGATGAATATATTACCTGTCTAATCTTATCCCTAAGCCAGTATTCCATCATTAAGCTCAAGCACCCGATCAGCTTGTTCAGCCAACGCGTGATCATGGGTCACAATAATCAGGCTGGTATTAAATTCCCTGTTTAACTCAAGCATCAACGATAATACATGCGAAGCATTTCGCCGATCAAGATTACCGGTTGGTTCGTCTGCCAGCACACAATCTGGCTGAGTTACCAACGCCCTGGCCACAGCAGTACGTTGCCTTTCACCCCCGGATAGCTCACTAGGTTTGTGAGAAACACGTTCTGCCAGTCCAACACGTTCCAACAGAGTGTTGGCACGTTTAGCAGCTTCGTCAGTTGCTGTTCCACGAATAATCAGTGGCATGGCTACATTTTCCAGCGCGGTAAATTCAGGTAATAAATGGTGGAATTGATAAACGAATCCAAGATGCTTGTTCCTCATCCGGCTACGTCGTGCTTCACTCATACTGCTAAAATTCTGACCTGTAAGTCTGACGCTACCTTGGGTTGGTTTATCCAAACCCCCTAGAAGGTGCAACAAAGTACTTTTACCACTGCCTGAACTACCAATAATGGCCACATGTTCGCCAGCATTTACCGAGAAATTAATATCCTGCAAGACGCTGACATTTAAACCGCCTTCGGTAAAAGTCCGTGATAGCTGAGAACAACCAATGACTTCCTGCGTATCTATCCTATTTACTGCTGCATTATTCATAACGTAATGCCTCAGCTGGTTGTGTACGCCCTGCCCGCCAGGCTGGGTACAATGTAGCCAGAATACTCAAAACAAAGGCGACGATACCAATCCGCCAAACATCCGGCCAGTGTATTTTGGAGGGTAGATCGCTAATATAATAGACATCAGCTGGCATGAACTGGACATGAAATTTTTGCTCTATCCAGGGAACAAGCGTCTCAACATTCATAGCCAGTGCAATACCACCCGCCACACCCAGTAACGCACCCAATGCACCAATCATTATTCCCTGCACAAAGAAAATTCGCATTACTGTAGCGGGTGTTGCACCCAGTGTTCGGAGAATAGCGATATCTGACTGTTTGTCGGTCACTACCATCACCAGCGTTGAAACAATATTAAAAGCAGCGACTGCCACAATCAGCATGAGAATAATAAACATCACTCGCTTTTCAGTTTGTACGGCGCGGAAAAAATTAGCGTGTTGTTGTGTCCAATCGGTAAGCCGATATTCCATGCCGAAATTTTCAGCCAGTTGATTGACGACCGTGGGTGCCAGAAACAGATCCTGAAGTTTTAGCCGCACACCCGAAACACCCTCACCCATCTGAAACAGTTTGGCCGCGTCAACAATATTGACCAGTGCAATGCCACGGTCATACTCGTACATGCCGACTTCAAAAATACCAGTCACTTTAAAGCGTCGTAATCGTGGTAGCACACCCGCCGGACTGAAATTTGCTTGCGGAGTGATCATAGTGACTGTATCACCAACAATTGCACCCAGATTAAGGGCAAGCTCGCTGCCCAGAATAATACGGTATCCACCTGGCGTTAGATCGGTCAAAACACCGCTCACCATTTTGTCGCCGACTTCCGAGACCTGTGGCTCCTGTACAGGCAAAATACCTCTGACCAGGGTGCCACTGACTTTTTTACCTTTGGCCAGCATGACTTCATGTTGGACATAAGGCGCAGTACCTACAACTTGAGGATTTTGACGGGTGATATCCGCAGTCGTTTCCCAGTCTTTCAGAGGTCCACTCAGACTGCTGACGCTGGCATGTGACGCCATCCCAAGAATACGGGTGCGTAATTCTTCCTCGAAACCATTCATGACAGATAACACCGTAATCAGCGCTGCGACACCCAGCGCTATCCCCAGAATCGAGATCAGAGATATAAAGGAAATGAAGTGGTTACGTCTTTTTGCGGCGCTATAACGCAGGCCGATAAAGAGTTCGAGTGGTCGAAACATGGCCAGGCATTAAACCATAATCACCCTGGGAAGGATACAGTTTTGTCTGTTAGTTCATAAACTTATCCATTCTTTACAAAGACTTTAGAAACCTTTGTCCATGCCGACATAGTCCTTACCAAGCTACCACTGTTTATGATGAAGGAATCCGTATGCGTTCAATTCGACTAATGGCAATATTTTTTGGCCTGTTTATTTCCAGTTCACTGCTTCAGGCTGAAACCCTGTTGATCAATTCTTCACAAGCCAGTGCCAGTGCTGATAAACCGGCAGCGGGCATGAGCATGGATAAGGTGCTAAACCGTTACGGCGAACCCACAACGCGTGCGGCCGCTATCGGACAACCACCGATCACTCAATGGGCCTATAGCGGATATACTGTGTATTTTGAACATCAACACGTCATACACGCTGTAGTGATACGCTAAGTAACAGCAAATTATTCAATGTAAAATTAAAATCCCCGCACTGCGGGGATTTTTTATTCGCTTCACTATGTGCCCATCGCTACAATCAGCACTATGTCTAATAGATGCTTGCCCGCCGAATGGGAACCGCAAGCCGGTGTCATGCTTACCTGGCCGCACACCAAGAGTGACTGGCAAACTCGTCTATCCAGTATCGAGCCGGTTTTCGTTAATCTTGCCCACGAAATAACCAAACGTGAAAAATTACTTATAGTTGCTTTTAAACTTGATCATCAGAAGCATATCCAGAACCTTTTGAATAAAGCCGGAGTGAATACTGATAATGTGGTATTCGCACTCTGTCACTCTAACGATAGCTGGGCACGTGATCATGCTCCAATCTCCGTCGTCAAAAACGGCCAGGCGCAGTTGCTGGATTTCACCTTCAACGGTTGGGGAGAGAAATACCCCGCTGAATTAGATAACGCAATTACCGGTGAACTGCTCAAGCAAGGCGTATTTGGGGCAACGCCAGTCAGTTCAGTTGGCTTGGTTCTGGAAGGTGGCAGTATCGATTCTGACGGTGCTGGCAGCCTCCTGCTCACATCCCGCAGCCTGTTGCATCCAAAACGCAATCCAGCCATGAATCGGCAACAACTTGAACGGCGCCTGACTGAACTATTGGGTGCTAAATATTTTCTGTGGTTAGAACATGGTGCTCTGAGCGGAGACGACACTGATGGTCATATAGATATGCTCGCACGTTTTACGAATACGGATACAATTGTTTATCAAAGTTGCACCGAAACCGCTTACTCGTTTTACTCTGAGTTAAATAGCATGCAATCCGAACTGGAAGCATTTGCTCAACCTGATGGCGAGCCTTACCAGCTGGTGGCATTACCCTGGCCATCGGCACAGGTAAATAACAAGGGCAATCGTTTACCCGCGAGCTATGCTAATTTCCTGATTATCAATCAGGCTGTGTTAGTTCCCGTTTATGGGGATGACGCAGATGATATTGCCTGCAAAGTGATTCAGTCAGTCTTTCCAGACCGTGAAATCATACCGATTAATTGCCGGCCATTGATAGAGCAGTTCGGTAGTTTGCATTGCGTTACTATGCAATTCCCTGAAGGTGTAGATATAAGCGGATCACCTGCTTAAATTTGATCTAAAAATATCGTAAACTCAACGAATGAAGTTAACCGTCGCACTGATACAGATGCCCTGCTCGGAAGATGCCTGCAGTAATCTGCAACATATCAAACAGGAGATTGCCGGAGCAAAAGCACAAAATGTGCGCCTGGTGGTCTTGCAGGAACTGCATAACACTGCCTATTTCTGTCAGACGGAAGATACTGCTAATTTTGATCTGGCTGAAACCATACCCGGCCCGAGCTGTGAGCAACTTGCGCGCCTGGCTCAGAATCACAAAATGGTTATCGTTGCTTCCTTATTTGAGAAACGCGCCACCGGCCTCTATCACGACACCGCAGTTATTTTCGATAGTGATGGTAAAATTGCGGGCCGCTACCGGAAAATGCACATACCAGACGACCCGGGCTATTACGAAAAGTTTTATTTCACACCCGGCGACCTGGGGTTTCAGCCAATAAAAACCAGTATTGGCAATCTGGGCGTCATGCTCTGTTGGGATCAATGGTTTCCAGAAGCAGCGCGCATGATGGCCCTGGCAGGTGCGGATGTATTAATTTATCCAACGGCTATTGGTTGGGATCCGAATGATCCTCAGGATGAAAAAGACCGCCAACTAGATGCCTGGACAACGATACAACGGGCGCATGCCGTTGCTAATGGCTTGCCCGTTATAGTCTGTAATCGAGTCGGTTTTGAATCAGATCCATCTGGCGCAACCCAGGGCATACAATTCTGGGGGTCCAGTTTTATTACTGGCCCACAAGGTGAAATAATAGCCCAGGCTGGCCTTGATAAGGCTGAACTGCTAATTGCACAACTCGACAGTCAACGCAGCGAAGCTGTTCGGCGCATTTGGCCTTTCCTGCGTGACCGCCGTATTGATGCCTACGATGATTTATTGTTGCGATTCAGAAACCAGTAAGGAAGTCATGTAATGATTTTAATCCTGACACCAAACACAGAAACCAGCAGTCCAGTATTTACTGCGCTCAAAGAATTTCTGGATCAACTACCCAATATCCGTTATCGCTTGCATCAGGAAACTGGCGCTCAACAGTTGCTGACTGAAATTTATTTGATTGGCGATACCGCTGCACTCAACAAAGATGAAATGGAAAACCTGCCTGCGGTAGAACGTGTTGTGCGGATTTCCGAAGAATATAGAGTCCTGGGTCGGCATAAAGACGATCAACGGGCGACACATTTTGAATATAACGGTATACGTTTTGGGCAAGATACGCTTAACGTTTTTGCCGGTCTTTGCGCAGTGAATACCCCGGAACACGTTGAAACCATGATGCAGGCACTTAAAGCCAATGGGCAACAATGCACCCGCATGGGCGCGTATAAACCGCGCACTAATCCCTATTCTTTTCAGGGCCACGGTAAGACTTGCTTGCCTTATGTGTTCGAGCTGGCTGGTAAATACGACATCAAAGTCATCGCTATGGAGATCACTCACGAAAGTCATGTTGACGAAATCCGTCATGCACTGGAACAAACGGGTAATGCCACTGGCGTCATGTTACAAATTGGTACACGTAATACACAGAATTTTGAATTATTAAAGCAGGTAGGACGGCAACAGGAATTCCCGGTATTAATTAAGCGTGGGTTTGGAATTACGCTGGAAGAATCACTCAATGCGGCTGAATACCTGGCCAGTGAAGGCAATCGAAAAGTCGTTTTCGGTTTGCGAGGTATGAAGACCAACATGGGTGACCCCCACCGCAATTTTGTTGACTTTGCTCATGTGCCCGTCATTAAGCGTTTAACACGCATGCCGGTGTGTATCGATCCATCCCATTCCGTCGGCTCGCGAGAGATTGCACCTGATGGTTTACTCGATGTTATGCATGTGACTGCACAAGGCGTGGTAGCCGGTGCCAATATGATCCTGGTTGATTTCCATCCTGAACCCGCCAAAGCACTGGTCGATGGCCCGCAGGCATTAACCCTGGATGAATTGGAGTTTTTCCTCGAGGATATCCGGATTGCGCGTGATGCTTATCTCAAACGTATGAAACTGGCCGACAATCACAAACAGAAAGTAGATGGTTAGGGAACCTCTGATGTGTCGTGCATCTTGTCATTGTGAACTGTGAAAATTCTGTAGGAGCGGCTTCAGCCGCGATGGGTGTGGCATTTATCGCGGCTGAAGCCGCTCCTACAGATTCTCGCTAATTAATCAGAGATAACTTAGGTCTCGACAGGTGAAGCTTGAACTGAATCTGTTGCTGACTCATCCTTATCCAGTGCCATCAATAAAGTCGGCAGCAACAAGAAATCAGCTACCAGTGCGAAAGCTATCGTGATGGCTGTCAATAATCCCATACCTGCATTCAATTCAAACGGGGATTGACTGAGCACCATAAATCCAGCGATCAATACAATGGAAGTAGTCCATAAAGCGGTACCAACTGAATGAAAGGCAAAACGCACTGCATTAGCTGCGTCCATACCTTTTTCTCGGCGCGCGCGTAAATACTTACTCAGAAAATGCACCGTATCATCGACGACAATACCCAGCGTCATGCCGGTAACAATCGACAAAGCCAGGCCTACCTGTCCTACCGTCATACCCCATAATCCAAACGCCAGTCCAGCTGGAACTAAATTTGGAATCAAACTTAACAGGCCAATTTTTACAGAACGCAGCGCGATTATAAGCAGCAGTGAGATCAGTATCAGTGCAATGGTCGTTCCGATCAGCATGCTAATAATATTACGTTTACCAATATGGGCGAACATCACCGCAGGACTGGCACCATCGGCCTGCATATTGACAGGCACATTTTCTTTAAGCCATTTATTTGCCTTGTCTTCCAGCGCCATCAGTTCATTACTGGTCAGGTTATCAACAAACACATCGAATCGTGTAGCCGACTTATCAATATTAATCTGGTTATTCAAATCCAGCCCGTAAGGCAGTGACATCTCATAAAGTAAAAGATACTGCGCAGCCAGTTCTCGGCTCTGTGGCGTTCGATACCATTCCTGCCTGTCCTCATGCATGTTTTTGTTCAGGCGCTTCATGGTATCTGTCAGTGTAGACACCTGTATAACACCGTCTTGCTGGGCATACCAGCGTGCGAATTTCTCCAGATTTTCCAGATAGGCAGGCTCACTAATCCCACCTGAACTTTCTGCATTCAATGAGTAGGAAATACTATATAGTCCGGTTAGATTCTCAGTCATAAAATCCGTGTCATTCCGGAAATCTACGGTCTTATCAAAGTAATTGACGAACTGGTCATTCAATTCATTTTTTGGAATAAATGAAATCATCGCTACTACAAACAGACCCATGCCCCAGAGCAAAACTGTCCGGTTATTGATCACCAGATCAGCAAGTTTATCCATAAGCTTGACGGTTCTTGGTGGTCTGTGGGCTGCCTTTATCGGGAACAACAACATAAACACGGGCAATAAAATAATTGAATAGAAGAACGCTGCAACGACGCCAATAGCAACAACATTACCCAGATCTCTGAAGGGTGGTGCGTCACTGAAATTCATACTTAAAAAACCGATTGCGGTTGTAATAGTTGTAAGAAATATTGGCTGTATATTTATACGCAGGCTTTCGCGCATGGCGTCAAAACGATTCTTGCTTTGCTGTAAACCTTGCAAAAAAGTGACCAGCATGTGCACGCAATCAGCAACGGCCAGTGTCATAATCATCGTAGGTGCACTGGCCAGTGGTGGTGTTATGGTGATACCAATCCAACCAGCTATACCCATTGCGGTAATTATTGACAGCATGATAACGACCACTGTCGTCAGTGTTGCCCAGAATGATCGGAGCATCAGCACCAGCAGAACCACGATGATCAGAAACATCGCAGGAACCAGTGTTTTCATATCATTTATAGAATTTTCAGAGAAGGCATTGTTCATGAATACAACGCCAGTCAAATAGACTTCCAGATTAGCATCGCGTTTACGGATCTGGTCTGCCAGATTACGTGCGAAGATAACAACTTCGGGCACTTCCTTGTCCGGATGAATTGCAGGTAACTGAACAGTGACATTGATAGCCGTTACATGACCGGAAGGAGAAATTAACCTTTTAACCAGCAGCGGTTCGTGAATGGCTATTTCTTTTACACGCTCGAGTGTAGCTGAATTATAATTTTCCGCTTCTAAAACAAGATCACCGACAATGAGGTCGTCGCCTTCTGCGTAACTGTGCTGGAAGTTACTGATCGAATCGACCCGATTTGAATAGGGCATCTGCCAGGCTTGGTGAGTCACCCATTCTACGGTCGACAAGGTTTGGGGAGTGAATACATTACCGTCTTTCGGCGCTAAAACAATCAACACGTTGTCAGACTTGGTGTAAGTATTTTGCAGCGTTTCAAAGGCAACCAGCTGTGGATTATCTTCACTAAAGAAAATCCTGTAGTCGTTTGAGAAGCTCAGGAATTTGGTGCCGTTGAACGCTGTGACTACCGCAGCAATGATTAACAACAACCCTAACCAGCGGAATCGGATTATAATTTCGGCGAGTGATTTATACATGGGATTCCTTAACTGAGTTAATTTTCCAGTGATTGTAAATACTGGGTTAATCCACGCAGACAACTGCGCAAACGATCTACCGATTGCGCGCTTTTTGCAAGCCCAATACAGCCTTCCAGGGCCGCCATGATAAAAGTAGCCGTTTCGTGGCAATCAATGTCTGCACGAATGAATTCTTTTTCCTGGGCATTGATTAACGCTTTTTCAGTTGTCGCATGCCAGTTCGACATAACAGTGTCCAGGCGTTCACGAAATCCACTATCCTGTGGCGACATTTCCTGTATCAGATTATTTAAGGGACAGCCAAATAGTATTAACTCTCGAGGTTTTTTATCCGGCAGTGTTTCAATAACCTCTGCCAAAGCTGCTAATGGGTCATCTGCTGCTATTAATGGTTCTTCCCAGATAGACGCCATCATAGGCTGGATAACGTCTTCTACAACCGCATAGCCCAAAGATTGCTTGTTGGAAAAATGATGGTACAAGGCGCCTTTGGTCAGACCGGTTTCTGCTAGTACTGAATCCAGTCGCATCCCTTGATAACCCTTACGGTATATTTCCATAAATGCCGCTTGCAAGATTACTTGCCGCGTTTTATCTGGATTACGTTCACTTCGTTGAGTATTTGATGTTGCCATTTCTCTCAGAGTCGACTATTTATTACTTGCATTATCAGGATATTTTGAATATACCACTTGACAAACATACTAACTGGTATGTAACGTAAATACCAGCTAACCTGCAGGAGTAAGACATGAACGCAATACCTGATAGTAATATGGATCTATGGCTGAGTGACAAACTCGATGAGTTATTACCCGGCAAACTGCAAACAATAGAAGAAGCCAAAACACCATCCATGTCGATTATCGCTACCAAGGGTACGCTCGACTGGGCTTATCCACCGTTTATCCTGGCCTCGACGTCAGCCGCTTTGGGATGGGACACCTCTATCTTTTTTACTTTTTATGGTTTGTTACTTCTGAAAAAAGACTTGCCGTGTAAAGTCAGTCCATTAGGTAACCCGGCGATGCCCATGAAAATGCCGTTTGGTCCTCAATGGTTCCAGGATTTTGACTGGCCGATGCCTAACCTGCTGATGGGGGGTGTACCCGGTTTTGAAAATGTAGCGACGGGTTTGATGAAGAAGACCTTTAAAAATAAGGGTGTGGCGACGGTTGAAGAATTGCGGGGCCTGTGCCTTGAAGCCGACGTTAAAATGATTGCCTGCCAGATGACCGTTGATGTGTTTGGTTTCAAACAGGACGACTTTATCCCGGAAGTCAGCGACTACGTGGGTGCTACTTACTTCTTGCCAATTGCCAAGGATTCTGACGTTTGTCTGTTTATTTAGTGACATAGAAACTAACTTAAAACAGGAGATACACAGTGATCAATTTAAAAGTAGGTTCTCCCATACGCGTGTTTCTATTGGTGGCTGGCAGCATGATCTGGCTAGGCATCTGGCTGACTGGATTTAATGTTGTACATTGGTTCATGTATGTACCCGCCACATTTTTTGTCCTGGCGGCGATCACAGGCCTCTGCCCAGGAATTGGGATCATGAACGCACTGTTTGGCAAGCGAGAAAGTTAATTAATTAGCATACGTGAACTGAGCAAATACTGTAGGAGCGACTTCAGCCGCGATGGGTGTACATTTCATCGCGGCTGAAGCCGCTCCTACATATTCTCGCCGATTAATCAAAGCTGCCTAGATAAATCTATCCTGTTACCCCATACCGGTGCTCCGCGCCGTTTTTTCAGTATTGTGACCAATGGCTGCGTTTGTGCGAAAATAGCCCAGTTTTCTAATCAACTATCCAGTATGTCCAAGCCAGCTTTAAAACCGGAACACGCCACAACCGCCTCGCCGTTTGCACCACTGCTACCTGAAAATGGCCAGTCAATTCTTTGGTCGCGCCTCTACGGTGACAGCCTGCCACTGGTGTTGGCTCAGGCCGCACAACGATATTCCGGTGTCATGTTGTGTCTTACAACAGATACTCAAGCCGCTGAAACACTCCGCGATCAGATCAGCTTCTTTGCTGACGACAAGCTGGAAATTATTTGTTTCCCGGATTGGGAAACTCTGCCCTACGATAGCTTCTCACCACACCAGGATATTATCTCAGAACGACTCGAGGCCCTGTATCGTCTGCCTCAATTAAAAAAAGGCATAGTGCTGGTTTCGATAGCGACCTTTTTGCAACGTTTGCCACCGCGTAATTATTTAAATTTACACAGCCTGATACTGGATTCAGGCCAGTCACTTAATATTGAAACTTTTCGTCAAAAACTGGAAAGAGCTGGCTATCAGTGTGTCAATCAAGTCGTTGAACACGGTGAATACGCCGTGCGTGGTTCTTTACTGGATCTATACCCAATGGGTAGCAAGCTGCCCTTTAGGATTGATCTGTTGGATGATGAAATCGAGACCATTCGAACTTTTGACCCTGAAACGCAACGCTCTGTCGATTCTGTCGAACAGATTCGTTTACTGCCCGCCCGGGAATTTCCTCTGGATGATGCGGGCATCACCTGCTTTCGCCAAGCCTTCCGAAAACACTTCGAGGGTGACCCGCAACGCTCTCAAATCTACAGCGACATCAGTAACGGCCTGGCCTCGGCGGGAATCGAATACTATTTACCGCTGTTTTACGAACAAACAGAATGTCTATTCGACTATTTACCGGCCCAATGCCTGGTACTAGAAACTGACGATTCAATCGCTGCTATCGAGTCGCTCAGAGAACAGATCGATGAACGTTACCAATCACTTCAGCACGATATAGAAAGACCCTTGTTACCACCAGACATGCTATACCTGACAGCCAATGAAATTAGTCAACGTTTATCGAAGCATGCACACATTAAGGCTCAACGTACTGAAGCACTAGAATCTGATAACAGCGTTAGTTTTTCAACGGGTAGCTTGCCGACCCTCGCGATCCAGGCCAGGGCAGAATCTCCGGTCAGTGCACTGCAAAATTTTATTGACCATTTCAGTGGCAAGATATTAATCACTGCTGAATCTGCTGGCCGCAGAGAAACACTGAATGATCAGCTGCGAGGCTTTGGATTCAGACCCAGGGCAGTTACTTCCTGGCAAGAATTTATACAGTGTGAAGAAATGTTAGCGCTCAGCACTGCTCCGCTAGAACAAGGCATGCTTCTGGAAACGGATAAGCCACTTGCTATCGTTACTGAAACTCAATTGTTCGGTGTACATGCAGCTCAACGTCGCCGCCAGAAGCCACGCCGCGATTCTGATGCCATCATCCGCAACCTGACTGACCTTAGCATTGGCGCGCCTGTTGTACATGAAGATCACGGGGTTGGCCGTTATCTGGGTTTACAGACGCTGAACATCGGTAACATTGAAACTGAATTTCTCACCCTGGCTTATGCTGGTGAAGACAAACTCTATGTTCCGGTTTCTTCGCTCCACTTGATCAGCCGCTATACCGGTTCTTCGCCCGAATCTGCACCCCTACATAAACTGGGTAGTGAACAGTGGGCGAAAGCCCGTAGCAGGGCTGCAAAGCGTGCCCGCGATGTTGCCGCAGAACTGCTGGATATTTATGCGCGGCGTGCTGCAAAGGAAGGCCATGCCTTCGAAGTTCCGATGGAAGAGTACAGTGCGTATGTAGCAACTTTTCCTTTTGAAGAAACACCCGATCAGGCCCAGACTATCGACTCCGTACTGACAGATATGGCCTCAACACAACCAATGGATAGAGTGGTGTGCGGTGATGTCGGCTTCGGTAAAACCGAAGTCGCTATGCGTGCGTCGTTTATTGCAGCACAAGGTGGAAAACAGGTGATGGTTCTGGTGCCAACCACCTTGCTTGCCCAGCAACACTATCAAAACTTTTGCGACCGGTTTGCAGACTGGCCAGTAAAAATTGAAGTGTTATCTCGCTTCCGCACGAAAAAGCAGCAGCAAGCCGTCATTGATGAGTTTGCCAATGGCAAACTGGATATACTGATCGGTACACACCGTATTCTGAGTGACGAAATCAAACCGGCACGGTTAGGTCTGGTAATTATTGACGAAGAACATCGCTTTGGAGTCCGGCAAAAGGAAAAACTAAAAAGCCTGCGTAGCGAAGTCGATCTGCTTACATTAACCGCAACGCCAATACCACGCACGTTAAATATGTCATTGTCTGGTCTGCGTGATCTATCAATTATTGCCACCCCACCGGCACAAAGACTTGCTGTCAAAACATTTGTCTGTGAGTGGAATACCGCAACTATTCGTGAAGCCTGCCTGCGTGAAATTAAACGTGGTGGCCAAGTTTATATTTTGCATAACAAAGTTGAATCGATTGACAGAATCGCTCGTGAAATACGCGAACTGGTTCCTGAAGCAACACTGAAGATTGGCCATGGACAGATGCGTGAACGCGAACTGGAACAAGTCATGCTTGATTTTTACCATCGTCGTTTCAACATCCTGCTTTGCACAACCATCATCGAAAGCGGAATCGATGTACCAACTGCAAACACCATCATCATCAACCGCGCCGACAAACTGGGCCTGGCGCAATTGCATCAATTACGCGGCCGTGTTGGACGATCACACCACCGTGCCTATGCTTATCTGATCGTCCCACCTCGCCAAGTAATGACACCCGATTCCATTAAACGAATAGAAGCAGTGGAATCACTGGAAGATCTGGGTGCCGGATTCACACTGGCAACACACGACCTGGAAATTCGTGGAGCCGGTGAATTGTTAGGCGATGACCAGAGCGGCCAGATTCATGAAATCGGTTTCACACTTTATACAGAATTACTGGAGCGCGCGGTCACTGCACTCAAAGCCGGTCTGCAACCTGAACTGGATAAACCGTTACAACAAGGGCCAGAAATTGATTTGCATTTCCCTGCCTTGATACCAAGCGACTACCTGCCAGACGTGCATACACGTTTGATCCAGTATAAACGGATAGCCAGTGCGACAAATGATGATGAGTTGCGGGAATTACAGGTTGAAATGATTGATCGATTCGGACTACTACCCGATGCGGTTAAAAATCTATTCGCCGTGACTAGCCTGAAACTGGTGGCAACACCGATGGGTATCCGTAAAATTGATGTTGGAGATACTGGTGGACGACTTATCTTCAGTAGCGAACCAAAAATTGACCCCCTCGCAATAGTTGAACTGATTCAGAAGAAATCTGAAATCTATTCATTGGATGGCACTGAAAAGTTCCGCTTCCGGATTGAGACTGAAGCAGATGAAACTCGTGTGGAAGCTGTCTATACTTTACTTAATATATTGCGTGGCAATACTGGCTAATTTAAATTCTGCTGATCAAAAAAGGCTCCACATGTTATTACACAAAAAAATAACCCGATTTTTATTCCTGCTTCTATGCAGCATAACGACAAGCACCCTGCTCGCTGATGACTATATCATCGAGCTATTAATTTTCGAAAATCTGAACCGTGCTGGCATTGAAGAACAATGGGTCGATAAATTTCAGGATGCCATGAATAAAACTTCAGCCACGCTAGATGCCAACTGGCAGTCAGCGTCTTCTTACCAATTGTCTAATGTAAGAGCCGCGCTGAAACGTTCCGGCACTCACCGGCCGTTACTACATACTGCCTGGCGGCAAACGGTTAACAAACAACGACGTTCAGTACAATTACCTGAAAGTACATTATCAAAATCATCAGCGACTATTACAGGTAACGTAACTGTGACTAAAGGCCGCTATCTACATCTTGACTTAGATCTGTTATTACACGCAGAACCTGACACCACCTATATAGGCACTGACTATCGATTAGGATCTCAATCAAATGTTATTAAACTACAACAAAAACGCCGTATGCGAAGCAAGGAATTACACTATATAGATCACCCCAGATTTGGTGTATTGGCAATTATTACACCACTTGAACTTAAAGATAGCTCTGATTAATTTTACGGCAGCATAGGTATCACAGTTTCAAGCAGTTTACGCACCGCTGACATTCCATTAGTCACATTTTGTTGTATTTCATCCATTGTAATAGCACTACCATCCCCACGTCCTGCGGCACGATTTGCAATAACAGTACAGCTTGCATAGTCAAGATCCAGTTCACGGGCCAGAGCTGCTTCGGGCATGCCTGTCATACCGACAATACTACAACCGTCTCTTTCCAAACGATCGACTTCTGCAGCAGTTTCCAGTCTGGGTCCTTGAGTCGCGCCATAAACACCCTTTTCACCTGCATTCAGTTGCAATTTATTTGCAGCTTTAATCAGCTGGCTGCGCAGTTTTTCAGAATAGGGATTTGTAAAATCAATATGCGTGACTTCCAATAAGTCCTGTTCAAAAAAGGTGTGTTGCCGTGACCAGGTGTAATCGATAATTTGATCCGGAAACACCAGCTGACCCGGCATTAACTTTTCATCAATACCGCCGACTGCAGCAATAGCGATGATATTCTTAATACCCATTTCATGAATCGCCCAAATATTCGCCTGATAATTAACCATATGCGGAGGAATGGTATGACCGTGCCCGTGACGCGGTAAAAATGCAATTTCCTTCCCGCCCAAATCACCAATAACCAGTGGTGCTGAGGGTTCGCCATACGGTGTGCGTTTTACTTCACGGCGCGTGATTTTGAGATTTTTAAGTGTGGTTAATCCAGTACCACCGATGATTGCAAGATCCAGCATAAAGTAGGTTATCTCCTGGTAATTGCTTATAGAATAATTATTCTCGCAGAGGCGCAGAGCACGCTAAGAAAGGCTATTGAAACAATTAATAATAACTTTGCGTGCTCTGCGCCTCTGCGAGATAAATTTCGTTATATACGGAGCAAACACTAGTTATCTTTTACGGCGTAAATACCTTTAACGTTACGCAGATAACCATGGTAATCCATTCCGTAGCCAAACACATATCGATCCTCAACTTTCAGACCGACAAAATCAGCCTCTAATCCTGGCGTGCATCTATCATGTAATTTCTTAACAAGCACAGCACTGTAAACTGTATCAGCACCTTGCTCCCTGCAATAGTCAAGAATTGCAGCCAGTGTCAGACCTTCGTCAAGAATGTCATCGACAACGAGCACGGTTCGACCGGTTAATGGTAACGAAGGTTCACAAATCCATTTCAGGTCACTGCCACGCGTACCACCCTGGTAACGGGTAGCATGCAGGTAATCAAGTTGCATTGGGAATCTTAGACGAGAAAATAAACCGGCTGCTGGTAACAGGCCGCCTGTCATAACGCAGAGTAAAAGAGGATTAGTGTTTTCCAGCTTACTGCTGATTGCGTCTGCCATATCATCCAGCACCGACTCAACGGCTGTTTCAGCATAGAGCAGTTCAGCAGTGTCCAGGGCTTGCCGGGCTTCATCAGCAGAAATTGCCATGTATTATTTCCAAGTGTTTGGATGAATGACTGATTATAAATGAACCCTGTTAAATATAGCTATGTGTTCAGGGTAACCGGACGCTAGTACCGGACATATCAGCCTTGATCATATCGGGTAAATGGACAGTTGAAGTCGGGAAGGCAATTTCAGCACCGTGTCCGTCAATTATTCGTTCTATTTTTATCAGGACATCTTGTTTGACACGATGAAATTTGACCCAGTCAGTAGTTTTCGTGAAGGTATAGATAAAAAAGTCCAGCGATGAAGCAGCGAAGGCATTAAAGTTCACCATCAATGTTTGTGTGGCATCAATTTCTTCATGCGCTCGAAGCATTGTCTCGACGTCTTTCAGGATGACTTCAATCTTGCTGGCATCCTCATAACGTATACCAATGGTTTCATAAATCCGGCGATGGCTCATACGCGAAGGGTTTTCAACGGCGACACTGGCAAAGGTTGAATTAGGAATATAGAGAGGACGTTTACTGAATGTACGTATGGTCGTCAAACGCCAGCCAATATCTTCAACAGTGCCCTCAATGTCACGGTCCGGTGATCGAATCCAGTCTCCGACACTGAAAGGCCGGTCAAGATAAATCATCAGGCCACCAAAAAAGTTGGCCAGTAAATCCTTGGCAGCAAAACCAATTGCGATGCCACCGATCCCTCCAAAAGCCAAAACACCAGAAATGCTGAATCCCAATGTTTGCAGAATCACCAGTGCAGCGGTAATAAAAATTGATACGCGTACCAGCTTGGCAATGGCGTCTGCGGTCGTGCGGTCATAAGGTTCACCACGTTGCAATCCGCGCTGAACAATTGTTTCCTGTATATTCCGGGTCAGCCGTACCAGAAACCAGGCAATCGCAGCCAGTACGCCCACCGATCGTACTGGCTCTATGGCATTAAAGATGGCCGAACTTGTTTCATGACGTCCAATCTCAGCGGCAAAGGTAATACCCACGATCCAGATCAGCAAAGATAAAGGTCGAATCAATGCCTCTACCAGTGCATCGTCCCAGGGATTTTCTGTCCTGGCGAGTTTAACCTTGAGTTTAGACAACATGCGGCGCTGAATCAGGTCGATACACAGCGCAACAAAGACGACAATAAAGATTTGCGCAATCCAGTTATTCGCACCTGTCCAGTCTGTTAGGATATTAATAAGTTTGCTCCACTGCGTGTTTTATCCGTTATTCCATATCCATATCAAGCCATGGCTCGACATTACAAGTCTTGATATTGCTAACGGCAGATTGCCACTGGGCATTGCTGCAAAGTTGTTGCCAGTCAATTTTACATTGACTATGTAACCGTGCCAGCCGCATTGCTGATGCTGGATTGCGGTAATTTTCCAAATGCTCTACTACCGCTACAGCCTGTTCCGGCTTATTACAGACCAGGATCATGTCACAACCGGCATCCAGAGACCTGTCCGCACGATCGGTATAACCTCCCGCCCATTCAGCACCTCCCATACTCAGATCATCACTGAATATTACACCCTGAAAGTTCATTCGCTGGCGCAACGTTTCCTGTAACCAGAAACGTGAAAATCCTGCTGGCTGAGAATCAATCGCCGGGTATAAAACATGTGCTGCCATAATGCCGTTCAAGCCGTTTACAATCAAACGCTCAAAGGGTATCAAATCTTCCTTTTCCAGATCAGCATAGTCACGTTCATCTTCTGGTAATTGCGCATGCGAATCAGCTACCACGGCACCGTGACCTGGAAAGTGTTTGCCAACCGTTGCCATGCCAGCATGGTGCATACCTCTCTGATAAGCCAGCGCCAATTCGGCAACCCTCGATGGTTGTCGATGAAAGGCTCTATCACCAATCACGCTGGAAACGCCATAGTCAAGATCAAGCACCGGCGCAAAACTCAAATCGACACCACCAGCGATGACTTCTGTGGCCATCAACCAGCCACTTTGCTCTGCCATTTGCAGCGCATCCTTACTTTTAGCCACTAAACCGGCGGCAGGCAGCTGCGTAAACTGACTGCGAAAACGTTGTACACGCCCCCCTTCCTGGTCAACGCTAATTAATAACGGTGGAGTGCGTACGGCATGAATTGCCTGACATAAAGCAATCAGTTGATCTGGTGATTCATAGTTTCGTGAGAAGAGGATGACGCCACCGACTGCAGGATGGGCCAGTATTTCTTTTTCTACTGGTTGCAGTTCGACGCCTTGCACATCCAGCATCACAGGGCCAAGTGTCATACAGCAACTTCTCCAGATTAAATAAGCGATGTTTAGTGTTGGCGAACATCCAGACGATCACGTAATGCGTCGCCGAGTATGTTAACAGCAAATACCACCATAAATAACAATGAACCCGGAATTATAACCAGATGAGGCGCGACCAGCAGGTATCGGACACCTTCACGGATCATGCTGCCCCAGGAGGGTTCCGGTGGTTGTACGCCTAAACCAAGAAAAGACAATCCTGCTTCTGCAATAATTACACTGGCTATTCCAAAGGTTGCTTCAACAATTAAGGGTGCGGCCATTAGTGGCAATAAATGCCTAAATACCATACGCGGTAATCCTGAGCCCAACGACCGCGCGGCAGCGATGTGGTCGCGCTGCATCAATGACAGGGTTTGGGTGCGCGCCAAGCGGGCATAACCCGTCCAGCCAACCAGACTCAATGCAATAATGATGTTATTGATACCCGGCCCCAGTATAGCTGCCAGTGCAATGGCAAGCAGGATACCCGGGAAGGCAAGAAAAATATCTGTAATTAATCCTGTCAGAAGATCCAGGCGGCCACCTATAAATGCGCTCACTGTACCAATCAGCGTACCTACGGTTGCTGAAATCAGAACCACTGCAACAGCAACGGTGAATGATACTGATGCACCTGCCAACACACGACTCAGGATAGGCCTGCCAAGTTCATCGTAGCCAAACCAGGCGGATGGTTCCGGTGTAACCAATATTTTATCCAGTGATATTGTATTGGGCGAAAGTGGTAAAACAAATGCCAATAAAGCAAGCAAACAACAGCCCAGAAGAAAATACAGGGAAACGCGTCCTGCCATGGTTAATTCCCTGTCATTCTGATTCGCGGATCAAGCCAGGCATTGATAAGATCAGTTGCAAGATTAACCAGCACATAACTACAACTTATCAGCAGAATACAACCTTGCACCACGGCATAATCACGGCGCTGGATTGATTCGATGGTCAACAAACCAATACCAGGCCAGTTAAAAATCGTTTCCGTCACTACCGCACCTCCCAACAAAGCGCCCAACTGTAAACCGAGCAATGTCATTATGGGTAAAATAGCATTCCGCATTCCATGGCGCAGAATGACCGAAAGTGATGATAGCCCCTTTGCTCGCGCTGTTCGCATATAGTCTTCATTAAGAATTTCCAGCAAACTACTGCGAACCATGCGTGCCAATATGGCAGCTAGCCCGGTGCCAAGTGTCAATGCAGGTAGCACAACAGAGAGAAAACCATCACGACCACTCACAGGGAACCAGCCCAGGCCGAGTGAAAACCCTAATACCAACATCGGCCCCAACCAGAAGTTAGGTATCGATACACCAAGCAGAGAAAACCCGCTAGCGAGACGATCAATCAGGCTACCACGTTTAACTGCTGCAATGATTCCTAGTGGTATCCCAAATATCAGAGTAACGCCTAGTGCAGCTACAGTCAGATGTAAGGTTGCCGCAACCCGCTGAGCAATCAGTTTTGCAACGGCTTGTTGATCGTAGAGTGATTGACCTAGATCAAAAACCAGTAATCCTTTCAAATAAAGCAGCCATTGGCTATGGACTGGCAAATCGAGGTGTAGTGAATGCCGTAATGCTTCACGATCTGCAGAGGCAGCAGATTCGCCCAGCATAACGTCAACTGGATCACCGGGGATCATATGTATCAAAAAGAATACCAGACTGGCTACACCGAAGATGACGATAAGTGCAGTAAATAAACGGGTCAGTAGATAGCCGAACACTTTTTAATTCTCTAGAGTCTGTAGATATTATGGTTTAAAGCAACAAGATGAAAAATATCGTTCCCTCCCCCTCTGGGGGAGGGGGTATAAATAAAGGCAGTTGTTTTATTTGATCCCCTCTCTCCCCGGAGGGTGAGGATGCTGCTGCGATGCGACATAATAAGCACAGCGCAATGTAGCACCCGAACTTTGCCGAACCCAGTAAACTTGATCGGCTGTATCGACTTGCTCATGATCAGTTTGATAATCCAAACCATTCAGCCAGTAATCTGAACCATGCGCCTGTATTACTTCCGACTCGCTTGATCGATCAGACGTTGCCAGGTCTTTATCCAGACTCACAAAATCTTTACATTGGTTAACCCGGGTTATTAACACTTCAACACGATCGGATAAAGTATCAAGCTGAGATTCGAGTGAGTCAAAACTGCCTTCCGGTGTAAATTTATTATTGACATTAATATCTACCCCGGCTGCTTTAAGATAGCGTTGCCAAAAGTTCTGTATCGATTGCGTTGCAATTGTGCCTTTGCTCAAGGAAAGTTTTTTTGCAAGTCGATCGAGATCTGAATCCGTGCTGCATAAATGTTCGAGCACCTGCTGCCTGGAATGCTCTTTCAACCTGGCATCGCAAACCTGACCCAGCAAAGATAGCGTTTCCTGCAGATAAAATTCGGTGACTTCACGAAACCGTGCATAAGCGTGACTGCCAATAATATTGTTCCGGCATTGATTAACCACAGCCATTATTGTGTTAGTAATCTGATGTTCGCGTAACCGCTTAACGACAGCGTAGGCATCGTCCTGGGTTTTCCTGTCATCAGTAATGACAAGCAACAAGGCATCACAGGCTTCAAGAAAAGACGTCACTGTTCGATCCGCACCCGCCGCAACGTCGATAATCAGATAATCATAGTCTTTCAATTTGGATAGCTGGGTAGCCATTTCAGTGAGATGATTCGATGTCAGGGCTGACATCCGTTCAGCCGCAGAATCTCCAAAAATAATATCCACACCGCAAATGCCTGGTTGAATTACCTGTTCAAGATTTGCCTGGCCATCCAGTAAATCAACCAGTGTTTTATCAGGATGATAATCCCACAACGCGCCCAAGCTCGATGGCCCCCAATCAGCATCAAGCAGGCAAGTACTGTGTCCGTGCCGTGACAACGCAATTGCCAATCCAGTTGCAACTGTTGTTGCTCCCGTTCCAGGAGTTCCCGCACTAATGGCGATGACGCAGGTCATAATTTCAATTACCCTTATTCGTTAATTTGTACACTGGCACCCACATCAACATAGTTAAATAATTCGGCCACATCTGTATTCGTCATACGGATACATCCGTGTGACTTCGGTACACCCATGGGTTCGCTGTCTGGACAGCCGTGAATATAAACCAGGCGTTGCATCGTATCGACATTTCCTAGCCGGTTAAGACCGGGCTCATCGCCAGATAGCCAGAGTATCCGCGTGAGCACCCAGTCCCGACCCGGATATTCAGCTGCCAGTTCCTCACTATAAATTTCACCGGTTGGCCGGCGTCCGACAAAAACGCTCCTGATAGGATAATCGCCACCAATTTTGGCACGGATTCGATGCCGACCTCGTGGTGTACAATTACTGCCTTTTTGTTCACCAGCCCCATTGAGCGCAGTAGAAATCGGGTAGGTTTTTACCCTGCCTTTTTGGTTCAGCAACAACGTTTGTGCAGACAGGTTAATATCAATATCGGGCATCGAAGCTGTTTTTATCCTGATTCAATTTAGTACGATTTTAGCGTATTTACCAGCGCATCAAAATTACCATCTGCAGCAACCTGATAGTTATGTATGTTATCACGCATAGCGACAAACTGATCTTCGTACCAGAGTGGTATATAAGGCAATATTTTTAATAAATGCGCCTGTATTTTCTGAAATTGGAGTGCTTTTCGATCCATATTTGTTTCATTTTCAGCAGCTGCTATTAATTGATCGGTCATTGAATCCTTTAACCGCCCTCGGTTTGCTCCCTCTGGAGGCAGTGAATTACTATGAAACACATAACGAAAAATATCCGGTGTTTTAACCCCGACCCAGGTCAGACTAAATAGCTGGAAACTACCTGCTTTAATATCACCGTAGAAAGTACCCCAATCATAGCTCTTGATTTTAACCTGGATGCCAGCGTCCGCCAATTGCTGTTGCAAGACAGTGGCAATACGAATCCTGAATGGATCGCTAGATGTTTTGTATTCGAGCTTTAGTGGGTTTTCCGAGCCGAAACCTGCACCTGAAAGTAATTTCCGGGCAGCCACCAAATCACGGCTAATTAATGGTAGGCCTTTACCACCAGCCCAGTGTGAAGCCGGTAGTAAGGAAGATGCTTTGCGTGCGCCGTTAGAAAAAATGTGTTGGATAATCTCATTGCGATCAATCGCCAGTGAAATTGCCTGCCTGACAGCAAGTGCAGTTGTTGTTTCATCTTCAAGATTAAAACCCAGATAGGTAAAATTACTTCCTTCTGTATGCTGCACACTGATACTTGATTTTTGTGTCAGTAATTCAATCAATTCTGTGGGCAAGTCATTTTGCAGAAGATCAATTTCACCTCGTAATAATTTAAGAACTCGCATGGTTGGATCTGCAACTTTCTCAAACACCAGCGGTTGTAAGTCAGCAACGCGCGTTAATAACAATTTTCCAGGCTGTGACCAATCTTCAAATCTGAATGCCCCACTACCCATTGGTTTTTTCGCAAGCGAACCATTCGCTTCAATAATTTCTTCAGGCAGGATACCGATTGCAAGATAAGCCGGGAATAGCACATCGTGACTGCTGAGTTCAAATTCGATTGTATTGCTATCAACCGCATGTATCGCCTTGATCATTGCCAGCGTTTTTCGATGTGGAGAAGCAGTGGCAGGATCAAGGATAGAACGATACGTGGCAACGACATCACTGGCATCCAGCCTTGTTCCATTGTGAAATATCCGTCCAGACTCACCTAGTGTAAAACGGTACTTGTCCGGTTTTATGAATTGCCAGCTTGCCAGAGAAGGTTGTGGGCGTGACGCCTCGTCTAGAATAACAAGACTACGGTATATAAGCCGATTGATTCTTTCTGATGCAGCATCTGTAGAGAAACGCGGATCTAGATTAATAGGCGCATTGGCTAAACCAAAACGAATTGCCGGTGACTGCTCTGTTTGGCATGCAGCAAGTAGACATATCAGGCACAGCTGCGACAGTAGGATTGAAGCAACTCTTACCACTGCGAGTAAGGATGGTTGAGCAGATTCATATTCAAATAGCGTGGATCATTAGATACTTCTTCGCCTAACCAGTCAGGTTTTTCAAAGGCTTCCTCTTCATCAGAAAGCTCAATTTCAGCTACGATTAAACCTTGATTCTGTGCGGAGAACACATCAATTTCCCAGACGTGTGGTGCTTGTTTTACCCGGTAACGAATTTTTTCAACCACTATCCCGCCGCACAATTTCTCTAGTATTTCAGCAGCATCGGTCACAGGTACAGGATATTCATATTCAAGCCGCCGGATCAACGAAATTGCACTCTTTATATTCAGAAAGGCTTTCTGGGCTTCGATTCGCACCCGTACCGAACTGGATGAGTCCGTCGATAAATAGCCCTGTATCATCGTCGTCCCAGAGTCTGCCTGTGGTTTCCAGTCATCATTAAGCACCAAAAACTTGCGTTCAATTTCAATGGCCATGGGCAGATTGTAACAAGCGCACCCGCAGTTGACGAAAGGAATGACTGTCGACCGCATCAAACGGAATGACGAGCGTATATCTTGGGGTTAAGCCGCTACCAAAGCGAGCGATGACGAGAAATGTGGTCACAAAAACCGGTAGTCGCAATTCTGTATTCACCTGATTATTATTGGCGAATATTAGTCGCCAGCCTTGCTGGTCTGAATACTCAATCTGGCTAATACGGGATTTGTTATTTGACCCATGCCTGTAAAATGTCAGATACAAGCCATAGACAATTGATCCCAAGCATAAAGTCAGCTTAACGATCAAATTCAGGGACAATGTCAGGCATATTATGCCGGACAGGCTATAGCATGCTATTAGCAAGATTCGATAGCTGGCTGACGATTTAACCTCAACCCGTAAGTTTGTAGTGAATTTACCATTCTGATTTTGCGACATCCTTGTCACCTTTTTCGTAAAACCTGTAGGCGCAGCTTCAGCCGCGATGGTCTCAAACTACCCTTTCGCGGCTGAAGCCGCTCCTACAGGTTTTGATGAATTAATCAAAGTTTTGCAAGCATACCACCCCGTATAATCAAGTGACAACCGTCGCATAAGCGACTAAGATTTTGTCTTAACCAACATCTATATAGCGAGATAATATGCACGAACAATGGCAAGAATTCCTGACTAATGTCGGCGCAGAATTCAATCATGGCAACGTCATACACTATGGCAACCCAAGACGGGAATCCAGTGTTGTCCTGACCGGTAATGCGTTTGCTGACCTGTCACACTTCGGACTTATTTCTGTCCATGGCGAAGATGCTGTCAGTTTTTTACAAGCCCAATTTAGTAATGATCTGAATACTGTTGATAAGCATCACAGTCAGCTAAGTGGTTATTGCAACCCAAAAGGCCGCTTGATTGCCACACTGCGTATTTTCCAGCATGCTGATAGTTACTATCTGTGCCTACCGACAGAACTGGTTGAAACAATCATAAAACGTTTACGCATGTTTGTTTTACGTGCTCAAGTCACACTGGAAGATGTCAGCGATAATTTCGTACATCTAGGTGTTACTGGAAACGATATCGATGCTGAGCTTGGCCGGGTAATCAGCAGTCTGCCAGAGACAGTTAACGACGTCACATCTACGGATGAAACTGTAAAGATTAAAGTACCTGGCGCCCAGTCCAGTTATGAAATTTTCACCACGGTTGAGTTGGCTAAAACACTTTGGAATGCCTTAAATGTCAAAGCGGCCCCAGTCGGTGCGGGTGCCTGGATGCTGGGAGATATCCAGGCTGGAATACCCGTTATTGTTTCACAGACCAGTGAAGCCTTTGTGCCACAAATGGTGAACTGGAATCTGGTCGACGGCGTAAGCTTCAAAAAAGGCTGTTACCCTGGCCAGGAAATCGTTGCCCGGATGGAGTATCTGGGCAAACTCAAGCGCCGCATGTACAAGGCACAGGTTGCCTCTGATCAACCGCCAGTCGCTGGAGATGAGGTATTTGATGCCAATGGAAACACTCAACCTGTCGGTAAATTGGTCTCCAGTGCCAACCATCCAGATGGCGTCTATTCTTTGCTTGTCGTCTTGCAAATATCAGCCGCAGAAAGCGAATCCTCATCCCTGCGCCTGGTCGATCAATCAGGACCAAAAATTGAGCTCGAAAACCTACCTTATCCCTTTCCTGTAGAAGATAAGTAACTAGCCTCTCAGACAATATAGACATAAATACAGGGTTTATAACAAGTTACTGAATACCCTCATATTTACAGCTGAACAATATTCAAGCTTCGCTATTTGTCGCCGAAGTTATACACCTGAGCCTTTATTAAAAATTAACAACATAATGGCCAACGGGAATGATTATGGACGACAGTGACAAATATTTAATACGCATTCAAGAACTAGAAGGCGACCTCGACCAGCGTGAGCTAGAGCTCAACTTGTTGCGCGAAATTGTTGACCTGATTGGCTCTGAATATAACCTACAAACTGTTTATGAGCATGTCGCTATGCGTGCCCGTAAGCTGCTGCGTGCGGAAACAGTGTTAATCCCCGTATTAGACAAAGATCATCAAACCTATACCTACCAGGCTGCCGATGGTGAATATGCCGATGAACTTCAAGGCCAGGAGTTACCCATTGAAATTGGCGTATGCGGATGGGTATTTCGTAATCGTAAGGTCTGGTGGCGTGGTGTCCTCGAAGAGCTGAATGAAAATGAACGTAACCGTTGGGAAAAAGAAGCCGGTACATTAATCCTCGTACCACTAGTTGGGAAGCAGCATTTTTTAGGTGGCATCGCTGCCATCAACAAAATTGACAAGGACGAATTCAGCAAACGTGACCTTGATATGTTGAAACTGTTTGCCGGTCAGGTCAGTTTTGCAATTGATAATGCCATCTTCTTCAACGAACTCAACGATGCCAAGCAAAGTGCGGAAGCTTTTCGAAATAAGCTGGAAAGCGCTAATAAACGCTTAACCACTGCCAACGAGGATTTACGTAAACTTGCCGTGCATGATCCTCTTACCGGTCTGCCAAATCGGACGCTTATCATGGATCGATTGCAACAGGGTGTACTCGGTGCTAAACGAAATACAGAGCACCTGGCATTGTTGATGATAGATCTTGATCAATTCAAAATTGTAAACGACACGCTGGGGCATTTAGTAGGTGACCACTTACTCACTTGTGTCGGCCAACGATTCCAAAGAACGCTAAGAGAAGTTGACACGCTGGGACGGCTAGGCGGTGATGAATTTGCCGTGGTTGTTCCCGAAACTGATCTGGAATCAATTGCATTGGTTGCTTCCAAATTACAAAGCGTCCTGCAAACACCTGTTACTGTCGAAGGCAACAGTTTCAGCATAGGTGCCAGTATTGGAATAGCACTATATCCAGAACATGGGGAAGACCCTGCGACTCTTCTCAGGCACGCTGATAAGGCCATGTACGTTGCGAAACGCAATAAGGATGATTATGCCTTTTATTGCAATGAATTCGACGAGCAAAATCCGGGCAGTCTCGCATTGATCAGTGATATGCGCACCGCCATCAGTGATGGAACAATCGATATTGCACTTCAACCCAAGTTTGATTTTAGAAGCGGATTGGTGACTGGAGTCGAAGCGCTGGCTCGCTGGACGCATCATGAAAAAGGTTTTATATCACCCGTAGATTTTATACCTATGCTGGAAAGCACCGGTCTTATCAAACCATTTACGCTCTTGATTCTTGAAAAATCCATTCGCGAATGCATGAAATGCCGTGCTCTGGGTTATGATCTTAGTATCGCCGTTAACCTGTCCATGCATAACCTCCGCGACAGCAATTTGCCAGACCAGATAGCTGATTTACTGTCCAGGTACAGAATGGAACGGAATGTGCTGATGCTGGAAATCACCGAAAGCACAATTATGAGCAATCCCGAACACACTATGGAAATACTCTCAAAGCTGGAAAGCATGGGTATTAAACTCAGCATCGATGATTTTGGAACCGGTTATTCATCGCTGAGTCACCTTAAAAAGTTACCGGTGCATCAGCTGAAAATAGACCGCGCTTTTGTAAAGGATGTTACAACGGATAACGATGATGCTGTTATCGTAAAATCAACCATCGATCTGGCACACAATCTTGGCCTTGAAACCGTTGCAGAAGGTATTGAAACAAAGGATGTACTGGATGCCATAAAGCAAGCCGGGTGCGATATTGCTCAAGGTTACTTGATCAGCAAACCACTTTACCCAGATGATCTGCTGAAGTTTCTTGAAGCAGGCGACTGGCCAATACGATCAATAAAACAAAAAAATACTGAACCTGTTTATTGACGCATATGCGGGAACAATAAAACGTCACGTATCGAAGCTGAGTCAGTAAAAAACATTGCCAGCCGATCAATACCAATACCCTCGCCTGCTGTTGGCGGCATACCATGTTCCAGGGCACAGATATAGTCTGCATCATAATGCATAGCTTCATCATCACCCGCCTCTTTTTCTTCAACTTGTTGTCGAAAACGTTCAGCCTGATCTTCAGGATCGTTTAATTCCGAAAATCCGTTTGCGATCTCCCGTCCACCTACAAAGAATTCAAACCGGTCGGTGACAAATGGATCTTGATCATTTCTACGCGCAAGCGGTGAAACCTCAGCCGGGTAAGCAGTAATGAAAGTTGGTGCAATCAACCTCGTTTCTACCGTTTTTTCAAATATTTCAATTTGAATTTTACCTAATCCATAGCTGTCTTTTATCGGGATATCCAGCTTACTGGCAATTCCGCGCGCGGACTCGATATCACTAATCTGTGATTCGGTTAAATCCTTATTAAAATGCAAGATAGATTCAATAACCGTCATACGCGTGAATGGTTTACTGAAATCATAGCTTTCACCCTGATACTCAATTTGCGTTTTTCCTATCAGTTGTTTTGCCATGCCGCGCAATAAGGATTCTGTTGTATCCATAAGGTCATTGTAATCTGCATAAGCTTCATAAAACTCAAGCATGGTAAATTCTGGATTATGCCGGGTTGATAAACCTTCGTTGCGGAAACTCCGATTAATCTCATAAACTTTTTCAAAACCGCCAACCACCAGGCGTTTTAAATACAGTTCTGGTGCTACGCGTAAATACAAATCCATATCCAGGGCATTGTGATGCGTTGTAAATGGCCGGGCTGTTGCACCACCTGGAATCACATGCATCATAGGCGTTTCTACTTCGAGAAAGTTTCGCTTGTCAAGAAACTCACGAATGTACTGAATAATCCTGGATCTAATGATGAACGTATTACGTGATTCTTCGCTCATAATCAGGTCAAGATAACGTTGCCGGTAGCGGGTTTCCTGATCGGTCAGACCATGAAATTTTTCAGGTAGAGGACGCAGTGACTTGGTCAGCATACTGATCGCATCCACCTTAACCGACAATTCATCTGTTTTAGTTTTAAACAGCACGCCTTCAGCAGAAACTATGTCACCAATATCCCAGCCCTTAAACTCCTGGTAAACACCTTCAGGTAAAGCATCACGCTGTAGAAATAACTGAATGCGGCCAGTCATGTCCTGTATTTGCGCAAAGCTGGCTTTGCCCATGACACGTTTTGCCATTAATCGACCGGCCATTTTCACCCGTGTCGGCAAAGCTTCCAGCGATTCGTTATCTTTACTATCAAACTGGGCATGTACATTTTCAGCCAGTGAATCGCGCCGAAAATCATTTGGAAAAGCGACGCCGTTCTCGCGTAGTTTTTTTAACTTCTCACGACGTTCAACAATGAGTTTATTTTCGTTATCTTGCTTTTCTTCAGCCATAACAGTTCCTGTTTACAAACCACTCTTTAAGCTTGCTTCAATAAATTGATCCAGACTGCCATCAAGGACAGCCTGGGTGTTACCGGTTTCTACCCCGGTTCGTAAATCCTTAATGCGCGACTGATCCAGCACATAGGATCGAATTTGACTGCCCCAGCCAATATCCGATTTACTGTCTTCAACCTGTTGTTGATCAACATTACGTTTCTGGATTTCCAACTCATATAATTTTGCCTTGAGTTGTTTCATCGCCGTGGCTTTATTTTTGTGCTGGGAGCGATCATTCTGGCATTGAACAACGGTACCGCTGGGTTCATGGGTAATACGTACGGCTGATTCAGTCCGGTTAACATGCTGGCCACCCGCACCACTCGCTCTGTATACATCGATACGTAAATCAGCAGGATTGATTTCGATGTCGATATCATCATCAATTTCAGGCGATACAAACACAGCCGCGAAGGATGTATGACGGCGGTTGCCCGAATCAAATGGAGACTTTCGTACCAGCCGGTGTACACCCGTTTCGGTACGTAACCAGCCGAATGCATAGGAGCCTTCAATTTTGATAGTGGCGCTTTTTATGCCGGCAACGTCACCTGCGGATAACTCGATTATCTCAGCCTTGAATTCATGTGATTCAGCCCAGCGCAGATACATTCGCAACAACATGTTTGCCCAATCCTGGGCTTCGGTTCCGCCTGAACCTGATTGAATATCAAGAAAAGCACTGGATCCATCCATTTCGCCGGAAAACATGCGCTGAAACTCAAGACTGGCAACCCGCGCTTCCATACTGGCCAGATCGCTTTCTACCGACTCCAGTGTTTCCTGGTCATCTTCATCAGCAGCCAGGGTCAATAGATCATCGGCATCCTGCAAACCGGTGCTCAGGTCACCCAATGTGCCGACAACTTCTTCTAGCTGAACCCGCTGTTTACCCAACGACTGGGCACGCTCAGGATTATTCCAGATTTCCGGGTCTTCAAGCTCCCGGCTGACTTCCGTCAGTTGTTCCTGCTTCGCCTCGTAGTCAAAGATACCCCCTCAGGGCCTGGGCGCGCCCTTGAAGGTCTTTAATTTGTACTCGAACCAGGTTAATTTCCACGTTTTATCCTATGATGACCAACTAACTATAGAGCGCGGATGATACTTATCCTGACCTGTAATATCCACTGCGTCGAATATTACAGATTAGTATTTTCTTACTGCGAAATTCATGGGAAACCAAATCCAGGCTTGTGCAAATTCTGTAGGAGCGGCTTTAGCCGCGATGGACACCGCAACCCCATCGCGGCTAAAGCCGCTCCTACAGATTTTCAAGAAAGTATCTGTGTATTTTTCTGGTTCTGTGGCTATTTTGGATTTTGGCAAATATCAATCAACTTATTGCAATCATCAACTCGCATCACAAAATGACCTTTCACTCCATCATGTAAAACGTAAGGGCGTAGAGCCGAAACAGGGAATTGAATACGCCGCCCGTCATCAGCAATCACATTCACCACATTAGCTGAGCCCAGATAATAACGCTGTAATTCTTGTGCTGAAATATCGAGATTAAAGGCAATTTCCTGAGTTGGCATCAAGACAATACTTCAAGATATTCGACGACCAATTGCAAACTGCAAATACCGCGAAACTCATTTGAATCCAGCCGGTACACCAGACGTAATTCAGCGCCAGTTTCTAATGGATGATGTTCGCCCTGGTTAAATGCAATAGCATCCACTGACTGATCCCCATCACAAGGAACAACTGTCAATTTTAAATGTTTTTCTCCAACCAGGCGGCTGTTAACCACTCTGAATTGGCCATCAAATAATGGCTCAGGAAATTGCTGCCCCCAGGGGCCAGCGTATCTAAGCAATTCGGCCAACTCAAGCTCCAGGTCAACAGCAGATAACTCGCCATCTGTTTCGAGACTATGCTCCGGTTGTCGTCCGTTGAGTTGCAGTTGTACCTGTTGATCGAATGCCAACTTGAATGCTTCAAATTTCTCAGCGTCAATCGTCAATCCTGCGGCCATTGCATGACCACCAAACTTAGTCAGCAAACCGGGCTGCTTCGAAGCGACCGCATCGAGTACATCGCGGATGTGTAAACCAGATATCGACCGAGCCGATCCTTTTAATTCATGATCACCGTTGTTGGCAAAGGCGATTACTGGCCGGTGAAAGCGCTCCTTGATACGCGACGCCAGGATTCCAATCACGCCTTGATGCCAGTCTGGTTGATAAAGACATAAGCCCAGTGGTAATGACGCTTCATCAAGCCCTAGAGCATCAATGGAAGCTAAGGCCTCAGCCTGCATACCGGTTTCAATTTCCCGCCGCTCACGATTTAGTGAATCAAGATCGACGGCCAGTTGCCTGGCCCTGGATAGATCCGTTGCCAGCAGACACTCAATGCCAATCGACATATCCTCTAACCGCCCCGCTGCATTTAATCGAGGCCCCAGACAGAATCCTAAATCCGTAGCCACCAGCCGTTGCTGACTTCGTTTCGAAATCTCAATAAGCGCCTGAATACCGGGTCGACAGTGCCCAGCTCGAATTCGGGCGAGACCCTGTTGTACCAGGATTCTATTATTTTTATCTAATGGCACAACATCAGCAACCGTTCCAAGCGCCACCAAATCCAGCACATCAACAAGTTTAGGTTCAGTAATACCCTGCTCAGAAAACCAGCCTGTTTCACGCAAACGCGCACGCAATCCAAGCATGACGTAAAAAGCCACACCTACACCGGCCAGGTTTTTACTGGCAAAGGTATTACCTGTTTGATTAGGATTTACGATAGCATCTGCTGCAGGCAATTCTTCAGCGGGTAAATGATGATCGGTAATGATGACCGAAATGCCTAAATCATTTGCAGCTTTAACACCCTCAATACTGGAAATTCCGTTATCCACAGTAATAATCAAATCCGGCTTATCGGCAGCTGCCACTGTTACAATTTCCGGCGTCAAACCATAGCCGTAATCAAACCGGTTAGGCACCAGATAATTGACCTTTTGAAATCCAGTTGCAGTTAATACTGTGACCATTAAAGCTGTGCTGGTAGCGCCATCAGCGTCAAAATCTCCCACCACACAAATTCTTTCCTGGTTATGTAAGGCTTTCTCAAGGCGTGTGACAGCAACATCAAGACCCGTCAGTGTGTCTGGTGCTAAAAGCGAATCAAGCCCAGTATTTATCTCCTCCAGCACTTCTATATTCCGTGCAGCATAAACACGTGCCAGCACTGGATGCAGCTGGCTGGACTCGTCAAAACTCACAAAAGGCCTTTGTAATATAGTCGGTTGATTTTGATTCATCATAGGTAATAATTTTAAGGAGGCGGTGATTATTTATTGTAGCGCATGTAATGTCCGTATATTTTCAGAATTTCCCTGCGAATGATTTGAGGGATTTAACAGGTTTCCAGAAGTGTAATAACTGGTTGCGGCGCACCTGGTATAGCATACGATTACAGGGCAGCACTGTCACTGCAACAATCTTGCCTTTTTTCAATGCAGATAACAGCGGCTTAAAGAGTGTCTGCTCAGATTTTTCTAACATCTGGCTCCAGCTGTTGAAATCAGCACAGGCGATACTATCCAGAAAATCATTATGCGCTATCAATATAGCGCTTTTATCCGCAGCAGCTTCATCACAAGCAACCTCAATATCTGTATCGAAATATACGAAGCGTGATCCGGTAAATTTTGCCAGACTTTCGGCGAGCACATCGTTGCTCATAACCAGTTGATTAGACGGCCTGGCGATCTTTTCAATAGGCCCGCCACCCCAGAACCATAGGCTATTGATTGCTGGCTGTTGATTGTCACGCCGGCTTAAATTGACTGCATGGTCATGTAACAGCATTTGTATTTCATTAAATAGACCTTTCCAGTAAGCCGCGTCTTTTCCATTGGGTAAAAAGTGCCGAATATCATTACCAGCAACGCAACTCAGTGGGTGAGTTGTCAGGGATGGTTGCTGTTTAAGCTGCACGTACCACCGCGTTGGTGTAGGAGCGATAAACTCGATACCGTCACCATGGTAATGCTCATTTAATAAATTTATCAGTTGTTTCGCTTCACTTTCTGTTATCGATAATTGATTGGCAGGAAATAGCCTGAGTTCTGCCTGATCGGCTCTTAAATGAACGGGATCAGCTCTAAGTAAGGCAGTGCTTGAAGGGCTACCAGAATCAGTTAGCCAGGTGAGTTGTGCGATGGGTAGTTCATTGTTGTTATCTGGGTAGATATTAAAAAGATCGCAAAGAGTGGTTTCATAATTGTTGTTTTCAGTTTGGCGAGTGCATCCTTTGCTGAGTAATTTTGTAAGGGCGGGCAAGTCGGGGAATAAGGAGGGATCGATGCCGGAGAAGGGTTCGAGTAGACCTGGAATTAATAGTGTGACTTTGGGTGCATGGTTTTTCATGGGAAACTTGAATAAGAAGCATGCACTTTTCAGTGCAGTGCAATTAATTATATCCCCTCTCCCTGTCCCTCTCCCGGAGGGAGAGGGTACGGTGTATCTAAGCTAGATTGTTAACTATTGCTTCACGTACCGGCTCAAGTTTGGCGTCTACTGTAATCACGCCATCTGTACATTGCTTAATGGCGGTATCAGGATCTTTCAATCCGTGCCCTGTCAGGGTACAAACTATTGAACTTCCCTCAGGGATTTTGCCGTTTTTAATATCACGTAATGCCCCGGCCAGCGAGGTAGCAGAAGCAGGTTCACAGAAGACGCCTTCTTTTTCAGCTAACAATTTTTGAGTCGCCAGAATTTCTTCGTCGGTGCACTCATCAAACCAGCCGTTGGATTCTTTTTGTACTGTCCACGCCTTGTCCCAGGATTGCGGATGACCGATGCGGATGGCGGTGGCAACGGTATCCGGATTATCAAGCATTTTACCGCGCATAAAGGGTGCAGAACCTGCCGCCTGATAGCCGACCATAATAGGTTTGTTACTGGCAATCCCTTGCTCGAAATATTCCACATAGCCCATCCAGTGAGCAGAAATATTACCGGCGTTGCCAACTGGTAGACAATGATAGTCAGGGGCGCGTTCCAGTTCCTCGACAATTTCGAAGGCTGCGGTTTTTTGTCCCTGCAGCCGAAAAGGATTAATGGAATTTACAATCGTTACCGGTGCCACTTCACCCACTTCTTTAACCAGCTTCATGCCGTCATCAAAATTACCGCGGATTTGTAACACGACGGCACCGTGAATCATCGCCTGAGCCAGTTTACCCAGTGCAATTTTTCCCTCTGGAATTAATACGAATGCAGTGATCCCCGCTCGCGCTGCATAGGCGGCAGCTGATGCAGAAGTATTTCCCGTCGATGCACAAATAACCGCACGGCTGCCCTCTTCTACTGCTTTGGTCACGGCCATGGTCATGCCGCGATCTTTGAATGAACCGGTCGGGTTCAGACCTTCGTATTTGACATAAATATTTACGTCCTTGCCGAGGGTGTCAGGGATGTTATTCAACTTGATAAGCGGTGTATTGCCTTCACCCAAGCTGATGATGCGAGTATCGTCGTTGACTGGAAGGCGATCACGGTATTTATTGATCAAGCCAGTATAGCGGGGTCTGAAAGTCATTCTATTACCTTATTTAATAATAAGTTAAGGTTCATATCTCGAAATAATATCATAAGATTATCTGACTATTGTACCGGAGTGTGAAGTATCTGAGAGTGCCTACAATATCAGCTATCCAGTGTTTCCATTCTGATTCGCGTAACCTCACCCTGGATGCCATCCAGTTTTTTTATCTGGTTAAGCGCGCTGTTCATTTCTTTTTCTTTCACTTTACGAGTCAACATAATGACCGGTATATGTTCAGCGCCTGTAGCGGGTTCTTTTTGTAATACTGCTTCAATACTAATACCTTGTTCGCCCAAAATACGTGTGACATCTGCAAGCACGCCCGGTTGATCCAATGCTTCCATTCTCAGGTAATAAGCGGTTTCAACTGCATCCATTGACAGTATCGGTTGATCGGACAAAGCATCTGGCTGGAATGCCAGGTGCGGGACACGGTGTTCGGGATCAGCCGTCAGCGTTCTGACCACATCAACAATGTCTGCCACCACCGCAGATGCGGTCGGTTCGGAACCCGCACCAGCACCATAGTATAAAGTTGAACCTACTGCATCGGCTTGAACCAGCACCGCATTCATAACGCCATCGACATTGGCAATCAATCGGCGTTCCGGGATTAAGGTCGGATGAACCCGTAATTCAATACCAGACTCTGTCCGCCGCGCAATCCCAAGATGCTTGATACGATAACCAAGCTGTCCTGCATAACTGACATCATCCTGGGTAATTTTGCTAATACCTTCGGTATACACTTTGTCAAATTGCAGGGGCACACCAAAAGCAATAGACGCCAGAATAGTTAACTTGTGTGCCGCATCAATACCTTCCACATCGAAGGTCGGATCGACTTCAGCATATCCAAGTTGTTGTGCTTCTGCTAAAACTTCGCTGAAGTCCCGCCCCTTTTCGCGCATTTCAGTCAGAATGAAATTACCCGTGCCATTGATGATTCCGGCAAGCCATTCAATCTGGTTACCGGCCAGGCCTTCGCGAATCGCTTTAATAATCGGGATGCCACCTGCAACAGCCGCTTCAAAGGCGACCATGACATCGTTTTTGCGCGCCGCCTCAAAAATCTCATTGCCATGTAATGCAATTAACGCTTTATTGGCAGTGACGACATGCTTGCCATTATTAAGTGCTTTTAGCACTAACTCGCGAGCCGGTTCATAACCACCAATGAGTTCAACAATAATGTCTATTTCCGGGTTGTCGACCAGTGTAAAAGCATCGTCACTGACTTTGATCGTATCAATACCTGGTAATTGAGCAGGGTCATATTCACGTGCAGCTGCATGAGAAATCTCTATACCACGGCCAGCCCGCCGTGCAATTTCTTCGGCATTTCTCTTGAGTACATTGAAGGTTCCACCCCCAACTGTACCCAGCCCTAATAAACCTACTTTAACCGGTTTCAATTGACCCCCTTATGCAGTCTCTGCTGTTTTTTCATCATTGCGAAACATTTCGCGGATACCACGTACGGCCTGTCGGGTACGATGTTCATTTTCGATCAGGCCAAAGCGCACAAAGGCATCACCGTATTCTCCAAAACCAATGCCTGGTGATACCGCTACTCTGGCTTCTTGTAAAAGTTTCTTGGAAAACTCCAGCGACCCCATTTCACGATACTGCTCTGGAATAGGCGCCCAGACAAACATGGTCGCCTTTGGTTTTTCGACCGGCCAACCAATAGCACTCAATCCTTCGCAAAGGACATCGCGTCGTATCCGGTACATCTCAGTAATTTCCTGGACACAATCCTGCGGCCCTTCAAGTGCAGTTATTGCGGCGACTTGAATGGGTGTAAACATGCCATAGTCCAGATAGGATTTAATCCGCGTTAATGCCGCTACCAACGTTTGGTTACCGCACATAAAACCAACCCGCCAGCCTGGCATGTTGTAACTTTTCGACAGGGAATAAAATTCCACGGCCACTTCTTCAGCACCAGGCACCTGCAAAATCGAAGGTGCTTTGTAGCCGTCAAAGGTTAGCTCACCATAAGCCAGATCATTCACTACCCAAATACTATGTTCACGGGCAATAGCAACCACTTTTTCAAAAAAGTCCAGTTCGACACAATGCGTGGTGGGATTACCCGGAAAATTCAACACCAGCATTTTTGGTTTTGGCCAGGAATCCTTGATGGCTTTTTCGAGTTCTCCAAAAAATGCCTGCTCATCACTGTTAATCGGCACATGTCGAATATCCGCCCCGGCAATCACAAATCCGTAAGGATGGATGGGATAAGCGGGATTAGGCACCAGGACCGCATCGCCCGGTCCCAGGGTTGCCAGGGCTAAATGAGCCAGGCCTTCTTTAGAGCCGATCGTCACAATGGCCTGGGTATCCGGATCCAGCGTGACATCGTATTTGGTTTTATACCAACTGCAAATAGCCCTGCGCAGGCGCGGTATACCCCGCGATATGGAATAACGGTGAGTGTCAGGGCGCTGGGCGGCTTCAACCAGCTTGGCAACAATATGTGGCGGTGTAGGCTGATCCGGGTTACCCATGCCGAAATCGATGATATCTTCACCCCGCGCCCGGGCCGCCGCTTTCAATTCATTGACGATATTGAATACATAGGGCGGCAAGCGCTTAATTCGGGCAAATTCATCCAGTTTCTGCAGCACGGCGGCGAATCTCAGTTTTATTAAATACAAGCCTTAGCCTACTGAAATTACTGTGATTCGACAAGGCGGTTAAATTCAGACCTGTTCTGGTGACCGCCGATAAACAATTTCTCTCGCAAAGACGCAGAGTTCGCAAAGTTTAAAATCTTTTAAACAGGTCTATTAATCGCTTGTCTTTGCGTGCTCTGCGCCTCTGCGAGAGAAATAAAAGCTGTTTAAGATAGGCGCTTACTGGTGGCAAGTTGTTAAAATTGGTATGGTCGCACTATGCACTTTGCCAGAGACAACAGCCCCGGTGAATATCTAATCAAGAGCTACTCAGCAGGCAGCATAATCATTGGCAACACTACTTATACGCAGAGCTTAATACTCATGCCTGACCGACTTATTACTGATTGGACACCGGTCAATACCGGTGATCTTACCGCAGATCATTTTGAAGGGCTGATCGAGTTTGAACCGGAGGTGGTGATTCTGGGAACCGGGGAACACTTGCACTTTCCTCATCCCTCCGTCACAGCTGAATTGCTTACACAGGGTATCGGCGTTGAAGTGATGGACACATCGGCCGCTTGCCGAACCTACAATGTTTTGCTCTCAGAAGGCAGGCAAGTCGTGGCGGCATTACTGCTTTAATACATCGAGCTGTCTCGAGATTTCAATCAAAGATGTTCTCGGAAGAAAACCCTTCTTCCTCCAGAATACGCCGCAACCGTTTTAAAGCATCGATCTGTATTTGCCTGACTCTTTCACGAGTGACACCAATTTCATTACCCACTTCTTCCAGTGTGGAAATTTTATAGCCATGCAATCCAAAGCGGCGTTCGACAACTTCACATTGTTTGTCAGTTAACTGCGAAACCCAGGTGTCGAGGTGTGAAAGAATACTTTCATCCTGCAATAAATCCGACGGGTCAATATTATGTTCGTCCGGAATTCCATCGACTACTGTACGCTCTGAATCCTTGCTAATAGGTACATCCACTGATGTCACCCGCTCATTCAGCTTCAGCATACGCTCTACATCTTTGATGGGTTTGTGCAGAATTGTTGCTATTTCTTCAGCGCTGGGTTCATGATCGAGGGATTGCGCCAATCTACGGGCCGCTTGCAAACAACTATTCAATTCCTTGACGACATGAATTGGCAACCGGATTGTGCGTGTCTGATTCATGATTGCGCGTTCAATCGTCTGACGTATCCACCAGGTCGCATAGGTTGAAAATCGGAATCCCCGCTCAGGGTCAAATTTTTCAACTGCACGTATTAGCCCGAGATTGCCTTCTTCGATAAGATCCAGCAGGGCCAGCCCCCGGTTCATATAGCGACGGGCGATTTTTACTACCAGACGCAAATTGCACTCAATCATTTTACTACGCCCGGCAGCGTCTCCCTTTTGGGCGCGCCGAGAATAGAGAACTTCTTCTTCTGCAGTCAGGAGGGGAGAGAAACCAATTTCATTGAGATACATGCGGGTGGCGTCGAAGTGCGCCTCGTTGAACACGGGGTGTGAATCCAGTGTTGATACACGTTCGGTCTTTTTCTTCGGCGCAGACGATGCCTTTTTTGTTGCACGTTTCTTGCGAACCGGTTTCTTCTGGGCTTTAGTGGCCATGTTCAACCTCCGGTATTCAATGACAGGAGTAAGTTCCCATCAACCGGAAGCCAGACAATTTAACGTTTAGGTAAATACCGCAGGGGGTTAACCGGCGCACCGTCTTTGCGAATCTCAAAATACAGCTGCGTCTGGTTGGTGCCACTGTTGCCCATATGGGCAATCACCTGCTTACTTTTAACCCATTCGCCTTCTTTGGCAATTAACTTCCGATTATGCGCGTAAGCACTCAAGAACTTTTGATTATGTTTGATGATAATAAGCCTGCCGTAGCCTGAAAGTCCACTCCCGGCATAGACAACCTTGCCTGCTGCGCCTGCCCGTACAGGATCACCGGACTTGCCAACAATGCTAATTCCTTTTCTACCCACCAACTTAGGGTCAAACCGGCTCAGCAGCTTGCCATCGGCGGGCCATAGCCAACTGACCTTTTTCGGCATTTTAGGCTCTGCTACGGGTTTAGCGAGTACTTTTCGAGCAGGTGCTGAATATGTCTGGCTGACGGATGGTTTTGCCACTGTTTTAGGTTTCGAAGCGGCCACTATTTTTACGGCCGGTTTGGATTTTTTTGGCTGTTTTACGATAACCCGTTTGGGCCTGGATTTAATCCTGGGTTTAGGCTTAGCCGCAGACAGCGGTTTCCCAAGCCTGAGGCGTTGATCCTGGTAAATCGTGTACGGTGCCCGGATAGAGTTCCAATCAGCTAACTGGTTGGCGGTAAGCCCATACAACCAGGCAATGGAATACAGACTTTCACCGCGTTTAACTTGATGGTAGCCACCTGCAGGAATCGCATGTTTTTCACGATCGCCGACCGGGGCTGGAATCGATTGGTTATAGGCACAGGCAGACAACAACAGGCAAATACTTATCCACATTATTGTCAGGCGGTTTATAGACATCTAACGGCTAACTCTTTCAATGTGAAGTTTTATACACAACAATACCAACCACAATTAATATCACCACTAACCATCCCAGGATATCGACATAACGGCGAATCGTTTGTTCCATCTTGCTGCCACCCCAAACCAGTAGTCCGGCCACCAGAAAGAACCGTCCGCCCCGGCCAATGATGGATGCCATCACAAAAGGCAGGAAGGGCATCGCCACAGCGCCTGCTGAAATAGTAAACACTTTATAGGGGATCGGTGAAAACCCTGCCAGCAACACCGCCCAGAAACCCCAGTTGTTAAACCATTGGGTAGCCCGTTCAAAAGCAGATGCCCAACGGCCACCATCACTGATTAAGGGCGTCATCATATCCAGTGCAAACACACCAATGCCGTAGCCAAGCATGCCACCCACTACCGATGCCAAGGTAGTCATCGCTGCAAAGTACCAGGCTCGTTTTGGTTTGGCCAGGCACATTGGGATCAACATAACGTCGGGTGGTATCGGAAAAAACGACGATTCCGCGAAACTCAAACAAGCCAGGTACCAGACTGCCAGTCTATGCTGTGCCCAACGTAATACCGTGTCATATAATTTTGCAAACATAACTGAGAAAACTCTGATTAATTAGCAAGGCTCTGTAGGGGCGGCTTTAGCCGCGATTGACACCGCAGCCATCGCGGCTGAAGCCGCTCCTACAGTATTTGCACGATTCACTATGATAATATCTGAGCTTCCCTAAATTGGCAGTTAACTGCCGTTACCGCTGATCAGCGGTACAAAACTTACGGCTCCGAACTCTTCGCGTTCATAGACCTCTTGCTTTCGCGTAACTCGGATCAACTTCTGCCCGCCGCGTTGTCCAACCGGCATAATCAGCATGCCTTCAATATTGAGTTGTTGTAACAAGGGTTCGGGTATTTCGGCTGCACCAGCAGTGACCACAATCGCATCATAAGGTCCGCTTTCTGGCCAACCCCAGGTACCATCACTATGCCGGACACGGATATTACGGTAACCCAGACGTCGGTATCGCTGCCGGGCTTGCGCGGCCAGCGGTTCAATGCGTTCCGTACTGTACACAGCGTCAACCAACGGTGATAAAACTGCCGCCTGATAACCAGAACCAGTACCGACTTCGAGCACCTTGTCGTGTTTGGTGTCCATCAGTAATTCAGTCATACGGGCAACAATATAAGGTTGCGAAATAGTCTGGCCATGACCAATAGGTAATGCGGTATCTTCATAGGCACGGCTTGCCAGTGCCTCATCAACAAACAGATGGCGAGGGGTATTTCGAATCGTTTCCAGCACCTGAGTATTACGAATACCCTCTTCCTGCAGGCGCGTCACCAAACGATCGCGGGTGCGCTGAGAGGTCATACCAATGCCCCGCTCCTGATGCCGCGAAATCATTGTGATATGTCTTCCAAACCAAGGCATTGCTTGAGGTCATCGAGCACATCATGTCGCGTCAGATCAGCATGAATCGGTGTAATTGAAACGAAATTATGATTCACCGCATAAAAATCGGTGCCAGGTCCGGCATCCTGCTCAGCTCCGGCAGGACCAACCCAGTAAATAGGTCTGCCACGTGGGTCTTGTTGACGGATTACCGGTTCGGATTTATGCCGGTGACCCAGCCGGGTTACCTGCCAACCGGCCAGGTCCTCCCAGGGTACATCCGGCACATTGACATTAAGAATAGTGGCAGCAGGTACTGGCTGTGATTTGACTTGTTCGACGAGTTCACAGGCAACGCGTGCTGCGGTATCGTAGTGTTGTGGTTGAAAACTGGCCATAGAAACAGCAATTGCAGATAAACCAAGGAAACGCCCTTCCATCGCTGCTGCCACCGTCCCTGAATACAGAACGTCATCACCCAGATTAGCGCCGCTATTGATACCAGACACCACAATATCTGGCTCTTCCTCCAGCAACCCGGTTATAGCCAAATGGACACAATCTGTCGGCGTACCTTCGACCCGGGTAAAGCCATTTTCCATCTTGCGGGCACGGATCGGGCTGTCCAGTGTCAGCGAATTACTCGCACCACTGCGATCACGGTCAGGTGCTACTACTGTAATTTCAGCAATACGAGCAAGTGCATCCGCCAGGCAGCGTATACCGGGTGCCAGGTAGCCATCGTCATTACTGATCAGGATATGCATAAAGGTTAAACTATACCGGACTCGGCAATGGAGTCCTATCCTGGACAGGGTAAATTAACTGGCTATTTACAAAACTGAACACACGGCATGAAACGAACTATCAACACTGAAGACAGCTTACTGTTTCGCGACACCGTCGGCGAAGTGCGTCCGGTCGCCAAAAATCGGGTATTTCAGCCGCGTAAAAAGCCTCGGCCCGTACCACGTTTCCGCGAAGCAGATGAAACCAGTACGCTCAGAGATATGTTATCCGATCATTACGAACCGGCTGAGCAAGATAATGATGAGCTGTTTTATCTTAAGCCCGGCATCCAGCAACGCACTTTGAAAAAGTTGCGCCGTGGTCAAATACACCTCGATGCCGAACTGGATTTACACGGAATGATAGTACCGGTCGCACGTGCGGCCGTCGTGGAATTTCTGCACGAATGTCAGCGGCGGCACATTCAATGCGCCCGTATTATTCATGGTAAAGGACTCGGCTCCCGGAATCGGGGGCCGGTACTCAAAATCAAACTAGGCAGTTGGTTAAGGCAGCATGAAGAGGTATTGGCTTACTGCCCGGCCCGTCATAATGATGGTGGTGCAGGTGCGGTTTACGTTTTATTGAAACGTTGATTAATTCGCGAGAAATTGTAGGAGCGGCTTCAGCCGCGATGGACACCGCAGCCCCATCGCGGCTGAAGCCGCTCCTACAGGACTTGCACTCTTCACAAAGAAGTAATCAGCGATTCGCTAAATTTTACGTCCATACAATTCGAGCCAATCGCGCATACGATTAAGATTATTATCATCTAGCTGCGACCACTCAAATCGCCATTGCCAGTTACCTTCAGCCACACCTGGAATGTTCATACGGTGATCACTGTCTAGACCTAGCAGGTCTTGCATAGGCAAAATTGCCATTCGTGCCACGGACGCCAAAGCAGTACGAATCAGCAGCCAGGGCATTTCATCCGCCGCATGACCAAAATAACGTGAGACAATTTCACGCTGTGCATCATCCAGTGCCTGGTACCAGCCCAGCGTAGTGTCGTTATCATGCGTACCGGTATACACCACGCTCATGGTTTCGTGGTTATGTGGCAAATAAGGGTTTTCAGATGCCCCATCAAAGGCGAACTGCAAGATTTTCATGCCTGGCAGACCAAATTGTTCGCGCAACTGGGTGACTTCAGGAGTAATTAATCCAAGGTCTTCCGCAACCAGTGGCAAATGATCAAACGCGGCTTGAAGGGCCAGGAATATTTTTTCACCGGGCCCTTTTTGCCAATGGCCGTTCATCGCTGTTTCTTCACTTGCATTGATTTCCCAGCAGGCTTCAAATCCGCGGAAGTGATCAATTCTTATCAGGTCAAACAATTCCAGTTGGGTTCGAATGCGCTCTATCCACCAGTGATAGCCATCCTCTTGAAGCTTGTCCCAGCGGTATAGCGGATTACCCCAGCGTTGACCCGTTTCAGAAAAATAATCCGGTGGAACGCCTGCAACAACTTCCTGCATTCCCTCGTCATCCACTGAGAAATAATCACGATTGGCCCAAACGTCTGCACTGTCGTGGGCGACAAAGATCGGGATGTCACCAAATAACAGGACGCCACGCTGATTCGCATAGTCACGTAATTGATGCCACTGCTTGAAAAACAGGAATTGTTCAAAACAATTTTGATTAAATGTATGGTTGAGTTTTTGCCGTTCAACTAACAGTGCATCCGTATCCCGGTCTCTAAGCAACGTTGGCCATTGCACCCAGGGCAAGTCTTTCTGATCTTCCCGTATTGATTGATACAAGGCGAAATCTTCCAGCCAAAAAGCATGCTTATGTCTGAATTCCTGATACGTTGCCTGTTCTGTGTCGGATGCATTTTCATTAAAACCTGCAAATGCATTTTTCAGTTTTTCACGACGCTGTTCGTCAACCGTATGTCCATCATTGATAGAGGCATCATCCAGCCATCCAGCTTCTACAAGCATTTGCAGATTGATCAGCCGGAAACTACCCGCATGGACTGACTGGCATTGATAGGGAGAAAAGTCTTCGTGCGTTGGCCCTAACGGCAACATTTGCCAAAGCGTGAAACCACAATCTGCCAGCAGGTCAATAAAGCGGTAGGCATCTGCACCCAGATCACCATTTCCCGGCGTGCCAGGTAATGAGGTGGGGTGCAGTAACAATCCGGCACGGCGACGAGAGAAGATAGTGGAATTCACTGCTGTTCCATTTGAGATGTTGCGACAGGATTACTCCTGCAGGTGACCATGCCGCATTACACCCCCTAATGTCGGAGCACCGGAACCTCTGGCAAAAGTATGCGCCAGGTATTCGGGTGACTCTTGACCCAACAAGGTGTACAGGTTTGATAAATGCTCACGGAAAAGTGTTTCAAAATCACTGACTGTATCCGATGGATTGTAATCACCAAACCACCAGAACCAATCAGAGCCTTCACAAATGGCCAGTTGTTCTTGTGCAGCCGATAGCTGCTCTGCACTGAGAGTTCCTGAACTTACCGCCTGATCAAAAGCATTTTTTGCATCGATTAACATTTCCCAGCCACGGTTCTTGTCACGATCTCCGATCCAGGTAGAAAAGGAACCGTATACCCAGGATCCGCTGGTCATTCCGGGTAGTTCGGTAATTTCAATACCTGCATCGAGACATTCTGAAAAAGTCGATAATGTCAGTGTTTCATGCGCTGCGAGAAATTTATACAAGGCCTGTAGAAAATAATAGCCATTTTCCGGGTAATGCTCCCAGGCGTTTTCGCCATCGAGAATAATCGGTACGACAAGTTTACGATCAGGGTGTGCTGCCTGCATTTCTTCGAGACGATGGATCAGATTACTGACGGCATCTTCAGAGTGCCAATCGTGATAAGTAAATCCAATTTCATCGGACAGATTGTCGTCGCGAAAAAAACAGGTGATGCTTTGTCCCGGCAGGTGATACCCCTGCATCACAGCGTCCTGTGCTTCTGCCGCCTCTTCACCGGCATGATCACGTAAACTATTTCGCAATACATTCTCACCCGTTGCAACCCACTTGAAACCATACTCTTCAGTTAAAGCAAGTGTTTCACTACTGACTCCACCTTCCGATGGCCAGCAGCCAGCTGGTGCAAATCCAAAGTAACGCTCAAACAGTGCGACCCCTTCGCTTAAATGCCAGCGTGCACGTTCCAGTCCGCCGGGATAATTTTCAGCGGCAGGTAATGCGACATCCGGCATGGCTTCCTGTGCGGTTTTTAAATCCAGTAATAAAGGCATGATCGGATGCGCATAAGGTGAGACCGATAATTCCACTTGCCCTTTTTCTGCCAGGCGTCTGTAGCGGTCGATGACATCATTAAATAACTCACCCATTAAACCAAGCAACTCTCGCCTGTCATGAATCGTGAAACCCTGTGCCTTTTCCTGTAAGCGTTTGACCAGCAGATTTTCACGCCGAACAGTTTCAGCCATCCAGCCCAGGTGATACCAGACCAGCAGATCAATAATAAACTGGTCACTGGCATACACAGCGTCTTCACAATGCTCATGAAACACTTCAGCCAATCTGGCAAGTGAGGCATAAGCCGGGAAACGATCTATCACGTGTTTCCGGTTGACCCGCAGACAATCATTGATCAGTTCAAGTTTACGTTCGGGATGCGCTGGTAATACTGGATCGACCAAAGCGGCTAACAAGGGATCCTGTATCGGTTTACCCTGTGCCAAAAATCCGCGCACCTGGGCTGAATAATCAGCCAGTTGATCCAGCAATATAGGCGCAAAATTGATCACCGCTTTGGCATCCGGCACGGCTTCAATATGCGCCGCCATATCGACATAATCTTTGATGGCGTGTAAATACGCCCAGGGTAATTTGTATTCACCGCTGATCTGGTCACGATATTGCGGCTGGTGCATATGCCAGCACAACACCACGTGCAAACTGCCTTTATCGGACATGGTGTAACTCCTGCCCCAGCATTTCGGGAGTCACCAGCACAACCCCGCCGGGTGAAACATAAAATCGTTCGGCATCCTGCTCCGGGTCTTCACCAATAACAGTATTGGGAGGGATTTGGCAGCCCTTATCGATGACAGCTTTGCGAATTCGCGAATGCCGTCCAATTTCTACTTCCGGTAATACCACGGCGTCAATCACAGTGGCATAAGAGTTAATTTTTACATTAGAGAACAGCAGCGAATGCCGTACGACTGCACCGGAAATCACACAGCCACCCGATACCATGGAATCTACTGCCATGCCACGTCGATCTTCATCATCGAACACAAATTTGGCAGGTGGCAACTGTTCCTGGTAAGTCCAAATCGGCCAATTGGAATCGTACAAATTCAATTCCGGGGTAATACCAATGAGTTCAAGGTTGGCTTCCCAGAAGGCATCCACAGTTCCAACATCACGCCAGTATGCCTGGCGTCCAGTTTCCGCGTCACGAAATGGATAGGCAAAAATACGATAGTTATTGATGATAGACGGAATAATATCGTGCCCAAAGTCATGGGTAGAATTGACATTGTCTGCATCTTTTATGAGTTGCTCAAATAAGAAGGCCGTATTGAAGACATAAATACCCATGGAGGCCAACGCCATATTCTTAGATCCAGGAATAGGCTGAGGGTCATCGGGTTTTTCATTAAATTCAACAACCCGGTTATTGTTATCTACAGTCATGACACCGTATTCACGGGCGCGTTCAAGATCTACATCAATACAGCCCACTGTCATATCTGCCTGGTTCTCGACATGTTGGGCAATCATCGGGCCGTAATCCATCTTATAGATGTGATCACCTGCCAGAATCAGCACGTATTCAGGATCATGCGCACGGAGAATATCCAGATTCTGGTAAATGGCATCGGCTGTTCCGGCATACCAGGATGAGACGACACGTTGCTGGGCCGGTAACAATTCAACAAATTCGCCAAATTCTCCCCGCAAAAATCCCCAACCTTGTTGAATATGCTTGATCAGCGAATGTGCTTTGTACTGGGTGAGCAAGCCGACCTGACGAATACCGGAGTTCATGCAGTTGGACAGGGGGAAATCAATAATACGAAACTTGCCGCCGAATGGCACCGAAGGTTTGGCGCGCCACAAGGTCAGTTGTTTGAGTCGCGACCCCCGGCCACCGGCCAGAATCAGTGCCAGGGTATCTCTGGTAAGACGGCTGACAAAACGTGCCGAATGGCCGGTATTCATTTTCTGGATTCTCCTTGTATTTGGTGTAACAGCACTGTAACACCTGCCGCTTATGGTACCATCTGCGCCACCGGCATAAAGTCCCTTTTCTAAATTCATCAAGCCTGTTTACAAACTTGTGAAAACAACTAAATCTCTTCAGCCTGAACTAACAGACGCTCAACGGCGCATCCAGGAAGCCCGGCACCACGATCCATTTGAGGTGCTGGGTAAACATATTATAGGTAACAATGAAGTCGTCCGCGTGTTTATTCCGGGTGCGTCACAAGTACGTATCGCTGAAAATGGCGAAACCTTGAGCAGCATTCACAGCAGTGATTTTTTCGAATGGAAAGGATCTGCTGGATCCCTGCCTGATCATTACCAGATTAGCTGGCTGGATAAAGATGGCAACGATTGTCAGATGTATGATCCCTACAGTTTTCCGCCTCAAATTGGGGACCTTGATATTCACTGGTTCGGCGAAGGCCGGCATATCCACGCCTACCGTTTTTTGGGTGCACACGAGCACACTGCCGATGACATCCGCGGTATTCGCTTTGCCGTCTGGGCTCCGAATGCCGAACGCGTCAGTGTTGTTGGTGACTGGAACCACTGGGATGGCCGCTGTCATCCAATGCGGGGGCGCGGAGCAAGTGGTCTCTGGGAACTATTCATACCCGGAATAAGTGATCAAACTCATTATAAATACGAAATTCGCAATCGGGACAATGGCAATGTGGTGGTTAAAACAGACCCATACGGCCAACGTTTCGAGCTGCGCCCTGGCACTGCTGCCCTGACCACACGGAAAAGCGACTTCCCCTGGAATGACACTGACTGGATGCAAGCCAGGCGAAAACGTGACTGGCTGCATGCACCGATGTCAATTTACGAAGTGCATCTCGGATCATGGCAACGCGGCGAACAAGGTCAGTTTCTTGATTACCGGACACTCGCACATCGATTGGTGGATTATTTAAAACCGCTCGGCTTTACGCATATTGAATTACTACCGATTACCGAACACCCACTCGATGCTTCCTGGGGTTATCAAACCACAGGTTACTTTGCACCAACCAGCCGCTTCGGTACTCCGGATGATTTTCGCTACTTTGTAGATTATTGCCATCAAAATAAGATAGGCGTTTTACTCGACTGGGCACCTGGGCATTTCCCAAAAGATGAAACTGCCTTAGCACGTTTTGATGGCACGCCACTGTACGAGCACCCTGACCCACGCCGTGGTGAACACCGCGACTGGGGCACTTACATTTTCAATTATGGCCGTAATGAAGTCCGTAATTTTCTGATTGCCAGTGCCATGTATTGGCTGGAAGAAATGCACCTTGATGGTTTACGTGTTGATGCTGTGGCGTCCATGCTGTACCTCGATTATTCCCGTGATGAAGGCGACTGGATTCCGAACGAATTTGGTGGCAGGGAAAACCTGGATGCGTTGCAATTCCTACGGCATCTGAATGAAGTTACCCACAGCGAACAACCCGGCACCTTTATTATTGCAGAAGAATCCACATCCTGGCCTCAAGTCACTCGGCCAGTCGATGATGGTGGTCTGGGATTCAGCATGAAATGGAACATGGGCTGGATGCACGATACGCTTTTATATATGTCCAAGGATCCGGTACACCGCAAACACCATCACAAAGAACTGACTTTCGGTATGCTCTACGCCTTTACCGAAAATTTCGTCTTACCTTTTTCACATGATGAAGTCGTTCATGGCAAGGGATCCATGCTCGATAAAATGCCGGGCGATCACTGGCAGCGCTTTGCCAACCTACGATTGCTATACACCTACATGTACACCTATCCAGGCAAGAAGCTGTTATTCATGGGTTGTGAATTTGGACAATACGCAGAGTGGAACTTTGACCACACCCTTGATTGGCATTTACTCAATGAGTCACATCATCAAGGTTTAAAACAGTTGGTTCAGGATCTGAATCATCTACATAAAGACATTCCTGCCCTGCACAAACACGATTTTGATGCCCAGGGTTTTCACTGGATTGATTGTAACGATGCAGAAAATTCTCTCTTGAGTTACTACCGCGAAGGTGATGGGCAAACAACTGTGGTTGCCCTGAACTTAACGCCTGTTCCACGGCAAGGCTTCCGTCTCGGCGTCCCTCTCCCTGGCCGGTATAAACTGTTGTTAAATTCAGATTCTGAATTTTATGCCGGTAGTAATCTGCACGTTACCAGTCACGCTGATAGTGATAACACATCCTGGATGAATCAACCGCACTCTATCGTTATTGATCTGCCGCCTTTAGCAGGAATTATCCTGAAGCACGTTTAGATTATTGGAGAGCGTTCGTAGGAGCGGCTTCAGCCGCGATTAGTGTGCGTTCATCGCGGCTGAAGCCGCTCCTACAGTGTCAATAGTCACAAGCTAATCAGAATCTCCTTAAGTCTCGCGAAACATACCAAGAAATAAATTCGCACATAAAATTGCAATGCCCAGCAGTAATCCACCAACACCCACATAAACTAGCAATTCAGTCACAATATGATCATGCGCCGCTTTTCTTCCAATCGATGGTGCCAGTAAAAACATCGAAAACCATGACAGCGGATACAGCCCGCCAAGTCCAACTAAAAAAGATGCGCTAGCTTTTAAATTATTTTTAAGCGAAGAAAACATGATAAGAAGCACAAGCCCGATGGAGAATGCGGCTATTCCCGTTGCATGGAAATGAGATCTTTGCGCATACCGCCATATCTTATTTTGACTCACTTCGTCATGCAGCTCTTCGTTTGCTGAAATGCCACTCGATATATATGAATGGACACGGTTTTCAGCAACCCCGAAAAGGGTTCCCATTCCTATACCGAAAATCAAAGTCATCATCACAAAAAATAGTCCGACTTTTACAGTCTTTATATTTTCATTCATATCATCGCCTCCAATACGTAATTTGTCTTATTCCACCTTATCAATTGTATCAGACAAAACTATCGGCAGACGTTTAGCACCCCAGTTGCCTGGCTTTGCCTCAAATATACCCGGTATAGCGATACCACATTTATGACAGCAGCCGTTTTCATTCAGGCCCCACAGCCCAAGTACATACCAGTCACGTTCTATTAATAATTCACCGCATTGATGACACCAGGTGCTACCGCCTTCGGTATCATGGACATTTCCAGTATAGACATAGTGCACACCATTTTGCTGAGCGATACCACGTGCGCGGGTCAATGTGTCTGGTGATGTTGGTGGCTTATTTGTCATCTTCCAGTCGGGATGAAAAGCCGTGAAATGCATCGGCACATCTGATCCCAGATGTTCAACCACCCACTTTGTCATTTGATCAAGCTCCTGATCACTGTCGTTTTCATCGGGTATCAGTAAAGTTGTTAATTCAAACCAGACATGGGTTTCATGCTTTAAGTATTCGAGCGTTTCAAGCACATTACTCAAATCTCCACCACAAACTTTTCTGTAAAAATTATTGGTAAAAGCTTTCAAGTCAACATTGGCAGCATCCATGTAACTAAAAAACTCTTTGCGTGGTTCCGGCATAATATATCCAGCTGTGACAGCAACTGTATAGATGTCCCGTTTACTGCAGGCTTTAGCGATATCAATGGCATATTCGTGAAATATAACCGGATCGTTATAGGTAAAAGCCACACTTCGGCAGCCCATTTCTTCTGCGACTTGAGCAATACTCTCAGGATTTGCCTGATCAGCCAGCGTGTCGGTCTCGCGTGATTTGCTAATATCCCAATTCTGACAGAATTTGCAGGCAAGATTACAGCCTGCCGTTCCAAAGGATAGTACCGGTGTGCCCGGTAAAAAATGGTTAAGCGGTTTTTTTTCAATCGGGTCAATACAAAACCCACTGGATCGGCCATAGGTCGTCAGCACAACTTTTCCAGCTTGATTTCCACGCACGAAACACAGTCCGCGCTGGCCTGGTTTCATTTTGCACAACCGGGGACAAAGATCACATTGCACCCGTCCGTCATTCAATAAATGCCAGTAGCGGGTTGGCACGGTGCAAGCCGGATCGAACTTTTCAAGTATATTGTTCATGATTACAAATAATGTATAAGCAATTTCTAATTATTTCATCATCAGCTGTAGGAGTGGCTTCAGCCGCGATAGTCGGCACGCAGCCATTCGCGGCTGAAGCCGCTCCTACAGCATTTTCAAAACTCTCAGTAAGTACTCCTTTTCAGTATAGTAGCAACACATCAACAATGTTTTGAGCTAGCTCAAAATCTATTTGATAATCCGGCTTGAATTCTATCCCGTATACATCTATTAATAGTGTCATGGAACAAATACGTGAACCCGCTATGGCCGGACAGTTTTACCCTGACGATCCGGTTCTATTACAGCAACAGGTCGATCAATATTTGGCAGCCGAATCAGCCACATCCGGATCTCCAAAGGCATTGATTGTGCCGCACGCCGGTTATATTTATTCTGGTTCGATAGCCGCAAGCGCTTACGCACAGCTTGCCTCAGCACATAACATTATTAAACGAGTGATTTTACTTGGCCCAGCTCACCGGATTGGTTTTAATGGCCTCGCTGCTAGCAGCGCCCAATATTTTGCTACTCCACTCGGGGTAATCCCAATAGATAATGCCAGTCTGGATTCGATACTCATGTTGCCACAAGTTCATGTACGTGATGATGCTCATAAAGATGAACATAGTTTGGAGGTACAATTACCATTTTTGCAGACTGTACTAAATAACTTCAAACTGGTTCCGCTCGTAGTGGGCGATGCCAGCTATGAAGAGGTGGCAGAAGTATTAGAGATCCTGTGGGGAAAAGACGAAACTTTAATCGTGATCAGTTCTGATTTAAGCCACTACCATGATTATAAGACTGCACAATCACTTGATACAGCAACCACCCATGCTATCGAACAACTTCAACCAGGCGATATACAGCATGAACAGGCTTGTGGTAGAACCCCGATTAACGGCTTGCTAATCGCTGCACGCCGCCACCATTTGAATGCAGCAACGTTAGATCTGCGCAATTCAGGAGATACAGCAGGTACCAAAGATCGCGTGGTTGGCTATGGTGCCTACGCATTTCAATCATGATGTTATCAACCAGTGACAAAAGCACCCTACTGGATATCGCCCAACAATCCATCCATTGCGGGCTTGAAAATGGACATGCGATGCCCGTTAAAATGGGTAAATTCAAGCCGTCACTGCAAGATAATGGCGCCAGTTTTGTAACCTTACATCTCAATCATAAACTGCGCGGTTGTATAGGCAGCCTGGAAGCTTACCGCCCACTGGTCAGAGATGTTTCTGAAAATGCTTATGCTGCGGCTTTTTGCGATCCAAGGTTTGCACTTTTAGCACTACCAGAAACATCTGAGCTTGCCATCCATATTTCTGTTTTGACGCCAGCCGAATTAATTTCGTTTACTTCAGAACAGGCTTTACTTGGAATGATCAGACCCGGTATGGATGGTTTGATTTTGGAAGACAATAAACACCGCGGCACATTTTTACCCAGCGTCTGGGATTCACTCCCAGAGCCTGAATTATTTCTTGCTCATTTAAAACAAAAAGCCGGTTTCCCTGCTAACTACTGGTCAGATTCTATAAAGGTTTCAAGATACCAAACAGATTCATTTGGAGAGGAATAAGACTATCTTTCACAACGTCCTATTGAACCTGGTGCACATTTTCTCTGGTCTACCCAAATAGCATTATCCAGCACCGCATCGGTCAAATCTGCGCCCTCTATAAATACACCGCTCAAATCTGCATAAGCAAGGTTTGCTTTGGCTAGTTTTGCATTTCTCAGATCTGCACCTTTTAAGTCAACACCCACTAAAACAGCGTTGGTCAAGTCTGCTTCACTCAGATCACTGTTAGCCAGGCTGGTATAGTCAAAGCGCACATTAATTAATTGAGCACCACTTAATACACTACCATCAAGCCGTGCAAATCTTATCTTGGCATCGTTAAGCAGAGCACCCTCTATATTTGCCCCGCTTAAATTACAGTTATCCCAGTTTACTCCAATAGTAGCGGGTGCCAGGCAATCTGCAGGGCGCTCTTTTTGCTCAGTTGGAGCGCCGATAAGAGTGACCAGTAAAAAACCTGCCGAAATGACAGCCATCATGGTAAGCGGAATTTTATAACTACCCGTAACTTTCGAAACAGATTGGACAATACCTTGCTTAAGCTTACGATGCCGCACCAACAATTCCGGTTCTGTCTGACGTCGCTCAACACCACTGCGGCGCTCCTTGATATGTGCAGGTGGTTCCGGCTCATCATCTCTACGGTCACCTGAACGCCGTTCGTCTTCATGCATCCGAGCCATCATAAGAAGTTTGATATTTTCTTCTGTTGGAGGCAGTTTCATGACTTCCGGGATCAGTGCCTGACATTGAGATACTTCTTCCCATAAGCACTGATCAAGACTTAGCTCATCTTTTTCACGAATCCTGCCGAGCAGAATATACCGGCTGATCTGGCCAGCTGGATACGGGCCGCGAACCACACCATTCCGACGTGTATACCAACGTTCCGATTTATCCATAGCTGCTTTCATTAAATGATCCAGATCAACATATTACCGGTTCCTGAGGGTTATTGTGTCTAGCCATACACTTGTTGAAGAGCTTGGTAAATATTAAGAAATACACCCGGATAGTCGCTATGCACCCCTGTGAGTAATGCTCAACCGGAATAGAAATCACCATGTCATCTACAACCTCTAATATTATGCTGCTTGGTTATCCAGAATACCGGGCTGTTGCCAAACAGTTAGCCGAAGCTTCTGGCTACAGCTATGCCGAGGTTCAGGTACACCGGTTTCCAGACGGTGAAAGTAAAATCACCCTGCCTGATAACATTCCAGAGCGCGTTATAGTGTGCCGTAGTTTACATCAACCTAATGATAAGCTAATTGAGTTAGAACTAACGACTGTTACAGCACGTAAACTCGGCGCCAGACATATAACATTAGTCGCGCCCTATCTTCCCTATATGCGTCAGGACAAGGCATTTGACCCCGGTGAAGCTGTCAGCCAACAGATTATTGGGGAAATGCTCGCACGGTTGTTTGATGCGGTAATTACCGTTGATCCACATTTACACCGAATTGACAATTTGCAACAGGCCATTCCAATGGATACCGCTATCGCATTGCATGCGACACAACCGATGGCTGATTTTCTCAATCAACAGTTTACTAACCCTTTGCTAATTGGCCCCGACCAGGAGTCCGAACAGTGGGTTTCCGCGATCGCTGCAGCGGGTTCATTCGAGTACATCATAGCAACCAAACAACGCACGGGTGATCACGATGTAGCAATCCATTTACCTAACTATAACTATTCGAATCGTCATCTCGTTCTGATTGATGACATCGCCAGCACAGGGCGGACGTTGGAAGAAACAGTCCTGCATATTACTCAATATCAACCTGCATCCATCACTGTGATGGTAACGCATGCTATGTTTGTTGAAGATTCTGTTCAAAGACTTATCAATGCGGGTGTGAATTCAATAATAAGCAGTAACAGCATCCCTCATGACAGTAATATAATATGCCTGGTTCCAATATTGACTGATGCACTTATAGCACTGAACAAGCACTCACATTATCTAGCCCCGGCCACATGCTCCGTGTAGCATAATCACTAGTTCGGCTTCCGCACGAGTCAAGCCGCAACTATTTACAATATCTTCGACAGTAGCACCATCCTGTGCCAGTTGACTGGCACGATCATACGGTTGTTCGGTACTCACCCTGAGATCCAACGTATCCTGACGATCACTGATACTTCGCATTTGTTTTTCCAGTCGGCTTACATGTTCACCTTCACCCGCTGATGCCATGCACAAAGCACCCAGATCATTTTCAAGTTGTAACACTTTGTTTCGGTCGACAGAAAGCTTTTCCTGTAGCTTTTGATTACATTTATGCAAATGGTAACCCACCGATAGTCCGGCAGCGGCCAGCAACAAAGCTGTTATCGCTATAAATTCTGCAATCCAGATTTCGATCATATTGATACCTCGTTACGCATATTCGTCTAGATGCTTATCCTTGTCATCAGGTTTACGCTTACGGCGCTTTTGTTTGTCCTTTTGATCTTTCAGCAACGGTTTAACCGGAACCTGCCGGTCTTTATCCGTTGCCGATCCCGGCAACCCTGGCTGGATACGAAAGCCAGGAGGTAGTTCCTTAATTTCGCCATAACGAACTCCTTATACCAGTTCGGTATAAGCCCATAACCGTCAATCACATTACAGACTCATGAACGCAGAGCACTGTAAATTCCGTCAAAATATGGACAATTTCTCAATTAGGTAAGGTAAAGCATTAAACGTGCCAGTGTTTTTTAATTGACACTACTGCTGCCTCATAATCCCCGCCCCTGTAGCAAAACGAAATATTGTAGGTGGGATGGGCGATAATTTAGTAGTAATTGCTCTGGCCTTTGATGGCAGACGGCATTCGAACGGCAAATTTTGACCCTAAACCGTCCTTTAGCATTTTCTTAATTAGTGAAATCTAATAGACCGCTCTGTCCCCCAAGCCGTCGTTTATCAACCTCTAATATAGCTATAAGAAAAACTGCGCTTTTTATGATTAAAGAGCCATTCAACTTCCTTCTGTATTAATTAACCCACATTTCTTTAAAGACATTTATCCGTTTACCGATACATCTACCGTAATAAAGGGAATGATGTCATTACACAATGCACATCCATATTAACAAGGAGCATGTTTATGAAATTCATTGTGGCTATTTTATTTAGCGTGATAATGCTAGCTGGTTGTGGAGGCGGGAGTGGCGGTAGTAGTACTACTACTACCAATCCGGTAGCGCAATCACTTAGCTGGGATCAAGGGACTTGGGATAATGTTACATGGGAGTAATATGATTATGGAAAAATCAATCAAATATAGTTTAATTGTTTGTTGTTCTGCATTAATTTTAGGAGCCAATATAGCAAATGCTGGTCAAGCAACCATTCCGCATAATTTTAAATCGGGTGATGCCGCAAAAGCCAGTGATGTCAATCAGAATTTTGATGCATTGGAAACAGAGATCAATGACAACGACACAAGGGTTTCTGATCATGAGACCCGAATCTTAAGCATCGAATCACAGGTGGCAGAAGCGAACAAGCGTGTTGTTGCTGTTGATGGAAATAACAACGAGTTGGGGCTTGTAATAGGCGATGAGGCTAGCGCTCTTATTTATATATTGACCCCTGAAGGATACTCAGTATCAATAAATTCATCCGGGTCGCTAGGCAGTGGTGACACGAACGGTATAGTATTTACAGATGGCAATTGTGGCATGTCTGGTGGTAGTGCATATATATCGCATTTTAGTAGCAACAGAATAATTACTCCAAAATCTGTAATCTCAACCTCTAGCTTTGGTAACCCACAAAATCAACAATTATTTTACGTGCCAATGCCGGGCACAGTCGTAAGTATGATTACATATCAATCTTCACTATCTGACCCGCAAGTCGGGTGTTCTATTATAACTGGAACAGCCCAAAATGCTCAGCAAGTATTAGCAAATGACCCTGCGGTCACAGGTATTCCAAATACACCCATTCCATCACCAATCACGATTGAGTATCAATAATAACGTGGTTGAATTGTTACAGGAAGGGGCCGAATGGCCCCTTTTTTTATGAAAAGACGAACCATGCGAATGCTGCCTGAGAGGACATGACAATGACAACTTGGAAACTGAGCATTAAACTGGGTAATAAAGAAGACAGAAATAATAATATTGCTTTTAAACTATGCAAAGAAAAGTCCATTCTCGCTGTTGGCTGGTCAGCTGCCTACAGTGAGAATCAACCATCGAATATGGAAGATGCCAGAATAAAAGTAAAATCGAGGTTTGATGATGAATGGCCAAAGCCGCTCGAAACTCTGCTTGAAATAATGCAGCCAGGTGATCATGTCTGGTTACACCAGGCAGGCAAATATTTTTTGTGCAAGGCGGCAGATCAATTATATTTTGGCAAAGAAATTGATGCCAATTTTCTTGAATATGATCTGGGGCATGCCAGAAAAGCTGAGTGGGTCGAAATCCCTGAAAAGTACGTGTCCGGATCAGTGCAGCGCGGAACAATAGCGCAGCGAATGATCCAAAGAATACGGCTATCAGAAAAGGAAGAGCAATATCACGAATACCTCTTCCGTAAATTATCTTCCGACCCGAAATGGGTTCCAACTATTGATAATTTAGTTCTTGAGGAAAAACTATCAGAATCGGATATGGATGAAGTATTCGGCATCATGTCTCCGGATGATGTAGAAGATATTGTGGCCACGCACCTGCAATCCCAGGGCTGGAACCTGATAAAATCAACCTGCTTTAGAAGTAAGCCAGTATTTGAGTTTTCAATGCAGAACAAAAAGGGTCGGTTTTGCAGTGTCCAGGTCAAGTCTGGAAAATCTCCCAACGCATTATCGCCAAAAGAATATGAAGTGCATGTTATAGATAATGGCATTATCTATCTGTTTTCTACAAACGAAAATCCATATCCAGGAGAACCAGCACGGGGAGTTATACCTATCCAAAAACAGGAATTATTCAATTATCTAAAAGAAAACACATGGGCACTGACAACTTCTCTAAAGTTACGACTCTGGATTTATTTATGCGAAAACATAGTTAAAGGCTCAGAAAATTACTGTTCCACAAACAAAGAGTGCGTCATGAAAGTCTGTTGATCAAGGTGTAAAATCACAAAATCAAGGGACAACTTACTTGAAAGTCATAAATAGCACTTTGTCAAGCTCTACTCAAAAGAATACGAGATTTTATGATGTTTCAATGACCGCTTAGCGACCTTAACGGAAGTTGGAAGTGGTGGTTCTCGTGTCACCCAATGGACGTATCTCGCCACCGGCGAGGTCGAGACGATCACCACGGCCTTCGGGTCTCCGGAGGCGACATCTCTGACTTTTGGTTACGACGACGCCCGACGCCTGACATCCATCACTGATGGCCTGGGCAATCACATCGACTATGGTCTTGACACCGAAGGCAACCGTCTCAGTGAAACAACTTACGATGCCAATGGCACGCCCAGCAACACCGCCGATGATGTCATCAAGAAACAGCTCTCTCAAACCTTCGATATTTATAACCGGTTAGATACCCGTTCACAGGCCAACGAAGCCCGTGATCTTAACTTCGCCCCCGACGGAACGCTCGATCTGGAAACCGACGGCAACAGTATCGTTTCCGATTACAGCTACGATGCCTTACAGCGGTTAACCCAGGTGGTGCAGGATCAGGGTGGCACCGATCCGACTACCGCCAATGCGTCCACCGGATACGGTTATGATGTCGCGGATCGCTTAACCTCCGTGACCGATCCCATCAACGGCAACACCACCTATTTATACGATGACCTGGGTAATCTTGTTTCACAAACCAGTCCTGATACGGGCGCGACCACCTTCCTATACGATGCAGCCGGTAACCTCACCCAAAAGACCGATGCCAAAGCTCAGGTGTTTACTTACACCTACGATGCCTTAAACCGCTTAACCAGTTTAAATGCCCCCGGTACGGATGATGACATTGCGTATACCTATGACAGTTGTTTAAACGGCTCCGGCCGGTTGTGCCGGGTCAGTTACGGCCCCGGCTTTCCGAACGGCAGTGCCGTGCATTACCAGTACAACGCCTTTGGCGATAGGATCGGTCATCAAGGCCTGCTTTATAGCTACGACAATGCCGGGCGTGTGGCTACAATCGATTATCCCAGTGGCGCTACGCTTGCGTATTTTTATGAGGCTGCCGGTAACATTAATCAGGTTGACTACACGGTCGGTGGACAGACACAAACCTTAGTCTCTGCCCTGGCCTATGCGCCGTTCGGGCCATTGACCACGGCCACCTATGGCAACGGCAAGAGTCTGACCACCACCCTGGACAATGCGTATCGCATCACCGGTATCAACATATCCGGTGTCCTGGAACGCACTTATCCCACCTATGACGGTAACGGCAACCTGAACGCCATCACCGATACCCTACTCAGTAACAGCAGCCACAGTTACGATGCCCTGAACCGGCTCAACACCAGTGCCGGCCCCTTCGGTGCTCGAGACTATGAGTATGATAAAAACGGTAACCGCAGCCAAGACATCACCGACAGCCAAACCACGGCGTACACCTATGAACCGACCAGTAACCGATTAGACCAGATCGGCTCGACTGATGTGTTGTTAGACAACACCGGCAATACACTGAACAACGGACTCTGGAGTTATACCTACACGCCGCATAATCGATTAGAGACTGCGACCGAGAACAGTACGCTCAAAGCCACGTTCCAATACAACGGACTGGGCCAGCGCTTTCAGAAGAGTGACAGTCAAAGCAACACCGGTCATCAGTACCTGTACGGTCAAAACGGCGAACTGCTGGTGGAGACCGATAACCAGGGCAACATCCTGCAGGAACACCTGTACTTGAACGGCCAACCCTTAGCAGTGTTCTATCCCGATGATGATCAGGATGGCCAAACAAACCAAGAAGAAGCCACCCAAGGCACTCTGCCCGCCAACACCGATCAGGACGGCGACGGCCTGACCAACAATGACGAATGGTTTATCCACGGCACCGACAGTGCGAATGCTGACAGTGACGAGGATGGCGTGAACGACAACGTTGAAATCAGTCAGGGCACCGACCCGAACGATCCCAACAGCGGCGCGCAGCTCGGTGATGTGAACGGTGACGGGCAGATCAATGTGGGGGATCTGGTGGTACTCACCCGGATCGTCATGGGGTTACACACCCCCACTCCGGGTGAAACCACGCGTGGGGACATGAATCAGGATACGCAGCTCAATGCCGCCGATATCTTGCTCTTACAGAAGCTGCTGTTAAGTCAGGTGTTCAATCAGCTGTGGCTGGACAATCCAACTAACGAGCGCCAAGCAACACGAGTCGCCAGTACTGCACCGCACATCAGAGCGCTCACTCAACAGCAGCGCTGGTTCGAGACCTTGTTCAAGACTGCTGAAGCGGTGCCTTCTGCACAGGGTAAACTTTATTACGTGCACAATGATCGGTTAGGCACGCCGCAGACATTAACCAACGAAGCAGGTACAGTGGTCTGGACGGCACTATACGATCCGTTCGGTAAGGCGACCATCAACAACGATCCGGATAATGATGGGAACACCGTCACATACAATCAACGGTTTCCGGGTCAGTATGAGGATGTGGAGACTAGTCTTTACTACAACTACTTTAGATACTACGATCCGAGTACGGGGCGCTACCTGACCAGTGATCCGATTGGATTATTAAGTAGCTTGAATACGTATGCCTATGTTGATAGTAACCCTCTCAAATGGCGTGATCGCTTTGGATTGTATGGTGATTTCCCATTACCCACCACTAATCCTGACCAGTTACTAAGAGATTTATTAAATTCGTTTACGGATGGCGGCTTTGATAAGTCACTTCGTAACCTTGAAGCTAGCGCAAATGCAGCGATAAATTGCATAACATGTGAATCTAAATGTCTTTTTCCAGTGTTGGGTGGTGATGCCGCGGCTGAAGGTATTGCACAGCTAATGGATAAAGCTAAAAGTGAAGCGCAATCAGCAGCACTAGCACGGAAGCTTGGCAAAACTATAGTTACATTCCGGTCACTTTCAGGTATTGGTACTGCTGCGGGTGTGGCTTCCTGTACAATTACTTGCAGAGATTCTTGTACTTCTTGTTTAGTGCGTTAACATCAATTGTTGATGCGAGTAAATTTATGAGTGATAAACGAATAAAACAAATCTTCATTCTATTTGGTGTGGTCTTTCTTTGTATTACTTTTGGAAAGCTCTATTGGGTTAAATATTACGCATCAATACATACTGGTGTTGATAAAGACGTATTTACGTTAATAGTCGATACAATCCCTATATTTATAATTGTCGTATGTGTGGGTCTAGTAGTTGGTTGGATTCGCAATCGCAGAGCCAGGCAGAAATCAAAGGGGTCTGATTAGCCTGAATCAAGGGGCCACTGTACTTGAAAGCCGAAATCTTACAGATGATCGTGCGGTGTTCAAATGGATGCATTATTTTACAGAACTTCAACGACCGCTAAGAGACCTTAGCAGAAGCGGGCAAACAATCTCGGCTGTCGATTTGATAGAGTGCAGAATAAAGAGTCGGCTGATTTGGGACAGTAGTAAATTGAAACTTATTATTTTCTAAAACCTAGGTGGCTTTCCAGACTTGATCACAAGCACAACCCGGCGGTTTTTACTGCGTCCTTCTGCATAGGCATTACTATCGATGGGTCTAAACTCTCCATAGCCTATAGCCGCCATTCGGGATGGCTCTATCCCCAACTTGGCAAACAAGTGGACTACACTGACTGAGCGTGATGATGATAATTCCCAGTTTGAAGGAAAGTCGGGTGTGCTGATCGGGACATTGTCTGTAAAACCTTCAACACTGATTGTGCTTTCAAATGGCCCAAGTTTTTCAGCAATTTTGCTTAGTACAGGTAATGAATCTGTTGATAGAGTTGCACTGCCTGACGGAAATAAAATACTGGATTTCATTTCGATTTCAATCCAGTTTTTTTCCCGCCTTACTTTCACCAGGTCGTCATCGACCAGTTCTGCAAGTGATTCTTCAATTTCATCGGCGAGTTTTCTAGATGCAGCATCCAGTTGTTCTTCTTTCGCATTCTTTTTAATCGGTCTAGGCAACGGAAATGGCTGTCGGATGATAGGAATAACGGACCAGTTTCTATCACGGTTTATCTTATCTTGTGGTTTTACTTTAACCAGATTTCCAACCTGTATTGGATCCATACTTCGCAAAGGGTCATGAAAGGCAGAAATAATTGAATCTGATAAAACCCGGTATTTACCTTCATTGACCGATGAAATCGAATACATCACCACAAAGAAAGCAAATAACAGGGTTATAAAATCAGCATAAGAAACCAGCCAGCGTTCGTGATTTTCATGTTCTTCAGTGTGGCCTTTACGACTGCGACCACCACCAGTTGATTGATATCGTGAACGTGGACGCATTGCTGATGGTTACCGGATTAGCGGTAAAATCCCTGTAACTTGGTTTCAATATTGCGCGGGTTTTCACCCTCTGCTATCGCAATGACACCTTCAACAATCATTTCTCGGAATTGGGTCAAATTATGGATATTACTTTTTAGTTTATTTGCCATGGGAAGAAAAAGAAGATTCGCAAAACCAACGCCGTAAATGGTGGCTACAAAAGCAGTGGCGATACCACTACCGAGCTTGGAGGGATCGGCCAGATTATTCATGACATGTATAAGGCCCATAACAGCACCGATAATACCGATGGTTGGACTGTAACCACCCATCCCATCAAAAACTTTGGCTGCTTGTATATCCTGGTATTCCTTGTTGTCTATTTCGACTTCGAGAATACTGCGGATGATTTCTGGTTCGCTGCCGTCGACCAACAATTGTAACCCTTTGCGGGCAAATGGATCGGGTTCGTCTTCCGCAATTGCTTCCAGACCTAACAAGCCTTCACGCCGTGCAATATTACTCCAGCCAACAATTTTCTCAGCGGCTTCTTCAGGGTTTAGTTTGAAGGGTACAAATACCCAACGGGATATTTTCATAGCCCGCAGAAAAGTATGAAGAGGTGTTTGCACCATGACAGCGCCGAGTGTGCCGCCAACTACAATCAACAACGCCGTTAATTGCATTAAAGATGCAGTATGCCCGCCATCAAGCAGGTTGCCGCCAATGATTGCTATCAGCGCCATCAGGACACCCAGGATACTTAGAATGTCCAAAGGGTTACTCCAGACTCAGCATCACATGAATCCGTCAATGACAAACCACAAGTTTTATGACTTACACAGCAAACTGTAGTTAACCCCATGACTGTCCCTGTAATCCTGACTCTGAATTTTTTATATGATGGAGATTGACTCCGTATATAATAATGATACTCAGCTAGATTATAAGTTATTCACCCACCCACTCAGTCATTCTAGATCGCAGTCGAATCAGCGCCTGGCCATGGATCTGACACACACGGGATTCACTGACACCCAGTACTTCACCAATTTCACGCAGGTTTAACTCTTCGTCGTAATACATGGCCATCACCAGGCGTTCACGTTCAGGCAGTCCTGTTATAGCTACTGCTAATGCTTTTTTAAAGTGCGAATGATGTAAATTGTCCAGTGGTTCATTACCTTCGCCGCTTGGAATCTGCTGTGCATTGTCATCACCAAACAGACCACCATCGTCAATACTAAATACACGGCAGCCCGTTGAATCCTGAAGAATACGGTGATAATCACGCAACTCCAGACCTAGTTTCTCGGCGACTTCAACATCACGTGCATCACGTCCATATTCGTTTTCAATCTGACGAACTGCTTCTGCAACCTGTCGCGCTTTGCGATGCACAGAACGCGGCGTCCAGTCAGTGCGGCGGATTTCATCCAGCATTGATCCACGAATACGTATACCCGCATAGGTCTCAAAACTGGCACCCTGTGTAGCATCATAATTTCTGGATGCTTCGAGCAAACCGATCATGCCAGCCTGAATCAGATCATCTGCTTGCACACTAGGTGGCAAACGACTCATTAAATGAAATGCAATGCGTTTGACTAATGCTGCATGCTTAACCACCAGATTATCACTTTCTGCATACTTATTTGGGACATACATCGCCGCTCCGTTCATGCTGATATCTCCATTAATTCACGTCTTGACTGAATAAGTCGTTCGACAAAAAATTCCAGATGACCACCGGCTGCACTGGGCACCGGCCATTTTTCCATTTTCTTCGCAAGAGTCCTAAACGCCAATGATGAACGGCTACGTGGGTAGGCATGCACTACAGCGCGCTGCTTGCGAACAGCTTTTTTTAGATAATCGTCATGGGGCACAGAGCCCATGTACTCAAGAGTTACATCCAGGTAACGGTCAGTTACCCGCCGCATCTTGGCGAATAATTCAATGCCTTCCTGGGCAGTATTAGCCATATTGGCCAGCACTCTGAAACGGTGCAGTCCATATTCCCTGTTTAAAACTTTAATCAATGCATAGGCATCGGTAATCGAGGCTGGTTCATCACAGACCACCATCACCACTTCCTGGGCTGCGCGGCTGAAACTGACAACACTTTCATTGATACCTGCAGCAGTATCCACAATTAGCGTATCAATATTGTGATTGAGTTCACTAAATGCGCGAATCAGGCCGGCATGTTCGACAGTATTTAGTTCAGATAACCGTTTGATACCCGATGATGCAGGTACAACCAGAATGTCAGATGGACCCTTGATTATTATTTCTTCCAGCGTATGTTCGCCGTTAATTACATGAGATAAATTAGCTCTGGGATGGATGCCTAACAACACATCCACATTTGCCAGGCCTAGATCAGCATCCATTAACATGACGCTTTTCCCGGCTTCAGCAAGCGCCACCGAAAGATTGACGGAAACATTGGTTTTACCAACCCCGCCTTTACCACTGGTGACAGCAATTACTTTAACCGGCTGTGGCTTTGCCATACGCCGCAAACCGCTGGCTTGATCCAGCTTAACTTCAGATAACAGCATTAACTGCGGCCTCTCCATACTGCTCAGCCATCGCTGAATCTTCAGGGTATTCTCTCGTTGTGGAAAGTTCATCGGCGCGCTGTACCAACTTATTTGCACGCCCCAGATGCATATCCTCTGGAACACGTTGACCATCTGCAACAAAAGCAAGTGGCAAATGTTTTTCAATCAAAACTGATAAAACACCACCCAGGCTGGTTGTTTCATCCACCTTGGTAATGATCGCTCCAGCCAATGTTGTACAACTGAATGCGCTTATGGTTTCTTCCAATACTGATCGTTGCGCCGTTGCGGATAACACCAAGAGTGGCCGGATTAATATTCCACTATCAATTAAGGATGCCAGTTGATCGTGTAAACGCATATCACGTTGGCTCATACCGGCCGTATCAACCAACACCAGGCGCTTATCTGATAGCCCGTGTAATATTGTGCTCAACTCTTCGCTGCCGGATGCCACTTGAACCGGAATACCGAGTATCCGGCCAAAGGTGGTTAATTGATCATGCGCACCTATTCGATAGCAATCGGTTGTCACTAAAGCGACATGGCGTTGGCCGTAACGCAATACATAACGTGCTGCAAGTTTTGCCAGACTGGTTGTTTTACCAACGCCAGTTGGACCTACCAGTGCAATGACACCGCCTTCGTTAATGACATCATCTTCGGTAACAGGTAATAGCCCTGCCAGTTCTTTTAATACTTGTTGCCAGGTTTCTTCTATATCTCCTGACACACCCTCTGCCAGATCATCAGGTTGGCTAACTGTCACTGTCAGTTTATTGATAAGTGTGGAATCAAGATCCAGACGCTTTAATCTGCGGAGTAATTCTGTATGTACTGGTTGGTGTTGTTTCATTTCACCCCAAGCAAAGTGAGCCAGTTGCTTTTCCAGTAAATCACGTAACTCGTGAATTTCTTTCTTGACTTCATCAATAGCAGGTTCTGCATCAAAGTTTGATTGCTCTTCACTTGCTATTACATATTCGGAATTAGAAATAATGACTTCGTTAGTTTTTGTTTCTGCTTCTTCTGAGGCGATATATTCAATTTCTTCAGTAACAGCTTGCTCTGATTGTTGATCTTCTTGGTTATGCGTTTCTTCTGGATGGGTGGCATGAAAAAGTGTCTCGTCATAATCAATGGCGGCAATTATCTCAATGCCTTCGGTAACTTTACTGTTAGAAATAATGACTGCATCAGGTCCCAGCGAAGCACGCACCAGCTTAATAGCCTGTCTCATATCCGGAGCACAGAAACGACTTATATTCATGATTCCACCCTACCGTCTAAGGTATTACCACTTACTAAGATTTGATTGATAGTTGTCTGTGTCATGCTGTTAGTGCTTTGTCTTGTTGTTCTCTAGTTGTTGGTGCGTCAGTTCCAATATTTGCAATCACTTTAATCTGTTTGCTATCCGGTATTTCGTTATAAGCAAGTACGTTTAATGCCGGAATACTATGTCTCACAAGCCGCGCCAACCAGGGTCTTAGTAGTGGAGCTACTAACAATATGGCAGCTTGACCTGCCGCTTCCTGTCGTTGTGTACTTTCCGCCAGCGAGCGATGCATCCGCTCTGCTAAGCCGGGTTCAAGTCCTGCTCCACCCTCGGCTACAACTTGGATGCTCTGTTGCAATAACTGTTCCAGAGAAGGGTCAAGCGTTATAACCTGCACCTCTGACCCTATCCCATTGATATTCTGTATAATTGACCTTCCTAAAGCGACTCGGCACACAGCGGTTAAGGCGTCAGGATCTTGACTTAAAGGTGCCCGTTCAGCGAGTACTTCTGCGATTGTTCGCATATCTTTGACAGGTATGCGTTCTTCCAACAGGTTTTGCAGCACTTTCAAAACAGCCCCAACTGACAACACATTGGGAACAAGATCTTCGACCAGTTTTGGTGCTGATTTTTTCAGCATATCGAGTAACTGCTGTACTTCTTCGTGCCCAATGAGTTCGTGAGCATGATTCTTTAACAGTTCGCTAAGGTGAGTGGCTACCACCGTACTGGTATCGACAACGGTGTAACCAAGTGCCTGTGCATTCTCGCGCTCTGATTGCGCTATCCAGATAGCTTCCAGACCAAATGCCGGATCGGTGGTTTCCTGCCCTTGCAAGCTTCCATAAACCCGACCTGGATTAATTGCCAGATCACGGTCAGGATAAATTTCTGCTTCGCCGACTGGCACACCCATCAATAAAATGCGGTATGAATTGGGCGATAATTCTAGATTGTCACGTATATGAACGGGCTGAATCAGAAACCCAAGTTCCTGTGTAAGCTTCTTGCGCACACCACGAATCCGATCCATCATTTGCCCACCCTGATTACGATCTACCAGTGGAATCAGGCGATAACCTACTTCCAGACCGACAATATCAACCGGGCCAACATCATCCCAACTTAACTCATGATTTTCTGGCGCAACTTCTTCAGCGTTATCTTCAATAATATCGATTACCGGATTCGCCAATTGTTGCTGTTTGATATACCAGGCTGTACCACCTGCCAATCCCGCCAGGGTTAAAAATGCCAGGTTAGGCATGCCTGGAATCAATCCCATAAGGCCGATAATGCCCGCAGCCGTGGCTAATACCATGGGATTACCAAACAACTGATCCATCACCTGCTCACCCATTTTCTGTTCGCTGGATACACGGGTTACAATTATTGCAGTCGCGGATGACAAGACTAACGAAGGTATTTGCGCTACCAGACCATCGCCGATGGTCAGCAACGTATAGTTATGCATGGCATCGCCAATTGCCATGTCAAATTGCATAGTACCGATAGCCAGGCCACCGATTATATTAATAAACAAAATCAGGATTCCGGCAATGGCATCTCCACGTACAAACTTGCTGGCACCGTCCATCGAACCATAAAAGTCTGCTTCTTTTGCAATATCTTCCCGCCGGACACGCGCTTCATCCTGGGTAATCAAACCGGCATTCAAATCAGCATCAATAGCCATTTGTTTGCCGGGCATGGCATCCAGTGTAAAACGGGCACTAACTTCCGAAACCCGACCTGCACCTTTGGTAACTACAACAAAGTTGATAATCACCAGGATCGAAAATACCACCAGACCGACAGCGTAGTTACCACCGACTACAAAATCGCCAAACGATTCGATCACCTTACCGGCTGAAGCAGTACCCGTATGACCTTCAAGAAGTACAACACGTGTGGATGCTACATTGAGCGATAAGCGCAACAAGGTCACAACCAGAAGTACTGTTGGGAAAACACCGAAATCCAGCGGCCGTAATGAGTAAACCGCAACCATCAAAATCACCAGCGAAATGGTGATGTTGAAAGTAAAAAACATATCCAGTGCAATCGGAGGCATTGGCATAATCAACATTGCCAGCATCATAACTAATAAGAGTGGTGCGCCTAGACCAGCATGGCTTAGTTCGCGAAAAGAGAACGTGGCTGTTTGTGTCGTCATTTTTTCATATTCCAATGTTATTGGTCATTACTCTTACCCTGAAAGAACTCATCAGGCACTTCAAAGTTGCCGGGCCTATTTGGAGATTTACCGCTCGTTGATGGTGTTTTTAATTGATAAACATAAGCAAGTATCTGTGCAACGGCCAGATAAAGACCTGCTGGTACCGGCGCATTAATCTCAGTACTGTAATACAGGGCACGGGCTAATGGAGGCGCTTCAAACAAAGGGATATTGTTTGCATCCGCAATTGTACGAATATGACCTGCAATCAACTCAACGCCCTTGGCAACCACAACGGGGGCAGCCATATTGTCCGCGTCATAACGTAATGCAACAGCGAAATGACTTGGGTTGGTTATTACAACATCGGCTGTCGGCACTTCTGTCATCATGCGGCTTTGTGCAATTTGCATTTGCATGGTACGTATTCTGGATTTAACCTCTGGTTTACCTTCCGTATTCTTAAGTTCGTCCTTGACTTCCTGACGCGTCATTTTAAGTTTTTTAGCATGATCCCAAAGTTGAAAGGGCACATCGATTACGGCCATTACAATCAATGAACTGCTCAGCAGGATGAAAGACCACGACAAAATATGCCCGGTATTTTTCAAGCCCGTTTCTAGTGACTGATTCCCTAGCCCGATTAAATGCGGTGTGAAATACATCATAAGCCCTGCACCAACCGATCCAATCAGAAGAAACTTTCCCAAAGCTTTTAGAAGCTCAACCAAACCACGCACTGCAAAAATACGTTTCAACCCGCTGATAGGATTTAGCTTATCAATTTTAAATGCCATGGCTTGCGGGCTGAAAGACCACCCGCCTAATGCCACTGACACCGCAATTGCTGTCATGACCATGACTGATAAAAATGGTAAAATTAGCCACATTGCCTGCTGCAGCAATTCAGACAGCATCTCTAAACCGCCTGTAGGTTTATATATTACTGCCCGGTCGACATCCAAACTCATTCGGAGAACATCACTCAATCCATCAATCATCGTTCCGCCCATCATGTCGAAACTAAGCGCAGCCATAATCATCATGCCTAAACTGGCAAGTTCGCGTGAACGAGGAACCTGGCCTTTTTTACGCGCATCATCCAGGCGTTTTGGGGTTGCTTTTTCGGTCTGTTCCTGACCATTTTCATTCTCTGCCATGTCAGCGCCCTGCCTGCCCTAATTGGCTCGCAGCCAATAATGCGCTATCCAACATGTTTTCCAGCTGTGGCAGAAGGTTACCAATTGCAAATATCAGCGCCACAAAGCCCAGCGTCATAACAGCCGGAAAACCTACACCAAAAACATTCAATTGGGGTGCTGCGCGACTGACTACACCGAAAGAAATATTAGCCAATAGAATCGCGGTTACGACCGGTAAGGCAACCATCAGTGCATCCGCAAACATCCGGCTCCCCCATAGGGCAATTGTTTGTAATGACTCTCGAGTCAAAATTCCTGTTCCAATCTGAAAATACTGGAAACTATCCGCCAGAGTCTGAATCAACATTAAGTGGCCGTTCATAGCTAGAAACAGTAATGTTGCAACTACTGCGTAATACTGACCTACTACTGGTACCTGGACACCGTTCTGTGGATCAACCATGGAGGCAAAACCTAATCCCATCCCCATAGCCGTGACCTGACCGGCCAAAACCAGTGCTGCAAACACCAGTTGCACACTAAATCCCAGCATCAAACCAATCAGCATTTGCTGCAAAGTAATAAAGACACCTTCAACCGATAGTGGATTAATAGCCGGTGCTGCAGGTAACAACGGTACGATGACCACGGTTAATAACAACGCAAATAACAATCGGATCCTGACAGGAATCATTTGCCCACCAAATATGGGTGCAATCACAATCATGGCTGCTATACGTGTAAACGGCCAAAACAGGCTATTAACCCATCCAGTAATTTCTGTGCTTGTCAGAAGAATAGAACCGGCCACTGTATTCCCTCATTTATCAGCCGTTTGATTTACCCGATCAATTCGGGAATGCTTTTTATCAATTGCGTGGTATATCCGAGCATCGTCTCGAGCATAGCCGGGCCTGCAAAAGTTAGAACCAGCGCCACTACAATTAGCTTTGGTACAAATGTCAGTGTCATTTCATTGATTTGTGTCGCTGCCTGTAACATCCCGATAAGCAAACCAACGGCTAACGCAGATAGTAATAACGGAGCCGCGAGCAGAGCGGTTACTTCCATGGCTTGCCTACCAATATCAATGGCTACATCTGGTGTCATAATATTCTTCAGGTTACAAAACTGGCTGCCAGGGTACCCATAATCAACGACCAACCATCTATGAGTACAAACAGCATAATTTTAAAAGGTAATGAAACAATCATGGGTGATAACATCATCATGCCCATCGACATTAATAATGTTGCAACAACCAGATCAATGACTAAGAAAGGGATTAGCACGAGAAATCCAATTTGAAATGCCGTTTTCAATTCGCTGGTTACAAACGCCGGCATTAATAAAGTGAACGGTACGTCTTCTGCACTAGAAAATTCTTTTTCACCGGAAATATTCGAAAACAGCATCAAATCTGAATCACGTGTTTGAGCCATCATAAAACCCCGAAACGGAACTGCAGCAAGCTTGACTGCTTCCTGGGCAGGGATCTCATCCTGTAAATAGGGTTCAATAGCCTGTTCATATGCTTCGTCAAATACTGGCATCATGATGAACATACTCAAAAATAGTGATAACCCAATCAGTACCTGGTTGGATGGTGAATGCATCGTACCTAGTGCCTGCCGAAGTATGGCCAGAACAATAAGTACGCGCGTGAATGAGGTCATCATCATTAGTGCGGCAGGTAGAAAACCCAGCGCCGTCATGAACGCTAACACCTGGATAGTGACACTATAAGTCTGGCCACCATTTTCTGCTGGCTCAACGGTTATTGCAGCGAAACCTGATTCTGCAGCTGCCAACGTTGGAACCAACATTATTAATATCAACAATAAACGAGTTATAATTATCACGAAGTTTTACCTCCGCTCAACATCGAACTTAGTTGTTGTGCAAAACCAGAGCCTATCGTATTAGTTTCATTTCCTTGAACCAGTGGTTTATCCAGCACATGTAACGTTTTAACAGAACCAGGTGATACGCCGACCAGTAATTGTGTTTCTCCCACCTGGAGAAGCACAACGCGTTCACGCGCACCCATCGACAAACCACCGAGTATTTTCAATCCTCCACCAGCTGTAATCTGGAAACGCCCGCTACGTTTTAGTATCCAGGCAAGTCCAATAATAATTGCAAGCACGGTCAACATACCCAAGGTCAGTTGCACGAGGCTGGAAAATGCCAAAGGGTCTGATCCTGTTTTTGTCTGTTCAATAACTTCAGCACAGACCAGATTACTGGCAAGCACCAAATAGAGACTGCTAATTATTAGTAGAAATCTTTGCACTTAAACACTACCTTAATTTGCTGACACGTTCTGCGGGGCTGACTACATCCGTTAATCGGATACCAAATTTTTCATTAACGACAACCACCTCACCATGTGCGACTAGTGTTCCATTAACCAATACGTCCATTGGTTCGCCAGCCAATCGATCCAGTTCAACAACTGAGCCTTGATTTAGCTGTAACAAATTCCGAATGCTGATGTGGGTGCGTCCGATTTCCATCGAAATGGTAACGGGGATATCCAGGATGACATCGAGATTTGCTTCCTCATCAACCAGTCCTGCTCCACCTGTGTCCAGCTCATCAAATTCAGCCGCTGGTAAATCACTATCAGCTTCAGCAGACTTTTGCTCAGCCATGGCATCCCCCCAATCAGCACCGGCTTCTACTTCAGAAGTAGCTTCTGATTCGGTTTCTGCTTCAGCTTCAGCTTCTGCACTTGCAGTTTCATCACTCATCGAACTCTCCAGACAGATAAATCAATTTTCGTCATGATTATTGCCAATTTTATTAACAATTTTTACGGCACAATTACCGTTAAAGACACCAAATTTCCCATTAAATATGGGTGTATCCTGGGCTTCCAATGTAACCAGCTCTGGAAGATCTACCGGGATCACATCACCGGCCTTCAAGTTGTTCAGTTCTCGCAATGAAATAGTTGTTTGTGTAAACGTTGAATGCAAGTTCACAGAGGCTGATTTCATTTCATGTTTAATTGAACGCTGCCAGCGGTCATCGATTTCACTGCGATCACTTTGCACACCGGCATCTAGCAATGCCCTGATTGGTTCGACCATGGAATACGGCATGGTGACATGCAGGTCACCGCCACTGTTTTCTAACTCAATATGGAAAGTACAAACCACCACGACTTCGGTTGGACTGACGATATTGGCAAAATCAGGATTGACCTCTGAACTCTGATAATCGAAATCAATTTGCATGACAGGATTCCATGCTTTGGCTAAATCCGTAAATATATGATCCAGCACCAGGCGTACTACGCGGTTTTCCGTCAGAGTAAAATCACGACCTTCTATCTTTGTATGAAATCGGCCGCCACCGCCAAAATAATTGTCTACAATGGCAAACACGAGTTTCGGTTCAAGCACAAAAAGGGCTGTACCCCGCAGAGGTGGCATGCGTACCAGGTTTAAACTGGTTGGCACAAAAAGACCGTGTACATATTCAGCAAATTTGAGCATTTGCACACCGGAGACAGACACTTCAGCATTACGGCGTAACAAGTTAAACAGACTAATACGAAAATACCGGGAGAATCGCTCGTTAATCATTTCCAGCGTTGGCATACGGCCACGAACGATACGATCCTGACTGGTAAAGTCATATGACGATAACTTGCCGTCATCAAGTTCAATATCTGATTCGGTTTCTACATCACCACCATCAACACCGTTTAACAGCGCATCAATTTCATCTTGTGAGAGAATATCGTTCACAGCAATCCCCTATTGCATGACAAAGCTGGTAAAGAATACTTTTTCGACGCCCGGCTCACCGGTTTCTTCTTCAAGAACCTTTTGAACTTCAACCAGGGTTTCTTCACGAAGTTTTTCCTTACCTTCGCGTGTGTTCAACGCTAATGGATCCTGATTACTAAACAACATAACCAGGTTATTACGAATGGCTGGCCGGTGTTCTTTTACCTGATCAACCATTTCACTGATTCGTGTGCCCAGTTCAATCGTTATTTGCAAAAAGCGTATTTCAGAATCCTCTCCAAAATTCACTACAAAAGCTGGATCCAGTGGTATGTAATTCAGTGGTTGTTTGGTTTCAGAAACTTTTTCTTCAACTTCTTCTTCACCCTCTGCAACGACCGTTTCTTCACCGCCGAGCATGCCGGTAAAATAAGCAGTCGCACCGGCTGACGCGCCGAGAAACAACACAACAATGCTGATGATCAGCAGTTTCTTGGATTTTTTGGGTTTCGCAGTTGACTTTTCATCACCGCTCAAATCTAGATCGTCTTCTTTTGCTGGCATAGGTTTATCCCCGAGTCTGTTCCACACAGGGAATAGCAAGACGTATGCCACGGATGCATGCTATTTATTATTGATTAATAACAATGAGTTATAGGCGTGTATTTTTGATGCGTCGGGAAATTGACTTAATTTATCAAAAATCTGGCAATACTATGTCTGTAATGGACATTGGCATGACAAGAGATATTATGATTACGCCGCTGTACCAAACCAGAAAGAAGTGTTTTTGCGTAGAAATTCGTCATAGCGCATGTAATGCGAGCCATCACATGAAAATGTCACGCTGATAAGACCATTGAACAGATTGATCGAGGCAGAGCGAAGATAAATGGTTTCATCGGTAAGCCGCAATGAACGCATGGTAGAGAGGATTGCGGCAATTTTTTCGGCAGGTAATATTGCATCTACCGGATAAGGTGTACGTGGATAAGCCAGACAGATATCTGGATCTACAAGAGCTTCTCGATCAAGTAATCGGTAACGATAGGGATCCTCAACTGTCCACACGGTTGCCCGGCTGCTGGAAAAATGAATGACACACTGGAATACTCCCCGCTCAGTTAATAAATCTTCAAGAATCGATAACGATTCGTCCATGTTTTGATCCATCAAACTGTCAACACGGTACTGTTCGAAAAGCGAGCCTCTGATAGCTGGATCACCTTTTATCTGTCGCCACTCATTCGATTCTTCATATAACTTGGAAGTAACCGGCAAATCGCGTAAATCAAAATCTGCACCCAGATATCCCAGCATACCTTGTTCAGATCTGATCACATGTAATGCCGTCAGAGAGGGACGTTTTGCATAGAGGCTAATATAGGCATCAGAAAGCAGGAAACCCCAGGCCGGTACTGCCTCTTTCATATAGGGACGCTTTGAACGGTCACGCCCGAAGTGTTCAGTGATCAAGCCATCTGTACAGATATTGTCACATATTTGCACTCCATCAACGTCGAGTACATACAAAAACGTACAGTATGGAATACCTGAAAAACCAGCCAGTAGCACCTTATTCAGCTGATTCCTGTCACCCCAAACAGGGACGCAGGCATGTGCCAGATCTACCAATGATTCATTGAGCAGCTTGCCTAATTTTTCGCGCTGTAAATAGATACTGTCTTTCCATGAGATTTCCATTGGTAACTTTCACCGTCAATGTTGATTATTATTAATCAGCTATTGTGAGCGAAGTGCATGAAAAGTTAAAGAACCCAATCTGTCTCCATGAGGAGACGCAGGTATTTTTATTAAGGAATATTATGCAGCGGGTTAACCGTGATTACCGGGGGGGGGGTCTTCGCGGCTGAAGCCGCTCCTACATTTAGTGCCCGGCTTTTGATAGCCAGTCGGCAAAACCATCACAGGGTAACGGTTTACTAATGTGGAATCCCTGTGCTGAATCACAACCCAGTTGCTGTAACTGGGTGAGTACAGATTGTTCCTCAACACCTTCAGCAACAACCTTGCAGTGTAAGTTATGACCCAACTCAATGATGGATCGCACTATGGCCGCATCTTGCGTACCTGGCTGTAAATTTTCCAGGAAAGACTGGTCAATTTTCAGCGTACTGATTGGCAGGTGCTTGAGGTATGCCAATGAAGAATATCCTGTACCAAAATCGTCGATAGCAATACCAACACCCAGTTCACTTAATTTAGCCAGGATGCTGGCACCCTGATCAAGATCGAGCATGAGCGTTCCTTCTGTAATCTCGATCTCAAGTTGACTGCCCTTTACACCGGCATCAGATAGCGCCCTTTCAATGCTGTCGAGCAAGTCGGGTGACTGAAATGAACGTGCTGAGACATTGATTGAGACAGGTATTGCCTGGCCACTATTTGACCAATGCTTGCTCTCAGACAACGCTTGAGTCAGCACCCAATCGGTAATTGGCATAATCATACCCAGCTGTTCAGCAACCGGGATAAATTGCAACGGCTGAACCAAACCATCATGAGGATGATGCCAGCGGATAAGTGCTTCAGCACCAGAAAGTTTTCCATTTTGCGTATCAATTTTGGGTTGATAATGCAGCACGAATTCATTTCTTTCTAATGCACCATGTAACTGCCCGGAATACTGTAGCTGCTCTTGTGCCGATGGAGTTAAACCGGCTTCATAAATAACAAAAGGTGTTGAATTCCATTTTGCACGGTACATAGCACTGCTGGCATGGCTCACGAGTGTGTCAGGATCATCACCATGTTGCGGTGAAAATGCAATGCCGGTCGCTATACTCAGGCACAAATTTTTATCACCAACGATAAAAGGCTTAGACATGGAATCAACCAGCTTGAGTAATACTTTATCAACAGCCTGTTCTGTTTCTTCCAGAGGTAATGACAATATAATACCAAATTCATCGCCACCTAATCGGGCGAGAGTATCTGAATCTTGCACAACCTTACGTAGACGAATGGCAACCTGACGCAATATGTCATCGCCACCTTGTTGACCCAAAGAGTCGTTGTACATTTTGAACTGATTAATATCCAGTGTCATAACCGCAATACTGCTACCCGGCGTACGTTGCACTGCTTTCACCGCTAATGTAAGTCGGTCATACCACAATGCCCGGTTAGCAAGCCCGGTAATTTCATCTGTAGTTGCTAACTGCTCCAATCGTTGCCGGTCACTGCGCAATGCTGTGAAATCTTCCATCAGGCAATGTACGCGCAAAACACGTTTACGCCGATTTTTTATTGGGTGAAAGGCGATCCTGTACCAGAACACTTTATCATCAGCTTCGGTAACGCGTACTTCCAATTGCACGGATTCACCATCAATAACCTGTTGCCAGGCGGTTAAAACCCGCTCTCTCTCTGATCCATCGATACGGAAAAAACAGGGGATGGGTGCTTCAAGCTGATCATTACAAAATTGTCGGGTGCCAGGACTGGCATAACTGATGCTGTTGGTTTCAATATCAACAGTCCAGAGCATCTGAGGAATACTTCCGAGCAGTTGGTCAGCCAGATTATGTTCTTCGTCCATTACGTCACATTGGTCGCTAAGCTTTTCAACTGCTGCACGCCAGTATGCTTCACTTGTGATGCCAGCATCACGAAAAATAATTTTAACCAATGCAGATCTAAGTTGTTCTCGATCCTGCTGATCGATCTGATCGTCAGTTAATATTAATTGTTGCAAATGTTCCAGAAAAAGACGAGAGATACCAAGCATCCAAACCGGTTTGACACCCGACTGATGCAGTGTTCGTCCTCTATATTCAGTTTGTGCTGTAGCGGCATTGTCTACATTGCCATTTAACAATCCCAACATATGCTGCAATTGGCTGCGGACAAACTCACCAATGCTGCCACCCTTACGTTCATAGGCATACAATACATCTGCAATGTCGGGATTATCGAACAGATAGTTATAGACGGCTTCGGCATAGCCAGCCGCACCCTGCACCAGAACTTCCTGATAACGATTCAACAACACGGAATCATGCTCAGAAATCTGAAGTACAAAATTAAATTCTTTACCGGAAACAGGCGACGATATTTTTTTTCTGCTATTCGTCTGCTGAGTCTTCGCCTGCGCTCCCCGCCTTTTCGCCGCTGCTGGCATCTTCGCGTCCGTGATTCTTTATAATAGTATTCAATTTACCATAGCCGTTACTGGCAATACAATCAATCAGTTAAATTAAGATCTTACAGAAACGTAAAACAACTAGAACACATTTAACATCTGCCATAACTTGTCAGAGATCATTTAAAACGTCAAAATTTTGTTTTGTTTGTCTAACAGTTAAAGTGCCAACAGAATCTCTGTACAAACATTACACACTTAGACTCATCCTAAACAAAATTTATTGCCATTCTGGCAAGGTGCGCTCTAGTTAACCATTAATTAATTTAAGACTTCTTTTGCTATGCAAATAAATCCAATCGGCCAGCTACTGAAACGGCTGTCGACCAACGTTCTACAGGCCCATCTTCAATACTCTGGTCAACCTTATTTTCTAATGAACCGGCGGAATGATGAGATAGGTTTTCTTCTCGTGCCTGGCGCTGATGTGTAAAAGACTCTTCTGAGACATCAACATCCGCGAGTTGCACGCCCTGGTTTTCAAACATTTCCTTTAAACGAGGTATCGCTGCTTCAAGTGCATCACGAACGATACTGTGTGCGGCAGTAAATTGAACAGTTACCTGGTCATTTTGCATCTGAACTTTCACTTCCATAGGACCCAGATGTGCAGGATTCAGTTTAATTTCTGCACCCTGTATTCTTTGATTAACCATCCACTGAATCTTATCTGTTACTTCCTGATTCCAACCCGCGTTCTGAAAGGGTGTATTAAGACTCAGACTGGGTAATACCTGTGTGCTGTTTTGGGCCGGTACTGGGGCCATTGTCTGCACTGCTGAAAGCACACTTGTCAGATCGTGACGATTGCTTATTTCGCTTCCTGTTACAGGTGTTGATATGCGTCGTAAATCTTGCATGATAATACTGCTATCGATAGGAGGAGTAGCAGTACGCACAACTGGTTTTATCAATTCTTCTGAAATTGTCTTGGCTGTCTGTAAAGCATCATCCATCTCGTTTGCATTAACAGTCAGGGGGATTTGTTTGCCAATTAATTCTCGATTTTCTAACTGATTGAAGCCTTGATGCCTTACGGATTGTTCCTGAAGTAGCATTCCAGAAGCAGGAATTTCCAGTTTGGTCTGCTCTGTTAACAGCGGTTGTGTGATGGCAGGCGGAATAGTGGTATCAATAGATGTTTGTGGTAAGCCAGTGGCTATAACAGGTTCTTCCTCAAGTGAAGATTCATCTAAAGTAATTTCCTGAGGAGCTTCCTTTACCAGGATAGTTTTAATCGCTGCAGAAACAGTAGTGGCAGGTGCTTTATCAGCTATTTCTAATGCTTCAATGGATGTACCAGCAAGTAACGGCAATGATTCACCGTTATTGCCGTCAATCAATTCTTCAGACGGCAAATCTTGGCCATTATCCGCCACTTGTTTGCCTTCGATTGTTGCCTGCAATACTTCACCCGTCACTGGGGGATTACCCAGAGAGCCACTTAATAATGCCAAAAGGCCAGAAAATGCCTCTGTAGCACCTTGTAATTCCGTACTATTTTCCACCACAGGAAGCGTACCCGTGGAGCTTGCCACGTTTACTGCAGGAAAAATGACTGGTTGCGTCATACCATTACTCAACTTACTTGTTTTATCGTTAACAAGAAGAGAGCAACAGACATGCCAACTTGGAGGAATATCCTGAATAAATCAGAGCATCAATAATTATTTTGTTTTTTGAGAATGGCGATGCATCCTTTGAGCATGTTCATCAAGCATCTGCTGCTCGCGTTTTTTCTGCTCGTGTTGCTCATCCGCCTTAAAACGTTCAATTAATTTATCAACAACCTGGGTGTGCCGGTGTAAATCATTCCATTGATCCTGATTTTGATGATGCTGGTTACGGCACTGTACTATCATTAGCTCCTGTTGCTGTATGGCTTGATTTAATCGCGCAAGAAATATTCGGTAGTCATGCAGCTGAAGCGCATCCAGGCCAGCATGGCCACGGGTAGAAAATTGTGCGGCATACTGATCCCGGTAGGCCTGCAGTTCTTTTAATCTGGCTTCCTGGTCAGATAGTTTTTGACGGCTTTCACTCATATGTTTTGCCGCAGTATTTTCGCGGCTCTCTGCTACACGTTGAACAGGTTGCATGCGTTTAGTACGGGTCATAACGCGTCAACACTGCCCAGTGATTGCGCGAGTCCAGACAGACTTTCGGAAAAGCCAGTTTGTTGGTTCAAATTTTGTTGCAAGAAATTATTTAACTGTGGATACATCACAACGGCTTCGTCGATACGCGGATCACTGCCAGCCTGATAAGCACCGACACTGATCAAGTCACGGTTCTGACGGTAGGTTGAATAGATTTGCCGGAAGCGTCTAGCTGCCTGCTCGTGTTCCGGATTCACAATTTCAGTCATAGCGCGGCTGATTGAAGCCTCTACATCAATGGCCGGATAGTGTCCGGCTTCTGCCAGTTCTCTCGACAACACCAGATGCCCATCCAATATGGCTCTTGCTGCATCGGCAATTGGATCATTCTGATCATCACCTTCTGTCAACACCGTATAAAATGCAGTAATTGATCCGCCACCTACTTTACCGTTACCCGCACGTTCAACCAATTGCGGCAGTTTAGCAAATACAGAAGGCGGATAACCTTTGGTTGCCGGTGGCTCACCGATAGCCAGGGCTATTTCACGCTGCGCCTGGGCAAACCGTGTTAATGAATCCATTAACAATAAAACCTGTTTACCCTGATCACGAAAATGTTCAGCAACACTGGTCGCTAACATGGCGCCATGTAACCGCATCAAGGGAGAAGTATCTGCCGGTGTTGCAATCACAACTGAACGTGACAGCCCCGCTTCACCCAGAATATTTTGAACGAATTCCTTGACCTCACGGCCACGTTCACCGATCAAACCAACGACGATGACATCAGCATTGGTGTAGCGTGTCATCATGCCCAACAAGACACTCTTGCCAACACCACTGCCTGCAAATAGTCCCATCCGCTGACCCCGTCCAACCGTTAACAACGCATTGATCGCGCCAACACCAACATCAAGCGGTTCTTGTATAGGTGCACGATTTAGCGGGTTTATAGATTTGCCTGTTAACGACACCAGTTTTTCAGGTCGTAAAGGTCCTTTGTCATCCAATGGATGCCCTGTTCCATCAAGCACCCGCCCAAGCAAATTATCGCCTACCGGTACCTGACAGGTTGTATGCAAAGGTTTAACCCGTGCATCTGGCCCTAATCCTTGCAGATCACCCAGCGGCATAAGAAAAATTTTGTCATCATGAAAGCCTACCACTTCTGCTTCAACTGGCTCACTTAGTGAAGACGTTACCAGGCAACGTCCACCAATTGGAGCCTGGCAACCAACGGCTTCCAGCGTCAGGCCAACCATGCGTGTTAAACGGCCTTCCACTTGCATGGGCACTGGTTCAGCAGCTCGCTCCAAATAGGGATCTAAACGCTGCTTCCAGATACTGCTTCTATTAGTTTCCAGTTGATCAGTTACCATCTGCACGTCTCTCGCCACCCAATACGTTTGCAATAATGGCGTTTATCCTTGATTCAACCGTGGCATCAATTTGCGATGATTCAGTCAAGATTCGACACCCTCCTCTGGTCTGAACGGGGTCTGAAACTATATTTATATTTTGGGCTTCTTCATGCATTGACAAGGCATCGCGAACCATCTCAATATCATCCGGATGTAAAATCAATCTTAACTCTCGACTGGTAACCGGCAAAGCAGCCATCGCTTCCCTGACAACTGCAATAACCTGTTCAGGGTCTGTTTTTAATTCACGGCGCACCAGTTGCCGGGCCACTATGAGAGACAGCTGTACCAATTGCTCTTCGACTGTTTCATCCAGTTCAGCAAAAGGCGCTTGTAATGCCTGGAATAGTGATGCCAGTTGAGTCACCTGATCTTTGATGAGTTGTGCACCCGCAGCGCGGCCTTCCTGAAGACCCTGGTCAAAACCTTCCTGCCTGGCCTGATCCTGCAAGGCTTCCATTTGACCGGCAGTCAATAAGCCTTGTGAACTTTCACCCTGCCCCACTTCCGGTGCACGCCATGGCTGAACGGCATCAACTTGATTACCACAAATAACCTTAGACAAATTCCTCTGCTCCCTTACCGCCCAGCATGATGTCACCTGAATCGGCCATGCGGCGTGCTATTGACAGTATTTCCTTTTGCGCGCCTTCAACTTCACTTAATCGCACAGGACCTTTATTTTCCAGATCATCGCGCATCATTTCTGCAGCACGCTTGGACATATTTTTGAATATTTTTTCCTTCAGTTCTTCATCAGCCCCTTTAAGCGCCAGGATTAAAGTCTCTGAAGCTACTTCCCGCAACAATGCCTGTATACCCCGGTCATCAACATCAATCAGATTATCAAACACAAACATCAAGTCCTGTATTTGCTGACCAATGTCCTCATCAACTTCCTTGATCGATTCCATCACTTCGCTTTCAATTGCGCTATCCACGAAGTTAAGAATATTCGCTGCAGCTTTGACACCACCCACTGAAGAAGACTGCATGCTCTGATTACCGCTGAACTGACTTTCCAGAATTTGATCCAGTTCCTGCAATGCAGATGGCTGCACGCCATCCAACGTTGCAATGCGCAGCAATACATCATGGCGGGTATTTTGTGGAAAAAACCCTAGTACAGCAGCAGCATGATCATTGTCCAGATAAGACAATACTATCGCCTGAATTTGTGGATGTTCCTGCTTGATCATTTCCGCTACGGCACGCGCATCCATCCATTTCAGTGCTTCAAGCCCCTTTGAGCTGCTACCTAGAAGAATCCGATCCATCAAGCCACTGGCTTTTTCTTCACCTAGCGCTTCGACCATCGCTTTACGAATATAATCTTCAGCACCTACTCCCAATGCAGTCTGATCCAGCACCCTGGAATTAAACTCATCCAGCACAGTGACCAACTGATCACGCCCAACATTCGTCATGGTAGCCATAGCAGAACCCACTTTTTGTACTTCTTTTGGCCCCATATGTTTCAGAACTGCGGCAGCTTTATCTTCACCTAAAGCAAGCAACAATAAAGCAGCGCGGTCTGTACCTGATAAATTTGTAGCGCTGGAATCAGCCATCTTCTGCCACCCAGTTTTTAACAACTTGCGCGACTCGTTTAGGGTCTTCGCTGACTACAGACTGTGCGTTTTGCAATGACGATTCATAACTTTGTGCCGGCGCCTGTAACTGACCCTGTTGTTGCTGCGCTGCACCGCTCAATTGCAGTTGATCATCACTCATTTGAGGGCTGCCATCAGCATTCACGGCTGCAGGTATCATTCCAGGTGCCGCCATTGCGCCTTGTTTAGCCAGATTATTGAGGATGGGTTTGAGGACACCAAATACCAGGAGTACAAGACCCAGTGCACCAGCCACTTGTTTGAGAACATCCCAAAGCCATGGCTTTTCAAGCAAAGAGGGTTCCGGGATTGGCTCAATTTCAGGTGGTGGCAGGAATGAAGAGTTAATTACATTCACCGTATCACCACGTTGTTCGCTAAAGCCTACAGCTTCTTTAATCAATGTTGTAAAACTTGCCAGTTCTGTAGCATCCCATGGACTGCTGGTGGTTTTGCCTTTGTCATCGACCGTTTGTTTGTTATCGATCACCACAGCAATTGATAATCGCCGTACTGTCCCGCTTGCCAGTTTGGTATGACTGACCGTTTTATCGAGCTCATAATTTCTCACGCTGCGTTTGTGGCTATTACCACGAGTACTTTCTGACTCACTGCTAGACTCGTCACCCTGCGCATTACCTTGTAATTGTCCACTCTCCGGTGGTTGATTACTCAAAGCACCCGGCACTCCACCCGCACCCGCATTGGAAGAACCAGAGGCATCTGCATTCGAGCTATTAGAATTTGAAAGATTTTCACTGATTTGTTCACTACGCAGTGCCGGAAGATCCGGGTTATAGCTTTCCTGCGTACGTTCCGTAACTGTAAAATCGAGATCAGCAGCAACCGTGGCACGGACTTTACCTTTTCCGACCATGGGTTCAAGCAACTCTTTAATCCGATCGGTAAATGACTTCTCTAGTTTACGGTTGTAGGCAAACTGGCTTGATGTGGCAGCCATACCTTCACTTGACGTTCCATTACTTAACAAGTTTCCATTTTGATCGACTACAGTAATCCCGGCAGGTTCAAGATGGGGAATACTGGATGAGACCAGATGCACAATGGCTGCAACCTGTGCTTCATCCAGAGTGCGGCCAGAATATAATTTAGTCATGATAGAGGCGGTCGGTTTACTGCTATCACGTAAAAACACTGTGCGTTTAGGAATTGCCAGATGTACCCGTGCAGATTCAATATTTCGCAATGCACTGATGGTTCTACTTAACTCACCTTCCAGTGCCCGTTGATAACGAACCGTTTCAATAAACTGACTGGTACCGTAACCCTGTTCTTTTTCCAATAACTCAAAACCTATAGCATTGCCTTCTGGCAAGCCATCTTTTGCCAGTTCCATTCGTGCAGTATGCAATTTACGATTCGGCACCATGACCGCGCCTGTGGCCTGATCAACTTTAAACTCAATCCCGGACTTTTGCAGCGCATCAATCACATTACCCGCGTCCGCGCTTGAAAGATTGCCATACAGCAGCGTATAAGCTGGCGTTTGCGACCAAAGGACTACGGCCACTCCAAGCGCCACACTAGCCGCCAAACCAATCATAAGTCCCAGCTGCCGGAGTGCCGGCAATCTTTGAAAACCGGTTACTGTTTCTGCGTTTACAAGTGCCATCAAAACTCTCTATTTCTATGAAAAGAATAAACTGTGTAAATTATTAAAATACAGTTACAACTGCATATTCATAATATCGCGGTAGGCATCAACAAGCCGATTCCTGACCTCAGTCATCGCCTGAAAGGAAACGCTGGCTTTCTGCAAGGAAATCATGACATCACTCAACTCTACTGAGGGATTTCCTGCACTGAAAGATTCAGAAAGCTTACCGGCCTCCATTTGAGTTGCATTTACTTTATCAATTGAAGTTTTCAGCAAATCTGAAAAACCGGTTTTCCCAACTGCACTATTATTGGCTGCATTAATATTGGATGGGTTATTGTCGACACCCTGAGCTGCAGCAGTGAGCTGACGCATCTGTGCAAGAACCTGGTCAACATTTATATTAGTCATAATTATTACTCCTAGGCAGGAATTGCTATGCCCTGTTCACGCATTTTTGCGAGCTTGTAGCGTAAAGTGCGGGGACTGATACCTAATTTATCGGCAACCACTTTTCGATTACCTGCATCGGCTTCAAGCGCCTCTACTATTAACTGATATTCGCGGTTTTTAAGATCATTCCCCAAACCACTTTCCTTTTCGTCATGTTCTGCGTCTAGTTCTTGTTCAATACTATTGGCATATTGCTCAGGTTCAAATTGCAAATGCTCAGCTTCAATATGATCACCTTCCAATAAAATTAAGGCGCGCTGAATGACATTATCAAGTTCCCTGACATTACCAGGCCACTGGTGTTGCAACAAAGCCTGTTCTGCTTTTTTTGTCAGGCATGGGTAACCCTGGCCTTCCACATAATGATTATTTATTAAGCGTTCCGCTAACGGCAATATATCTGCAGTTCGTTCGCGCAAAGGTGGGAGATGCAGAGGGAAAACATTAAGCCTGTAAAATAAATCTTCACGGAACCGCCCTGCTGCTACTTCTTCGCGAATTCGTCTATTGGTGGTAGCCAGTACCCGCACATCCAGCTTAACGACAGTATTTCCACCGAGCCTTTCAACTTCGCGCTCCTGTAAAACCCTGAGTAGTTTGGCTTGCAAGCCCAGATCCATTTCTGAAATCTCATCCAGCAACAAGGTACCACCCTGAGCTTGTTCAAATTTACCAGCGCGTGCCTGATAAGCTCCGGTGAAAGCTCCTTTTTCATAACCAAACAATGATGACTCCAACATATTTTCTGGAATCGCAGCACAATTAATAGCGATGAAGGGCCCGTTATTACGCGATGATTTTTCGTGAATCAATTGCGCAAACACTTCCTTACCAGTACCTGACTCTCCACTGATCATTACCGTGGCTTCACTGCCAGCAACCCGGGTTGCTAATATTGCCAGGCGCTGGGTTTTAATATCTTCAGCCACGATTCCGGTGTTCACTTCGACTAATGGCAAATAACGACTGATCATGTTGACCAGCACATCTGCATCAAATGGTTTAACCAGGTAATCAGCAGCGCCACTGCGCATCGCATCTACGGCCATTTCAATGGTGCCGTACGCAGTCATGAGAATGACTGGAAGCTCTAAATGATGCGCTTTAATATTCTTGAGTAACTCATGGCCATTCATGCCTTCCATTTGTACATCGCTGACAACAATCTCCGGCAGCGCCTGTTTAATTCTTTCCAGTGCAGAAAAACCATCCGTCGCAATATCCACTGCGTAACCAGCTATTTCCAATGTGGTGCCTAATGCGCTGCTCAATGCAACATCATCTTCAACAATCAATACTGTCGGTTGATTCATTGGATGCTACTCTGCTCAGACCGGCTCTTATTAAATGCCACGCTCTGCAGATGACTGGGCATGTTCTGCTGCCTACTTGCAGGCAACTCAATGATGAAACATGCACCACCGTTGTTCTTTGTATTAGCTAAATACACATTGCCTCCATGCGATTCAACAACAGTACGAACCACAGGCAATCCAAGCCCGGTACCATTGTTGCGGGTTGTAAAAAATGGCTCAAAAATATGTTCGCCTAGTTGGTTCTCAATTCCTGGGCCGTTGTCTTGTAGTGACAACTTTAATATGTTGTCCTCTTGTTTAATTTGCCATGTCAGTTGAGCATTGTTACCACTCGCACGCAATGCATTGGCGACAAGATTTGACAATGCCCCAAATAATGAAACTGGATTTCCATACAAGGTAAATGGGCAGTCGTCCTTGATAACTTTCCACTCTGCATTAACTGACTGTAATTGAGGAGTTAGAGAAACACGTACTTGCTCAATCAAATCAACTAATGAAATCAATTCATCACTACTGCTGCCACCGTGCGAAAATACCAGCATGTCATTAATCATTTGGTCAAGGTGATGCAATCCCGACAGAAGTTGTTGACTGGAATGCATGCGCTGTTTCGGACTGGCCTGGGGTTTATTCAAATGGGATGCATAAAGCAGCGCTGTTGCCAGAGGAGTTCTTAGTTGATGTGCTAATCGGGCGGTCATTTCACCCATCGCGGTTAACCGTTCCTGGCGATTCACCTGTTTCTGCAACGCACGGGTTTCAGTAACATCCTGCACTAATAATATACAACCTCCATTAGTCTCTAATGGTCGGCGAGATATATTAACGATACGCGCATCGGGGAGTTGCAAATCATTACCGTCCCCACTGTCTGATAATTTTTGCGGGAGTATATCGCGCCAGAGCTTGGTTAGCAGAGGTTGCCGGAAAATTTGCAGGGCAGCCGGATTACATTCGCAGATGACACCTTGTGCATCCAGCACAATGACACCACCTGGCAGTGTTCCTAATAGAACACCTAATCGCTCGGCCAGTTGTTCCTTTTCTGTCAGTTGCTTAAGACGTTCGCTACGCGCGGCATACAATTCACGTGTTAACGAAGTAACACGATCCTGTAAACCCTGGTAGGTATCCTGCAATTGCTCAGATAATTCACTGAACTGGTCAAATGCATCCTGCAATTGTTGACTAGCTTTTATCTGCTGGCTCATGAAAGGCCTTGCTCCCGATTCGTCTATTGGGCATTTGCCCACGCGAATTTGATTGCAAGGAGTATGCCCGAAGGCATCAAGCCATATAAATCAATAAGTTATAATTGAATAATTGGGGTCGCGTCAAACTCTCGGCGCTTCCTCGTTACGATGAAGGCCATATTTCCGAAGTTTTTCAACTAATGTAGTACGGCGCATACCAAGACGTTTGGCCGCTCTGGCGACTACACCGTTAGCATCGTCCAGTGCCTGTTTGATGAAACCAACTTCCAGATTACTCAGATGTTCTTTTAGATCAAGACCATCACGCGGTAAACGCGGCTCTGTTTCCAGATCATAGTGTACGGGTTGATTGGTGAGCATTTCGTCGCTGAATACCGGTTGATCGGAATTACCTTCAACATCACTCTGGAATTTCTCTGGCAGATCGGTTACATCGACGATGCCAAATGGGTATAAAATTGCCAGACGCTCAATTAAATTTGCCAGCTCACGAACATTCCCTGGCCAATTGTATTGACAGAGAGTAACCATTGCCGCCTGGGTTAAACGCACTGAGCCACGTTTTTCATGTTCAATACGGCGGATCAACTCATTTGCCAGCAAGGGAATATCTTCAGTACGATCACGCAGTGGTGGCATTTCAATTGGAAAAACATTTAAGCGATAAAAAAGATCTTCGCGGAAATTTCCCTCAGTAATGGCCTCTTCAAGATTCCGGTGTGTCGCTGCAATAATACGTACATTTGCTTTAATTGGTTTGTTGCTGCCAACCCGCTCAAAAACCCGTTCCTGCAAGACGCGCAATAACTTCACCTGCATAGGCAAGCTCATATCGCCAATTTCATCAAGGAACAAAGTGCCTTTCTCGGCCAATTCAAAACGTCCCTGGCGGGTACTGATAGCACCGGTAAAGGCACCTTTCTCATGACCAAATAATTCCGATTCGAGTAAATCGGCTGGTATTGCGCCACAATTGACAGGCACAAACGATTCATTACGGCGCGTTGAATAGTAGTGCAAATTACGTGCTACAACTTCCTTACCGGTTCCGGAATCACCCAGAATCAGGACATTGGCATCAGAATCAGCAACCTGCTGAATCATTCGGCGAACTTGTTGCACTGAACGACTGGTGCCGACCAGACTTCGGAATAAATCTACTGGACGTTGTTGTGCGCCATCGCGCTGTGTTTCGCGATACACTTCAGCCTGATGCAGGGCGCTGGTTAGTTGCGAATAACGCGCAGGCAACCCAATCCGGCCAAGAATGCAGGAACTCGCTTCAATCGCGACAGTAGGTTCTTTGTCTTTTTCGGCAAGAAAAAATATCGGTAAGTGCTCATCAAAAACATGCACTTCTTTGAGTAATTTTTGCAGCGCTTTGTCAGATTTACAACTGCCGATCAAAACCGCCAGAAGTTCATCTGAACTATCAATACCTTCTTTCCAGTTCGCACAATTCTGCGTCCAGATAGAGTCACGATTGATAAATTGCAGGACTGCTTGCAGTTCATGACCACGGTCAGAATCTGCTTCAATAACCAGCACCCTGGGTTCGTCAGTTGACAAGGATTCTCCCATCGTCAATGCCCGCCTTATTTTTGGTAGTTACATTCAAAGGTTACAGACTAAATAGCAGCGAAAGTTAAGCATTGTTGGGAAGGAATGTCAAAATATTGTCTATGCACAAGATTTGTGCGGAAGTGGGCACAGCCTATTGATTTACTGAAAAATAATCTAAAAGTATCCGAGCCTGCCTCAGACAGGGAATACAAGTAGCAATGGATACTCAAATTATAAACAACAGCTTAAGCTGTTTTTATTATCTACTTTCGTAATTTAAGGGGGTGTCAGGCCAGGTATATCGATGAAAATGACGTCCGGCAATTTAAACTGAACACTTTTGATAAGCCTTGATAGCTTCCCGGCCAGTACCAATCGATTGCAACTGCCCAGCAACCGTAGCTTGATAAGCTGATAACCGTTCGGTGATTAACGCATTGATGCGTAACATTTCCTGAATTGCAGTCCTGACTTCGTTTACATTTTCGCTACCACTTGGAATAGTAGTCAGTGCCTGCTCAACTAAAGGTTCCCTTTCAGTTTCCAGCTTTATAAGCGCTTCCCACTGATCTTTTTCAGCGTGAACAAGCATTTGTTGGCTAAATTGTAATACTTTCTGCAGAGCCTGTTTTTGTTTTACTGACATAATCAAATCAGGTGGTAACACCAGTGCTCTCAACATTAGCAATGGTATCCCAGGCTTCCTTGATCTGATGCATTAAGGCCATAACTTCATCCAGTATTTCAGGCTCATTAGATAAATTTGCATCGATCAGCCTACGCACCATGTAATCGTATATATCATCAAGATTCTGCGCTATATCACCGCCAGCTTCTTTGTCCAGGCTCATACGTAAACCATCCACGATCGAGATCGCACAGGTAATACTCTTTGCTTTTTCGCCTAATTCCTTGCGTTCCATCTGTAAACGGGCAATGCGAATTTTATCCTGCACACCTTCCATCAACATCTGCACCAGGCGATGTGGGCTGGCTGTATTTATACTGGTTTCAACAGCTGTCTGACTATACTGATGCAATGCATTTTGAATGTTTACATGACTCATTGATTATCCTCTATTCAATCCTTGATCTGTGTTAACCAATACTGGGTAAAGCAGAAAGCTGTGATGTCAGAAAGGCGCTGGTGCCGTTAAGCTGACCCATTAAGGTATCCAGCGCAGTAAATTGAGCCCGCAACCGGCGCTCGGTTAATGTCAGACGAAACTCCAAGCCTTCTATTCTACGATCGGCATTATCAATCCTGGAATTAATTCCGTCCTCTCTGGAATCGATCAAACCATCAATGTCTAGAAGGTTAGTAACAGCTGCATCGAGGCGGAAAAGGTAACCCTGGTCATCGTGCGCAAACAGTTCAGAAACAGAGTCAAACTCTGAATTCACCGCCGTTTCCAGGTCACCGGCATTCAGCGTCATCGTACCATCCCGCAAAATGCTTAAGCCAATATCACTCAGATGCGTGAAACTGCCAGTTAATCCAACTGGATCCGTATTCAATACAGTTCTTAATCGGCGTTCAATGCTACGTAATGATCCATCATTACCCAGATCACCATTACTTAGCTCATCCAGTGCAGTATTAAAACCGTTATAAGCATCGACAAAGGATTGTACAGATGCCGTGACTTTCTCCAGATCACGTACCACGGTTAATTCAGCAGGCGTGGTTGTCTCGGCGAGCAAGTTAATGGTCAGACCATCAATCGCATCGGTAATGATATTGCTTGAACGAGTAATTGTGTACAACCCATCTACTAATAGCTCAGCATCTTCAGCCACACTGATGTCTGTAAATCCGAGGTCAGTTCCAATACTGCCGGTAGAACTCAACACCATACTATTAGCCACACCGGATTCATTCGTTGTTAACACCAGGTAATGGTTGTCTACATCTTCGTTGATGATGACAGCAGACACACCGATATTATTTGGACTTTTATTTATCTCATCTCTAATTTGTTCAAGCGTTTTACCACCGGCATCCACACTGAACGATTCCAGCCCAATGCTCACAGTAAACTGATCGCCTGCATTGCCTAAAATTGTAGTATCCGTATCTAAAATCGAAACTGAGCCCATTTTATGGTTTTCAGCAAGATTATTGATTTGTATATCGGTACTACCAATGGCCGCCGCACTGCTGGCTGAAACCGTAAAGGCATCCTCATCGCTGGAGCTTGCCTTGAAGATTTTGAATGAATCCAGCGAACGTAAACCGGTTATCGAGCTTTGATAGTTCGATAAGGTGCTTTTGAGTTGTCCAAATGCACTTAACTGCGCATTCAAATCGACTTTATCCTGCTCAAGCAGATCCAGTGGACGACGCTCAAGCGCCATCAGCTGTTCGACAACAGCGTTAACGTCTAGACCCGATCCAACACCTGGAATACTGAGCATATTTTTCCTTAATCCTAAAATTCTAATAAATGCTTATCTGTTGCTTCTGTAATAAGCAAAAGTGATACCAACTAAGCCAATTCCTGGAAGATCAGACTTTCATCTTTGTCTAGATGGTTAGCTAGCTGCACCAATCTTTCATGTGGAATCTGCCGAATGACTTCTCTGGTTTCAGAATCCAGTACAGTGATTACGGTTTGGCCACTGTCTTTATCAATTTTAAACTGCAAATCACGCTGATGGTTCTGCACATATTCACTCATCTGGCTTACGATCGTTTCGACCTTGCTGGCTATTGATTTTGCGTCATGAACGGTTTTCTGCGGCAGATCTTGACCTGTGCTGGCCATTTCTTTCCGCTGATTGATGGTGGGTATCATTTCCGGGCGATCATTGCCCTGAGACACCTGGGTCGTTCCTTGTCCCCGAACCTGGATACCAGGTTGAATAATCAATTCGGATGACATGGTGTACCTCTTTACTTGAAAGGCATTCCGGATGGTGCAGAAAGCACCATCCGGTTCCTTTTACAAATTACTACTTAGAGCTAGTGCTTACTGCAGCAATGCGAGTGCTGTCTGTGGCAATGCGTTCGCCTGAGACAACATAGCTACACCTGCCTGTTGCAGAATCTGTGAACGCGTCAGGTTGGCAGTTTCCATAGCGAAGTCTGCGTCAATGATGCGTCCACGCGCTGCTGATGTGTTTTCACGGGTAGTGTCCAAAGACCGAATAGCTGTTTCCATACTACTCTGAGCAGCACCCAGTGTTGCACGTTCTGCGTTAACATTATCCAATGCAGTATCAACCAGATCCATAGCACCTTGTGCATTAGCAACAGATGTAATATCTCCACCCGTTGCAGCTGCTACACCTGCATCTGCAAACATATTGCTCGTAGTCACTGTAATCCGGTCAAAGGCCGAATTATTAGGCCCTACCTGGAAATCAAAACCGGTCGCACCGGCACCAACAATAGCGATACCATTAAATTCAGTGCCCTGTAGTGAACGGTTAATCTCGGTTGCCAGAGCCTGATACTCATTGTCCAGACTGGTACGGTCTGTAGCTGAGTTAGTAGCATTTGCAGACTGCACCGCTAGCTCACGCATACGTTGTAGTGATTCAGTCACAGAACCCAATGCACCTTCTGCAGTCTGCGCCAGTGAAATTCCGTCATTGGCATTACGAATACCGACGGTCAAACCACGCACCTGAGCACTCATTCGCTCAGAAATGGCCAGGCCAGCTGCATCATCCTTTGCACTGTTTACACGCAAGCCAGAGGACAGACGCTGCAGTGATGTATTTAGTGAACTCTGAGAGTTCGTCAGATTACGTTGTGCATTCAAGGATGCAACATTGGTATTAATGGTAATAGGCATGCTATTTCTCCAAAAGTTTTAAATGGACGGCTCTCGCTCCGTGGAGCCCATCGTCCAATGTAATTAACGGATATACCCTATTCCCTAAAGACGGGTATTTACCGCTTCCGAGTAACTTAGCGTTCAAAAGCAGGGAAACTTAACTGGCAAACAGCATTGATTTCTTGTCATTGAGACAGAAATTAATATTTATATTATTCAGATAGATACGACACTTACAGTTAGAACCATGATTTCATTATTTTTGTAATATGACTAACACCCGAATCCCTGCACCGCATTCATTTACTTATGAAACCCCTGATTATTTCATGAACACTTGTAGGAGCGGCTTCAGCCGCGATGGGCTCTGTACCGTTCATCGCGGCTGAAGCCGCTCCTACAGAAGTTGCATTAATTACATAATTAAATAGTGGCTCTCTTAATATATAGAGCATTGATACTGTCTCAGTGCATTCTGCTATCCAGACGCTGACTGGTAACCGATCTGGCCCATTGATGTAGATTTATATTTTCCAGATTCCCCGCTACGGAATCGGGAGACAGACGACGCAAGAGATTACCCGTACGGCGTCCATTGGCGACTGCGATGGACGAGACTGATAATGAACGTGCTGCCAATAAATCTGCTTCATTGTCACAAATCATCATGGCAGACTTTGGGTCTGCCAAACAGGATTGCACACGTTCTTTCCTCAATTCCCAGGTCGGACGGCCATAGCCACTGACCAACACTTCATTGAAATAATTATCCACCTCAAACATTTTCAACTGTGCCATCAAAGCTTGATATTCATTTCTCGAGGTTAAGAGCGTGATACTGTGTTGCTGTGACCAGCTTGCAAGTTGTTCAATCACCTTGTGTTGCAGGCTATCCAGCATCAGGTAGGCAGAGTTTTCTATCAAAGCCTGATGCTCAACCAGATAATCTTCAACAAATCCCGGATTAGTAGTGCGCGCAACGATTGCCCCCTCATCAATACTCACACGTTTCAATGACCAGTAAGTCGATGGATCATAGGGAGTAAATCCCGATTGTTTTAGTAGTTCACTGTATACGGCATAGTAACGGCTGGACACATCCAGCAGTGTCCCTTCGAGATTGATAAAGAGTTGCATAGTGCCTTTCCCTGTGCAGAAATCTGGTAAGCGATTATTACCAATGATACAAAGCAATCTTTATGCCAGTAGATATTTTACTTTTTTAGCTTTAAGTCAGGAAGCTTAAATTAGCTCGTGTATTTATTTACAATGAAGAATGAAAATGCTGTAGGAGCGGCTTCAGCCGCGATAGAGCTGCGGTGTCTATCGCGGCTGAAGCCGCTCCTACAGAATATGCAATGGTTAAGAATTACAAAATACACGAATCAATCTGAGATCTCCTGGGATAATCTAGAATAGATCCCGCCAAAAGATTGGCAAAACAGTTGCTGGTTTATTAGAGGAAATTAAACAAACTCAAACTCTGTATCTTGGCAAAGGCTTGTTGCGCCGCTTGCAAGGTAAGCGTCTGTTGATTAAGCCGCGATGCCGCTTCAGCAAAATCAAGGTCTTCAATTTCAGAACGAGTTTCCTTAATCTGAAGTGTCAGTGAATCATTAACCCGTTCCTGATTGTCCAGTGCATTCTGCCTGGCACCGGTACCTGCACGTACTGTCAAGACATGATCCAATGCATTATCGAGTTGATCCAGTACGGCTGGATTCAGATTGTTGGTTTCAAGATCCGTGGCAAAATTGTAAAGCGTGGTAAATATATCTTCATAGCCACCACCCGTTGCAGGCACTTTCATAAATACCTCAAGGCCTGAATCCCCATCAGCGATTAATCTATCAGGTGCAACCTTGATACGGCGTTGCCCCTGATCACCGGCATAACTAAAAGTACCGCTGCCATCTGCACTAAAAGGTGTGACACGATCCCTGGTGCCAGAAAATAGATATTCGCCGTTGCCGTCTTTACGATTCGCAATACCTAACATTTCATCAAGCAATTGCCTTATTTCCGGTGCTGTCGAAGCCAGGTCTTTAGCATTGATAGAACCATTCAAACTACTGATTGCCAGCTCATGTGCCCGCTGTAATAAATCACCGGCGGAACCTAAAACAGTTTCCTCAGCTTCTAGTCGATTACGCGCAGAAATAATATTATTCTGAAACTGATCAGTAATACTCAGCGTTTCTGTTAAACCAATGATACGAGTTGCGGCAGTTGGATCATCGGCAGGATTTTGTACGCGTTTTCCCGAGGATAATTGCAACTGGGTTTTCAACAAAGCATTCTGCTGATCCAGCATACCGTTCACACCTTGACGAAACATTTGCAACGTACTAATCGCCATAATTACCGCCCTACTGCGTTCAATAACGACTGAAAAGTTTCATCCGCTATGGTTATAAGTCGTGCTAGTGCTTGATAGGCTTGTTGGTAACGAATCAGATCTGCTGCTTCCTCGTCCAGGTTTACGCCCGATTTAGCATCAACTGTTTCCTGCGCCTGACGTTGCAGCGCAGTTTGCGCTTCAGCGGTAATTTGTGCAGTTCTAGTCCGGGTACTGACATCGCCAATCAGCTGGGCATAGGCATTCTCAAAGCTGGCTGACCCGCCTTCCATGGTTAGTCCGGTTTGCAGATCAGACAACATCAATATATTGGTATTATCGCCGGTGCCATTCTGATTCGCCTGTATATTAAAGCTGTCAGTATTTGCCGGAATACCAGAAACAACAAAGGTAACGCCTGCTACGGTAAATTCAGTACCGCTATCGACTGCTGGGTCATAGGCAAATGAACCCGTTGCATCACCGGTATAATTAAACTGCTGTGCGGTGGCATCAAAGGTCAACGAAATACCACTACTCAAAGATGAAGAGCTGCTATCAATTCCAGTCAACGCCATTGCGCCATTACCTGTATTAACAGGCACACCATTAGCATTTGTATTTTCACCCACACTTACGGGCGAAGCAGCGGCTATTTCACGTACACTGATGGGACGAAGCTGAATTGTAGGACTTCCGCTGCGAGTCGGTTGAATCTGAAAGCGATCCCCTGCTGCGGCGGCACCATTGACAACAATATTCAAACCATCAACGGCAAAAGGATCGCCTGGAACACCGGTACCACTCATTGGCACAATTTTACCGTCACTGACACGCTGCATAGACCAAATAGTGCCGTCGAACCCTAGCGTATAATCACTGGTTGTTAATTTTGAAATATCATTCTGATCATAACTCGCAGTAACATTGACCTGACTAATATTATTGACATCCCGTGACGACAACGGCGTTCCGATTTCAAAAAACTGTTTGCCCGCATTACCGTCAAGATCCATACCTAATTGATGCATGCTGTTAAATTCCTGGGCAACAGTCACTGCAATACGGCCTAATGCGTTTTGTGAAGGATCAAGCACCTGATCCCGAAAATCCAGAATCGCACCCATTTCACCACCGGTAATATTATCCGTGATAACCGAAGAAACATTACCTGTAGAAATAGCAACTTCAAGACGGCGCGCATCAAAATCATTTTGAACTATTTCTAATGATGATGGCAGGAAGCGTGTTACCAGAGGCTGTCCGGTTCCAATGGTTACATTGACTGAACCGTCTTCTTGCTGCACAGCACGTACGTTAACCAGTTCAGACAGGCGAGTAATTAATCTGTCTCTTGCATCCATTAAATCATTAGGTGCTTCGCCACTACCTGATGATCTGGCATCTACTATTTGCCGGTTTGCATCTGCAATTGTAGAGCTGAGACTGTTTATCTCAGCAACCATATTACTCAAACCGCCATTAACTTCGGTTCGAAGATCATCCAACTGGTTATTTAAGGAATGAAATCTAGCTGTTAATGATTCCGCCTCGGTTAACATGACTTGTCTGGCTGGAATCGAAGATGGGTCGTTGGCCAGGCCCTGAACTGAATCAAAAAAGCTTTCAAGCCCTGCGTTTAACCCAGCGTCGGCATCCCCAAGCAGATTTGATACGCGCGAGGAGAAACTGGCAAAGGTATCAAACTGATGACTTGAACTGGTGGCGTTGCGCAGGTTTGCTGCCTGAAACTGATCATACAAACGTTCAATGCTTTCAACCTGAACACCATTACCGATGTAACCTTGCCCGGTAAAACTGGGCGCGCGCGTACCTAGTTCAACACGCTGCCGTGTGTAACCTTCGGTATTCGCATTAGCAATATTGTGCCCGGTGACACCAATAGCACGTTGAAAAGTCAACAGGCCTGATGCCGCTGTACCTAATAACCCTACAGCCATGAGAATTGACTCCTGATCATGCAGTGACAAATTGGCAGTGACAGTTTTTGAAACGGACATGAGTGGCCTCAATCTTATCCTAGCGGTGAAATACTACGATTCTATAATATTTAGAAAGCGGCTGACTGCTTAATATATTATTAATTTTATTCGCATATTTTGGGTCAGTTGCATAGCCTGCTTGTTGGAGCGCATCGGTAAATTTTGCATTATCCGAAACCGCTTGCAAGGCAGTTTTATAGCGTGGATTACTGCGTAAAAAGTCGACGTAATCATTAAAACTTTCAGCAGGTGAATCATAGGCGCGAAAAGCTGCACGTTCTTTACGCATTAGACCATCCTGGTATTCAACGGTGTCACTGAATACTTTGCGGCCTTGCCAACTGGCATCCGCTTTGATACCAAATAAATTAAAACTGTTACTGCCATCAACACCACGCAGCATGGATTTTCCCCAACCAGTTTCCAGTGCAGCCTGAGCGATCAAAACTTCAGGATTAACGCCAAGATCAGCGGCAGCATCACGCGCCTGCGGCCATAAGTCATCGACAAATGCTTGCGGTGAATCAGGTTTCCAATCTTCCGTTACTGTCTCAGCGAGAGGTACGATAGCTCGCACACGCTCATCCATATTTAAATGCAGGGACTCAACGGCTTTAGTATCAACCAGGGGAATGATTGGCTGGTTTTCCGGTACAGCTCCCATCGGGTTGCCAGAAAGCTGCTGGATAATCATATCCGCCAGACCTATACCCTGCTTTTGACTTAGATCCATGGAAATCTGTTTATCGAACATGCTTTGATAAGTTTTACTATGGTCGCTGTCGAAAATACCTTCACCTAGACTGGCATCGCGCATGCTTTTCAACATCATTTGTAGAAATAACGCTTCGAATTGACCTGCAACTTCACGCAGAGCTTGCGGATCATTTTGCTTCGCACTTGCGCGCGTCTCCGCCAGACCTTTGAAATCCATGTATAGATCAGTATGTGTAACGGGCGCGGTCATATCATTTCATTAATTTGAAAACTAAAAACAATTATTTCTCGCAGAGGCGCAGAGATCGCAGAGTAAAAGATTTATACATAAAAATGCTTTTCTCAGCGTGCTAAATAACAATCAGTTCAGCGCGCAAAGATCCAGCGTGCTTCAATGCTTCTAGAATAGCCACAAGGTCACTCGGTGCGGCACCGACACGGTTTACAGCACGTACTACATCATCCAGTGTAATACCGGAATCCAGGACAAACATGCGATTACCATCCTGCTTAATATCCACGTCACTTTGCGGTGTAACCACGGTTGTGCCTTGTGAAAACGGACCAGGTTGACTGACTTGTAAATTTTCGGAAATGGTAACCACCAGATTACCGTGTGATACCGCAGCAGGTTCAATGCGGACATTCTTACTAATAACTACCGTGCCTGTTCGTGAATTGATAATCACGCGGGCAGCGGAATCACCGGGTTCTACTTCTACATTCTCAATCAGTGAAGCAAAGGCAACACGTTGTGCTGGGTCTACCGGTGCACTGACACGAATAGATGTCGCATCGATCGCCTGCGCCATCTCAGATCCTAATGTTTTGTTAACGGCTTTTGCCAGCCGGTTAGCTGTAGTGAAATCACCATGGTTAAGGTTCAGTACGATATGCTTACCCTCCATAAACGGGTTTTTGACGGTGCGTTCTACTGAGGCCCCGTTTGGAATTCGCCCTACACTTGGAATATTGACAGTGATGCTAGAGCCATCACCACCTGTTGCATTCAGACCACTAACCAGCAAATCACCCTGTCCTATTGCATAAACTCGACCATCTGCACCTTTTAATGGTGCCATTAACAAGGTTCCACCGCGTAAACTTTTAGCATTGCCGATAGAAGAAACAGTAATGTCGATGGTTTGCCCCTGCTTGGCAAACGCAGGTAATTTTGCGTGTACAGCGACAGCTGCAACGTTTTTCAATTGGGGATTTACATTTGGCGGAATTGTAATACCAAACTGCTGTAACATACTCTTCAAACTTTGCACGGTAAACGGTGTTTGACTGGTTTGGTCACCAGTTCCGTCCAGGCCCACTACTAGTCCGTAGCCTACCAGTTGGTTACTGCGAACACCGGCAACGTGTGCCAGATCCTTGATGCGTTCTGCGTGTGTGTTTGTTGATAAAAAACCAAATGCACAGAGTAGCAATATGTTTAAGAGCTTCTTGTTCATAAATATGCGCAAACTATTCATAATAAATCTCTTTCCCTTTTAGCTCCCTCCCCCTCAGGGGGAGGGCTGGGGAGAGGGGATCTAATAAAGCAAATGCCTTATTTTTATCCCCTCTCCCTGTCCCTCTCCCGAAGGGAGAGGGGACGAATTGTTTGTATTGCAGCGATGGCTTCTTTGCTGTTTACTTTATCCTTCTCTGATAACTAACTATCAGCCGACCCTAAAACGGCCAAATCGGACTATTAAAAAATCTGGCCAGCCAACCAGGACTGTTAGCATTCGCCAGCATACCTTTGCCGCTGTAGGCAATACGGGCATCAGCTACCAGCGTCGAGAAAATAGTATTATCAGTCCTCACATCCTGTGGACGCACAATGCCTGATATCTGAATATATTCTTCACCCTGATTCAGGGTTAACCATTTTTCTCCGCGGACAATCATATTTCCATTCGGTAATACTTCAGCAACGGTTACGGTAATGCTGCCATTCAAACTATTACTCTGATTTGAGTCGCCCTCACCTTCAAATGAATTTGTCGAACCGAGCGTTGCTGACAACGTATTACCACGATTACTATCTAGAGGAATAAATCCTGGCGCATTAAACGTTGGCGTTGCACCTAATAGTGTGGGTGATTGCACATCAATACTTGTCGCACGATCAGTTGTGGTTTTTGCTGACTTTGACGCTGAAGTGTTTTCGGAAAGAATAATAGTAATCAAGTCACCAACACGGCGTGCTTTGACGTCTTCGAATAAGCGTACTTCCTGGCCTAGCTGATAGATGCCACCATGAGTTGGTTCCACGTATTCGTAATCTGGAGGCGTTGCGGGATGATAAACCTGCTTGTCCGGCATTACTGTCGCACAGCCGCTTCCCAGCAGCGTCAAGGCCATCAGCAAAATTGGCATATTTTGTCGCTTTGTAAACATGGCTTTCCCTTATGCCCGTGTTTTTTCTGGCGGAAATGAAGAATAATTATCTCTCGCAGAGACGCAAAGATCGCAAAGTAGATAATCTAATATACTATTACAATGTTTTCTTAGCGCCTTTGCGCCTCTGCGAGAGATATAATTACGCTTTGACATGATCTCTATTAAACCTAGAGATTGTTCGTCACGTATTGCAACATGCTATCCGTAGTCTGGATCGCTTTGGAATTCATTTCATAGGCACGTTGTGTTTCGATCATATCCACCAGCTCTTCAACCACATTAACGTTTGATGTTTCAAGCGCACCCTGTACAACAGTACCCAGACCATTCAATCCAGGCGTGCCCGTTGATGGCGCACCACTTGAAGCGGTTTCCAGAAACAGGTTTTGCCCGACAGGCTGCAGCCCCGTTGGATTAATAAAATCAGCAAGCTGCACCGTACCTAATTGTGCTGGTGCCGTACTACCAGGCGTCAAAGCAGAAACTATACCGTCAGAACCAATTGTAATACTGGTTGAATTGGCAGGAATGGTAATGGCCGGTTGAATGACATAACCGTTTGAAGTAACCAACTGCCCGGCATCGTCCATCTTGAATGAACCATCCCGTGAATAACCGATATTTCCATCAGGCATCAACACCTGTAAAAAGCCACGGCCCTGAATAGCAATGTCCAGACTATTATTTGTCTGCACAATATTACCCATCGTATGAATCTTTTCAGTCGCAACCGTCCGCACACCTGTGCCTAACTGCAGACCAGTCGGCAGCCGGGTATCCTGCGATGTCTGCGCACCAACCTGACGAATATTTTGATACAACAAATCTTCAAACGCTGCCCGATCTTTTTTGAACCCGGTAGTATTAACATTGGCCAGGTTATTGGAAATCACACTCATACGAGTCTGCTGTGCTTCCAGACCGGTTTTTGCAACCCATAATGCTTTATTCATTTCCTATCCTCTTAAAATCAGTCGTATGCAGCTAGGCCGGTATGGAATTTACAGACCGTCGGCAGCAAGGATGCTGCCGCCGAGCGTACAGGGATGTATTTACAGCGTGTCTGTAAATTTCATACCGGGCTAGCTGCATACACATTCACCCCAACTCCATAAGTCGGGTAGATTGTTCATCCATAGTTTTCGCAGTATTCATTAACTTGATTGCCATTTCGAACTGTCGCGAATAATCAATCATATTGACTAAAGCCTCGACAGCATTAACGTTACTGGATTCGATCACACCATTGACCAGTGAAACTTCATTGCTCGCCTCTGCATCAGTACCTGCACGAGTACGTAAAAGACCATCTTCACCTTTTACAAGTTCTGACATATCCGGTGAAACTAATTTTATACGCCCTACTTCAGCGATTACCGTTGGTTGCTGACCTATCGGCCGTATACTGACTGTCCCGTCTGTACCGATCTCTAATTTCTCAAACTCTGGTATCACCAACGGGCCGCCATCACCCATCACCGGATGACCCGCACCGGTCAACAACTGACCATTAATATTGACCTGGAGATCTCCAGCACGGGTATAGGCCTCACTGCCATCTGGCGACTGCACTGCAATCCAGCCATCACCATTGACAGCAACATCCAGATCACGGCCCGTCGAAACAATACTGCCTTTTGAAAAGCTGACACCCGAGTTTTCAGCAACCGAATAAGTCCGGCTATCGACACCGGCACCGGTTAACTGCTGATCATCAAAGTTAGCCAGATCAGCCTGAAAACCTGTCGTGTTGGCGTTCGCCAGATTGTTTGAGTTCAGCGTCTGTGCGTGCATAATCTGCTTCGCACCGCTGGACATAATAAAGAGTACTCGATCCATAATTGACTCAATCAGTTATTAACGAATATTAATGATCGTTTGGGTAATGGTATCCGCCGTGGTTATCACCTGGGCATTTGCCTGGAAATTACGTTGCGCGGTTATCATGCCTACCAGTTCTTCAGTCAAATCGACATTCGAACCTTCTAACGCACCGGACTCAATCAATCCCAATGAACCCGCACCAGGCTCACCCACCAGAGGCGCACCTGAATCAAAAGTTTCTGACCAACTGGTATCACCCAGTTGACGCAAACCTTGTGTATTATTAAAATTAGCAATGGCAACCTGACCCAGGGTGCGTGACTGCCCATTGGTAAAACGGGAAGTGATAACACCCGTATCACCAATATCGATACCACTTAATCGGCCCGTCGGGAATCCATTTTGATCCAATGCACTGATGTTAAACGCGCTGCCGAACTGCGTAGTATTTCCAAAATTCATATCAAGATTCAACGCAGCCGCACCGCCACCAGGATCAAAACCCGGAACCGTTACTGTGCTTGGAAAACTGGTTGTTAAAATACTTCCCGTGGATGAGAACTCGAGAATATCCGGGCCGCTGCGTTGATTGCCGTCAACATATAAATGACTTTCCCATTGATTGGGGATTGCACTCTTACGGAAGTACATTGTGGCAAGATGCGGTGATCCTAATGTGTCATACACCGTCAATGATGTTGAATTGTTATACGTGCTGCCATCAGTCGGGTCGAAACCGGATTGAGCCGCACCGTCTGCAACACTCGCTACATTCGAACCACCTGCATTAGTAGAGACAACATTACTGGTATCCAATGTGAGTGGTGTAGGCGCTTGTGTACCCAGGCCATCCGGATCCCAATTTAAAGTGACCGTATCAGTACCAATGGTGACAGCGCTGGCAGTTGTCGGAGGAACAGTCGCTGCACCACCGACCAGCAATTCAACATCCCAGTCAGCACCCGTACCTGTATAGTTAAACTGTATGGAAGCATTATTGATTTGATTACCCTGCTGATCAAACATGGTGAAATTTGGTGTGGTATAGCTACCAGCAGTGGTATCCAACTGAGTACCTGGTGTGAGCCCTAATGTACTGGAAGCGGCAAGACCGCCTGGAATAGGTGCTGAAGCATCCAGATTTGCTGTTATATCTACATCAGTAGACGCTTGCGGAGCAATATCTGCATTTTCTAACTGTAATGGACCCGTTCCGCCAGTAATCAATCCATTATTATCTGCTTCGAAAATAGTCAGACGTTGATTTGAGCTATTTACAACGAAACCATTACGATCAATACCAAACTGACCTGCACGTGTATAGGAATTCACACCATTATCATCCATGATGAAAAATCCCTGCCCGCTGATAGCCAGATCGAGGTTGTTATCGGTAAAACCGATATTTCCCTGACTGAACTGCTGAGCCACATTAGATACACGAACGCCGGTACCGATTGCATTCGACGTTGTACCCAGACTAGAGGTTGCAAAAATATCCGCAAATTCAGCACGTGATTCCTTAAAACCTGTTGTGCTTGCATTTGCAACGTTGTTACCAATAACACGCAGCTCTGCCGAAGCTGCATTCAATCCACTCAGTGCGGTACGAAAAGGCATAAATAATTCTCCTTACAATTAATCTTTACAGAATTTGACGGACTTCAGAGAAGTCAATTGGGCCAATGCCAGCAAGATCCAGCAGTAGCCCTCCGTTTTTGTTTAATGTGACACTGTTAACTTCGGTAGCTACCAGCGTTTCCAATGCTTCAGATTCACCGTCAAACGATGCTTCAGCTGTTAGCAAATATTTTCCAGGTGTTGCAAATTGACCGTCTGACTTGATCCCATCCCATTTGAATGACACTTGCCCTGCCGATTGAGATCCGAGTTCCAGTTTTCGAATAATCTGTCCTGAATTGTCATGAACATTGATGGTGACCTGGCCACTTGCACTAGGCAGTTCTACATTGCCCTTAACATCACCACCCTGTTCAAGCGCTACGACACCCGTTGGCACAATCACTTTATGTCCGACCAGGTTAGCTGCTTGTATAGCCTGATTAGAAACCAGAGAATCACTCAGCTTATCGAATGAAGTTTGCAGATCACCGATTCCGCTTACGGTTGAGAACTGCGCAATTTGTGCCAGGAAATCACCGTTCTCCATAGGTTTGAACGGATCTTGATTCTCCAGTTGAGTGGTCATTAATTTAAGAAAATCTTCCTGCCCCAGTTCTTCTCGTTCACTGCCGGTATCTAACTCCCGGACAGTCCGGAATATTCCATCTGGAACTGCATTATTAGTGTCAATCATTTATAAATTCCTTCTACCTGTTATTGCCCAATTCGCAGTGTCGCCATCATCAACTGCTTGGAAGTACTTATAACTTCAACATTACTTTGATAGGCACGCGAAGCGGATATCATGTTGGCCATTTCATCCACCATGTTGACATTTGGCTGAAAAATATAGCCTTCTTCGTTGGCTAACGGATGATCCGGCTGATAACGTTTATCAAGAGGTGCGTCACTTTCAAGCACCTGATTCACTTTTACACCGAACACTTCCGGGTCGCCTTGTAATGATTTCATCACGGCTGAAAAAACCGGGTGGCGTGCGTGGTATGTTGTTTCTTCACTGCCACCAACACTCTGGGCATTTGCCAAATTACTGGCAGTGACATTCAAACGAATGTTCTGCGCATTCATTGCTGAACCGGCGATGTCAAATACTTTGAAAAATGACATGGCTATTCTCCCCTGATGGCCAGTTTCAGGCCTTGAATTCGGCCGTTTAAAAACGTCAATGTCGACTGGTAACGAATAGCATTTTGAGTAAACTCACCGCGTTCGATTTGACTGTCAACCGTATTGCCATCAAGAGAAGGTTGTACGGGCACTCGGTAAAGCGTCTCGGTTTTAATTGCATTAGATGATGGCCCACCCAGGTGACCCGACCGGGTTGCTTTCATTTCCAGTTCATCACCTGCTGAAGCCAGCACGGTTCTGAAATCAATATCCTTTGCCTTGAAACCTGGCGTATCTGAATTAGCCAGATTGGATGCCAACAACTCTGAACGTTGGCTATACACCTGGAGATTACGCGGCAGATTGCCTAATAATTTATCAAGACTGATGGACATGCGTAGCTCGGTTGATTAGTTTCATGCAATGAATAGAGCAACCACCGTGCCAACATGGTCCTGTTTATATAAATCAAAGAGTTATAAAATTATTGTCAACAAATGCATAGGTAAAGCGGCAAGTAATGTCCGCCATACGGCAAACTGATTTGCCGTATGTAGTCATTACTTGCTTAAGCCCCCTCCCCCTCAGGGGGAGGGTTGGGGAGAGCGTAGCGAGGGGCCGGGGATCAAATAAGAACAGAACCTTATATAAAATCCTCTCTCCCTGAGGTAGAGGACGATGTGTTCTTATTATGTTTTGAATTTATATTTAGTTTGTATTAGCGAATTAAAACCCAACAGGCATATCTCTTGCATTAAGAATCACAAATTCTTTTACACAGATTTAATCATGCAGCCAACTAAACAATCTATATGCCCATTATTGATGACTATCATTTCTATGATGATTATCATGACCTCAGTTCAAGCCAACGAGCAACGCTGGCAAAGCCGGGAGACAATCCTCCAGACAGCACAGGATTTTCTAAATGATTACACCGCCAGCAGCCATAACGGACGCACCGAAATCAAACTAGGCAAACTCGATTCCCGGCTAAAACTAAAATCTTGTGACACTGGACTTGAAGCCTTCCAGGCACCCGGTAGCCGACAAATGGGTAACACCACAGTTGGCGTTCGATGCTCGGATGATAATGGCTGGAGTATTTACGTTTCCGCTAAAATAAAGGTGTTTGGTCAGGTGCTCGTATTACGACAACCGCTGACAAGAGGCACCACCATCAGCGAAAAAGATCTCGATCTGGTGGAACGAAATCTTTCTGCATTACCTTACGGTTACTACATTGATCCCAAACCCGTCATTGGCAAATTGACTAAACGCACGCTGGCTGCGAACAGCGTATTAACACCGCAAATGATACAAGCACCCAAACTGGTCAAACGTGGCCAACGGGTAACTTTGGTTGGCGAAAGCGGCCCGCTCACGGTAAGAATGGTCGGCGAAGCACTGGCAGATGGCGGTGAAGGTGATCTCATTCGGGTGCGTGCAGATGGCTCAAAACGTGTGATTGACGGCACAGTCATTTCACAAGGCGTCATAAAAGTGACGCTTTAGTCGCAAGCCAGAAAAAAGGCTTTAAAGTTATTGATTGAAGGGGCGATAATCTATTCAAGTTGTTTTGAAATAGATTAGAGGTTCCCTGCAATGGAAGTAGATAACAACCGCAATGCACCGCCAGTTCCAACTGGCAACAAAAATCGTGCGCAGGTTGAGAGTCAGAAAAAGGATGACACCGGCAACTCCAGTCAACCATCCAATCCATCTGAACAAGTCAGCCTGACAGAGTCATCGCGCCAGCTACAGGAGCTGGAAAATCTAATTGCCAGTCAACCAATGGTTGATAGCAAACGTGTCGATGCTATTCGCGAAGCGATCGCTAAGGATAACTTTAAAGTTGATGCTGATAGTATCGCTGACAAACTGCTGCGCTTTGAGCAGTTACTAACGGAAAAACTCTAATAGAGTTCTGATTTATTCGTGCATCTTATCATTATGCACGGTGCAAATTATGTAGGAGCGGCTTCAGCCGCGATGAACACTGCGCGTAATCGCGGCTGAAGCCGCTCCTACAAATTCTCGCTTATTAATCAGAGATTCTATGGAAATAATATAAACACAGAGGTGTTGAAAGGATGCAACAAAAATTCTCAGTACTGTTGAGTTCCCTGAAAACATGTACAGCCAACTTGCTTGAGTGTCTTGAAGCAGAACGTCATGGTTTGTCATCGCGTGACTTGGAACAAATCGAGAAAACTACCCCGCACAAGACTGAACTAACCAGAGAAATGGAACAACTTGAAGTCCAGCGCATTGAACTCGTCACATCCCTGGGTCATAAAAATGATTCCGCTGGCATGGCTGCTTGTATTAAGAGTCAACCAAACGCCAAACAACTCACCCATTTATGGCAAGAAGTGCTGGATAATCTCAAAGCCTGCCGGGACTACAATCTGACTAACGGTGGCATTCTTGAATTGGGGCGCAGGCAAGCTGAACAAGCGCTGAGTATTTTACGGGGTCAACACGGAGATCCTAAACTATATAGCTCCGAAGGTGACACATCACCCGCATTAGGCAATCGAAATCTCGGCAAGTGCTGACCACGCAATGATTGTAGGAGCGGCTTCAGCCGCGAAAGGTACATCAGTGATTCTCGCGGCTGAAGCCGCTCCTACAGGCTTTTACGAATTAATCAGTATTTTTTCTAATCTGTAAAATCCAATAGTGCGACTTCCGTTAATTCTGCAAGCCGCCCTTTGACGTATTTCCGTATTTCCAGCTGTTGTATTTTATAATCTTCACCCACAGTTGAAAATTGAATACCACAGGATTTAACGCCAGCAAGACTGAACATTTTAATTACCCGTGCAATTAAACTGAACTTGTATTCAGAATTGGGTAGCATAAAATCTATTTTCAGTCGGTCAGCTCCTGCCGGGCAATCCGGCGCATTAAAAAACAACAGCCGTAAACCCCCCTCAGAAATATCCATTAAGGCAGCTGTCAGACTCTGATTAGTTGATGTATTTGTAATATTGACTTCTGTACGAGGATTAGAAGGCAGAATTGCTCGCGATGTAGCCCGACGATTAAAAGTTGAAAATGTCTTCGCAGGCAGCCTGGTTTGAGCACCTTGATCATTCAAATACTCAATACTGAGCGTAACAAACCCTTTTGCACCACGCACATTATTTACAATACCTTTGATCGTATTCAGTGTCTTTGTATCTTGCTTTTGTATACGCAAGTTAATGCTTGGATGACTGGACATGTCCATGTGTTGGACAAAAGTTTCGGCAAACATCAGACTGGTGCCGAATTCGGAGAGACTTATAATTTCTGCCTTAACATAGTTAAGTGTTGACCAACTGGCCCATATCTCGACATAGGCATCTTTCTTTTGTATTGCACCCTCTGTTGTACTTTGGCTTTCCATCGCCTGCCTCCTGGCAAGTTTTTTACATTAGGTGACAGCCTCCATTTTTCTGATTGGAGTCTTACTCACCTTATCTTTTGCAACTTCCAGTATTCTGTCTGCAATCTTCTGCAGGGGAAGCACAGTATCAACGCAATTACGTTTAACAGCTTCTCCCGGCATACCCCAGACAACACTGGTTCGCTCATCCTGAGCAATTGTATACGCTCCCTGCTGATGCATCAACGCCATGCCTTCGGCACCGTCAGCGCCCATCCCGGTTAACATAACACCAATTGCATTCTGTCCAGCATGCTCACTAACAGATCGAAATAATACTTCCACACTAGGCCGGTGCCGGTTAACAGGTGGCGCATCGCTCAAGCGACAGATATAACGCGCACCATCGCGCACCAGCTCAAGATGATGGCTGCCAGGCGCAATATAAACATGCCCCGGCATAACTTGCTGGCCATTACTGGCTTCACAGACATTCATGGCACTAACAGAATCCATGCGCTTCGCAAAGGGGCCACTGAAAGCTTCAGGAATGTGTTGCGCAATAACCACGCCCGGGCAATCTGCTGGTAAGCGTGTCAAGACATCTTTAATTGCCTCGGTTCCACCCGTTGATGCACCGATAGCAATAATGCGATCAGTTGTTTTGAAATGCCTGCTTCGATTTACACTACTGGTTGTCTTCAGCGGTTGTTTTTCTGCCGACACAGCTCGGGATGGCGCTGCAGCTTGGCTTAACGCTTGTACACGCACACTCGCCGCTATCTTGACCTTACCAATAATTTCATCCGCATATTCTTGTATGCTATCTGTCAAATCCAGTTTTGGTTTAGTTACAAAATCAATGGCTCCTAGCTCCAGAGCCTCTAATGTGACATCAGCCCCTTTTTCAGTAAGCGTTGATACCATCACAACCGGCATTGGCCGCAACCGCATCAGGTTACGCAAAAATGTAACGCCATCCATTTTTGGCATTTCAACATCCAACGTAAGCACATCCGGATTGAGTTGTTTGATCTTATCGCGGGCAATAAAAGGATCCGGCGCAGTTCCGGCAATTTCAATCGCTGGATCACTGGACAATATGTCCGTCAATAATTTCCTGACCAGTGCCGAATCATCTATTATTAATACGCGTATTTTTTTCATTATTACTTGCCTCTTTCCTGGCTTACCGTACAGTAATATGATCCCAGTAATTTTCTTCCGCCTGCGCAACATTATTGTTGTGCATGGTTTTCAGCTTTTTAACCATCACTTTCCCGGTCCTGGGAAAATAAATAACTTTTCTGGGATAAATATCTCCCATATCTTCAGTCAACATCGTCAAACCATGTGTTTCCATGTATTGCTGGATAAAACGTATATTCTGCTCACCTATCTGATTCATATTTTCATGCATACGCCCGCCGCCGAATACTTTAACTTCCAGATTTCGCCGCGATCCGCCTTTTGCAAGGATTGATTTAATCAGGTGATCCATCGCATGATTGCCATAACGTGTCGCCGTACCTATTGAATAATCCGGATGTTGAGTGCTGCCAGTAGGTAATAAAAAGTGGTTCATTCCGCCTATACCAAGCGCCGAATCACGCACACAGGCTGACACACAAGAACCTAACACCGTCGTAATCAATTCATTGTCGGTCGTAACGTAGTATTCGCCTGGCAATATTTTCGCCCCGTTCATTTCATACCGGGTATCCCAGAACATACAAATATGCTCAAAACCAGGCTGCGGAACAATATTCGGCTTGTCCTTTTTGGCCAAAAATCCCATTTACATTATTTAACTCTCTGATAAATTGTTTTCCCAATGAGCTTCAAATTATTTGCCCATTTCCCTATAGATTCAGAGTGGCCAATGATTAGATAGCCGCCAGGCCGTACCATATTCGTAAACTTCTCAGTCAACGTCTGTTTTAATTCTGCATCAAAATATATTAATACATTCCGACAGAAAACAATGTCGAACGAATGCCTCATTGGCCATTTTGATAACAGGTTAAGATGCTTAAATGCAATCAGTTCCTGTAACTCCTTACTGGCACGAACTTTACCTGAATTAGTATCGCGACCTTTCATAAACCATTTTTTTAGCCGCGCATCATTAAGCACTTCATTACCCTTGACTTTATAGATGCCATTACCTGCTGTTTGCAACACGTCAGAATCAATATCCGTGGCAAGTATTTTGACATCCCAGGTAGCCATATTTGTGATCTGCTCACGTACAGTCATTGCAATTGAGTAAGGTTCTTCACCAGTCGAACAACCCGCTGACCAGATCCTGATGCGTCGTTTCTGTGCAGGGTTATTTAGAAGTTCAGGGATTGCAGTTTGCTTGAGAAAATCAAAGTGATGCTGCTCCCTGAAAAATGATGTCAGATTGGTAGTAATGGCATTGATAAATGCAGTGAATTCGTCATCCGGCTGCGCTTCCAGGTAATTGCAATATTCTTTGAAGCTGGACAAACCAAGCATCCGCAGCCGCTTGGCTAACCGGGAGTAGAACATATTGAACTTGTCATCCGGAACGACAATACCCGAATGCGCATTAGACAAACGCCTAAGATGGTCAAAATCTGCTCGGGTATAGTCAAATTCTCTGGATACTGCATTGGCAGTTACTGACATATCGATTATTTCCGGTGCTATTATTTATTATCAGACAACATTAATCAGGCTGCTTCAGGAAATCCATGAATGCCGGATAACCCCAGGAGCCGCACAGCATCGAGAACTGCCGTGGAAGGCGTTTCCCAATCGGTGAACACACCTTTATTATCTGCTTCCTTACTAAATACCAGTAAAGACTGCAATATAGCCGTATCAATGACTTCAACAGCGGATGTGTCGATGCTCACTGCACAACCAAGCAACTGGTCGTCTAGCACCTTCTTTAAGGCGGTCACATCCGTCAACCCGACAGTGGGAGGGAAACTCACCGTAATATTGTCAACTGTAAATACTGGCGATTCATCACCGCTGCTTTCAATTTCATTTTCGATTTCTGGATTATCTTCCATAGTTATATTTTCCAACTTAATCCAAATATTACTTGCACAAGTATTTATGCAGTGCAGACTTCCGCTACAGTTTTCAGTTCGGTCATCAATAACTCATTTACATTCAGCAAAACAATCAAGTTATCGTTAACAGGTACCATACCTTCGATATAATTCACATCGATTCCAGAATTCAAATTATCAACTTGTTTTATAGATTCCAGGGGTATATTCAGTACATCAGAAACACTATCTACTACAAGCCCCATAATCCGGCTTGTATCTTCGCTTTTGATATTCACTACAATAATGACAGTCGAATTATCGTAATCGACTTTCTTAATTCCTAGCCTTTTGCGCAAATCAATTATAGGAACAATGGTTCCACGCATATCCAATACACCTTGTATACAAGCAGGCATATCTGGCAAATGTCGGACACCTCCCCAACCGCGGATCTCCTGAATCTGAAGAATATCCACCCCATAATATTCGCCATCCAGGCTGAATGTCAGATATTGCTGTCTAACTTTATCAATCGAGCCTGCTTTTTCAGCGCTAATATTTTTAGCAGCATCCATATACTGTTTCCACTATGTTGATTGATAATTCAATTTACTGCTGGTTAAAATTCTTCCCAGTCATCTGAATTACTAATTACACCACCATTGCTGTTACCACCCGCAGCAACAGACCTCTGCTGACCAGTGGTGCCAGCACCTGATTTAACCTGCTTTTCAATAGCAGAAAGCAATCTAACTATCTGTTCTGATAACGAAGCAACCTTGCTGAAACTGGTCTCGGCCTGATCTGCTTCACCTGCTTCTTGTTGCTGAATAATCGTTCCTATAAGCCCATGCATTTCCTTATGCAATTGTTCTAGCTGTTGCATCTCACCAATCTGACCATATTTATCCATACCTTCGCTGTATAACCATTTTCCAAGATCACAATCTCGATGAGACACCGCCTGACTTTGGGTTAATGCTTCCTTGCCATCCAGGAAATTACGCAAGCGAGATTTCCATGCCAGGTGCTTGCTACGCGCAGATGCAAAATCTACTGTATTGACTCTCTTTGCCGCACCTGTCCAGGCCCGGTTTGCAGAACGCCTTTCAACATTGGCTTGACCATTTGATGATTGATTATCTGACAACATGAAAAAGCCTAACAGGTTTTTCATTTCAGTCGCTTGTTCACTCATGGATACGCTAGCCGCAGATGTTTGCTCTGCCAATGCCGCATTCTGTTGGGTGATTTCATCCATTTCCTGAACCGCCTGATTGACTTGATGAATACCCAATGACTGTTCACGACTCGCAGCAGCAATTTCAGCAATGATATCGCCTACTTTTTTGACACCTGTCACAATTTCCAGGAGTTGAGAACCTGATTCATTAACCAATTCAGTACCCGTACTCACTTTACCGGCACTATCTTGAATCAGGTCCTTAATCTCTTTTGCAGATGCAGCACTGCGCTGCGCAAGATTACGAACCTCACTGGCAACAACAGCAAATCCTCTACCCTGATCGCCTGCCCTGGCTGCTTCAACTGATGCATTCAAGGCTAACAAATTGGTCTGGAATGCGATGTCATCAATCACACCAATAATTTCTGCTATCTTGTTGCTACTGGCACTAATTTCTCCCATGGCATTGACAGCATCACTGACCGTTTTTTGCCCCATCTCTGCCACATCGCGCGCACTAACAGCCAGTTGACTGGCCTGCTGGGTATTATCCGCATTGTGCTCAACCGTAGCAGTAAGCTCTTCTACACTGGCTGCAGTTTCTTCAAGATTCGCTGCCTGTTGTTCAGTGCGTTGTGAAAGATTGTTATTACCACTGGATATTTCACCTGAGGATGTATAGATGACATCCGTAGACCGGGTTATGTCTTCAATTATCTGTTTAATATCGTGTACGGTTTTATTAATATCATCTTTTACCGTTACGAACAGACCACTATAGTCACCCTGCATCTGTTTGGTCATATCACCTACAGACATAGCTTCCATAACAGTAGCAATCTCGTAAAAGAGCTTAGCGACAACATCGATAAAGGTATTCATCCCTGTACCGAGCCGCAAATAGAATCCTTCTTTATTACTTTCGTCAACACGTTTTTCTAGATCACCGCCCTGTACAGCACGGACAATATTCTCAATCTCGCGTTCAACAGCAACCATTTCCGTTTTATCCTGCCATTCGAGGACGGTTCCTGATCTTTCTTCATTGTCAAACACTGGCGTAGCCTTGTAGGCAAACACTAGATCGTCAATATGGATTTCACCGGATTGACTGGTGGCAGCGCTAGACACATTCACTTCTTTTTGACAAAGCATGCTCAATAACTTATCGATCTGCATACCTTCAATATTATCCACTTTAAATATTGGAACTACACGCTGGATAACAGATTCTGCTTTTCGTAAATCTGCTTGTATGGCTTCATTCATATAGACAATACTATGATCTGTGCGCGCCACCATGACGCAAGATTCAACACCATCCAGCGCTTGTTTAATACGTTTGTTCCTAACCGCATCTCTGCGCTCTTCTTCCAGCTTGGTAGCTTCAGTTTCGGCTTCGTGCACGGTTTGCGTCTGATCACACCATTCAATAGTCGTACCCATACGCTCACCTTTGACATCAAAGATCGGCGTTGCTGACAAGTCAATATGGCGACCACCTACTTCAAGCCTTGTGTTGAATGTCTCAGTGAGGTTTTCAATCAATTTACGTTGATGTTCAGGCCGCACATGGAAAATATCCATATTGCTACCAACAACCCGATCCGTTTCAAACTTTGGTAACACTGTTTTAAGATCTGCTTCTGCAACTTTGAACATCGATTTCAATGCAGCGTTCATGTACACAATATTCATATTTACATCAGCTACCATGACGTTGGCATTGGCAATATCCAGTGCATTCTTGATACGTCCCGTTTCTGCTGCTATTTCACGTTCCGACTCGATTCTGCTGCGTAATTGTGATTGCATATCAGACAGAGTTGCCAGCAATTTCCCAGGTTCATCCGTTGTCTGCGCTATAATTTCTCCAGACAAATCATCGTCAGCTATTCTTCTGGCTGCCAACATTGCATTGGCCAGTGGGCCAGCAATTGTCCGGTACAAAAACAGAGCAAATATAATGACCACAGCGCCTACACAAAGCGCAGCTAACAGTAAAAACTGTTGCCCAAATGAAGTGGTGTCAGCAACTTCAGCAGCCGCTGATTTACTATACTGTTGATACAAAGATACAAGCTCGTCGGTCTTAGTGGTTACCGCTTTCAATACCGGCCCGATCTCCGTCCTAAGCAAATATGCATCAGTCCGCCACTGATCACTGCCGTGCAGTTTTACTAACTTTGACAGATTGGCCTTGAATGTGGCGCGCAATGACTTGAATTGTTCGTAACCATCCTGTTGCTCAAATTCAAGATCACTTTCGATACCGTTTATTCTCTTAATTGAAGCATCAAGAGAACTCTGGTACAAGACAATATTGTCTTTTCCAGCAGGCGCACGAAATGCTAAATATAGACGCATTTCATTCATAAGCGAAGACCAGGTGTAACGCAGTTTCGTAACCTCGAGCAATACCCGTTTCCTGGTTGTACTGACTTCTGCCTCTTCTTCAGCAGATACCATCTGACTCAATATTTGTGAAATCTGACGGGAAAGCGGATTGATATTCTCATTGGCATAAGCAATTGCTGCAAAGTTTTTACTGTCATTCTGAGCGACACCAATCATTTGATCCCGATAAGAATCAAATTTCTGAAAATCTATATCAATCGAATTGACAAGTTTATTTGCTTTATTATCCTGTTGAACTATCTTAGAGGCTTTCAGATTTTCAACCAACTTAGCCGATGCGTTCAGGCCATCTTCGTAATTTTTTCGATAGCTCTCATCCTTACTGAGCAGGTAAAACCCCATTCCTGCCGCCGCTTTCTCTAACTCAGTCGAAAGCTGGGCTGTCTGCACGACTAATGGCTGATAGTCGTTAACTACGTGATCAACCTCTGAGGCTACGTTGGAGAGGCTGTATACAGAAATCGCCCCCAGTACAACAAGTGCGCAGAGTACAATTCCAAAACTGCCAAATATTTTGTGGCGAATGGACATATTCCGTATGCCTGATTTAAAGCCGCTGTTTGCCATCATGATTAAAACTTCCCATTAAAATTGATATTTTATTAAACACTTAATTCATAAATACGTATTTAAACGCTAGCTATTTCTACATCTTCAATTGTTAAAAGACGGTGATTGTCCAGAAACATTACAGCCTTATCCTGGACATTAGCCATTCCACAGATAAATTCCTTATTAGGCATATCACCAAAATCCGGAGTGCTCTGAATCTCAGATTCACTGACACTGATGACATCAGATACTGAATCGACAACCAGCCCGATCTGTTTTAATCCACCTTCTAAATCCATCGACATGACGATGACAACAGTTTCACTCGTAGCTTCTTTTGTAGGAACACCAAGTCTCAGACGTAAATCAACGACAGGCACAATTGCACCCCGAATATTTACAATTCCATTTAAATAATCAGGCGTGTTTGGTACACGTGTTACTGGTTCCCAGCTGCGTATTTCCTGCACATCCAGTATGGGTGCAGCATATAGTTCTGTATCAAGATAAAATGTCAGGAATTGTGCAAGTTGTTCATTTTCAGAATCCATAACAAAATCTGTTGTATTGAGTGCTTCCATTCTGTTCTTCCGATTATAAAGCAGCTACTTTATCGTCCACTAACTGCAACGTGGCATTGTTTGACTGCCAGCGGCGAATAATCCCAGACATATCCAGGATCAAGGCAACAGAGCCATCGCCAAGAATAGTTGCGCCAGAGACACCTTGAACACGTTTGTAATTAGTTTCCATTGATTTAATGACAACTTGCTGCTGACCAAGTAAGTCATCAACAAATATTCCGCACTGTTTACCTTCCGCCTCAACCACGACCAACAATCCTTCGGAAAGTTGTTTCGATTCACAGGACTCGATACCAAACACATCATGAAGGCGAATAATTGGCATGAATTTATCACGCAGCTTGAAAGTTTCACCACGGCCTGCAACAAGATTAATCATATTCGGTTTAAGTTGAATGGTTTCAATAATGGAGGCAAGCGGTACGATGTAGACTTCATCACCCACTTTTGCAATTTGTCCATCGAGGATAGCCAACGTTAACGGCAAATGAATACTGATTGTTGTTCCCTGGTTCAACGCTGATTCAATTTTTATTATGCCACCGAGGCTCATGATATTTCTACGTACCACGTCCATACCGACACCACGCCCGGACACATCGGTCACTGCTTCAGCAGTTGAAAAGCCAGGTTTGAAAATTAGCTCGTAGATTTGTGATTCGGCCAAGTTATCGTCAACAGATATCAATTCCTTTTCGATAGCTTTGGAACGTAATTTGTCAGCATCCAGTCCTTTACCATCATCTTTGATTTCGATCACAATGTTGCCACCTTGATGGCAAGCACTGAGTGTTATAGTGCCGGTTTCTGCTTTGCCAGCCGCGATGCGATCTTCCGGATTTTCAATACCGTGATCCAGACTGTTGCGTACCAGATGTACCAGCGGATCACTAATTAACTCAATGACTGTCTTGTCGACTTCTGTTGACTCACCAATCATTTGCAATTCAATCTTCTTGTCCAGTTGCTTGCTAATATCATGCACCAGGCGAGGGAAACGGTTAAAAGTAGAACTAATTGGAATCATACGAATACGCATGACGCTTTCCTGCATTTCACGCGTATGGCGTTCCAGTTGATCGAGTCCATCACGTAGACGTTCGATGCGGCTCATATCAAAATCTTCGCCAAGCAGGCTCAACATAGATTGGGTTATTACTAATTCACCCACCATATTTATAAGGCTGTCAATTTTACCAATATCGACACGAATGGAGCCTGAGCCTTTTTTAACGGGAGCAGGTTTCTTAGCAACTGCAGGTGCCTTTTCTGATGAGGCTTGTGTTGCTACTTTTTCAACGGTCGTTTCCGGTTCAGTCGTTTGTACTGGTGAGGTAGTATTTTGAACAGTATCTGATGAGCTAACACCCTGTGCTTCTATTGTCAGCTCGCAGTCACCGTCAATCCACCCGAGAATATCGTCGATTTGTTCACGGGATATCTCGCCAAATAGATTCAGCTCCCAGGATAAATAACACTGGGATGGATCAAAATCAGAAAAATCCGGCAGCTCACCAGTATCGACTATAGTTTCTAATTCACCGAGCTCACTTAGTTCACGGAATATACGCAGGGGATCGTTACCCGATTGAAAAAATTCCGGATTGGGTTTAATGCAGATTTTCCAGCCAGCAGGGGCTTCCTGATTATCAACCTGTGCATTAGATTTGTCTTCTGCACTTGCTACTGCGCCGGGTGCCCGGCCAAGTTCTATATTCAACTTGTCCAGCAAACTGGCAACACGCGCCTGATTTTCTTCGGTACCATCCCTGAGTGCTTCGAGCATCTCACGAACGGCATCGCCGGATTCAAGCAGCATATTGATTATATCGCTACTGACTGGCCGTGTACCTTCACGCACCTCATCCAGCAATGTTTCCATGGTATGCGTAAATTCAGAAACATTTGTAAAACCAAATGTCCCGGCACCGCCCTTAATGGAATGAGCAGCACGAAATATAGTGTGGATCAGGTCGGTATCGTCAGAACCCCCCTCCAGTTCCAGGAGCGCAGATTCCATACCCTCGAGCAGCTCAAAGCTTTCCTCATAGAATATTTCATGGAATTGACCCATATCCGTAGTCATGACGACCTCCTTTATATATACCCACGGTTTAACGACCATGGTTGAGACTGACTTTAGCTATTTGTCCATAAAGCAATTTTATCGTCCAGACGGTAATTTTAAGCTATTCAAATCTCACTTTGAGAATTGAGCAACCTGCCCACAGGCAAAACGATGAATTTCTCTAAAAATCCTGACATCTGTGCCGATAGCTACTCAATCCGGGTTTAACAATGCCGGCCTTGACTAGATAAAACACAGTATTCGGGAGTTGACGTGAATAAAGACATGAAAATTCTGGTTGTAGATGATTTCTCAACCATGCGCCGTATTATCAAAACCCTGTTGGGTGAATTAGGTTATACCAATATTGATGATGCCGATGATGGTAAGACAGCCTTGCCAAAACTTCAGGCAGGTGGTTTCGACTTTCTAATTACCGACTGGAATATGCCCGGTATGCAAGGCATAGATCTGCTTAGAGCCGTTCGTGCCGATGAAAATCTCGCCAATTTACCTGTCCTATTAGTCACAGCTGAAGCTAAAAAAGAACAAATCGTACTGGCTGCTAAAGAAGGGGTTAATGGATATGTGGTCAAACCCTTTAATGCGGTAACACTAAAAGAAAAGATTGAGCAAATTTTCAGCAAGTTAAAAACTACAGCTTAGGCCAATATTTATGTCTGAAATAGTCATGGTTGACAATGATTCGGTGATCGATATTGCCAGGCAACTGGTCGATGATCTTGAAGAGGGTAATGATGCATCTGCCAGTCAATGCCTGGATGCTCTCGCCAGTAAGCGTGATCAGGGTCTGTTCAGAGAAATCGGCAAGATAACCCGCAAACTCCACAACAGCCTTCGCGAACTTCAGATTGATTCAACACTGGTTAATCAAGCAGAAAATACCATTCCAGAAGCCAGAGAACGACTTAATTATGTTGTCACCCTGACTGAACAAGCTGCTGATAAAACATTAACTGCTGTTGAGACAAGCCTGCCGTTGATCGACTCACTCAATAGTCAGGCGGAATCTTTTTCTGAGCACACCTTACAATTCAAAAAAGATTACGACAGTGGCGATATTACTGCCCTAATCGCTGACGCAGAAATATTCTGTCAGAAGACAACAGAGCATAATTCGAAACTTCGGGAACAACTTTCGAATATTATGATGGCTCAGGATTTTCAGGATCTAACAGGTCAGATAATTGGTCAGGTCATTACAATTGCTCAGGATATAGAGGGAAGCCTGGTCGATCTTGTCAGGATTTCTGGCCAACAACTATCAGGGGAATCACACGATTCTCTATACACAACAGATAACGATAACATCGAAGCAAGCGGCCCGCAGATACCCGGCCTGGAAGAAGGCGAAGTCGCCAGCAATCAGGATGATGTAGACGACCTGCTATCCAGCCTGGGTTTCTAACCATAATTCCCCCTGGCCGATCACCTTACGGCTATGTAGACTACCAGGAAAGCACGGGGCCGTAGCTCAGCTGGGAGAGCGCTGCGTTCGCAATGCAGAGGTCGGGAGTTCGATCCTCCTCGGCTCCACCAACCATAACACGCTAAATATGTGACACCAGCCTCGCATATGGAATCCTTTCGCGTAACGCATTGCATATCTCAAAACGAATGCCTGCTTCCTGCCTGATTGATACCCAGAGTAAATTCAATCTAATATTCATTTCAGCGAATACCACCACGTGGTTATATTGTGTCAAAATGAGTTGTATCTCCTGCATGGTTTTATTGACAATCACTTCGGGCTTTTTTTTCAGGCCAGGGAAGATAACCATAAAATCAGACAGCGGTTTGCCGTTTTCATCGACTGCAGGAGCACGCTTGCGTAAAGGTTCGGACGCGTCGAGAAAAGGCAACAGACTTACTTGTGGTGTATTCATTTTGAGTCTATTGATACTCATTAGATGTCACTATAGCGGAAATAATATCACCCTGCAGGATGGCTGATTTTATTAATATTAATCAGCATCTTCTTGTATTTCATCGGCTAGTGGCCGGTTAAACTCGTGTTTGCTACTATCTCATTTCTAGTCCCGGTAGCTCAGCTGGATAGAGCAAGCGCCTCCTAAGCGCTAGGTCGGACGTTCGAATCGTCTCCGGGACGCCATTTTTACATTTTACGTTTAACTTCTATGATATTCGGTAACTGACCTATACGGCTTAAAATACGGCTTAGCTGGCTGATATCCTCTACCTCAAGGATCAGCTCCATGAGTGCAACCATATCTTTTTTATCGGTACTGGTTTTAACCTCGATTAGATTAATCTTGTCGTTGGCGAGCACTGAAGATATATCCCGCAGCAATCCCTGTCTGTCATAAGCAATCACATTAACAGTAACTGGAAAAACTTTATCGGGTGCCCCCCCCCATTCAACATCAATCAAACGATCACGATCCGTTTCTTTCAGACGTAATACATTAGAACAATCAGAACGGTGAATAGTAACGCCACGGCCACGCGTAATATAGCCTACGATGTGGTCATTGGGTACTGGATTACAGCAACGTGCTGACTGGGTTAACAAGTTTCCGACGCCCAGGATTTTAAAATCACTCGCGCCTGATGCCTGCTGTTTTTTGAACCGATTGGTGGGAATATCGTACGCATGCTCCTGCCCAGGATCTAACAGGTTAAGCAATGTATTAATAATCGGTCCCGTGTGTAAATCGCCGCGACCCAAGGCAGCCAACATGGTGTCTACATCTTTAAAATTCTGTTTGATCGCAACCTTTTCCAGTCCGGTTGCAGATATACCTAATCGTTGCAGTTCACGTTCTAATGCTTCCCTGCCAGCATTGATATTGATGTCACGATCCAGTTGCTTGAACCAGTGCCTGACTTTTGCACGTGCGCGGGAAGTTTTTAGGTAGCCCAAATGCGGGTTCAACCAGTCTCTGCTGGGCGCAATCTGTTTACCGGTCAACACTTCCACCTGATCACCACTACTCAGTTCAAAGCCCAGTGGCACCATACGGCCATTCACTTTGACACCTCGGCAACGGTGACCAACATCAGTGTGTATGTGATAAGCAAAATCCAGTGCTGTCGCACCTTGCTGTAAATCTATAACCTGACCTTGTGGGGTTAGCACATAAACACGTTCTTCTACAGATTCAGATTTGAAACGATCGACAAAGTCATCAGCTGATGCCTCTTCATCTTTCCATTCGAGCAATTGCCTGAGCCAGGCGATTTTATTTTCGTAACTTTCATCCGTTCCAGCGCCTTCTTTATACCGCCAATGCGCAGCAATCCCCAGTTCCGCGTGTGCGTGCATTTCTTTGGTTCTTATCTGAACTTCTACGGGTTTTCCCTCGGGCCCTACAACGGCAGTATGCAGTGAACGGTAATTGTTGGATTTCGGATTAGCAATGTAATCATCAAACTCATTGGGAATGTGACGCCAGAGTCCGTGCACGATACCCAGAACCGCGTAGCAATCGCGGACATTAACAACCAGAACCCGAACTGCCTGAACATCAAATATCTGGAAAAAATCAACATTCTTGCGTTGCATTTTTTTCCAGATGCTATAGATGTGTTTGGGGCGGCCACTGATTTCTGCATCAATGCCTGTATGCGCAAAAGATTCTTTGAGGCTGGTTTTTACCAATTCAATATGGCGTTCGCGATCAACCCGGCGCCCGTCAAGTAAGGAGGCAATTTTGTGATAAGCCTCCGCATCCAGATACCGCAGTGACAAGTCTTCCAGTTCCCATTTTATCTGCCATATCCCCAAACGATTGGCCAGTGGCGCATAGATATCCAGCGTCTCACGTGCGATTCGTAGTTGCCGGGTTTCATCCAGATAACGCAAAGTGCGCATGTTATGCAATCGGTCTGCCAGTTTGATGAGCACAACTCGCACATCTTCTGCCATGGCCAGTAATAATTTGCGAATATTTTCTGCATGATGAGTATCCATCTCACTCTGACTGGACATGCCCCGCATTTCATCAATGCGGCCCATTTTGGTAACACCATCAACCAGTCTGGCTACAGAGCTGCCATAATCACGCTCTATTTGCTCCAGAGTAACCGGTGTATCTTCCACCACATCATGCAGGACGGCCGCGGCGACGGATTCATGATCCAGATTCAGGTGATGAACAATTTCTGCGACTGCAAGACAATGGGTGAGATAGGGCTCGCCAGATGCACGGCTTTGCCCTTTGTGAGCAATGATAGCGAGATCAGCCGCCGATTTAATAAGCGCGGCCCCCGCTTCATTGCGGCCAGTTGATACAGTATCCAGCCAGGTTTTAATATTAAGTGGCTGTCCCTGCTCCTGCGCCGTTGTGGTTTCTGAACGCGCTACCATAACCTATAGTGTAGACGCATGGCTTTTATTAACCAACTCCTGGATATCGTGATTTAACGAATCCAGCACCTGACTCAATGCCTGCTGTGTTGCCTGTGCAAAATCGTACATCCCCTGTCCGGTAGCCGTGATTGCCACACGGTAAGTTTCACTCAGCAAGGGGCCCTTAACACCACGCCGGGTAAGTACAAACTGCAATTCTATTTCGCTTGCCGTCTGTTCCTTGCCTTCCACACGATCAAATTCGATCACTCTACCAGTTAAGCGGTAGCGGTGTGGCAAGGCATGATCGGTATTGAAAACGTAATCAGCCGCACGGGTCTTTCCTAGATAAGAAGCCAGTTGATGCTGAATCATTTTAGCCGGTGACTCAGACCAGAAATGATAGTGATGGCGCTGTAGTTGCAACGGCTTATCATCTTCACGATATACGATAGCACGGCCATTTCTCAATGGATCTGTCTGCAGCCTGTCTACCAGTAGCCCACCTTTTAAAATGGGTGTCTGGCTGCTATTTTCAGGCGCTGGAATATCGATGCGGTAATAATGATCTTCGGGTATTGTGGGTGCCGTTCCACAACCACTCATGGCGATCAATAATATCCAGATTGGAAATTTAAAATGGAGTTTACTATTCATATCTCACCTGTTCACTGGGTGCTTTACTTTTGATCAAGGTGGTTGGATTCTGCCGAATCTGACGCGTAAATTCGTTAACATTACGGCTGGCACCTTCAAGGTTCATCAAGATATCACCGCTTGAGTTTGAAACCTGTTCCAGGGTATCGCGTAGATCAAGCAGTGATTTCTGTATATCCGGACGGCTTTCAGATACCAGGCCGTCAAGTTCGGTAATCAGATGGGTCACATCACTCTGCACCGATAGTAAATTCTTGGATAAATAGGCAAAAGCTTCTGCCGCCTTGTCGGTATTATCCAGAATTCGGCGCGCCTGATTTTCAGTTTTCTGATCAATAATGCTCGCCATACGCGTAGCACTTTCATCAAGCTTTTCAGTCATACTGCTTATGCGCGTCAAAATCTCTGGCAATTCCGCATTAATATCGTCACTGATACTCACAATCGTCTGCCTGAGCGTTTCCATCAATGGTTTAATTGAACTTTCCGTCAAATCACCAAACTCACCAGCTACGGCACCTAGCGCTGCAAACAAATCAACCGTTGGCCGACCGGTTATTTCATCACCCGGTTGTAAATAACTTTCGGACTGACCTTCTTTAATATTGATGACGGTATCTGCCAGCAAGCCATCGGCATACACACTGGCAATACTATCGGTGGGTATATCCCATCCAGTCTTTAGTTCCAGTGCGACCCGGTAGCGTATTCCGGATTCGTCACGTTCTGGCACTATTTCACCGATATGACCAATTGAATACCCTTCATAAGTCACTTGCGTACCTGGCGATATACCGGCCACATTCTGATAGTGCGTGTAATACTGATCCGTCTTTCCACTTGCACCAGTCAGGTGGATCATAACGGCGAGCAGCATTCCAAACCCGAGCAGAACAAATATTCCTACTGCAAAATAATTGACTGATTCCCTTTTCATTAAACTGCACCTTCGGTTAATCGCTGCAAATAGTCATCAGCGTCAATCACCTGTTCTTCCGCTGTGCGGGTCAACAGGTTTTGAATTCGAGTATTTTCAGAATTCCTCACTTCATCCACAGTACCTGTCATAAGGATGTGGCCACGATCCAACACGGTAATACGATCTGCAATTTTAAAAGCACTTTCCAGTTCATGTGTCACTACCACAACCGTCACTTGCATAGCATCCCGTAAATTGAGAATCAAATTATCCAGATCAGCAGCTACCACGGGATCCAGACCGGCTGATGGTTCGTCAAAAAACAGGATCTTCGGATCCATGACCAGCGCGCGCGCCAGTGCTGCACGCTTAACCATGCCACCGGATAATTGTGCAGGCGTCAGGTTTTCATAACCGGCTAAATTTACCACTTCAAGTTTCATACGGCTCATGATGCGCATGGTGTTTTCATCCAGCGCAGTATGTTCACGCAAGGGCATGCGCACATTCTCGCCGACCGTCATAGAATTGAATAACGCACCACCCTGGAAAGACACACCGATTTTCTTTCTGTATTCGATTTGTTGTTTTGAATTTAAACTGTGGATGTCTTTACCAAATATATTAATTGAGCCCTTGTCAGGTTTATGAAGACCCAACAGGTATCGCAACAAAGTTGATTTACCTGATCCGCTGCCACCCATAATCACCATGATCTCGCCTGCAAACACATCGAGATTCACGGCTTCAAGTATTTTGTGTTCGCCATACCAGGTTTCCAGACCTCTTACCTGAATGATAGGTGTCACTGACTCGGTTTGTAATTTTGCGTTATTCATAGCGTCAGAAAAAATGTAAAGATCATATCTGCAATGACAATGGCGGCAATGCACATCACAACCGACCGGGTCGTCGCTTTACCCAGACCTTCAGCGCCACCTGTGGCACTGAATCCATTACTCGTTGCCACCAGAGCAATCAGCGTGCCAAAAACAAGGCTTTTGATGAGTCCTTGTGCGATATCAAAAGGCGCCAACGCAAGTAACACTCGGTCGATGTACACAGGCATCGCAATGTGCAATTCCATGCCTGTAATCACCCCACCACCGAGAATCGCCATGACGTCAGCCAGGATGGTCAACATGGGCATCACCACTAACATAGCCAGTAGAACCGGTGAAACCAGATAGCGAACAGGTGCAATCCCCATTACCCGCAGGGCATCAATTTCCTGTGCCATATTCATGGTGCCAATACGTGCGGCAATCGCAGCTCCAGATCGACCGGCTACAACGATGCTGGTAATTAACACCCCAAATTCACGTGTCACTGACATAGCGACAGCGGGAATAATCTGCGATTGAGCACCAAAATCTTCCAGGGTGTAAATACCCTGAATGGCCATCATTGCGCCATTAGCAAAGGCAAGGATAGCTACAATTGGCGCTGCTTTAACACCTATATTCATCATCTCTTCAAACACCGCAGAGATTTGTACTTTTTGATGAAACCAACGGCCACATACAATCCAGAACAGGCTCTCTGCAAACAACGCCGCGCTATAGCCGACATTCTGTATAGTCTCGACAAATTTACGGCCAAGCATCTCGATAGCCGGGCGCATCAGACTGGCTTGCTGGTTAACGGGCATTTTCGAGACGCGCCTCTAACGAAGGGTATATCTGAAACACTTTATCCAGCCGCGCCAGTTTGAGGATGCTCATTGCGGTATCACTCACGCTGAGCAATCCAAATTCGAGGTTATTGGAACGCGCGTATTGAAAGCCTTCCACCAGACTGGCTACGCCTGAACTGTCAATGTAATCTACTGATGAAAGATCGACCATCACATGCTGCATTTTTTTCAGGCATGACAGAATAGCTTTACGGGCATGCGGCGAATGATTCATGTCTACATCGCCGCTGAGTGCGATCACTGAAAACCCCTGTTTTTCCTGTACTGGAAAATGCATCAAATCACCTATTGTCGAATATATTTTTTCATTTGAAAAAGATTGCCGCCACCTTCTGGTTGGGCCAGAAAGCCACACTCATCCATTAATGTCTGAATAAAATGAACCCCGAGTCCACCAGGCCTCACCTCGTCCAGGTCTCTGGAGCAACAACTTGCACTATCAACAGCCGGTGCATAATCCCTGATCCTGAATAACAGCGCCTGTTCATCGGCTGCAATTTCAACTTCGATCTGACCATCCGGGTTCATCAGATAACTATGCTGGATAACATTCATACAGGCTTCATTGACAGCCAATACCACCTCATCAGCTTGCTCATTATTCAAACCCACAATATCTGCTGCATCCTTGATCACACTGCGCATCAGTTTCAATCGACTCGCCTTTGAACAGAAACTCAATCTGACGAGAATGTTATTGCAGTCCATATTTTTTCGTACCGTCTATCAAAACCAGAGTTAAATCATCTTCAATCGCACCATTCGGGCCACGCACTGCATTAGCTATTTCACTGACACGTTTATCAGGCACCAGGTGGGCATGCTGTTTCAGAAGCTGTACCAGACCAGCATGTTCAAGCCGACTGTCATCATCCAGTTTTGCTTCCAACAAGCCGTCGGTGAAAAGATAAAGACAGCCGCCATTCAGATTGAAACTGGAATTTGTGAAATTAAAATCCATACCTATACCCAACGGCGGTGACAGTGCCGGGTAATCACTAATAACAGCTGTAGAACCCATGTGAATCGGTGGCAGATGGCCTGCATTGGCAAGTATCACTTCACCCGTAGACGGATCGGCAACCCCTGCAACCATGGTGACAAACATACCGCGTATGGATGTCTCAACAATTTCCCGGTTTAACATAGCCAGTAACTTGGCCGGGTCACTGATACTGCGCCCAAGACAACGATACAAACTGCTGGTTTTTGCCATCAGCAAGGCAGCATTCATGCCTTTGCCTGACACATCAGCAAGGCAAAAGGAAATGCGACCATCGGCTAATTTGAAAAAATCATAAAAATCGCCGGAGACTTCCTTTGCTGAAAGATTAATACCCACGACACCGGGGATTCCATCACGCGCATCAGGTAACAAACTCTGCTGGACTTCCCTGGCCAACTCCAGTTCCTGACGTAAGTTGGACGCAAAATGATCACGTTCTTCCAACGTTTGTTCCAACCGCCAGGTCAATTCCTGGTAACTCAGATTTTCTTCGGCGAGTGCCAGATTGGCTTCACGCAACACGGCTTCATAGCTTAAAGGCTCTTCAATTTTTACACCCAACGCTGAAGCTGCTTCTTCAATATTGTTTGCCATACGATCGAGCATGACATCGGTTTGTTCTGCTGCCAGGTTAAAATTCTCAGCCAACATGACACGGCAACGCTGGATTGCTGAGCGCTTGTCAGTACAGCTATAAACAGCCGCCATCCAGTCTGCACAGGAAGCTACAACACACAACAACCGGTCTTCTGTCGATACATCATCTGCAACACCAGAATGGTGACAGCCCATCGCCATTGCCAGGTCTTGCGGTAAACCCCAGGATTTAGCCAGCATGTAACCGACTTCATCGTGCGTAGTATGAAAATACTCCGCTTCCAGCTCAAGACGTTGCTCTGGATTAGCGACAGACAGCTCATCCCAGTATTTGACTTGTTCTGGTTGTACGAACAACATCACCAACAAACCAAAATCCTGTAACAGTCCGGCGGTAAAACACTCGTCTCCATCAAGCCCTGCCACTTCTGCCAGCACCCGCGCACTGACGGCCCTGTGTAGCGCATCTTCCCAAAACTTGTCCAGGTTAAATCCGGGGATACTTTCTGCGCGCAAGGCATCACGCATAGAAATACATAACACGAGGTTCCTGAGTGCACGGTTACCCAAAACGGTCACCGCACGCGTCACAGACTTGACCTGGCTAACCAGACCAAAATAGGCAGAATTGGAAACTCGCAGTAATTCGGCAGTCAACACCGGATCTTTGCTGACAATATTGGCTAACACACTGCTGTCGATATTCGCTTGTGCACAGGCCTGCACAATCTTAATCGCATCATTTGGCGGCGCAGGCAGATCCCCAGGCCGGATACCCTCGACTAAGCTGGTTTGTTCCAAAACCTCAGTCAACTTTTATTTCCTTATAATATATATAGTTACTATACTTTCTTATAGTACACTTTAACTATTTGCAGACGCTTCCATAAGCTTCTTGTAACGGCCCGGAAAGAGTATTTCTGAATATATAGATAGCCCAAATAAAAACGGAGCCAATGGCTCCGTTTACAGTGATTCAAACTAAAGAATGCCTTCCTAGAGCAACGCTTGTACCGTGGATGGAAACTGTTCCGCAGCTTCTTCAAAAGCAGCAAACATAGTTTCACTTGATACACCGGCCTCTTCCATAATGGCGGTATTAATTTGTGACGCTTCAAGTGGCAAGCCAATGAAATTACCTTGCTCAGATTCATTGACCATCACATTTGCAAGATATAAGAGATGCGCTTCGAGACGTGCGGTGGTAGCCATCCCAGGCTCATGGTGCCAACTCACTGCTTGCTGTAATTCTTCTGGTAGATTCCACTCTTCAAGTAACCCTCCAGCCAGGCTGGCATGGTTAAATCCCAGGGTTTCATTTTCAGCGTGATACATTACTTCTTCATCGCCATTAGATACCAGCAAGATATCCCGCATGGTTTCTGCCCGGTAGTGATACAGCACAAGACTACCAATATCGTGCAACAGTCCCGCCACAAACATCCGTTCAGGATGTAGCATGTTGACACGACGCGCCAAAGCACGCGCCAACAAACCAGTATAGACACTGTGCTTCCAGAACGTCTCCATTGTTACAATGTCATTCGGAATATTTGTAAATGATTTTACTGCTGAAATAGATAACACCAGGCTATACAACTCACTGTTACCAATAATAGTCACGGCACGTGACACCGTATCGATTTTTCCACCCAGGTTGTAGAACGAACTGTTCGCCATGCGCAGCAGGCGGGCAGTAAGGTTAGGGTCAACAGAAACCACTCCACCAATATCACGCGAGGACGACTTGGGAGAATGGATTAATTCGAACAGACGCATACAGACATCTGGTGGTGAGACCAGTCCCTCAACATCATCAAGCAGAGCTTCAAATGATTGTTGCTCTACAGGAGCGATGGCATGGGTATCAGCATTATGCATAGTGATTTCCTGTTCGTTTCTACACCCTGTTTAACGGCAATTTCAGTACATTCTAGAGAACTGCTTACGGTAATTTTGAGAGCTGACTCACAACCCTTGCAATTCGACTGCGGTATTTATATCCCCCGTCCGATAACACTCTTACAGATTAAATCCGGATATAAACCATGACTGATAAAGCATATGAAAATGTAGTCAAACTTGGTGAGTTTGAACAGTTACGAAAAAACCTGGATGGCAGCAGTCCGGCTTCCCGTGTATTAAAGGAAATCAGATCACTGGCTACCACTCATCTTGAGAAGTCCATCACACTTATGATGGAAAAAGTAGATGACGCGCTATTTTCCCGTGCAGAAAAAGCTGAAAACAACCAGGTACAAACGCTTTACTTCGATGCTATGCGCGAATTGCGTATTATCAGGAAGGATGTAGAAGCTAATTTCATCAACGAATTCAATACTCGATATAACCGCGGGTCACTGCGTGACGCGAGTAATAATGGCGCTCTAAAGTTTGACTGGGACAATAATAACGCCGCTGATCTTGGGCTGGTCGATAAAGAAGCCCTTGAAGAAAGTCTCGCTATTAGCAACATGGTAAATAAAGTGCGTAATAACTGCACTCAATCGCTCTATTCACTGGATAAGCGCGTTGGCATGCTGCTTGGCGACCCTGATCTTGAAAAATGGTGTAACCCGTTAGGGCCTGAGCCAATTTGTAATGCCTTTAAAGAAGCCACACAAAAGATCGAAACCGGCATTGAAATACGCCTGGTCATACTCAAACTATTTGACCAGTATGTGATGGCCGGGATTGGTAATTTGTATAGCGAAGTGAACCAACACCTGATCCGGCGTGGCATCATGCCAGAAATAAAACCGACTATACGAAAATCTGCATCAGCGGAACTACCTGCTTATATGCAACAGGCCAATACACCGCCTGATCCCAAATCCACACATACAGAAGGCGGCGTTACGGTACATCCAGATACACATAGCTCTGGATCTGGATATGCGACCTCCGCCCACATGCCGCCTGAACTTTATCAACCGATAAGCGCTTTAACCTATTTGCAGCATGGATCTTTACCCGAAACAATACAGGCAGACGACTCCACGAACAGCAACATCAATTTAGCCGAAATAAATAGTGGCAAGATTAATGTTCTACATAACATTAAACAGTCAGGACTGGTCGATAATCTGGGCGCACACGGTGATATGACCATCAATATGGTGGCCATGCTGTTTGATTACATCCTCGATGATCATAATATACCCGACTCCATGCGGGCATTGATTGGACGCCTGCAGATTCCGGTACTGAAAGTTGCGATCCTGGATAGAAATTTCTTTTCCAAAAAATTACACCCCACCCGGCAATTACTTAACCGGTTAGCCGCGATTGCAATTGGCTGGAATGAAGATCAGAGCACTCAAGACCCACTGTATAAGAAAATTGAAGGTATCGTACAAACCATTCTCAATGAATTTGATGATGATATAAGTCTGTTTTCAACATTACTGGATGATTTCCTATGCTTCCTGCATAAAGATGAGGAAGAAATAAAAATACGTGAAGAGCGTTCTGCAAAGGTAATGGAGGGTCAGGAGCGATTGGAAGTTGCGCGTTCAACCACCATGAAAGAAATCACACCTCGGATTGATGACAAAAATAATATCAACTTCGTACGCAAGTTTCTCAGCACACACTGGAAGAATTTATTGTTTGTCACCTGTGCACGGAATGGCAAGGATAGCGAGGAATGGAAAAAGACAGTCGACACTATGGACGCGCTGATCTGGAGTGTAAAACCAAAACTTACCCTGGATGACAGAAAGAAACTGGTTGCTATTCAACCTGGACTGTTACGTGAGATACGTGAAGGCATGGAAAGACTGTCACTACCTGCGATAGAACGGGATACATTTATCAATAATCTGATCAGAGCACATGGTCGCACAGCTTCAACAAATGATGAAGAAACATCAGACAGCGCACCACTGGAAGACACCACTGAAAATACTTCAGTCAATAACGATACAACCAGTTCCGAAACTGCTGAAACGGAAAAAGATCCTGCCCCTGTCATTGAAGATCAATTCATGGAACTGGCACAGCGGCTCAAACCTGGCACCTGGGTGGAATTTAAAAATGGTGAGGGATTACCACGCCGCGTAAAATTCAGCTGGATTAGCCCGATCACCGGTAGCTATTTATTTACAGATCGACAGGGATTGAAATCTGCCAATCTGGAAATAGCCGAACTTGCACACCAGTTACGAAATACAAGAGCGCGTATTATCGATAGCGCCCCGCTTTTAGACCGTGCCGTCAGCACTGTAATGAATGGTTGTAATAATAACTCTGGAACTACCCATTAAATTATTATCACGGATAGCACAGAATTTGTAGGAGCGGCTTCAGCCGCGATGGTCGATGACACCACCCTTCGCGGCTGAAGCCGCTCCTACAGTAAAACCATTTAAACAAGAACTGGAGTCAGAGTACTTGATCCACTCTTAATTGGTAAACTGTCCCCGGAACTCTCAGGAGCAGATGAGAAAGAGTGTTAATACTTCCAATACTCTGGAGTAACAAAAATGGGGCTGAGGTTGATCGACCGCTGCCCTAGCCCCACATGCGTTTATTAAGTTCCTGCTAATTTAGTATTCAATCCAAGGATGCAGCATGAATGAATCCATTTTTCCATCACAATCCCAGTCACCATGCTGAACCCTATTCTTCAGGTTCTCTACGTCATACAGGGAGCCGGGGTCTGGGATGAAGTGCTGACCATCTACATAGACTGCGGTATAGACTGTGGTGTTGAAATCAGTGTAATTGTAGTAAAGATCAGTCAGACCATTGTGGTTCAAGTCGACGCAGCGCACCCAATCCACTTGGGGAGGCAGGCCTGGGAATGATGCAAGCTCTACCCATTCATCTCCCCTGGTGCCAGCACTAACCTGCCATAGGCTAGGTTGCGACGAACCGCCAAAATTATTGGGATCCCAGTGAAACAGGTTAAGCGTTCGTACTATCTCTGTTTTGCCTGCTGTTCTGAATGCGCCGAATAACAAGTCTTTGACAGTGAGGTCAGTATCGTATTTAACGAGTCGCCAATCATCCAGGCTGCCGGATCCCGTTCCATAAGAGATATACCATTCACGCCTTGGAGCAGATACGCGAAAAATATCCGTTAAGCCATCGGCATTGAAGTCACCAAAGGCAAGCTCTTTCATCGGGGCGGGAGACCGGCCATAGGGTTGCCATGCGCCGAAGTGATCATTTTGTGCATAAGAGATAAATATCTCGCCAGAGTCTTTGACGAGAATCAGATCGACCTTTTTATCGGTATTGAAATATCCGAAGCTCATGTTGCTGAAAGCAGCGGAGGTCTCCTTTATACGACGAAGATGTGAGGGTGCTGAGAAGTCTTCGACATCATACAAGTCACCTTCTGGCGGCCTCATGATAATTTCCTGGTCAAAGAATGTTTCGCCTGAGTTTCCATCTGTATCGGCAAAAGTTGCACCGGTCGTTTTTTTAGTTTTTGAGCGGGACAGCCAATTTTTACCACCAAAATCGGTTTCTGTGAGCACCAGTCCGGGGTTGTATAGATCAAAATCGCCAACCTCCTGTTCTGCCGTTTCTATCGTTGGTTGACCTTTTAGCTGAGCGTTCGCAATTGGAGTATAGGCCCTGTCAATACTCCATCCGGCATGTGCCAAGCTGCCTATGCTACCTAACAGCGCTATTGATATGAGTTTCTTATGCATGTCGCACCTCTCGCATTTAAAAAATTAATTGAACCTTGTTCGATGTCTCTTCGAACTGGTATCCAATTTAGGGAGTTGGGAGGGATGCTTCAGTTAAGTATTTACAATAATTTTGTGCGATATTCACAGTCGGATGAGGAGGTGATACGATAAGCATCCTGTTGGAGCAACGTATCATAGAACCGGCATAGAACCGTAGTCAGAGTACTTGATCCGCTCCTAATAGGTAGACTGTCCCTGGAATTCCATTAAATGAAAATATATTAAAGTCAGTAATTCAGGATGAAGGTGGCGAGTACTTTATGGAATTATTTCATGAAGGCGTAAAAGCACTCGAAACTATTACTACTAAATAGTAATAGTGAACAATACACAGTCATTACAAATCTGTAGTGTTCAAGGGGCCATCTGTTTTAGTGAATATAATTACATGCTCTTTTCTTAATACGAGAGCACGCATCATCGATAGTGCCCCGCTGTTAGACCGTGCTGTCAGCACCATAATGAATGACTGTAATAATAACTCTGGAACTACCCATTAAATTATAATCACGAATAGCACAGAATTTGTAGGAGCGGCTTCAGCCGCGATAGTCGATGACACCGCCCTATCGCGGCTGAAGCCGCTCCTACAGTAAAACAACTTAAAAAAGAATACGTATCGAATTAAGTAAATTTAGTTACGTCCCGTTTGTACCGAAGTAACGATTCACAAACTTGAAATACTTGGCTTTGAATAAAAGCCTTAACATATTAAGTTTGCTGTCCCCAATACACAATTTTTTTCCATGCCTGACCAAATCTATTTTCATCGGGATTGAAGGGCCGTTTTCTCGATGGAAAAATTGTTCCCCTGAAACTCTAAATCCCATGGCCTGGTAATAGTGCAATAATCCTGGGACACAATCGATGTAACACTCCTTTATGCCTTGCCGTAAGCCAAAATCTGCTGCAGCGGCAATCAACGATATCGCCGCGTTTCCACCGCGACTTGATTTAGATATGATGAACTTTGTGCAAATCCCACATTCATTGGGATAGTACGGGGAGTCTTTCATTCTATACAGATCAGTTAAGATTCCAAGGTTCCCTTTACTCGAGAAATTTAATCGCAGGGTTCCAATGGAATTGTTCGCTTTTCTGGCCAGAAAAACATAGCCATGATCATCTAACTGATCTCGAAGGATAGATTCATCATGGTTTGCATAGGGCGAGGATCGTCCCAATTCCAAACAGTAGACATCGTAGCGTAACCGTTGTGCGCGGTGGAGCATCGATTCATCACGACACAGAACGGTATTGATCTTAGTGCCAGAACCTATCGTATATGAAGAGTCAAAATTAACCAGGCCGTTATTTGGTCGACCGCTGGCAGTTTTAGCCAAATATCTGAGAAATGATGTTGAAAGCTCTGGATTCTCCCGCTCCATTCTTGACAACGCCGCGTCATCAAAATGCAAAGTTTCACTATCAGTTAATGTAGTTACCGTAGTTGTGGCAGGAATCCCATAGAGAAACCCTATCTCTCCAACAGGGCCAGCGAAACGGGAAATGGATTCTTTGCCTAATTCTTCATCAAATTCTATGAGCAACTCTCCACGAATCAGGAGAAATAGATCATCATAGTGGTGTCCACGAACTCGAAGCTGGAAACCCTTATCCAGGTGTTGTTCGAAAGCGAAAGGTTTGAGATCTTCCAACCGCTCAAACGGAATATCATAACTAGTTTGATGCGGGTTGCGACGAGCATCTTGTTCAGTGCTCATGGTTATGAGAGGCTGCCAAAGTCATTAAGGAGTTTCAAGCTCCTTACAGATTTCTGATGTGCCGCAGCTTCTAAGAAGATCGGCAATCTCAATCGCCAGCTTTGCCACATTTCGTTCCAATGCAGTGACCAGATCTGCATGGGACTTGCCCTGAACCGGCTCGATCAATACCGTTCTCTTTACAGTGCCGATTCGTTGACCCGTTTTATCAATGAGTAACCAGTCCGCTTTCAATGTTGCCTCGTGCCTGAGCTCGCCTTCGAACTGCCGTAAATTTATCTTGATTTGATAGACCGGATGTAGGCCACTGATCCATGGGTAGGCATACACATCTTTATTGCCCAATAAGCCTGCTACTTCATCTGCCAGTACGGCGGCAAAATTGTCTGCCAGCGATCCACTCCAACGATGAAATTCAGCCGGTTGCAGATTTCCTTCGCTATTTCGAGTGACCAGTTGCGGACCGTTTATTGGGTCTACCAGGCTAATTGGGCCGATTCCGATTGCTACATTTAACTGTTGTTCCTGACTACCGCCTGGATTTACATGCGTTTCTGATGCACTCAATGTGTAAAAAGATGTCTTGGGGCTGGTGCCGGTACACGCACTCAATATACTGATTAGAATTCCGCCGATTAACCAACCCATTGTACTATTTTTAATCATCCTGCCCTCCCGGCTTACCTTTAATAAGTGCTTCCGGATGTTGCTCCAGGTAATCGGCCATTGACCGTATCGAACGGGATGCCGCAGAAAGTTCACGCAGCAACTGGAAAAGTTCAAACCCAAACATCGAATCCTGGCTAGGTAACGCCTGGTAGGTAGCGATGGTATCGCGGGCAGCGATTAATGTTTCTTCAGAACGATCGGCTACCGCATTAAAACGTACCAGCAAGCTATCAAGTCCCTTACCGATATCTGAAACTGCATGACTACTTTTATTGAGCAGTTTATCCGTTGCTTTAACTGTCGTCTGTAGATCACCGGTAAGTGTATCCAGCTTTATGTTTAGGTCAGCTACCAACGTATCCATACCTGCTGCTGCACGTTCTACTGATTTCAAGGTATCGAGTATTTCAGGCGATCCAAAAACCTTGCTAACACCATCGAGCGCAGTCATTGTCTTATTGGCTAGTTCTGCCAAGGGTAAGGCTTGTACTTCCTCGGCCAGTTCACTCAAGCGGGACACTTCTGTTGGAAATATAAATACGCCATCACGGACGACAACTTTTGCCTGCTTGACGCCTTGCATAAATTCCAGTTCCACATAGAGCTGACCCGTAACCAGACTCTGTAAAGCCAAAGTAGCGCGCAACCCATGTGATACCAGTTTCTGTATTTGATCACGTGCCTGGTCAATACTAATAACATGCTCCGCTCCACTAGAGCGTATCTTCTTACCAATGATTTCTATAGTGACCGGCACCGCAATCTCGTTATTGTCAGACTGATGCAATACAGAAATATCCTTCACAGTACCAATCTTTACCCCTCTCAAAGCAACCGGCGCGCCAATCGACAAACCCTGCACGGAGCCATCAAAATACATGACATAGTTTAGTTTGCGGGTAAAAAATCGATCTCCGCTAAACACCAATATCGCCCCGATCAACAACACAAGCGCGCCCAACACAAAACCACCGATTGCAGCTGGATCAACTTTTCTGCTCATTTGTTCCTGGTTCTCATGCGTTTTCCTGTATTCCGCGTGTTAAGAATTGCCGCACTCTAGCATCAGGTGACTCTGCCAACAAAATATTAGGGTTGCCTTTGGCAATAATGGTTTTGGTCTCTGCATCGAGAAAAACTGAATTATCCCCAATCGCAAAGATACTTGCGAGCTCATGGGTAACAATGACGATCGTTGTACCCATACTGTCTCGAATCTCCAGAATTAGATCATCCAGCAGTTTGGCGCTGATCGGATCAAGTCCAGCCGATGGCTCATCAAAAAACAGGATGTCTGGATCAAGCGCCATGGCCCTCGCCAACCCGGCGCGTTTGCGCATACCGCCACTAATTTCAGACGGCAGGTACTTTTCAAAACCTGCCAGTCCTACCAGTGCCAGTTTAAGCGCGACTATATCCTCAATCTGCCCGGCTGATAAGTCAGTATATTCGTGTAAAGCTAATGCCACATTTTCGGCCAGCGTCATGGAACTCCAGAGTGCACCACTCTGATACAGGATGCCCATACGCCGGTTAATACTGTCGCGCTCTTCCTGGGAGGCCGCCCAGTAATCTTTTTCTCCATAACACACTTTGCCCTGCGCCGGTGTCATCAGGCCGACCAGGTGCCGTAACAGCGTGCTCTTGCCGCACCCGCTGCCACCCATAATAATGAATATCTCACCACGGGTAATACTGAAATTCAGATCATGCTGAATAACAAAATCACCATAGGCCATGGTTAGATCATGAACCATAATGTGTGCCGACGATTGATTGTTATCCATGCCTATAATCCGACGACATCATAAATAATAGTTAACATGGCATCTGACACTACTATAAGAACAATACCGGTAACCACGGCCGATGTGGTTGCATCGCCGACTGCCGATGCACTGCGGCCACATTGAATACCGCGCATGCAGCCTGCCAATGCCACCAGCACACCAAACACAATAGACTTGATCAACCCTGCCAGTATATCGCCAAAACCAATCGCACTGCGCGCCTGTGTGTAATATTCAAAGAGGCTGATATCCAACGTCATAACACCGACCAATGCACCACCAAGCACACCCATAAAATCAGCGTAAAGGCATAACAAGGGCAACATCATGATCAATGCCACCATGCGCGGCAGCACCAGAAAATCTATCGGTGAAAACCCCATGGTTTTGAGAGCGTCAATTTCTTCATTGACCTGCATGGTACCGAGTTGAGATGCAAATGCAGCACCACTGCGGCCGGCCATAATGACGGCTGTCATCATGGCGCCCATCTCACGGGTGACGCCCAGGCCAACCAGATCAGCCACATAAATTTCGGCGCCAAAGGGCTCTAGCTGCAATGCGCCCACGTAAGCCAGAATCATTCCAACAAGTACGCTGATCAGACTGACTATCGGCAGCGCTTCGGCACCGACCTGTTGTATAACGACAGCGAACTCGATGTCTCTAAATTGTGCCTCACCACGTACGAACCGTCGCAGGCTGTTGACCGATTGCCCCAGAAAATGAACCATTTTGTTCGCTTCATCACCCACTTCCAGAACCTTTTCGCCAACCCGTCTGAACAGGCGTTTCTTCTCATCCGTCTTGCGAGCGCCCTTTCGTTCTGGCACCGCTGTAGCGAGTTTAAGGAGTCTTTGCGCACCTTCAGGAATTCCCTGGTATTCAAGTGTAATGTTATTACGCAGTGCATATTCAGTGAATTTGTACAAAACAGAGACGAACAAAATATCCCAGTCAGTAACTGCCTGACCGTCCAGCACAATCAAATCACAGGATTCATCCCCAGCTATCTGGTCAAGATACTGGTTTGTATCAGGTGCACTAGATTGCTTGGTCCAATCTCCGAACCACGCTACCTGATAACTACCCGATCCTGTAGATTCAATATGAATGTGTGCTGCAGTAGCCAATCAATTGCCTACAAAAAATAAAAGAGATCTGGAGATTATACGGAGGTAATCAGGCAGCGAACAGCTTGAGGATTCCCAGCAGAATGGGCTGATGCAACATATAGATCAATAAACTGTGTTGGCCCAGCACAGCCAGTAACGGCATATTTATACTTTCCACACTTTTTAGCTTACTGATCGCAGGTATCCAGTAAGCGATGTAAATCCCCAGCAAAACCACTCCTAACCAGGGTACCAGTGGAACATAATCCTCAGTAGCTGGTTTATGCGTCATCATGCCTAACCACTGATGCCAGGGCTGATCGAACCAGACATGCTGAAACTGCTGCATTGCGAGCAAAGCAATGCCCGTCAACAAGCACATCCTTCGATAACGCACAAAGAGCAGCCCAAACAGGCTTCCCACAACAATAAAATGCAACACCCCAAAATATACCACCCGTTCGGTAAACATGTACCAGGTTACCAGACTGATGAGCGCCGCATTTAAAGCGATCAAAGCTAATCTTTTGAGTGCTTTGTTTAGCTGAATGTGTTTGCCATGTCCTAGCCATAAGCTAATGCCAACCAGGCTTAGAAACAAGCTTAATATAAAGGTGCGTGAATGCAGCCAAAAGGGATCGTTATAAAAATCGAAATTTACAAAATTAAAATAACTGAGGTCGTAACAGAAATGGTAGGCGACCATTAACAGAATTGCGATACCGCGTAAGACATCGACAAAGTGATAGCGTGAATTTGCACCCATCTGTTCTATTTTCTACTCTTTGTATACTCAGCGCATTAATGACGAACAGAATATTATCATAATCCACATTATATTATACTTTTAACTTATTGTTTTATATATTTTAATAAGCCTTTTCTCTCGCTAAGACGCAAAGATCGCAAAGTTATAATTGTTATAAATAATTGACTTAATTTTTCTTGGTGTCTTTGCGAGCAAAGCGCGGCAATCCCATGTTTATATTCAATCGCCTAGGGATTGCTTCGTCACTGCGTTCCTCGCAATGACGAATCTTTCAGAGTTTCCTTAGTTTTTCATAGTTATTGCCGTACTAAAATCAGCTTTGCATTTCAGCCCACCCGGCAATTTATAATCCGGATTATCTATTTCAAGCCGAACTACAAATGTCCCACTGGCTGCATCAATGACACGATCCACTTTTGTCACCTTTGCAGTCACTGTTTTGCCAACTGGCGATTCCAGTAACACACTTGCTGTTGATTCTGGTTTAATACTCCCAAATTTTGAACTGGGTAAAATCACTTCAATTCGCAACGGATTTAATTGCGCAATGCTCAGTATGGGTTCTTCACGCACAAACTCACCTGCATTCATCATGCGTTCAACCACCACACCAGAAATCGGACTTTTTATGCTGCGTTCATTCATGATAGCTTCAGCACGTTTCAATTCAAGCCCTGCAAAAGTATTAGCTTCACGAGCTTTTCTAAGCTCCATAGTCGCCAGGGTAACATCGGTTTCGGCCTGATCCTTTTCATGACTGGAGACTGCTTTTTTCGCGTAGAGACCTTTCATACGATTTGCCTGGCGTTTTTTGAAAGCCAGATCGGCTTCCCGGACACGGATTTCACCGGTCATCTTTGTTCGTGCGCGCGCTGCTTCAACCGTCGCTTTTTCAACTGATGATTCCAACCCTACCAGTACCTGGCCCTGTTCAACCACATCGCTGGTGTCTACATGTACATTTTCAATCAGCCCTTTAATTGGACTACTGATCTTGACCACTTGGTAAGGCTCCACCAGACATTCATACTGATCCGTTTCCAAGGATAATGCGGGCTTTATTACCATCAATGGTAATAAGAAACCTGCCAACCTGGTTAATTTGCGCGGGTATATATCCATCATATTTTTAACCTCTATTCCGAATTTCCACTAAATGCCAATAAATCTTCAAGCTGCTCATCATGTTTTTGCAGGTCACGCCGAATTGCCCGATGGTGGCGCTGAGCACTGCTTTGCGCGGCATTTATACACTTTCGTTGCATCCATTCGGGTGATACAGGCATTATCTTTAGTAACCAACCGGGTAAATACTGAGTTGGTAATTCATCTTCAATTGAAAGTATGGCGTGACAACTACCCGGTACGCCCTGCCGCGCGGTTCGTCCAAACAATTGCCGGTCGATACGACGTGCATCGTATCGTTCAGTTGCAATAACATGCAGGCCACCGTAATGTTCGACGCCCTTTCCAAGCACAATATCAGTGCCTCGCCCAGCCATATTGGTTGCTACTGTCAGTTGTTTTTCATGTCCTGCCTGGGCGACGATCTCAGCTTCGTGATGATCCTGACGCGCATTCAAAACCTGGTGTGGTAAATTCGCATCGTTGAGCCTCTCAGATAGTTCTTCGGACGCACGTACAGAACCTGTACCAACCAGAACAGGACGTTTAGCCTCTAACATTTCTATACGTATTTCGTTAATCACCGCATCCCATTTACTATCATTATCCATTAATATCTGATCAGGAAATCTCTTTAATTTTGATGGGCGATTTGTCGGTACTGAGACAACCGGCAATCGATACACCGACCATAATTCACCGGCAACTTCTTTAGCTGTACCGCTCATGCCACACAAATGTAGATAACGGCGGAAAAAGCGCTGGTAACTGATACGAGCCAGGGTTTCCTGCTGATCGCTGATTTCACAACCTTCCTTGTATTCAATCATCTGGTGCAAGCCACGCTCCCAGGCACGATCCGGTAAAATGCGTCCGGTGGACGCGTCTATAATTTCGACCTTGCCATTACGCACCAGGTAATGCTTATCCTGTTCAAATAGATGTAATGCGGTCAGCGCCTGAACCAGCCATTCTTCCCGCCGTTTCCTGCCTTTCCAGGCACCGCCCAGTTTTTCTGCAACCTGCTGCATACGTTTTTTACCGTGTGCAGATAACTTTATAGTTCTTTCTTTTTGGTTAAGCACATAATGCCTGCCTGATTTCATCTTAGCAGCCATCTTCAATGCCACCCGGCATACTTCCGTTTGCATACAGGTGTCGCCCGGTCTGGAAAGAATCAATGGGGTTCGTGCTTCATCAATAAGCACGCTATCGGCTTCATCAATAATTCCAAAGCACAAGCCGCGCAAAAATGTCTGGTCAAAATCGCTTTGATCTTGATACAAGGCTTTCAGTTGACTGCTCAGACCATTCTCTGAACAAGCAGTCGTTACCCGGTCCCGCAAGTAATCGAAGACAAGCTGTTTATTAGTGCAATAGGCAATATTGCAGTCATACGCTGCCTGGCGTTCAGCCGGTTGCGTATTTGCTGTCGCTATACCTACTGTTAAGCCCAACGCTTCATACAGCGGCCGCATCGCTTCCGCATCGCGTTGTGCCAGATAATCATTCACTGTAATCACATGAACTGGAATATCAGCCAAAGCCGCCACACTGGCGGCAAGAGTTGCGGTGAGTGTTTTACCTTCACCGGTTTCCATCTCAGCCAGTATGCCCTGCGTCATATACCAGCCACCGATCAACTGAACATCATAATGACGCTTACCCAGTTTTCGCCCTGCCAGCTCACGTACCAATGCAAAGACTTGAGCAACTAACCCCTCATTCAAACCAAGACGCCTAAGTTGCGCTTGTAACTGCTGACGGAACATATCAAGCTCCGGTTCAGTTTTCTCTTTCAGTAACTCGCCTGATCGGTTTACCCGGTCAATAAATTCCTTACGCACACTCTCGCGACTAAAACGCTGTTGTATTTTCAAGCGATTGATATGAGAAAACCCATTAGCAAACGCACTTTCTGGCTCCACTTCACGCTGTGGATACTCCCCTAGACGTTTACCAGGCTTTGGTGATTCAATCGGTCTGACTGAATCATTATCCGAAATTTCACAATCGGACATGGCTTCTGTTGAAAGTGTGTTGGTTTGTTCAGACACTGAATTGCCTCAGGAATAGTTGACGTAAAGAACGGTACCATTGAACCCCCAATGGTTGAGAGCCGTGGTCAAAGCGTACATAGACACGACTACCGCTGTAAGAAAGATTGGCATCTTCCGGTAATACCAAATCAAATTGAAAAATTGATTGCGCTGTTTGCAGACCATCCATATCGGCTGGATCTACGGCTATATCACCACCACCCCGCGTACCCAATGCCTTACTCGGTAAACGGTTACTCGCAGCTGGCCTTTCACGTTTAATCTGCGCTGTTATCACCCGTGAAATATCTACAACTGGACGTAACTCTATAGCCTGTGTGGAATGACGCACAAGATCTGCAGTTTGCTGTGGCACGACAATGCGCGCCCGTGTTAATGGCTGGTCAACGACGTAAGCCACCACTTCACCCTGCTTCATAAATCGGCCGGGCAAATCATCGCTTGCGGGTACTACAAAGCGACCACTAACCGGACTGCGAATCAGTAAATGATCGACACGTTCCTGTGTACGAGAAAGGTCGGCCTCAGCAGCCTTAATCTGCGCCTGGATCATTTTTGCTTGAACCTGATCATTTGACCAGTGGCTGTCATAACGAACCTGTAATTCTTGTAACTGTGCTTCCAGCACCTGCAACTTTGTTTGCAATTCCGGATCCTCAAATTGTATCAAGGCATCACCTTTATCTACCATTTGATCAGGTTTAGTTAGTAATTCTGCAACAAAACCATCTGTACCGGTTCGTATATGTGCCTGTTCCGCTAACCACAACACCCCTTCGGCTCTCGAATGATCTGGCATCGGTGCAACAAATAACAATAATGCCGATGTCAGCATAACTGCCAAACTAGTGCAGACTGCACGTTTCCGGTGAGTGCGTATCTGTGGGCTAGTTAAAACAAAACGAATCTGTTTAAACAAGGGGAATATGATTTGCGAAATTCCTGCCCAAATAGCCAACAAAATACCGACAATGAAATACTGACTGGCAACAAACAGGATAATTGTTGCCATGATAAACATGCGATAGAGAAATGATGCAATGCCATACCCAACAAACCATCGTCGCTCACCATTACTGGATGCAGATGACTCAATTGCTTCTACGCCAAACAAGTGGTGCTTTATCAGGTAGCCCAGATGTTGTTGTGAACGCTTGGCCAGATTAGGGATTTCCACGGCATCAGCAAGAATGTAATAACCATCAAAACGCAGTAGAGGATTGCCATTAAATAATAACGTGGAAATGCCACCTATTAACATGACATTCCAGGCAACATCGCGCACCAATCCAGGTTCGGCATTAACCCAGATAAAGATTGCCATGGCAGCAACAAACCATTCCATCAGCATGCCCGCCGCACCGACTATCATGCGCCGGTTTTTATCTGGAAAAGCATTCGCACTTGAAGCATCAACATAGGGGATAGGCATCAAAACCAATAAAGTGATCCCCATCTCGTGAACTTCCCCACCCCAGACACGTGTTGCAAAGGCGTGACCAAATTCATGCAGTGCTTTGACAACAGGGTACGTCAACCAGAGGATGATCAAGTTTTCTGGTGCCAGTGCACGTTCGAACAATTGCCCGCTGATCTCTGGCCAATGCATTCCGGCCAACACTAACGCCACCAGAATAAATAATGAATAAACAATCAGAATCGATTGACTAAACAGCCACTGCACTTTACCCAAATGGCGCGTTAGAAACTGCTGCGGATCAAACAGCGGAATCCGTATCGCCAGGGGATTCATCCAGCGCTGTTTGAGCTGCTGTTTTTGTTGTTTCTGAAAGCGCCTGAATAATTCAGCGCTATCAGGTGGAACATCACAGCGCAATAAATCTGCGCTGTGCAACTGGCCAAACAGTTTGATCATCTCATCCTGAGTCGGAGCGGCATCACCCAGTTTGTCCATTGAGGCATTCCAGATTTGTTCAATGGTAAGATTACCATCCATTAGTCCTACTAGATAACGCGCCGTTGAATTCAAACGATGATGCCGTCCACTGGACTTGTCCTGTAACACAAAGCTCGGTTTGCCACGGTACTCGTGCCGCTCAACACAGACTTGTGGCGCTAATGTTGGTTTGAGACTGGAAACGCGATACCAATAAGGGCTGTAAAGACTAGTAGACATTAGGGTAGCCATGACCAGGCCCATAGACGCATCCAATTTGTTAATCGATGCGTCCAGATCCACAACCAGCGTCGCTCTTCAATACTGACTTTACCAACGCCTTCCATTCCCGGGCGTAAAGACTTGTTAGCATCCAGTAAATCAGCTTCTACCCTGAACCGATTACGCCCATCTTCGACACTGGCAACTGGAGTAATACGGGTCACTTTGATAGCTTGCTTATCGCCCGGCAAACTGGACAAAGTCAGCCTGCCTTGTTGTCCAACCACAATTTCACCGATATCGCGTTCATCAACTTGCAAGATGACGCGATACCCGTGCAGTGGAGCAATGGTGTAAATGAGATCGCCACGCTCTAACGGCGCACCTAACGATTGACTTGGATCGCCTTCAACAACAATACCTGCATAAGGCGCTAATAGATTCGTGCGAGATAGCTGTTCCTGTACAAGCTGCAACTGCACCTTTGCCTGTTGTAGTTGCGCACTGAGAATACTGACTTCGCTGCGATCACGCTCAGCCATAGCACTGCGAAATTCACGTTGTAATTTTGACTCTTCACTTTGCCACTTGGCATGTTCAAGCTCGAGATCTTTTTTATCCAAAGTCGCCAGAACCTGGTCAATTTGTACCACATCACCTGGCCGCACTTCTGCAGTAGCTAAATAACCATTAATGGGAGAAACTATTGCCCGCTGAATACTACCCTCAAGACGCGCATCAGCCGTCACCCTGTATTCACCTGTAACAAACCCCATTAACGCAACTATTACACATAGCACAGTCGTAACTGCTTTTAATACAGGATGACCTTTACCAAATAATCGGCTTAACTGTTTTTTACTGCTATCCAGAACGCGACCGCCCAACCAACGGTCATCACAACGCTTTGTATTCAGAATCGGGCCGATCAATGAGGCTACATGCTCACAATATTCAACAGTTTCTGTATCAAATGTTTTTCCTGGGCTACGCACAAAGGTAAACGCACCCAATACCTCTCCCTTAGCACTGAACGGTACTGTACAAATCGAACCAACGCCTGGTTCTGCAGCAAGCGCCGTGTGATTTGTAAAATAAACTGACGTTACTTCATTCGCTGATGGGAACAAAACGGTCGTATCGTGTTGCCAGGATTCTTCCATCGCTGAGGAAACCGCTTGCATTAGGTTGGTACGTTCACCAAACTTTGCACTGTATGCAGCACCTTGCACACGTATTTTTCTGCCTTGACAAAAACCAATGCTGACCTGATCACACGACAAGCGATGAGCCAGTTCGGTTGTTACCGCCGTTGCTGCCGCATGAAAATGTTTCTGATCGACGGCTTGCGCTACCAGATCGAGCACACGAACCACCCGCTCCATTCGTGCTGATGGCTGTTGATGCATCAACAAACCAAGCCAAGCTGTCCCCCATTGCAGCAATTGCACAACCGCACGCTGTTGTTCTTCGTTCCGCGGCGTAAGTTCTACTGCCAGGACACCGAGCGCATTACCTTCGATCTGAATTGGAAAAGCTATCAGGTCACATGATTTATTATTTACGCTTACATGGGCCTGAATCACAGCTTCACGCTTGGAAAATGCATCACTTACGATATCCGAAAGGGATTGAGTCACTTCTGTGATCTCAGGCCAGAATGCAACTGCTTTGCGTGACCCATTATTCTGGGCACCCAAAAACAACACCCCTTTCGAGGCGCCCGCAATCATCCGGCATTGCAGATCCAGCCAGGTATTGATGAATTCGTTCACGTTCTGCGGTTCCATACTGATCGGAAAATCAGGTGAGCTATCGGCACATCCCTTTACATATATAGGGTGTATCGACCAATCACCTGATTACAGAAGATATTTTTTAGCGCTTAAAATTGCACTCAGAAATACCATCTGCCCACAAGCAACTTTGACAAAAACTGTTAAAGCGGTCTCAAAATCCTGCCGTTAAGAGTCAGTGGGGTAGCCCGTCTTAATGGATCTCAAGCACAGGGAAAACACAGAGGGCTCAATAACTTGAATGATAACCTATAGTTATCGAGATGTGTTTTGTCCGTGAAATGTAAAAAGACCGACAATCAGAATACCCAGCCCGTTATCGAAGAGCTGGAACCCCGTATCCTGTTTTCTGCAGGGTTGGAAGGTATCGTATTCGACAGCTTATCGCCCGATAGAGATTCGCTCGCTCTTTACCAGAATAAAGATGAAATCACTTTGCAATCCACATCCTCCATGGGTGTAGAAGCAGTGGTATCGTCACGCCATGAACTGGTCTTCATTGACACCAACACGCCCGACTACCAGGTGTTGGTCGATGACCTGCTCGCCAATAACGGCAAAGATCGGACTATTAATTTAGCACTGCTGGACAGTAGCAAGAATGGCATCCAGCAGATCAGTGACGCCCTTGCTAACTATGATGGCCTTGATGCCGTACATATCATTTCTCACGGCAGTGATGGCACTATCCAGCTGGGTAATAGCCAACTCGATCTAGACAGTCTGATTTCGAACACAGCTGCTATCAGCAGCTGGGGTAATGCTTTCAGTATTGACGGCGACTTACTGTTCTACGGCTGTGATTTGGCAGCAACAAAGAATGGCCAGTCACTCATCAACAGTGTAGCCAAACTTACCGGTACCGATGTTGCCGCTTCAGAAGATTTGACAGGCAACAGTTCACAGGGTGGTGACTGGGAACTGGAGTACCAACAGGGACAGCTTGAATCCGGTGTCATTTTCAGTCAAGGCCTCCAGCAACAATGGCAAGGGACACTGGGAAATTGGCTCGATGAAACCGGTACACCCATTGGCGGCCCGAGCAATGGTAACGATATTTATGTGGGAGATAATAACTCCAATACAGGTATCAATGGATCAAATGGTAATGACACTATCTATGGCGCGGGAGGTAATGACAATCTAGGAAGTGGAAACGGAGATGACGTTATCATCGGCGGAGATGGTGACGATATCATTACCGGACAAGGTGGTACAAACGTCCTTGATGGTGGTGCTGGCAATGATCAAATTTCAGGCGGTAGCGGCTCTGATGTCATTATAGGCGGTGGCGGCAACGACATTTTAAATGGTGGTTCAGATAGCGACTTCTTCTACTTTACCGGCGCCCAGGATGGCGATATCTATACAGTCAATGGAAACAGCGGTGTCTCCGATACCATTGACCTGACCGAATTCGGCTCTGGTAACATTACCTACAATGCCGGGAGTATCACGGTTGATCTCGGTGGCGGGCAGTCTTTCACGATCAACTACTCAAACATTGATATTTTTATCGATGCTGATAGTGGCGGGAACCATGTACCACAGGCCAATGCGGGTACAGATCAATTCATCGCTGCTGGTTCTTTAGTAACACTCGACGCCTCCGCCAGCAGTGACCTTGATCCTGACACCCTGACCTACCGCTGGGTTCAAATACAAGGACCCTGGGTTGGGGTTCATAACTCAACTGCGCAGTCACCCAGTTTCACTGCTCCTGCTACACCAACCAATCTAAAATTTGCAGTGATAGTATCTGATGGTTCGGTACAAAATATTGATACTGTGAACATCATAGTCAGCAGCAGTCCTCCACCGGTTAACCAGGCTCCCACCATCACTAAACAAGCACAATTCACCGACAGTGGCCAATCACTTGGTAATTCAAATAGCCTGTCGATTGCTACAGGTGATGTTGACGGTGATGGCGATCTGGATATGGTGATTGCTAATTATGCGCTTCAGGCTAATAAAATTTGGCTGAACGATGGCAGTGGCAACTACACTGACAGCGGCCAGGCTCTTGGCAATTCAAATAGCGATGCTATCGTACTCGGTGATATTGATGGCGATGGCGATCTGGATATAGTCGTTGCGAATTTTTCCAACTTACCCAATAAAGTCTATACCAATGATGGTAATGGAACATTTACAGATAGCGGCCAGACGCTTGGTAATTCAGACAGCACCACTGTCGCATTAGGTGATATTGATGGTGATGGCGATCTGGATATGGTGGTTGGCAACTTCAACAATCAGTCCGATAAAGTTTTTGTCAACAATGGGTCTGGTATTTTTACAGATAGCGGTCAGGCTCTGGGCAGCTTAAGTACTCGTTCTATTGCCTTAGGTGATGTTGATGGCGATGGTGATCTGGATATTGTGGCCGGCAATCAGAATTCAGGAAGCAAAGTATTTATAAACAACGGCAGTGGTGTTTTTACAGACAATGGCCAGACACTGGGCGCATCAATTACTTATGCCGTGGCATTGGGAGATATTGATGGTGACGGTGACCTGGATCTGGTCGAAGCTAATTTATCCGGCCAGGCTAACAAGGTCTACACTAATGATGGGAGTGGCATTTTTACTGACAGCGGACAATTACTTGGTAGTGGTGAAAGCTCATCCCTGGCGCTAGGAGATATAGATGGTGATGGTGACCTGGATCTGGTAATAGGAAACTTTTCAGACGAAGCTAATAAAGTTTATAGCAATGATGGTAACGGTGCTTTTACTGACAGCGGGCAATTATTAGGATCATCTACTACTCGCGCTATTAACCTGGCAGATGTGGATAGCGATGGTGATCTGGATGTCATCGCAGGTAATGACCTGGGTCAAGCTAACAAGCTCTATTTCAACGATTCAGTAATTACAACTTTTTCCCCGCTCGCTTTAACAGAAGGTGACCCCGCACAGACGATTACAAGTATTGGTATTATTGGTGATGTTGATAGCGGCAATTTTGATGGTGGTTACTTTTTCGTTTCTTATAGTTCATTAGGTGATAGCGGTGACCAGCTGAGCATCAATAATCAAGGACCAGGTGTTGGACAGATTGGTTTTGATGGCAGCAATGTCAGTTACGAAGGCATCAATATCGGCATATTGAACACCCTCCTCAAAGGAGCAAATGGAAGCAGTCTTTTTGTTCATTTAAATACCAATGCTACCTCTGTGGCAGTGACTGCGCTGTTAAATAATATCACTTTCCAGAATACTTCAAACACTCCTGCAGCAAACAGGACACTTTTAATTCAGGTTAATGATGGCGATGGTGGCAATAGCATACCTGTGACACAGGTTATTTCCATAACAGCACAAAACGATGCTCCTATTGCTGTTGATGATAGTTATACAATAGACGAAAACACAACGCTCACTATTAATCCTGGAGGATTTATATCGAACACAGTGACAACAGGTGCCATTGGTGCCAATTCAGTATTCTCTATTGACGTCGATGGTGATGGTGATATCGATCTCCTCTCGGCTTCACAAACAGATGACAGTATTACCTGGTATGAAAACGATGGCAGCCAGAACTTTACAGCACATACAATCGCTTCAGATGCTGATGGTGCATTAGGGGTTCACGCCGTTGATTTAGATGGTGACGGTGATATTGATGTGCTTTCGGCTTCGAAAACAGACAACCGGGTTGTTTGGTACGAAAATGATGGCAGCCAAAACTTTACCGCACACACTATCGATTCAAATGTTATCGGCGCCCAAAGCGTCCATGCGGCGGATGTAGATGGTGATGGCGATATTGATGTGTTTTCAGCATCTTTCGTCGATGACAGAATCGCGTGGTACGAAAACGATGGAAATGAAAACTTCACAACCCATACGATAGCAACAGATGCCGATGGTGCCAATATCGTCTTCCCTATCGACGTAGATGGTGATGGTGATATCGATGTGCTGTCATCATCCTGGAGTAACAACAGGATCGCCTGGCATGAGAATGATGGCAGTGGCAACTTTACTACTCGCGTCATAACAACAAATACACTTAGCGCTGAAGGTGTGCATGCAGCGGATATGGATGGCGATGGTGATATCGATATTGTTTCAACTTCATTTAGCGATAATAAAGTTGCCTGGTATGAAAACGACGGTAACGAAAACTTCACATCTCATACGATTGCGACAGATGCAATTGGGGCCAATAGTGTTTATGCCATTGACGTGGATGGAGATGGTGACACCGATGTGCTATCTGCCTCCTATGATGACAGAGTAGTTTGGTATGAGAACGATGGCAGCCAGAATTTCACCACCCGTACTATTGCTATAGATGCTGATGGAGCTGAGTTTGTTCACGCCAATGATATCGATGGTGATGGTGATATCGATGTGCTTTCGGCATCGGTCAATGATAATAAAATTGCCTGGTACGACAATCCTGGTAGAAGCGTATTAGCCAATGACACGGATGCGGATGGCGACCTGCTGATTGCAAGCCTGGCGACTTCTCCATCGAATGGCAGCCTGACCTTTAATGCAGATGGTAGCTTTACCTATACCCCAAATGCTAACTTCAGCGGGACAGACTCTTTCTCATACGACGTAAGTGATGGTAATGGTGGAACAGATACAGCGACAGTCAATATTACTATCACACAGGTCAATACTGCTCCTACTACCACCCCTGTCACACTTACAGCTATTGCCGAGGATAGCGGCTCCAGAGTCATAACTCAGGCCGAACTGTTGACCAATGCCAATGATATCGATGGCGACAGTTTAACCGCAACTGGCTTAACCCTTGCAATTGGTGTCGGATCGCTAACCGATAATGGCGATAGTACCTGGACCTATACTCCGGCTCTCAATGATGATACCAGTGTCAGTTTTAGTTATTTGATATTTGATGGCTTAGTCAACACCGCCGGATCAGCAACTTTAGATATTACGCCAGTCAATGATGATCCATTCAATGCGGGTTCGCTTCCAGCATTTTTAACAGGTAGTGAAGACATTTCATTCAATGTAAATCTAAGTTCTATTGATTTAAGTGATGCAGATGCTGCTTTAAACGCTTTGACTCTGACGTTAACTACCAGCACTGGGGGTAATCTGACGGCCACGCCTGTGACGGGTATTACTATTGGAGGTAGTGGCACAGGTGTAGTAACACTTACCGGCAATCTGACTGACTTGAATAACTATCTGGATAGCATTGGAAATGTAACCTATCTGCACGGAATAGCTAATACAAATGGCTTTCCTGCGGACACCCTTAAGATTGATATCACCGACAATGGCAATACGGGTGCAGGGGGTGGTGGCACAATCACACTTGGCACACGCAATATAAATATTCTTTCAGTCAACGACGCACCGATCACTGACAATGTCAGTGCCTCGGGTAACGAAGATGACACCTCAATTGCAATCACTTTAACCGGTTCCGATGTTGATGGTTCTGTAAATAAATTTCGAATCGGCTCATTGCCAGCAAACGGTACCTTATATCTTGATGCAGGCATGACTACCGTAGTTTCATTAGGCAGTGAAAACAATGCCACAGGTGAAGCACTAACACTTTACTTCGTACCCGATGCTAGCTGGGCTGGCACCACCACATTTCAGTTTGCAGCCAGAGATAACGGTGGCATTCTGGATACCACATCAGCAACTGCGACAATTACAGTTACGCTACTCAACGATGCCCCTACGGTCAACGCTACCGCCAGCGACACTGGCACTGAAGATACTGACCTTGTTTACACGCATGCGCAGCTACTCTCCCTGGTATCTGGTACAGATGTTGATGACCTGGATGCCGTCTTAACCATCGCAATCACAAACGTAAACAATGGCGATCTGGTCATGACCGGAGGCACTGGCGGACTCGGCACTATTTTTACCTTCGCACCTACACCAAACTCTAATTCGAACCTGACTTTCGACTACCAGGTCAGCGATGACAATATACCCACTCCTGCTGCCTCGGCAATTGGTACAGCAACAGTTACAATTAATGCGGTTAACGATGCACCCGTAGTTACTACCTCATTAACACCTCTGAACTACGCTGAACAGACAAGAATAAATATTGATTCAGCTCTGACACTGTCTGATATTGATGACTCCCAAATAAACGGCGCCACAATTAGCATAATCAGCGGTCTTGCTCCCAGCGAGGACACACTTAATTTTGTAAACCAGTTTGGAATAACAGGGATTTATAATTCCACAACTGGCGTTCTTACACTTACGGGTACAACGTCAATTGCAAATTACGAGGCCGCATTACGCACAATCAAGTTCAGAAACTCATCAGATTCACCCGACATTGCAACGCGAACAATTAGTTTTGTAGTCGATGATGGCACTAACACCAGCATACCAGTGATGCGTGATATCGTTATTAACCCACGAAATGATGCCCCTCAGATCACTGCCCCCTTGTTTGAAACAACACCCCAGAATACGGGGCTAGTATTTTCTGGTGCCAATGGTAATGCCGTTAGCGTTTCTGACCCGGATCTGGGTAACGTAGAAATTACCTTAACGGTTACTAATGGCACACTGAGTCTAAATGGCATGGCAAATCTAGCCTTCACCTCAGGTAGTGGCATCACAGATACAACCATGACGTTCAGCGGAAACGAAATCGATATTAATAATGCACTGAACGGCTTGATATTCAACCCAGCTAGTGGATTCTCTGGCTCAGAAACGTTGCAAATAATTGTTGATGACCAGGGTAATACCGGGTCGGGTATTCCGATTGTGGATTCAACGAGTATCCTTATTACTGTTGGTGAAACAGTCCCTGTTGCAACTGATGATCCTGGTGACTTTAATTCTGACATATCCGCATTGAATCCAGTGGGTAACTGGCGGCTAGGAGAAGCAAACGGTACTACCGTAGTAGACAATGGTAGCGCAGGCGCAAATGGTACTTTCAACGGTCCAGCGCTGGGGCAACCTGGCGCTCTTAATGGAGATAGTGATTCAGCCGTTTATTTTGATGGTGTGGATGATTATATTGAAATCACACACTCTAACGATTTCCTACTTGATAATGGAACATTCCAGTTCTGGTTTAACGCCGACACTATTGGCGTCCAACAGGCTCTTTTATCAAAAGATCACATTAATTTTGGTACTGGTGGTCATGTCACCATCTGGATGACCGACAGTGGAACAATTCAGGTGCGCTTACAGAGTACAACTACAGATATTTTTATTGAATCAAGCAACCCTGCAACTGCTGGGCAGTGGCATCATGTCGCTTTTTCATTCGGCAGCAACGGAATGGAGTTATACGTTGATGGAACTTTAGCTGATGTCAATGGTTATACTGGCGGTTTAGCAACAACTTCAGGCGGCTCAGGAAATATCGAGTCTATTGTGTTGGGAGCCAGCAAACATTTCAGCTCACCAGGAACCACGGATAATTTAACCCGGTTTTTTCAAGGTTCAATCGATGAAGTTTCTATAACTGGTAACCAGCTGGATGCTGAACAGATTCAGAATATATTTACTGCTGGGCTACAGAACTACACCATTGCAGAAAACACCTCACTGAACGTTGCTACATCCGAAGGCGTATTAATTAATGACGCTGATGCAGATGGTGATTTGCTCACAGCCATACTCGTAAATGGCCCTTCGTTCGCCTCCTCATTTACATTAAATTCAGACGGATCTTTTGATTACACTCCAAATGCCGGATTCGATGGCACGGACAGTTTTACTTACCAGGCTAGCGATGGTAGCAATAATTCTAATCTTGCCACGGTTACGATTACCGTGACTGGTGTAAACAATGCACCGGTAACTTCGCCGGTTACCCTGACCAGCATCGCCGAGGATAGCGGGCCACGGATTATCACACAGACTGAACTACTCTCGAATGCCAGCGATCCTGATAGTCCATCGCTTATTGCCACAGGCCTAAGCATCATCACCGGAAATGGATCGCTCGCTGACAATGGTGATGGTACCTGGACTTATTCATCAGATTTGAACGACAATACAAATGTCAGTTTCAGTTACACCATTACCGATAGTGTAGCCACCATCACAGGTTCCGCTTCACTCGATATCACGCCGATTAATGATCTCCCTGTTATCACCTCGAACGGCGGCGGTAATGCCGCGACAGTAACTCTCGTTGAAAACACTACTGCCGTCACTGATGTCGATGCCACTGATGCTGATCTAGATACCCTCAACTACTCCATCAGTGGTGGCGCCGATGCCACCTTGTTTAATATTGACAGCTCTACCGGCTTACTAACATTCATTACCGCACCAGATTTTGAAATCCCCAGCGACTTCGATGCCAACAACGTCTATGAAGTCAGTGTGCAGGTCAGTGATGGCAGCAGCGTCGATACTCAGGCGATTAGTGTCACCGTTACCGATGTGACCGGCACCCTGATAGTCACGACAAACTCCGATACAGCAGATGGCAATACAGCCTCCATTGAGTCATTGATTACTGACAAGGGGGCAGATGGAGAAATCTCCTTACGCGAAGCCATTCTTGCTGCCAACAACACGGTTAATGGTGCCGCACCTGATGAGATACGTTTTAACATCGGTAGTGGTTTACAAACGATCACGCCAACCTCTGAGCTGCCCTTCTTAACTGATGCTGTCATCCTTGATGCTACCAGCCAACCGGGTTACAGCGGCACACCGCTCATCCAGCTGGATGGAAGTAATGCCGCAGTTTCAACAGCAGGCCTGAATCTGTTGACTGACAACAGTACGATTCGTGGATTTATTGTCCACAGCTTCGCAGATGAAGGCATTGAAATCGGTGGCTGGAGCAGCTTTGGTGGTGGTGACAATAATTTAATCGAGAATAACTGGGTTGGAATTGATGCAACAGGAGTTGCCCGTCCTAATGCAGACACAGGCATATTGATCACTGTTGCTGCCAGCAATAATATTATTCGAAACAACATCGTCTCTGGTAATAATACTGTCGGCATCGAGATTCGCAGTCCTGGCTCTGATAATAACATTGTTGAAGGCAACCTTATTGGTGTGTCGGTTGATGGCAGTACTGCTGTAGGAAATTTATTAAGTGGAATTACCATCTCAGGTGGGGCCAGCAACAATCGCATCGGTACGAATGCAGACGGTGTAAATGATATTGCTGAACGCAATATCATATCCGGTAATCTCGATGGTATCTTTATCATAGGTACTGACACAACGAACAACCTGATACAAGGAAACTATATTGGTACGGATATATCCGGACTATTTAGTATTGGCAACCGGGATGATGGCATTGATATTCGTTCGAGCAATAATAAGATTGGTGGTACAACTGCAGCAGCAGGCAACCTTATATCAGGAAATAACGAAGACGGCATCTTGTTACGTAGCACAAATGCAACTGGCAATATTATTCAGGGAAATACCATTGGCACTGACATCTCATCAGCTAGCAGTCTGAGTAACCATGATGGTATTCAGATTGACATGGGCGCTAATAATAACCTGATCGGTGGAACGAATGCAGGAGCTGGAAACCAGATCGCCTTTAACAATCAAAATGGTATTTATGTTGCAAATAGCGCAGGTGTTCAAAACGCTATTTTGGGTAATTCAATAAACGGAAATGCCGGGCTGGGGATCGATCTTGGAGGTGATGGTGTCACCGCCAATGATGTGGGTGATATTGATAGCGGGCCGAACAACAATCAAAACTATCCGGTACTTGCGAACGCTTTGATTAATGCGGATGGCTCACTGAGCCTGACAGGTACACTCAACAGTACGGCCAATACCACATTCAGAATCGAATTTTTTACAGGCGCTAATCAAGACGCGACAGGAAATGGTGAAGGTCAGACCTATATTGGTTCAATATCTGTGACCACAGATCCATCAGGTAATGCACAATTCAGTACCGTAGTTACATCCGCTGCTGCTTCCACTAGCTTTATTACAGCAACGGCAACCGTGCAGCTAGCGAGTGGTGTTTACGGAAATACCTCCGAGTTTGCGGACAATGTTATCGCTAACACCCTGGTCATTCCTGATCCGATAGATCCACCCAGTGACCCGGAACCCACGCCAGATCCAGAAGAAGAACCGGCTGTTACTGACGACCCTGATCCAGGTGTTGAAAGCACACCTGACCCTGAACTAGATTTGGACCCGATTACCGATCCACGGGTACAGCAACGGCCTACGCCGACAACCCATCAACCGGTTAACCCCGAAAGAACTATTTATCAGTATTTTGAGGACATTGCCGAAACTATAACTGAAATCCCGGCCGATGTGCTGGAAACGGTCATTAACAGGATTGATATTCCGAAAACCATGCTGCCGCTACAATCAAATATTGTACTCTGGAATGCTATCGATTCTATGCTCGATGAGCTCGATGATTCGTTTTCCAACACAGAATCGGGGGAACTCATCATAGCCAACGCTATCCGGGGTACCACCTGGACTTTGTCGGCTGGTTTTGTCGCCTGGATATTACGCGGTGGTTCACTGATCGCGGCAGCCATGTCATCAATTCCAATCTGGAAAGGACTGGACCCTTTACCGGTTATTGCCATGTCTCGTAAAGAACGTGAAAAACGTGAAAAAGACAAACACGTTGATCAACAAGAGGAGGACGAGCTCCAGAAGGAAATTGGTGAATTGATCGATGGTGCCCGGTTGGAAGAGTCGTCAAATTCCAGGGATAACCGCCGATGAAAATTTCACCTGCATTCCGAATCAGTATTGGACTGGTGTTGCTGACATTAAGCATACTGATGATGGCTGATCTTGCTGGTTTGGCACCTGATCATAATCGGGAAATACTCGACAAACGCAAAAAAGTGAGTGAATCACTGGCTATTGAGTTCTCACTTGCCGCACAGGAAAGTCATTTTGATTTAATCGCCAAGACATTAAAAGCGATGGTGAATCGAAATGAAGATATTGTGAGTGCAGGATTACGGCGTGTAAATGGTAAGCTCATTGCACAGGCAGGAAATCACGCCGAACAATGGAACTATTTTGAAGAGAAAAACTCGTCAACTACCCATGTCGCAGTACCAATCTTCCAGGGCGAACAAAAATGGGGCAGTGTTGAGATACAGTTCACACCACTGACTAACACCCATTTTTTAGGCATTTCCTTCTCTCCAGCGGCAAAACTATTATTGTTTGTCGCCTTCTTCGGGTTTGCCGGTTATGCCTTCCTGATGCACCGCACACTGCGGTATCTTGACCCATCTTCAATTGTACCTGGCCGCGTTCAATTCGCACTGAATGCATTACGTTCAGGCGTAGTATTGATAGATGAACAGAAAAATATTGTTCTGGCCAACTCATCTTTCAGTAAAGCAGTTATATCGACGCCAGAATCCTTGCTCGGTAGAACACTCGATGAGTTTGCGTGGCGGGACTCCAATACTGGCCGAAAACTAACGACCTTCCCATGGAATGAAACAGTAAAGCAAGGTAAGGCTTCCACAGACACAAGAATTCGTTTCAATCCTGCCGGAAAATCTTTTCAAACTTATATAGTCAACTGCACACCAATCCTTGATGCCAATCAAAAATGCCGTGGTGCATTGATCAGCTTTGAGGATATTAGCAGTATCCAGAAAACTAATGAAAAACTTCGCAACACTCTTGGTGATCTTGAAGAAAGCCGGAACAGAATCGAGGAGCAAAACAAGAAACTCACCATCCTGGCATCGCGCGACTCCCTGACAGGCTGCATGAACAGACGCTACTTCTTTGAACAATTTGACAAAATATTCCTGGCAACACAGGAACAGGGTCAGACACTTGCCTGCATCATGACTGACATCGACCACTTCAAAAATATTAATGACAGCCACGGTCATTTGTTCGGTGATCAGGTAATCAAGTTTGTTGCTGAAATTCTCGATTCGGAATCACGCTCAGTGGATCTTATATGCCGTTATGGTGGCGAAGAATTCTGCGTCCTGATGCCTGATATCTGTCTTGAGGAAGCCAGAGGTATCGCCAAACGACTGAGGTTCTCAATTGAAAAACTGGCAAGTAAACGGCTCGACAAGGATGTGTGCGTAACCGCAAGTTTCGGGATATCCGTCAGTACAGCAGACACTGAAAATCCATTACAATTAGTTGGTCAAGCCGATACCGCTCTGTATTCGGCTAAACAGCAAGGCCGGAACCAGGTTATCACCTGGTCACAAGAGCTTGATAAAGCCTCTGAGAGACGTGAAAAGAAGCCTGCAAAAGAGGCGGTCACTGAAACTGTAAAAACCGGTGATTTTATCGCTCATGGTGACTCTGATGATGGCGATAAAGCTATAAAACCTCACGACCAGCATATTTCACAACTACAGCATCGAATCTATGAGCTGGAAACTGAGGTAGATCAACAATCAAGGGAGTTACTGCTTAAAACTGCTTATGATACCTTGACTGGCCTGCCTAACCGGGTGTTGTTTCAGGATCGGATGAACCAGGCTATCGCCCGCGCTAAACGTGAAGAACACATCGTTGCAGTTATCTCTCTGGACATAGAAGCCTTTAAGCAAGTACACGACACTCTTGGCAACCACATAGCAGACGAACTGATTCGGAAAGTAAGCGGCCACCTGACTGATATATTCCGTAATACGGACACTATCGCCCTGCTCGACCAGAGCAATAGCAGAACAGCCGTTTCACGTATTAACGTAGACGAGTTTGGTATCCTGATTACCGACCTTGAGTCTGTCGAGCCTATTACCTGGGTGATCAAACGTATATTTGATATTCTTGCCAAACGTGCAGAAATCGACAAAAATGAAATCAGCCTTAATAGCCATATTGGAATCAGCCTGTTTCCAAATGATGGCACTAACGCTGAAGCTCTGATCAAGAATGCTTCTGCGGCACGTTATCATGCCTCTAAACAACCTACTGGAAGTAAACATCAATTTTATTCATCTGAACTCAACACCTCTTCAACCTATCAGCTTAAACTGGAAAGTGAATTAAGCCATGCCATGAAAAATGACATGCTGATGCTCTATTACCAACCTAAAGTCAATATTAATAGCGGTAAAATTATTGGCGCTGAAGCACTATTGCGTTGGAATCATCCGTCACGTGGCATGGTTTCACCCGCCGATTTTATCCCGGTGGCAGAGCGTAGCGGTTTGATTAATGAACTGGGTGACCAGGTATTACGTAAGGCCTGTGAACAAGCAAAGAAATGGACATCAAGCATTTCTCCTGATTTTTGTATCTCTGTCAATCTGTCATCTATTCAGCTAAGACAGAAAGATCTCTATAAAAGAATACTGAAAGTTCTTGAAGCAACAGAAATATTACCGAGTCAACTGGAAATGGAGATTACCGAGAGTTCGGCCATGAACAACCTAGATGCATCGCTTGACAATGTCCACCAACTGCAGGCGGCAGGCATCCGTGTTTCTCTAGATGATTTTGGTACCGGTTTTTCATCGCTCAGTCAGTTGTGCTTATTACCTGTAGACACTCTGAAAATTGATCGTAGTTTTATTGCCGAGCTTGCCGTGGATAGTGATAACTTGTCTATTGTCGCTGCGATTATTGCCATGGCGCATAAACTGGGCATGAACGTGCTTGCAGAAGGTGTGGAAACCGTTCCTCAACTTGAGTTATTACGTAAGTTAAAATGCGATGAAATCCAGGGTTACCTGTTCAGCATGCCAGTGCCCGCTGAGGAATTTGAGCTCCTTCTGTCGAAACCCAACAGCAATCCACTTAAGCAAATAGAAAATAGTCCTGGCTTATCCAGGGAAACCCTGGTTAATTCGTGAATCGTGCAAATGCTGCGGGAGCGGTTTAGCCGCGATGAACGCCGTGCACCATCGCAGCTAAAGCTGCTGCGCCTACAGTTTCTCGCTTATTATTCAGAGATTCCCTAAATCAATTGTAGCCGAGGCATAATAAAGCTCAACTACTGGTATTATTACAGGCCGTACAGGCTGGATCCTTACCGACCTTGAGTGTGCGGTGTTCCATATGCAAGCCATCAACCAGTATCAACTTTGCGGTTAATCCATCGGTTAATCCGAGCACTACCAGCAAAGCTTGCATAGCCTGCAAACTGCCAATGACACCGACTAACGGTGCAATAACTCCTTCTGCATCACAGGTCTCTGCCTGTTCAAATTCTGGCCCGTACAGACACTGGTAACAAGGGCTTTCAGATTGCGCGGGTAAATAAGTTGCGACCTGACCTTCCATGCGTATAACCGCACCGGATACCAATGGAGTCAACGTGGCAATAGAAGCTTTGTTAACTGCCATTCGGGTTGGATAATTGTCGCTGCAATCCAGCACAATATCTGCCAGATTTATTTGTTCGAGAAGTTCAGCCTCATCCAGCTGCCAGTCCAGTGCTGTTACCTGCATATCAGGATTAATCGATAACAGAGATTGTTTTGCTGAATCGGCTTTGAGTTCACCGACATCCTCAATACCATGTACGATCTGGCGCTGCAGATTGGTAATTTCAACACGATCATAGTCACTAATAACAATATGCCCAACACCAGCTGCAGCCAAATACATGGCCGCTGGCGATCCCAGTCCACCCATACCGATAATCAGAATGCGGGAATCGAGAATTTTCTGTTGCCCGGCTTCGCCAACCTTCGGTAAGCAAATCTGCCGACTATAGCGTTCACGTTGTTTTTTATTCATGGTTTCATTTTAAAACAGTACCGCAGCCGTCTGTTTGAAAAGACGCAGAGATCGCAAAGAAGTGACTTAAAAAACGTCTGAATATTTAGCAAAAATCTGTAGGAGCGGCTTTAGCCGCGATGGGGCTGCAGTGTCCATCGCGGCTAAAGCCGCTCCTACAGAATTTCACTGTTATACACGAATTAATAAGAGCCTCCTAAAAGAATAAGATCATTTTTTAGCTTTTCTTTGCGATCTCTGCGTCTCTGCGTCTCTGCGAGAGTTAAAATTATTTCTTACCTGACAGATACAGCCATGTGTCAACCACTGTATCAGGATTCAAAGAAATACTGGTGATGTCCTGATCGAGCAGCCATTGCGCAAAATCAGGATAGTCTGATGGGCCCTGCCCGCAAATCCCGACGTATTTATCCGCGCGTTTGCAAGCATCAATCGCTAGTGACAAGAGTTTTTTAACTGCAGGATTGCGTTCATCAAAAGTATCAGCCACTAATGCTGAGTCGCGATCCAGCCCTAAGGTTAATTGAGTCAGGTCATTGGAACCAATAGAAAAGCCGTCAAAGTATTCCAGAAACTCATCAGCCAGCACGGCATTGGAAGGTAATTCGCACATCATAATCAAGCGCAATCCGTTTTCACCTCTGACCAGCCCATTAGCTGCCAATGCCTCGGTGACCAATTTTGCTTCATCAAGCGTGCGCACAAAGGGAATCATAATTTCCAGATTACTGAGGCCCATAGTGTCGCGCACGTGATGTATGGCCTCGCATTCCATATCAAAACAGGCTTTGAATTGTTTGGAAATATATCGCGCGGCCCCTCGAAAACCAATCATAGGGTTTTCTTCAGTGGGTTCGAATAGATGACCCGCTAGCAGATTGGCATACTCATTTGACTTAAAATCCGACATTCGCAGGATAACCGGTTTTGGATGAAAAGCAGCGGTTATCGTTGATATGCCTTCTGCTACCCTGCTAATGAAATATTCACGCGGGCTGGCATACGCGGCCGTGCGATTGATAACATCATCCCGTAATTCATCTGGCAGATTATCCACATCCAGTAGTGCCAACGGATGAATGCCGACCATATTATTGATAATAAATTCAAGCCGCGCCAGACCAACACCTTCATTCGGTAACTGTGAAAAACTAAAGGCACGATCCGGGCTGGCCACATTCATCATCAGCTTTACCGGAACTTCAGGCATTGTTTCGAGCTCAATGCGCTTCAACTCGAATTCAAGCTCACCATCATAAACAAAACCGGTATCGCCTTCTGCACAGGACACCGTCGCCATGACACCATCCTGAATCTTTTGTGTGGCGTCACCACAGCCCACCACTGCAGGCACACCAAGCTCACGTGCAATAATGGCAGCATGACAGGTACGTCCACCCCGGTTGGTCACAATTGCTGAAGCGCGTTTCATGACAGGCTCCCAGTCTGGATCAGTCATGTCAGTTACAAGCACATCACCGGGCTGCACCAGTTCCATATTGGCGGCTGATTTAATCACTCGTGCTTTTCCCGCACCAATACGCGCACCAATTGACCGGCCTTCGGTCAAAACCGTTGAATGTTGTAACATGGAATAGCGTTCAATCACCTTGCCACTGCGGCTCTGGACTGTTTCAGGCCGGGCCTGAACGATATACAACTCGCCGTCATTTCCATCCAACGCCCACTCGATATCCATAGGACGGCCGTAATGTTTTTCGATCTCTACTGCATGTCGTGCAAGCGATTCTATTTGTGCATCATTAAGACAAAACTGTTGCTGTTCTTTTACATCGGTCTTAACCGTCTTTACAGGGGATGATTTATCGCCGCTATAAACCATCTGGATTGCTTTATCCCCGAGGTTACGTCTTAGAATAGACGGTCGTCCTGCCGCAAGGGTTGGTTTGTGTACATAATATTCATCCGGATTTACGGCACCTTGTACGACCATCTCACCTAGACCATAACTGGCGGTAATAAATACAACATCACGAAAGCCACTTTCTGTATCCAGTGTAAACACAACACCACTGGTGCCAATATCAGAACGCACCATTTTCTGAATACCCGCAGAAAGCGAGACCTGGGCATGATCGAATCCTTGATGGACCCTATATGCAATTGCACGGTCATTAAATAGAGAAGCAAACACCTCACGGATGGATTGTTTGATATTATCCAGGCCAGTGACGTTTAGAAAGGTTTCCTGCTGTCCTGCAAATGACGCCTCCGGTAAATCTTCGGCTGTCGCTGAAGAACGCACTGCCCATGAGACTTCTTCTCCATATTCTTTAATCAGATTGCTATAAGCCTGTTCAATAGCCTGATCCAGTTCCGGTGGGAAAGAAGCGCTCATTAATAAGTCACGGATTTCTGCACCGGTTTGTTTTAACTGAACAACATTTTCGACATCCAGATCTTGCAAAGCGGCAGCGATTTTATCTGCAAGCTGATTACTGTGTAGAAACTGCTGATAGGCGTGGGCCGTTGTCGCAAATCCACCCGGCACCCGGACATTGGCATCTGACAGGTTTTGTATCAACTCTCCGAGAGAAGCGTTTTTTCCGCCCACACGTTCAACGTCTTGCATGCCAAGTTCGTGCAGCCAGATAACATAATCATTCATTTGCAGCTCATTTCCTTTTTTATTTACCGCGCAATGTTACCCAACACCCCCTCTCCCCCAGGGAGAGGGTTGGGGAGAGGGGATCAAATAAAATGTTTTTTATCTAACCCCCTCTCCCTGTCCCTCCCCCTGAGGGGGAGGGGATGCCTTTAATTATATTTTTTTAAATTTCCAGTAATGGCTTTTGGCTACACAAAATACCATCTTCATCAGCATACACATAATCACCCGGCGTAAATTTTACGCCAGCAAAATGCACCCTTACATCTCGTTCACCAAAACCTTTCTTCTGACTTTTAAGCGGATGGGTTCCGAGCGCTTTGACTCCTAAAGACATGCCTGAAATGTCAACCGAATCACGAACCAACCCATACATAATGACACCTGACCATCCATGCTCTATTGCTGCTTCAGCCAGCATGTCACCCATCATTGCACAGCGTTTCGAACCTCCAGCGTCTACAACCAGGACACCTCCATCGCTTGATTCAAACACTGCTTCTCGTACCAGCGTATTATCTTCAAAGCACTTCACTGTGCTGATATGGCCGCTAAATTTATGAACCCCACCAAAGCTCTTAAATATTGGTTCACAAATTTGGATTGAATCACTATGTAAATCACACAAGTCGGCAGTTTTAAAGTCCACTTGCTTCTCCCTGCTCAAACAAATGACAAAATCGTTTGTCTTCTGAATATGGAAATATATCCTGATAACGGCCAGCGTTAATATCCGATTGAACCGATTGCCAGTATTCGGCATCCAGTAAATCAGCATGTTCACACATGAAAGCTTCCCTGACATGGGGGTTTGTCAGTAAAAATCCAGCAAATTCCTCCGGGAAGATATCGTGTTCACCAATTGAATACCATGGCTCTGATGCCATTTCATCCTGCAGAGTCCGGGGTGTAGGAATAGTACGAAAATTACAATCAGTCATCAGTTCAATTTCGTCATAGTCGTAGAAAATTACCCGACCATGACGGGTCACACCAAAATTCTTGTACAGGAGATCGCCTGGAAAGATATTAGCAGCTGCAAGTTCTTTAATCGCATGGCCATATTCAGTAATGGCCGCTTGTATTTCTGCTTTATCTCCCCGATTAATTAGAATATTTAATGGCTCCAGCCTGCGTTCAATATAAATATGTCTGAAAATCACCTGATCATCTTCGAATGATAGAGTCCCCGCTACCTTTTGTTTGAGATACTCGATCAACTCGTCACTAAATCGTTCAATGGGAAACGCTGCATAAGAATACTCAAGCGTATCTGCCATGCGTCCAACACGATCGTGCATTTTGACTAACTGATATTTCTTAACAACGGTTTTGCGATCAATATTTTTGGGTGGATCAAACCGGTCATTGATAACTTTGAAAACAAACGGATAGGATGGCAGTGTAAACACACTCATCACCATACCCTTGATACCGGGAGCAATGATCAGTTTATCACTCGAATGCTTCAAATGGTGCAAAAAGTCCCGGTAGAACTCTGACTTACCCTGCTTTTGCAAACCAATAGCACGTATATAAATCTGCTTTGGTTTTGGTCGGCAATGTGCGCAGTAAAAACTGCACGGCTGCGGCAGGCACTTCTGTTTCGACCATAAAGTAGGCACGCGCAAAACTGAATAAATTTGCAATATCATCTGTATTAGTGAGCAAGGCATCGACATAAATACCGCCGTGCTCATTATTGAGTAAGTGGAATGACAAATGGAATGGTATCGGGGCCGTTAATTGCACGGCCGACGATATATGCACCCTTGTTTCTATAAAAAGGCGTGGAAAGCACCTGTAACTGAAAATGTTGCCGGAATTCTATCGTGGTAAGGCTGCGTAGTTTAATACACTCTACCAGTCGTTTTATATCCCGCTCCAGATTTTCAAAGGGGATGTCAAACTTAAAACAACGTAATATTTCCTCGATTGAGTCAGCCAGTCCTTCGCGAGTTGGATAAAAACTGTAGTAGGTCGGTACAGCACCTTCAAGATACTCAGTCGAAAGCCCAGGTCTGACAAAAATATTGTCATTGCTGTAGTAACGCCGGTCAAACAACCAGGTAAAGACTGAATTATAAAATGTTTCAGCCAGTTCAGGTTGCTTGTGATCATAAAGCAACCCCAGGTAACCCAGTTTAACTTCTTTCCAGAGATGTTCTTCAACTGAGTCCAGACTAAATTCGGCACGCAATTTCCGGGTAGTTTCTTCCACCCGCTCCGGATACAGCAGAATACGTTGACTGGCTGCCTTGTTCTGCTCTTGCCAGTCAGCTTGCTCAAATCTTTTGCGCGCAGCCTGGGTAATCTCCATGAAGATCTGATAATGGCGGTTAAACCCGTCAAGAATTGTTTCGGCTATGCGCAGGGATACCCGCTCAGCCATCGGTGAAGATGCTTTATGCGGCAATGTATCTGAAAGTCTCTTACCCGCCTTGATATCAATCAGTTCAGGTTTTGGAGTTTTCATAACGAATCAGAATTGTTCTTCTTCGGTAGAACCCGTTAATGCAGTTACTGATGATTCACCTCCCTGAATAACAGTTGTCACATCATCAAAATAACCCGCGCCAACTTCCTGTTGATGTGCCACAAAAGTATAGCCTTTTTCTGCAGCGGCAAACTCTGGCTCTTGCACTTTTTCAACATAGTGTTTCATCCCCTCACCTTGCGCATAGTCGTGTGCCAGGTCGTACATGCTGAACCACATGTTATGAATCCCAGCTAGGGTGATGAACTGGTATTTATAACCATATTCAGATAATTTTTCCTGGAAACCAGCGATGGTTTTATCATCCAGGTTTTTCTTCCAGTTGAAGGACGGTGAACAATTATAGGCGAGCAATTGTCCTGGACTTTCAGCCTGCACCGCTTCAGCAAATTCGCGCGCAAACCCAAGATCCGGCTTGCCAGTTTCACACCAGACCATGTCAGCATAAGGTGCATAAGCAATACCACGGGAAATTGCCTGTTCCAGACCAGATCGGGTTCTGTAAAAACCTTCTGCCGTTCTTTCACCGGTTATATACGGTGCATCATACGCATCAGCATCGGAGGTTATCAGATTAGCTGCTTCTGCGTCTGTCCGGGCAAACAGCAGTGTTGGCACACCCATAACATCAGCCGCCAATCGCGCAGAAAGTAGTTTCTGAATGGCTTCCTGAGTCGGCACTAATACTTTACCGCCCATGTGACCGCATTTTTTGACTGCCGCCAGTTGATCTTCATAATGAACACCTGCCGCACCATTCACAATCATATTCTTCATTAATTCAAATGCATTCAGGACACCGCCAAAACCAGCTTCTGCATCAGCCACTATAGGCAGAAAATGATCAACATAACTGTCATTACCCGGATCGATTTCACGTGACCACTGTATTTCATCCGCACGTTTAAACGCATTATTAATACGCCTCACCATAGCTGGTACGGAATCATAAGCGTACAAAGACTGATCGGGATACATCGTCTCGGATGTATTGCCATCGGCGGCCACTTGCCAGCCTGATAAATAAATAGCCTCTAGCCCGGCCTTGGCCTGTTGCAGTGCCTGACCTCCAGTTAAGGCACCCAGGCAATTCACATAACCTTTTTTAGCATCGCCGTTAATTAACGACCAGAGTTTTTCAGCACCGCGTCTTGCCAGTGTATATTCTGGCTGGATTGAACCACGCAAACGCACTACATCTTCTGCAGAATAGTTACGCTTGACGTTTGCCCAGCGCAAATCGTCCTGCCATTCCTGGCGTAATGCATCTGCTTGTTCTTTTCTATTCATTGACAGTCTCCGTTATTCTGATTACCCGTTTAAAGTGCTCACACCCATTATGTAGATTAGACAATAATTCGTCCTTTTTCATTGATTTGATACCGGCATACTAAATTTAGCGGTGCCTACAGAACATTGTTTAACCTGAACAAAAACAAATTTGTTTTAATACGTGAAAATATGACAGATGAAGCATCTATTTTTCATATTTATATAAATAATACAATATATTACACATTATTAATAATAAATTACATTAAATAAACGAAAATGTTCAATTTCGAATTAGAGTGCAGATGGGGACACCAGGCCTTTTTCTTTAAGAATATTGCCAGCAATTTCTTCTATCGACGTGTTGGTCATATCTAACACTGGAATCCGTTCATTGGTAAACATCTGCTCCACCGATCGAACCTCACGCTTGCAAACATCCAGTGCAGCATACTCACTTCCCGGGCGCCGCTGCTCGCGGATATGAGCTAATTGACGCGGCTCAATGGTAAGGCCCACCAGTTTACTCTTCCAGGGTTTTAGTGATTCAGGCAACACATCCCTGTCCAGTTCATCATCTGTTATCGGATAGTTTGCCGCCTTGATGTAAAAATTCATGGCGATGTAAAGACTGGTCGGTGTTTTACCACAACGTGAAACGCCAACCAGCACCACATCGGCATCCGCGTACTGATCTGGTCTTACGCCATCATCGTGTTGCAAGGCATAGTCTATGGCATTCAATCTGTCCTGATAGATTTGCTTGCCAACAACCTGATGCGACAAACCTTGTGTATGTGCTGATTTTATATCCAGCGCAATCTCTAACGGCCCGATAAAAGTTTGAAACAAATCAATGACACAAGCACCTGAACTTGCAATCAATGCCTGTACAGATCGATCGACAAGCGTACAAAAAATAATCGGTTGTGTGTCTGTTGTAGCAATCAAATGTTTAATAATATTGATGACTTCTCGTGCCCTGGCTTCGGAATCAACAAAAGGCAAACGGCCGCTCTCAAATTTTAGACCTGGAAATTGGGCAAGCAAACTGCTGCCATAAGCTTCAGCCGTCAGCCCCGTGCCATCAGAGACATACAATATCTGGCGCAATTCAGACATTTAAGGCGGGTTCCTTGAGATTAGTAACCGGTTGCATGTCCAGCGCATCCTGTAAATAAACAGGTGACTGCATATCGTACAAACGACTGAGTGTACGCTGAAATTCAAAACTCAAGACATCACCACTATATAATTGCTCCAGGGGCGCATCAGCCGCTATTACAAGATGAATGCGGCGATCGTACAACTCGTCGATCAGATGCATAAAACGGCGAGCCGCACTTTCCAGGGCTTCATGTAAAATTGGCACCGAGGAAACAATCAAACTGCTAAAGCGTTCAGCTAATTGAATATAGTCACTGACTGCACGCGGGCCCTTACAAAGCTGATCGAAATCGAACCAGGCACAGCTCTCAGATAGTTTGCGAGCCTGTAATGTCCGATTATTAATTTCCAGACTGCTATCTGTCCTCACTTCACCCATCGACAATACTTCAAACCAGTCATTCAATTTATTCTCTGCTTGAATATCACTTGATAAAACAAACCAGTCGGGGCGATCTGTTTTATTTTCCAACCTATAATCAGCACCACCATCAAGATGAAAAACCGAGCAATGTTGTTTCAATAGTTTTATTGATGGCAACATTTGCTCGCAAAGCACCCCGCCTTTATAGAGATGATCTGGCTGGCGATTCGACGTCGTCACCAAAACAACACCATTTTGAAACAATCCTTGTAATGCACCCTGCAACAAAATAGCATCACCAATATCGCTAATCTGAAATTCGTCTAAACATAACAATTGATATTTGTTTGAAAATTCCTGCATCACAACCTCCAATGTATTTTCACCAGGAGGGATGCTATTCATTTCCTTGTGCAACAACTTAATGAAATGATGAAAATGCAAACGTATTTTTCCGGTAATGGGAACCGACTGATAAAACTGGTCCATTAACCAGGTCTTTCCTCGCCCCACTCCACCCCAAAGATATAATCCTTTAGGAGCAGTAGATACCTCTTGTTTTTTGAACAGGCTGGATAACAGCCCTTTTAAATTTACATTTTTCTTAACCGGTAACGCTGCACTTATTTGATTAAGCAGCTCGATTGCTTGAGCCTGTGAGACATCTTTAGGAACCAGCATTTTAGTGTTATCGGTGTCCATCAGCGTGCCCAGGTTATTTTTCTTAATCAACTATTGCTGCTTCGACTGGACTTCCATTATCACCGGCCAACTCTTCAGCGAATCGGGCTGTATCATAATCCGCATTCAGATATTGGCACAACGAGGCCAGATCGGTGCCTGCATTTTGCAAACAACTTGTTGCGCCCGGCGAAGGCGTCATGTTAAAAATTATACCGTCATTATTGTCAATCCTGGCTTCACCCAGCAATAATTCACGCTGGTTTCTATCAACCAACTGCGGACGCAATCCACCGAAACCACGCGCATATCGCATATCCCTGAATTGCAAAGAAGGCACTACCTTCTGCGCAGATTTCAAAAACAGATAACGCCCCAACACTGGCACTTCATAAAGGAAATTCCTCATCACAAAGTTTCGAATATCAGTGTCTTTTAAAAGTTTATACAACACGGCCAGCACAGCCTTATCCAGGCCCAGCACACTGAAAAACTCCGGCACACTTCGATAGTTATATCGTTCCAGCATGGGTAATATCAAGGCTGTAGGGCCAAAGCGCGTAGCGTTATCCGCCAGCATATCAGGATCTCCATGAATGGCAGCGAAGGGTAACTTATCATTCTGAACAGTATAGACCTTACCGTTAAGCACATGAGGTGTGAAATAAAAACTACCTGCCATGGGGAAAACTGAGTACTCCAGCCCATAGCCCATTTGATGTGCGAGTAACAGGCTGTGTCCACCGGCTGAAACCACCACGGCATCTGCCGTCAATACTCCCTGATCTGTTGTAACCTGGAAATGATCATGGCCAGACTTGATCGAAGTTACTCGAGTATCTAACTGTATTTGCACCTGCTTACCGGCCGCGTTGAGTGCAGACTGCACAAATGACTGGGTCAACGCACCAAAATCAACTGCCGTATAGTCATCTACCGACCCCATAGCAGTAATACATTCTGCACGCGGCTTACCATCTGCTAACGCGACATTGGGTTCGATTTTTGCAATCTGGGCGGCATCCATTAACTGCATGGATGGATAATGCCGCCCAAAGATTTCAAAACGTTCTTTAATGGCGGCACATTCTGAGTCACCTACCCCGAGCACCATTTTTGGGTAACGCTTGATCAGCTCGTCCAGGTTTTTCTGCTGACCGGTATACTTTACGATCATATCAGCTGCCTGTTTTACATAGAGGGCTTTTTCCAATGTGTAATTGGTTTCTATATCCCCGCAATGCAGCGTCTGACTATTGTGTTGTCCACTTGAATTAACTTTGGCAAGCACTGAATATTTTTCGACCAGGCCGATCCGTTTCAAAGATGAATACCGGCTCGCTGCATACAACAATGCTGCACCTGTCACCCCACCGCCAATAATCAATAGTTCATAGCTGGCCTTAGCCATCACCACTACCCTTTGTATTTATAAAACATAGAGCTTATCGGAACTCATTACATACCCTTTATATAGTGAGTGGATATTCAAGCTTGCCTTTACTCAAAAATATTAGTAATTATAATAATAAATACATAATGTTATGTCTAAGATATAAAGTAATTTATATATAATATTTCAATACTACACATTGCGATTATGCCTAGCTTAAAATCTAAATTAGATTAATAATATTATATATATTATTGATATAAAACATAATAATTATAATTATCAACCAGGCTTATAAAAAATATATAAATATCGTTAAACAGTGCTTGCGAATATAAGCATATTCTGTAATACTGCAATTGTCGTTACAGAATTTACCAAACAAAATTTTATATTAACTAATTTTAAATTTAACAATCATGGAGAATGATTATGAAAAAACTAGCCACTATTATTACTGCCGTATCTTTAACCATCGTTTCTGCTTCAGCCAGCGCTTTTTGGGGTTGGGGTGAAAATGGAAACGGTTTTGGTAATGGAAATGGAGCTGGAAATGCTTCTGGAAACTTCAGCTTTGGTTTCAATGGCAGCGCCAATGGCGCAGCACGTGGAAATGGCCAGGGTAATGGTTATAACAACAGCAACTATGGTTATGCCCCACAGGGCTATGCACCTGCTTACGGTTACGTTCCTGCTCCAGTAGCACCGGCTGCCGCAGTTGCAAATGCTCCTGCTACAACAGTAACTGCACCTGTAGCACCAGCATATGCAACTAATGGCGCCAATACTGCAGCATCAGGTAATGGCAACGTTGACGGCAATGTTAATGGTGGCTTCAACTTTGGCTTCAGTGGTAACGCTAACGGTTCAGCACGTGGTAATGGCCATGGCAACGGTTACAATAACGGTCAATACGGCTATGCTCCAGCTCCAGTAGCACCTGCTGCTCCTGTCGCTCCTGCTAAAACAGCAGACGCTACAGCCAAGTAAGCTTCACTCTACACAGAGTTGGGAAAAGGGGTTCTTTTGAACCCCTTTTTTTATGGGTGCAAGTTATACAGCACCCAACCATAATCACTTTTCTATCTCTCGCAGAGGCGCAGAGCACGCAAAGAAAAGACTTTTGTTTTACTTGGCGAGCTTTGCGCCTCTGCGAGAATTAATCATTTAAGACCAGACACAATATAATTTAACTATCCCCTAGATTAGCGTGACATAAAACGGTGCGCATACTGTTAATCAACTCGAGTAGCACTTCGTTTCGTACCCGGTAATAGATTCGGTTAGCTTCTTTTCGGGAAACCACAATGCGCTTATTGCGGAGCTGGTCAAGGTGTTGTGACATATTGCTTTGCGTTGTACCCACGCGCTCAGCCAGTTCACCAACGGTTATTTCCTTGTCACCCAGCACGCATAGAATACGCCATCGCAGTGGATGCCCCATTGCTTTTAGGGCATCAGCGGTTAGCGCATCATCTTCAGGTGTATCTGATTTTGATTGTTCATTCATATTACTGCTGAATATCCTCATGTTCGGCTGCATAGCCCGTCATATTTTTAGCCACACAAAGAATATCGGTAATCTGTCCCGACACATCTGTCATAGCTGCCCTTGAAAATAAAATCGGTATCCGGCGGTTATCTTGCGTAATAAAACGTGCTTCTATGGTGCTCAAACTACCGGTTCTAATCAGCGCCTCCAGCCAGGTACCCATAAATGCTTTAGCCTGTTCCTGATCTGATTCTTCGAATACATCACCAATTGACATACCAATCAGAACATCTTCTGCATAATCCAGCATTTTACAGGTGGCTGGATTAACCGACTTGATTATACCTGTTGGTTCGAGAATCAATAAAGCCTCGCCTATATTTTCGACAACACCCGTCAAATACTGGTTATTACGGCGCAACTCTTCGGTGCGCTCGGCCACCCGCTTCTCCAGCTGCTGATTTATGTCACGCTCTTTTTCAATCAAGCGGAAATAGGTGCTAATTTTATTGATTAATTGATTGTCATCAATGGGTTTACAGAGGTAATCCACAGCACCTACGGCATAGCCCTGCTTTTGAAATTCATCTGTTTTGAAAGCAGCCGTTAGAAAAATGATAGGAATATCCTTGCTGCGCTGGCGGATTTTTAGCATCGATGCCGTTTGGAAACCATCCATTTCCGGCATTTGGATATCAAGAATGATTAAATCTATTTCCGGCGTATTCAGGGCAGTATCAATAGCTGCCTGTCCAGAATCCGCCTCAAGCACGGCGACGGCCATGTGAGTTTGTATCAAAGTCCGCAAGGTAAACAGATTATTACTGTTGTCATCAACGATGAGTAATTTAAAGCCAGCATACATGCTCATGGTTTCACCAGATATTCATCAAGTATTATTTTAAGTTTAGCCGGATCTACAGGCTTTGTAATGAAAGCATCTAACCCCTCTTCACTGGCCTTTTCCTGGCTCTCTTTATCGGCCTTTGCTGAAACCGCAATAACAGGTAAGGAATTAAAACGCGAATCAGCACGCAATTTCCGAGTCATTTCATAGCCATCCATTCCTGGCATCATAATATCCATTAATACAAGCTTTATACGGTCGGCATTTTCATTGAGTGTATCAAGTGCTTCCTGGCCATCACCAGCAGCTATCACATCTATTCCCCAGCTTTCTAGAATGGGTGTCAATGCCAATAGATTGCGCAAATCATCGTCAACGAGAAGAATACATTTGCCATCATAATTGGCGACAGGTAATGACGTACTTGAGTCATCGCTCTTCTCTGCAAGGGAAACACTGGTCTTATCATCGATTTCCAATGGCAGCATTAATGAGAAAACTGAACCCTTACCGGGCGTACTCTCCAGTTTCACATATCCGCCAATTAACTCTGCCAGCTCTTTACTGATCGTCAAGCCGAGTCCGGTACCGCCGTACCGGCGATTGCTGGTTCCATCGGCCTGTTGGAAAGCATCAAAAATAACATCCTGTTTTTCTATTGGTATACCAACGCCCGTATCCTTAACGCTAAATCTGACAGGGTAATGTTGGTGGTCATCACCAGGGTTTTGACTATAGGTTAACGTAATATTTCCATGGTCGGTGAATTTGATCGCATTGGATAGAAAGTTCAGCAATATCTGTCGCAGTTTATCGGCATCTGTTACCAGATTATTTGGAGCATCAGGATTAACAATCAGCTCAAATTCATGTTGCCGGTCTTTAAACTGTGGTTGCAGAAGTGCTGCAATATCCTGTAAAAGCGCTTCGCAATTGACTGACTGAATATTTGTTGATAACTCTCCCGCTTCAATTTTTGCAAGATCGAGTATCGAATCGATCAGAATTCTTAGATCGTTACCGGCAGAGTGTATGACAACTGCTTGCGCTCGGTCATCATCTTTAAATTGCGCATCCTTTTTATTGGCGAGTAACTTTGAGAGCAGCACAATTGAATTTAAAGGCGTCCGTAATTCATGGCTGACATTGGCAAGGAATTCGGATTTATACTGATTGGATATTTCCAGTTGTTGAGCGTGCTGGCGAAGCAGCAGGATAGTGGAAACATGCTTTTCACCCAGGTCGGTCAAGCTACTGCCCAGTTCCTTGAGTTCTTCTGGCTGTTTCCATGAAAAGCTAGGCGCAGTTTCATGTTTGAGCATATTGGTAATGCCCCGCGTCAGCTGTCGACCCACCTTCTCGGTACGCAATGATATCCAGCGCGCAATCAATAACACCGTAGCTAATAATCCAGTGACGATTAGCAGAAAACGAATTTTTAATGACTTACTAAACTCACTGATAGGTGATGGATCGACAGGACGGCCGACCCAAAGTGGACCGGTTTTTTCCGAAGGTAAAAATGGCAACCAGAATACTTGCTGTTTTTCATGCTTCCAAAGAACAATCTCATGCTTCTCAAAAAGTAATTTCAAGCCTGGAAAATCCTGGAATGCATTGGTAGCTGAATTCATACTCTCAGGTGTTTCAAGATAGTTACCATCATCAAGTACCCAGTAAATACCCGGATAAGCTTTGGCCATACCGCCGATATCCAGAACAAACATAACAGCACCCATGACTTTCGGCTGTCCCGATTTTACCGGTTCAGTCACTGGCGTGATAAAACGCACTGTCATAAACCGGTCTGATAAAAAGTCATCACTGGTATGTTTTAGCGTGACTGGACTGGTAATAACGACTCCTGGGGCGACTGACAAACCTTCTTCAATATAAACACTATCTGATAAATCCGTTTGGCTGGTGACAGGATTGAAGATGCCGGTATTCTGTTCTCGCCGAAGCCAGAAAGTTGGCTCACCCTGCTTGTCTAAAAATATCACTTCTTTGATATCAGATTCGTTATATAACGCCTGATTGATCCAACCTAAATAAGTAGTACGTTTCTGACTGATGGAGATACGACTATCAGATTCCATGGCATCTTTATTAAGCGCTGGATCAGGGAATTTTGCCAATAGCCGCGTCATTTCCTGACGACGAGTAATATGTTGGTCCAGCGTATGAAAATCCAAACGCAATTGTTGCAAATGAGCACCGTGATAAAAATGCTCCAGACGATCGAACATCTGCGGGACATTTATCACGAAAGCTATTATCAGGGGCACAAGGCCGAATAAAAAAAGGAGCAAAAAGACCTGACTGCGTAGTTTCACTTTTACTGGCTCATTATCGTTTTAATATCTCCTTTATACATGCAGATCGATAAGTTGTCAGTTCTGGAAGTTAAATAATCGCACAGATGATAATCAGGATATACCGCATAGCCGTCTCATAAACGCATAAGCTCCCTCTCCCTTCGGGAGAGGGCTGGGAAAAGGGAATCCAATTAAAGCACTGCCTTTTATTTATCCCCTCTCCCTGCCCCTCCCCCTAAGGGGGAGGGGACGATTTTTTCAATGTTATTATAAGCACACCTGATACTATTCAAATCAATGGCAACTGCTCCGCAATCAAAACTGATAACCGATCTTGGTCACGACATCTATCTTCTGGATGCAGACTATATACGCCCTTCCATGGCAGCAGTTTATCTACTGGTACAAAATCAGCAGATTACAGTGATCGAAACGGGTACTGCCTACACTGTCCCAGGTATACTCGGTGCGATAAAGCAACTAGGATTTGAAACTACTGATGTTGCTTACATCATTCCTACCCATGCGCATCTCGATCACGCTGGCGGTGCCGGTCTTTTAATGCAACAGTGCACAAATGCTCATCTGGTTATTCATCCCAGAGGTGCGCGGCATATGATCGATCCTACGAGACTTATTGAGGGTACACAGGCCGTTTATGGTAAAGAGAAATTTCACGCTCTTTATGGTGAATTAATACCGGTTAATGCCAATAGAGTCATCGAAGCACCCGATAACCATGAAATAAATCTGCATGGCCGCACATTGACATTCATAGACACCCCCGGCCATGCACGGCACCACTTTTGTATTCATGATGCTGTCAGCCAGGGTATTTTTTCCGGCGACACTTTCGGACTATGTTACCGGGAACTGGATACGCATGATGGGCCATTCATTTTCGCTACTACTACTCCGGTTCAGTTCGAACCCGAAGAATTATTACATAGCATTGACCGGCTCTTATCACTGAAACCAACGTGTTTATATCTGACACACTACGGTAGCATTGAACCAACAGATTCAATTGTGCAACAACTAAAAAGTAGCGTAAAAAGCTTTGCCCAGATAGCCCTGGAAGAACAATTTCCTTTAGAAAACCGGCTGGCTCGTCTGGAAAAACGATTGATGGCGTATCTTCTTGACTTGCTGGATAGCATGCGATGTTTCGCCTCTCAAGATGAATGCCGTGCAATCCTGATGACTGATGTGCAATTGAATGCTCAGGGACTGGATGTTTGGTTGAACAGGCGTTGAAGTATGTGCTCGCCTCGCCATTGAAAAAAGTACAAATACTGTAGGAGCGGCTTTAGCCGCGATTGGGCTGTAGCGTTCATCGCGGCTAAAGCCGCTCCTACAGTATTTGTAGTGTTCATTATTTATAAGAGCATAATAAATTCTGCTCCTACGAGTTTTGGATTGCTGTCGGCTGGTCTTGACTCTAACTACAGATCGCCTAATATGGACGTTACTAAATTCACAAACTTGGATTATACGCAAGCCATCACATGAGCCTGACTGAAAAACGTCCTCGCTTTCTGGATTTACGAAAAATCAAATTGCCATTGCCCGGCATAATTTCGATACTGCATCGTATTTCCGGGATCTGCATGGTAATCGCTATTCCATTCGGCATTTATCTATTTGATCTGTCATTACGCAGTTTCGAGAGTTACCAAACAGCACAGGATTATTCAGGCTCTTTATTATTCAAGCTCGCAGCAACCCTGATACTTTGGTCGCTTTGCCATCACCTGTTTGCCGGTATTCGTTTCCTGTTACTGGATTTGGATATCGGTGTTGAACGCAGCCAGGCACGCCTATCCAGCATCCTGGTATTTATAGTATCGATTGTCACTACCCTGCCCTTTCTGGGAGTCATCTGGTGAGCAGGCAATTAAGTGGATTACGCGCCTGGGTAGTTCAACGATTGAGCGCCCTTTATATCGGCCTGTTCCTGATCACTGCCGGTATCATTATATTGATTAAAGGCACACCCGACTCCTACTCAGATTGGCATGCGCTCTGGTCCACACCTTCACTCAATCTTGCCATGCAGGTTTTTATTATTGCCCTGCTGTTACACGCCTGGGTCGGAATGCGGGATGTGATTCTGGATTATGTTCACCCTGACGCATTGCGCTTTGCTCTGCTCAGCTTTTTTGCTTTAGGCCTGCTGGCCAGTGGCCTCTGGGCCACACGCATTCTGTTCAACCTGCTGGAGTAAACCGACAGTTATGTCCATAAAGGTCAGTCAGTTTGACGCCCTGGTAATTGGTGCCGGTGGTGGTGGCATGCGCGCCGCCTTGCAACTGGCGCATGCGGATGCCAAGGTCGCCGTGGTTTCAAAAGTCTTTCCGACCCGCTCGCACACCGTCGCCGCACAGGGCGGCATTAACGCCGCGCTGGCCAATGTGTTACCTGACGACTGGCACTGGCATATGTTCGACACCGTCAAGGGCAGTGATTATTTGGGTGATCAGGATGCCATTGAACACATGTGCCGACTTGCACCCCAGGTAGTCTACGAACTCGAACACACGGGCGTGCCTTTTTCACGTATGGATAATGGCCGTATCTATCAACGCCGGTTTGGTGGTCAAAGCCAGAACTTTGGTGGTGAACAGGCTGCTCGTACCTGCGCAGCCGCTGACCGCACTGGACACGCCATCGTCCATACGCTGTACCAGCAAAATCTACAGGCCAAGACTCATTTCTTCGATGAATATTTTGCGGTTGATCTCATTAAAGACGATGACGGCCACATTCTGGGCGCATTGATCCTTTGCATCGAAACCGGTGAAACACAAATTATCCACGCCAGAACCACCCTGCTGGCAACCGGTGGTGGCGGACAATTATATCGAACTAACACTAATGCACTGATTAACACAGGTGACGGTGTTGCCATGGCGATGCGTGCTGGCATTCCCGCTCAGGATATGGAATTTTTTCAGTTCCACCCTACCGGTATTGCCGGTAAAGGCATGCTGATCACCGAAGGCACACGCGGTGAAGGCGGATATCTGATTAACGGTGATGGCGAACGCTTTATGGAACGCTATGCACCCAACGCCAAAGATCTGGCCAGCCGTGATGTGGTTAGCCGATCGATTTACATGGAACTCAAGGAAGGTCGAGGCTGCGGGCCTAACAAAGATCATGTCTTGCTGAAGCTGGATCATATTGGTGACATAGTAAAAAAACGCCTGCCAGCAATCCGGAGTACGTCTATCTCGTTTACCGGTATCGACCCGGTTGAGGCGCCTATCCCTGTCTCCCCCACTGCTCACTATATGATGGGTGGAATCCCCACTGACCGCTTTGGCCAGGTTGTTTCACCTTATGGTCAGGGTCCCGAAGTGCCTGTGCCGGGTTTATACGCAGCGGGTGAATGTGCCTGTGTATCGATTCACGGTGCCAATCGGCTAGGCGGTAATTCCTTGCTGGATATTCTGGTTTTCGGCCGTGAAGCCGCTAACAATATGCTTGAGGCAATTAATGAAAATATTGCCCACCGGCCTTTGAATCAGGCCAGTATCGAACGTGCCGTTGACCGACTTAAACGCTGGGATAATACAGGCAAAGGTGAATCCGTCGATCAACTCAAGGAAGAATTGCAAAAGACAATGGAAGAATACTGCGGTGTCTATCGGGATGATGCCACCATGACTACAGGTGTGGAAAAAGTAAAAGCACTGGCAGCCCGATTACCTGATGCCAGGTTATCAGATCACAGTAAAATATTTAATACCGCACGCATTGAAGCACTGGAGTTGGAAAACCTGATGGAGATTGCACTGGCTACAATGATATCGGCTCAGGCCCGCAAGGAAAGTCGCGGCGCACATTCACATGTCGAGTTTCCTGATCGGGATGACAAAGCCTGGCTAAAACATAGTTTATATTTTAGTGAAGACCAGCATCTGGATTACAAACCGGTTCGAACCAAACCGTTGACAGTTGATTCCTTTCCTCCTAAACCCAGAGTCTACTGAACACGAGAGCCATGATGAAATTTCTAATCCAGCGATATAATCCTGAAAATGATGATAAGCCTTATATGCAGGCATACGAGTTGGATACGATTAATCCAGGCACCATGTTGCTCGATGCGCTACTCGTATTAAAAACCCAGGATCCGACTCTCAGTTTTCGACGTTCTTGTGGTGAAGGCGTGTGTGGTTCGGATAGCATGAACATCAATGGCCGCAATGGACTAGCTTGCCTGACGCCGCTTGATGATTTAAAACAACCCATAGAAATTCGTCCCCTGCCCGGACAACCCATCATTCGTGACCTGGTAATTGATCAGGAACCCTTTTTTCGGCAATACAAAGCAGCAAAACCCTGGTTACAAACTTTTGACAATGACCCTGAAAAAGAACGCCTGCAAAGTCCGGAGGAACGGGATCGGCTGGATGGTATGTATGAATGCATACTGTGCGCCTGTTGCTCCACCGCTTGCCCTTCATTCTGGTGGAACCCGGATAAGTTTCTTGGTCCTGCCGCTTTATTACAGGCCTGCCGGTTTATTGAAGACAGCCGCGATCAAGCCACCGAACAACGCCTGGATGAACTGGAAGGCGCTTACAAACTTTACCGTTGTCACAGCATCATGAACTGTGTCGATGTTTGCCCCAAACAACTCAGCCCCACAAAGGCGATTGGCACGATTCGGAAACGCATGTTACAAAATGGAATATAAGTCACTGCGCCATAAACAATTCGTCCCCTCCCCCTCAGGGGGAGGGTTAGGGAGAGGGAGTGTAAATAAAAGGCAGTTACTTTTATCTAATCCCCTCTCCCCAATCCTCTCCCTGAGGGAGAGGGAGATAACGGCCTGTATATAAATGAAGGATAGAAAAACAGCCAGACTGCGTTGGTCCTGTCGGCGTGGAATGCGAGAACTGGATTTCTGGTTCAAAACTTATATGGACAATGCCTATCCGACAGCAAGCCTCGAAGATAAAAATAGCTTCGAACAACTGCTCAAATTTCACGACCAGGATCTGTTTGACTGGCTAATGGGTAATACTCAACCAACAGATAGAAATTTACTGCCTATAATAGATTCTATCCGCCTAACTGCCAGTCAGGCTAACAATATGGTATCTGGTGGTTGCTGAGATTGAATCAAAATCATGTGTAAACAGTATAAATACTGTAGGAGCGGCTTTAACCACAAAAGGGGCGTTGTTGTTCTTCGCGGCTAAAGCCGCTCCTACAAAACCTAACGAATTAATCAGGCCTGGCCTTAATCTATCATCATGTCTAACAGCATATCAATCGCCAACCTGAAAATTGCAAAACCGCTCTATGATTTCATAGAGCTGGAAGCCTTACCCAGCAGCGGTATAGATAGCAACACATTCTGGCAATCGTTAAACAACATTTTAATCGACCTTGGCCCAATCAATTTACAACTGCTCAACAAACGTGACGAATTACAGAAAAAGATTGATGCATGGCATCTCAAAAATAAAGATCGGCCACACAACGCAACCGACTATAAACAATATCTAATTGAAATCGGCTATTTGTTACCTGATGTCGATGACTTTCAAATTACAACAGAAAATATCGACCCGGAAATCAGCACAATTGCCGGGCCACAACTTGTCGTTCCAGTTAACAACGCGCGTTACGCCCTGAATGCAGCCAATGCACGCTGGGGGAGTCTCTATGATGCATTCTACGGGACAGACATCATTCCAGAAGAAGCCGGACTCGAAAAAGGCTCTCGCTATAACCCAAAACGTGGTGAAAAAGTCGTGCAGCTTACAGCAGAGTTTCTGGATGAGGCGATCCCACTAGAACAGGGTAGTCATCAAAATGTGATTGATTACACACTCATCCAAACTGGCGATAGCAAACAACTACAGATTACACTTGCTAGTGACGAACACTGTGGCCTGGCAAATACCGAACAATTTACAGGCTACACAGAAGCAGAATATATTACGTCACTCTTGTTTAAAAATAATAATCTGCATATCGAAATTCGCTTTGATCCAGAACATCCAATTGGTAAAGCCAATCCTGCCAGTATCTGCGATGTTATTCTCGAATCAGCCATCACCACCATTCAGGATTGCGAAGACTCAGTCACCGCTGTTAATGCCGAAGACAAAGTACAGGTATACCGTAACTGGCTGGGCTTGATGAAAGGCGATCTGACAATCAGTTTTAAAAAAGGCGGTAAAGAACACTCACGCACACTCAACCAGAATCGAATCTATAAAGCACCTGATGGAAAGACCCTAGCGTTACCTGGCCGCAGCCTGATGCTGGTTCGCAATGTCGGCCTACACATGATGACGGATGCCGTATTAACAAAACAAGGCGAGCCAATTCCTGAAGGTATTCTCGATGCTCTGATTACCAGCCTGATTGCAAAACGAGATATTAATAACCAGAGCCGCTTCCAGAATAGCCGGACTAACAGCGTCTATATAGTTAAACCCAAGCTACACGGCCCTGATGAAGTCAACTTCACCGTTGAGTTATTCAACCGTATCGAACAGGCATTGTCGTTACCACAAAATACACTCAAGCTAGGCATCATGGATGAAGAGCGCCGTACAACAGTCAATTTAAAAGCCTGTATACGCGCCGCAAAAGATCGCGTCATCTTTATCAATACCGGTTTTCTGGATCGGACTGGTGATGAAATTCATACCAGCATGGAAGCAGGTGCAGTAGTACGAAAAGCCGATATGAAACAAGCCACCTGGATGCAAGCTTACGAAGACTGGAATGTCGATACCGGCCTGGCTTGCGGTTTTACAGGAAAGGCACAAATCGGCAAAGGTATGTGGGCCATCCCTGATCAAATGGCGAACATGCTAAATAATAAAATTGAACATCCAAAATCCGGTGCCAATTGCGCCTGGGTACCCTCACCTACTGCGGCTACGCTACATGCTATGCACTATCATCAAATAGACGTGGTTAAACAACAAAAGGCGTTATCTAATAAATCCCGCGCCAGCCTCAACGACATACTGACACTTCCCCTCTTACAAAATCAGAACCAGTTATCTCAGGATGTTATACAACAAGAATTGGACAACAACGCTCAAGGCATTCTCGGCTATGTCGTTCGCTGGATCGATCAGGGTATTGGCTGCTCAAAGGTACCCGACATTCATAACACTGGATTGATGGAAGACCGCGCCACCTTGCGAATTTCAAGCCAATATATTGCCAACTGGTTACACCATGGCCTATGTACTGAGGCACAGGTAACAGAGACCTTCAAACGCATGGCTAAAATTGTTGATTCACAGAATGCCAATGACCCGCTTTATAAACCCATGGCCACTAATTACCAAAGCTTTGCTTTCCAGGCTTCATTGGATCTGGTGTTCAACGGAAGGATTCAACCCAATGGCTACACTGAATTTATTCTCAGTGAATACCGAAGAAAAGTAATTCAACATAATAGAAAATCAAAATAACCCATAATTTATACGCGCACATGTAGGAGCGGCTTCAGCCGCGATGAACACCGTTACTAATCGCGGCTAAAGCCGCTCCTACAGATAAACTACCTGATATTACTGATAATTTAACTAAAGAACGCGCTTTTACAACCGATAATATACGCATGTAATTACTTTCAATTTATAGTCCAAGGGATGGATTTCATTGATATTTATCAGCGCACAACACTCCTTAATTCACCATCAGACTGCCCAAAATACCGCTAATCGGGGTAATCAACCCGTTCGTCGTAATCTGTGTGACAGCTGACTATAAACCTATGTAAATTCCATAACTATGAATATACGCCACAGTTTCGCTGGTCGAACTGATGATCACTCTGACGCAGGCAAAAAACTATAACCCCATAATGGGGACAGGAAGACACAATGAATAACAATCAATTTCGCAAAACAGCAATCACCGTAGCTCTAAGCCTGGCAGGCCTCTCCCTGATCCCACGTGCCATTGCCGACGATACTGAAATCTTCTTTGCCAGCAACCAGACCAATGTACCGGCCAATGTGTTGTTTATTCTTGACACCTCTCTCAGCATGAAAGATGAGCTGGGTGGAAAAGCTAAACTGGATATTCTAAAAGATTCCTTAAAATCTATCCTGGCCGAAAACTATCCTGGGTTAAACGTTGGTCTGATGCATTTTGGCTACAAAACCAGTGGCCCGGATTTTCCGGTTGCCAGTCTGGATGCACTGTCTAACACCGTTGATTCAGCCATACCAGCTGGCCGTACCGTCCGGGAAACCCTTGGACATATCATTGACAGCTACGGCTACAATTCAACAACGGCGATTGTACCTTCGCTGTATGAAGCTTACCGCTACTTCGACGCAAAAGATGTTTATGCCGGTAAATTAAAACCCAAAACATGGGATGAAACGAATAAGAAATATTCAGGTGATCAATGGGCCAGCCACTCTGCGGCTTATAATCCCTCTGATGCCTGGAAAGAAAATCAAACAGTCATTGCAGGTGACTACTGTTATGTCACTGACCCCAATAATTTCCTGGGCTATAGTTTGAGTTGTACCGCTCAAACTCTTTTTCCTAATTCTTGTGTCCAATTTGCTGTAGGCGCCAAATCTAAAACGTCTTGTTCTGGAACTTATGACACTATTGTTAATGGCGAAACCGTATCCTATGTATGTAATGGTACCGTAACCACAATAAGCAATACTCAACCTCTCGAATATTGCCGCCTGCCAAAGAATGCAGGTGGTTTTAACCCTGATCCAGTCTACAAAACCCCTATCGCTTACCCCTGTCAGGACAACTACATCGTCCTGTTATCTGATGGCAAGCCCACTGTTTCGAACGGCGCTGTTAATAGTAATATCGCATCAATGATCTATGGCACTAGCGACTATAATACTGCATGCAAAAATATCCAGGCGGACACCGACGCAGGAATTAATACTAATGGTCGCTGTGGCATCGATTTACTGGAAGCAATGAATGATACAGACAAAGCCCCTAAACTGCCGATGGATAAAAATATTACCACCTATACCATTGGTTTTGATCTGGGCGGAGATGTAAAAGCCAAAAAATATTTACAAATGCTGGCTGCAGCGGGCGGTGGGAAATATGCCGATGCGAACTCGTCCCAACAGCTGGTTGATCAGTTCAAAAATATTCTGGCATCAATCAGCAAGGCAAACACCAGCTTTTCTGCGCCAAGCTTCAGTATCAGTCAAGCCAATAAGCTCTCGTTTGAAAACGATGTCTATATGACCATGTTTGAACCGAGCAGCTCACCACGCTGGGAAGGAAACCTTAAGGGCTATCAAATCCAACATGAGGGTATCTTTGACGTCAACAGCAACCTGGCTGTAGATGCTCAAGGCCAATTTATCGACAGTGCCCGCAGTTACTGGTCGCCTGCCGCTGATGGTGGTAACGTCCTTGCAGGGGGTGTAGCTAGCAAACTAACGACCATCCGCAATATCTATACCTACACTGGCGCAGCCACACCAGCCGCTCCTGTCGACATTACCAGCAGTAACCACATCCTTTCCAAGTCAAACACTAATCTAACCAATGCAATTTTTGGATTACCCGCAGGCTACTCACAAGCCAACCGGGAAAAACTTATCGACTGGACGAAGGGTATTGATGTCAACGATGAAAACAACAACGGTGACATCACCGATGCCCGGAAACATATTGGCGACCCATTACATTCAAAGCCAGCCGTTCTGACCTATGGTGCAAATAAGAAGGTCATGTACAGCATCACTAATGATGGCTACTTGCATGCCTTTGATGTATCCGACAAGGGAACAACCTATGGTAATGAAATCTTTGCTTTCATCCCTAAAGAGTTATTACCTAACCTTAAACCACTGATGGATAACCAGGATGGACAGGCCAAGGTATATGGGCTGGATGGCGACCTCACCGCCTGGAGAACTGGCAATAAAGCTTATCTCTTCTTCGGTATGCGCCGCGGCGGTAGTAATTACTACGCCATGGATGTCTCCGACCCCGACAAACCAAAACTCATGTGGGTCATTCAAGGTGGCGTCACCGCTGGCTTCGAAAAAATGGGCCAGTCCTGGTCGCGGCCTTCGCTCCTGCGGGTCGCTACAGGTGGCACTAATACCATCGTGGTTGCCTTTGGAGGTGGTTATGATGCCAATCAAGACAGCGTGACAACACGAACCGCCGATACCGTCGGTAACTATATCTATATGGTGAATGCCCTGACCGGTAACCGTGTCTGGACGGCCGGCCCTGGCGCTAATCTCGATGTGCCTTTTGCGTACAGCATTCCTTCTGAACTCAGGGCGATTGATCTGAACGGTGACGGCGTCACTGACCGCCTGTACTTTGGTGACATGGGTGGCCAGGTCTGGCGCATTGATCTGCACGAAACATCCGTGACCAGCACCTCTAAAAAGTACAAGCTGGCCGACCTTGCCGGTAATACCGAAGCCACTAACCGCCGCTTCTTCTACCCGCCCAGTGTCGGTATGGCAGACAGTGGTACCAGTCGCTTCCTGGCTGTTGCGATCGGCTCTGGTTACCGTGCACATCCATTGAATACCGTGATCGATGATCATTTCTACCTGCTACAGGATACTGATGTGAATGTTGGCGATACCACAATGGGATCAACCGGCACACTCTTACCAAGTAGCCTGTATAACGCCACAGCAAATGACATTGGTAGTGGTGCTAAAACCTATAATATAGCGTTAAGTGGTAAGCATGGTTGGTATATTGATCTACCTGGGAATGGCGAGAAGACATTGAGTCGGCCGTTGATCTTCAACAAACAATTACATTTCAACTCCTACCATCCGGTGTCAACAAGTGGCGGTCCAGTAGATGTTTGTAAACCAACCAAGAGTAACGGTAAAGCGTATGTCCTCAACCTGCTGGATGCGACACCGACCTCGGATATCAATGGCGATGGAACCATAGATGTGAATGATCGTGCCCACGCGCTGGATGAAAACACTATTCCTTCCGATCCTCAGGTTGTCTTTACATTGCCACAAGACAAAGATGGTGATGGTAAACCGGATTCAGGAACTGATTGCACAAATTACACAGACTTCTGGTCGGGTAAAACCAAAACAGCTGGTTCCTGTACAACCGTCGATCGGACTTACTGGGATGAACAGCAATAGTAGTTAATAATCCGAGAAACAACCTAGTGTAGGAGCGGCTTTAGCCGCGAAAGAATTTACCTCCAGCCCATCGCGGCTGAAGCAGCTCCTACAGTTATTTTTCAAATAATCAGGTCTTTCTCAAACTATCAATAAGCCTGATTTAACTAAAGATTCCTTCTTCTTAACCGATATCCTGCCCGAATAGTTCTATCACTAATTACTCTGACAGGGAAATAGTTCATTGAAATTTGGTCAACCTATCCATTCATTTTTTCACCGAAAATCGGCTCAGAATGCCGCTGATCGGGGCAAACAATCCGCTCGTCTTAATCTGCGTGACAGCCATCTACAAAATTGTATACATTCTGTAGCTATGAATATTCACCGCGGATTCACTCTGGTCGAACTAATGATTACCCTGGCACTGGCAGCCATACTGCTATCGATCGGCATTCCCAGTTTTCAGAGCTATATGGAAATCAATCGCCTGGCAGCACAAACCAACCAGATGGTTCAGTCACTGAATCTGGCACGCAGTGAAGCCGGTAAACGTGGCGGCAATGTAGTCGTTGCCCCGCTTGTGGCAGGTAACTGGGCACAGGGCTGGCAGGTTTGGGTCGATCCTAACGGCAACAACAGTGTTGATGCCGGTGAAGAAATTTTATTGACTGTGGCTGCGCTAACGGGTAGCAGCTCACTGACTTCAACCGTTGCAAATTATCGCTATCTGGCTTCTGGACGTATTGCAGCAATTGGCACACTAACCCTCACGGCATCCACCGGTGGTATACGAGATATCGCTATTAGTAACACTGGCAGAATCAGCATAACAAAAAGTTAATTATGAAAAACGATCATAAAAAACAATACGGGTTCACCATGATTGAAGTCTTGATCACTGTCATGGTGTTATCAATCGGACTACTTGGCCTCGCCGCCCTGCAAACAGTAGGAATGCGAAATACCAGTCATGCCTATTACAGAAGCCAGGCCACGGTGCTGGGTAATTCATTTATCGAACGAATGAGAGCCAACAGTACTGCCGTCGATAGTGGTGGCTACATGAACGTTAATTCCGCTGCAGTAACCTGTAATACTCCGCCAAATCCCTACTGCGCACGCAATGGCGGCACTGCTGCCCAGCCATGTGATGTCAACCAGTTAGCCACGTTTGATATCTATACCGTTTCCTGTGGCCTTGTATCTGGCGCAAATGAATTAGGCGGCATAGATGATGTACTACCCAATCCTGGAAGCAGTCTGACTGTTACCTGCATTGACGCTGATCCTGGTGATGGTGTCCCTTGTACCATCGGATCGAATCACACACTAACACTAGTCTGGAACGAAATCGAAGACAGTGCTCCAGTCGGAAAAACATTAACCATGACATTTACTCCCTAAGAATTATTATGTCCAGACAACTACACAAACTAACAAATCAGTCAGGTTTTTCCTTAATCGAACTGATGATTGCGATGACGCTGGGGCTTACACTAATGGCCGGCGCCACCCAAATCATGACCAGCACCCGGCAGTCCTTTCGTTTTAATGAAGGCATGACCGTCGTCCAGGAAAATGGCCGTTATGCGATCAACCTTCTGGAACGAAATATCCGGCTCACGGGTTACCCCGCTGAAAACAGTAATACGCTGAGCAGTGCATTCTCATTTGATACGGCAAATATAGCGGATGCGACACACTTTGATTCTTTGTCTGTTCAATACGAAGCCATCCCGGCTGATGTATGCACGGGGACAGCCACACCCACAGGAATAGCTGCACCGACAGCTGCTGTCAGAAATCATCGTTTTGATGTCACTGCAAACAGTCTACGCTGTGGCGGCAATCCACTCGTCGATGGCATCGATGCCATGCAAATTCAATATGGCATCGATACCGATGCTGATTCTATTCCCAATCTCTTTGTCAATGCCACCGATGTGATTGCTGGCATAACGAATCCAGGCACCCCCGACTGGAATAATGTAATTAGTATCCGCGTTGCTATTCTGGTTAATTCCATCAACCAGATTCAGGCGGCTACTAACCGAACCTATGTAGTGCTCGACCGTGCTATTCCTTTTAATGATGGGCTAGCACGACGAGTCTTTACCACCACTATTCCCTTACGCAACCGGGCAATCAGCAATGTATAACAATCAGAATAATAAACGGCAATCTGGCGCAGTACTGGCTGTTAGCCTTATTTTGCTGCTGATCATGACCATGATCGGTATCAGCGCCATGAGCACAACGACACTTCAGGAAACTTTTTCAGCCAATGCCCAACACAAAGCTACCAGCTTTCAGGCGGCCGAATCTATTATCAAAACCACCTGGGATATCCCAACTATGGGTACTTCAATGGGTGGTGCTAATACAATTATCGCCCCTAATAATTTGTTTGACAGCAACGCAAACATAGCTGTTAGCACAAACGCAGCTATACAGTATTGCGGGCAAATACCCGGTTCACAACGCACTGCAATGAATGCCGATTTATCGGCAGTCATCATCGCTGATCAAGCCTTTGATGTGTGTGGACGGGGCAGTGTCACATTGGCCAATGCAACATCAGTTCATATACATGGCGCGAAAATTCTTGGGCCAGATTTTGGTGGCTCAACGGGTACTTGCTTACAACTTCCCGCTCCGGTAATACCAGGATTTTGTTAATTAATAGATATCTTACACATTGTAACGACTGAAAACCCCACATGGGGATAGGCAGACATGATGAAAAACAATCGCATTCGTAAAACGGCAATCTCTTTAGCACTTAGCTTACCGGGCCTGGCTTTAATACCTGGCGCTATAGCTGATGACACTGAAATATTCTTTGCAGATAGCCAGGCTAATGTCCCTGCCAATGTGTTATTTATTCTTGACATATCTGCCAGCATGAACGAAAAAATTGGCGGAAAGAAAAAATTGGATGTTCTTAAAACTTCATTGAAAAAAGATTCTTGACTGAAGACTATCCGGGATTGAACGTCGGCCTCATGCATTTTGGTAGCATGTATCAAGCGGGGTTGATTTTCCGGTCACCAGTCTGGATGATTTGTCGAAACACTGTAGACCCCGATATTCCAGCATGGGCGTACAGTCAGAGAATACACTTAGGACATGTTAGTTGATAGTTATTTCACTCAAACAGGAAAAACAGCTATTGTACCAACACTGTACGAGGCATATCACTATTTTGATGGTCAATCAATTACCAGAACTAATAAAAAACCTAAGTACTGGAAAGAAAGTCAAAAGAAATATAAAGGTGATTACTGGATAGCTCATGCAGGATCATATTCACCACCCTGGGATCCCGAAGCAAACCCAAGAAAAGGTGGAAAATGTTATCAGAACGATGCCGCAAAGAAATTCTTTGGAGGGAGCAACTGTTCAAAAGTTGATATTTTTCCAAGCACATGTGTGACAAAATACAAGAATCAGGCATCAAAAAAAGTATGTCTGGCTGGCTATAAATATGTTGGTAGTGGTGAAAATAAAAAGAAAGTATGTAAAAAAGATAAGGTAACAGTGAAAAACAAGAATACACTGAAATACTGCAATAAAACTGATAAAGGTGCATATAATAAACCAAAATATATTTCTCCTATCGCCTATCCTTGCCAGGAAAATTACATTGTCTTGTTATCTGATGGAGAACCTACCAGAAAAGACGATAAAATAAACAAAAATATATCAAAAGATATTTTTGGTAATGCCGCCTGGAAAAAGAATTGCATAGACATTAAATCTCAGACGAATAGCAGCATTAATAATGTTGGCCGATGTGGTGTGGATTTACTCGAAGCACTGAACGATCCTGACAAAGCACCCAAACTACCAATGGACAAAAACGTAACCACCTACACCATCGGTTTTGACCTATCTAAAAATAAAGCAGGTAAAAACTACCTGCAATTGCTTGCAAAAGCGGGCGGTGGTAAATATTCAGATGCAAATTCAGCCGACGAACTTGTGGATAGATTTAAAACCATCCTCTCAGAAATCAACAAAGAAAATGTCAGCTTTTCATCGCCGACCTTCAGTATCAGTCAGGCTAACAAGCTTTCCTTTGATAGTGATGTTTATATGACCATGTTTGAGCCAAGCAGCTCACCACGTTGGGAAGGCAATGTGAAAGGCTATTCAATCCAGCATGAAGGTATTTTTGATGTCAATAGTAACCTCGCGGTTGACACAAAAGGACAGTTTATCGATGGTGCGAAAAGTTATTGGTCATCTACCTCTGACGGCGGTAATGTCCTGGCAGGCGGTGTAGTTAGCAAGTTTAGTGCAAGCCGCAATATTTACACCTATACCGGTGCTGGCACGCCAAGCGGTCCGGTCGACATCACTGGCAGCGATCATACGCTACTCAAATCAAACAAAAACCTGACCAACAACATTCTTGGATTACCAGCCGCCTATACCCCTGCAAATCGTGAAAAACTCATTGATTGGGCAAAAGGAATTGATGTTAATGATGAAAATGGTAATGGCAGCACAACAGATATAAGACAGCATATTGGTGATCCGTTACACTCAAAACCTGTCGTTCTCTCATACGATAGCAACACCAAGAAGGTCATGTATAACATCACCAATGATGGTTACTTACATGCTTTCAACGTAACTGGAAATGGTACGGCCTATGGTGATGAAATCTTTGCTTTCATCCCTAAAGAGTTATTACCAAACCTTAAACCACTGATGGATAACCAGGAAGGCAAGCCAAAAGTTTATGGCCTGGATGGTGACCTGGTCGGTTGGCAAGATGGCTCTAAGTCTTATCTCTTTTTCGGCATGCGTCGTGGCGGCAGTAATTACTACGCCATGGATGTCTCTAACCCCGACAAACCAAAACTCATGTGGGTCATTCAAGGTGGCGTCACCGCTGGCTTCGAAAAAATGGGCCAGTCATGGTCGCGGCCCTCACTCCTGCGGGTCGCTACAGGTGGCACTAATACCATCGTGGTTGCCTTTGGCGGCGGTTATGATGCCAATCAAGACAGCGTGACAACGCGAACCGCCGATACCGTCGGTAACTATATCTATATGGTGAATGCCCTGACCGGTAATCGTGTCTGGACGGCCGGCCCTGGTGCTGATCTCGATGTTACTTTTGCATACAGCATTCCTTCTGAACTCAGGGCGATTGATCTGGACGGAAACGGCGTCACTGACCGCCTGTACTTTGGTGACATGGGTGGCCAGGTCTGGCGCATTGATCTGCACGAAACATCTGTGACCAGCACCTCTAAAAAGTACAAACTGGCCAACCTTGCCGGTGATACCGAAGCCACTAACCGCCGCTTCTTCTACCCACCCAGTGTCGGCATGGCAGACAGTGGTACCAGCCGCTTCCTGGCTGTTGCAATCGGCTCTGGTTACCGTGCACATCCGCTGAATACAGTGATCGATGATCATTTCTACCTGCTTCAGGATACCGATGTGAATGTTGGCGATACAACCATGGACTCGACCGGTACGCTCTTGCCAAGTAGCCTGTATAACGCCTCAGCAAATGAAATTGGCAGCGGCATTACCACCTTGTCAAAAGCCACAAGTGGAAAACATGGCTGGTATATCGATCTGCCTGGTAGTGGTGAAAAGGTATTGAGTCGGCCTTTGATCTTCAACAAACAATTACATTTCAACTCCTACCACCCGGTTGCAAAAAGTGGCGGTGCGGTGGATGTCTGTAAACCAACCAAGAGTAACGGCAAAGCTTATGTGCTCAATCTTCTAGATGCGACACCGACCTCGGATATTAATGAAGATGGCAAGATCGATGTTAATGATCGTGCACACGCACTGGAAGAAAATACCATTCCTGCAGATCCTCAGGTCGTCTTTACAACAGCTCAAGATAAAGATGGCGATGGCAAGCCGGATTCTGGACCTGGTGACTGTAACAATTACACTGACTTCTGGTCGGGTAAAACGCACACCGCTGGTTCCTGCACGACGGTAGATCGGACTTACTGGGATGAGCAGCAATAAGGCTTTATAACCAACATGCTAAATAAAGGAAAAAAGATGGGTAGTCATAAACTGAAACGAGGTTTTACATTGATCGAACTGATGATCGTTATTGCGATCGTCGCGATCCTGGCCAGTATTGCCTACCCGTCTTACCAGAATCATGTGCGTAAATCTAATCGCGTAGAAGGAAAAGCACTGTTGATGCAAATCATTCAACAGCAGGAACGGTTTAAAACAGAAAACCTTACTTATGCGGTAGATCTCTCGACAATTGGTGGCGGTTATGCAAATCCAGAAACGACTGAAAATGGTCATTACACTATATCGGCTCTAGCCTGTGCAGGTGGTATAACAGTTTGTGTCAACCTGACTGCGGCAGCTGTCGGGATGCAATTAGCTGATGGCAATTTAACACTGAATTCCAACAATGCCAAAACAGGTAAATGGTAAGGACAAGCTAGTTAGAATCGAACATCTTCTGTAGGAGCGGCTTCAGCCGCGATGGGGATGTGGTGTTCATCGCGGCTGAAGCCGCTCCTACAGAAATTGCACTGTTCACTATGGCATGATGCACGACACATCAGAGACCCCATAATAAAAAAGCCCCGTGATACGGGGCTTTTTTATTACTATTTTCTGAATTTAATCAGGAAACTTTTCGTCTTGCAACGCCAACTAATCCCAGCAACCCGCTACCAAATAACCAAACCGCAGCCGGTACGGGTACTGCAGAAATATCGCCATCATGCACAGCCCATGCGAACAGCTCATCTGTCTTGGGCCGCTCAAACTGACTCCCGGTACCAAACCTAAACCGCCAGGCGGATAAAGTATCAGGAGAATATTCTGTCGATGAAAAATAACTGGTTGTTGCTGGTGAACTATCCTGAATATTTGTAAAAAGACTCAGATCAGCATCCATACTGCTGGACACAGTATTACCAGCTATACCACTCAGTTCAGTGTAAAACAGGTGACCCATTTCACTGCCGGAACAATCAAATCCGTCCGGTTGGCCCTGGACACTACCGCCAGTACAACTTGGGTCGTCAACTAAAGTTGTTGGTAATCGCCAGCCACTGGAACCACCCACATTCAGACTCGCCGCCCATGCATTGGCACTTACCCAGGTCATCCTGCCATCTGTTGCATTGGCACCATCATCAAATGTTGATCCTGCACCGGCATTCGCATTAGATAACCAGGTGATATCCAGATCAGTGTCATACACAGCTTGACCATTTAGTCGTGTTAAAAGTGCCGCATTAGCCGTGCTGACAACGCCGAATAAAACCATTACAGTTGGAACCAATCTCGAATAAATCCTCTTCATTTGTTTCCCCTCTCCATTTCAAAGTCCATATACCAGCGGAAAATAATGGCACAAAGATGCAGACCTGACAAGCTACTAGCCAGATTATTCATTAGTATTTCAACGATTTACCGTTAAATTGGACAGAGAAAGCGATTGCGATTTAGGAAGCAAAATTATTGTTAGTATTTAATAATGCGGCATAACATACTGTTAATTAATAATATTAATACTTAATGTTATGCTTTAATAGATTGCCGCAAATGGAAAGCGAAGACTATTAACTAGGTTTATTTATTTTTACACTCTTAATTTTAAAACAACCATCACAGCACCGAAAACTCCAAGCACCTGGTCTTTTAGACTGTCTCTAATTGAGGGTTGCCAATGCGTCCCAAAATAAGCATCAAAACCAAGCTCAAATAACTCCCAGGCCAACGCAATTAGCGCAACCATGCCAATCACCAACAATCGGGATACATTCTGATCATCAATTTTTATCCAGTCTTTTTCAATCGCATAAGCCAATATGCCTAATACTGATACAGCAGATACGACCCCTCCCACAAAATGCATAATGCTATCAAAATGATTCACCAGGCCATAAATACCGGTCAATATTGCAACTGTATGCAACGTTATTAACAGTAACGGCAAGCCAAATATCAGTAGCGGGTTTTTCAATGCTTCCATAAACAGACTTCTCTAAAGTTTATGGATCCTCTGATTAATTAGCGAACATCTGTAGGAGCGGCTTTAGCCGCGATGGGACTGCCGTGTTCATCGCGGCTAAAGCCGCTCCTACAGAACTTGCATGGTTCACAATGACAAGATGCACGAATTAATCAGAGTCTCCTTATTGATTCAGGCGATTGGCAACCAGGTCGTCTACGACGGCAGGATCGGCCAGGGTTGATGTATCCCCCAGGTTATCGGTCTCATCGGCGGCAAGTTTACGCAGAATTCGCCGCATGATTTTTCCGGAGCGGGTTTTTGGCAGCCCCGGCGCCCATTGAATCAAGTTGACCTTGGCAATCGGGCCTATCTCCTTACGCACCTGCGCCACCAGTTCTTCTTTTAATCCATCGGTACCCTGCTCGCCTGCCATCAAGGTCACATAAGCATAAATCCCCTGCCCGGTTATTTCATGCGGATAACCCACCACGGCAGCTTCAGCGACTTTCTCGTGCAGTACCAATGCTGATTCAATTTCTGCGGTTCCCAGACGATGCCCGGATACATTCAAAACATCATCGACGCGGCCGGTAATCCAGTAGTAACCATCTTCATCCCTGCGTGCACCGTCACCCGTAAAGTAATAGCCTTTGTACATTGAGAAATAGGTGTCGAAGAAACGTTGGTGATCGCCATACAATGTACGCATCATCGACGGCCAGGGATGTTTGATTGCTAAATTACCTTCGGCTGGATTACCTGTGATTTCCTTACCCTGATCATCCAGCAAGACGGGTTGTACACCAAAGAAAGGATTAGTCGCTGAACCGGGTTTTAAAGGGGTTACACCAGGTAACGGTGTCAACATATGTGCGCCGGTTTCAGTCTGCCACCAGGTATCTACAATCGGACAACGTTTATCACCCACCACCCGGTAATACCAATCCCAGGCTTCCGGGTTAATTGGCTCGCCGACCGTACCCAGTAATCGTAAAGATTTACGTGACGTCTTCTTCACCGGTTCTTCGCCCACACTCATCAGTGCACGAATCGCCGTTGGCGCAGTATAAAAAGTGGCCACGTTATGTTTGTCACACACTTGCCAGAAACGGGAAACATCCGGATAGGTCGGTATACCTTCAAACATTAACGTGATTGCGCCATTGGCCAGTGGACCATAAACTATATAAGTGTGACCTGTCACCCAGCCGACATCAGCTGTACACCAATAAACTTCACCGTCTTTATAATCGAATACTAGTTTGTGCGTCATCGCAGCCTGCAATAAATAACCGCCTGTACTATGTAGCACGCCTTTTGGTTTACCCGTTGAACCCGATGTATACAGAATGAACAATGGGTCTTCCGCATCCATTTCTTCAGGCGCGCAATCTGCTGATGCATCGCTCATAGCTTCGTGATACCAAACATCACGCTTATCATCCCACTCAACCGCTTCACCGCCACGCTGAATTACGAGACAAGTGTGAACATTTGGGCATTGTCGAATCGCTTCATCCGCATTTGCTTTAAGTGGTACTTTCTTACCACCACGCACAGACTGATCCGCAGTAATAACCACCTTACAATCAGAATCGAGTATGCGGTTACGCAAAGCGTCAGGTGAAAAGCCCCCAAACACAACAGAATGCACAGCACCAATACGAGTACAGGCCAGCATTGCCACGGCCGCTTCTGGCACCATCGGCATATAAATAGAAACACAATCGCCCTTTTTAACGCCCCGGCTTTTTAGCACATTGGAAAACTTGCATACTGCTGCGTGCAATTCACGATAGCTAATCTTTTTATCTTCCGCCGGATCATCTCCTTCCCAGATAATCGCCGTTTGATCGCCGCGCGTTTCAAGATGCCGATCCAGACAATTATAAGAGACATTCAGTTTAGCCCCTTCAAACCATTTGATATGAACATCATCCCCAAAACTCCAGTCCAGTACTTTGTCCCAGGGTTTAAACCAGCTGACATATTTTTTTGCCTGCTCCGCCCAAAACTTCTCTGGATTATCGACCGACTGCTGATACATCGCCGCATAGTCTTCTGCATTGATATTAGCCTGTTCCGCAAACGCGGCGGGCACGTCATATTTTTTATCGGACATAAAATTCTCCTTCGTAATTAATCTGCCCAGGCAGCCGGATTTAAGAAGTCTCTTAATTAATTAGCAAAAACCTGTAGGAGCGGCTTTAGCCGCGATGGGCCGCAGCAACGTTCATCGCGGCTAAAGCCGCTCCTACTGAATTTTCACTGTTCACAATGACAAGATGAACTATTTAATCAGAGATTCCTTAAATTAAGTGATCGAAATGATATGCTAATTGTAAAGCATACCTTTAATGATTTTAACTCACTACAAATATCATCCCCTCCCCCTCAGGGGGAGGGCCAGGGAGAGGGGATAAAAATAAAAGGCTGTTGATCTTAATTATTCGCTATTATTTTTCTGGTAAGTAATCCGATAAATTCGCCCCGAAAAATCATCCGACACATAAATCTCCCCTTCCAGACCTTCAACCACATCCACAGGACGTCCAATCACGTCCTCCTTGTTTTCAAATCCCGAAGCAAATGAACGTTCAGTCACTGCGCCATCAGCAGAAAAATGCAGTGACACCACTTCATAGCCATCCTTACGACTACGATTCCAGGAACCATGCAATGCTACCAGGGCAGCATGATGATACTCAGCAGGTAAGCTTTTGTTGCGTAAAAAAGTAATGCCCAAAGGTGCCACATGCGCCCTAAAACCATGCGCAGGTGACCGGCTCTCTTCAAAGTCTGGATACTCTCTATCACCAAACTCTGGATCCTTCAATTTAAACCCATGATGATAAGGCCAACCGTAAAATTCACCTTTAATAATATGATTCAATTCATCCGGCGGCACATCATCGCCAAGATTATCCCGCCCATTTTCCGTAGCGAACAGTTTGCCTGTCTCCGGTTGCCAGTCAAAGCCAACTGAATTACGCAATCCTTGCGCAAATATTTCAACGTCATCACCGTCAGGTGAAAACCGGAGCATGGTTGAACGCCAGGGATGGTCTTCTATACAAACATTACAACTGGAGCCAATCGTCAAATATAATTTATTGTCTGGCCCGGTACGCAAGGTACGCGTCCAGTGACCACCGGCTGGAATATTTTCGATAATTGTTTCGCGCGGGCCGGTGATGATTTCCTTTTCACGATCAAACGGCACACGAAACACCGCATCGGTTTCTGCCACATACAACCAGCCTTTATAAAAATCCAATCCATGCGGACGATTTAACCCCTTTAAAAGAACACGCCGCGAATCTGCCTGCCCATCACCATTGGTGACACGCGACAACCAGATAATCTGGCCTTTAGAAGGCAGACTCGCCAGTAAATTACCTTTGGAAGTAATGCGCAGAAATCTAACCTTTTGCAAGTCACTCGCAAACACCGACAAACTAAATCCTATCGGCACATTAATACTTGGCTGAATCGCATCAGAGTTAGCACGACCAGCTATTGCCATAACTGTGATCAGTAAAATTGTCGCCAGTATTAATGGTGGAAAGATTCGAATTTTATGCATGTAACGCTCGAAAATAGATTGCCCAGGAAACGGTGCGCTTCTCTCAGGAGATCAGTATCTCTCTTGAATCATTTATCAGCTATACAATTCTATGACAGGAAGAATCATGTCATTTGTTGTCGATATATTTAACGTAAGCCATATCTTTTAATATATTATTACCTATTGTTTTATTAAGGTATTATTTCTATCTATTTATATTATAGTCGGTATATTTTACATATATAATAATCAACTCTATTAGATAAACACAGTCATACTCATAAATCACCCGCTATCTTGTTGAATTTACTTGATTATTTTCAATCCGTCAAATTTTTGGCTCATTAATTGCTTACTAAAAGTAAGACAATTAACTATTTATTGGATCAACATGACAAATACCAGCATTACCGCGATTTTGCGTAGCATTATCGCAGCCATCACCGTGGGCCTTAGTCAGACCAGCTACGCAGCCAGTCTAGATATAACAACACTACCGACAGAAGATTCTGGGGCCTTCCAATATAACGCCTTTCATCTGGCATCCGGTCATCACGGCATGAGCGGAGCAGTGCTAGCCTGGTTCGATCTCGGAAATACGGGCAGCGGTAACTGGGATACAGACAGCGGCGTAATAAACTTGAACGTCCAACTCTACACAGATAGCAGCTTGTTAAATCCTGCAGGTACCGCCACAGCTACCGGCAACTTTAACCTCAACGCTTTCAACGGTCATGACGGTGGGCTGCTCGGTACACTAACCTGGGATTTTTCAAATGCCGTCAACACAACACTGCAAAACCTGGCAACAGCAACCATCAGTTTCATCGATGTTAATTATGCAACTTCCAGCGCAGGTTATAACGCCAACTCGACTGCTGGCAATGCACTGACTCTATGGGGTGCCGAAGGCCAGTACGATGTGAATACCGGAATGTTTGATACCAACACAACAACCATCGGTATGGACATGGTTACGCTGTTCGACGCAAATATTTCTGCTGTACCGGTACCGGCTGCAATGTGGTTGTTCGGTTCAGGGTTATTAATGTTGGCAGGTGTGACAGGCCGAAAATCAATTTGAGTACGGATGTGCTGGCTCATTGAATTTAGCCGCCAAGACCGCCAAGAAAGAAATTAATAACCGCTAAAAACCAATAAAAACTTGGCGATCTTGGCGGCTAGAACTTGTTTGTGAATCCCTTAAATAAGCGCCCTTTTAGTCCGCCCCCATTATTCCAAAACAGATGATAGTTAATTCCTATCGCTATCATTTAATCAAATGATTTCATTTATAGCCCGTCTAGCACGATAATAATAACCGTACTCATCAATTAATTCGTTAAATACCAAGTTTACGGAGAAACCCATGTTAGAAAATCGTGAAGGCAAGACAATCCCAGAAGCTGTATTCCATACCCGTCAAAATCACGAATGGGTTGATGTTAACTCGACGGATATTTTCAAGGGTAAAACCGTTGTAGTATTCGCACTGCCGGGTGCCTTTACCCCCACTTGCTCATCAACACATGTTCCGCGTTATAACCAGTTAACCCCAGCTCTTAAACAGCATGGTGTTGATGATGTCATTTGTGTGTCAGTAAATGACGCCTTCGTCATGAATGAATGGCAAAGTGAACAACATGCCGACAACCTGACTTTCCTTCCAGATGGCAACGGCGATTTCACACGCGGCATGGGTTTGTTAGTGCCTAAAAACGATCTCGGCTTTGGTGATCGCTCCTGGCGCTATTCCATGCTGGTTAAAGATGGCATCATCGAAATAATGTTTATCGAACCTGACCTGCCCGGTGATCCATTCGAAGTTTCAGATGCAGACACCATGCTTGCTCATGTGGCACCCCAGGCTCAGAAGCCGATCGACGTTACAGTTTTCTCTCGTGAAGGCTGTCCATTCTGTGTCCGCGCCAAAGGCATGCTGCACGATGCAGATATCGATTTTGATGAACTGGTACTAAATCGCGACTACCATGAATCCACACTTCGAGCGGTTGCGGGTTCACCCTCAGTGCCACAGATATTTATCAACGGTGATCATATCGGTGGCTCTGAAGAACTGGAACAATATATGAGTAAACGTTCCAGCGATGCTGCGTAACGGGTATAGCGTTAGCCTTTACATTTCAAGGGGCAGGTGTCTCTAACTCAACAGGGCCAGGTCTTGCAATCACGCACATTGCAAGACCTGGCCTTGTTACGCTCCTTTAGTATGTACTGCTTGGTTAGTATGTGTTTTCAAGTACATTGACCCCTTGATTCTCTGAAATAGCTAGAAGTAACTTTTTACTCACTCTATATGTAAGGAACTTAATGATGAAAAATTTATTCTCTTCACTTGCCATCATGATGGTTTGCACCTTTTCTGGAAATAGTATTGCCGAACAAAAGTCTAAAATTCAAACGGATTACATGCCTAGTCTTATAACTGCAACACCACTAGAAGGCAGAATGCTAGCCATCAAGATAGTTAGAAAAACGATTGGAACTATTCAGACAAACGGAGAAGCAAAACACCGCGTTAGAAAAATATATGCAGAAGATCCCATGATGCTGATGCGTGCTGCAGAACTAGTTACTATGGAATTTAGAATTATTGCTGAGGCAAATGATTATTGGCGCAAGTGATTCTCAGTTATATGCATTCTGACGATTAGGCCTCACTGGAGATGTCTTGGACAAAGGTGACCTTGTTACCATCCGGATCAACCACATCGGCCATCTTGATGATTTCCGGGAACTCGACAACTTCGCCAAGTGACACGCTGGCTTCCACCACCGTATCTGTGGTTAGGTTTGGATATCTACTTATCGGGGAATGTTTACGGTTAGCTGCATGCGGGTGTTTTGCGTGCCGTATAAATTAAAAATTTTTATTTTGCGTACCTTCACCTGGAGTAATGAATAGCATTTTTGTATTTACATTGGTTCTTGCCATATGCCAAACATTTTTAGGCACAACAACATATGAACCTGCATTATCTAAGAGAATTGATTTATCACCGTCCTCTAACTGTAAGATGAATGTTACTTCACCTGACAATAAAATAACTATTTCGTCTCCATTTGGATGCATTTCCCAAGTAGACCAGTCTTCGGAAAACTCATAGCATGAAATTAGTTCACATCCTTTAAATCCGTTGTATTTTTTGTCAAGACGCTCGTATAAAGCCGGGTCAAACTGTTCTATAGTTGCCTTCTTTTCAGCGTCCAGTACAACGAATTCTTTTTCTATGGATAGCGCATCTTTCATGATCTTACCTCAGCACATTTAAAACGCATAACGTCAGTATTTTGGGAGCAGTATACATATTTCCCGTATACCCAATTTTAAATAAGTATACTGTCGCCGGAATTGATATTAGGACGCATTATTCTTCTCGCTAATTCTATACCACATATGTTTAAACACCACAGCCCCAGCCAACCCGTGAATACCAAATTTGAATATATCTTCTGTATATTGTAGCCAGCCCCACGGGGTACGCACACCATTAACAATCATATCTCGATACGTTCCATAATAGTTTCCTCCAGATGAAAAACCTTCTCCTACTGAATAATAATTTGACATGAACACATAGATTACAATAGGCACAAAGAAACCAATTAAGGCTAAAAGTGTTGTCGTGTCTTTATTCTTTTTTTTGAGAAAAATAAATACTGGAATACCAATAATAATTAATATTACGCCTGTCACTAAAGAAACATAAAATGAATACGCAGGTATAAATTCGATTATTTCCACAATGCTTATACGCGCCCCTAGAACTACTAGTGGCAATAAGAAAAAACCTAGACCCAGAAGTATTTCTAACAAAACCACTGAGACAAATGCAAAAATAATTGCTCTAATCACTATACTGCTTTAACAGTTAGAAAAACGTGCTGGAATAAGGAGTGCCTCAGTCTGTCCCTCATTATTCTGGCACCTGGACACCATCAATAAAGCTTTGAGCTTCTTCAACCAACTTTGAATGTAAAAATTGACCTCTGTGCGAATAGATAATACTAAAACCCGTATCCTGGCGCACAGGATGCCTACAATAGAGTGATTTTGCCTGAAGCAAGAGCGTCTCTCGGCGTGAAGATGAAGTTTGGGCTTGTGTATCCTTAACAACGTACTCAACTACAACACAAGGATAAACACGCTCTTCTGAATATTTGAACTCTGATTCGACTGCCTGATATCGCCCAGAGTCAAAATCATTCTCGAAACTCTGTCTCATTATCGATACCAACTCGTCATTTCCGTTTGTAGATGCCAAAGGGAACATAAGTAGTTGTGCGCCAAAACTCTCGTTTGATTCCACCCCGCCTTTCGCAAACTCCATACCGGAGGGCGAAGAACTGACTAAGTGCCAACCATCTGAATTAGGTGAATGTACATTTATATAACCACCTTCATAGAGATAACCCGCGCTAACTGGCACAGGCCTTCTGGTCGGATTCGTAGCCACACAGGCCGATAACAGCATGGAGGCTGTCAAAAGTGCGAGAATTACAAGATTTCTTCGATTCATATTCAGATGCCTAGCGCTTGAAATCAGTTGACCTGCGATACAGATATTCCGGAATTCTAAAAGGTGCCGGAGAAACTATATCTTAATCCCTCTGGCACTTTTTACCTGTCACCGACCCCTTTTTTTGTATAAATACAGGCAGATCGATTAGTACCTCTCTGAATAATGTGCCAGGGTATACCTGCAATTGCTAGTCGCGCACGACGTGGCATGTCGATCCTCCTTGTTCAAATGATAAGCTGAAATCGCTATTCAAAATGATCTGGTTGATAAATGGTGGTCTGTCCCCGATTACTGCGATCATGTATATCTTTAAGCCATTTTTGAGCTTCATTCGTCCATGTTATTTTTGCCATAATTTTATTCGACTATGCATTTCCTCATTCGAAACAACATTCCCTTGTTTAGCATCGGCTAAACCCTTATCTACCATGCGCTTGAATGCCAACTCTCTCAATAGCTCATCATATGAGCTATCATCAGGCTGGTTTTCAAGCACCTGTTTTATATCTTCTTTTGCAGATGACATCTAAATTACCTCTATTATGATCACTTGGATATTATAGCCACTGTAGTATTTATTTGAAATCTCGTAAAAGGTAACAGGAAAAGGTGGCTTGTATTGCAATCTCTCATCTCAAGCCAAACTGTACAGCTCAATGTTGCATTCAAGACCTGATACCGCGCACCCTCACGAAGGACTGCTCCAGATGCGCATCAATAAGATGCCTATAATTGGCCTGCCGAACTGCAGCCGTTTCACAAAGACGTAGATACTCCAACTGTGGTGTCAATAGTAAATCAACGCTGTCTCCGCTGTTTGCCCGGTAACTGGATCAACAGTAGTCAGCTGGATTTGAGACCATACTCGCCCTGACTGGATTCAACTCAATGTACCGGTAACACGTCAGCACATACGTATCACTTTGGGCCAGACAAGAACGAAACCGGCCTTCCCAAAGTGTGCCAGTCCGCCGATAAGTTCAATTTATATATCGAACATAACGCTGACCTAAGTGTTTCACCAACAAGGCAGCGCTATTCTGCTCGCCTAGCGTTAATAACAAATGAACATGGTTGGTCATTAGGCAATAGGCATGCACGGCACACTCAAACTTTTCTGCCTGTTCAGCCAATGTTTTAAGATAGCGGCGGTAATCCTCATCTGTATAAAAACAGGCGGATCGATTATTACCTCGCTGAATAATGTGCCAGGGTATACCTGCAATTGCTAGTCGCGCACGACGCGGCATGTTGAACCTCCTTGTTCAAATGAAAAGTTGTAACCGCTATTCTAAATGATGTGGTTGTTAAATGGTGGTCTGTCCCCGATTATTCCGATTATTCATTGACTTGAAAGCGGCTCATATGCGTTAGATTCTTTTTGCTTAATCGTACACGCCTTCCAGTGAACAAGTGCAGCCCACATGGAATGGAGGCAGTTTTGATGGTTTTCGTTTGCTCTTTTTACCATTGAGTTTTAAACATTGCTGGCAGCAATCTTCCGCCTCGATCTCCCAACCATCGTATTCAGCATCTCGTGCATCCTCTAAGGCATCAAGAGTTCGATAACCTGTGACATATGTGTCACGTATCACTTCAGCCTGAGCCGCAGCATATTCATAACATGCCTTAATTGCTGAAACTTCTATATCCTTGGGTTCTGATATTTGGAACAGCTCCCTAAATGAAATATGTTTAGAAAGGACGTCTAAAACATCAGATTGTGTTGCTGCATATTCGACTGCCTTAGCTTTTCTAGTTAGCTTTTTCTCAAGTCGATCAGAGAAATACTCATTGATATCCTTCATTCTCAACCCATCAAGGATTGCCTCGACTGGTATATTTTTTCCGCGATTCGCAAGACCCAACTCTACCAAGGACTCCCAGTTCTTTCGATAATAGTCATCGGCAGGTATCTGATTTACCTTGGAGCCACGCCCTAGGCTAGTAACGTAGAATCTGTAAATATCTCTGTTTCCTGAGAACAACTCCAATAGTTGGTCATCAACTGTTACATCTCCCGGCGAGCCATACAGCAGTGTTTCCAATGCTCTCTCATTATTCGGTTTAGCCGAAATATGCTCGAGAGCAGCGTTTTGAAATTCACGGGTTAGGTCAGCCTTATCTTTCTCAGAGGAAGCAGCCCATTCATCGGATTTTAGTTTCCTTTGCGTAATGTATTCGTTGACTTCTAAACGTAATTTTCCGATGAATTTCTCAAGTTCTACACATTCAATATTATGCTGGGCAATCAGGAAGGTAAGATCACATAAATTTCTTTGCCACTGTGCCTCGCCATCTAGCAATTTCTTAATCTGCTTTGCATCGGAGATCGAAAGGCCTTCAAGCGTTAGCGGGAGAGGAGACTTATGATTAATACAAAACGCACCTTCGGATACCTGGTTAACTTTTCCAGTATCCACAACGCGATCTGGGTCATAGCCTCCACCCCTAGAGCTTGACTCGATAGATATTTTGATAGGGATTTCTGTTTCCGTTGGCTTCTTACTGACACTAACAGCGAACCATATGATAGCAATAATCGCAATTATAATTATCCATTCCATTTTAATTACTCATGTCTTCATTTTTTGAATCTAACATTTGAGTTAACCGGCCATATTATACAGAGCAGAACGAAGTAACGCGGCGTATAAAATGGTCGGGTTGGACGATTTGTTATGTTGCATCTTGTTCGCGCACCTGTGATAACGCTGATGCGACCAGCCCTGTTGGCACAGCGACGATGCCTAACCCTATTACAAGAACAAAGAATGTAAAGAGTTTACCACCTGCTGTTATTGGGTACATATCTCCATACCCAACCGTTGTTAGAGTTGTTAGTGCCCACCATAAACTATGGAATACAGATTTGAATTGCTCTGGTTGCGCTGTATTTTCAAAGTAGTATATCCCTACCGCAGACAAATACAGCATAACAATTGAAATAAACCCAAAGAGAATAAGCTCTTCTTTTGCTATTACAATTGCTCGGTGAAACCTATTTATTGCTTGGTTGTATTTAAATAATTTAAGGATACGAACTAAACGAAGAAGCCTGAAAATTCTGACAGCGCGTAGATCTAAGCCCGTAGAAATGTAAAACGGAAGTATTGCAGCCAAATCAACTAGCCCATAAAAACTAAATACAAATTTTAATGTTATTTTTGCGGCTATAATTCTTAACGCGTATTCAAATGTGAAGATTGTTACTGTTATTACTTCTATTGCATACAGCAACTCTTTGGTCGTTGAAGAGAGATTTGGTAACGTGTCTATTGAAAAAGAAACAAGCGACACAATAATGAGTGATTGTATTAATAAGGCGAAGGCTTTTCCTGATTTAGTATCAGTGTCATCTATCAGGGAGCGTATTTTCCTTTTAATGGGCAATCAATCTTCCTTCTTTATGCAACATAACGCCATGCTCAGCCGACCGCCTGCGTCACTGGCGTTCCTCCGGCGGACGGCTGGAGCAACTGGTTAAGTGCGAAGTTACTCATTCAAATTCATTGTATCTCTTACTGCTTGTTCATTTGATATATAGAATATTGGTTCCATTTTTTTGTGTGCAATTATCTCAGTTAATCCATCTATAGTTACATTAACATAGCCTGGTTTAGCTCTGGCTGGCCAATCCTGCGTTGCCCATTTCCAGTACTCTGGATGATGCTCCATTTTTCCTGTTTTGTATGTTAGTGTTTTTCCATCCATGCTTTTCGATATTAGAACTGTATCTTTCACATCAAACGGTGAAGTGTAATACCTCAAATATACTTCTACATCATCTCGCTCGTATCCGTCAGGAAGTTCTGCAAACCAAATTGGCAGGCGCGATTCCCTCGATAATTTGAATTCAGACTCTAAAAAACCTCGTATTGGGTTGCAAGACGTCAATAATAAACTTGATGCTACTATGATAATAATTCTCATGAGAGCACTTAACGCCTCAGCTCAAGTGCGCGGTTTTTGCGTCGCTTGGAGCTGCTGGTTAGATTGTGTCGTTTCATAACTTCAGGTAACTATCTAATAACCAGATTGGCATCCCATGCTTTTTTGACTGTTCACGATCTTCTTTTGATTTATCAATACTTCCAAGCTCTCTATATGCAATACCTCGATTAAGGTATGACCAAGAAAGCGTATTATCTGTCCCAGAATCTATAGCTATCGAACACACCTCAATAGCTTTAGTGTACTTTTTAAATCCGATTAATTTTCCACAATACTCATAATTTATTTCATGTCTATACGGCGATTCCTTATATTCTTTTTCCAGTTTTTCCATACTTTTTAATTCATCAACACCGTCTGCAAACGCAGCAGACAAGAGAAACAATTGCATACAAAAATGCACAAACATAATCCTAAGCGTGTAACTTGATGTCAACATCTTCACCATCTCTGCTGCAATCTAACAATTGTTAGACGGAAACAGTAGTATTGGGTAATAGGCCGCTTCTGGCTAGTGTGCGAATGACCGATGCGGTCTAGCATGATTTGCATTTCAGACTCTCCCTGTTAACTATCTGCTATTTCTTACACTAATGAATAGAAAGATATATTTCCTGTTCCTACTCTGGCTACGATCTGAATTATTTTCAATGATACTAACCCAATACAACAAACCATCGTAGTCTTATCTCGTTTATTTACACGGGTTATTGATGTCGTGCAGATTAATTTTGGGAATAGAGCATGCTCCAGATTCGACACCAGACGAATCACCCACGCAATAAATAACACCTCGCCCTATGCGTGTCACTCAGCGCAGTAATCCCAGGATAATCTATACGGCATTCCGGTTTAGCATATTGACAACGCGGATGAAAATGACAACCTGACGGTGGGTTGGCAGCGGATGGCATATCGCCTTCCAGTCGAATAATCGAACGCCCGCTGTCTGCTTCAATCGTCGGTACGGCGGATAGCAATGCCTGGGTATAAGGATGACGTGGATTGTCCAAAACTTCTGCGACGGTGCCTTCTTCTACTATGCGGCCCAGATACATGACGGCGACTCGGTGTGCGAGGTAGGCGACTACAGATATGTCGTGGGTAATAAATAGATAGGCCAGGCCCAGTTGTTGTTGTAATTCTTTCAACAGGTTTAGTATCTGTGCCTGTACCGAGACATCCAGTGCGCTGGTCGGTTCGTCACAGACTAATAATTTGGGGGCTACAGCAAGAGATCTGGCGATACAGATGCGTTGCCGTTGGCCACCGGAAAATTCATGGGGGTAGCGGCGGCTGTGTTCTTCGCGTAAACCAACCTGCTTCAGCATTTCTGTGACACGTTGCTGGCGGCTCGCTTTGTCGCCGATGCGTTGTGCAACCATACCCTCTTCGATTATTTCCCCGACGGTCATGCGCGGATTCATCGAAGCAAAGGGATCCTGGAATATGATCTGGAAATCAGCGCGGCGGCGGCGTAAGGCTTCGCCACGCAGCTTGGTTAATTCATCGCCTTCAAATCGAACGCTGCCTGCGGTTGGTTTTAATAACTGTAATATGCTCTTGCCGACTGTCGTTTTACCGCAGCCTGATTCACCCACTAAGGCGAGCGTTTCACCGGTAGGTATTGTCAGGTCTATACCGTCAACGGCTTTGACGTGCCCAACGATGCGTTTAAAGAATCCGCGCCTGATTGGGAAATGTACTTTCAGGTTTTCGACTTCGAGTAATCTGTTACCTGCTTTAACTTCATCATTTGGTTGAACGATTGTACTTCCCAGCAAATCCCAGGTTGTCAGGGGTTCACCTGGCAATTTTGCATCATCGGCAAGATGACATCGCACGCCAGTATCTGTGCTGGTATCGATCCAGTTGGGTATTCCGGTTTTACAATCTGACCAGCCGTGATCACACCGCTCCAGGAATCTGCAGCCGGTAAAGATCTGATTCAGGGGTGGCACACTGCCAGGGATGACCGCGAGTGGTTCATCACGCTTTTTTCCATCCGGCAAGGCGGCAAATAGTTTCTGGCTATAGGGATGTTGCGGCGTTTCAAAGAATGCTTTGCGGGGTGCCTGTTCGACAATTTGTCCGGCGTACATGACTGCGACCCGATCGGCCATTTGCGCGACCACACCCAGGTCGTGGGTGATCAGCATGATTGCCATACCGCGTTCTTCTTGCAGCTTTTTCAGCAAGTCCAGAACCTGAGACTGAATGGTTACGTCCAGCGCTGTGGTTGGCTCATCGGCTATCAGGAGATCAGGATCTGCTGCCAGTGCGATTGCAATCATCACGCGTTGTTTCATACCGCCGGACAACTGGTGCGGATATTCTCCATAACGGCGCGGAGCGTCTGGTATACCCACTGCATCGAGTAAACGGATCACTTCGCTTTTTGCTGCCTCTCCGCGAAGCTGTTTATGTTGTTCGAGACTTTCTTCGATCTGACGGCCGATAGTCATCACCGGGTTCAGCGATGTCATCGGTTCCTGGAAAATCATGGCAATCCGGCCACCCCGGTAACGGCGCATCGCCGCTTCTGGTAAGTCGAACAGGTTCTCACCTTCCAGCAAAACACGGCCGCCGGTGATATGTCCGGCCGGTTGCGGCAACAGGCGCATCAGTGACAGTGCTGTCATGGACTTGCCACAGCCTGACTCACCTAACAAAGCAAATGTCTCGCCGCGTCGGATTTCAAAACTCACACCATCGACAGCACGCACAGCACGTTCACCCTTGCCAAAGTGAGTGTGCAAATCTTCTACGACTAACAGTGCATCACTCATCAGGATCAGTCCCTTTCACGCAGTCGAGGATCAAACGCATCACGAACTGCATCTGAGAACAGGTTGGCTGCCAGTACCAGCGTAAACATAAATATAAAGGCCGATAACAGCGACCACCAGACCATCGGTTCGCGCGCCATTTCCAGCCGCGCGCGGTTGATCATATTGCCCCAACTGATCATGCTCGGATCAACACCGACGCCAACGTAAGACAACACGGCTTCTGCCAACACCAGTCCGCTGAAGTCGATGACTACGGCGATAAGAATCAAATGCACCAGGTTTGGCAACAAGTGCCGCATCAAGATTCTGAATCTTGATACCCCGAATGCATTCGCCGCCTGGACGTATTCCAGCTCTTTGAGTTTCAGGCTTTCACCGCGCAGTAATCTACACAAGCCTGTCCAGCTTGTTATGCCCAGGATGATGCAGAGAAACAGTAAGCGCATATCGGCACGTTCAACCATGGTTTCAAACACGTCCGGATGTGTGTCCATATACACTTGAAGCATCAGTACAGAAGCTGCAATTAATAAAATCCCGGGGATTGAATTCAGTGTTGTATATAGATACTGAATGACATCATCAACCCAACCGCGAAAGTAACCAGCCATCATGCCTAACAGCACGGCGAAAGGCAGCATGATCAGCGTCGTCAAGGTGCCAATCACCAATCCCGTGCGGATACTTTTTATGGATTGGTATAAGACATCCTGACCGACTTTATCGGTGCCCAGTACGTGATAGTAACTGGCCAGATTGAAAATCAAGGTGATGACAAAGCCTACAATAGCCAGGGTCAGTAATGCCGTACGCCAGGGCACATGCATACCACCGGCAAGGATTTTTTTCAGAATGAAAGAGAAAGATTCCCGGTGTTTTCTTGCTAACAGAAGAGTGATCAGGCACAGGATGATCGCCATACCGATCACTGTTTGTATCATTGCCCTGCCGGTTCTGGAAAGAATATCCGCTACTCGATCAGCATCCGGATCTTCGAGATGCGCACCGGCATATTTAAGGCGTGGGTATTCCCGCCGTTGCAGGCCATCGTCTCCGATCACAGGTTCTTTGGAAAAAGCCCTGACCGCAAACGGTGCAGAATAAGTGGTCTCGACCTGAGTGCGTATTGAACCCATCAGTTTATCGAATACGCTAATCACTTCGCCCGAATATTGCGTTTCCTGCTGCCCGTCCTGTTGCGGCAAAGCTTCCCGGAAGTGCATGGAATCCAGCAACCCGATCAGTATATAGATCAGCAAAATAATCAGAGAAGCGATAGCCATGCGGTTTTTTAATACCGCCAACCAGGGTTCGCGCAGATGACTTTTTTTCCGCGCATAAAGCATAAAACCAGTAATCACAGCCACCAGCAAAAAGACCAATGCATCGGTCCAGAGTATTACCGGCATGATCATGATAGACGTATCCTCGGATCAACCAACGTGTAAGAGATGTCAGTCAAAATCAAACCCAGGATATACAGCACAGACCCCAGAAAAACCATTGCACGCACAATGGCGAAGTCCTGGCTTTGAATGGCATCTATTGTGTAACTACCCAGACCGGGTATTCCAAAAAATGATTCCAGAATCAGGCTTCCCATAAACAGTAGCGGTAAGGCTACTACCACATTGGTCACAATCGGAATCATCGCATTTCTCAGCACGTGCCCGAACAGTAATCTGACTTCACCTAAGCCTTTTGCGCGCGCAGTACGCACGTAGTCTTTGTTGATTTCTTCCAGAAAGATACTGCGGTAAAAACGACTGTTTGCACCCAGCCCCGATAACACGCCAATCACGACAGGCAATAAAATAAATCGCCAGGCCAACAGGCCCGGTTGATAGCCCGATATCGGAAACAGGTGAAATATTTTGCTAAAGATGTACTGACCTAAAATAATGTAAAACAGTGCGGAGATAGACATGAGCGTGACACAAAACACGACACCGGACAGATCCAGATAGGTGCCACGAAAAAATGCCAGTAACATCGCAAAACTGATCGAGACAAACAACCCAAGAATAAGCGTTGGGATAGCAATCGCCAGCGATGGCCACATGCGTTGCCGTATATCTTCTCCGATGTTACGGCCATCATCTGCGTTACCAAATTGAAACACAAACAACTTGACAGACTTATCAAAAAATATGGTATTGGTCAGCTTGTTGATGCCTTCTGCTTCAGATTGGTACAACAGGGGTTTGTTATAGCCATGATCGACTTTCCATTTTTCGATCGCCTCAGGAGTAACGCGTTTCATACCCAGGTGCATGCGCGCCATATCATCGGGTGAATTGACAATAAAAAACAACGCAAAGGTAATCAGGTTCACACCAATTAAAATGGGTATGCCGTACAGGGCACGTCTAAGAATATAGGCCAGCATCAACCTGCCTCCACGGCAGCACGGCTAGTTTCGTGACGTTTGTAAACAATATAAGCAGGCAACACCACAAGGACGAGCAATACCAGCAACAAGCCCAGCGGCCAGACAATGGGCTTGTTCCAGGCCTGACGTGCTTGCTCGCGCACCTCTGGCTCCAGGCGACGGTATTTAAGGGTATTGTTCGCCATGAGATTAGGTTTTACATTGAAGTACCAACGATGGTACAGCGCAAATGACTTCGGGTGAAAGCCAAATAACCAGGGACTGTCTTTACGCAGTATCTCGATCATTTCATCGATCACTGATTGACGCGCCGGGCCATTGGGCATGTTTTTCATTTGTTCAAACAACTGGTCGAATTTTTCATTTTTATAGTTCGCGGCATTTTCACCATTGTGTTCGGCCTTGCTGTTTTTACCATAGAGTAAAAACAGAAAATTCTCCGGATCCGGATAATCCGCATTCCAGCCCCATTGAAATATTTGTGCCGTTCCTTTGGTCATTTTATCCTGGAATCGATTGTAGTCACTGCTGCGTATTACCAACTGAATATTTAATTTTGCAAATTGTTTTCGATACCAGTCGAGCTGCGCTTTGCTGTCTGGCCCAGAACCCGTGGTATCTAGATTCAGCACCAGCGGTTTTCCCGTTTTTATATCCCGGCCATCGGGGTAACCCGCCTTCTTCAGAAGTTCGCGTGCCACCTCAATAGATTTTCTTTGCGGCCCATCGTTTACCCAATCGTATACATATTGGTTAATGCCAGTGGGTGAATCGTCATAACCAAAAATACCGGGTGGAATTGGACTTTGTGCCGGGATACCACGGCCATTCACAAAAATGGAGATATACTCCTCGTAATCAACGGCTACGGCTAACGCTTGCCTTAACAACCGTGCCCGTTCGCCATCTCCTCCGACCAGCGAGTCCAGCATATTAAATCCGGTGTAGTAAATGGACGACTGTACCGAGGTGCTGAGCTTGATGCCTTTTTCCTTCATTTCATCGGTTAGCGCTATGTCTCCGCCTGAACCAATTTGTATCGCCTGATCAAAGCTGTCTGAACTGATACCCGATGTGTCGTAGTAACCTTGTTGAAATTTGTTCCAGGTTGGAATCGCTTCTTTATCCAGACTGAATATTACGGTATCAATCAAGGGTAACGCTTTTCCCGCATCGTTCAGCAAACCCTCCTGCTGATCTTCCGGTTGCCCTGTATCTGGATAGGTCTCACCGTGAAAATTGGGGTTCTTCTCCAGAATCATTTGCAGGTTGGGATTGTTCACCGTCAACATATAAGGGCCGGTGCCGACCGGGTACCAGTCCAGCGTCAGGTTACGTTCTTTCATTCCGGGCTGGCTGTAGAAACGATCGACCTCCATAGGAACTGGCGCAAAAAATGGCATTGCCAGCCAATAAATAAACTGTGGGTACTGCCCCTGCAAGGTAATTTGGTAACGGTATTTATCCAGTACTTTTACACCCGCAAGCGGAAAGTCATTCAGGTTTAAAAATATTTCTTTCTGGTTCTGCTCCAGCCGCTTTTTTTCTTCACTCAGTGTTTGGGAATATTTCTTGAGTCCGACAATATAATCTGCCATCACACCAAAGATAGGTGAATGCAGACCGGGATGCGCCAGCCGTTTAATCTGGTACACATAGTCCTCGGCAACCAGTTCCCGATCACCCGTTTCCGGAAAATCCGTCAACCGATTTTTGCCAGCCAACTGGTCGGCACTCAGCGGATAGTACAAATATTTCTCATCCTGATCACGCGCAAAGGCCGGATGTGGCTGATAGTGAATGCCGGGGATAATTTCGATGTCATAAACACTGAAAGCAATTTGCTCTGTTTCAGCGGCATGCGGTAATCGTTTGCCATCGCTGTCCAGATAATAGGGTTCAGGAATCTCTGTAACGGTCAGTGGTTCCAGTTTGTAGGGACGTTCCAGATAATGGTATTGCAGCGGTGGTTCGTAAATCTGTCCGGTAAACAGGACTTCATTAGAACTGTAAGATTGCGCAGGATCCAGATGTTTGGGACGCAAGCTGAATGACGAATAAAGGATATCTTTGCCTGCCAGGTTAGCTGGATAAGGGCTATTCCATGTCTGCCCGTCGCAAGCTGAGAGCAGTAGCGTTGATATTAACAGCAGAGATATTTTGATGAGTCTTATGACCGGATTGCAGTTCCCACGCATGGCTGTTGATTATAGGTGAAGACGGGTACCGGATGCCACGCCGGGCTGAATATTTTTTATTCGCATACCGCTCACATGCTGATCGGCAGGATTGTAAAAACAGGCCTTCCAGTAGCTGGCTTTTTCCGGTACCGTTACAAAAATCAATCCTGCCTGGAGATAGTTGTATGGGGTTTTTAACAGGAAAACGCGCACTCATTGTTGGCCTGGCCAGCAAACGCTCCATTGCATGGGGCATCGCTCAGGCCATGCAGCGCGAAGGCGCTGAATTGGCCTTCACCTATCAAAATGACAAGCTGCGAGATCGAGTTGAAAAACTCGCCGGTGAATGTGGCACTGAAATCACCGTACCCTGCGATGTCGCTAAAGATGAAGAAATTGAAGCAGTGTTTGATCACCTGGATGATTTCTGGGATCACCTGGATATTATCGTCCACTCCGTGGCCTTCGCACCTCGTGGCGAACTGGAAGGTGACTACCTGGAAGCTGTCAGTCGCGAGGGTTTCCGCGTTGCCCACGAAATCAGTTCCTACAGTTTTTCAGCTTTAGCCAAGGCCGGTTGCCGGATGATGGAAGGCCGGGATGGTGCATTACTTACCCTGAGTTATCTCGGCGCGGAAAAAGCGATGCCAAATTACAATGTCATGGGACTGGCTAAAGCCAGCCTGGAAGCCAATGTTCGTTATATGTCCCAGAGTTTGGGGCCGGATGGCATTCGGGTGAATGCTATCTCTGCCGGGCCTATCAAAACACTTGCTGCAGCGGGCATTAGTAATTTCAGGAAAATGCTTGCAGTGATGGAACGTACATCGCCCTTGCGTAAAAATGTATCGATTGAAGAAGTGGGTAATGCCGCTGCGTTTTTATGTTCGGATCTGGCGTCGGGTATAACCGGGGAGATAACCCATGTAGATGGTGGCTATAGTACTGTGGGTATGCCGCCACTTGAAGACTAACTAAACTGCGGCTTGAAGATAATAATCTCGCAGAGGCGCAGAGCACGCCAAGAAAAGAATTATTTTGCGTTTTATTTTAAAAACTTTGCGAGCTCTGCGCCTCTGCGAGAGATTATTTTTAGATATTTACAGATGAATTGCTGTCTTCTCCCCTTCACTCCGCGCGACTAATACTGCTCCGCAAGAATCGCTGAACACATTAACCGAAGTTCTGAACATATCCAGTATCCTGTCTACTGCCAGTATCAAGCCGATTGCTTCAGCGGGCAGTCCGATCGTCCCCAGGATGATAGTTATCGCAACCAGACTCGCCGCAGGAACACCTGCCACACCAATTGACGTCAACAGCGCTACCAGCACCACGGTGAACTGGGTAACGAAACTCAGCTCCAGACCATAGGCCTGGGCAATAAACATGGCTGCAACACACTCATAAAGTGCCGTACCATCCATATTCACTGTCGCCCCCAGCGGTAACACAAAACTGCTGGTACGGTTTGATACGCCCGCATTATCCCGCACACACTCCATGGTCAGCGGTAAGGTCGCCGATGATGATGCAGTGGAAAAAGCGGTTAAGAGTGCCGGCATCATTGCCCGGTAGTGTAATAACGGGTTAACCCTGGCGATGAAAAATAACATTAGGGGTAGCGTCACCAACACATGGAATGACAATGCTCCCACCACGCTGAGCGTGAAGGTACCGAGTGATACAAACAAATCACCCATTTGATCCGCATCGATGCCCGCGACTACCTTTGCAACCAGACCAAACACACCGATCGGTGCAAACTTCATGACCCAGTCAGTGATAGCCATCATAACGTCCATAACAGCTTGCCAGAAACTCGCCAACAGGCTTCCACGTTCGCTGTCTATCTTGGTCATGAAATAGCCAAATAACAGGCTGAAAAATATCAACCCCAGCATCTGCCCGTTTGCTGCAGCAGCAACAATATTGGGCGGCACCATACTCAGGAAAACACCCCAGAGATCAGATGTCGTATTGCCATCAATCTTGTCTGAAATTGCAGCGACCGCACTGACATCCAGACCCAGCAGATCGCGAGCCGGTTCACCGTTGATAATGCCGGGTGTTAAAAGGTTTACAAAGAAAAGACCGGTAAGAATGGCTAATGCGCTACTGACCACGTAGAACAACAGGGTTTTTCCACCCAGCCGTCCTAACCCTTCGGTGTTGCCGATGCTGGCTATACCGCTGATCATCGATGACATGATGAGTGGCACAATGATCATCTTCAGCGCATTCAGGAATAACGTGCCGATGAAATCAAAAACCGAGTAAAAATGAATACCTAAAAACTGGCCGTCAGCGCCCGCCCAACGCCCAAGGACCACGGCAAATATCAGTGCGATCAGTATTTGCCAATGTAGCTGTAACCGCATACCGGGCTAGAACCGTTTCCCAGCTATTGTTGTAGTGCTACCTGAACAACCTGAGTATTTACTCACTATCTTCAGGAACTTCAATTACGGCACGATTGCGCAGATCATCTACGATCGAAGCCAGCGTTGCCGATTTGTACATATTTTCTAAACCTCTCCGCAACTGCAAACTTTCTTCCTTGGTAAGTTTATCAACTTCTGCTTCGTGCACCGCTTTCATTTTTACAATGACATAATCACCATCGGCCAGATGGAATCCTTCAGTCATTGGCAACTCATCAGCCACCGCTCTAAGTTGAAACACTTTTTTGAGAAGATAGGGATTGTAGTTCTGTAAAATGCGCGTCACTTCTTTTGCTTCTGCAAAAACATAAGCCTCTTCTTTCTCAAATTCCTTCAGCTCAGATCCGGTACGCACTTTTTCAAGCAGAGCCTCTCCCTGCTCCTTAGCCAACTCACTGGCTTTCTTGACTTTAAGACTTGCCTGTATGGTTGCCACAACGTCGTCGAATTTTTTTAACTCGGCCGCCTTGCGTTCAGTAACCCGAACCACAATAATTTCATCGGGACTGACCTCAATGGGCTCGCTATTGTTGCCCGCATCCAGCACATCTTCGCTATATGCAGCGGCAATCAGCTTCGGGTATTGCCCAAGACCAACAGGATTATTTTTCCATACCCAGTCACTCTGCTCAATCGTCAGTCCTAGTTCGTCTGCAGCAGCCTGCAAAGAATCCGGGTTCTCGAAAGCCAGATCGGTTAATTGTTCGAATTGCGTATAAAATATATCTTCTGCTTCATTGAGTTTTAGTTCTTTTTCAAGATCAGCTTTGGCTTCGTCAAACGTGGGTATCTTGCTAGCCTCAATCTCTTCCAGTTTAATAATATGAAACCCATACTGGCTGTGTACAAGTTCGCTGGTATCACCTGTCTGCATTGTGAAAACCACTTCATCAAATTCCGGCACCATGGCACCCCTGGCAAAAAAGCCGAGATCTCCGCCCTGCTCAGCTGAACCCAAATCTTCTGAATGCTCTTTTGCCAGCCCTGCGAATTCTTCACCATTATTAATTTTGCTCAGTAGATCTGCAGCTGTGCTTCGGGCTTCTTCAATATCATCTTCATCTGCGTCAGCATTGTGCTGAATCAAAATATGCCTGGCACGTCTCTGCTCCTGTTTCATCAAACCCTGTTTTTTATCGTCGTAGTAGGTCTGCAATTCTTCAGGATCGATTTCTATGCCTTCAGCCAGATCTGACTTGCGCAGACTCAAAGAAGCCAATTTGACCTTTTCAGGATCCTCAAATTTATCAGGATTTTCCTTGAAATATTTTTCTGCCTCTTCGTTACTGACTTCTGCCTCACCAAACAGCGCCATATGCGAAATAGTCAGGTAATCAAAATCACGTTTTTGTTGTTGCAGCATATAGGCATCTTTTATCTCTCCTTGCGTGATAAAAGCGGTGTCACTCACACCCTGAATCAGTTGCGCACTCAACAACCTGGTCCTGGTATCGGCTTCAAACTGACCAGGCGATATTCCGCGTTGAGCTAATAGACGTTGGTACAAATCCCCGGAAAATACACCCTCTTCCTGTAATTCAGGGATCGAATGAATAAATTTGGCGAGATACTGATCACTGACGACCAATCCGTTAGACGCAGCCTGTTGCAAAATCAGCTGTTTCTGAACCAGAGTATCCAATGCTTGCTTGCGGAGCATTTTTTCATCGAGGTTTGCCGGGTCAAAGGATTCGCCCATCCGTGATTCCATAGCGAATCGTTGCCGCTGATAGGCATCTTGAAACTCTCCCGAAGAAATTTCCACATCATTAACTTTTGCAGCGTATGTTTGCGCTTTATCCTGTAGATAAGAACCTAATCCGAATAATGCGAAAGTAATTATGATCAAGCCGATAACGATCCAGCCCAATATACCGGTTGCTTTGTCTCGCATTGCTTGCAACATAATTTATTTCCAGTCTTAGATGATGAAATTGAATCTGTGATTAGTGCTTTATAAAGTACTAAGGGCGTCCGGATGGACGCCCTTAGCTTAAATGGCGGAGTGGACGGGATTCGAACCCGCGACCCCCGGCGTGACAGGCCGGTATTCTAACCAGCTGAACTACCACTCCACGAACCTTGGTGGGTGCTGAGGGGATCGAACCCCCGACATTCGCCTTGTAAGGGCGACGCTCTCCCAGCTGAGCTAAGCACCCGGGAAAGCCGTTTAGTTTAGGGCATCCTTAAAGGCTTTACCAGCTTTAAAGCCAGGGGCTTTAGAAGCTTTAATCTGTATTGCTTCACCGGTACGTGGATTACGTCCCGTACGGGCAGCACGATCACGCACTTCAAAAGTTCCAAAGCCAACCAGGGTTACCTGATCACCCTTGCTTAGTGTATTAATAACACCGTCCAGTACCGCATCCACTGCACGTGAAGCAGAAGCTTTGGACAGTTCGGCAGACTCAGCGACCGCATCAATCAATTCAGTTTTGTTCATTTAGTTGAAATCCTCTTAGGCAGTAGACAAAAAATCAAGCTATAAAATACTGTGCAATTCAAACAGAAACAGCCTGGCTATTAACCAAGCCTGAATTCAGAATAGATTTATACCAATTGCACCCGAATCCAGTCAACTGGAAAACGGGGCAAATGGTAAAAAATCTTGCTAGATAGGCAGAAATTGCCAGAAAAGAGGGTTAATGAGCCCTGACAGTTTTAGATTTTGTTGCTTTTTTGCTCTTTACTTTCGAAACTGGCTTGCCAGTTCCTTTCTCATCACTGTCAGCACGGGGTGCTGGAGAATGAACTAAAGCGACTTCGAGCACTTCATCAATCCATTTGATAGGACGGATATCCAGCTTGTCTTTGACATTCTGCGGGATGTCCGCGAGGTCTTTACGATTCTCTTCTGGAATAATGACCGTTTCGATACCACCACGGTGTGCCGCCAACAGCTTTTCTTTCAGGCCGCCTATCGGCAAAACTTCACCGCGCAAAGTAATCTCACCGGTCATCGCGACGTTAGAACGCACTGGAATTTTTGTTAACGCAGAAACCAGCGCCGTGCACATACCTACACCCGCACTGGGGCCATCTTTAGGTGTCGCGCCTTCCGGAACATGCACATGAATATCAAATTTCTGGTAGAAGTCTTCTTCTATTCCGAGTGTTTGCGCCCGGCTACGCACGACTGTTGTAGCCGCCTGAATGGACTCCTGCATCACATCACCCAACTGCCCGGTATGAATCAAACGACCCTTACCTGGCACGATGGTAGACTCGATGGTCAACAGCTCTCCGCCCACTTCTGTCCAGGCCAGACCGGTCACCTGACCGACCTGATCATATTCTTCGGCACGGCCGTAGCGGAAACGTTTGACACCCAGATATTTTTCCAGGTTACGTGGTGTAATGGATATTTTGCTGTCAGTTTTTTCCAGCAATAATTGTTTAACTACCTTACGGCAAATTTTGGAGATCTCGCGCTCAAGATTACGCACACCCGCTTCACGTGTGTAGAAACGTACAATGTCACGTATTGCTTTTTCGCTAATGGTAATCTCGTCGTCTTTCAAGCCATTTGCTTCAACCTGCTTTTGCAGGAGATAGCGAGTAGCAATATTGATTTTTTCATCTTCTGTATAGCCCGGAATACGGATCACTTCCATTCTGTCCAGTAGTGGACCTGGAATATTCAATGTATTAGCCGTTGCTACAAACATAACATCCGATAAGTCAAAATCTACTTCCAGGTAATGGTCAGCAAAGGTGTTGTTCTGCTCAGGGTCGAGAACTTCCAGTAACGCTGATGATGGGTCACCACGAAAATCCATCGACATCTTATCCATTTCATCCAGTAAAAACAGTGGGTTGCGCACACCTACCTTGGACAGGTTTTGGACAATCTTGCCCGGCAAGGAACCGATATAGGTTCTCCGGTGACCACGAATTTCTGCTTCATCACGCACACCACCCAGGGACATACGTGAAAATTTACGATTAGTAGCACGCGCAATAGAACGGCCCAGGGAGGTTTTACCGACACCGGGAGGCCCCACCAGACATAGAATCGGTCCTTTCAATTTACGCACACGCTGTTGAACAGCGAGGTATTCAAGAATGCGTTCTTTAACCTTGTCGAGTCCATAATGATCTTCTTCCAGCACAGCTTCAGCACGCGCCAGATCATGACGAATTTTGGTGCGTTTTTTCCATGGCACACTGACAAGCCAATCAAGGTAATTACGTACGACCGTTGCTTCTGCTGACATCGGCGACATCATTTTCAGTTTGTTCAGCTCGCCATCCGCTTTTTCTTTGGCTTCCTTGGACATACCTGCCTTGTCGATTTTTGCCTGCATTTCCTCGACTTCATTCGGCACATCTTCCATCTCACCCAGTTCTTTCTGGATGGCTTTCATCTGTTCGTTCAGGTAATACTCGCGCTGACTTTTTTCCATCTGTTGTTTGACGCGGCCGCGAATGCGCTTTTCGATTTGCAATACGTCGATTTCACCCTCAATAATTCCCATCAGGCGTTCGAGACGCTGACGCACACTGATTATTTCCAGCACCTGTTGTTTTTCATCCAGCTTCAGTGCCATATGTGCCGCAATGGTGTCGGCTAATCGCCCGGGTTCATCGATGCCGGACAGTGACGTCAGAATTTCTGGTGGGACTTTTTTATTCAGTTTTACGTATTGGTCAAACAGTGCGAGCAATGAACGCATCAGCACGTCAACTTCACGTTCCGCATCCCCATCATCAACAACACGACGCTCTATTTCCGCAGAAAAGAAATCTTCTGTAGTGGCGAAACCGACGATTGCAGCGCGTTCAGCACCTTCGACTAATACTTTGACGGTGCCATCGGGAAGTTTCAGTAATTGCAGGATTGTAGACAGCGTTCCGATCTCGTGAATATCAGTGGACTGCGGATCGTCAACTTCGGCACTTTTTTGCGCAACCAAAAGAATATTCTTGTCGTGATCCATCGCAGCTTCAAGCGCACGGATGGATTTCTCCCGGCCTACGAAAAGGGGAATAACCATATGTGGGTACACAACCACATCACGCAAAGGCAAAACAGGTATAATTTCAGATTTGCTGGATGCGGTGTTATCGGTTACTTCGTTCTGCTCCATGTAGCGATTCCTCAATATTTTGTCTGTGTCAGATACCACCATTTAGCCTGGTGGCTCGCATGAATATGGGGACGCTGAAAAGACAATTCAATGACGGTTTTCGGCCTCATTGAGTATATAGCAAGAACCAAGCCACGCTTGTAAGCTCACTGCGATAATTATCAGCAGGGCTATTATAGCGTTATTGAAGGGATAATGTGCGCATAAGCACAGTGAACATATGCCTGGCCAGGCGGCGTTAGCGCGACAAAAACTGAACTAAATATAACAGGACTATTTGCTATCAGATGCTGCAATCTTCTCAGGATCTGCCGTATCGTAGACCAGATAAGGTTCCGACTCGCCCTGAATTGCACGTTCGTCTACCACAACCTTCTGGACATTATCCAGTGAAGGAAGCTCATACATTGTATCCAGCAACACGTTTTCGAGAATTGTCCGCAAACCGCGCGCACCAGTTTTGCGGCTCATCGCCTTGAGGGCAACGGCACGAAGCGCATCTTCACGGAATTCGATTTCCGCCCCTTCCATTTCGAAGAGTTTGGAATATTGTTTAGTCAGCGAATTCTTGGGTTCGGTCAGAATGGACACCAAGGCATCTTCATCGAGTTCTTCCAGAGTTGCCACAACCGGCAAACGGCCAACAAATTCCGGAATCAAACCAAATTTAATCAGATCTTCCGGCTCAACATCGTTGAGTATTTCACCCACGTTCTGGGTTTCATCCTTACTCTTAACTTCGGCTGAAAATCCGATACCGCCTTTCTCTGACCGGCTGCGAATGATTTTTTCAAGCCCAGCAAAAGCACCACCGACAACAAACAAAATGCTGGAAGTATTAACCTGCAGGAATTCTTGCTGAGGGTGTTTTCTACCACCCTGGGGCGGTACAGAAGCTATCGTTCCTTCGATAAGTTTCAATAATGCCTGTTGCACACCCTCACCCGAAACATCGCGCGTGATGGATGGGTTATCAGACTTGCGGGAAATCTTGTCGATTTCGTCGATATACACAATACCTGTCTGTGCTTTCTCGACATCGTAATCACATTTTTGCAGCAACTTTTGAATGATGTTTTCTACATCTTCACCCACATAACCGGCTTCAGTCAGTGTCGTCGCGTCAGCGATCGTGAAAGGTACATTCAGCATTCTGGCGAGCGTTTCTGCCAACAGCGTCTTACCTGAACCGGTAGGGCCAATCAGTAGAATATTACTTTTGGAAAGTTCTACTCCATCTTTTGAATTTTCTGCTTCAAGCCGTTTGTAATGATTGTAAACGGCAACAGAAAGAACTTTTTTTGCATTTTTCTGGCCAATGACGTACTCGTCCAGCACTGCATTTATTTCGTGAGGCGTCGGCAGCTTGTTACTACCTACTGCTGACTTATCTGACATTTCCTCGCGGATAATGTCATTACATAATTCGACGCATTCGTCGCAGATAAAAACCGATGGCCCAGCGATCAGTTTGCGGACTTCATGCTGGCTTTTGCCGCAGAAGGAGCAATACAGCAATTTGCCGTCATCACTTTTACTGTCTCGATCATCACTCATTCATAGTTCCTCGGCTTTTTAAGATACGCGGCTACTCGCACTTAATCCGTCATCACGTGCAATCAGGATTCTATTCAACTACTTCCATTCGCTCTATACAAGCTTTCCCTGTCTCAATTTACGGTTTTTCATCAACTATTACAGGTACTCAGTTGCCAGAAAACGCTGGAAGTTCCTGCTATTCGACGGGTTCCTTGCGTGATACCAGTATTTCGTCGATTAATCCGTATTCCCTGGACTGTTCTGCCCCTAAAAAATTATCTCTGTCGGTATCAGACTGTATCTTTTCCAATGACTGGCCAGTGTGATTGGCCAGTATCGTGTTCAAACGCTCACGAACCAGCAGAATTTCCCGGGCATGAATGTCAATATCCGATGCCTGCCCCTGAAAACCACCCAGTGGCTGATGAATCATCATTCGTGAGTGCGGCAAACAATAGCGCTTGTCTTTGGCGCCCCCAGCCAGCAACACGGCACCCATGCTGGCTGCCTGGCCAATACACATGGTGCTTACATCTGCCTTAATAAATTGCATCGTGTCATAAATCGCCAAACCCGCTGTGACTGAACCACCCGGCGAGTTGATGTACAAGTGTATATCCTTATCAGGGTTCTCTGATTCCAGGAATAACAGTTGAGCAACCACAATGTTAGCCATGTAATCTTCAACCGGCCCAACCATAAAGACAACCCGCTCTTTCAATAGCCTCGAGTAGATGTCGTAGGCACGTTCGCCCCGGGCAGACGTCTCCACGACCATGGGCACCAGGTTCAGGGCCTGCGCATTACCTGCGCCGTATTTACTTATATTATCGGACATCACCGTATTTCCTTTATCAGCTAACTTAAACTAGGACTGCATAATATCATCAAAATCTACTGATTTATCTTCAGTTTTTGATTGCTCTAACACCCAGTCTACCACCGTATCTTCCATAACGAAGGTCTGGATACCCTGGAGCATCTCCTGATTACTGTAATACCACTGCACCACTTCCTCAGGCTTTTCATAAGAGGCGGCTATCCCCTCGATGGTCTGTCGTATTTTGTCTGGATCTGGCTGTAACTGATTTTGCTTTACAATCTCAGAGATCAACAACCCTAAAGAGACCCGCCTGCGTGCCTCTTCTTCATAAAGACTTCTGTCATTTGACTGCTTTTCGGCACCTTCGTCCTGACTCTTGATCAGGGCATCGATTTCACCGTCGACCAGTGAAACCGGTAAATCGAGATCAACCTGGCCGAGCAACCCGTCAAACACCTGTTGTTTAGTATTGGCCTTAATCGTCGCATCCAGTTCACGCTGCATATTGTTCCGAACTTCCTGTTTAAACGTATCAAGCCCACCAGACATACCAAAAGCCGTAGCAAGATTATCGTCCAATTCAGGTAAAACTGATTCAGAAACACTGTGTATTTTGATATCAAACTGGGCTGTTTTCCCGGCCACTTCTGAGGAAGCGTAATCTTCCGGAAAGGTCACTTCTATGGTTTTCTGTTCACTGGCTGATGCGTCAAGCAACTGTTCCTCAAAACCAGGGATCATCGAATTTGATCCCAGTTCAAGCGGCACATTTGAGGCTTTGTTGCCGGAAAACGTCTGGCCATCGACCGTACCTTCGAAATCGATTAACAACTGATCACCCGAAGCAGATTTACGCTCAACCACATTCCAGGTTGCGCGCTGTTTGCGTAGTTTCTCCATCATTTTCGCCAGGTTAGCGTCTTTGACTTCACAGACCTGCTTCTCAATGGCCAGGTTGGACAGCTCAGGCACTTCAATCGTCGGGTAGATTTCAAATGTCGCAACATATTCAAAAGCTTCACCGGGCGCATTAGAAGTTTGCTCGATTCTGGGTTCACTGGCGGGTGTGAGTGCTTGTTGCTGCAAAGCTTCCTGATAACTCGATGCAATCAGGTCACTGGCTGCTTCTTCACGGACTTGCGTACCATATCGCTTGTTCACCACGCTCAGAGGTACCTTGCCGGGACGGAAGCCGTCAATTCGCACAGATCGAGTCAGCTCCTGCAATTTATTGTTCACCTGTTGATCAATTTGATCAGCCGGTATCTGCACCTTCATGCGGCGGCCAAGACCAGTGGTTGTTTCTACGGAGACTTGCATTTCATTTCCTCAATAGTAGTTTGATAACCAGCCTGGCCAGTTAATTTTAACTACTTAAATTATAACAATAATTGGTGCGAAAGGAGAGACTCGAACTCTCACGGGTTGCCCCACTGGAACCTAAATCCAGCGCGTATACCAATTCCGCCACTTTCGCAGAAAACCCTAGCTAAGACTTGTAGAGTTAGGAGATTATACCGGTTTCATAGAATCAGGATAAGCCTTTATCAGCATTCTTGATATTGCAAGGTGGTGGGCCGTATAGGAATTGAACCTATAACAAATGGATTAAGAGTCCACTGCTCTACCAATTGAGCTAACGGCCCGAAAAATGGGGTGGACGATGGGACTCGAACCCACGACGACTGGAATCACAATCCAGGGCTCTACCAACTGAGCTACGCCCACCATTGACGCTTTTTTACCGGTATATGGCGCGCCCGGCAGGACTCGAACCTGCAACCCCCGGCTTAGAAGGCCGGTGCTCTATCCGGTTGAGCTACGGGCGCAAAGTTTGCTTCCTGCCGCAGGCTTGGTACAGGCCACCTGCTACCAGTAAATTGGTCGGGGTAGAGAGATTCGAACTCCCGACATCCTGCTCCCAAAGCAGGCGCGCTACCAGACTGCGCTATACCCCGAATTCCAGCTACCTAAGCCCGGATGGGGCGGGAATTGTACGTTAGCCAATAAGTTTACGTCAATGACACCAAGTCCATGCTTGTCGCTCTGTAAGTTGCATGCGAGAATCGCGCCTCATTAAAGCCTTACATTCCAGTTATTCATGAACGCCAAAATTATTGACGGTAAAGCGATTGCAGCAGATATTCGCGCTCAAATCAGCAAGCGCATCGCCGATCGGCTGGCCACAAATTTACGCCGCCCTGGGCTTGCTGTCATTCTGGTCGGAAGCGATCCGGCATCTGAAATCTATGTCCGCAATAAACGCCGCGCCTGTGAAGAGGCCGGTTTATTATCAAAATCCTGGGATTTGCCTGCCGATACACCCGAAGCTGAACTCCTGGCATTAATCGATGAGCTGAATCAGAATTCAGATATCGATGGCATACTGGTACAACTCCCCCTACCAGATCATATCGACACCGAACAGGTTATCGAGCGAATCCAGCCTGATAAAGATGTGGATGGCTTCCATCCTTATAACATCGGTCGGCTTGCAGTGAGATCTCCCTTATTACGCCCCTGCACACCACGAGGTGTTATTACTTTGCTCGAACATATTGGTGAGAAATTTTACGGAAGAGAAGCCGTTGTAGTCGGGGTATCGAACCATGTCGGCCGACCCATGGTGCTGGAGTTATTACTCGCGGGGGCAACTGTCACCGGCTGCCATCGCTTTACCAAAGATCTTGAATCTCACGTCAAACACGCCGAAATATTAGTTGTCGCCGCCGGTAAGGCAAATCTAATCCCTGGACAATGGGTTCAACCTGGCGCAACTGTTATTGATATTGGTATTCACCGTATGGACGATGGCAGCTTGTCTGGGGATATGGATTTCGACTCTGCACGTAAACGGGCTGCCTGGATCACCCCTGTACCCGGTGGTGTAGGCCCGATGACAGTGGCTACGCTACTACAAAACACGCTGTATGCCGCTGAAGAGTTACATACCTAATGTCCGTCCATAGACAATAAACTCTCGCAAAGACGCAGAGCACGCAAAGAATTAAATGATTGGTTTGTAGCTTGTCTTTGCGTGCTCTGCGTCTTTGCGAGATAAATACGGGTAATCAAGAACTCTTAGCTGATAACGCATAAACCTTCTGTTTTGCGCGCCTCATTAAAGAGCTCCTCAACCGGCTGAGGCAGTGCTATCACGTGCCCCTGGCAATAATCTACGCCCAGAACGCGAATCGACTCCAGCACTTCTTCACTCTCGACCATCTCGGCAATCGTCGCAACACCCATAGTATGAGCAATTTCGTTAATCGCCCTGACCATCGCGGCATTAATTGGGTCATTACACATATTCTTGACAAAATTTCCGTCAAGTTTGACGTAATCCACGCCAAGCTCCGGCAAGTTACCCATTGAGTTAAGCCCGCCGCCAAAATCATCCAGCGCAAAGCGGCAGCCACATTTTTTTAAACGTTTGATGGCATCCCTTACACCGCGCAGATTGGATATCACCGCACGTTCGGATATTTCAAAACAGATTCCACTCACAATCAAACTGTGAGTTTTTATCTCTTCTTCCAGATACTCCACAAAAGAAATATCACAAAGAGACTGACCGGACAAATTAACCAGCACTATTGCACTCTCACTAAAGTGTGGAAACTCCTTTAATAGAGTAATGGTCTTATTGACCACCCATCGGTCGATCTCCGGCATGAGCTTGTAACGTTCTGCGGCGGGTATAAACGCCATGGGTAAGATACATTCATTATCGCGTTGCATACGCAATAGAAATTCATAATGAGCCGGCACAGTATCACTTACTGACACAGGCACAATAGGCTGAAATAATAGATTGAATCTATCCTCATCAAGCGCCATCCTGATTTCTGATACCCAATTCATCTCGCCGCGGCGTTCTTCCATCTCGGTATCCGATGGCTGATAGACATGTATCCGGTTACGGCCACCGTCTTTTGCCGCATAACAGGCGATGTCAGCCGATGCCATCAATTCTTCACTCGAGTGGGATGTGTTGTTGATCTCGATGACACCGATGCTGGCACCCACTTCAAAACTACGTTCATCGTGCTGAAAACGGAAGGCGTGTAACGCTGAGCGCAGATTTTCTGCAATGCGTGTCGCCTGCTCCAGGCTGCAATGCGTTAATAACACACCAAACTCATCACCACCCAGTCGAGCCAGGATGTCTGCATCACGGATCTGACTTTGCAACACTTCTGCCAACTGCCTTAATAATTCATCACCTGCACCATGCCCGCATACATCGTTGACAACCTTGAATTGATCCAGATCTACATAACATAACGCATGCTGCGTTTTCTGGTTAGTTGTACTGTCGAGCAATTCTTCCAAACGGGCCTCAAATTCTCGCCGGTTATATAAGCCGGTTAACGGATCATGACTGGCCTGGTAAGACAGCCTCTGTGCCAATTGGCGGGCATGCCCAACATCACGAAATACCGTAACAGCTCCGACCAGGGTACCCTTTTGATCCCTGATCGGGGCGGCTGAATCAGCTATGGCGACATAACTGCCATCACGTCTCAGGAGTAATTTTTGTTTATCACAGACCATGCGCTCTTCTGATTGCAGGCAACGCATCGTTGAGCTGGGCATGGCTTTTTTACTTTCTTCTTCAACCAATCGCATCATGTTATCAAAGGGGATACCAATGGCTTCGCCTGATGACCAACCGGTCAGTTCTTCGGCAGCCGGATTCATATACTCGATATTGCCGGAGGCATCTGTGGTTATAACCGCATCACCAATCGAATGGAGAGTTACAACCGCCTTTTCTTTTTCTTCATACAGCTGGAATTCCGCTTCGCAAATCTGTTCAAGCGCCTGATGCAGCGCATTACGCTGCTCCTTGGAATAATCCAGCGCCTGGTTGATAAAACGCCCCAGATAACCGAATTCGTCATTCTTTGATTCGACAAACCTGATGTCCTCATCACCCTTGGAAATGGCCACTGCAGTTCCAATCATGTTACGGAATGGCCGGGTTAACACGGCATTGAGAATTTTTTGCAGTAGCAGACCGAAAATCAGAAACATGCCGCCCATCCCCAACAATAATTCTTTTCGACTTTGAGCAATTTGTGTTTCTACTGATGTCAGACACAAGCTCAATTCAACCTGGCTGGCAGCCGTACCTTTAGCCGACCCTGGAATAAATACTGGACGTGTATAACAGTCCACTTGACTCATTGGCTGGCCAATTTCAATTATTTCATTACCCGTCTTGATAGAAATAGACTCGAAAGAGGAAACTACAGCCGCCCTTTTCTGGATATAAGCAACTACGACATCAAGCGTCATGGATGGTTGTTTTACAATCTGTTGACTCAGCCCTGCTGTAAAACGATCAACAGAAGATTGCTGGGACTGGATGATAAATTCCTGCTCTTTTCCCAGCGCCAATACCACCACAAACAATCCAATCGCGACTAACCCCCAGAAAACAATACCTGCTACCCGTACCGGTAACACGGACAGTGTATTTAATTCAGCATCATCCAGGTACGATTGCTTGTCACTCATCGGAAGCCTGCCACCTTCAACGCCATTAGCATTGGGCAAACACCACTGATACCCGCACCCAACAGTGCAAAGCCAACAAACCAGGCCATCCACCAAAGTGTTTGCGGTAATACATAAAGTGACGTCACCAACGTAACAGCTACCATCAGACGCCAGGCCTGTTCAGCATCAACGTTAAACCTGAGATGCGTTTTATCACCACCCAGCAGTGTTGACCCGCATGTCGGTAAGGTTTGTTTTCTGAAGCGGGCAATCATCAATGGCAGACGCCAATTAGTCAGACCTTCAAAAACGAGATAACCTACTAGACAAGCAAGTATTATCAGTTGGTCGTAGTAAAAACAGGCTAACAGCGCTGCTCCTAACCCGAGCCGAAATATCCGGTCAGTCATATCTTATTGATTCACATAAAATAATTTTGGAGCACACAGAATGCTCCGAACAGGAATGAAATCGGCTATTTCAGGACTTTCTTGAATGGATTAAATAGCGGTTAGCCACGTCTCCACGTGGTGCCTTGAGGAGAATCTTCGAGAGCAATCCCGTTATCAAGCAGCTGGTTACGGATGTTATCTGCTTCTGCCCAATCTTTATTGCTGCGTGCAGCCAGACGTGCTTCGATCAGGGTTTCGATTTCGCTGTCTGTGTAGCCTGAATCTGACGAAATTTGCGGTGATTTGAGAAAACTCTGTGGATCTGACTGTAGCAAGCCTAGCCGCGCGCCAAGTTGGCGCAAAGTGGAAGTATAGATGTCAACCGTCGCTTCGCCATTCTCTCGCGCACGATTGACGGCTCTGGCAATATCAAATAAAACAGCGAATGCTTCGGGGGTGTTGAAATCATCATCCATCGCTGCCATGAAACGAGCTTCGTAGCCACTATCAATTTCACCGTTTACAGTTACAGAATCACGCAAAGCGGTGTAAAGACGTTGCAAAGCCCCACGCGCCTTAACAAGGTTGTCATCCGTGTAGTTTAACGGGCTGCGGTAGTGGCTGGACAGGATAAAATAACGCACAACTTCAGGTTGATATTGTTTAAGAATCTCACGCACGGTAAAAAAGTTACCTAGTGATTTAGACATTTTTTCTTCATCCACCTGCACAAAACCATTGTGAATCCAGTAATTCACAAACGGATGCCCAGTGGCAGCCTCAGATTGCGCTATCTCGTTTTCGTGGTGTGGAAACTGTAAATCCATACCTCCGCCATGAATATCAAAATGCGCCCCCAGGCGGTCAGTAGACATAGCAGAGCATTCGATATGCCAACCTGGACGGCCATCACCCCAGGGTGAAGGCCAGCAGGGTTCTTTAGGTTTTGCCGATTTCCATAACACAAAATCGAGTGGATCCTGTTTCGAGGCATCAACCTCGACGCGTGCGCCCGACCGCAAATCTTCAAGTTGTTTACCGGATAGTTTTCCATAGCCTTCAAAATGGCTCACAGAATAATAAACATCACCATTTACCCCCTGATAGGCAAAATCTTTTTCGATCAGTCGTTCAATCATATGGATTATCTGCGGCATAGAATCAGTGGCGCGTGGTTCGTAATCTGGCCGTACCACAGCCAGTGCTTCAGAATCTTCATTCATCGCCTGAATAAACCGCTCAGTAAGTGCCTGAATAGATTCTCCGTTCTCGATTGCCCGGGCAATGATCTTGTCATCAATGTCTGTGATATTACGCACATAGGTCACGTCATAGCCTAACTGTCTCAAATGACGGACAATAATATCGAACACCACCAGCACACGTGCATGTCCCAGATGACAATAGTCATAGACTGTCATACCACAGACATACAGATTTACCTTGCCATCAGTGATTGGTTTAAACGTTTCTTTTGAGCGGCTCTGGCTGTTGTAAAGTGATAACAAGGTAATAAATCCTCAATGAGTCATGTTTGACGGTACTGACCAATAATCCGGGCAGCCCTGGACAGCGCCGGATAATAACAAATGTTTATTGTCTGCACGGAAATCATTATCATACGCAACCTGTAATTCAAACCGAGGAATACCGTTCCTATGAAACAAATCACTGTCCTGTTACTCAGCTTTTTATACCTGATCGTCCCATTTTCTGTGATGGCTGACGGGCAGGCAACCAAAGGAGACAAATCTGTGACTGTCCGTATGCAAACTAATAAAGGTGAAATCGTCCTTGAGCTGTACGCCGACAAGGCTCCTGAAACTGTCGAGAATTTTATTGGCTATGCCAAATCCGGTTTTTATGACGGGACAATTTTTCACCGTGTCATTCCAGGCTTCATGGTACAGGGCGGTGGTTTTGAGCCAGGCATGAAAGAAAAAGAAACCAAGGCACCTATTAAAAATGAAGCAGACAATGGCCTGACTAACGACCTCGGTACCATCGCTATGGCCCGGACACCGGATCCTCATTCTGCGAGCTCACAGTTTTTTATCAATGGGAAAGACAATGACTTTCTCAACTACAGTTCACAAACCGCTCAGGGCTGGGGCTACTGTGTATTTGGCAAAGTGACTGAAGGCATAGAAGTTATTCAAAGCATCGAAAAAGTGAGCACAGGCGAAAGTGGCGGACACGGTGATGTGCCAGTTGAGGATGTTGTCATTGAAAAAGTCAGCATTGAAGACTAACTGATTCTGGTGGGCCGGTAACCGGCCCACCGTTTTAAATCTCCGTGTCTACCCTGCTCATTTCGGATCTTCATCTCGATCCCCGTTATCCGGACACCATTCAGAATTTCATTAATTTACTCGAATCCAACGTATTAAAAACGGACACCCTGTACATTCTTGGCGATCTCTTTGAAATCTGGATTGGTGATGACTACATCGATCCTGCTTACCAGCCTGTCATCCATAGCCTGCAAACTTTAACCCAGCATGGCACAGCGGTTTTTCTGCTACATGGCAACCGGGATTTTCTTCTGGGTGATGAGTTTATGCAGCAGACAGGCTGCACATTGTTATCCGACCCGGTACTGGTCGATCTATATGGTCAGCCTGCTTTGCTTATGCATGGCGATCTATTGTGTACTGATGACACTGAATATCAGGCATTCCGGCACACTGTTAGAGATCTGGAATGGCAAACAAACGTTCTCAAGAAATCCATCAAAGAAAGACTCGCTATGGCTGAAGATGCGCGCTCACTCAGCAGTGAGCTTACCAGAGACAAACCCGAAGCTATCATGGATGTGAATGCCGACGCTGTCAGGCAAGTATTTGAACAACATAACACCCGCTTGTTAATACACGGACATACTCACCGGCCAGGATTTCATGAGTTGGTAATTAATAATAAGCCAGCTCGCCGAATCGTATTAGGTGACTGGCATCAGCGGGGAAATTATTTGGTCGTCACACCGGATGACTTTACAGTCAAATACTGCTGACATAGGAAAACTCTGATACCTGTAGGGTGGGGTGAGGCACGAACCCCACCATCCACTGTTGGCCCGGTGGGGTTCGTACCTCACCCCACCCTACGGGTTTGTTTTCACGGCAGTGTTGAACTCCGAAACTTGGGTTAATAAGTTATGGGCTGTACTGCCGGAATCCGGCAGGCAATTCAAACAGGCTGTCATCAAGCGGCATAGTTTTATAATCCACCAATTGCCGACTCTTGCCATTATGATCCCATTCCCTGACGGGTAACCCGTGTTGCAAATGCAATGCCGGTGCATATAAATATTGAATCATGAAACAACCGCTACGCATTTCCTTAGGCGTACTCTCCAGTGTTCTCAATTGCTGCACCGTCAGAACCTGATTAAATTCCTGCATAGCCTGCCGTACTTCATCAAGCAAACCTGGCGCCACCATTGCGCTATAGCAAATTTGTTCAGATGAAAACACGTTAACTTCATAGGTCGCCTTCCCATCGATTTGAGGTGCTGATGGATCGGCTATCTTTTTCTCTTTAATCACAAATGATTCCGGTGCCTTTGGTCGCTGGCCATTCCCATCTATCACCATAATAGAATTGTTTTCAGGGACAACATTGAAAATCTTTTTTTGTTTCCGATCCAGTAAAACAAAACCCTGTTTAGGGTCGCCATTATCAGACCGCATAAAACGATCAGTCACTATGTAGCGCACTGTCTCCGGCTCTATATCTGTTTCCTGTTCGGTATACCAGACAACTGAAGCCTTATCAGCAAAACTATTAATCGGGAATAGCAATAGAGTGGTTATATATAATATATTGTTCATTGACGTTTCGACATTTGCTCCAATACTTGCATTTCCGCCTCATCAAATCCCGCCAGCTTTCGCGCAGGGTAATGGAAAGGCCCTTTCACAAAACCTTTCATATACTGCTGCAAAAGATCCCGGAAAGTTGTTAGCGGATCGACCTTTCGCCGCTCACAACAATAACGGAACCAGCGGCTACCAATTTCGACATGACCAATCTCGTCACGCAAAATAACTTCCAGAATTGCAACACTGGCCTCGTCGCCCGCTGATTTTAGCCGCTCCATCATACCGGGCGTTACATCCAGACCCCGCGCTTCCAGCACACGCGGCACTAACGCCATGCGCACTAAAACATCATGCGCCGTATCCTGTGCCATTTCCCATAATCCATCGTGCGCTTCAAAATCACCATAGCAGTATCCCATTCCGCTCAGCCGTTCACTCAGCAACTGAAAGTGCAACGCTTCTTCACCAGCAACTTTTACCCAGTCTGCATAGTAGTTTTCTGGCATATCCCTAAACCGGTAAACAGCATCCCAGGCCAAATTGATCGCATTGAATTCAATATGTGCAATTGCATGAATCAGAGCAGCTCTCCCCGCTTCTGTCCCCGGCTTTCGCCTGGCCAGGTTTCGCGGCAACACGAGCACGGGTTTATCAGGGCGGCCAGGTTCTGTGATGGGAAAAGGTAATTGATCATCGTCAAGTGATAACTCACCTTGTTGCCACAAATTTACACAATGGCTGGATAATTTGAGTTTCTCATTGGGATGAGCACATTCAATGCAAGCTCGAGCCGCTGCGTAAAGACTTGAAAAATTTTCCTGGGTACGGGTCATTGTTTAATAATGAGTGCTATTTTAATTAAATATTGATGGAATATTTTAGCCAGTAAATAAATAGAAAACCAATTCAACATTTCAAGGCAATCACCAAATCCCGAAGATTGGTGCCTGTTGGACCGGTTGTTACCAGATCACCACTGGCAGCTAGGAAGCTACCGGCATCTGCACGGCGCAGAAATTCACTAGCATCAAGACCGACTGTTTTTCCCCGCTTAATGGTACCGCCATCGACAAGCGCACCGGCATCGTCAGTATTTCCATCGTCACCGTCACTGCCAATGGATAGTAAATAGATATCATCATGGCCAGAAAGTTGCATTGCCGCTGCCAACGCAAGGTGTTGATTTCGCCCTCCCCGTCCTGGATTTTGCGGGAGCTCAACGGTCGTTTCGCCACCGCGAATATAAATACCAGCCTCTGCCTGAAACAAATACTCCACCATTTCCACGCCTGCCACTTCTGCAGGCCCTGTCAGTTCATCATCAAGAATCGTAACGGGGTAATCTGATTGCCTGGCAAACCCTGCAACAACCGTCAGCATGGTATTCAGATTACCAATAACATGGTTTTTAAAAACGTGCATCAGCGGGGTTACTTCTTTTGCAGGCAGTAAGCGCTCCAACCATTCAGGTAAAATGTCTGGCAATGGCTCTTTGGTTGTTACGGTACATAACAAACCTGAGCCAATGATAGCTGAATCATCACCCTGCACATCAGATAACAATAGCGCGCAACCATCAACATAATTCAAATGCCTTAACAATTTTCCATCTTTAATTAACGACAGGCGGCTGCGTATCGTGTTGATGGTATGAATAGGCAACCCACTCGCCTGCAGCCAATCATTAACGCGTTGTAAATCTGCGAGCTGAATGTCCGGATGCGGCACCTCAACCAAACTGGATGCACCGCCCGAAATTAAAAATAACACCGGATTAGTGAATTGTTGCTGGATACACTCGAGCAATTTTTTGCCTGCGAGTAAACTTCGTTCGTCGGGTATTGGGTGCGCACTTTCTACAATCTCTGCCTGATCAAGTCTGGACAACCAGGGTGTAACGTGCCCAGATTTAGTAATCACTAATAGCTGATCAATATTCTCCGAACCCAGGCAGTTAATAGCCCCGCATGCCATAGATGCTGCCGCTTTACCTACCGCTATAACCCGCCAAGTGTGATTATCACTGAGTAACTCAGGCAATGCAGACTCAACCAAAGACTCGCCGGTAAGCTTTTCCAGGCTTTTCGCCATTATCTGTAGTAGTACCTGCCTTCTATTTATATACATTAATTATCATATAGTTAAATAATATATTTATATTATATTCTAGCTAGAGAATAAGCTTTTTTTGACACTTGAGCGGGGTTTGGTCATGCTGCTGTACAAACGATATTGGGGGAAGACAGTTTGACTGCAAACCACCATTTTATAGAAATTTATGAGCCTTACGAATATACCGGCCCCAACCCACTCGATGTGGATGGGGTTGCTGTGCTGCATGATCCCATGCGTCACGACTATTACCTGCTTGATGTTACCTCACCCTTTGAATATAACCATCAAAAAGTTGAACAAATTCTGGTTGCACCCCGCTACAACGGTGACAAAATTGAACGCGCTATGTCTAGCGCCTGTACGGTGAGTATTGCCTGTGTTCCTGTTGGCACTCACCTCAATCCAGATGACCCGCTAGCCTTTGAAGACCTGTTGCGGTGGGGTGTCGGCAAAATCACTCTGGCATAAAAAATATTTGCCGCATCCTTAACACAAGCCTGTAGCGAGATCAGCACAGATATCCTTAACATCTTCAAGCCCGACTGCGACTCGAATCAAACTGTCCGATATCCCTGCCTCATCCCTTTGCTCAGGCGTCAAACGACCATGCGTAGTGGTAGCCGGATGTGTAATGGTAGTTTTTGTATCACCAAGATTAGCAGTGATTGAACAGATCCGGGTTTTATCAATTACTTTCCAGGCTGCATCACGGCCACCTTTAACTTCAAAGGCGACGATGCCGCCATATCCCGTTTGCTGACGCGTCGCTAGATCATGCTGCGGATGATCAGTCAGACCGGGATAGTAAACACGTGCAACAACGGATTGTTCCTGCAACCAGACTGCAAAATGCTGCGCATTTTCACAATGAGCGCGCATTCTCAAAGATAAGGTTTCCAATCCTTTCAGGAAAACCCAGGCATTGAAAGGACTCATACTGGGCCCGCAAGTGCGCAAAAATCCATAGACTTCTTTACCAACTAACTCCTCATTTCCTACTACGGCACCACCGATACACCGGCCCTGACCATCCAGATACTTGGTAGCAGAATGAATCACAATATCAGCACCCAATGCCAGCGGCAGTTGCAAAGCCGGTGTACAAAAACAATTATCCACCACCAACAGGCATTCGTGAGCATGCGCCAATTCAGCCAACGCCTTAATATCAGCAACCCGGGTTAACGGGTTCGATGGTGTTTCAACAAACAACAGACGCGTTGCCGGTGTGATCGCCTCTTCCCAGGCTTGTAAATTAGTCAGCTCAACAAAGCTGGTGTTAATAGAAAACCGTGTCAGATAATTATTGAACAAGAGCGTTGTACTGCCAAAAATACTATTTGAGGAAACAATGTGGTCGCCGGACTTTAGTAAACTGGCACAGGTGGCGTAAATTGCAGCCATGCCTGACGCTGTCGCAACACAGCATTGGCCGCCTTCGAGAGATGCCAGGCGGTGCTCAAAAGTGCGTACAGTGGGATTGGTAAAACGCGAGTATATATTTCCCGGTTCCTCACCGGAAAAACGCGCAGCGGCTTCCCGCGCAGAATCAAAAACATAACTTGAGGTTGGGAAAATAGCTTCAGCGTGTTCCTGCTCCATAGTACGCCGCTGCCCTTCTCGGACTGCACGCGTATCAAAACCTAACTCAAAATATGGCGAATCACTCATTACCCATCTCCAGCACGGTTACTCCGCGCATAAAAAAACCCACTCACGGTTATAACGAAAGCAGGTGCCATCGCTTTAGCCGAATTTATAATGCGCCCGCAATTTGATGATAAATCGGCGCTATTGCATTCAACTGTAGGTAACAGCCGTACTCCTGTCAAGCGTTATTATGTAATTCAATCACCTCGTGATCAGCGTTGCGGCGATCCTGTTTAGCAGAGTCGCTGCGTAATTGTTCTAGATGTTCCAGATAGTCACCACTGACCCCACCGGTAACGTATTCACCGGTAAATACGGAACAATCAAATGACTCGATTGATTCGTTACCTTTTTGAACTGCGTCAATCAGATCTTCAAGATCCTGAAACACCAACCAGTCAGCGCCTATTTTAGCGGTAATTTCTTCAACACTGCAGTCATGCGCAATCAACTCTTCCGTGGTCGGCATATCAATACCATAAACATTAGGGAACCTCACTGGAGGAGCAGCCGATGCGAAATAGACTTTATTTGCACCCGCATCACGTGCCATCTGGATAATCTGCTCAGAGGTTGTACCACGCACAATTGAATCATCTACCAGCAAAACATTTTTTCCCTTGAATTCAAGATCAACTGCATTTAGTTTCTGGCGTACTGATTTTTTACGTTCTTGCTGCCCTGGCATAATAAAGGTTCGGCCGATATAGCGGTTCTTGATAAATCCTTCGCGATACTTAACGCCCAGGTTATGAGCTAATGGCAAAGCAGCCGTACGACTGGTATCCGGAATTGGAATAACAACATCAATGTCATTTACAGGTATGGTGCGCCGGATTTTGTCTGCAAGCTTTTCCCCCATGCGCAACCGCGCCTTATAAACCGATATATTATCAATTATGGAGTCAGGCCTGGCCAAATAGACATGCTCGAAAATACAGGGTGCATAACCAGGATTATCAGCACATTGACGAACCGACAGCTTGCCATCAGTAGCAAAAAAAGCGGCCTCACCCGGTTTGATATCGCCAATCAGATCAAAACCCAATGCATCCAACGCCACACTTTCCGATGCCGCCATGTAGTCAATACCTTCAGCGGTTTCACGCTTACCGTAAACCAGCGGTCGAATGCCATTCGGATCACGGAACGCGACAACCCCATAACCGGTAATCATTGCAACTACCGCATAGGCACCTTCACAACGGCGATGCACTCCCGAAACGGCAGCAAATATTTCATCTTCCGTTACACTTAGCTTGCCGTGTTGTTGCAACTCATGTGCGAAAACATTCAGTAATACTTCAGAATCTGAATCCGTATTAATATGGCGTAAATCTTCGCGGTACAGAATTTCCTTGATTGCTTTTGCATTGATCAAATTACCGTTATGCGCAAGCGTTATGCCATACGGAGAATTAACATAAAATGGCTGGGCTTCAGCTGAGCTTTCACACCCTGCTGTGGGGTAACGGACATGACCAATACCCATATTGCCACGTAAACGCAGCATATGCCGGGTATGGAATACATCGCGCACCAGGCCGTTACTTTTGCGTAAATGAAGGTGGGCACCCTCGCAGGTCACAATACCTGCAGCGTCCTGACCACGGTGCTGCAAGATGGTCAGCGCATCATAAATCGATTGATTAACCGCGTTGCGCGATACAATTCCTACAATGCCACACATACCGTTTTACCCATTTAAGACAGACTGGCCATTAATTAAAAGAAAGCATCTGGAAAACCGTCCGCATAGTTTACCCTATCGCCAGAATGGCAGGTATCCTGAAAGACCGTATAAATATGGATTAATACCCAATATGCTGGGAAATACTATCTGGCAGGAAACTGCGAATCCACAAAGCAAGATCCTGAAAGTAACCAATTAACAGGGATTCTGACCACCACTGTTCTTCAGGAAGTGTTGTCAGACCAGCCAGTAATACAATCAAGGCACCGATGACGACACCACGGATTAGCCCAAAAATAATGCCTAACATCCTGTCGGTTGCTGTCAATCCGGTTTTCGAAACCAGCTGTGCGACCATATAATTAAGGATTCCACCCAGTATCAACACACTGAAAAACAACAGTGCCCCACCACTGATGTTACGCACCGATGGCGAGCTGATAAAACCGGATAAGAGCTCACCCATTGGCCTGAAGTACAAAACAGCAATCACCACTGCAACCAGCCAGGTAATCAACGATAAAGCTTCCTTGAAAAAACCTCTCCACAGACTCAGCAGCGCAGATATTCCAATGATAACCAGCAGTATATAATCAGCCCAAATCATGATTTAAATCCAAACAGGGTTTTTGGTCGGAGAGAAAATAATACATCAAGCATGAGAAACGATCCTGATTAAGGGTGTGACATGACACGTGAATTAAGCTGGTAGGCTTTATTCAACTTGGCAATCTTGGCTTCAGCCTTGTCACGATCAAGATATGGCCCAATACGCACACGGTAGGATACACCCTTATCCAGAGCAACACGCTCCACCTGGGTTGGGTAACCGGCTTTTCTAAGCTTGTCACGTAAGTTAAAAGCATTCTCCTGACTACCAAAACTGCCTGCCTGAATAACCCAACTGCCAAGCTTATTATCGACTGATGACGATATTTTCGATTCTGCAGGTGACTTCGAGGATTTCACCGGTTTCGGTTTTACCTTTTTTATTTCAACTTTGGTTTTAGCAACAACCGGCTTGGCTGGTTTTGCTTTTTTAGGCTCTGGCTCTGGTTCCGGCACAGGCGCTGGTTCAGGATTACTGTCGACAACCGGTTCAGATTCAGGCTCAGGAACTGGCTCAGAAATCACGCTCATAGGTGGTAACGGTAGAACTTTTTCGGTTTCCGGAAATGCCCTGGATTCTTCTTCACGAGGCATTGACTGCTGTTCAGGCATCGCCTGCATATCGGGCATAACAGGTTCCTGCGGCCCTTCCAGAAACATCGGAATAAAGATGACGGCCAACGCCACGAGAACAACCGCTCCAATCAGGCGTTGTTTTAACAATGGATCCATAAAATTCTCATCATTCAGAGACTCTCCAGGCACAAAATAATCCAGGGATGATTAAATGCGAAGCACGATTTTTAAAAACCATAGATCATAGTTTTTGAAAATCTTTCAAATCTTGTTCCAGCCACTCAGAAACGGTATGGAAAGAACCACAGACTACCAGTCGATCGCCCGCCTCCATATCTTTCTGCAAACGATCACAGGCCGCCGCCATCGTATCACAAGATACACACGGTGTGCCTGCGGCAACCTGCAGGATATCCTCGTATAACTCAGCCACTGGTTTTGCCCGCTCACAACTGAGCCCGACGCAGTACCAGCCGTCAATTTGTGCTTTCAGTGCAGCTGCAAAGCCCTGGCTGTCCTTGTCTACCAACATCCCGATAACCACCCGAGTTTTCCCGCTAGTTCGCCTTGCCTCCAAATACGCCGCTAGCGCCTGGGCACTCTGTTCATTGTGAGAAACATCCAGCAAAAGATCTATCCGGCCAGACAGGTATTGCACCCGAGCAGCCAGACTGACTTCACGCAGCCCATCTTCAATAGCCTGCCTGCTGATTCCCATATCGCCGGGCAAACAGGTCAGCGCCATCAACACACCAGCAGCATTTTGCAACTGATGACTGCCCACCAGTGCTGGCATGGGTAAATTTCTGAGCTGATTATGCGGGCCTATCCAGCTCCAACCATCAGAATCCGATTCGATAAAGAAGTGCTTATTGAGCGATAACCAATGTGCTTTGACAGTCTGGGCTACGGATTGAAGCGAAGCGGGTGGATCAACATCTGCACAGATTGCCGGACACCCGGCTCGAAAAATACCGGCTTTTTCGCGCCCAATACTTTCAAGGTTATCGCCCAGCCACTCGGTATGATCCAGGGAAATAGAGGTCACCAATGCGATATCTGGATCAATAATATTGACCGCATCCAGGCGCCCACCTAATCCGACCTCAAGAAATACCACGTCTAATGAAAAATTATTGAACACGGTTAGCGCTGCAAGAGTACCGAATTCAAAATAACTTAGCGTTTCGTCATGCCGAGCCATATCGATTTCTGCAAATGCATCGCAGATAACCTCATCTGGCTGCTCGATGCCATTGATTCGAATGCGTTCGTTATAGCGGAGCAAATGCGGTGATGTATAACTACCCGTAGTCAATCCTTGTGCGTGGCAAATGCTTTCCATCAAAGCCACGCTGGAGCCTTTGCCGTTAGTGCCGGCGATGGTAATTACGCAGGCCGCTGGCCGCTTTGCAGCGAGTCTGTTGTAGACACGGTTGACACGTTCAAGGCCTGGATCAATTTTTTTGGGATGCAGTTTTTCCTGCCAGGCGAGCCACGCATCGAGAGTTTTGAATCGTGGCATATTCCCGGAAAATTATTCTGCGACGGGGATACTGTCAGAGAATTCTTCAGGGTGCCGCTGTAACATTCTAAGTAAAGAGGCAATACGTTCCCGCATTTCACGCCGATCTATTATCATGTCTATGGCACCGTGGTCGAGCAAAAACTCGCTGCGCTGAAATCCTTCCGGTAATGTTTCGCGCACCGTCTGCTCAATCACCCGTGGACCAGCAAAACCTATTAAGGCGCGAGGCTCTGCAATATTAATATCACCGAGCATCGCCAGGCTGGCTGACACACCTCCCATAGTAGGGTCAGTCATCACAGAAATAAAAGGGATATGAGCAGCTGATAATCGCGCCAATGCCGCGCTGGTTTTAGACATCTGCATCAGTGAGTAGAGACCTTCCTGCATGCGTGCACCACCACTGGCAGAAAAACAGACGAGCGGAATCTGATGTTCAAGACAAACATTGACAGCACGTACAAAGCGCTCGCCAACCACCGAAGCCATGGAACCACCCATAAATTTAAACTCAAAGGCAGCAACGACCAACGGAACCTCTTCAAGTTGTCCGCGGATAACAATCAGCGCATCCTTTTCACCCGTAGCTTTTTGCGCCTGGTTAATACGGTCACGATATTTTTTACTGTCCTTAAATTTCAATGGGTCAGTAGGTTCAAGTGTTGCACCGATTTCTTCGCGTGGCTCTGCATCCAGAAACAAATCAATACGCCGCCTCGCACCGATACGAACATGGTAATCACACTTGGGACAGACTTCCTGGTTACGTTCAAGTTCAGCCCGGTATAAAACCGAGTCACAGCCATCGCATTTGCTCCACAAGCCTTCCGGCACTGCTCGCTTATTACCGCCTTCAGTGCGAATGCGCGAAGGCATCAGTTTTTCAAACCAACTCATAAGACGTAACCTTTAATTTCTGTAGCTAACTTCTAACAAGTACATTGATCCATCGCATTACGCATGGCTGCAATAATAACTGGCGCTTTGGATGAAATATTTTCTGGCTCATCTGCCAACTCAGCCATTCGACCAACCAACGCACTGCCTACAACCACCGCATCAGCCACACCTGCAACCTGGGCTGCCGATTCAGCATCACGAATTCCGAATCCGACAGCGATAGGTAAACTGGTGCAAGCTCTGATTTGTTTTAGTTTATTCGCCACCGCAGTCACATCCAGCCGGTTAGCACCTGTCACACCTTTGAAAGAAACGTAATATAAAAAACCACCACCTAACGATACCATTCTCTTGATTCGCTCATCATCACTCGTAGGAGCCGCCAAAAATATTGGATCCAATTGACGACCTGTTAACTCAGCACAAAAATCAGTCGCTTCTTCGGGTGGCAAATCGACCGTAATCACGCCATCAACACCCGCCGCATTTGCCGCTACTGCAAATTCTGCATAACCCATCACCTCGATTGGATTTAAATACCCCATCAAAATAATCGGTGTTTCCTGATCCTGCTGGCGGAATTCGGTCACCATATCCAACACATGGCGCATACCAATTTTATGCTTCAATGCACGTTCACAGGCTGCCTGAATAACCGGGCCATCTGCCATTGGATCGGAAAATGGAACACCAATTTCCAGCAGATCAGCACCTGCATCAACCAATGCGTGTAACAAAGGTACCGTCACATCAGGTTGTGGATCACCCGCAGTGATATAAGGTATCAAGGCAGTTCTGCCCTGTTTTTTCAGGCTATCGAAACGTTGCGCTATCCGGCTCATACCTTGATGCCTTCGAGATCTGCCACCGTGTGGATATCCTTGTCCCCGCGCCCGGAAAGATTAATCAGCAGTATTTGATCTTTATTCATCGTGGGTGCTAACTGCATGGCATGTGCTAGCGCATGACTTGATTCGAGCGCAGGAATAATACCTTCCGTTCGGGTCAGATCATGGAAAGCAGCCAACGCCTGTTGATCGGTCGCAGCAACATACTGTACCCGGCCGATATCTTTCAACCAGGCATGCTCTGGTCCAACACCTGGATAATCCAGTCCAGCAGAAACTGAATGCGTTTCAATAATCTGACCGTCGCTGTCTTCCATTAAATAGGTCCGGTTACCGTGCAATACACCCGGTCTACCTGCACACAAAGGCGCCGCATGACTGCCACTGTCAATACCAAGGCCACCGCCTTCAACGCCGATCATGGCTACATCAGCATCATCAAGAAAGGGATGAAACAAACCTATCGCATTAGAGCCACCACCGACACAAGCGATCAATGTATCCGGTAAACGGCCGGCCTGTTCAAGAATTTGCCGTCGCGCTTCACGTCCAATGATGGCCTGAAAATCACGCACCATCGCAGGATACGGATGCGGGCCAGCGACTGTACCGATAATATAAAATGTATCGTCAACCGTGGTCACCCAGTCACGCATAGCCTCGTTGAGTGCATCTTTTAACGTGCGAGAACCTGACTCAACCGAAACTACTTCTGCACCGAGTAAGCGCATACGGTAAACATTAATAGCCTGGCGCTTGATATCTTCTGCGCCCATATAAACCACGCATTGCATACCCAACCTTGCTGCCACAGTGGCGGATGCAACGCCGTGCTGTCCGGCACCGGTTTCTGCAATTATTCGACGCTTGCCCATTTGACGGGCTAACAATGCCTGTCCAACCGTGTTATTAATTTTGTGCGCGCCGGTGTGATTCAAGTCTTCACGTTTGAGATAGATTTGTGCACCACCGAGCTTTTTACTCCAACGGCTAGCGTGATATAACGGCGAAGGTCGGCCGACAAAATCTGCCAGATCAGCATCCAGTTCCGCTACAAAAGCTGCATCATTAATATAGCGCTCATACGCCAGGCGCAGTTCTTTAAGTGGCCCCATCAAGGTTTCTGCCACAAACATTCCGCCATAAATACCAAAATGACCGGCCGTATCGGGCATGGCACTGAAATCACGGCCTTGCTGACTTTGTTTAACTTGCGTTACCACTTTGTACACCTTTCATGAATGCCGCTATTTTATTTGCAGATTTTATACCCTTACTAAGCTCGACACCGCTGCTAACGTCCACTGCAAAGGGCTTCGTCTGTGCGACAGCCACCGCTACATTTTCCGGTGTCAGACCGCCAGCCAGTATAACCGGATTAACAGCCTTTTCCGGCAGTTGTGACCAGTCAAAAGACACACCACCACCACCATGGATATCCGGCAAGTCAGCATCGAACAAAAAACCTGCGGCAGTCGGATAGCCCGCCATCGCAGTAACTGGGTCCAGACCTTCACGCATAGCGATGGCTTTTATATACGGCCTGACAAATTCATTACAAAATTCAGCGGACTCCGTACCATGAAATTGCAGCAGATCAATGGGCACCGTACCCAATACTTGCGCAACCAGACCGGCGTCCGGATTCACAAACAAGGCGACTGTCGATACAAACGGTGGCAAAGCATCACAAATCTTTCGCGCTTGCTCGATGGTTACCGCACGAGGACTTTTTTCGTAAAACACCAGCCCAATCGCGTCAACACCACAAGCTGCGGCGTCAACTCCGTCTTCCGGCCTGGTTATCCCACATATTTTAACCCGGGTTCGCATTTACCTGAGTTCCCTGACCATGCCTGCATATCATGGCAATATCGTAACAGAAACCATCAATTTCGGGGAGTTCCCACACAACTAGTTAATCAAAAAACCGGCAAATACCCTTGCGAATTAATTGAAAATTCTGAGGGGTAACTGACACCTACCAAATAGAGTCCATGCGCGGACGCTGTTACACCCGCCTGGGTTCGGTCGCGCAAATCGAGCACCTCTCTTACCCAATCCGGTTGCTGTTCATTTTGGCCAACAGCCATTAATACACCTGCAATATTGCGCACCATATGATGCAGAAAAGCATTGGCTGTTATATCAAGATATAGAAAATCATCCTGCCGGGTCACCTGAATATGCTGTATTTCACGCACTGCGCTATTGGCCTGGCAGCTTACCGCCCGAAAAGAAGTGAAGTCGTGTTGACCGAGTAAATGCACGGCACCCTTTTGCATGCGTTCCGCATCAAGCGGTCTGCGCTCCCAGGTTACCTGCTTATATCCTATGGCACTGTCAACTGGACGATTAAGGATGACATAGCGATACTGACGCGCCTGGGCAGAAAAACGGGCATGGAAATTCTCGTCAATTATATTCGCCCAAAGCAATTTGATATCTCCGGGCAGATTCACATTTGCTCCTAACATCCAGGAATGACCAGGGCGATCAGCATCGGAATCAAAATGGATAGTCTGTGCTGTCGCGTGCACCCCGCTGTCTGTACGTCCTGCACAAATTACATTGACGGGGTGATTTGCCACACAGGACAAGGCTTTTTCTACTGCACCCTGGACTGTCACTGTACCGGGTTGTTTTTGCCAGCCGCAGTAAGCTGCACCGTTGTATTCAACTCTGCATGCAATGCGCACAATTTTATCTCTTACTTATTTAACGAAATAACCGTATTTTATACCAGTACTCCAACAATTATATATTAATAAATGAGTACGGCCACGGAAGAACAGCGGCAATAAAAAAGGGCGCAAAAAGCGCCCTTTTATCGAGATTGTATAAATGCTATGAAGCAAGCTTCTCCAGAATACCGTTGGCTTCATTTTTCTGGTCGTCGTTACCTTCTTCAATTACTTCACTAAGAATGTTTCTTGCGCCTTCTGGATCACCCATATCGATGTATGCGCGCGCCAAATCCAGCTTGGTTGAAATCTCATCGAGATCAGTCAACTTGCCATCAGCATTTACATTCGTGTTATCAGATTTGTCTTTATTAAAATCTACCGTATTATCTGCCACTGAAACCGGAGCGTCCTGATCCAGCGTGTCAATAGAAGGTAGCTCTTCAACAACTGTTGATTCATCGGGAACTGCTGCAGGGCCACCAGGATTGTAGATTGGATTGTTTGGACTTAGCGCCAACCCCATCGTGGCTACCTTCTTCCACATAGGATGCTCATGATCACCCAAATGAGTCAGAATATCGCGCGCATGGTTATCAAAGGCATCCGTATTGCCAGCAGCCTCATGAACACCCAGCAACTTCAAGTTTAACTCTTCATTGTCAGGATCATTCGACAATGCTTCCTTGAGCAATTCTTCTGCTTGTTGAAAACGACCATAGGCCAGATAAACATCTGCTTCAGCCATAGGGTTGGCTTCGTTGTTGTCAACTGTATCAGCCATGTCGCTTACTGCAAATTCACTCAGAGATGAATCATGTAAATCAGCACTACGAACCTGTGTTTCACTGAAATCAGTCAGATGCTCATCGGATATACGACTGGATGATTGTAAGATACTTTCCTGGAATTCAGTATCTGAACTACGACGGCCACGCAAACCAAAGAAGGCGAGTAACGCCAAAAGTGCCGCTCCCAATCCCAGCCAGAGCGGATTTTGCATGAGCGAGTCGGTAAAGGTTTTGAGGAAACTGACAGGTTCAATCGCTGTTTCAACCACAGGTCCTGTCGCTGTAACATCAATTTCCGCTTCATCGCCAGGAATGTTAAGGGCATCCGCTTCCTGATCTGCTTCCATTGAAGGAATATTTTCAGGCGCATCCAGGCCGGCCTCAAGATCAGATGCGATAGCTGGACCCAGGTCTGAATCTCCATTAGGTACAATTTCTGAATCTGCAGGTGTTATTTCACTGCCAGCATTCGCCTGCATTCTGGCCAGCTCATCATCCTTTAACTGAATCAAACGTTGCATGTTCTGGATTTGCTCTTCCAGAACACCAAGGCGATTCGTCATTTCCTTGCCTTCACTGCGCTGAGCTTCAAGTGCTTCGTTAGCCAGCACCAAATCCCGCTTCAGTGAATTCTCAGTTCCCTGTTCACCACTCCGATCAACCGTGCCTGCATTGGCTTCATCCAGATCGGCAGCAACCAATTGCAACTTGGACTCAGCAGCAGTACCAGCATTTGCCGTTTTACTGGAGCTTGCTGATTGCTTAGCAGTTTTACTATCAGTACGTGCCTGACGCCAGGCAGCGTATTGAGCGCTCGCCTCACGTTTAGCAGCTGTGTCACTGATTGAAGTTAAGTCACTACGTTCTGGGACTCGTAAAACATGGCCGGTTTTCAAATTATTGATGTTGTTGCTCACAAAGGCTTCAGGATTTGCCCGTAATAAGCCCAACATTGTCTGTTCCATACTGACATCTGTATCAGGTCTAACACGCTCCGCAATCGCCCAAAGTGTTTCACTGCGACGAGTTGGTCCATAATCACCTGCTTCTTTTGAAACAGGCGGTAATGCTGTGTTTTGCACTTGCTTGGCCGGAGATGGCGCCGTTACTTTCTGCTGTGCAGGCGCTTGAACAACTGGTTTCACTGGCTGAACGGCTGGCTGCTGAACAACAGGCGTCACTGGACGAGCAGTAGGCGCCGTTAACGCAACCGGTGCAGCTGGCATGGTCACAGGTGGGTCAACAAGCACGGTATATTCACGGAGCAATTTACCCTTGCTCCATGTCACTTCCAGAAGAAAGTCGAGAAATGGTTCAGTGACAGGGTTACGACTGGTAATTCGAACTACCGGCTTATTACTACTATTCTGTGTAACGGTAAATTTGAGCTTGCTCAGGAAGACTGAACGGTCAATACCTGCATTGGTAAAGGCCTGGCGTGACCCTAACAGGACTTTTAGCTCGCTAATATCGTCTTCGGTTGCAGAGAGAAGTTCTACCTCAGCATTAAAAGGCTGGTTCAACACTGATTTAAGATCAATATCTCCAAGCCCCAGAGCCACTGCATTTCCAGTCGCCGCTGCACCTACTATTGCCAATACCAAGGCCGATTTCCTAAACATATGCAAGATTCCTCATTGTTGCTCACCCGCTGTAATCAGCAGAATAAGCCGATATCCCAGTCGATCCATTACAAAACCTAGAAACCCTTTCAAGCTACTTCCATCAAAATATAGCGTAACTATATATTTAAAGGTAGTTTTTTACCAGTAGCTCAGCAATTTGTATGCTGTTAAGGGCTGCTCCTTTGCGGACATTATCGGCGACCACCCACAAATCTAAACCCTTGGAATGTGAGATATCCTCTCGAATCCGGCCAACATAAACAGGATCCTGATTGACGCCATCGGTAACTGCCGTTGGATACCCACCATCCACACGCTCATCCAGCACTACCACACCCTCAGCCACAGACAGGACGTCACGCGCCTGATCTGCGGTGATCTTATCACGAGTTTCGATATGCAACGCCTCAGAGTGGCCATAAAACACGGGGACACGCACCGCTGTCGGGTTAACCAGGATAGTTTCATCATCCATAATCTTGTGCGTTTCCCAGACCATTTTCATTTCTTCTTTGGTGTAGCCATTATCCTGAAAAACATCAATATGCGGTAAAACATTAAATGCAATTTGTTTAGGATAGACATCCGCTGTAACCGGCTCACCGCGTAACAAATGCGCCGTTTGACTGGCGAGTTCTTCGATGGCTTCTTTACCAGTACCTGACACAGCCTGGTAAGTACACACATTGATGCGTGTTATGCCCACCGCATCATATATAGGTTTGAGCGCTACCAGCATCTGGATAGTGGAACAATTTGGGTTGGCAATGATGCCGTGATCCTTGTAATTGGCAATTTTCTCTGGATTCACTTCAGGCACCACCAATGGAATGTGGTCGTCGTAACGAAATTGCGAGGTGTTATCGATCACGACACAACCCGACTCTGCGGCTTTCGGCGCATAAATTTCTGAAACAGATGCCCCTGCTGAAAACAATCCAATCTGAACCCTGGAAAAATCAAATTCCGCTAGATTTCCAATGGTTAGCTGTTGGTTTTTAAACCCGATTCTTTTTCCTGCCGAGCGCTCGCTGGCCAATGGATATACCGTACCCACAGGAAAATTGCGCTGTTCAAGAATTTCCAGCATGGTTTCACCGACGGCACCGGTTGCTCCGACCACTGCGACATCAAAAGTACGACTCATGTTTGCTCCAACTTAATTAGCATTATCTGGATTTTTATCTGCATTGTTACACTAGCGCTGCGACTACCGCATCGCCCATCTCGACAGTACCCACTGTGGGTTGGCCTTCCGCTGCAATATCTGGCGTCCGTAAACCCTGATCCAGTACATTGCCAACCGCCTTTTCAATGCGATCTGCTTGCTCGGAATATCCCAGGCTGTAACGCAACATCATGGCAACTGAAAGAATCGTGGCCAAGGGATTAGCAACACCTTGCCCAACAATGTCTGGCGCTGAACCGTGAATCGGCTCATACATACCCTTTCCATGCGCATCAAGTGAAGCGGATGGCAACATTCCAATAGAACCCGTCAGCATCGCTGCCGCATCAGAGAGTATGTCGCCAAACATATTACCCGTCACAATCACATCGAACTGCTTTGGCGCCCGCACCAGTTGCATCGCTGCATTATCAACATACATATGACTTAACTCCACATCCGGGTATTTCTTACCCAGATCAATCATGGTTTGACGCCATAGTTCGGTTACTTCCAGCACGTTTGCCTTATCAACAGAACAAAGCTTTTTACCGCGCTTGCGGGCAATTTCAAATGCTGATCTGCCAATACGTTCGATCTCGGATTGACGATAGACGAGTGTATTGAAACCTTCTTTTTCACCATTGTCTAAAATGCGAATACCACGCGGCTCACCAAAATAGATGCCTCCTGTCAGCTCACGAACAATCAAAATATCCAGCCCCGAAACAACTTCTGGTTTTAATGTCGAGGCGGCTGCCAACTGTGGATAGAGAATGGCCGGACGCAGGTTGGAAAATAGCTCCAACCCTGCACGAATACGTAACAAACCCTGCTCAGGGCGAAGGGGCCGGTCGAGGCTTTCGTATTGTGGGCCACCGACTGCACCCAGCAATACCGCATCAGCCTCTCGTGCTTGCGTAAGTGTTTTGTCGGGCAGCGGATCGCCATCATGGTCATACGCGGCCCCGCCAATCAAACCCTCTTCAAGTTCTAAATCCAGCCCATCTTTAATAAATACATTTAGTACCTTAACCGCCTCGGCGACAATTTCGGTGCCGATACCGTCACCGGGTAAAATTAGAATTCGTTTAGTCATTTTTTATTTACACCTGGTTAAAGCCTATTTAATCTCTATAAAAATACCATTCACACAGCTGTCTTCAATACCCTAACTCACTAACACACGCCAAATTAAAACAACCAAGGCGCTGCAATTTTCCGCTTTGCCTCATAAGCAGCAATTTCATCAGCATGCTTCAAAGTTAAACCAATATCGTCTAACCCATTTAACAAACAATACTTACGAAACTCATCAACCTCAAACTTCAAACGATCACCCTCAGGACGCATGATGATTTGTTGTTCAAGATCAATCTTAAGCTGATACCCATCGGTAGACTCGACGGCTACAAATAGGCTATCCAACACCTCACTGTCTAACGCAATTGGCAACACACCATTCTTGAAACAGTTGTTAAAGAATATATCTGCAAAGCTCGGCGCAATAACTACTCTGTAACCTGCATCCTCGAGCGCCCAAACGGCATGTTCCCGCGAAGATCCGCATCCAAAGTTTTCACGCCCGAGTAAAATTTGCGCACCCTGATAACGCGGTTGATTAAGGATAAAATCTGGATTTAAATGGCGCTTGCTATGATCCTGCCCGGGCTCGCCCGGCTCCAGATAACGCCAGTCGTCAAACAGATTGGGGCCGAAGCCACTGCGTTTAACTGATTTAAGATATTGCTTGGGAATAATTGCATCGGTATCAACATTGGGTCGATCCAGTGGTGCAACCAGGCCATCAAGCACTGTGAATTTTTCCATTATCAGCTCAACTCCCTGACATCTACAAAGTGGCCTGCAATTGCAGCGGCAGCGGCCATTGCCGGGCTGACAAGGTGTGTCAGACCACCAGCACCCTGGCGGCCTTCAAAATTCCGGTTAGACGTTGATGCACAACGCTCGCCAGCTTCTAACCGGTCAGCATTCATGGCAAGGCACATAGAGCAGCCTGGTTCGCGCCATTCAAAACCAGCATCGATAAAAATCTGATCCAGACCTTCTTGCTCTGCTTGTGCTTTGATCAGGCCTGAGCCCGGTACAACCAGCGCCTGTTTAATCGTTGTTGCAACTTTATGCCCTGCTGCGACTTTAGCTGCTGCGCGTAAATCTTCAATCCGCGAATTAGTACAGGAACCAATAAAAATACGATCGAGCGTTATATCAGTCATTGGTATACCCGGCTTTAGATCCATATATTCCAGTGCTTTTTTCATACCCGCTTTTTTTGTTGCATCCGTTTCCTGAGCAGGATCGGGTACACGCGCATCAATGGCGACAACCATCTCCGGTGAAGTGCCCCAGGTCACCTGCGGTTTAATTGCCTTCGCCTGCAAAGTAACCACCTGATCAAACACAGCATCTGCATCACTGAACAAATCCCGCCAGGCAGATACTGCCTTGTCCCAATTTCCACTGGTGGGTGCATAAGGCCTGCCTTTTACATACTCAATCGTCTTCTGATCCACGGCTACCATACCTGCACGTGCACCGGCTTCGATCGCCATGTTACAGACAGTCATTCGTCCTTCTATGGATAAAGACTCGATCGCGCTGCCAGCAAACTCAATGGCATAACCCGTACCACCAGCGGTACCGATTTCTCCGATAATCGCGAGCACAACATCTTTGGCGGTTACACCCTGTCCCAGTTCTCCTTCAACACTCACCTGCATGTTTTTCGATTTCTTCTGGATAAGGCACTGCGTTGCCAGTACATGTTCGACTTCTGATGTGCCGATACCGAATGCCAACGCACCAAATGCACCGTGGGTAGAGGTATGGGAATCACCGCATACCACGGTCATTCCCGGCAAGGTAGCACCCTGCTCCGGACCAATAACATGCACTATGCCCTGGCGTTTATCATTCATTGTGAATTCGGTTAATTCGAACTCGCGGCAATTTTGATCCAGCGTTTCAACCTGGAGTCGCGAAACCGGATCGGCTATGCCCGGTACCCCGGAACTGCGTTCGGTCGTTGGCACATTATGATCCGGCACGGCCAGAATAGAGTCGATACGCCAGGGTTTGCGGTCTGCCAACCGTAAGCCTTCAAATGCCTGGGGGGATGTGACTTCGTGGATCAGATGGCGATCGATATATAAGAGACCCGTTCCATTGGCATCTTCACGCACCAGGTGCATGTCCCATAATTTGTCGTAAAGGGTTTTTCTGCTCATATCCTTGCTCCGTTTGCAGGGAGAATACGGCCTTATTATTAATAACTCAAATTCATATTTATTATATTTAGTATTATAATATGGAATAGTTGAATATTTCACAAGGTGACCTGTTGATGGATATTTCCGCCCTCAAGGCATTTCTGGCTGTTGCAGAAACACAGTCATTCTCAAAAGCGGCTAAACAGCTGTTTTTAACGCAGCCTGCCGTCAGTAAACGCGTAGCAACCCTGGAATCAGAGTTAGATACCAAACTGTTCGACCGTATCGGGCGCACTATCAACCTGACAGAAGCTGGTCATACTTTATTACCACGTGCGAACAGAATCTTGCTCGAACTCGAGGATAGTGTTCGCACACTGGCGAATCTGAGTGGAGAGATAAAAGGCATTCTCCGTTTCGCAACCAGTCACCATATTGGCTTGCACCGTTTACCCCCTGCCCTGCAACGGTTTACAAAATCACATCCGAATGTTCAGTTGGATATTGCATTCATGGATTCAGAAACAGCGTGCCGGGCGGTAGAGCGAGGTGACATGGAACTGGGTATCGTGACGCTGCCGCTTGAGCAGTCGGCACAACTCAAAACAGTCACCATCTGGCCAGATCCGTTAACCGCCGTGATTGGTCATGGACACACACTCGCCAGCAAAAATCGAATCACTTTAAATGACCTCGCCTCACATCCAGCCATCTTGCCGGCAACAAATACTTATACCCGGCAAATCGCAGAGCAGGCTTTCAACAAGCTAGGGTTAGAACTTGATGTCAGCCTGTCAACAAATTACCTGGAGACGATCAAAATGCTGGTCAGCGTCGGCATAGGCTGGAGTGTACTGCCCGAAACCATGCTTGATAAAAAAGTTCGCAGACTACCGATTAAAAGTTTACGGTTGCAACGTAATCTCGGCGTAGTTTTTCACCGGGAACGCACGTTATCAAATGCGGCACGTAGACTGATAAATTTACTAGAACAATAATATATTATTGCCAAAAAAAAGCCCTGCGAGGCAGGGCTATGAATTCAAAATGCAAGCTGAACTATTTTTTCAACAGATCACGAATCTCTTCGAGCAGTACTTCCTGCTTCGGTGGTGGCGTCGGCTTGGCTTCTTCTTTCTTCTTCGCGGAGTTAATTAATTTAACCACCAGGAAGATTGCCATAGCCACAATCACAAAATCTACAACGTTTTGTATAAAGGCACCGTAATTCAGTGTGACAGCTTCTGCACCATCAACCGCTTCTTGTAACGTGTACGAAAGCCCCTTGAAATCTACACCGCCCATTAAAACGCCGATAGGTGGCATGATCACATCAGCGACCAGCGAGGAAATTATTTTGCCGAAAGCTGCGCCGATAATAATACCGACCGCCATGTCTATCATATTGCCTTTGACAGCAAATTCTTTGAACTCTGACATCATGCCCATAGTTGTTAGCTCTCCGTTAAATTAAATATTGGTTTTACGAGTTTTGCTCACAACGCACTTTTGCATAAGATGCGCATCTGGCAATGGCGATCATAAGTGACAAATCGCTATAAATCAAAATATTATATCCAAGAAAACTCTATTCTCTACTCATGCTTTGCCATACAACGATTGCTGCTAAGGCCGCAGTCGCAGCAGCAAAGAGATACATCTGCTGCGCACCCAAACCCTCCCAAAGATATCCTGCTGCCAAGCTACCCAGTGCTCCGCCAGCTCCAAAGCTGAGACTGCTATATAGCGCCTGCCCCCTGCCTTGATGACGACCGGTAAATAATCCATGCACTAGATGTATGGCCACCGCATGATAAACACCGAAACTTGCAGCATGGAGTATTTGCGCTCCTACAATAATCCAGACGTGATCAACAAAAAACGCGATTAGCACCCAACGTATTGCCGTGAGCAAGGTTGCTACCAGCAACAAGTTCCTTGAGCCATACGCAGGCAACCAGCGGTGCATACGTAAAAATACGCATATCTCAGCAAACACACCCAGCGCCCATAACTGGCCGATCATGGTTTCTGTATAACCAAAATCGGATAGATAAAGACTGTAAAAAGTGTAATAAGGCCCATGGCTGGCCTGAACCAGGAAACAGACAACAAATAATGACCATACGGATCGGCGCTTAAGCACCTTACTCAAAGGTTCATGATCAAAGGTCTGATGCCCCGCCGCCTGCTCCGGAACCAGCAGACTTGCTAGCCAGATACCGGCAAACAGGAGCAGTACAACTTGAGGCAATATCTCTGTGCCGGTTTTTCCAAACAATACACCTAACCCTGAGACCGCCAGCATGAATCCGACAGACCCCCATAACCGGATACTGCTATAGCGCTGAGTCTCGCTTCCTAAATGATTCAGTGTGGTCGCTTCAAACTGTGGCAAAGCCGCATTCCAGAAAAAACTGAACACTGACATCACTAATGCCAGCCACCAATAACCCTGACCAAGAAAAACACCGGCGAATGTAATCACTGCAAGCAGGCAGGCAATACGGACAATCAACATGCGCCGCCCGCTATGATCTGCTATCCAGCCCCAAATATTGGGCGCAATAATTTTTGTCGCCATGATAATGGCGATTAACTCTCCTATCTCCACTGCACTGAAACCCAGTGATTTTAGGTACAAGCCCCAATAGGGAACCAACGCACCCAAAGCAGCAAAATAAAAGAAATAAAATCCGGAAAGGCGCCAGTAATACATGGATTAATTATGAATGATGAAAACTAGCCACGGGCATCACAAGAGAACGGAATCTAAAATACACTTCCGTGTATCCCGCAAGAGTGTGTCAATCTGGACTTGCAGGGACCACCGGGGTGATGGATTGTACATCAGCATTCTGGGCCCGGTGTCTGAGATAGTGATCCATCACTACGATTGCCAGCATTGCTTCTGCGATGGGTGTTGCACGGATGCCGACACAGGGATCGTGCCGACCGGTAGTCACGACATCAACGGGGTTACCTGTCACGTCAACAGTCTTGCACGGCAATCGCAAACTGGAGGTTGGTTTTAACGCAATACTGACAAGAATATCCTGGCCGGAAGATATGCCTCCCAGGACACCGCCTGCCTGATTAGCCAGAAATCCATCGGGTGTGATTTCATCACGATGCTCAGTCCCTTTTTGAGACACACTCTCAAACCCAGCACCCACTTCGACACCTTTGACAGCGTTGATACTCATCATGGCATGTGCAATATCGGCATCCAGGCGGTCAAAAACCGGCTCACCCAAGCCAGGGGGGATACCCGTGGCGACTACGTTGATCCGCGCACCCACTGAATCACCCTCTTTGCGTAAAGCATCCATGAAGGTTTCCAGTTCACTCACTTTGTCAGGGTCTGGACAAAAAAATGGATTTTTGTGAACTGCGTCCCAGTTTTTTAAATCCGTTTTTATTGGCCCGAGCTGAGCAAGATAGCCGCGAATAGTGATGCCCAACCTTTCTTGCAGATATTTCTTGGCGATGCCACCGGCAGCCACTCGCATAGCCGTTTCACGTGCAGATGAACGCCCACCGCCCCGATAATCACGCGAACCATATTTTTGCTGATAAGTATAATCGGCATGCCCAGGCCGGAAACGATCCATGATTTTGGTGTAGTCCTTAGAGCGTTGATCCGTATTATGAATCACTAATCCGATTGGCGTACCGGTTGTTTTTCCTTCAAAAACTCCGGATAAAATACTCACTTCATCAGCTTCCCGGCGCTGAGTCGTATGCCGTGAAGTACCCGGTTTACGGCGATCCAGATCCGCCTGTAAATCAGCTGCCGAGAGGAGCATACCTGGCGGGCAGCCATCCACAATACAACCAATGGCCGGGCCATGGCTTTCACCAAAACTGGTAACCGTAAAGAGTTTTCCAATGCTGTTTCCTGACATGCCCGGCATTGTACTAGAGTTAGTACCCGGGGGGCTAACACTGTTAAAGCACCTCTGACTTGCGCCGTTATCTTCTAGGTAAATTGTGTTAATTTTTTGAAGGGGAATGCAAGTGAGTCATCGCGGTCATCATGCCATCGGCGACTACATGGGCAAGCCGATTTTTGAATCAATTGAGGTGCAGGATGACACCTATATATTTGACCGTATCGCCCAATACAGAAGTGACGAATTTCCGCTGGATCAGCTTAGCGAAAACGAGTTACTTGTCGAACCAGGATTAATTTACCGGCATAAGGATTAATGCCGAATGCCAGGGATGGCAGGCCGAAAGGCCAATCTAGTCTAATCAAGAAAATTTCTTTAGCAAACCTTTCTTATCAGCCACATCACTTTTCATCGACATCTAGACCTTATGCCGGACTAGGTAAGTGATCTTTGGATTTATGAGAGAGAATCTGTAGGAGCAGCTTCAGCCACGATTGGGGTGTAACATTCATCGCGGCTGAAGCCGCTCCTACAGAAATTGCACTGTTCACTATAACAATATGCACGACATATTAGCGGTTGCCTAACTAGCCTGTTTCTTTACCATATTTGAAGGCTGGCTGCGCAAGCCATTAATATCTCTGGTCACTAAAACAATATAATAGTCGCCAACTGGCAAATCCTTAAGGTTGACTGACGTCGTTCCTGAATTATTAACATCAAGAGAATTTGTATAATTTCCAGCTTGTTTACCGTACATGACTGTATAGCCAGAAATTTCACCTAATGATAATGGATTGCCATCAGTTCTAGCGACTGGTGCCTTCCAGTTCAGGGATAATGATCCAAGCTGTGAATTATTAGTCTTCAGTGTATCGGTGCTGGTTTTTGTAGTGGCCTCACTACCTGCACTACCTTTGCTAGCAGTACTTCCTTCGTTACTGGTACTACCTTTATCATTTGAACTCCGCTCGTTCCGGTCGTTACTGGTATTCTGCTCATTCCTATCATTACTGGAAGTACGCTCGTTCCGATCGTTACTGGAAGTACGTTCGTTCCGATCGTTGCTGGAAGTACGTTCGTTCCGATCGTTGCTGGAAGTACGTTCGTTCCGATCGTTGCTGGAAGTACGTTCGTTCCGGTCGTTACTGGAAGTACGTTCGTTCCGATCGTTGCTGGAAGTACGTTCGTTCCGATCGTTACTGGAAGTACGCTCGTTCCGGTCGTTACTGGAAGTACGTTCGTTCCGATCGTTGCGAGAACCTCCACTGTTACGCTCTTCTCGATCGTTACGCTCTTCACGCTCTTCTCGATCGTTACCCTCTTCTCGATCGTTAAATGCAATAGTTTCTTCGCCAGCCCTGGAAGCTACTCTATCGACTGATATGCTCCCATCACTGCCATCAGTCACACATGCTGTTAAAAACATGGATGCAACCAAACTTAGAGCTCGAACAGATGTGCCTTTAGATATTACTAATTTTTTCATGAGAAACCTGGTTTGAGTAAATGATTCGTATATTTAACGCCTGTACTATTTGCGCTATATAAAAGGTGTACGAAAATCCTTACGTCCAATCGCACAACCCTTGCGTTTGCTTCTATTAAGCAAGGCTCGTACCAAGTCCACAACCACATGATTTAATTAGTTTTTTATGATTTTATCCAAGTCAATCTGTTGCTAGATAACGACAAGCTAATACGTCGCCGCATAAACCAGGCAGTAATGCAATGTTTTGCCTGTTGCTATAACACGACAAAATCACTACGCACTTACCCTTAACAAAAAAACGGGCCTAACGGCCCGTTTTAACTCTAATTGTATTGACAGTTATTTTGCCTGTTTGGATACCGATTTTGAGTAACTACTTTCTACACCAGTCGTATCACGCGTAGTCATAACCACATAATAAGTACCGACAGGCAAGTCATCTATTGATGCACTGGTTGTACTCGCATTATTGATGTTGATGGTATTGGAGTAATTACCTGCTTTGGTGCCATAATAAATGCTGTATCCGGCAATTTCACCCATAGATAGCGCATTACCATCCGCACGAGCAACCGGAGCACTCCAACTCAGTGAAACAGCACCTAACTGTGTAGGATTTGAAGCTGATTTAACGCTGATAGAAAACCCGTTAAGAGAAATTGATTTCTGACCATCAGAAACCGAGATCACAATTCCACTATAAGTTTTACCTGCTTCAGCAGAAGTTGGAGTACCCGTCAAACGTCCAGTTACTGAATTGAAGCCCATCCAGGAAGGCTTATTCTGGATACTGAAATTCAAATTGTCACCATCAGAATCACTGGCTACTGGTTGGAATGAGTAGCCATTGCCAACCGTCACAGACGTAACTGGTGAGCCTGACAAGACAGGCGAGTTATTCGTCTTACCCGTATCAGTGGTTGTAGGAATCTCTGGATTATCGCCTCCAGTTACATCTGTCTCAGTCCTGTCGGTTTCAGTCCTGTCGGTTTCAGTCCTGTCGGTTTCAGTCCTGTCGGTTTCAGTCCGTCGGTTTCAGTCCTGTCGGTTTCAGTCCGTCGGTTTCAGTCCTGTCGGTTTCAGTCCGTCGGTTTCAGTCCTGTCGGTTTGTCGGTTTCAGTCCTGTCGGTTTCAGTCCTGTCGGTTTCAGTCCTGTCGGTTTCAGTCCTGTCGGTTTCAGTCCTGTCGGTTTCAGTCCTGTCGGTTTCAGTCCGTTCGGTTTCAGTCCGTTCGGTTTCAGTCCGTTCGGTTTCAGTCCGTTCGGTTTCAGTCCGTTCGGTTTCAGTCCGTTCGGTTTCAGTCCGTTCGGTTTCAGTCCGTTCGGTTTCAGGCCGTTCGGTTTCAGGCCGTTCGGTTTCAGGCCGTTCGGTTTCAGGCCGTTCAGTTTCAGGCCGTTCAGTTTCAGGCCGTTCAGTTTCAGGCCGTTCAGTTTCAGCAGAAACCTCTTTATCGTTAGAGACATTAACCAAATTCAGCTGATCATCTGTTGCAACAGTCACTGCTGCAATCACTTCATCAAGTTCAGCACCGCTATTCGGAGGCAATACATCTTCAACATTGACTGGTGTGCTTTCAGGAGTAACTTTTTCCAACTTTTTAGATAACTCAGTTAATTCAATACTCGGCGTCAAATTTCTAGCCGCATCAACTGATGATTTGACTTGCTCAAGAGCTGCCCTGTTATTTTTAACTCCACTAGTTAATTTTTCTACGGCTATACCCGGATTAGTTGATACGATAGAAGCATCTAAAGCTTTCCTGGCATTCCCACCATCTACTTTAAGATTGTTCGAAAAGGATTCAATCAATACCTGCGCAGACGTCACTTTTGACATTGCAGCAATACGTTTTAGTCTTATATAGCGCCTGATATTACCGGAAAAAGATGCTGTTGAAACCCGGTCTGCCGTGTCAACTTCAACTCCAATTCCGTCCAACACGCCATCAGACAGATCGCTGGCAAATGCAGCAACGACATCATTCTCATTCTGAGCAACACCTGTACCATCCAGATTCTTTCTGACTCGGCGAATCATTTCACCCAATGCTTCACTGGATTTCGTAATGACAGCGACATTATTTTGTGTAACTTTTGTTGTTATTGGATCAGTAACCAACGCCTCATCAAGGCCAAAATTCATATTTTTAACTACTGTAATTTTAGCGCTCGCAATATTTCCACTCGTAAGCCCATCTTTCATTAAGCGGGCAGTTTCTGTAATCAGAGTTGAATATGGGTTTATGTTTATATTTTTCTCGTTCGGATCTTCGACTACGGAAGTCATGGTGAAATCTGGCTCTCTACCTGTTACCAGATCAATTCCATCTTTTACTTCAACCGTCAAAGGAAACGCGCTGCCTGAGGTTGTAATTTCTGCCGAATATTTTGCGGACTGATCACTGACTGTTGTATGAACAAGCTGACCATTCCTATCATAGATATTAACTGTTGCACCAACAATCGGACCATCGCCAACACTGCCCGAAAATGCACTGGTCACTGTACCACTACTCGCAGATGAATTGCCTTCATCAACACATGCCGTTTGTAGAATAACGACTGATACAAAAGCAGTGCGAATAATTAACGAAGTATTTTTAGCTAACCTGGTATAAAGTTTTGTTCCTGACAACATATAGCACCCATCCACGAAAAGAATATTAATCAATTGACGTGAATATTCTTCGGCCAGGGGATGCTCAAAAAACGGGGCACATTTCACATTTTCATGCCTGTACAGGCGCGAATAGGCACTTAAAGTGGAATTGCGTGACATCAGTCACGTATCCAGTTACGCGGGAAATTGAATCAAACGAGTTGAATCTGTATATCGCTGAAGATTTCTATCTTCTTGATATCTACAGTTATTGATATAAGTAAAGATTGGCTGGCAGGACAACATACCATCAAAAGATGATGTAAGTTATTGATAGTTTGTGACTGGCTTATTTATCACTCTATATATAAGTAGAATGCTTAAACAACGGTAGGAGCGGCTTCAGCCGCGATACGGTGTGGAATCCATCGCGGCTGAAGCCGCTCCTACAAATACTGGCAAATAGACGGCCAAAGGTTACCTAATTACTAATACTTGAGTTAGTTCTACGGGCGCTTGTTATATTGCCTTTACCGTACACCAGACTGGCAAGGCCACCAAACTCATCAAATTCATTCGTACTAGTATTGCTACTTCTATTATTAGCAAAAACACCCAGGCGAATTGACAGGTTACGTGACAAGTTGTACGAAATATCTGCATCCAGTGATAAATCTTTGAAGTTACTATTTGTATCACTCAAATCTGTTTCGTTATAAGCAATAACGAGACCAGTTGACACCAATGACGAAGCGTTATATCTAAATCTCGCACCAATTTCCTTTACGTCACGATCCAGCAACGCTTCTTTGTAATCAAGCCTACGCAATTCCGTCCAGACACCTGAGGTCAATGTTGTTCCAGCCAGGCTGTAAGTCAATCTAAAAATACTGTTTCTTGATACATCACTGGAGAGTTGCTGATTATTAATATTACCTGACGATGGGTTAGCCTGCGCAGTTAACGACCCACTGTTTGAATCCTGCAATTTTGTAGAAATAATCGCATCCAGACTTGAAATGCTGGTCAAATCAATCCCTAAATTAGTACTAAAATGGAAACCTTTCTGGTCACTAAACCGATCCCGATTAAAACTGTCGTAACCAACTCTGGCATTGTAGCGAGTATGGGCCCGTTGACCTGCAATAAATGCCACTATATTTGAACTCGTAAAATCAGGGTTTCGATTCGCATCATCAAAAATAAACTTACTCGCACTCGTATTAAGTCCAAACTGGGTTTGTTTTGACAAGTCATAACTCCAGCCAACTGTTGCAGTGTATTGTTCGCTATCACTATTTAATTTATCAAAATGATAATTCGCATACTGCGCAGAGAGTGTAAGCAGTTGCCGTTGAGTAATCAGGTAGGTAAAAGTAGGACCGGTAGCAAAACTATTGGTATCGGTCAGGTTCGACGGTATATTTCTTCCCGCAGCATCAATGCGTTCTTGTGTGAAATAATTTTGTAAATTCCAGGTCAGAAAATTACTGATCATGTCCCAATCAACGGTAGCACCCAGATTAAAATAGGTTTGATCGCCAAAAGAATTATCGGTGTAAGCTTCATGAGTTACGGATGTCTTCAAATCCGCCCTGACATCCCGGGTACTCTGATTCAGTGACCCGCCCAGATAGCCGATGACTATGACATCACTTTCTTCATTAGTTGATGTCAGGCGAACATTGTCGGAATACTCAACGCCCAGCCCCGCACCAAAATCTATTTGCAGTGCATTTGTTTTCACCGTCATACATAGCAAGCCAGCTGTCAATAATAATTTGCTTATTACTTTTATTCTCTGCCACATTATAGGCTCACCCTGATTTTAAGGTTTAAAAGATAATTCAAAAGAGCCGCTCAGGCACAGTGAGCACATCTCCAGGCAACAACAAAATATTAGATTCCATATCTCCATCTTCCAGGATTTTCTTAAGGCGAATAGTATATGTCTCAGTACCCTCTGCGGTACGCCTGTGTAATTTCGTGCCATTACTGTCAGCATATTGAGTCACACTACCCGCTTCCAGAATAGCATCTAAAACTGTCATGCCCTGGGTAAAACCTATTGAAATATTATTGGCAACAGCGCCGGTAACTCGGATCCTGGAAAGAAACGTTTGCCCCTGCAAGCTCATAAGCATGACCGTCACATTTGGACTTTTAATGTAACTAGTCAGTTGATTCTTGATTGTAGAGGCAAGCTGCTCAGGCTCCTGGCCAGCTGCCATAACATCGCCAATCAATGGCACGGCTATCTTTCCATCTGGCCGGATTGGCGCAGAAAAAGACAGTTCAGGGTTCTTCCACACCGTGACTTGCAGCTGATCGCCAACTGACATTTTATATGCTTCGATCAGTACGCTGGAAATAACGTCTCCACCTTTGGGCTGGGGCGGCAGTTTGTTAGTACTGGAACATGCTCCCAGCATCAGTACAAAGAAAAATAATATAGTTGTTTTAAAGATATTCATTATGGTCTTCTCCGGTAATTTGGTATCCCAGTTGTTTTAATTATCTGTTGTATTCCAGGGTCAGGCAAGCCGTTATTAATATCAGCCTGCCGCTAACTCAAGCGCTAACATATCGCTTATCAGGTTTATATCCTTTACCCGTACGCCGTCATGTGTTGGCAAGGTTATAAAGTTAGCAGCGAATTTTACTGCATTAGGGTAATTTATTGAACTGTCGAGTATTTGCTCAAGTCCTTCTATTGCCGTCAATACCGTTGGGTACATAGGAGAGCCGCCCAGACCATTGGCAGATAATCGAGCTAAAACCCGGTTCCTCATTTCTCCTTTTAGTAATATAGGATAACGCAATAAAGGTCTTTCCGGGCGCGTATCACATAATTTTGGCAATTCGAGACAGGATTCTGGATACGACTCGGTAAACGGCGCGAACATGTCACTTATCTGACGCTGCGCAGATAAACTCCTTGCCTGATAGGCTTCTATATTCACAGATAACAAGTTTTTTTGCAGATCATCCATACCGAATATGTCGGCTAAAGGATGGTATCGGGTCTCACCAAGATGCAAAAATGGCAGTGCAGCAGGTATCCAGAACAAGCGGGGATTGATCATGGCATTATACAATGCAGTTTTTGCTCGGTAACCCACTTTAGCTTCATCATGATCGGGAAGTCTGGAAGTTGGCAGCAATGCTGAAAGCTTCTTGTCTTTACAGAGTACCGCACCGCCGCCCAACAGACTGACTGGTTTACCTCTCCCAAAACTCAACACCACCAGATCTCCCTGCCAGATACACGATTCCAATTTCCCGGGGAAAGCTTGAGCGCTATCCTCAATCAATAAGGCGCCCACCTGGTCAGCAATCAATTTTAATTGAGTGTACCGTTCAGATATACCGAGCAGATTAACAGCAACAATAGCTACAGTATTTTCATTTGTCAGTTGCTCCAGGTGCTCAATCGACATCCACGGTCGATCGGAATCGAAATCTGCCAGGATCGGATGCAAACCCGCATAAACGGCAGCACTGACCAAATCCGGACAACCATAAGCTGGCAAGATGACTTCAGGCTGATCTACAGTTTTAATCGACTTTGCAGCAATTAAAGCAGCAATTAAAGCAGCAGCTAAAGCAGCCGTGCCCGACTGATAATAGAATGGTGAATAGGGTGAGAATAATGCTCGAATGCTGTTTTCATTCGAAGCATCCGATGCCCACCGGACAGCATTTCCTGCTGGAGGTAAACAGTAGAACACTTCAGCGGCTTGTCGGCGTCCACACCGTCATACGCTTACCTGCCAGGAATGAAAGCATAGCCTGGGCAAGCGCAATATTGGTCTGAACAAAAAAATATACAATACGTACGATGGCATGTTCACGAGCCTGCGTAGACCTCCAGCCAAGTAAGGCAACTGCATAAAAAGCTAATTGTGCAATCAGCGCTACCATGTACAGGGGGCTCGTACCGAGTAATGACAGCGTTGCCAGGAAGAGCAGCAACATAAACCAGGGTACCGCCCAACGCATGATTTTGTGGCTCCACACCTGGAATGCAAACATACCCATACGGAAAGGATTGAGCACTTCCGGATGACGGATGATTGCCGTCATGCCTCTAATGACAGTTCGGACCTTGCGGCCATATTCGAGTTTAGAATCCTGCACATCCGAATAAATGCCAACCACATCCGAACATGAAATAGCGACCTTACCTTGCTTAGCACAGTTAAGCGCCGTATTGAAATCACTGGGCGAATAAATATCCCAGTCGCTACAGATCTCTTTTCTGGCAGAAAAAAATGAACCGCTCAAACCAACCAGGCCGGCCCGATCCGATTCCAGGCGTCGCAACCACATTTCGTACTTAACATAAGCACCTTCACCTGCAATTTGACCATCACGGCTGACAAAACGATCTTCGCTTGATACTGCACCAACTTGCTGATCAGAGAATTTTGAAACAAGAAAGCGCAGTGCATCGGGTGGGATTTGGGTGGCCACATCAGAAAAAACCAGAATATCGCCCTGCGACTGCCGGATTGCACACAGCTGGGCATATTCCTTGCCTTTGCGTTCATCTGCTCTAACCAGTCTAACGTTAGATTCGGCATAAGATTCAACAATACTGTCTGTTGAGTCTGTCGAAAAATCTGACGCCACAATTATATCCAGATATTCTGCTGGATAGTCGATCTTGAGTGTATTTTCCAGTTTTTCCCGGATACGTTTTTCTTCGTTAAAAACAGTGATTATAATACTGACCTTGCAGGGCTCGATTTCAGCGGAACCAGCAACATCTACCCGCCTGACTGGCATCAATTTCAATAACAATGGATAAATGAAATAACTATAACTGCACAGCAAAACCAATAAAATAAACAAAAATTTCATATAAATCCTATTTGCAATCCACTGAATAACAATGACAGAAACATCACATCGATATATACTTTTCAGCTGAAAAGCCCAGGGTATCAATATGTCCTATTGCCCCTGTTTCGACCTGTTCAACTGAACTATAGTGAGGCATCGGAATGGCCTTATCAATTCCAGGCAATTATAATATTTTCAATACCCTGGCCGATAGCACTTTGAACTGAAACTTTTAATACAAAATATATCACATGGGGCAACAAGAAAACCGGCCGTTTGAATCCTTGTCTGCCATTGTATTGCTTGGTTTAACGGCCGTTCTATACGTTGTTGGCATGGATGGAAATCATCTCTGGTGGGGTGATTTTTCACTCTATATGGGACATGCAATCAACATAGCCGAGTCACAGCCTTATAGTGATACTGGCTATGTTCCCAACCCCCACAGGCCCTGGCTTTCGCCACTCTTTTATCCGCCTGTTTACCCTTTCTTGCTGGCACCTGTCTATAAAATATTCGGGCTGAACCTGCTTGCCGCTAAACTTTTAAACCTGAGTCTGTTTTTATCCACCATTTGGCTTTTATATAAGCACCTGGCAACCCGATTGACACAACCGATTACCCGCTTAGGTACTATCATACTGATTGCATTAAGCCCCTGGTTCTGGAGTATGAAGAACCTGATTCTTTCAGATATTCCCTTTGTGTTTTTTACTGTTGCAGCCATCCTGCTCGCGAATAAACTTGCCAAACTGGAGAACAGTAATAAACAGTATTGGTTGCTATCCATTGCCCTCGGGATTACCTGTTATCTTGCTTATGGGACACGCAGTCTTGGACTAGCCTTACCCGCGACAATCCTGCTTTATGATGTACTTAACTTCAGAAAAATCAGGTTAGGCACATTGGCCGCCTTAGTTATCTTTCTGGGGTTTTTTAGCCTGCAAAAGTACCACCTTGACGTTAACAGCACTTACGTCAATGTCATGGTCAACCACGCCGAGCAAACGGTAAGTGATGCTGAAACTGTCACTCCTGTCATTAGAGTCGTCAAATCGCTGCTCAACAGTACTTTGCTACATCTCAAAAAGTACCCCATGGTACTTCAGGAGTATTGGGATAATGGCACTAGTGTGATGCTACGCCTTGCGATGGGATTAATAACGGGCCTGCTGGCTTTATCAGGTTATATCAAACTGGTCAGACAAAAACCGTTACCTAGCGAAATTTTTGTGGCTGTCTATTGCAGCATGCTGTTAGTGGTGCCCTTCTTTCAGGGGTATCGCTATATCCTGCCCGTTGTGCCTTTCTTCATTTTATACCTGTTCCATGGCATTGAGTCTCTAGCTAGTCTCACGTCTAAACGCTTAGCCTTCATGTTTCCGGCCGCCATCCTTCTGCTAGGAGTCGCTTCGCATGCAGGATATATCAATCAACTGGAAAAAAAACCGGCACAGCGCGGCGTGCTGGATTCAGAAGCTGTTGAGCTGTATGACTACTTGAAAAGTAATACATCAAAGGACAGTGTGATTATTTTTAAACGTCCACGCATTCTGGCCTTGTTTACACAACGGCACTCTACAACCTATTCTGGCGATATTTCAATCTGCCAAAGCTGGGAGAATTTTCTGCAGCTCGGTGCCACCCACCTCCTCGTTAATACCAGGGATCCTAAAAAGGATTTAAAAAATATCCAGGGTTTAATCACTGGTGCGGACAATAAACTGATACCCGTATTCGAAAACCTCAGTTTTATACTCTACCGGCTAAATGGCGATTTAATGTCAGGGTGCCGCCAGCAACCCGGGTAAAACCCCCATCAGCACAAGCCAGCTGCATCCCCCCATAGTCTTGAATTGTGCAACCCACGCATGTACAGTGACGAGGCTAGACGCGTAGCAGACTGCGGCATTAATAATTACTAGTAATAACAGTGACTTAAGTTAACTATTAGAATAATATCCTGCCCTTGCAGCGACTTATCCAGACCCACTCGATCATCTTTCAAATCTACACTAATGAGTGGCATGCTGACTGGTGATGAATTATGTGTAAATTAATCTGGGGAAACTCTATTTTTATTCAAGTTTGTTGGTTATTAAACGAAAACCAAATCAACAGATTGCGCTTCACAACTAGAGCATAGGTTATTGTTTTTACATAGGTTCGTGTAAACACTATAATGGATAAGCTTGGGTATTGAGCTGGAAATAAAAAATACTGGAAATAAAAAAATGAGGAAGCAGCAGTGAAACGAATACTAATAACCGGGGGAGCCGGTTTTCTGGGACGGCACCTGTCTAAGCGATTACTCGAAGAAGGTAATGAAATTGTCTGTCTGGATAACTTCTTCACAGGCAGTAAAAGCAATATTGTTGATCTTCTGGATCACCCCTACTTTGAATTAATCCGTCACGATGTATGCTTTCCTCTCTATATTGAGATGGATGAAATTTACAATCTGGCATGCCCCGCAAGCCCGATCTATTACCAGCACGACCCGGTACAAACGACCAAAACCAGCGTACACGGCGCAATCAACATGCTCGGCCTGGCAAAACGTATCGGTGCAAAAATATTCCAGGCATCCACCAGCGAAGTTTATGGCGACCCTGACGTTCACCCCCAACAGGAAAGTTACTGGGGCAACGTTAATCCCGTAGGAATTCGTTCTTGTTACGATGAAGGCAAGCGGTGTGCCGAAACACTATTTTTTGATTATCATCGCCAACACAATTTACGAATTAAGGTAGCCCGTCTTTTTAATACTTACGGGCCCTATATGGATGTGAATGATGGCAGAGTTGTTTCCAATTTTATTGTCCAGGCACTGCAAAACCACGACATTACAATTTACGGGGATGGTCAACAGACCCGTTCTTTTTGCTATGTCGATGACATGATTGATGCTTTTGTTCTACTTATGAACTCACCAGACGATGTAACCGGACCGGTAAATCTGGGCAACCCGGGTGAATTTACTATTGCCGAACTGGCTCACCTGGTCATTGAAATGACCGGCTCAAAATCGAAGCTGGTCAATAAAGAGTTGCCCAGTGATGATCCGAAACAGCGTTGCCCGGATATCACACTAGCAAAAGAAAAATTAGACTGGGAACCAAAAGTTGATCTTCAACAGGGGCTCAAGAAAACTATTGCCTACTTCGACAACTACCTTAAGCAAAATAAAGTAGCAGATTAGTCATGTACATATCTAGCCAGAGGTCTTACCAATGAAAACAAATATGGATGCAGATAAAGCCGTACTCATGGCAGCATTTGCTAAATTTGATGTGGTAGCACTTGCCATTGCCTTAGGTGCTGTACTGGCCACGTCACTATTTCTGGCTACCATTTTCCTGGTACTTAAAGGTGCAGATCCAGGCACTGACGTCGGAAATCATCTGAGATTAATCGGCGTATATCTACCCGGTTACAGTGTGAGCTGGTCTGGCGCACTCATTGGTGCTGCCTATGCACTCGGTTTAGGTGCAGTAATGGGTTTCATTCTGGGTGTTTTATGGAATATGACACACTACATCTATGTGGCTCTGATCGTTATCAGAACCACATGGGTCAATCTAATGGCAGACTAACACATGGATAAAATCATGCCGCAATCATCAGGTACAACACCTACACCTCAAATCAATATGGCGCTGCTAAAAGCTGCGATCAAATTGAATACGCTACTACTTGCCAGTGTTTCCGGGCTACTGGGTGGGCTGCTGTTATTTACCATCACCTTCCTGTCATTGAATAAGGGTATGCCTTATCCAGGCCACTACCTGAATCTACTTGGTGTTTTTCTTCCTGGCTATAACGTGAGTCCAGCGGGTGCATGGATTGGCTTATTCTGGGGCGCTGTGGTTGGCGCACTTATAGGCGCGCTCTTCTATCGCATTTATGCAAGAACTATTGAAACACAGGTAAGTAATTATCTACGACAAGGCCGATCCAGCAAAGATCTCATGACCTCTGTGATGAAGATTGATGGCAACAGTCTGGGGCTGGCACTGGGCGCAATTGTTGCCATTGGTTTACTGATATCAACCAACTGGCTGGTATTTCGTGGCACAGCAAACGAAAGTTTCAATGCAGCCTTATTCTCAAACTACCTGCCAGGATATTCAGTTAGTACCGCAGGCAGTTTCGTGGGTGCTATCGAAATTTTTATTATTGTTTACTTGCTCTGTCTATTGTTTGGTTGGGTCTATAACAAAATTGCAGTGCTTCGTGGTGGAGATCCACAATGAGTACTAAACCAGAACACGTCATTATTCTTGGAGCTGGGCCTGGTGGGCTGGCAGCTGGTCATGAACTCTGTATGCACGGCGGCAAGGTAACCGTCCTGGAAAAGAATAACTATGTTGGCGGTCTTTGCCTGACTGTGAAAAAAGATGGTTATAAATTTGATCTGGGCGGACACCGTTGGTTTTCCAAAAACGAAGATCTCAATAACTGGTTTCGCACCCTCATGGAGGGTGAGTACGTCATGGTCAACCGGATAAGCCGAATATATTACGATGGCATGTACTTTTCATATCCTATCCGCTTTTCAGATATATTTAAAAATACCGGCATCTTTACTATCTTGCATGCCGGCGTTGCATTTGTCTGGGCTGTGCTTAAGCAATCGATTTACAGCGCACCGATAATCACCATGAAAGAAGCTTATGTTTCCCAATTTGGAAGCAAGCTCTATGACATGTTCTTCAGGCTTTATTCCGAAAAAGTTTGGGGACGGCCCTGTGAAGAATTATCCGCCGACTGGGTATCACAACGCAGCAAAGGCCTGTCAATCTGGACGGCTGTACGTGATGCACTGGTAGGCTCTAACAATAAAGTAACCAGCCTAATTGAAGAATTCATGTATCCGCGCGACGGTTATATGCGAATACCGGAACGAATGGCCGAAGATATTAGTAACACGGGCAGTGACGTGTTGCTGGATACGGCTGTTACCCGGATAATCTACCACGGGCCCAATGACTTTGAAGTCTTTTATAACAAGGCTGGAGAAGAAATGAGTGTGCGCGGCAATGCAATCGTGTCCACTATACCGCTTGGCTTTCTTGCCCAAAGTATTTCTCCGGCCTGTGATGAATCGGTTAAAAAGGCAGCGCGGGAACTGGAGTTCCGTGATCTGGTCACCGTCAATATCATGCTGAAACGCAAACAGGTATCACCGGATACCTGGCTCTACATTCAGGACTCAGATATTCTGTTTGGCCGTCTCCACGAACCCAAGAACTGGAGCATTAGTATGGTACCCGATGCTGACCACACATCACTGGTGCTGGAATGCTTCTGCACATTTAAAGACGAAATCTGGAATATGTCTGATGATGAAATCAGAGAGCGTTGCACCCGCGATCTGGTCGACAAACTAAAATTTATCAAAGATGATGAAGTGACCGGTGCCCATGTAATCAGAACACGTTTCGCCTACCCTATCTACGACCTGGAATACTCGGGCAAGGTCAAAGCGATTCAAGATTATCTGGATGGATTCGAAGGCTTGTATATCTCAGGCAGGGGCGGTATTTTCCGCTATAACAATGCCGATCATTCAATAGAAATGGGGCTGATGCTTGGCCAACGGCTCAGTGGCTTTGAAATCGATCACATGGCAGTTAACACAGAAGAAGACTACCAGGAAATAATCGGTGAAGATGAACCGGCCAGAGATCGATATGTTTTCCGCCCTGTGAAAACTGCTGAACAAAAAACCTGATTTGTTTCGATCTCACACAAAAAATTATTGGCTAAGCTGTGTCAGACGAAAATAATCAATCCACTGATAATGAGCTGACAATCAGCGCCATTATGCCAGTCTATAATGGGCAGAACTTCATCTTAAAGAGTCTGCCGCCACTTATTGAATTAATGAAAAATGGCGAAATTGATGAGGTATTGGTGGTTGACGATACTTCGACCGACAACACTTGCGTGCTGGCCAAAGAAATGGGCGCAAAAGTTATGCCCTCTGGTGGCCGGCTTGGCCCAGGCGCTGCCCGCAACAAAGCAGCAGAAGTTGCCAAAGGTAACATCCTCTGGTTTATTGATGCCGATGTCATCGTACACAGTGATGCCGCCCAGCACCTGAAAGAGAATTTACAGAATCCAGACATCGTCGCTCTATTCGGTTCCTATGACGACAAACCACCCGCACAAAATTTTTTGTCGCAATATAAAAATCTTGTACACCATTTTTATCACCACCGTGGAAAACGTGAAGCTTCTACCTTCTGGTCCGGTTGTGGTGCAGTTCGTAAACAAGCATTCCTCGATGCCGGTGGTTTTGATGTTGAACGTTATACACGCCCATCGATTGAAGACATTGAGTTAGGCTACAGACTAATCAAAGCTGGCGGCAAAATCCTCCTGGTTCCTGAATTACAGAGCACTCACTTAAAAGTCTGGCGCTTTATCAATTTAATTCACACAGAAGTTTTTTGCCGAGCCATTCCCTGGTCAAAACTGATGTTGCAGCAGACTGGTGTTGTTGATGACCTGAACGTAAGCTCTTCTGAACGTTTCCGGGCAGTCCTGGCAGGGCTGCTACTAATATGTACAGTTGCAGCAATTTTCAGTTTAATACCCTGGTGGCCGACAATAATCGTTCTGATATTAGCTATTTTCAGCAACAAGCAGCTACTTTCTTTATTTTACCGCCGTAAAGGTCTGCTGTTTGCTATTGGTGGTTTCGCGTTCCACCAACTTTATTATTTATACAGTAGCCTGGCTTTTGTATATAGCTGGATTGAGGTCAAGGCCCTGAAACGAGCCTGACATATGTAGTCATATTATGGCCACCTCTGGCTTACATTTCACAATGATCACTACCTTCTATCCTCCCTACCATTTTGGGGGAGATGGAAACTATGTCCGGCAAATGGCGCACATACTGGCCGGTCTTGGACATCAGGTTGACATAATTCACGACATTGATGCTTATCGCTTATTGAGCAATCAGAAAAATCCACCACCGCTACAGGAGCCAGAAGGAGTAAACGTCTTTGGTTTACAAAGCCGGATCGGGGCCTTGTCATGTTTTGCTACCCAGCAACTGGGTTATCCTGTTGTTCACGGCAAACAGATCCGTTCAATCTTAAAACAGAGAAAGCCGGATATTATTCACTTCCATAATATTTCACTGGTGGGTGGACCGGGCATACTCGCCTATGGTGACGCCCTAAAGATTTATACCGCACATGAGCACTGGCTGGTTTGCCCTTCTCATATACTCTGGCGCCATAACCGAGAAGTCTGTACCGGCAAACAGTGCTTGCGTTGTGTCGTCAATTATCACCGACCTCCACAAATCTGGCGGTATACCGGATTAATTGATCGTGCCGCAAAATCTGTCGATGCATTCTGTTCACCTAGCCATTTCAGTGCCAACAAACATAAGGAATTCGGATTCACGAAAAACATGACGGTCATGCCTTCATTTTTACCCGATGTACCTCCAGTCACAGATGATCACGAAATTAAAACAGCTGCACGAGAAAGACCTTACTTTCTATTTGTAGGACGCCTGGAAATTATCAAAGGCATACAAGATATCATTCCTCTGTTTGTAAACGATGCTCCAGCCGACCTCTGGATTGCAGGCACCGGTGACTACGAACAAGAGCTGAAACGACTAGCTAACGGTTCAGTAAATATTCACTTTCTGGGGCAGACTGCCTCTGAAGTATTACGCCCAATGTACGCCAACGCCATTGCCGCAATTACCCCATCCAGATGTTACGAAGTGTTTCCTCTTGTAGTTCTCGAAGCCTTCCGGGAAGCAACGCCCATCATTGCCCGCGAGCTTGGCCCTTATCCTGAAATTATCCAGCGTAGTCAGGGTGGATTTTTATTCAATACCCAACAGGAATTGAGCAACGCCCTGACCCGCTTAAGTGCAGATTCTGATCTACGAAACAAAATGGGGCTGGCAGGATATAACACCTTCCAGGAAGAATGGAGTGAGCAAGCTGCCATGTCAGCCTATTTTGGATTGATCAAACAATTGGCTAATCAACGGAAAATTAATAAAATCCAGGAGGTTCTTTCTGCCTGCGATTCTGCAGGAAAGTTCACATCACCTGCGATAACAGCTAATAGACGAACATGAAACCCAGTAAATTTAAAGCATTTTGGGATTTTCTCAGCCTGTCAGGGGGTGAAACAATAGGAAAAATTGCAGGCTTCGTTGCCTTTGCCTATCTGGCACGCGTGCTGGAACCATCGGCTTATGGTTCAGTCGAGTTTGCAGTTTCTTTACTGGTGTTTTTTTCTCTTATCGTTGATTTTGGGTATGGGCCGATTGGAGCACGTGACATCAGTCAACACCCTGAACGCACTCAGAACTATGCAGCCGTTATACCCACAGCCAGAATCATCCTGGCATTATTTTCCCTTTTGATGATGTGTAGCCTGGTTTTATTTATTAACCAGGAGAAACAAACACAGCAACTTGTCTGGATATTTTCACTCGCTCTACTCGCAGCACCATTTAATCAGCGCTGGTTGCTCCAGGGAATGGATAAGATGCAATTGGTATCGCTGGGTCAGGTAATACGTATGTCAGTATTTGCTGTGGGTGTGATGGTTTTAATCCATTCAACCGATGATTTACTGAAAATCGGTTTTATCGAGATTGGCGCCTCAATATTAATGGCGGTTTATTTTCTGACTGTGCAGCATAAACTCGGTGTAAAAATACACTTATCAAAAGATTTCCAGTCTATTTTTACACTGTCCAAACAAGCTTTATCAATAGGCCTAAGCCAGATTGTATGGGCTTTTAACCAGTATCTTCCAACTATATTGGTAGCATCAATGGCAGGGACAGTGCAAGTTGCGTGGTTTGGCGCCGCACATCGAATTGTCATGTCTGCTGTCAGCTTCAGTCTGATTTATCATTTTAATCTGTTTCCCATGCTGGCGAAGCGTCTTAAGACATCCCATCAAGATTATCTGGCTTTGGTTAAACCCTCTTTCACTATCACTTCCTGGGCAGGCATCGGTGCAGCGTTAGCTGTTACCCTGTTTGCAGAGCCGATCAGTACTTTTATTTATGGAGATAAATTTACAGCGACTGCCTTGCCAGTTTCAATATTGATATGGGTACTCCCCGTAACACTATTATCCGGCCATGCACGCTGGACATTAATCGCCAGTCATCATCAACGCTATGCACTCTATGCACAGCTAGCTGGAACCATGACAATTCTAACTGCATCTATATTGCTGATTAATGATTATGGTGCGACTGGAGCGAGCATTGCAATGCTTGCATGCGCCGTTACTGTGTGGGTAGTTCAGTACTATTTTGTTACCAAACTGATCGGGTCTATGCCATTTATAGGATCAATTCTTAAACCATCTCTGATGGCATTATCCTGCATCATTGCCACAAAACTATACGGTAGCCAAATTAGCTTCATGCCAGCCTGGATGTTTATTCTCTATATTGGGAGCGCCAGATTACTGGAAAGCAATCTTTTGACTGATGCCCGTAGCTTGCTAGAAATAAAACATGAACCAATTGGTACTGAACCTGGCTGATAGAAATATTCGGACATCTTGCCATTGCAAACAGCACAACTTCTGTAGGAGCGGCTTCAGCCGCGATAGATGATGTCACCGGCCATCGCGGCTGAAGCCGCTCCTACAGATGATTCAATCTATCTATCCAGAGATTTTCCGAGTACCCGTCCTAACAAGTAGCCAAGCCCTGCGCCATAAATGAACCCGATCAGACTGCCAGTAAAGCTCGCAGAATACCCTGGTATCACGTTCATCCACTCAACCACTTCATTACCTGCATAGCCGGCTCCATGTGCAATCACTAGCGTATTCGCGATGAAAAATAAAATGCCCCCGACAATCAGTGCATAGGTAAGAGCAAGCTGGTGACTACTTTTTACCTGACTGACAGGTTGCACCCTGGCTCCAGCAGCGGGCACAAAGCGTCCCATGAATGTCGCCAGCACACCTCCCAACAAGTTACCGGTGATAATGATTGCCTGAAAAATAAGTCCTGTGGCAACTGCTTTTTCCATGCTAATGCCAAATGGTGCAAATAAGGCAGCCTGCGCCGCTTCACGCACACCAATTCCACCCTGTGTAATAGGTACCATGGCAGCTAACTTAGCCAGTGGCCATACAAACAACCACATCAGAAAAGTTGCCTTGGCCATTAGTGCTAATCGCCCCAACCATAAGTTCATAACAACCTGGGCCGTTTGAAGCACCATGACAGCTATGAATGCGATCAAGACTCGAGTGGGGTTTTTGAGTAAAGAGCGAGTGGCATTGCGTATTTTTACCAGCTTACGCCGAATTTTAAAGGAGAACCGGCGTGCAGGTAGCAAAAATAAAAGCACCACCAATACAATAATTGCAACTAAAATTAGCGCTGCAAATCCCCAGAAAATATTCCTGCTGCTTTCTTCCAATGCTGCAGGAATCAGTAAGGCGCCAATACCAGCAACGGCTGCCAGACCCAGGCTATCAATGGTCCGATCGACAACGCTACCCATTAACACGCCACTTTTAGACTTGCACATCTTTAATGCAAGACCTGCCCGGATGACATCACCGCCTACGACAGAAGGCAAAAAAGTGTTACCAAACAGGCCGTAATAATAACAACGGATAGCCTGAGGAAAATTCAAGCCTGCGCCTGCCGTGTTGATCAACATTCGCCATTTAGCAACTCCGATCAAATGCAAACAAAGATAAGTAGAAACTCCTGCCAGCCAAAGTTCAGTAGAAAATCCACTGAGTGCTTTAAGCAGTTTTTCACGCGGAAGAAAGGTAAACAGTAGCGCTAAAATAACCAGACTACCGCCAATACGAATAGCAAAGCGTTTCCAGTTTTTTTTCGGTGGCTCAACAGCCATGCTGGAATCTTCTGTAAGCGTGTTTGAATCAGACATACCGTGATTTTAAACCTAAGGAATCTCTGATTAATTAGCGAAAATCTGTAGGAGCGGCTTCAGCCGCGATGGGGTCGCGGTGTTCATCGTGGCTGAAGCCGCTCCTACAGGATTTGTACAGTTCACAATAGTAAAATACACGAATTAATTAGTTCTCCACTAAACTTCAGTATCTTGCTCTAAAGACTGTTTTTCATTATCTTCGTGCATAATTTTTTCGCCCATTTCAATACGCCGCACACGTAGCATTGTCTCTTCAAGGAGTTTCCTGTTTGAGCTAATCAAATCAGACATGATACCTGCAAGTAATGACTGAAAACCCATTATCATCAGAATGGCTGTCAGAATGAGCGATTGTATATGCCCCGTTTTCTGCCCGATAGAAAGCAAATAGATAAACCGAAAACCAGGAATCAAACCAAGCAGAATAAGTACAACCCCGAGAATAGTAAATACGCGTAACGGACTATACAAAGTATAGGCTCGTATAATCGCAACAGTAGATGTGCGGATATACTGCCACATACCCTTCATCAAACGGGAAGGCCGGGTTTGTGGGTTTATACGGATCGGCACAAACTCGACCGCCATACGGTGAGCACCTGCCTGAATAAGGCTTTCCAAGGTGTATGAATAACTACCCAATACAACTGTATTCATAGCAGCGAATCGCGACAACGCCCGAAACCCACTCGTCGCATCTGGCGTTTTCAATCCCGATGCCTTACCAATTATCCAACTACCAAATGTCTGCAGCCTTTGTTTAAGTTTAGAAAAATTTTCTAACGAGCCAACACCGCGGTCACCAACCACCAGATCCGCACGCCTGGCAAGAATTGGTTCTACCAGCTTATGAATATCATCAGCCTGATATTGATTATCGGCATCGGTATTTACAATGATATCAGCACCAAGCCGCAAACTGGAATCGATCCCTGTACGAAATGCGGTAGCCAGGCCTCTGTTCCGGGTATGCCGTACCACATGATGCACACCGACTTGTTTTGCAACCTCCGAGGTATTATCCGTACTGCCATCGTCGATAACCAAATACTCTATCTCATCGATACCCGATATTTCACGTGGCAACGCATCAATTGTCGGCTTTAGTGTCTCTGCCTCGTTCAGACAGGGAATTTGGATGATTAACTTCACGGTATTAACCCTCTAATCCAGTGGATGGGAAACGGCACACAATCATGGCACCACCGCCGAGCGTACCAGGAAAATACTTCTCATCAATACAGTCCTGCCTGATGGCGCTTAACACTTCCGGTGCAGAGACTTCCATATAGCGTGCAAACGTATAGACAACCCACACATTATCGGCATTTCGCCGGTGTTCTGCCAGGTCGCTGGCAAGCTTCATTTCCGGCCACTCAACACCATAAAAATTATTGTAAGGCCAGGCAGCGGCACCTGCCGTTACAATCTTATCCTGTGCTCTGGCTTTAGATTCAAGCCAGTCCCGGGCTCCCTGAAAATCCATTTTAGGATACTGATAATTCCTGATTAATGATGCGGCAGAAACCGCAATCACCAGTGCCATTGCTGCTGTTGCAATACCGGTTGATCTAAGCTCACGATCCTCACCTCTCAGCATTGTCCTGGCGGCAAATCCCGCAGTCACCATTACCCCGCGCACACCAATTAGAATTCCAAAACCAACTAGTGAGAAGAAAAATCTGGGATACATTGTTCCACGTGCCAGGAAAGCACCCAGCAGAGTGATCATTATCGGCATTACAAAAAGCCCAAGTGCTACGGGATTAGATTTCATATAGCTAATGACGCCAACCAGAAACATAGCAAAACCCGCAGCAACCACAACACCTGCACCAAAACCAATGCTGAGACTACGAATGGCTTCCTGTAAAGCCCATAGTGGTGTTGACAAGCCCTTTAATGATGGTTTGTTTACAAAATAATCAATCACCTGACTGAGTATCGGCGCATAAAGTAAAAGACTCAGCAAACCCGCAAGTACGAAACCTATAAACGGTAGTTTCCAGGACGATGCACGGTGCCCCGATTCATCAGGCACAAGCTGTAAAATCAGATAAACCAGAAAATGGCCAATCACCACGAACACCATGGTCAAGTGCGCGTAGCAACCCAATGCCGCAATCACCGCATAAGCCCACATATCCTTCGGTTTATGCTCTTTAATAATTCTTATAAAATAATCAGAGCAAAGCACTGCGGCCAATGCGAGGGCCGTATAACCACGTGCATTTTGCGAAAACCACACATGGTGATAAGAGAAAGTCAGTAATGCAGCTGCCAGCAAGCCTTCTCGGGGTGTGCTAACTCGGGCACCAAAAACATACAGTGCAGGTATGGTTGCAATACCAAATAGAACGGCTGGTAAGCGGGCACTCCAGGGATGCTCACCAAATACTGATACAGACATACTGGCCAGAACAGCGTAAAGCGGGTGCTGGTTGTCACCTATATAAGTAGTAAATATTTCCCATGTGCCTAGCCGAAATTGATTGACGAGCGAATAGATCTCGTCGAGCCAGAGCCCTTCGTTTAAATGAATAACACGCAACACCAGGCCAACCAGGGTTAAGCCCACAAGCCAGGGCATTGAAATGTGCGATTGTTGAGCTGATCCGACCATACGAGACGAAAGCGCCCTATCTACATTCGTCATATTCAAACTCAAGTTACATGGTTAGTCTTCGACTACGTGAGTTGCAAATATCTTGCGGTAGTCAGCCCATTTAGCTTGATTAAAACTGCCATCTTTTTCGAGACACTCAACCGCTGAATAAGCCATATACAAAGCGTGATGAGTATTATCGTGAGCAAAAAATCCTTGCCTGCCATATATCAGCATATTCGGTATTGACTCCATCCAGGAGTCCATAGATTCAAGGTCATGTTCATAACCCATCGTATATATTGGGTACGCTTGGGGCAATCGCCGAGTGAAAACTGAAACCGGTTTGTGTAATGGCAGTTCTGCCCGCTCCATATCTTCCAGAATTAACTTGCCCAGATCTTCATCTGACATGTTCCAGAACTCATCGCCCTGCTGACAAGGTAGCTCTGCACAAAGAATGGTATGGCCTTCGGGTTCGGGCACACCAAAATAATTTTTTGGTTCCGACATACGCGTCATACGTATATGAGACTCCGGAAAATAATGCGCATCCGTGGTGGTGAACTGTTCTACAGGCAATTTGAGATAGACCAAAATCATCGCCCGGTAGGTAATCTTTTCAGCTGATTGCAGCACTTCCGGTGGCGCAGCCGGCTCCATCATTTTACTGAGCACAGTAACCGGAATCGTTGACCAAATATGATCTGCGTGCATGGTTTTAGTTTCACCTTCACTATTCTTCAGCTCAAGGTCAAATCCAGCAGCGCCATTCTCTTTACAAGTAACTTTGCTTGCTGCCCAACCCATCATAATGTCCGCGCCGAGCTTCTTGCCTTCTTCTGCGTACACTTCACTAATCTGACCATAGCCTTTCTTGGGATAATAAAATTTACCGGCACCAGGTGGCTTTACCAGACGCTTCAATATTTTCGAAACCGATCCAGCAGAAACACGTTTGTGTGCCTGAATTCCTGAAAGCAACTCTGGCTCATGGCCCCAAAGTTTCCGGGAATAAGGAAAATAAAAGTGTTCGCAAATCGTTTTACCAAGATTAGCACGCAATACCGAAGCAAAAGTTTTACCTTCATCGCCCTTACCAAATAATGTACGCGTCACCATATTGCCAAAAGCCCCCAGGGCAAAGGCACGATCGAGACGAAGCATTAAATCGGTTGTTTTCAATGGAAAGTGTAACCATTTTCCACGCAGCCGGATGCGACCATGACGATCCCGGTGCGCCAGGTCGCCACCCAGCATCGACTGTATATCTTTGAGAATTTCCGGGTCACAGGCTGAATGTAAACGGTGACTGCCGAAATCAAGATGCAATCCATCCTCCACAAAACTACCTGAATTTCCTCCCAGCATTTGTGAGCGTTCAATCAGTGTGGCTTTTGCTTTGCCTTTTCGTCTAAGTTGATAGGCAGCACCACAACCAGCTGGCCCACCTCCTAATATCACTACATGTGGCTCACTCATGTCTTAAGTATTTCTCCATCGATTTCAAGTTATAATTTTTGTGCATCTGGAAACCTGTCAAAGGCAAAATAATGCAGCAACAATGAGATAACAAATATGGCAGTTTTAAAAGGCACATAGCCTGAAAAGCAGACAGGCCGCTCGTTCAATCTGACAGCCCTGAAATGTATACCACTAGTATTCTCAAAGACTTATCGGCGAAATTTATCCAACCTTTATGCCCTGAACCCGGCCCATCATACCTGCCAAAAACCCGCCCCACCAGCAAAAATACCGGGTATTTCCAGCCAGGAACCCGTAAAATTCACAGCTTCGATACTCTACAAAACAAACAACACTGAGCATCCCAATCGTGCAGCAAAAATCAAATAGACTCTTCACTCTATTACGCATCGCCCTGGCTGTTGCCATGCTGGTATATCTGGGTCAGTCCGGCTCAATTAACTGGAGCTCACTCAGCGGCCTGGCCAAAGCCTGGCAATACACCTTAGCAGCCATCATGCTTTTCATCATTGCCAGTACATTTATGGCTTTGCGATTACAAATTCTAGTTAACGCACAACATTTATCACTTTCATTTTTCGCAGCCGTACAACTCACCTTCATCGGTATCTTTTTCAATACTTACCTGCCTGGTGCAACAGGTGGAGATTTAGTCAAAATTTATTATGCGAGCAAAGGCAACCCAGGCAAACGCGCTGAAGTCGTTACCATATTGTTTCTCGATCGGTTTATAGGCCTGTTTTGTTTGCTATCAGTACCACTTGTGCTCGCGCCTTTTTTCTCAGACATGGTCTCTTCTCAAAATGTATTACGAGGATTGCTGACAATATCTCTCAGCGTTTCGCTTGGTATCGTAATTATTTCCATTATCGGTGCCAGGACGGATATTGAAAACAATAGATTTCTTGGTTGGGTATTTGAAAAATTACCGCTCGGCGGCATACTGAAACGGGTGTTAAGTACAATCCATTTCTACAGACACCATAAAATTACTATTATTAAAGCCATACTGCTGTCGTTTATTGTGCAGTTTCTTATGATCGGCGTTTCGCTCTTTGTATCTGAAGCAATCAATCCTTCTGCTTTTGATGCACGAATGATTGTTTTAATTCCGCTTGGCTACCTGGCCACCTCATTGCCTGTAACACCAGGTGGTATTGGTGTGGGTGAAGCCGCATTGGAATCTCTTTTCAACCTGTTTGGTTTGCAGGGAGGCGCAGAAATACTGCTTGGATGGCGGATAATAATGGTAATCGTCGGATTGATCGGCCTGGCTTTTTATATGAAGGGGAAAAAACGTTTTGTTTTCAGCCCAGAATTGGAAAACCAGAATTAATCCTTATGATTGAAAACTGTACAAATACTGTAGGAGCGGCTTTAGCCGCGATGAACACCGCAGCCCCATCGCGGCTAAAGCCGCTCCTACAGGTTCTCGCTAATTAATCAGATGTTCCTTAGTTATTTACGCTTGCCTAAGGGGAATATCAAATAGACACCTGTAAGCAAACCAATCAAAGATATCATTCCTGTAATTACCAATGCCCCAACTTGAATTGACTCCCTGCCAGTCACTATTTCAACAGGACGGAAGCTGTGCAAAAATCCAGCGGCCATTCTGGTGCGAGTTAACAACGAGCTTTCATGGACTTTGCCACTCATCGGATTCACATAGTAAATATGTGACGAATCCCCTTCAAACTTCAGACGATAAACGGGTAGTGGCCCCCATGCGTAGCTGATCACATGTTTTTTTAAAGAAGTATTCTCAAGCACTGGCGTTTCTATATTGAAGCCCTCTCTGACAATTTTTTCCGCAAGATCAGGCGTGACTTTAAATAGTTCTCCGGTATGCGCATCGACCAATAAGTCATCGCCTTTTTTTACGCGTACCGAATACAATTCAGTATCACCAATTTTCTGGAACCCTAGCGATTTTACATCGAAGCTCGTTCCATTCTCCTGTTTCAGTTTTAGAATGACATCAGCTGGAGACTGGGAAAACGCGGTAAAATCTATAGTGTGATTCTTTCCTTTCGCCTTATGCTCTAACCAGTGATTAGGCACAGAAATCATTATTCCACTAACCACCCAAACCAGCATAAATATACCCATAGATATGAATATCCATCTATGAATCTTGCGCATTAATCTTCGGAACATACCCTCTCCATAGAAAACACTAAGGAAGCTTAAATTAATTTATGATAATCTGTAGGAGTGGCTTCAGCCACGATGAGGCCGGTACATTCATCGCGGCTGAAGCCGCTCCTACAGAATTCGCCTGTTTATAATGCTAGTTACACGAATTAAATTCGAAGCCCTCTAATCATTTATTGGCCAGCATTATTCTTACCTAGCCAGGCTTTGTACCAGACAATTGTTTCAGTTAAACCGTCTTTGAGCGTTCTTGTTGGCTGCCAACCCAACATTGTTTTTGCCTTGGTACAATCCAGGAATTGTTCACGAATTTCGTGTGATGCCTGGTTGAGTATCTCGGGCACTAACTCATTTTTACCCATAGCCTGCAATATCTCATCGACAAGCTGGATGACGGACAATGGCGTTTCAGTACCAAAATTAAAATCCTCACCTGTAAAGGTCTGATCAGGCATTTTTTCTGCAAGGCAAAGATACGCATCGACTGCATCTTTGACATAAAAATAATCACGTACGAACTTTCCATCACTACGAATAATCGGAGCCTCATTATTTAATGCCGACTTAATCGTTCCGGGAATCAACCGGTTGAAATTAAGATCACCTGCACCAAATAAGTTACCACAGCGAGTAATTGCTACCGGGGTTTGATAGGTATGGAAATACGACATCGAAATAAGGTCAGTACAGGATTTTGAGACATCATAAGGAAAGCGCCCTACTAACGGAGTTTTCTCAGTGTAAGGTAAATCAGCATGTGATCCATAGGCTTTGTCGCTAGAGGCAACCAGAACCCTTTCAATTTTTTGAGAACACTGTCGACACGCCTCGAGAATATTCCAGGTGCCTTTAATGTTTGCTTCAAAAGTCGACAACGGCGATCTAGACGCTGTACCAACAATGGTTTGGGCACCTAGATGAAACACTGTATCAATTTCGTATTCATTAATAGCGCGTAACAAAAGGTCATAATCAACCAGTTCACCGCGCACGATATTGCACTTTGCCAGATAGTCTGACTCAAGTAATTTGCTGCCATAAACCCAGTCACGCACCAGGCAGGTAACATTGGCACCTTTACCCAACAGTTCCTCGACCATCGAGGATCCCAACAAACCTGACGCACCGGTTATAAAAACATTGTGATTTTTCCAAAAATTCATTTCCAGGTTTTCCATGGTGGGTTGTCACTTGCCCAAAGCGTTTCCAGGATCTGTTTTTCACGCAGGGTATCCATTGGTTGCCAAAATCCACTGTGATGAAAAGCCATTAACTGATCATCATTTGCTAATTGCTCCAGCGGTTCACGTTCAAGCACGGTTGAATCGTCTGCCAACAAATCAAATATTGCCGGTTCAAACACGAAAAATCCGCCATTAATCCAGCCTTCCCGGGTTTGCGGCTTTTCCGAAAACTCAACGACCTGATCATCTTTTATCACCATTGCACCAAAGCGTGAAGGAGGATGTACGGCAGTTACCGTAGCAATCTTTCCATGGTTGCGGTGAAACTCCATCAATGCGTTGATATCTACATTCCCGAGTCCATCTCCATAGGTCACCATAAATGTTTCATCGCCAATCCACTCACGCAATCTCAATATACGGCCGCCAGTCATTGTATCCAAACCAGTATCAATCACGCCGGTACGCCAGGCTATATCACTCGTGATTTTAACCGTTTCCCGCTTACCGTTTCGTTGATCTACAATAAAGTCGCTGTTATGAATAAAAAAGTTAGCGAAATATTCTTTGACCATTTCACCTTTATATCCGCAAGCAACCAAAAAATCATCGAAACCATAACTCGCATATACATTCATAATATGCCAGAGCATCGGACGACCACCAATTTCTACCATCGGTTTAGGTCTAACGCCTGTTTCTTCGGCCAACCGAGTTCCCAGTCCACCTGCTAATATGACAACCTTCATAAAATCACTAACTCTTATTTTATTTTGAGACTATCTTTGGTTCAGGTAGCGGAATAATAAACTGGCCACCACGTTTTTGATATTCACTCTGTTGCCGCATAATTTCGTCGGCAAAATTCCAGGCAAGAATAAAAACATAATCAGGCTGCTTCTCCAGCAACGTTTCTACAGGTAAAACCGGTAAATGCATGCCTGGCGTATAAAGACCCACCTTCATCGGACTTTTATCAACAGTGTACGGGAGCAAATCAGTAGTGATGCCACAATAATTTAATAAAGTATTACCTTTTGCGGGTGCACCGTAACCTGCGACTGTTTTTCCCTGCTCCTTTAGCTCCAGTAATAGTGAACGAACCGCTTCTCGATTAGCTTGAACGTCACTGGCAAACTGTATATAGGTGTCTATTTTAGTCAAACCCTTAGAAACTTCTTCAGCAGCTAGTGCGAGCACACCGGCAGCATGCTCGGGAAAAGCTTCACGGGAGCCTGCGTACATCCTTATGGAGCCACCGTGAACAGCCTTATGATCAACTCGAACAATCGATAAACCCACCTCATCACAGAGGCGCAATAGTGCCGTGATTGAAAAATAGCATAGATGCTCATGGTACACCGTGTCATATTCCAATCGGTCCATAAATTCACCAAGATAAGGCGCTTCGATGATAACCAGACCTTCTGGCTTGAGCAGATATTTACAACCCTTAAGGAAATCCTGCGTATCATCAACGTGTGCCATTACATTGTTACCAATCACAGCGTCTGCTGATCCATGCGATTTGCGCACTTGCTTCGCTGTTTCCAGATTCAGGAATTCATTAACGGTCTCCACACCGTTACTACGAGCAATCTCAGCAATATTGACCGCTGGCTCAATACCCAGTGTTTTAACACCATGCGGCTGAAAACATTTAAGCAGGCTGCCATCATTACTGGCGACCTCCATAATCTGGCTATCACTGGATAACTTAAGATAATCAACAACTGTCGCTGCATAGTTTTTATTATGTTCAGCAATGGTGTCTGATGTGCCGGTCACGTAAATATAATCTCGGAACAGTACTGATGGGTCTATGACATCTAGCAATTGCACCAGGGAGCAAGTTTCACAAAAATACACATCGAGTGGATAGGAGGCTTCATCATCGAATTCTTCTTTACTCTTCAAAAACGAATTCGCCAAGGGTGTTGGCCCTAGCGTTAGAAAATGCTTTAAGTTGTCTTGATTGCAACCACGGCAAGTGTCGCGCTTATGATGAACCATGATAATAGCCTCTTGATGAGCTCTGAAAATATTTTAAATAATCATTCCAAACATAGTCTGGATAACGAAATTTCGGTTTTATAATTCCGGCATTCACTTAAACTTAATCCTTATCCATGACTTTGCAAAAATTCTACCGTTTTCCGGACACCTTGCTTCACGTCAGTCTGTGGCAACCAGCCCGTTAATTGTTTAAACCGTTTCACCGCCACCGGTGCATGCTGCATTTCTTCTTCACGCGTTGGTATAGCCCCATAATTTAGCTTTTCCGCAGGGATAGACAAACTGGTGGCAGCTATTTCAGAAAACTCCCTAACTGCCAGCATATGCCCTGTAGCCAGATTCACTATACTGGTATTTGTTGAAGCTGTACTGCCAATACGCAACAGTCCTTCTGCAACATCGCTGACATAAGTAAAATCACGCTCTTGAAGTCCAGCGGTTAGATCCAGAGATTGCCCATTACTAGCTATGCCAATCAATGCAGGCAACAACCTTCCATCATGCTCTCCCGGGCCATAAACAGTAAACAGTCGGGCAGTCATGCCGTTTAAATGACTCCGTTCATTATATTCTGACAATAGTCGCGTTCCTGCCAATTTAGTCTGTCCATAGGATGTTGTCGGAGCTGGCAATGAATCTTCCGAAAGATCTCCATCGGTGATTCCATACTCAAGCGCAGAACCAATGTGTACTAAATGTTGACCCGTCCAGGATTGATCCTGCACTTTAGAAATCACGCCACACAATGTTCGCACCAGTTCTGTATTAATCTGTTGTGACAATGTTTCGTCACGCTCTTTCCTGTCAACACCATAACCTGCTAAATTAAACGTTATTGCGGGGTTGATTTTCTGAAACAACTCAACAAATTCTTCAGCCCCTGCCGTCAAATCCATTTCAACAATACTGCCAGTGACACCATACTGTTTAAAAATAGCTTCTGCAGATGTTCTGTCGCGTACTACAAGGTAAACCTTCGCACCACACTCACAAAGCGCCCGCGCGACCCAGCGGCCAATAAAACCAGACGCCCCCAGAACAACAACTTTGGCACCCTGATATTTTGTACAGAATTCGGCGTTTATAGGTGTTTCTTGACTATTTTTCATGGTGAGGAAGAAGCGGGCATAGCAAATATAAATATATATATAAGGGGGCTCTGATTAACTCGCGCATCTTGTTATTGTGTCTCGGACAAATTCTGTAGGAGCGGCTTTAGCCTCGATGGGGTACAGCACCTTCATCGCGGCTAAAGCCGCTCCTACAGAATTTTTCTAAGTAATCAGAGACTCCTTAATTTCTTTCGTGAATTCAATTTATAAATCGCACTAAAACAAGGCTTATGTACGTATGATAATTCAAGGGTAATTTTACTACTCAATCAACCTTGTTATTTTTCATGACCCTGTCTTGCAAACCACCGGCACGGTCATACTCTAGCCGCCAATTTTTCAGTTTACTGCCAAAACGAAATTGCAACAAAGTCGAGATAAACATCCAGATAGTGTCAACCTGAACGTGAGACTCTCCGTGCTCACGCATACGCGCAAAAGAATTCATTTCAATAACTGACACACCCATATAACCCGCTTTGATCATAATCTCAGGGTCTAATAACCAGTCTCTTGATTCAAGTTTCATTGCTGCCAATACATCTCGGTGCAAAATCTTCGGGCTGCCATTCACATCGACTGAACCAATTTTTGGCCATAATGCAATCATAAACAAATTATAAAATGCCGTCACAATTGATCGCCAGGCACCGTCGAGTCGAAAGCGGCGGAAAACTTTTCCAAGCACCATACCATTTGAACGTGCGACTGATTCATAGACACGAACAACATCTTCAGCATCTACTTGTCCATCTGCAGGAATAATACCAATCCATTCCCCGTTACACAGCGCAACTGACTCCAGAATGCCATGGCCATAACCTTGATTAATTTCGATATGCTTAAGCACAATGGGATAACCTTGCGCTATAAATTCCTCGATGATCTCCCCTGTCCGATCTTTTGAGCCATTATTACAAGCGACTAATTCCAGAGGATAGCCGCACTTTTCAAATGCCTGGACCAGGCGAGGAATCGTATAGCCAATAAGACCTTCCTCGTTGTAGCAAGGCATGATCAAGGATAAAAGAGGATGATGATTATTTTCCACGATGGGTATTCTCTATTGCGAATTATTTTAGGCTAGCTTTTTCATGCAATTATACGCAGATGCCACCGAACAAAATAGCCCATACAGATCAGACCATAAAAAAACAGCCTAAGACAATAATTCGCCAAACACCTTGTTTTCATTGCTGAAGCTGGACAACCTTATAGATTTTATTGGCGTACACTTCGACTAATTGTGAAAGCGTATCCGCATACAACAACGCGTGAGTAGCTCCGTAGCGGTTCGCCAGCTCGAGTAAATGAACATCTGTCATCTGGTGGTAAGCCTGGTCAAAGGCTCTTGCCGCTTTAAAACCACCCCCCTCTACATCACCGTATACAACTCTCATCCGTTCTCGCCACTCGAGCATAGCTGCATCCTGAAAAGGGATCGATTTAAAATCTACGACCAGAGCACGCTTTCCATATATGCGCAGTAAACCAAATTGTGGAGGCACGACAAACAAGGCATCTTTCGGTGTAACTTGCGCTATTTCACGAGCAGTGGTGGTCTTCTCATCTTGCTGACTGGATAGCGTAAATACAGGCGAAACAGGTAACCAATCCCGATTCATCATTACAACTAACAGCAATACACCGGTAACAAATATTACGGCACTTTTTCGCCAGGAAGACATAAACATTGCCGTGAAACAGAAGGCAACTAATAAATACAACTGTTCGTCTAATTCCCCGAACACTAGCCATAATAATCCAGTGAGGGTTCCCACCCCAACAATCAAAAGAGAGTTAGGCGAGAACGTTAATAATCGATGGTAAAAGCGACTGGTAAAAAGAACGATAAAATTTATAACAGGATGCGTTACACCCCCCGACAATAGGCTCATGACTGTATATGGCCGTGCAAACGCAACCCCGGGATTTTTCCAATAACAGGCAAATAACCACCCCAACAACATAAAGCCTTCCCACTTTAAAATAGAAAGTAATCGAAAGGGTTGCAGTGTTAGTACAGCACGGAGAGGCCAAATTTCAGAAAAGACCACCCAACAATACACGCAACTAATGCCACCATCATCGGCATCAAAAACAAGAAAGCGCGACGTGGTGATACTGTTCGCGACCAATGCTCAAAGCTAAAACCAATAACCCCAAGAAAAAGCACTGCTGTCACATAATCCTGAAGTGGGAAGTGGCCAGGAAGGTAATGATGAGGTGCACGAAACCGGGCTAGAATATCGAAAAAATCACCTGATGAAAGTGCCACACCCATATTGATGTTTCTATAAGGCCACCACCAGAACAAGGCCAGGAATACCCCTAAAATCACTGCGCCTGCGGCAGTACGGATCAGCGCATCTCGCCATGCCAATGCTTTCCATTGACAGAGTATGCGGGTCATTGGGGTATCGGCACTCACTGGCACAATCAGCAAAGCAAAAAATGCAGTCGCCAATGCCACTGCGCCACCCTCCGCTCCATAGAGTGGATGTGGCAAACTGGAAATAGCCGCTACAATTGCAGCGGCTACAGGCCTCCCAAGTAATCCCAGACCAACCGCCCAAAGAGCACCTGGAATAGCCAGGCTGGCAGGCTGAAAAACTTCGTATCTAATTTGTGTGGCTTCGCCCAGATGAAAACTGGTTAAACCAAGCACCATCACCGATGCAATGGCAGCTCCCAGTTGCCCTGCTCCAATAATCCTGCGGGAAGCCCAATGTGTCACAGCCACCAAGGCCAGGTCGGATAAAAATGTAAGGCCTAAATAGACCCATGACAAGGGTATAAAATTACCCATCCAGGCCATTGCTTTTGCATAGTAAAGACGCGGACCGAATTCGGCACTGGTCGTTACAAAGAAATCATTGGTGAGATATCCAGGATCAAGTTGACGCAAGATAATAGGCAGTTGCTCAACCTGGTTGCCAACCCCGAACTGGTACGAAAAAATCGTAGCGATCAGCGCCAGAAGAATTGCAAAAAGGATGTCGTTGCCGTCAATAAAATAGTCAGCGTGAGAAGACTGATCCTGACAATCTGAATATGCTTCCCGACCCACTCCATCCACACCGCTATGAACCATGACACGGCTTCCTGGTAGCAGACGGGGTATCAATAAAATCGCTATATGCAGTTTCCATGAGATAAATCAATATTTACGGCCTGGAAAAAAGCTGTTTTTGTTGTTTTACACAGCGTTAAATATTAGTATATCTGCATATATACAGTTATCGCAAACAATAATAAAAGGCGCTGAACCACTTTAACGCGCCTTTAGGTCAACAATAATGTTGTCAGAAACGATCGAACTCAAATCTGAAGACCTCCCAATTCTGAATTTGTCAGAGCGCATTCTCAGCGGCGAAATCTTTATGCTTAGAGACTGTCTGCATAGCGCAGGGCTATTTAGCCTGCTCGAACAAGCCAGCTTTACTGGCATCCAGAAATCTATGGGCGATGATATCGCGGAGCGTACAAAAATAACTGGCGTTGAAAATATTCATACCGTCGTCTCTGCAGCCGATATACCCACTATTACTGATGTGGTTTATGAAGAAATTACTGCACGTTCACTCGATTTTCTAAAGCCCTTTGTCAGTAAAGTACTCGGGATCCCGGGTAATTTTTTCTTCGAGCGCAAACCGAATGTTCGTTTTCACATTCCTCATGACATTGCTGTAAAAGAAATCAAGAATTTTAAAGAATTTACCAAACGGCATGGTGATGGGAAAATTACGCCACACAAAACCCACCGGGACAGCTGGGTAGATTGCCCGAATAATCTCATCAATGTGTGGATCGCAGTTGGCCCGGTAAAAACCGGCAACAGCCTGACTATCTACTCAAAAAAGTATCGGGACAATATTAAAAATACCGGCCCCTACATCAGCCCTGATCAAAACCCGGGACCAGCAACGACATTTAATATGCAAGCCGGTGATGTCATACTGTTTCATGGTGATCAACTGCATGGCTCTGAAATCAACAGCACAGATAAAACACGCCACGTAATCAGTTTCCGGATCACACTTGCCAAGCCTAAATATACCCACGGTCATTACCACCACTATGCCCACACCGCACTGGCAAATGGACCGCTCAATTTGTTTGCTGAAGTCCCTCAGAATCTGGCCTGGAGCTATATCGATGACCGGGTAAAACGCGTAGCAAGAAAAATAAGGAGCCTGACAGGCCTGCACAACAATGGTAAGACTGCCGTTAAATCTCCTCCAGAAAATACTGTCAGTGAGTCATCTACAGAAGATATCTGCCTCCCATTAAACAGCCTTGAAGTCGGAACCATAAAAGCTGTCACATCAAAAATCTGTGTTGTACGACTGGATTCAGGCGACATCAAGGCATTTGGTCGGAAATGCCCACATATGGGTGCCGATCTTTCACTGGGCGCTATTCGAAACACAGAAATCATGTGTCCCTGGCATAACCTTCCTTTGGATCCAGCCACAGGTTCCAGTCCCTGCCAGTCTTTGAAAAAGATAAATACCTATCCTTGTGAGGTGCGCGGTGACCAGATTTATATTTCACAAAAAACCAATGATTAATTAACAAGAATCTGTAGGAGCGGCTTCAGCCGCGATGAACACCGCAATCCCATCGCGGCTGAAGCCGCTCCTGCAATCATTACACTGCTCGAAATAATAGAGACTTCTTAGTATATAATCAGCCCATGAAAACGATTCAGCTGGATGCACAAACAGCGCGTCAAGCGCACGCAACGATTACAGGTAAAAATACTGAACTTATAAAGATCGTTAATGAAACCCTGGCAAGGGTGAAATCTGAGCCTGTTGTTTGGCAAGTTCCCGTCGAACACTCAAATGTACATTACATAGAAAGCCTGCTCATGCTGGCAGATGCAACCGGCTGCCGGATTGATTTCAAACCCTCAGTAGAGTTATCTGCCCGCGAACTTGCTTTTTTTAAGGACGTAGTCAAACACCGGGATAGCCACCATTCAAACTTTGCTGAAAAACTTTCAACGCGCTTCACCGAGCTATCCTCATTTGCCTGGAATTGCATCAAAGTTGTATGGCGCATGGGCCCTGCCCTACTAGCCAACAAACCGTCTACCAATAATCGCACGCTCAAACGAGCAACGCTGATTGGCGTATATGGTGGCGAACATGTCGGAGACATCGCCATCCTGGGAGGTGTTTTGCTCCGCCTACACAAACAATTCGGTGTAACAGAAGCGTGCCTGTTCAGCCATCAACCTGAATACACAAATCACCTGACTGCTTGTCTGGACACACCGGTTAAACTCACCGTGCTGCCAGACCATCCCGATGAAGTAAACCGTGCACTCAATGACACTGATGCACTGGTATGGGCCGGCGGCCCTTTAATGGACTTACCGCCGGTGCTTGTCAAACAACTTGCTGCTATTTATAAAACACGCCAGCTGGACACACCCTTCTTACTCGAAGGTGTCGGTGTTGGACCATTTCGACGCGCCCCAAGTCGATGGGTAGCGCGTAAAATCGCCCAGTCCGCTGCCCGAATCAACGTCCGCACCCAGGGCGCTGCGCGTGACCCCATACTCAATGGCATCAAGGTCAATATAGGCCGTGATCCCGCTTTCGATTATCTCGAAACCCGCCAGGAATTAACCCGGCTCACACCGGATGAGCGTCAATCAACAGACCGGATTCTCGAAAACACACAAGGCCGAATCCGCATCGGTATCAATGTACGCCCAATTCGCCATTTCTGGAGCACACAAGGTGAAGCCTACTCGCGCGCCATGGAAAAGCAGTTCATGTCCAATCTGGCTGACAGCATGCGGCAGTTTTCCGCCATCACAAGTAAGCCTGTGTCGTATATTTTCTTTCCTATGAACCTGATCCAGATCGGCTATTCAGATCTGGCAGCAGCCTACCGCCTGCAAAACCTTGTCGGTAATGACGTTGATCTGCAGGTATGGGAAGCCGATCCCGATGTCGATGCTGTTCTCTATCTGATACGCAGTCTGGACGCGGCTATCACGATGCGCTTCCATGCCAGCATCTTTGCCCTATCGCAAGCATTACCCACCATCGGTATCGATTATTATCCTGGTGTCGGCGGGAAAGTAGAACAACTCTTCCAGGATCGCGGCTTGGCCGAGGATGTCCGGCGTATGGATACAGCCGAGACGGACTGGCTGGTAGAACGCCTGCAAGAAAAGTGTGGCAAGCCACAAGCGCAATCCCAACAATCAATCTAGGAGCCCCTGATAAGTAGCAAATATCTGTAGGAGCGGCTTCAGCCGCGATAGACACCGCAGCCCCATCGCGGCTAAAGCCGCTCCTACAGAATTTGTACTGTTCGCTATGACAAATGCATGATTTAATCAGATGCTCCCTAACATATTGTAATTATTACGATATACTAAGAAAATCTTTTAGCCATGCTGTTCTCCAACCGATTCTGCAGGATATCTAATTTTATAATAAAATCAGCCACTAAATTTAAAGCTGTGCCGAACCCGGATATTCTGGAATCCACTCAAGAATCAGCGTAATCAGGCCGCTCAATTACCGGCCTGAAATACAATTGTTTTGTTAATTTTCACCCGCTTAACCCGGACAATTTGGCATTCAACACATTAAGGACTGGATGGTATGAACCGAGACGATATTTTTACAAATACAGCAGCACGTGGCAGCGACTTCCAGTTTAACGAAGAAGTCGCCAAAGTTTTTGATGACATGCTCACGCGCAGCGTGCCGTTCTATCTGGAACAACAAAGCCTGATCGAAGAAATTGCACATCGTTTCTGGATACCCGGCACAACCGCGATTGATCTGGGCTCGTCCACGGGTACAACGCTGATACGATTTGCAAATATTTTAGGTAAAGAAGCCAAATTGATTGGCTATGATAATTCCGAACCCATGCTTGATCGTTCGCGTGACAATGTATCTGCTGCAGGCGTTAACGACCAGGTAGAATTTCGTCTCGGCGACCTGAATGGTGAACTTGAAGAAATTGATTTAAAAAATGCCAGTGTTGTCACCCTGTGCTGGACGCTGCAATTTATCCGTCCACTGCGCCGCGATAAACTGATCAAGAAGATTTACGATGAAATGGCTGATGGCGGTGTGTTGATTGTTACCGACAAAGTGCTGACCAACGATTCTGACATGAACCGCTATTTCATCGAATTTTATTACGATTTCAAAAAACGCAACGGCTACTCTGATGAAGAAATCCATAAAAAACGCGAAGCACTGGAAAATGTACTGATCCCCTACCGGTTTGATGAAAATTTTGAGTTATATCGCAGAAATGGCTTTAAGACCGTAGAAACCTTCTTCCAGTGGTATAACTTTGCCGGTTTTCTGTGCGTTAAAAGCGCCTGAATAAAGCCATCTACCACCTTAAAGAACCTCTGATTAATTCATGCAATTTGCCATAGTGAACAATACATACTCTGTAGGAGCGGCTTCAGCCGCGATAAACGCTGCGGCTACCTCGCGGCTAAAGCCGCTCCTACAAGTTCTTACTCATAAATCAGAGACTCACTAATACAGTCACAACTGTGTAAGACTATTTATGCTTGCAAAAATTATTTTTCCCGCCAATTTCAGGGCCTGGGTCGTTCGGCAAATGCGCCGCTACCGGCTGCAGTGGCCGCGTGCCGGAACAGTCAAGTTTGGCGATTTTGGCAGGACTACGCCGATCAGCCCCATCTTTGGAATCGACCGTGGGCTACCCATTGATCGCTATTACATCGAGCATTACCTGAACAAAAACATTGCCGACATCCAGGGTCGTTGCCTGGAAATGGGTGATGCCTTCTATATAAAGAAATTTGGTAAAGAAAAAGTCACCCAAACAGATGTCTTACATGTGACGGAGGGAAACCCGGAGGCAACACTGGTCGGTGACCTGACGACAGCTGATCATATTCCTTCTGACCTGTTTGATTGCATCATTTTCACGCAGTCTATTCAGATGATCTATGACATGAAAGCGGCTTTACGCACACTGCACCGAATCCTCAAACCGGGTGGCGTTTTATTACTGACAACACACGGCATCAGTAAAATTGGCCGTCGCCTGGGGAGAGATGACTGGGGTGAATACTGGCATTTGACAACCCAGTCATGTGATGCCTTGTTTAAAGAAACCTTTCCCGGTGCTAACTGTGACGTATCATCCTATGGCAATGTTTTAACGGCCTGCGCATCCCTCCACGGACTGGCGACTGCTGAACTCTCAGAATCAGAACTGGATGTCTGCGATCCAGATTTCGAGGTTGTGGTAACAGTCCGCGCAGTCAAAGCCCTTGCATAATCTGAATCCCATCATTTTATGCGCGCCATCCTGACATTCCACAGCATCGATGATTCTGGCTCCGTAATTTCATATAAGCCTGATTACTTTGCCGGTTTACTCGCATCTCTGACTCATAAACAGATCCCCATTTATGATCTGGATACCCTGTTAAACTCAAGCCAGGGGCCGGGTGTGGCAATCACCTTTGATGATGGCATGCGATCAGTGTACGAATATGCGCTACCCGAATTAAAAAAATATAATGCACCTGCACACCTGTTCCTTACAACCGAGGCTATTGAAAACGGCACGCCCTGGCCCGCACAACCCGTGGACATTCCCTCGTTTGATATGCTCACCTGGGAACAGCTAGAAGAACTACACCAATCCGGGGTTTTTATTGATAGCCATACTCACACCCATCCGGATATGCGGAAAATTTCTGTTACAGAAATGCAGGATGACTGTGACACTGCTGATGATCTAATAACTAGAAAACTCGGAAGAAAACCTGAATACTTCGCCTATCCTTACGGTTTTCATAACGCAGCAGCACGTGATTTTGTTAGCAAGCGTTACAAAGGCATAGTGACCGTAGAACTACGTCACCTTAGCTCAAAAGAAAACTATGTGACCCTGCCCAGGCTAGACTCCTATTATCTCCAGTCAGACTGGGCAATACAGAATATCGATACTCTGATCATGACGTTGTACCTGAAAGCCAGAAGCCGCATGCGAGCTTTGAAAGGCAGCCAGTCTGACCCTGGTAATGACTAGACAAAAAGCAATTCATGTGCTGCATATCGCCTCGGGTGATATCTGGGCAGGTGCAGAAGCACAGTTGTATACGCTGGCTAAAACATTGCATCAATCAGAAATGGTCAAAGTATCTGTCGTTCTAATGAACTATGGCATCCTCGAAAAGAAATTAAAAAGCGAAGGAATTGACGTTATAGTTTTTGATGAAACAAAACTTAATGGGTTAAAAATAATATCCAGAATATTCACATTATTGCGTAGAGTAAAACCAGATATTGTTCATACTCATGGTAAAAAAGAAAACATACTGAGCAGCTTTTGTCTGGTATTCTTCAATAATATTGTATCCATGAGAACCTCTCATGGCGCACCTGAACATAGCCCCTCTCTATTATTGTTTCATAAGTGGCTATATAATTTCGCCGACTGGTTTTCTGGAAGAATCCTGCAACGTAAAATCATTGCCGTTTCTACTGACTTAAAAGTAAAGCTCGCAGAACACTTCCCTGAAACCAGAATAGCGATTATCCAAAATGGGCTGGATATTCTTAATACCACCCATCATCTGCCATCCAAAGAATTTCATCAGCCCGCTGAAGCTTATACATTCCGCATTGGCTTTGCTGGCAGGCTTGTCCCGGTAAAAAGGGTTGACCTGTTTATTCAGGTGGCAAAGAAATTTATTTCTACTTACCCGGATATCTCAGCAACGTTCCATATTTATGGCACTGGCCCCCTGAAAAATGAACTTGAAAAACTTAATCTTGACTCGGGAGTTTCTGAATCAATTATTTTCGAAGGTCAAACCGATAACATGGCAACTGAATTGAACAAGACAGATATACTCATTATGATTTCAGACCACGAAGGCTTGCCTATGGTTCTACTGGAAGCCATGGCATGCCAAGCGCCTATCGTGGCACATGCCGTTGGTGGGATACCTGAATTATTGGACCATGGACAATGTGGTGTATTGATCAATAATCAGAACCCAATTGAATATGCTGATGCAATTCGCACGCTCTTATCCAGCACTAACCGTCGGCAAATATTAAGCCGTAATGCATACGATCGCTTGTCTCAACACTATTCATCACAGACAAATGCTGATGCATACATAGAAATATATTCATCACTCATTAATTGATATTCAATACTTCCACAAATACACAACGATGAATAACTCTAAACGCATAATAAGCCACGGATCAGTCTATCTATTTGGTGACTTACTAAGATACAGCGTCAGCCTGATCATGTTACCAATTTATACCCGATACTTGACACCAGAAGATTACGGAACGGTCGAACTGCTTTCGATGCTCATCGACTTTGCTGCCATTCTGTTTGGTGCCCGGGTAGGTCAATCTGTCTTCCGTTTTTATTGCAGCGCTAAATCTGAATCCGAAAAGAAATCCATCATATCTTCAGCCTTGTTACTGGGATTTGTATTCAATGGCGCAGGTGCGCTTGCTGTCATACTGTTTTCTGAGCAACTCGCACTGCTGATATTTTCGGACGCGGGATTCAAGGATGAAATTATATTATTCACCCTCACAATGTTCATGCTGCCTTTGATTGAAATCCCTCTTGTTCATATCAGAGCAGATAAAAAACCCTGGCTGTTTTTCAGCGCCAGTTTGATAAAATTGCTCTTACAGCTATCCTTGAATATATATTTTGTGGTGTATAAAAACCTACATGTTGAGGGTGTCATTTACAGTGCTGTCATTTCCAGTACAGTAATGGCAGCGTTATTGACAGGAAGGTCACTTTTACATGTGGGTTTTAATGCATCAATAAAAGTATGCAAAAAGCTATTCGGTTTCAGTCTACCTATCAAGATAGCCACAATAGGCTCATTCTATCTGGCATTTGGCGATAGATATATTCTTAATCAGTTCACCGATTTAACACAGGTTGGCCTTTACGCACTCGGCTATAAATTCGGCTTTATCTTTATGCTGCTCTCCTGGACACCTTTTGAGAAAATCTGGGATTCAGAAAAATACGCCATCCATAAAACCGAGAATGCTGTAGCTACCTACCAGAAGACATTTCTATATTTCAATATCATCATGATCACACTGGGGCTTTGCATATCCTTATTTGTCAAAGATCTACTCAAAATCATGTCCGCCCCTGAATTTCATAGCGCCTATAAAATAGTGCCAATTATAATTTTTGCCTATATATTTCAGGCCTGGTCGAAATACTGTGACCTGGGTATATTGCTTAGTAAAAAAACATCCCATATCGCTATTGCAGAGGCAATAGCCGTTGTAATTATTACTATCGCCTATTTGAGTCTAATCCCTGCGTACGGAATATACGGTGCTGCAGTTGCAACCGTGATTGGCTTCATAGTCAGGTTCTTATGGATTAACTATAAAGGCTCACAACTTTATAACATGAACCTGCCCTGGAGAAAGGTCATTATGCTGGTTACAGCTGCCTCCGTATGTCTGGGTTTCTCTTATCTGGTAACAGAAGATATATTATTATCAATCAGCGCAAGAATGCTCATTTTGTGCGTGTTTATCGCAAGTGTTTTCACTCTTCCAATACTAAGCCGGGAAGAAAAGCAGGAACTGCTGCAAAAAGGCAAGCAACTAACCAAAAGATTCAGATAGTCACAATACCCCATGACTTAAGAAACCAATCCATTAAAAACCTGTATGGGCGGCTTTAGCCGCGATAGTCGGTACATCGCCTTTCGCGGCTAAAGCCGCTCCTACAAAATATACACTATTTGCAATTCTAACTTACACGAACCAGGAACAAGACCATAATTTTCATGGCTTATTTGACACTTAAAGAAATCGGTTAGCCATTCTTGCGGGATAAATAATAACTTCTGACCCACGGATAGACAGGGCCGCTAAACGCTTTTGCAGCCTTTTTAATATTCCAGTATGAGTATTGGCGAAACATCCTTAGCGGGTTATTCGCAGCAAATTCTGCTGGCACTCTCGCTTCATCACCCCGCTTGACAGAAAACCGGCCAATTATGGCGCATTCACCTTCATGCCAGACCTTCTGGACTGGTTCAGAAGTAAACAGGTACTTAACACCGCATTCTATCGCTGCTTCTACAACTGCGTTCGAATAAAAGCCTCCCGGGATAGAGGCAACAGTTACTGGACGTTCCAGGATTTCAGACAGTATTTTCAGACTACCGCACCATTCGGACAATAACTGTTCCGGCGTACACTCTGAAATTTTCTTTGGATGAGAACAGCTATGGCTACCAATAATATGACCGCGATTATAAAGCGCCCTGATTTGGTCTCGGCTTAAAAACGCATCTTTATCAATATAATCTGTTGGAATAAAGAACACGCCTTTCCAGCCATTACGCTCAAGAGCAGGTGCAATAATATCTATTGCACTGACGCCTCCGTCATCAAAGGTAAACATAACCGGCGGCACAACACTGCTATCTGCTTCGGATATGCGTGTAATAACAGGGCTTCGCAATGACTTATTAATCGCTGTTAAATGACGATCGAATTCGTTGCTGGCGATCTTGTATTCGGCAGAGTTTTTTCCGGGCAGCCCGGACTGATCCGGATCCTCTCCTTCGAGCACATCATGATAGAGCAGTGCTGTTACCCGACTAGCCATTAAACTTTCCCCGTTTTTTAATTTTCAAATACTGGCTAAGCCAGGGTTGACCCCAGATCCCGGATTTTCTTCCTCTGGTATCTAATAGTGCCGCTTTATTATTATGTATTTCTATAAATTTTTCACGCAACACATCCAGATTATCGTACACAACACGGTTGTAAATAATTCCAATCGTTTCTTTAGAAACATCAAACGGATAACTGTAATAGCCATAAACCGGGCCAGTATCAATACCATCGTCTATCTTTAACAGGGTCATACCAACCTTTTCAGGTTCATTATTTGCTAGCGCCCAGAAACAACCGTGTGCATTCCTGTATTCTGGACAAACACCAGGATGCAAAACAAATGTACCGTCCCTGGCTATGGAATAGATATCCTTTTTAAGAAGTGTTTTACAGCGCGCAATGGCCATATCAGGAGACAGTGAGGCGATAAATTCTCTTGCCTCATTAGAATTGGGTGAGTGGGTTACTAGTACTTTGGTTGATTCCGGAATATCCGGGAAAGCCTCCCCGAGCCTGGCCATCTGCTCGTCTTCCCATTGTTTATCTTTATCCTGATCAACAATCCGACTATAAATGCGGTAGGGAAGAACATCAAAGATAAAACGCAACCATCCAATACGGCTAACTTCCGAGCGAATTCGCTGCTTTGCTCTTGATCCATCTTCATGAATTTCCACAATACCGGCAAGATCTGTAAATGATGCCAGCCACCTTGCAAAACCCAAACGCGTCATTCGCGCACCCGAGTGACATATTAATATGGTTTTCATTTTTTACGGCTTGTACCCAAGTAAAATCGCCATAGCTCCCACTTCCTTTTTAAGTTGTTTTAATTCAATCAATGATAAATTATTTTTTTCTTTTGAATGGCTACCTACTTTCTTATTCAGCAGGGACGGGTCTATTTTAAGGTCGAGATAAGTTTCTATTGTAGATAAATCAACAGCGCCATTCAGCACATCTTCATACCGCAAGAAGATACCACCAACTTTTTCTGCACCTTCATAAAACCCTGTTGCCAGACTATTCCAGTGCCGACCAAACTGTGTAGCAGTAAATACAGGACTATTCGGCCATTCACGATACCATGACCTATCCGTACTGTAGGATTTATAGGCGTTGTAGGGATTGCGGCATAAAAACACAAATTTTGCATTTGGAAATAACCATTTTATAAAATGCGCATCTTCAATTGTCAGTCGAACATCTTTTAATCCCCAACGTTGAAACCCTCTTTGTCTGGCAGGTTCTTTCAACAATGTTTTCATGTATGCCAGACACGCCTCCTGCATATCCTGAACAGGCGGATACATGTTAGCCACAAAAGTACTGCTAATTTCTTTCAGATCATAACTATCTATAAACCAGTCTTCATCAGGCCATGATTCAGTTATAGCCGATATTCCATCAGCCAAATGGCTAATTATTCTGGCATGTGAATAGGGTTCACCCCATACGAGTATCGATTGACGAGACATAATAAGGCGCTGCATCATAGTTGAACCTGAGCGCCAACCTGCTGAGAGTATAAATACTGGGGATGCGAGTTCTGAGCTTTGCACTTCCGGCCAACGTTGCTTGATCAACTCTAGACCATGTGTAATTGAGCACCCTCTTTCCATACTGGATTTATGGCGCCGCTGGGCATACACCGGGCCAACAACTGATTCATAATGCCCCAGACACCGCCGCAGAGATTTCCCAATCACCCCTGATCCAGTAATTAATCTTTTGCCTGTTTTTTTTATCAGACTCAATTTAAAAACACCACTCATTCATGAAGAACTACAGACACGCTGAACCACACCGACTAAACTATCTATCTGGCGCTGCTTTGAAAAACCAGCCAGGATTCTGGCTCTGGCTTGCTCGCCAAAACTATCTCTTAAGAATTCATCATCCAGAAACATATCTATATATTTTGCCAAAGCAGAATAATCGCCTGGCTTAAACGAAAAGCCCGTTTTTCCTTCTTCAATGGTTTCAGCTAGACCCTGTAATTTAGAGACTAACAATGGGAGACCACATGAGGCAATTTCAAGCGACGTCACAGTAAATGAGTCCCATCCAGTTGATGCTATAGTACCTATATAACTACAGGGTAGAATTTGCGCAATATCATCCCGGTAACCACCAAAAGTTACATGTGCTTCTGCACGCTCCCCTTGTAACATTTCCAAGTATGGTTCTTCTTCTCCTGGCCGGTTTCCCAGTATTAGAAAATGGAAATCATTGCGGCCTAAAACATCCTTTAAGTGAATTGCTGCATTAATTAATACTGTGACGCCTTTTCGTTTTTCCATATGCCCTGAATAGTAGATTATTCTTCTATCCTTAGGTATCGAAAATGTTTTGTGTGCAAACAGAGTTGCGTTTAAAGAAGGCATATATTTTTCAGCATCCACACCAAGAGGTACAACGCTTACTCTATCTTTTGGAACACCTCTTCCTTGATAAGCGGTTTCCGCCATAGCTTGCGACTCAAAAATATAGTGCTCAGGAGAGTGTTTTGCCATTTTAACCTGTAATTTCTTTAATAATAGTTTAAAACCCTTATTCGGATCACTCATCGGCGCGCCCTGATAGGAAATAATTTTTCTAACGCCTCCTCTGCGCAGCGGTTTATAAGCCGGTTGATGTACTGGTTGATCGAAGCCAAACACAATATCAATCTGATACTCTCTTACATATTTCTCAATAAAAACATGTTTCGATGCATCTGATGAAGCCGGATCATATTCTATGATGTTGGTATATTCAGACAGTATTTTTTGTTTTTCTTTATTTTGTATATTTGTATACGAGATATGTATTTTTTCATTTTTATTGACGAGTGCCTGGGCCATTTTTAAAAACGCATCAAGCAGACTATCCATTGCATACCCAGCATCAAGCTCTAAATGAAACATGATCAGGATAGCATTCATTACTGGGGTGGCATCTAAGAGATAATTTTATCGTTGCACAAAATCATAGCCAAAGGTTTCAATATCCTTGGCATACAATTCAGAAACAACCCGGCGTGTCTGGCTGTCGTAATACTTGCTGTAGTGGTCATAAGTTTCGACATAAACATGAAAGGGAGAGATTTTTTTTACAAACTCCTTCAACTTTCCCAGGCTTCCTTTTTTACCGGCAGTAGTATTTACGTTAGGCAGTTTGGTTTGCGGTATTTCCAGCCGAGCACATACGTCATCAAATCCTTTCTGCAAATCTTCAAGTTTCCCCACATAATCAACCAACTGATTACCCTGTTCATCAAAAATATAATCGTACTGCGGCCCCACAAACCACTGGTTCTCGCCCCACTCCTTTTCCATAAACTCACCATGAATAAATTCACTGAAGGTCAAATAATCTGCATAGCCTAAATACTTGTAAAAAGAGATGAGCCGGCTCCAGGGGTTTCTGACAAATGCAAATTTGTAATAAGTATCAAAACTTTCCTTAGGAATATGCCCACAGCTGACATATTCTGACGCCTTAAGATGCGCCAATCGAGGAGGTCCAATTGCCGGATCGTCATTCAGACGTAATAATAGCGGTTCCCTGGTTTCCCACGTTAACCCGTGCAGATCAAGGAAAACGTGCTCAATGCTTTGACCGGCCACCTTTGGGATATGCACAAATATGCATTTATATTTATCTGATATCATTAGCTTCCAGTGGCTTGTTGCCCCAGTCGTAATGCTGGAGAACTATTCCTAAGTTGGCGTTATTACTTGATCTAAAAAAGATTATCGCTCAAAATTCAGGATAGTTTAGCTGTACAGAAACAATTTGGCACCTGTTTACAGCGACTAGAATCCGAATCTGGGTTATTCAGCTTTATAGAACTGAAGCCGTTAAATAATTAGCTGATTTCAATAGGAATTAGCCATTTTTAACTGAATGGACTTAATAATAGACAACAGGGCTGAAATCTCACAGTAACGCTCAATGGAGCAGCATAGGTTTCACTGGTATTAACCAGCCCCTTTACAGAAAAACACACTTTAACCATGAAATTAACTCACCGGAGTACACACCCTTGAGTCGTAATATTCTAGGCCTGTCAGCCTTTTATCATGACAGCGCAGCCGCTCTGGTCGTTGACGGCGATCTGGTTGCCGCCGCCCAGGAAGAGCGTTTTACCCGGATTAAACATGATCCTGGATTCCCGACGCGCGCTATTGAAGCCTGCCTGGCAGAGGCCAATCTGACTCTGAGTGATATTGACTACATTACCTTCTATGACAAACCACTGATCAAATTCGAACGCTTGCTGGAAACCTATCTATCCTTTGCTCCCAAGGGTTTTCGCTCCTTTATTGCCGCTATGCCAGTCTGGCTCAAGGAAAAGCTATTTCTGAAAAAAATGCTCAAAAAGGATCTGGCAGCCTTAATGGGCGGCAAGGAAGAAGACCTGCCTCCTCTACTGTTCAATGAACACCATAAATCACACGCTGCCTCGGCCTTTTATGCCAGCCCTTATGACAAAGCGGCTGTGCTCTGCCTCGATGGCGTCGGCGAATGGGCTACCAGTTCTGTCTGGCTGGGTGAGGGCAGCAAACTTACACCCGAATGGGAGCTGGATTTCCCGCATTCCCTTGGCCTGCTTTATTCAGCCTTTACCTACTACACAGGCTTTAGAGTCAATTCTGGTGAATACAAGTTGATGGGACTTGCCCCTTATGGCGAACCTAAATACGTCGACCTGATTTTGGATAACCTGCTGGATGTGAAGGACGATGGCACATTTCGGCTCGATATGAGCTATTTCAATTATGCCACTGGTTTAACCATGACCAACAGCAAATTTGCCAAGCTGTTTGGTGCTCCGGCACGCGAGTCGGAATCGACCATTACCCAGCGGGAAATGGACATTGCCCGCTCGATTCAGGTGGTCACCGAAGAAATCGTGCTCAAGATCTGCAATACGATCCATAAAGAGCTGAAAACGGATTACCTCTGCCTGGCCGGGGGTGTTGCCCTTAACTGCGTTTCAAATGGCCGCATTCTGCGCGAGGGACCTTTTAAAGATATATGGATTCAACCAGCTGCGGGTGATGCAGGTGGTGCCATAGGCGCTGCCTTAACCACCTGGTACGAATACCTGGACAATGGCCGCACCGTTAATGGCCGCGATTTTATGTCCGGTTCCTATCTCGGTCCCAGACATAGCCAAAAGTCTATTACCGACTACCTGGATTCTGTCAATGCCAAGTACGAGATTATGGATGACGCAGACATGATGCCGAAACTGGCTGAAATCATGGATAATGAAAACGTCGTCGGCTGGTTCCAGGGACGCATGGAATTTGGCCCACGCTCACTGGGTGGCCGATCCATCATCGGCGATCCACGCAGTATAAAAATGCAATCGGTGATGAACCTTAAGATTAAATACCGTGAGTCCTTCCGGCCCTTTGCACCGGTGGTAAAAGCTGAAAATGTCTCTGACTGGTTCGAGATCGACCGAGCAAGCCCATATATGTTGCTGGTCGCACCTGTTAAAGCTGAAAAATGCACACAAATGACCGCTGAACAGGAAAAATTGTTCGGCATCGAAAAGCTCAATATCCCACGTTCCGAGATATCAGCAGTGACTCATGTCGATTATTCCGCACGTATTCAAACGGTACACGAGGAAACCAACCCTCGCTTTCATGCCCTGTTGGACGCCTTTGATAAGCAAACCGGCTGCCCGGTACTGGTCAATACCTCATTTAACGTGCGAGGTGAACCTATCGTCTGCACACCGGAAGATGCCTACCGGTGTTTTATGCGGACTGAAATGGACTATCTAGCACTGGAAAATGTCCTGGTCGCCAAAACCGACCAGCCGGAATGGAAAGAAGCAGGCGACTGGCGTAATGAATTTGCACTGGATTAAATGATGAAACACGAAATTCCTGAACTAGATAACGCTGGATTACGTAAATTCGGCTTCATGATGGCGGGCTTTATTGGCGTCCTGTTTGGCCTGTTCTTTCCCTGGGTATTTGACCGCGCCCTGCCCACCTGGCCCTGGATAGCTGGCGGCCTCTTTGTTGCACCAGCACTCCTATTTCCAAGTAGCCTGAAACCGGTCTACACGATCTGGATGAAAATAGGCGGCGTGCTCGGCTGGATTAATACGCGTATCATTCTGGGTTTGTTATTTTATGTCATCGTCTTTCCAATGGGCCTGATTATGCGGTTGTTTGGCAAAGACCCTATGAACCGCAAGCTGGATAAGCAAACTGGCAGCTATCGAATCAAGAGCGCACAAGCGCCTAAAGAAGATCTGGAGAACCCTTACTGATGTTAGAACTATTAAAAGATTTATGGGGCTTCATGAGAGCCCGCAAGAAATTCTGGCTGGCACCGCTGATTGTAATGTTGCTTCTGCTGGGTGTGCTTATTGTGTTATCACAGGGTTCTGCGGTTGCACCGTTTATTTATACGTTGTTCTGATGCAGTGCTGGAGAGAATGGGCATGAAGAAAATATTTTTCTGCCTAATACTGGCTGGCTGGTTAGCCCAGGCTCCACAGCTGGCGCATGCCTATATCGGCCCAGGTGCAGGCCTGAGCGCTATTGGCACCCTGATTGCCTTAATTGGCGCGGTACTACTAGCGATTATCGGATTCATCTGGTACCCGCTAAAACGCCTACTAAGGAAAAATAACAAGACCAATGATGCAGTTGATGACGCTGATAATTCTTCACAGTGATTATCACGATATCCCTAGTTTCAGTTGTTATTTTTTTACTCGCCTTCTTTTTACTTCGGATCGTACCTGTTGCCACAGGTGTAACTAAAACTGCACGAGAAGCTGTATCTACAATGCGTGACACGTCTCTGAATGAGGTGGCACGTGAGAAAGCCATACAAGGATTTTCAATCAACTTGTTTAGCAGCTTCTTCTCAATCCTGATTCGCAGTATTGCCGCCCTGCTTTCTGCTGCCTTGCCTATTTACATCGCAGACAAGCTAGGGTTTGTAGTCGCAGAAAATGTCATGGGGTTTCTAAGCCGCTGGGACGTAATTATAATTCTCTCACTTGTTATCTGCACCGGTTGGTATTTTAAAAACAAGTTATGGCCTTCGAGGTAAACTATTCGGCTACGGATCGGCTTTTTCATCGGGTAGCGTTCGCCTCTCCTGCTATCCAACTGACAGCTGCAGATATCGAAAACACTGTCTTTAACTCCGCCTGGAAATCTGCCAATTCATCTCAACCGGTATTCATAACTTCTCTGGCAAGAGCAGGTACAACACTATTGTTGGAGATTTTGCATAATCTGCCGGAGTTGGCCTGCAATACCTACCGCGATATGCCCTTCATTCTATCCCCGGTTCTTTGGTCTAAACTCTCTGGCCGTTTCCGGTCAAAAACCACGGTGCGCGAGCGCGCCCACGGTGATGGTGTCAAAGTCGGCTTTGACAGCCCTGAATCTTTTGAGGAGGTCTTCTGGAAAAGCTTCTGGCCAAATCACTATAAAAAAAGTCAAATTCAGCTCTGGAATAAGCAGGACGAAAAACCTGAAGCCACCGCTTTTTTTCGGGAGCATATGAAAAAGATCGCATTTCTGCGCCGTCCAGATCATTTAGATAATGTACGCTACCTTTCAAAAAATAACGCCAATATTGCCAGACTTGATTACATTCCAAAAATGTTACCTGATGCTACCATTCTGATTGTTCTAAGAGATCCACTTGAGCATGCATTGTCTCTCCACAGACAACATCTGAATTTCACAAAACTACAAGCGGAAGATACGTTCGTAAAACGCTATATGGAAGACATTGGTCATTATGAATTTGGAAGCCTGCATCGGCCTTTTGCTTTTAACGGACTGATCGAATTAACTGCAGGTTATCAACCTGAATTTCCTGATTACTGGCTAGCTTACTGGATTGCTACTTTTGAACATATAATTGAGAAACGTGGCAATGCGGTAATCATTTCACATGAAAAAGTTTGTGAGAATGGGCTTGGCACACTCGCCCCGATTTGCGAGAAAATTGGCTTAGGTACCGGCAAAGATCTTGAATCCGCAGTGTCCCATATACGTCCTGTACAATATCATGCAGAAAATGACAGCTTTTCTCCTATACTGACTCGCAAAGCCAAGGATATACATCAACACCTTCTGGATAATTCAAGTGTTTAATAAAATAGCCACACTGTTCAAAAAAACAAATGTTACTTTCCTGACTAGCATTATCAGCGGTATAGCACTTGTTTTCCTTGCCGGTGTCATTATCGGACATCTAAAGCTTCAACCACAGCCCCTGATTCGTGATGCATTTGCGGCTGTAAAAGATCTGCAGCGCAATGGTAAAGCCTATTTCTTTAACAAACCCACCGGCCATATTCAGCCGCTTCGTTTCAAACAGACAGGTCTTGTAACAGCAAATACTGAACGATCACAACCTGGCGTGACTTTTCTGGTTGGTTTGTTCGGTAACGCGCTTGGAGCAAGGTTATACGGACAAGATGGAACGTTGATTCACGAATGGCCTTTTGACTTTTTCAAACTTGCCCCTGATGAAATGTCTTTCAAATTTGATGCGCTCGTTCACGGAGCCGCGTTATATCCTAACGGTGATTTTGTAGCCAATTTTGATGGTAGAGGAATGGTCAGAATATCTGCCTGCGGAAAGGTTCTCTGGCGAAATGCAGCACGCACACACCATTCTGTCTTCATCGATGAAAATGGGTTTATCTGGGCACCTAAATTCACTAAACGTTACAACGAGAAAACAATTCTTTCCAAAAAGTTTGGAATGGATCAGCTCGGCCGCTTTGATCCGAAAACCGGTGAATTACTCGAAACAATCGATCTGGTCGATACGCTGGTTAAACAGAATGCCCAGGGCATAATTAAAATCAAAACCAACAGCCCAGGTGATATGCTACACACTAATGACGTGGAGATACTTAGCGCGTCCATGGCCGATGCCTTCCCACTGTTTGAAGCTGGCGACATCATGTTGAGTTCGCGTAATCTAAATCAAATCTGGATCCTGGATGCTAAAACACACAATCTAAAATGGTGGCAGACAGGCCCTATGGTTGGTCAGCATGATCCAGATTTTCAGGCTGATGGCACGATCACTCTGCTGGACAACCGGGTCGGCGGGTCAAGGAATGCTGATAACCATTTTCTAGGTGATCTTGGGGGCAGCCAAATCTTGCGAATCAATCCTGTCACCCGCGATTACGAAACTGTCTATCAAACTGATGATAAAAATACCTTCTATACGCCCTATCGCGGCAAACATCAGATACTCGAAAATGGCAACATCCTGATTGCAGAAACCGATGCTGGCCGAGCATTTGAGGTCACATCAGATGGAGAAGTCGTCTGGAGCTATATCAGCGGCTGGGATGAAGATGAAGTCGGCTGGATGTTGGATGCGATTCGCTATCCACTCTCATATTCCAGCATCAGTGAGATCGAATGCCCAGCAAAATAAAGTTGCCGGGGTTAACACTTAATAGACCTTGCTTAGAATACAATTGTTAAAACTGTTTACTTAACGTCTCAGCAATTATTTGATTGGCAATGCCTGTATTATGCCCATCCCAGGGTATAAATAATTCCTTGCCGTATTCCTTATAAGCAGCTTGTAACGGCTCCTGCATACTGAATACAGACACCTGGTTTTGTTCAGCAATCGTAGTTAATTTTTCGTAATAGGCATCCCACGGCATTACACCATAAATCTGATCACGCCTTGGGATGGAAAAAATCATAAATTTTGCTTTGTAAACGTCACTCATACGCTTCATAGATACAATGGAGTCACTCACTTGCTTCCAGCGCGCATCCAAAACTGGACTGTCTTCACCTTTCAGCAAAGATTGTTGCATCAAAAACCCATCGGAAGGTTTCACCATATTTTTAATTCCGCCAATAGCTGTACGGAGACTCATCAGCAAAGCACTTTTTTTCAAAGCGTAAACCAGTCTGGTTTGTCCAGCCTCCTGTTTATTTTTCATCTCTTGCGAAGGCGTAAATTTTTTGACAGCATCATTGACATAGAAGGCCAATACAACTACATCTGGATTATATTTTGGTAACAATCGATCAAGAATAACCTCATGCTGCCATGTATCACTGCTTGCAAGACCTGCGTTTATGACTTCATATTTCTTATCATCACCAACACTAGTATTGAGGGTTGCTTCCAACTGTTTAGGCCAGGTCTCCTCGATAGCAAGACCATTTCCGAAAGTTTGTGAATCACCTACTGCCAATATGCGGGTGATTCCATTCGGAGCACTAGAACTATACTCATGGTCACGCAGCCCTTCAGAATTAGTATTGACTTTTTTACTATGTGTATATGATTGCTGATTTGGCGTTAACCAGTGTCCGGTTTGCTGATCAAATAAATAACTTTCCTGCGGATAAGTCCATTCCACAACTGGAGGCAGAAAAGCTCGCAATGTCCATTCCATTAAAATCAGCATTATCAGCATCGAGCCGACGAACAATAGAATGCTTTTTACTAAATCATTATTTTTTGAAATCACAATTCACACCAAAGTTCATAGTTTAACCTGTTGATTTTAAATATAGTATAATAATTCTATAACTAGCACTAGTATGTCTCATGCTCAATTTTCAGCTGCCGATATAGACATCCTCCACTTTTGATTTTGCATGCAAAAGATAAAAATATTAAATAACGCACAAGAACAGACCATGACAACTGAATTATCAATAATTATACCCGCATATAACGAGGCGGATTATATCGAATCATTAATAGACTCAATCAGGAATTCCGTAAAAAACATCCAATTTGAAATTATTGTTATTGATAATGGTTCTACAGACAACACTGCGCAAATTGCGAATGATGCAGGTGCAACTGTCTACTCAACTTCAAGGAACACTGTATCGAAAGCAAGAAACACTGGCCTCAATAAAGCAAACGCAGACATTCTCGCTTTTCTCGATGCCGATGTCAGGATCACAAAAAAATGGGGAGAAGAAATAGTTAAAATCATTCCGGAACTAAGGAATGAGCATATTCTGACTGGAGCACGTTATTTAATACCGGAAAATCCTGGGTGGATAGAAAAACACTGGTTCGAACCATTATCAAAAAAAGATGTGTCATATATCAACGGCGGCAACTTGATACTCAGCAAGAATACCTACGAAATAATTGGCGGCTTTAATGACGATTTAATAACAGCTGAAGATTATGAATTCTCCATGAGGGCATTATCGAAAGGCGTTGTGATTAAGAACAACACCAACCTGGAGGCCATCCACGATGGCTACCCTAAAAATCTTTATAACTTTTGCAAAAGAGAGTTCTGGCATGGTAAAGGTGACTGTCAAAGCATTGCATTATTATTAAAATCAAAAGTATCAATGGCAGCAATTATTTTCGGTTTTCTTCATATACTATTTATAATGTGCCTTATTTTTCAGAAAACCACCTACTCAACAATCTTCTTAACTGCTATCTTTGTCCTTACTGTATTTATGTCATTGAAGATTTTCAATTCTGGAAATATAAAAAATGTACTGCTAAATATTCCAATGTGTTATCTCTACTTAATCTCACGTTTTTTTTCATTCATTGCGGTTATCACCGGCAACCATTAACCCTCTTAGTTATCTCTGCCCTAGTTGTTTCACCCAGCTTACCCAGGAAGCAGTGAGTGAAAACTGCTTAACTAACCACATATTTAGCGCTTTAAGGAGGCTGTTTATATTTACCCAAAACTGTCTCCAATTGACTTCAGTTTATTTTCAATAATGCCTATATTTGCAATTTTGAGGGTTCTATCACAATAATTTAATCATGCCGAATAGATAATTCTGGACATTAACCATTGATTGTTAGCAGAAAACACAAACTTTGTCGCAAGTTGGTGACATAAATATTTCTGCAAGCACATGTTTATTATGCTGTAATTCTGCCGTTAACTTTACTAATTAAAAACGTACTGCTGATTTTAATTTACAGCATATGTTTAGATTTATTTTCTGTAATACTTTTTGGATGGTGAAATATATGCGTTTATATTCGTTACTTTTAAAATGTGCAGGTTTGATGACATGCCTTTATAGCTCCTCATCAACAGCATGGACTATTAATAACACTTTTGATAATCAAAATGTTGGTGATACATGTGGATATTCTGCACATAAGGGGGGGAGTCCCTGGTGGAATGCTGAGAATTCATTTGTGACAAATGCACAAAAGTATTCCGGCAATCGTGGATGTAGCTTTACGATTCAACAAGGAAGCACTGGCGGCGGATGGGGCGGCGGAACCACCCTGCCTACAAAACTCCGTAGAGGAGATGAAATATGGATAAGAGTACGGACATATATGCCCGCTGGCTTTAATTATGACGCTTCGGCAGCAGGTAATAAATTGAAATTCCTACGACTGCGAACCGCAGATGCATCAGGTGGTAATACAGGATATGTTGATTGGTATCTCAGCCCAAAAGGATCCAGCGATCCATTCCAAATAATTTATGAGGGTGGACAGAAGGCTGTTTTTGGATCAGGGGGCTGCACAACAGATTGCTGGACAAAATTTGGAGCAGGTGATGCGATCCAATTAGGAAAATGGGAAACCTTTGAATACTACATCAGGTTAGACACTGTACCAGTTAGCAAAGGTGGGAAGGCAAGGGTTCGCGCATGGAAAAATGGTAAATTACTTTCAGACATGACCGATAAAATAACCCTTGCCAGGACAGATGGATATGCGCCTGCATTCTTATTTTTAAATTATTGGAATGGCGGTTCTCCGAAAACACAGACTATGTACGTCGATGACGTAACTTTAACCACAGACAGGCCGTCTAGTACCGATAGCACTGGATTTCCGTACATTGGTATGGGAAACGGCCCATCAACGGCATCTGGGTCAGGACCAACCCCACAACAAAGCGCCAAGCCTAATCCACCAGTTCTTTCAAATTAACATCTAAAATAACTTACTTAGACACAAGGATGTGTCGGAAGTATGTTTTATTCTCGGTATTTTACATTCATCATTTACTTGGAAATACCCACCAGATTTCCTTTACTGCCGACTTTAAGTTTACTAAATAAACCCTGGCGAATTGCAATCTGTTTCATCTATAGCCCTTTAATCGGGACCTACCTTCCACAGCATCATCTGTTGTAGAATTTAATGTCACACTCTCTATTCCATTTTTTTGTTTTGCTATTTGATTAAGAGCCACACTCATTGCCAATTGCACCCAAAATATTGGATAGAATAAAACAGAAAAGAAAATTGTTGCCACCATAAAGCCTATTGTCCCACCATCCAAACCATGGGCAATGTAAAGAGAAAACTTATCACCATTCTTTTTTGCTATAGCTCTAGTCCTGGCATTTTGCACAAACATATAAAAAATCATCGCCACATACAGTATAAATGCAGGTATGCCAATCTCAGCTGCAGCCGAAATATATGTGTTGTGTGGTAACCGGCAACCAAATTTATTACCTAACCCTTGCGGGTTCATATAGTTGCAATATTTTAACCAGCTTTTGTATCCAACGCCCAAGACAGGAAACTCCTTAATTACCTCCATTCCAAAATCCCAATGTTCAAGCCTGTCCTGTGAAGTTGCATCATCACCTGCAGATTGATACTCCTCAAGCATTTGTTCAGGCAAAGTTGAATACAAGACCCAGCCAAGAAGTGTAATAGCAAGCGCTGCTTTAAGACCATTTCTGCTTTTGAGCAGAAACCATAAACCCATGGCTAGCAGTCCTAATTGAGCACCACGTGATGCTGTCCCTATAATTGTCACCACTCCTGTCAGCGGAAACAAATAAAAGACAGCGGTTTTCAGCCGTGACCAGCGATCCTTTAATGCAAGAACAAACGCCATCGATAGCGGTACAAAAATGGTCATTGCAACCCCAAAATCACCAGAATCACTAAACCACCCTGGCGTCCCTTTTACCCCCCATTTTGCATATGCAAACCCCCTGGAGGCATATGAATACGCTCCATGCTGGGACATCTTGAAATTAACCAGTAGGAATAACAATAAAAATATAAATAATCGCTTCTCAGTATTAACCACATTAATTATCAAAAAATACATCAGTATCCAGACAATAATAATGTCAATGAATTGCCATGCGACTGATGTATTAAAGGCTAATGCGGCGGATAAAAACACAAGGGAATAAAAAATGATAAATAATGTGTTGGCCGGATCTTTTACCTGCTTTATTGTCTTATCAGAAAATGCAGTGATACAAGCGAATACTAAAGCTGTCTGTGTCCAGGGCAAAAAATCAATTGCCGTATAAATTGACTGCGGTCTTATGTATTCAAAAAAGAAATAAATACATACCCACCAAAATGCAGCACTCTCGGTCTTTAGACCGCGCCAAATTGAACGAATTTTAATTGCATAATAGTCTTCAATATCGACTGAAGCATTTCTATCTGACTTTGTGAGCAACTTCATTGACTGATTTTTCTATGTAGTTAAAACAATGGTTAAAATAAATGCTGGATGCTCCATAGGGATCGTGTATGTGCGGTCTTTTAAAGCTTGACCAGATACCTAACAAGCTTGTCTTATGATCACCGCTCAATTTATTCATTAGATGTTCTGCTTGCCATGGCTCCATGGCAATAAATAAATCCCCTTTTTTGTGTACAAGCGAGCTGATGGGTGTTGTTTTATGCTTGCTTAGATCAACCCCTCTTGCTTTAGCTGCTAGTATTGCATCGGCATTTGCCGGCAATCCATTCTGCGTATCAATCCCACATGAGACCGCTTCAACCCCAAGCGATCTGGCAATTACTTCTGCGTAGGCACTCCGGCATATATTTCCCTTACACACAAAAACCAGGCGCTCTACTGTATTCCAGTCGATGTGCCGATAAGCCCGGTATCGGCCAATCATATAGAGGAACTTGTGCCATAATGTCAAAACAAATCCACGGCGGGAACCATAGCGGTCTGCAAGCCATTGCTTCAAGCAGCCGTTCCTTTGGCGAGTCTCAGTTTCTGCAATTTGACTATCTGACATTCTGGAATAGTGATAATAATTTCATTAAAGTATGTTGCAAAAATCGCAGACACTATTGTTTTTAGCAACTGACCACATCATTACATGAAACGCGTTCTCGTTCTAGATGCCAATCAGCGCAGCGCGCTGGCTGTCACCCGTTCGCTCGGTAAAAAGGGCTTGACGGTTTATACTTCAGAGGAAGGTGCCAATGCGCTAGCCGGTTACTCCCGATATTCTAAAGCCCATTTCACCTACCCTTCACCCAGACTTGAAGCCAACTCATTTACTGAAGCGCTTGCCAGACTGATAGAACAACAGCAGATAGATCTGTTACTGCCCATGACAGAATTAACCACTAGCCTTATTCTCGGCAATCGAGACCGTTTCAATAGGGTAAAAATACCTTTTTCTGATAGTCAGACTGTCGCAAGCATTTCAGACAAGTGTGCATTAATGCGTATGGCAGATTCACTCGGCGTCCCCTACCCGCAGACATGGTTTTGTGAAAACGCCTCATCATTGCCATGTGGCCTCGATGATTTGGTCTACCCGGTTGTACTGAAACCTGCACTTTCCTGGTTGGAGCAAGATGCTGAATGGCGTAGAGTCGCCGTCCGAACCGCCAAAAGCGCCGCACAGGCCCGGCAGCTACTCGACTCGGACCCGGTATTCCAGACCCACCCTTTTATGATCCAGGCTTTTGTCGAGGGCCAGGGCCAGGGAGTTTTTGCCTTGTATGACAATGGCAAGCCTGTCACCTTTTTCGCACATCGCCGATTGCGTGAAAAACCACCCAGCGGCGGTGTCAGCGTTCTTTCCGAAAGCGTTGCCGTTGATCCCATATTACTCAAACATGCCAAAGCGCTACTTGACGAGGCCCAATGGCACGGTGTCGCCATGGTCGAGTTTAAAGTCCACCCCGATGGCACACCCTACCTTATGGAAATCAACACGCGTTTCTGGGGCTCATTGCAACTGGCGATAGATGCTGGGGTTGATTTCCCCTGGCTGTTGGCACAACTTGCCAATGACGATCATCCAAAGCCTGTGGAAAATTACAAAACTGGTCGGCGTCTACGCTGGCTATTGGGTGATGTGGATAATCTATATTTAATATTGCGGGATAACAAATATTCGCGTCAGGATAAAATAACCGCTATTTTGCACTTCCTGACTCCGTCACCCTTTAAAACGCGACACGAAGTGAATCGCTGGGGAGATATGCAGCCTTTTCTCTTTGAATTGAAAGCCTACCTGGCAGATCTTAGAAAATAGAATGCCCAGGAAGGTCTGCTTAATTCGTACATCAGATACTGCTTCAGCCGCGATCACCGGTGAATTCATCGCGGCTGAAGCCGCTCCTACAGATTTTCATTAATTAATCAGTAGTTTCTTTGATGTCTGTTGCGCTCTCGTAAATCTGCTGGTAAATAGCCAACATGACCTGAATGTCGAAACTACGAATTGCACTTTCTTTCGCATTTTGTGCCATTTTCTGGCAACGTTCTTCATCAGGTGCCAGAGTTCTAATGGCATCGGCAATCGCTTCCGGGTTATCAATATCGACCAGCCAACCATTCTCCTCATGGTTTATCAGCTCTTGCCAACCGCCGCAACGTGTGGCGATGATCGGTAATTTTGACACCATTGCCTGAATCGCTGACAACGGCAAACCCTCTGATACAGAAGAAGACAGAAATATATCCAGACCGGCAAGAAACTCCGCCGCATCATCGATAAAGCCAATAAAATGCACCGTCGCTTCCAGATCCAATTCTTGTCTGAGTGACATAATCTCATCGTACAGTTTGCTGTTACTCTGACCAGCAATCACAAACCGGCACGTCAGTTGAGTATCTTTTAGCAAGGCAGCTGCACGTAATAATATGTCGTAACCTTTAGCCGGTCGGATATTGCCGAGACTACCGATGATGACATCACTATCTGACCAGCCAAATTTTTTACGTAACTGACTGGAACGTTTGCGCTGAAATACTGACGTATCAATGCCGTTATAAATAACCTGTATTTTAGATTTTTTGAGTGTGGTTCGGCTCAATATATCCTGGCGTAATAGATCTGAAACCGGCACGATTCGGTAGGCACCTGCATTGATTACTGCAAATTTCAGCGCCTTAAAGCGTTCATTGTCACCAATATCCACTGAGCCATGAAAGGTCGCCACAACAGGTTTACGGGTAATCAGACCTGCCATTGAACAATACACATTTGAGCCCAACAGGTGCGACTGAATAAGGTCGATGTTCTCACGCCGAATCAGTGAGCATAAGCCACGTAAGAAGCCCACATTGAACGACCCCTTGGCATCCAACAGGATAGGCTGAATACCCCGCCGTTGTAGCTCTTCATAAACCCAGCCTTTGCCACGGATCAACACCACAGGACGATACTTATCATCTGGCAGTCGGCTGGCCAGGTCGATAAACACAGTTTCTGCACCACCCGGGCCGGTGGTGTCTATGCAATGAAGTATATTTTTCACGGGTCTCAAGAAAGCTTGGTAGTTGTTCGATAAATCATTCTGACATAATAATCGGTATCTTCTAGTAAAGTCTTAACCGCTGACGGATACTGTGCCGGATGACCATGACTCAGACAAACCCAATCAAAAAAGCTGTTAAGCGTGGATTACAGACGGTTGCCGCCCGATTTGGACCACACGTCCGAAATACATCAGAACCCTCACTGCTAGTCCTGATGTACCACCGTATCCTGCCAGCTTCTGATCCACGTAGTTTATGCGAAGAGCCCGGCATGACAGTGACTCCTGAAAGTTTTATAAATCACCTTTCAATACTATCACAATATTTTGATTTTATTAAACTTTCTGACTGGATAGATCGACGAGAAAAGCAGCTGCCACTACCCGCTAAATGTTGTGCAATTACTTTTGATGACGGCTGGGCAGATAACTATGAATATGCATTTCCGGCACTGCAAGAGCTGTCCATACCCGCGACTATTTTCCTGGTATCAGATTTGGTTGGAACCCAGCAGCAGTTTTGGCCTGAACAATTAGCCCAGTTGCTAACAGCAATTGCAAAAGATCACCCAAACAAATGGTCACATCCTGAAGTGCAATGGTTAAAAAATGCTAATACAAGTTACGATTTTTCAGACACCCTACCCGATCGTGAACAGATCAGCGAAATAATTGCTGGCGCAAAATCCCTGCCTGATCAGGAAATTCTATCCAGACTAGAAAACATCAGGTCTGAAATTGATCTGCAGGAAGATAATCAGACACAGGCCTTGCTCAACTGGACGCAGGTTAACGAAATGATTAATTCTGGCCTGGTAGAAATGGGCAGTCATACCTGTGTTCATACCCGGCTAGATTCACGCATAACCCGTAGCAAACTTGAACAAGAAGTTGTCACGAGCAAATCAACTATAGAAGCTAAAACTGGCCAGCCGGTAAAAACATTTTGTTTCCCGAATGGTGATTATACCGAACAGGCACTGGAGCTTGTCAGACAAAACTACACGGGCGCTGTAACTACGGTAACAGGCTGGAATAAGTCTGGAACTGACAACCACTTGCTTAGACGCATTGGCATTCACGAAGATATTGCCAAAGACAAGACTGCTTTTCTGGCACGCATTTCTGGCTGGCTATAAAAAATCAGTTATGACACTCCCGGATAGAAAAACAATTCTTGCTAATGCTGTCGCTTCTTTTAGCAACTGCTATCCGGAAGCATCGGCTCAGTCAACATCATCACTGGAACAACACTGGCTTCAATACTCCAAGGCGAAAAAGCTATTAAAAGAAGCTCGCAATGATAAACAAGCACTGTCCCGGAAAATTGGTGAATCCAAACAAAAAGGCCATAGCATAGAACCGCTTGTAGCTGACATGCAGGCAGCCAGCACAAAATACAAGCAAATCAATGAAGCCCTTAACACGGCCAGTAACAATATTCTGGAAATATTTTCAGTAGAAGAAAATAGGTTAGACGATAGCAAACCGGAGGTCGGAGAGAAGCCTGGACGTTATCTAAATACTGTCGCAGGTGATTTAAAGATTACCGTATCACTCTGTGAAACTGATACCGGCGACTGGAACCAATATGTTACCAACCACCCGGCCGCTTCCATCTATCATCGTTTCGAATGGAAGCAACTCATTCAAAACACTTTTGGCCACCAAACTTACTACCTTGCCGCCCGCAACACGAATAATGAATTTGTCGGTATATTGCCTATGGTACGCCTTAAAAGCCGACTGTTTGGTGATTACATAGTCTCCATGCCTTACTTTAATTACGGCGGCGCGATTGCCAACTCAGCAGCAATAGAACAGCAACTCATGCAGGAAGCCAGTAAATTGGCCAAACAGGCGGCCACCCATCATGTCGAATTCCGGGACAATATTGAACGTGAAGGCTACCCTGCTCGCACCGAAAAAGTATGTATGATTCTGGATCTACCAGGGGACGCTGATTCACTTTGGCAACAATTTACCCCAAAGCTGCGTGCGCAAATAAAGAGACCGCAACGGGAAAACCCAGAAATCAAGATAGGTTCAGAAAATCTACTGGACGACTTTTATTATGTCTTTTCCAGAAATATGCGTGATCTTGGAACTCCTGTTTACAGCAAGCGGTTTTTTAAAAATATTCTGCGCTGCTTCTCGAATGAAAGCCGCATCATCATTGTCAGCTTAAATCAACGGCCCGTATCGGCTGCTTTTCTTATTGGCCACCAGACCCTGCTGGAAATTCCCTGGGCATCTACATTACGCGAAACAAACCAGCTTAGCATGAACATGCTGCTTTACTGGGAAGTACTCAAGTTCGCCATTTCAGAGGGCTACACACAATTTGATTTTGGCCGCTCCACCAGAGACGCTGGTACCTTCAGATTCAAACGGCAGTGGGGTGCTGAGCCAACACAGCTGTATTGGCATTATTGGTTACGGGAAAATGATCAATTGCCCGCACTCAATCCGGACAATCCTAAGTACGCACTCGCTATTAAATTGTGGAAACGACTGCCGTTGTTTGTTACAACAATACTTGGACCTTCGATTGTAAAAAACCTGCCTTGATTACAATTAATGTAATAATTTAAATTTTAGTCGTAATTAATTGAAATATAAATTAAAAGAACTTGCTATTCCATTAATATCCGGACCTGCAATAACCGCCCTGGCTAATTTTTATATTGGCAGCAGCGTACCTGTGTTCATGCTGCATCGCATGATATCGCCAGAATTCAGTATTCCCGGTGGCATATCAGAACCCTATCTCAGGCAATGTTTGCAATACCTGAAAAAAAACCACTACCATTTCTTAACACTTGAAACACTGGTTCAATCACTCCGAAGTCATGAACCCCCGCCAGCCAGATCAGTTGTTTTTACCATCGATGACGGCTATCTGGATCAAGCAAAGATTGCTTTGCCCATATTTGAAGAGTTTGGTTGCCCCATCACTTTTTTTGTCATTACCGGCATGCTGGATCAAATTCTGTGGCCATGGGATGCACAAATTGCCTGGCTGTTCCAGCACACACAGGTTAAAACCTTGCACTTCGACATTGCTGGTAACACGATTCGATTCCCGCTCGATACTCCCCATAACAAACGCCTGTCCAGACGCACCATTCAGGATTACATGAAAACAGTCAATGCCAATCTACTTGCGGGTATCGTAAATGAATTGGCTGAGAAAGCTGGAGTAGAAATCCCCCGTCAACCACCAGTAGAGTATATGCCATTAACCTGGGAACAGGCTCGGCAACTTGAGAGCGATCAAGTCAGGTTTGCACCTCACTCTAACTCACATAATATTTTATCCAGGCTTGATGACAATAGTCTTGAGTACGAGCTCAAGTATTCATGGCAAAAGATCTCCACTGAGCTGAAAAATCCAGTAAAGATATTTTGTTATCCGACTGGTCGGCCGGAAGATTATGGCTCAAGAGAAATAGAAGCACTGAACCAGCTTGGCTATATCGGCGCCGTATCAACGACGGCCGCTGCAGTAGATCTGAACGACTATTCACAGCAACATCTATTTACATTACCACGCTTCTCACTACCTCTCACGATGGGTGATTTTGTCCAGTATTGCTCCTGGATTGAGTTTTACAGAAATAAAAAATCCTCTTAAGGAACCTCTGATTAATTAACGAGAATCTGTAGGAGCGACTTTAGCCGCGATGGACACCACTGCTCCATCGCGGCTAAAGCCGCTCCTACAGTATTTGCATTGTTCAAAATAGCAAATTCACGACACATCAGAGGTTCCTTAAATATTTACCAGAAAAATTAACTGGATACGCTACGGATATAAGTCTAAATACGTACTGTTTTTCCAGCGCTAATTATCGTAAAATTGCTTAACTTCAAGGACGTAAGAATAAACTTCAGTATGCTTGCTACTACTCCGCACTCTATCCTCATGATTGATTCCACCCCAACATTTGGCGGAGCATTTGAGCAATTACTCAGAGTTTCTGAGTATCTGGCAGAGGATAAACAATTCTCATTAAATGTTGCTCTTGCACAGATTTCCAATGATGCATTTACCCGGATTCCTGCCAGAATTAACAGCTATCCTTACACAGCACGGCAAAGACTTCGCTGGCCTGCTATATTCAAGACTCGGCCCTTAAACTATCTTCCCAGTCTTTGTGATCTGATGGCCAGAGAAGCACCACAATTATTAGCCTTGTCCAGAATTACGCAAAAAACCAAACCCAGTATTGTATATTTAAATAACCTGCTTAATTCACAATTACCTGGTTTGGCCGCAGGGCTTTTAAGAGGGGCAAAGTGTATCTCCTGTCACCAGGATTTTGAGTTTCCTTCAGGACTGGTTAAATTCGCAGAAAAGAGCGTTACTCATCATGTTGCAATATCAACAACGATTGAAGATCATTTAATTGAATTCGGCATCCCAAAAGAAAAAATTACGCTGATCCATAATTGTGTGGATACAGAAACTTTTTCACCTGGTTTACACCCGGTCGACCTTAATACTGAATTTAATATCCCCAGACACAAAAAAGTATTTGCGATCTTTGGCCGTCTCGTAAGGTGGAAAGGTATTCACGAATTCATCAAATCAGCCCGATTGGTTCTGGATGAATACCCTGATTCCCATGGATTAATTGTTGGGTCGATATCTGATGGTAATGCTAAATATGAAGAAGAATTAAAAAATCTGGTTATCAAGCTCGGCCTTAGTGAGGATATTACTTTTAGTGGTTACAGAGCAGATATTCCCCGGTTAATGCGCTCGGTTGATATAATCGTGCATCAATCAACAAAACCAGAGCCTTTTGGACTGGTTGTTATTGAAGGCATGTCAACGGGAAAACCTGTCGTTGCAATGCAAGAAGGTGGGCCACTGGATATCATCACAAGCGGCGTAGATGGTTTATTAGCAGAACCAAGAAATCCAGAAGCGGTAGCTAACCGGATTCTGGATTTTATGAAAGATGAAGATTTTTCTAAAAGGACAGGGCTTGCTGCAAGGAACTGCGTGATAGAAAAGTTTTCTGCGAAAGTACAGGCTCGCAAGTATGCCTCCCTGTTTAATACTGTTTTAGATTCTTAACGCAATAACCTTGAAATAATACTGTAGGAGCGGCTTCAGCCGCGATAGGGTTGCGTAACCCTATCGCGGCTGAAGCCGCTCCTACAGCAGTCTCCTGCATGCTCTAACGCATCGTAAAACCATAGCTTCGCATTTGAACTTGATTGCCGGCTTCTGCAACACCACCCAGAACAGCTTACATTGCTTATTTGATAAGATCTTTTTATACAGATCATCTCCGTGCAAAAAGTCATACTCCGTCATGCCAAGGTTACGATTATGAACAATCGAAAAAGCATGTGTTATATAGCCAGGCATAAAGCGTGAATCCAGGGGCTGTTCAAATCCGGTCTGTAGTACATAAACTTTATTTCTCCAGATAAAGTTATACAAATACCCAATCGCCTTATCTGCACAGGTAAGCTTTAACAGTTGAATCTCGCCATCATTAAATCTTTTTAAAATCAGATCAGAATGAAACTTTTTCCAGACATGCCTGGCAAAAACTCCCGATTTATCTTTCATCTGCCAATGTTTTGTATGAAGAATTTCCATTGCCTTAAAATATTCCATAGCTTCATCGAAGGTTTCTGCAACCTGCAAGTTAACTGGTCCTAGTTCTTCATATAAACGAATCGATCGTCTGATTTGTCCACGCCTATTCCGGCTTAAGGCAAGCAGGTACTGGTCAAGTGTTGTATGGTTGCCGGATAATTCAACCTGCCAGGATGTAGACTCTTCAAGAATTTCAAATTTAATGGACGAGCCTGACTTTTGATCTAAATATGTAAACGCTACTTCTTCTGTAATCCCGTCAAAATTTAACTCATCGCATTTTTTCAGTTCATTATTAAAATACTGAACAAGCTGCTCATAAACATTGTGTTCAAAACCGTTCGCAGCAAGCATGCCATTGTATTCTATGACCATGTTTTTATCGCCGAATGGATACTCATTCAGGAACAATGCTTTTGACTGAATCACCAGGCGCCGTTTGACATTTGCTGGCACAAAAAGACCCATACCAATCAGCAGTTGGCCTGACCAGATCTGCAACACCATAATTTGCATGTCATCAACGACCTGATTAAGCCAGCTACTGATCCACCCCCAGGACTGAAAATACGAACACTCAGATCGTTCCTGCAAATCCAGCCAGTGTTGATGAATTGCTTCAGAATCCGTTAATTCATGGAATTTAACACTGTACGCTGGCAAACAAGCCTCCAGATAGTCCTGAATTTGCCAGCAGATCTTTACCCGGAAACGAGCTGCAAGTTTTTCAGGACATTAAACGTTGTATCAAATTTAAAGTCATCGAGCAGGCGTTGCAAGCGTGTCTCACACTTGGCTAAATTATTATAGTGCCGAAATCGTGAAAACAGTTTGGCTGGAACCCTGGGTTGATCAGCATCAATTTCCCATGGATGGAGATAGAAAATGAACGGACGTTGTTGACGATTTATCTGGTTAAGGCCTGCTCTGGTTACCAGATAGGGGTATAAGCGAAAATAGCCGCCACCTGCAATGGGCAAAACGGATCCTAATAGTTTTGCGGTTGATAGTGGAAATTCGACCAATGTCATACCATTAGGCGTTGTGAGCAAATACGGGTCTTCTGGCGACCCAGGCATGCCATAACGGTCATGGCGAATGGGAAATATACTCGAATCGTAGACAAATCCGGCCTCTGCCAGGATGTCGAGCGCCCATTTTGATTTTTCGGTAATAGAATAACTTGCCGCCCGGTAGCCTTTCACCGGCGCCTGGATGATATCCTCAAGCAGTGCTTTAGATCTTAATGTTTCTTCTCTGAAAACAGCGGGTGTTTGGTTATAAACGAGCTGGTGACTGTAACCGTGACAAGCGACTTCATGGCCTCGCTGATGAATTTCTTCGACTAGCTTCTTTTCACGTTCTGCAACCCAGCCCAGGACAAAAAAAGTTATTTTGGTATTATTTCGTTCAAATAGATCCAGGAGTCTTTGGGTATTATTAACAACTCTTGAGTTGTATGAATCCCAGTCATCTTGTTTGATACAACCTGCAAATGCAGAAACGTGGAAATAATCCTCGACATCAACAGTCATGGCATTCATTACACCCATGCGGCCTCCTGGAACTTAGTGGGTGTAACTATTTATCAGATGTTTCGCCGTAGGGCGTGTAATACCCATAATAATAACCGCCGTGGTTAGTCACACTTACAGCCTTATTCAATAACATACCCACCGCTTTATCTTCTGGAATATGCTCCAACGCATCATCAATGACTGCAAAAGGTGTGGAACCAGCTTCTACTACAAACACTATCTGGCCGACCAATTCGGCAAGAATTGGCGTTTGTGGTGTAGATAATACAGGCGGCGCATCAAATACTATAATGCGGTCACTATACCGGTTTGACAGCTCCCGAACCATTTCCTCCATACGCTTACTAGAAAGCAATTCAGTGACATAATCATGGTGTCTTCCAGCCGGCAATACAGTTAACTCGGGAATATCAGTCCTTAATATCGCATCACTCAGTTTGAAATATTCATCTTCCAGAATATTTGTGATTCCGGGCCTGTTCTCTACACCTAACGCCCTGCTAGCACCCTGCTTGGTAACGTCACAATCAACGAGTAGAACAGTGTTGTCACGCTCCTGGGCAATCGAAAGCGCCAGGTTTATAGATGAGTAGGTTTTGCCTTCACCAGGTACAGAGCTTGTCACCATGATCAAGTTACCCTTATCGACGATAGATGCCGTTTTCCCAAAGGCATTCGAAAGAAGTGGGCGCTTGATACGACGGTACTGATCCCTGATATCATCAGCCAATGCACTACCAGGCACCAGCATATTATTTTCAAGTAAACGGCTCTGAATATAGACAGTATCTGGCTCAATCCAATCGCCACCACTGTTTGCACCGCTCTGATCTTTTTCAGTATCCATATACTCGACCAGCGCTTCGTCATGCGCTGCAGCAAGCCGGATAGCAACAGAAGAGGTTTGCGAGGAATCGTTTTTATTATAACCCATGCTAAACTTCTCCCTTACCTATCAACTGTCTTACCATACTCGACCCGCCTTCATGAAAGAGTACCGTGCTACCGAATACACCAAACAGTAATATTACCCCTAGTGCAAAACCAGCAAACTGAAAACGCCGCATACGATTATGTTCTGGATCACGATAAAGGCTGACAATACCTAATACAGGTAAGTCGATACGTTCTCTTAATTGCTTATAATCTGCAAAGGTTGGTCTCAATAGATGGCGTAAAAAGGTCCAACCTATTCCTGCCGCCAACGCAAACAGGAAAACCTCTGCGAGTAATAGAGTCCGATAAGGACCTGAAGGTCGTCTCGGCACAATGGGTGGTTCTATTACCCTGAAACTGATATCACTGCTATCTTGTACCGCCTCTTCTGACAAACGCGCCGACTCTCTTCGTTCAACCATACTAGTATAACGATCTTTGGTCACCAGATAATCACGATTAAGCCTTGCCAGTTCTGCTTCAACCTGGGGAATTGCATCCATGGATCCCTTTAATTCGTTGACGGTTCGTTGTTGTTCTTCAAGCTGTATCTGAAGCGAACTTACCGCCAGCTTGGAATCACTGGCTTGTACCTTGAGCTGCTGATAAACCGGATTAAATGCATTCGGATCGACAACACTAGATCCGTCACTCCCCACAGAAGAACGATTCTCCACGAGATCCTTGATCTTTGCCTTGACAGCCAGTACATCTGGATGCTGGTCAGTAAACCGGGATTGCAAATCAGCCAAATCCTGCTGTAAGGCACGTAATGACGCGCCTGATGTATTCAGGTCAAGAACAGGAGATTCACCGCTAAGTTGTTTGCGTAATTCTGCATATCTTTGTCGCTCGCGCCTTAACTCCGATTTTGTACTGGAAACATTACCAAGAGCGCCCTGCAAACGTGCATAATAGCCGCCCTTATCCGTTGGCATGACGCCGACATTTTCTTTCTGAAACTTGGCAAGCTTCTCTTCCGCCTCGGTTAACCGGGATTCATACTCAGCAATCTGCTTGTCCAGAAATCCTTGCGCAACCTTGGTATCAACTCGACTAGTATTCAGCGTGTTTTCAATCATCACATCCATTAGCTTTGACACCACCTGATAAGCCCCTTCAGCAGAAGGGCCCGTATAGGCAATTTTGAATGTTTCACCCGGAGACTGCTGACCGCGTTTTACTTTTTTTGTGCCTTGACTTGAAGTAAGTTGGATTGTTTTTGCAAGCTTTCTCAGCAGAGCATTACGTTCAATATCATTTTTAACCTGCAAATCCATATCCGTTGCCTGGATCACGGATAGCAAGGTTTCTCTGTTTAATAATGTCTGGCTGATAACACCCAGGTCAGGCTTCACACTGGTATCTACTGCCAGGCCCTTGAGTAAAGGTTTCATAATGGAGGTAGTATCAATATAAACGGTGGCTCTTGCGTTGTATTGGTTGGGTATGGTGTAAACATATGCCCACCCGGCAAGCGCCAATGTCCAGCTTATCGCCATGGCTGACCAACGGTAAGCCCACAGGCTATGAATAAGCGCAAAAATTTTATTTATTTTTTCTTCCATTTTAAAACATTCCAGTTTTCACAGATGAATGAAGTTTATACCAACCTTAGTGACTTTCCTGTCAGGAATTAAACATGATTTTTACTATTTCCTAATCTGGTAATTCATCGGCCAGTTTGGCGTTTCATTTATTATTAAAATCTAATCTTTCAATGCAAGCCTGACTGCAAGCGATCCAATTATCACATACCCAAAGTATATTATAACTAACTGATAATACGTATATATTACAAATATTTGTTACTCAGAAGGAAATATCCTACAAATAGTTCTGTTTGTATTTTTAACAGTTTTTTGCCCAATAGAATTATTAGCCCGTATGCCACAAGTCTAATATTCAACAAATACAAACAGTTAAGACTAATCAACCTCTGCACTCAATGATTATACAACAAATCCCACTCAAAATATAAGCTAGGTCCTAGCACGTTTTATCTTACTCTAACAATTCTAACAACATACGCGCCGATCTAACTTAAAAAGTCGAGTATTTGGACATCTCCCACTCAAAATCGTGACTTATTTTTGACTAGCGGCTAATAGCCTATTTGCCGCATCTCTTCCCACAAATTCTGTCGTTTCTTCCATTAATTTGCCAAGCAATAATAGCGCTTTATCCTTTTGACCTGATTTAAACATGGCCATTGCATAGTGATAACGTACTTCCGGCACATCTGGCAGCTGTTGTATGGCTTTTTGTAGCAATATTTTGCCATTGGCTACTTGCCCATCAACGACCAGCAGCCATCCATAGGTGTCAAGAATACCAGGGTCATTTGGGTCAATCCGGTAGGCTTGTTTTACAAACTGCAGCCCCCTCGGATCTCCTTCCAGATACATCAACCAAGCCAAATTATTCAGGACAACCTTATTATCCGGCTCCACAACTAGCGCTTCTTCATAACTTTTAATTGCTGCTTTATTGTCACCAAAACGTTGATGCAGCATGCCAATATGTCCATACATTGTCAGATCCTGTGGATTACTTACAATCCAGTCCGACAATAATTTCAGTGCAGCCGACTTGTCACCCCTATAACTCATCGCTTCAGCTAACAAAATTACCCTGCTGCTATTCGGATCATTCTTAACCAGTTTATCGAGAATTTCTTTTGCAATTGTAAAATCGCCTTTACCCATATATGCCCGTGCTTCCAGTTCCCTTATTTCACTGGAATTACCAGCCGTATGTTTAAGTTGCTTAATCCATTTGAGCCCTTCATCAAACAATCCCTTGCGCATATCTATATCAGTAGCGAGTAGTAGAGCTGGTACAGATCCAGGATATTTCTCAAGCAATGCCAAAACTGTTTTTCTCGCTGCATCTAACCTGGTTAGTTTTATTTGCAATTCTGCATATAAAAGTTTTGCATTTGGTGTATCAGGAGAAACTGCTAGAATCTGAGTAAGTGGCTTCAGCGCTTCTTCATAATGCCCCTGGGATATTAAAAGGCGAGTACGTAAAAACAACAGGTCATTTTTTAACGGATCAATTTTTTCTGCTTCGTCCAGCACCTGGCCAGCAGCGTCAGCACGGTTTACTGATAAATAATATTTGGCTAATGCAAGTCGTGACCTGAGATCCCCCGTATCAAGTTTGCGTGCCTTTTCCAGCCAATCACGCATCTTTTCCAGATTATCACCAAGCTCTGACAACTTAGCCAGTGCAAGTAAGGGTTGAACAGAATCAGGAGACCCCCTGGTACTTGCAAGATAAATCTCTCTTGCTTTTTCTAAATTTTCTGCACGCAGCTCTAACTGCGCAAGTAACATAGACGCAGGCAAATACTCAGGATGTTTTTCTATTGCCTCAGAAAACTTAATCCGCGCCGTATCTAAATCGCCTTTTTCATAATATATACTACCGACTAAAGAGAGTGCTGCGGGACTATCTGGATGCTTATCAAATATTTTTTTGGCCTGACCAAGCGCCTTATCAAACTCTTTGCTTCTAATATAAGCCAATACAAGTAACCGCTCCGCCTGGGAATCCTCATCTGCTTTCTCGGCAAGTTTTTGCAGCTCATCTATTGCCTGATCGTTATCCTCCTAGCCTGATAAAAGCTGTTGCCAAATCCTGGCGAAGATTTTTATCGTTAGGAGACATTTCCAATGCTTGCTTAAATATACTAATACCAGACGACTCATTGCCTAATTGCAGTTCTGACAAGCCAATAAGCGCCAATAATTCAGCATCATTGTTTTTATTAGCCGGAATACGCTGCAGAAGTGCACGCGCTTTTTTATTTTGACCCAGTTTCAGATATGTGCGCACCAATAATTTTTGCGCACCTGGATTACCAGTATCAGCACTATTGAATTTTTGCAAATGAAAAACAGCTTGCTCATATTTTTTCTGCTCATACATCAATGAACCCAACAACAAGTGCGAGGGAATATGAGTAGGCCTTACTGCAAGTATTTTTCTTAGTAGAATTTCTGCATTCTTCTGATCAGAATCTTTAAGCGCAATCACAGCCGTTAGATAGTTGGCTTCAATATCATCAGGATTTTGCTTAACAATTGACCGGATTATCGCCTCAACCTGATACCGCCTGTTATCTGTAATGAGCAACCGCCCAAGCTCCAGGCGCGCAAGCCTGCCATATACAGTAACAATGTCCTTAGGTTCATTCTCTATTAACAAGTTGTAGCTAGATTCAGCAGCAGATTTGTCTCCCAGGTGCAATTGCCCCTGCGCCGTCCAAAGAAGTAGTTCTGGAGAGTTCGGGTACAGTTTAAGCGCAGCAGAAAGTGTTTCCAGAGCCGCACTGGCATTGCCACTCTGCATTTGGAATCCGGCTTTGGTTCTCAATACGTGGAACACATCTGCGCGAATAGCTAGAGATTTTTTTAGTAATTCATCGGCTTGTTGCCTATCAGACTGCGCAATGGCAGCAGCTTTAATCGCGAACAGGTTGGCACGTGCGTTTTTACTGAATGAATCTTCAATTGAAATATCACTTAGCAGGCGCTTATGATCTCCCCGTATCAACATGGTCTCAGCAATCGCTATCAGCGCCTGCTCCGTATTCCAATCAGTTTGATATGCTTTACGAAATTCCTTAGCTGCCGCTGAAAAATCGCCTATTTGTAAATAAATTCGACCTAGTTTGTATCTGGCTTCTCCCTGAGAAGGGTTTTTCTGCAATATATTTTTCAGCTCTATGACTGCGTTTTTAAACTTCCCGTCAGCAAGATATTTATTTGTATTTTCCAACATCTGAGATTCGCTGAGATTTGCATCCCCACACCCTGAATTCCAGATAAAAAGGAATACCACTAGTAGTAATTTAATACTTACAGAAATTTCACTCATCAAAACATTAAACCCTTAAAACAATTATCCTGCCGACTGAAGCTGCCGTATCTCTACTTTAGTTTCTATAAATTTTGAAAATTCGTTGAGTATTTTCCGGGCTTCTGAAGGATTTTCTGACCATTTTCCGGCAATCGCTATAACTGACGCTCCCGTTTGGCCAGTAAGCAGACCCATGGCTTGTATTAACTTTGCTTTTAGTTTGTTGATAACTGGTTTATCAGCAACTTCATACCAATACCAAACCAACAAGGTTTTTCCATCTTTATTTTTAATCACTTGCTCCAGCACTGATCTGTCGCGCATTGTACGTTGCTTAGGGTGGGAATACACGGGCGACCACACCTTGAAATTACTGATCCTGTTTAAAACATTGATTAACTCTTTACCCTGATGCTGTACCGGATAATGACCCACATACACCTCAATAGTTTCATCATTTTTGGTATAGGACTGTAGAATATCAATTGCCCCATGGAACACTGGCTTCCAGCCAGTGACTGGCACGTTAGGCCCAGACCACTCCATGTCGCCATTTGGTAATGCGATTAAAATATCTCGGGGATCAATATTCGATTGGTTATCTACTTTCCATGAAACCACTGGAACTAACCCAAGGAAAATAATAGCAGCAAGACTAAGTAGAAATACTTTAAAAACACTAAATTCACAGTGTTTTTGCCGTGTAATTTTTATGCGTGGAGATACTGCAGTGTTATCTGATGAATAATATGAGGTTATTTTATGTAGTCCTGCATCCAACAAAAGCAGCACTAACATCACTGCACCAAATATATACCAACCGAGATTTAGATGATCATCAACCCATGGATGCTGCATGTCAGTTTTATAAGCTAAATAAACAACCACATAAACACGAATTATATTAGCCAGAATCGCTGCACACACAGAGACAAAAATCACCATGCTTTGTGCGCGTAAGCCCGTGTAATTCAGGCGCGCATAAAGCGCACCTAATGTCAGCGCAGCCATCAGGTAGCGCAACCCACTACAAGCCTCTTCAATTGAAAGACTCCCTGCGGGTAGCATGATGACATTGTGTTCCCGATAAGCTGCAATATTAAACACCCTTGCAAGCCAGAAAACGGCATCAGCGGTAAATTCCTGTAATAGAGGTGAAAATGGAAACCAGATAGGCAACGCAAATGCAATAAACAATATTGGGAACGCCAATTTCAATGCCAACTTATCGCCCAACACCAACCAAATAACCGCCATGACCACTAACAGTAGACTTAACGCCTGAGCAGCCTGGATCGATGTTATGGTTGATACCAACATCAATATGCACGCTACTAAAACGCCCAATAATGCAAATGCACTAGGACAGGGTTTCAGTTTGGCTAGATTGAGTCTGTCATGCCATAGCAAATAACCACTAATCCCAAGCACCAGGTAGCCATGCGCATATTCACCATCAAATAATTGCCCCCATAACCCAGAAATATAGTTAACTGCATGAAGATTAAATATAAACGTGACCAGCAAAAGAACCGCTAATAATATTCCAGCGGTAGACCAGGAAAATGCCCGCTCCTGTTGCTTCAGGTTACATACGTCCTTGTCAGTACTTTCAGACATAACTATTGGCTTTCCATACGAAGTTTTTTCATCAGATTATAAAGTGATGGACGGCTGATACCCATTGCCGCTGCCGCATGAGACATATTGTTTTCATGCAGCGCCAGTGCCTTGTTGATAACTCGGCATTCCGTTTCCTCTCTCGCCTGCCTCAAGTCAAGTGATGTTGAATTATTATCGGCCTCCAGACCCAGATCACTGGCCGTAATCTTCTTTCCTTCAGACAACACGACCGCACGTTTTATCTTGTTTTCCAGCTCACGCACATTACCGGGCCAGTCATACGCTGCAATGACAGCTAACGCCTGTTCAGTAAAGCCTTGTGCTTGTGATTTATGTAGCTGGCGAAATTTTTCCAGGAATGATTTGGCAAGTAAGATGCTGTCATCTTCTCTATCCTTCAACGCCGGTATATTTATTACAATTTCACTAATACGGTAAAATAAATCTTCGCGAAATGTCTTTCCACGCATCATTTTCTCTAGATTTTGATGTGTCGCGCTCACGATACGCACATCCACACTAATCGGTTGCCTTCCCCCCACCCGCTCAATAACCCGCTCTTGCAGAAACCTGAGGATCTTGGCCTGTAATGGTAGTGGCATATCACCAATCTCATCTAGAAATAAGGTGCCACCATCTGCTTGCCAGATTTTTCCATCAGTGGTTTTAGTAGCACCCGTAAAGGCGCCCTTTTCATAACCAAACAATTCACTCTCGAGCAGATTTTCTGGAATTGCCGCACAGTTAACCGCAACAAATGGCGCTGCATGCCGGGAACTGAGGTGATGCAACGCGCGTGCAAACAATTCTTTTCCGGTACCACTAGCACCGAGAATCAGTGCTGTAACATCTGACGGTGCAATCTTTTCAACCATGCGGCAGGCGTCCAGCATGCACTGACTGGCGCATAAAATGCCATCGATAGGAGAGCGCGGGCTGTTTTCTAACAAGTGACGATGTTCTTCTTCCAGCGAAAACAAGTTGCTCGCACGATCGACAATCAATGATAAAATATCGGGGTCTACCGGTTTCTGGTAAAAATCATAAGCGCCTAGTGAAATCGCTTTGAGTGCATTGTCTCTATCATTATTACCGGTCACTACAATTACCTTGGTATAAGGCGCAATTTTCAATATTTCCTCAAGCGCCAACAACCCTTCTGATGCATTAGTTGGATCAGGCGGCAAACCTAAATCCAGCGTTACCACGGCAGGTTTATTCTGGATCAGTTGCTTGATAGCAGTCTTCCTGTCTTTTGCAAGATGAACCGCATAGCCTTCAAATGCCCACTTCAATTGCTTTTGTAAGCCAGGATTATCTTCAACCACCAGCAAAGGCTTTAATGCTTGATTATCCATACTCATGGCCTTCACTTATTGCGGGGATATGAATTTCTATTACAGTTCCATCGCCTGGATCACTCATCACTTTGATTTCTCCACCCAACTGATGAATATATTCACGACTTTCATACATGCCAATCCCCATACCTGCATTACCCTTGGTAGTGTCAAATGGATTGAATAATCGGTTCAGTATAAATTCTTCATCCATACCAGATCCGTTGTCAGAAATAGTAATAACACTCTCGGATTTTTGATTCTCTAACCCTATTTTCACATAACCTGTTTCAAGCGTTGCCTGCTGTGCATTTTCAACCAGATGTAATAACACATTCTGTAATTGGCCTTTCTCTGCGAGGACAAGATTTTCTGAGCAAGATGATTCAAAAACAGGCGTAGGGAATGTGTCCTTTTTGATAACGACCACCTCGCGTATCAAACCACATAAATCGACCACAACATTCTTCCCAGGCTGCACAGCGTGACCACGCAAATGTTCTAATAACCTTTGGATGTCACCAGCAGCATTGTCTACAGTATCAAAAGCATCTTTTACAAATTCAGGATTATCCCCGTGTTTGGCTGCATTCCTGCCAATAAGCTGCAATTCAGCAGCAACATTTTTTAGATCGTGAACCATATAAGCAGACAAGCGATTAAAGACTTCAAACTGCCTGGCCATAGCCAGTGATTTAGACGTTTTCAGAATTGTTAAATAACTTGCAGTTTGATTGGCAGCAGTTTTAAGTAAATCCCTGTCTTCCCAGTTAATTGATCGAATAAGCAGTGGCTTTACCAATACTACAAAACCGGTTAGAACATCCGCACTGATCAAAGGCACAATTAACCAGGGTCGATCTAATGATGAAACCCAGCCAGGAATTTCCAGCGTGCGATATTCAGACTTGTGAGAGACAAGTTCATTCAGATTGATGATATAACCCGTTTCATCAATAAAATAAATAAACTGGCTGTCAATAGATTCTGTAGCCTCTACTCGTTCTACATTCAAGACTGCCACATTCTCTAAATTCAATTTTTTGTCATCATACAGCCACAGCAAACCTCCACGCGCACCCACAATATTTGCAAGCGCCTGAATAACCGCCTCATACTCATTGTCAGTGTTCCGGCTCTCGTCCAGTTCTTTGGTTAGACGCAGCCATTCATTTCGATAATCATATTTATTCCGGTAAAAATGCTTGCCTATAAAAACCAGTGCGTGAGCGCGTAATTGGCCAGACATCATAATCAGTGCAAGCAGCACCAATGAGAGCGAGAAAAACACAATTTGTAATGTTCGCCCCCAGTCACCTCCACTTTCCCGAAGGTAAAATCCACTAGCCGCAATCAGCAACAGATAAACTCCTGCACCCAGCAGTGTTGTCGTACTAAGAACCACATGGCGGGAAACAAAAATATTACGACTCCATGCTTTGTTTCTAGCCACCGCCATCACCATCAAGGGCACCATGAGGACATTAATAATGCCTCTAATTTCCCAGATACCACGATCAATACCGTGAAGAAGAAAAGCCTGAGAATATAAATACAAATCAAAAGCAAAAATTCCACCGGCAGCTAGATAGAGATATTTAACCGCCCATCGATGACGCGGCGCAGTATTTCTGTAGAGTTGCTCGATCACAGCCAAACCAATTATTGCCAGTAGAATATGGCCCATATTTCTGAATAAAAGGAATTTTTCGGCTGAGGAAGCATCCAGCCATACGGCAACTACCACTTCTCCAATTAGAACAACAAACACAAAAATAATGCTCAAAATTAAAGCATGTTTTAAAAAACGCGAATCATCGTCCTGCCGCCGGGGAATTAACTCCAGCAATTTGAAAAAAAACAGATACCAGCCTGCATAGCGCAGACTTTCAAATAAATGGTAGAGACCTGCCATTTCCGTATCACGGGCAAAAAGTGCCGCAAAAACAGCCCAGAGAGTCTGCACAATCACAACGAAGAGCAGTAACTTGCCTTGATCGTTGTTGAGTTTCCCAAACAACAATAAAACCGCAAAAAAACCAAATGCCAGGGCTGAACCCAGGTAACTTATTAAACCTAAATTCATTGAATATTTAAATAATAGGGATAAGAGGTGTCAGTATATTTTACACAGCACCCAACTTACAGTATTCATAATAAAAATAGTCATTTATCGCAGTATTGAGAGGATAAATGCGGTATTCACTAAACAACTGTTGCGATTTATTGAATCGCCTACTGTCCAGTATTTTTACAGTCTATATTTCACTTTATTAGGCGACCCTATTTAAGTATTTGTTTTATATGCGATTAATTCAATATCTCTGGTTGGCACGCATCATGCTATCTATATTGTCAAACACAAATTGGAGCCATTTGAATGAATAACAGTAAAACTACTATGTCCCTTATTGCTGGAAGCATCCTGGGTCTGTCACTGATCCTGCCAAATATCGCAAATGCTATTCCTGTCACTTATAAAGTAGGCTCCGGCAGTGCATCCGGATTTTCTGGAAGCTGGCTACATGCGGCAACCAATGAAATGCGAGACAGTGGCTTCTTCGCTAACGGAAGCGCTATTAGAATGAATGGCAGCCTGACGATTGACCGGGATAATTTACAAAATACCTCCGGCTCAATCACTGGAAGCGGTGATTTTGGTATTGGATCATCTGATTGGACGGTGTCCATCAATAGCGCATCATCGGGTCAATCAAGATTTTTTTGGGGTGAACGCGACGTGCTTTCACTCGACTATCAATTGACTTCCAATAACGGCCATACATCGCAAGGCAATTTTTTCTTTGCCGATCGTGATTTTAACGGTGGCTCGTCTGACAACGGACCAAATTACGTCAACGACAACATCATGTACCTATGGGGAAATAACTGGCTAAATGAGCGTGGTGCTGATGACCGCGCGTATTTCATCCGGGAAAATGAAGGTGTCGCATTGGGGCTCGACCTCTACGGTGTTAGTGTACCCGAGCCTGGGATACTGGCTTTGCTTGCCACAGGTCTGATTGCTGTTGGTTTTACCAGACGCCGTCGCAGTTAATCTATTTTCCTGGTTAGCTTGCAGGTTAAAAGCGGTGGGTTTTCCCACCGCTTTTTTTATGGCCTGCTTTTTATATATATAATCTACCTGGCACCTTTGCCAAATAGCACGACTTCAACTGTATGTAATAGAATCGTCAAGTCTAGAAACAGACTATGGTTTTTTATGTAATATAAATCAAACTGCAGCTTTTCTTTTGCATCTTTCTCAGACGAACCATAGGGGTAACATAGTTGAGCCCAACCACTTATACCCGGCTTAACCTGGTGCCTTTTATTGTAGTAGGGAATATTCTCTGACAACTGGTCTACAAATACCGGACGCTCTGGACGCGGCCCTACAAAACTCATGTTGCCTTTTAAGACATTAAAAATCTGGGGTAACTCATCAATACGCAACAATCTGATAATATTTCCAACCCGTGTTACCCGTGCATCTTTTTTCTGTGCCCACTGCGCTTCACCATTTTGCTCAGCATCAATCGACATGCTTCTGAATTTATGCACGCTGAACTCGTGCCCGCCAAGACCAACCCGGCGCTGACTATAAAATATCGGCCCTTTAAAACCACTCTCGATAAATATCGCCGCTGCGGTAATTAACATAAAAGGCCAGGCAACCAGCAATACCAAAAGAGCGGCCAGCAAATCAAATATCCGTTTTCCAATTTCCCTTGTTGGTTTATTTTCAAAGCCATCAGAAAATACCATCCAACTCGGATTAATAAGATCTAATCTGATTTTTCCTGTGACTTCCTCGAATACTGTGAGAATATCAGATACATGTACGCCAGCCATTTTACAATTGAGCAAGTCATCAAGAGGAAAATTCTTCCGTCGATCGTCAACCGCTACAACATATTCATTTACACCCTGCTGTAACGCATAATCCTGCAAGTTACCATTAATCTTGAGTAAACGGTTTTCCTCTACTGCAACCTGTTCGCCATCCATAGGGATAAACCCGACCAGCTTGAGTCCAAATAAATCAGATTTTCGGCGTAGCTTGGCCAGATTATTTGCCCGTTCACCTGCACCAATAACCACAACCCGGCGCCACATTAAATCTTGTGCAAAATGAAGAAAACTCAGGTGTGCAGCGACGATTGCTATAAACGAAATAAACAATGATATAGCGAGAATACCGCGTCCCAGGTACAACAAAGGATAGACGTAAAAGAGCAAAGCCAGCACTACAACACCGGCCACAAAACTGGCCACAATTCGAATAAATACTCCGGTGCTACGTTCCCTTAGCCGCGATTGAAACAGCCCCATTGTGACCATACAAATCAGGATTACGCCGGCAAAGACAATTGCCCGCATCGGTAATGACTCAATATTTTCAGCTATCGCCCAGGAATCCTTGAATCTAATATTCGCAGCGATATAAACAGAACCAATGAGCAGGCAAAACTCAATAGCTGTCAATAGGATGAGGGGCATCCTTATGTAATGCTTGAAAAATCTTAGCCTTGCCATACAAATATGATCTTATCTATCAATGATATTGGGCTGATTTTATACTTCCTTGCACAGACAGTGGCGTCTATCAGCCGTCAGGCAAACTACGATCCAATCCGCTCTCACAGACTCATTATAGCGGCTAAGAACAAATTAAATTAATAATAAATACAAGCAGTAACCGCCGCGCCATAATGGTGCCCGGGGCCGGAATCGAACCGGCACGGTGTTGCCACCGAGGGATTTTAAGTCCCTTGCGTCTACCAATTTCGCCACCCGGGCTAGGGTTGAAACGATTATTATTGCCGTATTCAGATTGATGGAGGCTGGGCCCGGAGTCGAACCGAGGTACACGGATTTGCAATCCGGTGCATAGCCACTCTGCCACCCAGCCATGTTTTTAAGAAAAGCCATGCCAAAAAAGCGAAAAACCCCGGTCTATGACCAGGGCGCGCTTTTACTAGCAGTAATCTGGAGCGGGAAACGAGATTCGAACTCGCGACCCCAACCTTGGCAAGGTTGTGCTCTACCAGCTGAGCTATTCCCGCTATACCCAAGAGATCTATTTTATCGAACCTCGAATTTCTGTCAAGTTTATGCCGGAGTAAAATGTTAGTGCCTGGTTAATATTGGCCAGGCAGCACGTATATAAATAATCATCGACCAAAGCGTCAGTATAGCTGCGGCATAAAGCAACACCATCCCAGCATCGTGGGTCGGAAAAGGCCCCAAAGGCGCCTTAAACAACAATAATAAAAGGGCAATCATCTGCATGGTCGTTTTGATTTTACCTATCATGGAAACAGCAACATGCGCACGTTCCCCTATTTCAGCCATCCACTCACGTAGTGCTGAGATCGCAATCTCACGACCGACAATAATAATGGCGGGTATCACGAACCAGATAGTGGGATTCGCCTGCACTAGCATCACTAACGCAGCAGCGACAATTAACTTATCGGCTACCGGATCAAGAAAAGCTCCAAACGGTGATTGTTGTTGAAGACGTCTGGCAAGATATCCATCCAGCCAATCAGTAATTGCCGCCAAACCAAACACAGCCGTTGCTGCAATATTCGACCAACTGACTGGCAGGTAGAAAAACACCACGAAAACTGGAATCATCAGGATTCGGAATAAGGTCAGTAAATTGGGAATAGTCCATATATGCATCTTCAATATTTTCTTTCAGTAAATTTTAACTTTCTTCGTGAAATGCATCATAAATTTGCTGTGCCAACCCACGGCTGATTCCTTTAACGCGCATCAAATCCTCTATACCTGCCCGTGATATTTCTTTCAGCCCACCAAAATGTTTTAACAATAGTTGGCGGCGCCTGGCGCCAACACCAGCCACCTGTTCCAATGGTGAACGCTTGCGCGCCCTGGCCCGTTGGGAACGATGTCCGGCGATAGCAAATCGATGGGCTTCATCGCGTATTTGTTGTATCAGGTGTAATGCCGGGGAATCAGATTCAAGCCCGGTAATTCGATCCTGAGCAGGGATATGCAACATTTCCATACCCGCTTTTCGATCTGGGCCTTTAGCAACACCGACAATCATCACACCCTCGACCTGTAATTCCCTTAACACACGGCATGCGGTACTCACCTGGCCTTTTCCACCATCAATAAACAGTATATCCGGCAATACTGCTGATTCTTTCTGCAACCGAGTATAGCGTCTTGTCAAAGCCTGCTCCATGGCTGCGTAATCATCTCCCGGTGTAATTCCATTGATGGAAAAACTACGGTAATCCTGCTTACATGGGCCGCCATTGTCAAACACAACACAGGAAGCCACAGTTTTTTCACCGCTGGTATGGCTGATATCAAAACATTCCATTCGCGTAGGAAGCTCGTCAAGACCAAGCACCGTTTGCAACGCATTCAGGCGTTGCTGCATACCTGCCTGACTGCTTAAGCGTACTGTCAGTGCCTGTTTTGCATTTTTCAGACACATCGATTGCCAGCGAATCCGGTCACCTTTACAGCGACTACGTATTACAACCTTATGTCCTGCCCTGTCACCCAAAACACCTGCCAACAAAGCCGCTTCGCTCAGGTCAGGCTGGGTCAATATCTGCCGGGGAGTATCACGTGACAAGTAATATTGGGTAATAAAAGCATATAAAACCTCTTCATCACTGCTATTAGCAGGCACGACTGGAAAAAATACCCGGTTACCCAAATGCCTGCCACCACGGATAAAAAATACCTGGACACAGGCAATTCTACCTTCACTGGCAACCGCCAGAATATCAAGATCACCCTCTTCTCCGCTAATGTACTGGCGTTGTTGAACACGTTGCAAACTGGAGATTTGATCGCGATAAACAGCGGCTTGTTCATAATCCTGGCCGTTAGCAGCGTTCTCCATCTTTGCTGCAAGCTGGTCATTCAATAAGGTACTTTTACCGTCCAGAAACAGGATGGTATGGGCAATATCTTCTGCATAATTTTCTACGGTCACATGACCGACACAGGGCGCCGTACAACGGTTGATCTGATATTGCAGACAGGGTCGTTGCCGGTTACTGAAGAAACTGTCTTCACATTGTCTGACACGGAACATTTTCTGCAGCAAGTGCAGACTTTCGCGAACCGCTCCTGCATTTGGATAAGGGCCAAAATACTTTCCTTTCTTACGCTTCGCCCCACGATGCAAGGTTAGTTGCGGAAATTCATCCTCCACGCTCAGATAAATATAGGGATAACTTTTATCATCCCGCAACAGGATGTTGTAACGAGGTTTTTCCGACTTGATTAAATTGCTCTCCAGCAATAAGGCTTCGGCTTCGGTATGCGTAACGGTAACAACAACTGATGCCACATGTGACATTAATGCACGGGATTTCGGGGATAATCCAGTAGTTCGGAAATAACTGGAAACCCGCTTTTTCAAGTTGGCCGCTTTACCCACATAGAGAATACGTTGCTCGGCGTCGCGCATCTGGTAAACACCCGGCATGGATGTCAATGTACGCAGAAAAGAATCCGCGTTAAAATCATTTTTGGCAAGCTGTTCAACCATGTCACTAGATTAGCATTTTCCTTAGGGTGCCCCTGATAAATTCGCACATCTTAATCATTGCGAACAAAACTAATACTGTAGGAGTGGCTTTAGCCGCGATGGGCGTTGCAAACCCCTCGCGGCTAAAGCCGCTCCTACAGATTCTCACGAATACATTAGAGATTTGTTAGCCCAAGGAGGCCCGTATATCCTGGAAAAGCGTTTCAAACATGGCCGTCGTTAATCGCCGGGTTTGTGTGTTATAGCGGCTACAATGATAGGAATCACGTAATTCGAATCGATCAAACTTGTGTTGAGCACCGTGTACAAAACGATATGCTGATAGCTTCCCATCCATTGCCCGGATTACGGCATCGTGTGCTATTTTTCCGAGCGCAAGCACAATACTGTTAGAGGGTTGTTGTTTTAGTTCGTACTTGAGAAAACTGTTACAACTTTTGATTTCAGCGGTAACCGGTTTATTCTGGGGTGGTAAACATTTCACGGCATTGGTGATCCGGCAACCGATCAACTTCAGCCCATCGTCACAGTTTGTCGATTCTGGCTGGTTACTGAAACCAAATTTGTAGAGTGTTTGGTAGAGCAAAATACCCGCATGATCGCCGGTAAAAGGTCTGCCGGTGGCATTGGCACCGTGCATCCCTGGTGCCAGACCCACGATCAGTAACTTCGGTTTCTTAATTCCAAACGGTGCTACAGGAGCAGCGTGGTAGTCGGGATATTTTTCAGAGACCTCACAGAGAAAATTTGCCAACCTTTCACAACGGCGGCATTGCGGATCAAAAGCTGTTATCGCATTCCTGGACATCAATTACCTCGGTAAGCCTGGAAGACAGGTCGAGGCAGACAATTTGATGTGCATTAGTATTGGCAATAAACAGCTTGTCATTGAAAAGACTCAATCCACCGGGTTCATCAAGTGGGAAATTAATTTTAAATTTAGAGACCTGCCTGGTTTTTAAGTCCACGCGTTTAATTTTGGAATTGTAAGTATCTGCAATCCACAACGCATTCCGTTGCTGGTCGACTTCCAGCCCTAAAGGATGCTGTAAACGGGCTTCTATACCGGTACCTTCCCGGTCACCAAAATCAAACAATCCTTTGCCGACCAGAGTATCGACTTGTTTCCGATTCAGATCAATGATGCGAATGGAAGAACTTTCAGCATCAGCAATATACAATCTGCCGTTAAGAATGCCAATACCCGACGGCTTGGCAAAATTGGCTTCTTCAATGGCCCCATCGACCAGTTCCTGCCGACCCGTTCCGGCAAAACGCTCTATGGTTAAGTGATTCAGATTCATCCGCCAGATTTGATGCTGGCCCGCCATGGCGATGTAGAGATTACTTTCGTGATAGGTGATATCCCAGGGCGCATTCAGCTGGGCCTTGGCAGGATCCTGGAATTTATCTGCCACAAACCGTCCCTGCTCGCCATTACCTGCCAGGGTCATAACTTCCCCGGATCTGATATGCAAACGCCTGATCGCATGATTGCCTGCATCGGCAATGTATAAAAATTCACCGACTTCGACAATGCCTTGAGGATTATTAAAGGATGCTGATTGTTCCTGACCATCCAGCATGCCAGGTGAACCACTCCCAAAAATTCTACGCACCCGGCCATCATGCCAGGTTTCCAGTATGCGGTTACGGCCACTGTCTGAAATATACAAATGGTTTCGAGTTGCACAAACACTACTCGGAAAACTTAACGTCGATTTTGGCTCAGGTTTGAGTTTGATCGATATGTTCTGCCCAGCTATAACGCCTTTTTCTGTTTCCAGCGCCACATGTTTTTCAATCAAGGTTTCCAGCTGATCCCAACGGCCTTCACCCCGAAGCACACCGATGACGTGGCCTTCCGGGGCTATAAATATAATTGTTGGCCAGGCTTTGATACCGTATGCACGCCACATCTCAAACTTGGGATCATTCGCAACGGGATGACGGATATGTAAGCGGTTGATTGTTTTCTGTAGCTGGCTTGAGATATGTTCGTTCTGAAATTTTGGTGAGTGAATTCCGATAACAGAAAGCTTGCCCTGAAATTTCTTCTCCAGCTTTTGAAGATCCTGCAGAACGTGCATCGAATTGATGCAGCAACCGGTCCAGAAACTTAACAACACTACACGGCCGCGTAACTGTTGCAGGCTAACTGCTTGCTCGGTATTGAACCACTCTAGTGATTCACCAAATTCAGGCGCAGGAAGTGGGGCTTTGGCATTCATGACAGCACCCGCTTAACCTGTCTGTATCGCAAGATACAAACAATCTGACTACTCGATTCCGTGAAATGGTTCATAGTTATAATTTTGTCAGTTTAGAGATGGACTAAGCCGTGGCGGATAGCCAGATGCACCAAAGCCACATCCGTATCCACACCCAATTTGTCCAGCATACGGTTTTTATAAGTATTGATAGTTTTCTGTGTCAAACAAAGTTCACGTGCAATACCCAATGTGTTCCTGCCTTCTGCTACCAATAAAAGTATTTGTAATTCCCGGTGCGTAAGCGCCGCAAAGGGAACGCTATTTTCATCAGACACCCGAAACGCAGCCAGTTGCTGTGCCATCGTGTCGCTGACGTATCGACCCCCTTGAGACAGCGTATCCACCGCCATTAACAGTTCTTCAATCGAACAACGGCTGTCAATACAACCCGCAATGCCCGATTGCAGCAAGCGATCGGGAATAACCAGATTCTGTTCCTGGGCGATGATCAGCAATCTGACCTTCGGAAATTGACGGCGTAGCTTTCGTGCTCCGTCCAACAAACCGGTAACAGAACTGCGCACACTAGCAACAATAATATCGGGTGGCTGTTTGCGTGTTTCCCTGATCGCTTCATCAAAATTGGCAACACCCGCCACAATTTTTATATTCGATCCATCTTCCAGTATCCGTTGTAACCCGGCACGCAACAGCTGGCGATTCTCCACCAGAAGAATACTGACACTCTGTTGCTGTAATTGACTCGCTGGCTTGATTACAGCCATTAGCGCCCGCCTGATCCAGTTACTCTATTCCAAATCTAGCGGCCGGAATCAGCGTATCTTGAATAGGCGAATAATAAATTTGTCAGGGTTTACTGTGGGTTACGGATACCTTTTCGAAAATCAAACGGGTACTAAATGCTCAATAAGACCATGCCGGATGGCCAGATGCGTCAGCCCCACATCATTATCGACACCTAATTTATCGAATAGCCGGTAGCGATAGGTACTGACTGTTTTCGGGCTCAGGCAAAGTTTGTCAGATATAAACTGTACGCTCTGACCATCAGTGACCATCATCATGACCTGCAATTCACGTTGCGAGAGCCGTTCAAAGGGTGACTGCTCCTTGCCTGGTAAGGTGGAAAGCGCCATCTGCCTGGCTATATCAGCACTGATATAACGTTCCTTTTTTGTGACTGCCCGGATGGCCGCCACTATTTCCTGGATAGTACAATCCTTGGTCAAACAACCCGCAGCACCCGCTTCCAACATCAGCGAAGGAATCGGCTCATCCACATCCGTGGTTAAAATAATGACTGCGGTATCCGGCATTGCAATAAACAGACGGCGAGTCGCTTCGAGACCACCAATCCCAGGCATTTTTGCATCCATTACAATCACGGCCGGATTGCACTGTTTGGCTAATTCGAGCGCCTCTTCACCACTGTCTGCTTCGGCGACCACCTGAATATCACTCATATCATCAAGCAAGCGATGCACGCCCGCCCTGACCAAAGCATGGTCATCCACCAACAAAACTCGAATTGTATTTTTTACTGACATATGCACCTCTCATCCTTGGATATGCGTACTTGTGAATGTCTGTTTACGGCAAACCTGATAGAGCTCAACAGAAGAAACGCCGCTGAACATCTACCGGTCAAAACAAACTGAATTAGTATTACGGCGGCCTTTCAGCCTGCCATTACTGCTTTTAGTAATTGGCGGAGAGGGTGGGATTTGAACCCACGGAGGGGATAAACCCTCGCCGGTTTTCAAGACCGGTGCTTTCAACCGCTCAGCCACCTCTCCCAGCAGTTAACTTCTTCATGATAAACAATTTTATACCATTAATGAAGCCCTGCTTTTTGTGGAACTTAGTTATTAGTAGTTAGGTCTTAGCTACAGTTTCCGTTATAATGCATATAACTCACTGTTCAAAATGATACGAGGTTGAAATTCACTATGAATCGTATGGCTAACTCTGTTACACGTACCCAGTCATCAATACTGGCCACCAACAAGGTACTTAGAAATACCTACATGCTGCTGTCCATGACTTTGTTGTTCAGCGCGCTCATGGCAGGTGTCTCTGCAACACTCAATGTGCCCTTTATGGCTGCAACCATTTGCTCATTTGCAGGCATCGGTTTGGTCTGGTTTGTATTACCCAAGTTCGAAAATTCAACAACAGGTATTTTTGTTGTTTTTGCCTTTGCCGGCCTGTTGGGCTTTGGTATTGGCCCGATGATCAGTCACTACATGGCTATGCCGGGTGGCCCTAGAATTGTGACCACTGCACTTGGCGGTACCGGTCTTATTTTCCTGGGGTTATCTGCCTACGTGCTGACCAGCAAACGTGATTTCAGCTTCATGGGCGGCATGCTGTTCACCGGCCTGATTGTGATTTTTGCTGCCATGATCGCCAATCTCTTCCTGGCAATCCCCGCCCTGTCTCTGGCTTTGTCTGCAGCGATTGTTCTATTAATGAGCGGCCTGATCCTGTTTGATACCAGCCGGATTATGAACGGTGGAGAGACTAATTACATTCGTGCCACAGTTTCGCTCTATCTGAATATTCATAACTTGTTTGTCAGCCTGTTACACCTGTTGACTGCGTTTGGCGGCGACGACTGAACTTCTTTTCAAACTATTTAGCTCCCGCCATACACTCCTGTATGGCGGGTGGCTTTAATTCCTTGCGTGATGTCCCTCTGGCTTAAAATCAGTGTTGCTGTTTTTCTTGGCTATATGATTATTCGGCTCTGGCCAGCTGCAATGCACCAAATCAAGCATGGCCCAAAAGGCAGCTCTGATGACTGGCGGGCCGCAATATTTCCAATACTGCTGGTTATCGGATTTGTAGTTTTTTTAATCATGATGGTCAAAGGATAAATATCAGGGAGCCTCTGATCATTTAGACAGCATCTGGAGGAGCGGCTTCAGCCGCGATGAACGCTGCGAAACTCATCGCGGCTAAAGCCGCTCCTACTGAATTTGCACTGCTCACAATGACAAGATGCACGACACATCAGAAGCCCCTTAGCTTAGTGGTTCTTTGGGGATTAAACCGACAGGTGAAATAACATGGTTCAAATGACCACCCATATAGAACACCCCTTCGCCGACTATGTTCGAATTCTTGGTAAGGGTAAAAATGGCTCTCGCCCACTGACTGAAGAAGAAGCTTTCAATGCCATGCGCATGATTCTGAACAGCGAAGTCGAACCTGTACAGTTAGGTGCTTTTTTGATGCTTATGCGCGTTAAGGAAGAAACGCCCGGCGAGGTTGCAGGGTTCATACGCGCCGCGAGAGACTGGATTAAAATTCCTGCCGATGCTCCAATTGTTGATCTGGATTGGTCGTCCTATGCGGGCAAACGCCGTCATTTACCCTGGTTCATACTCTCCACTCTGTTACTGGCACAGAATGGCATTACCGTTTTTATGCACGGTGCCAGCGGCCATACGAATGGGCGCATTTACACTAAAGATGTCCTGACTGAACTTGGACTGCCACCTTGCACCTCAATCAGTGAAGCCTGCCAGCGCATGCATAGTGATCATTTTGCATATCTGGATATTGAATATCTATGTCCAAAACTCCACGAAATTATTGAACTGCGTCCGTTACTGGGTTTGCGCTCACCGGTACATACTGTCGCACGCAGCATCAACCCGTTTCATGCAGCCAATGTCATGCAAGGTATTTTTCATCCTGGTTACCGGCCAGTTCACCAGGAAGCCGCACAATTACTCGGCGAAGCCAATGTCGCCGTGATCAAAGGTGAAGGCGGTGAAATCGAATGCAACCCGGACAGCCCCTGCCTGGTGCAACGCGTACGCAGTGGACAACTCGAAGAAGAGGAATGGCCAGCCATGTTCGCCCGCCGCCATGTCAAAGATGACAATATGGATAGCCGTCAACTCGCCAGGATGTGGCGCGGCGAAGCCGATGACGAATATGGCACCGCAGCCACCATCAGCACTGCTGCAATCGCCCTGCAACTGATGCGCAAAGCTGACAGGCGTGAAGACGCCATAGCGCTGGCTCAAAAAATGTGGGACAACCGGATTAAGGATAAATATATTACTGCGGCTTGAAGGTATATTCAGGGAAGAACCTGATTCAAATGCGCACTTGTAGGAGCGGCTTCAGCCGCGATGAACACACTGCGAGCCCATCGCGGCTGAAGCCGCTCCTACAGTTCAGTAGCTGGCAGCAGGTTAATTCGGCAACCAGTGCAATAACGCATCAGCCGACATTGGCTTCGTAAAATAGAAACCCTGCATTTGTTCACAACTCATTTCCTGTAGCGCATTCATTTGTGCTTTATTTTCAACACCGTTTGCAGCTGTTCTTAAACCGACACCCTGTGCCATGGTAAAGATACCCGCTGAAACAGCGCGATTCCGTTTATCCATTGGCAATCCTTTGACGAGTTCAGAATCGATTTTTAATCCAGTTAAGGGTAATCTGATAATTTCAGTCAATGATGAATGACCAGATCCAAATCTATCCACGGTTATCTTGATGCCAATAGCCTGTAGTTCATGTAATAAACGCTGACTCAGTTCAAGATTATTCAATAGCGTTTGTTCATCAATTTCAAGCTCGAGCAAGGCAGGTGGTAAACTGGAATTATAAAGCGCATCCAGCATAGACAATAAAAATCCCGTATCAGAAAACTGCCGCGCTGAAATATTTAATGTCACCTTAATAGGTGAATGCCCTTCTGTTTGTAAGCGGAACGCGAGCCTGCAGGCTTCCTCTGCCAAACGTTCGCCAACGGGTATAACCAATCCGGTTTCTTCTAATACCGGCATAAACTGATCCGGCTTGAGCATGCCATGCTCAGGGTGATGCCAGCGAATCAAAGCTTCAATACCAATAGTACGTTCACCTGATGAATCAAAGATTGGCTGATACACAAGCTGTAATTGATCAGACTGTGCTGCCTGTTGAAGCTCACTGCTTTGCTTGAGATCCTCGATGGCATTATGTCCCATCATCTGTGGCGTCAAGCTGAAAGTACCATGCCCACTCTCACTAGCTGTATCAAGCGCCATTTTAGCTTGCGTCCAAAGCTGGCTGCACATGAATCCGTCAATGGGGAAAAGGCTTGCGCCAGTAAAATAGTTAACCGATATTAATCTCTTTTCTATATGAAAAGGATGCGACAATGCCGCATGGATTTTCTCGATGGCCAAAGGCACAACAGAGGGATCGCGAATTTCCTCAAGCAGTATGGCAAACAATCCGTCACCAATACTTGCCAACGTATCCCCTCTGCGTAAACAACTGCCAATCCGGGAAAGTGTGAGCTTTAATAACTTGCCTGTGCCAGCAATCTGCGCACTATGTTTCTCATCATAAAATCCATCAATACGAACCATCAGCAGCATCACCTGCCGGTCATTGCGATCAGCGCGATACAGTGATTGATGGAATCGGCCTGCAAATGCACGGTGATCGCAAAAACGCGAATCAGCTTCCGGGAAGCCGGATACAGCATTAGATTGCCGAAGCGCCGACTGCTCGGTCAAATCATTTGAGTCTTTATTCGAATCACTCATTTTTTGTTGCTTGTTTTTATGTGGCTTGCCTACAGGCACCTCATTAAGAGCTATTCTAACGTTTTAGGATATAAGACACACGCCTGTTAAATAATAATTTTATATTATATTATATTATATTTATTTCAATAAGTTATATTATATTTATAATCTATTTTAGCGAATCAGATGCGCAGCTTGATTTACCAAATAGTTGAAGCCGAGCCGATTTGGCCGTTCGGGTAACAGCCTGGAAAGCGGTTAAATAATAACCTCGTCTATTTGCATCTCAGGTAAAATTACTGGCTCACAAACCAATCATGAGCTGAGCCTACCACTATGGATACCGCCAAAGACAAACTGGATACTGCACCACGCGCCATCCTGCTGAAGAACTACACGGCTCCGGCATACTTCATCGATAGTGTTGATCTGCACTTCGAACTTGATCCAGAAAATACCCGCGTCAGCAATCGAATGCACGTCACTAGAAACGCTAGCATTGAAAATACTTCATCTGAACTTGAGTTGGATGGTTGTGAACTTGAACTGGTTTCAATCCATCTTAATGGCAAACAGCTTAACGATAAACAATATCGTTTAAGTGATGATAATAAATTGCTGATTTTACAAGCTCCCGATGAATTTGAGTTAACTATTGAAACGCTGATACACCCTGCTTCAAACACTGCCCTTGAAGGACTCTATGTTTCCAGCGGTATGTTTTGCACACAATGTGAAGCTGAAGGCTTCCGGCGAATCACCTATTTTCAGGATCGCCCAGACGTCATGGCTCGTTACACTACGACCCTGGTTGCAGATAAAACCACTTACCCCATCTTGCTCTCTAACGGCAACCTGATCGAACAGGGAGTTTTCGACGATGGACGTCACTGGGCAAAATGGCAAGACCCCTTTCCAAAACCCAGTTATCTGTTTGCGCTGGTAGCTGGCAATCTGATTTGTAAGCAAGATAATTTCACTACTGCTTCAGGGCGCTCAGTTGACCTGCACCTCTATGTCGAACCCGTCAATCAGGACAAATGCGATCATGCCCTGGCATCGCTCAAACAGGCCATGCACTGGGACGAGGTTACTTATGGACGCGAATACGATCTCGATATTTTCATGATTGTGGCAGTAAATGACTTCAATATGGGCGCAATGGAAAACAAGGGTTTAAATATCTTTAATTCTGCCTGCGTACTCGCCAGTCCGGAAACCGCCACAGATGCAGACTTCTACACCATCCAGAGCATCATCGGCCATGAATATTTCCATAACTGGTCAGGCAACCGCGTTACCTGTCGGGACTGGTTCCAACTCAGCCTTAAAGAAGGCTTTACGGTTTTCCGTGACCAGGAGTTTAGTGCTGATCTGAACTCAAGACCTGTTAAACGTATTGCGGATGTGAATGTACTCAGAACCCATCAATTTGCACAGGATGCCGGGCCCATGGCACATCCGGTTCGTCCCGAGTCTTACATAGAGATCAGTAATTTCTACACAGTAACGATTTACAATAAAGGGGCCGAAGTCGTTCGGATGCTACACACCTTGCTGGGCAAGGAGGGCTTCCGTAAAGGCACCGATCTATATTTCCAACGCCATGACGGACAGGCGGTAACAACTGATGATTTTGTCAGCGCCATGGAAACGGCCAACGAAAAAGATTTTTCACAATTCAAACGCTGGTATAGCCAGGCCGGGACACCGGTTATCGACGTGACCGAACAGTACGATAATCAGAAGAATATCTATACCCTGACATTACAACAACATTGCCCTGCAACATCGGGGCAAGCAGATAAACAGGCCTTCCATATCCCCCTGAGCATTGCCCTGCTTGACAACAAAGGCAATCCTTACTCATTGCAACTCGACAACGAAACATCGTCAGCCAGTACGCAACGTGTCATTGAACTCAAGGATGAAAACCAGGATTTCACCTTTACGAATATAAACCAGCAACCCGTATTGTCTATCAACCGCAGTTTTTCAGCCCCTGTAAAAATTAAACAGGTGCGTACTCATGAAGCACTAGCCTTCCTGCTCGCCCGGGATAATGATGCATTTAATCGTTGGGATGCCGGCCAGGAACTGTGCATTGCAGTTTTACTTGAACTCATCCAGGCCTCACAACAGGGTAAAACCCTGGCGCTCACAGAAACGGTATCAAATGCGTTCGCCGCATTACTTGAAGATGACAAACTAGATCCTGCCCTGTTGGTTCAAATGTTAACTCTGCCCTCAGAAAGTTACCTCGCCGACCAATGTGAGATTGTCGATGTTGACGCTATCCATACGGCCCGCGAATTTATGCGTAAAACACTGGCAACACAGCTAACAGATCAATTACTAGCTCACTATCACCGCTGTTGTAACACTGATGATTATCATTTTGATGCTGACAGCATGGCAAACCGCTCGCTTAAAAATCTGTGCCTGGCCTACTTAATGGAAACCAATGACAAATCTGCCCAAAAACTCTGCCTGGATCAGCTGCATCAGGCCAATAATATGACAGATTCTCTGACCGCTTTAAGTACCCTTGCACAGCACGACATCCCTGAAAGAAATGTCGAGCTAGAAAAGTTTTACACCCATTGGCAACAAGATCCGCTAGTCATCGATAAATGGTTTGCCATCCAGGCAAGTTCACGCCTGCCCAAAACACTTGAGCACGTAAAATCTTTACTCAAACACCCCGCCTTTGCCATGACTAACCCAAACAATGTACGCGCAGTCATTGGCCGCTTCTGCCACGGTAACAGCGTGCGCTTTCATGCCAGTGACGGTTCTGGTTATCGTTTCCTGGCTGATCAGGTAATCGCTCTCGACTCACTGAACCCACAAATATCAGCGCGGTTGGTAAGTGCTATGAGCCGCTGGCGTCGTTTTGATGAGAAACGTCAAACACTCATGCAGTCAGAACTGGAGCGGATACTGAAAACAGAAACTCTGTCCAAAGATGTGTATGAGATTGTTTCCAAGAGTTTGCAGAAACCATAAATTCACTTTTTACCCTGAGCAAGTTAGTCCCCGCCAATAGCGTATTTCGTGACTCGCTATAAATACTTCCCTGTACGCTCGGCAGCAGCATCCCTGCTGCTGCCGGTCACGAAATACGCTATTGGCGGGGACTAACTTGCAGCGTTGTATTATAGGCACATAAATCAAACATCAATTGTTTAGGATGATGAAACACAGGCCAGTGCCTGTTCAATTATTTCCGGTCCTGCTCCAGGTCGGTTAGTCTGCACACTCAATACACGCCGCCAGTTTCTCGCACCCGGCACAGCCTTGAACAAACCAAGAATATGCCGTGTCAATTGATGTAGCCTGACACCTTCGCTTAATTGCTGTTCCACATAAGGCAGGAATTGCTCAATAACTTCATGACAAGACAACACTGAATCAGAATAGAGTCGTTCAACCTCGGCCAGTAAATAGGGGTTCTGATAAGCCGCACGGCCGATCATCACACCATCAACGTGATTCAAATGCTGACTGATTTGATCTATCCCTGTTATGCCACCATTAATTGCGATAGGCAACTCCGGGAAATCGTTTTTCAACTGGTATACATAGGGATAATTAAGCGGCGGAATTTCCCGGTTTTGTTTTGGACTCAACCCCTGTAACCAGGCCTTACGCGCATGCACAATGACACACGCCACGCCGGCCTCTACCAACAAAGCCACAAAATCAGCTAATGACTGGTAACTATCCTGGTTATCAATACCAATCCGGGTTTTAACAGTGACTGGCACATCCACAGCTTCGCGCATGGCGCTGACACATTCTGCAACCAGTTCAGGCTCTGCCATTAGACACGCACCAAAGCGACCAGATTGAACCCGATCACTCGGGCAACCAATATTCAGATTAATCTCATCAAATCCAGCCAGTGCACCCATGCGTGCACAATTGGCCAAATCAGCTGGATCAGAACCGCCCAGCTGTAATGCCAATGGATGTTCTGCTTCATTGAAACGCAGAAAACCTTCTGCATCTCCATGCAACAAGGCACCAGTAGTTAACATTTCTGTATACAAGCGCACATGCGGACTAATCAATCTCAGAAAATATCGGCAATGCCGATCCGTCCAGTCCAGCATGGGTGCCACTGAAACCGGACAATTAAGGGGAATGTGTAATACAGGTTGATTCATTGATATAAGCAACGTCTAAATCTGGAACTGACCTGTTGGATGTGGTCACAAATCTTGTAAACAAGTGATTGAACAGTGAATTCTACTACACTCATTAGTATAGCGGTCGCTAAGACCATTACAGCATGGAAAAAGCTTAAACAGCTACTAACCACTAAAAAGGGAGACGTACCATGACGGTACCTGACACGGGATTTATGCTCCGCTCGCTCGAGTATTTAGCATCCTTTATCATCATTTTATTTGCGCTGATGGTACTGGCAATCATTGTGGTCTACATAATGGATGTCACCCAGACCAAGCAGGCTATCCGCCGTAATTATCCGGTGATTGGCCATTTTCGATACTTTTTCGAAGATATTGGTAAGTTTTTCCGCCAGTACTTTTTTGCCATGGATCGGGAAGAAATGCCCTTTAACCGAGCTGAACGCTCCTGGGTATACCGCGCAGCAAAAGATCTGGATAACACCACTGCGTTTGGCTCCAGCCGAGCCTTGTCACCACCAGGAACTATCCTGTTCGTCAATTGCCCCTTCCCAACACTCGGTGAAGATGCCGCAGAAACCCAGCCAGTCACCATTGGCTCCTTTTGCAAGCAACCCTACACTGCAAAATCTTTATTTAATGTTTCAGGCATGAGCTTTGGCGCTCTATCTAAACCCGCCGTACAAGCCCTGTCGGCCGGTGCTGCAAAAGGTGGGTGCTGGGTAAACACAGGCGAAGGCGGCCTGTCGCCCTACCATCTGGAAGGCGATGCTGACATAGTATTTCAAATTGGAACCGCTAAATACGGTGTCCGCGATGAAGCCGGTAAACTCAGCGACGACAAATTGCGCGAGGTCGCCGCACACCCGCAAGTGAAAATGTTTGAAATCAAAATGAGCCAGGGTGCCAAACCCGGTAAAGGCGGCATTCTTCCAGGCGGTAAGGTCACAGAAGAAATCGCCCAGATTCGTGGTATACCGGCGGGTGAGGACTCTATCAGCCCAAACCGGCATCCTGACATAAACTCACTCGGCGATCTGTTAGATATGATTGATCGCATCCGTACTGTCACTGGCAAACCAGTCGGTTTCAAAGCTGTAATAGGTGCCTATGGATGGCTCGATGAGCTGTGCACAGAAATTAACAAACGCGGCCCGAAATCTGCGCCTGACTTTATCACCATTGACAGCGCCGACGGTGGTACAGGCGCAGCACCTATGAGTCTGATGGACTACATGGGCTTGCCTGTTAAAGAAAGCCTGCCACTGGTTGCTGACACACTCACCAAACATGGTTTAAAAGAACGCATCAAACTGATTGCTTCAGGCAAGTTGATCACGCCCGCTGAAGTTGCATGGGCTTTATGTGTTGGTGCTGACTTTATCGTCTCCGCCCGTGGATTTATGTTTGCACTGGGTTGCATTCAGGCACTGCACTGCAACAAAAACAACTGCCCAACCGGCATCACAACACATGACAAACGCTTGCAAAAAGGCTTGGTACCTACGGTCAAAGCCGAGCGCGTCGCCGATTACATCAAAAACCTGAACTACGAAGTAGGTGTGATTGCACATTCCTGTGGCGTTAAGGAGCCTCGCCAACTACGCCGCTTCCATGCCCGTATGGTCGCTGAAAATGGCCAGTCTGTCGGTCTCGACGAATTGTATGCCGCCAAAACTGCGCCTGCATCAGTCTCCAGCCTCAAAGTCAGCTAATAAACCCATATCGTGATTGGCGGCTAAACCAATGGCCGGTATGATGTGCATACGCAAGGAGCCACTGATTAATTCGTAAAACTCTGTAGGAGCGGCTTTAGCCGCGATAGCCAGCAACACCGCCCTTCGCGGCTAAAGCCGCTCCTACAAGAATATATAAAGTCAGCAATGACAAGATGCACGAATTATTCATAGGTTCCTCAAACTTTAAATAAATAAAAGAGAAAGGAATCATCCGTAATGACTCACAAAACACTTGTTACTGGCGGCGCCGGTTATATCGGCAGCCATCTGGTCAGGCTACTCACAGCCGCTGGCCAGCCTGTTGTTGTCCTCGACAATCTATCAACCGGCTTTGCCAATGCTGTATTGGGTGCTGAATTAGTCGTTGGCGATACCGGCGACCAGGAACTGGTTTCACGCCTATTGAACGATCACAATATTGATACCGTAATTCATTTTGCAGCGCATACCATTGTGCCGGAATCGGTCTCTGATCCGCTAAAATATTACGCCAATAACACCTGCTGTTCGCGCTCACTCCTGGCCTGCTGTCAGGCAGCCGGGGTAAAGCATTTCATTTTTTCATCGACCGCTGCTGTTTACGGTATTCCTGATGACACGGCTTGTAGCGAAGACAGTCCTCTCTCACCGATCAATCCTTATGGCATGTCAAAACTAATGACTGAAACCATGCTGCGCGATCTGGGTAAGGCCTCTGACATGCGGCATGTGATTTTGCGTTACTTTAATGTTGCTGGTTCTGACCCTGAAGGTAAGATTGGCCAGTCTACTGATAAGGCCACCCTGTTAATCAAGGTCGCCGCTGAAGTTGCTGTTGGCAAACGTGAGCAACTTTATGTCTTCGGCACCGACTATCCAACGGCAGACGGCACAGGTGTACGCGATTATATTCACGTCGATGACCTGGCCGACGCGCATATCAAGGCATTGGAATATTTACGTGACGGCGGTGAATCGCAAACGCTGAATTGTGGTTACGGACATGGATATAGTGTTCGCGAAGTGATTGATGCCGTGAATCGCGTCAATGGCTCGCCTATCAAAGTTATTGAACAGGATAAACGTGCAGGTGACCCGCCCGCACTGATTGCAAAAGCAGAAAAGATTCGTGAAACACTCGACTGGACACCCAAATATGATGATCTGGATTTTATTGTAAAGACATCTTTGGAATGGGAAAAAAAGCTGCTTGGATAACTTGTATGAGCGGCTTCAGCCGCGAAAGAATGTTGTTAACGGCCCATCGCGGCTGAAGCCGCTCCTACAGAACAAACTACTTACGCTGTTGCTTGAGTTTTAAATTCTCGCCGCTTACGAACCGCTTCAGCCAGCTGATCTAATATCGGGATTGTCTGTTCCCAGGCAATACAGGCATCGGTAATACTCTTACCATATTCGAGTTCACTACCCGGCGCGCTGTCTTGACGACCTTCTTTCAAATGACTCTCAATCATGACACCCATTAGTGCAGCATTACCTGCTGCAACCTGCGCTGCGACAGCCTCACCAACGACCGACTGGCGCTGATATTGCTTTGCGCTGTTACCATGACTGCAATCAATCATAATCTTGGGGACCAGACCCGCTGAGCCTAATTCAAGGGTTGCCTGAGTAACACTTTCAACGTCAAAGTTCGGCAGCTTTCCACCTCGCAATATCATATGGCAATCTTCATTACCCGTAGTTGCAAAAATGGCAGAACGGCCTTCCTTGGTCAACGACAGGAAATGGTGCGGACGCGATGCAGAACGAATAGCATCAATCGCAATGTTTAAAGAACCGTCCGTACCGTTTTTAAAACCGACTGGGCAAGACAATCCCGAGGCTAATTCACGGTGTACCTGACTTTCAGTCGTACGCGCTCCGATGGCACCCCAACTAATTAAGTCTGATATATATTGCGGTGTTAACAAATCGAGATATTCAGTCGCTGCGGGTACACCCTGATCATTAATTTTCAACAACAGTTCACGCGCCAGACGTAAACCCTTATTAATTTCATAACTTCCATCCAGATTTGGATCGTTGATCAAACCTTTCCAGCCTACCGTAGTACGTGGCTTTTCAAAATACACACGCATTACCAGTAACAGGTCATCTGAATATTTACTGATAGCTTGCTTTAATAAACCAGCGTATTCCAGTGCCGCCTCGGGATCATGTATCGAACAGGGGCCTGAGATAACCAGCAACCTGTCATCACCGTTATGCAAAACGTCGTGAATTGCAGAGCGTGCTTCAAAGGTTGTTTGTGCAGTTTGATCAGTGATGGGTAACTGTGCTTGCAGTTCAGCGTACGAAACGACCTCCTTAACATCCAGAATTCGCAGGTCGTCTGTTTTGTAAAGCATGTTGTTATTCCAGCAGGCGGCAAGCCCATGGTGGTAGTAAATGTAAATATGGTCGGGACGAGAGGATTCGAACCTCCGACCACTTGACCCCCAGTCAAGTGCGCTACCAGGCTGCGCTACGCCCCGAATTGAAGACGCATGATACCGTATTGCAGGCAATTAGAAAAAGGGCAAACTAGCTCTCAACCCGTGTATTCAGGCGTGAGTGTAGTTTCTCAATGGTTTGAAACCGCGCAAAAATATTAGCGGATTTAATTATCGCTTAAGGAGTTGCAGCAACTCTTCCAGTTCGACCCGCATTTGGTGCACGATCTGCTGGCGTTGAGTGACATCTTCCTTGGCGTCTTCTCCTGACAAACGCTGACGTGCTCCACCGATCGTAAAACCCTGCTCGTATAGCAGGCTACGAATCTGGCGGATCATGATGACATCATGGCGCTGATAATAACGCCGGTTACCGCGACGTTTGACAGGTTTTAGTTGCGGAAATTCCTGCTCCCAATAGCGAAGCACATGTGGTTTAACACCACACAACTCACTGACTTCGCCAATTGTAAAATAACGTTTTCCGGGAATTACAGGCAGTTCATTGTTGTTGCTGGCTTCCAGCATATGCCTCCACACGCGCTTTTAATTTTTGTCCAGGACGGAATGTTACTACGCGGCGAGCTGAAATGGGAATTTCTTCGCCAGTTTTTGGATTGCGTCCTGGTCGTTGATTTTTATCTCTGAGATCAAAATTGCCAAATCCAGACAATTTGACCTGCTTGCCACTCTCCAACGCGCCACGAACTTCTTCAAAGAACATTTCCACCAGTTCCTTCGCTTCGCGTTTGTTGAGCCCCAATTCTTCGAACAACTTTTCTGCCATGTCGGCCTTGGTTAGCGCCATGGGTTATTTCCTCTGTTGTGCTGCAAATTTTTCCTTGAGCTGCTCCACTACCTGTTCGATAAGTGGGTCAACATCTTGGTCCGTTAGTGTGCGTGAAGAATCCTGTAGAATCAAGCTAAAAGCGACGCTTTTTCGCCCGGATTCTATGCCTTTTCCCTGGTAAACATCGAACACATTCAGCGCTTTCAGTAAATCACCCGCGGTAGCGGTAATTACCTGGCCTAGTGCGTCGCTGGAAATATCATCTTCCACCACTACAGCTAAATCGCGGCGGATTGAAGGAAATCTTGAGAGTTTTTCGAACCTTGGGAGCTCTCCTTCCAGTATTTCCTGCATTTCCAGCTCAAATACAAACGTAGCCTCAGGAAGTTCCTCCTGCTTAATCAATTGTGGATGCAGTTTACCGACCCAACCAATCACCGTTTCACCCTTTAATACAGCTGCGGACTGACCTGGATGTAGTGCCGGATGAGTGCGTTTTATGAATTGAACATCCGTTTGCCCAGCAACATCCAACAGTGCTTCCACGTCACCTTTAATATCAAAAAAGTCCACGGACGACTGCCCCGCATGCCCCCAGACTTCAGGCATCGCACTACCGGATATAAGACCGCTTAAAATATTATTCTGTTTTAATTCATTGTCTTGCTGAATAAAGTTAAGACCATGCTCGAATAGTCGAATCCGCGCTTGTTGGCGATGATGATTATATTTTGCAGCCCTGATGAGACCCGGCCATAGACTGGTTCGCATCACTGACAACTCCGATGAAATCGGGTTGGTCAAGGCCACAGGTTGCAAATCCGGATGGATCAGGTTGTCGAGCGATTGCTCAACGAAACTGTAGGTGATCGCTTCCTGATAATCGCGATCGACCAGAAATAACTTAATACGCTCCAGCGGCGTAATTTTCTCAGGCACCGGATGCATTTGTAATTGCCCGGTGCTGGGAGCACTGGGTATCCGGTTATAGCCGTAGACACGCCCAACCTCTTCAATCAGATCGGCTTCCAGACTAATATCAAAACGAAACGTTGGTGGTGTGACACGCCAGGTATCTGCTGTCACTTCTACATGCATACCCAGCCGCTGCAAAATATCGGTAACGGTGTCAGACGGTGGCGAGAAACCCAGTAAGCGATCGATACGCGAGGCACGCAGTTCTATCACCTGCTTGGACGGCAAATGCGTATCACTCACGGCCTCTATAACCGGCCCGGCTTCACCGCCTACTAGCTCAAGCAAAAGCTGGGTCGCACGCTGTATCGCCCGATGTTGCAAAGCCGGATCGACACCTCTTTCAAACCGGTAGGCCGAATCGGTAGTCAGTCCGTACTTACGCGCCCGCCCTGCAATCACTTCAGGGGTAAAACAGGCCACTTCCAGAAACAGACTGTCCGTATCTGCCGTGATTCCCGAATCAATACCGCCCATCACCCCTGCCAATGCCAGCGGCTTATCCTGATCCGTAATTAATAAAGTCTGCTCATCCAGTTCGATTTCGCTTTCATCCAACAGGGTTAGTTTTTCACCTTGTTTGGCATAGCGGACCTGGATACCGCCCATCAGTCTGGACAAGTCAAAAGCGTGCATCGGCTGGCCAAGCTCCAGGAGAACATAATTGGTCACGTCGACAACAGGCCCCAGGCTGCGTATGCCGCCACGACGCAAGCGTTCCTGCATCCAGGCGGGGGTAGATACATTTAGGTTAATGCCACGTATTACGCGGCCTAGATAGCGCGGGCAAGCCTGTGGTGCATCAACCTGAATGGGAAATTGCGCTTCGATACTGGACGCAACAGAAGTAAAGTCCGGCGGCGTCAAATCGGTTCCCGTTAATGCACCCACCTCACGCGCTACGCCTTCCATTCCCAGACAATCACCACGGTTTGGCGTCAAATCTATTTCGATAATGCTATCTTCAAGTGATAAGTACTCACGAATATCAGCACCCACAGGCGCATTCGCTAACAGCTCCATCAACCCAGACTGTTCATCATTGAAACCCAGTTCACTAGCCGCGCACAGCATGCCTGAAGAAGCTACACCACGCAGCTTGGCCTGCTTTATTTCCATATCACCGGGAAGCACAGCGCCAACAGTAGCCAAAGGCACTTTAATACCTGCACGCGCATTGGGTGCGCCACATACAATTTGCAAGGGCGAGCTTTCACCGGCATTGACCTGGCAGACGCGCAATTTATCCGCATCCGGGTGAGGTTCGGCGCTCAGAATCTCTGCGACGACCACACCGGCAAAAGCAGGCGCTGCGGGTTCAACAGAATCAACTTCCAGGCCAGCCATAGTCAGCTGTTCGGCTAATTCGTCAGTACCGAGTTTTGGATTGACCCATTCGCGCAGCCAGGCTTCACTGATTCTCATGGTTTGAACTCATTCATCTTCTGTAATATAAACTCATCGCCTGGCATCTGTAGGAGCGGCTTTAGCCGCGAAAGGTTGCGTGTAGTAAACATGACCGTATACCGAATCTATCGCGGCTGAAGCCGCTCCTACAATTTTTCTACAGTTAGTTAAACTGCTGTAAAAATCGCAGGTCATTCTCAAAGAACAAACGCAGGTCATCAACGCCGTATTTCAGCATGGCTAACCGTTCTACACCCATACCAAATGCCAGGCCTGTATAGGCTTCATTATCAATGCCTGCGTGCGCAAACACGTTTGGATGCACCATCCCGCAACCTAATATTTCCAGCCAGCCGCTGTGACTGCAAACCCGGCAACCTTTGCCCTCGCACATCACGCACTCGATATCTACTTCGGCGGAAGGCTCAGTAAAAGGGAAATAAGAAGGACGAAACCGTACAGCCAGATTGTCACGTTCAAAAAAGTGTTTCAGAAACTCATCCAGCAAGCCTTTCAGATCAGCAAAGCTGACAGCCTCATCCACTAGCAAACCTTCGACCTGGTGGAACATCGGCGTATGTGTCAGATCTGAATCACAGCGATAAACCCGGCCAGGCGCAATAATACGCAGTGGCGGCTCGCGGTTTTCCATGACCCTTATTTGCACGGGTGATGTGTGTGTCCGTAAAACGTGATGTTCATCGATATAAAACGTGTCATGCATAGCGCGGGCTGGATGGTGCGCTGGAATATTCAGTGCTTCAAAGTTATGGTAATCGTCCTCGATTTCAGGCCCTTCTGCGACCTCAAATCCCATACTGGCAAATAGTTTCTCAATACGTTGCAGGGTACGGGTGACCGGGTGCAAACCACCGGTCTTCTGGCCACGGCCTGGCAAAGTGACATCCACCGTTTCTTTTTCCAGCTGTTCATTTAAAACAGCCGACTGCAGTGTTTGCTTGCGCGCCTCGATAGCCTGCTGGACCACTTTCTTGGATTGGTTGATCGCCTGGCCGGCTTTCGGACGCTCTTCTGCAGAAAGCTTGCCCAGCGCTTTCAGCTGGTCAGTGAGCACCCCTTTCTTGCCAAGGAAATGCACACGCACCTGATCCAGTGCCTGCAGGTCGGCGGCCTCCTCTATGGCTTGCTTGGCTTGTAACTCAAGTTCAGCGAGTGCTTCCACTGGATGTTGCTCCGGATAATTTCAACCTAGGGAACCTCTGATTAATTCATAAAAACCTGTAGGAGTGGCTTCAGCCGCGAAGAGCAACAGCGCCCCGTTCGCGGCTGAAGCTGCTCCTGCAGTATTTGTACTGTTCATAATGACAAATACACGGCTGAATCAGAGGCTCTCTAGACAGCATTAATAAAAAAGGGAAAGACCCAGGGCCTTTCCCTATTCATCAGATTTACTGTGCCACAGAGATTCCGTGACCCAATCAACCTGCCAGGCTGGCCTTGGCTTTTTCTGCCAATGCAGTAAAGGCAGCTTTATCAAATACAGCAAGATCAGCCAAAACCTTACGATCAATTTCAATCTCTGCTTTACTGAGCCCGTTGATAAACCGGCTATAGGACATGCCATTTTCTCGTGCTTCAGCATTAATGCGGGCAATCCACAACGCCCGGAACTGGCGCTTACGTTGACGGCGGTCACGGTAGGCATATTGACCGGCCTTGATGACGGCCTGTTTGGCAACTCGATAAACTTTGCGGCGGGCACCGTAATAGCCCTTCGCTTTGTCTAATACTTTTTTATGGCGGGCGCGTGCCTGTACACCCCGTTTTACTCTGGACATAGCTTTATCCCCTCAATTATACGGCATCATGCGACGCACGGATTTGGTATCAGCACTTGCTACTCGCAAAATGGTGACCAGCTGACGTTTTCGCTTGGCGCTTTTCTTGGTAAGGATATGACGGTGGTGGGATTGCCCACGCTTGAACCCGCCATTGGCAGTCCGGCGGAATCGCTTCGCAGCGCCGCGGTTGGTTTTCATCTTTGGCATTTTACATCTCCGCTTCTATATCAAATTTAGTCGCCACCTAGGCGCGGTATGCCCGGGACGACAGGGATTTTTTCAAGGGGTCAGAGTAATTGAAAATCGAATAAGCGATTTTCAATTACTCTGACCCCTTGAAAAACTTACTTCTTCGGCGCCAGCACCATGACCATCTGCCGCCCTTCCATCTTTGGAAACTGTTCAACGCTTCCAAGTTCTTCCAGATCTCCTTCAACTCGCTTCAGGAGATCCCGGCCCAGTTCCTGGTGGGCCATTTCACGACCACGAAAACGTAGTGTGACTTTTACTTTATCGCCATCGTTCAAGAACCGGGTCAGGTTTCGCAACTTGACGTTGTAATCACCGATATCGGTACCGGGACGAAACTTGACCTCTTTAACCTGTATCTGTTTCTGCTTTTTGCGTGAGCTCTGACGTTTTTTCTGTTCCTCAAAGCGGTATTTACCGTAATCCATCACTCGGCACACCGGCGGTTCAGCTTGTGGCGAGATTTCCACTAGATCCAGTTCAGCTTGCTCAGCTATTCCAAACGCTTCTTCTAATGGTACTACGCCAACTTGCTCCCCATCTGCGCCAATCAAGCGCACCTGGACAGCGGTTATATCTTTGTTGACCCGGTGTTTACCTTTATTTGCTGCTGCGATATTACGCCTCCAAAATAGTTCGGCCGCGGCTCGCGATCTCTTCGGCCAACCCTTCTGCCAGGGCTGTTACGGATCGGCTACCTAGATCCTGACCACTTCGCGTGCGCACGGCCACAGAATTCGATTCCACTTCCCGATCTCCAATAACTAGCAAATACGGGACGCGTTGTAATGTGTGCTCGCGGATTTTAAAGCCGATTTTCTCATTTCTCAAGTCCGATTTAACTCTCAGACCCTGTTTTTTCAATGTTTCTTCTACCTGACGGGCATAATCAGCCTGTTTATCGGTAATATTGAGGATAACTGCCTGTACCGGCGCCAGCCAAACGGGCAGAGCTCCGGCATAATGTTCTATCAGAATTCCAATAAAACGCTCCAGCGAACCAAGAATTGCCCGGTGCAACATGACAGGAGTCTGTTTGCTGCCGTCTTCGGCGACATAGGTCGCACCTAATCGGTCGGGCATCGAGAAATCCAGCTGGATTGTACCCAACTGCCAAACCCGATCCAGACAATCTTTCAAAGAAAACTCGATTTTGGGCCCATAAAAAGCGCCCTCACCCGGCTGTAGATCCCAATCCAGCTTTTTATGGTTAAGCGCATCCTCCAGGGACTTTTCAGCCTTATCCCAAAGATGATCTTCACCAACCCGTTTTTCCGGCCGGGTCGACAGCTTAATAATGACATCCTCGAAACCGAAATCCCGATAGACCTCGAATAACAGGTCGATAAAGTCCGAGACCTCATCGAGAATCTGTTCCTCGGTACAAAAAATATGTGCGTCATCCTGCACAAAACCACGTACCCGCATCAATCCGTGCAAGGTACCGGAAGGCTCATTACGGTGGCAGGAGCCAAACTCGGCCAACCGCAATGGTAAATCCCGGTAGCTTTTTAAACCCTGGTTATAAATCTGAATATGCGCTGGGCAATTCATGGGTTTAATGGCAAAGGTATGATGCTCGGATTCGGTAATGAACATGTCATCCTGGAATTTTTCCCAGTGACCGGATTTCTCCCACAGGGACCGGTCAATCACGGTTGGCGTGTGTACTTCCTGATAACCGTGATCTTGTAACTTACTGCGAATATAGTCCTGGATCTGTAAATAAATTGACCAGCCTTTGTCGTGCCAGAACACCATACCCGGCGCTTCTTCCTGAGTATGGAACAGATGCATGGCCTTGCCCAGTTTGCGGTGATCACGCTTTTCCGCTTCTTCTAGCCGGTGCAAATAAGCCTTGAGCTCATCCTTAGTACGCCAGGCGGTACCGTAGATGCGTTGCAACATCGGATTGTTAGAATCACCCCGCCAATAAGCGCCAGCGACTTTCATAACCTTGAAGGCCTTGGGTAGTTTACCGGTACTGGGCAGGTGCGGGCCGCGGCAAACGTCAAACCATTCGCCTTGCCGGTAGATAGACACCTCTTCTCCTTGCGGGATAATGTCTTCGATGATTTCAACTTTGTACTTCTCGCCCAGATCGGCAAAGGTCTTAATCGCCGCTTCGCGTGTCAAGACCTCGCGTTGAATCGGTAAGTTGCGCTTAACGATCTCCTGCATACGCTTTTCTATTTTTGTCAGATCATCCGGTGTGAAAGGCGTGTCACGCGCGAAGTCGTAATAGAATCCGTTTTCGATCGCTGGACCAATGGTCACCTGGGTACCAGGATACAACTCCTGCACCGCCTGAGCCATGATATGCGCAGCATCGTGACGCACCAGTTCAAGCGCGTCTTCATCTTTGCTGGTGACAATAGCCAGATCACTGTCGTTTTCAATTCGGTAGCTGGTATCAACCAGATCCCCGTTGACACGACCAGCCAGCGCAGCTTTGGCAAGCCCAGGGCCAATGTCAGCGGCCACTTCATGAACAGTGACTGGATTATCGAAATTTCTTTGACTACCGTCAGGGAGGGTTACTACAGGCATGTTGCACTCCAGTGGTGACCACTACCGAAGGCCACTTGCTATTTTTTAATAGGGGACAGACCACCATTTTTTTAAAAAATGGTGGTCTGTCCCCTATTAAATCAAATTTGGTAGGCGCGATTGGATTCGAACCAACGACCCCCACCATGTCAAGGTGGTGCTCTAACCAACTGAGCTACGCGCCTGAAGAACGCGTAAGATACCTAATAACAGGGGGCTGAGTAAAGCTTCTACCCAGCCTCATTGATCAAACCAAGATTACTGGCCTGGATACGCTTGATCCGATTACGTAATTTTGCCGCATCTTCGAACTCTAGATTACGAGCATGTTCGTGCATTTGTTTTTGCAGCTTTTTCACCTTCTGGGCTAGCATTTGCGGTGCCATTGCCGCGTATTCAGCGTCATCCTCTGCCACTTTATCAAAGCGTTTAACACCACCAGCACTACCCGAATAGGCCCCTTCCATGATATCGGCCACTTTTTTAATGATCGATTTCGGCGTGATGCCATGCTCTTTATTATGCGCAAGCTGTTTATCGCGGCGTCGATCGGTTTCATCGATTGCACGCTGCATTGAACCGGTAATCCGGTCAGCATATAAAATCGCCGTACCATTTATATTCCGCGCTGCCCGCCCGATGGTTTGTATTAATGATCGTTCCGACCGCAGGAAACCTTCTTTATCAGCATCCAGTATTGCCACCAGCGAGACTTCAGGCATATCCAGGCCTTCGCGTAATAAATTAATTCCGACGAGCACATCGAACACACCTAGCCGCAGGTCACGGATAATCTCTACGCGTTCAACCGTCTCTATGTCTGAATGCAGGTATCGCACCCGCGCACCATGCTCCTGTAAATATTCAGTCAGATCTTCCGCCATACGCTTGGTTAGCGTCGTCACCAGTACCCGTTCTTTTAAAGCAACGCGTTCATTAATTTCAGACAACAGATTATCTACCTGAGTAGACGCCGGACGTATTTCTATTCCCGGATCAACCAAACCGGTGGGGCGCACCACCTGCTCCACTACCTGACCAGCATTTTCACTCTCGTAAGTACTCGGCGTTGCAGATACAAAAATCATTTGTGGTGCCAGCCGCTCCCACTCTTCAAAACGCAATGGCCGGTTATCCAACGCTGAAGGCAAACGGAAACCGTACTCAACCAGATTTTCCTTGCGTGAACGATCGCCTTTGTACATAGCACCAAGCTGAGGAATGGTTACATGAGATTCATCGACAATTAACAATGAGCCTTCCGGTAAATAATCGAACAGCGTCGGTGGCGGCTCACCCTTTTTACGACCGGACAGATAGCGTGAATAGTTCTCAATGCCTGAGCAGTAACCCAACTCCAGAATCATCTCAATATCAAAAATAGTCCGTTGTTCAAGCCGCTGCGCTTCTACCAGCTTGTTGTTATCTCGTAATTGATCCAGACGTTCTTTAAGCTCTGCTTTGATGAAATCGATGGAATCAAGCAAAGTCTGACGGGGTGTGACGTAGTGGCTCTTCGGATAGATTGTCAGCCGAGGCACCCGGCGCAGCACTTCGCCGGTCAGCGGATCAAAATAGGATAACTGTTCAATTTCATCGTCGAACAGCTCCACGCGTACCGCTTCACGATCTGATTCCGCCGGGAAAATATCGATCACTTCACCACGCACTCGATAGTTAGCGCGCGACAATTCCACATCATTTCGCGTGTACTGCAACTCGGCAAGACGTCTGATAATCTTGCGCTGGTTAATCTGATCACCCCGATCCAGGTGCAACACCATACCCAGATAAGAACGCGGATCGCCGAGGCCATAAATTGCCGAGACGGTCGCCACTAGAATGGTGTCGGGCCGTTCTAGCAATGCCTTGGTGGCTGACAGCCGCATCTGTTCGATGTGCTCATTGATCGATGCATCCTTTTCGATAAAAGTATCCGATGAAGGCACATAGGCTTCTGGCTGATAATAATCGTAATAGGAAACAAAATACTCGATGGAGTTTTCAGGAAAAAACTCTTTCATTTCACCGTAAAGTTGGGCTGCCAGGGTTTTATTAGGTGCCATAATCAATGTTGGACGCTGCACCTGCTGGATCACATTCGCCACCGTGAATGTCTTGCCTGATCCAGTCACTCCGAGCAATGTCTGGTGAGCCAGGCCATCATTCAACCCCTGAATCAGGCCAGCGATTGCAGCAGGCTGATCACCTGCCGGTTGCATACTGCAATTTAATTTAAATTTCTTACTCATGGGGATTCTGTATTACGCTTTGTTTCAGTTATGATAATACTAAGGAAGCTCTGATTAATTCATGCATATTGTCATTTTGAACCGTGAAGAACCTGTAGGAGCGGCTTTAGCCGCGATGGGGCGCAGTGTTCATCGCGGCTAAAGCTGCTCCTACAGGTTCTCGCTAAATTAATCAGAGGCTCCCTAACGTTAACAATGCTAGCTTATCAGGAAAACCAACGTGACTGACATAACCCTCTCGCAACGCGTACAACGTGTTAAAGACTCACCCACACTGGCCGTATCAGCCCGTGCCGCCGAACTCCGCGCAGCTGGCAAAGACATCATTGGACTCGGCGTTGGTGAACCGGATTTCGAAACACCGGAACATATCAAGCAGGCTGGCATCGAAGCCATTAAGCAGGGTATGACCCGTTACACGGCCGTAGATGGCACTGCCGAACTCAAGTCCGCCATTATAGCTAAATTCAAGCGTGATAATGGCTTCGACTTTGCAGCAGATCAGATTCTCGTATCCTGTGGCGGTAAACAGAGTTTTTACAATCTAACCCAGGCGTTATTGAACCCAGGTGATGAAGTGATCATCCCGGCACCCTACTGGGTTTCCTATCCGGATATGGTACGGCTGGCCGATGCAGAACCCGTCATCATTCAGGCCGGACTTGACCAGCGCTTCAAAATCACCCCCGAGCAACTGAATGCTGCGATTACCGCCAAAACCCGATTGTTTGTAATCAACAGCCCATCCAACCCGACGGGTGTTGCCTATTCAAAAAGTGAGCTTACAGCGCTAGGTGATGTTTTGCTCAAACATCCAAAGATCATTATTGCGACAGACGATATGTATGAACATATCCTCTGGGCTGACGAACCCTTTTCAAATATTCTGAATGCCTGTCCTGACCTTTTACCCCGGATGATGGTGCTGAATGGCGTGTCCAAAGCCTATGCCATGACCGGTTGGCGCATTGGTTATGCTGGCGGACCCAGGACGCTGATCCAGGCAATGAAAAAAATACAATCGCAAAGCACTTCCAATCCGGCATCCATTTCCCAAGCTGCTGCTTGTGCCGCGTTGGATGGTGATCAATCCTGTATCACACCAATGTTAACCGCTTTCCGTGAACGGCATGATTTTGTAACCGCTCAACTCCGGGAAATCGATGGGGTACGGTGTGAAGCAGCGGACGGCACCTTTTATTCCTTTCCAGACTTCAGCGCTGTCATAAAACGCATGGATGGCATCAACAATGATGTCGATTTAGCTGAATACCTGCTCAACACAGCGGGTATAGCACTGGTACCCGGCTCAGCGTTCGGTGCTGAGGGTTACCTGCGCTTATCATTTGCTACCTCGATGGAAATACTGGAAAACGCCTTGCGACGCCTAAAGAAAGCCCTGTCCTGACCGACAGACCTGGTTGACCCTGTCCGGCGAGTTCCGTATTATTTCGCCTTCCTCAGGAATCCCTATTCCCCGGTAGCTCAGTTGGTAGAGCGGGTGACTGTTAATCACTAGGTCGGCGGTTCGAGCCCGTCCCGGGGAGCCATTAACTCCTTCCGTCAAATCTGTAAATTTCTTTGTACGCAAGCCCTGCAATTATGGCAAAGCAATATTATGTCGAACTTCGCAATGTACCTTTCCCAATGACAACCAGAGCCAGTGAAAACATTATCAGCGCCATAAAATGGAAGCTGAAGAACTTGAGATCGAGCAACCCTCTCGAAGAGCTGTAAATAAGCAGCGTATATCCCAACGCTGTTAGGAATTGGCTCGAGCCAAGACTACTAACAGGTTGTTTACAGGCTTTGATTAAAATAACAATCAATCCTGAAAAAAATAACAGCGTGCCAACAATACCCCAGGAATATAACTGCTCCAGATAAATATTGTGCGGCATGATGTAAGGAGCACCGGTTGGATCATTCAAACCACTGGAATATTTAAACGTATTTATCCCATGGCCGAACCATGGATGCTCATGTATTAGAGCAAGGGTATCCGTATAGATTTCCTTACGTACTAATAATGTGCCTTGGATAGATTCAGGAACATTACAACCCCCTGCACAGAGAAAAAACAAATAGCCATAACCCAGCAAGAAGAAACATAGAGCTGCATACCAAACTCTCTTATACTTCATCCCAAAAGCAAGATAAATTCCGCATAATGCGATTGAAATATAATTTCCTTTTGATGTGGTAAAATAAATAACCACCAGCATCGCAAATATCGCGGGGATGAGAATTTTTTCTCTGCACGCGCCTGACACATAGAGACATACCATTACTAATAAAGTGATTGCAGCAAGATTAGCAAACTCATGCAAATTTCCAATATGTTGAGTTAAGACCGTATTGTATCTAAGCGTGAAAGTCTCACCCTGGAACCCTACAACTATACATATTGCAAATATTACAGTCGCTGAAAACAGATAGAAGTATTTTGCCGAACTAATTATTTGCCTAGATGGTAAATTGGTGACAATGGCAATTAATGAAAAGAGAATAACAATCGCACGCAACGCATCATAAAAAGCAATAATAGACTTAGCGGGGTGCCCTGAAATTATTGTACCAACAAGAAAAGCAGCAACGAACAGTAGCCAGCCGTACTTTATTGCCTTGCATGCCTCAACAAAGTCCTGCCGGAATTGCCAGAGCGCAACAATCAAAATTTAAATGCCTATTGCACTTGACTGCAATAGACTGGGAACTGATAAGGAAGCCAGAAAATACCAGACTAGCGTAAGTGTCAGCCAGGATTTAATTGCATCTCTAGTATGGGATGAATATACAATCATGCACAGCAGCAGTTCAGATCTGACCTGATAGTAGATTTGATAACAAGAGAATACTGATATTGACTGAAGGTTGCTCTTTGATCAAATCAGAAAATATCAGTTAGCCATTGAAAATACCTAACCACACTGAGTTACTTAATTCAGCTTTTTGAACCCTTCTTATGCAACTGTTCGACTTTCGGTCCAGCCGCACAAAACTGCTGGTTCATATATTCACGGAATGCTTCACTAAGCTCTTCATGTTGCAAAGCATATTCAACTGTCGCTTTCAGATAACCCAGTTTACTGCCGCAATCGTAGCGAGCTCCATCGAATTCATACGCCAGCACCTGCTCTTCTTCGAGCAAAGCTGCAATGGCATCGGTAAGCTGAATCTCACCGCCTGCCCCACGCGGTGTGATTTCAAGTAATTCAAAGATACGTGGCGTAAGAATATACCGGCCCACGACTGCCAGACTGGAAGGTGAATTTTCCGGTTTGGGTTTTTCAACAATCCTGTTTACCCGGCTGAGTCTTTCAGTCACCGGATCGGCGTTGACAATACCGTATTTCTCGGTATCTTCGTGTGGTACTTCTTCAACACCCAGAATACTGCAGCGATTGTATTCAAATTTTTCAGTCATTTGTGTCAGACAGGGGTTATCACCACCATCTATAAGGTCGTCGGCTAGAATAACGGCAAACGGTTCATTACCGATAACCGATTTTGCGCACAACACAGCATGCCCAAGTCCCAGCGCTTCAGGTTGCCGGACATACACACAGGAAACACCCTTGGGAACCACATTACGAACCAGGTCGAGTAAATCATCTTTACCCTTGCGCTCAAGTTCAGCCTCCATTTCATAATTTTTATCGAAATGGTCTTCAATAGCGCGCTTGCTGCTGCTGGTGACAAAGACCAGTTCTTCTATCCCTGCAGCAACCGCTTCTTCAGCCGCGTACTGGATCAGCGGCTTATCTACAATGGGCAACATTTCTTTGGGATTTGCCTTGGTCGCTGGCAAGAATCGGGTACCGAGGCCTGCTACGGGGAATACTGCTTTTTTTATTTTTAGTTTGTCTGTCATTACTATATCTCTATTAATTTAATACTTAATGCAGTAGCGAGGGCCTGTCTTCACTTTTCTGTAAAGTTTCCGTAACTATATTTTCAGCTTCTACTTCATTATTAACCTGGTTACATTGCCACTCCGGCACCATTTTGTTGAGTAACATCGTCAGCTCTGATTCATCATACCTCTGACAGGCCGCCTCCATTTGATCCAGCGTGGTATTGAGTGTCTGCCAGTCCTCAACCCTGTGTTTAGCCAGAAATATTTTTGGGTGATCCGTTTGTACCAGCTGTTCCCGTTCATGGAACAGCTCCTCGAATAACTTTTCACCTGGACGAAGCCCAGTGTATACAATATCTACATCTTCACCGGGAACATTACCGGAAAGACGTATCATTTGTTCAGCCAGATAGGAGATTTTGACCGGCTCGCCCATATCCAGCACGTAGATTTCACCACCCTCACCCATAGTACCTGCCTGCAAGATTAACTGGCATGCTTCTGGAATTGTCATGAAATAACGATTAATCTCAGGATGTGTAACGGTAACCGGCCCACCAGCTTTAATTTGTTCACGAAACAGAGGCACCACACTTCCAGCCGAGTCCAACACATTACCAAACCTAACAGTAATATAGTGTGTTGTAGAATATTGATTGAGATTCTGACAATATATTTCTGCAGATCGCTTGGTCGCGCCCATGATGTTTGCAGGATTTACTGCTTTGTCAGTCGAAATCAGTACAAAGCTTTCACAACTATATTGATCAGCCGCTGCTGCACACAATCTAGTTCCAATAACATTATTATGTATACCCTCTCTAAGCTGCCCCTCTATAATAGGAACGTGTTTATATGCTGCGGCATGGAAAACTATATCGGGTTTTGCATAATAAAAAATCTGGTTTACTGCATGAGCATCTGAAATATCTTTCATGTGCCATTCGAAAGATACTGATGGAAATCTTTCCATTAATTCTTTTTCTATAGAATAGAGATTAAATTCACTTTGATCTGCAATCACAATAGATTCCGGATTTAACTGTGCAATCTGGCGGCACAACTCTGAACCAATCGAGCCCCCCCCTCCGGTAACTAATATTTTCTTTCCTTTGATGCCTGTACTAATTAATTTCCAATCAAGTGATATCTGTTCTCTTCCAAGCAGATCTTTAATTGAGACTTCTCGCAACTGATTAATAGTTATTTTGCCAGACATTAAGCTAGTAAGTGGCGGAAGAGTTCTAAATGGAATTCCAGTTTTCTCACAGAGGCCTACTAGACGTCGCCGCTCTGATGAATTAGCAGATGGAATTGCTAAAACAATCAGATCCACTCTTAATTGTTTTGTAATGCCGATAATTTCATTGCATGCTCCCAATACACGCAAGCCATGAATCTCACTGCCCTTTTTCTTTAAACTATCATCAACAAATCCTACCGGCTTAAATTTTTCTTCATGCACTCTTAATAAATCCCTCACCAACATTTCACCTGCGTGCCCAGCTCCTACAATCAGCACTCTTTTTTCATTTTCTAGATTGGATCCAGAATTTTGAATCGAGCGAACAAATAATCTAGACCCACCAAGAAATACGGTCAACAACAAACCATATAGTGGGAAAACAGATCTTGGGATTCCTTCCATGCGCATGGCAAGAAAAATCACTAATATTGAAAAGGCCATGCCGACCAATACAGCTTTGGTTATTCGCATCAAATCTGAGATTGATGCAAATCGCCATACCCCTCTATACAAACCAAAATAGTGAAATGCCGCAACTTGAACTACAAATACAAAAATAAGCCCCTCAGCCGCGGTAGATAATTGGCTTTGGGGAATAACTCCAAGGTTATATCGCAACCATAATGCACCCATCCAGGCAACCGGGATCATCGCCATATCATGAGCAAGAACTAATCCTTTTTTAGAAATAATAGTAAACCACTCCCTATTGCTCAAATTCTACCGAGAAGATAAATAATACTGCATTACCAGCTGGATAATATGTAAATTTTAGGAAAAGCAACCACTGATGATAAATCATACTATACTGAATAATTAGCATTCAAAGCCTATTATTCATAATATTCATGGACTAAAACAACGATTTCTTATCAATTTGAATGGGTAAGAGGTATTGGCTTAAACGGCAAGGCTCTGGATGCAATTTTTTTCAGCTCAGAACTTACTTCAAAGTAATTTAATAGGCGTTGAATCATTCTTAGTGCAGACTCCCTGCGCTGTAATGAAACAAGAGTAATCAATATTAATTTTAAATATAGGGACAGGCTCTGCTTATCTACATACAATAATGCCAGTTGGCTCTTCCATGGCCTAATAAGGCTATCATAATCGCCATCCGGATCTTTACTTCCTCTCAATATTTCACCCTCATCTGAAAATACAATTGAAGCCATATCAGTAATTCCGGGCCTAACCAATAACAACTGTTTCTCAGCCTCTGTATATGTAGCGACTGCTGCTGGAACATTAGGTCTAGGCCCAACCAAACTCATTTCACCAATTAATACGTTCCATAACTGTACAATCTCGTCAAGCTTATACCGCCGCAAAATCCTACCAATTTTTGTTATTCGGGCATCATCTCCTGCAGTCGACATTGCACCAGCTTTATCAGCATTCACTATCATCGTACGAAGCTTGATCATTTTAAATATTTTCTCATACTGGCCAGACCTGGGCGCCAAATAAAATGGTGATTTCTTATCTTCTTTCCAAATAACTATCATCGCCATAGTTATTACTGGCAAAAAAAGAACTAGGCCGATTGCAGAAAAAACAATATCGAATAAACGAATCATTCAATCAACTCACAGCTTTTTGATTTTGGCTTTTTGTCTCAACCAAACTAACCGCAGTATCAAAAATACTTTTTGCATCTAGACCATATTCTTTCCTTAAATAATTAACATCACCGACAATTTTAGTAAATGTATCTCTCACACCAATTCGTCTAAACCCATTAACCTTATACCCTTCCTCCAAACATATTTCAGCAACAGCCGAACCAAGCCCACCTATAACAGAATGCTCTTCAACAGTAATAAGACAACCAGTTTTATGTATTGAATCACTTAGCATCTGCTTATCAAATGGCCTTATACTATGGTATACCAGTACATCAGAGGTAATGCCTGACAAATTGAGCTCTGAAGCTGCCCGCATAACTTCGCTAACTACTCCGCCAATTGAAACAATAGTAATATCAGAGCCACTTAGTATTTTTGTTCCTTTCCCCACACATATCTGGAACTTTTCTGAGCTGCCTACTTCGTATGCAGATTTATCCAGTCTTAAATAACCCGGACCACTTTCATTCAATAAACCTTGCACAATTTCCTTTGTATCCCACACACCCGATGGCGCATAAATTTTCATATTTGGAAGCACTCTCATAATTGAGATATCTTCAGTAGCATGATGGGACATACCTAATATCCCATAACTGAAGCCAGCTCCCATTCCAACAACTTTGACATCCAGATTGTGATAACAGATATCATTTCTAATCTGCTCAAGACATCTAAATGTAGGAAAATTACCAATTGAATATATGACAACCTTCCACCCTTCTAGCGCCATGCCTGATGCTATGGCAGCCATATTTTGCTCTGCAACACCTACATTTAAGAATTGATCAGGGAATCTTTTTTCATACTCATCAAATACACCAAAACCTAAATCTGCTGTCATCAAACAAAACTTGGCATTGTTGCTAGCATATTCAATCAAACAGTCAACAAAAATGCCCCTCATTCATCTCGCCCTAATATTTCCATCGCTCTTTTAAACTCATTACCTTGCGGTGAACGATAATGCCATAAAACAGAATTTTCCATAAATTCCACTCCCTTACCCTTTGTCGTTTTTGCGAGAACACAAATAGGTTTATCTGAAGCCTCTTTAGCACTCATTATTTTTTTTATAAGTTGCTCATGATCATGGCCACAAATTTCAATAACATCCCAACCAAATGCTTTCCACTTATCGGCAAACGGTTCTAAAGCAAGTGTATTTTGAGTAGTATCTATGCTTTGCAGTCCATTGTAGTCAATTATAGATATCATGTTATTTAGCTTATGATGACCTGCAAATAATGCAGCTTCCCATACCGACCCTTCGTCACACTCTCCATCGCTAAGCAACGTAAATATATGATGATGCTGATTGGTTCGTTTAGCAGAATAAGCCATACCTGCTGCGATCGACAGGCCATGCCCTAGAGAACCTGTTGACAACTCAACTCCTGGCACATTGACATGCGAAACATGCCCGGACAAGATGGAACCGTTGTCACAATAAGTAGTCAACACGCTTTCATCAAAAAAGCCCGATTCCGCTAATGCTGCATAGACTCCTGCACCAGCATGCCCCTTGCTTAGTATAAATCGATCGCGCTTTTCCCATTGCGGATTTTCTGCTTTAAAATTAAGCACATGCCCATACAAAACAGCGAGGATATCAGCTATCGAAAGAACTGATGCTATATGTGATGACTTAGCATGATTTGTCATGCGCACAGCATGTTTACGTATCTTGAGCGCTAATTTTCTTGTGTCGGTCATATTTATATGTGTAAGTTGTAGTTGCTATAAATTAATGGCTAGTCACTGCAAAACTGCGTAACCAATATATGGATCGAATGATTGCCGTTTAATCTCCAGCTTCTGCTTTGAAAAATACTCAAGCATTGCAAGTGTTTCTCCCGGCCACAAAGGATTATCTAATTCATCGAATGCAATAATAGATCCTTTTGGCATCCTGGGCACAAAGTGTTCAAGTGCAACTTTTGTCGGTTCATATAAATCAAAATCAAGGAAAAGCAAGCTTACCAACAAGTGCGGATTATCATCAATAAACTTAGGAATTGTTTCAATTGCGTCACCCTTAACAAGGTTTACTTTTTCTACATGCCCAAGAAATCGTGTTGTATCATAAATACGAGCCAGTTCTGATAACTCATCATATGCATCAGCAAACAAATCTCCTTCATTGACATGCTGACTAGTTTTAGCACGATCCTCTTTTCCAATATTTGGGAAACCTGAAAAAGAATCAAACCCATAAACTTTACGCATTAAATTTACGGGCTCTAGTATTGCTGACAGTTTTGCCCATGTCATTAACCCAAACCCTTCATATACACCGCACTCAATTACCGAACCCTTAATTGGTAATACTTGTTTGAATATCTCGTACAGCGCAAGAAATCTTGTGAGATTCTGACGTTTTACATATTTTGGAAAACTCTCAAGCTTCTTTTCCCAATCAGCTGGATTACGTTTAAAACATTGCTCATTGAGACTTGATTCATCAGATTCTGCATTTGTACGTAATCCGCCAGAAACAGATACTTTTCTAGTCATAGCGATACACCAGAAATTATAATATTACTCATAGAATTTTCGAATCGATTTGCATACATATTTAACGTCCATTTCAGAAAGGCTTGTATTCATCGGAAGCAGTAAATAATTTTTAACCATTGCATCAGCATAACTTACATCTTTAATAATCTTCTCTTCGAGATGGTCGAACTGGTGCAATAACTCACCACCCCACTGTTTAATAGTATGCACACCTTTATCTCTGAGAAATTTAATAAGCGCATCTCGATTTGACGCCTCAATCTCATAATTCTGAAATATATCGAAATTGTCGTTATCAAAAACGGGAGCAGGTGGTAATTTTATTTCACCTATATCTTTCAATTCTGAATTATATATAGATGCAAGATTACGCCGCTTATCTATTTCTTGGTCATACCTAGTCAATTTTACCTTCAATATAGCCGCATGCAAATTATCCATGCGCGCGTTAAAGCCCCAACATCTAACTGTGTCTTCTCCACGTCCATGGTCCCTAAGTAGTTTGACTGAGTTAGCGATCTCATCATTATTGGTAACGATTGCACCTGCATCTCCAAATGCTCCTAGTGTTTTAGATGGATAAAAGCTGAATGCTCCCGCCACACCGAATGTGCCGGCAAATCTGTTATTGTGTTTGGCTCCCAATGCTTGACATGCATCCTCAACAACCAAAAGATTATGCTGTTCAGCTATTCGCATAATATTGCTCATATCTGCAACACGGCCATTTAATTGTACAGGCATAATAACTTTGGTTTTTTCTGTGATTGCCTGCTCGATAGAACTTGGGGTAACAAGATGGTCGGGCCCACAATCCACAATTACAGGTGTCCCTCCTGCATGATGGATTGCACTTGCAGACGCCACAAATGTATGAGTAGGCACTATAACTTCATCGCCAGGCTCTAGATTGAGCGCCAGTAATGACATCAATAATGCCATCGTACCATCAGCAGTACCAATAGCATGCTTAACACCCAGGTATCTCTGTAACTGCTCTTCAAAGTCTAATAGCTCTTGTTGCATAATATATGCACCACGCGACAAAACAGCTTCAATAGTTTCAAGATATTTATCTTTGTGCTGCTGAAAGATATCAGGGTAATTAAAAAATGGAACAATCAATTCATGATCACTTTCATTGCACCTTTTTAATTCACTCATTTCTGTGCCTCACACAAAATAACCTTGAATTCACGATCAGGCTTATCAGGTGAAAGCAAATTTAGCTCCCCCACCCGAACCTCTTCTTCGGCTAACTCTGAAGGCATTGTTTCAAGCCCTCCAAAAACCAAGCCCTTTAACCATTTTTTTGTTTCATTAGTTTTTGGCATTAAATTTAATTTCACTGCTGACCACTTAATTGGCCGTGCTATTTTCTGCAAAATAGAAACGTCTTTTACATTAACATCGCCATAAAATTTACTTGTTAATGCCCTTTCACTCAATAGCTTGTTAAGCTCAATAACTCCATAATATGCAACACTATTCGGGCTTGGATTAAAATCATATAAATCTTTATTTGCAGTGACTATTAATAGCCTTCCATTATTTCTAAGAACACGAAAACACTCATCTATAAATCTATTTACGTCGGGAAAATAATATATTGACTCAAAGGCCAAGATCACATCAAAAGACTCATTTTTGACAGGAATAAGTTCTGAGCTGCACTGTAATACATCCACTCTATTTTTGTAATGTGATTTTAATGTATTGACCATCGGCCATGAATAGTCACTGGCTAAATAATAATTCGCGCATTTTGATATAAATCCCGCACCTTGACCTGTTCCGCAAGCGATTTCTAAAACATCATTATTTACACAGAATTGCCTTGCCCAGCCATAGCGGTAATACATGCGACGGATCTGCTCACCAGAAACATCGTCACCTGCCAACTCAGTAATATGTAAATAATCTGTTCTCATATAATCCCTATCTTGTGGTTAAACTTAATCCGCTATAATGTGAATTAAATATCTATACAGCTATTTTTGGATATAATCTAAGCCTGTATATTACTGCTCTGTTATTTTCAACAAATTAGGACTACCGCAATAAAAAATATATTTACAATTTTAATAATTACTGCTGCGGCCATGTTTAGCCTTGAGTACGTATTGTCGCATATAGAACGCAATAATCAATCAAAGCCGAATGACCGGAGAGTGTTAGCTGACAGCTATCATAGCGCCAGTTGGGTAGACGAATATTATTCTGAGTTATGGGCTGGCGCAGTTAAATGGGAACCCTATACCTATTGGAGATACAAGAGCCGAAAAGGGAATTTCATAAATATTAACAAGGAAGGATTACGCCTCACCACCCAAAATAATGATGGAATAACAAGCAATCAAATAAAACGTATTTTCATGTTTGGCGGCTCAACATTATTCGGAACAGGCGCAAGAGATTCTCATACAATTCCATCACTATTCTCTTCAGAGTTACATAAAAAAGGTGTATATGTTGAAGTTTTCAACTATGGACAAAGCGGATACGTAAGTACGCAAGAAGTTTTTGATCTAATAAAAGAACTTCAACGAGGGAATATCCCTGATGCCGTTATATTTTATGATGGGGTTAATGACGTCTATTCCGCTTACCAAAATCAACAGCCAGGACTTCCTCAGAATGAAGCCAACCGTAGAAAAGAATTTAACTTGTCGAAAAATCTTCCTGCCGCATATGATAATTTTATATACAATTTAGCAAAGAGCTCACGGCTAGCATCTTTTCTTGCAAGGCTACTTAATATGAAGAATAAAAATACATCGTATGAGAGCGTTGCTCAACCTAATCTAGCATATGGAACTGCTGAAACATATTTCCATAATATTAGAGTCGTTAACGCATTATCCCTTGAGTATAACTTTGAAGCAGTTTTTTATTGGCAACCCACAATATTTAATAAATCTAAACTAACCAAATATGAAAAATTAGAGTATGCCCGAGAGCTGTCTGTTAAATCTCTATTTGATGAAGTTTACAGAATCGTTTCAAAGAAAAATCATACAGATGGTTTCTACGACTTAAGCAACCTTTTTTATAATACTAACCCTCCAGTTTTTATAGATTTTTGCCATATCTCTGAAGATGGTAATTTAATAGTCGCTAAAGAAATGGCAATTAATTACATAGAAAGCTTATCAAATAAAAATTTGATATAATACAGCTCATCAACCACTTTCCATGGCATCATACCTTTAACAAAAATAATTTGACATGCCTAGGCAGCAGTGCTTTGTGAATAGCATCGCCTGGATAGAACAAGCCCAAGCGAAAAAATAATTAGCGCCAAATAATGAAAACTAAAAAACTTAAAATCCAAAAATCCTCTAGAAAAGCAGTATATAAGTAGAGTATGTCCTAGAGTTTCCAAAAATTTATCGGAATAGCCCGGATTATAATGTTGATGATTAGCCTTACTTAGAATAATTGTCAACCCTAAATAGAATGACACAACGCCAAATACACCCCAAGAATATAATTGCTCTAAATAAATATTATGAGGCATTATAAAAGGCACACCTGATGGGTGCATTATTCCACTGGAATATTTAAATGTATTAATTCCATACCCAAACCAGGGATGCATAGACACCAAAGAAAGCGTATCACCATAAATTCCCTGACGTGATAATAACGTACCTTTTATACGTGCAGGTAATCCACAATCTCCTACGCATAAGAATATAAAATATATATAGGCCATCACACAGATGAATATTACTAAATACCAAACCCGTCTTAATTTCGAACCCAAAAATAGATACCCAATGCATAATATTATTGAAATATAATTACTTTTTGAAAACGTAGCGGCAATAACTACAAACATACATATAATTGCAACAATCAGCTTCTTCTCTCTGCATGCCTTTGATACATACAGACACAGAAGTACTAATAGGCATATTGAAGCAAGATTGGCAAACTCGTGTAGATTACCGATATTACTTAGAAGAAGAGAATTGTGCCGAAGTAGCATTCCGTCCGACTGAAAACTTAGAACAATAAATATTATAAAGATTGTTGCTGCTAAAATTACCTGGCAATAAACAGCAGATTTTATAATTTGATCACCGGTTGAATTCCGGGAAATAACAACTATTGAATAAAATAGAGCAATCGCTCGAACCGCATCATACAAACCAATCAATGATTTATCTGGAAGGGATGATATTAGTGTTCCTATCAGGTAGGGCGCCACAAAAAGAATCCAACCAATAATAGACGCTATATACGCACCAATAAATTTTTCATGGTAGAGATAAATCGTAACTATCAGCGTTAATAACGCTATTAAACTTGAACCCATAAGGCTAGGAACAGACAATGAAGCAAGTAAATACCAGAATAATGCAAGCAAAATCCACGATTTAATATCATTATGTTTTTGCTTATTTGCTAATATTGTTTGCACTAATAACATTGAGACTAGTAGACGTATATACCTAATTCCAGATTAGTCAAAATCTTTTACTACGCTCTCCAGATAACCAACCATTTCTGGATATATTTTTTCTGCTCTGAAGAACTTCTTATATGCTGAATAAGCATTTCTGGAAAGCTCTGCAACATATTTTGGATTAGACCTTAGCGATTCCAGAATATCTACTAATCCTGATATATCACCATTCTCATAAGTAATACCACACTGATTTATCGAAAGAACCTCCTCAAGATAACCATGCACACTAGAAAGCACAGGAAGTCCAGCAGAAAGATATTCCAGCGGCTTGTTAGGCAAGTTGCCGGTAAATCCAACACCACTTATATATGGCGCCAGCCCTAACGAAGATAATTGCATTAATGCCAATATCTGAGGCCGTCCCAACCAACCAGGAAAATCTACGTTCCCCTGATTACAGGTATTGCTTTTATATTCTTCATATCGATCACCTGCCCCACAAAATACAAAATGGTACCTATTATTTTCTACACGTTTTGCGGCCTGTATTACCGTATCAAGATCAAAGAATCTACCAACCGCACCAAAAAAACAGATAACAAAAATTTCATCACTTTGACTAATCCCCCTCCCACTCCAATAAGAAAAAGCTTTCTCCATTTCTTCATTCTGCGGCTGGACCTCAGAATATCCAAAAGGAAAGACCCTATCCATTTCACCTTTCCGTCTACCAGCATTATTAACGCCCCATTCAACGAATGCGGGCGAATTTCCAACAATTGCAGTTGCACTACGACAGGCTTGCATTGTCCTTCGCTGCATCGGCACAAGCATAAGTTTCGCAATCTGTTTGAATAATTGAGGAACCTGATCAAGAAATACATCAGGCCACAAATCACGAATATCCAAGATAACAGGGATATCATATCGCTCACCATACTTCACCGCATTATTACTGAGCTCTAAGGTAGGTAAAGAACAAACAATAATATCTGGCTTATCCTGATATTTGCTTGCCTTTATAAAAAACTTGGCTGCAATACGCTTATGATTGAGGATTCTATCGAATGATATGTTTTTACTATAGGACCTAGCGTGAATTAAGATCATCTTATAATGTTCTTCTATTTGAATCTCCTTATCGAATTCAAAGCGCTGTTTCTTATTTGAATGATCAAAAGTTGAGGTCCACCATATCACCTCATGACCTAAATCGACTAACGTTCTGGCGAGAAGCCCCGTCCTCATTAAGCGTGGATTATTATCAACAACAGGCAGAGGCTCCCCAATGGTTATAAGCCAGACGTTCATCTAAAATAATAATTCATTCAGCTTCATTCAACAGTCAAGTCTAATGAACATATTATTGACGACAAGAATACAAATATTATCCATATTAACTTATAGTGATTTGGTGGAATTCACTTTGATAATTGTACCCTCTGTTCGAATTTTCATGCTTAATATTAGACATATACCAATCCAAAATATACGGAAGTCATACAGATCGCCGCTGAATAATGAGGTAACCACAAAGAATATCAAGTAGGCAATTAAATACACGGCATTTGGATAATCTATAAGCTGTTTTGTGACAAAAACCAAACCAGCAGTTATTGCCCCACCGAATAATACAAGCCCTAACAACCCCATTGAAGCAGCAACTTCTAAAATAATATTATGTGGGTATTTATAAACTTCCGAACCTGATGCACTGGAGTTAAGAGACCAGTATGTATAATTATACATACCACTTCCAAACCATATGTTATTTTTAAAATCAGTTAGTGCGGCCTGTGCCATACGCAATCTACTTGATCCATCAACAACAATCGCCAAACTTGAGATCCAGAGTATAAAATCTGAAAAATCATCTTTATAGTCTGGAGCGCCTGATTCATCGAATATCACCCACAAAGCTTCAAGCTTAGCTCTTTCCTCACTAGAGTAATCGCTATATTTAGTATTATCCGATACCTTTGTAATTATTGATTCGGTCAAAAGAGTGATTTGATCTGAATTTACACCCATCTCAGAATTTAAACTCGCACTATTTAGTTTCGAGATATTTGAAATATTTATATTTTTTTCTACTTTCGAATAATTATTCACACTGTGACTACGCTCTACGCTGAACCCTTTTGCAAGGCGCAGATACATTTTATCGCCATTTTCATAGTAGTAAACAATACCCGTTACTAAGGAGATAAGAATCAACACAATGACTGGTTTATATCTGGAAAAAACCAGCCAATAAAACCACATGATTAGAAATGCTGAGAGCACTCCAATCAGTGATGCTTTAGATAAAGTAGCTATCGTGGCGTACAAACACAAACAAGCAAGCAGATAGTGCAGTATTTTAGTCAATGTAATTTCAGAGATTGACGCAAGATACATTGCCGCACAAAATGAAAAGAATTCAATCCTGTAAAAAGTAATCTTTCCGTCAAATAGCGCCCATCCAGGACCATAGCTATCACTCTTCCCTACACCGAACAGCACCATTACAATAAATGCTACGCCAATTATTTCCGCAGTTCTTAAAAATCCTGCAACATCCTCGCGGGTTGAAATAATCAAAGCAACAAGTAATAGTGTAACTCCAGTTACTACAGCGTCTATTAATAATCCCGTTGCCATATTGGGATTCCCCCATCCAGCAATGTTACACACAGCATACGAATAAAATATTACAAGCAAGCCTAAAAATACCAATTTTTCTCGCGTAACTGAAGGCTTTGCAAAATAACCGCGCCTTAGTCCTAGATAATATGCTGCGACCGCTGCAGCAATTGCATATATTCTGATTTCTAATAAATACGGAATACTGCCAACATCAACAAATCGTTCTATTGAAAACTTCCCTGAAAAGATGACCACAAACAATGAAATGTACGCTAAATTTCTAGCCAGGCTAGCATTTAATGCTTTTCGTTCACCATTTTTAGCAGATAGCATTTGGTTTCTTACATTTCCTGTTATCACTTACTGATAATCATGAAGAACTACCCAAGACAATAATAATGGGGTAATAGTGACTTATATGATCGAGAAATATACAGATTAAGATTACGCATCAAATATTTAATTGTTAAAATTAATATCGCATCGCAATAAAATTATTTACCGGGTATTTGCAACCCTCCTAAATGGCAGCTGCTCCCAGAGCACTAAAACCCAGCCCGCACCAAATTTATTCAATACTATTAAATATGTAATAAATAGCAAAGCCTCAGCAAATAAAAATATTAGCCAGTTTATAAGCATCAGATCGCGAATTATGTAAGCAACAAAACCTGCAATCAGGCTCAGCAACACTCCATATACCAAATGATTTTTATCATCCGATTTTGTATCAGGCATCAATTTCCTCAAAGATCTATAAGTCAACACTCCCAAGATAATATTGCTAAAAGTAAATGCTGCTGCATATATCTCAACTTTATTATTAGTAGGTGCAAACTGCACCAGATAGGTTGTTACTACCAATATCAAAAAGGAAATAATTGCATTTATAGTATTAATAGGCCTAACGCTGATCGCATCTATGATAGAGCGAGTCGCAATATAAAACCCATAAAAAATAATAGATACAAATACTATTGTCACTGTTCTAACAGCTGGTGAAAATGACTCTCCCATCCAGAATACAACCAAATAATCTGAAAATATTATGAACTGAATACATATAAAAAGAAATATCTGAATCACCGCTCCAATTAACAAATATATATTTTCACTAATTCTATTTATCTCGCTATTTGCCACCATAGCGCTTAAATGAGGTAATAACACAAGCCCTAATGGAGAAACAAAACTTGCAAATCCGATAAGCAGGGTGAAAGATAGGGCTAGATAACCAACCTCACTCATTGCAAGCTCACTTGTTGCCATCAGTGGGCTAACAGCCAGCATGCTGGCAATAATCAACCCATGGGGGATACGAGGCATACTATAACTATATAAATCTCGTATAGTTCCGTTACATATGCTCCATTGCATATTTCTTGATCCAGACAAATACAAATAAACCAATGGGATCACAGCTACAATTGCTTGAGTTGCACCAATTATAGTAATCAAGGAGGAGAACCCTTCTTTGTAGTACACAACGATAAATATTGGAATAACAGCTAGATTCAAAACCTGAAAAACGTTCAAACCCTTGATAAATAGACATCCTCTCAATACTGAATGGGTTAATGTATGGAGTGTTAAACCAAAAAGAAGAAGAAACACTGGGATAACAAACTCAGCATATTTTTCATCCCCAAACAAAAGTTCAGCAACTAAATATTTATTTGGGTAAACAAATGAGCCAACTAGCAAGCTCATAATCATTAAAGTAATAAACCCAGAAATAATTATTGCAGATCGCTCTCCTGAAGATTTCACCATGGCCAAGTATCGCCCTATCCCATCATGCAACCCTAGCAAAATGAATGGGATTAGCACAGCTATAATACGTCTTCCAAGTGTATAAATTCCTAAATTATCACTCCCATAGTGATCATTCAATATTCGATAAAATATAAAGAAAGAAAGTAAAACAGCCATTTCTGCCATCAGAGTGATGGCAGCATCCTTTAGGATAATACTGGTTTTTCCTTTATATTTTTCCATGAAAATTATTGGAATTGACCTGGCATATAAACCGTATAAATATTTAAAGGATCTCTATACAGTATTTTCTGATGCCCAAATAAATGCTATCAAAGGCTCATAAATACATTCAGTAACCAAGCCTATATCTAGTTAGATTAGACTAATAGTAAATCCAGAATCATTTTTATTTATTATAATCGATTTCCCTGTGCTCGCATCAAGACAAGCTCGTTACATACCATTCCATAGCCTCATCCATTCCCTGTGCTATTTTATGCGTTGGCTCATAACCCAGCATAGTCCTGGCCTTGGAAATATCAGCCTGCGAATGCCGCACATCACCCGCACGGAAATCCCGATAGATTGGATCTTTCTTTTCAATCAATGAATTGAGTTTAATAATTCGATCCTCAATCATTTCATACAACTTATTCAAGCTGGTGCGATCATTCAGCGCGGTATTATAGACTTGATCAACTGCATCTGGATTATCAGTGGTTGCCGCTAAAAGATTCATTTGCACGGTGTTATCAATGTAACAAAAATCACGGCTGGTCTCACCATCTCCATTTATAAACACTTCTTCCTTTTTCAGAATGCTGCTCACCCATTTTGGAATGACAGCTGCATAGGCGCCATTGGGGTCTTGCCTTTTTCCAAAAATATTAAAATAACGCAGGCCAATCGTTTTAAAATCATAGGTTCTTGCAAAGACTGCAGCATATAACTCATTGACTAGTTTTGTGACCGCATAGGGACTAAGCGGGTTGCCAATTCTATCTTCTACTTTTGGTAGATCGGGGTGGTCTCCGTAAGTTGAGCTGGATGCGGCATAGACAAAGCGCTTCACATTTGCGTCTTTTGCTGCAACTAGCATATTCAGAAAACCATCAATATTGGCTTTATTGGTACGGATAGGGTCTTCTATTGATCTGGGTACAGAGCCCAGGGCAGCCTGGTGTAATACGTAATCAACGCCCTTGCAGGCTTTGTTGCATGTCTCTGGATCACGAATATCACCTTCAATGAAGGTAAAATTTTTCGTATCTTTAGCGTGTCCTGCATCTTCGATTGCCTGGTCAATATTATGCTGATGACCGGTTTCGAAATTATCGAGTCCTACTACTTTCTGATCCAGTTTCAGGAGTTTTTCAAGCAGATTAGAACCTATGAAACCTGCAACCCCGGTGACAAGCCAAGTGTGGCTGTTTGATTTTAGATGAGCTTGAAGTTCTTCGTATTTTGTTGCCATATTATTGCCTTATTTGAATTAGACGCTCCGTCTGCTCATTTACTTTTTTCCTAGCCTTTTTTTCTCAAGAGGGCGTTATAAACACATGTTCCCATAGGACGGGTGAGGCACGAATCTCACTGGAACCGGTAAGTAATGGTGGGGTTCGTACCTCACCCCACTCTACATATTCATTTTTACAACTCTCTCCTGAGGGACAGGGATGATTTGTTCATAGTGTATGGCCTCGTAGCCAGGTCTCCATGAGTTTTTTAATCTGGGTCTGATAGCGGACATTTTCCAGGGTACATTTTTGGCGAAAGCTTTCGAGTAGTGTAACGGGTATTTTCATGCTGATGAGTTTTGATTCTGCCGGTGTTGCATTCATAAGCCGGAAACTTTCCAGATATTGAAGGATCTCTTCTGGAGTGGCAGCTTGGCACTGTTCGAGATAGTCATCAGAAAAGTATTGCAAGGTTTTCATTGTAGCTTCTTCAATGCCTTGATGTCTTCTTTGTCCTGAGGCCTGCCGGATTTTGTTTTTAGTGAAATTAAATCGGGTATTGCTGCAACCCTGATTTCGACACCAAACGCCTTCTTGATTACGGTTTTGATTTGTTTTACATCCTCGGTAATGAGGATATCAACAACTTCCAGAGGATTATCCGCGTTATTAAAAGACCAGGCAGCCAGATTCCGTTTCTTTATGTATTCCTCCCGGAATTGATACATATCCGTAGCCGTTATAGGCAGGTGTGATTTGAGACCAATGCTTTCGAGCGCGCGCTCCGCTCCTTGAAGTGATTTTCGAGTCAGGGACACCACAATATCGATATCGACGGTGCCTCGAATGGCACCATGCAATGCTACTGCATAGCCGCCGATCAGCGCATAGTTGATTTCGTACTTTTGGAGCGCCTGAATGACATTCCGGATAAACATATATACCCAGTATATACCAATAAAATATTGGACGCTATTTAAATCTCACTACTCAACACGATTATAAACATCTTCAAATCGTTCAATATCATCCTCGCCCAGATAGCTCCCCGACTGCACTTCGATAATTTCCAACGGTTCCGTTCCTGGGTTTTCCAGGCGATGCTTTGTTTCCAGTGGAATGTAGGTCGATTCATTTTCTCTGAGTGAAAATATTCTATCACCCACGGTAACAACCGCAGTTCCCTTGACGACTACCCAGTGCTCAGTTCGCTTGTGGTGTAACTGTAAAGACAGTTTCGCACCGGGTTTCACCGTAAGCCGTTTAACCTGGTAATTGGGACCTTTATCAATACCCTCATAATCACCCCAGGGCCGGTAAACCCGGCGATGGAATCGATATTCTTCACGATCACTTTCTTTGAGTTTGTTTACGATTGCCTTTACGTCCTGGCAACTGCTTTTCCGGGCAACCAGGACAGCATCGGCTGTCTCAACCACAATTACATCGTCAAGGCCCACCGCTGCAATACATCGGTTCTCTGCCATAAAGAGTGAATTTTTTACGTTATGTGTGAGCACATCACCTTTTGTAACGTTACCCTCTTGATCGCGTTCAGATACTTCCCAAATTGAAGACCAGGCACCGACATCTGACCAGCCTGCATCCAGTGGCACGACTGCTGCGCGGTCAGTTTTTTCCATGACAGCATAATCTATCGAATCACTCGGACAGGCTAAAAATTCATCCCTGGATAAGCGTACAAAATCACTATCGCGATTCGCTCCGCTCATAGCCTTTTTACACGCCTCAAGAATAGCTGGCTGGTGTGTTGCCATTTCCTCTAGCCAGCGATCTGCACGCATTAGAAAAATACCACTGTTCCAGTAGTAATCACCGGAGGCAAGATAGCTCTCAGCTTTTTCTAAATCAGGTTTTTCTACAAAGGATGCAACTGAATACAACCCGTCATTGAGTTCATAACCCCGTCGAATATAGCCATAACCTGTTTCCGGGCTCTTCGCGACAATACCGAAAGTAACCAGAAAACCGCTATCAGCCAGGTTACTGCCTGCGGCAACTGCTTTATCAAATACGGCCCGATCAGGAATGACATGATCAGCCGGCATCACCACCATCAAAATATCGGGTTGTTTCTCTGCAAGGTGCAGTGCGGCGGCAGTGAGTGCTGGCGCGGTATTACGGCCTTGAGGTTCCAGCATGATTGCGTCAGGTTTCATTCCCAGTTGGTGAATTTGCTCGGCAACAAGAAAGCGGTGTTCTTCGTTACAAACCAATAGCGGATCACCCAGGCCTTCCAGCCCTTCCAACCGCGCTGCAGTCTCCTGTAGTAATGTTTTATCACCGAATATAGGCAATAAGGGCTTAGGGTAAAATTCACGAGATATAGGCCAGAGACGACTACCGGCTCCGCCTGTCAAAATAACTGGGGAATAGCGCATAACAGGATCTTTTTTAACTGCTCTAAAAATTCCGAAACCAGCGGTTCCGGGGCTAACCTGCAACGTTAAACAACCCCAGGCTGGCAGTCAAATATTCTTAGAATCTGTAGGAGCGGCTTCAGCCGCGATGGGCACGCGCTGCACCCCATCGCGGCTGAAGCCGCTCCTACAGTATTTATATAGTTCGTGATGACAAGATGCACAAGCCAATCAGAGTTGCCTAAACCCTTAGACAAAAAACCCGCACCCTATCAATAAAGACAAGATGCGGGGTATCAATTTACCTAATATTGACGATTTATTTTACCTTGGCTGTTTTAGGTGGCGTCACCATTATCCGTGACCGGTTTTGTTCCACCGTTTTCGAGCCAATCCCTTTGACTTCTGACAGCGCATCAATCGTTTTAAAAGGACCATTTTTCTGCCGGTATTGGATTATTTCCATAGCTTTTTGTGGGCCTATACCCACCAATTGATCCACCATGGTTTCTGAATCAGCCGTATTAATATCAATAGTAGGCGCCGCCTCTAAAAAACCAAACGGCATAACCCAGATCAGACTTGCTAGCAGAAAGCTATACAATGTTTTCATAAAAACCTCCATGTCAGTGAGAACGCGAGCAGGGCTTCATGCCCTGACAGGCAAACCGTTGTACCCAACGGTCAGGTTTAGATATTACCTGGATTTAGATAGACAGCAATAGCTGAATTTCTGAAAATATTGTAAGAAAATAGCCTGGCTACAAACCCTAAACACAATTATTTTTCTCGCAAAGGCGCAAAAATCGCCAAGTTATTTCATTTTGATAAAACCTGGAAGTCTTTTCTTGGCGATCTTTGCGCCTTTGCGAGAGTATTTCGTTAGGTTGTTAGTTTCAATATGTATACATGCTCAATACAAGCAATCACTACACCAGCTACTTATTGATTTATGCCAAGCGACTGGTTGATTTCCGCTAGCGTCTTGAGTGGGTCTTGCGATTGAGTGACCGGTCTGCCAATAACCAGGTAATCAGATCCAGCTTGTATGGCATCCACGGGCGTCATGATACGGCTCTGATCATCGGTTGCTGATCCAGCAGGCCGAACGCCTGGAGTAATCAACAGAAAATTATCACCAAGCTCACGTCGCAGCAGAGTGGCTTCTTTAGGAGAACATACCACGCCATCCAGACCAGCTTGTTCTGCCAACCGTGCCAAGCGTAATACTTGTTTACCCGCTGAATTCGAAACACCAATACCGGACAAATCCTCATCGTTCATACTGGTCAGCACTGTCACAGCAATCAGTAACGGCGGCTTTCCTTCGAGCTTATCCAGTGCTTGCCGGGCAGCTTGCATCATCTTCAACCCACCCGATGCGTGGACGTTCATCATCCAGACACCTAACTCAGCTGCCGCTTCACAGGCGCGCGCTACCGTGTTGGGAATATCGTGATACTTAAGATCCAGAAAGATGTCGAAACCTGCTTGCGACAGTTCACGCACCAGGTCTGGCCCTGATCGAGTAAACAACTCCTTGCCAACTTTTAAATGGCAACTGCCTGGCTCAAGACCTTTTACAAAGGTTAATGCCTGTTCGCCAGATGCAAAATCCAGCGCAACGATTACGCGTGCTTGCTCTATCTTTTCAAGAGTCATTCGAACTGCTTCAGAGTTTTGCTGGCGCTGTAGTTATTTTCAAAGAATCTTTTTCCAGCGTTCTGACTTTTTTCCGCAAGCCAGATGTCTGCGCTTTAAGTTTAAATACTGCCCCCAAACTTGCCAATAGCCCGAATAAAGCACCGACGGCTAATGCACCAACAACGATAAGAGATAGTGGTATTTCCCTGCTTTCGAAGTAATAGTCCAGCATCACGGGTTCTGCATTTAATACGGCAAATGATAAACCGATGACCACGAGAAGCACCATCATCAAAAAACCAAACAGACGACCCATCTGTACTCCTTCAACACTGACTATCGAAAATATTATTGTTTATTATCCGGGAATGACGGCTAACAAAAAAGGGGTCAGATCTATTTATTATTGGCGGTACTGCCAATAATAAATAGATCTGACCCCTTTTTAAGGTTTGATATTAGTAGTTGCTGCTTTCGTTAGTCGCTTCGTATGTCGGTTCCGTCTTGCTTTCTGGTTTGTTACTGCGATCGTAAATATTCACACGCTCACGCAACTCTTTACCAGGTTTGAAATGCGGCACATATTTCGCTGCAAGCGCAACTGAATCACCAGTTTTCGGATTCCTGCCCATCCTGGGTGGACGATAGTGCAGTGAAAAACTACCAAAGCCTCTAATCTCAATCCGCTGGCCAGTTGCCAAAGACAGACTCATCTGCTCCAACAAACTTTTTACAGCAAGCTCCACATCCTTATGATTGAGGTGACTGTTTTTTACCGCTAACAATTCAATCAGCTCAGATTTTGTCATTATCCCTTTCCCCGGTTAGCGGGTGAACTATGCACCCGGTTGCCTCTAAGCTACTGTAAACACGGTACTAATTCAACCATTAGTCACCATTGTTTTGTAGTTGTTCCTTTAATGCATCGCCCAGTTTAGAGCTACCAGTCGCAGATCCGCGGCTAAACTCCTGGACGGCTGCCACTTCCTCATCGTTGTCTTTTGCTTTGATCGACAGCGAAATGGTGCGGTTCTTGCGGTCAACTCCCATAAACTTGGCTTCAACTTCCTCGCCGACCGTCAGTACAGTGCGGGCATCTTCGACCCGATCACGGGATAACTCGGATGCTCGCAGTGTGCCTTCGATACCATCGCCTAAATCAATAATCGCAGCTTTGGCATCGACTTCCTTAATAACGCCCTTTACGATACTTCCTTTAGGATTTTCTGCTGAAAAAGATGAAAAAGGATCTTTCTCCATCTGTTTGATTCCGAGAGAGATTCGCTCACGTTCAGCGTCAACCGCCAGAACGACGGCTTCCAGCTCGTCTCCCTTGGAGTAATTGCGTACAGCCTCATCACCTTCATCGTTCCAGGACAGATCCGACAAATGGATAAGACCGTCTATACCGCCATCCAGCCCGATAAATACACCAAAATCTGTAATGGATTTGATGGTGCCTTTAACCTGATCACCCTTGTTGTGCGTAGCTGAAAATTCTTCCCAGGGGTTGGCATAACATTGTTTCATACCGAGCGAGATACGGCGGCGTTCTTCGTCAATGTCGAGCACCATGACTTCGACTTCCTGACTGATGTGCACCACCTTCGCCGGGTTAACGTTCTTGTTTGTCCAGTCCATTTCGGAAACATGCACCAGACCTTCAACACCTTCTTCGATTTCAACGAAGCAACCATAGTCAGCGATGTTGGTAATCTTGCCAAACAGGCGTGTATTTTCTGGGTAGCGACGTTCCAGATCTGCCCAGGGATCCTGTCCCAACTGTTTCAGACCCAGCGAGACCCGATTACGTTCGCGGTCAAACTTGAGCACCTTGACTTCAACTTCCTGACCCACTTCAACCACCTCGGAAGGATGCTTAACACGCTTCCAGGCCATATCCGTAATGTGCAACAGACCATCTATGCCACCCAGGTCGACAAACACACCGTAGTCAGTAAGGTTCTTGATAACACCTTTGACGACAGCGCCTTCCTGTAGACTTTCCAGTAGCTGTTCGCGCTCTTCACTGTATTCTGTTTCAACTACGGCACGGCGTGAAACCACCACATTGTTGCGGCGTTGATCCAGTTTGATAACTTTAAATTCGAGCTCTTTACCTTCCAGATAAGAGGTATCACGCACGGGACGCACATCGACCAGGGAACCCGGCAAGAAGGCGCGGATATCTTCAATGTCGACTGTGAAGCCACCTTTAACCTTACCGCTGATGACGCCTTTGATAATCTCGGCAGCTTCAAATGCATTTTCAAGACGCTTCCAGACTTGTGCACGTTTGGCTTTTTCACGTGACAGACGCGTTGCACCAAAACCATCTTCAACAGCATCCAGCGATACTTCAACAGCATCACCGACTACAACCTCTATCTCACCCTGACTGTTGTAAAATTGTTCTATGGGGATGACGCCTTCGGATTTAAGACCCGCGTTAACAATAACCGCATCCGCTTGTATATCGACTACCGTTCCAGTCACGATGGTACCGGGCCGCATTTCCTTGTTAACAAGGCTCTCTTCAAATAATTCTGCAAAACTTTCAGTCATGGGTAAAACTTTCCTGGCCGCTGCTTAATGCAATGGCGGTTTAACAAGTCGCTCACCAAAAAATATGGGTAAAACGGCGATAGACTTTCTGAGGTTAAAAGAAAACCGGTGCCCGACATTCGTCAAAGCACCGCTACTAACCAGATATTATAAGCCAGCTTTTCCTGAAAATCACTGATTTAATTGATTTTTAATGAATTGGCGGGCCTCAGCCACAACGCTGTCAATTGCGACACCGGTGGTATCCATGATTTTGGCGTCATCCGCCGCGATGAGGGGTGCTACAGATCGCTGACTATCCCGTGAATCCCGAGCCTTAATTTCCGCAAGAATACCCTCATAATCAACAGAAATTCCTTTTTCATTCAATTGCTTGCTGCGTCTTTTAGCCCGCTCCTCAGCACTTGCAGTGAGAAACAGTTTCGCCTGCGCCTGCGGAAAAATCACGGTACCCATGTCCCTGCCATCGGCCACCAAACCAGGCAATTTTGCAAAAGCGTGCTGGGTTTTTAGTAATGCCGTCCTGACTTCAGGTAGAACGGCCACCCGGGATGCCTTGCCACCTGCTGACTCGGTACGTATCTCATCGCTAACGTCATCGCCTTCCAGCAACACCTGCTCAATCGAGGCATCCGTCGGAAAATCAATATCCAGTTCAATTGCCAGAGCCGCCAGGGCAGGCTCATCATCTAGCGCCAGGCCACGTCGACTGGCCGCAAGCGCGAGCAATCTATACAGGGCACCACTGTCGAGAAAATGAAATCCCAGTTCGCGGGCGAGTTGGCGACTGACGGTACCTTTACCGGAACCACTGGGACCGTCGATCGTGACGATTGGAATTGTTTTATTATTAGTCATTAGCCACCGAAATATTCAGGCCGGTTTGTGCAGCCTGCGCGACAAACTCCGGGAATGAAGTGCGCACATTTGCACAATCATCAATCGTAATCTGCCCTTGCGCACGTAATGCCGCGATAGCGAAAGACATAGCAATACGATGATCTCCACCGCTATCAACCTGCCCGACTGTAAGTGCACCACCATGAATAACCATGCCGTCGGCAATAGGTTGCGCATCGATTCCAAGTGCTTGCAGCCCATCCGCCATGACTTGTATGCGATCAGTTTCTTTGACTCGCAATTCTTCAGCACCGGTTAAAACTGTCGTGCCTTTTGCACAGGCTGCCGCTATAAATAATATCGGGAATTCATCAATCGCCAAAGGCACGAGTGATTCAGGAATTTCAATCCCGTTAAGTTCTGCATAACGAACGGTAATATCCGCTACCGGCTCGCCTCCGGATTCGTGCTGATTTGACAAGGTGATATCTGCACCCATGCGTTGCAAAATTTCCAACACACCTGTGCGTGTCGGATTAACACCCACATGCTCCAGTAGCAATTCAGATCCCGGTGCAATAGTCGCCGCCACTATAAAAAATGCCGCCGAAGAAATATCTGCTGGCACCTCAATATCAGTCGCAGTCAAAACACCTCCACCCACCACGCTGATACGGTTGTCATTTCGCTCAACGGCATAACCCATACCTTGCAACATTCGTTCAGTGTGATCGCGTGTGAGTGCAGGTTCATGCACACAGGTCGTACCTTGCGCATACAAACCAGCCAGTAAAACACAGGATTTGACTTGCGCACTGGCAACCGGCATTTCAAAATCGATCCCTTGCAAACCCTGTCCACCCTGTATTTTCAGGGGGGCAGAACCATCTGCATCTGTTACGACCGCCGCATTCATACGTGCAAGCGGCTCAGTGACTCTGCGCATCGGCCGACTCATCAGAGAATCATCACCGACGAGTTCGGTATCAAATGTCTGCCCGGCCAGAAGGCCGCTTAGCAAACGCATCGATGTTCCTGAATTACCCAGATCCAACGGTTGCCCTGGATCATGCAGTCCGTGCAAGCCGACACCATGAATACGCACACTGCCGTTATAGGGCCCTTCGATGTGTACACCCATCACTTTGAATGCTGCCAGTGTAGCCAGACTGTCTTCACCTTCCAGAAAACCACTGACTTCGGTTATGCCATTCGCCACAGAACCTAGAATGATTGAACGGTGAGAAATTGATTTATCGCCCGCCACGCGCAATCGCCCGGTCAGCTGCCCGCCCGGCTCAACAATAAATTTTGTATTCTGTGTTGTTGTCATTAAATATTTATCACAAGCTTACTCTGGAACTAACTCCCTCCCCCTCAGGGGGAGGGTTGGGGAGAGGGGATCAAATTAAAAAAACACTGCCTTAATTAAATCCCCTCTCCCTGGCCCTCTCCCGGAGGGAGAGGGGATGATTTGTTTTATTGTGGCGTTGAAAATCCATACACAGATAGTAACTCTCTACCCATTAAATTCATCCCGCGCAGCCTTCGCCGTTTTAAACATTGCAAGAATTCGATCACTATCACCCTCAGCAATAGCCGTACGGATAGCATCAAGATCACCACTAAACCGATCAATCATTGCCAGTATGGCGGATTGATTCGCCAGACAAATATCTCGCCACATGACCGGGTCACTGGAGGCAATCCGGGTGAAATCACGAAATCCTCCCGCTGCATAGTCAAACACTTCTTTCTGATCATTGAGCCTTGCCAAACTATCGACCAATGTAAATGCCAGCATATGTGGTAAATGACTAGTTGCGGCCAAAATCTCATCGTGGTGCTCAACACTCATTTCGTTAACCAGTGCACCGGTTGCCTGCCAGAGTTTGCGCACTATCTGTACTGCTTCCGGATCAGTCTCAGGCAGTGGCGTTAAAATCACGCGCCGATTTTCATAGAGTTCAGGAAAAGAGGCTTCTACACCGCTATTTTCCGTCCCTGCGATCGGATGACCCGGTACAAAGTTTTTTGGAATACTTCCGAATGCTGAGATTGCATCGGTTACAACGCTAGCCTTGGCGCTGCCTGCATCTGTTAATACAGTCGATACATCCAGCACACCACTAATTGCAGAAAATATTTTCTGCATAGCGCCTAGTGGTACTGATACAAACACCACATCCGCACCCTGCACTGCGCGCGCCGGATCGGTTTCAAAGCTGTCGATAACACCCAGCGCTTTGGCTTTCGCTAAATTGTCTGCATTACGGCCACAGCCAATAATTTCCTGCACCATGCCCGTTTTACGCAAGGCGCGTGCAAACGAGCCGCCAATCAGACCCACACCAATGACACACAAACGTTGAATCAAGATAACACCTTGCCCAGTGCTTCCAGTGTACGTAGATTTTCTTCAGCAAGCCCAACACTGATGCGTAAATAATTAGGCATTCCGTAATTAGCCACCGGACGCACGATGACACCTTCATGCAAAAGTGCTTCATACACAGCACCCGCATCACGGCCAGTGTTTACCGAAATGAAATTTCCCACCGAAGGTATGAAATCAAGACCCAATTGTGTCAGGCCAGTTTCGAGCTGCCGCAAACCTTCAGTATTCGTCGATACACTCTTCTGTAAGTGGGCATCATCTTGCAATGCAGCCAACGCTGCTGTTTGCGCCAGACTGTTCACATTGAACGGCTGGCGCACCCGGTTCAACACATCCGCAAGTTCTGGCTGACAAACTCCATAACCCACCCGTAACGATGCCAGGCCATAGGCTTTGGAAAACGTCCGGGTAACTAACAGATTAGGATTTTGCGGTAACCACTGCACCGCATCAGGGTACTCCGCTTCCGTGACATACTCAAAATAGGCTTCATCCACAACTACGATGACATGTGATGGCAACTTCTCAATAAATGCCTTCAGTTCATCCCGTTTCAGCCAGGTGCCAGTCGGATTATTAGGATTGGCTATAAATAGAACACGGGTTGCATCGGTAATACATTTCGACAAGGCAATCAGGTCATGCCCAAATGCTGGCCCTCGACTACCATCATGTGCCGGTGCAACGCAGGCTGTTGCCCCGATAGCCTGAGTCACAATCGGATAGACCGCAAACGCATGTTCCGAAAATACCGCCTCGGTATCAGGCGACAAAAAAGCCCGCGCCACCAGCTCGAGTATATCGTTCGAACCGTTTCCCAGGGTAATCCAGTCTGTGGGAACCTTTAACTTATCTGACAAGGCCTGCTTGAGGGCAAAACCATTACCGTCCGGATAGCGCGCAAGTTCTGGCATAGCATCGTGTTATTGCTGCCAGCACATGTTCACCTGGGCCCAGAGGGTTTTCGTTAGACGCAAGTTTTATGGCGTTCTTAATACCGTATTCACGCTCTAACTCACTTAATGGTTTCCCAGGTGCATAGGGGTGCAGACGCTGCACGCCATTATTTGCAAGTTTTAAAATCGATTGAGTCATAAAAATTGGCGATGTCACTAATTAGTTCACACTCCCTCTCCCTCCGGGAGAGGGTTGGGGAGAGGGGGTCTAATAAAATGCCTTTTATCTTATCCCCTCTCCCTGTCCCTCCCCCTGAGGGGGAGGGGACGATCTTTTTATATTTCGGTGAATAAATTTTATATCCAGTAAATACATTAGGCTAGCACTTAAAAGAGTATTTGCAATACGAACTTTGCTACGTTCACACCTCACTACGCGGATAAGACCCCAGCACCTTTATCTGAACTGAGTTTTCTTCTAGCTCTTTTAAAACCGCACTGATATTTTCATCGCTAGTATGGCCTTCGATATCAACGAAAAACACATAATCCCATTTGGTAAGGCGGGAAGGACGAGACTCGATGCGCGTCATACTAACGCCATGGCGTGCTAACGGTTCAAGCAGACGGTATAAAGCACCCGATTGATTATGCGCTGACAGCATTAACGAAGTTTTATCCTGCCCAGTGCGTGCCACAGCCTGTTTGCCCACGGTTAAAAAACGTGTCGTGTTGTTAGGATCGTCTTCAATATTTTTTGCCAACACTTCAAGATCGTACAACCCCGCCACAGCATCACTGGCAATTGCTGCTGCATGAGGATCATCAGCAGCGATACGCGCTGCTTCTGCATTACTGCTAACGGCAATACGTTCTGCGTGAGGCGTATTGGCATCCAGCCATTCGCGACACTGAGCAAGTGATTGTTGATGGGCAATGATTTTTTTAATTTTTGAGCGATCTGATTGTTTACTCAATAGCTGGTGATGTATCGGTAGCTCTACATCGCCAGATATAGAAAGTGGCGAACGCAAAAACATGTCCAGCGTATGATTAATCGCCCCTTCGGTAGAGTTTTCAACCGGTACTACACCATAATCAGCACCATCTGCTTCAACTTCTCGAAACACTTCTGCAATTGTGGCCAAAGGTGCAAACTCGACACCGTCACCAAAATGTTTCAACGCCGCTGCCTGAGTATAAGTGCCCGCAGGTCCCAGATAGGCAACGCGTAATGGCCGCTCCAACGCCAGACAGGCTGACATAATTTCGCGGAATAAACGCGCCATGGTTGCATCGGACAATGGCCCCTTATTACGCTCACGTACCGCGCGCAAAACCAGTGCTTCGCGTTCCGGCCGATAGAACACCGGATCCTGTTCACGGTGTTTTACTTTACCGACTTGCTGCGCGCAGGACGCACGCTCATTGATCAAGGACTGAATTTGTTGATCCAGTTCATCGATACGCTGACGTAATTTATCGAGATCAGCTTGCGGCATAACGCTATTATGGAACCTCTTGATTAACTAGCGAGAATCTGTAGGAGCGGCTTCAGCCGCAAATGGACACCGCAACCCCATCGCGGCTGAAGCCGCTCCTACAAAATTTGCATTGTTCAAAATAATAAAATTCACGAATTAACCTGATGGCTCTTCATGTCATGCAAAGACCTGCACGGCGAGCACACCCGGTATTGACTGGAGGCGAGTGACGCAATCTTCGCAAACATCCCCTTCTACATCCACCAGCGAATACGCCAGATCAGCTTGTGATTTATTGATCATATCGACAATATTCAGACCAGAATCTGCAAGGGCCGTGGAAATCTGCCCCAACATATTCGGAATATTTTCATTAACAACCGCAATGCGGTGTCCACCATTTCGCTTCATGTACACTTTGGGGAAATTGACCGAATTACGAATGTTGCCATTTTCCAGGTAATCACTAACTTGATCAGCAACCATAATCGCACAATTGTCTTCAGCTTCTTTGGTCGATGCCCCCAGGTGCGGCAAAGTGACTACTTTCGAATGCCCTTTCAACAGATTTGAAGGGAAATCGGAAACATAGGCACCGACCTTACCATTCTCTAGCGATTCAATGACCGCTTGATCGTCAATAATACCATTGCGCGCAAAATTCAATAAGACAACACCGTCTTTCATCAGGCTCAAACGTTGTGCATTAATCATGTTACGAGTGGCATCAATCAAAGGCACATGAAAAGTGACAAAATCCACCTGACCCAACAGGTCATCGACACTCGCGGCCTGCTGTACATCCGCTTCCATCTGCCAGGCACTCTGCACTGTAATTTGCGGATCGAATCCAATAACTTTCATACCTAATGAGTGCGCAGCATTGGCGACTTGAACACCAATGGCACCTAAACCGATAACCCCCAGTGTTCTGCCCGGCAATTCAAAACCGACATATTTCTTTTTACCGGCCTCGACTTGTTTATTAAGTTCAGCGTCATTTCCTGAAACATTACGCGCATATTCCCATGCCTGACAAATATTACGCGCCGCCAGCAACATACCTGCAATTACCAGTTCTTTTACCGCATTGGCATTCGCGCCGGGGGCATTAAATACCGGAATACCGCGCTTGCTCATTTCCGCAACTGGAATATTGTTGACACCGGCACCCGCACGCCCGATGGCTTTTATCGATTCCGGGATGTCCATTTCGTGCATATTATGGGAACGCACCAGAACGGCATCTGGATGCTGTATTTCAGATGCAATCTCGTACTTGTCACGCGGTAAACGCTCCAGCCCTTCAACCGATATATTATTTAATGTCAAAATTTTATACATACTTGATCCAGTTTTAACCACGCCGCTTTTCGAAATCTGCCATGAGGCCAATCAAGGCATCGACACCCGCTTCCGGCATGGCATTATAAATACTTGCACGCATACCGCCGACTGAACGATGGCCTTTCAGAGTGATCAGACCAGCGTCTGATGCTTCGCTGAGAAAATCACCATCCAGTTCTGGATTTGCCAGCGTAAATGGGACATTCATCCAGGAACGGGAATCTTTCTGAACCGGGTTGGCATAAAAACCCGACTCATCAATCGCCGCATATAACTTACTGGCTTTGCGTTCATTAATTTTAGCCATCGCCTGTAGCCCACCCTGGTCTTTCAACCACTTAAAAACCAGACCTGCCAAATACCAGCCAAAGGTTGGCGGCGTGTTATACATAGAGTCATTGTCGGCATGTGTTTTGTAATCGAACATGACCGGGGCCTTACTATCAGCCTGGCCGATCAAATCATCGCGCACGATGACTACGGTCAGTCCTGCAGGCCCAATGTTTTTCTGCGCGCCGGCATAAATCACACCAAAACGGCTGACATCAATCGGTCGCGATAAAATCGTCGATGACATATCGGCAACGAGCGGGATATCGCCGGTATCCGGCACAAAAGGAAATTCAACACCACCGATGGTTTCATTCGGTGTGTAGTGGACATAAGCAGCATCTTTATTTAACGACCAGCCATCAAATGCTGGCGCTGAAGTAAATTTATCGGCTTCCGATGTGGCAGCAACGTTTACATCACAGAATCGTTTTGCTTCGGCAATGGCTTTTTTTGACCAGGCGCCGGTATTGGTATAGTCCGCTGACTTTTTTCCACGCAGCAAGTTAATCGGCACCATTGCAAACTGGCTGGATGCCCCGCCCTGCAGGAACAGAACTTTGTAGTTTTCAGGTATGGCCATCAAGTCGCGCAGATCAGCCTCGGCCTGTTCTGCAATTGACATAAACTGTTTACCGCGATGACTCATTTCCATGACTGACATGCCGCAGCCATGCCAGTCAGTTATTTCTGATTTTGCGCGTTCAAGTACTTCAGCGGGAATTACAGCTGGTCCAGCGCTGAAGTTATAGATTTGTGTCATTAATTACTTTCTCCAATGACTATTAACTGAAATGAAAACGGCTCTTTCTAAGATAACCACCCCCTCCCCCTGAGGGGGAGGGGACGTTTTGTTCTTGGTTTTTGGGGATTCAAAAGACGCTGACTCTATAGACTGCAATCAAACATTTAACGCCGAAACTTATTCAGTTACTTCAGTATCGTCGTCATCACCCTCATCATCCTGCTCTTCGACAATCCGCTCCAACCCGACCAGTTTTTGTTCGCTTTGCAGTTTAATCAAGCGCACGCCCTGGGTATTTCGACCTTGTACTGAAACCTCGTTTACACGGGTACGCACCAGAGTGCCACCGCCACTGATCAGCATAATTTCATCATCATCATTGACCAGCACAGAACCAACCACCTTGCCGTTACGTTCGGAACCTTGTATTGAAATCACACCCTGTCCACCACGTTTATGTGATGGGTAGTCTGTCAGCTTGGTGCGCTTGCCATAACCATTCTCGGTAGCCGTTAACACGGTACCTTCATCAGAAATAATCAGCGCTATAACCTGCTGATCTTTCTGCAGGCGAATACCACGCACGCCACAGGCTGTACGGCCCATAGGCCGGACTTCGGATTCATTAAACCGGATCGCCTTGCCGGCATTACTGAACAACATGACATCACGTTCACCGTTAGTTACTGAGACATCGATCAGGAAATCGTCCTCGCGTAAATCAACGGCAATAATGCCATTTGTACGTGGCCGGGAGAATTCTGTTAGCGCAGTTTTCTTGACTGTTCCAGCAGACGTAGCCATAAACACATAGTCTGTTTCGGTAAATTCACGCACCGGTAATATAGCATTGATACGCTCACCCGCTTCAAGCGGCAGCAGATTCACTAGCGGTTTACCGCGCGCAGTTCTACCCGCCTGTGGCAATTGATAGACCTTTAACCAATAAACCTTGCCTCGGCTTGAGAAACACAAAATCGTGTCGTGCGTACTGGCGATAAACAATTTGTCGACAAAATCTTCTTCCTTGACCTTGGTTGCAGTTTTACCACGCCCACCACGCCGTTGTGCCCCGTAATCGGATAATGGCTGCGATTTCGCATAACCCGCATGCGATAGGGTTACGACCACATCTTCTTCTGTTATCAGGTCTTCCATCGACAGATCAAGATGGTCAATATTTATTTCTGTACGCCGCTCATCGCCAAATTGATCACGAATTTCTTCGAGCTCTTCACGTATGACGTCCATCAGGCGATCAGGATTATTAAGAATAGTTAGCAGCTCGTCGATGCGGTCAATGATTTCTTTGTACTCATCGATAATCTTGCCCTGTTCAAGACCGGTTAACTGGTGCAGACGCAGTTCAAGAATAGCCTGTGCCTGTGCTTCAGATAGTTTGTAAAACTTACCTTGATAACCTTGCTCGGTCGGCAGACCATCCGGACGCGATGCCTCGGCACCCGCACGGCCCAGCAATTCTGCAACCAGGCCGGGAACCCAATCGCGCTTAACCAATTCTTCCCGCGCCTCAGCACGGCTTTTCGACGCCTTGATCAAGGCAATCACTTCATCAATATTGGCCAGCGCAACTGCCAGCCCTTCCAACACGTGACCACGTTCACGCGCCTTGCGCAGATTAAATACCGTTCTGCGGGTAACCACCTCACTGCGATGACGAATGAAAGCGTCCAGTATCTGTTTCAGATTCAACAATCGCGGCTGTGAATCGACCAACGCCACCATGTTGATACCAAACACACTTTGCAATTGAGTGTGTTTGTATAAATTATTAATTAACACATCCGGGACTTCACCGCGCTTGAGATCGATAACAATCCGCATGCCGTCTTTATCGGACTCATCACGCAAGCCTTGCGCCGCAATACCATCGATCTTTTTATCCCGAACCAGTTCGGCAATCTTTTCAATCAAGCGGGCTTTATTAACCTGATACGGCAGTTCGGTAATGATGATCGACTGCTTGCTACCCTCTTCGCCTTCAACATGGCTGCGAGCACGCATATGCACGCGGCCACGACCGGTTAGATAAGCTTCCTGAATGCCGCGCACGCCGTTGATGATGCCCGCCGTCGGGAAATCCGGGCCGGGAATAATCTCCATCAACGCCTTGATATCCAGCTCCGGCGTATCGATCAGCGCAATACAACCATTAATAATTTCAGTCAGGTTATGCGGCGGTATATTGGTTGCCATCCCCACCGCAATACCGGTCGAACCATTGACCAGCAGGTTGGGGACGCGGGCCGGAAAGACAGTGGGTTCAGATTCGGACTCATCGTAGTTAGAAATGAAGTCGACAGTTTCCTTGTCCAGATCGGCAAGCATTTGATGCGCAATTTTTGACATGCGCACTTCGGTGTAACGCATGGCTGCGGGTGAATCACCGTCGACTGAACCAAAGTTGCCTTGCCCATCGACCAGCATATAACGCAGCGAAAAAGGCTGTGCCATTCGCACGATAGTATCGTACACCGCAGTATCACCATGCGGATGGTACTTACCGATGACATCACCGACGATACGCGCAGATTTCTTATAAGGTTTATTGTAGTCATTACCCAGGACATTCATTGCGTACAACACGCGGCGATGCACAGGTTTTAAGCCGTCGCGCACATCGGGTAATGCACGGCCGACGATGACACTCATCGCGTATGCAAGATACGACTCACGCATCTCGTCTTCCAGATTAACCGGGAGAATTTCTTTTGCGAAATCGGCCATGTATGTCTCTAGTCAGGTGGTTTTGATGATGGATTCAAGCTTCAATCCAGCGTCTCAGCGCACTCAGAAAAAGCCGCGCTGCGTAAAAAGGGAATCATAGCACAGACCCCTCCCCCACTGCATTAGAATGATCGTTGCTGAGAATGCGTCTCAGGTGGCCTGAAGTCGGCCCCGTCAATTTTCTGTCGACATCATTTCAGCCATCTTTTCGGTAGTCGGCTGAAGTACGACACCCCGCTCTGTAACGATGGCATCGACCAGTTCGGCAGGTGTGATATCGAAAGCAGGATTCCAGGCGCGTGCACCCTTCGCCGCGACCGGCTGCGAAGCCAACTCAAGAATTTCCTGTTCGGCACGTGTTTCGATGGGAATATCTTCACCGGTCACGGCATTCATATCTACCGTCGAGCACGGTGCTGCCACAATAAACTTAACACCGTGATAACGCGCCGCAACCGCTGCACTGTAGGTACCGATCTTATTCGCCACATCGCCGTTGGCAGCAATGCGATCAGATCCCACCACTACATACTGCACCTTGCCAGATTTCATCAAATGCGCGGCTGCACCATCCGTCAACAGTGTCACCGGAATGTTATCCTTGAGTAATTCCCAGGCGGTCAGCCGGGCACCTTGTAACCAGGGCCGGGTTTCATCCGCATAGACTTGCGTCAACTTGCCACCCGACCAGGCAGAGCGAATCACGCCCAGTGCAGTGCCATATCCACCGGTAGCCAATGCGCCTGCATTACAATGTGTCAACACACCACTGTCCGGCTCGATCAAGCTGGCACCCAACTCACCCATCTTATGATTAGCCGCAATATCTGCCGCATGTATAGCCTTGGCCTCTGCCAGCAACTCAGCTTCCGGGTCCGTCTCAATTTTGTCCGCCAGCTTACGCATGCGCTGAATGGCCCAGTACAGGTTGACCGCAGTTGGCCGGGCGGCGAGCAGCTGATCTAAATCTTTGTTAAACCGGCCACGCCAATCATCAGGCGACTGCTTAAACCGACCGCGTGCCGATAATACGGCAGCATAGGCAGCGGTAATACCAATCGCTGGCGCACCTCGGACAACCATATCCTGGATCGCATCAGCAACCGAAGCACTGTCATCAAAGGTTAAATATTTTTCCACCCTGGGCAAGATTCGCTGATCCAGCAGGCGTAACTGTCCATCAGACCACACAATGGCCTGAATCGAATCAAATTCAGATTGAGTCATGTTTAACGGCCCTACCAACCGTTGTCGTTTTTTTCATACACTTTTGAGATTAGTTGTTGCTTTTTTATGAAAAGTATTCTTTAATTAAGGCTATAGCTATGTGGACTTTTCACAACAATGCCTCGAAGGAGAGACATCATGACAACATCTGCCCGGTCTGTTGCACTGACTTTTGGCTGTTTCAGCCTGGTCGCTTCATTTTCAATTCTAGCGCATGACGCTAGTAAGGGTGACAACAATTACTCGGGTGACGGTAGCAAACACCTGATCACCGACGGTTATGGCAATTGCGTTCGCCTTGGCACTGGCGAAAAAGGCGCAACCTGCGGTGAAGTAGCGAAAGCACCTGAACCAGAACCCGCTCCAGAAACTGCAGCCGTAGAAACACCCGCTCCAGAACCTGCTGTACCCCAGACAATTACCAAGTCTGTATCCCTGGGTGCTGGCGCCCTGTTCGACCTTAATAAGGCAACATTGAAATCTGCCGGTCAAGCAGAACTCGACCAACTGGCTAACGATCTTGGCAAACTGACATCGATTGAAAGTATTGCTGTTGTTGGTCACACAGACAGCACTGGTGCCGCTTCTTACAATCAGAGCTTATCAGAAAAACGTGCAAATTCTGTTAAAGATTACCTGATTGGTAAAGGCGTTGACCCAGCGCTGATGAGTGCATCCGGCATGGGTGAAACAAAGCCTATTGCTGATAACAAAACCCGTGATGGCCGTTCACAAAATCGCCGCGTGGAAATCACCATTGATGGTACCAGTGTAGAATAAAACACGTCTCTCTTTATTAAAGACGCGTTACAATCAAACGGCAGTGACACCTTGTGTCACTGCCGTTTTTTATTAGGGAACTGCCATGCCCACAACTGATACGCTGATTCATGCAAGCCGGGTAATTCCGGTTGAACCTGACCCCATGCTAGTGCTGGAGAATCACAGTATTGCAATCAGCGATGGCCGCATTAAAGCCATACTGCCCGAAACAGAAGCACGGCAAAACTGGCAAGCAAAAAATATTGTTGAGTTGCCCACGCACGCAGTTATTCCTGGCCTCATCAACACCCACACACACGCCGCCATGTCATTGTTACGTGGACTCGCAGATGACCTGCCATTAATGGAGTGGCTCGAAAAACACATCTGGCCTGCTGAACAAAAATGGGTCAACGAACAGTTTGTCCATGATGGAACGCAGCTGGCCATTGCCGAAATGCTGCGCAGTGGCACTACCTGTTTTAATGACATGTATTTTTTTCCGGAAACCACGGCACGCGTAGCAGCTGCGGCAGGTATGCGTACCACGGTTGGCTTGATTTTGCTCGACTTTCCAACTGCCTATGCAGACAGCCCAGAACACTATATAACCAAGGGTCTGGCGCTCCACGATGAACACAAACATCACCCTTTAATTCAAACTGCATTTGCACCGCATGCACCCTACACGGTTTCTGACGAGCCCTTACAACGGGTACGCATACTGGCTGACGAACTGGATATTCCAATCCACATTCACTTGCATGAAACACAAACTGAAATTGAACAAAGCATAGCGCAGTTTGGCGTCCGGCCACTACAACGGCTCAAACAACTGGGACTTGCGGCACCGGGGTTACTCGCCGTCCACATGACGCAACTCGAAGACAGCGAAATTCATCAGCTCGCTGAAGACGGCGTACAGGTAGTGCACTGTCCGGAATCCAATCTGAAACTGGCCAGCGGTTTCTGCCCGGCACAACAATTACTCGACGCTGGCGTCAATGTCGCACTGGGAACTGACGGCACCGCGAGTAATAATGATCTGGACATGCTGGGTGAAATGCGCACCGCTGCCTTGTTGGCCAAAGCGGTACATAAGAATGCCAGCGCCCTGCCCGCACAACAGGCACTACGCATGGCCACGATCAATGGTGCACGCGCGTTAGGCATTGCCGATCAAACCGGTTCTATCGAAACCGGTAAATGGGCAGATCTCTGCGCCATCGATCTTAATACCCTTGAGACCAGTCCAAATTATGAAACTGTCTCCTTGATTGTCTATGCGGCCAGCCGTTCTCAAGTCAGTGATGTATGGGTAGCGGGTCAGCAGTTGTTAAAGAATCGTGAACTGACAACCCTGGATAAGGATGAGATTCTGGATAAGTCGCGTCAATGGCAGATGCGTATTCATGCAGAATAATTAGTCGCGGAAGCACACGGAAAAATCCTTTTTAAACTAAAAAAACATTGCTGCCCCATAGCCCCCTCTCCCTCCGGGAGAGGGTTGGGGAGAGGGGATCTAATTAAAGGAACTTGTCTGATTTTACCCCCTCTCCCTGTCCCTCCCCCTGTGGGTGAGGGGACGATCTTTTCAATGCCAGTGAAGTATTTTATTTTGCCGTGTTCTTCCGTAGATTCCGTAGCTAAATAAACCCATACTCACACACCAACATCTTCCTTGCTTACCCACCACCACCCCGGTATCTTTAAATCCATGAACACCAACACACACAATGTTGATTACGCCGAGATCAACAAATTCGAAGAACTCGCATCCCGCTGGTGGGACCCAAACAGCGAGTTCAAACCGCTCCACGAAATCAATCCGTTACGCGTTGACTACATTAATAAAAATGCATCACTGGATGGAAAAACCGTTCTGGATGTCGGTTGTGGCGGTGGTTTACTGACTGAAGCCATGGCGTTAAAAGGTGCGCAGGTCACCGGTATCGATATGGGGGAAGCACCGCTCAAGGTTGCACGACTGCACCAGCACGAATCCGGCGTTGAAGTGGATTACCAGAAAATTACGGCTGAGCAATTTGCCGAACAACAACCAGAAAGCTTTGATATTGTCACCTGCATGGAAATGCTGGAACACGTACCCGATCCTGCATCTGTCATTACCGCCTGTGCACAGCTTGTAAAACCGGGCGGCCAATTATTTTTCTCAACCATTAACCGTAATCCGAAATCTTACCTGTTCGCCATTATCGGCGCTGAATATATTTTACGTTTGCTGCCCAGGGGCACGCATGAATACAGCAAGTTTATACGGCCCTCCGAACTTGAGCGCTGGTCCCGAAAAGCCGGGCTGGAAGTACAGGACATTACAGGTATGAGTTATAACCCGCTAACCACGACATACAGTTTGGGCCGGGATGTTGATGTGAATTACCTGGCCTGGTTTAGTAAAAACCAGGAAACCTCAAATTAGCGCCTGTCCATCAACACCGGTATTTTTCTCGCAAAGGCGCAAAGCACGCCAAGACAGACTATTAATAGACTATTAAAACGATCAGTTAATACTTTGCGTGCTCTGCGTCTTTGCGAGAGTTTATTGTTTATGGATGGACACTAATTAATCAGAGGTACCCTATTACGTGTCTAAAACTATTCGCGCTGTACTGTTCGACCTCGATGGTACGCTTCTAGATACCGCACCGGATCTTGCCAATGCATTGAACTATGTTCTGGAACAAAACGGGCGCACACCACTGCCTTATGAAACCATTCGTCAGGTCGTCTCCCACGGTGGCCGGGCATTAATAGAACTGGGTTTTGGAACGGAATCTGAAGTAGCGGAATTCGAACAACTACGACTGCAATTACTCGACTATTACAAGGCAAACATTTGCACTCAGACGCAATTGTTTCCCGGCATGTCTGAAATTTTAGACACCCTTGAAAAACGCGGCACAGCCTGGGGCATTGTTACCAATAAACCCGGTTGGTTAACTGATCCGCTACTACTTAAAACGCAACTACTGAATAAAGCTGGTTGCGTGGTATCCGGCGATACGCTAGCCGAATGCAAACCTCACCCCGCCCCTTTACTACATGCCAGTACGCTACTGGGTATCGATCCACAAGACTGCCTCTATGTAGGTGATGCGCAACGTGATATCGAAGCAGGCCGTAATGCGGGCATGAAAACACTGGCCGCGTTATTTGGTTACCTGCTGGAAAATGACCAGCCAGAAACCTGGGGTGCAGATGCATTGATTCAAACACCGGCAGAAATTCTGAACTGGCTATAATCAATTTTGTAAACGTTACCCCACTGTAGGAGCGGCTTCAGCCGCGATGGGTTTACATCGTCCATCGCGGCTGAAGCCGCTCCTACAAGCTTTCACAATTAAATTGATTCCTTAAGTGACACCCTGATCACGCTGCGTTATTCCTACCTGTAGCGTATGATGTCTGGCCATGATCATCCCCGAATACATCATCGCGATTCTGATTGCGCTACTGGCTGGATTAGCAGGCTATTTCTGGTCACATCTACGCGATCAGCACATCATTACTCGTCTGCACGAAGACAAGGCACGTTTACAGGCTCAGCTTGATGGCGAACGCCTGGCCGCCATGGCAAAGCTTCGCAGCTACGAGCAAGCACGTGAACATTTCCAGCAAACTTTTAAGGCGCTGGCCGGTGACGCGCTTAAAAGTAACAGCAGTGAATTCCTGAAACTGGCCGAAGCCAATCTCAAACAATTTCAGACCCACGCTGAAGGCGATCTCAGTCAACGTCAAAAAGCAGTTGAAGGCCTGGTTAAACCTATTCAGCAAGCACTGGAAAAAAATGAAAAACAGGTACGGGAGATGGAACGCGAACGTCAACAGGCGTTTGGCTCTCTCAGTCAACACATGAAAACCATGACCGAATCTCACCACTTATTACAGGGTGAAACCCGTAATCTGGTGCAAGCTTTACGTCGACCCGAAGTACGTGGTCAGTGGGGTGAGTTAACCTTAAAACGCCTGGTTGAACTAGCCGGAATGGCTGAACACTGTGATTTTTATCAACAGGAAAGCATTCAAACTGATGAAGGATTATTACGGCCAGACATGATTGTGCGCATGTCAGATGACCGTGAAATCGTTATCGATGCAAAAACTTCACTGGATGCCTACCTGTCTGCTATCGAAGCAAAAGATGACCAGCAGCGTAATCAGCACCTGGAACGCCACGCCAGGAAAGTACGTGAACGCGTGCGTGAACTTGCCTCCAAAAATTACTGGCAACAATTTCCGAAATCCCCCGAATTCGTGGTGCTGTTTATTCCCGGAGACCAGTTCCTGAGCAGCGCCCTGGAAACTGACCCGGACATTCTTGAAGATGCCATGGCTGATAAAGTCATTCTCGCCACGCCAACCAGTCTGGTTGCTTTACTGCGAACACTGGCCTACGGCTGGCGGCAAAAGGTGTTAGCCGAAAATGCCGAACAAATTCGTAAAATCGGTGAAGATTTTTACGACCGGTTAATCAAATTTTCAGATCACCTTGCTAAAGTTGGCCGTAGTCTTAATAGCAGCGTTGAATCCTATAACAAAGCGGTCGGTTCATTTGATTCACGCGTCCTGCCCGGCGTACGCCGCTTCACCGAACTGGGTATCCGTTCAAAAAAAGAACTGGAAGAATTATCCCAGGTTGAGCGTTTACCGCGGTCCGTTGAATCAGTACAGTCGACTCAACAGAAAGAGTCGTAATATCCTGTTCATGTAATTTGCAATTTTGAACAATACAATTCTGTAGGAGCGGCTTTAGCCGCGATGGGGCTGCGGTGTCCATCGCGGCTAAAGCCGCTCCTACAATTCTCGCTAATTAATCAGAGGCTCCCTAAAACCATGCATCATGACGCCTGAGCAGTATTGCCGGAATAAAGTGCTTACCACAGGCTCTAGTCTTTACTATAGCCTGCTGTACTTACCTGATGACAAAAAAGCTGCCGTCACTGCAATCCACGCATTTTGTCGTGAGGCTAGCGAAGTCATTACTGCCTCCGACCCCGCCATCGCACATTCGAAACTGAGTTGGTGGCGTAGTGAAATTGACCGCTGTTTTAACGAACAAGCACAACACCCTGTCAGTAAAGCACTACAAACACCTCTGCAAAGCTGGAACCTGCCGCAAGAATATTTTCATGAAATTCTTGATGGCGTACAGATGGATCTGGAGCAGCATCAATATCAAACTTTCAATGAGCTTGGGCTGTATTGTTACCGACTGTCAGGTACAACAGGTTTATTAACTGCAGAAATTTACGGCTACCAGCATCGCGACACACTCAAATATGCTCAAACGCTAGGCACAGCTTTTAAACTAACGCACATACTGCGAAATACTCCCCGTGATTCACAACACGGACACTTATATATTCCCACTGAAACGCTGCAAAAGTTTGATGTCACTACTAATGAGTTGCTGCAGAATACAACGCCTGAAAAACTACAGGCATTGTTTGAATATTTGACTCAGCAGGCTAGCAAATATTATCACCAGGCTTTTGAACTTCTTCCCAACCATGACCGCTATTCACAAACACCTGGCTTGATTCAGGCAGCTATCAATCTGGCATTATTATCTGAAATCAGGAAGGATAATTCCCGCATCCTGAATCAACGTGTCAGCCTGACGCCCGTAAGAAAGCTCTGGATCGCCTGGAAAACAAACCGCCGGGAGAAACGAAAACACAGGGCATAATTTGCCAGCGTGATAAACTACCCGCATGCAAATTCCATCTGACTGGCAACCTGCCTCCGACTGTCTAAAAGACCGCGTTATCCTGATCACCGGCGCTGCCAATGGCATCGGTGCAGCTTGCGCAAAATCCTGCGCTGAATATGGCGCGACCGTCATACTGCTTGATCTGAATATTCACGCGTTGGAAAAAGTCTACGATGAAATAGAACAGGCGGGTCACCCACAACCGGCTATTTACCCACTCAATCTGGAAGGCGCTGCTGAAAAAGATTACCAGGATCTTGCGGACACCATTCTAAGAGAGTTTGGCCGACTGGATGGCCTGGTAAATAATGCCGCCATGCTAGGCGCACTGATTCCACTGGCACATTTTGAAACCGAACTTTGGCAACGCATTATGCAAGTCAATCTTAATGCGCCTTTCATACTGACACGCTCATGCCTAAATATAATGATGCAAAGTAACGATGCATCAATTGTATTTAGTTCCGATAGCGTCGGCCGCAAAGGACGCGCCTACTGGGGCGCCTATGGTGCCAGTAAAGCAGGTCTGGAATGTTTGATGCAAACTTTGGCCGATGAACTTGAAACCAATACAAATATTCGTGTTAACAGTATTGACCCTGGCCCGGTTGCAACCCAAATGCGCAGCCTGGCCTATCCGGGCGAGAACCCTACTCAAATAGCAAATGCGAATGATGTTGTTTTACCGTATTTATATTTGCTGTGTGAGGATAGCCAGGGTACGTCAGGACAACAATTTAGTATTCAGGGTACTTCGGATTAATTCATTTTAACCTGTAGGAGCTGCCTCAGCCGCGATGGTCGGCATACTTCCATTTCGCGGCTGAAGCCGCTCCTACGATAATTTCAAGTAATATATTGGCTGGCTCGATTCACACCGCCTGTAGTTGTTCAAGTTGCTCATGCACCTCAAGCCAGTCTGTTTCGAGATCAGCGTGCTGTTTATCCAACGCTGCTTTTTCTGCCAACAACGTTTTTAATTGTTGTTTATTATCTTCAGTGTAAAGCGTGGAATCGGCTAGATGATGTTCTAGCTCTTTGCTGCGTGCTTGCAGTTTTTCCATAGCCTTTTCTATCTTGGTTATTATTTTACGCAACGGTTGTTGCTGTTTTCTCAGTTCTGCCTCTTGTCGCTTTTTTTGTTTTTTTGCCGTAGCATTTTTTCCACTATTGGCAAAATCCGGATTTGCTTTTTCCTGCCTGGCCTGTGCTACTAGCCATTGTGGGTACTCGTCCAGACTGTCCTGAAATTCATCTGCACAACCATCATGCACAAGAATCAATTGGTCACAGGTAATCCGTAACAAATGGCGATCGTGTGATACCAACACGATAGCACCTGGAAAATCCTGTAATGCAAGTGCCAAAGCCTGGCGCATTTCAAGATCGAGATGGTTAGTGGGCTCATCCAGCAACAACAGATTGGGTTTTTGATACACCAACATGGCCAATACCAGACGGGATTTTTCACCACCGGAAAAAGGCTCAACTATCGCCAGCGCCTGGTCATTGGAAAAACCGAAACTGCCCAGAAAGTTACGCAGCTCTGGTTCCCGTGCGGTTGGATCAAGTTGTTTCAAATGATCCAACGGGGAATGATGCGGCTGTAACTGTTCAATTTGATGCTGGGCAAAATAGCCAATGGCAAGATCCTTTGCGGGTAAACGCTCTCCTTGTTTAACAGACAGTTCTCCTGCCAGCACCTTAATCAGGGTTGATTTACCCGCCCCATTACGCCCAAGCAACCCTATTCGGTCGCCTGCAGTCAAATCCAGATTCAATCCGGAAAGAATGGTTACCTCATCATAGCCCGCAGAAATATCTTTTAATTGTAATAAAGGTGTGGGGACTTTATTTGGCTGCCGAAATACAAAATTAAACGGTGAGTCAACGTGTGCCGGTACAATTTTCTCCATGCGTTCTAACGCTTTTAACCGGCTTTGTGCTTGCTTTGCTTTAGAGGCTTTGGCCCGGAAACGATCCACATACGATCGAATATGCTCAATTTCGTTTTGCTGTTTTACGTACGCTGCCTGTTGGTTAGCCAGTCGCTCGGCACGGACTCGTTCAAACGCCGTATAGTTTCCGGTATAGAGCGTGATGCGCTGCTGTTCTATTTGAGAAATATGCGTGGTCACTCGGTCTAGAAAATCGCGGTCATGTGAAATCAGCAACATGCTTCCCGGATAACTGCATAACCAGCTTTCTAGCCAGATGACCGCATCCAGATCGAGGTGATTGGTTGGTTCATCCAGTAATAACAAATCGGATTTGCACATGAGCGCCTGCGCAAGATTCAAGCGCATACGCCAACCGCCTGAAAATTCATTCACCGCACGGTTTTCATCACCCGGCCTGAAACCCAGACCATTGAGCAATTGACCCGCTCTGCTGCGGGCAGAATAACCCCCTATGGTTTCATACTGTCCATGTAGTACTGCAAGCTGTTCACCCTGGTTTTGCACTTCGGCTTGACTGATCGCGGACTCAAGCTTGCGCAATGCAGTATCTCCATCCAGCACGAAGTCAATTGCTTTGTCTTCCCGGGTCGACATAGCCTGTGCAACATGTGCAATCACCCAATCTTTGGGCAGCTGGAAATCGCCTTGATCTGCATGTAATTCACCGAGCACCAAGGCCAGCAAGCTGGATTTTCCACAGCCGTTAGCACCAGTTAGTCCAACTTTCTGGCCAGGGTGTACTTGAAAAGTGGCTTGTTCAAACAGTAACCGAGGGCCACGCCTGACGGCTAAATCATTAAATTGCAACATGGGGGGATTGTAACCTGTCCAGTCTGTCAACGGGCCGATGCAGGTACATTAAGGAAGTCAGATTTATAGATTCTGTAGGAGCGGCTTCAGCCGCGATGAATTCTGCATCGCCCCATCGCGGCTGAAGCCGCTCCTACAAGTACGCATGAATTAATCGGAGTTAACCTTCACTACTTCATGATGTCTACGTGAATACCCTGGGCTTCAAACGCATCCGCACGCGCTTGTATATAACGTTGGAAGTTTGGTTGCTCAAGATAGGTTGAGGACAAAACATAATCCAGTGCCGATTGGGTATGAAAAGCTTTCAAGTAAGCCTCAGTCCTGAAGACTTCCTTACCCGTCTTGTCAAACATAACCAGGGTCGGTGTATATTGTACCTTGAGTTTTTCAGCCCACGCTGCCGCTGTAGTCTGTGCACCATCCGGTGTTTCAAGTGCTGTATCTGACCAGATATCCAGTAACACTACATCAAATTGCGATAGTAAATCACGGCTTTCTTTACGCTTTAGAATATCAAGATGTAATTCATCACACTCTGAACAATCTTTTTGCTCAAACATGACCACCAGCGGTTTTGTGTTTTGTCTTGAAGCAAGTTGATACGGTTGCGCTAAATAATCATCCTGCTGGTGTAACACACCTGTGGTAGCAGGTGGTGAATGACTTGCCCAATAATCACGAAAGTTGGTTTCCTTTTCCTTTTGTTGTCCAACGTAGTCGATTATGGCTTCGAATTTTTGGGGTGAATAATAACCGTTTAATCGCATGACGACCTGACCCGCGTCATCAAACATCAACATGGTTGGGGTAAACATGACTTTAAGTGCTTCGGCAAACTGCTTCTCGGTTGTCGCCTCACCCATCAAATCATTAACCTCGCTATCTCCCCACAGATTAATCGCAACCACATCAAAGTATTTCTGCGTCTTTGTGGCTATGTCGCGCTGACTAAAATTCACATCCAGCAGTTTTTGACAATAAGGGCAACCGTCCTGATAAAAATACAATAACAATCTTCGATCTGCCTCTGTGGCTTCTTGCAAATCTTCCCGTATATCCAGAAACGACTGCTTAAACCAGTCCGGTTTTTCCTGGTGACCAGGATTAACCAGTCCTGCTTCCAGATTTTCAACAGCTTGTGCTGATTCTGATTGCGTCGCCGTATCACAGGCCAGCAGTAACAGCATACAAACACTGATCAACACACTTTTTAGAACAGTCATCATGGTTCAGTCTCCTGCTACGTGGTTATCTGAATATACAGCTGAGCTCTGATTAATAAGTGGAGCCCTGTAGGATTGGCTTCAGCCACGATGAACACCGTGAGACCCCATCGCGGCTGAAGCTGCTCCTACAATATATATAGGAGCAATGACAAGATGCATGAATTAATCAACAGATTCAACAACAAAACAATGGCATATAGACGGCAATTCATTGCCTATACCTACGTCAGAGTTCTGACACCCTCTAAATATACAATATGCGGATTATTGTATCTTACTGTTTTAATTAATAATTATTGATATCATCATTAGCTGGCATGTTTATCGCATATTCCAGGACAAATGTTCACATAAACGTGCCGCCATGAATAAGTCAGTGCAAAACATAGTCAGTAAAAAACCAAATCCGATCCTTTCCGGTAACGGACATCCGTTCATGCCGGATGATGTTTTTGGTGATAAAACTCTGCAACTTATCCAGACACTGCAAACCACGCTGGATCTGGAGCGGTTGATCACTCTGTTTAGTGAACAACTCAGCTCGCTGGTACCCCACGATGGTTTGAGATACATCAACAGTGACCTGGGACTCGATCATAAATTTGGTCGACAGGCTCGGCATAGCTGTACCTATAACTTACCTTTAGGTGATGAACCTCTGGGGAAGATTGCCTTGCGCCGCGCCACTATGTTTTCAGAAGCAGAGCAGGCAACCATTGAACACCTGTTGTGTACTTTGCTTTATCCATTGCGCAATGCCCTGCTGTATAACGATGCTTTGCAAATGGCGCAGAAAGATCCGTTGACGGGAATCTGTAATCGTTCCGCACTGGATGACATGCTAAAACGCGAACTGAGTCATGCAGGCAGGCATCAATCAAGTTGCGCACTAATTATGCTCGATATTGATCATTTCAAAAAAGTGAATGATCAATATGGCCATATCATCGGTGACTGTGCACTCAAGGTGGTTACCAATACGGCTGCCCGTTGTATTCGTGACGGTGATTTGCTGTTCAGATACGGTGGTGAAGAGTTTGTGGTGCTGATGCGCGAAACCGGGTTAGAAGGTGCACGTCTGCTAGCAGAACGCATACGCGCCAATATAGAAAAGACGCCTTGTCACTGTTCTGGTATTGATATAAAAATGACGATCAGTGCTGGTGTCAGCGCCTATGAAACCGGAGACAGTCCGTTAACATTGTTCGCCCGTGCTGATGAAGCTATGTATATTGCTAAAGATAATGGCCGCAATCAGACACAGGTTTTGACGCGCGACGACCATCAAAAATAGCCCCAAACGCCAGATAATCTGCAAAACCTGTAGGAGCGGCTTCAGCCGCGAAAGGTCAGAATGCAACCATCGCGGCTGAAGCCGCTCCTACAGGTTTTATCCTGAATCTACATCCCGTTTTTATAAATGCCAAGATCAGTGACACCGCTGACTCTGACCTGTTTTAACGCCGTTGCGTAACCACCAAGAATCTTTAACGCATAAACAATTCGACTGCGAAAATAATCATCTGCCTCCGGGTTATTTTTGCTCGCGTCATCGTTAAGAACAGACTCAACGTTACGCACAATAATTTGTTCCGGGATATAACAAATCCGATTGTTTTTGTAACTGCTCATACGCAGCTCAGCGATGGGAAATGCACCGCCATCACCCGATGACACAGCGACAATCAACGCTGGCTTATGTGCCAACTCACCTTTTCCCCACATCTGGAAAAAGTTTTTAAGTACTGCGGGTACCTGGCCATGCCATTCAGGCACCACAACCACAAAGCCGTCACTCGCCTGCAACTGTTCTGATACTGGTGTCAGGTGCTTTTTCCACTCTGGATCACCTGACCAGATATTCTCGTCCCACAAGGGCATCGGATTATCGGTGAGTGCGTATAACCAGGCCTCTTCACAGATTTTTTCATCGGTTAGTGCGGTTTCAATAAACCGGGAAACTTTTAAACTCTGTGCTTGCTTGCGGCTACTTCCGCAGATGATGGAAATCTTCATGTTTTATTAATCCTGATTAAATAATGAGAACCTGTAGGAGCGGCTTCAGCCGCGATGGTCGCTACGATAAACATTATCACCATAATCCCATCGCGACTGAAGCCGCTCCTACAGTATTTGTACATTCGCATTCAAAGTTCCTGCAGCGATGTTAATTCACCTTCCAACGTCCAGCCATTCTCGACAGCAATAGACCGCATATTTTCAATACGTCCATCACTGGCTGGGTGGGACTGAAACAATTCAGGCAAGGATATTCCCTGGCTTTCCTGTTCAACAAAGGTTTCGAAGATCTTGCCTGCATCACTGACATGTCCGTAGTAGCCTGCCAGGGCTTCAAGTCCTGCACGATCTGCCTTGCTCTCCTGACCGCGGCCAAAATACAAAGTTGTCAGCAATCCTGTGTCGCCCAGAATTCGCCCCGCCATACTGTTCGCGTTCATACCTGTCAGTACTGCCAGGATAGATCCTACCAGCACGCCACGGCCCAGAGCCACAATTGGATCACGGTGTTTAATATGTGCAATTTCATGTCCGATGACCATCGACAATGCATTTTCACTCGGCGATACATCGATTAATCCGCGAAAAATAACGATGTGACCACCTAATGTTGCAAACGCATTAACCACATCACTATCGACATAGTGCACCGTAATACTCATGCCCGATGGCAACTGCATATTATCCGCCAGTCCATTTGCCAGCTCCTGTAAATACACCTGCATAGGCGATGATTCATCATCAAGTTCATCGACGTAGGATGCTGCCATTTCCTCTTCATATGAAAAAGGAATCCATGCTGCCAGATATTGTGCCGTCCAGTTAAGCGCCACGACCAACGTGATGGCTAACGCCACCAGCGCACCACCCATGATTAATAATTCTTTAAGCGGGTGCGCTTTACTGCTGTTGATGCCTTCCGGGATTTGAGGGTTTTTATAGTCCAGAACGAATTCCTCAGCCGGGTGAAATCAAAGCCGTGCCGTATGCCAGCACTTCAACCGAACCAATTTTTTGCTTACGGCCTTTTGAAATAGACGACGTTTCAATTCTCAGGTTTATCACTTTATCAGCACCTAATTTAAGCGCCTGCTCCTGCATGCGCAGGATCGCTTCACGCCGTGCGCGGTCAACCAGGTTTTCATAGGATTTTACCCGGCCGCCAAAAAAGCTCCTTAGCCCTGCCAGGAAACGTTTAAAGTAATCCACTGATATGACGACGCTGCCTGTAACCAATTGCGAATCGGGTGAGTGACTGGATTCCGGAGGTATTCGAGATTGAATTAATAAAATTTGCTGCCGGTACTTTTTCTCGCGGGAAATAATGGACTCGTAGTGACGGCGTTCCGCGTAACGCCCAAAACCATAACCCAGTAACATAAGAACCAGGAATATAATCAGATCCATTACATATTCTCCAGCACCACTGCCGTACCATAAGCAAATAATTCGGCAGCACCCTGAGTAACGGATGAAGTAGAAAATCGCACATTTAATACCGCATTTGCACCGACCGCTTCTGCCTGTGATTGCATCCGCTGTAAAGCTTCCTCACGTGACTCCTGCAATAATTCAGTGTATCCCTTCAGTTCGCCACCAAAAATATTCTTTAAACCAGCCATAATATCGCGTCCGGCATGTTTGGCGCGTACTGTACTCCCTTGCACCAAACCCAGGTGTTTAGTAATACGTTTACCCGGAACAACTTCTATATTGGTTAGTAACATGAGCACTCCTTCTTCTGTAAATTTTTCCGCCAGCACCTGGCTAATAATGTTATGGAACCTCTGATTAATTAGCGAGAATCTGTAGGAGCGGCTTTAGCCGCGTGGACACCGCGCTCTGCCCTATCGCGGCTAAAGCCGCTCCTACAATTAATCTGAGCTTCCCTGATAGTATGAAGCATAACAGGATCAAATCCGAAGTGAATGAGAACTGTCTGTATCAAGGTGCTGAGCTAAAAACTCTTTGATCTGCTGTTGCGATTGCGCACCACTAAAACGCGCAATTTCTTCAGCTTCCCGGAATAGCATCACGGTAGGAAAACCCCGCACTTTATACTGTCCCGCGAGCTTCATGTTTTCACCTTGATCGACTTCAAGCTTGACTAGCGAAAGAGACCCTTCAAGATCATTAATTACCTGCTCTAAAATGGGCGCTATCACCAGGCAGGGAGCACACCACTCTGCCCAGAAATCAACCAGAACCGGAGAATGCCTGGAAGCCTCAAGTACATCTTTGTCAAAAGTATCGATATTGGTGCTTGTTATAGACATCATACGCATACAGATAATTTCCTATTACTTGAGGTCATGCCGGTAATCAACCCGGTAAAGTAATACCAGCAACACACACACGCCCGCCAACAACCAGTCAGGACCTATCAACCATAACGTTAAAGGTAATATCAAATAAAGCGCACGCATGCCAAGCGTGTATTGCAAGGCACCACGATTGACGACCGCAGAAACTTTGTCAACATACTTCGCCTCGTTCTTCGCAGGCGTCGTCAGCGCAAATGCCGCGTGATTGTAGTGCCGCAGCGCTTGAGTAAAACTAAAAAATGCATAAAAGAAATCAATGATCAGTAATATAAACTTGAATATCACAAGCTCAGGATGATGTGACCCAAGACGGTTCAGAACATGTGAGAAATTTTGCAGGCTGTCTGAGGTCATCGCATAACTCATTAACCCTAATGCCACCAGCATCGATGTAGAAGCAAGAAATGTTGCCGCCATGGTCCAGTTACGCAAGGTTTGTACAGCAAGAATATCCAGCCTGTTTTCGATAACATGGCGGGTCCAGTCAATACGAATCTGATTATTGATACCAACGACTGTTTGCGCTGGTTTGCGCCTGATGTTAAAGGCCAAATACAGATGATAAGCAAGTAATAGCAGCAGTGAAGTACAAACCAGTACAACCTCCAGCCATTTAATATCGCTAACCATGATTTAGGGAACCTCTGACTAATTAGCGAGCATCTGTAGGAGCGGCTTTAGCCGCGATGGGGTTGCTTTTGATTTGGATTAGTGATTGCGCATTCATGCCAAGAGCGAGGGTGGTTGATAAAGAAACTACTAATTGAAAAAACGCCCCCTATGACGGGGGCATTTTACCTGGGCATGTTTCCGGCATGCAATCAATGCCATCTACTGGCAATTTCCAGGCATCCAAGTCTGTTTGATCAGTTCAGATCGAACCGATCGAGAGACATCACTTTGGTCCAGGCAACAACAAAGTCATTGATAAACTGCTTTTTGCCATCATTAGAGGCATAGGCCTCCGCAACGGCGCGCAGTTCAGCGCTTGATCCGAACACAAGATCCACGGGGGTAGCGGTCCATTTCACCTTGTTGGTGACGCGGTCTCTTCCCTCATAGATACCTTTGGCCGTGTCAGACTTTGTCCATTTTGTGGACATATCGAGCAGGTTCACAAAGAAATCATTACTCAAAGTCCCGGGTTTATCGGTAAACACCCCGTGTGCAGTCTCTCCGGTATTGGCATTCATAACGCGCATTCCACCCAGCAACGCGGTCATCTCCGGCACAGTAAGCGTCAACAAGTCGGCCTTTTCAACCAGCATCTTTGTCGGCGAGCCGTAACTGCTGTCGTTATAGAAATTACGGAAGGCGTCTGCAGTTGGTTCCAGTGCGGCCATTGAAATTACGTCGGTCATCTCCTGCGATGCGTCAGTGCGCCCCGGTGTGAACGGAACCTCAATTGTGTGACCGGCATTCTTCGCTGCCTGTTCAACGGCTGCAGCACCTCCAAGAACAATCACATCAGCCAGCGACACTTTTTTACCGCCAGACAGCGATTTGTTGAAGTCCTGCTGAACGTTAGTGAGGGTCTGCAGAATTCCGGCCAGTTGTTTCGGATTATTGGCTTGCCAGTCCTTCTGAGGAGCAAGGCTAATACGTGCGCCGTTGGCACCACCACGCATGTCAGAACCACGATAGGTGGACGCTGATGCCCAGGCCGTTTTGACCAGTTCAGGCACGGTTATACCGGATTTCAGGATTTTCGCTTTCAGCTTGGCGGCGTCATTGCTACCAATCAACTTATGGTCTACAGCCGGAACTGGATCTTGCCAGATGAATACATCCTCTGGAATTGCCTTACCCAAATAACGAGCTCGTGGGCCCAGGTCGCGGTGCGTCAGTTTGAACCAAACCCTTGCAAACGCGAGATCGAATTCCTTCGGATTTTTCAGAAAACGCTCTGCAATCTTGCGAAAACCTGGATCTTTCTTCAGCGCCAGATCCGTCGTAAGCATGACTGGCGGATTACGTTTATCCTTGACGTGGGCATCCGGCACCGCTGTTTGCGCTGCTTTATCTTTCGGAATCCACAATGTTGCACCAGCGGGCGTTTTGCTCTGCTTCCAATCGAATCTGAACAGGTTATCAAGGAACAGGATAGACCATGCGGTAGGTGTCTGCGTCCAGGCGCCTTCCAGGCCACTGGTCATAGTGTCTTCCGCATTGCCTTTGCCACACTTGTTCTTCCAGCCAAAGCCTTGTTCTTCCGTTGCGGCAGCAGCAGGCTCCGGCCCTACACATTCGCCCTTCCTCGCACCATGTACCTTGCCCAGAGTGTGACCACCGGCGACCAGCGCGACGATCTCTTCATCGTTCATCGCCATGCGGCCGAATGATTCACGCATGTCCTTCGCGGCAGAAAGTGGATCGTTGTTGCCGTTCGGGCCTTCCGGGTTCACATAAATCAGACCCATCTGCACCGCAGCCAGCGGTTTCTCGAGCTTGCCTTCCTTACCGTAACGCTTGTTGTTGGCAAGCATCTTGGTCTCGGGACCCCAGTAGACCAGATCTGCCTCCCAATCATCCGCGCGGCCACCAGCAAAACCAATGGTTTCAAAACCCATCGATTCCAGCGCGACATTGCCGGCCAGGATTATCAGATCTGCCCAGGAGACGTTACGTCCGTATTTTTGCTTCACCGGCCAAAGTATTCGGCGCGCCTTGTCCAGGTTAGCGTTGTCTGGCCAACTGTTGAGTGGCTCGAAGCGTTGTTGACCGCCATCGGCACCACCACGTCCATCATGTACGCGATAAGTGCCTGCACTGTGCCAGGCCATCCTGATCATCAGGCCACCATAGTGACCCCAATCCGCAGGCCACCAGTCCTGTGATGTAGTCAGTGTTTTCTCAATGTCTTTTTTCAATGCGTTCAGGTCGACGCTGTTAAAGGCCTCGGCGTAGTTGAAATCGTCGCCGTAGGGGTTTGACCGGTCGTCGTGTGAACGAAGTTGTTCCACGTTCAGCATTTCGGGCCACCAGAACTGGTTCGATTTCGCCTGGCTCTCAGAAATTGCCGGGTTAGAAATCAGCAGTGCTGGTAACGTTGCTGCGACCAGCGCAGTAATAAGTTTTGCTTTTTTTAGCATTAAAGCTCTCCGTTTATTTCATCGAAATATATTCGTTCAGTTTCAGAATGCTGCTCTAGATTAGGGAACCGTTTACAGCTGATTAATTCAGCGTAAATTTGTAGGAGCGGCTTCAGCCGCGATGGTCGGCGTATCGCCTTTCGCGGCAGAAGCCGCTCCTACAGATCCTCACGCAACAGCCAGAGAATACGCTAGATTCATTCTAATTCTATAGTCGGAACGAAGTGTGCTGACTTGGAATGAATTTATCCAATTAATTGTAGTAATTGCTGCTATAGTCAGAATCTATCACGTTTAGAGAACCTGAGCATGACGTTAACAGAACTACGCTACATTGTTGCCGTTGCCCGTGAGCATCATTTTGGTCATGCCGCCCAGGCCTGCTTTGTCAGTCAGCCAACACTCAGTGTCGCCATTAAAAAACTCGAACAAGAACTCGGTGTCCAGCTGTTCGAACGGCGTTCTGGAAAAATCACCCTGACCCCTGTTGGCGAGCGTGTTGTCGAACAGGCGCAACAAACACTCGAAGCCGCTGAGTCAGTGAAAACGGTTGCTCAGCAAGGTAAGGATCAATTATCAGGACCATTAAAGATCGGTGCCATTCACACCATCGGCCCTTATTTATTTCCTGAACTCATCCCGATATTACGCAAAGATGCGCCTGACATGCCGCTCATTGTCGAAGAAAGCTATACCGCTGTGCTGGCCGAAAAACTCAAGCACGGCGAATTGGACGTTATTATCATCGCCCTGCCGTTTGAGGAACAAGGTCTGGTCAGCAAACCCCTATATAGCGAGCCTTTTGTGGTTCTGCTGCCTGCGGCGCATCCACTCACACAGCGTAAAACTATAAAATCTGACCACCTCAAAGACGAGACCGTACTGTTACTGGGACGTGGACATTGCTTTCGTGATCATGTCATCGAAGCCTGCCCCGCCTGCGTGCCTAAACCTGGTCTGGAAGGTGGCTTGTCAGACACGTTGGAAGGCAGTTCTCTGGAGACTATTCGGCATATGGTTGTGTCCGGACTCGGCGTTACCGTTTTGCCCTGTACTGCTGCTGGTGCAGATCGCTACTCCCAACGTTTGCTGGAAATCAGACGTTTTGCAAATCCCATACCTAGCCGGACTATCGCCATTGCCTGGCGGGCTTCCTTTCCACGGCACAAAGTAATCGATTTAATCAGTGATGCGATCAGCCAGTGTCATTTAAGTTGTACAAAATCGATCAAGCCCTCTAAATCAGGCAAATAAATCATGGGTGCCGGCCAATACATGATAGATAAAAGCTATCACTCATATTTAAATATTATAATTTACTTATAGGCATATCCGGACGACAATAACTCCACTTTCAATCAACACAGGCCAAAGCCTGAAAGGGAGATATCTATGGATACTGTAACTACCGAGCAACAACCCGGCCCACGCCTGAACGAACCCGCACCGGCTTTTCAGGCCAAGACGACACACGGCGACAAATCCCTTGCCGATTACAAAGGTAAATGGCTGGTATTGTTCTCACACCCGGCTGATTTCACACCGGTTTGCACCACTGAATTCATGGCTTTCGCCAAACGGCATGATGAGTTTCAAGCGCTCAACACCGAAATGCTTGGCCTATCTATAGATAGCCACTACTCACACGTTGCCTGGGTTCGTAACATCAAGGAAAAATTCGACGTGGACGTTAAATTCCCGATCATTGCCGATCTGGATATGAAAGTGGCCACCGCCTATGGCATGGTTCACCCTGGTGCCAGTGACACTTCGGCTGTCCGCGCCACCTTTATCATCGATGACAAAGGCATCCTGCGAGCCATGGTTTATTATCCAATGACCAACGGCCGTTCAATCGATGAAATCAAACGCCTGGTTATCGCATTACAAACTTCGGATAAACATGGCGTTGCCACACCCGAAGGCTGGCAGCCGGGAGACAAGGTTATCGTTCCACCACCAGCGACAACCGAAGCAGCTGAAGCACGTGTAAATGAAGGCTATGAATGTACGGACTGGTATTTCTGTAAAAAATCTCTATAGCTTTTAAGGAGACTCTGATTAATTAGCAAGCATCTGTAGGAGCGGCTTCAGCCGCGATGGGGCACCGGCGATCATCGCGGCTGAAGCCGCTCCTACAAATGATAACATCCTGCCAACTTGTGCAATTTAATGAAATAGGTGAATATTGTTTTTTGAAGGTTGTCTCATATCATCCAGGTATGAACGCTTAACAAGAACTAATAATTGGCGCCTACTCATGACTGACAGGATACGCACAGATAGCACCGTACTTGCACTCTGTTTACTGTGCCTGACAACAATATCCCAGGCTATTGAACCGCAGGTGGAAACCTGCATCCGTAAGAACGAACCAAAAACTACTGCCATTCAAAAAATCGAACTACGCTCCACAGATCGTGCCGGATATGAAAAAATACTGGTCTCAGATATCTATCTAAAACGCTTCCCGGATAAAACCACCCGGCTACTAGCCTACTTTAGAGAACCCGATGACATCGTCGGCACGCGCTTGCTGCTTATCGAAAAATCCCCGGCGAACGAAATCTACATGTACATGCCTGCACTGTTCAAAATCCGGCGCATCTCTTCAAAACGTATTTCGTCATCGATGTACGGCAGTGATTTTTCATACGAGGACATCGAACGTTTCTACGGCATGCTCTCTACGGAACAACCAGCACAGCTGCCAGATGTATTGATTAAAGGCAAATCGATGTATGCCCTGGAAACACGGCCAGCAGAGGATTCGGGATCCAAGTATGAGTCTGTCGTTAGTTATTTCGACCAACAGAATTGCGTCCTGCAACGGGTGGATTTTTTTGAATCCGGATCAAAATTGCGCAAACAGTTGATAGTCGACCCTGACAGCATCACTACAAAAGGTGATATCAAACTGCCCCTCAGATTTACCATGACCGACTGGAAACACAAAACCAAAACTATCCTCAACATTAAACAGGTAGAATTCGATACACCGCTTACTGATGACATTTTCAACTCAGAACATCTGAAAGAATTCCGTGGCATCCGCTGAATCAGACGGCTTCCTGCACTGGCAGACTATTCCTGCCCTGGTCACCCGTTACGCACATCAAATAGTCATTGGCATCATTCTCCTTACCGGGCTGGCTATCCTGCAGCTGGTCGACATCAGCAGTGGAAAAATAAAACTACAGATTGACCCGTCAGTTGAACGTCTACTGGCAGAGGATGATGAAGCCTACCAGTTTTACCAGTCTACCCGCCGAATCTTTGGCAGTGATGAAACCATACTGTTACTGCTGCAAACCGATAATGTTTTCAGCAAAGCGCATATGGATGTCAATTTACGATTGACCCGCCGCCTGGAAAAAATCGACGGTGTGGTTCGAGTAGTCTCGCTCGCCAATGCACTGACAATCCGCGGCAGCGAATTCGGTATCGACATTGAATCCTACGCCGACATGACACCGGTAACGCCTGAGGCGTTACAAATATTCCGTAGCCAAATCTTGTCAAACCCGATGTATAGCGGCAGCCTGGTCACAGAATCAGGCAACGTAACCGCGATTCTAATTTCACTGGCTGATACACCGGGATATACATTTCTTAATCAAGTTGATAGCGATGTGCGCGATGTCATCGCTAACGAAGCCGGTGACCATCAGATCTGGTTAACCGGCTCACCGGTGCTTAACCTGGCCACCACTAACGTACTACTGCAGGACTTGCTCCGCATCCCTGCCATTGTCGTACTGGTCATGGCTGTCGTACTTCTGCTCTGTTTCCGCCGCTTAAGTGGCGTGCTTGTACCGCTATCCACGGCTGCTATTTCGGTAATCTGCACCCTTGCCGTGGTTGTAAAACTAGGTTACACGTTGAATATCGTGACGGTGCTGGTACCCACGATGCTGATGATTATCAGCCTCTCTTATTCTATCCACGTGGTCACTGAATTCCTCGAACTCACCAACCAGACTGATCACCACCAGCGAACAACTGCCGATGCATTGCGTAATGTATTTTTGCCGGTTGTTTTCACTGGACTGACGACAGCCATTGGGTTTTTATCACTCACCCTCAGTCCACTGGCTGCCATCAAAGAATTCGGTGTGTTATCCGTCATCGGTATTCTCCTGGCCATGCTGGCAACACTCACCTGGACACCCGCCATCCTTACGGTATTGCATTCGAAACACAAACTTCACGCAACCGGAGATATGCCCAACAAGAAAAGCCGTTTCGAAAGTTTTGCAACCTGGGCAGGCCAATTTGATGCTCGCCACCGGCTTCCTATCTTTACTGTAGCTGGCATTCTGTTCTTGTTCGCCATTGCCGGGATGACGCATATCCGCGTTGGCCTCGAGTACATTACCAATTTTGATCAGGATTCGCCGGTACGGCTGGCTTATGAAAAAGCCAATGCGCTGCTCGGCGGTGCTAATATTTTCAACGTAGTGATCGAGACCGGCAACCGTGATGCGATCAAGGAACCGGTAAACCTGCAGGCAATTAAGAATGTACAAACATGGCTTGACGAACAGCCGGAAATCGGCGGCACCATATCGATAGTTAACTACATAGAATTACTCAATAGTGCATTCAATGACAACGACCCTGCCAAACGGCTGATCCCGGATACCAAAAAAGAGATTGGACAACTGCTGTTCTTCGGTGCAAACGACGAAATTGAATCACTCGTCGACTCGCGCTACCAGATGGCTAACATTATTATCCGCACCACCGCCGTTAATTCAGATGAACTGTCGGCACTAGCCAATAAAGTCACCGCCCGATTACAACAAATGCCAACCCATTTACAAGCGACCGTCACAGGCAACCCGGTACTGATTAACGACGTACTCGACAAAATCATCCGCGGACAATTGCAAAGCGTATTTGCCGCACTGGTGATTGTTTACCTGGTGTTAACCGGCATGTTTCTGTCCTTTAAAGTGGGATTGATCGCTTTGATTCCGAACCTGTTCCCGGTGGTTATCTATTTTGGCGCGCTCGGATATCTAGGCATCAATCTCAACCCAAGCAACAGCCTGATTGCGCCGATGGTGCTCGGCATTGCTATCGACGACACCATTCACTACTTCGCACGCTTCAATAATTTCATGAAGCACCAGACTGATTCCCAGCGCGCAGCCATCGACTCACTCAAAATCGTTGGCAGGCCGATCACCTATACGTCGATTGCGCTTTGCCTGGGATTCCTGGTTTTGACGAGCAGCGAACTAAAAATGCAGGAACAAGTCGGCCTGATGGCCTCTTTTGCCCTGGCATTTGCCTGGCTATCCGACTTCACCTTGACACCTGCCCTGTGCAGCAATCTGAAGATTGCCACCATCTGGGATGCCTTAACGCTCGACCTGGGTGAGAATCCACAAGCAACAATTCCCCTGTTCAAAGGACTATCCAATTTTCAGGCGCGTATCGTTGCACGCATGGCAAGCATCCGCGAAGTCAGCGCGGGTGAGCGCATCATCGAAATCGATCAACCCGGTGAAGACATGTATGTCGTCATTGATGGAAAATTACAGGCTTCAATTGAAGGCAAGACTGGACGCATCAACCTCGATGACCACACCCGTGGTGACATCGCTGGAGAAGCGGGCCTGTTTTATAAAAAACGCACCGCAAACGTTGACGTCGTAGAAAACGCCCGCCTGCTATGCATTAGCCAAAATGATTTGAATATTTTACGCCGGCGCTATCCCAGAATTGCCGCAAAGGTATTTCACAACCTGAATGAAATACTCGCAACACGCCTGGTACATGCAACAGAACGGCTAAGTTAAATTATATCCCCCCTTGTAGGAGCGGCTTCAGCCGCGATGGACACCGTAGACCCATCGCGGCTAAAGCCGCTCCTACTGGGTATTCACAAACAATCCAATTTAAATAGGCCCAACCAGTTCCGCGTGAACACTCTGCTCATTCACCTTGGTCAACACATCTGCAGACGATATTTGTCCGGCATCATATTCAACCAGCATTAAATGCGGACGGTTTGCAGTAAAATGTGCTTTTAACACAGCCTGCTCACCCTCCAATGCCTGCTCTATATCTTGACGACGGCTCTCACCTAAATAATCATCAACATGAACAACCAGTTCAACCTTGCGATTACTAACACTTGCAACATTTGTACTCATGACACACCTCGCTATACATTTATAAGAATACACTTCCACCTTGTATCATCCCTGACAACAACTTCCCTGATGGTTCCAGACTAACCACAACCAATATTTATCTCTGTGAAGTATTAACAATAATTCCTGTAACTATGCACATAGCCAACTAATGTAGGAGCGGCTTCAGCCGCGATAGCCGGTAACAATCCTTTCGCGGCTGAAGCCGCTCCTACAAGTTCTTACGAATTAATCAAAGCTCCACTGATACTGGCCACCTGCTCTGCTTCCGGATCAATCAAATGATTCAAGCTCCACTGTTGAGCAGCTAAATCTGTATCAGCAGTAGAGTCCGGTGCAAAAAAATCAACCAGTATCGTGCAGATTAAGAGTGAGCAAAGATATGTTTTCATAGCGTCTCTCCATGCGTTACTTTTCTACTTCATGTGATTCACTTTAGAGAAACAGGGAAAGAAAGTCGGTGTAATGTTCACCACTAATTGTGTGAAATATTCACAATTAAAATTTTCAATTGTAGGAGCGGCTTCAGCCGCGATCACCGGCGAATTCATCGCGGCTGAAGCCGCTCCTACAAGAAAAAACCAGTGTTGTAGATCACCAAAGTTCATAAGAAATTGTCGATATATTTAACAATTCTGCCATATGCCTTTAAAAGCACATATCTAATTGTTTTTAATGCTATTAAAACAAATCCACATAATTTTTAGAGCGCATTATTGTCAGCAATTATTACACTCACATTTCCTACAGGATTCCATATTTCCATTAACTATCTAATATAATTGATAATTATCGTTTAGGTATAGATATTGCTTGAGTTATAGTTGGAGATTTGGCACAGAGATGTGCCTCACGAGAAGAGAGAAACCAGTTCACGTAGGTGTAACTATTAAAGAGTTACATATGACGTGGTGTTGTTTTTTTGGATGAAAACGTGAGGTACACAATTAATGTGCAAAAATAATCTTAAAGCTATTCTCGCCGGTCTGGCATTGTGTTTTTTCGGTATTCAGTCATCTCAGGCTGCAAGTATCCTTGTTACACCTTCAAGCGGTTCAATTGACCTAGGGGACACCATTACTCTTACACTCAGTGGTGAGAGCTTCACTAATGGATCAAACGGTGGTGGCATTGATATTTCATGGGATCCAAACGTATTGACACTCACCGACCTGGCTAATGTAGACAGATCACTCTTCCCTGGCGACAGCTTTTTTGGCAAAGATGGCAACTTAACAGCTGGCAGACTAGAAGATCTTTCTGTCGCAAGCTTAACTGGTACAACGCTTGTTGCATTTGATATCGCTACATTAACATTTACTGCTAATGGTGCCGGATCAACTGCCATCGATCTGGAACTTGGTTCTCTGAATGCTGGCAAGGATGTCTGGACTGATTCTTCAGGATTGAATGATGCTATGCCTACCTTTGTGGATGGCAGCGTGACCGTAACAGGTGGGACTTCGCCCGTTCCAGTACCGCCCGCTTTATTGCTGTTCGGCAGTGGTTTAATAGGACTGGGATCAATCGCCAGAAAGAAGAAAAACACGCGCTCATAAATTAGTTTTTATGTTTGAAGCGCCATGATGAACGGGAGCACAATGTGCTCCCGTTTTTTTATTAGGGAACCACTGTAGGAGCGGCTTCAGCCGCGATGAATGCACCGTGAACCCATCGCGGCTGAAGCCGCTCCTACAATCATTCAATCAAAAAGCGCAACTTATTTGGGACATATAATGAAATCAATAACTGCGGTGTCTCGATGGTCACAGGTATTTGTATTGGCCCTTTTATTTCAGACGGTCTCCACTCAAGCACAAGCATTTGTAACCTTCGAAACCGGGCAAGTACGTCCCCTTGCTTTGTCGCCGGATGGTAATCGCCTATATGCCGTTAATACCCCGGACAACCGCCTCGAAATCTTTGATATAAAACCTGCTGGCCTGACACACGCGGGGTTTATATCTGTTGGTATGGAACCAGTCGCGCTTGCTATACGTACGAATAATGAAGTCTGGGTAGTTAACCATTTATCTGACAGTATCAGCATTGTCGATACTGGGGCTAACCCACGTGTAGTCCGCACGCTGCTAGTGGGAGATGAGCCGCGTGATATCGTCTTTGCAGGATCGGGGAGTAATCGTGCATTTATAACAACAGCTCACCGAGGCCAAAATAGCCCCTTTTCGGATCCAAATGATCCCGGCCAAATTACTGCACAAGGTATTGGACGGGCAGATGTCTGGGTCTTTGATGGTGTGAGTCCTGGCACTTCACTCGGCGGTAACCCGCTGACCATTTTGAGTCTGTTCACAGATACGCCACGTGCTTTAGCTGTCAGCCCGGATGGAGGAACTGTTTATGCAGCCGGTTTCCACACGGGCAATCAAACCACTGCTATCAATGAAGGTGCTGTCTGTAATGGCGGAGCAACAGCAGCTCCGTGCGCCCCGGCCGGAGGCGCAACTGCGCCTGGTGGTTTACCGGCACCGAACATAAACACAGAAGGAAATAGCCAGCCAAATACTGCTTTAATTGTGAAGTTTGATGGCACCAACTGGATCGATGAGCTCAATAGAAACTGGAATAATCAGGTAAGATTTTCTCTGCCTGATAAAGATGTCTTTGCAATTAATGCCAACGCCAATCCTCCTGTTGAAACAAATGTGTTTTCAGGTGTCGGCACTATCCTCTTCAACATGGCAGTCAACCCGGCAACGGGCAAAGTCTATGTTGCCAACACAGATGCAAACAATGATGTCCGCTTTGAAGGTTCAAGAATCAGCACCAACGCCACTACCGTTAAGGGCAAGACACATTTAACCCGTATAACTGTACTGGATGGAACAACAATAACCCCAAGGCACTTAAATAAACATATTGACTACACTGTCCAACCAGCCCCCACAGGCGTTAAAGACAAAAGCCTGGCAATCCCAATGGGCATGGCTGTCACCAGTGATGGTACTACGCTATATCTTGCAGCCTTTGGATCAAACAAAATTGGCATCTTTGATACAGCAAAACTTGAAGACAACAGCTTTGTTCCGGATGCAAACAACCATATTGAAATCAGTGGAGGCGGCCCAAGCGGGCTAGTGCTTGACGAAACACGTAATCAACTTTACGTACTAAGCCGTTTTAACAATTCAGTCACAGTTGTTGATACACAGACAAAATCTGAAACTGTCAGCTACCCGCTGCATAATCCTGAACCATTAAGCATTGTGCAAGGGCGTCCTTTTCTTTATAACGCCAGACTGACTTCGAGCAATGGCGAATCTAGCTGCGCCAGTTGCCATGTATTCGGTGATTTTGACAGCCTTGCCTGGGATCTGGGTGATCCTGAAAGCAGCGATTTGAGCAACCCAAATCCGGATGGGCCTTTCCCCGCCAATGGACAACCCTTCCAGGCATTGAAAGGCCCTATGACAACCCAGTCATTACGTGGACTAGACAATCATGGGCCTATGCACTGGCGTGGTGATAGAACCGCCGCACGTTCAGGGGGTAACGCATTAGACGAAGCAGGCGCATTCAAGGAATTCAATGTGGCTTTTGAAGGCTTATTAGGAAACACTGGCCCCTTGTCTACCACTGACATGGAATTATTCACCCAATTTACAATGCAGATTAAATATCCGCCAAACCCAAATCGTCCATTTAATCTCACTAACTCGCGCACACCTGCCCAGCAACGCGGTCACGATTTTTTCAATAACGTTGCATCGTTATTAGGTGTATTAACCTGCAATTCCTGCCATGAGTTAAATCCAGGCCAGGGACTTTTTGGCAGTAGTGGATTGATGAGCGGTGAAAATGAAACACAAGTGTTCAAGATTCCACATCTTCGCAACATGTACCAAAAGATTGGTATGTTCGGTATGCCTATGAACGATAGCATTGTGCCCGGTGACGGCCTGTTTATGGGCGACCAGATCAGAGGCTTCGGATTCCTACACGATGGCAGTGTCGATAGCCTGTTCAGGTTTCATAGCACACCGCTTTTTAGTTTCAATGATGATGGCCAACGGCGTGATGTTGAACAGTTTATGATGGGATTTGATACCGACCTGCAACCGTTAGTAGGTCAGCAAGTTACGTTGACCGCAAATAATTCTGCTGTCGTATTTCCCAGACTAAACATCCTGGTTGAACGTGCAAAAAAAGGCGACTGCGATCTGATTTTCAAAGGCAAATCAAAAGGCACCTTGGCTTTCACTGGCGGTGTGCTACAAGGTAATTCCGACATCTTTCAACTGGACAGCACAGGTACTACGTTAACGGAGCCAAACCTCCGCAATCTTGTGAATACCGATCAACTTGAAATTACCTATACCTGTGTACCACCCGGCTCAGGAATTCAGATGGGTATCGACCGCGATGAAGACGGTGTTTTTGATATAAATGATATCTGTCCTTCTGTCGCCAATGCAGGCCAGCAGGATAGTGATCAGGATGGCAGTGGTAATGCCTGTGATAACTGCACACTGGTTTCTAATTCAAACCAATTGGATTCTAATGGAGACGGTTTCGGGAATGCTTGCGACACAGATTTAAATAATGATGGTGTTACCAATGGTCTTGACGTGGGCCTCTTCAAGACCGCATTCGGCACCAGCGGCCCTGATGCTGATTTTAATCTGGATGGTGTGGTGAATGGTCTTGACGTGGGCATCTTGAAACAATTTTTTGGTAATGCACCTGGGCCGTCTTCTATACCATAGAGGAGGATTGCTTTGTGGTCATCGCGGCTGAAGCCGCTCCTACAATTAAAGAGCCTGTTATACTTTAGGGTAATATTACCTGGAAATTTGTGAAATATTCACATGTTGCATATACCACTTGATTGTATACTTTAGTAGGCAAAGTCATTTTCAAAACCTAGGAAAAACAAATGAGGATCTGGTATCACCTGGCAATAGCAGCAACAAACTGCGCAAAGACACCCTCCCCCTGTAGAAGCGGCTTCAGCCGCGATCAGCACTGCATTAAAAACACCCCGTTACTCCGCTATCTTCATATAGCTCTTTCTTATTTAAGCCTGTCTATAGTCTCTTACCCGGCTTTTGCCAACGACACTTTCGACCAAGCCTTACAGGCATTCCATCAAGGTCATTTTGAACAAGCCATTACTCACTGGTCTCAGGCTATTAATGCTTTCCGTACAGAGGGTGATACGCAAAAAGAACGCAATACCATTATCCATATGGCAGATGCCTATCAAGCACTTGGACGTTATCCGCAAGCATTATCACATTTAAAGCTCGCTTTGACTTCAGCCAATACCGATAACAACGTAACGCTTCAAGCATCCCTGTCAGGGAGTATCGGCAGTGTTTATCTACTGTCAGGATCATTCCAGCAAGCAGAGAAATACTTAGACAAAAGCCTTGCGCTGGCCAAACGTGCAGAAAATATCCCGATTCAAGCCGCTACATTAAATAACCTTGGTAACCTTTATATTGAGCAAGGACGAACTAAACAGGCGCTGTCCATTTACAACGATGCGGCGCAATTAGCAAAACGGAATCAGCTTCCAGCTTTGGAAGCAAAGGCGCTAACGAACCTGGCAAGCATCGCCCAAAGTAGCGAAGAACATGTTCAAGCCTCTACTCAGTTGCGCAAAGCGCTGGAAATCACTCAATCATTTGATGATTCATATCAAAAATCTTTTGACCTGATTTCAATAGGCCAGGGGCTCTACCTGGCTGGACAGCAGCTGCCTGCTAAACGTAATGAAATATGGCCGCTCGCTGCAAAAGCGTTCCGGCGAGCTGGCAACATTGCTAGTCAACTCAACAACTACCGACTACTTTCCTACGCGCAAGGCTATCAGGCGCAACTGTACCTTGGAAATGGCCAAAATGATGTGGCCATGCAACTTACTCAGCGTGCGATTTTCTCCGCACAACAAGTCAATGCGCCCGATATTCTCTATCGCTGGCAATGGCAACTTGCAAAACTTCATAAACTAAAAAATAACCAGCAAGCGGCTACCGCAGCATACCGTCAAGCAGTTCATACCGTTCAGGTATTACGTCCAGTGCTGTCCAGTGGCGCCAGCCAACACCAAATTCAGACCCGGAAACAAATTAATACATTGTATTACGAACTGGCTGACCAACTACTGATACAGGCCGCCAATACTAATACCAGTGAACACATCGAAAACTATTTAAATGAAGCGCGTAATACGCTTGAGTTACAAAAAGCCACAGAACTGGAAAATTATTTTCAGGATGACTGTGTGGCCAGCACCCACTCAAAAGTAAAACGTCTGGAAGAAAGTATTTCGGATAATACCGCTGTTTTATATCCGGTTTTGTTTAAAGACCGGACCGAATTGTTGGTCAGCCTGAAAAGTGGACTCAAATCATTCACCTCGCCCACCAATGCGGCAGAACTAAAAACGCAAATCAATGAACTGCGCGGAAAACTGGAAAAACGCACCACTAATGAATACCTCCTACCCGCACAGAATGTGTACCGCTCACTGATACAACCTATTGAAGCCTATCTTCAAGCCATGAAGATCGACACACTGGTTATTGTTCCTGATGCCGCATTGAGAACGATACCTATCGCGGCATTGCATGACGGCAAACAACATTTAATCGAACGTTATGCCCTTGCCACTACACCTGGCCTGGATCTCACCGATCCACGGCCGATCAAACGTGACAGTATCGAACTACTGCTCACAGGTTTGACGGAACCGGTACAAGGTTATCCTTCTTTACAGCACGTTTCCCAGGAGCTGGATAACATTTATGAAACCTATGGTGGAAAACTACTTAAAGACAACACATTCCTGACATCGAATGTAGAAACAGAACTAACCAACCAATCTTATTCGATCGTACACATGGCTTCACATGGCGAATTTTCTGGCACTGCCGAAAATTCGTTCGTGCTGACTTACGACAGCAAACTGACCATGAATGATCTGGAACAGTTCATCGGTGTCAGTAAGTTTCGCGATAAACCAGTTGAACTACTAACCCTGAGTGCCTGCCAGACTGCCGCAGGTGATGAGCGTTCCGCACTGGGCCTGGCCGGGATTGCCATCAAAGCAGGTGCACGCAGTGCGCTCGCCAGCCTGTGGCAAGTCAATGACCAGGCATCCTCATTATTAATCAGTGAATTTTACAAGCAACTCAAGAACCCATCGATTTCAAAAAGCAAAGCATTGCAAAAGGCACAAATTTCAATTCTTAAAGATTTACGTTATCGACATGCCGGTTACTGGTCTCCGTTTCTACTGATTGGTAATTGGTTATGAATACCAGAAAACATCTAATACCTGTAGGAGCGGCTTCAGCCGCGATGGGTCTACGGTATTCATCGCGGCTAAAGCCGCTCCTACAAAAACTATGTCAGCATGAATATTGAAACATACAAAATATTCAAACACCCCGTGGCTATCAGCATCGCTTTAAGCCTGCTGGTGTTTTTAGCACTCTTACTATTGCGCAACACGGGTACTCTGCAAGCGCTGGAACTGCTTGCCTACGACACCACACTCGCCGCAACTCCGAAACAACAAACCAGCCCTCCGGTTACGCTAATTGGCATTACCGAAGCAGATATTCAGCAGCAAGGTCAGTGGCCATTGAATGATGCCCGGCTGGCACAACTGCTCGAGAAGATAAGCGCTGCTCAACCAGCCGCTATCGGCCTGGATATTTACCGCGACATGGCTATCCCTCCTGGCACACAGGCGCTGAACCGCACACTGACTCAACACGAAAATATTTTTGTGGTTAAAAAGTTCTCCGATGGCAAGGCTGTGGGCATTGAACCACCGGCCGTTCTACGTAACACCGAACGCGTGGGTTTTAACGACATCATAGAAGATCCTGGCGGCATTGTTCGTCGTAGTTTATTGTTTCTGGATGATGACTCTGGTGTTTGGTACGCCTTCCCGTTACGTCTGGCTTTGCACTACTTGCAAACAAAAAACATTCATCCGCAACCCGATGAGACTCATCCTGACTTCATTAAACTTGGACAAACCACCATCCCGCCACTGGAAGCCGATGCGGGCAGCTATGTAAACATAGATACTCAGGGATACCAGTACTTGCTCGATTTTCAGGCCGATGCAGATAAATTCCCACGTTTTTCAATGGCCGAACTATTAGCCAATACAGTACCGGAACAATACCTCAAGGATCGCATAGTCCTGGTTGGCGTCACCGCAGAAAGTGTTAAAGACTTTTTCACCGTCCCCGCTACAAAACGATTTAATAGCCGGGGGAAAATTGACGGCATCACCCTGCACGCCCTGACTGTAAGCCAGATATTACGCATGGGCCTGAATAACCAGCCGCCGTTGACAACCCTTTCCAATCGCCAGGAACTCCTCTGGATCCTCTTCTGGTGTACTGCCGGTGGCCTGCTCGGTTTATGGGCGCGCTCAGCGCATCACTTGATGGTTATCACTATTACCGGCTGGTTCATCCTGGCAGCCTTATCATATTTTAGCCTGACCGCAAGTTTGTGGATTCCATTTGTGCCCGCAGCATTAGGCTGGGCAAGTACGCTTGCCCTGACGACTGCGTATATGGTTCACCACGAAAAAGATCAGCGAACATTATTAATGCGATTATTCTCAACGCATGTGTCACCGGAAATTGCCGAAACAGTTTGGCAGCACCGAGACAAGTTTCTTAAAGATGGGCGGTTGCTGCCTCAGCAATTGACCGCAACCGTCGTGTTTCTTGATTTAAAGGGATTTACCGCCCTTTCAGAACATCTGCAACCACAACAATTAATGGACTGGCTTAACATCTACCTGGAAAACATGGCTCAACTTATCATTGAACACGGCGGTGTGGTCGACGACTATTTCGGCGATGGTATCAAAGCTAATTTTGGAGTTCCGATTCCTCGAACTGAACCAGAGGCTATTCAACAGGACGCCACTAACGCCGTTCGCTGCGCCCTGGCAATGGGTCACGCCATGGTGCAGACCAACCAGACCTGGCAACAACAAGGTTACCCGGCCATGGGGTTACGCATCGGCATTAATACTGGAATGTTGGTAGCGGGCAGTCTTGGCAGCAAACAACGGCTGAAATACACCACAGTAGGTGACGCTGTGAATACCGCCGCAAGACTGGAAACCTATGACAAAACACATTTTTCGGTCACCTCTTCAGAACACCCCTATCGCATACTGGTCAGCGGCTCCACACACCAGCTAGTTCAGTCACTGTTTTTAATGCAGAAAATTGGTGACGTCAAATTGCGCGGGAAAACTGCACCTATTGCTGTTTTCCAGGTGCTCGACAGCCAGACAATACCCAATGCAGACCCATCACGAATAAATTCGACCCCGCAAATCAGGACCGCCACATGACTCACTCCAATCACAACAAAACCCGTAGGAGCGGCTTCAGCCGCGATCACCGCCGATCCATGAGCACCGGCGCGTTCATCGCGGCTGAAGCCGCTCCTACAAATATCAAACAAACGTCATTACACCCACCTGTAGGAGCGGCTTCAGCCGCGATAAACACCCCAGCAACCCCCAAAACGGGAGGCCACACCATGAACATTCTAAGCCGAATATCGTATCTATTAACTCTATTATTGCTGCCACTCTTTTCAACAATGTTAGCTGCAGCGCCTGAAACCAACGAGCAACAACGCTTAAAAGAAAAGACAGTCACACATACAGCACTGCAACCGCTCAAAAAAGAGCAGCCGCAAACCGCACCCGTCTATAAACCACCCAAACGAGGTGCACCCAGTGCGCGAGTCGGTGGTGGAACGCGCGGCATTGATGGACAGAATATTTCACTCTATGTCCTGTCACCATCGGATACCGGACGTACCTCCAATCCACAACCCGTGCTCTACTGGTATCTATCACATAAAGCGGAAACGCGGTTTGAATTTGCGCTGATTGACGATCAACAGATCCAGCCGATACTGGAAAAACAACTGACGCAAGGCACGCAAGCCGGCATTGGCAGTCTGCAACTTTCCGACTATGACATTACGCTTAAACCCGGCGTTCAGTACCGCTGGTCACTGGCACTGGTCACAGATCCAAAACAACGTTCCAAAGATACGTTGGCCAGCGGCATGATTGAATACGTCGCGCCTTCCAGCGAACTGCAGCAACAATTATCAAAGGCAGACTCACAGCAACGCGTTCACCTGTTAGCGGAAAACGGATTCTGGTATGACAGTTTCGCGGAACTGAGTCAGCTGATTGATAGCAAACAGTCGGAGCAATTTCGCGGACAACGTGCAGCACTGCTGGAACAAGTAGGCCTGACAGAAGTAGCCACCTATGCCCAGCAAATGTAGGAGCGGCTTCAGCCGCGATCACCGCCAAGCTATAAGCAGCGGTGAATTCATCGCGGCTGAAGCCGCTCCTACAACAATCACAACAAACTTTCATACACCAACCTGTAGGAGCGGCTTCAGCCGCGATGAACCCAATGAAAAACTTTAAAAGTTTCACAACCCTCCTACTAACAGCCCTACCCCTACACGCAGAAATAACCCCCGACGCCAGCCTCGGCACCCAGGTCATCAAAATAGGTCAGGAAAGTTTCATCCGCATAGGTACACAAAACGGCCCCAATCTATTTCACAGCTTTTCCAATTTTGATATTAATACGGGCGAAATCGCTACCTTTGTCGGGCCAACCATCATCGAAAACATTATCAACCGGGTCACCGGTGGTACCACTTCAAACATCAATGGCCTGATCCGTTCATCCATCCCCGGTGCCAACCTTTACCTGCTCAACCCAGCCGGTGTTTTATTTGGCCCCAACGCCGCACTGGATATATCCGGTTCCTTTCACGTGAGCAGCGCTGATTATATAAACCTTGGCAACAACGGCCGCTTCGATGCGAGCCAACCAATCAATACCGTGCTCAGCGTCGCCCCACCCAGTGCGTTTGGTTTTCTTGGCAACTCACCAGCGGCTATTCAATTTTCGGGCAGCGACCTACGCACTCCGGTGGGGGAAACATTTTCAGTCGTCGCTGGGGATATTACCCTTGCCGATGCTTCACTCTATGCTTCCGGCGGGCAGGTCAATGTCATCAGCACCGCATCAGCCGGTGAAATAGATGTTAATTCCGATGCTGCAACCAGGACAGATAACATCGCCACCCTGGGTACGCTGCAGATAAGCGATTCAAGGCATTTTCTGGATCGACCAAAAGATGCGCAAACCAACTTTTTTATTGGCAACATAGATAGCAGTGGCGATAGTGCGGGCAAAATTTTTATTCGCGCAGGAGAATTCATTGCTGATAACGGCGCTGTATTTTCCAATAACACAAACAATACCGGCAGCGGAGGACTGGTTGATGTCAATATACGTAATGACATTATCCTAACTAATGAGTCGCGGTTACATGCAGAAAATAATGGGTTAGGTAATAGCCCGGGTGTTGTTACTATAAAGGCTAATAAGCTGGTGGTAGAAAGTGGCAGCGAAATCAGCGTACGCACTTTCAGAACGGGTGCCGGTGGTGAGATCACTATTGATGCAAGTGAAACAATCTCGCTATCGGGACGCAGCCCTGTCGAAACTCGCCTGTTCGGTAACAGTCGTAGCGGTATCTTTGCTGATACATCCGGTACCGGTAAGGCTGGTTCTATTTCAATTCAAAGTACCGACTTGAATTTGGATAAAGAAGCAGTCATCAGTTCAACCACTTTTAACGAAGGTGGAGGCGGCGCCATAACGCTAGATATCGATAACATACGGATACTGGGTGGCAGCACTATTGACGCCGATAGCCAGGGCATCGGGAATGGCGGGGTAATTACTATTAACGCTACCGATACTATTGAGGTTACCGGTTTCGTGCCTGGTGATACGCTTTCCAACAGCCGTATCAACAGCAATGCTTTTAGTAACGGGAATGGCGGTACAGTCACAATCCTGGCTCCAACGGTGCTGCTAACAGACCGAGGGGTGATACAAGCCTTGCTGGAGTCCCGTCCGTTTGGTAGTCAACCTCAGCCTGACAATCAAACCAAAGGCGGTTTAATCACACTACAGGCCGAAGAGCTGATTATCGACAGTGGTGGACAGATAGCAACTAGCAATAACACAAGCGGAATGGGTGGAGACATTCAAATAGACGCTACCAATAGAATTCATCTATCTGGAATATCCTCTGATGGTATTGATCCAAGCCTGATTTCCAGTGCAGCAACCGATTTCGGTGGTGGCGGGAAGATTACAGTTCAGACTAATTTATTAAGAATTGAAGATGGTGCGCTGCTAATTGCTTCAACAGGTAATGAGGGTAACGCTGGCGACATCCAGATATCCTCCAGCAGTATATATTTAGAGAGCGGTGGCCGTATTAGCACGAGCACAGAGGGAACTGGCAATGGAAGCTTAATGAATATCAAGGCTGTTCGTATACAAGCAAGCGGAAGTGATACTACCGGTATTGCTTCCGGTCTCTACAGTGATGTCCAGGTCTCCCCAGGCGGCGATCCAGCTATCGTCACCGGTACAGGTGGAGACATTCATCTAACTACAACCACCTTGAACCTGTCAGACCAGGCCACCCTGTCAGCTAAAAGTGCCGGCGCAGGTAATGCCGGCAATATAACCGTCCTTGCCGGGGAACAAATCCACCTGGTTAACAACGCATTGATCACTACCGAAGCCTCAGTGGCCGGAGGCGGAAAAATCGAAGTGAACGTTCAGGAACGTTTGATCCTGGAAAATTCCGGCATCACCTCATCAGTAGCCGATGGCAGTGGCAATGGTGGCGATATCATGATTGATCCAGTGTTTGTCGTCTTGCTCGACAGTGACATTATTGCCCGGGCAGATGCGGGTAACGGTGGTAATATCGACATCGTTACTGACTTTTTAATTGCCTCGCCCGGCAGTCAAATTGATGCCAGTTCAAATATCGGTATTGATGGTGAAGTTGGCATTGATGCCACGGACAGCGAGATCAGTAATTCTCTGCAGGCGTTACCCGTTGCTTATCTGGATGTGGGTGCGTTATTACGGAATCGTTGTGCTACGCGCGCGAGTGCGTCGGCTAGTAGTTTTGTGGTGGCTTCGCAAGCGGGGATGTTGCCTTCTCCGGAGGGGTTGGTGACAGCATCTTATTTTTCTTCAGCGTTCTTTTCGCGGCTGAAGCCGCTCCTACAACAACAGCAGCAACAGCAGCAGCAGCAGGTGAATGATAACCCTGTAGGAGCGGCTTCAGCCGCGATAAACCCACCCGGCCAGGCCATCGCCCTCCCCGCAACCTACCAAAACCAACCCGCATTGTTGCTAGGCTGCCTGTAAAAACCCCGATTAAAATATTACAATCATAATTGTAGGAGCGGCTTCAGCCGCGATGAACACTCAACAAGCTATCTCATATCATCGCCCATCGCGGCTGAAGCCGCTCCTACAGTTCAACTCCTACAACCAGATGCAATCCCATAGTGGGTAATCGCCTATCTTTTTCACTAAACCCGCTCGTAACGGATTAGCGATAATATATCTGGCTATGTGTTTCAAATCCTCTTCCTTACGCAACGCATGATCATGATACGCAGCCTGCCAAAATGTCCCGGTTCTTTGCAGACTGGAATTAACACGTTTTGCAGTGCGGCCTTTTAATCGGTTTAAAATATTCGGCAACGTAGCAGTGGTGTGACCACTTAACTGTACCAACCAGTGAAAATGATCCGGCATAATGACCCAGGCCAGGGTTTGGGTGATATTCGATTGATCCAGTTGGCGGATTTCATGAACCAGGTGGCGGCCAGTTTCCCAGTGTCTGAAAAAGGGAATGCGATTGTGAGTGACAGTCGTGATGAGATAAATTTGACCAGAAATAGAACAACGGCCGGTGCGCAAGTTGTTTTGTTTGGGACAATCCTTGTCCATAAAAACTCTCCATGTAGAATAAATTAAATTCACAACCCTCCTGTAGGAGCGGCTTCAGCCGCGATGAATACAACGGTGTAAGGATTAGCGTTGTATTCATCGCGGCTGAAGCCGCTCCTACAGGACTGTGGTGTCTTATGGCGGTGCTGGTTGACCAAAATGGATCTTCAATATCCCCACATCCAACCCGTTCACCACCCCATCACCGTTAAAATCCGCTGCGGCATTACTGGTGCCAAACGCCTGTTTGAAAATACCCACATCCAACCCGTTGGTCACGCCATCATTATTCAAGTCGGTATCAAACGGCACCAGATTAAAGTTCTGTGTGACTAATGCATTCGTCTGTTGCACATTCACACTCGAACTCGCATTATTAAAACCAGGTTTAGTCACATTAGCTGTGGCAGCGATAGGCACCGGCAACCCCTCAATCACATAATAGCCACCCTCGTCAGAGGTAGCACTGCGGGTGCTGATAACTGCTACCACACCAACAACCGACAGAGTAGACCCAGCCCGGCGCATATTCCCCCCCACAACGCCACCGAAAAAATTGGTGTCGTCGCTTTTGAAATGGAACGTCTCACTCAGGGTGCGCGCGCCAAAGCGGTCGACTGCTTGCACTTGCCAGCAATAGGTACCCAGATCCGTTAATCCACCTTCGGCACCGACATAGCTTTGTGATGAGGGTATGTCATAACGACTGAAGTCGGTGTCTATCAGAACACCTGTGCCAGCGTCTGTTTCACACGCACCGCCTACTTCTGCTGCGATGAACAGGTTGTAGGTCACCGCATCCCCATTATTATCAAAGGATTGTTCCCAGTCGTAGAGTTGCCGAGTTTTTGCAGTTGGCGCGGAGGCCGACAGATCAGCACCTGGAAAGAGCAGATTGAAGGTAGGTTCGGGTACCTGGTTGCCAGCGGCATCGATATAAATAATCGAGGTCAGGGAGATAGTCGAACGTCCTGTCTTTTGATTACAGCCTTCCAGGATATAGAACACTTCATATTTTCCTGGTGTTGAGAAGTTGAAAATTGCACTGAATGTTGTACCGAAACCATTGGTACTCGTAGTCGTCAAGGGCACAGAAATATAAGGTGGCAGTAATTGTTCACTGGAGCCGGTTGGCGCTGGAACAACCGCGCCCGGAATCCGGACATAAGCGGTTGCTGATGTGCACTGTTTACTTTCTAACGAAAATACCGCGAGTGGATACATCCCTGGTTTCGGGTGTGAAACCTCAGGTGCGATACTGATGCCGGTATTGTCTGGTGGTAAATTCGGCCCGTATCCCAGATGAACTGTCCTGGCGACTTGCCCGTCATCTGCCAGGCTGCCATTCGACAAAGCATGCGTGCCGATTGAATCCTGATTATCATCTAACAGCGGATGCTGTCTGGAATTGTCGTTGTACTGGTTAACCAGTTGCCGGGTTGTATCATCGGCACGGGCATGGAGGCGCGTTCGCTCGGCTACTGGCGTGAAAGCCTGTTGAAAACTCAAACCGCGTTTTAATTCCTGCTGGAATTCTTCCAGAAAGAAAGACCCGATGCGGATACCATCGCTTTCTACAGGGCCTTTCAGTGTTTCTTCATCATCCGAACCGCTGGTGACGATTACCCGGCTGGCTGAAAAGGGAGATTTGCTGAGTTTGGGAATAAAACTACCCGAAAAACACGCTGCCAGGGATACTGTCCGGGGCCAGGCACGAATTTGCGGAATCGACTCCAGTTTTTCCAGCCAATTGTCGAGCTGACCCGGGTCGAGCACTTCGCCACTCGTATTTAAGTGGAACTTGTCGACATTACCATGATTGACCAATATGAAATGCACCGGGCCAGGATCATCCACACCACTGGCAACTCTACTCATAATGTCATTAACCGCACCATCGATTGCGGCCAGTGAGGGTATTTCGTCTACCTGAATATCGGGCGGTATGGTAGATACGGCCTGGTTGAAGTAATAAATTCGGCTGTCGGTGAAGTTACGCGTGTATCTCAGTGTACGATAGATATTGTTTGCGGATTTGTTGTGGGTTTTTTCTCCAGCACCGCCGGGTACTGCACCTTCGATCAGGATAACGAACCCGGCGTGAGTATTGAGCGTCAGATATTCGATTTGTGATTTACTGATAGTAAAATCAGGTCCAGCGTATTCTGCAACAATCTCCCAACTCCCAGGTGTTTCTCCAGAAAGTCTTAAATTGTTAAATAGCACCTCTCCGTTAGTATCCGTTTTACCGGTGATTCCTGCTTCTTGACCATCAGGGTCTGTTAAAATCAAAGTGATATTGTGACCAGACAAATGACTGGCGGGTGCAGGTATGCCGCCCACTCGCAGGGTAGCGGTTACAGAAAAGGTGTCAGTAGGCCGCACACTGTTACTGGAGATTTTCTGCGACAGCGTAGTGTTCGTCGCAGAAAAGGCCAATGCAGGAAAAAGAAACAGCAAGAGCAGCAAGCTGGTGAGCCTCTGCATTCGGGTAATCGTAACATTCATATTACTGGTTAACATAAGGATCCACTCCCTGCGTTTGGTATATAGATAGTGCCGCTAATTATAGAAATTACTTACAGCAGCACCTGGATTGTAGTCTCTCTGAGACCGTTACAGGAAGACCATATCAAGCACATGAGGCTAGTGATGTGATTTATTTACATTTTTTTTGTGAAATATTCACATTTGGGGCTCAACCCTCCAACATTTACGTGCAAATCCTGTAGGAGCGGCTTCAGCCGCGATGAATTCACCGCAAATATCCTTAGCACCGGTGAATTCATCGCGGCTGAAGCCGCTCCTACAGAAATAACAGCAATAACAGCAATATTTGTTGTTTTTATGTATGCTACTGAAATGGTCTGGAAACAATCACTTTGTGCTTTGTCTGCTCTCCTTCCAGCACTCCTGTTCGCGGCCCCGACACCAACATTTGATCTGCCTCGACCTTCTGATGAAAAACCTGAATTGCCGGCTATTGAACCACCCGCACCCGCTCCACTTATCCTGCCTCCTATTCCACCTCCGTCAGACGAGAACCGTTTATCAACGACGCCCAGCGTCTACGTTCGAAAAATTATTCTTAATGGCAGTTCGGTGTTTGATAAAGATGATTTTGCAACCGTGCTGGCACCTTATCTGAACCGGAAAATTGCGACTGAAGAATTACAAAATTTACGCCAGGCGATTAGCCGGTTGTATATTGAACACGGTTATATTAATTCCGGGGCAATGATTCCTGATCAGGCGGTCACTGATGGTGTTATTCAGATCAATATCATTGAAGGCACTCTCTCCGCTATCGATGTTAAAGGTAATCGCTGGTTGAGAGACGGCTATCTTCGTAAACGCGTGGAACTTGGCGTGGAAACACCTTTGAATGTAAACAGTCTGCGCGAACGCCTGCAATTGTTGCAGCAAGACCCACATATCCAGAGACTGAATGCAGCACTGGTTCCAGGCGTTGCGCCCGGTGAAGGTATTTTATCGCTGCGTGTCGATGAACAACGGCCTTATCAGCTATGGCTTAATGTTAATAATGATCGTTCACCGTCTGTTGGTTCGAATCAGGCTGAATTATTGTTCCGGCATAACAGCTTGACCAGAAACGGCGACACGCTGGAACTGGCATATGGTAAAACCGAAGGTCTGGATCACGGTTATGTGCAATACGATATTCCAGTCACGGCCTATGATACCAGTCTGGGCTTCAAGTACAGCAAGGATGATTCTGATGTCGTTGAAGAGCCGTTTGATTCACTGGATATTCGCAGTAAATCTGATTCATTAGGCATCCATATCAATCAGCCTGTCTATCGAACTCTGAACCAAACCTTATCACTTGGGCTGTCGTTCGAACACCGGCGCAGTAAATCTTTTTTACTCGGCGAGCCATTTTCATTTAACCTGGGCGCTGATAAGGGTGAAACCAAAGTGACCGTATTGCGTTTTTCACAAAACTGGTTGAACCGGGATCGCAAACAGGTATTGACTGCCCGTTCACAGTTCAGTTTAGGCCTGGATGCCCTGGACGCAACCATGGTTAACCCAGAGGTCAATGGAAAGTTTTTTACCTGGCTGGGCCAGTTTCAATGGGCACGCCAGGTTAGCAGCCGGGATATCCAGATTCTATTCCGTACTGATGTTCAGCTTTCAAACGATGACTTGTTCCCGCTTGAACAAATAGCCATCGGCGGGATGAACAGCGTACGTGGCTACCGGAAAAACCAGCTAGTCCGCGATAATGGTGTACTGGTTTCACTGGAAGCACGCATACCCCTCTGGCAAAATAAATTCGGTCTCAACAGGCTGGAGCTGGTGCCCTTTATTGATTATGGTAATGGCTGGAATAAGGATCTAAATACACCCTCACCTAATGACATCTACAGCGCCGGTCTTGGGCTACGTGCATCTCTGTTACAACAGCGGCTGCATCTGAGTCTCTATGCGGCTCACGCATTTCGAGACATTGATAATCCTGAAAATGATTTACAGGATGACGGCATACATTTTCAGATCAGCGGCCGGTTATTTTAACTGTAGGAGCGGCTTCAGCCGCGATCACCGGTGCACTCATCGCGGCTGAAGCCGCTCCTACAAGTATGTGCAAACGTGTTAACGCTGGGGGGTTTTTCTGGCCTGTTTATTTTGTCGTTCAATGCCACTACTTGCTAAACGAATTAAAAACACCATACACACGATCGTTGTTGCGACAAAGAATGACAGAATAAGAATGGATTGGACTAACTGAACGATTACCGAATCAAAACTGAACATTTTATTACCCTCCTGGCACTACCAAGAAACCTTTTATGAAGCTAGTAAACATACAGACGCCAGCAGTGCCGCACGAGGCACTATGTCACCGTAAAATTGTTAATATTACCTGTAGGAGCGGCTTCAGCCGCGATCACCGGTGCACTCATCGCGGCTGAAGCCGCTCCTACAGAGTATTTGTACGAATCATGATGAGTTACAATACTGCTTCAGTCATTTAAGGCCAGCCGCTATGGATACGAAATTTTCATTTTTTGAAAAACTGAATGATTCTGAGGCAAAACAATTACTGGATAATGCAAACATTCGAACCTTCCCTAAAAACACTATCGTGTTTAGTGAAGGTGATGATGGGTCTAATTTATTTCTTGTAATATCTGGCCGGGTTAAGGTTTTTCTCAGCGACGATGATGGAAAAGAAATAGATATCAACTTTCATGGTGCCGGAGAAAACTTTGGTGAATTGGCTATATTGGGATGCGACCAAAGAACTGCCTCAGTCATGACTATGGAATCCACCAAACTGGCTGCAATCAGCAAACAAGTCTTTCAGAAGTTTCTAAAAGATCACCCGGAACAAGCTTATGTCATTATACAAGGCCTGTGTAAACAACTGGCCAAGTTGACAGACAACGTAAAAAGTCTTGCCTTACTGGATATTTATGGCAGAGTAGCCAGATTGCTAATTCGTTCATCTGAAGAAAGTGATAACGGGGAAAAGATCATCAATGAGCGTTTAACCCATCAGAAAATCGCTGATCAAATCGGTTCATCGCGGGAAATGGTAAGCCGTATTATGAAAGACCTGAAAGCCGGTGGTTATGTTGATACTGTTGATAAGAAGATAATCATTAAAGGTGCTTTACCTAAAAACTGGTAACGTGTCTGAAAAATAGCACATACCCCTGTAGGAGCGGCTTCAGCCGCGATCACCGGTGCGTTCATCGCGGCTGAAGCCGCTCCTACAGACCATTACGATTCAGTAGTTAACTCGACGGGAACTTTGATGAAAGCTGTGCATTCCTCTATTGGAACTGGCTTACCGATACCCCAGCCTTGTACAAAGTCGACACCCATGTCACGCAGTTTATCGGCAATCTCGGAATTCTCGACAAACTCGGCGATGGTTTTTTTACCCATCAGGTGAGAGATTTCGTTAATTGATGCCACCATGGCAGCGTCAATTGGATTGTCTACGATATCTTTTACAAACCGCCCATCAATTTTAATGTAGTCGACCGGTATATTCTGTAAGTAACCGTAGGATGAAAGGCCACTGCCAAAATCATCGAGCGCAAAACTACAACCGATTTCCTTTAGCGAACGTATGAAATCCAGAGCCTGACCCATGTTGTTAATGGCCGCAGTCTCTGTGATCTCAAAACAGATGACTTCCGGCGGCACCTCATAACGACTTAGATTTAACTTAATAAACTGTAATGTTTTCTCGTCACCCAGCGACTGCCCTGATAGATTCACTGATATTTTCTGCTGCTGCGGAAGAAAGTCGCCGAACATTTGGCCATGATAAGCCTCGCAGACTTTGGTGACTACATAGCGATCAATTGATTTAATCAGATTATAGCGTTCAGCCGCTGGCAAAAATGCACCCGGCAATACAAGTGAGCCATCACGATCGAGCATTCGCACCAGAACCTCACAGTGCGACCCCGGTTCTGCATCACTAACCAAAGGTTCGATAGGTTGTACAAACAGAATCATCCTGTTCTCATCCAGTGCTTCGGTTATTCTGGACACCCAGCGCATTTCGCTGCGCTTGCCATCAGCTTCGTCTTCACTGGATATAGCTATGTGCACTCGGTTTCGCCCTGCCTCTTTGGCCGCATAGCAAGCAGCGTCAGCACTACTGAGCACATCGGCAACAGATCGACTATGTTGGTCAAATCCAACCAGTCCGATACTGACACCGACTTCAAAAGATTGGTCGTCCCAGCCGAAACGGAAATCCTCGATATCCTGGCGAATCTTTTCGCACACCCTGGCTGCGTTATCTATATCACAATCTTCCAGCAATATGGCGAATTCATCGCCACCCAAACGCGCCAAGGTATCGTGGGCACGAATAGGTTCAGCGAGTTGGCGCGACAATTGCCGCAGCAGCTCGTCACCTGCAGCATGGCCACAAGTGTCATTAATTACTTTGAACTGATCAAGATCAAGAAATGCCACTGAGTGCTCTCGCTGTTCATTACGTGCGAACATGAGCGCATTCTCCATGCGTAGTTCAAACTCATAGCGATTAACAAGTCCTGTCAGTGTGTCGTGCGTTGCCTGGTAAGACAGTTTTCGTTGCAATCTACGTTCACGGGTAACATCGCGAAAAACCAGGATGGCACCGGCCACATCACCGTCTTTTCCATAAATAGGTGCAGCGGAGTCATCGACTGCAATTTGTGATCCATCACGACAGATAAGATTGCTATCGTTTTCCAGCAAAACGACTTCACCGGTCAACAGGCAGCGACTCACCGGACATTCCACTGATTCCTGAGTATTTTCGTTGACGACCTGAAACACCCTAGACAACGTTTCCCCGCGCACCTCTTCAAATGTCCAGCCAGTCAAACGTTCAGCAACCGGGTTCATCATAGTGATGATTTCGTATTGACTGGTTGTAATGACGGCATCACCAATAGAGTTCAGGGTGGTCTCAGCAAAGTCACGCGATATCGCAAGCTGCTCTGTGCGCCGTGCAACGCGCTCCTCCAGTTCCTGCCTGGCTTTTTCCAGTGCATCGGTCTTTTCTTGAACAGCATGTCGCATGCTATTAAAAGTTTCAGTCAATGTCGCAAGCTCATCGTGCCCTACCACTTCAAGGTCACTCTTCAGTTGGCCTTTACCTAGCTGTTGCGCAGCTTTTGACAACGCGGAAATAGGTTTGGTCAAGCGCCGGGCGCTGCGCTGTGACAGAGACACCGTTACTATCGACATTAAAATTAACAATGCAGCCGCGGCCAGGGCCGACATAGAAACCACCTTTTCTACATGATCAGCTTGTGCTCGCATTGCATCTGTATGCTGTGCAGACAAGGCGCCTAACCTATTCAGTAACCGCCGTGCTAACGGCACTGCCTCAGCACTCAAGCGGTATTGCGCAACATTCCAATGAGGGTCTTTACGTATACTAATGAGTTTATCGCCAAACTGTTCGAACACAGTTAGCTCTGCATGAATCTGTTGATATAATTCGTGTTGTTCTTCAGAAAGCACGCTGCGAAACTCAGTTACACCGCTAAACAAAGTAACTGCCAGATCTAAACTGTCTTTGAATGCATTGATGTATTGCGATTCCGGTGTGTTCAAATATCGTTCAAGCCCGGTAATACTCTGATTAATCTGGTATCGAAAACCAGTCATATCTTTAAGTAGAAAACTACTTTTTACTTCATCAAGTTCATATGATTCCAGGACAATCATTCCCGAGATGGCGTGCAGAATAGTATCTGCGAGGGGAACGATATTGCTAGTGAAGTAGTGCTGAGCGCGATTATTGCCAGGTGTCTGGGCAACATCTTCGATCCACCATTGTGATTCTTCCAGGTCCTTTAGCAAGCCAGTAATTTCTTGTAACTCTTTAGATGCTTCGGCATCAACTGCACCGTCCAATCTGGATTCAAGCTCCGTCATAGCTGGAAAAATATCCTGCTCCCAGGCCTGTTTACGTTCTACACGGAATTCATGATGCCCCAAGGCTACCCAGCCACGCATGGCTGCCAGTGAAGATTGAATACCATTGAGGACACGCTGTGATGCCTGTGCAGTCGGCCCAATATCCGTCGCAAGCCGACTGGCACTTGAACCCAATGTCCAGGTAGCAAGCTGCGCTGCACATAACATTACAAAACCAAGAGCAGCGATGCTCAAATGTGAACGCAGTAACTTTGTTTGAAGCCGATCCATAGATGTTTTTCTGGTTAGCAGGTGAGCGATCACTGCGTAGCCTGATTAGTCGATAGCCACAAAGGAGACTTTATGGTTTCAGCACTCAGCATTTCAAGCTGCGATTCAAGTATACTTACGCGTTGAAACACGTGTGACGGAAACTTACGCCCGGGATCAAAAACTGGCCGGGGCGGGCTGGCATATGCAAGCTTGGTATGCAGATATGCCAACTCTGAAACAACTACTGCTGCAATATCATAGACATCGCTGGGTGCAATGACGCTGCCCGCTATATCAGTTTCCAGATACAACATAGGGAGCTTTGATTTTTCTCCAATAACACGAATACGCTCGTAACAACGCGCCAAGCGTCGATAAACATCAATCGGAAGTTTGTTCTGCTGCAAACCTTCAGGATCAGGAATACGTTGGGTATTAGCGAAGTGCGCCAGTAACCGCGCTGAGTAACCGATCGCCCGGCTAACTTGCATGTAAACGTCTTTTGGCGCAAACCGCTGATCCAGTAAAAGATTGAGTTGACGATTAGCTTGTACGATGGCGAGGAACACATCGGTTGGCGTGCGTGATGGGTCGTGCTCTGAATTTTCTATCGATGTTGTAATATTCAGTTTTACTTTGACTTCACGTATACGCGCTAAAACCTGATTGACTACGTTAAACACATCACCAGGCCGAATCGAATTTTCGGGAGTATCGGGCCGCTCGCCCCGAGCACGTATCTGATCAAAACTGAACTGGTCGGATTTATCAAACAAAGTCATGGCTTGATAAAAAACTTCACGCGGTGCAGCATTACGAACAACCAGTGCTGACGGGTTAGCTTTTGGCTTACCCATGTGAATACGTAGCAGCTCAAGCTCGGCTCGAACTTTAGATACCTGTACGTATACTTCAGACGGTAAAATTTCGTGCGCGTGTATTTGCTCTGTCTCCGATGCAGTGGCAGAGGTCTGAATCAGTGCAAATAACAGAATCAGTTTAGCGGCATATTGGGAAATTAAGTCGAATCGGGGGTGCATTTTGGAAATCCCTTCATACATTACTAATATAATAGGCACGTCCTGTGTTAGCGACCTGCCTTTACCTGACTTGAGATCAGGAACTATCTATACAAATAAAAACAATCACCCAATATTATTAGTTATATAACAAACTGATTTATATATATTTTACGCTATTGAGTAATTTTACTCAGTAATGTAAAATATATTCATGCTAAATTACCAGCGAAAGGAAGTATCTATACTAAGCAGCCGGTTGGACGAACCTCCTACTCGATTGATCGTTGTATCTGGCCCTCGTCAGACTGGAAAAACCACCCTTGTGAGGCAGGCAATCAATCAGAGCAATGTTGAAAGTCGTTACATTGCTGTGGATGAACCCGAATCAACCAAACCTACATTCGCACACGAAATAGATGGGGATGTATTTATAAAAAATAGCACGCGAGATACAGGATGGTTAGTTCGCGTCTGGGAAAATGCACGTAACGAAGCACACGAACTTAAAGAGCGAAATAAAAAAACTGATGACCCAAAACGTAAATTCGTCCTGGTATTTGACGAGATTCAGAAAATTCCCCAATGGTCAGAAACTGTAAAAGGTCTTTGGGATGCAGACCGTGCAAGTGAATGTCCTTTACATGTAGTCATACTAGGATCAGCTCCCTTGCTCATGCAGCAAGGCCTAACTGAAAGCCTGGCAGGCCGGTTTGAAATGATACCGGTGAACCACTGGGCTTTCCTTGAAATGGCTGACGCATTTGATCTTGATCTACCAAGCTATATTTATTTTGGAGGCTACCCAGGAAGCGCACCTTTTATCAATGAACAGCCACGTTGGCGCGACTATATACGTTCATCACTGATTGAACCTAATATTGAAAAGGATATTCTGTCGATGACGCGCATTAAAAAACCCGCTTTGCTGAAACAAGCATTCGAACTCGGTTGCAGTTACTCAGGGCAGATTCTGTCTTACAACAAGATGGTAGGCGATCTGCAAGATGCGGGTAATACAACAACACTGACACATTATGTGAATTTATTATCGAATGCAGGATTATTGGCAGGATTATCAAAATTCTCAGGCCGTCAACATCTCAGTAAAGCCTCCAGCCCAAAATTCAATGTACTGAATACTGCGCTTATGACAGCGAACTCCGGCTACTCTTTTGAGGAAGCTCAATTAGATCGAACTTTCTGGGGGCGGTTAGTGGAAAGCGCAGTGGGTGCGCACTTACTTAATACCAGCGCTTCTGATATCCAGGTATATTACTGGCGAGAAAAGCATCACGAAGTGGATTTCGTGCTTAGGTCGGGTCAAAGGACAGTAAGCATCGAAGTTAAAAGCTCTGCTAGACATGATAGTTCAAAAGGTTTATCTGTCTTCAGCCAACGTTTTTCTCCTGTACGCTCTCTACTAATTGGAGCGCAAGGAATCTCACTTGAAGACTTCTTCGCTCATCCAGCAATTCACTGGTTTGATTCATCCTGATGTATATCGTCAAGCGTACTTGCACCGAGATTTCAGATTCAGAGGATCAGGCACCGGCCCAGCCACAAACGTTGGCGGAGTACCGGGATGTATCTGCCTATGTATTACTTGGTGATCCTGGTGCCGGCAAGACTACGTCTTTTGAGCAAGAGGCGCAGCAACCGGACGTAGAATTTGTTTCTGCACGTGACCTGATTACGTACAAAGATCGTCAGGAATGGCGTGGAAAAACATTGTTTATTGACGGTCTTGATGAAGTGCGTGCAGGATCGCAAGATTCAAGAACACCCTTTGATACTATTCGTGCTTGTCTTGACAAATTGGGGCGACCCCGTTTCCGGTTGTCATGTCGTGAAGCAGATTGGCTCAGCGCCAGTGACCGAGAACATCTGAAGTCAGTATCACCTGACGGTCAGGTACGCGTTCTTCATCTCAATCCTCTTACTGAGGCTGATGTTGCCGAAATCCTAAAACATAACCCGGATATACCTGATGCCGAGAAATTCATACGATGGGCAGAACAAAAAAACCTAAGTAAATTATTATTCAACCCACAAGTCCTCGACATGCTGGCGAAAGCAGTTGTAGGTGGAAACTGGCCAGAGACACGTAAACAAGCATTTGAATTGGCTTGTCAGACTATAATTCGCGAACATAATCAGGAGCATCTTGACGCAACACGCACACAGCCTTACGACGTCAACCAGCGACTCAATGCAACAGGATTTCTTTGTGCTGTACAGCTTATTGCAGGTAATGCAGGTTATGCGTTGTCATCCGATATGGCGGACAATGTGTTTCCAGATCTAAACAACTTAGCTTTCGAAAATATTGAGCTGCTGCGCGCGGTTTCTGAGACGAAATTATTCAAAAAAGGGCGCATTGAAGGGCAGCAAGCCCCGGTTCATCGGCACATTGCTGAGTATCTGGCTGCCCGTTACCTGTCAGAGCAAGTAGATGAAGGTTTACCGATTAAACGCATACTTGCATTGATCACTGGCGAAGATGGCATTGTGGTTGCAGAATTACGCGGCCTTTCCGCCTGGTTGGCTGCTCTCTGTAAACGTCAGCGTAATTTTATCATCGATCGAGACCCACTAGGAGCTATTCTGTACGGCGACGTTCAGGAATTCACAACTCAGAATAAACGACAACTCCTTATAAGTTTACAACGCGAGGCAGACCGCTACCCATGGTTTAAATCTGCCTATTGGAAGACCTCACCTTTTGGTGCGCTCGCCACTCCCGATATGGAGCCTGAGTTTCGCGAAATTCTGACTGACCCAGATCGAGGCGAATCGCATCAAGCACTTGCTAACTGTGTACTTGATGCACTTTTTCACGGTGAAAGATTACTGGGTTTGAATAAAATACTGTTGCATGTCGTCAGAGACGCAACATGGTGGCCAAGTATTCGACTAGGATCGCTTGAAGCCTATTCTCGTAATAGCCAAAACAGTCAAGAATCAATCTCATGCTTTAAAGCTTTGCTCACAGACATCAGTAGCGGTCAGGTTCCAGATTTGAATGACGATCTTTTAGCCTATTTATTGAATTCACTCTATCCAGAAGAATTGCAACCGTCTGATATTCTCAATTTTCTACATAGCCCCAAACAGCCAAATTATGCAGGTCGATTTGATAGATTCTGGAATCAAAAAATTCTAGATTGTTCCTCGGATGCAAATATTATTAGCTTACTTGATGCAATGACAACTCGACTTGACTCCTTGCAACCTATACTCGACGAACACCATTTCCACAGCCTGGCAACAAATTTGTTGTCACGGGGCCTGAATATTGCTGGCAACACCGTTGATGCAAATCGGATCTATGGATGGCTTGGGATAGGCCTCGATAGTCATGGTTGGCCACGTTCAGAGTCAGATCAACAAGAAATCCGCTTATGGCTGGAAGCTCATCCGGATATTCAAAAAGGCGTGAGAAGGGTCGGCATTAAGTGTTGCCTGAAGAAAGAGAAAATCGACCACTGTCTTTTAAATTTGTGGAATCGATTGTTTCACGCCGATCCTCCAGATGATTATGGATCCTGGTGCTTGAAACAAATACAGGATTCAACAGATGATCAAGTTGCTCAGTTCTTATTTTTTAATGCTATTGATGCTGTCGCTAACAAACGCGCTGATATAGGGCTTTCTCTGGAAACTCTAGAAAGATATGCGCAAAACAATAAAAAATATACATCCTGGCTTGAGGATAGACTTTCATGCTCTGTAGATTGGGATCAACAGGCGCACGAGGAGACAATGAAACTTCGCAGGTCAAAAGAACGACAAGAAAAACAAACATGGTTGGATTTTGTGAGATCTCAAGAAAACGAATTACGTGAAAGCAAAGAGACCGATACTCAACTATTATACAATTTAGCCCAAGCCTATTTCGGTCGTTTTTCTGATGCAAAAGGCGACTCGCCGCTAGAAAGACTAAACACCTTTCTGGATCAGGATGAAAAACTGATTCAGTCAGTTTTAACGGGCCTGAAAAATGTTCTGAAACGTGATGATATTCCAAGTGTTAAGGACATTATTCAAATTTACACGGAAAACAAGACATACCACCTCTCACAACCTTTTTTAGCCGGACTGCAAGAACTCACCCACACATCGCTTAATAACATCAGCCTACTAAATGATGTCCAAATTCGGCAGGCAATTGCGTTTCAACTAACTGTAGGTACCGATAACGAACCGGAATGGTATGAATATTTACTAAAGTTGCGGCCTGAGCTTGTGGCTGAGGTCTATATTAAATATGTCATTGCGTCGCTTCGTTCTAATAAGCAACACGTTGCTGGGATTTATGCACTCGCCTATATCAATGAATATAATCAACTGGCCAGGGATACATCATTACCACTGTTAAAAGCTTACCCAGTCCGCTGTACTAACTTACAGTTAAATGACCTAAATTATCTGCTCAAGGCAGCACTGCGTTATGCTGACAGGCAAGAGCTTTTACGGCTCATAATAAATAAATTAAATCGCAAAAGCATGAATGTTGCCCAACATGGGTACTGGCTTATGACGGGACTAATTGTGTCGCCTGAAAAATATACCGGTCAACTTGAAACCTTTGCAATAGGTAATGAGTCAAGAATTCGGCACCTGGCTGGATTTTTAGGCAACCGCGGTGATCAATGGTCACCCTTAAGAGATTTACCTGTGCAAGCATTAGGGTTACTGATTCGGCTAATTGGTAGTTCCTATGCCCCCTATTCACTACATGGAGAAAGTATTGCCACTCAGAAAACACATGCGGCTGATTGTGTAGGTGAGCTAATCACTCATTTAAGCGCACTACCTGGAAAAGACGTGACAGAGCTACTCGATTCATTTTTAAATAACGTACAGTTACAACAATGGCACAACAAATTAAATCGCGCCAAATTTGAGCAAAGTGCAGTTCATCGCGAAGCAAGCTTTACTCATCTTGATATCAATCAAGTGAGTCAAACCCTCCAAAACCTTAAGCCAGCTAATGCTGCCGACCTGGTTGCGCTGACTACTGACATACTGCATGACATGGCTGACCAGATTCGTAATGGCAATACTGATGATTACAGACAGTATTGGAATGAAGATTCTAAGCGCAAGCTCACTACACCTAAACATGAGGATGCCTGTAGAGATGCACTGCTATCTGATTTACAACAACGATTTACAAAGTATGGAATAGATGCACAGCCAGAAGGTCACTATGCAGATGATAACCGGGCGGATATTCGCGTAGTTTTCAATGGATTCGAAGTTCCTATCGAAATCAAGAAGAACACCAATACAGAACTTTGGAGCGCAATACACAACCAGCTCATTGCAAAATACACTCGAGAACCGCGTGCGAATGGTTTCGGGATTTATGTTGTTTTCTGGTTTGGAGCGGACAAAACCAAGTCAACACCGCGCCCAAAAACAGCAAAAGAACTTGGTGAACGCTTACTTGACACACTTTCTGTTGAAGAAGCACGAAAAATTTCAATTTATATTATTGACGTCGCACCGCAAAAATAGAATTTTGTTTTACAACCCTACATCCCGTGAATTTCAGTACAGATTGTATCGAATGCATCCGTTAACCAGTACTTGCCTGATGCAGCCAACCTTGTAACGACAACCAGTTCACATCCTAATAGCTTTTATTGCATCTCTGCAGCAGACAACTTAAAGCGACTTGATGAGATTTTTTGCCAATAAATGAGCGAAAACTTGAAGGAATCTAAAAGCGCTATGGACATTGTTACGTGTTTAGACTCTCGACCTTTTAAGAGTATTTGCTGCACCTGTACAAGTCATTTTAGGCAAGAATCTCCATAACTTATTGATTTATAATTAAAATGGCGTCCCCAAGGGGAGTCGAACCCCTGTTGCCGAGATGAAAACCCGGTGTCCTAGGCCTCTAGACGATGGGGACAATTAACCTGTTTTTTCTGGTGGAGCTAGGCGGGATCGAACCGCCGACCCCTTGCATGCCATGCAAGTGCTCTCCCAGCTGAGCTATAGCCCCGAAAAGCAAGCGCGCACTTTACGTGAGTGCCGTCAGGGTGTCAATTATATCGATATTCAAGCCGATGCGGTACTTTTCTGTTCGATTTTTGCCCAGGAATCGCGCAGAGTGACCGTCCGGTTAAAGACAGGCTTATCACTGTGGTGATCCAGGTCAGCACAGAAATAGCCTTCCCGCTCGAACTGGAAACTTTCGCCTGGGGTAGCCTTCGAAAGACTCTGTTCCAGGCAACACTGAGTCAGCGTAAGAAACGATTCGGGGTTGAGATGAGCCTTGTAGTCCTGGCCATCTTTGGATGCATCTGGTGCCGGATGATTGAACAATCGATCATACAATCTTATCTCGGCAGGAATGCCATAGTCTGCCGAGACCCAATGAATGACGCCTTTAACTTTACGCCCTTCCGGTTTTGCGCCGAGCGTATCCAGATCAACGCTGCAATGCAGTTCAATAATCTCGCCCTGTCCATCCTTGATCACTTCATCACAACGAATCACGTAAGCATTACGTAATCTGACTTCTCCACCCGTAACTAACCGTTTAAATTTCTTGGACGCTTCTTCACGAAAGTCTTCGCGGTCAATATACAATTCGCGTGTAAAAGGTATTTTGCGCGTCCCCATTGTTTCATCCTGGGGATGGTTTGCTACTTCCAGTTGTTCGGTTTTACCTTCCGGATAATTTTCAATAATAACTTTCAGTGGATGCAACACGGCCATCCGGCGCGGTGCGTGTGTATTAAGGTCTTCTCGAATACAGTTTTCCAGCACACCCATCTCGACATTGTTTTCGGATTTAGTCACACCAATTCGCTCGCAAAAGTCGCGTATCGAAGCCGACGTATAACCCCGGCGGCGCATACCGGCAATAGTCGGCATGCGAGGATCATCCCAGCCTTCGACTAATCCTTCTGTCACCAACTCGGTCAATTTGCGCTTGCTGGTAATCGCGTACTGTAGTTCCAGCCGGGAGAATTCAATCTGTTGAGGATGGCTAGTTACTTTTAGTTCATCCAGAATCCAGTCATACAGCGGGCGATGATCTTCGAATTCAAGCGTGCAAAGTGAATGCGTAATACCTTCAATCGAGTCCGATAAACAATGCGTAAAATCATACATAGGATAGATCGCCCAGGTTTCTCCTGTCTGGTGGTGAATGACACCGTGGCGTATCCGGTACAGGGTCGGATCACGCATATTGATATTGGGCGATGACATATCGATCTTTGCACGCAGAACATGTGTACCGTCGTCAAATTCACCCTTGCGCATACGCTCGAACAGATCCAGGTTCTCTTCTATAGAACGTTCCCGATGCGGGCTATCCTTGCCGGACTCCGTTAAAGTGCCACGGTATTCGCGCATTTGTTCAGCATTGAGATCACACACATAAGCTTTGCCATGTTTTATCAACTGCACAGCATGTTCGTAAAGTTTTTCAAAATAATCTGATGCAAAAAATAAGCGATCATCCCAATCGTAGCCCAGCCATTGCACATCTTTTTTTATCGCTGCAACGTACTCAATGTTTTCCTTATGAGGATTGGTATCGTCAAAACGCAAGTTACAGGTGCCCTGATAATCATTGGCAATGCCAAAATTTAAGCAAATCGATTTTGCATGGCCAATATGCAGATAGCCGTTTGGTTCGGGTGGAAACCGGGTCGCAACCTGTCCATTATTTTTATTCGCAGCAAGATCCTTGTCGATAATAGTACGAATAAAATTAGACGGCTTTATGATTTCTTCATCGCTCATGTCATAGATCCTAAGGAACCTCTAATAAGTTCATGCATATTGTTATTGTAAATAATGCAAATTATTTAGGAGCGGCTTCAGCCACGATAGCCAGTTACATCGCCTTTCGCGGCTGAAGCCGCTCCTACAGGTATTAACGAAATAAATTAGCTCCAAATCTCATTGTGATGTTGCCTGTTCGGCGCGTTTAGTGACAAACTCAATCGCACGGTCTATTCGCTGCAAACAAGCTTCACGACCTACTAGAAACAGAGTTACATCAATACCAGGCGTTGCCGCCCGCCCGGAAACGGCAACTCGTAGCGGTTGTGCCACTTTGCCGATATTTAATTCCAACGCTTCTGCCGTATCCGTTACTATTTTATAGATTGCTGCAGGCTCCCATACTTGCAATGATTCCAAACCAGTGCGTACATTTTCAAGTGGTACTTTGGCACCTGCTTTTAAATGTTTTTTTGCTGCCTTCTGGTCGTACTCGTCAAAATCCCGGTAAAAGAATTCACTGATCTGCGCCATTTCAACCAATGTTTTGGCACGCTCATGTTGGACTGTTGCCACTTCAGTAATATCAGGTCCGGATGCCGGGTCAATACCGCACTCGCCGAGATGATGGCTCAGATAACGGGCGACCTGTTCAGGCTTCATTTCCTTTATATAGTGTTGATTCAACCATGACAGTTTATCCTGATTAAAGACAGATGCCGCTTTATTAACGTCACCAATATCAAACAAACTGATCATTTCTTGCAGAGAAAATATTTCACTGTCGCCGTGAGACCAGCCGAGACGAACCAGATAATTTAATAACGCCTCAGGCAGATAACCGTCTTCGCGATACTGGATAACACTCACGGCACCGTGACGCTTGGATAAACGTTTACCGTCTTCGCCCAAAATCATCGGCACGTGTGCATAGATCGGTTGCGTTTGACCCATCGCAGCAAGCAGGTTTATTTGCCGAGGTGTGTTGTTAAGATGATCGTCGCCACGAATAACATGGGTGATTTGCATATCACTGTCGTCAACCACGACGGTCAGATTATACGTCGGCGATCCATCAGTGCGTGCAATGATCAAATCATCCAGTTCATTATTATTGAACACCACCTCACCACGAATCAGATCGTTGACAACGACATTACCCTCCGGTGGATTCCGAAAACGAATCACATAGGGTGCATCGGTTGATGGTGCTTCTGCCCGGTCACGGCAATGACCGTCATAACGGGGTTTTTCCTTGCGCGCCATCTGACCAGTACGCAGTTCTTCCAGACGTTCTTTACTGCAATAGCACTTATAAGCGTGACATGCGTCGATCAACGACTGGATAACTTCTTTATACCGGTCAAACCGGTGAGTCTGGTAAAACGGCCCTTCATCATAATCCAGGCCCAGCCAGTTCATGCCTTCGAGAATCGCGTTGACCGATTCCGGTGTGGAACGCTCCAGATCAGTATCCTCGATTCGCAGCACAAACTGCCCACCGTGCTTACGGGCATATAACCAGGAAAATAAGGCCGTGCGGGCACCACCAATGTGCAGGTAACCAGTTGGGCTGGGAGCAAAGCGGGTACGAATTGTCATAAGATCTGGATGAATCGCCGAAAACCGGAAATTCTACCAGACTACACGGGGTTTGACCGCCCTTTTAACCCGCCGTAGAATCTTCCAGGACAGGGCGATTAGCTCAGCGGGAGAGCACTGCCTTCACACGGCAGGGGTCACTGGTTCAATCCCAGTATCGCCCACCATTATTATTAATCTAATTGGGGATTGTGAACTATTCGATTTTTGTAGGAGCGGCTTCAGCCGCGATGGGTATACAGTGTTCATCGCGGCTGAAGCCGCTCCTTGTATCTCTCTCGATAGGCTGTTTAGCTAGCAGTGTATCAGGGACTGTGAAGAGCTTGTGCCGCTCCTGAGGTTTTTAAGCCTGTGCTGTAGATGAAGCCTCACAGTTCAATTTTCTCAATAAACTGGATGGTATCCAAGTCCCTTTCACGGTGAAAGTGAGGCTGCATGTACAAGGTAAGTGGAGAGAGATCATGGCGATAATCGGTATTGATGTGAGTAAGGCAAAGCTGGACTGTCTATGGCTGCGGGATATCGCTACGTTGAAGGTTAAGACGAAACAACAGTCCAATACGCCAGCCGGGTATCAGGCGTTGCTGGACTGGACGATGAAGCACACGGGTGAATCGATTGAACGATTCCATTTTATTCTGGAAGCGACGGGTATTTATCACGAAGGGTTAGCACAGGCGTTATACACCGCCGGTGCCCAGGTCTCGGTGGTGAACCCGGCCCAGATCCGTGATTACGCACGAAGTCTAGGCACCCGCACGAAGACGGATAAAAAGGACAGCCTGGTAATCGCCCGGTATGGGGCGACCCAACAACCCCGGTTGTGGCAACCTGAAGCGCCGGAGATCCGTTTGCTCAAGGCGCTGATTGCACGCTATGAAGCGGTTAAAAAAGACATCCAGCGGGAACTGAACCGTCTGGAGAAAGCCCAGATCACCCGGGACTCGACAGCGGTGTTACGCTCCATCGAAACGGTGCATGCGCAACTCGACACGGAGAAGACCCGGCTGGAACAGTTGATCAACGAACACATTGATCAACATCCCGACTTAAAAAAAGACCGTGTCTTGTTGGAAAGTATTCCCGGTGTTGGGCCGGTGATCTCGCAGCAGATGGTGGCGGTCATACGCAGCCGACCGTTTACCCGTGCCGCACAATGCGCAGCGTTTCTGGGGTTGGTACCCGTACAGCATGAATCCGGGAGCAGTGTGCGGGGACGAGCGCATTTATCCAAAGCCGGGGATGCGAAAGTCCGTGCCAAGCTCTACATGGCGGCGGTGGTTGCGATTCAACATAACCCCGATATTCGACAACAGTACGAACGTTTATTGCGCAAGGGTAAAACGAAAATGTGCGCCATCGGTGCAGCCATGCGCAAACTGGTACAGATCTGTTTTGGTGTGCTGAAACACCAAATACCTTATCAGTCTCAAGTGACTTGATCTTCGCTTGTGCTGGCTGAGGGAGATGGTATCTACAAGAACCTTAAGCTTCGCTGTCAAAGCGTTGTAAGTTTAAGTTTGCGCATTGTGTAAATTAACGCAACGATAATAAAAACACCGGCGATTGTCAGGCCATCAATAAACATAACTACTCCAGATAATAAAAACTGATCCCTGTTTATCGTCTGGCAGGCATTATAGTTTAATATATAATTGATTACTAATGTTACTACCGGAAACATAAAACACCATTTCTTTTAAAAGCCTGATTAATAAACGAAAATCAGTAGGAGCGGCTTCAGCCGCGATGAACACCGTAATCCATCGCGGCTGAAGCCGCTCCTACAGTATTTGCAGAGTTTGCAAAACAAGATGAATGATTATTGTAATCCCAACCGCTGCATTCGGCGCCATAATGTACTGCGATCGATTCCCAGCATACGCGCCGCTTCAGACTTGGATCCCCCCGCCTGCCGCAACATATTCACGATAAGCTGACGCTGTGAGGTATCTGACATGTTTTGCGTGGCTTGGCCATTTGCTGTTTCTGTCGCCTCAGAATAACGGCGAATATCCTGAGGTAAACAGGCAGGCGTCACAACCTTTTCTTCTGCCAGAATCATTCCATGCTCAACTGCATTAACCAGTTCACGGACATTGCCCGGCCAATGATAATCGAGCATGAGCGCCATTGTATCTTTGGTACAGGTAATGCCATCGGGGTAGCCACGCGCAACCAGTTGGTCACAAAAATGTGTGATTAACAAGGGTAGATCGCCCGGACGTTCACGCAGTGGAGGAATCTTTAGTGGGATGACGGCTAACCGGTAAAATAAATCCGCTCTGAACTTGCCACTGTCTACCAGACTACGCAGTTCCTGATTGGATGCGCTGATCACCCGCACGTCCACTTCAACATTTTTATCGGAACCGACCATTTGTATGGACTGCTCTTCAATAGCTTTAAGCAACTTAGACTGCAAGTGCAATGGAATCTCGCTGATCTCATCGAGAAACAGAGTACCGTTATGTGCTGTTTGAAACCGGCCAGCGCGCGACTGGATAGCGCCGGTAAAAGCACCTTTAACATGTCCAAACAACTCTGACTCCATCAATGTCTCGGGGATAGCAGCACAGTTCACTTCAACAAAGGGCTGGCTGGCGCGCTTGCTATTATTATGGATCATCCGAGCCAGTAGAGTTTTCCCGGTGCCTGATTCACCCTGCAATAACACCGAAGCTTTGGTTGGAGAAATGTGACTCAGCTTGGCATTGATCTCCAGCATCTTGGGATCATTGGTAATAATGCCGGAATCTGCTGTCTCATTAAATACCGCTTCAAAGCGACGCTGCTCGGTAATATCTTTGAGCAATAAAATACGTAGTTCTTCCCCTTGATCAAAATTGACCATGCCCGTATGAAATTCTATAAAGCGTGTAAAACCATTATTGGTTGTGCGTTCTTCAAATTTTACAAATTCACCCGATGGACGCGCAGCCGCATCTTCTTCCCCTGCATCAAAAGCTGCTTTGAGAATGCTTTTTTGCAGGTTAAGACCGGTTTGATCTTTAATATCTTTTAGCGTTTTACACTGTTTAATCCCCAGCAATTCCATCGCGGCAGGGTTTTGAAACATAACTTTTCCCTGTTTGCTTGCCAGCAAAACTCCCTCATGGATATGAGAAATAATTGAATTTACAAGAGGTCCAAATTTTTCCACTAGATATTCCAGCTTGTTGAGCGATGATTGATGGACAAAATACTGTAGGAGCGGCTTCAGCCGCGATGAACACTGTAGCCCCATCGCGGCTGAAGCCGCTCCTACAGGGCATAATAAAGAATCAGAGGCTTCCTAAAATATTACTGTTGCGCCCTCTCTTGCCCTACTCGTAAAACGCCTGTGATCCGAACTGCCTGGCGGCTTGACGGTAGAAACTGCGGTAATGGGCAATGGCACTCAATCCATTCAGTGAAATATCGTAGACCTTCCAGTCTTTCTCATCTTCATAATGAAAATTGAAAACGATTCGCATAGGGGATTGAGAAGGAGGCAAAATACGTAATGCGATAGCCACTTCTGCTGGACCAATCTGCCTCGGTGGATAAAAGTTCATTTGCAACTGCTGATCTTTAAATATACTTCTGCTGGACCAATCTGCCTCGGTGGATAAAAGTTCATTTGCAACTGCTGATCTTTAAATATATTTAACTGCTCACTTAATGCCATGAATATTTTTTCTTTTAATTGCTGCTGAAACTTGTTCTGTTCCTCGTCATTCATCCGCGGATAATATGGACCCGCTATCCATTGCGCCATTCTGCCCAGGTCGATATGCTCCACCACTTCGTCCTGCAGAAATAGCATGATTGCAACGGGATCATGCTCTCCACCCGTTTGCATAAACTCTTTAATACGATTGAGTTTTTTCTTGAGCAGCTGTGTGGGTTGATCAACACTTTGTACAGGCCGGTATGCCCCTGGCGGTGGTGGATACGCCGCAGTCAGCGGTAACGAAGCACCCAGTGTCAGCAAAGCCAATGCCGCTAAAACGATTGTTTTCATAGTTCACCTGCCGCCATTATTTGTAAATGTTAGTGAGCCTCAGACTAATACCGTAGGAGCGGCTTCAGCCGCAATGGGTTTGCAGCGTTCATCACGGCTGAAGCCGCTCCTATCAGATGTTAATCTGATACTACAGTGACCACTGCAGCATCCCCTGAATCCGTAGTGGTTTTCTGTGCTTGCTGCTGCGTATCAACTTTTTTTGTTTGTTTACCCGATGGATCAGTAAAACGATCATTGAGCGATTGGATATAGCGGTCAGCATCTTCCAATGTCCGCTGTACTCGCTTACGGCCGAAGTGTCCCCAACCTGCCGGTTTGACATCAAATATACTGCGCCAGAAACGTGTGTTTTTCTTGAAAGCACGCAGTAATCTATCCCGTTCTGGCCCCGCTTGCAGCGCATTACCTAATTTCTTAAGGATACGTTTCCTGACAATCTTGCGGGACAGAAAATGAATGACCATCAGCCCACCCACAACCGCTACAATTGCCGGGACTGCCTGACTGGGGTTATTGATAAAGTCATTCCACCAGGGTGCCGTAAAGCTAAATCCTTTCCAATACCCGGCCCAGCCGGTCAAGGCGAGCAACACGGCCGCCAACAACCCGTAGATAACAATATCAAGCCAGAGCACACCACGGCCCCAACTCTGGGTCAGTGTTTTTATTTTAGGTGCATAGTAGTCTTCAATATCCCGCGCTGATTTCTCAAGCGCACCGATGATCCGGTAAGCACGTTCAACACTGACAGCTTCCATACGATCATGTATCGCCGATAAATCAGCATCACGCTTGGACTCGAAACGTTCACGTAATGCAGGCTCTTCTATAGCAACTGCCGCATCAGGGTTGTAAATACTGTAAAAACGTCCGGCTGTCAGACCTTCCTGTGCCAACGCCCGCTGCCATGCCCCAAAGATATCTTCTGGATTATCTTCACGTGCTGCCGTGTCTATCTGATTCAGGATATACATAAACTTGGTGGAATCTGCACGCCCTACTGTTTCACCGACCAGGTGGGTCAAGGTGTCGCCCATGGCACCGGGCTCCGGATGGCGCGCATCGAATAACACCAACACAAGATCTGACAAATCAATAATATGTTTAGTTAACCTGAGTGTTGCTGAACGTTGTGCGTCCGCATCAAAGCCGGGGGAATCAATAATAATCCTGCCGCGCAACTTATCACTGCGACTGGTCTTTAACTGTAAGTAAGCATCGACTCGCCCACCCTCACCCGGCGCAACCTTCTCCAGCTCTTCACCAATCTGATAAAAAGGAAACCGCGGATCTGCATCCAACGCAAGGCCAGGCAGAACCCGTGATTCATGTTCGGCGCTGTAACAAACCACTGTGAATTTATCATCGACTGCCTGGTTGCCTGTATCCTGCAAGCGAGCACCTAAATAGTGATTGATAAAAGTCGATTTACCGGCTGAGAAAGTTCCCAATACTGAAATCAGTGGCCACCAGGAAATTTGTGTTGCAAAGGAATCATTTTTGCCCAACAAACCCATGGCATAACCGACACGATCCAATTTTCGAAAACTGCCAACCACGGATACTAATACGGGGTTTTCTTCTTTTAAGTGCCCTTCCAGATGACTAAGGCGCTGTCGAATTATTTTTCCGGCTCTCATATTGAATACCTGTTTCTGTTTCAAATCACGACGTTGGTAGTGGTTAACTATCCATAGAACATCTGATGTGTCATGCACTTTGTCATAGTGAACCGTGCAAATACTGTAGGAGCGGCTTTAGCCGCGATAGATCTGTGCGGTGTCCATCGCGGCTAAAGCCGCTCCTACAGATTCCAGCTAAATAATCAGACCTTCCCTAACTACTATAAATAACCTGGCAACCAAATTCACCAGGGCATAAAATTATTCATGAAACGCATCGGCCCTGTCATATTTTGCATATTATTTCCCATGGACGCCGTGTCATAGCGCATCAGATTCATCGTTTGGGTCATATTGCTCAGCGTTGTATTCATCACCTGAAGATTAGACGTCATACTACTCAGCTCTTCTCCCTGACCAACAATGGCTGGCGTCATTGTCTTCATGCTGGTAGACATTGAATCCATAATAGTAACAATTTGCGACATGTACTCATCTACATTAATCATGTTGATAGCAACCGCTTCTACTCGCTGTGTAATTGCATCTATATCATTAGTCAGTTTGTAAATCAGGAAAAACCCATAGGCAGCCAGAATAATAAAAGCGATCATTGAGGGATAAACAATTAGCTCCCAACGTCTCGCACTTGCTTCAAAGGTTTTCGCAAACTGATCCAGACATACGCCAAGTTTTTCAGCCACATCTTCGGACTGTGGATACTTGACAATATTACTCTGAGATCTGGAAGCCTCATTATCTGAATTGTTCATATCATTATTTCCGGTTACGTTGTACCGGAATCCATCGGTAACAATTATTTTGGTTCATTATTGCCAGTGAACCTCTGATCAATCCGTAAGAACTTGTAGGAGCGGCTTCAGCCGCGATGAATGCTGTGTACTCCAATCGCGGCTGAAGCCGCTCCTACATTATTTGTATGCGTCATGACAGCATTCATGGTTAAATTAAAAATCACTGCCCAGCCGGGTTAGCTGGCGCGGCAGCCGGTTGTGGTAAAGCCTCCCGCAAAGTTTTATCCAACTGACCAGCCCGATCCGCATTCAGTCCCCGCAATACCGATACGAGATGCATTGTTTGCCCATACTGTTCCAGCTTGATAAGCCGGACACCGGCTTCATAGTAAGCTTCTGCTGCCTTATCCCACTGACCCGCCGAATAAAAAACATTACCTAACTCACCGTAGGGATCAGGATTCTCTGCTTGCAAGTCGATTAATGCCCGGTAGTTTTTTTCTGCATTTTCAATATCACGCTGCCAATAAGCTTCTCTTGCGCTGGAAATAAGTTGTAAAGCTTGCTGCGATGGTTCGACCACAGTATCTTCTGATTGCGCTTGAGACCCATTGGTTACTGACTGCACCTGACTGTCCGTGGTTTGCGCATCTATTTGTGCTGTCTGTTCAGGAGTTACCGGTTGCTGGACAGTTTCTGGAGAAACCATAGCGAGTTTACTATCTACTGACGCTTCACCCTCATCACTAGCTGGCGTTGAAACATCCTCTAGCTCACGTGATTTGGCATCCGACGGCTGCTCATCAGCAATCCCTGTTTCGGATGTCAGTGGGCGATACCTGGGTTCTGTTTGAGCCACGGTATTATCTTGTTCCACATCACGGGCGTCAGAGGCTTCAGCAGTCACATCCCCTACTTCTCCGTCCGTTTGATTCTCTGCTTCGGTCTCCGCAGTTAATGGCCGGTATTGCGGTGTCTCCTCTACCGCAGACTCAGTGTTATTTTCACCAAAAATTGTCTGGCCTTGTGCCGCCGCTGATTCCTGGACTGCTGGTTTCAGAACTCGTAGTTTTATTTTCTGAAAGCTCATCAGAGCTCTGCACTGCCACCACAGCATCCTCATCTAAGGCTGCCTCATCCGCTTTGTTTCCAGGAAAGATATCTGAACGGTAATACCAGCCCAATGCCGCACCTGCTATTAATAGAATCAAAAACCCATGACTTAATATACGTCGAATAAAATTCATTAACCCACTCCTCTTTCTGGCTGTGCACTTTGAGTCGCATGATGCGGATATAAAATAAAAGCCAGATCATCGAATTCACGTGCCGCCTTGCATGAAGGCCACATTTCGAAAACCGCCAGGCCTTCACTCATTGTACGTCGATACATTGTGCGGTTACATATCCGCTGCTTGATAACTTTAATCTGCGGCAGCCCTTCCAGCGCTTCTTCTGCCTCATCAGATTCCCGCACTGAACGGTGCGTATCTGCCCGGTTAATAAAGGCGAGCACTTCTGACTCAACTGGATGGCCTAACACTGCTTTGACTTGCTGAAGAAATCGCTGCGTGGCCCAAACATCCGGTTGACTGGGCGGCACAGGAATTAACACTCTGTCAGCAACACTAATCGCGGTTTGCATCGCCTGCATATTTGCAGCACCCACATCGATTAGAACTTCTTCCTTATGCGCCAGCAAATCCTCCGCATATATTGCATGCGTAGTTTTCACTGTAAGCCCAGGTTGATGTTGATCCTCAGTTCTGATCCGGCCTACATCTGATAACGTGCACTGAGGATCCAGATCGTAGCAAATCACATCCTGTCCATGATGCATCAGCCAGACACTCAAATTGAATACAATGGTACTTTTTCCAGAGCCACCTTTAAGGTTTGCCACTACAGTAATCATCGGAAATCACCTTTCTGCACCTTTCTGACTAGATGCGTAACATCATACACAAAAATGATACCTCTCTGGTCACTAACCGAAAAAGCACAGTTCTCATGGCGTTATCTAGCCGGCACTAATGAAGGCGATGGCATGGCATCACCTGGCGGTTGTTTGATCAATGTATAGCCTGCAGGAATTTCGAATAATGTATCGGCCTGATCACCAATTGAAATATTTTTTAGTTCACGCAAATAACCGCCGGGCATCTCTTCGCGAATTGAAATTTTCAATTCCGGGTCATACCATTGCATGGAACGCATGGTCTGACCCTGAGGATTGCTGGCCGTCATCTCCCACTTTTCTGTTTGACGACCATTGACTGTTTCCTTACCCTGCATACGTAACTCAGTTTCAGTACCGTCGGGTAATGTTTGTTTCAGCATCATATTGCGCTCCCTGTCAATCCAGTAGAGAGCCCGCAAATCTTTGCCATCTTTTTTCATGACCATTTCCCATTTGTCTGCGGGACGGCCATCAATGGCTTCTTCGCCTAATTTTTTACAGCTGGCATCTTTCATGCCTTGACAGGGATTTTTTGGTTTGCCTGCCTGCTGGATCAAACCTGATGCCGATCCCTGACGTTCCATATAGCTACGCTTCGCCGGAATCAGCAATACGGCATTTTGTTTACTTGCATCATAAATCTCGACCAACTTTTGGCCATTGGCGTTGTATTCCTTACGAACACGATTGTCGCTCACGAACATTTTTGCCTCTATGGGAGGCGTTTGGGGACCTTTCTGGTAGGCATTCGCAGAAAATTCAACGACGTTTTCACCTGCGCTTACAACGGTCACGGTGACCGCGGCAGTCAATAGCATTAACAATGAACAAAAACATCTGTTCATTCATATCTCCTCATGTAAAAAATGTGGGCCCGTACTACAGCACGGGCCCAGGCCTTACGTACTTATTTATTTTCTGGTGCAGGTGGAGGCTGTTGTGGAGCCGGGGGAGGCGGCGGATATCCACCACCACCACCATAACCATAGCCTGGAGGAGGGCCGCCGTAATAACCCTGACCACCACCCCAACCCTGGCCACCACCATAGCCACCGTAAGGATTACCACCGCCATAGCCACCACGGTTATAACCGTTACCATAACCGCGTCCGTTACCGTTACCATAACCACGTCCGTCACCGTAACCGCTACCACGGCCATTGCCACGGCCGCTGAAATTCATGCTGAAATCACCATCTCCCATCATGTCTCCCATACCGTTGCCCCAGCCATTGCCGTTGCCGTTGCCCCAACCGTTACCGTTGTTACCCCAGTTATTGCCGCCCCAAGGACCACCACCACCCCATGGACCACCACCGCCCCATGGACCCCAGGCGTTGGCTGATGACAGGGGTAATGCACAGGCACCAGCTATCACCGCTGTAAGCATTACTTTTTTAAAGTTCATAATCGGATACCTCTTATTGAGTTACACATACTGGCATACATAAAAATCATGCCAAGCCTTACAACATACACCGGCTTCTCGGTAAACTCGAAGCAGTGGTATGACTCCAAAAACAGCGGTAGCAAACACGGCTTACCACTGTTTTATAGAATGCTATTTTTTTAATGACCGTTCCACATTGACTTGCATCAAACACTCATTAATACCCTGTAATTACCAGCCAACAGGTGGCCCAAAACCTCCCGGGAAACCAGCACCATGACCACCAGGCCAGCCTGGGTTATAGCCATAACCAGGCCTGCCACCCGGATAGTTATATCCGTAAGAATTAGGATAAGGTGGTGGTGCGTAACGCGGTACTGGTGGACGCACTTGCCCTTGAATTACTGACCTATCATTGAGAGGCCGATAATTTCCCTGTATACCTGGTGGATGACCTGAAGGTGCAGCTGCTACAGAAGGATCAGGACGATAATTCCAGGTTGGCGGTGGTCTTGACGCCGTTTGTGGCTGCTCTGGCGACCAGGGATTTGATCGCATAGATCCTGCAGTATTTTCAACCGGTGCCGGGGGTGCGTAGCGTTGTTCTGGCGCATATGCAGGTGCTGGCGCTTGTGGATTTCCAGGCGGATAAACACCGGGAGGATACGAAGCCGGAGGATATGGAGCGGGCGGTCTATCACTTTGTACCGGCTGTTGTTGAACTGCAGCACGTTCTTCAGTTTGCTCAACGACATCAACTTCCTTATCACTGCATGCTGTCAGCAGAATCATAGCGGCCAACAATAAACCTCTCCAGACTCTCAGATGCGGCATGTTCATTTCAAATATCATAAAATTAGATTTCCCTGTAAAGCTAACGCCTATTGCCTAATCGGCGGCTTTGCATAACCAGTTGTCGGGCCGCCCCACGGGACAGCGTAACTTGGCGGTGGTGCCGGACGATAACCATATCCTGGTGGTCGAGCAGGCGGATAACCATATCCTCGCGGCGGGTAATAGGCTGGCGCATATCCTCCAGATACCGCCTGAGTTGTAGGCTCTGTAGGGCGGCGTGATACTTCGGGCCTATAAGTTCCGTAATCTGGAATACTCATTGTTGGTCCAGTCATTTTCTCGGCCAGTGGACGTATAACTGATAATGCTCGATTGGCTGGCTCCATCATCCGATGGTTGAAACGTTTTTCATGATCAGGCATGCCTAGACGTGACGCATAAGGGCCAGATGGTGGAGGAACAACAACCCGTTGCATGACCACCGACGCTGATCCTCGATCACTAACAACATCCAGCTGGGGTGCTTCAGCAATAACCAAGGTTGATATCAAGGATAGCCCAGCAACAATTGCAATTTGTTTACCGACCAACACAACTAATTTGTTTGACATGAGTTGCTTCCTTCCACCAGACAATTTCATACGGCTTTATTCCGGTTCCGTACCGGGCATAAGACGTATACCCCGGCGCTTAGATTTTGTAGCCTCTGTTAACTCACCCGCATCCTTTTTGCTGCCTTTTGTTTTTCCTTTTGTTACTGCATCACCTGACACAGTTTTTTTATCTGCGACTTTTTGAGCAGTAGTTTTCTTAGTGACTTTCTTCGCGGCAGCTTTCTTTTTCGCAACTTTCTTTTTAGTCACTTTGTTAGCCACCGCATCAGTTTCACTGGAACTCTTATTAACCGGAGCTGCAGGGGTTGGCGCAGGAGATGCAGGAGCTGGATTCGCGGGTTGTGGTGGCGTACTTCCACCCGAAGAAGCGGGTGGCGCTGGGGACGGTGGCTCAGGAGTGTTACTGCTGCCAAACATACCCAAGACCTTTTTCAATCCTTCGTTGAGCATGATAACAATTGCCCTTACGACATAGAAAGTCATCATGGCTGCGCCAATCAACTTACTCCATAACGTCATCCACAATGGCATGCCTGGATCGGACGACACACTACTGCTGGAAACGGCTGCAGTCGCGCCAGTATTCCCTGCAGCAAGCGCCAACTCACTGCCTTCATCTGGATAAAATCTTTTTTCAGCACTGATGCATCCCATCGGGATAACAATCAACGTAAACAAGGTGGCAACACCTGCACCAAACATCAAGGAAACTGCCATACCCTGGAATATAGGATCATTAATAATGGCAAATGCTCCGGCCATCAGAGTCAGTGAAGTAATCAGTATTGGACGCAAGCGTGTCTGGGCTGCATTCACCGCCGCTTCTCTAATTTCTTTACCTGCGGCCACTTCAATCTTGACGAACTCAACGATCAAAATAGAAATACGCACAATAATGCCGCCAAGCGCGATCATGCCTATCATAGAAGTAGCGGTAAATTCTGCACCCATAATCCAGTGACCAGGAACAATGCCAATCATGGTTAACGGAATGGGCGCCATAATCAATCCCGCCAGGGCATAGTCTTTAAATTCCAGCACGATCAGTGCATAGATTAAAAGCATCGCAGCCATGAACGCACCACCCATGTCACGGAAAGTTTCATAGGTCACTGTCCATTCACCACCCCATTCAAACCCTGACACAGAATCTGTATCTGGCGGGCCTAACAAACCCATTGGCATGCCGGTAATCTGAACGCCATCTGGTGTCGTGTAATTCTCCAGCTCGTCTTCAACACCAAACATACCGTAAATTGGTGCCCCCAGACGGCCTTCCATTTCTCCTGTCACGTATTCAACACCGCGTAAATCCAGGTGATAAATAACCGGGTCTTCCTGCACTTTCACAAAGCGCCCAAGTTCACCTAGCGGCAGTGTTTTACCTTGTGAATTTCCAATCGGCAGATTACCCAAACGGGATAATTGCGAACGTACTGCAAGCGGCACTTGCAAGACGATATAGGTGGGTTCCAGCTGCGATGCACGTTTGACATCGCCCAGCTTGTGGCCACCCATGGCCATGGTCAGATTTCGGTTAATAGCTTCAACCGAAATGCCGTTACGGATCGCCTTTTCCGTATTAATTTCAAATCGCCAATAAGAATGTGGGTCCGTCATATAACTATCGACATCCACAATATTTTCGACTTTTTCAAATATCCCCATCATGTCACGCGCAACCTGACGGCGTGTTTCCGGATCTGGGCCGTAAATTTCTGCTGTCACCGTTTGTAATACCGGCGGCCCTGGGGGCATTTCCACCACTTGAATACGTGCACCAAATGCTTTGGCTATGGGTTGCAGAATGCGCCGGGCCTCGACAGAAATATCATGACTATTACGTTCCCGGTCATTTTTATCCAGCAACATAACCTGAATATCCGCCGTGTTCGGGCCTTGACGTAAATAGTAATGCCGCACCAGCCCGTTGAAATTAAAGGGGGACGCTGTACCCACATAGGTTTGCAATTCGGTTACTTCAGGAATCGAACGTAACTCCTGCGCCATCTGTTGAGTGGCATTTGCCGTGACGGGTAACGCGGTACCCTCCGGCATATTAATAACGACATTGAATTCTGGCTTGTTATCAAACGGCAGCATTTTTACCGTCACGGTCTGGGTATAGAACATGACACAGACCAAAGCTGTCAGACCGATAATACCGACCAGAAAGAATATTCCGAGCTTCCGGTTATTAATCAGCGGCATGATAATCGGCCGGTAAATTTTCCCGATAAATTCGTGACTCTTGCGCTCGCGTTCCTCAGCTTTCTCAAATGCCTTGACACTGGCTGGCCGTACTTTCATGGCAAACCAGGGTGTGAAAACAAACGCAGCCACCAGTGAGAAAAACATCGCTGTAGCACCCAACACCGGAATAGGCCGCATGTAGGGCCCCATTAGTCCGCGTACAACACCCATTGGCAACAGCGCTGAAATAATGGTTAAGGTTGCCAGTATGGTAGGGTTGCCCACTTCACGTACGGCATCAACCGCTATATCCATAGTGGTTTTGCCCGCCTTCATCCAGCGCCGGAATATGTTCTCGACCACCACAGTCGCATCATCAACCAGGATACCGATAGAAAAGATCAGCGCGAACAGGCTGACTCGATCGATGGTGTAATCCAGCACCATGGCTGAAAATATTGTTACCAGGATAACAATCGGGATAACGGTTACAACAACAAAAGCGGCACGGCCACCCAGGCCGATCAAACAGAGGATCGCAACTATCGCGGTGGCCTCGAACATCGCCATTAACAATTCATTCACCTTGTCATTGGCTGTCTTACCGTAATCGCGAGTGATACTGATGTTGACGTTATCCGGGATCAACTGCCCCTTGAGTTCGTCCAGTTTTTTCAGAATATCCTTGGAGACGGCCACACCGTTGGTGCCTTCTTTCTTGGCCAGTGCAATGGTTACTGCCGCTTCGCCATTTCCTTTTACTGCGTCTTTATCCTGTGCCGGCCCGCTGTAATAGGCCACCATCTGCTCTGTTTCCGAAGGGCCATGCTCAATAGTTGCAACATCCCGCAAATAAACCGGTGCACCGTCGCGCACACCAACAACGAGCTTCGCCAGATCCTGCGCATCGCGTAAGAATGAACCTGTGATAACCTTGAATGATCCACTTCCGGATTCAACATTACCCGCTGTCTGTTCCGAATTAGCGCTGCCAATACTGCTAGCAACCTGATCAAGCGTGATACCAAACCCATTCAGCCGTTCTGGTTTAACTTCAACTCTGATCTGTTCGCTGCGGCCACCGACAACAAAACCTTGACCGGTGTTATGCACTTCCTGCAAACGCTGCATAACATCCAGACCCAGGGTTCGCAGTGAAGCATCATCGACACTGCCGGACCACAGAGTCACCGTCACTACCGGCACATCGTCTATACCTTTGGGTTTGACCAATGGCCTGGACACACCGGGCGGAATCATGTCCATGTTGGACTGTAATTTATCGTGAACTTTTACAATCGATGGCCCGAGTGGTTCACCGACCTTAAAGCGTACGGTAACGATAGCCTGTCCGCGCTGACTGGCAGAGTACACATGCCGCACACCTGGAATCTCATTCATGATGCGTTCCAGCGGTTCAGTTACCAGACTGGCCACCTGCTCTGACGACGCACCGGCATACTGGACAAAAATATCCACCATGGGTACTGAGATCTGCGGATCTTCCTGACGCGGGGTAAACAACAATCCTATTAAACCAATAAACAGTGCCGTAATCATCAGCATTGGTGTTATCGGCGAGTCAATAAAGGTCTTGGCTATTCGGCCAGCGATACCCAGGTGTTCCGTATCAAGCTGATCACTATTTTCAGGATCGTTATGTTCGTTTTTGATATTTTTTTCTGACATGACTCAGACCGGCCTCATTCCAATACCGTTTAATTTAATTCTGCTTTAGCAACACAGGGATTCACGAGGTCGGCCTACTTGGCCCGTCCACCTGCCCAACTAGACGATTCGCGCGCGGACGGTTTCATTCTGATGCGCTCACCCACCTTCAAACCGGATAACACACTGACTCGATGACCATTCATACGATTACCCAACCGAACCATTCTCAACTGGTTCTGGTTGTCATCGGAAACTACGTACACAGCTGGCAAACTGCCTCGCCACATAACTGCAGATTCAGGAATAACCGGAACAGTTTCAACTTGTGTATTAGTATCAGGCACCATAACTTCGGCGTACATTCCCGGTCCGCCTGGCACACCTTGCGGTAAATCCAACTTCACGGTCACTGTATGCCGCTGCGCATCGGCTACAGGGAATATTTGCGCAACGCGTGCATCAACATAGGTATCACCGACATCCAGGTGTACCGGTACCATCATGCCTTTGCTTAGCGATGAAATCAGTTTGGCCGGAATCTCAGCCTTGATTTGCAAGTAACGGGTGTCCGCAAACTGTAGTAATGACTGCCCTGGTTGTACTGAGTCACCCACTTCAATCAGCTTACGTACGACAACACCTTCAAATGGAGCTATGGATCTGGAATCACGGATTTTGGCATCGATTTCTTCAATCTGAGATCGTGCCCGCAAATGCCGACCCTGTGCCTGGCTGACCTGGTGGCCTTGAGAATACAGGTCGGCTTGCCGGTCAACCCAGGGAGTACCGCCGGTATTGCCAGGCATCATGCCCGCCATCGGTTGGGTGAACATCTGGTCAAACATCGATGGCATACCCATACCTGGGCTTTTTGCAATACTGCGTGATTGGGGTGACCACAATTCTCGCGAATATTGAACCTGGGCATTCTGGATTGCTGAAGCCGCATTATTAAACTCTGCTAACGCCGCACGGCGTTTCGCCAACAAGGCATCATCATCAATTGTCACCAGCAACTGTTTCGCTTTAAACCAGTCACCTTCCGTACCAGCAATGAATTCAATTCTGCCAGGAACTTGTGCTGTCAAAGTCACTTCCCGATAAGGCACCACAGTCCCGCCCAGGGTTACTGTGGCACCCATTTGATTGGCCATGACAGTAACAACATCGTCCCCATTTGGCGCCGCGTTTTGTTGAACGTTCGGCGCGGCCTGAAGAGCAGCTGTTGCTGGCAATACCAATACAACCCCTGCAATACTTAAACGAAAAGCACTGAGTATTTTCATTATCATTTCATTCCTCAATGTTACTGCCCCATTCTGGTAAAAAAGCCGACACTATTCATTTATTTCGTGCCCTAACTGCTTTTTCTTTAACATAAATTTTATATGGGAACAGAGTCAGGGGCCGGTCAAGTTAATACCTGCCGACTTCGAGCTAGCCCACCGTACCCATGACTGCAAAACTTTTTATGAAGGGTCCTGCCATCCTCGGATCCTTAACCATGGCACCGTAATCACCTACCAGAAATTTGAGTTTGCGTGATGTGTAAGCCATTCCCAGGCCCATCATGCCGGGTGGCTTTTTCATCCACTTATTCCAGTTATCCTGGCTGGCACGCATATCCCAACTCAGGGTCTCACCATTGAAAGGTCCGGCTGAAATTGCCTTGCCATTTTCGACTGTGAGCACACCACGTGGCTGTGGTTCGCCATCGATTCCATAGGCAATGACAGAATTGAAACTGATTTTTGCAAGTGCATCTGAAAGGTCGGGTTCTGCATTCCAATTTTCCATAAAACCTTTCATCCATTCATCTGAAAACAGGTCTGACATAATAATTATCTCCTCACAATGATTATTAAAGGCAAGAGTGCGCTACACGCACCATCTCTACAGCAGTGCAACATTTAATTTTTTGGACAATTAACATTTTTTAATAAATAACACTCAATAAACGTGCCACCTATCTATAACTTATTGTTTTTATTTTATTTTAAAACCTGTCATCCGCCATGACAGTGTTTGTTATACATGAACATTAGTATTAAGGAAAAACCCTAATCAATTGTTTTATATATATAACTGACATTTTCCTACCCTGTTGCAAGCACGTTGCACGTACCGCCTAACCGCACCAATTGCATCATTCTAAAATCAATGACCATGGCGGCTTTCCCACAGAAAATTTCCGGTTTGCAATTCACCTTCCCTGACAGTCTGCTATTTCTACTTAGCGCTTTTTCATAGAAACTGTCAAGCTGAGCCTTGTTCACTTTTGATACCTGGCCCGAGCAATATAGCGAGCCAGCGGCTGTCATTATTCGAATCAAGGATAATCTGAACTGTGATGGTCAGGGGTACCGAAAGAAACATCCCGACCGGGCCCAGCACCCAACCCCAGAACACCAGGGAAACAAATACTACCAGCGGCGATAACCCCAGCCGATGTCCCATCAACCGGGGTTCCAGCATGCTACCAACGGCTATATTCACAACCAGATAGATAACTGACACAATTAATGCCGCTGTAGGGCTCAATTGCAGCAAAGCGATCAGCACGGCCGGCACCGCCGCAATGATTGACCCAATATTCGGTATAAAATTAAACAGGAATGCCAGAAAACCCCATAGCACTGCAAAATCCACACCCATCAATAACAACGCTCCACCCGTTAATACGCCTGTCAAAGCTGAGGTGAGTGTTTTGATCCCCATATACTGTTTGACGTTCTCCAGCATTAAACGAAAATGCTCAAGTGAAGACTCGGGCGTGCCTAGTGCAGTACGCACTTTGCCAGAGAAAGTTGATATTTCAAGCAGGATAAAAATCACGGTCAGTAAGATTAAAAAGGCATTGGTAAGCACTCCACCCAACCCCTTCAACATGGTAGATGCCAGCGCCATGGCTGAACCAGGATTCAGATAATCCAGAAAAGTCTCTCTGGATACACCAATACCAAATCGCGATAACCAACTAACGAACCGGTCGACCTGTAGTGTCAACTTTTCCTGATAAGTGGGTAATTCCCGCGAAAAGCCATCTAGTGAGCCACCGAGCATAGCAGCGATTCCAACCACGATTGCCAGCACTGCAAAAATGGCTGCAAGTAAAGCCAGTGGCGTGGGTAAACCGCGTTTTTGTAATCCGGTCAGCAGCGGTGCGCTGATAATGGCAATGAAAACAGCGAGCAAGAACGGCACGATCATATCTTGTGCTGCCCGCATTCCAGCAACCACCACAATAAATGCTGCCAGCCCGATCAATACCCGGTAGGAAACGTTTTTTAGACTTTCATCACTCACTGGCGCCACCTAAATGCCCTGTACACGCGTGAGACTTTATCCGTTTTATTGAAACAATACAAAATGTTAGCAAAAACCTGGCTATCAGAATCCAGGCGAAATTTAAACCGGTATTCAACAGCTTCTGCACTACTCAAGCCTTAAGCATGGCAAGCCGATGATATATCAGATATTGCCGGGTTAACTGGCAACCACCATCAGCTGCCTAATGGAGCAAGACCAGAATCATGTCAATCGCGCCTTCAAATAAGAAGATACTGGATAAATGCCACAAGATGGTTAATAGCCACCTGACTGCGTTAATGGACAGAATGTTTGAAAATGCAGATGTCGGGTTTCTCGACTTTGCTGACAAAGCAGAAAGTAATGCGGCGCAGGCACTGTTCTTTGAAGCCATGGCCGAAGTACGAAAAAAACGGCCTGATGTTGAACGCCTGTTTCACAAAGAAGTACTGAACAGTTTCAACAAATTTCCAGAATGGTCAGCTGATTCCAATGTTGATGAGGATAACGAGGAAGACGGTGAATTTTCATTTTCACTGGTCAAAGATGACATCATGGAAGAGGACGTAGCGATCAAGAATATCCTCACCAAAAATGCAGGAAGAGTGCAGGAAAACCTGAATGCACTGGTTCAACGCCTGTCCGTTATTAACGATGGTGACGCCATTACTGAAATTCAGATTCCAGCTGGCCCAAGCGTACTCGCAAATGCATTCCGTCTTGCATCACACGAAATGGAGATGGAAACCAAAGTCTGGTTAGTTATGATCGCTCTGTTTGACAAATTTGTTCTCGGCGTAACCGGCCTGATTTACAGCGAATACAACGAGCTTCTGATCCAGGAAGGTGTTCTGCCCAAACTAAAATACAAGATTCATAAATCTGCCGCAGGTAGCACCAACAGTGCCGCTGAACAACCCAGCGAAACACCAGAGACTGTTGCTGAAGAAGAGCATACCGACCCTGGTTCACCGGATGAGCTAGGCCAGGAATTGTTTGGCAACATTTGTGGGTATCTCGCCAATCGTCATCCTTCAGCAGGTGCATCTGCTGGTGGAATGCCCGCTGGTGGAATGCCCGCTAGTGGAATACCCGCTGGTGGAATGCCTGCTGGTGGAATGCCTGCTGGTGGAATGCCTGCTGGTGGAATGCCTGCTGGTGGAATGCCTGCTGGTGGAATGTCTGCTGGTGGAATGCCTGCTGGTGGAATGCTGGCTGGCAGTGTTAGCACGCCTGCAAATGGCCCGGTTACGGGTGTCGCACTTGCACCAGCAGAATCATTGGTTGGCTCGATTAATCAAATGCAAGGCCATGTACAGGCTGGACAAACGATAATTTCCAACAATGAATTTATCGAAAATATTAAAGTTGACGAAAACCTCGTCACAACACTACAGCAAACACTGTTTGAAGAGCGTCAGAAAATATTTGGTGCTGTCGATCGGCGCAAGATACCGACAGCTGATTCAGATGTTATCGATTTGGTTGGCATGCTATTCGAATATATGCTCAAGGAAGAACAACTTCCAAGTATTGTTAAGGCACTTATCAGTCGCATCCACACCCCTATGCTCAAAGTTGCCATACTTGACCGGCGTTTCTTTACCCAAAGTAAACATCCTGCACGCCGCCTGATGAACGATATGATTTCGGCAGGTATTCGCTGGGTTAATGACAAAAATCTTGATGCCGGTATCTTTCCCCGCATGCGAGAAATCGTCAACCAGTTATTAATGGACTTCGAAGAAGACGTCAATGTATTCGAGCATTTCCGGATAGCTTTTGAAAAGATTTCAGAAGAAACAAAAAAACGTTCAGAGGTAGTGGAAAAACGCACTAATGAAACCGCTAACGGGCAAGAAAAACTCATGGCAGCACGCAAACGTGCTCACCAGGAAATACGCCTACTGTTAGGCGGAAAAGCCATGGCGCGTGCAAGCTGTAACTTACTAACCAAGCTCTGGACAGATAAAATGATCTTTATTTTGCTTCGCGAAGCAAAGGGTGATCAAAGTGAATTATGGACAAATGCATCTAGCATGGCGAAAAAGATTGTGGCCAGCGCATCGCCGCCTGATAATGAAGATGCACGCCTCAACCGCGTTTCAGAACTTGAAGACTTACAACAAGAAATCCGTGCCGCCTTAAGCACCACTCAACACGCAGAAAAAGAAGCCTTGCTGCTTGCGCTGTTCGAAGCTCAAAAGGAAGTCCTTGCGCCAAACCTGGACGAGATGCCTGCTGAAATAATGGTGGAAACACCGGTTGCAGAAGTTGCACCTGAACCAGAGCTTGAACCAGAAATAGCCTCTGAAACATTGAGCACAGAGCAACAAGCTGCGCTAGAAAAAATATCCGACCTGCCGTTTGGAACCTGGTTTGATTTCAGGGATGACAGTACTGGCAAACCCAAACGTGCCAAACTTTCCTGGCGCAGCACACTTACCAAAAAATATATGTTTGTCGACCAGATGGGCATCAAATCCGTAGTCATCTCCATGACCGATCTGGCATGTGCACTGGTTAACGGCAGTGCAGAGATTATCGTACACGACAAGAAACCTTTTGTAGACCGTGCGCTAGGCGCAATCCACCGCATGCTGGATCGTGGCGTTACTGCAGCCTGACATGGCTACAATTTAAATAATAAGGAATTCAACATGAAATCAGTGACTGCCAACAGTGAACACCGGCACCAACACCGCATGGACATTCAGGACGAACTTAGTATCACGGATGCTAAAACCGGCACCAGCCTCGGAATGCTTGCTAACCTATCCGTTGAAGGTTTGATGATTGCAAGTCAGCAACCAATCGCCCTCAATACAAAGTTTCATTTGAACGTCCCCTTGTCAGCAGAAGGGGTTGATGACGCATCAATCATAGTGACTGCCGAAAGTTTGTGGTCAGAAGATGTCAGTGGATCGGGTACCTACTGGACTGGTTTTCATATTGAAAACATATCAGCAGAACACCAGGAGATTTTGACCAAAATTGTGGCCGGTTGAAATTCTTACCTACCTCTAGTTAATTAGCAAGAATCTGTAGGAGCGGCTTCAGCCGCGATAGACACCGCAGCCCCATCGCGGCTGAAGCCGCTCCTGCAAATTCTTGCTGACTATCAACTCCCTAGTTGTTCCCAGACTGAAGAATCTCCACACACTTTACTAATAGCTCCAAGCCGCTCCTTATGTGCAGCCAACTCTTGTTCATTGGCTTTAGTAACAACAAGCGTTTGTCTATCGCTGGTTAGACGCCGAATCGGTTCCTCGTTTATCTGAGCATTCGACGCATCGGTCTGCCCCCCTAATAACAAGGCCACCTGACCACCTGTCATGGCAAGATAAACGTCGGCCAAAATCTCGGCATCAAGTAAAGCACCGTGTAATTCCCGACGTGAATTATCTATATCGTAACGCTTACATAATGCATTTAAATTGTTTTTCTGACCCGGATGCATCCGCCGCGCTAATGCCAAAGTATCCTGCACACTACAAAAATCTTCTGTAGCTGTCTTTAAGTTACTCCGTTTGAATTCGTGATTGAGAAACCCAACGTCGAAAGGCGCATTGTGGATAACAAGTTCAGCACCACGAATATAATCAACAAGCTCCTCTACCAGGTCATCAAAAACCGGTTTATCGGTCAGAAATTCATTGGTAATGCCGTGCACTTCCATCGCGCCAGCGTCAATTTCACGATTCGGCTGTATATACTGATGGTAATTATTTCCAGTCAATTTCCTGTTAACGAGCTCGACACACCCTATTTCTATAATCCGATGACCCGCAGCCGGATCAAGACCGGTTGTTTCAGTATCTAGAACAATTTGTCTCATAAATTACTCACCTTCTACCAACATTAAGTACGTAAGTTAGCCCCGGTGTACAGGTTTCGTGACCGTCAGCAACAGGGATGTATTTACAGCGTGCCACAAAAGCTGTGCCGGGTAACTTACTTACGGTTTTCCAACAACTCATCTATACCACGATTTGCCAGCTCATCTGCCCGTTCATTTCCCGGATGACCACTGTGCCCTTTAACCCAATACCAATTCACTTCCTCGTGTCGCAATACAGCTTCATCAAGTTGCTTCCACAAGTCCACATTCTTGACCGGTTTTTTAGCCGCCGTTTTCCAACCACGTTTTTTCCAATTATGCAGCCATTCGGTGATCCCATTTTTAACATACACCGAATCGGTTGTAACCCGAACTCGACAAGCTTTGCTTAATGACTCCAAAGCCTGGATAGCAGCCATTAACTCCATACGGTTATTCGTTGTTTCGGCTTCACCACCAAACAACTCTTTCTCGTGATCACCGTATCTTAGTAAAGCGCCCCAACCCCCAGGACCAGGATTACCCCGGCAGGCACCATCGGTAAATATTTCAACTTCACTCATGTCTTGACCTTAATAATGCCGCGTTGTGAGGGTTCCACTAAACTACCCGTGATCAATGAACGCTGCGGACGCCAGCGAGGCTTGATCGGCGTAAAGGTTGTTACGCGTTTGCGCGCAACCAACAAGTAACAACCTCCAAAAAGTGGCCATGATGGCCGGTGCAGGCGCTGTATAAATCCATGCTTATTAGATATCGCAGCACGTTGCCACGGAATTTTCGGATAGTAATATTCTGTATGAACGATTGAATAGCCTAATAATGATAACCAGTCTTTTAAACGATGCTGGCTGATAAATCGCATATTCCAGGGCGTTGCTTCACGTCTATGCAGCAACCGGCGTAACCCCCACAGGCTATACGGATTGAATCCCAACACCACCAAATGCCCCTCAGCAACCAGACACCGATCCAGTTCACGTAAAAGCTGATGTGGATCTGTGGATAACTCCAAAACATGCGGCAATACAAAGGCATCAATACTGTCAGTTTGCCAGGGAAGAGATTCATTGCAGGCCAGCAGAGAAGGCTTATCAGACAGACCTGCACTGGTGCAAGATTGTACTACTTTGTGCGGTACCCGGCTGTTCTGTAAAGCATCCAGCTGGCACGATGGATCCACTAACACTAGATGATAACCAAATATACGCGCTAACACGGGTGTCAGGATATCCTGCTCAACCTTGCACAGGCTGCGCCCCAACGGTTGTTCGTACCAGCGGCGCATAGCCATCAACTGGTCAAGACGAGTTTTCGCACATCGTGTTCTAGACATAATGGTTACAAATCATAGCCTAACCTACAGGTCTATGGGTAACTAGTTGACCTGTCAGGAACAGGCTGTCAGCATAAGAGCCTGATGCCGTGTTTTTCGATACCCTGACTTGTTGAGTCTCGCCTTATTGAAAACAGATAATGTTTAAAAAAATAATGAAAAAAACAAAAAACATTCTAATCCCTATTGGTTACTTTTTAGCATTTCTGGTCATTTCAAGTTGCAGCCATGCGGCCAGCAATACAAAAAATACCGGCAACACACACTCTGGTATTGATAATTTCTGGCACGAACTGCGCAATGAGTTTCAGCTACCGCCGCCACCCAATAATTACCGGGTGCGTATGCACCGCAAATGGTACCAACGTCATCCTGACTACCTTGACCGGGTACTTACGCGCGCAAAACCTTATCTCTGGCATATACGCATTGCACTTTTAAACCGGGGCATGCCGGGTGAAATTGCACTGTTACCTGTTGTCGAAAGTGCATTTGATCCCTATGCAAATTCACCGAGTAAAGCAGCCGGACTCTGGCAAATTATTCCTGCCACTGCAAAACGTTTTGATCTAAGACATGATAGCTGGTACGACGGACGCCGTGATGTTATCGACTCCACCCGCGCTGCTCTCGACTACCTGGAAAAATTACACCGGCGCTTTAATGGTGACTGGCTATTAGCCCTGGCAGCCTATAATTCTGGCGAAGGCACAGTCTCAAGGGCTATAAAGAAAAATAAAAGACGTGGCAAACCCACAGATTTCTGGCACTTAAAACTGCCCAAAGAAACCCGTGACTACATACCCGGCTTTTTAGCGCTCAGTAGTTTAGTTTCAAAAACCGGAACAGAAGGCATTGAGCTACCCGAAATACCTAACCGCCCCTATTTCGATGTTGTTAATACGAAAGGCCGGATTAATCTTGCCAGGGCTGCACAACTGGCTGAAATACCCTTTGAAGAATTACATCAGCTTAACGCCGGCTTCAGAAAACCAACGACTCCACCCTCAGGGCCTCACCGTCTGCTAATACCGTTTGAACAGAGCGGAAAACTGGCCATCACTCTGGAAGATTCTTCTAACGAGGCGACACTTTACTGGATTGACCACAAGGTCAGCAAAGGTGAAACGCTTGGACATATTGCGATGTACTACAACACATCCATCCGCGCAATTCGCGAGGCTAATAAACTGAGTAACAATCTGATCCGCGTTAATAAAACATTAACTATCCCGGCCTATGACACGACAACCCCGCCCGCACCCAGCAATATTTCAGCAATTGATAATGATAGTGTTGAACATATTGTGATTAATGGCGATACGCTTTGGGGTCTGGCGCGCTTCTACAAAGTTTCTATCGCTGACCTGAGACGCTGGAATGACCTGCCTCGTGGGCGCCATCTGCGCCCCGGACAGCGTCTGAAGCTCTTCCTGGAAGAAGATTTGGCGCTCCGTTCCAGTTAACTGCTAAGGATGTCTTAATAATTCGCATGTGCCTGTAGGAGCGGCTTCAGCCGCGAAAGGTACATCAGTGATCATCGCGGCTGAAGCCGCTCCTACACACGAATTAATCAGAGCTTCCTTATTTTCAACTCCAGTGAACATGCAGAGGCGCACGTTCCAGTTCATCTATTATCTGTTGATAACTCTCAGCTATAGGTAAATTGGGATAGGCAAGCCAGATACCATCACCGTCAGGATAAAAAATAAACCAGCCTTCCTCCTTGAAACAACACTTGATTTGCGGATTGAATTTTTTACTGCGCCGGTCAATCTTAACAAGTATTAAACAGGGCGGCCTGGACTCAACAATCAAAGGTACAGAATTATGGAGCTGGTTCTGGTGTTGGCAATACTTATCCAATGCCCGCCGCGCCCGCTGAAAATCCAGCTCATTATATAATTGATTCAAAATCGTAATTCCGCTTCCTGGTCGGATGGATTCAGGTAGACCTGTTTTTGCAAGCGATGCGGTGGGATTGTAAAAAGCACAGCCCTGATTTTTTTGACTGGCACATCTCTCCCAACAATGCCGTTATCATAGTCATTGACAGCCCTGCTGATTTCAACTCGGGTGTGATCAGATAATTCCACCTCCAGACAACTAACAACCGATTTTAGTATTTGAACATGTTGATTGGGTTTTAGCAGCGTCTGAATTATTCGCATCAGGTGGGTAATATAACGCTCGCTGATTTCCTCCAATGGCTTTGATTCAGCTTCCAGAATAATTGCATCCAGAGTTTTCCATGCTGCCTCACCGCGCGCCCTGATTAATAATTCATGGCGGCTATGGAAATTCCGCAAGCTCTGAACCGTTATGCGATGCTCCATAAACAGCAACCAACGATGGTATGTAAAAACACACTCAAGGAAATGATCTCGATGTTCCGGATCATCCAGACAAGTTTCGTCAACCACCGGCAATAAAGGCATCGTATGGATTAGACTCTGCGCATAAAGACCATTACCGTTACTGACCACTTCACCTGAATTTAACATCACTTTAACACTGCCTAAACCACAACTCGGCGACCGGCTCTTGAATATGTAACCCGCAATAAGTGGTAAACTCGCAGCAGTAGTACGCGCAAAATCATGTAAGGCACGGGTAACATTCAATTCTGGATTATCAACACCTACCGCTTCAGGTGCCTCCGGCATCCCAACCAGATGGATTGGTGGCCGTGGAACTCCCATACCAATCCCGACTTCCGGACAAACCGGAATGAGTTGACACACAGCAGCTAATTTATCGTTGATATAATCATGCGGTGAGGCATCACCGTCGTAGCGGACTTTCTCTCCAGCCAGACAACTACTAACACCGATGCAAAGTTTGAGCGCAGTATTTGCGTCAGGTGCCTCTGGCACGTACCTGATCCTGACTGTCAGCCGCCATATCCTGCCAGCCTTGCAAATGCTGCAAAACCAGTTGTGCCAGCACATTAATATGATCACCGGAATCATTTAGTGCTGGAATATAGGCAAAGCTTTCACCGCCCGATTTGAGAAAAAAGTTTCGATTTTGCTCATCGATTTCTTCAAGCGTTTCAAGACAATCTGCACTAAATCCCGGACAAACCACCTGCACCGATTTAACCCCTGATTTACCCCATTCAATCAGCGTGTGATCTGTGGCAGGTTTTAACCACTCGCCCCGGCCAAAACGTGACTGAAAAGTAATCGCGTAGTCCGTCTCTCCCAGGCCTAACGCTTCAGCAAGCAAACGACCTGTTTCCAGACTTTCAAAATGGTAGGGATCACCCGCCGTTATATAGCGTTTAGGAATACCATGAAATGACATCAACAATCGCTCAGCCCGGCCATGTTGCTGCCAATACTGTTCAACACTGGCTTTCAATGCCTGTATATATCCAGCATCATTGTAATAAGTCTGAATTAGCCGTAACTCTGGCACCCGCCGCCAGGTTTTTAATTCATCGAATACAGCATCATAGACAGACGCTGTAGTCGTGGCAGAATATTGAGGGTACATGGGCAATATCAGTAATCGCTGCACACCCTTGTCACGTAAATCTTTTAATGCAGAAGCAATAGACGGATTACCGTAACGCATGGCGATGGCAACCTCGGCCGGTGCTTGATGTTGTGTATCCAGGACAGCCTGCAGACACTCGCTTTGCCGACGGGTAATGGCTAGTAAAGGTGAACCTGTATCGGTCCAAACCGACTGATAGGCCCTGGCTACTTTACCGGGACGAACCCGCAAAATAATGCCGTGGAGCGCAAACCACCATAACCAGCGCGGCATTTCCACAACGCGCGGATCCCACAGAAATTCGGCTAAATATCGCCGTACTGCAGCGGGTGTCGGTTCATCAGGCGTACCCAGATTGACTAACAACACACCGGTCTTGAGCGAATTAGTGTGTGTAAATTGATTTGAGCCGAGGCGAGTCAAATACATCTCCAATGCATAAAAACAAGAAACGTAAGTTTATCAAACCTGGTTAGTGTGCGACTGTTTTTCGATAAACCGTTGCAGATTGGACGCAGCTTGTTTCTGCACCTTACGTTGAATGAGCGGCGTCCAACCCAGCGCATACCCTACTGGCCCCAACGCCATACCGCTCCATTTCCAGAAATTAAAACTATCAGCCTGAGTTATTATTTTTCTCTCTTTGAATACAAACTCTGACTCAATCTGGTTGCTAACAAAACGTCCAGTGCCGCTAAATTTATAATCAGCCTTCCAATGCGCCGAACCATTGCTGTCATTTGCAATCACATCCCGGTATTCAAGTTTGAATTCACGCGCACGCGCGCACATCATCCGCCACATATCTCCGACCTCTTTACCGCGAAGATGAGTAAATACCGGGTCAGAAAAGGTAGCCTCCTCATGATAACAACGCGCCATTCCCTCTCCGTCCAGCTTCTGGAAACAACGGTACAGTTCAGTAATTAATGCCACGTTCGGATGTTGTGTTTGATTGCCAACCATAACTCACCTACCTATACCTAAATTTTACGCGATTTTAGAGTAGCACTAGATTGTCTGCTATAACAACCGCTTAGAGCGCAAGAATGCCATGGGTCATAGTAAGCCCTGCATTACCTGAGAACCTAAAAATAATACCTGCCCTGCCGATAATATATTAATAACTATGCATGTAATTGATTAAAAACACACGAGTAACGGTGCTGCCACTATTTGGTAATTTTTATATTTTTCATACGCCTGCCAATATTATGGCATGTATTAGCTGGTAATTTTTAAACTAGGACGCACACATTTCTATGCCTCAATTATCAAACAACGTAACCGAGTTACCTATAGATACCCAGACGGTGAAATATACCAGCACAGGAAACAAGCTGAATTTTCGTAAGGTCGCACAACGTTTTCTGGTTCCCCAATTTGTCTCATCGCTCTACTACCTATTTAAATACAAGGCGATAGTGAGCTTTAAATCAGAGGTCGAACTGAGTTCACTCCTCAAACTGGGAAAAGGCGTCACAATTGCCTCATTCTGCAAATTCAAGGCAACCGATGGCCTACTGTCTGTCGGTGACAAAACCGGTTTTGCCAATGGCTGCTTTGTGACATCGGCCGAGAAGGGTATCAGTATTGGTGACAACTGCATTTTCGGGCCAAATGTATCAGTACCTGCAACTAATTATAATTACGAACGACTCGACATCCCCTATCAGGAACAAGGCACGATCTCGCGTGGCATCAAGATAGGCAACAACGTCTGGATTGGTTCGAATGTCACTATTCTTGATGGTTCATCGATTGGCGACAACACGATCGTTGTTGCAAACAGCATGGTCAACAGACACTTTCCCGCCAATTGCATCATCCAGGGCAGTCCGGCAAAAATTGTATTAAAACGTAGCTAAGCAGGAGCAACTTGTGCAAGAAAAAATAATGGAAATTATCGCTGACGCAGTCTCTGACCTCAATGAGGAATTACAGTACGACACTCTTAATTCGGTTAACAGGGAAACACCTATCTTCAATGGCGAGTACGCTATTGATTCACTCTCATTGGTACGCCTGGTTACAACACTCGAATCAAGAATCGCCAATGAATTTGATAAAAAAATCACACTGGCCGATGAAAAAGTGATGTCCCAACGGAATTCCCCTTTCAAAACAGTCGGGACAATTGCAGACTTCATCGCCGAGAAACTCGATCTAGAGCTTGTATAATGACAAAATCAATTGTTATAACGGGCACTAGAAAAGGCATTGGTCGCCACCTTGTCGATCACTATCTGTCAAAAGGATATCGAGTCTATGGCTGTAGTCGCTCACCTTTTGATGAACAACTAAAAAACTACACGCATTATGAACTCGATGTCGCCGACGAAGACAGTGTTAACAACATGGTTTTCGATATACAGAAGAAATCCGACAAAATAGATGCGTTGATTAATAATGCTGGCATTGCCAGTATGAACCACGTCTTACTGACCCCTAAATCAACACTGATCAACATTCTCAACACAAATGTGGTAGGTACATTCCTGTTCGCCAGAGAAATTGCAAAGGTAATGGTTCGCCAAAACACCGGACGGATAGTAAATTTTGCAACTGTCGCAACACCGCTCCGGCTCGAAGGTGAATCCATTTATGCCGCATCAAAAGCCGCTGTTGCATCCCTCACACAAGTGATGGCAAAGGAATTAGCTTCATACAACATCACAGTCAATGCTGTTGGCCCAACGCCAGTCATGACCGACCTCATAAAAAACGTGCCCGAAGAAAAAATGAAAGCCCTGATAGGCATGCAAGCCATTAAACGGTTAGGCACTTACGATGACATTACCAACGCCACAGATTTCTTTTTACAGGACAGCAGTGAATTTATAACTGGCCAGGTTCTGTATCTAGGCGGCATCGCTAACTAACCCGTTTTAAGCCAATGCGATTTCAAGAAGTCATACAACGAATTCAGTCGGGTGGGCATACTCACGCAGCTGTCTGTCAGAATGAAACTTACACCTATACCCAATTGGAAGAGAGCCGCCAGGCATGGCTGAAAAAACTGCAATCTGACGGAATCACTGCCTCTCAAGTTATCGGCCTTCAAACAGATTATTCTTTCAATGGACTAGCCTTGTTTCTTGCTTTACTGAGCAATAAAAATATTGTCGCCTTGTTACCAAGGAACACGCAATCGCGATATGAATCCCTGGAAATCTGTCACGCACACGCTTGTTTTTCTCAATCAGATAACGGCGAGTATATATTTGAAGCATTACCTTTCGAAGGCTCACACACACTTCTAGATCAGCTCAAACAAAAGAATCATGCTGGTTTCATTATTTTTTCATCTGGCTCAAGCGGTAAGCCCAAGGCGATTCTGCATGACGTTGAGCGCTTTCTAATTAAGTTTGAAACGGCTAAAAAATGCTTCAGGACACTCAGCTTTTTATTATTTGATCATATTGCCGGCCTGGATACTCTGTTTTATACATTGTGGTGTGGTGGCTGCCTGATTTTCCCAGAACAGCGGGATGTAAATAGCATCTGTCAATTAATCGAGAACCACAGGGTGGAGGTATTACCTGCATCACCTTCATTTCTTAACCTGTTATGCCTTTCAGGCGAATATGAGCGCCACGACCTTAGCAGTTTAAAGATTATCACCTATGGCTCAGAACCCATGAGTGAGCAAATACTGCACCGGCTAACCCAGATCTTTCCAGACACAAAAATTATTCAAAAGTATGGCGCTTCTGAATTCGGTGCCCCAATGAGCCGTTCTCAATCTAACGATACTCTTTGGATACGGCTCGATAACGAACATGTGAAGACCCGGGTAATTAATGATGTTTTATGGATGAAATCAGATACAGCCATGATGGGCTATCTAAATGCCGAAAATCCATTTGATAAAGATGGCTGGTTTTGCACTGGCGATCAAGTGGAAACCGATGGTCAGTGGCTACATATCATTGGCCGTACTTCAGACATCATCAATGTAGGTGGTGAAAAAGTTTTCCCAGCAGAAGTAGAAGCCGTGATCATGCAACTAAACAATGTTGAAGATGCAGTTGTATATGGTGAACAAAGCCCATTTCTCGGCAATATTGTCTGTACAAGGGTAATACTACAACAGGAAGAACCCACCCTGGAATTCGAAAAACGCTTGCGCAAACACTGCATAAATCGGCTTGAAAAATTTAAAATCCCGGTAAAGATAGAAATCTCTAAAGATGACTTAACAACAGAGCGCCATAAAAAGAAGCGCGCATATTCCTAATGAAATTTCTTCCGCATACATACTCTATTATCACAATAATTATCAGCTGCCTGATGTCTGCATCATTACTGGCCGAACCTACAGTGAAGTTTATTGGTCAGTTCGGCAATAAAGCAATTATGCGAATTGACGGAAAACAGCGCACTCTAAAGGTCGGCGAATCCAGCAAGGAAGGTATAAAACTACTATCAGTCACTAAAAATAATGCCGTTGTTCAATATCAAGGGCAAAAAAAGACACTGGGATTTTCATCGGCCGGTAAAACAAGCTACCGGAAGAACCGCAAAACAGTCGTCACCCTCTGGGCAGATAAAAGAGGGCACTTCGAAACACCTGGCACGATCAACGGTCAACTGGTGAACTTCCTGGTTGATACCGGCGCTACCAGCGTCGCCATTAATGAAGTTGTTGCGAACAAACTCGGTATCGACTTTCGTTACTCTGGTAACCCGATCATGGTGAGTACTGCATCAGGTATGGTTACAGCTCACCGCGTTAAACTTGACTCGGTAAAAATTGGTGAAATAGAGATGAAAAATGTTGATGGCACCGTACTTGAAGGCGGATTTCCCACCGAAGTTTTACTGGGCATGTCTTTTCTGTCAAAAGTAGACATCGAAAGAAAAGGTAATTTTATAAAACTTGTTAAAAACCATTAATACGAAAACATAACAATGATAACCAAATTTTTCGCACTCTGCTTACTCATCCCCTGCACTGTATTTGGTGAAATTTACAAGTGGACCGATACAAATGGACAGGTACATTATGGTGAAAAACCAAAAACTGGAACATCGAAACAAATCATCATAACGAAACAAAAAACCAATTCTGTAAACGTCATCGAGTCTGATAAACAACACCTTGATAAGGTAAAAAAATGGGCCGATGCACGCCAGCAAGAACGGAAAAATAAAGAACAAAAAAATAAAAAACTCAAGAAAGAACGCGACGCTAGAAAGAAAAAATGCAACACAATAAGCAATGATCTGAAAGATATGGAAGATGGTGGCGTCCTCTGGTATCAGCTTGATGATGATGGCAATCGCCAATTCTATTCAAACGATGATATTGCTGAACGCAAGGCAGAACTGCGCAAGACCCTAAAGAAAAACTGCCGAAAAATAGTCAAACGCTGACGTCATTTTCAAGAATGACGTTAAGTCCTCAGAATATTAGCCGAAAAGAATAAATAAGGTGAGCGCCATCAGCTCTCCGTGATAACAAGAGGCATGGAACATTGTTAGCCACACTTAGAAACTTTTTTTCCTCGACCCCAGCCAAAAGCATGCGGGCCAAACGCATCCCTCAGGGTATTACAAAACATACAAAAAAGACTATTACCAACCCTGCGCCAGATGGAATTATTCTTAATCAACTGGATACTGCATTCTATGAGCTTATTCTTGGCGTTGAACTCCAGACAGATTGCGATCTTAATGATTTCGAGAAATCATCGCTGGACGAGCTCGATCAACTACTAAAATCTAATATCTCCCATAGTAACCTGGTACCACGGCTTCCAGCAGTCATTCCAAAAATTATGGTCACCCTGCGCGACGAATCATCGTCAGCAGCAGATCTTGCCGCCGAACTAGGCCGGGATGCCGTGTTGGTGAGTGAAGTCATCCGCCTTGCCAATAGCCCCTACTACAGTGCTGGGCAAGAAATTTCCAGCCTGGAAAGAGCGGTATTTGTACTCGGTCAAACTGGTGTTCGTCAGCTCGTCGCTAACGCTGCTCTTAAACCCATGATTAATTTAAATTCTGGATATTTTACGAAACTGTGCGGAACCACGCTTTGGGATCATTCTGAAAAGACAGCGATCATCTGTGATTGTATGGCAAAACAGGAAAAAATAGATCGCTTTAACGCCTACCTGATGGCTGTCGTTCAGAATGTAGGGTTAACAGTGACAATGCGCATGCTCGACCGAAATTATGATGGCAGCCAGATCCCCAGTTCAAAGTTATTTCAAGAACAATTACTTAAACAGTCCAGAAAACTGTCATGGCTCATTACCAAAGAATGGGGATTTCCAGAGTCCGTTATCGATGCACTAGAATCACAGATTAACGACGAGCATATGCAAATGCTGGGCAATATTCTTTATTCAGCAGACAAGTTTTCCAAGATGCATATCCTCTCCACCCGTGAACGTTTCGAAGGTGAAATAGACGAGGTTGCTAATCAATTGCAGGGACGTTTGCCAAACGCGTGTAAAGACTGTTACGAAATACAAACAGATGAATGAGTTTTTGTGTTTTCCATGGCGCCGTTTCTGGCTAACTGCCATGAGCAAGACACAGACTTCTTAACGAAAATAATTTCCATTATTAATATCAAACATCGCACCCGTGTAGTGACTGGCGCGATTGCTTAATAAAAACACAACAGTTTCCGCAACATCCATCGGCTGTAATATCTGCTTGATTAACGCACCTTTTTGATACTCTTCTTTTCGCCAGGCTGGCACTTGTGCGGCCATGCTCGTCTCTACCAGTGTTGGTGCAACTGCATTCACACGAATGCGTGGTGCAAAATTCATAGCAGTACTTTTCGTCAGGCCAATAATGGCTGCTTTGGACATTCCGTAAGCCGCGTCTGAACTCCCCTCCTGACCAGCCAGGGAACTAATATTGACAATAACACCCTGCTTTTTATGATCCAGAACCAGCTTCCCAAAATGTTTGGAAAAATTGAAAGCACCCTTAAGGTTCACATCAATCACACGGTCTAATAATTCATCCGAATACTCAAGAATATTTTTTCCAAGATAAATTCCGGCATTATTTACCAGCGCATCGGGCAACTCAATTTCAGAAAATAAAGCAGCAACGCTACGGCTATCTGCAACATCCAATTCTTTAATAGCTATCTGCGAAGGGTCTTTCACCTGCAGAGCAGTGAGCCCTTTGGCATCAATGTCCACTGCAAGAATACGGGCTCCTTCTCTCAGACAGCATTCGACAATAGCCCGCCCAATCCCGTGCGCTGCACCGGTAACAAGAACAGTTTTGTCTTTAAGCATAGGGATCCCAATGATTAATTAGCGAGAATCCGTAAGAGCGGCTTCAGCCGCGATGAACACGCTCCGCACCCTTCGCGGCTGAAGCCGCTCCTACAGAATTTGTGCCGTTCACCATGACAAATGCACGATAGGTAGTTTATAACGGGCTATCAATCACGCTTTCGGTAAAGTAACGCCCTGCTGACCCTGATATTTACCACCACGATCTTTATAAGACGTTTCACAAACTTCATCTGATTCAAAAAACAGCACTTGTGCGACACCTTCATTGGCGTAGATTTTTGCTGGTAATGGTGTTGTGTTAGAAAACTCCAGCGTAACGTGACCTTCCCATTCTGGTTCCAGCGGAGTGACATTAACGATGATGCCACAACGGGCATACGTAGACTTGCCCAGACAAATGGTCAATACACTGCGTGGAATCCGGAAATATTCTACTGTCCGTGCCAATGCAAAAGAATTTGGCGGGATGATGCAGATATCTGATTTCACATCAACGAAACTGTTGTCATCGAAATTCTTGGGATCTACGATGGCAGAATTGATATTGGTGAAGATTTTAAATTCGTCCGCACAACGAATATCGTAGCCGTAGCTTGAGGTGCCATAAGAAATCACCCGTCCGATGTCTTCATGTTCTCGAACCTGACCAGAGATGAAGGGTTCGATCATGCCTTCTGTTTCGGCCATGTGGCGTATCCATTTATCGGATTTTATCGACATGGTTAGTTTTTCCTGAGTTTAGCTAGTGGGAAATATACCGGGAATTTTATTATTAAAAAGTGGAAATGCTTTTTTTGATCCCCTCTCCCAGAGGGAGAGGGGATTAGGTAGAGAGACTGGGTGTTAAAATCAAAAATCAATTGTTTTCGATAACGATTTGCGGGAACTTGGCCGCATAATTTTTGGACTTTAACGACAGCTTGGCTGCAGTACGCCGGGCAATATCCAGGTAAATCTGAGCTATCCGGCCATCCGGATTGGCAATCACCGAGGGCCGTCCATTGTCGACTTCTTCGCGGATGGTCTTGTCCAGTGGTAAAGCGCCCAGGAAATCCACGTCGTAGTCTTCCGACATGCGCTGGCCTCCGCCTTCTCCAAAGATGTGCTCTTCGTGGCCACATTCGTTGCAAATATGAATGCTCATATTTTCAATAATACCCAGCACTGGTACTTCTACTTTCTCAAACATCTTGAGACCCTTGCGGGCATCGAGCAATGCAATATCCTGTGGGGTGGTGACGATGACAGCGCCACTGACTGGAACCTGTTGTGCCAGCGTCAATTGCACATCACCGGTACCCGGCGGCAGATCGACTACTAAATAATCCAGATCGTGCCAGTTGGTATCACCCAGTAGCTGCTGCAATGCCTGGGTCACCATCGGGCCACGCCAGATCATCGGCGTTTCTTCATCGACCAGGAAACCTATCGACATAGTTTGAATGTTATAGCTCACCATGGGTTCCAGTGTCTTGCCGTCTTTGGATTCAGGCTTGCCCGTGATGCCCATCATACGTGGTTGGCTCGGACCGTAGATGTCTGCATCCAGTATGCCGACTTTTGCACCTTCGGCTGATAATGCCAGCGCCATATTAGTTGCAGTTGTGGATTTTCCAACACCACCCTTACCAGAAGCAATGGCAATGATATTCTTGATGCCGTCGATGGTTTTGACACCTTTCTGCACTGAATGCGCCTGAATAGCAAAACTCACATTGGCGCGCGCTTTACTGACACCATCGATTGACTCAATCATGGATTTCAGTTTGGCAGCCAGTTCTTCCTGGTAACTCTTGGCTGGAAAACCCAGCACCACATCAACCAGCACCTGATCGCCTTCGATCGTAATTTTGCGCAGCATTTTACTGCTGACCAGGTCCTTCTCAAGAAAAGGATCGATGTATTCCTTCAGTTTCGTTTCGACAATTGCTTCGGTGACGTCAGCCATGTTTAATGATGTCCTCTGGATCCAGTAACCGGCTGGCCGGGCTGGAAAAGTCTGAAAAATAGCAGCCCGAAATTGTACACAATTTATCCTGGCGGGTCTTCATTTTGGTTTGTGAGGATTTGTTGGTACTCAGACACTGTTTCCACCGGGAAGATGGGATATTTATCCACACTCCATGCTCCTACGTCTGGCATAATGACGCGCTAACCCGAATAGCTTACAGGAATTTATGTCAGTCAAGCATCGCACCATTTTGGTGACCAGCGCCCTGCCCTATGCCAACGGCCCAATTCACATTGGCCATCTGGTTGAATATATCCAGACCGATATCTGGGTGCGTTTCCAAAAAATGCGTGACCACACCTGCTGGTACGTCTGTGCTGATGATGCCCATGGCACGCCTATCATGTTGCGCGCACAACAAGAAGGCATTACGCCGGAACAACTGATCGAAGCTGTCGACAAGGAACACCGTGCTGATTTCTCTGACTTCATGATTAACTTTGATCATTATGGCAGCACCCATTCAGACGAAAACCGCAAGCTCGCTGAAACCATATACCTGCGCAACAAAGCGGCAGGACACATTGCTACCGAGACTATTACACAGGCCTACGATCCGGAAAAAGAAATGTTCCTGCCGGACCGGTTTATTAAAGGCGAATGTCCCAAGTGTGGTGCTGCCGATCAATATGGTGACAACTGCGAAGTCTGCGGCACAACTTATGCGCCCACTGATTTAAAAAATGCCTATTCCGTTGTGTCGGGCGCCAAACCGGTAGAAAAAGAATCCCTTCAGTACTTCTTCAAGTTGAATAACTTTGAAGGCATGCTACGTGACTGGCTAAAAGCCGGTCATGTTCAGAGCTCCGTATCCAATAAGCTAAATGAATGGATTGAAGAAGGCTTGCGTGATTGGGATATTTCTCGCAACGCACCCTACTTTGGTTTTGAAATCCCGGATGCACCGGGTAAGTTTTTTTATGTCTGGATGGATGCGCCCATTGGTTATATGGCCAGCTTCAAACAATTCTGCGCTGAAAAGAATCTGGACTTTGATGCTTATTGGAGCAAGGACAGTGAACACGAACTGTATCATTTTATTGGCAAGGATATTATCCGTTTCCACGCCCTGTTCTGGCCAGCCATGTTGACCGGTGCTGATTTCCGCACACCCACGGGTATTTTTGCACATGGATTTTTAACTGTTAATGGCCAGAAGATGTCCAAGTCACGCGGCACCTTTATCAAAGCCCGCACCTGGCTGGATCATTTAAACCCGGAATACCTGCGTTATTACTTTGCTGCCAAACTGGGCAATGGTATCGACGATATGGATTTAAATCTGGATGACTTCTCGCAGAGAGTTAACAGCGACCTGGTTGGAAAATATGTCAACATAGCCAGCCGTACTGCTAATTTTATTGTTAAACAATTTGATGGAAAATTGCTTGGCATTAATGAATTCACAGATAATGATGCCGATAAAAAACTCTACTTAGAAAGTATTCAGGGTACGGCCCAAACTATTTCGGAACATTACGAAGCGCGTGAATTTAGTCAGGCAGTACGCGACATTATGCAATACGCTGACCAAATCAATCAGTATTTTGATGAACACGAACCCTGGAAGCTCGCCAAGGATCCGGAACAAAAAGACAAGTTACATAAAATTTGCTCGCGGATTATGCACGGATTTTATTCCCTGTCCGTTTTGCTCACGCCGATCATTCCGGGCATTACAAGCCGTGTAGCTCGCGAACTATTTGCTATGGATCATAGCTTCATCTGGAGTGATCTTGACAGCTTCCCCACCCAGCTTAACAAATTCAAACACCTTGCCAAGCGCATAGAACCCGAGGCCATCACCGCCATGATTGATGCATCAAAAGACAGCCTGACTGAAACCGCGGCAAAACCTGCCAGCGGCCCGCTCGCTGATGATCCGATTGGTGAAACGATCAATTATGATGAATTCGCCAAAATTGATTTACGTATTGCTAAAATCGTCAAAGCCGAAGCCGTTGAAAAAGCCGACAAGCTATTACAACTCACACTGGATATTGGTGGTGAAACACGAAATGTATTCGCTGGTATCAAGAGTGCTTATGCTCCTGAGGATTTAGTTGGCAAACACACTGTCATGGTCGCTAACCTTGCACCAAGGAAAATGCGTTTTGGTATTTCTGAAGGAATGGTACTGGCAGCGGGGCCAGGGGGTAAAGACTTGTTTATTCTGGAACCGCATGAAGGCGCACTGCCTGGAATGAAGGTCAAATAAAACCGGGAACTTTATTATCACCAAGTGCAAACTGAAAATCTAAATACTCATGGCTGAATACGCCCTCATACTCATCAGCACTGTACTGGTAAACAATTTCGTACTGGTGAAGTTTCTCGGCCTGTGTCCTTTCATGGGCGTGTCGCGCAAACTGGAAACGGCGGCCGGGATGTCGCTGGCAACAATCTTTGTTTTGACCCTGTCATCGGCATGTAGTTACCTCGCCAATGAATATTTGCTCGCGCCGCTAGGGCTGGAATACCTGCGCACTATAACGTTTATCCTGGTTATCGCTGCGGTGGTGCAATTCACCGAAATGGTCGTCCATAAAACCAGCCCTCTGTTATATCAGGTACTCGGTATTTTCCTCCCGTTGATCACAACCAACTGTGCTGTGCTCGGTGTCGCACTGCTGAATGTACAGGAAAGCCATGGTTTCTTTGCCTCTGTCTTGTATGGATTTGGTGCGGCGGTCGGCTTCTCTATGGTGTTGATTCTATTTGCCGCCATGCGTGAACGTATCGATGCCGCCGATGTTCCCTTACCCTTTCGTGGTTCTGCTATCGGCTTGATTACTGCCGGGTTGATGTCACTTGCCTTTATGGGTTTTTCCGGACTGATCAACGGTTAGCAAAATCCTATGTTGACCGCTATTCTCGCTATTGGAATTCTCGCTGCCTTGTTCGGTTTACTGCTGGGCTTTGCGGCAATTCGGTTCAAAGTTGAAACAAATCCGATTGCTGACCAAATAGATGCGCTGTTACCGCAAACTCAGTGCGGCCAATGCACTTATGCTGGCTGCCGCCCTTATGCTGAAGCGATGGCAGCGGGCGACGCCGATATTAATCAATGTCCTCCTGGTGGCGAAGTAACCATTCAAGCGCTGGCCGATATGTTAGGCGTAGAAGCCAAACCGCTCAATGATGAACACGGCGAACATACAGAAAAAACGGTTGCCATTATCGATGAACAAACCTGCATTGGTTGCACACTCTGCATCCAGGCTTGCCCGGTTGATGCGATACTCGGTGCAGCCAAACAAATGCATACCGTCATTGAATCCGAATGCACCGGTTGCGACCTCTGCCTGCCTCCCTGCCCGGTCGATTGCATTCTGATGGTGCCGGTAGAGAAAAATCTCAGTAACTGGAAATGGCCCTCCCCGGAAAACAGCCGCTTAATGAATGTGGACTCATCTTCCTGAAACAGCACATGGGAATTACGACGCAGGTTATTGAAATAACCGACTAAAACTACAGCTCAACAGCGGCATTTTATAAGCCAGGCAGGTACAATGCGGGGCTTATGGTTTCGCTACTTGAAAATCCCCATCCCATCCCCGGCGGTCTTGTTCTAGAGTCGCACAAATCCGAATCATTGCAGGATCCGGTACAGGCTATTCCGTTACCGTCAGAACTGATTATTCCCATTAGTCAGCATATCGGTCAGGCTGCAGAACCCCTTGTTAAAATAGGCCAACATGTCGCCAAGGGTGAAATCATCGCGGCAGCTTCAGGCTATATCAGCGCCCCTATCCACGCATCCAGTTCGGGCACCGTGACGAATCTAAGTGAACACCCGGTACCCCATCCGTCTGGACTTAATGCCATCTGTATACACATTCAAACCGATGGAGAAGATCGATGGGCTAAATCTCTGGACGCAACTAACGCCCTGAATCTGGAACCCGCCTTAATCCGGCAACGTGTCATGGATGCAGGCATTGTTGGCCTTGGAGGTGCAGGCTTTCCCGCCGCCGTAAAATGCAGCACAGGCCTCCAGTCATCGATAGAACTAGTCATCCTCAATGCCGCAGAGTGCGAACCCTATATCAGTTGCGATGAAGCGCTGATACTCGACCGGCCTGAAGAAGTGATCGAAGGGCTTCTCATCATGCGCCATGCCTTAAGCGCATCGCAGTGCGTGATCGGCATAGAAGACAACATGCCACAAGCAAAACAGGCATTGATAGAAGCGCTGGATAAACTCGGCGAGAAGGACATACCGGTTATCAGCGTGCCGACGATTTATCCTGCTGGTGGTGAAAAACAACTGATCTACTCGTTAACGGGAAAAGAAGTGCCGAGTAACGGACTGCCTACTGATATAGGTATGATTTGCCACAATGTTGGCACCGCCGCAGCCGTTTACCGTGCGGTCACATTCCTGCAGCCTCTGATCTCACGCATTGTGACCGTTACCGGCAGCGGCGTTAAACAACCGCGTAATCTCGAAGTATTACTCGGCACACCGATCAGTCATCTGGTCGATTTCTGTGGTGGTTATATGCCGGACGTCAATCGGTTACTCATGGGTGGCCCGATGATGGGTTTTGGTTTACAGAGTGACGACATCCCGGTTATCAAAACCACCAATTGCCTGTTGGCAACCACCCACAAAGAATCTCCCGAACCGCAAGCTGCATTGCCCTGTATCCGCTGCGGCAAATGCACCCAGGTTTGTCCGGCCGGGTTGTTGCCACAACAACTTTACTGGTTTGCCAAAACCCGCGCCTTTGACAAAATCCAGGAACATGATCTATTCGACTGCATCGAATGTGGTTGTTGCGCCCAGGTATGCCCTAGCCATATACCGTTGGTGCAATATTACCGATATGCCAAGACTGAGATATGGGAACAGGAAACACAACGCGAAAAATCCGACGCCGCCAGGCAACGTTTTGAATTTCACGAAATAAGACTGGCGCGTGAAAAACTCGAACTGGCTGAACGGCGCAGCAAACACAAACAGGCACTGAAAGATTCGCCCGCAACCGATAAAGATGCAAAAAAGGTAGCGATACAAGCCGCACTGGAACGCGTCAAGGCAAAAAAATCGGCGGCCCAGTCTGCGAGCAGCGGGGAGGCTGATAGCGAATGAAATTCACTACCCGCAGTTCACCTCACATGCCGGTCACCAATCAGGTTTCAATCATGATGCGCGACGTCATGCTGGCATTGATACCAGGTATCCTGTTCATGCTGTGGTTCTTTGGCTGGGGTGTTTTATTTAATCTGCTATTGGCGTCATTCACCGCGCTGGCGGCAGAGGCCACCGTACTCAAACTGCGCAACAAACCGGTTATTGATACGCTTTATGATGGCAGCGCCCTCCTTACCGGTCTGTTACTTGCGCTGGCGTTACCCCCTCTGGCGCCCTGGTGGATACCTGTTATCGGTACGCTGTTTGCCATTATTGTTGCCAAACATCTTTACGGTGGCCTGGGCTATAACCCGTTTAACCCGGCGATGGTTGGTTTTGTCGTATTGATTATTTCTTTCCCCTTGCAAATGACATTATGGCCAGCGCCCCATGGACTTGAACCCGGCATGGTTGGCTTACTGGATACAATGCGCATGATATTTGGTGGAGTACCTCCAGCGGGACACACGCTGGACAGCATCACCATGGCGACTCCGCTGGATACGGTCAAAACCGGGTTTAGTTTATTTGATACCTGGAGCGAAATTACCAACAGTCCGTTGTTCGGCGCACTGGGTGGTAAAGGCTGGCAATGGATCAACCTGGCTTACCTGGCTGGCGGCATCTGGTTGATACGGCGCGGTGTGATTCAGTGGCATATTCCGGTTGCCATGCTTGCCGCCCTGTTTATCATGGCTAATCCTTTCTATGCGGCTGACTCCGACAATTTTGCAAGTCCGATTTTTCACCTGTTCAGCGGTGCCACCATGCTGGGCGCTTTCTTTATCGCTACAGATCCTGTCAGTGCTGCAACGACCCCAAAGGGACGGATCTATTTCGGCGTAGGGATTGGTGTACTGATCTACATCATCCGCACCTGGGGCGGTTATCCGGATGCTATTGCTTTCAGTGTGCTGTTAATGAATATGGCCGCTCCTACGATCGACTACTACACACGGCCGCGCGTATTCGGTCACGAAGATTCGTGAAATGAAATACCGGCAAATCGCACGCTCGGCTGGCTTATTATTTCTGTTCGCTGTTATTGGTGTTGGACTGGTCGCCTACACTTATGACAATACAGCAGAACGTATTGCCGATAACGAACGTAAAGCCTTACTGCGCAGCATAAATGAACTAATTCCGGCCGATCAATATGATAATGATATTTTCCATGACATTCTGCTCGTGCCTGGAAATGATTTGCTGGGCACCGATAAAATGGTGTCTGTCTACCGCGCGCGTAAACAGGGCTGGCCAGTTGCTGCCGTACTCAGCGTCATTGCACCGGATGGTTACAATGGTGATATCAGGCTACTGGTTGCCATCAAGCTGGATGGCACTCTATCAGGCGTCCGTGTCGTGAGTCACCATGAAACCCCAGGGTTAGGTGATGGCATAGAAATCGAACGTGATGACTGGATGCTTGGTTTTAATAACCGTTCACTCAGCAACCCGGCAACCCTGCAATGGAAGGTCAAGCGCGATGGTGGCGTATTCGATCAATTTACCGGCGCAACCATTACACCACGAGCCGTGGTAAAAGCGGTGCATAAAGCTTTGTTATACTTTCAGATGAGGCACCAACGCCTGTTTACACAAGAGCCCGCAGAGTCAGATCCGGCATGAGTAATCAATATTCAACTATCATTCGAGATGGCCTCTGGGGCAATAATGCCGGCCTCGTCCAATTACTCGGATTGTGCCCGTTACTTGCTGTTACTAATACCTTTATTAATGGTCTTGGGCTAGGTCTGGCGACCACACTCACGCTGGTCGCCTCCAACACCATTGTCTCCGCAATACGCAATATCGTCCGCAAGGAAATCCGTATACCTGTCTTTGTGTTAGTGATTGCCTCCATAGTGACAGCAATTGAATTAGCCATGAGCGCCTTCTTCCACGAGCTCTATAAAATTCTTGGCATCTTTATCCCGCTCATTGTCACCAACTGCGCCATCATCGGACGCGCCGAAGCCTTCGCATCCAGACAGCCCGTCAGTAAAGCCTTCGTAGACGGCTTAAGTATGGGCCTTGGATTCACACTAGTATTAGTGACACTGGGTGGCTTGCGGGAGATCATTGGCAAAGGCACCTTGTTTTCACAGGCGCATTTAATGTTCGGTGAAAGCGGACGGAGCCTGACTTTAACCTTCGTGGAGGATTACACCGGCTTTCTACTGGCCGTGTTACCACCGGGCGCCTTTATTGGTCTTGGTTTGTTGATCGCGTTGAAAAACATCATCGACAACCGCCTGTCAGAACCCTCTAAACAGCTACCTGCAGCCACTAATCAAGTCGTAGAATTAACTTAATAACAGCTATATAACTTATTGTAATTACTATATATAAATATAACTTATTTTTGGTAGATGAACAAACAAAAACGCATAGAAATATTCACCCGTTTACGCGCCGCTAATCCAGCACCCACTACTGAACTTCACTACCAGAATACTTTTCAACTCCTGATCGCCGTCATCCTGTCCGCACAGTCGACCGATGTCGGTGTTAACAAAGCAACGCGTCCATTATTCAAAAAAGTCAAAAACCCCCATGCGATGTACAACCTCGGCGAAACCGGCCTGAAGCAATACATCAAAACGATTGGACTGTTTAATACCAAGGCAAAAAATATAATAAAAACCTGTCAGCTACTCGAACAATTACACAACAGCAAAGTGCCTGAAAATCGCGAAGCCCTGGAAGCATTGCCAGGCGTGGGACGCAAAACTGCCAATGTAATTTTAAATACTGCTTTTGGTCATTCAACGATAGCCGTAGACACTCACATTTTTCGGGTCTCCAACCGCACTGCTATTGCCCCCGGTAAAAACGTATTGGAAGTTGAAAAGCGCCTGCTGCGCTTAATACCGGACGAATTTAAACAAGATGCCCATCACTGGCTGATTCTGCTCGGACGCTACACCTGTGTCGCGCGAAAACCCAAATGCCCGGATTGCATCATTCACGATGTATGCGAATACACAAAGAAAACAGAAGTAATCACTGCTAGCTAATAGCCCTCCCCTCAAATCAATCCTGCAAAGTATTACGATGCCCCTGCGGCTTCCAGGAGGGTGAAATAACATTAGGCATATCAGAACGCTGAAGCAACGGCGCATTACACACCGTAAACTCACCAAACCGCGCATTGATAGCATCGATCGCTGCATTAAGCGCAGTACGCTGATCATCTGCCCGATCAAACAGATCCAGCTGATTAGACTTCTGCCGCGGATCCAGCGCACCAATATGCACCTGAAAAACGCCCTCCTTTTGCCAGACATTATTCAAAAAGAACTGCGCCAGTTGATAAATCTGCGCACCATCATCGGTCGGCAACAAAGTCCGGTATTTCTCCGATAACCAGCCAGCCGTAATTCTAGCGCCAATCGCATAATGCCGTGCCTCAAGATTATTCTGCCGCAAACGCCGGCCGACTTTCTCGGCCATATGCATCATAAAAATATCCAGGCTGTGACGGCAGGTGGTATTCGGCGGCACCACCTTGCCATGCCCCAGTGACTTTGGTGCTGCAATACCCCGCTGCAATTCCTCCGGATCCTGACCCTGCGCCATCAGCCAGATACGTCGGCCAGGATTACCAAAACGCTGCGCCAGCACACTGATCGGTATTTTCTGCATGTCACCGCAGGTATGCACACCAAACTGCGCCAGAAAACTACCGATCCCCTTATTGATACCACACAGCTCCGTCACCGGCACATTGCAAAGCGTTTCAGCCGTCTTCCACGGCTCCACAATAGTCAGACCATCCGGCTTCTGCTGCTTCGCCGCCCACTTCGCCACCGTCTTGTCGACACCGATACCCACAGAACACAACAGACTGGACGCATCGAACACCGTCTTTTTTATACGCCGCCCAATCGCTTCGGCATCGCACCCATATAATTTCAGACAAGGCGTAAGATCCAGGAAAGCTTCATCAACAGAAAATATTTCCATATCAGGCGTCACCGTTTCCAGCGCCCGCATAATGTCGGTGGACACTTTTGCATACCGGTACGGACGCGCGGGTACCTGAATAAAATCAGCACAACGCTGACGCGCATCACGCACCTTCATACCAGTATGAACACCATGACGGCGCGCTTCATAAGAACAGGTAATAATGGTCGTCCCCGTCAAACCGTTGGTCACCCCCAGCGGCTTTTTACGCCACTCAGGCCGATCCAACTGCTCGATGGAAGCAAAGAAAGCATTCATATCAGCCAGCGCAATCATGCGCGGCCATAGACGATAGGGCATGGTATGAGGTAGAATAAGTTACTGTATATATTTACAGTAGTATTAGATATTGACTTATCCATGGAGTCAACATTTGTTCTGGTATAACAGGCTCAATAAACCGGCTGTTTCTGGATTATTAATAGCAATCATTGGGTTATAGCGTTGATTTGATTTCTTAAGAAAAGGACGCGTATCCAGTATTTATACAATCAGATAAAGTAAGGTGTTGGTATTTTCCAGTGATAAGTTATAATCAGGCCATGGGCCATTCTCTAAAAAAAATTCCGCCAGAATTTGAGTCTCTTCCTGTAGAAGAACGGATTCGCTATGTCCAGGATCTGTGGGATTACATCACAAATGACTCTTCATCAATTCAGGTTTCAGAAGAACACAAGCACATTTTGGATGAGAGATTAAAGGACTACAAGGAAGATCCTGATGCCGGCCGTCCCTGGAGAGAAGTTCGAGAGGAACTCCTGAGCAAGTTAAGGAAACGTTGAAACAACTCATCATACAACAGCAAGCAACGCAGGAAGCGGATGAAGCAGCAAGGTGGTATGAAGATCAGTTTCCGAGCTTAGGTGTCGAGTTTTTGTTAGAGCTTGATGCAGCGTTGTACCGGGTAATCGATAATCCGGATATCTACCAACCTGTTTATGAGAACGCCCGAAGAGTACTGGTTCGTCGATTTCCCTATGCAGCTTACTTTATTTCGGAAACGGGCACTGTTCGAATTATAGCAATTCTTCGCCAATCCAGAAATCCAGATGTGTGGCAATCTCGTTTACCATAGCGCATGAACATGAGCCAAAGGAAAAAATGGTTGCGCGACTACAATTGATAGCAGCAAGTGAGACTGCCATGGATACATCCAAACAAGACTATCAGTGTTCAGTTCATGCAAAAGAAATTCCTTATTATTGATCAAGGCTACTATCGCGATAATAACCTCGCCTCTCTTGTAGTAAATGATCCACAGGTACGATTTATTATTCCGGATGTTGCATTTATTGAAATGTGCAAATCGAACTCTTGGGAAAACACGATCAGGCAATCACTTAAATTTCTGTCGGGAGCCCCAAACCGGGTTTACGCGGGAATATCTGTTGGGGAAGCCATTCGTTTCGAGATCAAAAATCGTCAGAGTTCGAATGGACACTTGATTTGTCGCAGATTTACACCAATTGTTAGGTCGCTTCTAAAAGAAATCCGATCTGGCATTAACGGAAGCGCATTTGCAAAATTTCATTCCGAGGTAGGCATAATTCGTGAAGAGCTTACTAAAGAAGCCCTAAACCATCAGCAAAACTTGATGACGCTGACCGAACTTGTAGAGGCCACCAGGGATAGCCTCGAAAAGGACATACTTAAATCTCTGCGAAATGGCTCCATCACAGGCGAAGAAATTACAAAACTTGCATTGCTAAGTGCACCCAACCTCATGAGCCAATTCTTCGAAATGGTTAACTTCCCAAAAAATCGAATCACAAGTTTTCTTAAAACAAAACCTCTTGCATTTCGGTTGATTCTGTTGATATTTTGGTGGTCTCTCGATTGGATAGCACAGGGTGGCCTGGAATCACTCCCGGCCAAGAAAGCAACAAATGACTTTCTCGACCAAGAATATGTACTAATTGCCACATTTTTTCATGGCATCCTAAGTAAAGATAACCGTATCAACCAAGCATACAAGGCCATGCAGTGCATGCTGAAAAATTAATCGCTAAAAAGATCAACACAGGGAAATAATTTATATTCATTAATCACCCATATTAACTTGGTAATCCTGGCGGCTTAAATTTATTTTTTTACGATGCTTTAAGTAAGTGCCATTAGATATTGACCCTATCTTACAGAATAAAAATTAACCCCATTCCAGGATTACCACGTTAATAAACGTGATACGCTATTTTAATGAATCAACAATCAAGGGATTACCAATGGCACACTCTTTTACTTATAAATTAATACCGTTGGCTGCAGCCATCCTCTCATTTACCGCCCAGGCGGCGAATGATGAAAAACGCACGGATCTTCAGGATCAAACCTCCGTGGCTGTGACTATCTATAACGAAAATCTGGCTCTGGTCAAAGACCGCCGTACCATCAAGCTCGATCAGGGTTTTAATAATCTGGCATTTCGTGATGTGAGCGCAAAAATGCGGCCGGAAACAGCCATGCTGAGAAATGTTGCGAATGTAAACGGGTTACAGGTGATTGAGCAGAATTTTGACTTCGATTTACTGACTCCGCAAAAGCTTCTGGAAAAATATGTTGGAAAGAGTATTCGTATTGCGACTATGAATCCAGCAACCGGTAATGAAAAAATAGAATCCGCAAAAGTACTCAGCACTAATAACGGAACGGTGCTGCAGATCGGTGACCGGATAGAGGTCAACCCGCGTGGGCGCATGATTTTTGATGGGGTACCGAATAATTTGCGTGATAAACCCACGCTGGTAACGCAATTAAATAACTCATCTCCTAGCCCGCAAGATGTTGAGCTGAGTTATTTAACCGGCGGCTTGTCCTGGAAAGCCGATTATGTAGCTGAATTAAATGCCGAAGATAACCGGATTGATTTGCTGGGCTGGGTAACACTCAATAACCACAGCGGTACAACTTACCAGAATGCAAAAATGCAGCTGGTCGCAGGGGATGTTAACCGTGTCAAACAGGAATACCGTAAGGCTGTATCGCGCGGTGCGGTATTAATGAATGAAATGGCTGACTCAGCCCCCATGGCTGAAGAAGGTCTGTTTGAATATCACCTGTACACCCTGGGCAGACCAACCACTATCGCTGATAATCAGACAAAACAGGTAGCGCTAATGGGTGCGTCTGGCGTTCCAGTCGACAAGGAATTCCTGTTACAAGGCAACGATTATTACTACCGAAGCAGTCATGGTGATATTGGTCAAAAGATGAAGATCGGTGTTTTTGTTAAACTTGAAAACCGCGAAAAAACGGGCATGGGCATGCCGTTACCAAAAGGTATCGTCCGGGTTTATAAAAAAGACAAAGCAGGTAATGCGCAATTCATTGGTGAAGATCGAATTGACCACACACCGAAAAACGAGACTATCAAGTTAAAACTTGGCGATGCATTTGATATCACTGCAGATAAAAAACAAACGAACTTTCGTAAGCACAGTGCATCTGGAAAATATCACTATGCTTTTGAGAGTAGCTATGAAATCAAACTGAAAAATGCAAAAAACCAACCGGTCACTGTTGTAGTACGCGAACCGATTCCCGGAGACTGGGAGATGAAAGAGGAAACCCAGCCACACGAAAAAGTTGCCTCTGGCACAGCAGAATGGAAAATCGTGGTACCCGCAGAAGGGAATACCACATTAAAATACCGCGTAATGATTCGCTACTAATCACGTAAACACCATCTGTAATACTGGGATTAGAACGTGGTTTTGGCTAATATTTGGTGGAACCATACTCTGATCCCAGTTCATTTCACCCAGGCATACCATGTCCTATAAAGTTATTTTAAGTGCCGTTGCAATAGCACTTACATTACTAGCTTTTTTACCCTACATACGATCGATCGTTCAGGGGAAAATAAAGCCACACGTATTTTCCTGGGTAATCTGGGGCACGACAACCTTTGTAGTCTTTCTGGCTCAACTCGAAGACCACGGAGGCGCAGGCGCCTGGCCAATCGGAATTTCCGGGGTGATTACACTATTTGTAGCGTTCCTGGCTTATATAAAAAGATCAGATATAACCATCACAAGAACCGACTGGTTATTTTTTACGGCGGCAATGTCATCTTTACCATTTTGGTATTTCACTTCCGATCCACTATGGGCTGTGGTCATATTAACAACTGTAGATGTTTTAGGGTTTGTCCCAACTGTCAGAAAATCCTATAACGACCCGCATTCAGAATCATTACTGTTCTTTGGACTTTTCACTGCACGTAATATTTTTGTGATTTTAGCGCTGGAAAATTACTCAGTCACGACTGTATTATTTCCTGCAGCTATTTCGATAGCCTGTATGCTGCTCATAGCAATGATGGTATTCCGGAGAATGGAATTTAAACGACCTAGTGGATAATATGATGGAAACACTGATTAAGATTGGCGGCCTGTACAACATTGCCCTGATAGTGTTTCACCTGCTTTTTTGGCGCATCTTCAACTGGGGTGATGACCTCCGTTCATTATCATTCCTGAACAGAGCAACCATGCAAGTGCTTAATCTTAGCTTGACTTTTATATTTGGTATTTTCGCTTATCTATCTTTAGTGTATAGCACCGTGTTACTAACTAGCCATTTAGGAAGAAGCTTATTAATATTCATGGCCGCATTCTGGTTCTTTAGGTCACTACTGCAACCCATATTTTATAAACTTAAACATTGGGGATCAATTGCGTTCATGCTCTTCTTTTTTTCTGGCGGTATTCTGTATATAATTCCTGCAGTTTCAGCATAACCACCCTACAGTCTACCCTGACTGAATTCTTTTTAGCATTTCATCGTAAGGCACAGCACCGTCTATACGTAAGCTGTCTTCACCTATAATGTATGTCGGCGTTGCACTCACTTTTAATTCTTGTGCAGCCTGGTGATATTGTTTTAGGTAATTATTGTACTTTGGATCTTCCCATGCCTGTTCAGTGAGTTCTTGTGCCAGTCCGGCGTCACCGGCTATTTTTCGTAGCACATCGCGGTCTCCGATATTTTCACCATCGACAAACAAGGATTTAAACAATCTGTTGTGCAAATTATAAAATAATTCTGCATTATTCCGTTTTGCCGCTTCGGCTAGTAACAAGGCTGAACGTGAATTCGTAGTAAAGTCGTATACATGAAATGGAAGACCGTCCTCTTCTGCCATATTAACCAGCGTAATTTCCATCTTACGCCAGACTGCATCGTCGTAGCCCAGCTTTGATATATGCATACCTTCGGCGGGTGTTTCTGGGTGGATTTCCAGGAAACACCAGTTGACCTTGAGGTCGTATTCATCACGCAGGCGGTTTAGGCGTGCGTCGCCGATGTAGCAGAAGGGACAGATGTAGTCTGAAAAGACGGTTATTTTTAAGGTGGGTTTTGGGGTGGGCATTTTAGCTCTCTGGTAGATTACTAGCTTTACTTTCAAAAACTAACTGCCTGATTTATTCCCTCTCCCTGGCCCTCTCCCGGAGGGAGAGGGAATTATGCCGGGAAGTTTTCTTTAGATAGTTTAGCTATACATGATCTATCAACATGGTATTCATGCGTTTTACGAAAGCGGCTGGATCATCCAGTTGTCCGCCTTCGCTGAGCATGGCTTGTTCGAAGAGTAATTTTGACCAGTCGGTAAAACGGTCGTCGTTGTTTTCATCATTCAGGCGTTTAACCAAAGCGTGATCCGCATTGATTTCCAGAATAGGTTTATTATCGGGCACGTCGTGGCCAGCCTGTTTGAGCATCTTTTGCAGGTGAACGGGCATTTCATCATTTTCCATGACCAGACAGGATGGTGAATCTGTTAGCCGGTGACTGACCCGCACTTCCTTGATGTCCTCACCTAATGATTTCTGGATTCGCTCAACGAGTTCCTTATGCGCACCTTCAGCTTCCTTCTCGGCTTTTTCATCGTCCTTGTCCTTTAGTTCGCCCAGATCCAGTTCGCCTTTAGCAATAGAGACCAGCGATTTTCCATCAAACTCGTTGACGTGCGAGGTCAGCCACTCATCTACGCGGTCGAACATCAACAAGACTTCGATGTCTTTTTTGCGGAATATTTCCAGGTGCGGACTGTTTTTGACCGCAGCAAAACTATCAGCCGTAATATAGTAAATCTTTTCCTGGCCTTCTTTCATACGGCTGACGTAATCCGCTATGGAAACAGTCTGTGAATCACTGTCGTTATGTGTCGATGCAAAACGTAACAGACCAGTTATACGTTCACGGTTACTGAAATCTTCGGCTGGCCCTTCTTTCAGGACGTTACCATATTGTTCCCAGAACTCTGCATATTCTTCGGGTTCGTTCTTGGCCATTTTTTCCAGCAAGCCAAGAATTTTCTTCACTGAGGCACCACGAATAGTGTCGATGAATTTATTTTTTTGCAAAATTTCGCGCGATACGTTCAACGGCAGGTCATCAGAATCCACCAGGCCACGTACAAAACGCAGGTATTGCGGCATCAGGTTTTCTGCATCATCCATGATGAAAACACGGCGCACATAGAGTTTTATGCCATGCTGCTGGTCCCGGTCATAAAGATCGAAAGGTGCACGCTTCGGAATATAGAGCAGCGTTGTATATTCCTGTGTTCCTTCAACCTGACTGTGCGTCCAGAGCATCGGCTCGCCAAAGTCGTGGGCGACATGTTTATAGAATTCTTTATACTCATCATCGCTAATGTCTTTTTTAGGGCGCTTCCACAACGCAGAAGTGTTATTAACTGCTTCAAACTCGTCTTCTTTACCCTCTTCCTGAGACGGCAACTGAATCGGTAAGGATATGTGATCTGAATACTTGGTAATAATAGAACGTAGGCGGAAGACTTCCAGAAATTCATCTTCCTCTTCACGCAAATGCAAAATAATTTCCGTACCGTGTGAATCTTTGTCAGCCGGTTCCAGGGTATAACTGCCCTCTCCTGCTGAAACCCATTTTACAGCATCATCAGATCCAGCCCGCCGGGTTATCAGTGTCACTTCATCGGCCACTATAAAAGCCGAATAAAAACCCACACCAAACTGACCGATCAATTCCATATCTTTGTTTTCATCACCGGTCAGAGCATCAAAGAATTGTTTGGTACCAGATTTGGCAATGGTGCCAATATGATCCACCACTTCCTCACGCGACATTCCGATACCGTTGTCGCTGATAGTGATAGTTCGTTTCTCTTTGTCGGAAGTAACCCTGACGTGCAGATCGCTGTCTCCCGCATAAAGCGCATCATTCTGGAGTGCTTCAAAACGCAGTTTGTCACATGCATCCGATGCATTTGAGATCAACTCACGCAGGAATATCTCTTTGTTTGAATATAGTGAGTGGATCATCAGGCTCAGCAGTTGCCGGGCTTCGGTTTGAAATTCGAGGGTTTCTTTCTGTGTTTCGGTTGTCATTTGGATTACCAGGATTAAATAATTAATAAACAGGAGCAAATTTTATACGGAATACATCGCGGCTAAAGCCGCTCCTACATGGATTGTAACTTTTTGATTAGTGGGGTTTGCTTGTGTGGATTTCAACCCCTTCGTGGCTCAGCAGCCAGGTTTTTATGTCCATCATCAACCCAGATTGTTTACCGGAAAAACCACCCATGCTATTTTTGGCCACTACACGATGACAAGGCACCAGTACCGGTACTGGATTATTTCTGCAGGCATTGCCGACTGCGCGAGCGCCCGAACCCAGACGTTTTGCTAATTCACCATAGCTCACCACTTCGCCCGGCTTTAGCTGCTGCAAAGCATGCCAGACTTTTTTCTGGAATTCTGTACCTTTGAGCTCGACAGATACTGGCGGAGTTTCATTCGGATTTTTAAAATAGCGTTTGATTGAATCAGCCGCACGTTCCGCCGCCGCATTACATGGCCGTATTTCAGCAGCATCTTCTTCCATAAATAATACGCGGCTTATAGCGTTGCCATCCATCTTTATACCCAGTACACCGAGCGGCCAGCTTACTGTCGCATCAAGTTTTGGTGTCTGGTTTTTATCAGTCAGGGTAATTCCGCGCGTGTTTGGCATTAGTTACTCCTTACCTTTGCGTTGATTTCAAGGGTTCTATTATAAGATCAGTATAGTCTATCATTGCCCCCTTCCTGGAGACCTCAAATAATTCGCAACAAATTTGTAAGAGCGGCTTTAGCCGCGATGAGCAGCGACACCGCCTTTCGCGGCTAAAGCCGCTCTACAGGTATTTGCATAAACAGCGCACCCAAATAAAAACGGGCAACCAGTGCTGGTTGCCCGTCCAGTTATTCAGTGATAATCACTGCTATCAGGATAACTTCTCTTTGATACGCGCTGACTTGCCTGAAAGTTCACGAAGATAGTAGAGCTTGGCACGACGTACTGCACCACGGCGCTTGACCTTGATTTCAGCAACCACAGGGCTGTAGGTCTGGAAAACGCGTTCCACGCCTTCGCCGTGTGAAATTTTGCGCACGGTAAACGCTGAATTCAAACCGCGGTTGCGCTTGGCAATCACCACGCCTTCAAAAGCCTGCAAGCGTTCACGTTCGCCTTCTTTCACTTTTACCTGAACCACGATGGTGTCACCCGGAGAAAAATCCGGCACCTTTTTGGTCATCTGTTCTTTTTCAAGTTGTTCGATTATGTTGCTCATCGTTTCATCCCCATCAACGGGTTCATTCAAAATTAAATTACTTATCACCCTGCTCGCAAATATATTCTTCGAGCAAAGCACGTTGTGTTTTATCCAGCTCACAGGCATCCAGCAAATCCGGGCGTCTTTCCCATGTCCGGCCCAGCGACTGCTTTAACCGCCAGCGTTCAATCTCAGCGTGGTTACCGCCGAGTAAAACTGCCGGCACTTGTTGCCCATCAATCACTTCGGGCCGCGTGTAGTGCGGGTAGTCCAGCAAACCATCCATAAAGGAATCATTCTTTGCTGATTCAGCATCACCCAATGCACCAGGCAGTAAACGTACCATGGCATCGATGAAAACCAGTGCTGCCATTTCACCGCCACTCAAAACATAATCACCAATCGACCATTCTTCATCGACTTCCGTTTCGATCAAGCGCTCATCGATGCCTTCATAACGTCCGGCCAGTAACATCAGCCCAGGCGTCTTTGCAAACTGCTTTACCGCAGACTGATCCAGGCGTTTGCCTTGCGGACTCAGGTAAATCAATGGCCCGCATGCGCCGTCTTTCCGCGCTGCCGTTATGGCATCTTTAACCGGCTTGACCTGCATCACCATCCCAGGCCCACCGCCGTAAGAACGATCATCGACCGTCTTGTGCTTGTCTTCGGCAAAGTTCCGGGGATTCCAGCTATGCAATCCGAACAAACCCTGTTGTTCAGCGCGCCTTGGAATTCCGTAGCGGCAAAGCTCCTGGATCATCTCCGGAAACAAGGTAATCACATCAATACGCATGCAATCACCTAAAATTCTTTATCCCAGTCAACCCGGATAACACCACTCTCCAGATCAACCTTTAAAACAACCTGCTCCATCACAAAAGGAACCAGGCGTTCCTGATCGCCCTTAAGCACCAGCACATCGTTCGCACCCGTCTCTAAAAAATGATCGACTGTTCCCAGTTGTTCGTCCTGGGTATTGATCACTTGTAAACCGATCAAGTCGTTCCAGTAATATTCACCGGCTTCAGCTTTCGGTAGTTGCTCACGCTGAACCGCAATGTCATAACCGATTAATGCATGCGCCGCGTCACGATCTGTGCAGCCAGTTAGCTGCGCGATAACACCTTTACCGTGACGGCGGCCGTTCGCAAGCGATTGTTCCGTCCAGCTACCCTCGCCATTTTTTACAAACCAGGGCTGGTAGACAATGATGTTTTCGCGCGGATCAGTATAAGAAAATATTCGCACCCATCCCTGCACACCATAAACACCGGAAATTCGTCCAACCGGAATCAGGTTCTGACTCGAACCAGTTACGCTTACTGTGTTAGCTCCTTGAGTAATTTCGAAACGCGATCAGATGGGATGGCACCCAGGCCTACCCAGTGTTGAACACGCTCTGCGTCGATCTTCAAACGCACATCTTGACCAGTAGCGCCAGGATTGAAATAACCCAGGCGTTCCAGATAACGCCCATCACGGCGATTCCGACTGTCAGTCACGACTACATGGTAAAAGGGGCGTTTTTTTGCGCCACCTCGGGACAGGCGAATTGTCACCATAATGTCCAACCCTCACTCTTAAATTCGTTAATGCAAAAAAACCGCAACGATCGCGGCCGCAGGTAACCGGTAATTGTACGGGATTTATGGAAAAAGTGAAGTATAAGTAAGCCAGAAAAGCATAAATATTAAATAGACTCAGGCAGTATAAAACTACGCCAATCATGTCAGTATTTTTTACAGGCTTAATGACTCACAATATCGGCATATTTTTGACGGTCAAGTGTCTGTTTTATAATTCTTTTGGCTATTTATACGCCAGAATAACTCTCTATTGTAATGACGGATTTTTTTACACATCGCTATAATTAAAAAATAAATATCCATATAACTTTTTGTTTTTAATGTTATTAAATATATGGCATGGCCTTTGCTATATTCCAAGCACGTAACAAAAGATAATAATAAGCGTGTAAAAAAGGCCGACGCCAGTTAACTACTAGAAATAACCTGCGGCGGCCATGTAAAAAAGATATCGGCAATAATAATAATGAGTACCGGTATTAAGGGGGAGTAACAAGCAGTACCTCTACTTTCAAGCAACGGCGAATCTTCGGGTTCGCTTTTTTTTTGGGGTTTAAAAAGGAAACCCCTGTGGCATCCGGCCCTTCATTCCCCGCATCATGTTTTTCAAACCGCCACCGGACATCTTTTTCATCATCTTCTGCATCTGTTTAAATTGCTTCAGAAGCCGGTTAACGTCCTGAACCTGGGTGCCGGAGCCTGCTGCGATCCGGCGACGGCGTGATCCTTTGATGGTGTCCGGAAATTGCCGTTCTTTCGGTGTCATTGAACGAATCATCGCCAGCATTCTGTACAACTCTTTATCATTCACCTGATTGCGCACGTCTTTGGGTATCTCGCCCATGCCGGGTAATTTTTCCATTAAGCTGCCAAGCCCACCCATACTGGTCATTTGCTCGAGCTGATCGTGAAAGTCGCCCAGGTCAAAGCGTTTACCTTTTTTTAATTTACTGGCAAGTTTGAGCGCCTTGTCTTTATCTACGTTGCGTTCAGCTTCTTCAACCAGGCTAAGCACATCACCCATGCCAAGGATACGCGAAGCGACACGATCAGGATGAAAGGGTTCCAATGCATCAGTTTTTTCACCGACACCAAGAAATTTAATCGGTTTACCGGTAATCGACCGAATCGATAACGCCGCGCCGCCGCGCGCATCACCATCGGTTTTAGTTAAGACCACACCCGTCAACGGTAACGCTGCATCGAAAGCCTGTGCGGTATTCGCCGCATCTTGCCCGGTCATACTATCAACCACAAACAAGGTTTCAGTTGGATGAACCGCTGAATGGACGCGTTGAATCTCGGTCATCATTTCAGAATCGATGTGCAACCGGCCAGCAGTATCGATAATCAACACATCAGCAAACTGCTTGCGCGCCTGTTCCAACGCAGCCGTTGCTATCGCGACTGGATCCTGATCAACACTGCTTGGGAAAAAGGCCGCATTCACCTGGTCAGCCAGCGTTTTTAACTGTTCAATAGCGGCAGGACGGTAGACATCACAGCTGGTGACCATGACAGATTTTTTATGCCGCTCCTTGAGGAAGCGCGCCAATTTGGCGGTGCTGGTGGTTTTACCAGATCCCTGTAAACCGGCCATAAGGATAACCACGGGGGGTTGGGCATTGAGATTAAGCTCGTCACAGGCTTCGCCCATGAGCGAAACCAGCTCATCGTTAACAATTTTGACCAGCGCCTGACCCGGCGTCAGGCTCGTGATAACCTCTTGACCGATAGCGCGCTCGCGCACCTTCTCGGTAAACTCTTTAACCACCGGCAAAGCCACGTCGGCTTCCAGCAAGGCCATGCGCACCTCGCGCAGCGTTTCCTTGATATTGTCTTCGCTAAGGCGACCCTGCCCACGCAGGTTCTTGATAGTGCGTGACAGGCGGTCACTCAGATTGTCAAACATACGGCGGCTTCCCTACAGAATATTGCAGTGGATTATAACTGGAAGGTATCGCCTCCGCACAGGCGGTTTACACCCATATTGCTGATTTGCTGCCGACACTGATCGATGATTATATCTTCGTAACCCGGCTTCATATGCGTGATATACACTTCTGGCCGGTGATTGAGCTTATCAAGATCTGCAGCCAGCAACTGTGGACAGTAGTGATAGGCTTTACGGCTCAACTCAAGGTCTTCATCCGCAAAAGCGCTCTCGACAATCAGAATGTCCAGATCCTGATGCTGATTCAATGCACTCCAAAAGCTGTCATTACTAGTCGTGTCACCACTGAACGCAAAACTCTTGCCACCGTTCTGTAAACGAAAACCTGCGCCTGGCACTGAATGATTAACACCGATCATTTCAATGCGCCGCTGATTAAGGGTCACTATCTCACCCGGCGCCATCACTTCAAATTTCACGACGGGGTTAGAGGCGTTCGGTAATTCAGTAAAATCAGGCCACACTTCCCAGTTGAAAATATTCTTCTTAAGCGTAGCAAGGGTCTCTTCTCGAGCATGCAGAATAATCGGCGCGTGGGTGTTCTCAAATACCGTATCAATCAACATGGGAATGCCAGCAATGTGATCCAGGTGCGAATGAGTTACAAAAATATGCCGAATCGACGCCATTGCTTCACGATCAAGTTCACCGATCCCGGTACCTCCATCAATCAGGATATCGTTATCGACCAACAGCGATGTTGTCGTTCTGTTTCCGCTGATCCCGCCACTGCAACCTAATATACGTAAATTCATAACATACTCACCGTTTAAACCTTTATCGGGTTAATGCGAGGATCATGCCAGACTGAATATGGCTAAAAACTAAAACCCAGGTCACAGTTCGAATGTCGGCTATTTCACGGAATTTGTGGATTTTGGTGATTTACCCGTCTGGCCGTGTCGCGTCACGGCAGAACAAGTGACCCGTATGGTCACCGGAATAAGCAACTTCAACGCTTTATGGGCTTCAAGCGTCTGGCCGGTTATGCGATGATTGCCATTCTATAAATAGGAAGCGCCAACCAATCCCATGAATTCTGTCTGGCCAGGCACCCTGGCCATTATTCTCTACCTGATTACCAGCGCAGCACTGACCTTGCGGCTTACCAAAGGCAAGGATGCAGTATCCCTGACGCGTGGCACTGTACTGTCCCTGGGGCTCGCCGCCGTTGCCCTGCACGCTGCGACACTTTATCCAGATATGATCACCGCATCCGGTCTGAACCTGGGATTTTTTAATGCCGCCTCACTGATCGCTTTGCTGTCCGTACTACTGTTACTACTCGCCTCTTTTAAACAACCAATGGAAAATCTTGGCATACCGGTTTTACCCATTGCGGCAGCGACAGTCGGTCTGGCGATCCTCTTCCGGGGTGAAGCGCATAGCATTTCATCCGGTTCCTGGAAACTCGATATGCACATCCTGTTTTCTGTGCTTGCTTACAGCGTGCTGGCACTGGCCGCTGTTCAGGCAGCCTTACTGGCCATTCAGGAAACACATTTACGCAACCGGCGGCCGGGTGGTTTCATTCGCGCCCTACCTCCAATGCAAGTTATGGAACAACTCTTGTTTCAAATGATTGGCAGTGGCTTTGCCCTGCTAAGCGCTGCCCTGTTAACCGGCATCTTTTTTCTGGAAGATATTTTTGCACAGCACCTGGTGCATAAAACCATCCTGTCAATTATCGCCTGGCTGGTATTCGGCATTCTGTTGTGGGGACGCTGGCGTCATGGCTGGCGCGGGCGAACTGCTATTCGCTGGTCACTGACAGGTTTTATCGTCCTGTTACTGGCTTATTTTGGTTCCAAATTTGTATTGGAACTGGTACTGCAACGAACCGTATAAAATTAATGAAAACCAAACTCGGTCTCCTTGTGTTAGTAACAGCTTATGCCTTACTGATACCCGGCTTGATTCAGCCTATGCTTACCCTGACGGGTACCGTTGATAAAGCAGAGATGGTTCAGCTTGGTAAAGAGCTGGTTGAAAATCATCCCGATATTCCTGCCTTTATGGGTAGAACAGCAGCCCGGCTGCTAAACCAGCTTCAAGTCGAAGGCGATATACCCGCTTACGAAAAGACCCGTAGCATACTTGGCACAGTCAAAGAACTGGCCGATTCAAAAAGTTATCTGGTTGCTTTTCTGATTATGCTGTTTAGTGTCATCGTACCTATCACCAAAGGCGTGTTAATCCTCATCACTTATATTAAAAAACAGGGGCGTGCTGCAGATCTAAGTAGAAAAATCAGCAACATTATCGGTAAATGGTCGATGGCTGACGTTTTTGTGGTTGCCATTATCGTCGCCTTTATGGCTGCCAATGCCACACAACACAGTGACGAAATTTTTACCCTGTCAGCAACATTTGAGCCAGGCTTTTATTTCTTTTTAAGTTATTGTCTGTTATCAATACTCTCAGCCCAACTGCTCGGCTGGCCTACAGCAGACAATGATGCAGTAAGTAACTCCCATTAAACACCGAGGCATCAAGTCTTTTGAACGACATCCCGATTAGCATACTGTTTGGCATCCTGGCCCTGCTGATTCTGTTATCAGCTTTTTTCTCCGGTTCCGAAACCGGGCTGATGACACTCAACCGTTACCGTTTACGCCATCTTGCCGGCATCAAACACAAAGGTGCTGTACGCGCCCAAAAATTGCTGGAAAAACCAGATCGGTTAATCGGTCTGATTCTCCTGGGCAATAACTTTATCAATATCCTGGCCGCATCTATTTCTACCATTATTGCACTGCGCCTGTATGGTGAAGCCGGTATCGCTATCGCTACTTTCCTATTGACCCTGGTGATTCTGATATTTGCGGAAGTCACACCGAAAACCTTTGCAGCCTTGTATCCAGAACGGATTGCCTTTCCTGCGGCGTTTATTTTTACGCCCTTGTTATGGCTGCTCTACCCGCTGGTCTGGACAGTCAACACTATTGCTAATGGTCTGTTAAACCTGTTTGGCGTAAAACCAGAGGACGCTAGCAGTAATGCACTGAGCCAGGAAGAACTACGGACAGTGGTGCTCGAAGCCGGTGCTATGATCCCCAAACGCCACCAGGAAATGTTGCTGAATATCCTCGACCTGGAAAAAGTTACCGTCGAAGACATCATGATTCCACGTAACGAAATTGTGGGCATTGACCTGGACGATGACTGGAATTTCATCAAGAAACAAATCATGTCATCACAATACACACGCTTACCTGTATTTCGTGGCGGCATCAATCAGATCATTGGGTTTATCCATCTTCGCAAGTTACTGCCCTTGTTACTGAGCGATGGCATTAACAAGAAAGAACTGGAGAAAATGGTCAAGGAAACTTATTTTATTCCTGAAAACACTTCATTAAATCGGCAGATGCTGAATTTTCAACGTAACAAACGCCGCGTTGGACTGGTCGTCGATGAGTATGGCGATGTGTTGGGACTGGCAACCCTGGAAGATATTCTTGAAGAAGTTGTCGGAGAGTTTACTACCGATCCTGCTGCCAACATTCCTGAATATACTCCACAGAAAGATGGCAGTATTCTTGTCGATGGCAGCGCCAGCGTGCGGGAACTTAACCGTAATTTAAATATCGAACTTCCTACGGACGGCCCAAAAACACTGAACGGGCTGGTCGTCGAATACCTGGAAGACATCCCACAATTAGGCACCAGTGTGTTGCTGGCCGGTTACCCGGTGGATATTGTACAAACGAAAGACAACCTGGTTAAAACACTGCGCATCCATCCACTAAAGCGGCAGCCAATTCGGGAAGAAAATTAACACCACGTACGACGGAGCATGTCCATGAGTGACATCGATAAAACCGATGATGAATGGCGAGAAAGTTTAACGCCGGAACAGTTTGAAGTTACCCGCAAACATGGCACTGAACCCGCCTTTTCTGGCAAATATCACGATTGTAAAGACAAGGGTATTTACACATGCGCTTGTTGCAAACAAGCTTTGTTCCGTTCCGATGAAAAATATGATTCCGGGTCTGGCTGGCCGAGTTATTGGCAACCCATTAGCAAAGATGCTGTGCGTGAGAATACTGATTCAAGTCATGGTATGCGGCGAGTCGAGATCTTATGTAGTCAATGTGACGCACATCTAGGCCATGTTTTTGAGGATGGCCCGCAACCGACCGGATTAAGGTATTGTATTAATTCTTTATCGCTGGATCTGGATAAATAGACGCCTGGATTAAGGAACCTCTGATGTGCCGAGCATCTTGTCATTGTGAACAATGTGTATTCTGTAGGAGCGGGCTTTAGCCGCGATGAACACTGTGCACCCATCGCGGCTAAAGCCGCTCCTACAGATGTTTACGAATTTATTAGGGATTTCTTGATTTTTTAACTTGCACTATCAGGTGGCAGGTTTGTTTCATCCTCAGCAAGTTTGGACGCCCTGGTTTCAAGCGCTTTAAGTCTGCTATGGTTCCCCTCAATCGCCTTTTGAATATTCTCCCTGACTTCACCGTCTGAATCTTTAAGTTGCGCTTCCAGTTCCTTAATCGCTATATGCAACGCGTTTTTTTCTTCTTCCAACAAATCTGCACGCTCGGCTTTATCGAACATGATTTCCTCAGCATTTAAATTTCTGTCGGATGAAGAACGGGGGACTGGTGATGGAATAATACGTTGATCCTCAGGAATACGGCGCTGCGTCATAAAAGTAGGCGAAACGATTTCGATATCATGACCGTGCAGCATATCCAACACGAAACGGAACAGCTCTGAACGCGCTGTTATCAACCCCTTAATATCCGCAAGCACACCCGAAATCTGGTACGTCACAGAATAGTCACCCAGTTCCAGAATATGCACAAAGGGATCTTCCAGACCACTCTGTTTGGCGGCATCCACCAACAGGTTTTCAACCTGTAGGTGATGAATATCATAGCCCAGTGAAAGTGAAGCAGATACGATGGCACCGGATCGTTGTGTGGTCGCAATCGGATGAGTGATCAGGTAGGTATTCGGAATCGCAATTAAATTACGTCTTTCAGACTGGATTTCCGTATCAAACAATCCGCGCTCAACCACCCGCCCGAAATGCTCACCAACCCGAATGAAGTCACCAATACCAAAGGGCTTGTTAAACCGTAACACAAGACCGGCAAACAGATTAGCAACAGCGGTCGTGGATGAAAATGCAAAGACACCTGATATCAGTAGACCAAAAAGACCGATCAGCTGATTACGTGAACTTTCGATGATTGGCAAATTTAAAACAACAGTGAGCACTGCAACCAGTGTCAGCCCCAACATGAGCAATTGCCGCGGGAATAGCCGCTCATTCTCGATCACGCCATGTTTGGCAATCAACAGCCAGTGCGCGAGCCACAATAAGGCACTCACTACAATGGTAATGAGCACAAAGGGAAAGAATGCAACTATTTGTTGGTATATCGCATCAGACATTTATCTTCACCTGGTTTAGATTTTTCTTAATAAATGGTGGTGCAGTTATTCAACCCGGTAAACAGCCGACAGTTTATACGGGTCACCTGGAGCAATTGTAACAATGTCCGGCCCGGCATTGGTAGTTTCCACGCAGAGCATACGCAGATAATCAGTATCGCCCAGATCACCCATTTCAGCCGCAATTTCTTTCCAGGGATTCCAGACAACCGCACTGGCACTCCCGTTTGATTGAATGCGTATCTTTCTTTCAAGCACAGAATCATGGATTACCAGATCATTGTTAATATCTGTATAAATACGATCGACTTCACCACTGATTGTAACCGGGCCTTGCTGAATTCTTTCCCCGCCACCATCTGCCTTATCAAGGTAGGTTTTTCCTCCCAACCCAGTGACACTCACCTGCGTGCTGTCACCGACATTGAAATAAGTATGCAATGCCTGAGTCAATTGCATCTCATCTTTACTGTTGTTAAACGTCGTCAATGTCAAAGCAAGGTTATCACCAGCCACCACATCCAGGCGTGCGGAAATATCTCCCTCCCATAATTTTCGGGTCGTATCGTTCAGATTTAATTCAAGGCTCAAGCGTATCGAACCATTTTTCTCCACTGCTGTTTCAAGTACAGTCCACTCACTGTTACGCGCAAACCCGTGTGCAGGCCGGCCCTTGCCTTCAGGATCAGCACCAAACCAGGGCCAGCAAATCGGAATACCGCCTTTTATTGCTTTTCCTTTTTTGTAATAAGCATGCTCGCTGAGAAACATCAGATCATCTGAGGCGTTTGCTGGTTTGTATGACAGCACCTGACCACCGTACAGCGATATTGTTGCCGAGGCCTGTGCGGTCTGGATGTTTGCGTAGATGAAATCTGATTGATCCGTGGTAAATACCAGCTGATCGGTGATTCCGTAATTTTTATTTAAGTTTTTTGTTTGCATTTTATTCTCAATACTATAAGGAATTTTTTATTTAATCCCCTCTCCCCAACCCTCTCGGCAACTGCTCCTGCGTCGCTTAAAGCGCCTACTTTTGGTGCTCTAGCACCTACATCCATGTAGGCGTCCCTGAGGGAGAGGGGGTATAAAGAGTGGCACAATTTTAATTAGGGTTGTTCTGAGTAATTCAGGATGCTATTAATCAATGGGTGTCGGCCGCAGGGATGCGGCCGCCAAGCGTACAGGGATGTATTTATAGCGGCCCATTGATTAATAGCATCCTGAATTGATCAGAACCTCCTTAGTGAGCAATCATGTTAGATTATTTACCACGTCAATTGCTTCGGCGAAACGCATAACTGGATTCACTTTTAATCCGGCAATACTCCCTTTAGGTGCATTTGCCGCAGGCACAATCGCTTGTTTAAAACCAAGCTTGGCTGCTTCACGCAAACGCTCCTGACCATTAGGCACAGGGCGGATTTCTCCAGCAAGGCCCACTTCACCAAATACGATTAAATCTGTCGGCAATGGCTTGTCACGAAAACTGGACAACACCGCCAGCAAAACGGGCAAGTCAGCCGCCGTTTCACTGACACGAACACCGCCAACGACATTCACAAATACATCCTGATCACTCATATGGATACCACCATGACGATGTTGCACAGCAAGCAACATGGCCAGACGATTCTGTTCAAGACCTAAAGTGACACGGCGTGGATTGGACAACTGACTATCATCAACCAGCGCCTGCACTTCGACCAGCAAAGGCCGCGTGCCTTCCATCGTTACCATCACAATACTGCCAGCAACCGGCGTTTCGTGGCGCGATAAAAATATCGACGAAGGATTACGGACTTCTTTCAGTCCTTTATCGGTCATCGCGAACACGCCCAGTTCGTTAACTGCACCATAGCGGTTTTTAATAGCGCGCACCATCCGGTAACGCTCACCCGCATCGCCTTCAAAATACAACACCGTATCGACCATATGCTCCAACACCCGCGGGCCAGCTAACATCCCTTCTTTGGTGACATGCCCCACCAGAAACAAAATAGCTCCGGTTTGTTTTGCAAACCGCACCAGTTGCGCAGCACTTTCTCTGACCTGTGCAACTGAACCCGGAGCCGACTGTAAAACTGTCGTGTATACCGTCTGTATAGAATCAATCACCATTACGCCAGGCACTTCCTTACGCGCTGTTTCCAGGATCGTCTCTACAGAAGTTTCGGCAAACAGCTTCATATTGCACGCATCAACCCCAAGCCGCTGTGCACGCATGGCTATCTGCTCAGGCGATTCTTCACCGGTGACATACAAGGTCGACAGGTTTTTAGAAATCTCGGCCAGTGCTTGCAATAATAGCGTTGATTTCCCAATCCCCGGATCGCCGCCAATTAAAATCACCGAACCGGTAACCAGTCCACCACCCAACACCCGGTCCAACTCTTCGATACCAATGCTATAACGGGATTCCTGGCCAGGCTCGACATCTGTCAGCAACTGCACGCTACTGCCTGCCGCACCCGCATAACCGGCAAATCGATTGCCTTTACCGGAATTTTCCACCACAGCGATGGTTTCAATTAATGTATTCCAGGCGCCGCAGTCGCCACACTGCCCGGCCCACTTGTTAGATTGGGCGCCGCACTCTGTGCAACTGTGTAATATTTTTGATTTTGCCATTATTGTTAAGCTTCCAATCCGTTATGAAGCCTATTATAAAAATCTGTAGGAGCGGCTTCAGCCGCGATGGTCAGCGTATCGCCTTTCGCGGCTGAAGCCGCTCCTACAGAATTCGCTGCATTCTGCATAATATAGCCGCTGTTAAACATATTCACGCTTTACTCTTGCTGTCACACCACAAAATAATTCATAGCTGATAGTGCCTGCGTGATGTGCAACTTCATCCACTGACAGACCATCACCCCATAACACCACGGGATCACCAATCCTGGCTTCGGGTTGCCGGGTTAGATCGACAGTAATCATGTCCATGGAAACACGACCAGACAATGAACAACGCTGATCATTTACCAAAACAGGAGTGCCGGTGGATGCATGACGCGGATAACCATCACCATAACCTATAGCCGCAACACCAATCCGCATATCGTCTGGACAAACGAAGTTACCACCATAACCAATTGCTTCACCTGCTTTGTGTGAGTGAACAGCAATTAATTCTGTGGTGAGTGTCATCACAGGTTTCAGCGGTACCGGGCTGTCGATTCCATAGACTAGTGGTGATGAACCATACAACATAATGCCTGGCCTGACCCAGTCATAATGAGTGTCAGCCCGCGTCAGTAATCCCGCTGAATTAGCCAATGATCGCTCACCTTCCTGGCCTTCAACGACCGTTTTAAAATGAGTTATTTGCTGGCAGGTTTCTGGCCGTTGCGGCTCATCCGCACAGGCCAGGTGTGACAGCCAGCCTGGTTTACCGTGAATACAGTCGCTTGCTGCCAAACGATCATAGAGCACTTGCGCTTTATCTACAGAAACCCCGAGCCGATGCATACCTGTATCTACCTTCAACCAGACAGACAGTTTGTTTTTTAATTGCGATTTTTCCAGCCATGAAATTTGTGTTTCACTGTGAATCACAAGTTGCAGTTGATGTTGGCTGGCAAGTTGTAGTTCAGCCTCGCCAAAAACACCTTCCAATAAAACGATCGGTTTATCTATACCCGCTTCACGCAAGCAAAGCGCCTCTTCCATGGAAGCCACTGCAAACGCATTGGCACTTTCTAACGCCTGCGCAACAGGCACGATGCCGTGACCATAGGCATCCGCTTTAATTACCGCCATCACCTTACTATTCGGCGCAGCTTGTTTTACGAGAGTGAAGTTGTGTTGCAGGGCAGAGAGATTAATACGCGCCTGTACAGGCCGCGTCATTCATAATCCTCTTCATAAAACGATGTTGAAGTAAAACTCTCAAACCGGGTATGCTGACCCAAGAAGGTCAAGCGGCATTTTCCAATCGGGCCATTACGTTGCTTGCTGATAATTATTTCAGCCGTACCCTTATCCGGGCTTTCTTCATTATAGACTTCGTCACGGTAGATAAAGATAATAACGTCTGCATCCTGCTCGATGGCACCAGATTCGCGTAAATCCGACATCACTGGACGTTTATTAGGTCGTTGTTCGAGACTACGATTTAACTGCGAAAGCGCGATCACTGGTACGCTCAATTCCTTTGCCAGGGCTTTCAGCGAACGGGAGATTTCAGATATTTCTGTGGTTCGGTTTTCCTTACTCCCTGGCACTTGCATTAATTGCAGATAATCGATAACGATCATACCCAGATTATGCTCGCGCTTTAAACGCCTGGCACGTGCGCGTAATTCAGTGGGTGATAACGCGGGCGTATCATCAATAAACAGTGGCGCTTCCGCAAGAATACTAACTGCCGACGTCAGGCGCGGCCAATCATCATCATCAAGTTTACCGGTGCGCATCTTGTGTTGGTCAATACGCCCCAACGACGACATCATTCGCATGGCCAGTTGATCACCTGGCATTTCCATACTAAAGACAGCCGTGGTGATCTTGTTTTTGATTGCTGCATGCTCGGCAATATTCATCGCGAACGAAGTTTTACCCATCGATGGCCGGCCAGCCACGATCACCAAATCCGATTCCTGAAACCCTGCCGTCATTTCATCCAGATCAGCAAAACCGGTTGGCACGCCGGTGATGGGACTGTCCTGATGAAACAGCGTGTCGATCCGATCAACTGCTTTACTTAACAAATCTTTGATGTTGGCGAAGCCTGAACCCCGGCTATTACCCTGTTCGGCAATCCGAAATACTTCTTGCTCCGCCTGATCCAGTAACTCCGGTGATTTCCGCCCATCCGGCTGATACGCACTGTTAGCGATATTGGTGCCGACCTGGGTTAACTGACGTAGGACAGAATTCTCGCGCACGATGCCCGCGTAGGCACGAATATTTGCGGCACTTGGAGTGTCCTTAGCCAGCGTTCCCAAATACTGCAAACCACCGGCATCATCCAGCAAATCCTGGCTACCCAACCATTCTGAAAGCGTAATCACATCACAGGGATTACCCTCATCGATCAGTTTTCCAATCGCCCGAAATATCAGTCGATGATCGCGCCGATAGAAATCTTCTTCGCAAACAACATCCGCGATTTGATCCCAGGCTTCATTGCTGAGCAATAATCCACCCAGCACCGATTGCTCACCCTGTATCGAGTGAGGCGGAACTTTAAGGCGATCACCTTCGAACTCAACAGAAGATATTTGGGGAACCGAATCAGGCATCTATGCTCCGCGAAATAATGGATTGGAAAAACAAAGCATACTCGTTTTCAGTGCGCACTAAAATAACAAAATACAGGCCTTGCACCTGTAGCCAAACAACATAAGGTAATTAATTTATAAGAACCTGTAGGAGCGGCTTCAGCCGCGATGAACGCGCCGCGCCCTATCGCGGCTGAAGCCGCTCCTACAGAGTTTGTACATTCACAATGACAACTGCACGAACTCAACAAAAATCAGCAGTTTGTCAGATAACACTCAGGTGAAATAACAAATCACTGTTGAAAATTTAGTCAGCTCTATTCGGCTTCGATGATCAGCTTGATTTCAACGTCTACGTCTGAATGTAAATGCAACTGTACCGGAAACTCGCCCAGCATACGAAATGCACCATCTGGCAAGCGGACTTCACTACGCTCAATTTCCACACCGGCAGCTATCACAGCTTCAGCAATGTCCTGTGTACCAACAGAACCAAACAGCTTACCTTCTTCACCGGCCTTGGCCACTATGGTGATTGACATATCAGCCAGTTTGCCACGGCGCGACTCAGCAATTGCCAGGGTATCAGCCGCCACTTTTTCAAATTCGGCACGGCGTTCTTCAAACAGTTTGATCTGTTCTTCAGTTGCCGGCGTGGCTTTACCACTCGGAATCAAAAAGTTACGGCCATAACCTGATTTAACATTAACCCGGTCGCCCAGGTTACCCAGATTGTCTACTTTTTCCAGCAGAATAATTTCCATCGTCTACCCCACACTCAAGGCGTTATAGTTAATTAAATTTTTTGTGTCCGGCTGCGAAAATCCACCCAGGGATCCATCGCACCTAACACAACAACCAGCATTAATACCTGTGGAAACACACCCATCAGGATATACAAAACGATCAGCCAGCCACGGTGCAATTTCCGAGCTGCGGAAATTGCATGCAACATCGCCAGGCCCGACAGCAAAAATGGCATCATCATCACCAGTGACAGCTGTAAAAACAACTCACTGACCCAGCCCATCTTTACCGATGCTACTGCAAAAAACAGCACCCCGGCCAATGACATCGATTTAGCCAGCCGGAATTCGTAAAACTCCTGGCGCAACCCACCGGGGTTTACCAACAAAGACTGCCACCACCGGCCAATCAATAAACTAATCAAGCAGGCGAAAATCATGCCTGCCGCAAGCAGACCCGTCATCATGCCGGGTAACTGCTCAATCCAGATTTTTAGCTGCGCTTGTCTCGCTAACTCCGGATTCTCATCCAGCATCTTGGCAAGCGGCTGCAACTGTTGAGTCCACCAGGCCGTTGGATCACCCATGGCAATGAACATCAGCACCACAACCAATGTCGCCAATACCGTCAATGCCATAACCGACCAGGCAAGTGACCGCGTATCGCGCAGAATAACGGCCGCCAGCCACACGGGTAACCAGTACACCAGCATCACCAAACCGGGCAAAAAATGACCAACTACCATGGCCGATAATCCACCCAACGCCAGCGCTGCACCAGCGAGCACCAGGGCTCCATCCCTGCCACCGTTCGACAAGGTGTACAGCGCCAGCGCACCACCACCGATATAAATAATTAAAGAGGTCAGCGGTGGCGCAATCAACCCGAACAACACGCTGCCTATAATTACAAGAATTGCAGACAGCGGATTTGCAACGATCAACCCGGCAAAAGCATGCATAGTGTTATTCGCCGGATCGCCCGAACAATCGGGCCTGAATCAACCTTTGTGCGAATCGCAATACGGCAACAAAGATAAAAAGCGCGCCCGCTTCACCGCAGTGGATAGCTGACGCTGGTATTTAGCTTTGGTACCCGTAATCCGGCTTGGTACAATCTTGCCGGTTTCGGTAATGTAATTCTTCAATGTCGCAATATCCTTATAATCAATTTCCTTAACACCATCTGCGGTAAACCGGCAGAACTTACGACGACGAAAAAAACGTGACATAGTGTATTCCTCTTAAAAATCGAACAGAACCGGCTGTGTCAGCCAATTCTTTTAATATTAAGTGCATGTAACTCAAGTCTGCAATCTGCAGCCTTGTAACCTGCCCTGCTTAAAAAACCCTGTATCCGTAGTAACGCACCTTCACTGAAATTACACGCTTGCCGGGCTAATGGTTCACCGACAACGACTACCTGAACACTGCATTCCACCTTACGCAACTGCCCTGCTTCAGTTCGTTCCGAAAGATGCTTCAGATTAAACCGCGTTATCAGGACGCCTGCCGGTGTCTTCCTGCTCTTGGGTAATGCGGCGAGTGTGCCAGTAATAACCAGCGTATTTTCCGATGCATCCCCCACAGTAAAACACCCGCTTTATTCAGCGCTGGCGCCATCTCCTTCAGCGGCTGGTGTAGATTCATCAGGCGCTGGAGTTTCAACTGTTGGCGTTTCTGCTGCTGGTGTTCAGTTGTTGGCGCTTCAGTTGTTGGCGCTTCAGCTTCCGGCGCACTGTCACCAGCATCCTTCGCACTATCCGAACTTGATGGCTTACGATCTTCCTTATCTTCGCTACGTTTGGCCAGTAGCGACTGATCAGTGACGGCTTCTTTACGCACAATAACCAGGTTACGCAGCACAGCATCGTTAAACCGGAAAGCACTTTCGAGTTCTTTCAAGGTATCCGTATCACACTCGATATTCATCAGCACATAGTGCGCTTTGGCTAACTTCTGGATGGGATAGGCAAGTTGACGGCGGCCCCAGTCTTCAAAACGGTGAATCTTGCCACCGGAAGATTCGATAGATGAACGGTAACGCTCAACCATCGCAGGTACTTGCTCGCTCTGATCCGGATGGACCAGAAACACAATTTCGTAATGACGCATTGTAGCTCCTTACGGGTTATCAGCCCTCCGCCACTGCGAAGAGCAAGGAGAATCCGGTATTTGCCGGAAAATGAGCGCGCAGTCTACTGAATAGACCGCCGTAACGCAATCCTGCCACGTCAAGCGGGTAAATTTATTCCAGGAGAATGGTTGCCCGCAGCTCGTTGAATCTCTTTATATTTATCTCTCATCCCTGTGTAGATTCCGGTTTATAATCACTGGCCTCAAGAATCAACAAAGACATAATACGGGATAAAAAGCTTATGGAAACCCTGCTCAGTCTGGAAAACCTGTTTACCCTGATCATGCTCATTCTGCTGCAAGCGGTGCTGGGATTTGACAACCTTCTATATATATCCATCGAATCCAAACGCGTTGAAGCCTCACAACAGGCCCGCTTACGGCGGCTCGGCATCGGCATGGCGGTTGGGCTACGCATCATCCTGTTGTTTGTAGTGATCAAAGTAATATCGCTGTTCCAGGATCCTTTATTTGGTATTTCAATAGAAAATATCGTCGAAGGCCATTTCAATCTTCACAGCCTGATCGTCCTGCTCGGCGGCGCTTTTATTCTATACACCGCCATGAAAGAAATCATGCACATGATGTCGCTCGAAGAAGCCGGACACGAACAACGGCCGACACGTTCATTCGGGGCTGCCTTATTCTGGATCGTCATCATGAACGTCGTGTTCTCATTCGATTCAATCCTCAGCGCAATGGCGCTATCCGACGAGTTTATAGTCATGGCAATCGCCATAGTGATCGGCGGCATCCTGATGATCTGGCTATCAGATCATGTCACCGAATTTCTACAGAAAAACCGCATGTACGAAGTCGTTGGTCTGTTTATTCTTTTCCTGGTCGGCATCATGCTTATTTCTGAAGGTGGTCACCTGGCACATCTAAAATTCTTTGGATATGAAGTAACACCATTGAGTAAGACAACTTTCTATTTTGTTATTTTTGTGATGGTGCTGGTTGATCTCGTACAGTCGCGTTACCGGCGTAAACTTGATCAGCTGAAGATGGCGCGGGCTGCGTCAGCAGCATAAGATTTAATTGGTGCCGGAGGGATTAAAATTTATTACCTCCGGCACTTTTTCATAGAGAGCTTTTGTGTTTTTTACCGAAGACATAATTTTTTACATGAGAATCAAACCAATACCCAGCGCTCACTCTTATTTGGCCAATTTGGTTTGATTATTTTTGTCCTGCGTTGGCTAACATCTGCATTGATATTCTTCACCAACCCTTCTTTAACTAATTCTTTCATGGCAATCTGCAGATCACTGGGATACAAGTCCGATTCTTCAAGGAAATCGGCCCATTTATCGCAGTCGATTAATGTGGGTTCTTTCGATAACTGGCCTAGAAGATACTGTCTGGCCTGTAATTTATTGTTCAGACTATTATCTATTTTCAGCGCCCCTTCAATGGTATCTCCAAACAGGTCACCTGTGGCCGATTGATTAATCTGTTGACGCAGCTTGAACTCCTGCTGAGTTATACGTTGAACATGCTCCATTTTTTCTGCTTCAGTTTTAAAAACATCAATCCCACGAACATGCCGCGTCAGATACACCAAATAATAGTGTACACGTGCCTTACCTGGCTTTTCCACAGGGACAAAGGCAGAACGGCCACCATAGTAGAATAATAGATTCTTACGATAAAGTGACAGCAAAACTAATTGTCTTTCCTCTGGTGTCTCGTCTTTAAATGTTGGCGCTTCACCAAATATCTCAACCATGTCACCTGTATGTTTATCAACACCCACAAATCGATTAATAAAGTCATACATGAGATTAATCAAAAACTCGGCCTTGCCCAGCCTCAGTAAGGGCTGCATAGTCTTTGCGCCAACAACGTTCTGCCAGCCCGTAGGGTCTACAAAAAAGAACGAGAAATAACTTCCGCACCAGTCAACAATTTCATCTAACAATTCAGTGTAATCACCTTGCAGACATTTTGTTTCAATAGTCGGGTACGGAGTATCAGATAGAAAATTATGTAGTTTATTATATGCTCCCGGGTCTTTTTCGATATACAGCGCACGAAAGGAAACTTTTCGACTAAAATTCTTTTCCAGACTCTGCTGACATAATGCCATTTGTTCGAGCGATATCCCTATGGAGGTATCACTCAGTTTATCGTCTTCTTCCTGCCAGGGGCCTGCAAAGCAGTCCACATAGTTGATAATCGGTTCCTTGCCTCGCCCAACGATCATAAACAGTCGCTGTAGGTATGTTCTTAAAATGGTGTGTTTTACGTAGGCTTGCTCTTTGCCTATATAGGCAGTCGGCATTTTATTTTTTTGCATTCAACACTCCCTGTATTGGAATCTACACTATTGCCAAGGCTGGCATCCTATCCCAGGTTTTACCTTGAAGCTTACGCCCATTGGCTTTTTTAGAGCGTTTTATACCATCAACTCCCCAGGCACCCCATTGCTTAAAGAAGAAATCCACATTAGCCTTTTTGCATTGATCACGTAACTTGATTACCCATTGTTCCTGCATCGGCCTGGCACCCAACCCGGATTCACCCCCCACAATGACCCAATGGATACCTGCCAGACGAACTCGACCCAAATCTTCCAGTAAGGGCTCTATCGATAAAAACCGTGTTTTAGCTTTAATAGACAGGAGATCAGTAATCCTTGGTTTGCCATATTTCTTATCTTCAACAGACACACCCAGCCAGGCATTATCAGGAACAATACGATGACTAAAATAGTCACGCATGCGTTCACTGCGTTTGGTAAGAATCTGATAGGTATGCTTGGGCGTATGCTCAATCACATCCAAAACATCATCAATAAACCTGAAAGGCACCTCCTCCTGAAAGAGGTCACTCATTGAGTTGACAAAATACATGGTGGGTTTTTGACGTTGAAGTGGCTGAGAAAGTCTTTCAGGCATAAGACTCAGCTGAAAGCCATTTTCATAGCCAGGTGCTCCCATAGCTTTAAGCCGTTTGGACATGGTTTCTGCATAACAGTGTTTACAGCCGGGAGACACTTTGGTACAGCCAGTGACAGGATTCCATGTTTGCTCAGTCCATTCGATTTTGCTCATGGCGCGCCTTTATTCCAGATAACTATACATACTGTATATTAATACAGTATGTATGCTTTAAATTCAACCGTAAAACTTCCAATATTTAACCTTAATTCGCAGCCCGTCGATTGCCACATAGATATACTGCCCTCCGGTATTACGAATCACGCAGCCAACTCAATCTTGATCCTTTTACCCAACGCTTTCGCTGCACGCTCCAACGTCAACAGCGTCACCGACGCATTATCCGGATCAAGCAAACGTTCCAGTGACGAACGACTGGTATTCATGCGTTTGGCCAATTGTGTTTTGGAGAGCTTTTTCTTTTTCATCAACTCACCCAGTTGAAAAGCAATCACCCGTTTAATCGCAATGGCTTCCGCTTCAGCCAGCACACCTTCTTCATCAAGAAAATCGTCGAGCTTACTACCCGTATTTTTACTCATCTTATTTCTCCAGACTGGCCAGACGAAGGATCAAGGAGTCAGAGTTGTTGAAATAACTATTGATCCATTTTCAAGAACCCTGACACCTTGATTTTTGTCAGTATGAACGCCTGGCGAATATTCGGTTATTAGTGCAAACAGCATTTCTTGTATTTCTTACCACTGCCACAGGGACACGGATCATTGCGCCCCACCCGCGGCGTATCACGACGGACCGGTTGATTAGCTGGCACAGGATCTGCCCGTCGCACTAACCAGAAGGCGTAGATGTCTCGTACATTGGGTATGATCGCCTGCCTGACATTGTCTTTCTCGTCGCCATCAAGATCATGACCGGAAAAGTCTGTCTTACTGGTAAAAGCAAGGATTGGCACAAGGAGCACATTTATTTCCAGCCCACCCTGATCCCACTGCGCCTGATTTAGTTCAACACCGCGCGAATAGCCCTCACACCATTCATCAACAATGGTGTACGTCTTGCCATCCACTTCTCTCTCGAGAAAAGCCGGTTCAAATTGCTCAGGAGCCTCCATCAGTATCTGCGCAATACTGTTCATATGGCGAACCATCAGCGAAAAAATCTCCTGGAAATCGTTTTCACTTTCCCACACCGGCTCAAACTCGCCCCACACCAAAGGCAGCCACTGTGATGGAGCAACACTGACCGGCCCACTGACAACCGCGGTAAACAAACCGTCCAGCTCGGAAATATCCAGTACACCCTCGTCCCTGTCCAGGGTATCTGCATCTTCATCAATGCGATCAAGCAGAAATCGATCCAGACGCTCGTATTCTGTGTCTGTTAGTGGGTTGGTTAAATCACTCATAGTTAAATTCATAAAATAGATTTATCTCATAAAACCATTGGGTAACACAACAGAATCAACTCCCACAACGCTTCTCAAAAACATGCTCCCGGTGAAATTCCATATAGTCCTGATGAGCATCACTCAATCTGATTTGCATATCCTTCGAAAGCCCAAGCAATGCTTTATTTTCCAGCATTTTGGAAATCCTGATATCGCCCGTGGCTTTGAACGTAACAAACCCCAAATCAAAGACCTTATCAAGGTTTGGCAACAACAGCAGCCCGTTGTAACCATCCAGTCTTTCCCGGTTATCTGATTCTCGCCAGGGTTTAATATGCGAAGCAACCAGGAATCGCGTATCGTTAAATCCAGTCAGTGCACAGCCCTGCCAATGATCGATCAACTGCTGTCGAAATCCACCCTGACCTACACGCGCATTAACTAGAGTCGACTTTTCTGTATTATCAAGCGTATCGTTATTGATGACGGATTCGATATCTTCCTGGATGGTTTCACCGGATACATCATCAAGGTAAGTGGCGTATTGACTGAGTGCAGCACCATACATGCCATTACCCTTAGTATTCTTTTCCTGAAAAATAGCAAGCGTCTTAACCTGCTCAGCGACTTCCTTGAATTGCCGAACTGATTGAATATCGATTAAAGACTGCTTAATTAGCCCTGCATCATTGGCCCAGTCAGAGATTGCCCGTTATATGGCACCAGAGTAACTAGTCGCTGTCCGTTTGGATTTTCCAGTTCGTTTAAGCCAATTCTCAAAGTTCATTATTTGAACAAACCTCCTGACTTCATTCATCTTTTCGTACGTACGCCAGGTCACTTAGAATCGAAAATGGGCGACGATCAATACAACTAATTCTTATGACTTAAATCCAGGGACTTTTGATACTGTTCTTTCTTTAATGGAAAAAGCGGTTCAGTCTTTTGGTGTTCCTCTAATGCATTAATATGCATCGATGCCAAATTTCCTAAAACACCCCTCTCATGGCTTATTTTTTCCAACTTGCTAATATCCGTGGAATCATAATCATTAAGAACTGAAGATATATAGCTCGCTAATCTTGGCGATAACTTTGCTTCATATTTCTCCAGATAGCGTAACGCCTTAATTGAATTGCCAACTGGATTTGGGTTGTCAGATAAATTTATATCGATAATATGACTTCTTACCCGCGTCAAATAATCATTTATTGCAATTATTTTCTTTGTTTCAAGATCATATGCAATAGCATCCCAATCAAAGAAAGTTGTATTACACAGATCTTCAAACGTTTTTACGTTCACATAACCCTGCTTTGAAGCCCAAGTGTCTTCTAATTGCCATAGATCAATAGACCACCTGGAAAGTTGAATACGAAAACCACCAAACTTATTTTGACTATAGTTGTATCCCTGCAAGCACTTTTTAAATTCAGTCCAGTTATTCGTTTTTACTACAACATCAACATCCGAGTTAAAACCTTCATTACCTACCAGGGATAAATCCCTGAGCAATCCGCCGAACAGAACCAGAGAGCCATATTTTGAAAACTCATCCAACGCAGCCTTTATTTCTGGCCGACCATAAGCATCGGAAGAAAGAAAGTGTTGTACTCGCTTCTTTAATTGCGAAAAACTCTCAACAACCTTAATGCTCATGATTATATTGCTTCAACTCGCTATAGATCGAAATGGCATAGGAATCGGTCATTCCGGATACCATATCCGTCAACAACTGCATCTCCTTATACCGAACAGGCATATTATTACTATCGCTCTCAAATACCCTTCGATAGTTTTCTGAGATGCGGTTATACGCATAGGACGCGAAAGGCGTATTCCTCCTGGAGTTCAACTCATCGGGATTTTTCCGTTGCGTAATCGCGTCCCACAAGAAATCCATCAGCCCTCTGATTGTATTGTAGCCTACCAGCTCAACTTCTAGCACTCCCCGATTGACATAGGCATGTTCTTTATCAAATTTCTTTAATACCTGGCATAACTTGTTGGACTTACTGACAGATAACAGGTCTGTTTTGAATTTCTCGTCCATTATAATATCTTTTTCTTTCAGAAAAGTTGCGCTCACATCTCGAATCATTTGCCCAATCGCAGATACCCTGAACATTTGCATTGATATTTCATTCAGCTCTGCGGGCGAAAGTTTCTGGCTCCTGTACGTCTTATGTTTGTCACAAGCATTATTACAAACTGTCTTAATCGCATTATTTTTATCACCATGGTGCTCCAGAAAAGAGATCAGGTCGGAAAACGAAACCAATTGCTTCTTAACGGCATCTTCGGCATCCAAAACCGCATAAGCGATATCGTCACAAGCTTCCATGAGAAACGTCAGTGGATGCCTGATTCCCTCCTGCAATCCGGTCTCCTTCCAGACTTCTTCTACAATTTCCTTTTCTGACTGGAAAAATCCGTGTTTTTTTCGCGCGACATCGCCATTTCCCGAAACACCATCTGACCCTGTTGGATATTTCATTAATGCGGCCAGTGTCGCATAGGTTAAATTCAGACCATAATCATCATTAATGAGCTGCAAGCGGGTCACCAGCCTGATTGTCTGTGCATTGCCTTCAAATTTCAGGAAATCTTGCTTCATTGCTGTATTCAGTGAGCCATCATCCCATTTCTTTCTCTCACTCTGGTTATCTTTAAACCATGATTGAATGGCATATTCACCCTGATGACCAAAAGGTGGGTTTCCCAGATCATGCGCTAATCCAGTTGCCGCTAATAAGGCAGGTAAATTGCGCTGAGGAATGAGTTCTTCAGGTACTATCTTCGAATCGAAAGCGAGTGCAACACCAAGACTTCTAGCCAGGTTAGAGACTTCATGAGAATGCGTCAGCCGATTTCTTACACTGTCATTTCTCTCTAACGGAAATACCTGGGTTTTGTCCGCCAACCTGCGAACAGGCGTAGAAAATAGAATGCGATCATAATCGCGTTCAATTTCTGTACGCGTTTCCTGCGCCTTACCCGTTACTTTTTTCTTAACCTTATCCTTTCTTCTTGCCCCGTTTAATAGATTCTTCCAATCCACCATCATCTTCTCCTCCTATCTTCCATGTGATTTAAAACATCCCTGAATTGTGGAACGAAGGAAGCATTCCACCTTGATCCGCAACGTACTGTTATTATATACAGTCTATAATAAAAACAATCAATGGTAGTACAAGCACATCATCCTGTTTTTTTATACCACAGACTCGGAACAACGAATAATTCTGGATAAATGATAACCTGCCAGATTTACGTCTTCAGATAGCAGCAAATCGTTCTGCTTCCGCAAAATCTTGAGTAATGCTTTTGGTTCCAGAATCCACAATTCCGGGGTAATATTTTTATCTGGCTTGATAAACCAGCTTGGAAAAACAATGACTGGTCTAACTTTAAATTCCTTTCCAGTGCTTTCGCTAAGCTGGTCTTTTAACCAGGCCGCCTGAGCCTTGGCCTGACCAACTGGATCTCGCTCAAGCTCATAGCCGTTTGCAAATATTCGTTCGCCGTCAAAAGTAATGACTGCTTTTCCTCGTACGGGTTTACTCCATGTCTTGGTTTCGATCGTAAACACACCCGCAGGACCAATCAGCACATGGTCAATATTGCCATCCTGACTAATAATATCGTGAAAAACCTGATAACCACTTTCTCTCAATCTCTCCAGATACTGCCCGACAGCTTTTTCTCCGTCTTGCCCCAAACGTAGCTGACGAAGCTCTGGCAAATATCGATATACCTGTACTGCAAAATAAATAACAGCCAGCAACGCCATGACGGTATAGAGCACAGGATTTCTCGGAATCTCACGTAAATATGATGTCCATTCAAAAAATGCAAGAATCACAAATACCATAACAAAAACAGCAGGCGTAAGAATTTTGTCATAGAAAAGCGTATTGTAGCGCTCTTCTACTGATTGACCTGGATTTCTAAGCGGTTTTGCCTTTAGTGGTGATTTTTTTCCTTTTTTCAAAATCTTCCCTCGTTTGTAAATATATTTTGTAGCAATTATGCGTGTGAATCTGGAACAAAGTATTCACATGGAAGCACGGTCTGATGTTCCCCCGGTTTAACGGACACTCAGAAAAGGGCTACCATGGCCTTGAAGGAGTGTTCGATGAGCAAACGAGCGTACAAGATATACAGCAAGGAATTCAAGGTCGAAGCAGTTCGGCTGGCGGCTGACTCAGATAAACCAGTGACACAGGTGGCCAGAGAGTTGGGGCTGCGAGTTAACCAGATCTATAAATGGAGAACGCAATTGGAAGAGAAACAAGAGAGTGCTTTCTCAGGCAAGCGAGTTACAAAGGACAAGGATGCCGAGATTCGGCGCTTAAAGAAAGCGCTGGGAGCCAGCCAGGAAGAGAATGAGTTTCTAAAAAAAACGGCGGTGTTCTTCGCGAAGAACCAGCCATGAGATACACAGTGATCCACCAGTATTGTAGCCAATTCTCGATCCGGATGATGTGCAGGGCAATGTGTGTGTCTCGCAGCGGTTATTACGACTGGCGGGATCGGCCAGAGAGTCCGCGAGCGCAGCGTCATCAGGCACTGACGGAGAAGATCCGGTATTTCCATCGGGCGAGTCGTGAGACGTATGGATCCCCACGCATTCGTAAAGATCTGTTGGAAGTGGGTGAGCAGGTAGGAGAGAACACGGTTGCACGCTTAATGCAGCGTGGGGGCATTGTGCCAAAGACGATACGCAAGTTCCGGGTAACCACAGACTCACGTAAGACGGTACCTGCCCCGAACCGATTGGAGCGGCAGTTCACGACCGCACAGCCAAATCAACGCTGGGTGTCGGATATCACCTTTATACCGACCCGAGAGGGCTGGTTGTATCTGGCAGTGATTATTGATCTGTATTCCCGAGCAGTGATTGGCTGGGCGATGCATAAGCGCATGAAAGCGGCGTTAGTGATGAATGCCTTGAAGATGGCGCTAATGCGTCGGAAGGTACGCAGCCCATTGTTGTTGCACTCAGATCAGGGTAGCCAGTATGCCGCTACGGATTACCGGGCAATGCTCGCTGCCAATGGCATTGAGTGTTCAATGAGCCGCAAGGGTAACTGCTGGGATAATGCTGTGGCGGAAAGCTTTTTCCACACACTGAAGACAGAGCTGGTGCATCATGAGGACTATCGTAGCCGCACTGAAGCTAAGGCCAGTATCTTTGAGTACATTGAAGTGTTTTATAATCGCCAGCGGCGTCATTCCCATATTGGGCAGGTGGCACCGTTGGTATTCGAGAATGCAGCGTTAGCTGCGAGTTAGTGGTCCGTTAAACTGGGGGAGGTTCAGTCTGTCCCATAATATTTTGGCAGTAATCAGATCCTCGTTATTATCAATTCTTCCTGACAAACATCAAAACCGTTCTTTGATATACTCATGCTGCTTCTTACCTTCCAGAATATCGGTAGCCGGACCTGTACGTACATAGAACTCTTTTTCTTCGAGAAAACATGGTGAATTTGCCATGCCACTACTCACCCATAACACTTTTTTACCATCAACCTGCACTAACTCATAATCAAGTAACGGATAAAAACCAGCCCCCACTTTCGATTTTATATGGTTTTTAAAATTGAGTAGATATTTATCCTCATTTTTATAGAATTTGCTAATCTCATCGTCAACCCCAATGACATCGCCATCAACCCTTCCGGGTACATCTTTGCCGGTGCCTAGGGTATCGCCAAAGGCGATATTACTGACATCCTCGCCTTTTATCATTAGATCGGATACACAGATAGCGTAAGACTCAGGATTATATTCCTGGCCGTAAAGGCGCACCTCGGCCTTATCATTTTGATCGAGGATCGTTTTTTCTGAAACGGACAAGATGCCACCGGTGCCACAAGCAGGATCAAGTATTTTTATTAGCTTGTTGGGTTTATGAATTTGCTCTTCACCACTGAAGAGGATATTGACCATGAGCCTGATGACTTCACGTGGGGTGAAGTGATCTCCGGCTTCTTCATTAGCCTGTTCATTAAACCGTCTGACCAGATCTTCAAATAAGTAGCCCATACACATGTTGTCGAATTTATCCGGGTGCAGATCTTGCGATGCGACTTTCTTGAAAACATCAAATAACCGATTGGCTTCATCGAGTTTTTCAATTTCTTCGTCGAATTTGAATTTTTGAATAATTTCGCGTGCGCGCGTGGAAAAACCGGCAATATAGTTATTCAGGTTTTTTGCCAGACCATCGGGATCACCCAGCATTTTTTGAAAGGTGAATTTGCTGGTGTTGTGGAAGGTTAAGCCGAATTTTTTATTGATAATTTTTTCGATGGTCTCTTTGTCATGCTTCTTTGTTGCTTTAAGCTTTTTATGCTCTGCCAGCACCTTGTCTTTCGTCGATTCAAGCACGCAATCGAGACGGCGCAGAACAGTCAGCGGGATCATCACTCGCCGGTATTGCGGGGGACGATAGGGGCCGCGCAGTAGATTTGCGATTTCCCAAATATCGTCACTTTGTTTTTTGTAGAGATCCTGATTTTTCATTAAATTCTTACTCTCACTAAACGCTAACTTGATAAATATGCGGCTGGCATTGTGAATAATAACGCCTTCTTTTGTTAAGCAATTGTGTCTTCACCCATCTGTTTCTCAAATGATTGCCGCACAAGCCCCATCACATAGGGTAACTCATCGAGTGAACTCAGCCCGACCTCGACATCACCGTTACCCCATCGCCCAAGGCTGGTAACGTCTTTGCACATGTCTTTAGGATCATCTATTTCGGGGAAACCCATATTCAGTGATAACCGGAGTCGCTTTGCTTGGGGCACGATATCAACGAAGTTGGTTTCTGCCTTGTAAGCCACATAGAGCTTCAAATACTCCTCAGTCACAACTGGATCGAGCGCCAGGATTTCCTTACGGAACCCTTCAAATAGTTTACGCATTGGACCCGATGCCAAATGCGCATGATCATCAATGGTGTAACTGGTTTTGGTGGTCGCTGCGACTGGTTTATAGGCTGCGAGCACCTCAGCATCTAATGTTGGGGCTTGCCATACCGAGACAGCCTGTGCAGCAAGATATGCCCCTCTTCCTTTAATAGAATCTTTGTTCCAGTTCCCTTCTGCTCCGATATTTTTATTAAGTCGAAGTGGGCTTTGGGTAAAACCTCCGTCCATATGACACTTTTCAGAAAAACTACGATTGCTATATTCGGAATTATATCCAGTCAATGTTAGGTTACCGAGAGTGTGGCGATAGGTATCCCAGACAGTTTCCCAGTCATCGCCGAGTTCCTCTCGCCATACTTGAGGCACCTTGTCTGGGTTGTTATCGCATTGGGGCATAATATGTTCAATTGTGTACTCATCCACTGGCACACGTTCTTTGCGAGCGTAATTTTCCAACCTGCGAAGCCAATAACTGCGACTTCGGAAGTTATAAAGATCTTTTATCTTAAACTCTCTCTTGAATTCTTCGTCTTTAGGAAAACGACGATAGGAAGGTAGCAACAGGAATGCCGCTTCAAGACTCTCAAGATAGCGGTCTTTTTTTAGACTCTTGCCTATATTGGCAAAGGTTTTGTTCATGGAATTAGTGGGAATGGCACAGATAGCACGGCGGAAAACATAGCTTTCTATATTACGCACTGCTTTTAGCAAATCTTCTCTGGGTAATATTTGACTTATATAGTCATGATACATTTCGAGAAGCAAAGGGTAGGCAACATCGACCTTCAGTTCACGCAGATCATGGAAAGCACGACTAAGTTCCTTGTCTTCTTCAGTACCAAGCGCCATAGCGCAAAAATAACCTGCATATGCATGTAATTCAGATACCAGCGACTCCACTCCTTCCTCTGCAATTTTGGGTAACCTTGAGTACTTCTTGAAAGTTTCATAGACTTCATTCTTTCTTGGAATCTCACCCGTTTTCACTATGAGATAGTGGCGCATGAAAGCATCGAAATGAGTAGTGTAGGCTTCTTGTCCAAAGGCCAATTCCATTGGTCGCCAATAATTCTCGTAGAGCCTGGATTGAATCCCTGGTTCTAACCCCATGAGGATAAAATTACGAATCAGGTCAGCCTGGCTAAGCTCGCGCCCTGTGGAATTCATGCTCTCGAAGATCAGTTGTGGATTGTCTTGATCACGACTGAGAGAAATATCCACGATCATCAGCTTGGCAATGCCTTTGCAGACTGCAGCCAAGTCATCTTGTTGACTAGCTAACAGCTCTTTAAAGAGTTTGAAGTTTTTAGTTACGCGTATTGAACACTCTTTAGGCTGTGGCGCATCTTCCAGAATTGCAATCAGTGAGGATTTATCGGTTTGGGAAAGTATCAGTTTGAAGTGACGCTCCCCTTCCTCTTCAGGATTGAGTAGGTAATAGTTACGCAGCTTCCGAGGTGAAAAACCTTCGACAGGCTCACCTTCACCAATAGCAGAAACTAGCGCTGCAATTAGAAGGCTGACAGTAGTCAGTCGCTGCTGACCATCGATAACCAACAGTGGCGATTGTGAGGTGATTGAATAAAGCCCCTTTTCGACATAAACAACAGAACCAATAAAATGGGCAGAAATATTATCATTCTGTCCTGCGCGAAGAATATCTTCCCAAAGTTGACGACACTCCTTGTCTGCCCAGGAATAGGTGCGCTGATAGATTGGAATCACCAATTGAGGTGATTTCTTCAGGAATTCGAGCAATTTTGTTTCAGTAGCTTTCAATTGGTTTTCTCCATCTTTTCTTTCTGGCCGAGCACTTCGAGGCATTTATTTTTAGTGAGACGCCATAGATGTGCTTTGTTGTTTAAAACGGCACCATTCTGCACCTGTTATTTAAGGAGAGTGTGTCAGCTTCGCTTTTTAGATCAAGGTTGTTTTGAAACATAACTTTCTCTTTGGTTTATTTGCAAACTTTCCAATAACCGCCTTTGGCGGAGCCAATACGTATTATTAGCCCCTCCGTCTTCATTTTATTGAGCTGGTATTTCACACCATCCTCAGTTATGTCACCGAGTTTCTCGGAAATGAGTCTGCGTCCTGCTGAAGGATCTGCCATTAATATATCCAATATCTCAAGTTTTCTGGGTAGTTTTCTGGGTAGTTTTCTGGGTAGTTTTCTGGGTAGTTTTCTGGGTAGTTTTCTGGGTAGTTTTCTGGGTAGTTTCCCGTTCCTTTTGCTGATAAGTAGGACGAGGAAATTCCAGTGTAAAAAAACCTGTAAACCTCGGTTTCACATCCAGACAGTCGGCTTTTTTCAGTGCTGTACGGATACGCCTGATGCCGGTGCCGAGTTTTTCAATATAATCACAACGCAGCAGCAAGCTCGCAATGAGTGGATTACGACATACACTTCGGGTGCCGAAGTCTTCCGGCTTCAGACCTTTGGGTAAACCACCAGGATTATGTATTTCAACCCGGTCATCAAAAATTTCTACGGTGACCTGTGCACCTTCTTCGAGATAGTCATTATGGCAAACTGCATTGACCATGGCCTCGCGCAGGGCCGCTTCAGGTAATTCCAGGATTTCTTTTCGGCGTGTACTTTCGTTGGTGATTTCCCAGCGCAGTTGCAGGTGTTTACGTAGATAGAGCAGTGCATCCTCGACATTTTCCAGAATACTGCCGCTGAGTTCCTTGCGGTCAAGGATGTAAACTTTTTCAATACCTTTGAACAGTACACATATGACACTGACATGGAACAGCCGCCGGGTCGGTTGTTTTGCAAAAAACAACACACCGGTCTGGTTCAAATAGAATTGTTTATCCCTGTAATCACCCGCACCCAGATTGAGTAACAGGCTTTCGATATCTTCACGGCGGCTGATATGTGCCAGATCGAGGAAGTGGTTGAGTCTCTCGGTATCCAGCGCTTCACACCAGTCCAGATCAAGCCGTAGTTGTTGGTCAAAACGTATTTTGCCTTCGGCCTGTATTAAGGCGGTGATATCTTCGGTGCTCATTTTTTGTGAATTGGCACCGTTTCTTAGGTAAAATCCTTTGCTACACCTGTGCGGCCGGTTGGTGCCTTCCGGTACATGTACAACCAGTAGTTTATGTTTGGGAAGTTTCTCAATGGCAATTGTCACAGCCGGATCGCAGTCGGCAGCCATACTTACTATATTCGAGCAGGTTTTATTGGACAGATCAGAACCCATGATTTTGTTGGCATCATTAATGCCGATAAAGATACGTCCACCCGAGGCATTGGCGAACGCTACCAGTTCTTTGGGAAGGTCGCTGTTGATGTTTGTTTTGAATTCCAGAGTGTAGCCTTCGCCCTCTTCGAGTATCAGCGACAGTTCTTCATCTGTTGTTTTTCGGTAGCTGGCGATCATGCCACGCGTCTGTTGTCTGGTTTTGGGTTCGGTATGTGTCATGTAGCTTTCAATGTTGCTGGAACATTGTAACGTATGACGCCAACCCTGCTGCCTTTCATTTGTTTGTAATTGCTGGCGTCTATATTGGAAATTGGAAATAGTCATGCCGAAGATGTAGTCATTTCTATAATGGGTAAAATTTCACTCACCCAACTCCGTATATTTTTTCGCATTTCCTTTTGCTTTTTCCACAGGATATTTTTGTTCGTTAACTTCGATCTTGTTCTGAGCAGCTGTCAGTAAATCTATATCTAACTTGTCCGCAAGACGGATAAGATAAATGAGTGTATCCGCCAGCTCGGTTTCGACTTCTTGCCGTTTTTCGTTGGGTAGTTTGTTGCTTTGTTCTTCAGTGAGCCACTGGAAGTGCTCGATGATTTCTGCGACTTCGGCGCTGAGGGCCATGGACAGGTTTTTTGGGGAATGGAATTGATCCCAGTCGCGGTCGTCGGCGAATTTTCGTAGTCGGTGTTTGAGGGATTCAAATGTGTTGGGTTGTGGCTCTGCCATGCCTTTTTATTGCCATCCGTTTTATGGTGGTTTGTAGGGAATTGTCGCTTGTTCGGTGGGCAGTGACAAGTTTGCAGTGACAGAAGGATAAGTAGTTTTGTTGGGATAGGTTATTGCGGTCAAGGGACCGCTCCTTCGGTGGGTGGGTGTGGTTTTCCTGGATTGGATGGCCGGCCTTCGCGCTGGAGGGCAGCGCTCCTACAGGTTAGCGGTAACCTGGATTGGGATAAGCAAACCTACATCTCGCATCCCATTTGGAACGTTGGTTGCTGTGTGCGGGAATGCCATCGGAATGGATACTCGCGATAGCCTGGCCTGATTATTCACCAGGCGGATTGGCCCTTATAGTTTGGTGCGCTGGATAATAGACATATTATTTAATATATTCAAATAGTTGGGTGTTTTCTGGCTGATGAGCGAGAAACATATAATTCTAAATACTTTCATTTTATGAAAGTTTCTGTAATTATTTACATCTTATGAACGCTATTATCTTTCTAAGATGCAGACCTTAACCGAACAGCTGATTGATAAGGGTTTCAAAAATCGGGTGATTTGCAATACGCAATTAGCCAGGTTGATCAGCGGGACTCCTCAACGCAGACATAATCTGGTCAACCGTGCCTTGAATGCAGGCGAGCTGCTGCGTCTGCGCCGAGGTTCTTATTTGCTTGCTGAGCGGTTTCGAGATTATCCCTGTCACCCTTTTGCACTGGCGCAAGCCTTCGTAGCAGGTAGTTATATTTCTTTTGAGACGGCGCTCGCTCATCACGGATGGATTCCAGAAGCTGTTTATACTACCGCCAGTGCGACACCCGCCAGAAAGTCACTTGATTACGATCACCCGGTATTTGGACGCTTTTCATTTCATCCCCTGGCTATTCAACCGGGTTACTTTCTTGAACTGGTTGAGCGTACGCAGATCACCGGGCAAACACTGTTGGTCGCTGAACCGTTTCGTGCACTAATGGATTTAGTCTGCTTACGCAAAGTCGAATGGCAAGGACTGAAATGGCTGACTGAGAGTATGCGCTTTGATGTCGAATACCTTCGAAATATCACCAGCGCAGATATCAGAACTTTAGACCTGGTTTATAAACAAAAACGCGTTAACTCTTTTCTCACATCGTTAGCCAGGGAGTTGGGCAATGATTGAATTACTTCAACAACGACTGGACAACTATAAAGTCACTAGCCCTGTAGAGGAAGAACAGGCAACCAAAGAAATCATGCAAGAGGTTGCTTTGTATGCTTTGTGGAGAGCAGGTTTTTTTGAAGTCGCTGCGTTTCAGGGTGGAACCAGTTTGCGCATTCTGCATAAACTACCGCGATTCTCCGAGGATCTGGACTTTATTCTTAAAGAGCCGAACCCAGACTTTGAATGGGGCGGCTATCTAGACCCTTTATTAGATAGCCTTCAGGAGTTCGGACTGCAATCTGAGGCACTTGACAAGAGCCGAATGGATCAACGTATAAAGAAAGCTCTGCTCAAAGATAACTCAGTCAGCAATCAAATGAATCTGGCTTTCTATCGAGGCCATCCCGGCAAAAAGCTTACGATTAAGTTAGAGATCGATGTTAATCCGCCGGAATGTTCTGGCTATGAATATACCTATCTGGATTTTCCGTTGGACTTTGAAGTGTGCAGCCAGGATCTGAGCAGTAACTTTGCGTTGAAGATTCATGCGTTGCTTTGCCGGCCTTATTTAAAGGGGCGCGACTGGTATGATTTTAACTGGTATATCAAACAACAGATCCAGCCCAACCTTCCGCACTTACAAGCTGCTTTATATCAGTTTGGTCCCTGGTCCGGGCAATCGATTACTGTTGATATCGACTGGTTACACAAGACCATGGCTAAAAAAATAGCCGATGTCGATTGGCAAGAAGCTGCCAATGATGTTGAACGTTTTCTCAATACTTCGGAACGAGAAAGCCTGACGCTTTGGAGTGAGCGTTTTTTTAAAACTAAAGTCGATAGTTTAAGCGCTACAAGTTAGCTATATTCTGAAACACTACTGCAGTCACTCTGACATAAATTATAAGGTCAGCCTTGGCACCTAAATATTTTTAGGTGCTTAAGTAAGTGCCATGCGGAACGGGCTACTATTATCTTTCCTTACGACCGATCAGGATAGATAACGCTATTTAAATAACCGTGAATTCAATTTGTAAGCGTTAGTTGTTTGTATAAAACTTAAGGAACCTCTGATTAATCCGTCCATCTTGTCATTGTGAACAATGAAAATCCTGCAGGAGCGGCTTAAGCCGCGATGGGACGCAACGGTTCATCGCGGCTAAAGCCGCGCCTACAGATGCTCGCTAATTGATCAGAGGTTCCTTACATAATCAGCGCAGCAACCGTAGTCAGGAAAAATAAAAGCGCTAAACCTCGCCAAAATGCAATGGGATTACGCTCAAGTAACGGTTGCCGTCCCTGTTTAGAATACTGTGGATTGGGATGTGAAAGTTCGTAAATAAATTCGGATAACAATGTGTGGCGTCGATCCGGGTTAATCGAAACCGCCTTGCGCAAGGCACCATCTATCCAGTTGGGAATTGAATCATTACGATCTGATGCTGATAGATACTTTACCTTATCCATATTTTTTACTGTGAGCTCTTTCTGGTAAGGCAGTGCGCTGCATAGCATTTCATAGACAATAACACCCAACGAATAAATATCGGAACGGTTACTGCCTGGATGATCTTTCAGGTATTCAGGTGCTGTATAGTTAAGGGTGCCCAGCAAATTTTCACGGTTGATCGGTGTGCTAATTTCTTCGATACCAGCAATTTTAGTCGAACCGAAGTCAATGATTTTAACCACGCCGTGTTCGTCGATCATGATGTTTTCAGGCTTCAGATCCCGGTGAAGCATTTCCTGCCGGTGCATGGCACGCAATCCGGATGCGATCTGTTCTGCAATCTTTCTAACTTCATTGAAATCAGGGTTTGGGTTGTCGTGCATCCATTGGCGCAGTGTCGGCCCTTCAATATATTCCGTGACGTAATATACACACTGACGCCGTCCATGCGGGGCAATCACTTTAAGTACGTGCGCACTGTTTATCCGCTGCCCAACCCATTCTTCATGTAAGAACTGATCGATATAGACAGGATCATCCTCATAATTTACCGAAGGTGTTTTGAGTACGACCTTTTGATCAGTTTCAGTATCCAGCGCCAGGTAAACCTGAGTGCGCTTACTGGCGTGCAACTCGCGTAGAATTCGATAACCATCGAGCACCATGCCGGATTCCAGTGGTGGTGGAAACGGCAGTTCGGTCAGCTCACGATAAAATTCGTTTTCATCCAGGTTGGGCAATTGCTCAACGCGTAATAATTGCGCTGTCAGGTTATCGTTACTTTCTAATATTTTCGCTTTACGCAGAATTACATCGACACCTGTTTCGGGTGATTTCGCGTGTTCAACTGTGAGTCGCTTCAGCGTCACATCATCAACAAAATCGTGTATACCATCAGTCGTTAGCAGATACACATCTCTTTGCTCGACAGTCAGTGAACGGTAATCAATATCTATATGCGGATCTATCCCCATGGCGCGGCTGAGATAATTTTTTTCACTGCTGACGGTAACGCGATGATCCGTGGTTAACTGTTCAAATTCGTCGCCGCGCAAACGGTAAATGCGGGTATCGCCAACGTGGAATAAATAGAGCGTGTTGGATTTGATCACCATCGCACTCAAGGTGGTTACCAAACCTTTGGGAGAGTCGTATTTTTGATGTCCCTGGCTGTAGAGCCAGCGGTTCAGGGCACCGAGGATTTTTTCACCGGAGGTTTTGACCGTCCAGGATTCTGGCGTGCTGAAATAATCATTCAGGAAACCCTGTACACAGGCATCGGCAGCTTCACGCCCCGCTTCGCTGCCGCTCATGCCATCGGCTATGACCGCAGCGACTCCTTTGGTTCTTAGTGAGGCATCTTCGGGAATGCGGATACCGCAGGAATCGTCGTTGGACTCTTTGGCACCGGCTTCGGAGTGTTGGCCTGCGATGATGGTTAGTTCGGACATGGGTTGAGTTTAGCTTATTGCCGATTAGTTATGTAAGAACCGTAGTGATCATTATTATTCAAAATTAAAGAGTAAAAATATTTAATGAAAGAAAAGATTTTTATTTGATCCCCTCTCCCTAGCCCTCTCCCTGAGGGGGAGAGGGGACTGAATAATAGAGGGAACTAGATAGCAGCGTATCTTTAATATTACTTCTTGAAGCTATTCTATGTCACTTCAATCATCTGCACTGTGCCGTCTGGCAGGATTTCTGCCATGTGCCCTTTGGGTTCTTCTAAAAACAGGACGGCGAAAATTGTTACTGCTACCGTACCGGCGATGACCATGAAGAAAACCTGCGCTGTTACAAATGACAATACTGTTAAAAATAGAACCGCACCGATGTTACCGTAGGCGCCTACCACGCCGGCGATCTGGCCGGTCAGGCGGCGTCTAATCAAAGGGACCACTGCGAATACACCGCCTGCCCCCGACCCCACAAAAAATGAGCAGGCCATCATCACAATGACCGCGAGTAAAATTGGCCACTCGGAGTTAATTTGACTCATTAATACGAAGCCTATAGTCAAGCCCGCCAGTAAGACTATCAGTGTTTTCCTGCGTCCGAATCTATCACTGAGCCAGCCGCCACTCGGACAGGAAATTATATCCATACCGGCAAAACAGGCGGCCAGTAACCCTGCAGTAACAACCGGAATGTCAAAAGTCTCCAGGAAGAACAAAGGCAACATGGAGACTACAGCAAGTTCGGTTCCAAAGGTCACCGCATAAGCCAGACTCAAAATGCTCACTTGCTTGAATTTGTACCGATGCATCTCCGGTACAGCCTTTTTGAAAATGTCTGAATTTACCTTGTAAATTTGTCTGCACTGAAAGAGATAAGTGCATGCGAGTACTATATATATAGTACTTACCGCCCGGTCATCCAGCAATCCAAGCGCCGACACTTTCCAGGTTAATAAAGCCAGTGCGGCATACATCGGGATATTGACCAGCAGATAAAAGAAAAAATCTCTTTTACTGGTCACTTCCAGACCACCCGTTTTGTTCGGCTTAAAGTAGGTAGAACCCGCAGGCGTATCAGAGACTGAAAAGTAGTACACAACCGAGTATACAAGTGTCAATACACCCGTCAGTCCAGAGGCATAACGCCAGCCATCATCGCCACCAAATGCTAAGGCTAACGCCGGTAAGCTGACCGCTGCCGCAGCTGATCCCACATTTCCTAGTCCTTTGTAGACCCCCTCCGCCAAACCCACTTGTTTAGCGGGATACCATTCACTGACAATACGAATGCCAATGACAAAGCCTGCGCCAACAAACCCCATCAGAAATCGGGCCAGCGCCAGCATTTCATAAGTATCCGCGATGGCAAAAAAGAAACACAGAAAACTGGAGAAAAACAGTAACAAGGAATAAATCAACCGCGGCCCATACGCATCAACCAGCATGCCGATGATGATTCGGGCAGGAATGGTGAGCGCCACATTCAGGATCAGCAGTATTTTGATCTGCTGGTCTGACAAGCCCATGCTGTCTTTAATGGCAATCAGTAAAGGGGCATGGTTGAACCAGACAAGAAAGGTCAGAAAAAAAGCAAACCATGTCAGGTGCAGAATACGTGTCTTGCCTTTGAATGAAAACACGTCGAACTTTGACTCTTGCATGACTACGTTGCCTGTCAGGTAGTAAATATAAATATTGTTCAGCAAGAGCTATGCCATGCAATTACTTAGGACACTATCGATTTGTTAATTGTTAGCTGATGAAACTTAACTGACTCAATCAGAACAGTTGAGATGTGGCTTAACTGCTTGTTATTTCAAGCAGGCATTTACATAAAACAAAATCATTTCGGCCTTGATACGGCTTTTCCAATAACACGAAAAGTGCAGATCAGAATGATCACAACTACGCAATAACTAGCTCAAATTGCGCCAAGCTGGAGCATTTGTTTATTATAATGCACTAATATTGTGCGAATACGGCTCGCCCGACTCTGCCCTGACGCGTAACTTAGTAGTCAACCTATTGAATTTAATAACTTAAAACACACAATGACCCGCTGGCATGCTGCTTGCTAAACCATAGATATGAACACTCCGTGGAAGGCGTTATGAAAGAAAAACTGGTTTTAATTGGCAACGGTATGGCCGGTGTCCGCACGTTGGAAGAAGTCCTCAAACTCGCACCGGATCAGTATGACATCAGTGTATTTGGTGGTGAACCTTATGGTAACTACAACCGGATTTTACTGTCACCGGTTCTCGCTGGCGAAAAAACCATTGACGAAATCATGCTCAACGATGAGCAATGGTACAAAGACAATGACATCACGCTGCACAAAGGCAAGTGGGTTGATGAAGTCAATCGTGCACAACGCATCGTACGCACTACAGATGGCACCGAAGAAAAATACGATCGCTTGATTATTGCGACCGGCTCTAATCCGTTTATTATTCCGATACCCGGTCATGATATGCAAGGCGTGATTGCGTTCCGTGATATCAACGATGTTGACACTATGCTGTCTGCATCAAAGGAAAAAAACGGAAAGGCTATTGTCATTGGTGGCGGCCTGCTCGGTCTTGAAGCAGCCAATGGCCTGATGAAGCAAGGCATGGATGTCAGTGTAGTTCACCTGCTCGATTCACTCATGGAACGTCAGCTGGACAAAGCCGCATCAGCGTTACTAAAAGCCTCGCTTGAAGAACGTGGCATGAAATTCCTGATGGAAGCACAGACTGAAGCGATCATCGGCAAGGATCAGGTCGAAGCGGTTCGTTTCAAGGACGGCACCGAAGTTCCGGCTGATCTGGTGGTGATGGCAGTCGGCATCAAACCCAATATCGAGCTCGCCGAAAAGATTGGTCTGCACTGCGAACGTGGCATTGTCGTCAGCGACACCATGCAGACCTTTGATCCGCGTATTTATTCAGTCGGTGAATGTGTGCAGCATCGCGGCATGACCTACGGACTGGTTGCACCGTTGTTTGAGCAGGCTAAAGTCTGTGCCAATCACCTGGCTCATCTGGGCATCGCCCGCTACGAAGGCTCGATCACTTCCACTAAATTAAAAGTCACCGGTATCGATTTATTCTCTGCCGGTGATTTCGAAGGTGACGACACCACCGAAGAACTTGTACTTCAGGATCCTGGGTTGGGCATCTATAAAAAAGTCGTTCTCAAAGACAATAAAATCCAGGGCGCCGTGATGTACGGCGATACCATTGATGGGACCTGGTACTTCGAAATGATGCGTGACAATACCGATGTCTCTGATATCCGCGACAAGCTATTATTTGGTCAAGCACATCTCGGTGATTCCGGTCACGGTGACGACAATCGTGTTGCTGCCATGTCTGCAACCACTGAAATCTGTGGCTGCAATGGTATTTGCAAGGGTGACATTGTTGATGCAATCACCAGGAAGAATCTGTTCACTCTGGATGATGTACGCGTACACACTAAAGCATCCAGTTCCTGTGGTTCCTGCACCGGTCTGGTTGAAGCCCTGCTGGCACACACCTTGGGTGGCGATTACTCACAGTCACCCAACAAGAAACCTTTATGCGGTTGCACAGAATTTACGCACGACGAAGTGCGTACCAGCATCCGCGAAAATGAACTCAAGACGGTACACGATGTGCAGGAATTTCTTGAATGGAAAGCGCCGGATGGTTGCAGCAAATGCCGCCCCGCCCTCAATTACTATTTACTTTGCCAGTGGCCGGGCGAATACATCGATGATAATCAATCACGTTTTATTAACGAACGTGCTCACGCCAATATTCAGAAAGACGCTACATTTTCTGTTATCCCTCGTATGTGGGGTGGCGGTACTACACCCGATGAACTGCGCGCAATCGCCGATGCCGCAGAAAAGTTTAATGTAAAAACTGTGCACGTCACAGGTGGTCAGCGCATTGCTATGTACGGCCTTAAAAAAGAAGAACTGCCAGTAATCTGGGGTGATTTGAGTAAAGCTGGCCTGGTGTCTGGACACGCTTACGGTAAAGCACTACGTACCGTTAAAACTTGTGTCGGTAAAGAATGGTGCCGATTTGGCACACAAGACTCCACGCAACTGGGTGTCGATCTCGAGAAGATGACCTGGGGTTCGTGGACGCCGCACAAATACAAAATGGCTGCCTCGGGCTGCCCGCGTAACTGTGCTGAAGCTACCATTAAGGATTTTGGTGTCGTCTGTGTTGACTCCGGTTACGAGTTACACGTCGGCGGTAACGGTGGCGTCAAAGTGCGTGCTACCGACCTGCTCTGTCATGTCGAAACTTCAGAACAGGTTCTGGAATATGCTGCCGCATTCATGCAGCTATATCGTGAAGACGCCCACTATCTGGAGCGTACCGCACCCTGGCTAGAACGCGTTGGTTTGACTTTTGTTAAAGAAAAAGTGGTCGAAGATGAAGCCGGACGCAAAGCGCTCGCCGAACGTTTCCTTTACTCGCAGAAGTTTTCCCAGGATGACCCCTGGCAAGCCCGCGCTGAAGGTACCGACGAACACGAATTCAAACCCATCAAGATGGTAAGTTGAGACTACGATCATGCAACAGGCAGAAAAAGTAATGAGTGAACAAGACAGCTGGATCGAAGTCGGTAACCTGAATGACATTCCGAAACTGGGCGCACGCGTAGTACGTACTGCCGACGGAGACATTGCCGTGTTCCGCACAGCAGATGATGAAATCTTTGCACTGCGGGATAAATGTCCCCATAAAGGCGGCCCGCTTTCGCAAGGCATTGTGCACGGCAAGCGTGTTGCTTGTCCTTTGCATGACTGGAAGATTCAACTGGATTCAGGCGAAGCGGTTGCACCGGATGAAGGCTGTGCAGCGAGTTACCCTGTCAAGGTTGAAGGTGAATTGATTTTGTTGTCGTTGACACCGAATGAAGGCTGTCCGAATAGTTAGGTCTGAAATTTTATATTTGAAATATTTTTAATCAAATTATTGAATGAGAGATCAGGCCATATCGATTTTATTATTAAATTATTTCGATCGAGTCTGAACCTTTCAAACTACCACCGCTAAATGAACGCATCGTCCCCTCTCCCTCAGGGACAGGGAGAGGGGGGTTAGATAAGACAACACCTTTAGATCCCCTCTCCCCAGCCCTCCCCCTGAGGGGGAGGGAGTTTCACGTAACCAGATTATTTTGAGATTTATATATGCTATTCGGACGTAACCAGAAAAATCCTATCAAAATCGCTGACAAAAAAGTCACCGAGTGGAAATACGCCACCTGCGGCTACTGCTCCACCGGTTGTTCTATTGAAGTGGGATTAAACACAGAAGGCAAAGCGGTCGCTTCACGCGGTGTTGGTGGCGCTGACGTCAACCGAGGCAAACTTTGCTTAAAAGGTATTTTCGAACACGAACTGTTCGACTCGGCCGGGCGTGGCACTGAACCCTTAATCCGCGATCAGTTTCACGATGAATGGAAAACCACTGACTGGGATACCGCACTTAACAAGACGCATGACGAGTTTGTGCGTATCCAGGAAAAATATGGCCGCGATTCAATTGCCATAGTATCAACTGGTCAGATGCTCACTGAAGAATTTTACACGCTCGGCAAACTTACCCGCGGTTTAATCGGTACCAACAATTACGATGGCAATACCACGCTTTGCATGGCATCCGCTGTATCAGGCTACAAACGCTCCTTCGGTTCCGACGGCCCACCTGGCTGTTATGAAGATTTCGAGAACACTGACTGCCTGATCGCCTGGGGTTCCAACTTGCCTGAGCAACACCCGATCATCTACTGGCGTATGAAAGAAGCCCAGGAAAAACGCGGCTTCCCGTTAATTGTCATTGATCCGCGCGTGACTATGCTAGCGCAGAACGCCGACATGCACCTGACCATTACACCCGGCACAGATGTCGTGCTGCAAAATGCGCTGATGCACGTTATCCTCAAAGAAGGTCTGGAAGATCGCGCCTATATCGACGCCAACACCAACGGCATCGAAGATCTGGAAGCCGAAGTTGCAAAATATGATCCGACTACCGCGGCAAAAGTTTGCGGCATCGACGAAGACACCATTCAAAATATTGCCCGTCTGTTCGCCAAAGCCGGTACAGCGATGCAAATCTGGACCATGGGCATTAATCAAAGCACACACGGCTCGGATGGTGTGGTGGGTATTAATAATCTCGCATTGATCACTGGTAACGTCGGCAAACCCGGCGGCACCAGCCTGTCGATCACTGGCCAGTGCAATGCTATGGGCACCCGCGAATGGTCGTCATGTTCAGGATTGCCCAATCACCGTTACCTGGAAAACCCTGAAGATCGCGAAGAGATGGCGAAGTTCTGGGGTATCGACCCTGAATTTTTCCCGAAAAAACGCGGCCTGTTCCAAACTGATATTTATCCGGCTATCGAGACCGGACAAATCAAAGGTCTGTGGCTGATTGCGACCAACCCGATGAGTTCTCTCCCCAATACAGCCCGTATTCGAAAATCAATGGAACGACTGGAATTCTGCGTCGTTCAGGATTGTTATCAGGACACCGAGAGCGCGCAATACGCTAATGTCTTTTTACCGGCGGGCACCTGGGCAGAAAAAGAAGGCGTCATGACTAACACCGAACGCCGCGTCAACATTGTGAAGCCCGTTATTAAACCGCACGGTAACTCAAAAGCTGATTTATGGATTTTTAATCAGATGGCCGAACGTTTTAACACCGAAGGGAAAATCAACTTCCCGGAAAAACCTGCGGACATTTTTCTGGAAATGGGCGAACTTTCCAAAGGCAGGCTGGCTGATATTTCCGGTATGAACCATGAATTAATCGAACAAAATCGCGGCATCCAATGGCCTTATACTGAAGCACAAGCTGAACGTGGTGAAGCACCACCCCAGGGTGGAAAGCGACTTTACACTGAAGCGGCGACCTTCCGTTATCCAGATGGTAAAGCAAAACTTATCCCTCTACCCTTTATCGACAACAATGAAGTGCCGGATGAAAAATACCCCTACTGGCTCAACACCGGCCGCCTGATAGAACACTGGCACGGCCGTTCCAAGACCGGCAAGCTGAGTAACAATAATAAATACAGTCCAATTCCCTTTATTGAACTCAACCCCGATGCAGCTAAAGAACTGGGCGTGCTTGCGGGTGAGTATGTACGACTGATCTCGCGCCGTTCGGACGCTGTAGTCATAGCGCAACTAACCCATCGGGTGCCGAAAAACATGATCTTTCTACCCTTTCATTTCTACGATTGCGCAAATCGGCTAACCCTTGGTCTACTGGATCCTCATTCACGCCAACCTGCCTACAAACAATCTGCAGTACGCATTGAACGCGCTGCCGATCAACAGGCCGCGGCTAAACTTAGCATGGAAATGCGCACGTTTTAGGAAACGAATATGTTTGAAGTACGCAGTGACGAACCTAAATACGCCTTCCTCTGGGATAAAGAAACTCGGGCACAAAATGTCTATGGCGCACCTATTGATACTGTACCGAAGGGTGATCAATTAAGAGAGCAAAGTCTTAACATCAACGGCGACGATGACATCGGCGAAAACCCTAACCGCTACAAACAACACGGCTTCTTTTTCACCGCTGATAACTGCATCGCCTGTCACGCCTGTGAAGCTGCGTGCAGCGAAAAAAATGACAACCCCGGACACATTGCTTTTCGCTCTGTCGGCTTTGTCGAGGGAGGCTCTTACCCGGATTACCAGCGCATGAACATTTCCATGGCCTGTAATCACTGTGACGATCCGGTGTGTTTAACAGGCTGTCCAACTCGCGCCTATACAAAATTTGCCGAATACGGCGCTGTGTTACAAGACCCGGACATTTGTTTTGGCTGCGGTTACTGTACCTGGGTCTGCCCTTACAATGCACCACAACTGGATCCGGTGAAGGGCGAGGTCAGCAAATGCAATATGTGCGTAGATCGATTAGAAGTCGGACTCAAACCTGCATGCGTGACCGCCTGCCTGGGTAATGCGCTGGATTTTGGTGTGATCGAAAACATTCCTGAAGGCCGTACCCAGTCGAAGACTGAAATTCCCGGTTTTCCACGCACAGACATTACCAACCCTAATATCCGTTTTCAGCAAACCGCAACTACACCACGTGAAATGACACGCACAGATTCCATGAGCGTGAAATATCACCGCAATGATGAAGCGGGCAGATTTGAGGCCGTCGTCGATAAAAAGCATGGCGAAAAACGTGCATGGGGTATTGAAACCTTACTGACCTCACATGAAAATGCCCATGCTATTTTTACGCTAAGCACGCAAGCAGTGATGGGCGCATTTTTACTGCTGGTCACGGGATCCTGGTTCGGCTTACCCGTCCAGGAGTTCAAACAATCGGCAGGTTTTATACCGTTGTTAATAATCTTGGTCGCCATGCAAAGTTTTGGTTTATTCAAACTGACCATGCACCTTGGCAAACCACATCGCTTCTATCGAGGCTTTAACAATTTACGCCTGTCACCCGTCAGCCGTGAAATCGCCGGTGTTTCTGCCTTTTTTACCGGCCTGCTCGGCTACAGTTTCTTTTCCCTGTTTGATTTCACAGTGACCAATCTGCTGGCAGGCATATTCGCCGTGATCGGTTTAATTGGTGTCGCCGCAGGTTCGTACTATATGTACAAACTGTACCGCATACCGGCCCGCCCATTTTGGAATCACTGGCAAACCGCCACTGCCTTTTACGGCAACATGCTGAGTCTCGGTAGTTTGATGACCGGCATCTTTGCTGTGTTGTTTATGCAAAACCCAGCGGGCCTGATACAACCACTTGCTATCACGGCTGCACTCGGCTTATGCATCGAAATAATTGGTCACCTATTCCATGCAAGAGACTTACAAAAAGGCGAAGGTGAAGGCGCATCCTCCTACTACGAACAAACGACAACCTTTGGTAAAACTTATCTGTTGCGCAACACCTTGCTCGGCATCAACCTGCTACTGGCTATCATCCTCGCCTACACAGGTTTATCTAGTTATGCGGGAATACTGATTGCAACAGCACTCGGCCTGTCACTGCTGGTCATGACCTACCTGGGCCGCATCCTTTTCTATGCACTGGTGATTCCAACCACCATGCCAGGCGCCTTCTTCTGGAAGAACAAAGGCTTCGTCGAACACGCCAGAGAAACCGGCCTCGCCAACATGCAACAACTCGGTGTTGTCTACGAAAGACACAATCCTTTTAATGTGAAAGAACTCCTGGAGACCATCAAGGAAACCAACCTGAAAACTCTGTTGGCAAACACACGTACAATTCTGACTGGAAAATAACTCTCCCTCCTCAAACCCCCTCCCCCCTCAGGGGGAGGGTTGGGGAGAGGGGATAAAATCAGATTCTTTTCTCCCTTAATAATTTCACCTCGAGCACAACAAGATGACATTAAAACTGAACGGCATCATTATAGAAGTCGACAACGAAGGCTTCCTCCTCGACCCCACCGACTGGAACCTCGAACTCGCCCAAAAACTGGCAGACGTCGAAAACATCGACATGCAAGACGCACACTGGTTTGTAGTACATTTTGTCCGCGACTATTACGAAGAACGCCAAACAGTTCCAGAAGCCCGGCATGCACTTAAAGCATTACGTGAAAAATACGGCAAAGAAAAAGCAACCCGAAAATTCCTGTATTCGCTGTATCCGTATGGTTACGGACAGCAGGCATGTAAGATTGCCGGCATGCGAAAGCCACTAAAACTAATGCTGGACATTTAATTACACCTTCTTATGAAAGCGGTACACGCAAGAACTCACCGACTTCAATTAGGTTTGGATTCTTGATATGAGGGTTTGCGTCAAATATCAGCGGGTATTTGAACCCGGTACCATAAGCGCGCCTGGATATTTTCCAAAGTGAATCACCGCGCCTGATTTTTATAATGCGCGTCTCATTTTTCCTTTCTGAGGATGCCCGGTCAAGTTTTGCAATATAGTTATCCTTTTTTACCGTGGCAGGCGCAGGCTTGGCATCGCCCTTGACTGCTTGCTGAACACGACCGGCAAAGGTTAATTTCTTTGTGGCTTTACCGTCCGGCGAGCTATCTACAATTATCCGATTGAAATGGTCAACTGACTTGCCCTTTTCAGATGTTTTTGTTCGTACCGTTTGCGCCGCTGCTTTTATTGTTGCATGGGCAGATGCCGGAGTACTATTGCCCTGTTTCAGTTGATCCAGGGCCGCCACATAATCGGTATCACTTCCTGAAAGCTTTCCAACAACCTGCATTCGGATCAACGCATCCCCGTAATAAACGTCAATCATTTCACCGTTGGCATCTGTTGCTGATTGTTTCGTGCCCGTATCATTACTACTTACTTCACGTGCAAGCTGTTGATCAATACGCATATTTGTAGCGCTGGATTCTGGCGTTTTGAGTAACTGCCCGGAAGCCTCTACACGGGCATCATTCTGATGGATAAAATCACGCTTTAAATCGCTGATATACCAGAACAGGAACAACAAACCCGCAACACTGAATGTTATTAGTGCCAGTGACACATACATCATGTTCCGAAGATCCTGGACAGGGGCTGTGGGAGGAGTCGAGTGGGTATTGATATTATTTTCCTCTGTAAATCCAAGTGTTTCGTGGCGTTCTACACGCGCTTTATTGACCGCATCTTTTACTCGCTCCACAACTCCTACCTCCATGACCCATAGCGTATTTTGCGCCAGAGTCCTTAGTTCAATTTATCGAAACCTTATACGCGATACGGTCTCTGTTTATTTATATGAATTTTAACATCCTCCTGCCAACAGGTAAAAACTAATGCTAATTTGCTGTTGTCGTTAATATTTTATCTACACGCTTGGCTTCTAAACCAGAAACAGTTAACAATTATTGTTTGCCTATAGGGTTTATACTTATCAAAAATTAATAGATTTCAAACAGCCACAACCTGCATACTGAAATTATGGGGTCGAATTTTAGCAGGTATAAACAGGGGTAAAGGATGAGACAACGGCTATTTATATTTACACATTCTGTTAACTGGGTAATGGTACTTCTGTTGTGTTTGCATACAAGTCAAACACAGGCCGATGAAGAACCTGTCGGATTGACTGAATCAATTCGTTCTGTGGTCATTAACCACTTTGGTTTACCTGTGACGGTTGAGCGTATTCAGGATACTGAAAATCGCCTGGTCGATGATTTCGCCAAGACCTCGCGCCCCTGCCCTCCTTTTTGTATTCATCCCATTCTTGCTGCACCGGGAGTGCAAACGGTAGGTGAACTCGAACTGATTGAGTTCGTGAAAAACAAAGTTACTGATGAAACTGGATTATTGGTGGATGCCCGCATGACAAACTGGTATGAAAGCGAAACCATACCCGGGGCCGTCAATATTCCATTTGTAATCTTTACCTCAGACACAGACAAGCGCGATCGAATTCTTGCATTATTAGGGGTGAATAAAAACCAAGCAGGCGATTACAATTTTTCAAAAGCGCCAGAACTATTGTTATTTTGTAATGGCCCATGGTGCGATCAGTCACCCAGAGCAATTAACGCACTAATCGATATTGGTTATCCTGCTAGCCAACTAAAATATTACCGGGGTGGGATGCAGTTATGGAAACTGTTTGGCCTTACGACAGTTTTACCCAAAGTAAATACTGTATCGGAATAGATAAATACATCCTAAGAAATCTCTGATTAATTCATGCATCTTGTCATTTTAAACAGTGTAGTATCTGTAGGAGCGGCTTTAGCCGCGATGAACGCAGCGCCCCATCGCGGCTAAAGCCGCTCCTACAGATTCTTGCTAAATAGACAGAAATTGGATTTATCATGAAGGGTTAGCACAGTTGCTGAGCCTTGGCGCAGACTTTCTTTAATTTATATTTCGGGTGTCTTGATCCAGGCTTTACTAAATAATGGATGCATTCTAATTCAAAGGCCTTCCTTAAGCGTAATTAATAGATGATTATATTTACTCGTCATATTGTTTATTAAATAATTATTTATATAATCCGACATTATTGTCAGATATTGCGCTGTAATTAACAGCTTTTAGTAGAACTGCCAGCACTCCAAATGATGTGGACTTTTTATAAAAGGGTCGCTACCCTCCGCATACTATAAAGAGAATTATTAGCTGTGCCGGAGGTTCAATAATGAAAGCACGTTTCCTGAGAAGCGTCTTTACTGCAATTATCTTTTTTTTATCTTCAAGCCATGCTTTCGCGGTAAGTTACACAATCACCACTATTGTAGATACAACCTCTACATTTTCAGACTTTCCAGATGCAGAAGCAGCCATTAATAATAACGGCACTGTCGTTTATAAAGGCGAACTCCCTTCAGGCGCAGTCAACATTTACACTAGCGCTTCAGGCACACCCGTCATAACTAACCAGACCTATGATTCTGAACCGGTAATAAACGATAATGGAACAGTTGCTATCGCCATGCAAAACACGGCGGGTGTTGCAGGCGTTTACAATGGCACAACCAGTTCATTCATTATTGATGATACAAACAGTATTTATGAATTATTTTCTGATATTGCGATTAACAACAGTGATACAGTAGCTTTTGTAGGAGAATTTAATAATGGAGCCGATTTTGCAATCAGCAAAACACCACCTCTAAATACAATCTCCGATACTAACGGGCCATTTAGCATATTTGGTGATTCAGACATCAATGATAACGGAACCGTCATATACGTTGCAGACTTCGATTCCGGTAATACAACATCGCTATACAGCAGTACATCCACCACCCCGATATTCAGCACAACTGGTGAAATATTCGCAGTCATCAATAATAACAATACCATTGCATATACAGACACAACAGCTATATATACCAATGCATCAGGCATGATCTTATCTAGCGGCACACCCTTCAGCTCATTCGCTAATTTAGCGATAAACGACAACAACACGTTTGCACTATCAGGAACTGTTGCCGGCGATTCTGCCATATATGCTTATAATGGCTCTTCACTGGATAAAGTGATAACTGCAAACGAATTTTTCAACCCAACAACTGTAGTCATTGGTGTAAATATAGGTCGACACGCAATCAACGATTCAGGTCAGATAGTATTTTGGGCAACTTTAGTAGATACCAGCACTAACCCATTCACAATAATCGAGGGGATATATTTAGCAACCCCTGACTTTCTACTCGGGGATATCAATGCTGATGGGCTCATTAATACAGCAGATTATTTATTGCTGACCCAGATTGTACTGGGAAGTAAAATTCCAACACCGTCTGAAACCAGTGCAGGCGACATGAATCAGGACTCTCAACTAAATGCTGCAGATTTAATCTTGCACGTTCGAACGGTTCTTGGGCTGATTTAAAATTCAATAAACAATAAAATATTTTCAATTTCCAGCAATATCTACCCGACGCCCTGCGAAAATAAAAAACAGCTGCCAACAGATAGTCGTTAAATGCGTACTGTTGAAATTAGTATACTGTCGGTCGATTGCCAATTTTCCGCTTGAAATTCTTATGAATTGAACTAGATTTACTATAGAAGAATTCTGATTAACCCGCTTGCGAAGGAATCAGTCGATCAAATTAGAAATCCCATAGGTATAACCAATAGACTATTGTTATTAATCAACTAAATAACTAGCACTTAGAACCTTTCGGCATTCTGGAGAATATTGATGAACAAAAAGAACACTAATATCCTGGATTACTTTTATAAATCACCTTTATCCTATCTGTTCTTATTCAGCCTAATTTGCAGCCAACATAGCGCCCTGGCAGGAAATGCAAAAATAACACCGCACGCCATTTTCGATACAAAAACGAATATGGTTATGTCAGAGATTCCTTTACCTTCCGACTGGAAATTCATCAAGAAAACCAGCCCTGAACAACCCATTATTGAAGGGCCAAATGGCATTAAGGTCTATGACTTCGCGGGAAAGATGTTTAGCTATTCTGACGACCCCTACATGCAGCAGATATACCAGCAAAGTGGGCAGCCGATGCGAAGGCCTCCAGGAATTGAGGGCATCATAAAAGAAGATTTAGTCCCCCTTGCCCAGGAAAATGGACTTCAATATGTCAGGCATTATTTGCTGCCTGAATTAGCCGCAAAAGATCAGGCGTATAACGCTCGTCTCTACAAAGTTATGCCGTCACAAGAATCTTTTAAAGTACTGGTAACCGAATGGAAAGATGGTGAAGGGAAACCTGCGATGCTTGTTTTGCACTACAGTGAAAGCCTGGCTCAGGGAATGCTAATCTGGCGTTATTATGGCAATTTCCTTGAAGCTCGTTCCTCACACTTTAAACAGGCAAAAAAAGATTTAATTAACGGTTTGCTCAACACGAGGCACAATCCGAAACAAATTCAGGCTTTCAATCAGATGGAAGCCCAAAAAGCTCAAAGTAGTAATGCTGCACATCAAAGAAAGATGCAAAACAACCAGGCTAATTTTGAAGCCTCTCAACGCGCGATCAACAACAGTAATAACGCTGTTAACAAATCTATCATGGACTCCTGGAACAATAGTAATGCAGCATCCGACAGAAGTCATGATCGCTATATGAATACCGTCAGGGAAGAAAATACAGTCTACAATCCCGGCAGTGGGCAATCCTATCAGGTAGAATCAGGCTCGAATCAATACTGGATGAATAACGGCGGAGAATACATACCGTCCAATGACACTTTGTATAATCCCAATATGGATCCGAACGTCAATCAATCTGATTGGCAGGAAGCAGAAATCTACGAGTAATGGAACTGTAGGAGCGGCTTCAGCCGCGATGGGTTTAGTGCTCATCGCGGCTGAAGCCGCTCCTACAGGGAATCACAAATAATCAACTTAACTGTTAATTACAAGCTATAACCGCGCTCGTCGTGATCCACGAGATCGAGGCCTTCAGTTTCCTGTTCCTCATCAACCCGTAATCCAATCACAACATCAATTATTTTAAATAATATAAAACTAAGACCACCACACCATACTAGCGTAGCAATTACACCCGTGAGCTGAACCATAACCTGATTGATCATGGTCATGCCTTCTGCCAGTCCAGCTCCGCCAAGTGAAGATTGAACAAACACACCTGCCAGAATTGTACCGAGAATTCCGCCTACACCGTGAACCGGGAACACATCAAGAGAATCGTCTATCACCAGTGTTCGTTTAATAAACTGTGTGGCGAAATAGCAAATAATACCCGCAGACATACCAATAACCAGTGCGCCCATCGGACCGACAAAGCCTGATGCCGGAGTAATGGTACCAAGACCTGCCACCATACCTGTGACTATACCTAACACACTCGGCTTACCATGACGTATCCATTCGACCAACATCCAGGTGAAGGCACCTGCCGCCGCACTAATGTGTGTTACGAACATTGCCATAGCGGCACCACCGTCAGCAGCCAATTGACTGCCGCCGTTAAATCCAAACCAACCCACCCACAACATAGCGGCTCCCGTCACTGTCATAGTCATGTTGTGTGGTGCCATCAATGTGCCAGGAAAGCCTCGTCTACGCCCCATGACCATAGCTGCGACCAACGCTGAGATACCCGCACTGATATGAACCACTGTTCCACCCGCAAAATCCAGTAAGCCTTTATCTGCCAACCAGCCACCGCCCCATACCCAATGACAAAGTGGTGCATAGACTAAGACCAGCCACAAACCACTGAAGGTCAGCATTGCAGAAAATTTCATCCGTTCGGCAAAAGCACCGACAATCAGCGCCGGTGTGATGATGGCAAACGTCATCTGAAACATGGCAAACAACGACTCAGGGATGGTGCCAACCAAAGTATCAAAACCCACGCCAGCCATAAATGACTTACCCAATCCACCCCACCACTGTTGCAACTCACCACCATCACCAAAGGCAATACTGTAACCTACAGTCACCCACAAGATAGTGACCAGACAGCAGATGGAAAAACACTGCATCAATACTGACAGTACGTTCTTTGTTCGTACCAGTCCGCCATAGAATAGTGCCAGCCCAGGCAAGGTCATAAACAACACCAATGCACTCGATGTCAGTATCCAGGCTGTATCGCCAGATGACAGTTCATCAGCGGCGAAAACAGACATCGGTAACAGCAAGATAAAACCCGTCATCAAATATTTAAGTGCAGACATTTTCTTATTCTCCTCACTCATTTTTATTACAACGCGTCAGAACCAATTTCGCCGGTACGTATACGAACAGCTTGATCTATATTAGTAACAAAAATCTTGCCATCACCAATCTTCCCGGTACTGGCCGCTGTTGTGATGGCTTCAATCACCTGATCAACAATGCCATCATCGACGGCGATTTCCAGTTTTACCTTGGGAAGAAAATCCACAACATATTCAGCACCGCGATAGAGTTCGGTGTGACCTTTTTGACGACCGAATCCTTTCACTTCTGTTGCTGTGACACCGGCGACACCCACTTCATGTAAAGCCGAGCGTACGTCGTCGAGTTTGAAGGGTTTAATTATCGCAATGACCATTTTCATGGGGCTTCCTCCAGTTGATTTAATGCATGGCCCGTTGAAATTTCGGGCTGATAAATTGCACAAAAATGGAGCTATGCACTCTATTATTGCGCAACAATTGCAATAATAGAGTGCATAGCTCTAAATTGGGGCAGTAAACCCCAAATCATTTGGAAGGTCAAGTAAAGGTAAGGATCAGAAAGTAGGAGTGGCTTCAGCCGCGATAGGCGCACACCCAATCGCGGCTGAAGCCGCTCCTACAGGATTTGCACTGTTCGCAAGATTAGAGGATAAATTAATCAGATGTTACTAGCGGTAACCCGCATACAACTGAGTTACCCATTGCAGTTTTTCAGCATATCGCGCGACCAGCACATCCAAATCACTGGGATATTTTTGAGGCCAGTCTAATCCATACTTCCTGGGCATACACAAAGGCGCTAGCAGCGATGCAACTGCAAGGTCTGCCCGGGAAAACTGATCTCCAACCAGAAATTTTTTGTCCTGCAAATGGCTGGATATTTTATCTGTCGCTTGATCCAGTTTAAGCATGGACTGTTTAGCTGACTCACTATTGATTTTCATAAATTTACGCATACTTTGGCGCATTTTTGGAAACATTCTTTTAAGCACAAGATTACCGTACCAGGGCCCATTTACGGTAAAGAAAGGAATTACAATATCAGGGTACTCCAGCAGTATATCGTAACAGGCGCACCTGACATGAGCGCCAATTTCCTCATCTGCAAAGCGTTCCCATTCCAATGCTTCTTGCTTGAGAACAGGATCACCAGGTGTTAATAATTTCTCCGGAAAAGTTTCATCCAAATAAGTGATGATTGCACTGGATTCGCCAAGGTACTTACCATTGTGTTCAAGAATAGGCACAGCTGAGTGCCCGGTCATTTTACGTGCCTTTTTAATATGAAATCCAGGCAACAAATTTTTTATCTCATGTTCTAGACCTTTATAGGCCAACGCCCAGCGAATTTTTTCGCAGTAATGAGAGATTGGGAACTGGTAGAGTTTTAACATAATAATGCTATCCATTAACCACTATTAAGGCCCTGCCATAACTTCAAACCTTGCAGTAAAAGGTTCACAGCTAAAATCAGATTGCTAACCAAGAAAAGAAGATCAAGCTTATTAAAACCCTGCGTGATTAAATGACGAACGCCAATTCCTGCTGCTATTAAATTTATCAGCGAACCAAATTCGGACATCAACAACAAGGTTAAAAGTGGTAATTGATACTGGCTACTGGAATTTTCCGAAGCATTCCATACCAGAACCAGGCTGAAAAACAGTCCAATGAACAGTGCGATCCAGGGGATTGTGCGTTTCATGGTTTCGTATTTTTCTAGTTAAAAACGCTGACGCCGCGCTTCGAATAAACAGATGCCGGTTGCAACCGACACATTGAGGCTGCTGACGGAACCCGCCAATGGAATCGATACCAGTAGATCACAGTGCTCACGCGTCAGGCGACGCAAACCCTTACCCTCTCCACCCAGCACCAACGCGAGTGGCCCGGTTAAATCTGCTTCAAAGAGTGACTGATCTGCCTCACCGGCCGCACCGTAAATCCAGATTCCCTGATCACGTAACATTTTTAATGTTCTGGCAAGATTAGTCACACGGACTAATGGAATGGTGTCTGCTGCACCACAGGCCACTTTTCGAACCGTACCGTTTAGTGGTGCTGACTTGTCACGCGGCGTTATAACCAGGTGCACGCCCGCTGCATCGGCGCTCCGTAAACACGCACCAAGATTATGCGGATCCTGCACACTGTCAAGGATTAATATAAAAGGTGTTTCATCAAGCTTTTCGAGAAACCCGGGCAACTCTTTTTCACCCAGACTCGTTGATGTACCGATTTCAGCAACTACGCCCTGGTGACTGATACCGGGCACACGATCATCCAGTTCACGGCGTGCAACGCGTTGTACTGGCACATTGGCCTGTTCCGCCAATGACACCACCTGATCCATACGCGCATCGCTGCGGCTATCAAGGGTTAATAAAACAGAAATTTTAGAGGGATCGCGCTGCAACAAGCTGGTTACAGCGTGAAGACCGAAAACCCGCTGTGTTTTTTTCAACAGCGGGTTCCGGTGAGACGATCAATAATCACGTTCATAAGCACGTTGTTCATTACCTTCAACGACTGGCTTAATCAGGATTTCAACCCGCCGATTTAACTGACGGCCAGCTTCAGTTGCATTGGTAGCACGCGGTTCACTTTCACCGCGGCCTTCAGTGCGTAAGCGCTGGTAATCAACACCATTCGATGAAAGATAATCAACAACGCTGCGAGCGCGGCGTTCTGATAGTTGCTGGTTATAACTATTAGAACCTGTTGCATCGGTGTGCCCAACAACATGCACGACTGAGCGGTCATAGCGGTTCAAGACCCCGGCCACTTTATCCAGCGTATTTTTAAATGCTGGCTTGAGGCTGGCACTGTCAAAGGCAAATGACACTTCATTCGATACATCTATTTTCAGGCTTTCGTCCTGCAAACGCTGTATTTCAAGGTCATTACGGCGTTGCTCTTCTTCCAGTGCAGCTTCGAATTCACGTTGCTGGCTATCCATATAATTACCCACACCACCACCGGCAATGGCGCCGATTACAGCACCTGTGATTGCACCTTTCTTGCCACCACTCACCTGCTTACCAATGATAGCGCCGGTCACTGCGCCGATTGCTGCACCGGTTTTAGCACGACGGTTCGGGTCATCGGTTGCACAGGCAGTCAGGCTGAGTATTGTAAATAATATGAGGAGTTGTTTAAGTTTCATCGTTTGCTCCTTTTTCGCTTCGATGAGCCTCGCCGTGATTTGGATGAACGTTTAGATTTCTGTTTACGTTCACCCTTGACGGCATCAGCCAGTTCAAAATCAATTTTCCGATCATCAAGATCGACACGCACTACTTTGACCTTTACTACATCTGAAAGATGGTAGGTTTTTCCCGTTCGTTCACCGCGCAAAAGATGTCCGGACGGGTCAAAATGGTAATAATCATTTTGCAGTGCTGTTACATGGACAAGTCCTTCGACATATATATCCTTTAATTCAACAAAAATACCAAACGAGGTCACACTGGTGATTACACCATCGAAATCTTCACCCACCTTATCTAGCATATATTCACATTTCAGCCAGTCGACGGCATCACGGGTTGCTTCATCAGCGCGGCGTTCGGTTGCTGAACAGTGCTCGCCAAACTCCAGCATTTGCGCATGCTCATAGGCAAATCCGCCACCGGCAGTTAAGCCTCGGCCGGAAGGTTTTTTACCCTGTTTCTTTTGACTCTGCTTCTTCAGTTGATAACGAATCGCCCGGTGTACCAGCAAATCCGGGTAGCGACGAATCGGCGATGTAAAATGCAGATATTCTTCGTGCGCAAGTCCAAAGTGGCCAACATTATCCGGACTGTATTTTGCCTGTGATAACGAACGCAACATGACAGTTTCAATCACGTGCGTATCAGGTCGGCCCTGTACACGTTTGAGCATTTTTGCGTAATCACCGGCCGCCGGTTGCTTGCCACCCGCCAACGACAAACCACGTTCTTTGAGAAATTCTCTCAAATCGAGCAGTTTTTCCGCTTTCGGCCCTTCGTGGACACGAAACAGCGTAGGCAGTTTATGCCGGCCCAGAAAACGCGCCGTACACACATTTGCAGCAATCATGCATTCCTCAATAATCTTATGTGCTTCGTTGCGCTCCACAGCGATGATTTTTTCAATCTTGCGATCCTTACTGAATACAATCCGGGTTTCTGTGGTTTCAAAATCAATCGCGCCACGGTTAGTGCGGCCACGCCGCATCACCTTGTATAACTTATATAATTCTTCCAGGTGCGGCACCAACTCCTGGTACTGGGCACGGGTTTTCTTATCCTTATCTATGAGTAAACGCGCCACCTCACTATAAGTTAACCTGGCATGTGAACGCATCAATGCTTCGTGAAAGCGCGAACGGGTCAGTTCTCCCTGTTTATTGATATACATCTCACAAACCATACACAGACGGTCAATATCGGGATTCAATGAACACAGGCCGTTGGAAAGAATCTCCGGCAGCATGGGGATGACACGTTCCGGGAAATACACGGAATTACCACGTAATAACGCCTCAGCATCCAGCGCCGTATTCGGTTTGACGTAATGAGAAACATCGGCGATGGCAACCAACAAACGCCAGCCTTTAGGGGTCTGCTCACAAAACACCGCATCATCAAAATCCCGTGAATCAGCACCATCGATAGTGACTAATGGCGTATTACGCAAATCCAGTCGATTACGTTTTGCAGCCGCTGGCACTTCAGCTTTGAGAGAACTGATTTCATCCTCAACTGCGCCGGGCCATTCCAGTGGTAAATCGTGCGCACGAATAGCGACATCGATTTCCATACCTGGTGCCATATGATCGCCGATGACTTCGACCACACGTCCGACCGGACCTGAACGCCGGTTGGGCTGTTCAATGATGGCTACGCTGACGAACTGGCTATCGCGCGCCCCGCCGGTCTCATCGGGTGGGATCTGAATATCCTGTGCAATACGTTTGTTATCCGGTGTTACAAAACTGACGCCGCTTTCGAAACGGATGCGCCCGACCACATTCTGAGTATTGCGTTCCAGCACTTCGACAATCGCACCCTCGCGGCGGCCACGTTTATCGAGGCCCACAACACGTGCTACAACACGATCGCCATGAAACACACCTCGCATCTGCCGGGGCGCAAGAAACAGGTCATCGTCACCTGTGTCGGGTATAAGAAAACCAAACCCGTCCGGATGGCCAGATACCCTACCAAGCACCATATCCATTCGGTCAACCAGACCATAACCACCGCGCCTGTTACGCAGTACCTGGCCATCACGTTCCATGGCACGCAAACGACGTCGTAAAGCTTCGGAATCGGTTTCTGATTCGATGCTAAACTCGGCAGCAATTTCATCCTGGTTCAATAGTTTTCCGAGTTCATCCATCCGTTGCATGATGAATTCACGGCTGGGTATCGGACTATCATATTTATCAGCCTCACGGGCTGCCTGGGGGTCGCCGCGAAAACGGCTTTTTGATTTACCACGTCTTGTCATGGGAGGTGATCCTACTGGTAACAGGAGGCTATTACAAAGGTCTGGCTAAAAAGACATTTTTGCCATCAATTGACAAGTTTGGAGGCTGGCGGTAAAGTGCGCGGCTCCCGGTATTCCCAGCACCGGCCACGCCGAGGTGGCGAAATTGGTAGACGCGCTAGCTTCAGGTGCTAGTGGGGGTAACCCCGTGGAGGTTCAAGTCCTCTCCTCGGCACCATATTCAAAATCCCATTCAGTTCTTGTGCCGCTGCACAGTACCTTTGCACCCTTTTGAATGCACCTATTCCAATGTTCGGCAAGTAACGCCTTCAACGCTTATTGTGTCCACTGACGTGAGCATGTAAAGGACGGGTTTTTTCAAACACCTGCTTCTGTTCCTCGCTGGCTTCGTTCTGGTGTTCTTTTTTCCACAGGTCAAACGGCATTCCATAAACTATTTCACGCGCCTGATCGTAGTCCATCTCAACACCTTCCTCGCCTGCGGCATTCATGTACCACTTACTTAAACAATTACGGCAGAATCCTGCCAGGTTCATCAGGTCTATATTCTGTACATCGGTCCGGCGCTGCAAGTGTTCAACCAGGCCACGGAATGACGCGGCTTCCAGTTTGATACGGGTTGCTTCATCCATCGTTTTATCCTCAGTAGTTTTTAAAGAATCACTGACATAATTAGTGAGAACCTGTAGGAGCGGCTTCAGCCGCGATGGAGCCACAGTGTTCATCGCGGCTGAAGCCGCCTACAGGTTCTTAATAAACCAGCGTATCCTGAACCTGACGAGGAACTCAAGCCCTGAAATATCCGGGTTTAACAGCTTTTTACGCCGATCAGAATTCCCTGCTAAAATTACCTGATATAAAACTAAAATAAGGAGAAAACTTGAACCTGAACCGACTACCCAGACAGATGCTGCTGGCAGTTCTCTGCCTATGTCTAACTGGAGCTATCCAGGCTGCATCCAGTGTTTTACGAATGGCAACAACCACCAGCACCGAGAATTCTGGTTTGATCAGCGCATTAATCCCCCCCTTCGAACAGCAGACGGGAATCCAGGTTCATGTGATCGCTGTTGGCACGGGCAAAGCCTTAAAACTGGGAGAGCGCGGTGATGTGGATATTATTCTCGTGCATGCACGTAAGGCTGAAGAAGCATTTATCTCCGCAGGTTATGGCGTAAAACGTTATGAGATTATGTACAACGATTTTATTATTGTCGGCCCCGGTAAAGACCCGGCAAAGATACAGGGCCTGCATAATGCGACCTCTGCTTTTTCAAAAATAGCTACAGCAAATGCATTGTTCATTTCACGCGGCGATAATTCAGGGACGTATAAAAAGGAAAGGACGATCTGGCCTGAGGCAGGCATATCGCCTGATAGCAAGTGGTACCGTGAAGTTGGACAAGGTATGGGCAAGACACTTCAAATCGCTGGCGAATTAAGTGGCTATACTTTAACTGACCGCGGCACCTGGATCGCCTACCGGAAAAATAATCCATTGATGCTTTTAGTTGAAGGTGACAAAAATCTAAAAAACTTTTATGGCGCCATCGCTGTAAACCCGCAACGCCACCCTGACACTAATATAAAATTAGCGCAGAAGTTAATCGAATGGTTGATATCTGACCAGGGTAAAAAGCTTATTGCAGAATTCAGGATTGACGGAGAACAATTATTCTACCCAATAGCTAACTAAGGTATCTTTGATGTGTCATACAATTTGCACAATTTTTGTAGGAGTGGCTTTAGCCGCGATAGAGCCGCAGCATTCATCGCGGCTAAAGCCGCTCCTACAGGTTCTCACCAATTAATCAAAGGTTCCCCAAGCGATTATGAGCGAACTTTCATCTACAACGATTGATTCAATACAATTACTTCTTTCCGGTAATTCAGAGTTGTGGACTATTATATTTTTATCATTTAGCGTTTCGCTCAAAGCCATTCTGATTGCCGCACCGTTTGCCCTGCTCACTGCCTTCCTCATGGCTCATCTACGTTTTCCCGGACGCCAGGTAATGATTTCCACCTTCAGTGCATTGCAATCGATACCGGCCGTTGTCGTCGGCCTCACCGTGTATCTTGTGCTGTCACGAAGCGGCCCGATGGGCGATCTGGAACTACTGTTTACACAATCCGCCATGGTCATCGGACAAATGCTTTTATGCCTGCCTCTACTGATTAGTTTAAGTCATTCAGCTTTTCAAACAGCCGATAAATACGTTTGGGAAACTGCCGTGACACTGGGCGCAACGCCACCCAGAGCTTTTATGACATTAATGCACGAAGTACGTTTTGCGCTAACCGCCGCTTTTCTTGCAGGCTTTGGCCGGATCATTGCCGAAGTCGGTTGTTCAATGATGGTGGGTGGCAACATTCTTAACCACACACGCAATATACCCACCGCAATCGCCCTGGAAACTTCAAAGGGTGAATTTTCACAGGCGATCGCCCTTGGCATCGTACTATTACTACTCGCACTGATACTGAATGGATTACTGGCATTTTTTCGTGGCCGGGGCATGATGTCGGCATGAGTGAAATCATCCGTTACGAACAACTGCGCAAAACCATTCAGGGACAACTGTTACTGGAAATCGATCAGTTCTCTATCGAGGAAGGCGCATGCGTCACACTGAGTGGCCGTAACGGCGCAGGGAAATCCACGCTCATGCGAATCATTGCAGGTCTAGAAACACCTGATTCTGCCCGTGTCACTTACCTGGGACAAGCCATGTCCTGGCAACGCGCACGCAAACATATCCGCACCCATATTATTTATCTACACCAACAACCTTACTTGTTTGATTGCAGTGTCTCTCGCAACATTGCGTTCGGTCTACGCTGTCTCGACCTGCCACGCGATGACATTGCCGTCCAGGTTTCCGATGCGCTTGAGTGGGCAGGACTGAAACATCTGGCATCGCGCAATGCAAACGAATTATCAGGCGGCGAGCGCCAACGTGTTGCATTGACGCGCGCACGGATTCTACATCCTAAATTACTGCTGCTCGATGAGCCCACCTCAAATATGGATAGCGATGCGAGACAGCAAACCTATGAGATGATTAGCAAACTAAAACAGGATGGCGTCAGTATTTTGATATCCACTCACGAGAACCCTGCCCTGGTTCGTCTTGCTGATGAACATTTAAATCTGTCTGACGGGCAACTAAATAAACCAGATATTAGCCCAGTGAAACAACATGACAACGTCGTTCCTTACCGCTGATCACTCAGCAAAGCATTCTAATAGTTATGGAACCTCTGATTATTCCGTACATTTTTGTCATTGTGTACAGTGCAAATTCTGTAGGAGCGGCTTTAGCCGCGATAGGGCTGCGGTGTCTATCGCGGCTAAAGCCGCTCCTACAGTTCTCGCTCAATTAATCAGAGATTCCTTATTACTAAAAAGAGAACTTAATGAATAAACGAAACATCACTGCTCAACCCAATTGCGAGGACGAGCTTAACACTGGTTTGCTGACAGTCGAAGAAGCACAGTCACGCATCATGGCTGATATCTCTCCGGTAGGTACAACCGACACAGTATGCCTGCGTGATTCTCTAGGACGAATTCTTGCAGAGAATATCAATTCACCGATTGATGTTCCTGCGCATACTAACTCGGCTGTTGATGGTTATGCAGTTCACTTTGATGATCTACCAACAGAAGGCACAAAAACATTTAAGCTGATTGGCACCTCCTCCGCAGGCCACCCTTTTACCGGTAAAACAACGCCGGGAGAAACCGTACGCATTATGACCGGCGCAGTCGTACCTGCGAGTATGGATGCGGTCGTTATGCAGGAATTTGTGGAACGCGAGGGTGATGTTATTCGTATTGGCAGTGACCACCGCCCTGGCCAGAATGTTCGTCAAGCTGGCGAAGATCTCAAACAGGGTCAGCTAGTGTTTAAACCTGGACGCCGCATCAATGCCGCTGACCTGGGTGTGTTGGGATCATTGGGTCTTGAAACTATTTGCGTCACACGCCGCCTGAAAGTCGCCTTCTTTTCTACCGGCGATGAATTACGTTCAGTTGGCGAGCCACTGGCACTGGGTGAAATATATGATAGTAACCGGCACACCCTGTTCGGCATGTTATCCAGGCTCAATATTGAAATTATTGACATGGGCGTTGTTCGTGATGCGCGTGAACCGCTCGAACAGGCCTTCAATACGGCAGCAGAAACTGCAGATATGTTGATTACTACCGGTGGCGTTTCGGTGGGTGATGCAGACTACGTGACAGAGACACTTGAAAAACTTGGTTCCACAAACTTCTGGAAAATTGCCATGAAACCCGGCAGACCACTGGCGTTTGGACGGGTCGGTGACACAGCCTTTTTTGGACTGCCCGGAAATCCAGTTTCAGTCATGGTCACCTTCATTCAATTTGTCCGTCCAGCCATCCTTAAAATGGCAGGTTGTACAAATGCCATGGATAAACTGAGCGTGCAAGTACCAGCAGCCACACCCTTACGTAAACGTCCGGGACGAACAGAATACCAGCGCGCTGTACTCAGTCATAATAATGAGGGGCAATTGGTAGTCAGCAGTACAGGTGGGCAGGGATCTGGAATATTAAGTTCAATGAGTACTGCAAATTGCTTTATCGTCATGCCCGCTGACCAGTTGTCTGTTGAAGTCGGTGACCTGGTTGAAGTCCAGCCGTTTCTGGATATTTTGTAGATCGCCAAGGCACATCATAAATACATATATTTAAATTCCCCAGCCCTTTGACTCCCTCTCCCTCCGGGAGAGGGTTGGGGAGAGGGGATTAGATTAAAGGAACTTGTCTAATTATACCCCCTCTCCCTGTCCCTCCCCCTGAGGGGGAGGGGACGGTAATTTTTTGTTCGCTTGGCAATTCATATTTAAACTGAAATAACCAGCTTTCCTCTTTAACAACAATACACATTGAACATATTAGTAAAGCAGACTAAAGCAGATCAACTATACTGATCTAGGGAACCTCTGATTAATTAGCGAGAACTGTAGGAGCGGCTTCAGCCGCGATGGACACCGCCGCCCCATCGCGGCTAAAGCCGCTCCTACAAAATTCGCACTGTTCACAATGACAAAATGCACGACACATTAGAGATTTCCTGGGTATAACTGAAATCAACAGAGGTATTAATCCTGAACCAGAAAATAACTCGCCGCACTCTCTTCAAAGTCTGCATGTCAACCATCGCACTGGCGCGCAGCGAACAAGTTTGGTCTGGAAATGAAAAAACCAGCACAGATCACTTTAACCGGGTACAGTTAATCGACACTTCAGAGAAACCGATACAGGCAAGCAAGCTTGAAATTGGCACTAACTACATTTTCTATTACCCCTACGAGTCCACCCCCTGCTTTCTAATCAATCTGGGAAAAGCAACCACCTCCAAACCGGTCTTAGAAACGAAAGATGGAAAGCATTATCAATGGCAGGGTGGAGCCGGGCCTGATTCATCTATTGTCGCATTTTCTGCAATATGCACACATAAAATGACCCACCCAACCCGTTCGGTAAGTTTTATTAACTACCGCCATGAACGCGCAAATTTCAAAAACAATAGCGAGCAATCAGATAGTCAATCACAGGTAATCTATTGCTGCTCGGAGAAAAGCGTCTATGACGCAGGCAACGGTGCGCGCGTCCTGGGTGGCCCGGCAAAACAACCGCTTGCATCAATATTACTAGAGCACGAAAAATCGCATGATGCACTCTACGCAACAGGCGTTAATGGTGGAACAATGTTCAGAAAGTTTTTTGATGAATACACATTTCGGCTGCAACTGGAACATCTCAACACTGAAATTGAGCGTAAATCCGTATCATCCAGCGTTGTTACACCGCTAGATGAATATTGCAATAATCAGATTCTCTGTTGAAAAATGATGGTATGCGTTTGGCACTATTTACATCTGATTTTCCAGCAATCTGGTTATTTCATGAAACCCTGAATTACTGGCAACCATCATCGGTGTCCGACCGTTTACATCTTTCTTGTTCGGATCTGCACCACTTTTCACCAACAATTGTGCAATGCTCAGGTAGCCTTTTTCAGCTGCAAAATGTAAAGCAGTAATACCCTGATCGTTAGCTGCGTTAACATCGACCGGCTGAATTTCCAACAGCAATTTCACAACCTCAATTCGATTCCTGTCTACAGCACGCATCAATGGTGTCCAGCCGTAGATATCAGCGACATTCACATTCCCACCAGATTTAAGCAACAATTTAATGACTTCCAGGTTTCCCTTAACACAAGCAACCATGAGTGGTGTCCAGCCGTTTACAGCTTGTGCATCGGGTGATGCACCATGGTGTAACAGGGTTTTTAGAATTTGCGTAGCATCCAGAGTCGATGCATACATGAGTGCTGTACCACCATTACGGTTTCTTAGATTAACTTGTGCGCCAGCATTGATTAATGCATTTACAAGATCGGCTCTTCCGGCTCTGGATGCAAACATTAGCGCCGTTTTACCATCGTCTCTGGTCTGATTAACATCAATATCACTAGCGATAAGCTGACGGATTGAATTTAAGTCTCGTTTTTCGAGGGCAATGATCCAGTTGGGAGATGAGTCTGCAATTATTTGCTGAGCAAATACCAGCAATCCAAAAAACATGATGGCAGGTTTATTCATGGCACTTGTAACACCACTGCCTCTAAATCAACCTGTCTGCACCGTCCTTTCAGAAGGTTTTGTAGGGTTCGAGTTCGGTGTTTCTTTAGTTGCAGTATCTTTAACTTTTTCATACCACAAATCGTGGTGTTGTTTGGCCCAGTTTTCATCGACACGGCCACGGGTCATTGCTTTCAGGGTACCTTCAACGCCCCAGAGTCCCAGGTAAATATGGCCGAACATGATGGCAATCCATAACACGGATGCGGCGGCATGAAGCACATTAGCCAATTGCATGGTCTCACGTGACTGTCCATAGTTTGGAAAGTCGAGAATTAGCCCAGACACACAAACGACAACACCGAGTATCAGCATTGACCCGTAGGTAAAGATTTTTTCTCCCGCATTGATGCGGCCAGCATGCGGATGTTCGCCTTTACCCAAAAGACCACCGCCTTTGGCAAGCCATTTCAGATCAGTCCTTTCCGGTAAATTGTACGGCAACATCAATAACAGCATTAGCACGACACCGGCAACAAAAGGTGGGCCTAGATAATCGTGCACCGTTTTTGCCGTCTGTGCCCAGGCTGCAAAGCCTTCAGGCCCCATGGCGGGAATCAGTACAGCTCGTCCAAACAACAGACTTAGCCCAGTCACGGCAAGAATGATAAATAAAATGGCGGTGTACCAATGCAACGTCCGCATGAACAGCGACCAACGCTCAACCGTGCGGCCAGATTTGCCGCCCTCTAGTTTTACCTGGCCACGAAGCAACATGTAGATCAGTAACAGTCCTGCTACTGCACCCAGTGCAATAGCCCCATAGGTGGTTACCGGGCCGTTACGCCACTGGCGCCAACTCTCTCCACCGTTTTGGATTAAGACGTTGGTCTCCTGACCACGAACAGCGGTATAGCCTGCGTTACCCTCGCGTACAGCACGCCAAAAGTTTGATCTGGGATTTATATCCGCCGAGTCGTTTGTGGCTGTCTCGGCATTTACAATGCCCACGTACAGGTATCCTGTCAGAGGCAGAAGCATAGCTGCCGATACCGACAGGGCGAGACTCCACACGAAAATCCTGATAGTACGATAGCGCTTGTTTTGTTTATCAGTGGCCATCACGTCTCCGATACTTAGCGATCTGTCTGAACCAGATTAAACCTTTTCTTCAGAATTTCAGAACGGTCAACCACGTCCATCTGTAACAGTGGGTCTTCAGTGCCTTTATAAACACCTGCCTCAAAAGTAGTTACATCGGTTGATTCATTACAACCCAATAACCCCGTTGCCACTATCAAACCCGTAAAAATTAAACCCATCGATTTCATTGTTAAGGTCTCCGTCATATCCGTTTAACTGTAGTACTTAAAGAACCTGTGAGTATTGTCCTGTAGGAGCGGCTTCAGCCGCGAAGGGTTAGCGTACCGGCCATCGCGGCTGAAGCCGCTCCTACAGGTGTTTGTACAATTATCCAATAAATGCCCTAACTCTTGTCACCACCGTAAGCAGTATCCCAACCCCAGGTCTGCGGCCGGCTGCCACGTTTGAGCACGCGTTCGCGGTAGATGTCTGCGACCATGTCACCGTCACCGGCGATCAATGCCTTGGTGGAACACATCTCTGCACAGAGCGGTAATTTCCCTTCAGCAATTCGATTGGCACCGTACTTTTCATATTCCTCATCCGAATTATCCGCAGACGGGCCACCTGCACAGAAGGTGCATTTGTCCATTTTGCCACGCACGCCAAATTTTGATTGTTGCGGATATTGAGGTGCACCAAACGGGCAGGCGTAAAAACAATAGCCACAGCCGATACACAGATCCTTATCGTGCAGCACGATGCCGTCATCGGTTGTATAGAAACAATCTACCGGGCATACCGCAGCACAGGGTGCGTCGGTACAGTGCATGCAGGCAACTGAGATTGATTTCTCGCCAGGTTCACCGTCATTGAGGGTAACAACACGCCGACGGTTTACTCCCCAGGGTACTTCGTGCTCATTCTTGCATGCAGTGACACAGCCATTACATTCAATGCATCGTTCTGCGTCACATAAGAACTTCATTCGCGCCATGATGATCCTCCTATGCCGCCGTTATTCTGCAAAGGGTTGCTTTAGTTTCCTGCATCTGGGTAACCGAGTCATACCCGTAGGTCGTGGCTGTATTACAAGACTCACCGCGCACATAGGGTGCACTGCCTTCCGGGTAATTATCGAGCAAGTCTTTACCCTGGAAGTGGCCGCCAAAATGGAATGGCGTCCAGGTCACGCCCGGTGCAACACGCCGGGTCACCATGGCCTTGATTTTAATGCGGCCACCTTCTGGCCCTTCCAGCCAGACCATATCACCGTCCTTGATGCCGATATTATTGGCATCGGTCGGGTTAATTTCTGCAAACATGTCCTGTTGCAGTTCGGCGAGCCAGGGATTGGATCGCGTCTCCTCACCACCGCCTTCGTACTCGACCAACCGGCCACTAATGAAAACGATTGGATAGTCCTTGGAGTAATCCTTGGCCTGAATCGAAGCGTAGCGCGTGGGTAACCGCCAGAAAGCCTTTCGATCCTCATAGGTCGGGTACTTGGCAACCAGGTCGTAGCGAGACGTATACAGCGGTTCCCGATGAATTGGCACCGGATCAGGGAAAGTCCAGACAATCGCCCGCGCTTTAGCATTACCAAAGGGCGCACAACCGTGTTTTATGGCAACCCGTTGTATCCCGCCCGACAGATCGGTTTTCCAGTTGCGGCCTTCCGCAGCCTGTTTCTCTTTGTCGGTCATGTCTTTCCACCAACCGAGTTGTTTCAGCATATCGGCGGTAAATTCTGGATGCCCTTCTCGTAGCTCGTTACCCGGCGGAAATGAATCCTCGGCCAGTAGATTGACACCGTCGTGTTCTACGCCAAAGCGTGCCCGAAAATTCAAACCGCCTTCGGCCACCGGTTTACTAGGATCGTAAAGAATCGGTGTACCCGGGTGCTTCATTTCCGGCGTACCCCAACACGGCCATGGCAGGCCATAATATTCACCATCACAAGGCCCGCCTTCGGCGATCAACGTGGTGGTATTGAAGGTATGTTTATTCTCCAGTTGCTTCTTCAAGCGCTCGGGACTCTGACCGGTATAACCAATGGTCCAGGCGCCACGATTGATTTCCCGAAGCGTATCTTCTACTTGAGGTTCTTCACCGTTAATCTTGATATTCTTAAACATTTCATCGGCAAATCCAAGCTTCTTGGCCATCAGGTAAAGAATGACATGGTCAGGCTTGGACTCGAACAGTGGGTCAATAACCTGTTCACGCCATTGCAGCGACCGGTTGGATGCCGTGACCGAACCATAGGTTTCAAACTGGGTGCAGGTGGGCAAAAGATAAGTATTATTTTTACGCTCACTCATGACCGCCATATGGGTTGGATAGGGATCTGAAATAACCACCAGATCGACTTTTTCCAATGCCTTTTTCATCTCCGGTCCACGTGTCTGACTATTGACCGCATGACCCTGGAAAAAAATCGCGTGGTAGTTATCTCGTTGCGACATGTTTTTCGGGTCTTCGAGAATGCCGTCAATCCAACGCGACACCGGCATGCCGGGAATATTCATGGTGTGCTTCATTTTGCCGCCACCGCTATCGTATTTCTTGGCGGTATCAAAGCGGCCTTTTAGCCATTCATAATCCACACCCCAGACACGCGCCCAATGTTTCCACGAGCCTTCTTTCAGACCGTAGTAACCCGGCAAGGTGTGGCAGTTCGGGCCAACATCGGTTGCGCCCTGCACATTGTCATGGCCACGAAATATATTTGCGCCGCCCCCTGCTTTACCAATATTACCGAGTGCTAATTGCAACACACAGTAAGCCCGTGTGTTGTTGTTACCGGTATGATGTTGGGTACCACCCATGCACCAGACAATCGTACCTGGCCGGTTATCAGCGATCGTCTTGGCAACCTGCAGCATTTCCTTTTCAGGAACACCGGTGACATCAGCCACTTTTTCTGGCGGCCAATTTTTGACCTCAGCGCGAATATCATCCATACCAAACACGCGTTGGCGGATATATTCCTTGTCCTCCCAGCCATTCTCAAAAATATGCCACAACAGACCCCAGATAAAGCCCACGTCGGTACCGGGACGGAGCCGGACATATTGATCAGCATGCGCTGCCGTGCGGGTAAAACGCGGATCGACAACGACGACCTTGGCACCGTTTTCCTTGCCGCGCAGAATATGCTGCATGGCAACCGGATGCGCCTCGGCAGCGTTACTGCCGACAAACAACATGGATTTACAATTATGCATGTCATTATAGGAATTGGTCATCGCACCGTAACCCCAGGTATTTGCTACGCCTGCGACGGTGGTTGAATGACAGATACGCGCCTGGTGATCGACGTTATTACTGCCCCAGAAAGCGGCAAATTTACGCTGCAAATAGGAGCCTTCGTTACTGGCTTTGGAAGAACCACAGAAGAATAGAGAATCCGGGCCAGACTTCTCGCGAATTTTTAACAGTTGATCGCCAATCTCATTGATGGCGTCGTCCCAGGCAATGCGCTTCCATTTGCCATCTACGAGTTTCATCGGATATTTAACGCGCTTCTCGCCATGTCCATGTTCGCGCACAGAAGCACCCTTGGCACAATACGAACCGAGATTAAAAGGTGATGCAAAATCCGGTTCCTGGCCAGTCCAGACACCGTTCTGGATTTCAGCAACGACCCCACACCCCACTGAACAGTGGGTACACACAGAACGTTTAGTTTCAGTTTTCACGCCCGCTTGTGGTGAAGTTTTGGCTTCGGCGCGGCGCATGATGGAAAGCGGCAGCATACTTGAGACTGCGACACCGCCCACAGTTAATCCAGATCTTTGTAAGAATGTGCGCCGGTTGATGGCTTCACCGAGTTGATTCAAGCGGTTCTTTTTTATTGCTTCAGCGCCGCGTGTCTTGATCAATTTCATGACCTATTCGACTCCTCTGAATTATTTCCGGTTTAACTAGAATCGCGCCTTCCTGTAGTACTCCTGGATGTGTGGGGTAACCTTATACCCTTGCGAAGTTTCCTTGCTGAGCGGTTCGGTGACTGGCTCGCTCTCTGCCAATGTGGTATCTGCAATACAGGTAATGGTAGCAACCCCACCAGCCACGGTGACGCCTTTGAGAAAAGTGCGTCGGCCTGGACGGAATTTGTCCACTGGTTTGTTCATACAATATAGACCCTCTTTAGCAGTCAGATTTAAGTTGCACACGAATACAGGTTAAAGTCTAGTTCATCATGTAGACATTTCCATATATTGTTGCTCTATATTCAAAAAGTTTTTACCAAAGCCTCCCACTGCACGATAAAACTGTGCAGAACGCGCCGCCTGCAAATCGACAAAAAACTGACTCATCCAGGGCTGGATGTGGTGGGTGAATAATTTCTGCTGTTGATCCGCATAATGCTCACCACTCTCAATTAACAGCGCCATGGCTTCACACAAAGCCGCAACATGATCCTCTGGTTCTTTAATGTCCTCGTGTTGTTCCAACCCCAACACCTGCAGATCAGCCCGTAAATCAGCCAGCGGCTTCTCCATGAGAAAGCCTGTCAGATACCAGGAGGCATAAGGCATTAACTCACCTCTGGAAATGCCGATGAACAAATCGTGATATTCATCATCCAGCTCAGCCGCAGAAGCACTCTCCGCAGCAGCTGTTAATGCCTGCCAGGCGTTAAACATGTCTGCCTCTGTTGGTGCCGGACTATTATCACCTTGCACCAGATCCAGTTTGCTGATGACGGCCAAAAGGCTATCCGCCGGTGCCGCCCTTAATAAAGCCGCTAACAAACGATAGACGCCTGCACGGGCGGTATCTTCGGGAGACAGGTTTACAGAGGTATCTTGTGAAGCTGCCGAATGTGATTTGCTTTGCACGATCGTTATCTCCGCCGTTCATGATTTGAATTCTGTCAATAAAATAACTGTCAATCTATTTGCTCCCTCTCCCTCCGGGACGCCTACATGGATGTAGGTGCTAGAGCAACGCAGGAGCAGTTGCCGAGAGGGTTGGGGAGAGGGGATCAAATAAAAATTCCTTTTATTTTCACCCCCTCTCCCTGTCCCTCCCCCTGAGGGGGAGGGGACGTATTGTTCTTCGTGCGTATTACTTAAACAGCCTACAACTTTAATAATTTTAACCAACAAATTCACAGGGCAGCAGAAAAACTATAGTTAATAACTTACCACTATCTCGTCAGTGCAAATCCGGTTTCTTATGCACATCAACAACCTCATTTTGATCAAACATATCCTTAACCCGGCAATCCTCACACATCTCCAGCCTACGCTTTGCCTGCTCCGTTTGAAACATCCAGTGATCGCTCAGCTTTTTATGCATATTTTTTATGACACTCTCGCTGGCGAATGGCACACCGCACACCACACAATGAAACGGTTGCTCCTCGTTTAAAGTACGCCGACTTTGACGTGCATCCGCATCGAAAACAAACCTCGGCGACAGATGGATGGCATTTTCCGGACAAGCTATATCACATAAGCCACACTGGACACACTTCGATTCAATGAAAGACAACTGAGGCTTATCATCGCTCGCTTCAAGTGCTCCGGACGGACATACCGACACACAGGCCATGCACAATGTGCAAGCTGTCTGATTAACCTGAATTTCACCAAACGGTGCACCTTCCGGAAGTTCGATCACCGAATTTGTAGTCGATGCCTGTTGATACAGGTGATCCAGCGAAAGAAATAGTGTCGTGCGCTTTTCATCAAAGGCGGCAAAAGTTGCAGGCTCCAATGCAGGAAACGGTACGAGTCCAGCCAATTTTGAAACCAGTTGATTTGCGCCATCTGGCTCAATCAACATTAGCTGATCTGCCGTGTAATCCATCCCTTTCAACAAGGCCACGCCATAATGTAATTGAGTTTGCAACGCGCTGCGCGTCAAAGCTGTGGTTGTTTTTGTGGTCAGTATAACCACGTACTGCGCGCCATACGCTAATGCCGTGATATACGTATCAATACCAATAGCACCGATTTCTTCAATTTCAATCGGAATAACATATTCAGGCAGGTTGTCAGTAAGAGAGGTAAGTTGTTTTCGCCCTGCTTCACCGTCATGGAACACGATAACCGGACTATTGCCACCCTGCTCCCGGTAAACGTTAAGTATCTGACGAACATACTCAAGCAAATCGTTTACCAGTGGGTAAGCGTAACTCATTGCCCCCGATGGACAGACCGTAGCGCAAGTACCCAGGCCCTGGCACAGGTGAGGATTCACTTCGATTGAATCGCCCAGCGATGTGATAGCAAGCGTACTGCATGACTTAATACAACGCGTACAACCGGTCAGCCCACTGTTTCCATGTGCACAAATATCAGGGTTGAAATTAAAATATTTTGGCTTCTGAAATTCCCCGACCATATCAGGAATCTGCACAAGCGCATCAGACAGTGCATCGCTGTCCCAGCCCGGCGCGAAGTAACCTGGTGGCAGGGTGTGATTTTTCAATACCGGTGTCGTACCCAGATCCAGAACAATATCAAAATAGTCCTGCCCGGTGCCTGCCAGATTTGCAATGTTCTTCGACATTCCGTTTTCATTTACGCTGACTTGAAACTGGCCAAGGTATCCAGACACCTTTGCCACCGGCCCGTGCAGATGCATGATGCCATTCTGATGCGCTGGCTCGACTTTTCTACCGTACACCGGTGTATACACAACCACTTCTAGTTCATCCTGCCTGGCTAGCGTCTGCGCTACTGGCAATGCACGTTCAACATCTCCAATAACTAATACATAACCAGCCGATAAGTAAGATACAAGCGAAGTAGGCGTCTGCTTTGTTGATGTTGCCGCAGAAAAAGCAGCGCGCCGCGCCTGCCCGTCAGCTGTTTGAACAGGGAGCGACTCAAGCCACTGATCATCTATGTCAGAAATATTGGTTTCAATACTCATAACTTAATAGCTTACTACCACCGCACAAGCCCCCTCTCCCTCCGGGAGAGGGTTGGGGAGAGGGGATAAGATAAAAGGCATTTTTATTAGATTCCCTCTCCCTGTCCCTCCCCCTTCGGGAGAGGGGACGGTCTTTTCGATGAAACGATAAATATCCATTTCTGGCTGCAATAACAATTTACAGAACCTTTGATAAATTAGTGAAAATCTGTAGGAGCGGCTTTAGCCGCGATGGGACTGTGGTGACCTTCGCGGCTAAAGCCGCTCCTACAGAATTTGCATGCTTCTCTATGACAAAATTCACGAATTATTCAGAGGTTCCTTAGAATTATACTTTTAAAAACATAACTGAATTTAACTGGACAGCAATATATCCATAATAACTATTACACCGAATCTCCCGATGCTTCAGCATTAACATCACCATCCCGTTGAACATAATCCGCTGTATCAATTACACGCTCCTTATTATCTGTTTCTGATTTCCCAACCTGATTTAGCTGCTTATCTTCATCATCAAGCAAAGCCTGTTTTGCCTTCTCAGCAGCCCGTTCTATCTGATAGCGCATATCCGCAGTGATAATGTCACCCAACGCCGCAAAATTCCGGTAGTTTTCATCATAGTCATCCAACCCATCGGTGATATTAAACTTAGGCAAATGAAAAAGTTTATTAAGCGCAAGCCTGCGCAAATCACCGCTCACCTTAGGCGATAAAAACCCACTGACATCGCTATTTTCATCCAGGGTTTCAACTGATGGCAGGTCAAGTTCCGCTTCAAGCTCTTCGATGGGAGCTGGACTGGCCGTGTCATAATCACTTAAATCAATAGCCTCTACAGCCTCGTCACTCTCAGCTAATTTACGCCGTGACCAACGCTCAAAAAGACCCTCATCAGAATTTTGAATCGGATTAGCGTCGTTCAATTTTCGGTCGTCTGTCAAAAGCTGCCTCCTCTTTCCAGCGCGTTCGTTTACGCTTTTTCTTTTCTTGAGGGATGTAATTTTCAACGACATAGTGTTCCAGCCACTGATAGATTTCAGGCGGAATGGGGATTGAGAACACCGTATCATCGGACTCCTGATGAGCACCGGCTTCATCGTAGTTCGCTGTCACTGAAAAAGGCACAAGCTCACCGTCTTCATCCGCATGGCATATTACAAACAACGATGGAAATTTTCCCATCAGATTGTACCAGTAGCTTTCCGCTCCATCTTTATAAAGCGTAAGGCTGTAACCCTGCCACAGATATTGTTCACGCCCCTGTTCAGAATGAATAAGAATTTTTTCATCCACATCTGCAGCAACCTGCTCACCAGCCACAATGCCGACCGCCTTCCACTTTGGTAATCGCCAGCGGCCATGCTCAACCATTTCCCGCTGCATAATAATGGACACCGGAAATTCTTCCGCAAGCACTCGCACCGTCTTTTGTGAATCCAAAGTCTGGCCTGATGGTTTCATGGTATAACTCAGATTAATCAATGGGCATACTCCATTAGCTTAGACTATTATGAGCACTATAGTGACAACTGCTGTAAAAACTGTTATTTTCGACTCAGTATTTCTACTTACTCGGTTTACAATTGAGGGAATTCTAAACATGTCTCGTCAGCCTGATGACAGCGCAATTTATCAACCGCAAATGAGTCATGCGGGACTCGCCCCTACCCACCCGGTTAAGGCAGTCGATGAATTCGGCAACACGCGTGATCTACAGGTTGCCGGTGAGTTTCCGCTTACTCTGAAAGTCGACAATCGCGAAGTTGTAACTTTAATGACACTAGGCACTCATCCAGAAGAATTGGCGCTGGGTTACCTGCGAAACCAGCGTTTGATCGAAGACATCAAAGACATCAAGTCAGTCAATGTAAATTGGGATCGCGAACTCGTGTTGATTGAAACTCATCACGGCAAAGGCATTATTGACTGGGAAGAAAAACTTTCCAAACGCACGGTGACAACCGGTTGCGGTCAAGGCACGGTGTTCAGTTGCACGCTCGACAAATTATATGACGTGCAGCTACCTACACTCACAATGCGTCAATCGACAATCTATGCCCTGCTGAAAAGTATTAGCCAACACAACGAGATCTACAAACAGGCAGGAGCCGTACATGGTTGTGGCTTGTGCAAAGACACCACGGTACTAACCTTTGTTGAAGACGTTGGACGTCACAATGCAGCGGATGCAATCGCAGGACGGATGTGGCTAGATCAAATCAACGGTGGTGACAAAATCTTCTATACCACAGGCAGACTAACTTCAGAGATTGTGATGAAAGCTGCACACATGGGCATCCCTGTCCTGCTATCTCGTTCTGGTGTTACCCACATGGGCCGGGAGCTGGCCAACGAACTGGGCATCACCATGATTGCACGCGCCAAGGGCAAACATTTTCTGGTCTACAATGGCGCAGAGGATGTTGTATTTGACGCATGCCCGCCGCCTCATCCCACTACCGTTCAACGGGATTCTGGTTCTAGTTAACCTATATAGCTCAGCACTGCTTTAACTAGTTGGGGATTTCAGAATATCGTGCTGCCATTACTCAAACTTTCTTTGATGATTAACGAGTCTAACTTTTATTTTATCCACAACCTGACACTCAAAGGCCATTTTACTGACAAAACCTTTTCAGGCTCTCCCCATATATCAGCGATTTTATTATGCAATTCTTCAACCGGATTAACGCCAACCACCTGCTGATATTTCTTAGTAGCAGACCATGTACATAAATATCCAATTAACTGAAAAAGATTCCACTCCGTTGTCATAGTAAACGCTGGCGCTTCCATTTCTTTAAAAGGTAGCTGAACACGTTTATATCCATTCTCAACTATTATTCTTTCTTTAGGCCAATACCCATCAAGGACGGTGCTATACAGATAATTAATTACTTCATCGACATCCTCTTGCACTGATAGCAGATTGTAAGTCCATATTGATATAATACCTTTATCCTTTAATACGCGATTTGCTTCTTTTGAAAACTCCTCACTATTAAACCAATGAAATGCTTGCGCCACGGCAATCAGATCAATTGAATTTGTTTCAATATTGCTGTCTTCAGCTGTTGCAATCTGATAGGTAATGCCTCGCTTCCTTTCAGCATTTTTAATTTGTGTTTTGCTTGCATCAGTGGCAATAACTTTTGAGAAATAATCAGCCAGCGCCACCGCTGATTGCCCGGTTCCTGTAGCACAATCCCATGCTGTTTGATGTTGATTAGAAACTGAAGCCAGATAAGAAAATAATTCTGGAGGATACTTAGGTCTGAATTTACTATATTCTGTCGAATCTTCAGAAAAGTAATCTTTGAATTTAACTGTCACTGCAACCTCTAATCCAGAGCAGGCAATGTATAACGATTCGCAATTAAATCACTCCGATGGCCAGGGTCTTTGGCTTTCAGCTTCGATCCATGCAGAAACCCAGCCAGGCATATCGGCATACGACTCGCCACCACCATATTTTTTGACAACTTCAGTGGCTGGCACCAATCCTTGTTTTGATGTGGCACATACTTTCATTAAAGCAGAAGAACATATTTTGTTTTTTATATGTGTTTCCTGCAAGAAATATAACCATCTACCATCATGGCAAACAAGCTGCGTGGTTAGTGTGAATTTATGTAAAAGTGGAATTCTTCTACGATACCGAATGCTTGCGCCACCGACGGCGACTCCCCAGTTATTTTGTTTCATTAAACTAACGAAACCAACTCGATAAGAGTAATCCCATCTCCCCAGTTCCATATAATTTAAATAACGTGCATTGTTCAACTCCATAAACATATCTACATCGGTAAACCCGGCTCTGCATTCCAATACGCTTTTGTCTTCCAGGTTTAATTTTGAACGATATTTCGCCTTTAATAGAGTTGCGGCTAATTTAAGAAATGGATACATGTGATTTATTTATTTTACAATTAATCCTGGAGCCTAACAGATCTGCTCACTAGGTGTGTTTACACCCATAAATACGAACTATATTTGTTACCTTAACTGACTATCTTTACTCCCGCGTCGATTGATGCCACCAGAAGTAGACTGTTGATTTTCCTGATTCGATTGACAGGTGACACATAAACGAATTCCAGGAAGTGCTTTTCGGCGAGCCTCTGGAATTTCAGCATCGCATTCTTCACACTGCATCAAACTCTCGCCAGAACTCAATCGATCCCTAGCTAACTTTACGGCGTCTTCCACACTAGCGTCTATTTGATCTTGCACTGCGCCATCTCGCGCCCAACCACTGGCCATATATCACCCCAAAACAAATTTATATCATCTAACTGTCATTTGCACTTTACATCTGAGTCTAGCCGTACGAACTAGAGATTCATCGCGAAGCTCCATACTTACCAACATCGGACTCGGATGACTCATTCACGTACTCAGTAATTGTAGTTGAATCAGAGCAGATATCGAGCGAGCCCTTGTATTGCATATTCGCCGGGTTTGACCTCACCAAATCAACACCACCTTCAGAGAAGAAAGGGGTCGGTGACAAATGATAATGATTGCGTTTTGTCACCGACCCCTTTTTTTCATAGTAACCAGCTTTCAATCTATACGGATACAGATTACCTCAACTCCAAAAATATATTTATAATCATGTATTAGCTACGTAATTTTATGTGTTTCCTTACCCTTGAAATGCATCCTTACCCGCCAAATACTCAATCTCCTCAACGGTGCTTGCCCTCCCCAATATCTGATTCCGATGCGGGAAGCGCCCGAACTTCCTTACAATGTCTCGATGATGCTTCGCAAACTCAAGATTCCCCTTAAGACCATTTTCACGATATAACTCTACTGCCAAATCTTGGTCTTCCATCTTCTCGCTATGCATAAATGGCATAAATAAAAACGCCAAATGATCTTTATCCAATTCAGGCACGAAATTATTACCTATTGCAGCTCTAGCAACTTCAATAGCATTACTCTCGGTTTGAAAGCTCTTAACTTCACCCCGAAACATATTGAGTGGTAATTGATCAAATATTAGTATCAGCGCTAAGCTACCTAGCGCTTTGTTTTGCCACCCATCTAGCGCTCCTTCCACCGCACGCTCCCAAACCGTTTCAAATCTATCTCGGATTTCCACATCCAACTCCGGGGTCGATGAAAACCAATGCTCTCTGACCTGATCGGAGTACCAATATTCAATGACGCCTTGATAGTTCATTTATTGCCTAGTTGTAAAAATACATAACGTACTGCTCAAGCGCGCGGTTAATATGTCGCTTGGGGCCGCTAGTTAGGCAAATAAATATCGCCACGAATAAAACCAGAGAGCGAGTACTGTAATGTTGAATGCACATAATGCATGTACTTGCCATTTTGGCCAAAAGTTAACATTTTTTAAATCCTCTTTGCTTTTCTGCTTTACTTCTTCATACATCTCTGGATTATTTTCTCTCAATGAAAGTGAACCCAGGGCCGCCACCAGATTTATAGTTGCTACCAATAGATAAAGTATGCCTAAGATCAACCAAAAGTATTTGAAGTCAGCAAAATAGTACGCTCCAAAATACGGGATCACAGATAAAAATATTCGTAAACTAGAATTAATTAATCTTTTTTCTTTAGTCAGAGCGTCGCGTCTTATTTTTATTTTCTGCCTTACTTCCTCGCTTTGCCCAGTAAAATAAAAATATATCCCCTTCATCACAGGGTATAGGAACATAACAAATAATATGTAATCCCATCGCATAGTTGATTTACACTAGTCTAACGTTTGAATTGTGGGGATTTCACGAAGCGGAGCGTAGTGAAATTCCCGCACCAACGATTTGTTAGGTGTGAATTCATTTAATTGGCATGCCATTAACAACAGCACCCTTTATATAAGTGATTTTTCCATTACCAGAAACATGTGAGGCAATGCCACTTATGATTGTACTGCCTGAGTTAGCAACAACAGAAGATGCCGTACCTTCGATTTCAACGGTGCCGCCATTGTTGGTTATCGTTCCATCTGATGTTCCTGTGACAACTAGTTTGCCATTTTTAGCTACGCTAATATTTCCATTGTTCATGCCAGAAAGAAATAATGTGCCTCCAGGTAGTATTTGTGCACCATCAATAATTTCTGATATAGATTTATATGACGCTACTTTGAGAAATCCATTTGTACCTTTGTTTATAGTGACGCCACCACAGTCACCATATGCTTCACCACTAACAATATTGCATGCTGCAAAAGAATTAAGAGAAAATAACAATAAAACTGTTGGTGCTATGCATTTCATTTTTAACACCTAACGACCAAGCTGTGCGGTGCGAACGAAGCACAGCGTAGTTTGCGTCCGAACGAGCGCATTGTTAGGCATTCTATGGACTCGCAATAATTTCATGAATTTTCACAACCTCTTCTTGCGTGGGTTTTCTTGAAACTGACCGCATGTATTCTCTTATTTGTTTGAGATAATCGCTTATGTTTACCAATTGATCTTTCCCGTTGTCTTGCCCCATTTTTCGTGTTTCACAAACAACATCATATGATAAGTCAGTTTTTGGATCAGCTATGGTTGCTTTTATTTCTTGAGGAAACTGATCATCCAATATAACGCGAAAATCGTCTTTTTCTCCGAAGCCGAAGAGAGCCTCAGCGATAACTGCTCTTCCAATCCAATCAAGCCCAGCGGACTCATACAGTTGATACCGTTTTGTCGCGACCTCATTACAGAACACATATATTTGAGTTAAGAATGTCATCGGCAGTACGTTAGGGCTATTGACGATAGTAAATCTCAGATGAAATAGATCTTCGGTATATCCCCAGTCTTCTGACCAATCTACAGTTCCTTCATCTTGCTCCAATCGTCCTTGGTCAGCATTCGTTACCTTTGCTATTGCATCTAGAACTTTATGCAAGCCAACGTTAAAATCAGTTCGTAAATCGGCGTACATCTTTTCTTTTAGAAACAATGGTATTTCACAATCTTCAACAAGTACTGGTAATACGACTACTCTTTTTTCATCAAGCTCCCGCATCAGCCCCGCTGAGAGTTCCTTTTTACACCATTCAGATTCGACAGATGTCTTTGAAAGAATCACAAGCAACGCACTTGATTCTTGTATAGCATCTTGGACTCTATTTAGAATCGAATCACCTACGTTAAGCTCCCAAGTATCCACCCAAACATTGGCATTATGCTTCACTAGATGAGCTGCGAGTTTGTTAACGATTAGTTCATCAGAATGTGAATAGCTAATAAATACTGGCATGCGTTCTTCCTTATATTGCCTAACGACCAAGCCAAGGGGCGGCGAAGCCGTCCTGCTTGGGTGCCTGGTTAGATTGCATTACTCGCACCTTTTGGATTCCTCTCCATTAGCCGATTGGATATCGTAGAGCCCACCGCTAAGTGGATGAATGAAGAACAAGCCTTTTGTACCTCCATTTATACATATGATACGTATATGCCAAAGCTCTTCACCCGGTTTGGCGAAGTCATCTATTCCACTAGTAACTTTTGCAATTATTGGGCCTACCATGCGCGCAGAATTGAGAATATTGGGGTACTTGGTCAATACAATCTGTTCTGCTTTTTCATTCGAAACCTTCCATTCTGGGTTCGTTTCTTGTTCGTCCGAATAGAGCTCTTCCGCTGAGTCAAAAGCAAGCTGCTGAATCATTTCTCTATCTTTGGCGCGATAACGAACAGCTCGATTTTCTCCGATCTTATAATCGAAGCCGCTGGTTTTAAGGTTTTCTATAAACAAGCTCTGCGCGGCAGAGTCTTTCAGCCGAAATTCCCCGTCGTAACCATCAGACACCACTATAGAGCCTTGATCACCACATGATGAACTTAACAAGAGAATCGCAAGTAACGGGATAATTCTATTCATTCTCTCTCGATGATAGTTCTGCAATCTAACGGCAGCATCAGCTGCCGCAAAGCATGGCGGTTCTTTTGCGTATTTTTGCAAAAGAAGTGACAGGTTTTGGGATCAGCTGCATGCTTTTGTTAGATTTTAGTTTAGCTTGAACCCCTTTTTTCTGATTTTCTCCGTCTCTGGATCCTTAAAAAGCATAACTCGGATACACATCAGATGCCTAGGATCGCACAATGTATACGAGTTGGAGTTTGATACCTTTTTCAACATTGGTTTATCTGACTTGGTCAAGTTCGCAAGAACCTGCCCAATACCAGAGTTACTATCCGGGCAACTTATAGGAAACTCTGTGGCAACAACCTCACCAACTCGATTCGTATCGACTTTGTGAGTTGCAAGCTTTCCCAGCGCATATATAACTTGGTTTCTTCTGCCATCAAGAGTTTCTTCTGAATTCAAATGACTTTCAATCAAAGTATAGGATTCACGAAGCCCCTTTAACAACCAAGACTGATCAGCTTGGTCAAGTAACTTATGACTATAGACCCAATCATGGTCTTTGATCGTATACGCTAGGCATTCGCAATACTCATGAATTCTTTGAGGTACGCCTAACGTGATATCAAATATATGCCTGCTTAATCTCTTTTTCTGTACCTCCGGCAATTCAATAGATAAAGCTTTCTCGAATCCGCGCTCTATCAATTCAAGAACCTGAACATATTCTAAACCTGCGACACGCGGGATCTCCTCAATTCGATTTCCAACGGACGACGGGTTTTTAGCTGTAGAAAAATACTGAATGACTTCATTTGGTATCCCAACAATAAGAAATTTTATCTGGTATTTCGCAAATCGAGGATCATCGAGTAATATGACGATATCAGACAGTTCCCCCATAAGCTTTTCGTTTTTAAATATTGTTTCTACATTATCCAGAACGATTACTGATTTTTTCCCTTTAGATGTGCTTCCAAGCGCCTTATATGCTGTTAAAAGAGGATCCGTTTGTTTGATTTCAAATTCGCTGTCATGCGAGATTTCTGCGGTTCCTAGAGCATTAACTCCAGCCTTTTTCCCTTCGACATAGCCTATCTTCACACTATTTCCATCTTTAACACAAACAGCATATATTTCTTCGGTTATAGAGCCTAAACGAGAAGCGTTGGCACAGTTTGCCACTACATAATTTACGTTTTTCTCAGAAAATACCTTTTTGTACATCCAAGACTTACCATTTCCACTTTCTCCAAATAGAAAGGAATGCATGCTTCCAAAGATTGATCGATATAAGTCTTTCTCTAAACCGGAACGCTCGATATACATATCGGCGTTCACATCGGGGTTGCGCGGAGTGAAAACTTCATTGATTTTCTTCCTCATACCAAACATCTCCACTCTCCTATATTTCGTGTTCTGTAAAATCTAACGCCGCAATCACCGGCGTAGCATGCTGGCGTGACTTTTTGCGTGTTTTTGCAAAAAGCGCGACAGTATGCGAAGTCCGGTGCATTGCCTTGTTATAGGTTTGATGTTCGGCATTAGAATACCCTTGATACAGTAGCGATAACGCTTGCTTTACAATTACGCCATTCGTCGAATGGGCCTATTATTGATTGGTGGATAATATTTTCAAGCCCTACCTGCGTAAGCGTGTTTTTTAGTGCTTCTTTCAAATCGGTAAGATTGAAACCTGACGCATGCATTTTCTTATGGTTTTTATAATATTTGAATTGTTTGAAATCCGATACTTCGTCGTGAGGTAGCGTATTCCAATGTATTGCCCACATGACTATATATAACGGTGAATAATTGTGTGAGGAATATTTTTCGGTGTCTACTTTGATGCGATCAAAGTTGTTGTTTGGCTTAGGACGATTGTAAACATCTGGGGTAATGCAAGACTTACATTCAATGCATGCTATGACGCTATTTGTATTTTTTCCAAACAGAACAACGTCTGTATGAGTTCTAGAACCTTTCGCAGATGGGATACTAATCTCTACTCGAGAAGGGCAACCACCCTTTTCAAGCGTCAAACTCAACCGTCTATTCAGTTCAATTTCACCTTTACCATCGAATAGCAGGTTAGACATTTCAGGCACTTCCATCACTTTTATAGCATTGCCGATAACCGTATCGATTTCCGTGATATCCATTCTTGTTTTACCTATAACTAGTACTTATCTCACATATGCAAGATAACGTGATTTTATGAAATTGCGCAGGATAACAACCCGTATACGATGATATACGCGCAGGTGCTAGATAACAGTCCTTTTCCATTAGCTGGAATTCCTTGTTATTCGATTGAATTGACTAGTGATTGTGCTGATTCGTTAAGAATTGTCAATATTAAACTGCACATGCCTGGATAACTGCAGAATCCGGTCTTATCGAGCATATGCTTTATAGCGTGACATTTTGATGGATGAACAGGGCACCACAAGCAACTGATATAACAAGGAAACTGAAAATGTAGTGGTATATTGAGTATGTTATACGCGCAGAATACTTGACTCGGTGTTTTTATGGATTTTTAATATACCTGTATGTTTATACAGTTCACGGGAGAATCGCTATGGGAAGAAGACTCATGGATCAGATGCACGACCGTATTCGAGTTAACTCAGAATTTATTGCCTACCGACTCACTACCTGAACAACTGGGTCTGGCTGCTCCAATGCCGTCAGAATCACCCGATCAAAACGGTCAGTGAGGGCCAACGCACGCGTTGCAGCCTGGAGTGCAGGCTCGATGCTGTCTACCTTGTCCAGCATATTGATTACCGGGATAACCTGTGCCTGACCGGCTCCTTTTAGCGCGCCCTCTTCACTGGCTAATAGCCTGGCGATATGTTCGGGGGTGAGCACTTCACCGGCGCTTGCGCCTGTAACCTGTTCTAGTCGATCAACACGATGTGCGATCTCACTGGTGAGTGGCTGACCGATGGCGTATGCAGAAACAATCGGGATAACCGTATCCGCATTGGCAGGAATGACCGGTTCATGTTCGTTCGGTGCTTTGATCAATCGCATCCGTGCTCCGTCTGCTTTAACGAGGGTCAGATCAAAACCTGCTTGTTGATGAATTTCTCTAACACATTCGGGACTAACGCCACCGAAGCGTGCTTTACTGACAGTGGGGCAGGCATAGGCAATGCGCTGTTCTAATAGTGCTGCTTTGTTTACCTTCTCTGACAGATTTTGTTCTTCATCAATTATTATCTGTGCTTTTAATCTTGAGCGGAAAGGTGGTGTCATGACCGTGGATGTTATTGCTACGCGGCCTGTGTGGAGTGCAGCGAGTCGATAGATTAGGGATTTTTTTCCACCTGCACCTGTTAGACATACCAAGCCGGATTTTGCGCTGAATATTTCAAGAAGGTCTTTTGGCATTTGGTTGGTAGCTCTACTGGATCAGGTTTATATTTATTTTTAGCTGGTTGTATTATGCAGGATTATTTTGTTTAACAGAAATTATTGGGGGTATAATTTGTTACTGGTTTTATTAGTAACTTTTGAGGTGAGAAACCTTTTATTTGATCCCCTCTCCCCAACCCTCTCCCTGAGGGAGAGGGAGTAAAGGCGAGAGAGGGAGTAAAGGCGAGAGAGGGAGTATAGGCGGCAGAGTAAGTAATTTTTGTAATATACTGTTGTGATCTTACTTCTATAATGACTGTTTATTTTTTGAGTATTTCCAATGAGTTTGAAAGAGTCTGGTTTTGAGTATCCTCGTGATGATATTACTGCTGTCATTCTTGCTGGTGGCCGGTCGCGGCGGATGGGTGGGACTGATAAGGGTTTGATGACGTTACAGGGGATGGCGATGGTGGAGCATGTTATTAGCCGTCTCAAACCCCAGGTTGGTACCTTGGTTATTAATGCTAACCGTAATATTGAAACCTATGCCGCTTTTGGGTTTCCGGTGATTGAGGATATCGTCGGTGACTACTTTGGGCCGTTGGCCGGTATGGCAAGCGGGATGAAGAACGCAGTCACTCGCTTTGTTCTTTGTGCGCCTTGCGATACACCTCTGCTTGGTGCTGACCTTGTTAGTCGAATGTATGCATCATTGGTAAAAGAGCAAGCGGAAATCTGTGTTGTCCATGATGGAGAACGTACACATCCTGTTATTGTTCTGCTGGAACGCAAACTGTTGTCGAGTATGCTTGAATATCTGGATGCGGGTGAACGTAAAATAGATCTTTGGTTCGCGCAACATAAACTGGCACTTGCGGATTTCTCCGATTGCCCGCAATGCTTTATGAATATTAATAGTCCTGAGGAGCGGGAGGCATTAGAGGTTCGCTCATTTAGGGAAGCTCTGATGTGTCGTCCATCTTGCCATTGTGAATAATGAAAGTTCTGTAGGAGCGGCTTTAGCCGCGATAGGGTGCGGCGCGGTTCATCGCGGCTAAAGCCGCTCCTACAGTTATTTGCTCATTAATCAGAGACACCTTAGAACGATTTCTAACCGCCGATGTACGACATTTCAATTTTTGGGAATTGAGTTGTAGATAGATTGCGCAACTCGGAATAACGATCAGTCCGCTGTGACCAGACGGATGCCAGAAAATCACGTAACTGTTCATCACTCATCCCTTCACGAATCCGCTGACGCAAATCATTACCCTGGGTAGCGAATAAACAAGTGTAGAGCTGGCCCTCGGCGGACACCCTCGCCCGTGTACAACTGTGGCAAAAAGGTTGTGTGATCGAAGAGATGATGCCTATCTCGCCTTCACCATCGCGGTAACGCCAGCGTTGCGCTACTTCGCCGGGATAATTTGCTTCCATTGGTTCAATCGGAAACCGGGCGTCGATCAGTTCAACTATTTCCTTGACTGACAACACCGCATCAGCTTGCCATTGGTTGCTATTCCCAACATCCATAAATTCAATGAAGCGCAGTGTATGTCCGGTACCCCGGAAAAATTCAGCCATGGGTAGTACGCTATGTTCGTTGATGCCTTTTTTGACCACCATATTGATCTTGATGGAATCAAAACCAACGGTGTTGGTATTTTCAATCGCATCAAGTACCTGTTGAACAGGAAATTTAACGTCGTTGATGGCCATGAAAGTTGCATCGTCCAGCGCATCCAGACTAATGGTTATTCGATTTAATCCTGCGTCTTTGAGTTGTTGCGCGTTTTCCCGGGTAAGCAGTGAACCATTTGTCGTCAGGCTGATATCCTCAAGGCCGGGAAGTTTCGCGAGACGGTTCACCAGTTCCGGTAGCTTCGGGCGCACCAATGGCTCACCACCGGTCAGGCGAATTTTCTTAACACCCAGCGCAACAAATTGACGTGCAATCTTTTCTATTTCGTCGTAACTTAATATTTTTTCGTTTGGAAGAAAGCGGTGATTAGAACCGAATTTTTCCTTGGGCATACAATAGACACAACGGAAATTACACCGGTCTATAACAGAAATGCGTAAATCTCGAATCGGGCGTCCCAGCGAATCAGTCAAAGCTGTTGTTTCTGTATTTATCATTTAATATGAATGACCAAGTTATATTTTAAGAAACCTCTGATTAATTTGCGAGAATTTGTAGGAGCGGCTTTAGCCGCGATGGGGCAGTGCAATGTTCATCGCGGCTAAAGCCGCTCCTCATAATCTTCACTGTTCACAATGACTCTAGAAAGAAGACTCAGCAAAGTATAGACCAACAAAATCAGGCTATCTAGAAGACAGCTGATATGGGAATTCAACCACTGTTTAGGCCCTTCCCTGCGGTCTCTTTATACAGATCCGCCTGAACACACCTTAATACGCCGTAATTATACGTTTCATCCAGAGACTCGTGGACGGGTTTGAGCTTCCCTTCGACACCTGTGGCATGCATTTCCATTGCCTGCTGAATTTCAGCATATTGAATATCATCGAGCGCGAGTACATCACGCGCATTGAGTAATCCGGCTTCGATAGCGGCAGCGAGATGGGAATAAACCGTTGATTGGGAGATTTCACGTTCATTCGCGATGGTTTCGGTATCTTTGTGCTGGCTGTATAACATTAAAGTTTCGTTAACCGTATTGCTTAATTTATTGTTGAGTAGCGCGGGTAATGGGTACTCTCTAATGACATCTATAAATGTTTTACCATAACTTCTGAGCTTTTGTTCGCCAACACCACTAACAGCACGCATAGCGTCTTCTGCCACCGGTCTTACTCTGGCCATTTCAATCAATGCACTGTCATGGAATATCATATAGGGTGGTATACCATGTTCGCTTGCCAATGCCCTGCGGCGTTCACGCAGCGCTTCGAAAAGGTCTTCGTCGCAACCACGCAGTTGTAAAGATTTTTTCGTGGTCTTTTCTTTTCGTGTCTTTTCAGGTTTGGCTTGCTTGCGTAATTGCAGTTGTAATTCACCACGCAGCAGAGGCCGGGATTTTTCAGTTAACCGCAACGCCCCGTGTCCTTCTGGGTCAATATCGAGATAACCCTGCGCAATAAGCTGCCGGAAAATATTACGCCAGTCTACTGACGTGCGTTCCTGGCCAAGACCAAATGTGCTGACCTGGTCATGACGGTTTCGCTGGATACGTTCATCTACCTTTACCCACCAGCACATCGATCACATAATTCACACCGAATCGTTGCCCGGTGCGGTACACACAGGATAGAACCTTTCTGAGCAGCTTCCGTGCCGTCCCAGGTCTCGGGTGGATGCAAACAGGTATCGCAGTTTCCACAAGGCTCGGCTAACTGCTCATCAAAATATGCCAACAAGGCCTGACGGCGGCAGGATATTAACTCGCAAAGGCCCAGCATGGTTTCCAGTTTGTGATGCGACACGCGCTTGAACTGTTCAGCCGCATCGGACTCGGCCATCATCTGGCGCAGGGTAATCACATCCTGCAGGTTGTACGCCATCCAGGCATCCGCAGCCTGTCCATCACGGCCAGCACGACCGGTTTCCTGGTAATAAGCTTCGATACTTTTGGGCAGATTCAAATGCGCTACAAAACGCACATCCGGTTTATCGATACCCATACCGAATGCAATCGTGGCAACAATGATGACACCCTCTTCGCGTAGAAAACGCGCTTGATTTTGTTGGCGCACACTAACCGGAAGACCGGCGTGATAAGGCAAGGCGGTGCAGCCATTATCACTCAGCCAGCCAGCTATTTGTTCGACCTTCTTGCGCGACAAACAATAAACAATACCCGCATCGCCCGCGTGCTCCTGTTGCAGGAACTTCCACAACCGGTCACGTGGGTTGCGCCCTTCGCTGATTGCGTAACGGATGTTCGGCCGGTCAAAACTATTAATGAAAACCGTGGCTTTCTGCAGGTTAAGCTGTTCGATAATTTCTGCACGGGTTCGGCATCGGCTGTTGCCGTTAGCGCAATACGCGGCACACCCGGGAAACGTTCCGGCAACACAGAAAGTTGTTGGTAATCTTTGCGGAAGTCATGCCCCCATTGCGAAACACAGTGCGCTTCGTCTATGGCAAACAAGGCTAGTTCAGAGGCTTTAAGCAGATTCAACATACGCTGCGTTAACAAGCGTTCCGGTGCGATATATAAAAGATCCAGCTCACCCTTAACCAGCGACTGTTCAATCTGAGACTGGGTGCCTGAATCTTGTGTTGAATTGAGAAAAGCCGCCCGCAAACCCGATTGCCGGAGCGCATCCACCTGATCCTGCATCAGCGCAATCAAGGGAGAGATGACAATCCCGGTTCCGTCACGTAACAAAGCGGGAATCTGGAAACACAACGACTTGCCACCGCCAGTCGGCATCAACACCAATGCATCCTGACCGTCGTTTAATGTTTGAATGATTTCTGCCTGATGATGGCGGAAATCGTGATAACCAAAGGTATTTTTTAGTATTTGAAGTGCATTTTCCATGCTTGCGCTATTCTCCAGGTGATTACAGGCATCCTTGCCAGCCTGGTTATTATAATTGAAATGCCAACGTAGTAGGAGCGATTTTTACTACGATGGGCGTGATCCCATCGCGGCTAAAGCCGCTCCTACAGGAATAGCCTAAGGCATTGCTGACGGATGCGTAAATACCCAGTCGTTATCCTTCACAGGTGCATGGCAACCGAAACATTCCTGTACAAAGGTAGCATCTTCCCCATACGGCTTTTGATCCATGCCCGTCCAGCGTGCAAAACCCCAGCCCCCGGTAGCGGAATATTTTTTGCATCCTTGACCATAAATTCAGCGTGTACGAATTTTCCTGGCACAGTCGCTTTCTCCCATTGCGGGTGCGAGGCATCCTTCCAAACCAGCTTGCCTAAAATAGTGCCGTCCGGCCAGGGATTCGTTTTACCGGCACGCGCGGCACCGATAGCTTTGTCATTACCCAGAATGACGCGCAAGGTTTTGTTGTCTTCACGGTGCGATGAACTGATAACACGCCAGTCTTTATATCCTTGCGGTAGCTGAATGCCGTTAGGCGCAGCAGGCACAGAATCCTGCGCTGTCGTGATACCTGCAAATAACGCGGCACAACAGGCAGTGAAAACGATCATGAATCTATTAATCCCGTACATGGTATAGCCTCCAACATATAATCATTAAAACGACACTATTAAGTATATCTTACACCAGAACAAAAGCCGCACCACGCAAACTTACCTGTTCCGGATCAACCGCAATGGTGCACCCCCTCCCCGCATCGATAATCCCGGATTGATTGATATCTTTTGCAAATGAATCTTATTTACAAATCCGTATAACATCATTTATAAATGAAAATAATTTATAATTTAACTGAAATTGGCGGCCTATCCTCACGATAATAGCCGCTTATTCAAAAATGCATTTTGCTTGTATTTACAACAGATATCGGCGTTAATATAGCTTGGTACAAAATTCTGCAGAACTAATCAGCAGAAATTTTTCAGCGCAGTCAAGATGATACTATGTGTACTAATTTGTCTCTTTGACGAACACTAGAAATCTATCTTTCTTTTTTTGCGTAAGAAAATAGAGGCAGCAAATGCATAGCGCTAGCAATAAAAAGTGGGGATTACCGATTCGGTCACTTTTACACTATATAGTTGGCAGTATAAAATGCGAAAATCTGCCGTCGGTCTAATCTACTGTTAGAGCTCAAAGACAATGATAAAGGAACCTGAAGCATTCGTATCAATTGCCAGAGAATATTGCTCATGGGCTGAAGATCTCGTACTGTCGCATGAAGAAGAAGTGAAAAAGGCAATATTCCTAGTTGCCTCTATATACTCTGGTGCGTTGATGCTATCTAAAGATGGTTGCGGTGATGATATAGATGTAAAAAAAGTGACAGATGATGAATGGAAAGTAGTTTATAAGCGTTTTAGTTCATTGCCATTTAATTACTACTCAGTTTCTTTTAGTCCCGCCAATGTTAACGAAAAACCGGTCACTGGTGATGTCGCAGATGACTTGGCGGATATATATAGAGATGTTAAAAATGGTTTGTGGCTGTATGACAGCGCACATTTTAAAGAAGCTATTTGGGAATGGAAGCAAAGCTTTAATACACATTGGGGTAGGCATGCCGTTGGTGTGTTGCACGCACTACACTGTTACATGGCTGATGAATATATTGAGCTCTAACAAGGCAAATCAACTCGGACGCAATACTCGCTGGCGCTCGCATTGCGCCGGTTATTTGCGACGTTATACGAATGAAATAATCTACAAAGAAACAGAAGCGCTCGAGAATAATTTATCGTCCACATGAGCAATGAAAAATTTTGACATCCGAGTGGGATCTCGCAAGTAATTGTAGATAAGATTGTAAAGCGTCGGGGGCGGTTGCATGCGTTTGAAGCGCTAGACCCAGCTCGGACAGCTCTTGTTGTCGTTGACTTGGACACAAGGACTATGGAACAACCTGACAATGGCGAAATGCGAAAGTTAGCACCAAAAGTGAATGCCATCGCCGATGGGTTGCGCGCAAAATCCGGAACCGTATGTTGGGTGACAACTCCCGCTCGAAAAGCATCTGCAAACTTCATTGCAATTTACGGTCAGGACTTTGCAGGTATGCACGAAAATGCAAGTGTTATTGGTGGAGGCGCAACGACGATTTGGAACGGTCTACATACTGACGAACGCGATATCTTTGTCGAAAAAAGGGGCGCAAGCGCATTTTTCCCGGGTAACTGCGATTTGCATCAAAAGCTCCAGCGGCGCGAGATTCAGTCCATACTTATCGTCGGCATGGTTACAAATGTCTGCTGTGAATCAACCGCACGTGACGCTACAGAACTTGACTATCAAGTTACCATGATCTCGGACGCAATGTGGGGCCACAAACAGGGTCAGCATGATGCGACCCTTGCGACTTTCTTTAGAAATTTCGGTGACGTTCGGACAAGTGCCGATGTACTAAGGCTTATTGATCAGTAAAAACAAACTGAAACTAGGCGTGTTCATTCGGCAGAGTTAGCGAGGAAAACTACAGGTAGTGATGCTGACGTTAGCAGCCTATAGGAAAATCAGTGAACATAAGAGAATCTGTAGAAGATGATAAAAAGTCTATTAGAAAGGCTCATCTAAATGCGTTTGATCAATCCGAGGGGGAAACTGTTTCGCAACTAGCTATTGATCTTTTAGAGGATAAAACAGCGCTACCAATTCTTTCACTTGTTGCCGAACAGGATAACGAAATTATTGGCAACGTAATTTTTAGTTCAGTAACCATTGAAGGTGCTGAAGAAGTTTCAGCATATATTCTGGCTCCCTTAGCAGTTACGAGGTTTGCACAAGGAAAGGGGATAGGAACACCGCTAATTAATAAGGGGCTTGAAACTCTAAAAGAGCGTGGCACTGAGATAGTGCTTGTATATGGTGATCCAAATTATTACATGCGCACTGGCTTCAAAGCAGGCCACAATCTTAAGCCACCCCATAAATTGAAATACCCTGAAGAAGCCTGGATGGCTCAGGAACTTGTAGAAAGCATCCTTACAAAAACGCAAGGTACAGTTCGATGTGCCATGTCATTAAGTTCACCAGAGTATTGGTAAAGCTGCCAAGAATTGTCTAGGGTCAGATCCCAGTCTTCTCTAATATTAGTAGTAACTGGGATCTGACCCCTGGCATCTTAGGTCTACTCTCTTGACAAAGCTCGTTTAATCATCTGCGTCACTTGCTCATTAGCATTCATGTGAATCAATTCCATATCTGGTTGCTGTAATTTGAACACACGAAATATCTCATCAGCAAAAGCTTGCCCAATTGTCTCAACGCTATCAAAATCAAAAATAACTGTTTTAAATTTCTCAACTCTCACCAATAATCTTTTAGCTTGAGACCGAGAAATGAGCTTATCATCGCCATACTGAGTTAATCGGACAGGTACAACAGTTTTAGTAAAACCATAATCATCACCTGATGTAAAACTATCAAAAATGCGTTTTGATGTTCTAGCTGTATTATTTGATAACTTCATAAAAACGCCAGTTCCTGACTGAAACTTCTGGCGTTCTAAAATCCAATCTTCAACCTGGTCAAACTTGTGCGAGAAATAAACGTTGCCAGATAATATTGCAAAATCATCAAACATTCGCGAACTAAAAAATATTCCCTCGCCAGTATGGTTATCCGGGTCTGTGGTTAACTTACCCTTTGCCAACTCTAGTACAGAATGACGTTCATCACTTAAGCCCAGTTCACGTTGAATTTTTTTGAAAATACCTTCGCCATCATCATAAATTACAATCTCTGTTGTAGTGGCAGTTTTAGTAACCTGTATATGCACTCGCCTCCCGGATGAATGATCTATGGCATTGTTAAGTATTTCAGTAAAACCGTAGTGCCAAATATCATTTACATTATCTGGCAAGTCATTTACAAATTCAGAAATATCACCACGCCAAACAGTATCCTCTGCTAATTTATCGTTTAATGTATATATATGCTCCCATTTTACTAACGGATGTAAAAAGTAATGCTTACTTCTAGTTGCTCCACGTTCTAAAAGTGCCTTTTGTTCAACAAGACGTTTGACATGTTTATTTACGGCCTGTCTCGATATATCGTATGCACGAGATGTAAGAGCAACTATATCTTTCGGGTTATGCTCGACATTATCTAATATAAATTGGCGAACATCTTCGCCTCTTTTACGAATACCAACCATAAATCAATACCTTGCTTGTCAACCTTATTGAAAGATATTGTCAACCTTATGGTGTTTATTGTCAACCCTACCAGGGTGACTAAAAAGGTAGCTGAGGGAATAAAATATAATCCCGACGTCACAAATAGCTCTTCCGAGAACAGCCTCCATTGACTCTACAAAAAAATAGGGAGGCTTTAAAAGCCTCCCTAAAATGGTGTTGCAACGGTAAATAACGAATCAATCTATGCAGCAGAAAATATTACCTACTGCTGTAAAATTCCGGTTTATTGCAACAAACTGCGAACATAACCTGGCAGGTCATCCAGCGTAGCAACCGCGACTGTATCACCACGCAAATCGATAACTTCAATATTATCGTCACCACCACCGGTAATCACATCCCGCTTGGTGCATACCAGAAACTCCGTGTTTTTCAGACTTACCGCAACACGTAAACCATCATCATCTGTCTGAGCACTGCTATCAAATGAATTGGCTATGCCTCGTAGGGAAAAGCGCACGACTTTATCGATGTTTAATAAAGCAAGTTCTCTGGATGACCCCACTTGATCTATAACACTGCAAAACCCTGGCGAGGTGGATACACTGACGACAGGTGTATTATCAGTGGCGTTCAGGAAAATACCATCAAAGTCCTGGCTACCAGGTGTGCCCGGTGGGTTTACCGAAAAGAAAGGCGCACCCGCCGTGTTACCGTCGTCATCCCTGGCTTCACCTAACACACCGAATACAACGACATCGGTACCATTTCCACCGTCGAAAAAGTCGCTGCCGTCACCGGGTGCCCAGATAAACACATCGTCGCCATTAGCGCCCGGCGAACAAATCATTAGCACCAGCCCAAACGACGCATACGATTTTTTTACCGGTAGTTCATTTGCAACAGCCCATATCACCGGGATTACTGCACTGATTCGTCAACATAAAGCTGATCTATCTGCAAACGACATCAAACAACTGCTGCAAGGAACTGCCGAACCCGTATCCGAACAAGCCAATGCGTGCCGGGCATTGCCTAGAGTTTTGAGTAGTGTTAACTGCCCGTCAGATGCCGCTGAATATATTACCGAGCAGTAATTACTTGTACCCAGGTGAAATGCCTGTAATGGGTTCGAATAAGGTGGTCTGCCCCCCGAGCCGCTACGCTGCCAGACCTCAGGTAAACAAGGTGAGAACACCTGTGTAGCCATAAAGCTTATTGTGATGAATTTCACCATTGGCAAAAAATCCGGTCAATGGAAAGTCGCCTAATGTTTTGTGTATCATTTTTATCTCTTCGGAATCATTTCCAAACTGCTCACGACCCCGTCCAAGACAGGACACATAGATGCCGCCCTTAGGAGATTTATTGAGTCGTCCAGCCATATTATCCAGCATGTGTTGCATGTCATCGACAGCGGTTTGTTCTGTCCGTTTGCAAAAGACGATTTCATCGCCCTCGCTCAGGTAATCATTTATGGCAAATACGCTATGTTCTGGGTCAATGCCGACTAGATTACGTACGGTGTAATCACTTATGTCACTGCCAGCTATACATTTACCAACATATACTTCACCCGCTTTTTTATCCAGCTCCTGGTAGTCATTGATTTCCATATCCTGCATGAGTACATCCAGTGCTGGTTTATTGTCGAGAGCAAAAACAGTATTCTGTTTTGCTTTGGTGATGGTATGCTTTTCACCGACGGGACGGCAGCCCTGACTCAAGTTGGTAATGACGTTAACGTTTTCCGAAAACAGCACGCCAGAAATGCCACCGCTGACGACGTCATTTGCGACCTGATAGTGCCTATCACGTGAAGACGTCAGACCACCGACCATAAATCCATTATCTATTTGTTGCTGTATGCCTTCTATCAGGTTTTGTGTTTGTTCGTTGAATGGATCGCCATGCAGGATGCCAAAATTTGTGGCGAATTTTCGCGGCCAGTGCAAGCTGGAGTTTATATCACCCGGTTTGTTGATCGATGGCACCATGGTGAATTCATCATTATCAAAACTTGCCAGCATGATGCTAACAGCCGGCATATCATAAAATTCCTGGCTCGGTGCAATAACACCAAGACCAATGGTGCCAACCCAATGCTCGATACCAGTAGCCGCCTTACACTGTTTTATCAGTTCCGGGAATTCCGAGGCGATGGCATCAGTGGCGTAGATAAAACCAAAGTTTGCCTCTTCGGGTGCTGCTTTGAGTTGCTTCACACAGTCTTTTATTACTGCTTGCGCGGCATCATACTGACTGCTGATATTAAAATATTCATCCATGAATTCAGTCTACACCTTGTTTATATGCGCGTATCCTTTTTACTGGAATTTCTCTCCGCCTGCAGGCTCCTGGCGTTGCACCTTGTTTTGCTTGTGTCGAAATTCAGATATCTGACGATAAACGTTTTTACGCGCCCGGTTGATACTACCCAATGGACGATGCGCCACTAAACTGTGCCAGGGCGTCATGGAAAGGTTTTCACAGAATTCCATTTGCTTATCCGAATCAAAATCCTGTTTAGGGATTGTGATGCTGGCGACTTTTCTGAAGGGTGAAACTGTTTCATCCCAGACAATCGTTGCATCTTCAATGGGCATGCTATTAGCATCCGTCTGAAACTGGACCATTAAATCAAAGCACACACCTTCGCTTGCCAATTGACGGGTCATCGCCTCACGCAGATAATTTTCTGTTAACTTTTCGGGTAAGGCCTGGGTGATTCTTGAGCAGGGTTTGGCCGAGTACTTAACTGCTTTTCCGGCGCCAAATAAATACGGTGTGGTACTCCAGTAACGAATGTCTAACGGAGTCGGATGGTGCTTGCGTGAATTCAGGGCAATTTTCAGTTCATGCAAGTGCAGGCCGAAAGGATTAAAAAAGAACCAGGCCTTTTCATTGACTATTTCAAGAAAATCTTCAGCATTGCGTATCGGCAAGACGGGGTGGCTGAGCAATAAAATATCCTGTGTGCGGCCATCCTTTTCATCGTCCAGTAATTTTTCACCTTTAACGCCCATGACTTTAACAGCCATTCCCAGCATGGCTTTTTGTTTGTCATGATTCACCGTTTCGGTCGCTGTAGAATATCGAATCCAGGCTGGATAATCTGCAGGCTGACTGAATAACCCCACCTTTAATTCAGGAGAAAGTTCAGGCACACTGAATTGGGCACGCACGCAGCCATGCTGTTTAGGATGTGCATCCCGCAACATGGTAGAGCCTTTATATTTATCCATAATGCTACGCGTCAGCGCATCGGCTAACGCTTGCGTGATTTTATCTTCGTCAGATTTGGGATACTCACGAGCGATCTCAAGCGTGGCAGATTTTGTCGCGCAGGATGCCATCAAGGGGACTGCGCATAATAATATACAGAGCCATTTGAAGTGCCTGGTGTATTTATTCAGACAAGAAGTTTTCATTACTCTCTAACTCTCCCGTCAACTTCACAAATCCAATATCCTCCATAATCGCATACATGGAAGGTAGCACCAGCATGATCAGTACGGTGGAGGTCAACATGCCAAACACGATGCTGGTCACTAGCGGTACAAGTATTAATGCCTGTGAGCTGGTTTCAAACAGTAAGGGTGTCATACCTGCAATGGTGGTTACTGAAGTAAGAAATATTGCCCTGAAGCGATCATGCACGGCTTGCTTGGCTGCGGTGTGCAGGTCCATGCCTGCTGCAACGTGGTATTTTACAAATTCAACCAGCAGGATGGAGTCGTTGACGACCACACCCGCCAGGGAAACAAAACCGATCATGCTAGGTAAGGTGAAATCCAGCCCCATAATTAAGTGACCCCAGATAGCACCGATCAGAGCTAATGGAATATTAATCATCACAATCAAAGGTTCGCGGTAGTTTCGGAACTGCATACTGAGTAGCAGGAATACACCGAAGGCACCCAGCCCAAAACCGGTGAGTATAGAGAGTTTAGTTTCGGTGCCACTTTCGACTTCGCCTTTCAGGGCAAAACTGATCGCGGGGTAACGTTGTTGCAGCTTGTTTAAAAAGTTGGTCTCCAGTCCTTTGATGACTTCCGAAGTATTGGCGATGTCGGCGTCTACGTCGCCATAGATATTGACGGTGCGTTGATGGTTGATGTGTCCAATGCGGGCAAAGTCGCGTTCTTCGGTAACCATGGCGACGCTACTGAGAGGGATTGCCTGACCTGTTTTGGAATACACTGTGAAGTTGTCGAAATCGTACAGTTCCTGATGGGCCTGACTGTCCAGCTTGGCGATGATTTCATAGGCTTCCCGTCCCTGGTAAATTTCACTGATCTTGAACTCCTGATAGGCAGAACGGAGTTGCGAGGCGATACTGCGAGAATCCACGCCCGCCGCCAATGCACCGGGCTTGAGCTTGATACTGTATTGCGGTTTACCAGGACGAAGATCGTCCAGCAGATTGCTGACACCCGCATAACCGCGCAGCCAGTTTTGCACATCCCATGAAGCCCTGGATAGCTGCTCCAAATCCTGTCCTTGCAGACGAATATGAATTGCACGCCCTGCGGGTCCGACATGTCCTTCCTTGTATTGAATGTTTATTATATTGGGTAATTCGCCGGTATTTTGTTTCCAATGCGCAACAAGATCAGGTATGCGGCTGTGGCGTTTTTCGGTGTTGAGCAGATCAATACTAATCGTAGCGAGATGTGATCCATTTTCAGGAACATCACCATGTTTGCCGTAGGATAGCTGGATATTTTTAACCAGTGGTTCCGATTCTTTTTTGCTGAGCGCTTGATTGGTTTTATCCAATGAAGCCAACAACACACCGACGACCCGCTCGGTTTCTGCCAGCGGTGTACCTTGTGGCTGCAGTATTCTGGCTTCGAAATTATTGCCTTCCAGATCGGGAAATGCCTTGAATTTAACGGTTCCCGTGGCAATCAAACCAATGGACAACACTAGCATTGCCAGAGCAATGCCTACAGTAATGTAACGGAACTGCATGGCCGTTTTTGCAGCGCTTCCTACTTTATGACGTAGCCGGTTAAAACCGGCTTCAAAATTTTGTCGCCATTGGGGCGCTGCTTTGTGGTGAGTATGTTCCAAAGAGTGCATTAAGTGATGCGGCAAGATCAAAAAAGCTTCGATCAGACTAATTGTTAATACCGAAAGCAAAACCACAGGCAGTACACCCAGGACTTGCCCCATGTCCCCCTTCATCATCAACAGACTGCCAAACAGAAAAGCAGAGGTAAGATAGGAAGAGAACACGCCACGAAACACTTTTTTTGTGCCGTCAATTGAGGCTTCAAGCGGAGACTTCCCCTTGCGGTATTCATGGTCAATACTTTCGGACAGCACGATGGCATCGTCCAGTAAAATACCAATAGCCATCAGCAGCGCGACCATGGAGATCATGTTGATGCTGATACCAAACACGGTCATCAAGGCGAGCCCACCCAAAAAGGAGATGGGCAAACCCAGAGCAATCCAGAAGGTGTACCTCCACGAGAAAAACAGAAACAGCACCAAAGTTGCGAGGATAAGACCTTGCCAGCCATTTTTTAACAGCAATTGCAGACGATCCCTCACCGACGTGGACATGTCGTTAACCACGGTTAGTTGTGTACCCTCGGGCAGAATTTTATTTTCTGCGTTAACAAAGGCAAGCAAAGCATCGGCAACTTTCAGCGTGTCATCAATGGTATTTTTGCTGACTTTTAACATGGCTGCAGGTTTGCCGTTTAACTCGATGCGTTCTTCGGGCTTTTCAAATCTATCTTCGATTTTAGCAATGTCACCCAGTTTTATTTCACCGCCTTTTTCGGTGTTGATAATGACAAGGTCGGCTAATTCATCCGCCGTTTTACGAGCATTGTCAAAATGTATTTGATAGGAAGTTTCCGTGGCCTCCAATGTGCCTGCAGGAAGCTCCAGGGCTTGCGCGGCGATCAGGTTGGCGATGTCCTGAACGCTGAGGTTATATTTTTTCTGAGCTTCAGGTTGTATCAATACCTGCAATTGATGTGTAGAAAAACCATCCATGGTCACAATAGGAATTTGCGGTATGGCTAATAAACGATCACGGTAGTATTCGGCTAAGGCTTTCAGTTCCGAGGGCGTGAGTTTATCGGCAGTGATGGCTACATTGGCCACTGCATTAACGCGTCCCAGTTGTTTAATGACAGGATCTTCAACATCATCGGGGAAATTCTGGATAGCATCGATGGCGGTTTTAATGTCGTCGGTAAATTCGCGAATTTCACCCGCTTCCTGCATTTCCAAAATGAAAATCGCCCTGTTGTCACGGGCATCGCAGTCTTGTTCCTCCAGGAAGCTGATGCCATCGGTGGCATCTTCCAGCGGGTTACAAATGCCCTCTTCCACATCGGCAGGACTGGCTCCGGGATAGACTGCAGTGACTTGTACTTTACTGGGCTTGAGTTGTGGAAACGATTCTTTATTCAGGTTACTTAATGAAGCCAAACCAATGGCGATGACCGCCATCATCAAGATATTACTGATGGTAGGATGGGCCGCAAAATAGCGAATCATTTTACAGCGCCTTCACTGTAATCCTGCTCGACAGGCTGTGACTCTGGCATAGTACTGCCGTCAATTTCTAGCTCGTGTCTTTTGAAACCCAGGGCAGCTTGAGCCAGTTGTGATTCGTATTCACTGGCCTGTATGGGTTTGAGTGGCAAGCCTTCGATAACCGGGATGACATCGGTGATAATAACTTTTTCACCTTCTTTAATCCCTTGATCGATCACCACCAACTCGCCTTGTTTGTGAAGAATACTCACTTCACGAATTTCTAATTTATTATTTTCCCTGGCTAAATAAACGCGTCCCTGGTGAATGGCTTTTCTCGGTAAAACCAGCATCTCCTGTGCGGGCGCGGAAAACTCAACTGCTGTGTACATACCTTTGAGCAGTGGTGGACGTTTGCCGGGGATCACACCATCGTATGGATTGTTGACTGCAACCACCAGGCCGATGGTGTCACGAGTGGGATCAATGGATTCGCCAATGCGCAGCAACTCGCCCTGCCAACTCGCACTATTGCCTTCGAATCCAACCAGACTAACCTTGGCTTGCAAACGTAACTTTGTCAGGACAGATTGCAAACCTTTGGGGTCTTGTAAGTTTAAAACCTGCCCTCCTATTCCAATCAACAAAGGACGGAATTGGCGGGTCGGCAACTGGGCATTGATTTCAATCGCCTGCGTGCCGAGCGCTTCAAACAAAATATTACCAACGGCAGTGAACTCGCCTTTTTCCACAGACACTGTGCCGATACGGGCATCGAAAGGCATCATGACCTCGGTACGCCCCAGAGTGTCCTCGCTCTCAGCAAGCTGGGTTTCGGATTGCTTGATTTTTGCCTGGGTTGCAGATTTACGGCTGGAATAAGTGGCAAGCTTGCCCTGTAAATCTTCAACTTGCTGGCGTAGTTGCAATACCTTTTGCTCTTCAGCATCGACGGTCGAACGGGCAATGAGACGTTTGTCCCAAATCTTGCGTATGCGGTCTAATTCTTTTTCACCGACGCGCAGATTCTCTTTGGCGATTTTAAGGGAACGTCCCGTGCTTTTTTCCTCCGTTTCCAATTGCTTTAAAGAGGATTGACTACTTATCAGCCCCGCTTTGCTTTGATCCAGAGAAAACTCAAAGGTGGTGGGTTCAATACGCAAAACGACGGTGCCTTTGGCAATACTGCCGCCTTTTTTCAACTCAGGGTGGATATAGGCAATCTTGCCACTGACCTCCGACTTTGATTTCAGTAAAACTGCAGGCTCAACATTGCCATAGGCGGTGGCGCGAGGACTGAAAAGGAGTTTTTTTGCAGTGATGACTTCTACGGTTTTGGTTGGAAACTGTAACGCTTCATGTTCAATAGGCGACTTGGTTTTAACTTTGAAAACCACTAATCCTATGGCCAGGATAATAATCAATGGGAGGATGAAAGCTTTTTGGAGAAGTTTTTTCATGGTGTTCAGCCTCTTTTTAAACTGTGTGCATCTGTAGTTGAATTATGAAGCCTTTGATCAGCCCGTCATTGCGAGCGCAGCGTGGCAATCCCTAGTTCGGAGAGAATAGCCAGGGATTGCCACGCTACGCTCGCAATGACGGGTATATTTCAATTTATCAGGCCTCCCGAATCTTCTACCTGGGTACTTCAGGATCAATTCGATAAGCGGCATGGCAGGCTACACAACTTTGCATTAACTCACCTAGTTGTTGCATTGTATGTCCCTTATCACCCAGGTCAGCCGCATCCAATGCTAACTGGTCGAAAGCTTTATGTGTTCCCATACCCAGCTTTTTGAATTCAAGCGGTAGCTTTTTCATCAAGGATGCAGGTACAGCTTGCTGGGCAGCAAAACCAACGCCTTTGGCATGTTTGGCAACAGCTTCCATGTCATCTTCGTTTGATGCATTAATGATGCCTTGCACAGCGGCTAAAAATGCTCGCATTTCACTGAGGACTAAATCACGTTCGCCTTCAGGCATTACGATAACAGCGCGTCCATCACTGCCTGCGACTGTTTCGCCTTTGATAATAAAGGTGTACCCCAGCGCAGCAACCGCCAAAAACAGGATGAATGAAATAGCCCAGCATAATTTACACATGTACGTTCCTCCTTGCACCCATATCAGGTATCACATATAAAACATGCATCTTACTGGTATTCGGTTAAATCTGCCCCCTTTCTAGTCCAGATAAATCTGTCCCCTTTGGGCGGAATCAGATAAACTTTCCTGCTTGGATATCTATTGCTCTGCCTCATATAAATGACACATTCCAGTCCGGCCGCATCTCTTCAAGGCCACGCCCTGACTTGTATCCGCGATGACCGGACGCTTTTTTCGGATCTGTCATTCAGGCTAGAACCTTCACAAACGCTGTTGGTAGAAGGCCGGAATGGCAGCGGAAAAACCTCCCTGTTACGTATGCTCTGTGGCATACGTATGCCGGATGAGGGCCAGATCACCTGGAACGATAATGACATCTTTAAACTGTCTACGGACTATCTGGCCAGCATTGCTTATATCGGTCACAAGGACGGGGTTAAGCTGGATCTAACCGCGGATGAAAATCTTGCCTTCGTCAAAAATCTGGGCAATCCGGAACACGGGGTCAGTAATGAAACCGCGCTGAATACAATTTTCCTGTCAGGTTATGACGACGTACCCGCCCGCAATATGTCTGCAGGCCAGCGACGCCGTCTGGCGTTGGCGCGTTTATTAGTGACGCAGTCCCAACTCTGGGTTCTCGATGAACCCTTCACCTCACTCGATACGCAGGGAATCGAGCTTATTGAGAACCTGATCCGAAAACACTTGTCCAACGGTGGTATGCTGGTGATGTCGTCCCACCACGCTGTCACGCTTGAAAAACAGAGCATTGTGCGGATTAATCTGTCGACATGAGTACGGCCTCATTACCCCATGCATTTCAGGCATTATTAAAACGGGATTTGACCCTGGCAGTCCGTCACCGGGCTGAAATTGCCAATACGTTACTGTTTTTTGTCCTGGTTACCGCCCTTTTCCCACTGGGAATTGGCCCCGATCCTGCTGTACTGAAGACCGTTGGCCCCGGTATTATATGGGTAGCAGCCTTACTGGCGGCACTGCTGTCCCTGGATGCTGTGTTTCGTTCGGATTTTGAAGATGGCACGCTGGAACAAATCATGATGAGCCCGCATCCACTTTCGGTGTTGATGTTGGCCAAAGTGCTGGCACACTGGCTGATCACGGGCCTGCCGCTGTTGGTTGTGGCACCCTTACTGGGAATGTTTCTGGGACTGCCTGGAATTGAAATTAAAACATTAATGATCACGCTGGCTTTAGGCACCCCAGTATTGAGTATGATCGGTGCAATTGGTGTTGCGTTAACTGTCGGCTTGCGCCGCGGCGGGATGATTTTGTCGTTATTGGTGTTACCTTTATATATACCTGTGCTGATTTTTTCAGCGAGTGCCGTTAATGCGGCGGGGGCCGGGCTTTCGATTTCTGGACATTTATCATTGCTGACGGCATTGCTGATGTTGTCGATTAGTTTATCGCCGGTGGCTACGGCTTCGGCTTTGCGGATTAGTTTGAATTAATTATTGAGCAACATTGAATTTATGTTTACATTCTTTCACAAAATGGCGTCGCCAAAATATTTTTACGGCATTGCCGGTAAGCTGATTCCATGGTTAGGTGCTGCTTGTTTAATTACTACGCTGGCAGGGCTCTACCTGGGACTGGTTGTTGCTCCCACCGACTACCAGCAAGGTGACAGTTACCGCATCATATATGTACACGTGCCTAGCGCCTGGATGTCATTGTTTATTTACATGGTGATGGCAATCGCCGGTGCAATCGGGTTGATATGGCATATTAAACTTGCTGAAATAATTGCTATCAGTAGCGCTTCTATTGGTGCTTCTTTTACCTTTATAGCTTTGGTTACCGGATCGATCTGGGGAAAACCCATGTGGGGTACCTGGTGGGTGTGGGATGCACGGCTGACTTCCGAATTGATTCTGTTGTTTCTGTATCTCGGTGTCATCGCGCTATATAATGCAGTGGAAGATAAACGCACGGCGGCACGCGCAACATCCATTCTAGCCATTGTCGGCGTGGTCAACATTCCTATCATTCATTACTCGGTTGAATGGTGGAACACGCTGCATCAAGGACCGACCGTAACAAAATTCGACGCTCCGTCGATTGATACCAGCATGCTCATCCCGCTACTAATAATGGCAGTCGCTTTCAAACTTTATTACGCCGTCGTCCTGTTGATGCGCGCACGCTGTGAAGTACTGGCGCGTGAACGTAACACTCAATGGGTAAAGAAACTGGCAGGTACCGCATGAACTTTTCCGAATTTTTTAATATGGGCGGTTATGCGTTTTATGTCTGGACATCCTACGGCATTGCGTTGATTGTCCTGGTGGCCAATCTGCTTTCACCCATTTATCTAAAACGTAAACTAATGACCGACCTGGCCAGCAAGGCCAGACGTGCGAGGCAACAATCATGACTCCTGCAAGAAGAAAACGGCTGACCCTTATTGGCATGATGGTGGTGGGTGTTGCCATCGCGGTTAGTTTTGCACTTAAGGCGTTCAACCAGAACCTGATGTTCTTCTATGCGCCTAGTGAAGTGATGGCCGGTGAAGCACCGCAAGACCACCCCTTCCGGCTCGGCGGGATGGTCACAGAAGGCAGCGTGAAACGTCTGGAAAACGGATTAACCACGCAGTTTGAAGTCACTGATAATGTGAAATCTGTAAAAATTCAGTACACCGGTATTCTGCCAGACTTATTCCGTGAAGGTCAGGGTATTGTGGCACACGGCAATCTGCGTGATGACGGTATATTTGTTGCCGATGAAGTGCTCGCCAAACATGATGAAAATTATATGCCACCGGAAGTTGCCGCATCCATGAAAACCGCTAACAAAAAAGGGGCCGATGCGGCGCCGCAGGAAAAAGTGACGCCATGATTCCAGAGCTTGGTCACTATGCATTAATACTCGCCTTGTGCCTTGCAATGGTACAGGCGATTTTCCCAATGATCGGCAGCCTGAACAACACGCCGGGTTGGGTTAATCTGGCCAGACCCGCCGCCTGGGGCCAGTTTGTTTTTCTGGCGATTGCCTTTGGCGCACTGGTTCAGTCTTTTTTAGTCAATGACTTTTCTGTTTTGTATGTGGCACAACACGGCAACACACAGCTGCCGCTGGCCTTTAAGGTTTCTGCCGTCTGGGGTGCACACGAGGGTTCGCTGTTACTCTGGGCGCTGATTCTGGGCGGATGGACAGTCGCCGTTTCACTGTTCGGCCGTAGTTTACCGGATGACATGCTGGCGCGAGTGTTATCGGTCATGGGCATAATCAGCATTGGCTTTCTGTCTTTTATGCTATTCACGTCAAACCCATTTGAACGTTTGTTTCCTGCGGCATTGGAAGGCGGTGAACTGAATCCCCTGTTGCAGGATTTTGGCCTCGTAATTCACCCACCCATGTTGTACATGGGTTATGTCGGCATGTCGGTGGCGTTCAGTTTTGCGCTTGCCGCGCTGATTGGCGGCAAGCTGGATGCTGCCTGGGCGCGCTGGTCACGGCCCTGGACATTGGTCGCCTGGGTATTCCTGACCATTGGTATTACTTTGGGTAGTTGGTGGGCTTACTATGAACTCGGTTGGGGTGGCTGGTGGTTCTGGGATCCTGTTGAGAACGCTTCCTTTATGCCCTGGCTGGCCGGTACAGCGTTGATTCATTCGCTGGCTGTCACAGAAAAACGCGGCGCGTTCCGGCGCTGGACAGTGTTACTCGCCTTGTTGGCATTCTCACTAAGTCTGCTTGGTACTTTCCTGGTGCGTTCCGGCGTGCTCACTTCTGTACATGCATTTGCCACCGATCCGGAACGTGGTTTGTTTATCCTTGCCTTCCTGTCATTCGTCATTGGCGGATCATTAATGATCTATGCCTGGCGCGCACCCAGCATTCCACGTGGTGGTGGCTTCGCCATGTTATCCAGGGAAAGTCTGTTACTCAGTAACAATTTAATTCTGATGGTCACCCTCGCCTTTGTACTACTGGGTACACTCGCGCCACTGCTCTATGATGCGCTGGGCTGGGGGAAAATATCAGTCGGCTTCCCGTACTTTAATACCATGTTCGTTATGCTCATGCCGATACTGGTACTGTTCATGGCAGCCGGGCCGTTGACACGCTGGAAACAACAAGACCCAACTACCTTGTTACGCAGTTTACGTATCGCCTTCATATTAAGTCTGGTAGGCGGTGTCCTGGTTGCCCTGCCGATGCTTAGTGGATCACTGTCTGCAGGTTTCGCTGTTGCACTCTCTTTATGGCTGGTAATAACGCTTATTATCAGTGCGCGGCAACGCTTACAAAACAAGCAAGGACTGGCTTCTCTTGTCACTGATCTGGCAAGCCGTGGTGGCCGTTCGTATTACGGCATGTGGCTCGCACACCTGGGTGTGGCAGTGTTCATTATTGGCGTTACCTTTGTCACCCAGTTCGATGTTGAAAAAGATATCCGCATGAGTCCAGGTCAGGATGTCACACTGGGGGACTTTCTGTTTCGCTTTGAGGGCGTTGAAAGTAAACCAGGCCCGAATTACCAAAGTCAATTTGGTACCGTTCGGGTGTTTAAAGATAAACAGGAAATCGCGCTGCTGCATCCAGAAAAACGCACCTACCAGGTACAGCGCAATCCGATGACAGAAGCCGGAATCAACGCCGGATTTTTACGTGACATCTATGTATCACTCGGCGAACCACTCGGCAAAGGTGAATGGAGTCTGCGCCTGTATTACAAACCGTTTGTGCGCTGGATCTGGTTGGGCGGGTTGTTGATCTCTTTGGGTGGTTTACTGGCCGCCAGTGACCCACGTTACCGCATGCGCCTGGCAACAAAACGGCACACATCATCTGTTACAGATGGCCCCATTGGTCAAGGCAGCCAAGCCTGATGCCTGGGTTTGTGCGTTATCTGTTGCCCCTGTTTGCCTTTCTGGCACTGGCTGGTTTGCTTTATAAAGGTCTCAGCCTTGACCCGAAAAAAATACCTTCGCCGTTAATCGATAAGCCAGCGCCCACGTTTTCCCTGCCACAACTTTATGCACCAGAAAAACTGCTGACCCAGAACGATCTTAAAAATCAGGTTTCGTTACTCAATGTCTGGGCAACCTGGTGTGGTGCCTGCCGTCAGGAACATCCAGTGGTCATGCAATTAGCGAAAACCGGCGTGCCAATTTACGGACTCAACTACAAAGATAAACGGCCCGATGCCAAACGCTGGTTGAAACAATACGGTAACCCCTACCGCGCCAATGCCTTTGATGAAGAAGGCCGGGTCGGCATTAACTGGGGCGTGTATGGCGCACCGGAAACTTTTGTGATCGACAAACAAGGCATAATCCGCCACAAACATATCGGGCCACTGACCACGGAAGCACTTAACCGTGACATCTTACCCTTGATTAAACTACTGCAGGAGGCAGATGGATGAACTGTTTCAGACAGTTATTTATTATCATTGCTTTGCTAACCGCACTGTCAGCACAGGCAGGTTTAGAATCTTTTGATTTCACAAAAAATGTTGACGAAAAACATTTTATAAATCTTATTTCAGAAATACGCTGTCTGGTTTGTCAAAACCAGTCACTGGCTGATTCAGATGCCGAACTGGCGCATGATTTGCGGAAAGAAGTATATGACCTCATGGACAAAGGTCAGACTGATGCTGAAATAGTAACCTTTCTTGTCGAACGCTACGGAGACTTTGTTCTCTACAAGCCACCGGTCAAACCTTCTACTTATCTATTGTGGTTCGGACCCTTTGTGCTGTTAGGACTGGGCTTGATAGTCCTGTTGCGGACACTGGGACAACGCCGCAAACAAACTGAACCAGAATTTTCCGAACAGGACAAAGCACGCTTGCAAGAAATTTTAGGTAAACAGGACAAGGACGAACAGCAATCATCATGAGTGTCTTCTGGCTTCTGGTCGCGGCCATGACCGCACTGGCTTTACTCTTCGTTGTGCCACCCCTGCTAAGCAGAAAACCGTCCAGTCAACTCGACCACGACCAAATCAATACCGCCGTCATTAAGCAACAGCTTGTAGAACTCAGCTCTGACCTGGATGCAGGCAAACTCGACAAGGCCGCCTACGCAGCCGCACGTCACGACCTGGAACGCGCCCTGCTGGACGATGTTAACAATGCCTCTGAGCCTCACACTGCTGTAGAACGCAGTGGCCGTTGGGCAAGCGGCATACTCGCCCTGGTCGTACCGGTTGCCGCACTCTGGTTGTATCACCAACTGGGCTCACAGGCTGCGGTCGAGACGAACAACCAGGTTGCCGAAATGGCAGCAGCAGGCAGTACCGGTGTTTCGCTTGAAGCCATGATTAATAAGCTGGAAAAACGCTTGCAGGAAAATCCGGACAATGCTGAAGGCTGGGTAATGCTGGCGTCAAGTTATGCCAGTATCAACAAATTTGACAAAGCGGTGGATGCCTACAAAGAAGCCCTGCAACGTACCGGCGATCATCCCCAATTACTCACCAACTATGCCGACACACTCGCCATGGCCAGTGGGGGCGACTTTACAGATGAAGTTGGAAAACTGTTAAAAACTGCCCTCAAGCTACAACCGGACAACGTCAAAGCACTCTGGCTCATGGGTCACTGGCATTATCAACGCAAACAGCACAATGAATCTTTATCGCTCTGGGAAAAAGCCTCTGCATTATTACCAGCAGACAGTGAGAATGCCGTAGCGTTAAATCAGCAAATACAATTTGTCCGCAACAAACTGGGGATGGCTGAAGTTAAAGAAACACCGGATACTCAAACAACTGCAACAAGCAAGGCCAGTATTCAAGTCACTGTTTCTCTTGACCCCACATTTAAAGATAGAACTTCACCAGAAGACACCCTGTTTATTTTTGCGCGTGCCGCCAAAGGGCCACGTATGCCGCTAGCCATTGTTAAGAAACAGGTTAAGGATTTACCAATAACCGTAACGCTTGACGACTCACAGGCCATGTCGCCACAAATGGTCTTGTCAAAATTCCCCGAGGTCAGTATTGGCGCCAGGATTTCAAAAACAGGCAATGCAATGCCGTCTTCTGGTGATTTAAAAGGTGAGCAAAGCCCAGTGTCAATAGATCAAGATAAGACTGTGAAAATAACTATTAGTGAAATTATTCCTTAATATGTTTTAAATTCATTACTATCTGATTGGCAGCATCCAATAGATTGATAATTTAATGTCTTAAGCCCGCCTACTCGTCATTGCACTCCAGGAGTACTTCCTCAGGGTGACTGCGTCATCCTTCAGGGCGCGAGCGTAGCGAAGCAATCTCTTTCAGCCGCATATATCCGTATAAAGATCTCTCCAATTTTGATTGGCTTCTTCAATCAAATTGATTTTCTTTTTCCGCGAACCTGCTTTGATTTGCTTTTCTCTTGAAATAGCCTGGTATATGTCTTCGTAAAGTTCATAGTAAACCAGGGTTGTCAGATTGTATTTGCTACTAAACCCTTTGATAGCCTTGTTTTTATGTTGCCATATCCGCTTGGCTAACTGACTGGTAACCCCTGTATACAAAGTGCCACCTGGCTTATTGGTCAGAAGATATACGGCGGGTTGTCTATTCATCACATACTCCTTTATGTGGGTTTTAACTTCCAATGTTTGGCGAAGACTACAGGAAGTAGCTTCACTGCGCCCTTGTTAAAAATACCTGTCATTGCGAGGAACACAGTGACGAAGTAATCCCTTGCTACATACTCCGAACTAGAGATTGCCGCGCTACGCTCGCAATGACGGGATGTTGTTTCCCGGTTCATGAGCACGCTGAGAGTTGAATGGCCCGTTATGGCGTATTTGGGGCGAACCTTGCCTGTTGCACCCTGCCAGTCAAATAAATTCATGACTACTGCACATTAGAACTCTACAAACACCTTTCCAAACGCACCACATAATTAACTGGCGCATGATCTGCCAACATCGGTGGCAAATGATCTGGTAAGGATTTAATCCGCTGAGTCCAATCGGCAAAGGTACTTAGATCAGGTAGTTTCCAACCATGTTTTATTCTGTCTGTCGTGATCAGTTTTTGTGAGACCTTATGATGTAACTGGCCAACGTGATCGAAATAATGGCATTCCCCTGCTGTTGTGTATCTAATGCCGGGAACATCGAGCGGTATGCTAGTGACAATGTCGCTGCCATTTTCAATGCGGTAAACTGGAACGCCATTCAGTTTCTGGGTAAATTCTTTATTACCTACTCGGGGAGAACCGAATACATAACAGGCTTCAACTACCTGTCCGTTTTTCACCAGTCTTGCCGTTGCTAATGTGGCTAAAGCAGCACCCAGACTGTGACCGGTGATAAATAAAGGGCCTTGCTGCTGTTTTAAGAGTAACAGTAAGTCTTTCCAGATAGCACGTAGTGCTCGCATAAACCCGGCGTGTACTTTACTTCCTTTGAACGCTTTGACCTGGTATGCGAGAACATTATGCTTCCAGTCTTCAAATTCATTACTGCCACGAAAAACAAGTATCGAACAGGGACTACCATTTCTGTCTGTCGCCGATACCAGCACAGCAAAAGTAGAGCTCTGATCGCTTTTTAATACCGCAATCTCTTGCATGCCAACATGATCCAGCACCGCTTGCCGAGTCAGCCCATCAAAATCCTCACCCAACTCTTCAGCTTCCTGTCTATAAACAAGCCGACAAAGCTCCGCCAGCGACCAGGCATTTCTAACAGAAAACTGATTAAGCCCCAACTCAAGTCCCGCGTCAGGAAGCAGGGCTTTTTCCGATAAGAAATAGTCTTTGGCAAGACCGGCGCGAGTTAGCGCATTAAAGGAATAATCTAAATCCATCCGTGGATCATACAACGATTTCGGTGATCAGGATTAGGAAACCAAAATCACCCGAGCCATAAAAACCAAGGGGGCAGTTAAGCCCCCTTGAATCAGTTTATACCCACCAATACCACCACCAAGGGCGTTTTCTCCTATTTTTCTTTTTCTTCACATTGACTGACTTACTATAGAGCTCTGATATCAGCAAATTCGCAGGTGCTGCATCACTCAGGAAGCCATCGGGGCCAACAGGGAATTGTGTATTGGCACCTTTAGTCATGTAGTAGATTTTATAGGTGACGTTAACTTTTCCTTTTGCATTTCTGGCATCAAATACAATTTTGTATTTCTCTTTTTCATTGGGTGATAGTGAGGTGACAACGATTTTATTCGCATCCATACCCGGGCGAATTAGATACGTGCCATCATTCAACTCTCTTCCCATCTGGTAACCATAGATGCGAGTGAAATTATCCGTAGCTCCACTGTCTACAATGGTTCTTACCACTGCTTCACCCTGATATCGCCAGGATCCATCGGCCTGTTGCGTTGGCTTGGCGTTCACCATTGCTGCGGGATGAGGTGTTACAAAAGCTACTCTCCCGGTATCAAACTGTTGGGAAGAAACCCGACTACCATTCAGATCAGGTGTTTGCCCGGTAAAGCTGGCCGCTTGTAATGGTGCTGACCGCTTTACAACTCGATGGCCTTTTTCAACCTTTTCACCCGGCAATGTAGCCACTCGATGTTTTACATCTCTATATATTGACCGGCCGGTTGCTCTTTTAACAGGCAGCTTATTACCTCTGGCATCGGTGGCAACTACACGCATCAAGACTCGACGCATCGGCATAGTGCCAGGGAAGAAATGACCCGTCTTGTTAAAGATGCTGGTATTTACAACGATGTTATTGCCTCGTCTTTTTGCTTTGAGGCTTGCACTCACCGCACTCTTAAGTTTTACAGGGCCATATTCACCAATCTTGGTCGCCATAAAAGCGTGATTGTTTAGATAACCTTCTGCAACAGGTCCCACGCCTGAATCTGGATCAAAGTGAGTAGAAACACCATCTGCTGCTGTAAATAGTTCGTTCGGACTATTCCATTTATGCAGCACAGTCTTGTTGGCAACCCGCTCCATGTGGCATTTGACACATTTGGGCGCCGAATCTGTATCGGTATTATTAGTTGCATCGTCAAAGCCACTGTTGGCCTGCCAGATGACACAACCGGTATTGAATTGTCCGCTGTCTTTGTTTTTAGTACCCAATGCGCATTGGTGACAACTCAGACACAAGCCTTTGCTCTGATCTTCAAAATGCTGGCTTTCTGGATCAGCTACGAAAGATTGCTTAACCATCGCCGCACGATCCACTGTATCTGCTGCATTATGATTAGTAAGCCCGGTCACACCAAAAGGCCCATAGAAAGGGCCACCGGTATGCTGCCCTGTTTCGATACTCTTGATGGTGTGCCGACCATCGGCTTTTTTGTTGACATCAAACTCAGCCGTGGTTTTAGGCGTGTTGGCATAATCGTTATATATTTCCGCCGCCGCAAAACGGAAGAAAGAATTCATGTGCGGGTCTTCACCATTCGTCGAATAGTCGAGCGTATCGCCAGCACTGAATCCACTGTTAGGCAATGTTTTTGCCAGTGTGTACTTGCCACCGTCACTGCCAGGATCATTCACATCTGCATTCAACATGCGTACCGTTTCGATACTATGACAATAGGCGCAATTGACGCCTTCGCGGTTATGTTTGTTACCTATATGCAGAGTCGATTTATAAACCTTACCCGCCTTATCAAACCAGACAAGCGATGTTGGCTGCGTAGCATCATAGCCAGGACCAGCCTTATTAGATTCATGTTGTGCTTGTAACTGCTTAAGCTGAGACGGATCCGAACCCAGTTCTTCCAGATCGATTTTCGTATCATTAGAATAATACGCGGCAGGTGCATGACATTTGACGCAGAACTTAACGCGTCCTTTGAATTTTTTCTTACTATCAGGCGACGATAAATCTAACTGATTAATGCGGCCACGCACTACATTTTGAAACTGACTTTGGAAGATTGGCCCTTTCCAGGCTTTACTGTGACCCGACTGAGTCCAGGTATCGTAAAGATCGTTGTGGCAGTGTTGACATTTACCTTCAGCACTGTCGAAAAGTGTATGTTGATAACCCGTACCCGCTATGACTTCAGCATCTCCGGGGGAAGGTGCTGCATTGCGCGGATTATCACTATTTGCAATACTGACCTGAGAAAATAAAACGAAAAAACTAACAAGAAACGACCTGATGCTTACATGCATTGCCATGACCCTCCTCCGTTAACCATTCTGGTATGGGGTCACTCTATCACTAATTATTTTCTACAACCACTCAGCTATTTAACATACCAAATGGTTCTGACACATCTGCCGTTTGGCTGGCAGATTAAGCCAGTAATGGAATCTATCCAAACGGATGCCGCTTCACAATTGTCTCAGCACGATCCGGGCCGGTTGAGATAATATCGATGGGCGTTTCACAAAGTTCTTCGACTTTATTCAAATAATCACGTGCCGCCTGAGGCAGGTCATCCACCGACTTTGCACCGGCGGTCGATTCTTTCCAGCCCGGCACTTCAATATAAACCGGTTCGCATTTTTCGAATAAATCCGCACCTACTGGTGGCACATCAATTTGTTTGCCATTGAGTTTATAACTGGTAGCAATCTTGATAGTCTCCATCCCGTCGAGTACGTCCAGTTTGGTAATGCACATGCCGGTTACACTGTTAATGATCAGCGAGCGTTTCAACGCTACCGTATCAAGCCAACCGCAACGACGTTCCCGGCCTGTTGTGGCACCAAACTCGTGGCCTTTCTCACCCAGGTGGTTGCCATCATCGTCAAATAATTCCGTTGGGAACGGGCCTGCTCCTACCCGGGTTGTGTAGGCTTTAACAATACCCAATACATAATCAATAGCACAAGGCCCGACACCACTGCCGCAGGCAGCACCACCGGCCGTCGTATTTGATGATGTCACGTACGGATAGGTACCGTGATCGATATCCAGCAAGGCACCTTGCGCACCTTCAAACATGATGCTGTCACCATCCCGGCGCATTTGTTCCAGCACACCGGGAATATCTTCTACCATCGGTGCAATTTGTTCACCCTGCGCCAGCGCTTCATCCAGCACGGTTTTATAATCAACTTCTTCAGTCTTGAAGTAATGTTTCAAGGAAAAATTATGGTAGTCCATCACTTCCCGCAAACGTGCTTTGAAATGATCCGGTTCAAGTAATTCACCTAAGCGAATACCACGCCGTGAGATTTTATCTTCATAGGCTGGCCCAATACCGCGCCCGGTAGTTCCGATTGCTTTCTTGCCACGCGCGATTTCACGCGCCTGATCCAGCGCGATGTGATAAGGCAGAATCAATGGGCAAGACTCACTGATACCCAATCGATCCCGAGCGGGTACTCCACCCTGCTCCAGCATAGCGATTTCTTCAAGCAAAGCTGTCGGTGACAGCACGACGCCATTACCAATCAGGCAACGCACATTGTCGCGTAACACACCGGACGGAATCAGGTGTAATACGGTTTTTTTACCTTCAATGACCAGTGTGTGACCGGCATTATGTCCACCTTGAAAGCGTACGACGGCAGATGCGCGATCTGTTAGTAGATCAACAATCTTGCCTTTACCTTCGTCACCCCATTGGGTACCGACGATGACTACGTTCTTTCCCATTGCTGTTTAATCCTAAATTTAACGAGAGAAATTATTAACTATTGTTAACTAAAACCCCCTCCCCCTCAGGGGGAGGGTTGGGGAGAGGGAATCGAATAAAAAAGCAAACTGCTTAATTAGATCCCCTCTTCCTGGCCCTCTCCCTGAGGGAGAGGGGATGATTTTTTATAGATTGATGATCGTAATTTATGTCTCGACTGTAATATCTACCTGTAGTATTAAAAACAGAAAATTACCGAATAATAGTTTCATTATCCAAGGAACTTCTGATTAATTAGCGAGAATCTGTAGGAGCGGCTTTAGCCGCGATGGACACCGCTGCCCCATCGCGGCTAAAGCCGCTCCTACAGAATTTGCATTGTTCAAAATAGTAATTTTCACGAATTATTCAAAGATTCCCTAAAACTTTTCAATTACCCATTCAGTCTCTTTCAATACTAACTTGCGGTTACATCCCATTTCAGAGGCCGCACCTGATTGGCCGGGTAATTCGTACACCACTGAATCACCGGATAATCTTAATTCACGGACTTTATCCTGTAAGGATGCATCATCCTTCCAGGGTGCCAGGATGTTATCTTGAGTATCCTGAACCGCCAAATTACCCAGTGCCATTAAAGTTCGTAAATCAGTACTAAAGCCTGTTGCTGGCCGGGCACTGCCAAACTCCTTACCAATACGATCATAACGTCCACCACGGGCAATATCCTGGCCGTGATCTGCAACGAATGCAGAAAACACCACACCGGTATGATATTCGTAGCCGCGCAATTCGGCGAGGTCGAAATTAAAATCTACAGTCGGCATTCGTTTACGTGCTAGTTGCGTGATCGCCTCAAGGTTATCCAGCGCATCATTCGCCGCATTGCAACAGCCTTTCAATATTTTCCGTGCCTGGTCAAACACCTCGTCACCACCATTCAGGTTTGCCAGACTCAGCAGCCCTTCATGAACCGCATCACGTAAATTTAGTTGTTCGAGAAAATTGGTGATTTCCGGCAAGGCCTTGCGTTGCAGGGCATCAAATAAAAATGCTTCCTGTTTGGTATCTAGTTTTGCATCTGCCACCAGCGCACGGAAAATCCCCACATGGCCAAGATCAATGTGCACATTTTCAATGCCCGTCATGCGTAACGTCTGGATCATTAATTCCAGTATTTCTACATCGCTCTCAATACCCTCGTGGCCGAACAGTTCGGCACCAACCTGCATAGGACTGCGCGAACCTGAAAAACCATCGGGTCGTGTATGCAGCACTGTTCCCAGGTAACACAAACGACTCGGCACTTCGCGTTGCAAACGGTGTGTATCGATGCGGGCTGCCTGTGGTGTCATGTCCGCACGAATACCTAATAGCCGACCAGACAACTGATCAATCAACTTAAAAGTTTTCAGATCAAGTTCATTACCCGTGCCAGTTAACAATGAATCCAGATATTCGATAAACGGCGGGATAATCAGCTCGTATCCCCAGCTTTGATACATATCCAGTAACTCACGGCGCAGCTGTTCCAGCTGCCAGGCCTGAGCTGGCAGTATTTCTTCCATACCATCCGGGAGTAACCAACGATTATTCATGACCATAAATTATTTCTTAGCGCACCAGATAGAGCAAACCAACACCGCATAACATGGTGATCAATCCAGTAATACGTATCGTCCGATCATCCATTTCTGTCAGCGCTGCCAACATTCGCCGCACCGAGTCAGGACTAATAAAAGGTACGATACCTTCGATCACCAGCATCAACGCCAGAGCTGTTAACAAGTCGTGCACGGCATCCCTCAAAAAATACCGGGCGATAATTATCGCCCGGCTTGAACCTCACCATCAGCAAATCGCTCTATTGCTCAGGGATTGGGTTTCATTTGATTAAAGTACTGGAAGAACTCGCTGTCAGGTTCGAGCAGCAATAAATCGCGGCCTTTTGAAAATGTCTGCCGGTAGGCATTCAGACTGCGATAGAAGGCATAAAACTCTGCATCTTTTTTATATGCCTTGGCATATGTATTTGCTGCAGTGGCATCACCCGCACCGCGAATCTGTTCAGCATCACGATAGGATTCAGCCAATAAAATTTTCCGTTGCCGATCTGCATTGGCACGAATCTTTTCTGCTGCCTCCGCACCTTCTGAACGAAATTCTTTGGCTACCCGGGAACGTTCTGCCTGCATGCGCCGATAAACTGAATCACTGACTTCTTCCGGCAGATCGATGCGCTTGACACGCACATCAATAATCTCGATTCCGATCTGGTTTGCCTGCCGGTTGGCATCTATATTCAGCTGAGTCATTACTTCCAGACGTTCGCCAGAAATCACTTCATTGATTGAGCGTTTACCAAACAAACTACGCATGCCATCCTTGATTATCTGCTCCAGCCGCAGACGTGCATTGCGCTCATTACCCAATACCGCCGTGTAATAGCGTTCAACATCAGCAATTCGCCACATAACGAAGGAATCGACAATGACGTTTTTCTTTTCCACAGTCAGGAAACGTTCCGGCTCAACGTCCAGTGTCAGAATCCGGCCATCATACTTACGCACGTTATTAATGAAGGGGATTTTAAAGTACAGGCCAGGATCAAAATTAGATTTTCGAATTTCACCCAACCGGAACATGACTGCTTTTTCCCATTCATTAACTGTAAACATGGAAAACGCAGCAATCGCAGCGCCGATCAGCGCCAATACTAAAAAGAAACCTTTTGCATTAGCCATTAGCGTGGCTCCCTGGAATTACGCGTTGAACGTGGTGCCGTCTCTGTACTGGTTTGCCGGCGAACCGATGACGCACTGCCCGATGAATTGGTGGACGACCGGGATGCCGCTGAATTTTCCAGCAATTTATCGATCGGCAAATACATCAGACTGTTACCACTTTTGCTGTCAACAATCACTTTGCTACTGGTACTCATGACAGCCTCGATCGTATCAAGATACAAACGCTTGCGCGTCACTTCCGGTGCTTTTTGGTATTCAATCAGCAATGCCTCAAATCGATTCGATTCACCCACTGCTTTCGCAATTACTTCTGCCTTGTAACCTTCAGCTTCCTGAATTTGCCGTGCGGCCCCACCACGCGCCTTTGGAACAATATCGTTGGCGTAGGCTTCAGCTTCGTTTTTAAAACGCTCCTTATCTTCTCGCGCCTTGATGGCATCGGAAAATGCACTCTGCACATCATCTGGCGGTTGTGCATCCTGCAAGTTAACATCAGACACCAACAAACCACTTTCAAATCTATCCAGGATACCCTGCATGACTACCTTGGTTTTACTGACAACTTCTGCGCGCCCTTCCTTGAGTATAAAATCCATTTCACTTTGTCCAACCACTTCGCGAATCGCGCTTTCAGCCACCTGCTTCAGCACTACCTCAGGATCACGCACATTAAACAGAAATTCGCGTGGATCACTGACCTGAAATTGCACCGCAAGCTGGATATTGACGATATTTTCATCCTTGGTCAGCATCAATGCTTCGCGTGGTACGACGACCGCATTCTGGCCACCACCCGCAGAACGGTAGCCGATTTCCACAAAGCGGCGTTGCTCTACGTCGACGATTTCAACCTGCTCAATCGGATACGGGATATGCCAGTGTGGCCCCGGCGGAGTAGCATCGGCATATTTACCGAATCGTAACACCACCCCTTGCTTACCTGCATCGACAATATAGATGCCAGAAAATAGCCAGATAATTGCGCCAATGAGTAACAGCAGACCTAAGCCAGCAAAGGATGGCCCTTTACTTTTACTGCTGGCGCCACCCCCCTTGCCGCCGCCAAACAGGCCGCCCAGCTTGTTCTGCATCTTACGCACAACTTCATCCAGATCCGGCGGACCCTGATTTCCCCGGTTACCCCAAGGATCTTTATTTCCACCCGGTTCATTCCAGGCCATGTGCTACTCCAGTAGTCTGAGATTATTTTACAAAGTATGAACAGCAGCTTACCACCGTTCCAAAGATAGGATTTTATTGACCTTGCGCCTTGGCTGCAACAGGATGTTTATCTGAATCATCCAATAGCGGATATTCAACACCCTCAGCGAGGAATAACCGGTCTAGCTCACTACGGCCAATTTTGACCTTTAACCGCCATCCGCCCTGATCATCCGGGCTATCTGACATCACTTCACCTAGCTGATAAAGCCGCGCCCGGATCCGCCCTGCCTCGGCTGGCAACTGTAGCCACCCGACAACCCGGTCGGGCAATAGAAACCGGCTAATCGCTTCTTCGAGCAGATCGAGTCCAGCACCGGTTTTGGCCGAACACCAGATCTTGGCAACGGGTTCATCACCATCCTGCAGCAGTCTGGCAGTGTCGCCTGACTCATCAATTTTGTTATAGATCAGTAATTGGGGAATATCACCCGCATCGATAGATGCCAGCACTTCATTAACCTGCTCGATTCGACTGTGACGATTCGGATCGTGTGCATCGACGACGTGTAATAACAAGTCTGCCTGCACAGTTTCTTCCAGCGTAGAACGAAAAGCGGCAACCAGTTCATGCGGTAAATTACGGATAAATCCTACCGTATCGGCCAGCACAATGTCGCCAAAGCCAGGTAATTCAAACCGTCTCAGTGTGGGATCAAGTGTCGCGAATAACTGGTCAGCGACATACACGTCTGCCTGACAGAAACGATTGAATAAAGTCGATTTACCAGCATTCGTATAACCCACCAGCGACAAGGTGGGTACTTCTGCACGATCCCGTGCGCGACGGCCCTGTGCCCGCTGACTACGGACTTTTTCGAGTTTGTGATTAATTTGTTTAATGCGTACAGAAAGTAATCGACGGTCAGTTTCCAGCTGCGTTTCGCCTGGACCACGTAAACCGATACCCCCTTTTTGCCGTTCCAGGTGAGTCCAGCCTCTGATCAACCGGGTAGACAGGTGTCGTAGCTGAGCGAGTTCGACCTGTAATTTACCTTCGAAAGAACGTGCGCGCTGGGCAAAAATATCCAGAATCAGCCCGGTACGGTCGAGTACCCGGCATTCAAATAATTTCTCGAGGTTACGTTCCTGACTGGGCGATAATTCATGATTAAATATCACGATTTCAGCCTGGTTAGCTTTGATTTCCTCGGCAACCGACTCGGCTTTACCCTTACCGACGTAATACTTTGTATCGGGTCTGGCGCGTCGGCCAGTAACCGTTGCGACTGGTGTTGCACCTGCCGAACGCACCAGATCGGTGAATTCCATCAAATCGTCGCGGTCTTCAACACCGGGAAGATCAACATGCACCAACACTGCAGACTCGCCACTTTTCGGACGCTCAAACAAAACAGAACCTTTTCATCAGCACAATAGACGGGTGCTGATCTTGCACAATGAAGAAGTGACTTTAACTGTTACCGGCCTCGGGAGGAGCATCATCATCAGTCTCTTCCGGAGCAAGACGCACATTACGCGCCGGGACAACGGTTGAAATAGCATGTTTGTAGACCATCTGGCTAACACTGTTTTTAAGCAACACAACAAACTGATCAAATGATTCTATCTGGCCTTGTAATTTTATTCCGTTAACCAGATAAATGGAAACTGGAATACGCTCTTTCCTTAGGGTATTCAGGAAGGGTTCTTGTAGTGACTGCCCTCTGGCCATGTCATTTCTCCTTCTTCTAGTATCGTGTACCAAAATTGTTTTCCTGCAAATTATTCTATTTTTCTAAGTACAAATACAAAATTGCAGTCCGAGCGGCTTACGTCATTTATAGTAAGCTCTTTAATAGAGAATCTCTGTTAAGTATAAAGGTGAGGCGATGCGAAACAGGCCAGCTTTAGTTGTATTTAGAGACCTCTGGCGAAATTCTAGCACACTCAATTCATAGCTGCGCGCCCAGATTAACCAGATCGAGTAATTTATCCAGACTCTGACTCTGGTCTGGATCCAGCCAGTGCGTATCGCCTTCGCTGCGTAACCAGGTGAGCTGGCGTTTGGCATATTGCCGGGTCGCAATGACGGCCCGCTCAACCCATTCCTCTGCATCCAAACGGCCGTCCAAATGAGCCCAGGCCTGCCGGTATCCAACTGCACGAATTGCAGGAAGTTCTGCGTGTAAATCCTTGCGCTGATACAAATTATCAACCTCACCCAGAAAGCCCTGCGTCAGCATGTCAGAGAAACGTCGACCAATCCGTTCGTGTAAAACCCCACGCTCTGGCGGTGATAGAACGATCTTCAAAAAGTGATACGGTGCCTTCTTCAGTGGCCTTTTTTCGAAATGCTCGGTCAGTGTCGAACCCGTCACTTCATAGACTTCAAGCGCCCGTTGGATACGCTGCGGGTCGTTAGGATGAATACGTAAAGCAGCCACTGGATCAATCGCCGCTAACCGATGATGTAATACTTCCAGCCCAAATTGTCGGGTTTCATTTTCCAGCTGCTGGCGGACTTCAGGGTCAGCCGCAGGTAATTCCGATAGACCGTGCTCCAGCGCTCTAAAATAGAGCATGGTACCGCCGACCAACAGTGGAATCCGTTTGGTCTGGATAATCGCTTCCATTTCACGCAGTGCATCCGCGCTAAAATCCGCAGCTGAATAAGGGTCGGCTGGATCACGAATATCAATCAAACGATGCGGCGCAAGTCGCAGTGTTTCCGCATCCGGTTTAGCAGTACCAATATCCATGCCGCGATACACCAGGGCTGAATCCACGCTTATAATATCGACGGGCAAGCGTTTAACCAGCTCAATCGCGTAGCGGGTTTTTCCCGAAGCAGTTGGACCCATCAGCATGATGGCCAGCGGCAGGTTATTAGAATTCATGATTTAACACTCTGTCATTACTGATCCGTAAAATAGCTTTTTAAAGTGGTAAGTTCATGAACAATTAAGCCTATACACACTATTATTGTAAACTGGACATGAAATTCAGACACTGCGCCATGAACAATTCATCCCCTCCCCCCCAGGGGGAGGGACAGGGAGAGGGGATAATAATTAAAGGCAGTTGCTTTTGATCCCCTCTCCCCAACCCTCTCCCTGAGGGAGAGGGAGTTAACTGGACAGCATTGACACTATGTAAATAATTATCCAACGAGCGGAGCAAGCCCCAAACAATTTCATTGAAAATATTTCAGCGGCCACGCAAAAACAACTTATCTAGTTCCTCCAACCGTAACTGTACCCAGGTCGGACGGCCGTGGTTGCATTGGCCGCTACGTTCGGTGCGCTCCATATCCCGCAGCAACGCATTCATCTCTGGAAGTGTCAGTTGCCGGTTCGCACGTACCGAACCGTGACAGGCCATGGTTGATAACAAAGCGTTAACAGAGGCTTCAATACGTTGTGTCTGGCCGTGTTCCTGAAGATCTGACAGCACATCACGCAATAAGGCATCAATATCAACATCGGCGAGCAAAGCAGGCACTTGTCGTATCGCCAGTTGTTCAGCACCTAATCTATCCACTTCAAATCCCAGTTCGGAAAACCACTGTTGGCTTTGTTCTGCCTGATCCGCTTCGCGTTGACTCACTGACAGTGTCATCGGTACCAGCAAAGGTTGCGAACGAATACCGTCGTCGGCATAACTCTGCTTTAAATGCTCATAACTGATGCGCTCATGCGCAGCGTGCATGTCGACCAGAATCAGACCCAGTTCATTTTCAGCGAGAATAAATATCCCTTTCAGCTGTGCCAGCGCATAACCTAAGGGTGGCGGCTGACTATCATCGGCCTGGTCTGCGATAGCCGTATAATTATCAGGTGCTGGCTGCGGGTGTAGTTTTGCGTATTGTGTCATTTGCTCATTAACACGCAATGGCATTGGCGTTTGCTGCGGTGTTGGATAAGCCTGACTGGAGCCAGTTGCTTCCAGCGTTGTATTAGGTGTTTGATCAACAACCGGACGCACATCGGCAAGCACTTTATGCAAGGTACGAAATAGAAAATCATGTACCAACCGGCCATCACGAAAACGCACTTCGTGCTTGGCCGGATGCGCATTCACATCCACACTACGCGGATCCATTTCAAGGTATAAAACAAAAGCAGGATGACGGCCGTGGTACAAAACATCCTGATACGCCTGACGCACAGCGTGTGCAACCAATTTGTCGCGCACCGCCCGGCCGTTGACAAAGAAGTACTGTAAATCAGTTTGCGAACGGGAAAACACCGGCAGCCCTATCCAGCCATACAAGCGCAAACCGGCTGCCGGGAAATCCAGGTATTCGGACTGGGACGCAAAAGTATCACCACAAATTGACTGGATACGGCGTTCCTGCATTTCAAACATATCACCGGCGGGCAACTGGAAAACCGTTTTACCATTACGCGCAAAAGTGATGGCAGTCGCAGGCCGACTTAACGCAATCCGCCGCACGACACCTTCAATATGCTTGAATTCAGTCGTATCGGTGCGCAGGAATTTGCGTCTGGCGGGTATATTAAAAAATAGATCACGCACTTCAACCGTCGTACCAATAGCATGCGCTACCGGGGTTGGTGCCTCAATCTGCTCACTGCCATCACCCTGCACCTGCCAGCCACTATCACTATCAGCGGTTCTCGATTGCAGGGTCAAGCGTGAAACTGAAGCAATACTAGGCAACGCCTCACCACGAAAGCCGAGACTTGCCACCTGCTCCAACTCTTCCAGGGTAGCGATCTTGCTGGTGGCATGACGTGACAATGCCAACGCCAAATCATCCTGATGAATCCCATGACCATTATCACGAATCCGAATCAGACGTTTACCACCGTCCTCAACATCGATTTCGATGCGTGAAGCACCTGCATCCAGACTGTTTTCTAATAACTCTTTAACCACAGACGCCGGACGCTCGACGACTTCACCAGCCGCAATCTGGTTAATTAATCGGGAATCGAGAGGATGAATACGCATGGTTCTGTGCTTTTATGGATTAAGCACAGGATACTACAGGAACACACTGGAGTGCCTTATGACAATCGTGTATTTGTCATTTTGGATGGTTCAAATACTGTAGGAGCGGCTTCAGCCGCGATGGCCAGTGTGACGCCCTTCGCGGCTGAAGCCGCTCCTACAGGTTCTCTTGAATAAATTCGAGGTGTTTAGAATTGCAGACACTCAACTAACTATCTTGAGCCGGAATCGTCAGAACTTTCCCAATCGCCAGCCGGTCACCACGGATCTTGTTGGCGTTACGAAGCTTCCGCTGACTCACCCCATATCGCACAGCAATCTGGCTGAGCGTATCGCCATTCCTGACCTTATGCTTGCGTGGAGTCATCTTGGCTAATTGCTTTCTAGCTGATTTAGAAATTTCACTGTTAGCTGGAATAGTCAGCACCTTACCAATCCGCAGGCGATTACCCTTAATATTATTAGCCGCACGAATGGCTTTCAGACTAACACCATGGCGCTTGGCAATGTGACTGAGGTTATCACCGTTTCTGACTTTATATTTTTTCGGTTTGGCTTTTGCCACACGGGTTTTAGCTTGCTCCGGATTTTTTCCGCCTGTAATAACTAACGTTTTACCAACCAGCAAACGGCTGCCTTTAATACCGTTAGCTTTACGAAGTGTTTTTAAACTGACATTAAACCGCTTTGCAATATGCCCGAGTGTGTCACCCCTTTTAATTTTGTATTTTTGCGTTGTAACTTGCGCAGTTTGTGTTTCTCGTTGCGGCTCAGATGCATCCTGACCTGGGATCTTTAACACCTTACCCACCAGCAAACGGCTACCCTTAATTTTGTTAGCCGCACGCAATTCTTTCAGGCTGATAGCATAGCGTTTTGCAATCTTCCCCAGCGTATCTCCACGTTTCACCTTATGCTTAACAGATGTAACAGGTGCAGCACTCGCCATCCGCACACCGTCAGGCAAAGGATTCGGATTCGCGCTGAAATACCTTTGCACACCATTCATAATGGCGCGTGCAATTTTCTGTTGGTGGCGTGGAGAACGTAAGCGTTTTTCTTCAGTTGGATTTGAAATAAATGCCGTCTCTACCAACAAAGAAGGAATATCCGGTGACTTGAGCACCATGAAGCCTGCTTTCTGCACACGATTTTTATGCGTTTTACCGACCCGCTTCATTTCCTTGAAAATATAATTCGCAGCTTCCACACTGGACTGGCGTGTAGAGGTTTGCGCCAGATCCAACAACACGCCTTTCAAAACCGGATCCTTATCATCCAGACTGACACCGCCCACCAGATCTGAGGCATTTTCACGTGCCGCTAACCAACGCGCCATTTCAGAAGTCGCCCCTCGTTGCGACAGAACAAAAACCGAAGAGCCACGCGCGCTGCGTTTATGAAAAGCATCAGCATGAATCGAAATAAACATGTCCGCATTAGCCGCACGAGCTTTACGCATACGTTTACGCAAGGGCAGAAAATAGTCGCCATCACGGATGAGCACAGCACGCATACCGGGCTGTTTGTTGACTAAGGTTTTAAGCTTTCTGGCAATACTCAATACGACATCTTTTTCACGGGTACCGCGTTTACCTCTGGCTCCCGAGTCATCGCCACCATGCCCTGCATCGATTGCAATCACCTTTTTACGTGGTGCAATATTACCCACTGTCTGCACGGCAGAAGCAGGCGCATTGACGACAGTCTGGCTGGTTTCCAGATCGATGACTAAACGGTGTCCGTACTCGGAATTGGGTTTGAGAATAAAACTTTTAGCTTTAACTGATTTAGCAAGATCGATAACGATCCGTAAATCTTTTTTGTCCTGCACGGCACTGCGGATACCCTGTACCACACCACCCTTAAGCGATTTTTCCAGTGCGGATGAGGTTAAGTGTGCTTTGGGAATATCCAGAACCAGCCGTTCTGGCGAATGCAATGAGAAAACCCGGTGCTTAACGGGGCCTGCGGTATCAAATACCAGCCGGGTATTATCCGGTGCAGACCACAGCCGTACACCATTAACTGCAACGCCACGCGGTGCTGCCTGGACAACCGTGGCAATTAACAAGAGTAAAGCAATTAACAGACGTGGCACAGCCTCGCCTCCGTGAAATTATTCTTAAGCCTTATCTTCACCCAAGCGGGGATAAATTTCAACAAAAATGCTTATTTGTTATGGTGATAGCGTAAGTACTTTGGAAAAACTTCAAGTGTATTAATGCTCTGGCGGCTTTCAAACGTCAGGAAACCGTTTTAATCTGGTCAAGCACGACTCTACGGCCCTTTCCTTCCGTCACCAATAAGAGAGTCAGATCGGCCGGCGGTAATAACCCAACCCCTTGCTCTGGCCATTCAATCAAGCTGATTGCATGCTTTGTGACCAGATCCCGAATCCCGATCCATTCCAGCTCCTCAGGATCTGCCAGGCGGTACAAATCAAGATGATGAACGATAAGCTCATCATTAAATGGGTAGGATTCCACCAAGGTGTAAGTCGGACTTTTAACCGGGCCAGTATGTCCCAATGCCCTGAGTAGTCCGCGTACCAGGGTTGTTTTGCCTGCCCCCAAATCACCTTGCAGGTAGACAACCATGCCGGGTTTTAGCTGTTTTGCGAGATTGGCGCCGAATGCCTCTGTTGCCAGAGTGTCAGGCAACCATTCATCCGCTGCCATTAATCACTCCACGCAATCTGTTAATCACGTCACTGGCCAGCAAACCACGCTCACCGTCTTTTTTTGCGGCTTTATCAGCGGCCAATGCATGCACATAAACACCCGTCTGCGCGGCATCAAACAAGCCAAGACCCTGCGCAATCAAACCACCAATCACCCCGCTGAGCACGTCTCCCATGCCACCACTGGCCATACCGGGATTACCTTTATCACAGAGCATAACCGGCTCCTCTGGCGCTGATAGCACACTACCCGCGCCTTTTAATACAGTCACTGCCTGATAACGTTCAGCGATCTGATGCACCGCTGAAAATCGATCTGATTGAACCAAGGTGCTGGTTGATTCAAGCAAACGCGCAGCTTCACCAGGATGCGGCGTCATCACCCAGTTACCCCGGCTGACAGGCTCCTGTGCAATCAAATTTAACGCATCCGCATCGACGACCAGTGGCAAGGCCGTCTGTAATACTTCCATTAATAATTCTCGTCCCCATGGACTCTGCCCCAGGCCGGGACCTATCACCACGACAGTTGCTTTGGCGAGTAGCGGACGCAGTTGGGCCGCAGTCTCTACAGCGTGGCACATCAGTTCCGGGCAAACGGCACTGATTGCAACCGCATGTTCATCCCGGGTTGCCACACTCACCAGCCCACTACCGGTTCGCGCAGCAGCCTCGGCGGCCAGGCGTACTGCACCGGCCATACCTTTATCACCGCCAATCACTAATACATGGCCGTAATGTCCTTTGTGAGCATCACGTGACCGCGGTGGAAGTGATGTTTTAATAATAGACGCATCAATCAAATGTACGTCAGCATCTATAGCGGTATAAACCTTTGCAGGCACATGCAAGTCATCGAAGTAGATATCTCCGGCCAGATGGACACCGGCTGCTGTATACAAGCCCCGTTTGCGGCCGATAAAAGTCACCGTTCTATCAGCACTTACCGCACAACCCATTACGCGGCCCGTATCAGCTTCCAGACCACTGGGAATATCAGCACTGAGCACTGGCGCTGGTGAAGTATTCATTGCTTCTATGGCCTGCTTCCAATTACCGGTTATATCGCGCGTTAACCCTGTGCCAAACAGCGCATCAATCATTAAATCTGTTTCAGGCAAATTCTCAGCATCAAATTCTACTGTTTCACCGCCTTTTCCACGATACGCATCGGCTGCCAGTTTCGCCGCACCGGATAGCTTCTCAGGCGCGCTTAACCAGATCACGCTCACGTCACACCCGGTTTCTTTTAATAACCGGGCAACGGCATAACCATCACCGGCATTGTTACCCGCACCGCAAAATACAGTAATCTTTTGTGCGTCGGGCCAGTGGTTTTGACAATGCCGGTACAATGCTTCACCAGCCCGCACCATCAGTTCATAACCGGGCAAGCCGAATTCTTCAATCGCAATACGATCGAACTCCCGCACCTGTGCGGCGGTATATAAGGGGATAGCGTTGTTTTTCTGCATACGGGTGGACAGTGGCTGGTTTGCACTGCAACATACCTTGAAGCGCCCCTAAAAATCCAGCCTCATGTCGACCCAGCCCACTCTCAGTGACCCTGAACTCAAACAACTTGCCGATCAAATCAAGGACTGGGGGCAACAGCTGGGCTTTCAACAAATCGGCATTACCGGTATCAATCTCGATCAGGACGAAACCTGGTTACTCAACTGGTTGGACAAAAACTTTCACGGCGAAATGAATTATATGCAGCGTCACGGTACGGTACGCTCCCGGCCGGGCGAGCTGGTGCCTGGCACGGTTCGGGTAATATCTGCGCGCATGGATTACTGGCCCGGTGAAGTAAAAGACGCGGTAGCGGTCATCAACAACTCTGACCAGGCGTATATTTCACGCTATGCACTGGGTCGCGATTATCACAAGGTAATTCGTAACCGGCTACAGAAACTGGCTAACCAGATTGAACAGGTTACGGGAACCTTCGGCTACCGCGCCTTCACCGACAGCGCACCGGTACTGGAAAAAGCACTGGCGCAAAATGCCGGGCTTGGCTGGATCGGCAAACATACCAATCTGATTAATGAAAATGCAGGTAGCTGGTTTTTTCTCGGTGAACTTTATACTGACCTACCACTGCCGATCGATGCCCCTGCCGAAGCCCACTGCGGCAGCTGCACGGCCTGTATCGACTGCTGCCCAACCGATGCCATCGTTGGACCCAATCAGCTGGATGCAACACGCTGTATTTCCTATTTGACGATTGAACTGCGCGGTTCGATCCCCGTGGAATTCCGCCCGTTAATCGGTAACCGCATCTACGGCTGCGATGACTGCCAACTGGTGTGCCCGTTTAACAAATTTATGCAACCCTCACCGGAGAAAGATTTTCTGCCACGCCATAACCTCGATAACACCAGCTTGATAAAACTATTCAGCTGGAGCGAGGAAGAATTTTTAAAAAATACCGAAGGCAGCGCAATTCGCCGGATTGGTTATGAGTGTTGGCTGAGAAATATTGCAGTTGCATTGGGAAATGCAGCAACTTCAAATGAAATTATTGCTGTATTAAAAAAGCATCAAACACATGCGTCTGAAATCGTCAGGGAACATGTGACATGGGCACTTGAGCAACATGAGAAGTTATAGAAAATACAATATTTAGAGCCTTTACGAACCGTACAAACACTGTAGGAGCGGCTTCAGCCGCGATGAACACTACACCCATCGCGGCTGAAGCCGCTCCTACAAGTTGTCAACAAATCAACCGGAACCCCCTAAATTGGACCAACCAGTTCGGCATGAACACTTTGCCGATTAACACATTCAAGTATTTCAAGCGATGTCGTATCGTCAGGATCATATTCCACCACCATCAGGTGCGGACGCCCGTCAGTAAAATGTGCCCAACGCACCCCTTGAGACGACTCAAGCGCAGATTCAATATCCTGGCGACGCTGACTACCCAATGAATCATCCACATGTACCACCAGATCAACTTTATGACTTTGCTCACTCATTACACACTTCTCCTTACCGGTTATAGCCGGATTTTCTAAATAGACAATATTATTTTTCACACTAAATAAACAAGGTGCAACCAGAACGGCTGGCCTCATTTAAATAACTTGCAGCACCGGCCACTTCTATATCCGGTGCCAACTCTTCTGCCCTGATGCCCATCACCTGCATCGTCATACTGCATGCCACAATGCGCACCCTGCTTTCCTTGCATAGACTGAGCAACTCTTCAACTGAGACAATGTTTTTATCCTTCATCATCTGCTTCAACATCATTGCTCCCATACCGAGCATATTCAGCTGTGAAACGCCCATGTGACTGGCACCGGCTGGCGTCATCATGTCAATCATTTTTTCTTTAAGATCTTTGCCGGAATAAAGCCGCTTTTCCTTAAGCGCATTGATACCCCAAAAGGTAAAAAAGGCAGTTACGTCCTGCCCCATAGAAGCGGCCGTAGCAGCAATCATCAATCCTGCCATTATCTTGTCCTGCTCCCCTGAAAATAGCAGTAGCGTGACTTTGTTGGCGTCCGGCGTTTCCTTGCGTAGCTTAATTAACTCAGACTCCAGTGCATCCAGCCGTTCTTCTGTCGATAACAATGACAAAGGGGAGAAAGCTGAATCCGTGTTGCTCTGCGGAGTATTCATACCTGGGTTCATAGTCGTCTCCTGTTAATAGCGGTACGCCCCCGTTGCATAAAACGTACCGCCAACAGCCGCGTAAATTACGAGCATTAGACAGGCGCATGAATTCATTCTTAATTTCGAGCGAAATTTTATGACAACACAAATTAAATCATGCAATAGCCCATTGACACAGTGTGAAAACTTTCAGAATTGCGACTTTTTGAAACTTCAAAGTCTTAATATTAAGACTTGGTAATGGATTTAATAAAACCGTATTTAGGGGACCTCTGATGAATTAGCAAACATCTGTAGGAGCGGCTTTAGCCGCGATGAACGCGCCGCAACCCCATCGCGGCTAAAGCCGCTCCTACAAATTTTGCACTGTTTGCAATGACTAGATGCACAACACATCAGAGAGTCCTCAGCTATTCAGTGGAAACGTAATCCTTTCAAACCAAAATGGCCGATATATCTGAATAAAGTGGCTTTTGATATGCCTAGAGACTCTGCCGCTGCGGTTCGATCGCCCTGACAATGTTGTAAAGCAGCAATCACATTCATACGCTTACAGGATTCCAGTGCCTCTTCCAGAGTCCCACCTGATTGATGGCTCACATAGCGAATATCGGGCGGCAGGCTATCTGCTGTCAACACTTCGCTTTCACACAGCAACAAGGCCCGCTCAATCACATGTGCCAACTCACGCACATTGCCGGTCCAAGGATGATCGATCAGCCGTTGCATGGTTTCCTGCTCAACATGTAGCGGATGTTTACCCTGCTCAACGCTGTATTTTTGGCAAAAATACTCCACCAACGGCGGAATATCTTCCACACGTTCACGTAATGGCGGGACATTGATTGCCACGGTGTTTAACCGATAAAACAAATCCCGTCTGAACTCTCCATCGGTCACCAGTTGCTCAAGATTCTGGTTAGTTGATGCGATCACGCGCGCATTGACGGATACAGGCCTATCCGCGCCCACCGGTAATACTTCCCTCTGTTCAAGTGTGCGGAGTAACTTAGGTTGTAGGTGGCGAGGCATTTCGCCAATCTCATCGAGCAATACTGTGCCACCCTTGGCTGACCTGAATATACCCAACCTGGAACCGGTTGCACCGGTGAACGCACCCCGCTCATGTCCAAACAGATAACTTTCCACCAGATCTTGTGGAATTGCAGAAACATTCAAGGGAATAAACGGATTATTATGACGAGGCGAAGAATCATGGATTGCCCGCGCAACCAGTTCTTTACCTGTGCCACTTTCACCCTGAATGAGCACTGAACAGGACGAAGGTGCTATTTGATTTATTAGTTGCTTGATCTCTGTTAACGCCAGACTGTTTGCAATCATTGCTGTTTAAACTCCATACATGCCAATTCAGGTACTGTTACGATCTTCAAAGGCTCCCTGATCTCAGTACACACACTCAGTCTAGAAGAATATTTTATAAATTAAAGGGTAATATTCACAGTTTATGAAATAAGCTCATGTAGTGAGAAAAATGACGCTGCTGGAAGCATTCCAAAGTTAGTGTGAATTTCTTTTAAGGATATGTCACCAAATAGCGACAGGCTTGCAATGTAAGTAAATGTGATGCCCAGCTTCAATCGGTTACCACGATCACTCCGCTCATTTCATCATGTCCAGTGCCGCAAAATATGTCACACATGAAAGTGTAGCGTCCGGTTTTTTGAGGTAGTAGTTCTACTCGAACCGTTTGACCCGGTATAACATCTGCACGCAACCCAAGATCGGGGATATTGAACCCATGAATCCGATCCAGTGATGTTAGTTCCAGCGTTACAGGAACACCTTTTCTAAGTTCGACATGGGGCGGCAAATATTCAAACTTCTTAGCGGTTATTTTAATGACATCCTTGTTAGTAGCTTCCCTGGTTTTTAATACACATGCACTTGTAAATAGAATAACTGCCACTCCTGCGGTGAAGTATTGACTAACCTTATTCATAAAGTAATCCTTCTATGAGGACTTGTAGGAGCGGCTTTAGCCGCGATGGGACGCGCAGTGTTCATCGCGGCTAAAGCCGCTCCTACAGCATATGTACTTTTCACAATGATAAGATGCTCTAACCAAACAGAGACTCCCTAAATATTCTTTTCAGTAATCTCAAATTTCATACCCGGCATCTTTGCTTCAATATTCCGCACACCCAGTCCACGGTATGGATGTTCCATATCCCAGGCAATTTTGTGTTTCTTTTCTACAGAACCAGGTGCTGGCAGTGGAAATATCAACGACTTTGCAGAATGATGTTGAATGTGACCCGTGGTGTGGTGGTGTTCCTGATGAATATGACCGTAGAAGACAGTGACATTCTTGTAAGGCATTAATAATTCCATGGCCTTGCTGCTATCCTGTGTGGCCCAACCCCATTGCGGCGCAAGATCAAACATCGGCCGGTGTGCCAGCACAACAATCGGTGCATCTTTTTCAAGTTGGCGCAGATCTTCCGCCAGCCAGGCAAGTTGCTTATCGCCCAGGCGCGCACGTGGATCAGAGACATTGTCCAACGCAATAAAGTGGATACCTTTATGGTCAAAGGTATAGCGCAAATCACCGAAGAACTCCTTGTAGGCCTCACCGCCATCCAGAGAAGCATCGTGCTCCCCCGGCATGAAACGCACATTTTTATTTTTCAACTTACTGACAATCGATTGAAATTCTGCCAATCGTTTACGGCGCAGTTTTGGATCATCGGTTGTATGCGTTAAATCACCTGTAAACACTACAAAATCAGGTTGAGGGGAAAGTTGATTGACCGCTTCCACAGCTTTGGGCAGTGTTCCTTCCGGGTCTGCATTGAATTTCTTGTCGTTAAACCCCCAGTGCGTATCCGAAAGTTGCACAAAGTAAAATTCATCCTGTTTGCTGGTTTGTGCAAACGCATTCACACCGGCGAGCCCGGTCGATAATACAGCGCCGCCATAGGTTGTTAGCTTCAGAAAATCGCGTCGATTAAATGGCATGATATAGTCCTCTCAAGTCTCATTAAAATTATTCTGTGTAGCTATTAACCTGGGCTCGGTTGGTTTTATTCCCGGGAATGGAAATTAAAATTAGCGGGAATAAAAACGGGATAACAGGAGTTCTTATCTAACGGGGATAGTTTTTATGCCGGAGACAGGCCATTGGAGAAGACAGATTGTTCGGAAACAATAAGCGCAAGCAGTTTGAAAAACTGTTTCAACCGCACCTCGATGCCGCCTATAACCTGGCCCGGCACCTGTGCGGTAATGCGTATGAAGCTGAGGATATTGTGCAAGAAGCATATATAAGGGCTTATCGTGCCTTTGGCAACTACTCTAACGACAATAGTCGTGCATGGATTCTGACAATTACACGGAACACCTGCTATTCATGGATGCGCAGGCACTCAATGGATACCGGTATTTCTTTTGATGAGGATATCCACACGCCCGTAATAGATGATCAGAGAACAAATGCTGCTGTGTTACGACCCATGGAAAAACTAATTGATGATGAAGACAATAGACAACTCATCCGTCATGCCATCGAATCACTGCCGGTAGAGTTCCGGGAAGTGACCATTTTGCGTGAACTTGAAGAACTAACTTATCAGGAAATAAGCACAGTACTCGGTATTCCCAAAGGCACCGTGATGTCACGGTTAGCCCGTGCCCGAAACAGGCTACGTGAAATATTGAGTGATTTAAATGAGTGGCAATAATAATGCAGTGCAATGAAATCAAGACAGTTCTGAACGCTTACCTGGACAAAGAACTTTCTTTAGTTCAGAAGGAACAGGTTATGCAGCACCTGAAATCCTGCGATTCTTGTAGTGAGGATTATGCAGCTTTGTCTCAGGTCAAAGATGCGGTTAAATTCGGCAACCTCTACGTATCCGCACCGGGTCATCTAAAAAAATGCGTATCAGAAAAACTAGCTCAAAGCGAAGGCGCTTCATTGTTCCTGTCTGGATTAACTAATAAACTGGCCTACAGTATCCCCGGACTGTTGTTTGGCGTGTTATTAAGCTGGGCAACAATGTCGTACCTGGACACCCGGCAAGACAGGGATGCATTATTACAAAGCCTGACATCCGCTCATATCCGCTCATTGATGGCCAGTCATTTAACAGACATCGCTTCATCGGACACACATACCGTCAAACCCTGGTTTCACGGCCAGCTGGATTTCTCACCACCAGTAATTGACCTTACCAGCCAAGGATATCCCTTGATAGGCGGCCGACTAGAATACCTGTCTAATGGGTCGGCTGCTGCATTGGTTTATCGGCATCGTCAACATACCGTCAACCTATTCATACAACCAAAGTCTGCGCAAACCGTTCGCATACAAAGCACACCGTACAAGGGTTACAATATTATTTACTGGGACGATGACGTGCTTTCGTATTGGGCCGTATCGGATTTGAATCTTTCCGATCTTGGGGATTTTCAAAAGCTGCTGACTGACACAATATCCCTGCAACCCTAAGGATAGCGCTTCCACTATCCAGAGTATCGCTCGGGAAAACATGGGATTCGGGACAGACTGATGTTCCCAAATATTTCGATTGAATAATATTTTTTCATTTGACACCTCTTTTGTGGTTAGGCTTGGGTGTCTACTTTATCGGGGGATGTTCATGGTCAACTGCAGTGACTTGTTAGGCATATTAATTTCCGTAGCATGAATGAATAACCAAGCTATATTTGGTCATCCTGCTATAATTTTTTTAACATCATCAAGACCAAGAGCGTTACCACCAACGCCCCAGTTACCACTCTTTACTTCGTTAACTACAACCCATGTGACATCCCGCAGCTTTTCACTTGTTACTTCTGTAACTGCATTTGTGATTTTTTCAATTAACTCTTTAGACTGCTCCTGAGTAAGCTCATCTTCAAATACTTTGACTTCAACAAATGGCATTTTCTTTCTCCAGATATAGCCGCGTAAAATATAAGATAGACAATAAAGGCGGCTTTTCCATATTGCTTAACAGTAGATTAGACCGACGGCAGATATTCTACGTTTTAAACTGCCGACCGTATTGTATAATAAGTGACCGAAGCGGTATAACATTGTTGTTTCATATTCCCTCTCTATATGTAGAGTACCTTTTATCATGACAAGGAGGTCACTATGTCAAAGGTTAGTAAGGTGACGGAGGGATTATTTATAAGCCACATTAGTTTATTGATCTGCGCAGCTAATTTGCTTTACTAGACATTTCAATCATCTCAGAAATCTCAAGCGTGCCATTTATCTCCAGAAACGGACAAGTTTCTGCTACCTTCAGCGCTTCATCCATCGAAGCCATTTTTATGATACTAAGGCCCGACATCGCTGTTGTACTTCCGGGCGCTGTCGTGCCATTAGGCTGTACGGTATGTGTATCCTTGAAAGGAATCGCAGGACTAACAACTGCGTCGCCCAATGATGATAGCCATTGTTGATATTTTGAGAAATGTTTTTGTCCTTCTTCTGGGCTGGAAGGATACTCACCCCCCAGATAAACAAATATATATTGCGGCATTGCTAAATGTCCTCATGAATGTGCTGGTGAAATAACACTACTTTTGAAATAAGGTGAAATAAGGTGCCGGAGGGATTATTTATTAGCCACATTAGTTTATTGATCAATATTTAACCCCTCCGGCACCTTTTCTTCTTTGCCAATAAACTTAAATATTGGCAACCAATACTCCTGACTAAATTTCGCGTGTAAGTTGTTGTGGTCTGCACCTTCAATTCTCACAAACGATTTTTTGACATTTGCACGATCAAATATTTCTTTTCCCATTGAGTACGGTATTATTTGATCATTCGTACCATGGATCACTAACAGTGGTGATTTTATGTTATTTATTTTCGTGATGTTATCAAACGAGTCTCCAGCCAACAATGATATTGAACTAAGCCCACTTGCCTTTGCTTGTTCCTTACCACTTGTTAGCGGAGTAACCAATATTAGGCCCCGTATATTTTTATTCTGTGCGGTACTAATTGCCACCGTGGTACCAATTGAACGTCCAAATATTATGATATTTTGTTCATAAAATCCCAAGCGATCTATGGCGTGTCGAACCATAGCTTCTCCGTCAGCATATATACCTGCCTCACTCGGGTTCCCTTCACTCTTTCCGTACCCTCTATAGCTTACTCCGATTACATTTATTCCAAACTTGTGAAGCTGGAGCAAACTAGGAATTCGATGGTAGATATTTCCTGCATTTCCGTGAAAGTAAATCAGGAGCCTATTTGATTTTTCATTTGGCAAATAAAGCGAAGTTATTTTTACATTATCTTCTGTGGCAATAGTAAATTCTTGTACTTCATGAGGTAGATTTTCAGTTGGCATGACATTTACACTGTCAGGATGAAATGCAAACATATTTACAACCGGATTACACCCTAGAACAGTAATCCCAAGTAAAACAGAAATTAAGAAAGTATTTGTTACTCTCATGTTTATTCTCTTCAAGGTGCTAACGTTTGAGTCGAGCCGCGCGGCCACCTACACTAACCGCGAAGCGCCGTAAAACTTCCCCCCCGCCGGATTCGGACGACTTGTTATGCGCGACAGCATCAACTACCCCCTACATACTACCAAGGTCAGAAGGCTTTCCAATTAAGGCCTGTATTCCTTCTTCCTTTATTGTCTTTTCCACTTCATCAAGCGCTTCTTTATCTGTTTCGAACTGGTCATCCCATACTGTCGAATTATTAAATTCGTCAACAACCTCAAGAATCCATTTCCCTGGATCTCCCTCATAAATATCTACTTGCACTGTTTGTCCATCGCTTGTAATTGCTTGGCACAACGGTGACATTTTTATCTCAGGATATTCGTTCAATATTTCTCTCCATATTTTGGTTCTTGTGGCTCATAACGTTTGAACTCTGCCGCCGCCGAACGAGCGCCAGCGAGTGAGACGGTCAGCAGGAGTGACTTGTTATACGTGAATATGTATTGTACACTATTAAGTACATGTACGTTAAATAGGTCTATTATCATGAAAGCACTTAGCTACACTGCCCTTAGAAACACTTTAGCCAAAACCATGGAGAAAGTCTGCGATGACCATGAACCTATTGTTATTACAAGAAAAAGTGAAGCTGCCGTTGTAATGCTTTCTCTTGAAGACTATGAATCTCTCGAGGAAACCACCTACCTGCTACGAAGCCCAAAAAACGTTAAACGACTCATTGAATCCATTTCCCAACTCGAAGAAGGCAAAGGACTCGAAAAGGACTTGCACGAGTGAGACTCATTTTTTCGGAGCATGCATGGAACGACTACCTTTACTGGCAAAAAATGGACAAAAAGATTCTAAAGCGCATCAATCTATTGATTAAAGATGTACAACGTTCTTCATTCGAAGGTATCGGCAAACCAGAACCATTAAAGCATGCGTTGTCAGGCTACTGGTCTCGGCGAATTAATGATGTGCACCGTTTTGTTTACAAGGTAAGTAACGACTCTATATTCATCGCCCAACTTCGATACCATTACTAGCCTGCTTTTCACGTATAACGTTGCCATAAGCGGCGCGTCTTTTTGCGTCCGCTTTACGGTTTGGTTATATTCCGTTATTCGTAATGCGTCCACATCCGAATGACCTTAACGATTTTTTCGTCTTCATGAACTTGGTATACAAGGCGATGGTCTCAATCAACTTTTTCGCCTTCGATTTTAGGCCAGATTGAGATAGTTTTTTTGCGTCTTTTTGAGCTTGTTTTGTATATACGATTTCCCAACTCACCAATCTGGATCCTTCGAGCATTCTGACAACTCCTCAGCCAGTCCTTCTCGAATTGATTCGCGCATTCCGGGAACAGATAGAAGATACAGCGTCTCGCTAATCGCATTCCAGTCGCTTTCAGAGACTAAAACTGCATTATTTCTTTTCCCCGTAATTACAATGGGTTGATGAGTTTCTGCCGTTTCGTCGATCAAATTGTAAAGATCTGAGCGAGCATCTGTAGCCTTAATAATTGTCATGCTATACCTCCAGCTACTATATCGTACGCTTTAGCAAGAGGCATAAGGAATATAACGTTACGCAAACCAGCGTACGGCATGAAACCACCGGCCCATCTGATTAAAGTGCCGTTTGTAGGAATCATTTTACTTTTTTATACCATCCATCTAGTACGTCTGGTTTAGTGTTTTGTTAGATTCCCTATTAAATATCTAGTACTAATTTTAAACCTTCGTTTAACTCTTGTTTCTGGTTTGTACTCAACTTACCTGTTTTTTCTATTAGATAGGATTTGTCTAAAGTGATTACCTGTGACACATTTATAATAGATTCTTTTTTCAAGCCAATAGTTTTAGTTGCGCCGAGCTTGATATTCCCAGGTGCCTTTGCAAGGTTAAGGTTTGAGGATATAACTGCGACGATTACTGTCTGAATTTTACTTTTATTGAAATAATCTGATTGAACAATTACCACCGGTCTTCTATAGCCCGGCTCTGAACCTCTCGGTTCATCAAGATCTGCCCACCAGATCTCTCCCTTTTTGAAATTCATCCTTTACCATTCTTCCTTGTTAATTGTCTTCATTTGAGCTCTTTTGAATCCAGTCTCTAATCCCTGATTTTCCATATCACCATATATTTCATTTAGAATATCAGTAACTTTTTGGCCTTTATGCTTTTCAACATAACTTGAAATTGCACGTACGTATAATTCGCTCCTAGACAAACCAAGTCGTTTTGCCAATCTTTCGGCGGTCTTAAACACAGGGTCAGGTATTGATATTGCTGTCTTCATAAAAAAGAGTATAACTATTGTTATACTAATGTCAACAAAGGAAATCTAACGCCTGCATCAGCTGACGCCGGAAGTGGCGCAACTTTTGCGGATAGCAAAAAGTGTGACGCTTTCGGCGGTCAGCTGGATGCAATGGTTATGTGTCATTTCTTGAGGGCATCAATGTGTGGAATACAATCAGACTGGCACAACCTTGTTTGCACACGGCCCTTTCTGTCCTTCACCGACTTCGTATTCTACTTTTTGGCCATCACTGAGTGTTGCATAGCCACCGCCTGCTTGGACTTCGGTATGATGAACAAACAAATCCTTGCCACCATCATCTGGAGTAATGAAACCAAAACCTTTGTCTGCATTGAACCACTTTACTGTACCTGTACTCATGCCGTGTTTTCCTTTGTGTATTTAATATTCATTGACTTCGATTATTTTGCGATGTGTCGCCGGTTGTTACCTCTTTATCATCGTTTCCTGATATAGGCTGAACGTCCTGCGGCTGACTATTGTCTATCCCTGCTTTTTGCAAGCGCTTCTCTTCCTTCTTTTTCTTTTTGGCGATTTCTTTCTGGCGCTTTTCAAAAGCGTAATTGAATTTAGCCACTCGTATTTTCCTCTACATAATTCTAGGATTGGAGCCATTAGAATACGGTATTTTCCAACTGATTGCGCTCTTCATAGCATCGACAATATCCCAAGTCACGAGTGGGTACTGGATCGATAGCGGACGTCAATCTTAGACACATAACGATTCGGGTAAGACGCCCGCGTTTTTTGTGCGTCGTGCTTTGCCCTTTTGTTATATTTTTTATTTTCTTTAATAGTCATTCTCTACTTGTTTTTTTGACAAGTCGTTTAGATTCTTCTAGACCACTCAGGGCTTTTACCGTAAGTGGCGTTCTCTGCACCTTCCAATTCGTTGCGAAATCTCGCGCTTTTTCAAGCTGGGTAATCGATAGTTCGCTTTCTAGATTATTCAGCTTTTTCTCTATCTCTGGTTTATGTTTTTTCTCAGAATTCCTCTCAATTAACTTCAAATACCCATAAGCTGAAACACTATCTTTTGGGATTTTACCTCCCTTAGAATAAAGGGTATAGAGGGAGTAGATTGATCCTGGTTCTCCTTGTTTAGCAGATTCTTTCCACCACTTTAAAGCTTCTTCTATTTCCCCATTTTCATAGTACATACTTGCAACATCATACTGCGCAAGCGCATATCCATGATGTGCAGCAACCAGCTTATATTCTAATGCCTTTTCTTTATCTGTAGGTATTACACCTTGTCCTTGACCAGCATAATAGCAGCCAAGCTTGTAGTTACCGAGCGGGTCACCAGCCATTGCTGATTTTTCAAACCACTTGTGTGCCTTATCAGCATCTTTCTGAGTGCCAATACCGTTATTGTAGAACATACCTAAATGGTACTGAGCTTCTGGAGCGCCACGCTCAGCTAAATCTTTCATCTCTACAAATAGGGATTTTTTATCAGTAGCGCAGCTTACAGATAACAATGAGACCAAGATCACTACTAGTACATATCGCATATCTCTTCCTAGTAAATATAACAGTGTAATGGACTGCTTACGCCGTATTGGGTTGGAGGCTGCGTCCGTATATTGTGGAAATGGCTTTTTCGGTATAGCATGGCTTGAATAAAATCCCTTTCGGGGCTGTACGCCCTGTTATTGTGACAAGGAGGTCACTATGTCCGATGTTCCCGCTAGCTTGCCTGGCAAAAGCAGGCGTTCCTGAAAAGCGCCGACGGTGGTATGTGAAGCATATCGAGTATTTCATCAGGGCGCAAAACGGGCGCAGGATCAAGACGCTTACTGCGGATGATATCAACCACTACTTCGACGTGCCAGGCCGCCAAAATCAGTTAAAAAGTTGGCAATTTCTGCAGCGTATTGATGCTATACGGATTCTGTACTGCGAATTATTCGCATTATTTTTTCTGCAAAGCACACTCATACAACACTCGCTTGCTGATGCCGGTTATTTTTGACGCCAATTTGGATGCCTGCTTAACCGATAACTCTTCGAGTAGGCTGTGCAACACATGCTCAGCTTCTGGTGTCAGTTGATCACTTTCCGGTTGCGGTTTTCCCTTCACCAGAACGACAAACTCTCCGCGTTGTTGGTTAGCATCCGTATTAATCCATTCGACCAGCTCACCCAGCGTTCCGTCTTGAATAGTTTCAAAAGTCTTGGTCAGTTCACGCGCAACGACAGCTTCGCGTTCACTGCCGTAGATTTCTTGCATATCTAGAAGACTTTTAACAATCCGGTGGCTGGATTCATAAAAAATCAGTGTGCGGGTTTCTGCGCTTAATGCTTCAAGACGATGACGCCGGGCAGTTTGCTTAGCAGGCAGAAATCCTTCGAACACAAAACGGTCGGTCGGCAACCCTGCCACAGACAATGCACAGATGGCTGCGCTGACACCCGGCACTGGAATGACCTTAATGCCTGCTTCGCGCGCGGTACGCACCAGATGAAATCCCGGATCACTGATTAACGGGGTGCCTGCATCTGAAATCAAGGCGATTGCCTGACCTTGCTGGATTTTTTCGACCAGACCGGTACTGGCATCGCGTTCATTATGTTCGTGTAACGCCACCAGACGTGTATCGATACCCAGGTGTTGCAGTAATTTTTTGCTATGGCGGGTGTCCTCGGCTGCGATCAAATTGACCTCGCCAAGAATTTCCACCGCACGGGCGGTGATGTCGGCCAGGTTACCGATGGGAGTTGCGACGATGTAGAGACCGGCTTCTAGCGCCATTTATTCACCTTGCTGTTTTTTACGTAAGCCTTCCGGTCATCATACTGCAAAAACGGACATGAACTTTCTGCCGCCTATCGCTACAATAGTACTTCGGTTATTCGGATACCTGACACGTGACCCATATCATTACTAAATACTCTTTAACTGGATGCCTGTTATTCCTGACGTTCGCCCTCGCCGGTTGTAGCGACATGGTCAGAATGCCGATTGGCCTGTCTGATCACGATCCCCTTAAAGCCCGCGCTGAAAAGCTGGCCGCTACACAAGATTACCGGGGCGCAGCACAGGTATATATAAAGAGTGCGGCTGGGTTAACACCGCAAAAGGCCGGTAACCGCCAACTGACCGCTATCAGTTATTTGATGCGGGGCAAGCAGTGGTCCGAGGCCAGCAGTCTGGTTAATCAGTTCAATCCACAGACTTTGTCACCGGTCGGCCGGGATCGCTTGAAACTGGCCAGGACTCAGCTGTTACTGGTTGATCGACAGCCAGATGCCGCCCTGCAACTGCTGGATACTGTCAAAGCACCGGATTTGCTGCCGAATGCTGGCCTGGAATATTACCGGTTACGGGCGGCGGCCAGTGAATTAAAAGGTGATTTACCGGAAGCCATTAAACAACTGGTTTGGTTAGATGGGTTACTGACCCGGAACGATGAGATTAGCGCCAATCAACAAAGCATCTGGAACAAGTTATCTAGCATGCCAGATGCTGACCTGCAGGCAATGCGGCAGGCCTCAGTCAAGGATACCCTGGGTGGCTGGGTGGAACTTGCCTTTCTGGTACGTTTGAACCAGTACAGTAGCGCCAGTGTCGACTCTACGCTGGAAGCCTGGCAAAGAGACTATACCGGTCACCCGGCCAGGCGAAGCATTATTCCAGGCTTGCAGACTCATACTTTACAGACGCGTAACCTGACTGGGCGCATCGCTGTGTTACTACCGCTGAGTGGCCGTACTGCAAAACAGGCTGCCGCTATTCGTGATGGCATCATACTGGCTCACAGCCAGAACTCACTCAGTTCAAATACAATCATGGTCTACGACACAGATGATGGCCCTGTCTGGCAAAAATATCAGGATGCCGTCGCCGATGGTGCCGATTTCATTATTGGGCCGCTGCTTAAACAACGCATCGGTGAATTGGCCAACGCTGGGCAACTGACTATTCCGGTGTTGGCGCTGAATCAAACCGATCAGGAGATTAGTTTGAGTCAACCGCTCTATCAGTTCGGATTGAATCCGGAAGATGAGGCCGGTCAAGCAGCGCAACGTGCCTACCTTGATGGTCATAAACGCGTCATTGCACTGATACCAGAAAACGCCTGGGGCGAACGCCTTCTGCTGGCCTTCACCAAAGTCTGGCACTCCTATGGTGGCACTTTGTTAGCGGTAGAACGTTACCCGGCGCGAACTGTCGATTTCACGAAACAGATCACCCGCGCGCTGAGTCTTGATAAAAGTAAACAGCGTCATCAGTCGCTGGTACGGCTACTGGGAAGCAAGGCTGAATTTGAACCGCGCCGCCGACAGGATATAGACGCAGTATTCATTGCTGCTTTTCCACGTGAAGCGCGCCAAATACAACCCCAACTAAAATTCCACCGCGCCGGTAAGATACCCATTTATGCAACTTCGCACATTTACACGGGCACCCCTGATCCGGAGCGTGACCGTGATCTGAATTCTATTCGATTTTGTGATATTCCCTGGGTACTGGGTGACACGGGTGATTCTGTCATCTTACGTAACAAGATAGCTGAATTATGGCAAAACCGTGCTGATCATTATCAACGCCTGTTTGCTTTGGGCATCGACGCTTACCGCGTATTACCCAGACTGGATTCACTGGGTTTACAGAGTACTGCAGATTTTAACGGCATGACCGGCAGCCTGTCGCTGGACGAATCACGCCGCATTCACCGGCGTCTTGAGTGTGCAATTTTCAAACGCGGCATACCTGACAGTCTTGGCAGCATGCCTGAACTGGCACCCGTCAGCAGCGAACCGGTTCGGCAACCCAATGCGGTGATCGAATGGTCGACCCGTTAAATAGTACAATTCCTGTAGGAGCGGCTTCAGCCGCGATAGGTCGCGCGGTGTTCATCGCGGCTGAAGCCACTCCTACAAATGAATCAGAAGATTCTTTGAAACGATCCAGGAGGGATCATGTCCAACACACAATGGATTGGAAAACAGGCCGAAAATCTAGCCTGTCATTATCTGGAACAACGGGGGCTTTCCCTGATTGAACGCAATTTTCGAAGTCGGCGCGGTGAAATAGATTTAATTATGAGATCAGCTGAACAACTGGTTTTTGTCGAAGTGCGCTACCGCAAACAAAGCCGTTTTGGCACCCCCGCAGACACGGTCAACGTAGCCAAACAACGACGCCTTATTAGCTGCGCCAATACCTATTTACAGAAAAACCCCCTGCCGCTGCCCGCCCGGTTCGATGTAGTCTCGATTGAACAGAAAGGTAGTAGTACTATAGTCAACTGGATAGCCGATGCTTTCCGCGTCGAGTAACCGAGAGGAGATAAGATAATCATGATGTATCGCTGGATACCCGCATTAGTGTTAGTCCCTGCTTCACTGTTATTACAGGGCTGCGCGCCCTTGATCGTTGGCGGCGCTGCTGCAACAGGCACTTCCATTGCCCTGGATGACCGTACCACTGGAACTGTAGTAGAGGATCAGGCGATTGAGTTACGTGTCAGATCTGCTTTGTCACGCATTCCGGGCATGACCAAACAAACCCATATCAATGTCATCAGTTATAACGGGATCGTTCTGTTAGTCGGCGAAGCGCCTTCTGAGTCACTGCGTACCATGGCCGGTGATACCGCCCAGAGTCAGAGCAAGGTACGGCGTGTGCACAATGAAATTAAAATCGCCGCTCCCAGCGCGATGATGGTTCGCTCAAGTGATACGGTGATAACCGGAAAAGTTAAAACCGCGCTGTTGAATATTGGTATCCGGGGTGCTGACGCTTTACGCGTCAAAGTAGTCACTGAAAACGGGACTGTCTATTTAATGGGTCTGGTCACCCGTGCGGAAGGCGATAAAATTACCAATGCGGCACGTCGGGTGAGTGGGGTTCAACGTATTGTAAAACTGTTTGAACATCCGGCTTAACTCTAAAAACACAAAAGCCTAAATAATATCCCCTCTCCCTAGCCCTCTCCCGGAGGGAGAGGGGATGTATATTTCATTATTCTATACGACTGCACCAGCCCGGTGTACGCCGTAATCCTTCCTCTAACTGGATTGTCGGTTGCCAGCCAATTGCTTCTGTTAACTCACTGCTGTCACACACCCAGTCCGGATGCCTTAACTCATTAAGCTTTTCCGGTGTCAGCATAGGCGCATAACCAAATAACTTACTGCCTAATCGATTCAATCGTGCTGGCACGTTAAATAATCCTACGGGTATAGGCAATAAACGCACTCGCCGGTCACATAGACTTGCAACTGTATTGGCAACATCATGCCAGTTGTAACCACCCGCTTTACCATCGTCAATCGAATACACGCCATTACTCGCATGATCATTCTTTAACCATGCCAACACTGCATCCGCCAGGTCTTCAACAAAGACCATCGAAAAGCGCGCATCAGCAGAACCCGGTACCGGTGCAATACCTTTTGCCATTAGACGGAACAGGGGTAACAACTCCTTGTCACCTGGACCATAAACAGCAGGTGGCCGTAACGCGATCCAGCGCAAATCTTTAGCTTGATCTTGCAACATGATTTCCAGTTTGGATTTACTGGCCGCATAAAATGAAAGTTGTGGCTCACGGGCTGCCAACGAGGAAAGCACCAGCAGTGCAGCTGATTTATTCTGTGCATTCAGTGTATCTACTAAATGTTTTGCACCCTTAACATTTACCTGATCAAACTCATCCGCTGTCGCTCCACGCACAGAACCGGCGCAATGCACAACTGCTTCAACACCAGCGACCAGTTGTTCAAGGCTATGTAAATCTTCCAGGCTACCCGCGCAAAGCTCAACGCCTGACTGTTGTAATCCTGTCGCACGCGCTTCATTACGCACAAGCGCACGCACCTGGTAACCGGCGTTTACCAACTGCTGGCAAATTGTCTGCCCTATAAATCCGGTAGCGCCGGTGATTGCAACAAGCTTTTTCATAGAATAGTTAAACAACTTCTGATAAATAAGCGATAATCTGTAGGAGCGGCTTCAGCCGCGATGGGGTGCATAGTGCCCATCGCGGCTGAAGCCGCTCCTACAGAATTTGCACTGTTAACAATAACTAAATGCACGAACTAATTAGAACCCTCTTAGATAGACAGACAAAAAATAACCGGCCATTGGCCGGTTATTTTTAAACGCAGATCAGAAAGAAGTTAGCCTTGTTTCAGTACCGGCATTTCGCCCAACATATCCAGCGATAACTGATCCAGATCATGACAGTCGATAAAGTTCAACCGAGCCTTGGAACGCGATAACTTACCTGACGAGGTTCTTGGCAAGGTATGTAGCGGTGCCAGTTCAACATAGACATCGATACCCAGTTCCATGTGTACCAGTTTGCTTATACGATCAACCAGATCAGCACGCTTGACTTGATCAGACTCACGGCATTGAACAACCATGACACAGATCTCTTCGTTGCTTTGTGAAGACACTGAAAATGCTAATGCATCACCCGTGCGGACTTCCGACTGTTGTTCAGCCAAATACTCAAGATCCTGCGGCCAAATATTTCTGCCGTTAATAATAATCAGATCTTTCTCGCGACCAGTAATGATCAGTCGACCATCCACGCGGTAACCGACATCGCCGGTATTTAACCAGCCATCTTCAGAAAGCGTCTTTGCTGTTTCATCCGGGCAGTTGTAGTAACCGGACATGACACTTGGTCCCCGCACAAAAATGGTTCCGCTATGACGGTCAGCCAGCACTTCACCATCCTCATTACGTACTTCAAGTTCGTATTCCGGTAACGGCGTACCACACTCGACAAAACTTCGTGCCCGGCCAGGATTAGCAAAATCTTCTATCGGCCGCGCTACACGGTGGTCGGAGTGATGATCACCATCGATACAATCTGTGGAGTGGCCTTCAAACAATGGCGCAAAACTGATCGCCAATGAACATTCCGCCATACCGTAACAGGCCAGAAAAGCTTTTGGGTTAAACCCGGCAGGTGCTAATGCCTTGGCAAAACGATCCAGTGTTTCGGAACGAATCATTTCCGCACCTACACCAGCGACACGCCAATTACTCAGGTCGTATTTTTCAGCTTCACCTTTACGCAAACGACGCGCACATAATTCATAACCAAATGGAGGGCCAAAGGAAATAGTCGCTTTGGTTTTGTCCATCAAATTGATCCACTGACGTGGACGCATGGCAAATTCGCGGGTATCGAGATAATCCACTGATATTTGTGCAGCAACTGGCACCAGCACTAAACCTACCAAACCCATGTCGTGGTAAAACGGTAACCATGAAAAACACCGATCGCCAGGCCCCATCTTTACACCGTGACGAATTATACCCGCCAGGTTACTCATGACCGCACGCTGTTCAATCACGACGCCGCGAGGAAACCGCGTACTGCCAGAGGTGTATTGTATGTAAGCGATATCTGCTGGGTCTGCAGGTGCAAACTCAACATCGGCTTCCGGTAAAGCATCAAAAACTTCCGGATCACCGAACAATTTCATGCCCAGACCCTCACCGGCTTCTTCGAGGAAAGAGGCATACCCGCTTGGTGCCATGGCAACAGACGCCTGACTTGATTTGAGTAAACCACGTAACTGGGTTACATAAACTGTGTGTCCGCCAAGATTAACTGAAGCAGGTAAGGCAACAGGAACTAGTCCGGCGTACTGGCATGCAAAGAAAAAACGCAGGAAATGCGGATTGGTTTCAGCAACCAATGCAACATGATCACCTTTTGTCAGGCCCAGGCCCAGTAACTTGCGGGCTAGTACGCGAGACTGTTTGCGTAATTCCGTAAAAGGCATGGACGCGTACAACTCACCACGTCCGGTGTAAAAGTTTGCACCCGTTTCACCCTGCGCAGCATAATCCAGCGCATCCGGCAGCGTTGCAAAATCAGCTGCACGGAATGGAAGTTTGTGTAAGGTTGGAGTCGATTGAATATTCAATTCTGACGGCTTCCCTTGTTGGTTGTTCACGCTTTGGCTCCCGTTGATACGTTAGGCTATGCGGCAATCCATATCTGGAGCAGAAAAACTGCGACCATGCATGTGTTTAGTTAGACATTGGTTCTGAAAATCATAAACCCTGTCTGTAATATGGACTTCGGTTAATCCGTTGTTTATTACCAACGGATTTCAAAAATATGGCGAAATCCTATTTCTTCAGGCAGGCATTATTCCCTTAATAAAAATAAAAATCAATACCTTTTGGCAATTTGTCTCAATTATCACTAAATCATATTGTTTCGTTGCTATTTTACAACACGCAAGTCAAAAAAATAGCCCCGCGGCTCAAATGCCTATGTCGGTGGCTAGTGGATTTTCTGAACTTTTGTTTACTCAAGTCTGTGCAAAAACCGGCTAAATCAGGCTCTGCTAGCGACTGAAAACAGTACATTAACAAATACTTATATGCGATTTGTGAAGTTCGTCACTTTCCGGACTATTGCTAGCACCTTGCGGAGCTGACCGGTATTATCGCCACACTTCTAGACCCAAGCAGCGAGTTTAAGTTCACTCAGACTATGCCTTCGAACAACCCCTTACGTATCGAACCCGTCAATAGTCAGGCACAACTGAATCAATTCATTCGTCTGCCCTGGAACCTCTATCAGTCAGATCCAAACTGGGTACCGCCGCTGTTATTCGAACTTAAAGAGCGCCTGTCGCCAAAGAAAAACCCGTTTTTTGAGCATGCCCGTTGGCAAGCGTGGATTGCCTGGCAAGGCGACAAACCGGTAGGACGTATCAGTGCGCAGATTGACGATTCGTTTCAGCAATATCATTCAGAGCGGGTTGGCTATTTCGGCATGCCAGAAGCTGAAGATGATCCAGACATCCTTGCAAGCCTGCTGACAACGGCCGAAGACTGGTTACGTCAGCAAGATATCGAAATTGTCCGCGGGCCATTTAATCTTTCAATCAACGAGGAATGCGGCCTATTGGTGGACGGCTTTGATACCCCTCCCTCCGTTATGATGGGACACGCTCTGCCCTATTACGGACAACATATTGAATCTGCCGGATACTCCAAGGCTCAGGATTTACTGGCCTACACTATCGCTCCTGATTTTGAAGCGCCACGAATAATGCAGAAACTCGCTGAGCGCGCTGCAAAAGGCGTTACTATTCGGCCGCTACGCCGTAAAGATTTGACAGAAGAATTGAACATACTCCGCGAATTATTCAACGACGCCTGGAGTAAAAATTGGGGCTTTGTACCTTTCTCTGAAGCCGAATTCAAAGAAGTGGGGAAAATGTTGGCGATGCTGGTTGATGATGATTTTATTCAAATCGCCGAACTCGATCAGCGCCCAGTTGCAATGATTACTGCCTTCCCAAATGTCAACGAAGTGATTAAGGATCTTAACGGCCGCCTCCTACCCTTCGGCTGGTTAAAACTTTTATGGCGACTTAAAGTCAAGTACCCAAAAAGTGCGCGTGTTGCATTGATGGGCGTGCGCCAGGAATATCATCACACACGACTAGGACCTGCGCTGGCATTCCTGGTGATTGATGCCGTTAGGCAAGGACTAATTCGCAAAGGAATTCGTGAAGTCGAATTATCATGGATACTGGAACATAATGACGGCATGCGAAATATAATAGAAACCATTGGTGGCAAGGCTTACAAACGCTACCGGATTTACGAAAAACACTTATAAAAGGCTGTGAACAGCCCTTTGACTACAAATCCGTTTATTACAATTGTGCTCGCTGGTGACCGCGGCCCGGACGACCCGCTTGTGAAAGCAACCGGCGCTGCCTGCAAGGCACTGGTAGAAATTGATGGCCAGCCAATGGTGTTGCGGGTATTGAAAACACTGAGTGATTCCGATTATGTCAAACGATGTATCCTGTCCGGGCCAAAACAGGAACATCTGCAAACTCAGCCTGCGCTGGAACAACAAATCACAAACAAAGTTGTTGAATGGCACCCGCCCCAATCTACACCCAGTACCAGTGCAGCTCATATTTTACAGCATGTTGCACAACAACAACCGGTGCTGATTACCACCGCTGATCACCCCTTGTTAACACCAGAAATCGTCAATCATTTTTGCAAAGGCAGCCAGGCCCAGAATCTGGATGTTGCCGTTGGTTTATGTGAATACCCACGCATTAAGCTAGCTTTCCCCGGCATGCGTAAGACGGTATTAAAGTTCAGTGATGGTGAATATTGTGGTTGTAATCTGTTTGCTTTTTTAAGCGATGACAGCCGCCGTATGGCAGATATCTGGCGGCAAGTTGAAAACGACCGCAAGAATCCATTGCGAATTATACGAATGCTGGGTTGGTTGTCGGTAGCACGTTATGTGACCGGCACGCTTTCCTTAGACAGTGCTATGCAAGCTTTATCGAAAAAACTGGGTTTGCGAATTGGCGCAGTCATACTGCCTTATCCTGAAGCTGCTGTTGATGTTGATTCAGTTGCCGATCAGATTATTGTGGAGAAAAGATTGTCGGAAACATGACTACCCATGCCCACTAAACCCCCTCTCCCTGTCCCTCCCCATGAGGGGGAGGGGACGGATTTTTCCAGTGCAGTGATGACTGTTCATTTCCTGTGTGTATGTTTACTACTACAGATTTACTCAAAGAACTGTAGGAGCAGAATTTATTCCGCGAAAACTTGTAACACTGTCCAAAATTAATGCTTGTAACTCTTCGCGAAATAATTTTCGCTCCTACAATATCTGCATAAATCTGATCCGCTCTATGCAGCGGCAACAACCCCACGTGGAATCTCCAACGTCCTTTCCTGTAACCGCACAAACACGGCTTTATCTGGACGATAACCACGCACAGTAATTTTAAGTGTCCAACCAGTTTCATGAGCGCTTACCTGGTACAAATTATACTGCGCCGCACGTCCCGCTTTGTGGCCGATCGCTGATGCTGAAGGTATACCAAATACGGGTACAGAAGCGTTCGATATTTTTATTGCACTTTCCACCGCCCGGTGACTATGACCGTGTAAAACCAGCTCAGCACCTTCCTGGCGGATGACTTCGCATAGCGCTTCGGCATCGGTTAATCGTTTACGCCACTTCTCCTCGCCGGGTACCGGTGGATGGTGCACCAGAATGACGCGAAACAGCTCTGCTTCACGCGCCTCTTTTAAATACTTTGCAAGTTGTTGCAATTGCTTCTGACCTAAGCTGCCAATAGCAAGAAAAGGGGCAGACGGAATCGCACTCGATAAGCCAATAAAGGCAACACCACCGCGGATACGCAAACTGGGGAACAGTTGATCAAGCCCGGGTTGTAACTGACCATCTGAAGATGCTTCATCGGAGGCCATATAAGCCTGCCAATGTGAAAAACTATGCATCCAGGGACTGCGGATATAAGTGTCGTGATTACCCGGTATCACAGTAACTTGACTGGACGAACCAATCGATTCTAGCCAGCGCCGCGCCTGACGAAATTCATCGTGCAAACCAATATGCGTCAAATCACCTGTCACCACAATATGGTCAGGCTGTGTCGACAACAAATCACGTTGCAAAGCATCAAGCACTTCAGGCCGATGTTCAGCACGGCGTTTCTTGCGCCAGGATAAATACCCAAGAATCCGCTTATTCGCCAGTTCGCGCAGATTAACACCCTGCAAAGATGACAGGTGCGGGTCTGACAATTGTGCAAAGGTCAATGTCTGCGATTGATTATGGTTATTCTGCATGATTCAGTTTCCAATAACGATCCAGAAATAATGTTTCAGATCCCTATACTAAGGCACCTCTGATTAATGAGCGAGCATCTGTAGGAGCGGCTTTAGCCGCGATGGACACCGTAGCCCCATCGCGGCTAAAGCCGCTCCTACAGTATTTGCAGGCTCACTAGACATGATGCACGAATTAATCAGCGGTCACTTAAGTACTCACTCGCAACTTGAGTGTTCAATCAAGCTAACGGTACACTGCATATACAACCCATGAATATAACGTCATCCAATCAACCCGAGTCACGCCGCCCGTCTGATGCATTAGATCAGCCTCGCATCGGTATGATCAGCAATCCTAACAGCGGTGCCAACCGAAAGCATTTGCAACAAATCAATTCCATTGTCGCAAAACAGCCCGCTATTCTCCATCGCATTACATCCGCTGCTGATGAAATACCGGCCGTTTTACAAGATTTCGAAGAACAATCAATCAATGTACTGGCTATCAATGGCGGTGATGGCACGACCGCCGAAGTATTTACACACTTACTACGTGACCCGTCATTGCAACCACTGCCTTTGTTTGTATTGCTGCCTGGTGGAACGACCAACATGAACGTCGGTGATGTGGGAATACGTGGCGACCTGCGTAAAGCCGTCAAAACACTTTGCGCCTGGCCTGACCAGAACAGACAGACTACTGAAATCCTGCAACGATCGATCGTCAAAGTCGTACCGGGCGATGAGGCATTGCCGGTATACGGCATGTTTATGGGTGCCGGCGCTATTATTCAAGGTATAGAATATTGTCACGAGAAAATTCATTCCCGGGGTGTCGGCAATGAAATTGGCCCAGGTCTGGCCATGGCCAGGACCCTATGGGGAATATTGCGGCGTGATCCACGTTTTATCCAGCCCGTTAAAACCACTGTTACACTTAACAATCAATCCGAACCTATCGAACAAAGTATGCTGCTAATGCTGGTCAGTTCACTTGAACGATTATTCCTGGGCATGCATCCTTACTGGGGGACAGAATCAGGGACGTTACATTGCAGCATGATCAGTGAAGATGCACCCCGCTTTATACGCACACTACCTTCACTGTTACGTGGCCGCCCACCGCGTCACGCGACACCAGAAAACGGCTATCGCAGCCATAACGTTGATTCGCTAAGCTTACAAATGAACGGTATGCTGACATTGGATGGTGAAATGTATAACATCGATCAGACAACCGGACCTGCCCGCATCAGTGATGGCGGAGTACTGAGTTTTATTCGCCTGAAATAATACCGGTCATGACAACCTCATCACTTGCAGAAATACTTGATAAGCAAACCCAGGTGGAAACACCTGCCGCACTCATTATCCTGATTGATGTGCTGCGGAAAAAACACGGTGAATCGATAAACAGCATCCTGTTTTATGGCTCCTGTCTGCGCACTGGGAATATATTCGAGGGACTTGTAGACCTGTACCTCATCGTTGATAACTACCGTAGTTTCTACACCAAAAAGCGTCATGCCATTGCCAACTGGTTACTGCCTCCTAATGTATTTTACATCGAGATACCCACCAGCAAGGACACCATTCGCTGTAAGTATGCGGTAGTCTCAAGCCATGATTTCGAACGCGGCACTCAACACTGGTTTCATTCCTATCTATGGGGAAGATTCACTCAACCCGTTGCTATTGTCTACAGTAAGAATAAAACTGCGCGTAAAGATTTATTGAATAATCTGGCCGCTGCCATCAGCAAATTTTTATCCGAAACCCTGCCCCGTTTGCCAGCTAAAGGCACCGTTCGTGATCTTTGGGTTCAAAGTCTGCAGCTCAGTTATCATGCCGAGTTACGCACAGAATCAGGGCAACGCGCTATGACATTGATAGATGACCAGCCATTGTTTTATTCGTCTATCACGCGCGCTGCACTACCCAGCTTACCCGTAACACTCAATCTAAGTGGCGACGCTATCACTAGCCTCTACAAGACAACAATACCCGCTTATCAACGAAAATTTAGCCGGATAACCTGGCCTGCAAGACAATTGCAAGGCAAACTGCTTTCGGTATTACGCTTGTTAAAAGCATTATTCACTTTTGAAGGCGGACTGGATTATATTGCCTGGAAACTTGAACGGCACTCGGGGCAAAAAGTCGAAATCCCCGATCGGGTACGCCGCTATCCGTTGATTTTTATCTGGGGGTTATTCTGGCGTCTATACCGGCGCGGTATATTTCGTTAACCGATGACAGTTAAATTCATACCAAACATCTGGCTGGTGATAGGCGACAAACCAGGTGACAACGCACAGATAGAAATTATCGCCAAAGCATTGAATCTGCCGTTTGAAATTCGCCGCGTTATACCCAAACCTGAATTTGCACTGGGCAAACCTACTTACAAAATCTCGTTATCACATCTCGATGCTGAACAATCTGACTCACTGGAACCGCCCTGGCCAGATCTGATTCTAACCATCGGCCGTCGGCCCAGCATGGCCGCCTTGTGGGTACAGCAACAATCAAACGGGCATAGCAAAATTATTCTGCTCGGCCGACCGAAACGCTGGATGGAACGCTTTTCACTCATTATTGTGCCGGCTCAGTACCGCATGCCCAATCACTCAAAAGTGCTGCAGCTTGATCTGCCATTGATGCGTAACAATGAAGCAGCGATAGAAACTGCACGAACGAGTTGGCGTGAGAAACTCTCAGCTCTGCCACAACCCCTGACCGCACTACTCATCGGTGGGCAAACCAAACCCTTCCGTTTTAATGTTCAAGATGCACTTGGCCTGCTCGACAAAGCCACTCAAGCTGCTGGCAACGGTAGTTTGTATATTTCCACCAGCCGCCGCACGCCTCCTGGTGTCGTCGAAGCCCTGAAAAAGCATCTGCCTAATAACGCTACTCTGTTTAGCTGGTCACCCGATAATACTGATAATCCCTACCTTGGACTGCTCGGACTGGCTGATCGCTTTATCGTTACTGGCGATAGTATTTCCATGATGGTCGAAGTGGCCAGACTCGGTAAACCGCTGGCAATTTTCGAACTACCGGTGCAAACTGATTTTTCAACCCGTTTACAACAAACTATGGGCAAATGGTTGCACCATGATCAAAACGGAATTCAAGCTGGACTGGGGAAATTACTCTTTAAACTGGGCCTGGTGCGTTACTCCCGGGATTTGACTGCACTGCATCGATCCCTGTATGACAAACAACTGGCCGTTCCACTGGGAAAACCTTTCATCGAAACCGGTAACACGCCTGCAAATGAGCTGGATCAAGTGACTCAGCGAATTCTCACACTGGTTGCAACACTGGAGCAAGAAGAATGAACTTTATTCCACTGTCTGACACTAAACTAGTAAGCCCACAACACGGTGATTTAACGATGACTGCACAGGCGAATTTTTCCGTCGGCCAACTGATACAACACCTCAAATTCGGTTACCGGGGTGTCGTTGTCGATGTCGATCCCGTCTTCCAGGGCAGTGATGACTGGTATAACGAAATCGCAAAAAGCCAGCCACCTAAAGACCAGCCCTGGTACCACGTCCTCGTGGATGACGCTGAATATATAACCTATGTTGCTGAACGTCATCTGGAAGCCGATAGCAGTGGAGAGCCTGTTGATCACCCTGCGCTCGAAGCCTTTTTCGCACAATTTGAAAATGGTACTTATCAACTTCGTAATCGGTTAAATTAAATTTTGGATCTTTTTAATTCTCGCAGAGGCGCAGAGCACGCAAAGTTATAAGAGTTATTCTCAAGCTTTGATTGTTTTTATCTTTGCGTGCTCTGCGCCTCTGCGAGATAAACATATAACCTATAAGCGGTACTTAAATCCCACATATCCACACATCAAAATCTTGAACTCACACACCTATTGCCCGCCCGTCCATCAGGGACTGGATATTTTATACAAGGACAAAGCATTATTAGTGCTTGAGAAACCTGCTGGCCTGTTATCCGTTCCCGGCCGTGGAGTGGATAAACAAGATAGTTTGTCATTACGGGTGCAGACCGAATATCCCGAAGCACTGATCGTTCATCGGTTAGACATGGAAACCTCTGGCATCATGCTTATGGCAAGAAACCTGGACACCCAAAGAGCATTGAGCCGTTTGTTTGAAACCCGCCGCATCGATAAACATTACACTGCGGTTGTTTCGGGACAATTACAAAACAAGACCGGCGAAGTGAACTTGCCGCTCATCGCCGATTGGCCAAACCGGCCACGCCAGATTATTGACCAGCAACAGGGCAAACCTGCATTAACTGCCTACAGCGTCATGCAATACAACACTCAAGAAAATACAACACGGCTAGAACTTTTCCCGAAAACTGGACGTACGCACCAACTCAGGGTTCACATGCAGGCGCTCGGACATCCGATTATTGGTGACAGGCTTTATAATGATTTAATTAAAAATCAACCTGCTAGCAGGCTGTTATTGCATGCCACATCACTGGATTTTTTACACCCTTTATCGAGTAAATCTGTAAAATTTCATAGCCCTGCACCCTTTTGATTCCATCTTAGTCTTGCAAACCGATTATTTGTGTCCTAATGTAGATTCAAGTCACATTTGAGGTTTGGTTATGGCATTTTCAAAAGAACAGATTGAAGAACTCAACGTACTCCTCCAATTCAACCAGAGTTCATCAATGAAAGGCATCAAGGTACACAAATCCGCCCGGCCAGAAATGATCGGAGCAATCCAGCGCTTATTCGATAAAGGTATGTTGACCCAGGTGGATGGCGGATACCTGACAGACCTCGGACAAAAAGCCACTGATCATACCCAGGCACTGCTAACCATGTTAATGCCATCGAGACAATTGGCATCTTAAAATTTCACCGGCTTATCACCCGGCTTCCACGGCGTATATTTTCCCATCACCGTAATAAACAAATCGGCTGCGAGCCAATTTTCCAACCAGGCTCTAAGTAACCGGTAAGGTGTTGCATCGAACCAGTCCTGATCCACTGCAGAAAACTGACGGATAAAAGGAAAGATTCCGATATCTGCAACGGTCTTCTCATCCCCTAATAAAAATCGCGACTTGCTTAGCCGCTCTTCTAACTGAACCAAAAATGCTTCACCCTGGTTACGATAATACTCAGCTGGGTGATCCGGAAAGCGATCGGCATATTTATAACGATCTAGCGCCGCTTTGAACGCGCCGTCATTCACAGCAATCAACTCATTAACTACATTCAAATGGCGTTCATCCTGGCCCAGCCAGTTATCAGGATCATTTTGTCGAATAGCCCACAAGACAATATCCCAGCTTTCATCAATCACTTCACCACTGGGCAAGATCAATACCGGCACAGTGCTTTTTGGAGAAGCTGCTATAAGACTTTCGGGCATATCACGTAACAAGACTTCACGTAATTCGACCGCAATACCGGCATAATTAATTGCCAGGCGAGCCCGCATGGCATAGGGGCAACGCCGAAATGAATAGAGAATTGGCAGCATTCAGAAATTCTATCTTAACAGTACGATTAAGTACTCATTCTTTCCATGTCATCAAAATTATATAAATCTCGATCCAGCAAATGCGAGGGGGTAATACGCTGCATAGACTTGAATATATTTAATGTCCTGCCGGGTTGCTCTTTCTCCCACTGCTCTAACATCGATTTTACAGCCTGTCTTTGCAAGTTCTCTTGCGAGCCACACAGGTTACAGGGAATGATTGGAAAATCCATTTCATCTGCATAGCATTTAATATCACTTTCCAGACAGTAGGCCAATGGACGGATGACAATATGTTTTTTATCATCGGTCATTAACTTGGGCGACATGCTTTTTAAGCGCGCGCCATAAAACATATTCAAAAATAGCGTTTCAACCATATCATTTGCATGATGCCCAAGCGCAATCCGGGTTGCCCCCAACTCATCAGCTGTCGTATATAAAATACCCCGGCGCAAACGCGAACAAAGACCGCAAGTGGTTTTTCCTTCCGGGATAATATTCTTGACGACCGTGTAAGTATCACGCTCGACAATATGATATTTAACGCCAAGTGCTTCGAGGTACGCTGGCAAAACATGCTCAGGAAATCCGGGTTGTTTCTGATCCAGATTAACGGCGATTATTTCAAATTTAATTGGCGCATGCGCCTGCAGATGAAGTAGGATATCCAGCATGGTATAGCTGTCAGCACCACCAGACAGGCATACCATAACGACCTCACCGTCTTCAATCATATTGAAATCAGCGATCGCCTCGCCAACATTACGGCGTAACCGCTTTTGCAGCTTTTTTAACTCGTACGGCTTCATGCCTTGTGATAAATCCTTAACAGACTCGGTTAACATCTTCTGGAACCTCAAATTAATCTACAGCCAAGCCCCTGGGAGCTTCTGATTAATTCGCGCAGCTGTGCAATATTGTAGGAGCGGCTTCAGCCGCGATGGGTGGCGCAGTGTTCATCGCGGCTGAAGCCGCTCCTACAGGCGCTTACGAATTAATCAGAGGCTCCTTTGGAATACAACCAACAGTCATCCTCAAAAACAAACTCACTAGTTTCATGTAACCTGAATGCGCGTCCATTAATTTTGTAACGTGCAGAAAACTCAACTTTACCCGTCGTGTCTCCAGACTGGCCGTCCTGAGTATGTAGTATTTTCAAGCCGATCCATTGAGGTGATTCGTCATTAAATATGGATGCCGGACAATGTTTTGGTACCCATGTACGGCGTAAATAAGTCTCATTACGCAAAACGTAGCCAGCATACCTCGAACGCATTAACTGTTCAGCCGTCTCCGCCACTTCTCCAGCATCAATAAACCGGCCACAACACGAGGTGTACTTAGCCTCTAAACCACAGGGGCAATCCAAATTCGAATCAATCAGCCACCCACTCCAAAATTACGCAATGCAGTACGAAATGCATTGAATGGACTCATGATGGCATCACCCAGCAGGATCACATAACCGAACCAGTGAAAGAAATTAGGTGTCTCTTCCAGTTTGAAATACATATAGGACAACAAGGTTGTCGCCAATATCACGCCAACAACGGCATAGAATGTATCTGTTAAGAAAGTCGAGGTGCTGATATCACCGGATTTAAAAAATTCCAGGAACAACACAACGACCGCCAGACCAATAAAGATATAGCCAGGTACGCCGTTCAAATCCAGTTTCATGTTATAGGCCACAACTAGGTAGGCAATAATCAGAAACGTCCAGGGAATCTTGTTGAAAAAACTTACTTTACTGTTTTTCACTCGTATATTCTCCGACATGTTGTGCCCTCATATGAGTACCTGACTAGTGGATAAAGATTATTCTAGCAGGCTCTCTAAAAATATGGATTATTTATTTAATCACTGTTTCGTAACTCACACATTAACCCCCTCTCCCTCAGGGAGAGGGGGCGACTTTATTCATAGCGCTATATTACAATTCCAGTATCTCACCTATCTCTGGCACATCCGCCTTAAATCCTAAGCCCCGTTCCAGCCGGTCACGAAAATCCTGTTTAGATTTCGCCTCACCGTGTACCACATGCACGAACGGCTGACTTTTGAAATTACTCACCCAACGCGACAAATCATCAACATCACCGTGTGCTGACAGGCCACCTACGGTATGCACTTTCGCCCTTACCTGATAATAATCACCGTGTATTTTCACTTCAGAATCACCATCCACCAGCTTGCGCCCCAATGTACCCTGTGCCTGGTATCCAACAATCATAATATGTGAGCCATTGCGCGAAATATTATGCTTGAGATGATGAATGATACGACCGCCGGTACACATCCCGCTGGCTGCAATAATTATCGCCCCGCTTTTGATGTTATTAATTGCCATTGAATCTTCAACCGCGCTAGTGATATGCAGATTTCTCAGTCGAGGCATTTCATTAACCTCGCGACGCAACCGTGTCGCCTCTTCATCGTACAAGTGTGGGTAGTCCCAGTAGACCTTACTGGCCTTGATCGCCATCGGACTATCAAGAAATACTTCCCAGCGGTCTAATCCCCATTCATCATAGTGCTTGCCGAGAAAATAAAGAATCTCCTGACTACGGCCCACTGCAAACGCCGGAATTAACAAATTCCCCCGTTGATGCCGAGCTTCACTGATAATCTCGCCGATTTCCTTAACGGTATGCTCCTCATCGCGGTGTGTGCGATTCCCATAGGTGCTTTCGATAATGACATGATCAGCTTCTTCGATTACCGCAGGATTATTTAATATCGGGGTGTCGTATTGACCAAGATCACCACTGAAAACAATCTTTTTCTCTATTCCCTTTTCATTCAGCCAGACCTCAACATTACTCGAACCCATAATATGCCCTGCATCCTGGAAACGAATAGTGACACCGGACAATATTTCTTCTTTCTCCTGATAACGCAAACCTACAAACTGTTTCAGCGCTGTTTGCGCATCATTCACCGTGTAAAGCGGCTCAATCTCTTCCTTCTTTTTTCGTCTGCGCCATTTATTTTCATACTGCGCATCACGCTCCTGCAAATACGCAGAATCCTGCAACATAATGTCACACAAATCAGCCGTTGCATTTTGCGTATAAATTGGACCGGTATAGCCTTGTTTAATCAACAATGGTAAACGCCCGGAATGATCGATGTGTGCATGGCTTAACACCACAGCACTGATTTCATCCGGGGAAAACGGGAATGGTTCACGATTTAAAGCCTCGACTTCACGACGCCCCTGTATCAGACCACAGTCCAGTAAAATTAAATGCTCTTCGGTACGCAGGATATGACAGGAGCCGGTAATGCCACTGGTCGCGCCATAAAATTCAATATGCATATTTTTATTCTCACCGTGTTTAATAGTAGGTATACAGCCGAATAAAGTGGATGGCTATCATTATTTACAACATTGCTTTAATAAATCAGCCAACAGAACTCCGTCCGCTGGATGCAATCCGTGCTTGAGAGGTGAAGCAATGAACAGACTCTTGCCCCGCAGCGCGACAACATTATTCATATCCTGGCTGAATGGATCGACAACCTGATCACGCCAATTGCTGAATCCACCGTGTTGACTGCGCACCACGGAATAATATTTTGATTCAGGGTGTGGTTGGCGATTAAGCCAGAACAATAAACTGCCAGGACGTTCGCGCATTAAATCAGCATACAACTCACGAGAACGATTGATCGTGCTCGCACCTAACAAAGGTGCAACCCAGCCTATCGGACTTTGTGAAATCCCCAAGCCTGCTTCTGCCATACCGGTGCCTAGATGAGGTGCTGCAAATGTAATCAAAGCGTCAAGTTTCAAAGCAGGTTCTCTCACCATGGCTAACCGTGCAACCACGCCACCCACCGAATGACCCGCGAGCAGCAGCGGTTCATCTTGAAAACGATTCCGGATCGCGTTTAACTGCGCGGATAAAATATTTGCCTGAACTATCAAAGGTGCTTCAGCTGGTAAATTAACAGTAAAAAAACGACGTTCGGATTTTTTCTGCTCGACCAGCATGCGCACTCCATAGGGATCAGCCATCACATGGCCTGCATCCTGCCAGCCTGCGGACAACAGCGCATTGACAAATCCAGTTTTTCGCCATATTCCGCCATCACTCTGGTAACCTGGCACGAGCACCAGTGTTTGTGCAAATACCCCTGCTGAAAAAAACAGCCCGCCTGTAAAAGCCATCAATGATGACACGACGAGATTATTAATTAATTGCTTTAGATGCATGATGCACAGTTCCATTTCTATTTCAAATTCGCCCAGTATCTGTCATTGATATTACAGACTATAATGCCATTATTGATACTACTTCATCTAACACCAATCAAGAAACTTCTGATGTACTGCGGCCTTGTGATTGTAAACAGTGAAAATTATGTAGGCGCGGCTTTAGCCGCGATGGGGCCGCAGCGTTCATCGCGGCTGAAGCCGCTCCTACAATTCCTCGTACATTAATTCAGATACTCCTTAAGCCATTGAAAAAGTAATTATGACAAAACCCTTCCGATACCTACTGATTGCCGCGTTAGTCATGCTAGCCGGGTTTCTATTTCTGCACAAAAGTGAAACGGAGAAAATCCTGTCCCTGCTTGAAGAAATCCGCAGTCATACAGAAATAAACGTGGCGGAAAGCGGTATTATACAAGCCACTCGGGCTAAAAAGATTGGACAGCTATTTAACGAACAGACCACTTATAACCTGACTAATGCAGGTTATTCGATTTATAAAATAGGCAGCAGACAGGAGTTGATACAGCCTATTCTTAAAGGACGAGCCTCCCTGTCATCGCTAAAACTTGAACTGAAAAATCCGCAGGTAACCATTAACGGAGATACTGCAAGCGTTGAAGTAACCGGCAAGGCATTGGGATCAAGCCGTAACAGCGAGGGACAGTTTCTGGAAATTCACCGGATAGAAATTCAGTTGGATAAATCTGAGGATAACTGGCTCATCAAAAGTATGCGGCATATTCATGACGAACGACAGATAAAGCCAGGTGAAAATTAGTTACAAGCTACGACCATCAAACGGTTCTATTTTAAGCTCAGAAAGAGATAATTCATCCAGACACCTTACATTGATTGCGATCATAGTATTGCCATCTTCATCGGCCCCCGCACCAAAGGTTGAACATCCGCAATTCGTGCAAAAATTATGATCTATAGTTTTATCATTGAATGCATAGGACGAGTAGTTTTCTTTTGGTGTGTTCAAAGTGAAATTACTTTCAGGAACAAAAATTAACAAATACCCTAATTTGCTACAAATTGAACAGTTACATTCCATGACTTGCTCAATTTCTGCTTCAACATTGAAGCCAACATTTCCACAATGACAGCTGCCAGTGTATTTCATTTTTTATTTACCTTTGTAGTGAGATTTAAGGAAAATTACAAACGTTTTCCTGCCAATGTCGGAATCTTATCAGTGCGGGTTTCAAGCTTCAGATAACTAATCAGACGGACCGCACCCTCTTGATGCAAAGTCTCATGAATCTGTTCGACAGCTGATAAAATTTCTGATAACTCACCTTCGATATTAGAACCGGAGGCATGCGTCTCGACCAAAAAGTTATATCCTTGTAGCAACTCAACTACACGGCCAACTTCCTGTCTCACTGAGACACCCACACCGATGGGGATAAGTTGTAATTCAGCAGTTGCTTTCATTCATAGAACTCATGTCATGCCAGTTTGGCTGAAGACAATAATACTCAACTAATCGTTACCTTCAATACCTCACGAATTGCGACTGGACAGACATTACTCAAGATGGAGGGCATCGAAATAAAAACTGGCCATATGCTCAGGTATACCCTGAATGGGCCGAAAATGTACCCGGCCAGCCCAGGAATGCAGAAATGACGGTTCGCTGGCAGTCTGTAGCTGGTTCATGATTTCCTTATACATACCCCCTGCATTCCTATATAATTTCGCGCCAACCTGATTCCGGCCGTGGCAATGGCACCGTCTCAGTAATCGATTTAATCATTAGAGTAGCGTTATGACTGATCTAGCAAAATACAGAAACATCGGGATTTTTGCCCACGTTGATGCGGGTAAGACCACCACTACCGAACGAATCCTGAAATTAACCGGTAAAATCCACAAAACCGGTGAGGTTCATGATGGCGAAGCCACCACGGACTTTATGGAGCAGGAACAGGAGCGCGGTATCACCATCCAGTCCGCTGCCACTTCCTGTGAGTGGGATGGTCACCGCATGAATATCATCGACACGCCCGGACACGTTGATTTCACCATTGAAGTGTACCGCTCACTCAAAGTACTCGACGGTGGCGTCGGGGTTTTCTGTGGCTCTGGTGGTGTGGAGCCCCAATCGGAAACTAACTGGCGCTACGCTAATGATTCCGAAGTTGCGCGTGTGATTTTCGTCAACAAGCTTGACCGTATCGGCGCTGATTACTACCGGGTCGTACAACAGGTTATCGACGTACTCGGCGCAAACCCCCTGGTGATGGTTTTACCGATCGGTATCGAAGACGACTTCACCGGTGTCGTCGACCTGCTGACCCGCAAGGCCTGGATGTGGGATGGTTCCGGTGATCCGACCAAATACGAAATCGTCGATCCGCCTGCCGATATGAGCGACATAATCGAAGAATGGCGTGAAAAACTCATCGAAACCGCTCTTGATCAGGACGATGACCTGATGGAGAAATATCTGGACGGCGAAGAACCTTCAGTCGAAGATATCAAGCGCTGCATCCGCAAGGGTACTATTGCATTGGATTTCTTCCCAACCTATTGCGGTTCCGCCTTCAAGAACAAAGGCATCCAGCCTGTGCTCAATGCTGTAGTCGATTACCTGCCCAACCCGACCGAGGTTAAACCTCAACCGGAAGTCGATATGGAAGGCAATGAAACCGGTAAATTTGCGATTGTCGATGTCGACAAACCAATGCGCGCACTGGCGTTCAAGATCATGGATGACCGTTTTGGCGCACTGACCTTTATCCGTATTTACTCCGGTAAAATAGCAAAAGGTACGACTGTGCTCAATACCTTTACCGGCAAAACCGAGCGCATCGGCCGCATTGTGGAAATGCACGCCGACGAACGCATAGAACTGTCCAGCGCTCAAGCCGGTGATATTGTCGCTGTACTGGGTATGAAAAATGTTCGTACTGGTCACACACTCTGTGATGAAAAAAATCCAGCCACGCTGGAACCCATGGTGTTCCCGGATCCGGTTATCTCTATTGCCGTCTCGCCGGTCGATAAAGCCGCGTCTGAAAAACTCGGTGTTGCGATCGGTAAAATGATTCAGGAAGATCCGTCGTTCCGTGTCGAAACTGACGAAGACAGTGGCGAAACCATTCTTAAAGGAATGGGCGAGCTACACCTCGATATTAAGGTCGATATCCTGAAACGTACCCACGGTGTGGAAGTAACGGTTGGCAAACCTCAGGTAGCCTATCGCGAGACTATCACCCAACTTATTGATGACAGCTATACGCACAAGAAACAAACCGGTGGTTCCGGACAGTTCGCCAAGATCGACTACACCATCGAGCCTGGCGAACCGGGTAGTGGTTTCATATTCGAATCCAAAGTCACGGGGGGACGCGTACCACGTGAATTCTGGCCTGCGGTAGAAAAAGGTTTCAAGAAAAGCCTGGACGTTGGTGTGTTGGCTGGCTATCCATGCCTGGATTTCAAGGTCACCCTGCTCGACGGTGGTTACCATCCGGTCGACTCTTCTGCCGTGGCTTATGAACTGGCTTCTGCTGCTGCGTATCGTCAAAGCATGCCAAAAGCCGGGCCGCAGATCATGGAACCAATCATGAAAGTTGACGTATTTACCCCGGATGACCATGTGGGCGACGTCATTGGTGACCTTAACCGCCGCCGTGGCATGATCAAATCGCAAGAAGCGGGTACAACGGGCGTTCGTATTAAAGCCGAATGCCCATTGAGTGAAATGTTTGGTTACATCGGCGATCTGCGCACTATGACCTCCGGCCGTGGGCAATTCTCTATGGAATTCCTGCATTACATGCCGTGTCCGAAGAATGTCTCAGAAGTGGTTATCAAGGAAGCAATCGAGCGCGCTAAAGCTAGCTAGCGAAAAACAGATAGGCACATAAAATAATCCCCGCTTTTGCGGGGATTATTTTTTCAATCTTTACTATTTATTTTAGCGGCGCCGACCTTTTGGGCCTCTTCCACGTTGTTCTTCTTCGAATTTGACCTTCAGGCTATTACCCTCAAATGATTTACCATCCAGGCCTGCAATCGCGGCGCGGGCCTCGTGTCCTTCCATTTCTAGAAAGCCAAAACCTTTGCACTTGCCTGAAAACAGGTCTTTAACAAGTTTGAGAGAATGAACCGTACCGAACGGTGCAAACAGGGCCTGTAGGGACTCTTCTGTAGCCGTCGGTGGCAAACTGCCAACAAAAAGTTTCTTCACTATAAGGTTCCCTTTCTTGCGTTAAAAAAGCAAACCCCGCGATAACTCGCGGGGTTTACTCGAGACACTAAATTCAGGACTGTTTAAGCCTGTACGTTTACTGCCTGTGGACCTTTAGGTCCGTCTTCCACTTCGAAGGTCACTTGTTGGCCTTCAGCCAATGTACGAAAACCGTCGTTAGCAATTGCGGAAAAATGAACAAATACATCTTTGCTGCCATCTTCCGGAGTGATAAAGCCGAAGCCCTTGGATTCGTTAAACCATTTAACGGTTCCTGTTGCCATGATAACTACCTCATTAAAAAATTAAAAATATAACGTGTTACAAATCTTACGTGGTAATTAACTGGAGAAAACGTAGAGAGAACTTCCGGCAAGAACCAGGATAGAATGTAGCGCGATGCAAGTGTAGCCTCTTTAGTGACCAAAAACACCATACGCTCCTATTATATGGTGCAAAAAAATTGTATTTCAAGGCCATAGCTTCCCTATTTAACAAAACTTCAGGTACAATGCCTGCCCAAGCTCTGGTGCACTTCGGTCTGCACCTGTTTAAAACGCGGTAATCCTTCCCGATTCACCTCGAAACACACAAGCATGTTTACGCCTGGACCGACCCAAGCCATATGTCAAAACATATGAATTGGCAGTAGGCCAATGCTCGAAATAGACGTTCAGGAGAACATCATTAGCACATCATTTGAATCCCTCGGTCTCAGGGCCGAATTACTCCGTGCTGTATCCGAAAAAGGCTACAGCGAACCCACTCCGATTCAGTCGCAGGCAATCCCGCTCATCCTTGAGGGACGCGACATCATGGGTGGCGCACAAACCGGCACGGGCAAAACGGCCGGTTTCACTCTGCCGTTATTACAACGGCTCATGGAAACTGAAAAACCGATCAAAGGCCGTCGCCCAATCCGTGCACTGGTGTTGACTCCAACCCGAGAACTGGCTGCACAGGTCGCCGAAAGCGTGGACACCTATGGCAAATTCCTGCCATTGAAATCCACTGTGGTGTTTGGTGGCGTCAGTATCAACCCGCAAAAACAGAAACTCATCAGGGGCGTCGACATTCTGGTCGCCACGCCGGGGAGATTGCTGGATCACGTTGGTCAAAGATCAGTCAACCTTTCCAACGTTGATATCCTGGTGCTCGACGAAGCCGACCGGATGCTTGATATGGGGTTTATTCACGACATCCGCAAAGTGCTCGCGTTGCTACCCAAACATAAACAAACATTATTGTTTTCCGCCACTTTCTCTAACGAGATTAAGCAACTGGTAAATAAGCTGCTCAAATCACCCGCCTTGATTGAGGTCGCACGAGAAAATACCACTGCAGAAAGTGTCACCCAGGTCGTACATCCGGTAGACAAAAAACGCAAACGTGAACTGCTTTCTTTCCTGATTGGTTCAAACAACTGGAAACAGGTACTGGTATTCAACCGCACCAAACATGGCGCTAACCGCCTTGCCGAACAGCTTAATACTGATGGCATTACTTCTGCCGCCATTCATGGCAATAAAAGTCAGGGTGCACGCACCCGGGCACTGGCAGATTTCAAAGCCGGTAAAGTCCGGGTACTGGTTGCAACTGATATTGCTGCCCGCGGACTGGATATTAATCAATTACCTCATGTCGTAAACTTTGAATTACCCAATATCGCAGAAGATTATGTGCACCGAATTGGCCGCACCGGCCGCGCGGGTAATGAGGGTGAGGCCATGTCACTAGTGTGCGTGGATGAACTGAAGTTGCTCAAAGATATCGAACGTCTGATTAAACGTGATATCAACAAAGTGGTGATCGACGGCTATCAGCCTGATCCTACTATTAAACCAGAACCCATAAAAAATGGCCGCGGCAGACAGCAACGAGGTTCAAAAAAGCCTTCCAGAAATGCCTCCTCTGCCCGGAATAATCAGCGCCCACCTTACAAAGGACGCTCGAATAGCCAAAGCCGTTCGGGTAATCGCTCCCGACGAAGCGCGTAATTTTATTTATTAATCTCTGATTAAATCAATCTACAAATTTTTAGGATAATACATTGCTAACCACATCGAATATTACGATTCAATTTGGCGCCAAGCCGCTGTTTGAAGATGTCTCTATCAAGTTTGGCAATGGCAATCGCTATGGCCTGATCGGAGCCAACGGCTGCGGAAAATCCACCTTCATGAAAATCCTGGGTAACGACCTGGAAGCTTCAGCGGGAAATGTCGCAAAAGATCCTCATGAACGCATTGGTAAATTGCAACAGGATCAATTTGCTTACGAAGAGTTTGGTGTAGTTGATACTGTGATCATGGGACACGAAGAACTCTGGGCTATTAAGTCAGAACGGGATGCGATTTATGCCAATCCGGAAATGACCGAAGCAGATGGTATTCGAGCCGCTGAGCTTGAAGCTGAATTTGCTGAGATGGATGGTTACACGGCAGAAGCACGTGCTGGTGAATTATTATTAGGTGTGGGCATACCGATTGAGCAACATAACGGCCTAATGAGTGGAGTAGCCCCCGGCTGGAAATTACGCGTATTACTGGCACAGGTATTATTTTCGGAACCGGATATCATGCTGCTGGACGAACCGACCAACAACCTGGACATCAATGCCATTCGCTGGCTGGAATCTGTGTTAAACGAACGTAATTGCACCATGATTATCATTTCTCATGACCGGCATTTTCTAAACAGCGTCTGTACCCACATGGCTGATCTGGATTACGGTGAAATTCGCATGTATCCCGGTAATTATGATGAATACATGACCGCAGCAACCCAGGTGCAAGAACGCCTGCTGTCAAACAACGCCAAGAAAAAAGCCCAGGTTGCAGAACTCAAGGCCTTCGTCAGCCGCTTCTCTGCAAACGCCTCGAAATCAAAGCAGGCAACCTCACGCGCCAAACGTATTGATAAAATCAAACTGGAAGAAGTAAAACCATCCAGCCGTCAAAACCCTTTTATACGTTTTGAACAAGACAAAAAATTACATCGACTGGCGCTTGAAGTTGAAGGTTTAAGCAAACGATATGAAGAAGACGTATTTTCAAAACTTAACCTCACCGTCGAAGTAGGCGAACGTATTGCTATTATCGGCCCTAACGGTATTGGTAAAACCACCTTATTAAAATGTCTGGCGGGAGAACTGGAACCTTCAGCCGGGACTGTAAAATGGTCTGAAAATTCTGAACTCGGTTATTATGCTCAGGATCACGCTGCCGACTTCGAATCCAAACAAACCCTGTACGACTGGATGGATCAGTGGAGTAAAGAAGGTGACGACGAGCAAGTTATCCGTGGCACACTGGGGCGCCTGTTATTTTCTCAAGATGAAATAAATAAAACCGTCGATGTCATTTCCGGTGGCGAGCAAGGCCGTATGTTATTTGGCAAATTAATGCTGCAGCGTAATAACATTATGTTAATGGACGAGCCTACCAACCATCTGGATATGGAATCGATTGAATCACTCAATCTGGCGCTGGAAAATTACCCCGGCACATTATTCTTTGTCAGCCATGACCGTGAATTCGTCTCCTCATTAGCCACGCGAGTTCTCGAACTCACCCCGACCGGTGTGATTGATTTCCGCGGTACTTATGAAGACTACTTAGGTAGTCAGGATACCGAACAACAGAAAATTAAGGCATCACGCTGACAAGCTCCATGGCGAAAAGAATCGCCATTTTTGCCGATGTGCAAAATATCTATTACACCACCCGGCAAGCTTATGGCCGCCAATTTAATTACCGGGAACTGTGGCAGCGCATAAGCGCTGAAGGAACCATAGTTACCGCATTCGCCTATGCAACGCATCGCAACGATGACAAGCAGCTCAAATTTCAGGATGCCCTTAAACACATTGGCTTCACGGTAAAGCTCAAACCGTACATTCAGCGCAGTGACGGCTCCGCCAAAGGTGATTGGGATGTGGGTATTGCTATTGATGTAATGGAAGCTGCAAAAGAAATTGACACTGTCGTTTTGCTATCCGGTGATGGGGATTTTGATTTATTGTTAGAAAAAATAAAAACTGACTACGCTGTTAGCGCTGAAGTTTATGGTGTGCCTGCGCTTACCGCCAACTCATTGATCAATGCTGCCAGCATTTATCATCGAATTGAGGAAGATCTTTTATTATAGTGTCACCGCATTCTTCTTAAACCCCTCCTCCCTCAAGCAATCAAATCATCTGCCACATGGTAGCGCGGATCTTCCAGCACATTCACTTCTACCAAATCACCTGCTTTCTTCAGTAAGCTACGGCACTCTTCACTCAAGTGCCTTAGATGTAATGTTTTACCCGCTCTGATATAGCGTTCCGCCAGGGTATCGATTGCTTCTATCGCTGAATGGTCTGCCACTCGTGAGTTTTGAAATTCAATGATCACATCATCTGGATCATTTTCAGGATCGAATAACTCCAGAAAGTTTTTAACCGAACCAAAAAACAAGGGCCCATTTAGCTCATGCACGCGTGAACCGTTTGCATCATCATAGGTTTTAATATTGATGTGTTTGGCATGATCCCAGGCAAATACTAGCGCTGAGACGATGACGCCGACGATTACCGCAATCGCCAGATCTGTAAACACGGTCACCGCTGAAACCAGGATGAGAACAAAGGCATCAGTCGCAGGTATCTTGCCGATGATTCGTAAACTCGACCATTCGAAAGTAGCCATCACAACTACAAACATCACACCTACCAGTGCCGCCATGGGGATGCGCTCGATCAGGGGCGAAGCAAACAAAATAAACATTAGCAGGAATAGTGCTGCAGCAACGCCGGATAAACGCTGACGACCGCCAGAATTTACGTTAATCATGCTCTGACCAATCATCGCACAACCGCCCATTCCACCGAATAATCCTGTCACTGTATTGGCAATCCCCTGCCCCATGCACTCACGATTGCCACGCCCGCGGGTATGGGTTACTTCATCTATGAGTGTCAACGTTAGTAAGGATTCGATCAGTCCGACTGCTGCCAGAATGAATGCATAGGGCAATATGATCATCAATGTTTCAAAATTAAACGGCACCAAAGGCAAATGAAAAGTGGGCAATCCACCCTTGATACTCGCCAGGTTACCCACAGTAACCGTGTCCAAATCCAGACCAAGAGCCAGCAGGCTTACCACGATAATTGCCGCTAGCGCCGATGGAAAGGCCGTTGTTAATTTTGGTAAAAATTGAATAATGAATATAGTTAATATAATCAGACCTGCAAAGATCATCATGGGTTCACCACTCAACCATGCTTGCCCACCATCAGCTGAACTCACTTTAAAGTGTTGCAGTTGCGCAAGGAAGATTACGATTGCCAAACCGTTAACAAAACCCAGCATCACTGGGTGAGGCACAATGCGGATAAACTTCCCCAGACGTAACAGACCGGCGATCATCTGAATGAGACCCGTGAGAACTACTGCTGCAAACAAGTATTCCACGCCATGCTCAGCAACCAGCGCTACCATGACCACAGCCATTGCACCGGTTGCACCGGAAATCATTCCCGGGCGGCCACCAAAAATTGCAGCCAGTAGACCCACCATAAAAGCAGCATAAAGACCCACCAGAGGATCAACACCAGCGACAAATGCAAAAGCCACCGCTTCCGGCACCAGCGCGAGTGCTACGGTGAGTCCAGATAAAATCTCGTTTTGATAACAAGCGCGGTTTGTGCAACCTAGTTGAAACATGTATGACCTACGAGGATGTAATGCGAGAAATAACCAGAGATTATATCAATAATTACTTATATAGCATAGTTATTCATTACTTTTCTCCAACACCCTGAAAACAACATCAACCGTTAAATCCAGTTGATTTACCTTAGCAGCCGCTTCCTTGCCTGCTTTTGTTGCTCTATAAAAATGCGGCGTCATGATGAGTAAATTAGATAGTTGCTCACGTTTGATTTCACCCATTTTATAATTTAGTGATTGCCTGTCTATTAACAAAAATTCACTTTCTTCAATGTCTGACAGATCTTGTGGTTCTGACTGTTTAACTTCTGCGTAAATTATCTTTCTTAACTCTTTTAAATGTTCGGCCCCAGGATCAACAAGAATGACTTTACCATCTGGCTTTAACTTTTTATAAAATACATTCAGACTCTGGAATCCAAACAAACATAAAATAATATCAACACTCCCATCATCAACCGGTGGTTGTCTATTTGTACCCACAACCCAGGTTATGAGTTTATTTCTTTTTGCTGACTGGACAATGGCAGCTTTTGATATATCAAGCCCAACTAATGAGAGATCATTACAACCGGGCTTATCTTTAAGCACATTAAAAATGTAATCGAGATAATAACCTTCTCCACATCCTGCATCCATCAGGCAGATTTCATTATTATCTGAAGTGCGTTCCAATATTATTTCTGCTAATTTTTTAGCGATAGGCTCATAGCGTCCTGAATCCAAAAACTGAGTTCGCGCCAATATCATTTCTTTACTATCACCGGGCTGCTTTGATCGCTTATGTTGCACGGGCAACAAATTCACGTATCCCTGACGAGCGATATCAAACGTATGCCCTTGCTCACAGACCAGTTGCTGGTCACGTATATTCAGGCTTTTTCCATCAATCGGACAAGCCAGATTATGTGTTTTTACAATATTCATAAACTTCCGATTAATTAAATTCATGCTTTCTGGATTTAACCCCCACTCCCTGCCTCACTCAACATCTTATTCTGGTATCATTTACCTGCAACCAACTCCCAACAAAGACCTAATCCCTGTGACCGCATCTTCATTCACATCTCTACCCTTAGCACCTGAGTTCATAGCCAATCTCCAGTCTCTGGATTATCAGGTGATGACTCCGATACAGGAACAAAGCTTGCCCGCTATTTTAGAAGATAAAGATGTACAGGCACAGGCAAAAACGGGCAGCGGTAAAACAGCCGCTTTTGGCATTGGTTTACTGCATAAACTGGACGTACAACTCTATCAAACCCAGGCACTGGTGCTTTGCCCGACACGCGAACTGGCCGATCAGGTGAGCAAAGAAATTCGCCGCCTGGCGCGAACCATACCCAACACCAATATTCTAACTTTGTGTGGTGGTAAACCGATAGGCCCACAAATTGCCTCTCTAGAGCGCAACCCACATATTGTAGTTGGCACGCCAGGTAGAATACTAAAACATCTTCAAAAAGGTACTTTAATACTTCGAAACGTAAAAACGTTGGTGCTCGACGAAGCCGACCGTATGTTGGACATGGGATTTTACGATGACATCATCAGCATCATTGAAGGGATTCCTCAGCAAAGACAAACCCTGTTATTTTCCGCCACCTACCCGGATGAAATAAAAGACATCAGTCACACCATCCAGAATAATCCTGTTGATATTCGCGTAGAAAGCCTGCATGACAATAAAAAGATAAAACAGATTTTCTACGAAATACAAAAAGGCGAAAGAACTAAAACCCTGGTATCTCTATTACACCATTATAATCCTGAATCCAGCGTAGTGTTTTGCAATAGAAAACAGCAATGTCAGGAACTAGCTGATGAGTTATGGAGCCAGGGCTTTCATGTAATGGCACTACACGGCGATCTCGATCAAAAAGAACGTGATCAGGTACTGGTACAATTTTCCAATAAAAGCAGCTCGATGCTAATTGCAACCGATGTTGCTGCTCGCGGACTGGACATTAAAGATTTACAGGCGGTCATTAATTTCGAGTTGTCGCCCGATCCTGAAGTTCATATTCACCGTATTGGACGCACCGGCCGCGCAGGTAACGAAGGTCTGGCGCTGAGTTTGTTCATGCCTTCGGAAGCAAAGAAAGTTAACGCAATTGAAGATTATCAAGATAGCCCAATCAGGATTGATCAAACCACAACGCTTAAAACTCGTGAAAACTTCAGGCTTAGTCCACCGATGGTCACACTGTGCATTAATGGCGGCCGTAAAAACAAGGTGCGCGCCGGTGATATTTTGGGTGCATTAACTGCGAACACTACATTGCCCGGCAAACAAATCGGTAAAATTGATATCTTTGATAACCTGGCTTATGTGGCAGTTGAACGCCCAATTGCAAAGCAAGCTTTGCAGATTTTATCGGAAGGTAAAATTAAAGGCCGCATGTTTAGAGTAAGAAAGCTTCGCTAACTTTTTTAGCACTATGGTTACACCTCATACAATCCTCTATTACATTCACGACCCCATGTGCAGTTGGTGCTGGGGTTTCCGGCCGACATTAACCACCGTTCTTGAAAGACTAGAAAATACTATCCCAGTTCAATACTTACTCGGTGGCCTGGCTCCAGACTCGAATGAGCCGATGCCGCAAGCAATGCAAGCTCATATTCGTGACAACTGGAAAAGAATTCAGCAGACCATCCCTGGGACAAAATTTAATTTTGATTTCTGGACAAGCTGCCAACCCCGCCGTTCAACCTATCCAGCCTGCCGTGCAGTTATAGCCACTAGAAACCAACTGCCATCGCTTGAAACGACAATGATCTTAGCCATCCAGGAAGCCTATTATTTAATGGCGAAAAATCCTTCTAACAATGAGGTATTAATAGAATTGGCGAATAGCCTTGGTCTTGATACGATACGTTTCGCTCAAGATCTAACCTCCCCTGAAACACAACAGAAATTGCTATCAGAAATACAATTTTGCCGTGAACTGTGCGTGAGCAGTTTCCCCAGTATGGTGCTGAAGGAAAATGACAGTAGCACTTTTCTTAAATTAGATTACAACGACCCTGATATACTCTGCCAACAAATAAATTAGCTGGATTACTGCATGCGATTCTTCATTCGATATTTCTTTAAAGGCGTTCGCGCCATTGTTGGCCCGATAATGCTAACCATAGACTGGCTGACCACACCCCGCGGTATCAAACGTGAGCCAGATGAACAGCAGCGTATAGACGAAAAAACAAAAGACCTTGTCCTGTACCAGTTTCTTACCTGTCCATTCTGTGTAAAAACCCGACGCGCCATCAAACGTCTATCACTAAAAATCGAAACCCGTGATGCGCTTAAACATGCCCCCAGCCGACAGGAACTTCTTGAAGGCGGTGGTGAAATTAAAGTGCCCTGCCTGCGAATTCCTGGAGAGAATGGCAAGGTAACATGGCTTTATGAATCTTCTGAGGTCATTAAATATCTAGAAGAACAGTTTGCATAGGAGAAGTTGTAGCCCAACACCTAACTTCTTAAGTTAATCCAGCAAAGGATCACGTAGCTTCGAGAATTTCTCAGGAACCACATACTGCAATATATCTTTTTTATCATTGCTGATCGCAATAGCCAGACCTTTCTCAGCAAAGAGATAGTGTGTAAATTCTGGTTTTTTCTCAACAACCTCTGCAGTCTCACCAAAACGTTTCAGGATTATCTCTTCATCAAGATTGACTGTTGGTATAAAAGTAATAGTCTGGATTACTGATTGCATCGCCGCCGGGATATCCTCTGCAGCCAGGCTATATTTACGGGCAACACCGGATTTCATATATTCAGATTTAACGGCACGTTGTTTCCATTTTAAAAACACACTATCACTTACACCACTAGCCAGCACCATCTTTGCCGTCATTAATCCAGCACGATAATGACCAAAGTACATTTCCAAGCTGGTGTTATCTTTATTTTCAACAATCGCAAGCTCGTAATCATCACCCAATATGGTAACGACTTCTTGCAGGCTACTCTTGCCAGGCACGACACCGAATACCCGGGTAAAACCATCGGGTAATATTTCAATTTGCCAAGGCAAGCCAGTCACTTTATGACCACCACTACGATCCATACAGGCAAACGGATAAATAACCAGCCCAAGGAAAATAACAACAAATATTAGACGAAAATACCGCATTAAATATTTAGACCCACGTAAATTTTAAACCACATAATAGATATGAAAACATTATACGGTATTTAAGTTGATATCTAAGCAGCCTCTAATTAATTAACTAGAATAATCAGGAGCAGCTTTAGCCGCGATGGGACTACGATGATTATCGCGGCTAAAGCCGCTCCTACATATTCTCAGAAATCAATTTCCATTCCTCCCATGCCGGTCTATCTCAGACTATACTATTTAGGAATCAATGATTTTACAGGCGGCCAAGTGAATCGATTTTATCTGAAGAGCATCTTGCTCACATTATTTTTTATTCTGCCATCACAACTTCCGGCCACGGAAAGCATACAAAATGAAACGGGAATCGTGTTCGTACAGATACCCGCAGGTGAGTTCATCATGGGTAGTCAGAACCTGGACGATATCATTATCGAACATCCCAAAGGTGACGCCGCGATAGTGAAAGATGAAACACCACCGCACAGGGTTGTATTCAAACAATCCTTTTATCTCAGCATGACTGAGATCACCCAGAAACAATGGCTCGACGTTATGAAAAACCGCAACGGCCCGGATTCGCATTGGGCACATAAAAACTGGCAACAACTGCCCGTTGTGGGTGTAACCTGGCAAGATACGCAGCGCTTCATCGAAAAGTTGAATGCGCGTGATCAGCAGTTCCGATACCGCCTGCCGTCTGAAGCAGAATGGGAATATGCTGCGCGTGCAGGAAATTCAGGTGTGCGGCCTTTCCCAATTGAAAGGTTAGACAAACACGCCTGGTATATCGAAAATTCTGGCGACATCATCCAGCCTGTTGCATCACGCCAAGCGAATGCCTGGGGTCTACACGATATGCTCGGCAACGTTTGGGAATGGACCAACGACTGGTATGACCCAAACTATTACGCCAATAGCCCACTTATCTCTCCACCAGGGCCGGCAGATGGTACAAAAAAGATCCGCCGGGGTGCTTCGTTTCATTGCCAGCTTCATCTGGTTCGGCCTGCTTACCGTGCAGCAGACAGTCCCGATTTGCGTTACTCTGTGTTAGGTTTTCGTTTACTCGCTAAACCTATGATTAAGCCTTAATTTGGTGTAAAAATGCCCAATTTCAGTATTACGTCATCATTTTTATACAATTCCCTTGCAATACCCTAGTATTTCCCCTACAGTCTCCCCAGCTACAGATATTGTTATACGCAGTTTGGTCGTTCCCTCCGTGTTACCCCCATGTAATCCTCGTTTCTTTACCTGTATGCAACACAACTTGTTTAATTGATTAAGGTATAAAGTTTTATGGCTACAGGTACAGTAAAGTGGTTTAACGAATCCAAAGGTTTTGGTTTCATTTCTCAAGATGACGGCGGCGATGATGTATTCGTACATTTCAACGCGATCCAGGGCTCAGGCTTCAAAACCCTGGCTGAAGGTCAAGCAGTCACATACGAAGTAGAAAAAGGCCCTAAAGGCCTGCAGGCGGCAAACGTTACCGCTTAGCAAAACCAAATCGGGTTATCCGATAAACAGAACCCCGCTTCGGCGGGGTTTTTTTTGCAATAATGATTCACCGATTACAATTTTGATGCACAAAGTGTGCATAAATTATACGTATGCGCATATACTATAAATATATGATCCTACTAAGTGTTTGTAATACTGTAATATTTTAGATTGGCACATTACTTGTAATACAAGTAAGTGATTGATCGAGCGAATGCTTGAGATTTCTCCTCCAAATAGCTGTATTGCGGGGTGTTAACTCACCCCGCCTTCTTTTTAGCTCAATTTCCACTCGCCAGCACCTCACGCCTCGCTCCAGTATCTAATTAATCTGAACTCTCTATACGTCATTGCAGTCAATTCATATAAGCTCTACTTATTAGGATTGAGGCACTTACAACATGATCGGAACATCCCACTTTACCTGGTTGCTGAGCACCCTGTTGCTGGCATCGTGTGCCTCTCAGGTGCCAGTGAACATACGCCAGGCACCGCTTAATAGCCCCTTACTGAATTCAGTACACGAAAACCCCGAGGATTTTAAGTCGCAGCAAGTACGCTGGGGTGGCGAGATCTTGGAAATCGAGAATCGTGAAAATATCACCGTGCTAACAGTGCTTGCGCGGCCGTTGAGCAAAGGTGGCAAACCACTCGCAACGGATAATAGCCAGGGTCGCTTCATCGCACATATACCCGCGTTCCTTGAACCCAACGTGTATACAACGGAACGTGAAGTAACGCTTCGTGGCACACTGTCGGGAACGGAAACACTTCCGGTGGGTGATCATCCCTATGCCTACCCGGTGGTGAAAGCGACGGACTGGTATCTATGGCCTGAAGCAGTGGATTATCCGTCAGATTATTATGCACCCTGGTGGTACGACCCCTGGTATTACGATCCCTGGTATCCTTACCCCTTACATCATCTTCACAACCGCCATCATCATAGAGACTAGTCAAAATGAAACTACTTCGCTTACCTCTGCTGTCACTGGTATTACTGTTGCTGAACGCGTGCGCCAGCGGACCAGGCTTTGACACGGCTAAAGTAGACCTGGAAGTAACACCACGCAGTGCCGTCGCTGAAATACCTGCGACAAGTGATCAAACAATTTTGTGGGGTGGCGTTATTCTAAATACCCGTAACCAGGAATCCCTCACCCGGCTCGAAATACTGGCCTACCCGCTGAATCGCAAACAAATGCCGCTACGCAATCGTGATCCGCTGGGGCGTTTTATCCTCGAAAACAAGGACTTTCTAGAACCAACCTCCTACGCTGAAGGTCGTATCGTAACGGTAGTTGGCACAGTAGCGCGCAGCGAAACTGGCAAAGTAGGCGGTACTGATTATGTCTATCCAGTGATCGACTCAAGTGAGTTACACCTGTGGTCACGCGACAGTGAACAAAGCGGCCTGTCTAATATTCATTTTGGAATTGGTGTTGGAATTGGATTGTAAAACGGCACACTGAATATTGTCTCCGATATCGAGGGCATTTCATCGTTACAAATAATACTAATTATGTAGGAGCGGCTTTAGCCGCGATGGGGTGCTGCATGTTCATCGCGGCTAAAGCCGCTCCTACAAATTTTCGCTAATTAATCAGAGGCTCCTAAATTAGCGCTGGTTTTCAAGGGGGTTTCCCGTTAACTCTTTGACCATTTCGCGATGTGGAATATTTGCATCCATAAATATATCGCCTTTCTCAGCAAATCCCTGCTGCTTGTAGAAGTCGATAACTTGCACCTGAGCATGCAGGAACACAAATTCAAATTCCAAATTAAATGCAGTCTCAAGCACAAAGCGGAGCAATTTCTGGCCTATAGTTTTATTTCGATAATCGGCTAACACGGCCATACGGCCTATTTGGCCATCAATCTTTAATCGAGCTGTAGCGACTGCAGTGTTATCGACTAACGCAAGAAAATGCGTTGCTGTCTTATCGTGTTCATCCCACTCCAGTTCTTCTGGAACAGATTGTTCTTCAATAAAAACCGTGCGGCGGATATGTTGCAGCGTGGCTATATCGCCAGGCCAGTCTGCGATTTTTATCTGTATAACCATTAACTCACTCATTGATAATCAACGCACCCTGATGATACAAATCAAGCAAGACCCGTTGTGTTGAAGCATCACTCGTTTCAAATAACTGCGTAACATTAATCGGATCTTGGCAAATACCCTCTGCAAAAGCCGCATCGACACAATAACTTTTTCCATCCACGAATAATAAAGCACCCTGCTGAGTTCGAGTAAATAAAAAACGTGACTCAAGCGCCTGCTTCAGCGAACGACTTTGCAGCGCATTTTTAAAATCCGAAATATCCGAAAAACGTTGCGACGGAGAATCAGGAAGAATTACTCTGGGGTCACTACAGTATTCACCAAGCCAACGTTGGACAGAATCAGTATCAATCGTTAACTGCTCAATTAATATTTTCTTGATACGGTTAATTGCTTCGGAAGTAATTTCTGCAGAATGCTTTTGGGATTTCAGATCCGGGTCTGTATAAAATTGAGTATCCTCCATCAATCCAACAAGCCGGTCACTATAGTCCTGGACAATTGTATTGACAGCGGGCGAACGAAAACCAATCGAGGCAGTCATACAATCTTCCAGAGCGATACCATGATGAGCCACGTTGGGTGGCAGATATAACATGTCACCTGGATTTAATGTCCATTGCTGGTCTGACGTAAAGTTTTTCAGTATCGATAATTCGGTATTTTCTAATGGCGTCTTATCAAAGTCATGATTGATATGCCATTGCCGCTGCCCTTGTAATTGCAATAAAAATACATCATAAGCATCACTATGCGGCCCAACTGAACCACCCACCGGCGCGTAACTGATCATTAGATCATCAATTCGCCAATCAGGAATAAAACGAAACTTACCAATCAGATCAGCAGCCGCATCAATATGTTTTTCAACATCGCTCACCAGTAACGACCAGTTTGACTCAGGTAGACTGGCAAAACGGGCTTCTTCAAAAGGGCCGTATTCGACTGACCAAGGTGGTTCATTTGCCGTGTTGGTATGCTCCAAAACCAACCTTGCGTTAACTTCTGCTTCGCAAGCAAGTCCAGCAAGCTCATCAGGGGTTAAGGGAGAAGCTATATCATTAAATGCCTTGCGGATGAAAAGTGGATTTTTTTGCCAGTAATCTGCCAGGAAGATTTCTACATCTTCAGACTTTAAGGGATTTATTGAAGGCTTCATTATGGGATCATCTAAATTAATTTGTACATCTTACCATTGTGTTCCTGTAGGAGCGGCTTTAGCCGCGATGGACACCGCTGCCCCATCGCGGCTAAAGCAGTTCCTACAGAAATCGCATTGTTCACATTAACAAAATGCACAACAAGCCTGAGGTTCCCTGGAAATAAGTATACTGTCCCCCCGTATAATTACGATACTGATGTTAACCTGAAACTTCTATGCCACCTAAACCAATAAAAACTGACGTCCTGATCATTGGTGCTGGCGCTGCGGGCCTGATGTGCGCGGTTGAAGCCGGTAAGCGTGGCCGTAGCACTCTTGTACTTGACCACGTAAATAAAGCAGGTAAAAAGATTCTCATGTCAGGCGGTGGCCGTTGCAACTTTACTAACACAGACGTCAGTGCCAGCAATTTTATCTCTCACAATTCCCATTTCTGTAAATCGGCACTCAGCCGCTTCACACAATGGGATTTCATCGCCCTGGTGGAACGCTATCAGGTTCCCTACCACGAACGTGATCTCGGCAAATTATTCTGCGATATCAGTGCTAAAGATATACTCAATATGCTACTCACTGAATGCAAACAAGCGCAGGTAAAACTACGACTCGAATGCAACATCGATTCCGTTACAAAACATACTGACGGCCACTTTGATATCCATACTTTACAGGGGCATTTTCAGGCCAATTCACTCGTCATTGCATGCGGTGGACTGTCCATCCCTAAAATGTGCGCCACCCCGCTCGGCTATAGGTTAGCTGAACAATTCGGACACCACATCTGGCCGACGGCCGCCGGTTTGGTGCCTGTCACACTGCAACCACAGGATAAAGCATCACTGGCCGAACTATCCGGTATATCTGTACTCAGCGAAGTCAGCAACTCACGCGCATGTTTCAAAGAAAACATCCTGTTTACTCATCGCGGCCTGAGTGGCCCCGCCATCCTGCAGATATCCTCATACTGGCAACCAGGTGAAGCCATTACCGTGAACTTGTTGCCTGATCTGGATTTGACCGCCTGGCTAAACACACAACACGCCACACATCCGAACAGCAAATTGAAAACCAGACTGGCAGAACTGTTACCCAAACGCCTGATCCCTGCATTGCTAGGTGCAGAAACTGCAGACACTCCATTACAGGAATTCTCAAAGGAGCGACTAACAGATATTGTTCAACAACTACAACTGTGGCAACTCAAACCCAATGGCACCGAAGGCTACCGCACCGCCGAAGTCACCCTCGGCGGCGTCGACTGTAACGAACTATCTTCTAAAACAATGCAATCCAGCAAAGTCGACGGACTGTATTTTATCGGTGAAGTGGTCGACGTGACCGGCTGGCTGGGTGGCTACAACTTCCAGTGGGCCTGGTCATCAGGGTGGTGTGCGGGACAGGTTGTGTAAAGTTAATAGAGGCCATAACCTGATTATCTTTATCTAACCATCGGCCTGTTTAACCTTGACAGTATTATTAGTATCCCGGCTATGACGAATCAGCGTATTGTTCTCAAAATCGCAGGCAGATTTGGATAGCCTGTCATAAAGCACAACATTCACTGTTGCGGCCAGGTTCATGCAACCATTGGTAGGCACATAAACAACCGTATCCGCCTTGTCTATCACATCCTGACCAATGGTACCGTCTTCAGGCCCGAAAATATAAAACGCATCAAGCGGATGCTGATACTCAGGCAAAGGCACTGCATTCACCGCAAATTCAACACAGATGATTTGCATCGTTTCAGGTATATTTTTTATTAGACAGTCGACACCAGATAACGGAATACCCAGACTGACTTTACGACTCATCTTCGGTATATCCGGATTAAGAAATACCGCACGCGGATAACGATCCCCGGTATAAAAAACACTATCGACGTGAAAATTACCGGCAGCCCGCATCACTGAGCTTACGTTCTCCGGGCTTTTTGGATTCATTAACCCAATACTGACTTTAAATTCTTTCATTCGATAGATTGTTAGCTATTAATTATTACTCTTTTACCCAACGCTTTCGCCACGCGATCTTAAGCACCCGGCGGAAATTCTGCAAACACTGGTAAGTCATCCGAACAGGACCATTCCGCCCGTGAATCCCAGAAAATTCGCGCCTGGGCAGGTAAAGGTGAAGGTGAATCCAGCGATCCCGCCGGGATCAGAATACCATCCAGTTCGGGAACTACTCGCGGCATTGGCCCACCACAGCGTTGGCAGAAGCAATTATAAAACCGCTCGGCCTCTGGCACCTTGTAACGTCCCAGCAGTTCCTCGCCCTGTAACCACCGAACCGCAGTCTGCGGTGTAATAAAAAGGTTGCTCGCATGTCCGCTACCCGTCAATTTCCTGCAACGCTGGCAGTGACAATGATAAAATCGTTGCGCCTCACCCGTTACTTCATAACGAACACTGCCACACAAACAACTACCGGTTACTGTAACTTTCATATGTCCCTTCCTCAAAAATATCTACTGTGAAGCAAGCACCCCGATAACCTCCGCCAGCCCGGCGGTCACCCGCGCAAAGCCCTTGTAGTCAAGCTGATCAGGGGTATCAGTCGCGGTATGATAGTGCGGATAACGAAAGGGTGCCGTATCTGTAACCATGATAGCCGGGTAACCTGCCTGCCAGAAAGACCAGTGATCCGACCAGTACACACCCTCTATTCCGCTCGGCGCTGCGACACCCTCCGAGGGAAACGTCGTCGCTGTACGAAATGCCCCGATTGCCCGGCGAACCAGACCCCTGGATGAGAGACCACCCACGAAACCAATAAAGTTTCCGGTATCCGGGTAGAACAAACTAAACGGAAAGGGATAGCGCTGACTGCCCGGCTGATCGGTGAAATAGCCCAACGTCTCCAATGATAACATTGCCTCGATGCGTTCACCGCGCATCTTTGCACGGGCAGCATAAAGATTACTTCCCATCTCATCACTGTAGGAGAACGGTGCCTCCTCATTAACAAAAGCTACAAAGTGCACAGTACGCGGCAACGTCGACCCGGCCAGCAAGCGAGCAAGCTCCAGCAAGGCGGCCACGCCCGAAGCATTGTCGTCGGCTCCCGGACTGTCGGCCACCGTATCGTAATGCGCCCCGATGACAATGCTTTCCTCTGCTGAAGTGTGGCCTGGCAGAATAGCCTCAATATTGTTCACCGATACGCCGCGGCTTGTAAAAGGCTGGAGGCTGACCTTATAACTCGCCTCTTCCAGCGTCGTGCGGATATACTCATCGGCGGCGGCCAACCCTTCAGGGCGCCAGACATTGCGTTCACCGATCTGGCCCGCCAACTGCATAACGTGACGCTTTAAATTGTCATGGATCAGTTGTTCCTTGCTCGTCAGGGGCGGCAACGAACCTGTCCAGGAACGACCGGGCATACCAGTCACAAACCAGCTTGCAGCGAGGATGGCAAACAGGATGACAGACAGAAAGATAGTCCACACGAGTCGTTTGTTACGACCGCCGGGAACCGCAGCTTGCTTGCTTTTGTTAGTCATTTTTCGCAATTCTCAAGTACTCTGACCCGTTGATTATTAAATGGACTAAGTTCCGCAGAAGGTCTGTTTAACTTCTTCATCTGGTTCCGGCGGCAAGGTGTAACGATCCTTGCCAGCCTGCTGGGTAAACGGGTTTTGCAGGACTTCATGCAGATCATGGAACACTGAAAGATCACCCTGATCTTCTGCTGCCCTGATCGCAGCTTCTATCTGGTGGTTACGAGGGATATAGACCGGGTTAACAGTACGCATGTTCGCCTGTCGCACGGCATCGTCCAGCTTTTCCTTGCTTAACCGCTCACGCCATTGCACCGCCCAGGCATCAAACCGGTCTGGGTCGTCAAACAGGCGTCGACAGTCGTTATCCTTATCCGACGCTGTGGCGTCCAGCTGTGATAAATGGAAAAACAGCAGCGTAAAGTCGGCGTTGTGTTCGGCCATGGTGTTGAACAAGGCTTCTATCAATGTCCGATCATCTGCCGACTCGGCCGCGTCAACATCTGTCGTCAGGCCACATTTCGCCCGCATACCGGCCAGCCATGTATGGTCGTACGTAGGTTGATAGGTTTTCAGAACATCTTGCGCGATCTCCACCGCCGCATCGGTATTCTCTGCCAGCAGCGGCAGGAGTGTTTCGGCCAGCCGAGTCAGGTTCCACAAACCAATAGCGGGCTGATTGTGATACGCGTAACGCCCGTTGCGGTCAATGTAGCTGTACACGCGGTCGTGCGCATAGGCATCCATGAACGCGCAGGGGCCGTAATCGATAGTTTCCCCGGCGATCGACACGTTATCGGTATTCATCACGCCGTGAATGAAACCCAGCTGCATCCATTTGGCGATCAGGGCTGTCTGTCGATCCACCACCGCTTGCAATAAAGCTGCATACGGCTGTTCCATACCGCTTAACGCTGGATAGTTGCGTTCAATGACATAATCCGCCAGTTGCCTGACCGCATCCAGATCGTTCCTGGCGGAAAAATACTGGAAGGTTCCCACACGCACAAAACTCGTTGCCAGGCGCGTGATAATCCCGCCCGGTAACATCTGTTCCCGCACGACCTGCTCGCCCGTCGTGACCGCCGCCAGAGCACGTGTCGTCGGTACGCCCAGTTTTGCCATCGCCTCGCTGACCAGGTACTCGCGCAGCACCGGCCCCAACGCCGCGCGGCCATCCCCGTTACGCGAATAAGCAGTCTGGCCCGAACCTTTTAAATGAATATCCCGGCTCACCCCATCCGGACTCACCAGATCACCCAGCAACAACGCGCGGCCGTCACCCAACTGCGGCACAAAATTACCAAACTGATGACCGGCATACACCATCGCCAGCGGCTCGGCGCCTTTCGGCACAGCATTGCCTGCAAAAAGACTGGTTATCGCCTGCTCATCCATATCGACGGTAGTCAATCCCATCTCTTGTGCAAGTGACTGATTGAATTTAATCAACACCGGATCGGCAACAGGCGAGGGACGAGTCTTGACGTAAAACTTGTCGCCAAGCGTTGCGTATCGATTGGTAAAAAGAATTAGGTTCATAGCTATCCGGGAATCTCTGATTAATTCGTAATAATCTGCAGGAACAGCATTAACCGCAGTGAGGTTAGAGTATCCTTAGCTTCAAGGATCAGAACTCGTATTCGCCCTGTCAATCCAGGGACTCAATCAAATCACACATTGCCTTCACAGACCACAAACATTCGCTCGCCGTCATACCTCTGGTTGTGACCGGTCGTATATTTAATCGGTCGCAAACCGTATCAAAGCGTAGGGTATCAACACAGGCTAACGCTTTTCCAAGCAACCTCGTCTCATAAACCCAGCTTCAACAGGGTATTGGAAAATAAATCATTAAACCAGAAATCGAGGTTGGCAAAATCATTTTCTGTGATCCGGGTTTTCAAGTGCTCTGACCCCTTGATTCACTTGATTCCATACACTAATAGTCTCGGTCATTACTGCGACAGTTACCTGAGGATTAACTGTAGCCAGACGGAGAATTCTGACCGACGCTTTCTCAGTCTGTGACCTACCTCACATCTTCTACCCGACAATCTTCAGCATTGTGCTGTCTTGCCGAATTGCCTTTGGCTGCATCGATGCTCTGATGAACGGGTGGCACGGATCGCCAGGTTCACTCCAACGGTTTGTGAATCCTGTGATTAGCGCATGATGGCACGCATTCTGGATAAAAATTTTTATGGTCTGGCTTCAAGGAGTATCAGAGTATGTACCAACAATCGCGTTATTTTATAAAACTCATCTCTATAGCAAGTATGAGCATGCTGCTGGGATGTACCATCAACCCTTACACGGGCGAAAAACAGGCCAGCAAGGCTTCTATTGGTGTGGGCATCGGCGCGTTTGCCGGTGCTGCGGTCGGTGCACTGGCTGGCGGCGGGTCGTCGAAAGAACGGCGTAAGAAGGCGCTCATCGGTGCAGGCGTGGGTGCGCTGGCCGGTGGCGGTGTTGGTTATTACATGGATGTCCAGGAAACCAAATTGCGCGCGCAGCTGGAGGGAACTGGCGTCAGTGTCACTCGGGTCGGCGAAGAAATCATTCTCAATTTGCCGGGTAACGTGACCTTCGCGACCAATAACGCCGATGTGAAATCTAATTTTTACGGTGTACTGAATTCAGTATCGCTGGTACTCAAAGAGTACAACAAGACAGTCATCGAAGTGGCCGGCCATACGGATAGCAGTGGTTCCGAAAGCTACAATCAATCACTGTCGGTACAACGTGCAAACAGTGTTGGCCAGTACCTGGGCACCCAGGGGCTCGAACACATGCGCCTCATCACGGTGGGTTACGGTGAGTCGTACCCGGTCGCTGATAATAAGTCCGCTGCAGGCCGACAACAGAACCGTCGTGTTGAGCTGACATTGAGCCCGATTACGGGCTGATTCCCGTGTAGTAGAAGACGTTGCGAAAAGGTGGGGCTGGATCAGGTTCATCACGAAAACGAATTTGTGATTGTTCGATTCATAGAGAATAGGTAACGGCTGGCCTTTCGTTACCCAACGTTCCATGTTTTAGGTATGGAAGGTTGCATCAGGACTGCGTCGTTGAATATTGCTGACGCGGGAACGCACGTTGATGCCAATGAGCATGGATAAGTAACCTGACCCCATAGGAGCGCCGCCCTACGGCGCGATGGTCGGTGCGTTCTGGAAGGGATCGCTCCTACGTGTGGATTATTTACTGATGCGGTAGCAGGGTATGTATTCGGCGCCGGGGAGTTTCATGCGGTGTTGTTTGACGAAGGCGTTGAGCAGATCGTCCATGGGTTGCATGATGCTTTTGTCACCCTTGAGTTCGAAATGGCCGTGCTTTTCAATAGCGCGGATGCCTTCGTCCTTGACGTTACCGGCAACAACTCCAGAGAATGCGCGCCGCAGGTTGGCTGCGAGCAGGTGCCGATCCTGATCTTTGTGCAACTCCAGGTTACGCATGTTTTCATGTGTTGGCATGAAAGGTTGCTGGAAGTCGGCATCGATTGTCAGCATCCAGTTGAAATAATAGGCGTCGTCCAGTGCCTTGCGGAAGTCGCGAACTTTCTTGATACCCGCCTGTACTTCACGCGCCACTTGTTCCGGTGAATCAATAATAATCTTGTAGCGTTGTTGTGCTTCAAAACCCAGCGTATCGCCGATAAACTGGTTAACCTGTTTAAAATAGGCGCGCGCACTTTCCGGGCCGGTAAACACTAATGGGAATGGCACATTGGTATTATCCGGATGCAGCAAAATACCGAGGATGTAGAGAATTTCCTCGGTCGTACCCACACCGCCCGGGAAAACAACAATTGCATGCCCGGCACGGACAAAGGCTTCGAGACGTTTTTCGATGTCCGGCATGATCACCAGATCGTTGACAATCGGGTTGGGCGATTCGGCTGCGATGATGCCGGGTTCAGTTATTCCTAAATACTGACCGGTACTGTTGCGCTGTTTAGCGTGACCAATGGTTGCGCCTTTCATCGGTCCTTTCATCGCACCTGGCCCACAGCCGGTGCAGATATCCAGCCCGCGCAAACCCATCTGGTAACCAACTTCTTTTGTGTAATCGTATTCTTCACGTCCTATCGAATGACCACCCCAGCACACAACCATGTGCGGATTGGTCATTGGCCGCAAAATATTGGCGTTACGCAGGATATGAAACACGGCATTGGTAATGCCTTCCGAAGTTGCGACATCAAAGCGTGTATGGTGATTAAGCTCATCGTTAACATAGATTACGTCGCGCAGCACGGCAAACAAGTGTTCGTTTATACCTTTGATTATCTTGCCATCGACGAAAGCTATAGCGGGTGCGCCTGTCAGTTCGAGTTTGATGCCCCGTTCTTCCTGGATAATACGAATTTCAAATGACTTGTACCGTTCCAGTAATTCTTTACCGTCATCCAGCTGACTGCCGCTGTTCAGAACTGCCAGCGAACAGTTGCGAAACAGGTTGTACAATCCGCCCTTACTGGCATCGAGCAGTTTGTTGACTTCAGCCCTGGAGAGAATTTCCAGGCGGCCTTCAGGTGAAATAATTGCATCGACGACTTCGTAATCACCACTGTTTTCTATATGTTGGCTATTGCTTGTATTCATTGTTTAATTAATATCGGCTGCGACTGAACAGGCTGAATCTCTGCATCGGTAAAAGCAGAAGAATTTCAGGAACTTTACCCTTATCTATAGGCTCTATAATAGTGCCTTTTTACAAAAGAACCTCTGATGCGTCGTGTATCTTATCATTGTGAACTGGGCAAATTCTGTAGGAGCGGCTTCAGCCGCGATGGGGTGTGGCGTTCATCGCGGCTGAAGCCGCTCCTACAGATTAATCAGAGGTTCCCTGGATAGCTTATGCTAACAGAATGCTTGACAATAAAATCCACCCTACCCTCATTTTATTACCCGGAGATTAAAATTGCACCGTTTACTGCTGATTAAAAAATTATTCGGCCTATTGTTATTCTGTTTTGCGGCCTCCTCCCTGGCAAGCGAAACCATTCTGCAGGATTTTAGTGGCAATGCGGCCTCTCTCGACGATCATACTGGTAAAGGGAAATGGCTGGCGGTGATGTATTGGGCCTCAGACTGTCACGTCTGTAATCTTGAAGCAAAGAATTATGCCGCTTTCCATAACCGGCATGTTGATAGTGATGCAACAATTCTTGGAATTTCTCTTGATGGCGCTGCGGGAAAAGCGAATGCTGAACAGTTTATTAAACGTCATAAGTTGACCTTTCCGAACTTGATTGGTGAAGCAGATCTGGTTGCCCTGCAGTTTACGAGCATATCAGGTGATACGCGTTTTGGTACGCCTTCGTTTTTGTTGTATAACCCGCAGGGTGAGTTGAAAGCAGCTCAGTTGGGTGCAGTGTCGGTTGATAAGATTGAGGCTTATATTAAAAAGAACAGCGCTGTACCTACAAATTAAATTAATCGTCTACTTGCTTGTCTCCCTCCCCCTGAGGGGGAGGGGACGATTTGTTCATGCTGCAATGTCGAATTCATTACAAGCTTGTGATAGCGTTTATATCTTTAATCGCTCAATTTTTATAAGTCTACAACGCGTCCACATTAAACTATTTTCAAAATAACAAATCATCCACCATCCATGCACTGGCTTAACCTAACCTTATTATCCGCATTCTGTCTGGCGACAGCTGACATGCTGACTAAGCGTTATCTTTCAAACTACCGCACCGACGAACTGGTTCTGGTTCGATTCAGTATCAGTGGCCTGCTGATATTGCCGCTATTTTTGTGGCAACCCTGGCCAACCCTGCCCTTACAATTCTGGTTCTGGGTAGCGGGTCTGATACCACTTGAGATTCTGGCTATGTGGTTATATATGACTGCTATTCGACAGTCGCCTTTGTCATTGACCGTGCCTTACCTGGCGTTTACACCGGCGTTTAATATATTAACCGGCTATCTTTTCCTCGGTGAAACGGTCAGTGCAACCGGTTTTTCAGGTATCTTACTGATCGTTTCCGGCGCCTGGTTATTGAACTTGCATCATGCACATCATAGTACTGGACTGGATTTACTGGCACCTTTCAAAGCGATAACCCGAGAATACGGGTCAAGATTAATGCTGGGTGTCGCCGCACTCTATAGTTTGACTTCGGTTATGGGTAAGGGAGCATTACAGTACACAACACCTGCCTGGTTTGGGTCGTTTTACTATGTAATCATCGGACTCGCCACAATCATCGTTTTCGGCTGCAGGAAACCGGCCTCGCTGCGAATTATCACTAAATTGAGGTGGGCACATCTAGGAGTTGCTGTATTTATGGCTGGTATGGTACTGACACACTTCTATGCCATTAACCATATCGAAGTCGCTTATATGATTGCAGTCAAACGCACCAGTTTATTGTTCGGAATTTTATATGGCGCATGGATTTTTAAGGAAGCCAATTTGCATAAAAATATGTTGGCCGGTGTGCTGATGGTGGCTGGTGTTTATTTGATTGTAAGTTGAATCAGAAAAACTTATTTTATCTTCCTGTGAAACCCTCTTCTCCTAACGATGGGTATTTTGCTATCCTAGCAACCTAAACTTGCCAACTGGCTGCCGTTAACACTGTTATATTATGAAGAAATTAAGCACTTCCCTTATTCTCATGATGAGCCTGTCACAACCATTACAAGCTGCGCCCAATCCCATGGGCGACATGATGTCCGCTATGTTCCGCATGATGACGGCAATGGCAAACCACATGGCTGGCTCGTTTGGAAATACCAGTTCGTTAAAAATGGGCAGTAATTTTGGTTCCGGTTTTAACCCGTGGATGGGTGGGATGGGTGGTATGCCGGGCATGTGGCCAGGAAGCAGAATGACGCCCTGGTCGAGGATGCCCTAACGGTGGTTTGCCACCAGGCGCTGGTCCGGGCTTTGGCATGCCGCCTAATCCCCGCTGGCAACAAGGTCCACCAGGGCCCTAATCCCTAACAGAGCAAATGCAGTGCGTTCTCCACTCGAAGGAAACTGGTTGAGCCAATCGGGAGAAGCCCTGCAAGTAAGAAATAATCGTTTCAGACTTCGCAGCCGGGAAGGCGTGCTGAGCGGAACACTACGGCTGGAAAAAAATAACCACCTTAAGCTATTTGTACCGCAAGCTAGATTGACCATACCGTACCGTTATATGCGCAAACGTGGCACTCTGATGTTACAACATACTTCGGGACAGGTTTTATATTTTAAGCAACAGCCACCTTCCCGGTTCTAACTTTAAGAAACCTCTTTTGAACAGCGCAGACCTGTAGGAGCGGCTTCAGCCGCGATGAACACTGCTGCGCCCCATCGCGGCTGAAGCCGCTCCTACAGGTTCTCCTTATACAGTGCGCTTGTCTCGCAGTGATGCCAACGTCAGCAAAGCACTCACTAATAACAATCCAATAAATAACACCAACAAGGCTTCGGCCATAGTAATTCCGAACATCAATTCGGGTGTGTAACCACACGGCTCCCAGACTTTAAACATCGCTGGAAACCAGACATCTAATGCGAACCAGTTCGGCAACCCTGACGCCATACTGCAACTGCCTTCAATAGTGCCGCGTTCTACCCCGAGTAAATTCCAGGAACGCTCTACCAGAATAGCCATGATGATAGTCACCAGCGCATGCATCAGGCTACGCAATGGCCAGATTCTTCGGGTGAAAATTCCTGCTATGGCAATCAGGGAAAATACCAGCACCCAAACGCGCACATGGATGCAAATTACACAGGGCCAGTATTCCAGTTCGTATTGGTAGAACAGCGCTACGGCTTCGAGGATGACACCCAGTGCGAAGAGTAATAACCAGTAGGTACTGCTTCTTGCAATTGCGGCTAGCGTATTCAACATTTAGACCTCATGCTCGATCGAATAACCCCCTCTCCCTCAGGGAGAGGGCTGGGGAGAGGGGATTAGATTAAATGAACTTGTCTAATTAAATCCCCTCTCCCTGTCCCTCCCCCTGAGGGGGAGGGGACGAATTGTTTTCATTCCGGCGTGAAATATCCAATCCGCAAATATAATTAAATCACTATTCTCACTGTATCTTACGCTGCTTCAACCGCCAGGCCTGGTAATCCGACTCGGTTTCATAAGCCCGCTTGTTAACAAAATCCAGCACGCCCCATAAACGGTAAAATTGCACTATCGATTCTATTCGCATAATTTCTTCACCCGACGGACTAAAGAAAAGTAAGGTCGGGGTATGAAATATGCCAAGTTCTTTAGCCCATGCTTTTGCTGTGGTACGGCTCCCATCCGGGGCAATGACGGTTGTATCAGACCACATATCCAATTGCACTGCATGCATATTGTTAATCTCTTCCAGCGTTTCTGGTTTATTCAACGGGCCACTATGTAACAGATCACAGGCATGACAGTTACCCTGCTCAAAAAACACCACTAAGGGTTTGTTTGTCTTTAACGCACGTTTAAGATCGTAGGGCGGGCCTGTAAAGAAATCACGCTCATTGAGTCCGCCTTCAGTAAAAAATAGACCAGGTTCTGCGCGCGCCAGATAATCCCGGAAATTTTCTTTTTGGTAAAACTTCTCGGTCACATATTCAAGTGCCGCCCGGAATTTATACGGCGGGTAAAAACCACGCAAACCGAAAACAGCTTTGCCTTTACTATTATAAAATATCAGCGATGGCGTAAAATTGGTTTCATAATGAATCGACAGTTCACGTTCTGAATAGGATTTCCCATCGGTATCTATCAGGTCTTCGATACCCCAGATATCAATCGGGATGATATTGAAATGTTTACGCAGGTAGTTGGCAATATCTTCGGAACCTAAATCCTGCTGCATAAATTGCTGACAATACGCACAGCGTTTTTGCCCAAAATAAACAATAATCCCTTGCTTGCCTGCATCCAGCGCCCGTTTGAGATCCTCGCGCAGATCACCACTACTGATTTCAAACCAGTCTGGATAAACCAGGGCTTCCTCGAGCATGGTGTCGGGAAACACCATTGGATCAGCTGCACGCGCCGGCGCCAGTATTAAAATAAACAACAACAGAGCCTGTATTCCTTTACTGCAAACAGTTACAAGCATTCTGGTATATTTTTGCATGCTACTAAAGCCTTGTCGTTATACAGGCGCATTTCTGCTGAATAATACGTAAAAACATGTAGGAGCGGCTTCAGCCGCGATTAGTTGCAACGCCCATCGCGGCTGAAGCCGCTCCTACAGTATATGCAGGGCTAACAATGTCAAGATGCACAAATCAGTCTAAGGAAACCCTGATTAATAATCTGGTTTAACATACCGTATAATTTATCTATCCCCCATTAGGGAAGTTGAAAACCTTACTGTTCGCCCACATGCTATTAGGATAGCACCAATACGGAAAATCTAATGCCTGGACAAATTATTCCCATCATCCCGCCGACCACCACCCTGGATATGCCATTGCCTGGCAGTATCGGTCAACCTGACTATGCGCCGGGTGAACGCGACGAGTTGATCGCGCGCATCAAGCGTTTACTAAAAGAAAAAGATGCCGTGCTGGTTGCGCATTACTACACAGATGCCGATCTACAGATGATCGCCGATGAAACCGGTGGCCATGTATCCGACTCACTGGATATGGCCCGCTTCGGCAATGAACACGCCGCCAGCACCCTGGTTGTCGCCGGGGTTCGCTTTATGGGTGAAACCTCGAAGATCCTCACTCCAGAAAAACGCGTATTAATGCCGACACTTGAGGCTGAATGTTCTCTCGATCTCGGCTGCCCGGCAGACCAATTTGTACCCTTTTGTGACGCTAACCCGGATCGCACGGTTGTCGTCTATGCAAACACCAGCGCTGAAGTTAAAGCACGTGCCGATTATGTGGTCACCTCTTCTATTGCAGTTGACCTGATTCGCTGGCTCGATAGCCAGGGCAAAAAAGTGCTCTGGGCACCCGACCGGCATTTGGGTCGATATATTCAGCAAGAAACCGGTGCCGATATGTTGCTTTGGCAAGCCGGTTGTATTGTGCATGAAGCGTTCAAAGCCGAGGCCTTAAAATCCCTGAAAGACCTACACCCGGAAGCTGCCGTACTGGTGCATCCGGAATCGCCGGAAGCAGTTATTAATTTAGCCGACCGGGTCGGATCGACAACACAGATTATTAAAGCCGCACAGGACTTACCTAACAAGACGTTTATTGTCGCGACTGACAACGGCATCCTGTACAAGATGAAACAGGCTGCACCGGATAAAAAGTTTATTGAAGCACCCACCGCCGGTGTGGGGGCTACCTGTGAATCCTGCGCACATTGCCCGTGGATGGCGATGAATGAATTACGCAATCTTGCCCATGTGCTGGAAACCGGTGACAACGAAATTCATGTCGAAGAAAGTATCCGCAAACAGGCACTCAAGGCAACTCAACGTATGCTGGATTTTGCACGTGACCACAAACTTGGTTTGCTCAGTACAGGCATCGATTAACCGACCAGAAGGTTTGTTATTCATGTGAATTTCGTGCATTTATGGCTTGACATCTGATGTGGTAACTTTTGTGTTAGATATTCGTTTATGCACAATCATTACAGTTCTGTCATGAATCAAGCCACAGAATGAATATAGATTCATTTTTAATCGAAAATAAGCTTTTATCTTATTGAATTAACTAACTTAATAAAAATTGTCGAGATTTTATCCGATTTAACACAAAACCAGTATTTTTCGGTGTTCCACGCGGTTTACCCCATTTCTTCCACAGACTTATCCACAGGTTTTGTGGATAAGTCCGGTGATTCAAAAGCGCTTCAGTAAGATTGTATTAATGGCCGCTGGCAAGTTAGGCTGCGTACCTTGAAATCAGCACATTCAACACCACATTTTATGGAAGCTCTGAATTAATTCGAGCATTTTGCCATAGTGAACCGTGTAAATGCTGTAGAAGCGGCTAAAGCCGCGCCTACAGATTCTCGCTCATTAACAGAAGCTCCTTAGATCCTTAACAAATAAAAAATCCCATGGAAATCGACCAAAACGACGACAGTAATAACGACAATCAAACGATTGCCAACGAAATTGTTCGCGCGAACGAAATTCTCCCCGGTTCTATTCCGATATTACCGCAAACAGATCGGCCGTTTTTCCCCGGTCAGGCCATTCCTCTACTGGTGGATCCAGATGCCTGGGGTGAAACTATCGAAGCGGCAACCGAAAAAGCCAACGGAATAATAGGCTTGCTACTGTCCAGAACCCGGCACACAGAAGAAACGGCTATCGGTGACTTCTATACTATGGGCACCGCCTGCCGTATCCATCGCGTGGGTAAGATGGACGGCCGCATGCAGGTACTTCTAGAGGGCGTTCAACGTTTCAAAATAACTAAATGGATTACGAGTAAGGCACCCTTCAGTGCACGCGTCGAATATTTCGCTGAAGAAAAGTACAAAGAAATCCCCGACATCAAAGCTTATGCTGTCTCTATCATCAATACCATCAAAGAATTGATTCCGCTTAATCCATTATACGGCGAAGAGTTCAAACTGTTCGTCGAACATTTCCACCCGAATGATCCTTCTCATCTGGCTGACTTTGCCGCCAGCCTGACAACCTCGGCACGTAAGGAACAACAACAGGTTCTGGAAGCGGTTGATCTACTGACACGCATGAAACATGTACATGTGTTGATTAACAAGGAACTGGAACTGGCCAAGGCACAGGCAGACATCCGCAAACAGGTCGAACATGAAATGCAGGATCACCAGCGTGAACATATCCTGCGTGAACAGCTTAAAATTATCCAGAAAGAATTAGGTATTTCCAAGGATGATCGTACGGCTGAGGCGGATAAATTCCGCGAGCGTTTGGAAACGCTGGAAATACCGGACACCGCACAAAAACGCATTGATGAAGAGATGCAAAAGTTTTCCGTACTGGAAACAGGCTCACCTGAATACGCTACCACGCGAAATTATCTGGACTGGCTGACGGTATTACCCTGGGGGAAACACACCCAAGATCAGCTCGACCTAAAACAGGCACGTGAAATCCTTGACGATGATCACGTCGGACTGGATGACATCAAGACACGTATTCTTGAATTCATCGGTGTCGGTATTATGAAAGGTGAGGTTTCTGGCTCGATAATTCTCTTTGTTGGCCCGCCCGGTGTGGGTAAAACCTCACTAGGCCGTTCGATTGCGCGCTCACTGGGACGCAAATTTTTCCGTTTTTCGCTCGGCGGCATGCGTGATGAAGCTGAAATTAAAGGCCACCGCCGCACCTACATCGGAGCCATGCCTGGCAAGTTTATCCGGGCAATTAAAGACACACAATCCGCAAACCCTGTGATCATGCTTGATGAAATCGACAAGGTGGGTAGTTCTTACCAAGGTGATCCGGCATCCGCTTTGCTTGAAGTGCTTGATCCGGAACAAAACGCGGATTTCCTCGATCACTACCTGGACGTTCCTTTTGATTTGTCCAAAGCTCTGTTTATTTGCACGGCCAACCAACTGGATACTATTCCCGGTCCGTTGCTGGATCGTATGGAAGTCATCCAGCTGTCCGGCTATCTGGCCAGTGAGAAACTGGACATTGCAAGCAAACATTTACTGCCCCGACAAATCGAACGCGCCGGGTTAAAAAAACGCGGTCAACTACGCATCGACAAAGCGGCATTACGCAAAATTATCGAAAACTATGCACGCGAAGCCGGTGTACGGCGACTGGAAAAATATCTTGGCACCATCGCCCGCAAAGCAGTTATGAAAATCCTTAACGGTGAAAAAACACCGATCCATGTTCGTGCTGGTGATATTGAGGACTATCTCGGTAAAGCGATTTTCCAGAAAGAAAAACGTCAATCAGGTGTTGGTGTCATCACCGGTCTGGCATGGACAGCCATGGGTGGCGTCACGCTGACTATTGAAGCGACGCGCATTCACAGTTTACAACGTGGCTTTAAATTAACCGGACAACTTGGTAATGTGATGCGCGAATCAGCCGAAATTGCCTACAGCTATATCATGGCCAATGCCGAACGCTGGGGTGCAAAGCTCGAATTATTCGAAAAGTCATTCATTCATTTACACGTACCGGCCGGCGCCACTCCCAAGGATGGACCCAGTGCAGGAGTTACTATGGCCAGCGCATTGCTGTCACTGGCACGCGGTCGCAAACTAGTGCGTAAGTTGGCAATGACCGGTGAACTTACTCTGACCGGTCAGGTGTTACCAGTTGGCGGTATACGTGAAAAAGTAATCGCCGCACGCCGTGTCAATATCAAGGAGCTCATCCTTCCGGAAGCTAATCGGGGTGACTTCGAAGAAATTCCTGATTACATACGCGAAGGATTAACGGTGCATTTTGCCAGCCAGTTTTCTGACATCGTGCCTGTTTTATTTGAAAAATAAATTGGCAGCACGGTGTGATTGTTCTGATTAACAAACCTTTCCGGGTGCTTTCACAGTTTACGACGGACAGCGACAAGCAAACTCTAGCTGACTTCATTGACATCAAAAATGTCTATGTGTCTGGTCGGCTGGACTATGATAGCGAAGGTCTACTGGTATTAACCGATGACGGGAAACTGCAACAACGTATCAGCAATCCTCGCTATAACAAGCTCAAGGAGTACTGGGTACAGGTGGAAGGTATCCCTGAAGAATCAGATCTCGACCGTTTACGCAATGGCATCATACTCAAAGATGGTGCCACCAAACCAGCACCGTCCAGTCGGATAGAACCACCTCGCCTGTGGACACGAACGCCACCCATCAGAGAAAGAAAAAATATTCCAACCAGCTGGCTGAATATCGTGCTAAGCGAAGGACGTAACCGGCAAATCAGGCGAATGACCGCACATATCGGTTATCCAACTTTGCGTTTGATTCGTCACCGGGTGGGGGAATGGAATCTTGATGAGATTCCAGTTGGAGAATACCTTGTTAAGGAATAAATGATTCGTGCATTTTGGAATTAATAACAGTATAAATACTGTAGGAGCGGCTTCAGCCGCGATGAACACCGCAGCCCAATCGCGGCTGAAGCCGCTCCTACGGATTCTTGCTAATTAAGCAAAGCTTCCCTGTTTTTACCAGTGCCGGACTTTTCCGTTATCGATGTGTATAAAATTCGATGTCGGGTAATAGCCAACACCACCGGCTTGCATGGACACGACAGCATTACGCAAATGCTTCAAATCACAACCCGGTAGATTAATATCAATGGCTCTGCCTTTCATGTGGAAACTGTTCTTTGCGACCTTACTACTTGCGGTGCGCAACCGCTCATTGCTGGCAGGTGACCGATAGCCTGATATCACATTGTAAGAACCAGAAACTTTTACCAATTGCTGCATCACATACAAAATATCCAACAATCGAGTATCAATATTAATGATGTCACCGGTTCGGTGGTCACGCAGAATTTTATCAACCAACTTCATCTCATCCGCAACATATTCACCTTCCGCCCAGTAAGTTGAGCTTAGAATCTCACCCGTATGTAAATTATTAAAATCAAGGGTTCGTACCTGGACATGTTGCAGCATTGACCAGACAGGTGAAGTCGAGAGAGTAGCAGTTGCACCAGCAACTGATTTCAGGAAAAGCCGTCGGGACGGCTGTTGGCTGTGTTGAATTTTGTTAGTTCGTCGTATGGTCGTCATAGCCCGTGACGTGCAATAAATTCATGGAAACCGTGTTAGTAGTACGGAAGTATACCTGTTCGGCGGCCCCAAGTCAGTTCCCTGAAGTGCTGGTATTGCAAACCAGCATTTTTCCCTCCAAAAGTGTGAAACAGGTTCAGTTTTGTAACAAACTGAGCGATCCATGGCTCGTCAGTTTGTCATCTTCACCCTGTTGCGCAACCGGCTGAATGGCCTGCGGTAAGGCCATCAGCATCAGTTTGTCTTTTTTATAGATATCTTTCCGAAATTGTACAATTCCAGACTGATCGACCCAGGCTGTCTGATAAAGCATATGCACCGGAATAGGTTCTGGCAATGCTAATATTCTGTTTTTATTGCTTTTAATAATTTTTTGTAAGGCTGACGCCTGCCAATTATCACCCATTACATAATTTGCCAAAGCAAGGGGATCTTCGAGCCTCACACACCCAGAACTAAAAGTGCGGACAGAACGTTTGAACAAGCGTCTGGATGGTGTGTCGTGTAGATATACACTGTATGGATTGGGTAACATGAACTTCACCCGGCCCAGGCTGTTACGTTCCCCAGGATCCTGGCGGAACTTAAAAGGCAGGTATTTTGAGTCCCGGTAAGCCTGCCAGTCGATCGAATAAGGATCCAGCTCCTCAGAATGTTTTCCCCAACCCGATAACACGCGAATATTTTTGCGGAAAAAATAACCTGGGTCATGCAAGACGTGCGGCATGAGATCTTCACGCGCTATTTTATCAGGAACATTCCAGTAAGGGTTAAAGACCAGGTACTTCATTTCTTTGGTAAACGCCGGTGTCTTGCGCTCATCCTTACCGACGATGACACGCATCGACAAGGGGATTTCATCATCTTCGCGAACCTGCAACTCGAAACCGGCCATATTGACACGAATATGACGCTCACCCAGGTCTCTGGGTAACCACCGCCAGCGTTCCAAGTTTAGAGTGATTTGTTCAATACGTTTATCAACGGATGTATGCAACGCTTCTCTTGTTGCGAGTCCCACGACACCGTCAGCTTTCAAGCCGTGCCGTTTCTGAAAATGGTTGACGGCTAGTTTAAGCTCTGCATCAAACCCAGTATCGTTGGGTATGTCGGTAACAAGATCACCACTAAGCCGTAGACGATCCCGCAATTGGATAATTTCATCCCCGGTAGCACCTAATTCAAGAGTAGGGCCGACACGTGCAATTTCAGGCCAACCACCAGACTGTGCAAGTTCGCGATAAAATCCAAGTGTAGTGACCAGTTGACGGTAGCTTTTATGTTGCGGTAACAGACCAGACAGGGTACCGGTAAAATCGTTTGACTCCAGTGCACTCTGTAACAGAGCAACGGTATCGATCTGTGGTCGATCGTAGTGCCACTCAGTATCAAAGTCAGATGGATTTAATTGTCCTTGTGATACACGCTTCGCCAGACTCATAAATAAATCTGTTAATTGAATTTCCCTTCTGGCTTTATCCTGCATGTCTTTTGGCAGATGTGAACGGGCAGCGTTATTATCTTGCAACCCACTTGCGATCAAACCTTCAAGGCGGGCCTGATCCAGAAAGTCATGCAGTTCCTGTGCACGCTCCAGCATGCCGTCGTTGTCATACCAGACGGGTTCAAATGCACGGGAATTATAAAACCTGCTGATGTCATCCGGATTCTGCAAGCTATGGTCGTCATACCAAGGTGTTGTTGCTTCCTGGTCTAACAGTTTTATCGATTCATCCACAGTAGCATTGGCAGAAGCCTGAAACAGGCTCATGGCTACACAAATAATATATGCCCAGTATGCAGGGATTTGTGTCTGGTGTTTCATAGCACCATCACCTCCTCTAACGCTTATTCGGGTTCGTCCGGAAACCCATTATTTTTATCCAACCAAATTAACGGCTGGAATTCTGGCTGCAAGTATAACTAAAGCATGCGCCTTAAAATATCAGACCACAATATGGGTCTAAATATCCTTAATTACACATACTTATAGATAAAATTAATAACGTGGTACTAAGGGAACGCTGATAAATAAAAAAGCCGGGTAATTACCCGGCTTTATGGTTGGTGCAAAAACTGCGCTGGTTCAGGCAGTCTTTCGAATCAGGAAAAAATACTCTCCATCTCCTTCGCTATGTTCGGCCAGCTCATGTTTGGTTTGCTCACAAAATGCCTGGAAGTCCTTAACTGAACCGGGGTCAGTCGCAACAATTCTCAACACTTGTCCAACATCTAAACTATCAATAGTCTTTTTAGCGCGTAATATTGGTAGGGGGCAATTGAGTCCACGCGCATCCAATTCTTGATCAAAATCCATATTCCGTCCTCTAGTAATTGTTATCCAATTTCACCTGCTTTTATAAGGATAAGTAGTAACCCTGTCAACCCACTCTGTAAGTCTTTCATCTAATTTTATTAATTTTTTACTTAGACTTATTCCAGGCTGTGTAAAGCCTTATTTCTCAGCACTGATCATGCACACCCAGGCCGGATCTGCATCCCCTTCTGTTGCTGGCTCAAACTCTCCATCCGCTTCACCGTCTTCGTCTTCTCCCTGCCAGTAAACCGTGACATTGGAAAAACCGGCTTCTTTAAGAAGCTCCTGCACTTCCGGTAACGACCAAAGCCGCCATTCGTAGGTAAAGGCTTCCTTGATTTTGGATCCGTCATTAAATGTGAAATGAATATGACAAACAATATCACCTGAAATTGGTTCGTAACTGGCTTGCTCCCACACATAAGTAAAACCTTTGTGTTTGGTTTTTTCCTTAATTTCTTTTTGACTCTCATAGCCACCAAAAATGTCCATGAAAAAGATGCCGTCATCCGCCAGTCCTGCACGCGCTTTTTCAAAGTAACCACGCAAGCTGTCACGGTCTTTGAAAATCTGCCAACTGAAATTCATTGCCATAATGACATCGACCGGATCAGTTTTTACGGTCAAAACATTATCTTCCAATAGCGTTATGCGTACCCGCTGTTCGGATTTTAAATCAGCAAGGTTATGTTCACGGCCCCAGCTCAGTACTTCTGTATCAAGATCGACACCAATCGCGCGGTTAGTCTCGCGATGACTGACCCATTCGCAGCACATTCTGGCGGTACCACAAAAATCCTCACGTAATAGCTGCGCTTCACGACCACGAATACGTGTAAAATTGTCATCGACAAATTCGTATTCAAAATCTGTTGCCTGTACAGACTTCTCATACAAGGCATGCCGATCTGAAGTTTCAGCGCGCGTCGGCAGCGATTTGCGACGTTTACCGGCTTTGATTTTTGGCTGATTTTGCTGAGATGTGTTTTTCATGGGATCACTTTATGCCATAGATGAGGGCGGATTACCAACGAGGAGAAATATTATAACAATAAATCATGTAGGAGCGGCTTCAGCCGCGATGAGCAACAATGCCCCTTTCGCGGCTGAAGCCGCTCCTACAGATTCTTGATATTCTCGAATCACATCTGAGCAATTATTATGAAACCCTTTTCTGAAGCTTGCGAACAAAACAAACTCCCTATTCTGAAAGTTTTACAGATCGAAATCGGCCACTGTAAAAAATTACTCGAAATCGGCAGCGGCACCGGTCAACACGCCGTATTTTTCGGCGGGATGTTCCCTGAACTTATCTGGCAAACCAGTGATGTATTTGATTCGCATGCTGGCATACAGCTTTGGCTGGATGAAACAGAGCTAGTCAATGTCCTTGCACCGCTCGCGCTGGATGTAACAAATGATACCTGGCCCGGCCGCGAATACGATGCGGTATTCAGCGCCAACACCACGCACATCATGTCCTGGCAGGCCGTAGTAAAACTTTTCGAGGGTATTAGTGAAGTGTTGCAGGAACGTGGCACTTTATGTCTCTACGGCCCGTTTAACTACAACGGTGAGTATACCAGTGAAAGCAATGCCCGCTTTGATGGCTGGTTAAAAGCACGTGATCCGGAAAGCGGGGTGCGTGATTTTGAAGCTATCAATCAGCTAGCCATCAATGCCGGGATGTCGTTAAAGAAGGATTATGAAATGCCCGCCAATAACCGTTTGCTGGTATGGACAAGAGCCAGGGAACCTTTGATTAATCCGTGAATACTTGTAGGAGCGGCTTTAGCCGCGATGGGCTGTGCACAGTATTCATCGCGGCTAAAGCCGCTCCTACAAGTGCTCACTCGCTTACTTAACAGGTAAGTGAAACGCATTATGCCTCTGGCTTGCAAAATCCTGGCGGTGTATGACTTCCTGAACCGCAGGCCGGTTAAGAAAATCAGCCAGAGTAATGCCATCCAGAAAATCAAAAATACGCTCACTCAGCCCACACCAAAGATCATGGGCGAGACAAAGTTCGCCTTCCTGACACTGGCTTTCACCGTTACAACTGGAATCGACTTTTTCATCGACCGCTGTAATGATGGTGGCAATGGTAATCTGGTCAGCCGATAACGCCAGCCGGTAACCACCGCCAGGGCCGCGAACACCTTCCACCAGCTTGTCACGGCGCAGCTTGGCAAAAAGTTGTTCGAGATAGGACAGGGAAATATTCTGGCAGGCAGAAATGTCAGCCAGTGTGACCGGGCCATCTTTACAATGAATAGCCAGATCCATCATTGCCGTGACTGCATAACGGCCTTTGGTAGAAAGTCTCATAACTTGAGTGGGAAAAACCAGTTGCTTTAGAAAGTATGCAACCGATTATATGACGATAGACGGGAAACAAAAACCAGATTAGAACAGGGTATCAGGAATCCACATCCAGCGTCTTTTTACCGGCAACCGCCTGGACAGCTTCCAGATACTGGTCTCTGCCAGGTGAATATCCATGTCCCTGTATCAAACAATAGGCTAGCCACTTCTGTAAAAAACGGTTAGCTTCCCATTTCATCTGCATAGGATAATGGTGATATGAGCGGTCATACTCGGCGTGTTTACGTCCACGCCTGCGGGTATGTGAAATTACTTCGGCAGACTGGGCATCGTGATACAGCCTGATAATCGCGTCAGGTGCAGGGAAAGATCCCGATTCGTCATTGAACTTATAAGTCAATCGCAAGGTAGTGGTATAACGAGCACGATCCAGTACTGTTAAATGTAAATCAAGCGCACCCTTTGCCCGCGACATACTGGTATCAGGAATAAGATCAAAATCGGCAACCAGACGGCGCAGCTGAATATAATTCAGCTCATACAACTCCGCCAGCCCAGGCAACTGACTTGCCCTGACATTTGGTAGTATTGTTCGCCGACTCGTTTTCACCATAAAATGATCTTAGCATAGTAAAATGTGTTTGCGTCCAGTCATAATGACTGAATCTTGTAGAGAAAACTATCGGCGTTTTCGTGCAATACTTGACAATCGAAAAGTCAAGTAAACCGGAACTATTTATTGTGAATAAAACAGAAATATTAACAAACGCTTTTACTGATCAACGGCCCGGCACATCCGGTTTACGTAAAAAAGTAAGCGTCTTTCAACAAAAGCATTATCTGGAAAATTTTGTCCAGTCTATTTTTGACAGCCTTGATGGTTATCAAGGAAAAGCCCTGGTTGTTGGTGGCGATGGACGCTACTACAACGACACCGCCATACAGACAATAATCCGCATGGCAGCCGCTAATGGCTTCGGTCACCTTATTATCGGCCAAAAGGGTCTTCTCTCCACTCCTGCAGTTTCTCACTTAATAAGACAACGCGGTGCCTTTGGTGGAATCGTATTGTCAGCCAGCCATAATCCAGCCGGTCCGGAGGGTGATTTCGGTATTAAATACAACATTTCTAATGGTGGCCCCGCACCCGAAAACATCACTGAAAATATCTATCAGAATACTTGTTCAATCAAACGCTACTACACAATCGAAAGTCAGGACATTGATATCAATTCGCCTGGCACACACCAACTTGGCGAAACACAAATCGAAGTAGTCAGCCCGGTCAATGATTATGCAGACCTGATGGAACACCTGTTTGATTTTGACCGCATACGTGCATTATTCAATTCCGGTTTGTTCCACATGCGCTTTGACGCCATGCACGCCGTGACCGGCCCCTATGCAGTGGAAATTCTCGAACACCGATTAGGCATCGCGACAGGCGATTTGATGAATGCAGTTCCCAAAGCAGATTTTGGCGGCGGTCATCCAGACCCTAACCTGGTTTATGCCAAAGAGTTGGTTGACTGTCTGTTCGGTAGGCACGCTCCAGATTTTGGCGCCGCATCAGACGGTGACGGCGACCGCAACATGATTCTGGGCCGCAAGTTTTTTGTCACACCGAGCGACAGTCTGGCAATACTGACTGCCAACGCACACCTGACACCGGGTTATAAACAGGGTATCGCCGGTGTTGCGCGATCCATGCCAACCAGTCAGGCAGTCGACCGGGTTGCTGAACAACTGGGTGTCGAATGTTACGAAACACCGACCGGATGGAAATTTTTCGGTAATCTGCTCGATGCAAAAAAGATAACCTTGTGCGGCGAAGAAAGCTTTGGAACTGGGTCAGATCATATACGCGAAAAAGATGGCCTCTGGGCGGTTCTGTTCTGGCTCAACCTGCTTGCCGTACGCAAAGAAACGGTGAGTGATATTGTCCAGTCACACTGGCGGCGTTATGGCCGCAATTATTATTCCCGGCATGATTACGAAAATGTCGACAGCGATAATGCGAATACTCTGATTGATGATTTGCAAAAACAACTAGGTAAATTACCTGGAAAACGTTTCGGAAATTATGCTGTCGATTACAGTGATAACTTCAGCTACACCGATCCAATCGATGCATCAGTCAGCACTAACCAGGGCATACGCATCGGTTTCAGTGATGGTTCACGCATCGTATACCGCCTGTCTGGAACAGGCACCCAGGGAGCAACACTGCGGATTTACCTGGAACGATATGAACCAAACCCTGAACACCAACTAGAGGATGCACAATTGGCACTGGTGACTTGATCAGCATCGCGGATGAAATCGCCGGCATCAAACACCATACCCAACGGGATGCACCAACCGTAATTACCTGACATGCCTGAAACTAATCTTAACTCAGATCAAGACGCGTTTATAAAACAACTGGAAGACGTTTTACCTACCGGCGGTTTGTTACGCGAAGCCGCCGAGTTACGACCTTATGAATGTGATGGCTTGTCTGCCTACCGACAAACACCCTGGCTCGTGGCGATGCCAGAAACCATTGGACAAATACAAAATGTCGTCAAGCTATGTAAAGGTGCCAAGATTCCCGTCGTCGCACGCGGTTCCGGCACCGGTTTATCGGGTGGCGCATTACCACTGGATAACGGTGTATTACTAAGCCTTGCGAAATTTACCCGCATACTGAACATTGACACCGAAAACCGCCTGGCAACCGTCGAACCCGGCGTACGCAATCTGGCGATATCGGAAACCGTCGCTGAATACAATTTATACTACGCGCCAGATCCCTCTTCGCAAATCGCCTGCTCGATCGGTGGCAATGTCGCCGAAAATGCCGGGGGTGTGCATTGTTTAAAATACGGTTTAACGGTACACAACATTGCGCAGTTAAAAATAATTACAATTGATGGCGAACTACTGACGATCGGCAACACCGCCTATGATTCACCCGGGTATGACTTGCTTGCCTTAATGACCGGATCAGAAGGTTTGCTCGGTATCATTGTTGAAATCACTGTCCGCTTATTACCCAAACCAGAAAGCACGCAAGTACTACTGGCTGCATTTGATGATATCGGTCAAGCAGGCAACGCTGTCAGCACTATTATCAGTGCAGGCATCATTCCAGCCGGACTGGAAATGATGGATCGATTAGCCATTCGCGCAGCTGAAGATTTTGTACACGCCGGATATCCAGAATGCGCTGCAATTCTGTTATGTGAAGTTGATGGCAATAACCAGGATGTTTCTGCGCAGGCACAAAAGGTACGTGAAATATTACAATCTGCCGGTGCAGTAGAAATTCGCACCGCGCAGGATGAACAGGAACGATTGTTGTTCTGGAAAGGACGTAAGGCCGCCTTCCCGGCCGTCGGTCGTCTGGCACCCGATTACTATTGCATGGATGGCACGATACCACGCAAACATCTGGCCGAAGTATTAACCACCATCAGTCAATGGTCAGATGAATATAATCTACCTGTTGCCAATGTTTTTCACGCCGGTGATGGCAACCTGCACCCGTTGATACTTTATGATGCCAATCAACCCGGTGCATTGGAACGCACAGAAGAATTTGGTGGAAAAATTCTCGAACTCTGCATCAAGGTTGGCGGTACGATCACCGGTGAACACGGTGTCGGTGTAGAAAAGATCAACCAGATGTGCGTGCAATTTAAGGCGGCAGAACTAAGTCAGTTTCACGCTGTTAAACAAGCTTTTGATCCTGACTCATTACTCAATCCCGGCAAGGCCGTACCAACCCTGGCGCGCTGCGCAGAATTCGGACAGATGCATGTTCATGGTGGTGAATTACCCTTCCCGGAACTGGAACGGTTTTGAGTATGCCTGAAATCCAGGGTGATATTGGTCAGGAACTCTGTGAACAAATTGCCCTGGCGGGTGCGCAACAGAAAAAATTGCGCATTACTGGCGGTAATAGCAAATCAGGCTTTCGTCAGGATCATACGGGTGATCCGCTATCGGTACTTGAACATAGCGGTATTATTGAGTACGAACCGTCTGAACTGGTTATTACTGCTCGTGCCGGCACAGCTTTGAAAACAATTGAACATGCATTGAGCGAACAACATCAAATGTTGGCGTTTGAACCTCCGCATTTTTCAGACACCGCGACACTCGGCGGTACCATTGCCTGTGGCTTGTCAGGGCCACGCCGCCCGTATGCTGGTGCTGCCCGTGACTTTGTTCTTGGAGCTAATATTATAAACGGTAACGGTCAAGCCTTGAGCTTCGGCGGCCGGGTGATGAAAAATGTCGCCGGTTATGATTTATCACGCTTGATGGTCGGCGCGATGGGTACGCTAGGTGTGATCACCGAAGTGTCACTCAAAGTCTTGCCAATGCCGCAACAGGAAATCACTTTACAATTTGAATTAAATACCCAGGCTGCAATCAAACAATGCAGCACCTGGTCAGGAGAGACCTTGCCAGTAACGGCGACATGCATTCAAGGTGAAAAACTATTGATACGCCTGTCCGGCAGTGATGAAGCGATACAGTCAGCGCGGCAAAAAATGGGTGGTGAACTCTTCAGCGATGAGAATTTCTGGGACTCACTTCGAGAACAAACCCATCCCTATTTTAATTCAAAAGATAATCTCTGGCGCCTGAGTGTCGCACCGGCGACAGCACCTTTAGCGATCGAAGGTGACTGGCTCATTGAATGGGGTGGTGGTCAACGCTGGTTGAAGACCGGGCTGGATGAAGAAACTGTTCGCAGTGTTACCAGACAAGCAGGTGGACATACCACTTTATTTGATAAAATAACTGGACGAAGATATTTACAAAAACTCGATGATGCGCTTTTACTACTACAAAAACGCCTGAAACAATCGCTCGACCCGGAAAACATTCTCAACCCAGGCGCCCTGTACCCGGAACTATAAATGCAAACGCAGCTCAGCAGTGATTACAAAGAAAGTGCAGCGGGTAAGGAAGCCGACCGGGTCTTGCGCAGCTGTGTCCACTGCGGTTTTTGCAACGCAACCTGCCCGACCTATCAATTACTCGGCGATGAACTCGACGGGCCACGCGGCCGGATTTACCAGATCAAACAAATTCTGGAAGGCCATACCGCCACAGCCAGCATACAACTGCATCTAGACCGCTGTTTAACCTGCCGCGCCTGCGAAACCACCTGCCCGTCAGGCGTCGAGTATCACAAGCTGCTGGACATCGGACGTGATCTGGTTGAACAACAAGTCAAACGGCCATGGCGACAACGGTTAATACGTAAACTGTTATGCACTATCCTGCCCTACCGTAACCGCTTCATGCCATTGCTACGCGTCGGCCAGGTTTTTCGTTTCCTGTTACCCCGCCAACTGAAACAACAATTTCCTGCGCGTCAAACGCAACCGCATTTACCCGATTCACAACACAACCGTTTTGTCATATTACTGGAAGGCTGTGTTCAACCTGGCCTGGCACCACAAATCAATCACGCCACAAAACGTGTCTTAGACCGCCTGAGTATTCACACAGCCGTCGCCGAACAGGCGCAATGCTGTGGCGCCCTGCCCTTTCACCTGAACGAAGTTGAACAGGCTAAAACACTGGCCAGGAACAACATCGACAGCTGGTGGCCGCTGATTGAAAAAGGCGCTGAAGCTATTATCATCAATGCCAGTGGTTGCGCACCGATGGTCAAGGATTACGGACATCTACTGCAACAGGATACTGCTTATGCAGAACGTGCAACTAAAATCAGCAAACTGGCATCTGACCTGAGTGAATTTATGACCGGAGAAGACCTGTCCTCCTTATCACCCAAACATGCCCGCATTGCTTTCCATTCGCCTTGCACCCTACAACACGCCCAACGCCTGGACGGCATAGTCGAAACACTACTTATAAAACTGGGGTTCGAATTAACAACGGTCAAAGACACACACCTGTGCTGCGGATCGGCCGGTACCTACTCAATTTTACAACCAGAGCTATCAACCCAATTGAGAAGTAACAAGCTCAATAATTTACTGGATGATCAACCGGAGTTGATAGCCACTGCCAACATAGGCTGCCTGTTACATATCCAGCAAGGAACAGAAAAGAAAGTAAAACACTGGATTGAACTACTAGACACAACTAACTAAGCCAGCCCCCAACCAGGCACAACAAACACTGTAGGAGCGGCTTCAGCCGCGATAGGTTAACAGTGTCCATCGCGGCTGAAGCCGCTCCTACAGGTCTCACATATTTACCATAGTTTTCTAAGGACTCTTCCCGGATATTGGGCAAACCAGGCAATACAGGTACAATAGCCAATAAATCTACATCCAATGGAAAACCCTGTGACTGACCCTTTACTACCCCTGGTTGTTGAACCCCAGGAACTCGCCGACAAACTGGAAGACAAACGTCTACTTATCCTGCATATCACCAAACCGGAAAAGTACGCCCAACACATTCCAGGCGCAGTTTTTCTGGCAGGATCACAATTTGTCAGAATCAATAAACCCATCATGGGACAGCTACCCGACGCATCTGAACTGAGCGCATTGTTCACAGCAATCGGCATGACACCCGACACACACGTGGTAGCTTGCGATGACGAAGGCGGTGGTTGGGCCAGCCGGTTCTTATGGACACTGGATGTCGTGGGACATAAACATTTTTCACTGCTCAATGGTGGACTGGTTGCCTGGTTCAACGAAGGTTTTCCGGTCAGCTCCGAACCAGTGACACCCACCCCCGGAGATTACACTGTCACCGAAAAAACCTCGGCAGCAGTTGACACAGACTACATCCTGTCACGATTAAAGGCAGCTGATCTAGGTCTGCTAGACAGTCGCACACCGCTGGAATTTTCTGGAGAAAAAAAATTCGCCACACAGGGCGGACATATTCCCGGCGCCGTCAATCTGAACTGGGTGGATACCATGGATCAAACACGCAATGCCCGCTTCAAACCAGAAACTGAATTACGGTCGATGCTGGATCAACTAGGATTAACGTCAGATAAAGAAATAATCTGCTACTGCCAGTCGCACCACCGTTCCTCACATGCCTACATCATGCTAAAAATGTTAGGCTATACTAGAATCAGTGGCTACCCCGGTGCCTGGTCGGAATGGGGTAACCGCAGTGACACACCCGTAGAGTAAGGCGTTTAGAATACCGCAAGGATGTTAACTGCATCACGATAATTGGCATGAGTTATACCGATACAAGATTTACCAGCTGATCACACAGGACATTATTATGTTGAAATACCTGACACTGGCCATCACATTATTCGCTCTGCAGGGTTGCCTCGGAACCATTATCGGCACTACTGCGGACGTTGCTATTGAAGTCGTTAAAGTACCCTTCAAAGTTACCGGCGCTGCAATTGATCTGATGACGGATGATGATGAAGATGACTAAACATTATGGGATCTCTGATTAATACGAACATCTTTTTATAGCAAACTATCTATATTCTGTAGGAGCGGCTTCAGCCGCGATGGTTTGTGCAGCACCCTATCGCGGCTAAAGCCGCTCCTACAATCTATCACAAAGTTTTCAATCTTAACCCTCACCCTTCATCACACGCTCCCCGTATTCGTCGGGTGTGATAGTTCCCCCAAGCTTCTCGGCAACACCCTTATCACGCTCAGGTAACACATCCTGTAGTGCATCTATACGCTTCCACTGCGGCGTTAACGGAGTTTCGAAATCAGTCTGAGGCGTGTATTTAGAAGATTGCACACGCTGATATTGATGAATGTAACGTGGGCAATTAACAAACATCTCGGTAACCGTAACCCGCACCACCAGTTCCGCGCCATCAAACTCCTGAATTAACGAATCATTTTTATCAATACTGGCAGTTCCATGCACCCGCACGCGATGTGGCGTCTCGAAATCAATAAACAACATCCCAATTTTGTTATTCGCAGTAATATTCCCCATAGACAGAAACATACCATTGCCGTCATAACTGGGGAATGCAAGCGTCTTATCATCCATCACCTTGACAAAACCAGGTGAGCCACCTTTATGAGAACAAGTAGGATAACCACGATGATCAATCGTCGTCAGAAAAAACATATCGCGACTTTCAATAAAGGGTTTATGCTCATCGGCTATTTCCGGCAGTACAATGAATTCTTTCACCCTGTCGGCCAATTTTGTAGTATCAAATTCTTGCTGCAAGCGCCTGTGTTGTTCGCCGTATAGTTCGCTCATACTTCCTCCTAAAACATTTGCGAAATCAAGGGGTCAGAGTTGTTGAAACATTCGCCGGAGCGAACACTGATTCCTTGATTCATTTATTTCTCGGCTAATTCCTTCAATGCCTTATTCATTGCATTTAACATAGGAGGAACACCTTTCTCCATCTGCCCTCTAAACATTGGTGTAACCAGCCCTTTAAATGTTTCTGTATGTGTTAATTTCGTTCCTGAGGGAATTTCTTCCAGTTGAAATATTTTGTCGTTTGTAAAAATAAATCCAGCTAACATGTGAGCACGCCAATGAAAATAATTTGGTTCTTTAAGCGCTGTAATTACTGGATTATATTTCGGGCCATCCTTACCTATCTCTTTGCTCATCATCGTTATCGAAAGCTTTGAACCGACTGAAGCTTCGCCCTTTGAAGCATTAATAGTAGGACTCCATTCCTGCCAATCATTAATGTTTGTTATGATCTCCCATACTTTAGAGGGTGGCGCTGATATTTCAATTTCTGTTTTAATTTCTTGCATTTCACTTCCTTTAATTTGCAGGTAGATGATGCCGATAAATATTAACGCAAAAATTATTTTCTTCATATTAGGTTCGTCCTATAAACATGTTTTTACACTCTTCAATTCCTGAATTAACCAGCCTTGCCAAAAAATCAGTAAAGGGAACAATATTCTGATTAACACTGGCTTCTTCCAGTGCTGCCATATATGCGGTGCGTTGATCCACTGGAACAACTGTCCATGGATATCCACCACTGGCCAGCATGAGGTTCATTAAAAACCGTCCCATGCGGCCATTACCATCTATATAGGGGTGAATATACACAAAGATAAAATGTCCAAGTACCACACGAACACCAGGCTCGGTTTCTTCCCCTAATAAATCAAATAAGGCTGGCATTACATCACGTAGAGCTTCTTTATTTAGCGGGACATGCTTTGATTTGCGAATATAGACTGATTCATTACGATACCCTGCTAAATCTGATGGTCGCAATATGCCAGCGGTTACACCCGGTGAAAACATCTCTTGATACCAAATACCATGATCATCGTGAATGACAGTGCCAGCATTTTCATCATTCAAAACCCTATCAATGCTTTTCCGCACGGCCTGGTAAGCTTGCCAGTATCCATGGGCAGCCATTGCATTGCGTTCCTCATCATCTTCTTTGTCTGGATTCCAATTACCGCCACGCACTTTTTTAATTAATTCCCGGCTAACGCGATACCCTTCAATTGATAGAGAGTGGTAAGCATCCGTCACATAAATATCTTCAACTTGCTTAAGATACGATTGAGTATCTTTTGGCAAGCCGGGAGCGGCAGGAAAACGCTCAATAATATGGCCACGCATATCTTGCCACATTAATCGGATACGATTTACATAAGGGGATTGCTCACGTTCAGAAAGTATTGATGGAATTTTGACCTCAAAAGGATCGTTTTCTCGAACTTTGTATCCAGCGCTATTCATTGTCCTCACAATATTATCGGCAATGCGATCACGGCCAATATTTCTAAAGGCACCAGCCAAGCGTCCGGCAACCGTTGTGTGACCACCATCAAGTAGTGGTTCTAATATTTCAGATGAGTCACGTATGGTTGATAACGCGGCGCGTATATCTGTTGGAATTTGAGTGAAAGAAGAGGGGGCGCAAGCGATTAAACTTGCCGGTAATGAGTACAGGCGTAAGCCGTCCTTTTCTTCCATATCACGACCTTTTGGGAGTGAAGATCGTATATCCAGTAATGACGTATCATGTTGTAGCACAGTGATATTGTTCCGCGCTTTACTGGCGCGAACCAATAGTTGTTTTGGCACAGTCCAGTTTCCAGCATGTAACGATAAAGATTGTTCTGGTGAAAGGCACCAGGCTTCTCCTTTGAGGTATTCAAGATAGGCAGCACAGAACTTCCAGAAAGAGGCATACCACGCTGTGCTCTCTCCTGTCGCTCCATCTGGGCGAGAGGGAATATACCAGCCCTTAATCACCTCCTGCAGAAAACCATTTTGCGTTAGCCTTTCTCGGTGCGTTCGTGTTAAAGCATCCGATCGTATGGCCACTAAGCCACGCTCTTGTAGCTGATGTAGAACCTCAAGGGATGCTGCTAATTTTTCAGATGGGCTAGCCATATGCTGTTGTCCTATTCTTCGCTTAACGAGCTGTTCGATAATTCGCTTATTAGGTTGTATCATATTTCGCTTATTATGTATATCGATTGTTCGCTTATTGTGCTGCGACCTCGAAATATTGCCCACTCCACTGGTCAGCTCGCGCGTTTGAGTGTCTTTCACATGCTTTTCTGTGCGGGAAAGATAATGACAGGGATTTCTCACATCGACGCGACTGGATTGAAGCTCGAATCCTGGAACTCTCTCAGATCTTTGCCATCGATGGCTATGCCTATGCAGTCATGAGTAATCATTACCATGTGGTGTTGCATGTGAATAAAGACATGGCCTTGTCCTGGGATATGCCCACGCAATATAAGCGCTGGCAACAGTTGTTTACATTACCGACATTGGTAGAACATTATCTGCAACAGGATTCCCTTTGCAGCGACCTACCGCCAACGTTTAATAAATATCAGCTGGTGCGTGCGGCAATGGTCAACGAACCGATTGCTCGGATGGCAAATCAGGAAGACGATTGTATACGAGCATTTCAAGATCACTGACCCCTTGATTCTGTTCAGTATTTCTGCGCCAGAAATAGCTGAAAAGTTATTGCCATTTTTAACAACAGCCAATGACTATAAAATTAATCGGCCAGATTCTGTACTACCCTTCGGCTGGGCAGACTATCTGGAGTTGGTAGACTGGACGGGTCGAGCCATTCGAAAGGATAAACGAGGCTCTATTCCTGCTAACTTACCTTCGATATTTTCCCGATTAAATATGGATGCCCATCAATGGCTAAAACAACACAGGATGCTTGAAAGTCATTATCCATGCTTCATGGGGCAGTGGCGACAGATGAAAAGCGCCTGTGAACAACTCAAGCGGAACTGGAGCAAGGGAATTCACAGCAGTCGGTTGTTGTTTGGTACGTAGCTAGCTTCTTTCAAAACGCGTTACATAAATGTCAGGGCTTCCTGATATTTTAGCTGCTCGTCATTTTATACTCAGCACCTGGAAGCCAGATTTTCAGTGAATTATTGCCCTAAAAAGATTAGTCACTAGTATTTTCAGAGCATACCCAGCTTCAGGAAATAATGTATTAGCTATTTTTAAAAGGTGGGTGGTATTCTTTCAGTATTCTTTCATATACACATACGCATCATGTCGACCCTTAAAAATCTAACCGAAATCAGCGATAAGTGCGAGCACTTGCTGCAAATACTCTTTACCCTCATGGATATCTGTCCCTGTACGGAGGTACGCAGGAATGCACTCTAAAAACTCCGCTTTTGTGCATGGCATATGGTTAAGAAGTGCCTCAACCATTGCCGGTCTAAGTAGGCGATGATCATCTTCCGTATCAGTAATCTCTTTTCTAATAACTTCATTATTAAATGCTTGTAATCGCTCTTTTAAATCTAGCCCTTCGTCCTCTAAAACGGCAAGATATGATGTTTGACCTTCGTATACACCCTCCTCTCCTGTCAGCTCAATTAAATCTTGTTGAGCCATCATTTCCACTTCAGTTTCTTGAGACTCCTTATCTTGCTCTTCAATATAATCAGACAGTGGCGTTTTCAAACGCTCTAATTCTTGCAAGATGGGTTGTATCTGTGCTTGGGGATTTTTGAACCAATCTGTTGACCAGATACGACGAATGCGCCAACCCAAATTTTCCAGAATATCCTGACGCAGGCGATCTCGATCACGTGCAGACTTTGCAGAATGATATGTTGCTCCATCACATTCCACGCCCATGAGGAACCTACCCGGCTTCCCAGGGTCTCTTACTGCCAAATCAAGGAAATAACCCGCAACTCCTAATTGCGGTTCACATTCATAACCATGATCTTGTAACATTCTTATTACTGCTATTTCAAAATCACTGTCTGGCGGGCGACCTGTATGCTGCGTATGGTGCAGATGCCCTGACTCACAATATTCAAGAAACGCTCTTAACGCCTTAACACCACGACTTTTCCCATCACCCGCCAGAACATCTCCAGAACTCATTGATGAAAAGATATGCATACGTTTTTTCGATCTTGTAAACAGCACATTTAAACGCCGCCATCCAACATTTGAGTTAATTGGACCAAAACGTTGCATAGTTCGACCACCTATTTCCTCCGGCCCATATGTCATTGATATAACAATGACATCGCGCTCATCACCCTGAACATTCTCAAGATTCTTAATAAAGAGAGGATCATCCATAGTCATCATTTTTTCACATGCCTGTTGCAACATAGGATCATCTTTAACTTTCTGCTCCCACTGTCGCTCTATTTCATCGCGCTGCTCCGAGCTCATTGCTACAATTCCCACAGACTCATCTGGGTGATCGACTATTTGATGCGCAAGCATATCGACAAGTTCTTGCGCCTCTTCAACGTTACGCCGTGTATGGAAGCGTCCTCTCTCAACACGTTTAAAACGTACACCAAATTCATCAGTTTCCCTAAATGGTGAAGGAAACAGAATCAAATTAGAGTCATAAAAGTTTTGATTGGAAAAAGCAATCAACGATTCATGACGAGACCGGTAATGCCATCGCAAACGTCGCGTAGAGAACATAGGGATAACTGATTCCAGTATACTTTCAGAGTCCTGAAGCGCGACCATTTCATCGTCATCATCAGTATTCAGAATTTTGGAAAAGAAACTTGTAGGTGGCAACTGTTTTGGATCACCAACAACTACCAATCGCTTTCCACGAGCAATAGCTCCCAAGGCATCTTCCGGACGAATCTGCGATGCCTCATCCATCACAACTAAATCAAACTCAAATTGACCAGGTTTTAAATATTGCGCAACTGACATTGGGCTCATCATGAAACAAGGCTTTAATGTCTGAATAGATTTACCTGCACGCTTAATAAGACTCCTCACAGCTACATGTCGAGATTTTTTTCCGGCTTCGTGCTTAATTAATGCAGTTTCTGTATAACTCGATACAAGCCCCGAAGCATTACCAGCAGGCGGGTTCCCTCTAGAAGCCTTATAAGCAATTTTTTCACGTTGCAATTTCATCAACTTGCGATCGTACTGCTGAAATTTCTCTCGAATAGCCATCTGCTCTAAACCACTAAAGCTAGCTAAGCTTTTATGCTCAGAAAGGATTTCCTCAGAAAGCTGGTGATAAATAACCAACTGGACAATTTCATTCAAATCCTTTGTTTGAATTTTTTCTGTTTCCAGACCGGATATAATGTTGTCCAATCCATTCGCATATAGTTTCTGTTTTAATCGAACATAATCAAGCCAGGTATTTAACCAGTTAGGATTATCTAGTGCTTGCTGATTTCTTTTTATTAGCGACTGTACGGCACTACCGCATAGTTCAGTCCACTCTGGATACTTAACTTTACCTGTCTCTAAAAAAGGCCTCACATCTTGGCTTTGCTGTTTAGCCAAGGCAGACAACACATGGTAACTTGAACGCAATTCGTTATATCTAGCAGGTGTCGGTTCTGAAAAAAGAGAGTTATGTAACGCCGGACTTACAGAAATAACTTGAGCAATACCCAATGTGTTCTTAGCAGCATTAAGATACTGCTCCGAGAACTCACCCAACTTTATCGATAAGGGCAAATACTCAGGCACTAACCTCCTCTTTATAGGATTGGCATTCCAGAGCTCAACTTTAGATTGCAAATCAACTAACCGGCTACAATGCTGCTCAACAGTGTCTAGCGTGGCGCCTTCCTCAGTTATTATATTAGTAAGTGCATTAAGGTTTTTTTCTAATACGCCAACAAGTTCTGGAAGTGGACCACTGTCTTTTTCAAATACAATATTGCTTGTTTTTATTCCATGGAATTCCGCATAACGCAGAGATAAGCCTTCAATTGCCTTCAGAAAATCATTAACCGTATTCAATAAACCATGGCTTGCCGCATCAGCAATACCCATCGCAAGGTTTCTATCAATATCCAACAATTGATTCCCTATCGTCACTCGATCACCAAATCCAATACCATATTCATTTCGAATAGACTGATACCATGAACGCAATTTGATAATTCTATCGAGCGGTGTCTCTACACCCTTATATAAATCCTCTAACAAGGGATCATCACTATTAATCTGATTGATTTTTTCTACTCCTTCCACATACTCAACCAATGTGGAGAAGAAAGAGAAAATAGTTTTCCTGTTTGGCTTGGCTTCTGCCGACAATGCCAGCACTTCTCGACGAGCATGTCGCCACTCAGCGGAAAATAATCTAAAGAACCCCGCATTATCAATAATAGATTGATACTTCTTAAGCTCTGCATGTGAAGGTAAACGATGCAAGCTAAACTGCTTCATCAATTCATGATGCATTGGCGTTAGATCACGCAGTGTTGAAGTTAACTTACTTAACAGCCCATCTATGTCTGAGTTATCATATAAGTCATCACGGTGACGCCATAAATCCGTTTCAAGACTATTAATCGCATTAACTAGAGCAATAAACTCATTCAAACCGTTTCTAGTAACTTGAAAACATACAGTTAACTCTGCCGGCAAACTTGGCAGTATTTGGCCAAACTGCTGCTTAATATCTACAACCAGATCACTCAAACGAACCAGCTCATTCTTATCTTCAGAAACGCTTTGCAAAGAGCTCCCAGAATTAAGACCCAAGCTATTAAACACACCCAGAATCTCGCTGAGTGCTTTGGTAGTATCTTCGTTATATATTGATATCGGATTAACAAACTTGCCAATTTCAGAAATCACTACATGTATATCTTGATAACCATCCAACATGTTACAAAAATCATCATCACTCGAAGTGATCTCTTTAATGTTAGCAAGCAATTCACCACCATGAAGTTCTGGCAACTCATCTAGTTGTTTAATGCATTTTTGTATATCAACTAATGGCGCATCAACGTCAATTCCAAACTGAAGACTCTCTACCTTATTACGCCATTCCTTACCTAACTTAACAAGGCCATCATTCCATTTCGCTAAATCTTTCCCAAAATCCTCATGCTGATAGCCCATCAATTCATAGTTATGAACTCCGTACCAATAGTGCTCGGCAATAACACCATTTTCCGCTTGAGCGGAAACCTGATTATATATATTAGCCAGCATATCCGCTGAATCTATTATTTCTTTTTGCTTAACTGTAGTGAACGATTCCCCATCCACACCAGCTATCTTCAATACCCCAGGATCAATTCCATAATGTTCTCGGTAACGGGTTGCCTTGTTTAATATTTGATGAATAGTCATACCTGTTTCTTTCCAGGTACTATTAATCTCACCTACATAAGCGCTGAGTTTGTTTTTTAAATCTTCGTAACGAGCAATATCTGCATCAATGCCCTGAGGAGGTCGAAACTGGCTTTGTTTATTTATCCTTCCAACTAGGTCTTGTAAAATCTTAAGTTTGTGGGTCTTATGGCTATGCAATTCCAAGCAAAAATCACCAAGCCCAGCTTTATCCAATCTATTTTTAACGACATCCAAAGCTGCCATTTTTTCAGCAACGAACAATACTTTTTGCCCACTTGAAATGCATGCAGCAATTAAATTTGTAATTGTTTGTGATTTTCCTGATCCTGGAGGACCTTCTATCACGATACTTTTACCTTGAACCGCATCAATTAAGGCACTATGCTGAGAACTGTCTGCATCGTAAATTAGAGGGAAATTCTCATGCTCATCTTCAACATCGTCAATTGAATACTCCTCTGCATAAGATACTTCTCCGCCATCGTTTTCACCCGATCCACCGCCGAAGAACATTTGTATCAATGGGTGTTCATCAATACGTGCATTAGCTGGCCAATTATCTGGATTAAGGTCCTGATACATGGCCTGCTTTGAAAAATTTAACAGAACTAACGATACATGCCGGCGTAACTTCCAGCGTGGCTGTTGCTTTATTATAGTGTTCTGTATAACGTCAAAATAAGCTTCAGGGGTAGCATCATCATCTACCAATGGCAGTATAAGATCGAAGTTATTGGACAGTAACTCACGGAGAGTTATATTGGATAAGAGGCCATCATCTTTCATCGTCAACGTGTAACGATAGACGCCTTGCGACCGGTCAAGTTTCTCTCTTTCCAATCTGACAGGTATGGTAAATAGTGGGGAAAAACGCTCAACATCAGAATCACGACTTTCGTACCATTGAATAAAACCCAATGCCAAATACAAAATATTACTACCACTTTCTTCTATGGCAGTTTCCGCTCTCCCACGAATACTCCTTAGTCTTGATTCCAATTCCGGACCATAAAAGAGCGTCTGCAACTTCGTATCCTGATGCCTGCTTTCTCCACTCCCACCAACATCAGGTAAGTCGTACCGCACATCCAAACCAAGATACTTCGCCCATTGTTCGGCTGTCGGGTAATCTTTAACTAATCGAGGGGAGCCTTTCTGTTCCTCGACCATATAGCCAGCTTTAACCAGCTCTTTCTCTGTAGGTTCAGGAACAGGAATAAAAGTGAATGACTTTCCCGACTCTAGTACATGATAAATCTGATCAGGCAATTCATCTATGATACGTACACAGCTAGATTTTGGGTGTTTATAATTTAGTAGCGCGTTACGCCCACTAAGATCTAGCAGCTTCTTACGTACTGACTCTAACGAATCGAAAGAAAATGTATTAGGACTCTCATCTACTACTACAGATTCCATCTCATCATTCTGCTTATCAATATCGTTTGAACCTTCAAAATCTGGCATACCTTATCCTTTGTGTTTGTGAACACATTAAAGATAGCTTCACTACAGAAATTTCTCGTTTAATCCATGAGCAAAAAGCTCGTTAACAAATAATAGGGGACAGACCAGAATGGCACTTGTAGCACGATTAGCATTGCGTCCTCTCCTTGTTGACTATCTACTATTTCTTACGTAAAGAATTAGCATAATTGTTGTTCAGCTATTATTCCAACTGCAGGCCAATTAATTCGTTACCTGTTGACCACTATTAATTATTGTCTATGCTAATCAGATATACACTTTATAGCAATATAATGTAACCACGACAGCAAGCTGTGACAAGAATTATATATAGTAGAAATCACCGGAATTATTCCCCATAAAGACGCCGGTACAAACCATCACCCTGTATAAGTTCCTGGTGCGAACCCTGCTCGATGATATGCCCGTCTTCAAAGACGTAAACGTGGTCGGCCTGTTTTACTGCGCTGAGCCGGTGGGCGATGATGATGGTGGTTCGTTCGTGTAGGAATTCTCCCATTGCGGTGTGTAAGGCGGCTTCGGTTTCGGTATCCAGTGCGGAAGTTGCTTCATCGAGGATGACAACCTGTGGTTCGCCCAGGATCATGCGTGCGATTGCCAGGCGTTGGCGTTGTCCACCGGACAGGCGGATACCTTGTCTGCCGACCTGGGTGTCCAGGCCAAATTTTAGTTCGCGTATCGCTGGCTCTAGTTGCGCAATGGTTAATGCCTGCCAGAGTTTTTCGTCGTCTATTTCGCGGCCCAGTGTCAGGTTCATGCGTACGCTGTCGTTAAACAGGGCCGGGTTTTGCAGTACTGTGGCGACGTGTTCACGCACCACATCAAGACCAATTTCTTCGATAGGCACCTGGTCGTAAAGCAGCCTGCCCTGTTGTGCGGTATACAGGCCGAGTAGTACTTGCACCATGGTTGATTTACCACCCCCGCTTGCGCCAACCAGCGCAATTTTCTGCCCGGCCGGGATGTGCAGGTTAATGCCCTTTAATATTGGCTCGCCGTCGCCATAGGCAAAAAACAGGTTTTCAATATCAACCGATACGCCCTGCTTTTGTTCAAAAGGATTTTTGAGGTGTGGGTATTGGGGTTCCTGGTGCAGTACCAGTAGTTTGTTGACGCGTTCCAGTGCTGCTTTGGCACCGTACCAGGCGTACTGGATATTCAGCACTTCTTGTACCGGTGACATCATGAACCAGAGGTAGGCGAACACGGCCATCATGAGTCCGATGGTTAAATCGGAATAGACGACCATAAACATACTGACGGCACGAAACAGATCGAAACCGACCAGGAAGATGGTAAAGGATAACTTTGAAGCGGCGTCGCTTTTCCAGGAAAACGCAGCCGAATCGTGCTTGATTTGCCGTGCGCTGTCGATCACTCGCTGCAGGTAATGCTGTTCCCGGTTACTCGCACGAATCTGGTGAATGGCGTCGAGGGTTTCGGTGAGTGCGCCCTGAAATACTTCGAATGCTTTGTTTTCCCGTTGTTTGAGATGTTTGACCCGCTTGCCAAGTATGACGGTGAAATACACGACCAGTGGGTTGAGGAACATAATGAACAGCGCTAGCTTCCAGTTCATCCACAGCAACACGGCGGCAGTGCCCACCAGTGACAAGACGGCGATTAAAAACTTGCTGACAGTTTCACCGATAAATTGATCCACTGTATTTATGTCGGTGACAAAGTGCGAGGCGACTGCGCCACTGCCGATGGTTTCGTATTCGGCCATGGAAACGGTTTGCATGTGTTGCAACAGGTCGCGGCGGATTCGGAAGGTGACGTCTTTGGAAATGAACACGAACTGACGCGTTTGCCAGACGGTGAACGCCACCGATGCGATACGTAAAACGACCATGACGATTAATATGCTCACAATGTATAAAATCGGGCCGTGCCAGTTTTGTGGAAACAGCTGGTTCATGAAGCCCACCAGGGCTCCGGGTTGTTTGAGTAATACTTCGTCGACTAATAATGGCATGAGTAGCGGCATGGGTACGCTTACCAGTACGGCCAGGATGCCGACCAGGTTGGCCATGACCAGTTCGCGCTTGTGTTGCAGGGCGATGGCGATGACTGTGGACCAGGTGTAGGGGGATGGCGCTGTGGACTGAGTGGGCATGCTTGAATTATACGTTTTCGGTGGGGTGGCGGTTAACGTTTTCTTTAATAGCTATCAATACGAAGATGGGTGGTATGGCCAATCGCGGCTAAAGCCGCTCCTACAATGTTTGGGGTGATTGGATGTGTGAATTTATTAGCGACTTCCTAGATAAAATTGATTTTGATGAAAAGATTTTTTATTTGGTCCCCTCTCCCTGGCCCTCCCCCTGAGGGGGAGGGGATTTTGTGTGAGAGGGTATTTTGTGGGGGAGGGTTTTAGATGTTTACTTTTTGGTTTTACGTTTGAACAGGGCCATGGATTCTACGTGGGTGGTGTGGGGGAACATGTCCATGACGCCGGCTGATACCAGTGTGTAGCCATGGTCGTTGACCAGCATGCCGGCGTCGCGTGCCAGTGAGCCGGGGTGACAGGCGACGTAGACGATTCGTTCCGGGTTCAGGGCGGCGATGTGTGGCATCATTTCGGCGGCACCGCTGCGGGGTGGGTCAATGAGTATTTTGTTATAGCTGTTTTGCATCCATTGTTGTTGTGCCGGGTCTTCGTTCAGGTCGGTCACTGCGAACCAGGCATTTTCGATGGCGTTGCGTTTGGCATTGTCCCAGGCGCGCTGCACCAGTGCGGAATCCCCTTCCACGCCCATGACGCCGCCTGCCTGTTTGGCGATGGGTAAGGTGAAATTTCCCAGGCCGCAAAACAGGTCGAGCACATTATCGGTTTCATTCAGTTCCAACAGGCCAAGCGCCTGGTTGATCATTTTCAGGTTGATGTCGGGATTGACCTGGGTGAAGTCGGTCGGCTCAAACACCATTTTGAGATCAAAGTCGGGAATATTGTAAGACAGCTCAGTTTGTAACGGATACAGTGGGTAGCAGCTATCCGGGCCTTTGGGTTGCATTTGAATATGTAGCCCGGTTGTCTTGGCGTAGTCCCGCAGAATTTCTGCATCGGCTTCTGAGAGTGGATCAAGGTTACGCAGTATCAGTACCGTATCCGTATCACCGATGGCAACTTCTATCTGGGCAATTCGGTCTAGTGCTTCCATGCCTTGTATTAGCTTTGCCAGTTCCAGTAGGCGCGGCCCTACTGATTCGTGTAACACTTCGCAACGTTCCAGGTCAGCCAGATAGCGTCCACCCTTTTCCCGGAATCCGACCAGGACGCGGTGTTTTTTGTGAACGTGTTTTACACCCAGACGTGCTTTATGGCGATAGCCCCAGTGTGGGCCGGTCAGTGGTGGCAGGACTGATTCAGGGGTGACATTACCGATACGTTGCAGGTTATCGAGCAGGGTTTGTTGTTTGTAGGCGATTTGTTGCTCGGGTGCCATGTGTTGCAGGCTGCATCCGCCGCAGATATTGGCGTGTGCGCATTTTGGTTCGACGCGGTGTTCGGAGGCGGTGAACACTTCGCATATTTTTCCGGTGTCGTGTTTGCGTGAACGACCGGTGTAGAAAAAACTGACTTCTTCGCCGGGCAATGTGCCGTCTATGAAAACTGTTTTTCCTTCGATGTGTGCGATACCACGGCCGTCGTGTGATAGGGATTCTATTTCGGCACGAACGGGGAAATTGGGGAGTTTTGGTTTTCGGTTACGTCGGGCCATGGGTTTATTGGTTTATGTTTGGATTATATGTGAATGGGAAAATTGTATTTTATTCGGTAGCCGCCAAGAGCGCCAAGTTGTTTAATACGCTTCGGTAACGCAATAATGAAAAGACCTTGGCGTTTTTGCGCCTTGCTAATAATGACTTATCTAAAAAACACCTAAAAATACTTCATCCCGACCCCAGTTATCCAGTGCAGTGTTCATCGCGGCTGAAGCCGCTCCTACAGCATTTGTTGGTTCACTATAGCAAGATGTGTGGATTAATCAGAGGTTTCTTGCGTCCTGCACGACTGCCTGATTTGATTCCCTCTCCCCAACCCTCTCCCTGAGGGAGAGGGGGCTAGTTAGTGAGTGGGTGTTATTTCCAGTTTTCTAGGAATTCATTAAAGTGTGATTTCTTTTCCTGTTTGATTGTTTCGCGTAGTAGATCTTGTTCTTTTTTGTAGGCGGCTTCGGTTAGTTGTCCGCGTATTAATTGAAAGCGCAGATAAACCAGGTAGGTATTTAGTACATCGGTTTCGCAATAGTTGCGGATGCCTTCTATGTTGCCAGCTTGAAATTCATCCCAGACTTTTGCGCCGCTCATGCCCATTTTTCCGGGGAAGCCCAGCATGGTGGCAATATCATCCAACCGTGCGTTGGCACGTGGTTGATACATGGCGATGACATCCATTAAATCGGTATGCCGTTCGTGATAGCGGCTGATGTAGTTATTCCACTTGAAATCCCGGTCATCCTGTCCGGTATCCCAATAGCGCGGCGCCTGTACGCCATGCAACAGGGCGCGATAGTTTAGAACCGGAAGATCAAATCCTCCCCCGTTCCAGGACACCAGGGTGGGTGAGAAACGTTCGACACCATCGTAGAAACGCTGGATCAGTTCGCGTTCGTCTGAATCCGGATCACCCAGTGACCAGACTTTTATTTTATCGGCACTGCGTAATACGACGGAGATGGCGCAGATACGATGCATGTGCAGGCGCAGGAATTCTGAGCCATTTGATTCCTGACGGCGCATAGCAAACATTGCTTTGGCGGTGTCGGCATCGTCAAGACCGTCCAGGTCGTGGAGGCGTCTGCCGGATTCAACATCCGGGATGGTTTCTATATCGAATACGAATATGTTCATTGTTTAATAGTCGAAAATTAATAATTGAATCGTTTCTTTTCCTTTAAGCTCCCTCCCCCTCAGGGGGAGGGTTGGGGAGAGGGGATCTGATAAAAGCACTGCCTTAATTAAATTCCCTCTCCCTGGCCCTCTCCCGGAGGGAGAGGGGGGTTATCTTTTCAAGCTGTAGTGATGAGTTCTTATCCAGTTGATTTAACCTGACGCTAAAGAATCCAAACTTAAAAATAATACAATAGCATTCAGTAAAACTTCAGGAACCTCTAATTAATATGAAATAACCTGTAGGGGTGGCTTCAGCCGCGATTGCCGCTGCACCCTATCGCGGCTGAAGCCGCTCCTACAATTAAGTTCGTGACTATAACGCACTGTATTATTTCTTAGCCCAGCTTCCACCAGCGTCCTGATACATCCAGCCTGCTGGTGCATTATCTACCCAGCGTTTCGCAAACGTGCTGCGGATTTCTGCTTCCCATTCCGGGTGGCCATTGGCTTTGGCGATTTCTTTGTAGAGTTTGTCACGTTCGCTGTTTTCGTCAGCGACGAGTTTGTTGACGGATTTGCGTTTGGGTAATGGCACGGCATTCAGGTCTCTTACTTCAATATGACCGTCCCGCGTCATACCGATGCTGCCGTTCTGATAATAGCCTTCTATTTTATTAAAGCGCGCTTTCATAGAGGCGCGTATCGCGGTAATCGCGGGTGATTGTATTGAAATATTCGCCGCCGCATGAGCAGGTTTAATCAGCCGGTTCAACAAGCTTATCAATACTGGCATTTCCTGCTGCTGTAAGCGTGCATCAGGTTTTATTTCGCCCTTTTCTTCCGGCTTGTTGTCTTTGCCATACACACCACGAATAATCTGATCTGCCGCTTCTGCGGCTTCGGCCGAGGGAAAGTAAACGTTGATCGTGACACAGGCTGAGATTAACAACAGCATGCTGAAAAAAGCACTGATACGGTAAACAGTCATAGCGACAACCTTGTTCGTAATTGAGACAGTATTATAAGCATTAACGCACGACTACGGAAAAGGTTATTGCACGACCGGTGTCGGTGACTGGGTGACAGCGATAATCCGCTGCACCAGGGATTGCCAGTCCACCTGGTTTTCATGGCCCACCATGTCAAGACGTGGCGGGATAAGCCGACCTTGCACCAGATAATAGCCGTCACCAATGGGTGCTACCCCATCCATATGACAAATGCCTTTTTCCAGGCGGCAGCTAATACCTAGACGCCGGTAGGGAAAATCTTCCAGAAATCTGAGAAAGCCTCTCGACAACGCACCACCGACTCCCGCTCCACCCAAATTGGAAATACTGTCCACTGCTTTCTGACTGATACGGTGTCGGCTGTGATCGTCTGGTGGAGTCTCAAAATGTGCGTCAAATTTAACCGGTTGCCAGGCTTCCATGTATAAATCGGTAATTTCTCCCTGTAATTTTCCTTCGATGCGACCGAATGAAAAAGTTTTTGTCAGTGTTTCAAGATCCAGATGTTCGAGGCGTGCATCGGCCCACAGTCGTGGCACCAGTCCGAGTGGTTCACTTATTTTCAAGTTACGCAGCGTGATGTCGCCATCAAAAGCTTGCACTAACAGCGTGCCTCCCAGGCTCAGCTCACTGTTTTTATATTCCACTTCCGGAATGACACCCGACAAACTACCAGCCAGTTCAGGCCAGCCGATGGCGGTACTGAAAGCTTGCATCGATATCGGTGATGACACGGCGTCCAGTTTCCAGTTCACGCCTGCATCGCCTGACCAGTCGATATCAAACTGACTGATGTGCAGGCGGCCATCGAGTAGATCAATCGATAAAGCTTCCATCATTTGCGCCTGCTTACCACGCGATTGCATATGCAGGCGCGCCTTACCGAGTGACAGGTTGTGGATATTGGCTGACTGCCAGGTGAGAATGGATTCATGCGGTTTGTCATTCACATCCCAGGCGATGCTTCCATTCAATGCTTCAATACCAAACAAACCTCCGGATTCTTTAAATGCAGTGTCCTTAAAGTCCAGTTGTAGCGTCTTCAGTTCAGAGGCTTTCCAGATTATTTTGCCTTTTAAATTGCCGGTGGTTTCAACATCGTCCCAGGCAGTGCCAGCTAGCCAGGGTTGTATGTAATTTGTATTGAATTCTGGTAACGCGGCCTGGTTAATCGTGATATCCAGCAACTGTAATGTGGTCTTGTCTGCAAAACCAATACGCGCTGAGGCAAATCCATTCACAATTTTCGCGTGATCTATATCAATACGTTCAAGATCCAGCACCTTTTGTTTGGCGTACCAGTGCAATTGGATATCAAGTTTTTGTGCCTGGTCTGGCTTGTATTCAAAGTACAGAGGGTCGGCGAATAACATGCCTGACTTTGCATATAGCTGAAACTTTGCTTGCCAGTCCTTTCCGCTTGGCCGGGCGCTACCACGGCTGGTCAATTTGAGTTCTTCTCCCGCCTGGGTACCGGCCTTGTTGGCATAGGCCAGCTTTCTGGTTGCAAGGTTCCAGTTTATTTTAGTCAGTTTGTTACTGCGCCCTTGCGCTGAGAACTTACCGCTTATTTTGCCGTTTATATCCAGTTCTGGCAGGCTAATAGCTAGCTGTTTTAACAAGGCTTTTAATTTTTTTAAATCCACCCGCTCAAGCTTTGAGTTAATTGTCCATTGTTGATTAGCATACTCAAATTCGATGGCGGCATTACCACCAGCAATAGACAGCGTTGCAGCTGTGAGTGACAGTTTTTTTGAATCGGTGTTATAGAGAAAACTGACCGGTGTGGAAATATTTTTTAGTGCTTTGCTGGAAAACTCCAACAGTCCTTTGGGGCAGGAAATAATTTTTGACGCGAACTGAAAATTAATACAACTCAGTTTGATATCTTGCAACTTTAATTTCGGTAGTTCCAGTTGCTTTGCCTGGGCGGAAAACTGTAACTGCCCAGCTTCATTAAAGGTGAGGGCAACTTGTAGATCGCCAATCTGCCAGCCTTCGCCTTGCAGCGTGGATGACTCCCAGTCTATCTGTTCAATTGCAGGCGATGACACTGCCACCATCAGCAGCAAAACCGCGAGCACTTTTTTCAATCAGGGAATACCCCGGTAGACAAATAACGATCACCCCGGTCGCAGATAATACCGACGATCACTGCATTTTCTACCTGACTGGAAAGTTGCAGCATTGCAGCGACCGCACCGCCGGAAGAAATACCGCAAAATATGCCTTCCCGGGCTGATAACGCCAGCGTGGTTTGTTCAGCATCTTCCTGACCAACGTCCAGGGTACGATCAACACGGCTGGCTTCAAAAATACTCGGCAGGTATTCCTTTGACCAGCGCCGGATACCTGGAATGGAAGCGCCCTCCTTCGGTTGCACTCCGACGATCTCTATATCGGAATTAACTTCTTTTAAATACTGTGAGGTGCCCATGATCGTGCCGGTGGTACCCATGGCGCTGACGAAATGAGTAATCGAATGATCGGTGTCCCGCCAGATTTCCGGGCCGGTGGTTTCATAATGTGCGCGCGGATTATCAGAATTGGAAAACTGGTCGAGCACTTTACCTTTACCTTCAGCTTCCATTTGTTTTGCTAGGTCACGTGCGCCTTCCATACTTTGTTCACGGGTCACCAACACAATCTCTGCAGCGTAGGCTTTCATCGCTTGCCGCCGTTCGATACTCATATTGTCGGGCATGATCAATACCATGCGGTAACCTTTCATGGCGGCCGCCATCGCCAGGGCAATACCGGTATTGCCGCTGGTCGCTTCAATAAGCGTATCGCCGGGTTTGATTTCACCGCGTTCTTCGGCGCGCCTGATCATACTCAACGCCGGACGGTCTTTTACAGATCCCGCCGGATTATTGCCTTCCAGTTTAACCAGTAATTTATTACTGGTATTACCGGGCAGGCGTTGCAACTGCACCAGCGGCGTATTACCAATAAAGTCTTCGAGTGATTTAAATGCCATTAACTAAAGTGCTTATGTGATTTCACTATTGCTTCATCGTAAGCGTAGGTAGGATAATCTGCAAGCTCACATACCCGATACTTAGTAATAGTATCTCGCAGAGACGCAGAGACCGCAAAGAAACATGTCATTATTTTTTAAGATGAAAAAATGTATTCCTTTGCGATCTCTGCGTCTCTGCGAGATAAATATTTCATCTTGAAATACTACAAGCCAACAGATTAACTACGAGCCTGCATCATCAACTGTTTCATTTCACTTACTGCCAACTGCATACCGGTAAACAGCGCGCGGGCAACGATCGCGTGACCGATATTCAATTCCTGTATCTTGGTAAGCTCAGCAATGTCCATGACATTGTGATAATGCAGGCCGTGACCGGCGTTGACTTGCAAGCCAAGACTGTCACCCAGCGCGACTGCTTCGATAATTTTTTTCAGCTCCTGCGCCTGTGAATAGCTATTTTCTGCATCAGCGAAATGGCCAGTATGAATTTCAATACAGGGTGCACCCACTTCTTTAGCTGCTTTGATCTGCGCAGGATCAGCATCAATGAACAAGGACACACGAATTCCGGATTTAGCCAAACGTTTACACGCATCTTTCATTTTTTTTATTTGGCCCGCCACATCCAGACCACCCTCAGTTGTCAGCTCTTCCCGGCGCTCGGGTACCAGACAACAATCGGCTGGCCGTACCTGGTTGGCAAATGCGAGCATGTCTTCGGTCACTGCCATTTCCAGGTTCATACGGGTTTGTAAAATATCCTTTAACATAACGACGTCGCGTTCCTGGATGTGCCTGCGATCTTCGCGCAGATGCACGGTAATACTGTCAGCACCCGCCTGTTCTGCCTCAATCGCCGCCTGGATTGGGTCAGGGTATCGGGTACCGCGCGCCTGACGCAGTGTTGCAACATGATCGATGTTGACGCCTAACAGGATTTTCGGGTTCAAGCTGACTTCCTTTCTGTTCTGGACATTCAATAGTATGGATAGTAGCGTACTACGGCATCCGATGGGTTATCACCCATCCTACGAGACTTTTACGATACCTTCTGAGAGAGAGGGGAAGCTCTGTTCATATTGCGCTGATCAATTCGTCCAGCTTGTTATTGTGAATGTAGGAGCGGCTTTAGCCGCGATGAACCGCTGCGCCCCATCGCGGCTAAAGCCGCTCCTACAGATTCTTGCTAATTAATCCGAGGTTCCTTAAAGTTTAATCTGCTGAAACAACTCGCGTGTTTTGAGCGGTTTATCACCCAGATAAATTCTCAGCGCAGCCCGCATCAAGCGTTTTGCATCTTGCAAAACTTCGGGATTATTAAATTCTTCAGAAGCAATAGAAAGCAGACTTTTACCTGAAAATACAAACCCACCTTTTGCACCTTCCAAAACAGCGACTGGTCCAGATTCCAGGTGATAATCATAGAATGCTTCTGGATCGATTTCATTCCCGGTTTCGACTTCGTTTTCGAGCACCAACCCATAGCCCAGCTCATCAAGTAAATGTTTTTCAAAACGCCGCAGTACATGCTCAATATTTTTCTGTCCCCGCAAATCTACCAACGTCTCGGCATAGTCTTCATAAAGTGCCGGATGTGGGTCGTGCCGCTCCAGCAAACGCATCAATAATTCGTTCAGGTAAAAAGCGCTGTACAGCACTGCACCGGATAGCGGGCCGTCATGCCGACTGCATTCCACATCGGTTAAAACTCCGAGCTCACCACGCATCTGCCAGGAGAGCAACAGGGGTTTAAAGGGTTGAACATCACCCCGCCATTTCGATTTCGGCGAGCGAATACCACGCGCAACTAATCCGACTTTGCCATGATCCCGGCTAAATATTTCTACCAGCGCGCTGGTATCACGATACGGACGCTGGTGGAGGATAAATCCAGGGGATAGTTGGATACGTTGACTTGCACCCATGGCTTAGTCACCGTCATAACCCAGGCTGCGCAGGGCGCGATCATCATCGGCCCACCCTTCTTTGACTTTGACCCACAATTGCAGAAAAACTTTTGAGCCAAATAGTTTTTCCATATCGTGCCGGGATTCCCGGCCTACTTCCTTGAGTAACTGGCCGTGCTTGCCAATCACAATCCGTTTCTGGCTGGTTTTCTCGACCCAGATTAAGGCATAAACCGTGCGTAAATTACCTTCCTCTGTAAATTTTTCAATTTCGACTGTGAGGCCATAGGGAATTTCATCGCCGAGTTTTCGAAATAATTTTTCACGCACCATTTCTGCAGCAAGAAAACGTTCAGTGCGATCGGTAATCTGATCTTCGGGGAAAAACGCTACTGCTTCAGGTAATAACTTTCTAATACAGCCTTCAAGCTCTACGGTATTTTTTCCACGCAAGGCAGACAGCGGTACAATTTCCGTGAAGGGATATTTTGCCGAGACCTCCCCCAGAAACGGCAATAAGGCATCTTTCTTATTCACACGATCAATCTTGTTAATAACCAGTATTACCGGACTTTTAAGGTCTGCCAGTTTATCCAGCACCCACTGGTCATCGGCTTGCCAACGCAGACCGTCGATCATGAAAACTATAATATCAACATCGACCAGGGTCTCTACAGCGGTTCGATTCAGATACCGGTTCATCGCGCGCGGTGTATGGGTATGCAACCCCGGCGTATCGACGTAAACAATCTGCGAATCCTGTTCGGTTTTTATTCCCAGTATCCGGTGCCGTGTAGTTTGCGGACGCCGTGAGGTGATACTGATTTTTTGTCCGAGCAGACGGTTCAGTAGAGTTGATTTACCGACATTGGGACGACCAATCAATGCGACATAGCCACAACGAAATTTGCTGGTTGTTGCCACCTCAGCTCGCCTCAAGCAGGGCCAACATGGCTTGCGCTGCTTCCTGTTCAGCTTTTCTACGGCTTGTCCCTTTGCCTTCGGTACGTTGGTTTAATGCTTCAACACTACAGGCAAGTACGAATTCCTGATTGTGCGACCTGCCCTGCACTGAAATGACTTCGTACACCGGTACCGCATATTTACGTGCCTGCAAGTACTCCTGTAAAAGGGTTTTAGGATCTTTGAGATTAGTATCTAAGGGAGTGCTTTCCAGGCGTTCTGAAAGTAGCCTGTGGATACAGGCACTGCATTGCTCAAAATCACTATCCAGCAAGATCGCCCCAAGTATCGCTTCAACGGCATCGGCCAGAATAGATTCACGGCGGTAGCCACCACTTTTTAATTCGCCGGAACCCAGCTTCAGGTAATCACCCAGATCCATACTGCGGGCGATGATTGCTAATGATTCGCGGTTGACAAAATTAGCCCGTAATCGGCTCAACTCGCCTTCAGTGGCTTGCGGAAATTTTATATAAAGCCATTCGGCAACTACAAAACCTAACACTGCATCGCCCAGATATTCCAGGCGCTCGTTATTATTATTTCCAACGCTGCGATGCGTCAGCGCAATTTGAAGTAAGGCAGGATCATTGAACTGGTAATTTAGAAATTTAACAAGTCCGTCTACAGATTTTGTCAACGACCAGTTGCCTTGATTTCTTTGGAGAAGACGCCAACCAGATGAATGTTTGCAAGAAATTTTTGTCGGCGCTCATATTCCATCTTAACTTTGATAGCACCATCTGCCTTGGTAATCACAGCTTGCTTGGCTGTCAATGTTCTAACTTCGTTAATATCGAGACGTCGTTGGATCAGACTATGAATCTGACTCTTGGTTTTAGTTGCAAGCCCAGGCTCATCAACCAGGGACTCAAGAACCGAAGAGACTTTACTGTATTCCAGATACATGGGTACCAGCCGTAATACAACCAGCGTGAAAAAGGCAATAAGTCCGAGCACGAACAACCAGCCAATTGCAGTCATGCCTTTCTGCTTATTAAGATTCTGCATTATTTATTCTCCGCGTGTTATGGATATTCACAGGATTCAGGACAAGCTAATATGCCCACGAATCATTTAATTAATCTATTTAATTGATGCACCAAGCCGATCCCAATCAACCCCACCAGCAGCGCCATCATAGTTCATCCAGATCTTAAACGCTTTTCCAACCAGATTTTCATCGGGTACAAAGCCCCAGTAGCGGCTGTCATTACTATTATCCCGGTTGTCACCCATCACAAAATAATGTCCTTCCGGCACCACAACATCACTGGTTTTACCACCTGTTCGCGGCATCACCAAAATTTGGTGCTGTGCATTGCCTAGCTGCTCTTCACGTACACCAGCGCCCGACATAGAGAGCCCTGACCCAACCCCAATATATGAGCCTGCCGGAATCTGGGCAACTTTCTCACTATTGATTAACAGTGTCTTGTCCTTGTATTCGATATGATCGCCCGGCAAACCGACGACACGTTTAATGTAATCCGTCCGTGGATCCAGCGGAAAACGGAACACCGCCACATCACCTCTTTTTGGCGCACCATCACCGTAAATCTTTTTGTTGATCACTGGCAGTCGTATACCATAGCTAAATTTATTCACCAGAATAAAATCACCGGAGAGCAGGGTCGGCATCATTGAACCGGAAGGTATACGGAAGGGTTCGACCAGAAAAGATCGTAGTAACAATACAGCTAGAATAACCGGGAAAAAAGACTTGGCGTACTCTACCAGCGTTGACTCTTTGAGCGACTGCTGCACTTCATTACGATCAACATTATCACCACTGGACAGCACTGTTGCACGTTGCCGCCGCCGTGGTGCCAACATAATCGCATCGGCCGCCCAGATGAGTCCGGTAATGAAAGTTGCGGCAACCAGTATGGTCGGGAAATCAAAATTCATAGTTTAATCCTTGTTATCATTTCTTGCTGGCCTGTAACACCGCCAGGAAAGCTTCCTGCGGAATTTCAACCTTGCCAAATTGTTTCATACGCCGTTTACCTGCTTTTTGTTTCTCCAACAATTTTCGTTTTCGCGAAACATCACCACCGTAACATTTAGCGGTAACGTTTTTACGCAATGCCTTGACGGTGGTCCGGGCAATAATCTGTGAACCAATGGCAGCCTGTATCGCCACATCAAACATCTGTCGCGGTATGATTTCGCGCATCCGGTCGGCCAGGTCACGGCCCCGGTTTTGTGCCACATCGCGGTGTACGATAACCGATAATGCATCAACCCGCTCATTGTTAATCAGAATATCCAGTCTGACCAATGGCGCTTCCTGAAAGCGTTCAAAGCTGTAGTCAAACGATGCATAGCCACGGCTGACTGATTTTAACCTGTCAAAGAAGTCCATGACTACTTCACTGAGCGGTAATTCGTAGCTCAATGAAACCTGATTACCCAGATATTGCATACTGCGCTGAACTCCGCGCTTTTCTACACACAGGCCAATGACCGCACCCAGGTAGTCCTGTGGCACCAGAATATTGGCGAGAATAATGGGCTCGCGTATTTCTTCAATGTGGTTAACCGGCGGCAGGCTGGATGGATTATCGATTTTCAGCACTTCTTCTTTGGTGGTAAAAATCTCATAGACCACCGTGGGTGCCGTGGTAATCAGATCCAGATTGTATTCACGCTCCAACCGCTCCTGGACGATTTCCATGTGCAACATACCCAGGAAACCGCAACGAAATCCAAATCCAAGCGCCGATGAGGTTTCCGGTTCGAAATGCAGTGATGCATCGTTGAGCCGCAACTTTTGCAGTGATTCACGCAGGTCTTCGTAATCATCCGAAGTCACCGGATAAAGCCCGGCAAATACGCGTGGCTGAATATGCTGGAAACCGGGTAACGGCTCTTCAGCAGGCCGGTCTGTCAGTGTCAATGTATCACCAACCGGCGCACCATCAATTTCCTTGATTCCAGCAATGACAAAACCCACATCACCCGCAGACAGGTTTGGTTTGTCTTCACGGCGCGGCGTAAAAACCCCGACCTTTTCTACCAGGAAATCCCGGCCAGTCGACATAACCCGGACTTTTTTCCGGTTCTGCATGGTACCCTGCATGACTCTGACCAGAGAGATAACACCGACGTAATTATCAAACCATGAATCAATAATTAACGCCTGCAAGGGAGCATCTGCATCACCTACCGGTGCCGGTATCTGCTTGACAAGCCGTTCAAGCAACAACTCTACTCCCAGCCCGGTCTTGGCGCTGATTTCAATTGCATCACTCGCATCAATACCGATAATTTCTTCGATTTCGTTTTTAACCCGTTCCGGTTCTGCGGACGGCAAATCGATTTTGTTCAACACCGGCACCACTTCGAGGCCTTGCTCAATAGCGGTGTAACAATTTGCCACACTCTGGGCTTCGACACCTTGTGCCGCATCAACAATCAACAACGCTCCTTCGCAAGCCGACAGGGAGCGTGAGACTTCATAGGAAAAATCCACATGGCCCGGAGTATCGATAAAATTCAGCGTATAGATTGTACCGTCTTCTGCCTGGTATGGCAGAGACACACTTTGCGCCTTAATGGTAATGCCACGCTCTCGCTCCAGATCCATGGAATCCAGCACCTGATTTGCCATCTCGCGATCACTGAGTCCACCACATAACTGGATAAAACGATCAGCCAGCGTCGACTTACCGTGATCAATATGCGCGATGATTGAAAAGTTACGGATATGAGACAGGTCGGTCATGTCGGCTATAAAATGACCCTGCCGGATTTAGGAGTGTTATGAATATTCAAGAAATAAAGGCTGGCAAAACAAAACAATCACGCAGTATACACGGTCAGGCAGTGACCAAACAGGCTTTGAGCGCGGCTTCGTCCAGGTAATAGTGGCAGATTTCCAGTTTACCCTGCATCAGAACCGGCACCTTTTCACCATAGCGCTTGACCAGTTCGGGATCGGAGTCGATATCCACGACTTCAAGTTGAAATCCAAAATCTGCTCGCCGCTCTTGTAACAGCGCCAGCATGTCCTGGCATAAATGGCAGTGGAAACGGCTGTACAGAGTTAAAACAGGTTTCATTTTTATAAAATCAATGATAGCTCTGATTTATTAGTTAGAACCTGTAGGAGCGGCTTTAGCCGCGATGGGCGTTGATACCATCGCGGCTAAAGCCGCTCCTACAGGTTTTCATACTGCGGGACAGTGAAGTAAAAGCAGTATGCTTATTCCTTCTCCTGAACTTTCATCGCCAGGAAGATCGGGCCGCCTCGGCGTTGAACCAGGACTGCAATCGATTTACCGGCCGGTAGATTTTTGACCATTTTCTCGAAAGTTTTCACATCGGTGACCGGCTTGTTATCGATACGCACAATGATATCGCCATCATGTATGCCCGCATCTGCAGCTACGCCTTTACCCACTTTTTCGACCAGAATGCCGCCGTCATCAAGTTCCAGTTCCTTAGCTTGAGTACTGGTCAGATCGGCTACCTGTATCCCAATACGATTATCGGTAACAGCCTTGCTGCCTTCTACTTTCGCGACCACCTGATTTTCTTCTGGTAACTCGCCTAGTGTAATCGTCAGGGTTTTCTCCTTACCCGCACGCATAACCTTCATAGGCACACCCTTACCCACCGGTGTAGAACCAACGATCGGCGGCAGACTGGATGATTTCTCGATTTGCTTGTTATTAAATTCGATAACCACATCGCCAACCTGCAACTTGGCTTTGGCAGCCGGACTATCAGGCAATACTTTAGCCACGAGTGCGCCATAAGGACGTTTCATACCAAAGGATTCGGCTAACTCCCGGGTTACATCCTGTATCAAAACACCCAACCAGCCACGGCTGACCTTGCCGGTGGTCTTAAGCTGCTCGATAACATCCATTGCCACTTCAATCGGAATGGAAAATGACAGCCCCATATAGCCCCCGGTACGGCTATAGATCTGCGAATTAACACCCACCACTTTACCGTCCAGATTAAATAATGGGCCACCCGAATTACCCGGGTTAATCGCCACGTCAGTCTGGATAAATGGCACATAGTTTTCACGCGGCAAGGCACGGCCCTTGGCGCTGACGATGCCGACGGTCGCTGAACGATCAAAGCCAAAAGGCGACCCGATCGCCATCACCCACTCGCCAACCTTAAGCACTTCTGATTCACCAATATCGGCAACCGGCAAGTCATCCGCTTCTATTTTAAGTAAGGCAATGTCACTGCGAGGATCCAGACCGATAACCTCAGCTTTTAATTCACGCCGGTCAGACAGGCGCACGATTATTTCATCAGCATCTTTGACGACATGGTTATTGGTCATCACATAACCGTCTTTGGAAATGATAAAACCGGAACCCAGAGACTGGGCTTCGCGTTCAATCGGCGCACCACCCCCTTTACCCTGCTCGCCAAAAAAATGTTTGAACATATCGCCAAACGGGCTGCCTTCGGGCAGATCAGGAATTTCCATTCCTTCGGGTAACTGCATGCCGCCAGATTTTACTTTTTGTGTGGTACTGATATTGACGACTGCTGGACTGACTTGCACAACCAGATCAGTAAAATCTGGTAACTCGCGCGCCTGTATTTGCATCGCCGAAAATAATCCGCTCACTAATATAAGTAACGCGCTAAATGTTTTTAACTGCTTGTACATGGTTTCTCCTGATAATCTCACTGCACGACCGGGTGAGTTCCGGTATTTGAAATACGCTGTAACACGACTGGCTGGTATCGCTGGTCGCTCTGTATCTGCCGGGTAAAACGCCGCAACCACAACAGACCCGCTATAAAACCTGCTACGCCCATTACTATGGCTGACAATTCTGCATTAGCCATAAGCCCTTTATTTGCCGCCAACGTTCCCACCAGCGAACCTAGCATCAATCCCAGCAGTGGAACGCAATATACAGCCAGCGAGCCGCGCAACAAAGCCTGTTCGCGAATGCCTATGACGACTTCGTCACCCAGCTTATAACCCGGTTCGGCCAAAACTCTCAGTATTGACCGCTTATTACCGAATAATTTATCCAGCACCGAAACACCGCAACCATTTTTAGCCACACAACTACCACAGGCTGACTTACGCTGGGTTTCCACCCAGACAGCAGCATCCTCAATACGAATAATTGTAGCCGTTTCCTGAAGCATAAGAATTAAGGTATAAATTGAACAGACTTGCCAATCTTTTCCAGCGTCACAATGGGCACTTCTCCTACTGCAGTAACATAGTGCCCTTTGACCATTGTACCAAACGCGTTAAGCGCTCCACGCCTGGAAATCCCTGTGTAAGATTCGTCTTTCGGTTTGGCCTTTTCTATATACACTGAAACACTGGCCAGACCGTCGCTGAATACCCAGTGCTCTACCGCTGGATCAGCTTCCGTCAGGCTATGCCAGTTATGGCTGGTTTGCATAAAACCGCCGGGCACATTAGAAAAACTCCAATTTTCACTAGGCGAATACTCTGACTTACCCTTGAATGATAATTCCGGTTCACGTACCCAGCTATAATCGCTGCCCTGATATTCCGGTCGAAGTTCCTTTTCAGAAATAGTCGCCGGGAAATCAATCTGGGTAAACATAACCTGCTCAATAATTTCCTCAGTTTCACTGGTCAACTCGGATCGTAGCAGTATTTTGTTATCCGTCGAAATACACAGGCGTTGCCCGTAGCGGTATTGGTCGCGTGGCTGGATAGCAACGAGTCGGCAGTCTATTCCGGCCACCCTATCATCACCTAGAAACTGGAAACTGTAGTGCTTTTCGATACCACCCAGATCATCTGGAAAACCGGCTGGAAATGGCTGACGGGGACGGCTTTTGTGCAGCACTACCGACTGCTTGTCACCCAGAATACAGGTGACCATTTGATTATTGCGGATCACTTCCCGCTTGGGCCCGGTTAACGAAGACAGTTTTTCCCATTCATCATCACCCTCACCGGAATGCACAATACGCATGGCTTCGATACGATCAGCATGCTGATAGACGAACGTACCCCGGTAATTGGTCGACTGGACTGAGCGGGACATTTGTTCCAGCCAGCCTCGCGCCGACTCTTGTTCGGCCTGCGCTATACTGCCAACAAGTAGGCTCCAGCTAACAAGCAGAAACTTCAATAACAAATTCACTGTGCGTCTTCAAACCCTACAATCCGGACATAAGGCGTTAAACCCTGCATGCCGTGACTGGCAGCAAATTCACTGTGATTCACCAGGTAACCACTCAGGCGTTTATCAACCTGTGGCGCTATGCGATCCCATTGATCCTGACTAGAATCCTGGCGGGTAGATACTTGCACAATGGGTGCTGTAAGCGTTTCAGTCGTGGCCACTTGGGGAGTGTCAGGCGTCGTTTGCTGCAGGTTTTGAATCGACAATACGGCCACCAAAGCGACTGAAGCAGCAATTGCAAATCCCACCGCAGGCTTCCAGAATGAACGGCCTGTTTCTTGCCGGTCAAGCGTAGTTACATCCTGAATAGTGGACGATGAATCCTGCTCTTTGTGGTCATCAGCTAACGCATCCTGTACACGGCCAGCAATCCCCAGACCTGTAGCCTGAGTGACACCACCATGTATCACGTCACCGATTAATTGGTAACGCCCCATGCAGGCGCGTAAGTCTGCATCGCGTTGTAACCGGCCGAGTAATAAAGGCCGCTCCAGATCGGTCAGCTCATCATCGACCAGGGCTGAAATTTGTTCGCGGATTTCGTCTTTCATTTACTTCTCACCTGCATCAGTTTCATCCAGCAAGGGCCGGATACGGGTATCGATTGCATCTCTGGCCCGGAAAATTCTTGATCGCACCGTACCAATCGGACACTCCATGGCGGTGGCAATTTCTTCGTAACTAAAACCTTCGAGTTCACGTAACACAATGGCGGTTCGAAGGTCTTCCGGTAAATCATCAATAGCGGCCTGGATGGTAATCTCAAGCTCACTTTTTAGCAGCATATGTTCCGGTGTTGCGTACTCTTTAAGACCGGAGGCACCCTCATATTGTTCCGCATCCTGGGCATCAATATCACCCGCCGGGGGACGCCGGCTTCTGGCCACCAGATAGTTCTTGGCGGTGTTGATCGCAATGCGATACAACCAGGTATAAAACGCGCTGTCCCCTCTGAAGTTCGGCAGCGCGCGGTAAGCCTTGATAAAGGCTTCCTGGGCAACGTCCTGCACTTCGCTAGAATCGCGCATGTAGCGGCCGATCACATTGGCAATCTTGTGCTCATATTTTCTGACAAGAATGTCAAAAGCGGCTTTTTCACCGCGCTGAACACGTTTCACCAGCTCTTCGTCTAGTTTCCGTTCGCCCATCCGGGCTGTCCCCTTTATGTCCCGGATCGTATTCATGCCATTGAATTGACCATAGCGTGTCCGGATAGTTCGCCTGTACCGTGAGATTACGGTAAGGTTATGACAGAGCTAATGCCCTGAATACTAAACATAACCGATTCTGGCCAGTGGCCACAAGCTATGCATAATCAGCACAACTATGACATTCTCGTGATCGGCAGCGGGGCAGCCGGTCTCAGCCTGGCGCTCCGCCTGCCTAAACGGGCGCGTATTGCCGTCCTGGCCAAGGGCCCGATCAAGGAAGGCAACACCTACTACGCACAAGGCGGGATCTCAGCGGTGCTGGGCCAGAATGATTCCATTGATTCTCATGTGGCAGACACCATGGATGCGGGCGCTGGCCTGTGTCGGCCGGAAGTGGTCAAGTTTACGGTTGAAAACGGACCGTCAGCCGTGCAATGGCTGGTCGATTTGGGCGTCCCCTTTACCCGCAAAGACAATAACCAGACCAGTGATTTCCACCTGACCCGGGAAGGTGGCCATCAACACAGGCGGGTCATTCACGCCGCTGATGCCACGGGTAAAGTACTGCAAACCAGTCTGATAGGCGCGGTTCGCAGTCAGGAAAATATTGATCTCTACGAACATCACATTGCCGTCGATCTGATTACCCAGCAAGGTGGTAACCGCTGTCTTGGCGCCTATGTGCTGGATCGGCAACACGGGCGCGTGGAAGTTTTTGCTGCGCGATTTGTAATATTAGCGACGGGTGGTGCCAGCAAGGTTTATCTCTATACCAGCAACCCGGACACTTCGACTGGCGATGGCATTGCCATGGCCTGGCGTGCCGGCTGCCGGGTTGCCAACATGGAATTTAATCAGTTTCATCCGACCTGTCTGTACCATCCACAAGCCAAATCATTTTTGATCTCGGAAACTGTTCGTGGTGAAGGTGGACGCCTGTTGCTACCGAATGGGCGGCCCTTTATGCAACGTTTTGATTCACGCGGCGAACTGGCTCCGCGCGATGTCGTCGCACGGGCTATTGACCATGAAATGAAGCGCCGTGGTATCGATCATGTGCTGCTGGATATCAGCCATAAACCTGCCGCCTTTATTCACGAACATTTTCCAACCATTCAGAATCGTTGTCTGGAACTCGGCATTGATATGACCAAATCACCCATTCCGGTGGTGCCTGCTGCGCATTACACTTGTGGTGGAGTGATGACCGACCTGAAGGGTCAGACCGATATCGCGGGTCTTTATACGATTGGTGAATCAGCCTGTACCGGACTGCATGGTGCTAACCGGATGGCGAGCAATTCATTACTGGAATGCCTGGTGTTTGCAGCATCTGCAGCCGAGGACATTGAATCAAAACTGGACAGTGCCGCCACGCCTGGCCGGCTTCCGGAATGGGACGAATCACGGGTCACCGATTCTGATGAAGAAGTGGTGGTCAGCCATAACTGGGATGAGTTGCGGCATTTTATGTGGGACTACGTGGGGATAGTACGCACTAACAAACGCCTGGAACGTGCCTTGCGCCGCGTGGAATTACTCAAGCGGGAAATCCAGGAATACTATGGTAATTTCCGGGTCAACAACGACCTGCTGGAATTGCGTAACCTGGTGCAAGTTGCCGAGCTGATTGTCCGCTCCGCTCAAATGCGTAAGGAAAGCCGTGGTTTGCATTACATATTGGATTATCCAAAACTCGATAACAAACAACCGGCAAAAGATACCATTCTTGGGCCACAACAAAATATTTCCGAATCTGCTGCCTAGTCTACTTGAAGAAAACTCTCTGATTAATTAGCAAGAATCTGTAGGAGCGGCTTTAGCCGCGATGGACACCACAGCCCCATCGCGGCTAAAGCCGCTCCTACAGAATTTGTGCTGTTCACAATGACAAGATGCACGACACTTCAGCGGTTCTTTAACTAGTTAAAAACTCTATAGTCGTATCAACAGTCACCGCCTCACATTCAACATGAGTGACCTTTGCCGCTGCCGGGCCCAACCATAGCCACTCTCGCAGCTCAGCAACAACGCCTTTCTCTCCACAAGCCAGCACTTCTACAGAACCATCAGCAAGATTTTTTGCATAACCGGTTACGCCCAGTTTACTCGCTTCACGTTGGGTAGTACCTCGGAAGAAAACACCCTGTACACGACCGGTGACAATGCACCGATAACAAACCGTCATGGCAAATCGACTTGTGCGGGCATACCTGACCGCAACAAAACATCATTGGGCACAGAAAATTCAACACTCACCGGATAACGGATTTGCGGTTGATCAGTGATTGGTTCCAAACCGATTTCTACTATACGGCCCTCGTAACTGCTGTTGCTCACGGCAACATTGACAGCATCTCCCGTTTTCAGAGAGTTGAGTTGGTTAGAATCGAGCTGAGTATTGGCCATCATGGTTCCGGATCGCGCCAGAATTATCATCGGTGTTATCTGGTAGCGATTGGTCACTGTTTGTCCAGCTTGCACTCGAACATCAATCACCAGTCCGTCAAAAGGAGCTTGTATATCGCTGTATTCCAGACGCTGTTGTGACAACGCCAGTTTTGATTTTGCCTGCCGGTAGATTGATAACGCCGTTGCGTAATCGATTTCCGCCTGTTTTATTTCATGATCAGACAAAAGTGTTTGATCGTACAAGTCCTGGCTACGTTGTTTTTCACGGCGCACTTCGTCTAGTGATACTAGACTCTGGGCAACAGCCGCTTGTGCAGCGTCACGCTCAGCTTTTAGCGGCCCACTATCAAGTTGAATTAGAATGGCCCCTGCCGTCACGCGATCACCTGCTTTAACATTCACTTGGGAAACGATGCCGGATAATGGCGTACTGAGTTCAATACGATTAACAAATGCCAGCGTGGCTTTTACTGTCGTTCCAGCCACTAGCGGAAACGATATAATCGCACAACAAAGACAGAAAAAGAGTCTGATCATGAAGCTAGCCTTCTAGAGTCTGAGACAGCGCATCCAGAAAAAATTTATTTTCCTGCGCAGTACCCACTGTGACACGTAAACAGTCTTCGAGTTGCCCTCCGACCGGAGAAAGATTTTTTATTAACACCCCTTTCTCCCGCAGATGGTTAAAAATATTTGTCGCCTGTCCGGCCGGTGTACGAAACAAGATAAAATTTGCTTCGCTGGGATAGACACTGAGAACATCCAGAGCTACTAACTGCTCCGTAAGCCAGCTACGGTCAGTGCGTATCTGCTTTGCCTGTTGCAACAGCATATCCACATGCTGCAGAGCAAACAGACCGCTCGCCTGCGTCAAGGAATTAATATTGTAGGGTAACCGGGTTTTGTTAATTTCATTCAACCAGTCAGGCGGCCCGGCAAGCAAGCCCAGTCGCAAACCAGCCAGACCCATTTTAGATACTGTGCGGAGCACCAATAAATTATCAAACTCACCCAACCGCTGCATGAAACTGGCATCCGTAAACGGTGCATAAGCTTCATCAATCACCACCAGGCCAGGTGATTTCTCAATTATTTTCACAATCGTCTGTGCGTCGAACAAGTTGCCGGTTGGGTTATTCGGATAGGCCAGAAAAACCAGTACCGGTTGCTGCTCATCAATCGCTTGCAACAGGGTTTGCGGGTCAATCGAGAAATCATCTTGCAACGGCACACCTACGTAACGCATACCCGCCACTTCAGCAATTAACCGGTACATCACAAAAGTCGGTTCCGGCGCCAACACCACTCGATCGGGTTGCGCTACAGCCAATGCCAGCATCTGGATTAATTCATCCGAGCCATTACCCAGCAACAGCGACATGCTGTCAGGTACCTGCATGGATTTACGCAGTGCATTCGTTAATTCAGTCGCCGAAGGATCAGGATAGCGATTTATTTCAACGTCACTTAACGATGCCAGCCATTGTTTTTTTAATGCTTCTGGCCAGTGGTAAGGGTTCTCCATGGCGTCCAGCTTTACACATTTGCCTGGATCGGGAACGTGATAGGCCGAAAGAGCTCGCACTTCTGGTCTGATTAATTGTTTGGGAGATTTTGAGTTGGCTGTCACTTTGCTTAACCGGGAAACCTAATGATGTATCACGCTTCTTTTCATTATGAACAGTTCAAATTCAGTAGGAGCGGCTTCAGCCGCGATGGGGCGCAGCGCGCGTTCATCGCGGCTGAAGCCGCTCCTACAGGTTCTCGCTAATTAATCAGAGACTCCCTAAGGAAATACACAAAAATAATTAACAAGTTACTACTATACCCCTTCCCCCTGAGGAAGAGGGGACAGTTATTTTATCGCTATTTAGTTACCCGATACTCAGCCGACCGCGCATGCGCAGTAAATCCTTCACCACGCGCTAACACTGAGGCGGTTTTTCCCAAATCGGATGCGCCCTGTGCCGAGCAATTAATCAGACTCGACCGCTTCTGAAAATCGTACACACCCAATGGTGACGAAAACCGTGCGGTGCGCGATGTGGGCAACACATGGTTAGGCCCCGCGCAGTAGTCACCCAAAGCTTCGGCAGTATAACGGCCCATAAAAATAGCACCGGCATGACGAATACGTCCGGCAACAAGTTCGGGTTCTTCTACAGACAATTCCAGGTGCTCTGGCGCAATATGATTGGCAATAGCAATCGCATCATCCATATCCTTTGCCTGTATTAATGCCCCACGGCTGTCCAGCGATTGTCGCACAATTTCGGCACGCTCCATTTCTGGCAACAAGCGATTAATACTTTCAGACACCTTATCCAGAAAGCTGCTATCCGTACTGATCAAAATCGCTTGCGCATCTTCGTCGTGTTCGGCCTGGGAAAACAGATCCATAGCAATCCAGTCGGGATCAGTATGGCCATCACAGATCACCAGAATTTCAGACGGCCCGGCAATCATGTCGATACCAACTGCACCAAACACCATGCCTTTCGCAGTGGCTACATAGATATTTCCAGGGCCCACAATCTTATCAACCTGAGGGATAGTTTCAGTGCCATAAGCCAATGCAGCGATAGCTTGTGCGCCACCGATGGAAAAAACCCTGTCCACACCGGCAATAGCGGCAGCGGCAAACACCATATCGTTAATCACACCGTCAGGAGTAGGCACTACCATGATCAGTTCAGAGACACCGGCAACACTCGCCGGAATGGCATTCATCAATACTGAGGATGGATAGGCCGCCTTGCCACCCGGCACGTATAAGCCCACACGTTCGAGTGCTGTTACTTGCTGACCCAGCACCGTGCCATCAGTTTCGGTATAGGACCAGGATTCCAGCTTCTGATGTCCAGCATAGGCACGTATCCTGTCTGCCGCTTTTTCCAACGCAACGCGCTGATCTTTTTTTATGCTGTCCAGTGACTGTTGCAGTTGTTTTTGAGGAACCTCAAGATCCCGCATGGTTTGAGCATTTAACCGGTCAAACTGGTTGCTGTACTCGATTAATGCCGCATCACCACGCTTGCGAATAGCTGCGATAATCTCACGCACCGTATTTTCCACAACCTGATCGGAAATCTGCTCCCAGGCCAGTAACTGGTCAAGCTGCGCATTAAAATTTTCATCGGCGCTATTGAGACGTCTAAGCGAAACCATTCAGGCAGCCTGCCCCTGTTGCTTTTGCACCGCATCAGAAACCTGTTCAATAAAACTCTTAATGCGCTGGTGTTTACGCTTCATGGAAGCCTTGTTAACGATTAACCGCGAACTGATATCAGCAATATGCTCAAGCGGTTTCAAACCATTGGCCTTCAGTGTATTACCCGTATCCACCACATCAACAATCAAATCCGCCAATCCTACCAGCGGCGCTAACTCCATCGACCCATACAGCTTAATGATCTCTACCTGCTGCCCCTTGCTGGCGTAATAACGTCGCGTACTGTCAACATATTTGGTAGCAATTTTTAACCGGCCAATGGGGGCAGTTTGTGTATCGCGGCCAGCAACCATTAAACGGCAACGCGCAATACACAAATCAAGCGGTTCATAGACACCCGCCCCACCGTGCTCCATTAATACATCTTTACCAGCAACACCCAAATCAGCAGCACCGTATTGAACATAAGTAGGCACATCAGAAGCGCGGATAATCACCAGCTTCACATCCGGCTGATTGGTATCCAGAATCAGCTTGCGGCTGGTTTCAGGATCGTCTATCGGTTCAATCCCGGCATGCGCCAGCAGGGGCAAGGTTTCCTTGAAAATACGCCCCTTGGACAACGCAATAGTTAATTGATCACTCACAACATTACCTACCCGTTATTGAATTCGTTTTTGTTTTGACCATTGTTCCGGTGTGAACGTATGCAATGCCAACGCATGAATTTCTTTTTGCATAAGCGTACCCAGCGCCGCATAAATCATCTGATGCTGCTGCACCATATTTTTCCCTTCAAACACGTCACTAACGACCGTCGCGTCAAAGTGATCGCCCTCACCCTGGATGGTGACATCCGATCCACTGACCGCTTCCTCAATTAATTGCTTCAATTCGTCTGCTTGCATGATCCAGTATTACTCTTAATAGGTTTAATTCTGGTCAATAATACCGAAATACCAATGAGTACGTAAGCTACGCCCCCTGATTTTTCGTGGCCGTCGGCGGGAGGGATCCCGCCGCCGAGCGTACAGGGACGTATTTACAGCGGGCCACGAAAAATCAGGGGGCGTAGCTTACGTACGCCTTAACAACTGCAATAGATATTATGAACAAAACAAAAAGTGCGACTTCCCTTCAAATTACACGGTAATCAACGGCAATACGCCGAACGCTGCGCACGGTACTCGGCTTCCCGGGCATGCAACCTGGAATACTGGTTGTATTTGTAGCCAGCACGCAGCTTGGCTCGCACCTTTTTCAAATTGTTACGCGCCTTTTCACAACGCAAAGTGCGTTTATCGACTTTATCATGAGCAGGAATGGCTTTGACTTCCTGAGATTTGGCTGACCTGGATTTTTTCGGCGAACCCGACGGAACAGGAATACTTTTAATAACATTCGGTTTAATCCTGGTCACTTCCACACCGGCTGAATTTTCCGGCATCGAGGCACGACTACTAAAATGGGTTTGACCTTGTGCATCGACCCATTTAAAGATTTTATCAGCGGATTGCGCTGCAAATGACACACATAAAAAGACAGGGAAACATAACTTGAAAAGCTTCAAACACATCGGCAACTCCTTTGCCTGTTATATTGAACTCTATACAGATTCAGTATTTAGCATCTCTTCCAAATCACTAACCCGTGCAATCTGCAACATTTGTTCAGGAATATTCAGCAAGCGAACCGGCTTTTCCTGTTGCCGGGCCTCACGTAACCAGGTAATTAATAATGCCAGACCCGCACTGTTGGAACGCTCAACATTAGCCAGATCAATTTCCCATACCGGGAGACTTGCCAATTGCGTACGGTACTGCGCCAAAAGTGCCGGAACAGTATCATAATCCAGCACACCCGTTATCTGGATTTGGCCAGATGGATCGATTACCAGACCGGCTTTGATATCCGCATCATTCAAAGCAACTTACTCCCCGGACGGTTCGGATGCTTTGTTGAATAGAAACTTACTGATCAACTGCTCAATAATGACTGCCGACTGGGTAATATCAATCTCAGACCCTTGCTGCAAATAGTCTTCTGCACCACCCGGCTCCAGCGCAATATATTGCTCACCGAGTAATCCGGCCGTATATACACTGGCCGAGGTATCATCAGGAAACTGGTTATACTTGCCTTCGAGCTGCATAGTCACCACCGCCTGATAGCGCTCAGTATCGTAATCAATACCCGCAACCCGTCCAATGCGCACGCCCCCGACTTTTACTGGCGAACGCACTTTCAAGCCGCCAATATTTTCAAACCGGGCAACAACATTGTAACCATCACCCTGATTCAACTGAGTCAGATTACTGACCTTCATAGCCAGCACAAGCAACGCCGCCAGGCCACCCGCAATAAACAGACCTACGGTAATTTCCAGTGTCTTGTTTTGTCTCATCGTAATGAATCCTTAGTCAAACATAAGTGCTGTCAATACAAAATCCAGCCCCAGTACAGCCAGTGCAGAATGCACAACCGTACGTGTGGTCGCCCTGCTTACGCCTTCCGATGTTGGTATCGCATCGTATCCTTCAAAGACTGCAATCCAGGCACAGACCCAACCAAAGGCAATACTTTTTATCACGCCATTGAAAATATCTTCGTACAAATCAACCTTGGATTGCATTTGTGACCAGTACGCACCTTCATCAACACCCAGCACATCGACACCGACAAAATAGCCTCCATATATACCGATGGCACTGAAGATTGCAGCCAGCAAAGGCATGGATATCAGCCCGGCCAGAAACCGTGGAGATATCACCCGGCGTATTGGATCCACCGCCATCATTTCCATACCGGATAGCTGTTCGGTTGCTTTCATTAAACCAATCTCAGCCGTCAGCGCAGAACCCGCACGGCCAGCAAATAATAACCCGGTTATGACAGGCCCCAGTTCCCGCACCATAGACAGCGCGACGACGACACCCAATGATTCTTCGGCACCAAAGTCTGACAGCGTGTTATAGCCTTGCAGTGCCAGCACCATGCCCACAAACAACCCGGATACCAGGATGATTAATAATGACAAAACACCGATTGAATATAGCTGAGCGACAAGCAGACTGGGCCGTCTCAAAACCGATGGAATCCCTGCCAGTGCCTGCCAAAGAAAAATATGAGCACGGCCCAGCTTCTCGAAAAACTCCAGGCCACTCTGGCCCAATGACTGTATCCAGTTCATCTCTGGCTGGCCCTGTCAGCGCCTAAAAGATCTTCACGGTAATCAGTAGCAGGATAATGGAATGGCACCGGGCCGTCCGGAAGCCCCTGTAGAAATTGTTGCACCCAGCTCGAATCCGACCGGTCAAGTTCATCCGGCGTACCATGCTCAACCACTTTACCTTCTGAAATGACATAGATGTAATCAGCGATTGAAGCCGCTTCCTTAACATCGTGTGACACGATAATGCTGGTTAAACCCAAGGCATTATTGAGCTTGCGAATTAGCTGTACTAGCACGCCCATTGAAATTGGATCCTGACCGGTAAAAGGTTCGTCATACATAATCATCATCGGATCAAGCGCAATTGCCCGTGCCAACGCGACCCGCCGCGCCATACCACCGGATAATTCACTGGGATTAAGATCCCGCGCACCTCGCAAGCCAACGGCATGCAGTTTCAATAACACCAGATCCCTGATCATGCTTTCCGACATGTCAGTATGTTCGCGTAACGGATAGGCGACGTTGTCAAATACACTTAAGTCAGTTAACAAAGCGCCTGACTGGAACAACATCCCCATGCGGCGACGCAATTTATACAGCCTGGAACGACTCAATTTGGGGACTTCCAGACCATCGATAATGACGCTACCGGATGCGGGCTGCAATTGGCCGCCAATCAGTTTAAGCAAGGTGGTTTTACCGGTTCCGCTGGGTCCCATAATGGCGGTAATCTTGCCTCGCGGTATATCCAGATCCATACCATTAAAAATTTTCCGCTGGCCGCGCGAAAAATGCAGTTGGCGTACCTGAACCAGTGACTCTTCCATGGTTATAAACTCTTTATTTCCTGGAGCAATTGTAATTTAAGGAGGATTGCTAACATTCAGTTTTCAATCTGCACGGTTCTTCTCTACACCGCAACGCACACAGCGATAACAGGTCACCAGTTTACCTTGTTTGACATCAAACGGCTTATCGACAGGCTGCCATTTGTGGAAACCTCGCCTGCAGAGTGTAGATGCCTTGCGCGGTTTACTCCCTGATGGTTTGCCAAATGGAATTATTTCAGCCACTCGCCGCACCATACCAGAGCTTCAAGTCAAACTCACTGTTTACATCAGCCTGGAAACAGACGTCCGTATAATAATAATTCCAAGGGTTTTTCCAATGCAGTTGAACAGTTACCATAGCCGCCCATGTTAACTGAATTCATTGCCATCATTGGCGGCTTTGCACTACTTGTCTGGGGTGCCGACCGGTTTGTCACTGGCGCGGCGGCCACCGCCGCCAATCTGGGTGTATCGCCTTTGCTGATTGGCCTGACCATTGTTGGGTTCGGCACTTCGGCACCGGAAATACTGGTATCGGGAATGGCCTCATGGAATGGTAATCCAGCGCTGGCCATCGGTAATGGTATAGGCTCCAATATCACTAACATTGCACTTATTCTGGGGATCACAGCGCTCGTCATGCCTCTACAGATTCACTCCAGCATCTTGCGCCGTGAACTGCCGATGTTAATGATTACCAGTCTAATCGTTTACGGGCTGTTTCTGGACAAAATCCTGGACTTCAATGATGGCGTTATTCTGTTGCTGGGACTAGTCGTGATGCTCGGCTGGACAATTTATTTGGGACTGAGCTCACGCAAGAGCGACCCTATGGCAGATGAGTACGCAGCCGAACTTCCAACTAAAATGTCAACTCCCACAGCCCTGTTCTGGCTGCTGGCTGGTATTATTGTATTGTTGGTCAGTTCGCGTTTATTGGTCTGGGGCGCGGTTGAAATTGCTACCCACTTTGGCATCAGTGATTTGATCATCGGACTCACTATCGTTGCATTGGGCACCAGTCTGCCGGAACTTGCGGCCTCCATTGCCAGCGCATTAAAGAACGAACATGAAATTGCTATTGGCAATATAATTGGTTCCAACATGTTTAATATGCTGGCAGTGTTAGGCATACCCGGCATAATAAGTCCTGGCCCGGTTGAGAATGCTGTGGTATCACGCGACTTCCCGATCATGCTCGGCCTGACATTGGCATTAATCATCATGGCAACCGGATGGCGCAGTCGTGCCGGGCAAATCAACCGGGTTGAAGGCACCTTACTGTTATCAGTCTACTGCGGCTATCAGGCCCTGTTATACTTCACGCTGACAACTTGAACCTGTTTATTCAATGAACGACGACACACTTAAAAAACTTGGTCTTGCAGTGCTGGAAACAGAATCTGCAGCCATTAATGCCCTCAAGCAACGCATCGACGAGGATTTTGTCCGCGCCTGCCAGTACATGCTCGATTGCGAAGGCCGGGTGGTCGTCATTGGCATGGGTAAATCCGGGCATATCGGCGGAAAGATTGCCGCTACACTCGCCAGTACCGGCACGCCTGCTTTTTTTGTTCATCCAGGAGAAGCCAGTCACGGTGACCTGGGTATGATTACGGCGAAAGATGTTGTGCTGGCCCTGTCCAACTCTGGTTCCACCGAAGAAATACTGACCATACTACCAATCATCAAACGGCTTGATGTGCCATTAATCGCCATGACCGGAAATCCGGAATCAGCGCTGGCACGTGCTGCCTCAGTCAATATAAATGTGGGTGTCGCCAAAGAAGCCTGCCCGCTGGATCTGGCGCCGACTGCCAGCACCACCGCCGCACTAGCGATGGGTGATGCGCTGGCAATTTCACTACTGGAAGTGCGCGGCTTTACTGAAGATGATTTTGCCCGCTCGCATCCTGGTGGCAAACTTGGTCGCCGTTTACTGCTGTTAATAGACGACCTCATGCATACCGGTGAGCGGACGCCACGCGTCTCGACGGGCGCTCGATTGTGCGATGCTCTACTCGAAGTGACCCGCAAAGGAATTGGCGCCACAGCGATAGTCGATGATAAAGATCACGTTCTGGGCATTTTCACTGACGGCGATTTACGACGCGCAGTTGATCAGGGTATTGATATGCGCACTGCCAGCATCGACGAAGTCATGACCCGTAACTGTACGCTGGTGCAACCCGGTCTACTGGCAGCAGAAGCATTACAGATTATGGAAAACGGACATTTCAATGCACTGCTGGTCATCGATGCTGATAAAAAACTGATCGGCGCGCTGAATATGCACGACCTGCTTCAAGCAGGCGTGGTTTAATTTTCTCAACAGGTTTTATTAATCAATATGCAAGATATTCTTGAACGTGCCCGCGAAATTGAATTGCTCATTTTTGATGTCGACGGTGTACTGACAGATGGCGGCCTGTATCTCTGTGATGACGGTCAGGAGTTTAAACGCTTCAATTCACGCGACGGGCACGGTATAAAAATGCTGATGAAACACGGCGTGCAATGCGCCATCATCACCGGCCGGACATCCAAAGTCGTTGAACACCGCATGCAAAACCTTGGCATTAAACTCATCTATCAGGGGCAACACGACAAAACAGAAGGCTACTCACATTTAATACAGCAGTTGGGGCTAGTGGATAAACAGGTTGCCTACCTTGGCGATGATGTTGTTGACTTGCCTGTTATGTGCAAGGTCGGCCTGGCAATCGCCGTACAGGATGCTCACCCCTGGGTACTGAAACATGCGCATTGGCAAACACCCAGTCCGGGCGGACGTGGTGCCGCACGTGAAGCCTGTGAAATGCTGCTGGAAGCACGCGGCCTACTCGATACGGAGCTGGAAAGCTATTTGTGATCAAGCAACACTACCTACTGATCATGGTTATTTTTTGTATGATCGCTGTCAGTGTCTGGTTACAACAAACCAGCCCCCCTGGACAGCCGCCCACCACTACTGAACAATCTATTGACGCAGGGTATGATCATTTTATCACGAACGCTTATTGGACCAACTGGAATGATCAGGGTCAGGCAGATCATTATCTGAGCGCAACCCGGATGGAACATTTTCCTGCCCGACAGGGTTCAGTATTGCAGCATCCAGAACTCATCACCTCCAAACACCGTAAACCATCCTGGGCCGTAACCGCCAATACAGCCTGGTTACCCGATGCTAATCCGGTGATACAACTGGATAATCATGTTGTTGCAACAACCCGACTTCAATCAGGTACTGTGCGCAAACTTTATACGGAACAAATGCGGGTCGATACCCGTCAAATGTTAGCTCAAAGCGACTTGCCGGTACGCATTGAATCGATTAGCGGTATAGTTACCGGTACTGGCTTTCATGCGGATCTGAACACGCAACGCATGGAATTACACAACCAGGTACGCAGTAAACATGAAGATAATAAGAATTAGGCTGATATTACTTGCACTCGCTGTCTTACCCGGCACCTGCCTGGGTTTGTCTGATGACAGTAATCAGGCGATGTTGATCGAAGCTGACAGCGCCGAACTGGATGACAAGGCGGGCATCAGTATTTACAAAGGCAATGTGAAAGTCACCCAGGGAACATTAGTACTGACAGGTGGCATCATAACTGTTCACACTAAAGATGATGCTATCAGCAAGGTAGTGGTTGAAGGTTCGCCAGCAACTTACAAACAACGCCCGGATGGCAAGCAACAAGACATCAATGCAAAAGCACTGCTCATGGTGTATCACAAGTCGCCGGAAAAAGTCATCCTGACCGGGGAAGCTGTTGTTGAACAAAGCGGCGATATACTACATAGCGACCGCATCGTTTATGATATCGGCAAGGATCAGGTTGCGGCCGGTGGTGGCGATCCAGACAAGAGGGTACGCATAACACTGCAACCCAAAAATAAATCAAAGAGTAAAACAAAATAAATTATTCACATGAGCCGGCTTGAAGCACGCAACCTCAGCAAACGTTACGGTAAACGACAAGTTGTAGATGACGTTTCCCTCAATGTAGAAAGCGGCGAAATTGTTGGTTTACTCGGGCCCAATGGCGCGGGTAAAACTACCTGCTTTTATATGATCGTTGGGTTGGTACCCAGCAACAATGGCACCATTACTCTCGACGGACTGGATCTAACCCATCAGCCCATGCACGTTCGCGCCCGCAACGGTCTGGGTTATCTGCCCCAGGAAGCGTCGGTATTCCGCAAGCTTTCGGTTGCCGATAATCTGCTGGCGGTTTTAGAACTGCGAAAGGATTTAAGCCCGCGCGAACGTGCCGATAAAGTAGATAGCCTGTTACAGGAATTACATATAAGCCATTTAAGTGACCAATTGGGCATGAGTCTGTCAGGCGGTGAGCGAAGACGCGTTGAAATAGCCCGTGCTTTGGCAATGGATCCGCAGTTTATGTTGCTGGATGAACCCTTTGCAGGCGTCGACCCGATCTCGGTCATCGACATTCAAACGATCGTTAAAAGTCTGTGTGAACGAGGCATTGGTGTGTTGATAACGGACCACAATGTGCGCGAAACACTGGGGATCTGTCATCGCGCCTATATCATGGGTGCCGGGAAATCCCTGGCAGAAGGCGCCCCTGAGGACATTCTGAAGAACCAGAAAGTCCGTGAGGTATACCTTGGCGAAGATTTCAGGATGTAAAATATCTCTTCACTGGCATAATAAATGCAGTACAATCCTATAAAGACATAAAGTTCCGTCATTGACGAAAAATAAATTAACCGGCTAAAGCATTATAAATTCACTTCAATGAACGTATGAAACAAACAATTCAGCTTCGTCTTGGGCAACACCTGACCATGACACCTCAGTTACAGCAAGCCATCCGGCTGCTGCAACTGTCGACACTCGAATTACAAATGGAAGTTCAAACTGTACTGGACTCCAATCTGATGCTGGAGCGCGAGGAAGAAGCCGCACCTGAACCCAGCGAACAACAGACCAGTGCAGAGCCTCAGGAACAAGCTCCAGCTGAACCAAAAACCACCGAAGCCAGTGGGTCAACTGACTCAATACCAGACGAATTACCCGTCGATACCAACTGGGAAGACACCTATGACATGGGTGTCACCACCTACAGCGCACCGGCCAGCAATGATAACCGGGACTTTCTCGAAACCCAGAGCGGCGGCGCAGAAAGCCTGTATGAGCATCTGCGCTGGCAACTCGATCTGACCACTTTCAGTGATATTGATCAGGCCATCGCCGAAACTATTCTAGATGCCATCGACGATAACGGTTACCTGCAAATATCAGTGGAAGAAATCCAGGAAACCATGGATCTGCCCGCCGAACTGGAAGTGGGTAAGGAAGAAATCTGCGCTGTTTTAAAGCGAATCCAGCATTTCGACCCGGTCGGAGTGGGCGCTCGTGATCCGGCAGAATGCCTGCAAATTCAGCTCGAACAACTGGATCCAGATACAACCTGGCTAGCAGAGGCACGCCTGCTGGTGAAAGAACATGTCAACTTGTTGGGAAATCGGGACTATAATCAAATTATGCGGCGTATGAAGTTATCCGAACAGGAGCTTCAGGAAGTACTCGGACTGGTACAAACGCTGAATCCCAGACCCGGGTCGCAAATAACTAATAATACGCCACAATACGTTGTTCCTGATGTCTTCATCAAAAAACTCAAAGGCAAGTGGGTAGTGGAATTAAACAATGATGCAGCGCCAAAATTACGCATCAACAGTCAATATGCGGGGCTCGTAAAACGCGCTGATAACAGCAAGGATAACAATTACCTGCGTAACCATCTGCAGGAAGCACGTTGGTTTTTGAAAAGCCTGCAAAGTCGTCATGAAACGTTGCTCAAGGTCGCCACCTGTATTGTCGCGCGGCAGCGCAACTTTTTCGAATACGGCGATGAGGCTATGAAGCCACTGGTGTTGCGCGATATTGCCGAAACCGTGGAAATGCATGAGTCAACCATTTCCCGGGTCACTACCCAGAAATACATGCACACCCCCCGTGGCATCTTTGAATTCAAATACTTTTTCTCGAGCCACGTGGGTACAGATGATGGTGGAGAGTGTTCTGCCACCGCCATCCGCGCCATCATTAAGAAGCTGGTAGCCGCAGAAAATACCACAAAACCCCTGAGTGACAGTAAAATTGCTGGCCTGTTGGCCGATCAAGGAGTCAGGGTCGCACGAAGAACCATTGCCAAGTACCGCGAAGCCATGGCTATACCGCCATCCAATGAACGTAAACGCCTCTCCTGAGGCAAGTCAGTATAAGGAGCCGCACATGCAAATAGATCTGACCGGGCACCACGTAGATTTAACTGATCCGTTACGTAACTATGTCAATGACAAGTTTGGACGACTGGAACGTCACTTCGATCATGTCACCGATGTACACGTTATTCTCAGCGTAGAAAAACTCCGTCATAAAGCTGAAGCCACAATGATGATCACTGGTGGAAAGTTGTTTGCTGATAGCACCGAAGAAGACATGTATGCTGCTATTGACGGCCTGACCGATAAACTTGACCGGCAAATTAAAAAACACAAAGAAAAACTGACTGACCATCACCGCAGTGAAGGCTCTATCAAGAATCAGTTGCTCTGAACAAAGTCAGTCGAAAAAATCACTGCCCTGGTTACCGCTTAATAACAACATGCAGATTAACGAACTCTTTCACCCTGCCCGGATTGCTTGCAAGCAAGGTTGCACTAGTAAAAAGCGCAGCCTGGAACTGCTCAGCCAGTTATTGGCTGACTCTACGCCCGATCTCACCGAAGGCGAAATCATTGATAGCCTGGTGGCACGTGAGCGGCTTGGCAGTACCGGCCTGGGGAAAGGGGTGGCGTTACCGCATGGCCGGATTAGCGGGTTAACCAAGCCACTGGGCGCCCTGATCACCCTTGAATCAGGTATTGATTTCGATTCCATTGACAATCAACCTGTGGATGTTCTCTTCGCACTCCTGGTACCTGAAGAATCCACAGAAGAACACTTACAGATCCTCGCTCAGCTAGCCGGTCTGTTCAGTCGACCGGTTTTGTGTCAACAGATTCGCTCCAGCCCCGATGGTGACAGTTGCCACGATCTCCTGCTTTTACAGGATCAACATTCACTGTCCGCATGATCGTCGATGCATCTGTCGGAACACTGTTCGATACCTTGCAGGAAAAACTTGAACTGGAGTGGCGCGGTGGCAGACGCGGCGGCAACCGGATAATCCAATCCAGCGAACCAGGCAATACAGAAGTATCTCTGGTTGGACATTTAAATTTTATACATCTGCACCGGGTGCAAATCATTGGCAACACCGAAATTAAATACCTCGATAACCTGACTCCACAGGATCGAAATGAATTCGTAAACCAGTTATTCGCAGGTTCTACAGACCTGATCATTATTGGTGGCTCAGCAAAATCACCGGACGATATTAAACAACGCTGCGCGGCCACTAACACCCCCTTATTTACTTCTACTCAGTCATCACAACAACTGGTCAACTACCTTCAATACCATTTGACGCGATTGTTTGCCGAGAAAATTACCCTGCACGGCGTTTTTCTGGAAATATTCAGTCTTGGTCTGTTTATTACCGGTGAATCGAGCGTGGGCAAAAGTGAACTGGCTCTGGAATTGATTACACGTGGTCACCGGCTGGTTGCCGATGATGCACCGGTATTTGCAAGAACAGCCCCGGATATCATTAACGGTGTTTGTCCGGAAATACTGCAGGATTTTCTGGAAGTGCGCGGCCTGGGCATCCTTAATATCCGTTCCATGTTCGGTGACAGCGCGATAAAGCAGAACCGGAACCTGCGCCTGATCCTCAAACTTCAACATATGGATGATCAGCAAATTCGCACCATTGATCGCTTACAGGGCTGCCGTGGTGACCGCACTATATTAGGCATCAAAATTCCGGAAATCACTCTCCCCGTAGCACCCGGACGTAATCTCGCTGTCCTGGCCGAAGCAGCTGCGCGTAACCATATGTTGAATCTCAGGGGTTTCGATGCCAGCCAGCGCTTCATTGAAAAACAATCTCAACAAATAGGGCGCGAATAAAAAACATGCTATCCGTAATAAACAGATCATGAAAATTATTATCGTCAGTGGTTTATCAGGTTCTGGTAAATCTGTCGCACTCCACACCCTGGAGGACATTGGATACTACTGTGTCGATAATCTGCCTATCAGCATGCTTGAACGTTTTATCAACGAAATCAGTCAAGCTACAACGCCAGTAGAAGGCATTGCCGTCGGTATTGATGTGCGAAATCTGTCTGTACAAATTGAATATTTTGGTCAGGTATTGCATTCGCTGAATAGCCAGGACATCAAGTACCAGATTTTGTTTCTAAGATGTAACAACCAGACTCTGCTTAAACGCTTTAGCGAAACACGCCGCCGACATCCACTCAGCAATTCGCATACTTCTTTACAGGAAGCCATCAATACTGAACAGAAATTACTGGAACCGGTCGCTGGCGAGGCAGATTTGCTAATCGACACGAGTAATTCAAATGTGCACGAATTACGTGATTTAGTACGGCAAAGAATTGAATATAGCCAGGATAAAACCATGTCCCTGCTATTTGAGTCATTTGGTTACAAACGAGGCATTCCCAGCGATGCGGATTTTGTTTTCGATGCCCGTTGCCTACCAAACCCCTACTGGGATGAAAGCCTGCGTGATTTCACCGGCCGGGATTCAGCGGTTATAAAATTCCTGGAAAAACAACCCCAGGTTATCGCAATGCATAAACAGCTAATGAATTTTCTTGAAGAATGGATCCCAGAATTTTCACAAGCCAGTCACAGCTATTTAACCGTTGCAATTGGTTGCACGGGTGGCAAACACCGTTCAGTCTATCTGACTGAACAACTCGGCAGATATTTTAGAAAAGACTATCCAAACCTGGTTATCCGCCACCGGGACATTTCGTGAGTACCGGCCTGCTCCAGGCTGCGATCCATATCCTGGGCCATCCTATGCTGGTACGCTTGCAAAACTACTTTGGCTTGTCTCATGATGAGCCTACCGAAAAAGCTACCATTGATGGACGTCAGGGTGTCCAGACATGCGGGAAAAACAAGGCTCTTATCTATGCAAAATAAGACAGTTCTCATCGTCAACAAACTTGGCTTGCATGCACGTGCAGCCGCAAAGTTTGTCACCCTTGCCTCATCATTTGAAAGCGATATTCAACTTGCCAAGAACAGCCAGCAGGTTAACGGTAAAAGCATCATGGGTGTCATGATGTTGGCCGCCTCCAAAGACACCGAACTCGAACTGACTGCAGATGGCTCTGATGAAACAACCGCCATTATAAAAATTTCCGAACTCATTGCCGACCGGTTTGGTGAGGACGAATGACACAGACCATTTCAGGTACCGGTATATCACGCGGTATCGTTATTGGTCATCCCTACCGGCTGGAACAGGGACTGGTCGAAGCAATTGAAATATCTATTCCAACACAAAAACTTGAAGATGAAGTCTCCCGCTTCAGACGGGCTATTCGTCTCGCCCGCCAGCAACTGCGTGCCATTCGCAATAGCATTCCGCAAACCACCCGGGCAGATATTACTGATTTCATAGACACACACCTGCTGATGCTGGAAGACAGTATGTTAACCCTGGCACCGGTGGAATTGATTCGATCAAATCATTGCAATGCCGAATGGGCACTCAAATCACAACGTGATGCGCTCGCCGCCGTATTTGATGAAATGGATGACCCCTATCTACGCACCCGGAAAGATGATGTTGATCACGTCGTTGATCGGATTATGCGTATTCTGCTAAACCAGGAAACAATTGACAACGGCCTGCTGAAAAACACCCAGCTAAAAAACTCTATTGTTATCACCCGCGATATGACGCCTGCCGAAATGGTGTTATTACAACATCAGGGTATTGCTGGCTTTGTCACCGAATCAGGCGGGCCGCTTTCTCACACTGCCATCCTGGCGAGAAGCTTGGGAATACCGGCCATCTCCGGCGCACACTGTAACTTCGCCATTCACGAAGACGATATTCTGGTACTGGATGGTGATCAAGGACTGTTGGTCTGTGATGCCGATGAGGCGACACTTAAGTCTTATCGCCGCTTGCAACGCAAGGAACAAAAACGGCGTACCGAACTCAATCGTATCAAAGATGCACCGGCGACTACGCAGGATGGTATCCCTGTCAAACTAAACGCAAATATTGAACTCAAAGAAGATATTCGTGCTGCACGGCGTTATTGTGCAGAAGGTATTGGACTCTACCGTACTGAATTTCTCTTCATGAACCGATCAGACCTGCCTGATGAGGAAGAACAGTTTCGACACTATTGTTCGGTTCTGAAATCATTAAAAGGAATTCCACTGACTATTCGCACTCTCGATCTGGGTGCTGACAAAGGATTCGGTGCGTTTTCTTCCCACAGCGATGCGGCAACCAATCCAGCCCTGGGACTAAGAGCAATTCGCCTGTGTTTGAAACACATGGAGTTATTCAAGCCGCAATTACGGGCTATTCTGCGTGCGTCCGCTAAAGGCCCCGTAAAATTAATGATTCCGATGCTATCAAGTGACGTGGAGTTGATGACCACATTGGAATTGATCGAATCGATCAAACAGGAATTGACCGGACAAGGCATCGAATTTGATACCGCCATACAGATTGGCGGCATGATCGAGGTTCCGGCAGCCGCTTTGTCTGCCTCTTTATTTGCCCGTCACCTGGATTTTCTGTCAATTGGCACCAATGACCTGATTCAATATACGCTGGCAATTGACCGCATTGACGACGAAGTCACCTATTTGTATAACCCGCTGCACCCGGCAGTCTTACGCCTGATTCAAATGACCATCGAAGCCGGAATAAGCAGTCAGGTGCCGGTCTCCATGTGCGGCGAAATGGCAGGCGACGAAAAATACACCCGCTTGCTGCTTGGTATGGGACTGACAGATTTCAGCATGCAACCCTCCTCACTGCTGGAAGTGAAAAATGTCATTATTAATACGGATGTCTCTCAGTTGGACAAAGCCGTTCGCAAATTACTTATCTGCGATACAGCCGAAGAAATTCGGCTACATCTAAATAAAATAAACAGCCTGTAACCAATAACCATATTTTTTCCTTTCCTGCAGGCTGCTACACTGCATACCCTCTTTAATGGAACGACTGATTAATTCAGCGCTCCTTAACTCACCGCAACCTGAGGCGTGTCATGGTTGAAGCAGCCGAACAAAAAAATACTCAAAAACGTCTTGAAACCCTGAACGCGGCCCTTACTGGTGGCACTGCAGAGCAAATCAGACGTCTGATAGCTGATCTACATCCAGCAGAAATCGCCGATCTGGTGGAATCTTTGCCACCCGGTAAACGCGAACTGATATGGAAACTGGTCAACCAGAAAGAACGCGGTGAAGTCTTGCTGGAGGTCAACGACGAAGTCCGTTCCGGACTCATTGGTGAAATGGAAACCCACCAGCTGATTGCGGCAACAGAAGGCCTGAACACTGACGACCTCGCTGATCTGGTGCAAAGCCTGCCAGGCGCTGTTATCCATGAATTGTTACAGTCTATGGATAAACAAAACCGGCAACGTCTGGAAGCTGTATTGTCCTATCCAGAAGATACCGCCGGTGGTTTGATGGATCTGGACAGCATTACTGTCCGCGCCAATGTTACGCTGGATGTAGTGCTGCGCTATTTGCGCTTACGCGGTGAGATACCGGATCTAACAGACAGTCTTATCGTAGTTAACCGGCTTGACCGGTTTCAGGGATTACTGCCTCTAACTACCTTACTAACCAGCAATCCGGAACTTTCTGTTGCCGAAGTAATGGATCAAACTACTGAAGGCATACCCGCAACCTTGCCTGATGTCGATGTCGCCCGCCTGTTCCAGGATCGCAACCTGGTCTCGGCACCGGTCATTAACGATGAAGGAAAGTTAGTTGGCCGGATTACCATTGATGATGTCGTCGACGTTATCCGTGATGAAGCTGACCATTCCTTAATGAGTATGGCCGGCCTCGATGAAGAGAGTGATATTTTCGCACCCGTCATTACCAGTGCAAAACGGCGCGCGCTCTGGCTGGGCGTTAACCTGGCAACGGCATTGATTGCCTCCTGGGTCATTGGCCTGTTTGAAAATACCATAGAAAAAGTTGTCGCACTGGCTGTGCTAATGCCCATTGTTGCCAGTATGGGTGGTATAGCAGGCAGCCAGACACTCACTATTATGATACGCGGTCTGGCACTTGGCCAGGTCGGGTCAAGCAATGCCCGTTCACTCATGCACAAGGAGATTATGGTAAGTCTCATGAATGGCTTGATCTGGTCAGTGGTAGTCGCCCTGGTTGCCATGGCCTGGTTCCATGACACCAGTATTGGTCTGGTTATCGCTGCTGCCCTGATAATTAATCTTCTGTGTGCTGCACTTGCGGGCGTTACTATTCCATTATTCCTCAAGCGTGTCGGCATCGACCCGGCATTAGCGGGCACTGTTTTATTAACAACAGTTACCGATGTCGTCGGCTTTATGGCCTTTTTGGGTTTGGGCGCTATTTATTTGGTCTAGAGTTTAGCTGTCAATATGTTAATTATTCTCGCAGAGGCGCAGAGCACGCTAAGATAAGATAAAAGCTGTACAAAGCAATAGGTGTAATCTTTGCGTGCTCTGCGCCTCTGCGAGAGAGTGTTTTTAAAGAGTAGAAACAACCCAAACAGGTATAGCGGTTAATTTACTTACGAATCCCAAAGTTCATCCCAATAGAAAGCCGTGTAGCGCCACTTTTATTTTCTGTTACTTCATGCTGTATAACCGGCAGAAAAAAGACAAACATGCCCTCCCTGGGGGTTATGACTTTTTTCCCTTCGACACCTGTTAATACAAGATCACCGGAATCTGGTGGTACCCGTATGTAATAAACAGCTGACACCAGCTCACCGTCTTCATCATGGCAATGCGGCAATGTGACCTGCCCTTGTTGCATTTCGTTAAACCAGAATCCTATCGACAAATCGGCATCCGAACGCCGTAAAAACCTGCCCGCGCCCTTGAGGGCAGAATCGAATACCGGCTTCAACGCCGGTATATACTCCCTATCTGTATAAATATTCTCATAACGACCTGAAAAATAATGCGAACGTTTTGTACCAGGTTGATCACAGGCTAATACAAACTGTTTCAAAATTTGTTCATTTATTTGCCGAAAATCTCCTGGCAGGTCAGTCGTTAAATACAAGCTGTGGTATTTTGGGCTAGCCATAATCACTGATTTCTAATTTATATAGTACGACTATTTTAATATAGCCGAACGACAACGTATGATGTACTTTAAATTTCTTAACCTCAATATATGAAATGCAGGACAACGACCTCCAAAGTAAAACTCAACGTAAGCGTGACGCAGATGCTTTGCAAAAAATGGGCAAAGAATTAATCCCCCTTGCCGAATCTGACTGGAAACGGATGTGTTTGCCTGAAATACTGATTGAAGCCTTACATGAAGCTAAACGCATTCATTCCCATAACGCCCAAAAAAGGCATTTACAGTATATCGGAAAACTCATGCGTAATATCGATCCAGAACAAGCTCAACAATTTTTCAATACGCGCCAACAGGAAAAGAATGATGAGGTTGATAAACACCACCAACTGGAAGAATTACGCGACACACTAATTTCTGGCGGCGAGGAATCAGTTAATACATTTATTCAAGATTATCCGACCGGCAACAAAAAACAACTCAACCATTTTGTACGGCAGGCTAATCGGGAACGTGAGGCTGGGCATCCGCCAAAATCCGCGCGGGCTTTATTCCGTTATCTGAAAACTATTACTTGAAATTATAATCAGCACAATTTTGGAGGTGGAATTTTAAGGCGCCTCTGACTAATTCAAGCATCTTGTCATTGTGAACCATGAATATTCTGTTGGAGCGGCTTTAGCCGTGATAGGGCGCGACGCATTCATCGCGGCTAAAGTCGCTCCTACAGATTCTCGCTAAGTAAAACTATACCCGGCAAGTAATATTACGATGTTCCAGACAGGGGAAAGAGCGCCGAATACTTTTTAAACGTTCCATATCCAGACCCACACAAACCACGCCTGAACCACTGGGCAGCTGATCCTGTATTTTTCCCCAGGGGCCTACTATCATGCTATGGCCATAGGTTTCTCGTCCGTTAATATGATAACCGCCCTGTGCGGCAGCCAGCACGTAACACTGGTTCTCTATCGCTCTGGCACGCACCAGCTGTTCCCAATGGGCTTGTCCGGTTAGTGCCGTAAAGGCAGAAGGAATAGCCACAATTTCCATTCCTGCATCTATCATGGTACGGAACATTTCAGGAAAACGTAAGTCGTAGCACACCGCAAGCCCTAACTTGCCGAAGGGTGTATCGGTGACAATTACTTGCTCACCAGACTCGATAGTATCTGACTCCGTATACCGTTCGTCACTATCGACTACTGCAACATCAAATAGATGAATTTTATCATATCGCGCAATCTGCTTACCTTTATCATCAATTAATAAACAAGCGGCTCGTATTTTCTTATCACTCGTTGAAGCTAACGGAATCGTTCCGCCAACCAACCAGACACTATGCTTTAATGCTTGCTTAAAAAGAAATTCCTGGATTGGCCCGCCAGAATCATTTTCACGAATTGCAACTTTGTCAGCCTCATTTAAACCAACTATTGCAAAATTTTCTGGCAATACTACTAGCCTCGCACCCTTCTGGGCAGCCATACTAATTAAGCGTTCGGCTTCTAGTAAATTTGCGGCTACGTTAGGGCCAGAAGCCATTTGGATACATGCAACACGGTTCATGATATTACCCTGGAGGAAAACATTAAAATTGCACCAATTAAAGTCAGCGCCAATATAAAACTTTTATCACATGCTCCCTTAAGCATTCTACTCATCATCATAGTGTGAATCATCACTAATATCTTCTGGCTGCACAAATCGGGTATATTGCGGATCTTTCCAGCTACCAGTGACCTGATACTCTATTTTAGACATTTCATCCACCTGATCCCCCAACAATCGTTCTGCCAGCAACACTGCTGCGCCGACACCCGGATTGACAGCAATGGCGCCAGCAATAGGTAATGCTGACGCAAGATGCGGTATCACGGAAACAAGTTCATCATAGTCCTGATCGACAAGCCCAGTCCGCCCGACAATGCCAATATCGGCCGCCGGGCCATAAATTTTAAGATCCCTCGTAAAGGCATTACCATCATTAAACAGAAACTTCCCTTCCAGTTTGTCAAAGCTATAGCCTTTTTTAAATATATCACTAAAATCGAGAAACAAGCGGCGAGGAATCGATTGCAAACTTAACAAACCAAGTAAACGACCGGCACCTGTCTCAACATCTTTTAATCGGCCACGACCAATTTTTAATACTAACTCGCCCTGCATATTTTTTAGCGAAAAATCTGCCGGCGATCCTGGCCATGCAGCAGTTACAGTCCCGCTAAGTTTGCCATTTTCAATCGCATCATTGTCCCCAAACATACCCAGCAACTCTTCCAGACTGCCATCTGTAATTTCCATTTTTAATCGTGTGGACTGTACTTCTCCTGTATCTTTCCATTGCCCATTTGCAGTAATTGCTAGAGCACTGGAAGTTAACTGCAGTTGCTTAATGTCAATACCATCGCTTACTGAAGATGTCTTTAATAGAAGCTTTCCCAGGTCAGTTTCGCCCCAGTGTAAATCGTCAATTGAAATTGATAATTCCGGCACAATATGAATATCAGCTTTTTTCTGTTCAGTTTTCCGCCTTAATACTTTGGCTGGAGGATTCACATACAAACGTTCAAGACTCGCATTCACATCTTGTAATTCACCTGACTCACCAAATATTAATTGCAAACTACCCTCGGCAGAATCACCAGAAAGCATCAAATCCCAGGGCGCTGAAAATATTGATTCAATATAAACATCCTGCACACTGACATCAAATAACGATACACGGTCGGCCTGTAATTTGAAGGTTAATGGTGGGAAACTACCAGACTGCGCTGAGACACCGGTAAATAAATCCGCCCATTCTAGCGGCTTAATGTCAGACACCCGGCCAGCAAGATGTAGTTTATTCTTTTCAGGAAGCTGAGGTTTACCCTCACCAAAGATAACCTCACCTGCAACCAACTCACCCGCTTCATTTCTGGAGAAAATAGCACTGGCATAATCACCGTACTGTATAGTCACAGGCACACCTGAACTGGTATCCGGATTCCATTCAACAGTCATCGGCACAGAGTTTTCTGATTGCTTACTAAAGGGTACAGGCAGCGTTGAAGTTATACCCTGTAAATCCGAATCAAGACGAAGCTTGAAATCTGTTTTACCTTTTTTCTGCTCAGGCATAAAATACAAGCGCGTTCGCCACTCAGAATTACCCGCTAAATGATTAGCAAACTGCCAACCATTAGATTGCGCCCACTCAATTAATTGCAATGGCCCCTGTATATCCAAAACTGTCGCACTCATATTATCAGCTTTGTCCGCCTGATAAAGCGCAACAGAAACTGGTGCACCATACAAACGCGCCCGCACACCGCTAGCAGATAACGCCTGCTCATTAAAGTGCAATTTACCCTTAATTGAAGACAGGTCAAACAAGCCCTGCGTGCTTTTGATGCTATTATTTTTGAAATAAACATCACCACTGACCCGCACAGGACCCAATTTATCTATAAGGGGAATTTTCAGATTAATATCTAATCCGGATTTACCACGTGTATTAACTGAACTTATTAATTCTCCAAATTGATCCTTGAGTGGTGTGGCCAACACATATGCCAGCATGCCAGACAAATTGTCGCTTGCAGTACCGGTAATCTTCAAAACAGGATTTACCAGATTATCAATCTTTGCAATCGTGTTACTGACAGTTGCACGCATAAGTTTTGCATGTGTTGCCCGTATCGTCATTGACCGGCCGAAGAACTGGGCGTGCCCTTCTAACTCTTCCAGCTTGCCCCACTCAGGACTGTAATCCAGAACTGCCTGTTCAATATCAAAATCAGCCTGAAATACCCCCTCATTATTATCAAAAGGCATTTGATCAATCCGGCCCTGAAATAACAGCCTGGGATTTTTAGCTTTTCCAGATACCAATGCCTCATTAAGCCAAGCCACAAGATTTGGAGCCATCACTCCAGCTGGCAAATAATTCTGAACATTTTTCAGGTCAATCTCATTAAACACTACCTGCATGTCCAACACAGGAGCCGACTCTGAATACACCCAATCGAGACGGCTTCTCGCTTGCAATTGAGTACCATCAAATGCTGCAAGTTTTAATTGCGGCGTATCGATCAATAGACGATCCGAATAACGCCGCCAATTTATTTCACCTGCGGCTTCTGTCAATATCAGTGGCTCGTTGAAAATTGCCGGCGCCAGCACAACCAACGACTCTGAATCAAGCTTCAGTTGTCCTTGTTGCATATTTCCTTCAAGACTACCTGCAAGACCGGAAACACCCGGCACATTATCTGATGCCTGCAACGAAAGATCCGTGAAATTCGTGCGTACTGAAATCTGCGGTACATCAAAACCATCAGCTACCCGGGCATCCAGTTCGAAGTTATTCAGAAAACCACCGGGTTCAAATCGGTTGATCCAGTTACGCGCATTAACATCCACAAAAGAAAACCGGGAGGCAATCAGGCCCAACTCTTCAATCGGTACCAGGCTAGCTGATAACTTTAATCCACGGTTGGCATTGTTCCAATTTGCCGCCAGAACCATCCCGGACCAGTCGGCATATTCATTCCGATATAGGCCAACCTCATCTGCATTAATCCACCAGCCTTCATCTGTTTTAAACCATGCAAAACGGCCCTTCAGATTTGCAAGTTGATAAGGATGGAGATCTGCTTCAGTCATGGCCAGATTTAAATCTTTTCCATCAATCCATCCGGATAAAGCAATAAGTTGTTGTCCGGACCATTCACCCCATAACTCAGAACTTAACTGACCTTGAATTGCCACGGGCAAATCTGGAAACCAATGTAGCCATTGCCACATTTGTAATTCTTCTGCCTTACTGTAAATCTGGCCAGACCACTTGATGGGGTCATTACCAAAGCCATCAAGCTCACCAGATAACTGAAAACTTTTACCCAGTGAAGCTGGTAGCTCTAACTTAATAGAGAACTGATGCTTGTTACCCCGATTAACTAATTGTGATTCGACCTCACGAAATATTCGCGTATGACCACCCTGCATCTGATCAATCCAGGTTATCTGCGCACTCCGCAATCCCAATCGGTTTTGTTGGAACAACAAATCAAGATCAGGATTAATATTATTTTCTGTTGTTGATCCATCTAATGACCAACGGCCATCGAGCATACGAAACACCGTTAATTCGAGACCCACCAAATCAATTGAACGCGTTTTGAATCGACGAGATACTATTGATTGCCAGAGATCAAGCGCGAGATGAACTTTCTGAATGACAAGCGGATCATTAGCTTCCGGACTGGAAATTCGCACTTTCTCTAGCGCCAAAACCGGCGACAGACCATGCCAACCAGCATCCAGCCCGGCTATTTCAACAGTACGTCCAAGTTGATTACTTGCAATTGCTTCAAGCTCCGACTTGTAATCGGACATAGTCGGCAACAACACACGTGCAACTGACAGGAGCACGGCCAGGCTGACCACAATAGCCACCAGAAAAAGCCAGATGAATGCACCGAATCGTTTTATCACAAAATAATTTCAATCGTTAAATAAACAATAGGAACAGGAACTCAAAACCCACCTCAACTATCAAACAGTACGTTGATTGGGCAGCCTGTTATTTACAGACCATCGGCAGCAGGGATGCTGCCGTTGAGCATACATGGATGTATATAAAGCGTGTCTGTAAATAACAGGCCGCCCAATCAACGTACTCACCACCTTACATTAACACCACATCAAACTGTTCCTGTGTATATAAAGATTCAACCTGGAACTTGATGGTTTTCTGAATAAAATCTTCCAGCTCTGCAAGACTCGTTGACTCTTCATCCAGTAACAGATCGACCACTTCTTGCGATGCCAGTACCAGCAACTGCCCTGCCTCGAACTGCCGAGCTTCGCGCAAAATCTCACGAAATATTTCATAGCAAACCGTTTCCGCCGTCTTCACAGAACGCCGTCCTGAACAGGTCGGACAGGTTTCACACAACACATGCTCAAGACTTTCCCGGGTACGCTTACGAGTCATCTGCACCAAACCAAGACTGGATATCTCACTAATATGACAATGCGCATTATCCCGCTCAACATATTTTTCCAAAGCCCGCAGCACTTGACGTTTGTGTTCTTCCTGCTGCATATCGATAAAATCCAGAATAATAATTCCACCCAAATTTCGCAGCCGTAACTGCCTGACAATAGCATGCGCGGATTCGAGATTTGTTTTGAATATAGTTTCTTCAAGGTTACGATGACCAACATATGCACCGGTGTTTACATCAATCGTTGTCATCGCTTCCGTTTGATCAATCACCAGATAACCACCGGATTTAAGCTGGACTTTACGATCCAAAGCTTTCTGGATTTCATCATCAATACCGTAAATATCAAATATTGGCCGTTCGCCTGGATAGTATTCCAGCTTATCGGACAACTCCGGTGTAAATTTTGCGACAAATTCCTCAACCCGCTGAAAAGTTTCGCGTGAATCAATGCGCATTTTCTCAACTTCAGTATCTGAGATATCACGTAGAACACGTAATACCAGCGGCAGATCTTCGTGGATAACACCACCCGGGCTGGTTGAATCTATCCGATCCCGGATCGAAACCCACAACTTACCGAGGAAATGCAAATCAGATGCAATGGCTTCATCACTCGCGCCTTCAGCAGCAGTACGCACGATAAATCCACCTGCCACGTTTTCATCACGCGCAGCTGACACCAGGTCGCGCAGACGCTGGCGTTCGCTCTCATCTTCTATACGTTGTGATATACCAATATTTTCGACATCTGGCATGTAAACCAGATGACGCGAGGGAATCGTTATATGCGTAGTCAGCCGTGCACCTTTGGTACCAAGGGGATCCTTGATAACTTGCACCAACAAATTCTGACCTTCGTGTAATAAACGGCTAATATTTTCGTCGTTTTCAGGTTGTTCTATTTTTTCATCATCAATAGATACCGCAATATCTGACGCATGTAGAAAAGCGGCACGGTCAAGACCAATATCAACAAAAGCCGCCTGCATACCCGGCAACACCCGGCTGACAATGCCTTTATAAATATTACCCACCAGTCCACGCTTGCGGGCACGCTCTATAAATACTTCCTGCAAGGCTCCATTTTCAACCATTGCGACTCGCGTTTCCCGCGGCGTCACATTGACGAGAAGTTCTACTTTCACTGATCCATACCCTGTTTCAATTATTCACACCAAGCAAATTCTGATCAATGATGGATAGAGTCAAATAATGGGTGTCGGTCGCAGGGATGCGACCGCCAAGCGTACAGGGATGTATTTACAGCGACCCATTATTTGACCCTATCCATCATTGATCAGAATTCTCCCTAAGCACAGAAATCAGACAGTATGATTTCTATTCTCTAAATAATACCGAATTGTCCAAGCAATCGTGCGGTCTCAAATAACGGCAATCCCATTACGCCTGAATAACTACCGTCGATATGCTCGACAAATACGGCGCCCATACCCTGTATAGCATATCCACCTGCTTTATCCCCAGGCTCACCGGTCTCCCAATATTGACTTATCTCGTTATCCGTTAACGGCCGAAACCGGACAAGGGTAACACTGGTAAGGCTCGCTTCCTGATCTGCAACCAGGGCAACAGCAGTCATCACCTGGTGACTGACACCGGAAAGCCGCTTTAACATTGCCTTTGCATGAATTTCATCTTGCGGCTTACCCAGCGCTTCATTATCAATAACAACCGTTGTATCAGCACCTAACACTGGCAACTGATTATTATCCCGTTTCCTGACAGCGTGTGCCTTTGCCAACGCTAGCCTGAGAACATATTTTTCTGGTGATTCTCCAGGCTGGTAAGTTTCATCGATATCAACCACCGACTGGATATAACGCACACCAATCTGATCAAGCAATTCACAACGCCGAGGCGATGCAGATGCAAGCACAATTTGCGGTGTTGCAGATGACTGTATCATGAACGGTGATAAGGGTGCCCAGACAAAATACTCCATGCCCGGTAAAGTTGTTCAGCCACCATAATACGAACTAGAGGATGCGGCAATGTCAACGGCGAAAGCGACCAACGCTGTTCAGCACGCTGTAAGCAGGAATCAGCCAGACCGTCTGGACCACCCACTAGCAAGCTCAAATTTCTGCCACCCGCCAGCCAACGTTTAAGTTGCTCTGATAACTGCTCAGTCGACCAACTGCTACCTTGCACATCAAGCGCAACCACGAGATGACTCTGCGGTACGGCCTTGTCAATGCGCCGTCCTTCATCGGCAATGGCACGCGCTACCGGCGTACTTCGTCCACGCTGTCCTGGTGAAATCTCATGTAACTTTAAACTACATTCCTGCGGCAGGCGGCGGGAATACTCATCGAACCCCTGCTTGACCCAATCGGGCATGCGCGTACCTACTGCAACCAGATTAATCTGCATGTTTGGTATTACAGATGGCTCTGTTCGCGACTTTCTTCGGTCACAGTCCAGAGTTTTTCAAGCGCGTAAAATTCACGCGCTGATGGCAACATAACATGCACCACCACATCGCCAAGATCCACCAACACCCATTCACCCTCGCGCTCACCTTCAATACCAAGTGGTTTGATGCCAGCTTGCTTGCAAGCTATAACTACCGAATCAGCCAGGCTCTTAACATGCCGACTGGAGGTCCCACTGGCTATCAACATAAAGTCAGTAACCGATGTCATGTTACGCACATCAATGTCAGATATATTGTCAGCCTTAAGATTTTCCAGTGCCTGCAAGGCAATATTTTTCAGGTTATTCACTTGAGTCATGTTTGCATTAATACCAGTTGTTTTTTTGAATGTAATCCAGCACGGTATCTGGCAGCAAGTAACGCGGACTTTTTCCGGCCGCTAATAATGTCCGGATACCTGTTGATGAAATCTCCAGCTGGGTCACTTGCACGCCGCAGATCAATCCGGCGGATTGTTTAAATAATACTGGGTAATCATCAGTACCACGTTTTTTTACCCACTCTGCCAGTGCGCCTGAACCTGGCCAGTCACTACCGGGCCGCTGCATCACTATTATATGAGCAAGCTCCGGAATGGTCTGCCATTCGTGCCAACTTTCCATCCCCAAAAATGCATCCATCCCCAACACAAGACAAATCGGCTGGCCAGTTACCTCCTCGCGTATCGATTGTAAAGTATCAACCATAAATGACGGCCCATCCCTGTGCAGTTCCCGCGCATCAATGGCAAGCCCCGGCTGATCGTCAATCGCCAGCTCAAGCAGCTTTAACCGCTGTTCTGCCGATGCATGAGGTTGGCCACGATGGGGAGGGATGCCACAGGGCAGGAGATGAACCTGTTCAACGCCAATCGCCTGCTGCACTTCTATTGCAGTCCGCAGGTGGCCAAAATGCACCGGATCAAAGGTGCCACCATAAAGACAAATCATTGTTTGATTTTACCGGTTCCACCCATAGACGGAATAACGATACTGCTATGTCCGTATATGACCGTCTCCCAGCACAATATATTTTTCTGTAGTTAAACCTTCGAGCCCTACCGGTCCGCGTACATGCAGTTTATCTGTACTAATCCCAATTTCCGCGCCCAACCCGTATTCAAAACCGTCCGCAAGGCGTGATGATGCATTCACCATCACCGAACTTGAATCAACAACACGCAAGAAACGCCGCGCCCGGGTAACGTTTTCGGTAATAATGACATCGGTGTGTTGGGAACCGTATTTTTCAATGTGTACCATGGCTTCATCCATATCAGCAACAATCCGAATGGCGAGCACCGGTGCCAGGTATTCTTCATTCCAGTCCGATTCCTGTGCAGCCTTAATACCACTGACAATAGCTTGTGTCTGTGCACAACCGCGCAACTCGACACCTGCCTGCTGATATTTTTCTGCAAGCGTTGGCAGAACACTGGATGCAATACCCTGTGCAACCAGTAAAGTTTCCATAGTGTTGCAGGTACCGTAACGCTGAGTCTTGGCATTGAATGCCACGCGGATGGCTTTTTCGTTATCCGCCTGATCATCAATATAGGTGTGACATACCCCGTGCAAATGCTTGATAACCGGAATCCTTGATTCTTTGCTAATACGCTCAATCAGACCTTTACCACCACGCGGCACTATAATGTCTACAAACTCATCCAGCTTAAGTAATTCACCGACTGCAGCACGGTCTCGGGTCTCAATCACCTGCACGGCGTTTGCAGGCAAACCGGCACTTTGTAAACCCGTACGAATACAGGCAGCAATCGCCTGATTGGAATGCAGCGCTTCTGAGCCACCACGCAAGATACAGGCATTACCCGATTTCAAACATAAACCTGCCGCATCGGCCGTTACGTTGGGCCGGGATTCATAAATGATACCGATTACCCCTAACGGCACCCGCATCTTGCCAACCTGAATACCAGATGGCTGGTAAGACAGATTGCTGATTTCACCAACGGGATCTTGTAAACCGGCAATCTGACGCAAGCCTTCTGCCATGGCATCGATACGCGCATCCGTCAGTTCCAGACGATCCAGTAAGGCAGCATCCAGTCCATTTGAACGGCCGGATTCTAGATCCCGCGCATTCTCAGCACTCAGTTGTTGACGATTATTCAGAAGCGCTTCAGCAACAGCCATCAGTGCCGCATTTTTAGCGCCACTTTCCGCCTCACTCATCTGCTTGCTGGCCGCCTTGGCTTGTTCACCCAGACTACGCATGTAGTTAGGAATATCTAGCCCGACGGTGTCGGCTCTTGCATTCATTCAGTTACCATCTTCATAAAAGTCCACTGATTGTTCCTGCGGATAATCAGCGGCTCTCCACAAGCCGAACACCGGCTATCTGTAACGTTAATTGTAACAGTTCATCCCAACTACTGCCCGGAGCACGGCCTTTAATAACCCTGTCCAGTTGTCCGCAACGCCGCAGCAATGACTGAGTTTTATTGTGGGAAATACGCTGTAACGCAGCCGTTACTGCTGCTTTGCGTTTATCCCATACTCTGGCAGCTGCAAGCACCTGCGTAATTGCTACCGATTTTTTCAGTTCTGCCGCCATGGATGCCAGACTGCGTAATTCCCGGCTCAATGCCCAAAGTACGACAGTGGGTTCGATGCCCTCGGCTCGAAGCCCGGACAACATTTTCTGACTGCGCGCCACTTGCCCTAATAGCGCCGCGTCAACCAAACCAAAAACATCGTAACGTGCACTGCGAACCACCGCGTCCTCAACCGTAGATGCATTAACCGGCCCTGGTTCCTGTAACAAACACAATTTTTCGATTTCCTGGGCACACGCCATCAAATTACCTTCGACACGGTCGGCCAGGATTTGCACAGCTTCTGCGTCTGGCTGCAACCCCTTGTCACGCATGCGCCGGTTAATCCAGGCTGGCAGTTGTCCTGCATCAATTGGCCAAACCGCAATGGATGCTCCGGCTGATTCCAATGACTGTACCCACTTGCTGCGCCGTGCTGCGGGTTCGAGTTTGCCAGATGTAATAAGTAACAATGTATCAGCTGGCAATTGATCAGTGTAACCACGCAAAGCGCGCCCACCCTTGTCACCAGGTTTGCCATTGGGCATCCGCAACTCAAGAATTCGCTGCTCAGAAAAAAGTGACAGTGAATCGGCCGCAGCCCGCAAACTCTCCCAGTCGAAACCGCGTTCTACACTGAAAACCTGACGATCTGTATAACCTTGTTGACGGGCCGCTGCACGGATCAAATCGGTACACTCTGCAACCTGCAAAGGCTCATCACCGTGCACAAAATAAACCGGCAACAAATTTTGTTTGAGATGCGCTGCGAGTTGGTCGGGCCTTAATTGACTCATTGATTACTAAGTGACCCCAGCTTGATCTGAATGCGCGTCAGAATGCGCCTGGCAAGTGTCTGTTGCAATTGGGTTCGAATTGCCTCGCCCTCTTCCACCTTACCCAGCAGCTGCGTTTCGTCAAACACAAAATCCCGGGTCATGCTCAATGTCTGGGGTTCAAGATACACTTTGCCTTGTGTATCTGACAGCTCAAAGGTGATCTCTTCAAACAACTCATACTCAGTTGCACGGCCACTACTACCCACAGAAAGCACTCTCCTGTTGGAACGGTGACTGATCAGTTTTAGAATCACGGTCGCCGTCTCTTGCTGCTGGGTGACATTGACCTTACTGGCACGCAACTCCTGGCCAATCGCCCGGGACATCGCATCGAATGGAAACTGACTATCGACATAAGTCGATTGCATAATCACCGGCAAATCAACGCCACCACGCAAATGAAAACCGCATGCTGACAGCACACTCGCCAGTAACAAGAAATATAATTGTTTAAATAGCACTTTAATCAGTATCCACTAAAAATATACTCTCGCCAAGATCGCAAAGTAAAAACTTTATCAAGATCACACTAAACTCTTTTCTTTGCGTCTTGGCGAGAGCCTCGTAGGATGGGTGATAACCCATCGGATACCTAAACCACCAGATTTACCAGACGGCCCGGCACTACAATTACCTTCCGAGGTGTTTTGCCATCGACAAAGCGTTTTACGTTAGGTTCATTCAACGCCGCAGTTTCAATCGCATCCTTGTCTATATCTGCGGCAACAGAAATCCGGCCACGCATTTTACCGTTAACCTGAATAACATACTCAATACTGTCTTTTACCAGCGCAGCACTGTCATATTCCGGCCATGCACTATCGACAACAAGACCCTGGTGACCCAGAGCATTCCAGAGTGACTGGGTAATATGAGGCACAATTGGCGACAGCATCAGCACGATCAGTTCCAGCGCCTCCTGCATAAGAGCCTGGCCCTGGTCAGAACTATCGCTGAACTTACCCAGCTCATTCAACAATTCCATATTCGCTGCAATCGCCGTATTAAAAGTATAACGGCGGCCAATATCATCACTGACTTTTTGCAATGTTTCATGCGTTTTCAGACGCAGCGCTTTTTGTTGATCATTCAACGAATCAACTTCAAGCGTCGCAGACTTATCTTTACTCACATGCTCATACACCATTTTCCACAACCGCTTGAGGAAACGCGACTGACCTTCGACACCAGAGTCTGACCATTCCAACGACTGCTCGGGTGGCGCAGCAAACATAATAAACAATCGCACCGTGTCAGCGCCGTATTGTTCAATTAATGACTGCGGGTCGACTGTATTGCCTTTGGATTTGGACATTTTACTGCCGTCTTTATTGACCATACCCTGTGTCAATAAATGCTTGAATGGCTCATCGCCTTTTACCAGACCCAGATCACGCATTAATTTGTGGAAGAAGCGCGCATATAACAAGTGCAACACAGCGTGTTCAATCCCACCAATATACTGGTCTACCGGCAACCAGTGCTCCGCACGTTCATCCAGCATAGCTTTGTCATTATCACTGCAGGTATAACGCGCAAAATACCAGGAGGATTCAAAGAAAGTATCAAAGGTATCGGTTTCACGTTCTGCTTTTCCGCCACATTTCGGACAGACGGTGTCGATGAAATCACGGTCACTCTTAATCGGAGAGCCGGTGCCTTCGAGAACAACATCACGTGGCAATTCAACCGGTAACTGATCTTCTGGTACTGGCACTGAGCCACAGCTATCACAATTAATTATCGGAATGGGGCAGCCCCAGTAGCGTTGCCTGGAAACACCCCAGTCACGCAAACGATAGTTAATCGTAATTTGGCCTTTACCTTGCTTTTCAAGATATTTCGCAATCGCTGAAAATGCATCCTCTGAGGTCAAACCATCGAACTGGCCCGACCCGGTTAAAATTCCTTTTTCAGTAAAAGCTGCTTCATTAATGTCTACATCATTGGTATCAGGTTTAGGATTAATGACACGTTTTATGGGTAGGCCATAAGCTTTGGCAAATTCATAATCTCGCTGATCGTGTGCCGGGACTGACATGACTGCACCAGACCCGTATTCTATCAAGACAAAATTAGCACACCATACGGGCACAGTTTCTCCCGTAACTGGATGAATCGATGTCAAACCAGTATCCACACCCTTCTTTTCCATAGTCGCCATATCGGCTTCGGCAACTTTGGTATGTGAACATGCTTCGATAAAAGACTGCAGGACTGTATTATCGACAGCAGCTTTCTTGGCCAATGGATGCTGGGATGCCACCGCTAAATAAGTCACACCCATTAAGGTATCGGGTCGCGTGGTAAACACGATCAACGGATCAACTTCACCCTCAACGGCAAACTGCAACTCTACACCTTGCGACTTTCCGATCCAGTTGCGTTGCATAGTGCGCACTTGTTCAGGCCACCCATCGAGCTGATCAAGATCGTCGAGCAATTGGTCTGCATAGTCAGTAATTTTCAGGAACCACTGCGGAATCTCACGCCGCTCTACCGGTACACCGGAACGCCAACCTTTGCCATCGATCACTTGCTCATTTGCCAGCACGGTTTGATCAACCGGATCCCAGTTCACCACGGCCGTCTTTTTGTAAACCAGACCTTTTTCAAATAGCCGGGTAAAAAACCATTGTTCCCAGCGATAGTAGTCCGGATCACAGGTTGCAAGCTCACGGCTCCAGTCATAACCGTAACCCAGCCGTTTAAGCTGGTTACGCATGTAATCTATATTCTCTTCAGTCCATTTTGCCGGTGCGACCTTATTCTGAATGGCGGCATTTTCGGCGGGCAAACCAAAGGCGTCCCAACCCATCGGCTGCAATACGTTTTTACCCTGCATGCGTTGGTAACGTGAAATCACATCGCCAATGGTATAGTTCCGCACATGGCCCATATGCAGGCGGCCCGACGGATATGGGAACATTGACAGGCAGTAATATTTTTCCCGGCTATCCTGCTCAGAAGCACGAAAAGTTTGCTGATCTTCCCAGGTTTTCTGGGTCTGCGTTTCGATTTCTGCGGGCTGGTAGACTTCTTTCATTGCACGTCTTTGATGTCTGTGAGGCTAAAGCATTAAGGATACAGTAGGCTGGAGCAGACGAACAACCAAACAAGCAGTTGAAATTGCACATCTGACCTATAATTATGGAAGATCTGATTAATTCGTGCACATTGTCCTTGCTGACTTTGTGTATCCTGTAGGAGCGGCTTCTGCCGCGAAAGGCACATCAGCAATCTTCGCGACTGAAGCCGCTCCTACAGGATATTTGCGATTTAATCAGCCGCACCTTAAATGAAAGAAACTATGGTATGAACATATGACTCTTCCAACGACTGACAAACTGGTACAGGCCTATAACCAGATGATGGAACGTATCCGCCATACACTGTCCGATACCGAGGCCAAAGTCTTGCCAACACTGAAGAGCAGCCTCGACAAGGCTCGCGAAACCGCCGTCGAACTGGGTGAGCTGACTCACGACGAGGCGGAAAAAATTGCCCTATGGCTTAAACGTGACACCCAAGATGCCGGCAAACATCTGGCGGAAAACAGTCAGGAATTGAGTGACTGGCTAAAGTTTGATATCGATCAAGTTGAAGACAGGCTGCTGGAGATATTTACCAGTGTCGCTGACAAGACCCGGCTGGAAATACAGCAGTTGCAGAAAAAACTGGAGCAGGATCCGCCACACATGAGTGGTGAAATAACCGCACCCGGCACGCTTTATTGCACACAATGTAACTCAGCAGTTGAATTCAATCATACTGCGCACATCCCGGCATGCCCGAAATGCGGCAATGAAAGCTTCCGACGCTGCCCGGTTGAAAGTTCTCTGTAGGAGCGGCTTTAGTCGCGATGGGACTGCGGTGTCAATCGCGGCTAAAGTCGCTCCTACAGATTCTTGATAAATTAGAGAACTAGCTAACTTTGCGCAACCAAACTATGACAAATACCAGAAATACACAGCCGATGATAACTGGACTATTTCCAACTTTTGCATAGGGCGTCAATCCATCACGCGGAACAATTGTTTCGGTCAATGTTGCAGATTCAAACTGCTTTGTTGTTGCAACTAGCTTCCCGTAAGGGTCAATCACTGCAGAGATCCCGGTGTTTGTGGAACGCAGTAAATACCGGCCCGCTTCCAATGCCCGCATGCGTGCCATTTCCAGATGTTGATGTGGCGCGGATGAATCCCCAAACCAGGCATCATTACTTATGTTGACCATAAATCTGGCCTCCGGTAATGCTTTTATCAGCTGCTCACCAAATGCAATTTCATAACAAATTGATGCACCAAACGGATACCCGGCAGCCGTTAACAAGGGTTGATCAATATCACCGGCACTGAAATCGGCCTCCGGGACAGGAAGAAATCCAAGCACAGTAGCCAGCAAATGACGTAACGGCAGATATTCGCCGAAAGGCACCAGGTGCACTTTGTAGTAATACTTATCCTTTTCATCAAGACTGATGATAGAGTTATAGTATTTCCAGTTATCCCGATCCAGTACCGGTATCCCGGTGATCAACGCGATATCTTTTTTAGCTAACCCCTCGCGCAATGGCTCTATAAAACTTTCTTCGACCTGATCATAGTAAGCAGGGATAGCCGTTTCTGGCCAGACAATTACTTTGCTGTCGGTGTGTTCCGCAGTTAAATCCAGATAGTGTTGCAAGGTCGACTGTTGCTGCTCGGGCAGCCACTTAAGATCCTGTGAAATGTTACCCTGGATAATAGTCGCAGGAATCTCGGCATCCAGCGCTTGAGTCCATTCAACCTGCTTTAAACCCCAAGTACCGGCTATAACCAACACGAAACTCAATAAGGGAAGCGCACGCATCATTCCACGCATCGTCATAACAAGACCGAGCAGACCGGCACAAACCAGCAACACCCATCCCACGCCGTAAACACCGGCTACGGGTGCCACGGCCGATAGCGGGCTGTCAATCTGACTGTAGCCCAGATTAAGCCAGGGGAAACCGGTAAATATCCAGCTACGCAACCACTCAATCAATACCCAGACAGCAGGAAACAACAGTAGGAAATTGACACCGGAAGTGCGTGTCTGGTAACGCGCCGATAGCCAGGCGGCCAAAGCTGGAAACAGTGCCAGAAAAGCCACAAATAGAAAAGTAACCAGTAAAGCCAGGGGCAGGCTGGCATTGCCATACAGGTAGATACTAATGTAAATCCAGTAAATACCGGCACCAAACAAACCCAAACCAAACAGCCAGCCATACCAGATTGCAGTTGCCGGTTTAGTACCGTGCAACAACCACATCCACACCGCCATGGCTAGCAACGGCAAAGGAAATAATCCATAAGGTGCAAAACCGATGGCAACGGATGCACCTGCGATTAGCGCAATGAGAGAACTTAGACTTTTATTATTGGTTATTATTTTCATTCGGTTAAACACTACTGAATTACAGACCCACTCTCCATTAGGAGGGTGTCGCAAAAGTCTTTTGTAGGGCGGTGTTAGCTTGCGAACCCCACCCTACGGGAGCACCTTTTACAACACCCTTCAGGGAGAGCAGATCAAATATAGGTAATTTTGAATTCTAGCAGAAGAATGAAATAAAATTATGCTGTCTGTTGAGACTGACCTGTATCAATACTCATTTTCAATGAAACTTTTAACAAGTGAATTCGGCGATTATCTGCCCGCAAGATCTGGAAACTCAGACTGCCTACTTCCAGGCGCTCACCCCGCTTGGGCAAATGCCCCAATAGCTTGATGACTAACCCACCGATAGTGTCAAACTCCTCATCACTAAATTCTGTTTTAAAGTATTCGTTAAATTCCTCAATAGGAGTGAGCGCCTTGACAGTGTAATTGACATCGCTGTATTTTCGGATAAACGTGCCTTCATCAATATCATGCTCATCCTCGATTTCACCAACAATCTGCTCCAGCACATCCTCTATGGTGACCATGCCAGAAACGCCGCCATACTCATTAACAACAATCGCCATATGATTACGGCTGGCACGAAACTCCTTGAGTAAAACATTCAAGCGTTTACTTTCTGGAATAAATATTGCTGGCCGCAATACATCACGCAGTGAAAAGTTATCCCGGTTATTATCCGAACAATATCGCAATAAATCCTTTGCCAGCAAGACACCAATTACTTCATCAATATCCTCACCGACTACCGGAAAACGCGAATGCCCTGACTCAACAATTATCGGCAGAAGTTTTTCGGGTGATTCATCACGTGATACGACAACCATCTGGGAACGTGGAATCATAATGTCACGCACTTGCATATCAGCGACCTGCAAAACACCTTCCATCATGCCTTGCGCATCCACATCAAACAGTCCATGACGCTGTGAACCACGCAACAAGCTGATGAGCTCTTCTCTGTTTTGCGGTTCTGCCGAGAAAGTCTGACGAATGCGTTTAAGCCAGGCGTTATTACCAGAACCGTTTATAGATCGATCTTTTTTCATAGTTTCCTGTGTAGTGACCGGATATAGAATGCAATCTGCATAGGTAACATTCTGTATCTGGCAATCTCACGCATAGGGATCAGGATAACCAAGCCGGTTCATAATTTTAACTTCCTTTGACTCCATAGTTGTTGCGTCGCTTTCATTCTGGTGATCGTAGCCCTGTAAATGCAATAAACCATGCACCACAATATGTGCCCAGTGCGCAACTTCGGGTTTGTTTTGTTCAACTGCCTCTTGATGCATCACTGGCGCGCAAATAACCAAATCACCCAGATGATTATTTTTCAGCTCAGTGGGTAGTTCATCTGGCAGCTCAAATGGAAAAGACAATACATTAGTAGGCTCATCCTTATCCCTGAACTGTTTATTCAACGCATGACTTTCTATTGCATCAACAATGCGTATGACCAGCCCAACCGGCGCGTCTACTTCTTTTAACGCAGCCGCTGCCCATTCATCGAACTGATGCTGCGCAGGCAACCACGCCGCCTCAGTCATTACCTGTAACTCCAGATCGACAGATGTGGACATAATCAACGCTTCAACGGTCATCAAATCTTTCATACGCATTGAGAATCTTTTTCACCAGCGGATGCCGCACAACATCCTGCGAATCAAACCAGGTAAAACTAATGCCTTCAACACCCTTGAGCACCTCTGCTGCCTGGTTAAGACCCGACGGCATATTCTTGGGCAAATCAATCTGGGTAACATCACCGGTCACGACAGCCGTTGAACCAAAACCAATACGGGTCAACAGCATTTTCATTTGTTCGACAGTGGTGTTTTGCGCTTCGTCCAATATCACGAATGCGTCATTCAAGGTGCGGCCACGCATAAACGCCAACGGCGCAATTTCAATGACACTGCGTTCGATTAGTTTAGCGACATGATCAAAGCCAAGCATTTCATAAAGTGCGTCATATAAGGGACGCAAATAAGGATCAACTTTCTGTGACAGATCGCCCGGTAAAAATCCTAACCGCTCGCCCGCTTCCACCGCTGGCCTGACCAGCACTAGCCGCCGTACTTCTTCGCGTTCCAATGCCTGTACGGCACACGCTACAGCAAGATAGGTTTTACCCGTACCGGCTGGACCGATACCAAAATTAATATCATTTTTTAGAATACTGCGTAGATATTGACGCTGATGTTCGCCACGTCCTTTGATCGTACAACGGTGTGCCTGGATAACCGGGTCTGTCGCCACATCTGTAGACGCGTGCTCAATATCCTGCAACCCGGCATGCTGCAAATGCAAATGCACTTGTTCAGGCGTTATAGGGGCTTCAGCAGTTGCTGCATAAAGATTTTTGATCACACCACCGGCAAGACGTGGCGCGGTATCCTTGCCTACTATCTGGAAACGATTTCCACGGTTGCTTATTTCAACATGCAGGCGACGTTCCAGCTGACGTAGATGTTCATCAAACTGGCCACAGAGACTAGCAAGCCGTTGGTTATCGGCAGGCTTCAATGTCAGAGAAAAAGAGTTAGGTTCTGGATCCAAAATGGTTTTTTTCAGCGGGATATCAACCCCAGTACCTGGCATTATCGGCGATAACCGGATCATCTACAGCAATAAATTCACCGCGTAATGAATTGGGTAAGGCCGCCGTGATGCGCACACGCACAAAGCGTCCAATTATTGACGCTCCAGCCGGAAAGTTCACCACTCGATTATTTTCCGTTCGGCCCGCCATTTCGTGAATATCTTTTTTAGACGGCGCTTCTACCAGGATACGTTGCTCCGAACCGACCATACCAGCACTGATGTCTTTAGCCATCTCATTAATACGTGCCTGAAGGCGCGCCAGACGCTGTTTCTTGGTATCCAGCGTTACATCATCCGTCAATTCCGCTGCCGGTGTACCAGGGCGTGCGCTATAAATAAAACTGTACGACTGATCAAAACCAATCGCTTCTATCAAATCCATGGTAGCTTCGAAATCGGACTCCGTCTCGCCTGGGAAACCGATAATAAAATCCGACGACAGGCTGATATCCGGCCGCGCGGCACGCAGCTTTCGAATAATGGATTTGTATTCAAGCGCCGAGTGGTTTCGCTTCATTTGCGCTAGTACACGATCTGAACCGCTTTGTACTGGTAGATGCAAATGGCTGACCAGCTCAGGCACTTCGGCGTAGGCCTGAATCAAACCGTCATTCATTTCCAGTGGATGTGAAGTGGTATAACGAATACGTTCGATACCATCAATAGCGGCTACGTAAGTGATCAACAAGCCAAGATCGGCAATCACACCATCAGCCATCGGGCCACGATAAGCATTCACATTTTGTCCGAGTAAAGTGACTTCGCGTACACCGCGTTCTGCCAGACTCGCGCATTCAGCGATCACATCATCGAACGGCCGACTGACTTCTTCACCGCGCGTGTAAGGCACCACACAAAAACTGCAATATTTGCTACAACCTTCCATGACTGAAACAAATGCCGTCGGGCCTTCAACACGTGGCGCAGGCATGCAATCAAATTTTTCTATTTCGGGAAAAGACACATCAACCACGGACGCCTGACCGGCTCGCACCTGCTCGAGCATCGATGGTAATCTGTGCAGGGTTTGCGGCCCAAAGACCAGATCGACAAAGGGCGCACGTTGACGCAACGCATCACCTTCCTGACTGGCAACACAACCACCGACGCCAATAATGATTTCAGGCCGTTTTTCTTTTAACTCGCGCCATTGACCAAGCTGGGAAAAAACTTTTTCCTGAGCCTTTTCACGGATCGAACAGGTATTGAGCAACAGGACATCAGCGTCAACGGGATTAGAAGTGAGTTCCATTCCGTGCGATTCAATCAGCACATCCCCCATACGCGAGGAATCGTACTCATTCATTTGACAACCGTGGGTCTTGATAAAAAGCTTACGCGCCATCAGGTATTTTATAGCTTAAGGGCAAACAAAGTACTTCAAAACCATAAAATAATCCAGCAAAGAAAATCCCCTCTCCCGGAGGAGGGAGAGGGGATATAAATTAAAAAGAAGCCGACCTGTAAGCCGGGTTCTGTCGTGGACAGTCATTCATCTGGACGACACGTCACCGTGCGCCTCAAGCGACCTACCCGGGAACAACGCGGGCCGCGCCAATGTTCCCCTATTTGGTCTTGCTCCGGGTGGGGTTTACCCTGCCACCACTGTTACCAGCAGCGCGGTGCGCTCTTACCGCACCATTTCACCCTTACCGGCGATTCCGAAGAATCACAGGCGGTATATTTTCTGCGGCACTTTCCGTGGACTCACATCCCCCAGGCGTTACCTGGCACCCTGCCCTGTGGAGCCCGGACTTTCCTCGGTGATCACAAGGATCAACGCGACTGCCCGGTCGGCTTCAATTGTGATTATGAAGCATTTCCTGTCTTAGGCAACTTACGAACTATAGTTTATTTGCTTTAAGCCACAATAACTTTCAGGAAAAGGTTTTTTACTTTCTACACTCTATAGTATGGTGGTCGATAATAATCATAAGTTTCTGGATATTTAGATCCAGTAAAATTCGAAAGCTTTGTAAGCAATATCTATTTAAAACAAGAATACTATGGGGGAAGTTATGAATATTCAGCGGTTTGCCGATTTCTGGAGGGCTATGTTTTTCTTTGTGTCGACGATTACCGTTGGTGTTCTGCTCTATTTGATCGTCACTGTCTGGCAGCCTATCTGGTCGAGTGGTTTCAAAGACTTCGATAATATTTCCAGATCGATTATGCACCTTGATAGAACCGCCAAGCCGGTTGCAGAAATGGCACCGCTCATGCTGGGGCAAATAGATGAAATACGCAAAGTTATGATGCGTATGGATGCTTCAATGAAAACCATAGAAACCCTGAGCCCTAACATGCTTGCTTTGAATTACAGCATGAACAAGATGACCTGGATTCTTTCCAATCAAATGGGTGTGATGACGGGAGAGATGGATCTAATGAGAAACAAAATGTCCCCAATGGGTATGATGCCGTTTAATTGGTAACGCTGTATTGAGAACACGGCATACCCTGTAGGAGCGGCTTCAGCCGCGATGGCCAGCGGCATGCTTTCGCGGCTGAAGCCGTTCCTACAGGTTCTATAATGATAGTTTCAAGACTTATGCTGCTGCCTGTATAGATCAATCAATCCTGCAGTTGAACTATCATGTAAACCAGCATCAGCTGAACCGAGTTCGGACTGGATGGTTTTTGCAAGTTGCTTACCTAACTCGACACCCCACTGGTCGAACGAGTTAATCCCCCAAATAACCCCTTGTACAAAGATTTTATGTTCATATAAGGCAATCAACATGCCTAGCATGTGCGGAGTTAGCTTCGGGTATACCAGTGAGTTGGTGGGATGATTGCCGGGAAACACTTTGTGAGGCAGCAGTGCCTCAAGCTCTGTTACTGGCATTCCTGTTTCAGCCAGTTCTATTTTTACTTCTGCCTCCGTCTTTCCACGCATTAACGCTTCGGTTTGTGCGACAAAATTTGAGAACAATATTGTTTGTTGTTTGTCGATGTCGTGGTGTGCATTAACAGCTATCAAAAAATCAGCAGGAATCAATCGCGTGCCCTGATGAATTAATTGATAAAACGCATGCTGCCCGTTCGTCCCTGGCTCACCCCAGATAATGGGGCCGGCATCATAGTCGACAGCTTTACCATCACGATTGACACGTTTGCCATTACTCTCCATGTCACCTTGCTGAAAGTACGCCGGAAAACGATGTAAATGCTGATCATAAGGTAGAATTGCTTGCGTTTCTGCACCAAAGAAATTGTTATACCAGATGCCAAGCAGCGCCATCACAACAGGTATATTTTGTTCCAGTGGTGTTTGCCTGAAGTGTTGATCCATTGCATGACCACCTGTGAGTAACTCCTCAAAATTGTCCATGCCGATAGTCAGGGCGATCGATAAACCAATCGCCGACCAAAGCGAATAGCGGCCACCTACCCAATCCCAGAATTCGAACATGTTGTCTGTATCAATACCAAACGCAGCGACTTCTTTTGTATTGGTAGACAGGGCAACAAAATGTTTTGCAACAGCACTTTCATCTCCGGCTGCTGCTAACAGCCAGTCTCGTGCATATTGTGCATTTGTGAGGGTCTCCTGAGTAGTAAAGGTTTTTGAAGCGACCAGAAATAATGTCGTGTGTGGATCCAGGCCAGCGAGTGTATCGGCTATTTGACTGCCATCGATATTGGAAACGAAGTGGGTTCGTAAAGATCCTGCATAGGGCTTAAGTGCTTCGGTTACCATTACCGGGCCAAGATCGGAACCACCGATGCCAATATTAACAATATCGGTCATCGCTTTGCCGTTATAGCCTTTCCATTTTCCTTGCCGTACGCGTTCGGTAAAGTTACGCATTTTATCGAGCACACGATTGACTTCGGGCATGACATCTTCGCCATCAACCATGACGGAGGTGTTTGCGCGGTTTCTTAATGCCGTATGCAGAACAGCGCGCTGTTCGGTGAAATTAATCTTTTCACCGTTGAACATGCGTTCAATTTCGTTGGGTATGCCGCACTCACGGGCAAGGTTGAATAGCAGGCGCATGGTTTCTTCGGTGATGCGGTTTTTGGAATAATCGAGTAACAGGTCGCCGCAGTTTAGAGAGAATTTTTTGAAGCGCTCGGCATCCTGGTCGAACAGGTCGCGCATGTGTAGATTTTTTACCTGTTTATGGTGTTGTTGGAGGGTTTTCCAGGATGTTTTTTTAGTTAATTTCATTGATGTTGGTTTATATAATTTATAAGGGTTGAGCGCTATCGCGCTTACTTTAATTTATCCCCTCTCCCTAGCCCTCCCCCTGAGGGGGAGGGGATTAAAACAGAAAGGTTAGTGAATATTATTCGTCATCCTCTTCCATGGTGTTGCGCCAGCGTTGGTCTTGTCGATCGAACAAGCGATCTGCTTCAGGTGGACCCCAGCTTCCAGCTGGATAAGTCTGGATAAAATCGCGCTCCATGGACCAGTTCTTGAGAATTGGATCAACCACTTTCCAGGCCCAGCTGACTTCGTCATAGCGCAGGAACAGGGATCGGTCGCCTTCGATTACATCGAGCAGTAATGCCTCATAGGCATCCAGGTTAGACTGGTTGATACCACAATAACTAGCATCTAGCCGGGTGGTTTCGCTGCGCATTTCCAGCCCATCTTGTTTGGTTTGCATCTCGATGCGAATACATTCATTGGGTTGGATGTTCATCAATATCCAGTTGGGTTTAATTTTCTCAATCTGGGTTTCACGAAATAATTGCTGAGGCGGATGTTTGAAGCGAATGGCAATCATGGAATTACGTTTTGTCATGCGCTTGCCGGTGCGCAAGTAAAACGGCACGTTACGCCAGCGCCAATTATCAATATACAGCTTCATCGCCGCATAGGTTTCAGTCACGCTTTGTGCTGGCACATCGGGTTCGTCTAAATAGCCCGGTGCTTTTTCACCGTTGACCATACCACTACCATATTGTGCCCGAAATGCGTGTGCATTCACTGCGTTTTGTGGGATCGGCCGGATGGAGCGCAACACTTTGACCTTTTCGTCACGCAGCGATTCGGAGTCCAGACTGGCGGGTGGTTCCATCGCCACCAGTGTCAGCATTTGCAATAGATGGCTCTGGATCATATCGCGCATGGCACCCGAACGGTCGTAATAACCCGCCCGGCCTTCGGTGCCCTGTGCCTCATTATGAGTAATTTGAATGTGATCGATATAATTTCTGTTCCACAAAGGTTCGAGCATCAAGTTGGCAAAACGGAACACCATGACATTTTGTACGGTGCCCTTTCCCAGGTAGTGATCAATACGGAAAATCTGGCTTTCTTCAAAGGATTTGCTTAACCGCCGATTCAAACTTTCCGCGCTTTCCAGGTCGTAACCAAAGGGCTTTTCGATCACCAGGCGACGCCAGCCGCCATTCTCACGGTTAAGCTCAACTTCACCGAGAGCTTTTGATACGGTTCCAAAATCGGCGGGGCTGATCGCCATGTAGAACACCAGATTGGGTGAAAACTCTGAACCCTGGGTCAGGTAGTGATTCAACCCTGGGTAAACCTCTGCATCATTATGATCGCCGCCAAAAAAATGCAGGCGAGCAAGATAACGTTTGAGGACTTCCGGGTCAGGTTGTTTGGCTTCAAGCCAACCAGCGACTTGTTGACGCCATTCGTCATCCGACCAGTCACGGCGGCCGAAGCCAACAATTTTAACGCCATCCGGTAATTCGCCCGCCGCATCGAGATGATACAACGCAGGCATTAATTTAATGCGCGACAGATTTCCTGTTGCACCAAATATTACGTAAGTACAGGCATCCATTTTATTAGTCCAATACCTTAGGAACCTCTGATTATTGAGCGAGATTCTGTAGGAGCGGCTTCAGCCGCGATGGGGCTGCGCTGTCCATCACGGCTAAAGCCGCTCCTACAGAATCTGCACTGTTCACTATGACAAAATACATGACACATCAGAGCTTCCCTTATTTTTTAACCACCGCGTGCCCACCAAAGCCTTTACGCATCATCGCCAGCACTCGGTTAGCGAAATCTGCGCTGCCCTGGCTGGAGAATCGTGCTGATAGTGCCTGCATGATCACGGGTGCTGGCGTACCCTGATCAATAGATTCAACTGCTGTCCACCGCCCTTCACCAGAATCGGCAACAATGGGTTCTATACCGTCCAAAACCTGATCTTCATTTAATGCGGAGGCGGTAAGATCCAATAACCAGCTGCGTACTACTGATGAGTGACGCCATAGTTCAGATACTTGAGCCAGGTCGATATCAAATTCAGGCTTGTTCTTCATTAATGCAAAACCTTCCGCCATGGCCTGCATCATGCCGTATTCAATACCGTTGTGAATCATTTTTGTAAAATGTCCGGCTCCAACCGGGCCAACATGCGCCCAACCATCTTTTTCCGATGGGGCAAGAATTTTCAGTGCAGGTGCTATTAACGCTGCGGCTTCGTCAGTACCTCCCACCATCAGACAGTAACCATTTTCCAGCCCCCATATTCCACCTGAGGTACCGGCATCCATAAACTGGATATTGTGTTCTGCAAATATAGCCGCCCGACGTTGACTGTCATGATAGTTCGCATTACCGCCATCGATAACCAGGTCACCTTCTTCGAGCATATCCAGTAATTCAGCCAGCACCTGCTCGGTTATTTCTCCGGCTGGCAACATTAGCCAAACTACTCTCGGCGCTGTCAGTTGCCTGACTGCATCGGACAAGGATGATGCTGGAATTAATCCGTCTTCTTTCTGGAGTTGATCAATAATATCCTGACCACGGTTGGATCCGACGACTTCGATGCCGCCACGTAACAAGCGGCGCGCCATGTTGCCACCCATTTTGCCAAGCCCTATCATTGCCATGCGCATACTGTCATCCTCATCCTGTGAATTTATCATTGCAGTGTAACGCAAGCTGTTTTGTGGTGCGCTGAATAAGAAACAGTTAGTGTCTCTTGACGCCCACTTTGCTTTCGCCCACCCTTAAACATCTACCGACTAGTTTCAAACTTTTATCATGAATATCTTGTTTGCTGCCAGCGAAGCGCATCCTCTGATCAAAACCGGCGGTCTCGCCGACGTTGCAGGCAGCCTGCCGCGTGCTATCAAGAATGCCAAGCAAGAAATACGCCTGGTTTTACCAGCCTACCCGGCGGCTGTTGAAAATGCGGGCCCATTAAAAACGCTGGCGACCCTTGATTTACCCGGTATAGACACTGCAATAACCATATTACAGGGCCGCCTGCCCAAAACCCGCGTGACACTGTATCTAGTCGATGCCCCAACATTGTTTAACCGTCCAGGGGGCCCTTATAGTCAGAAAGATGGCACTGATTGGCCAGATAATGCGCTGCGATTTGCCATATTTTGCCGTGCAGTCACCGAAATAGCTCAAAATCGTGCAGGGCTGGATTGGCAACCTGATATTGTGCATTGCAACGACTGGCAAACCGGTCTGGTCCCCGCCTTTCTTACACTGGAAAAAGTTCGCCCTGCGACAATTTTCACCATCCACAATCTGGCCTATCAAGGCCTGTTTAGCTGGCAACAATTCCAGACGTTAGAGGCACCTCAAGACTGGTGGTCGATGTATAAACTGGAATTTCACGATCAATTCTCCTTTATTAAAGGCGGGTTGGTTTACGCTGACAAACTAACCACCGTCAGCCCAACTTACGCTAAGGAAATTTGCACGCCTGAATACGGCTGTGGACTTGAAGGATTGCTTGCATCACGCCGTGGCCAGCTTTCCGGCATCCTGAATGGTGTCGACTATGAAGTGTGGAACCCCGGCCAGGACACACTGATTCAACAGACCTATACCACTCGCACACTCAGCCGGAAACAGGAAAACAAATCCGCTGCGCTAAAAGCATTCAAATTGCCCGCTACCCCCAACACTGCTTTGTTGGGACACGTTGGGCGGTTGGTTGATCAGAAAGGCATTGACCTGCTCATAGAAATTATACCAGCACTTATTCAACGTCCAGTTCAACTCGTCATACTGGGCACAGGCCAGAAGAAATTTGAAACCGCACTTAAGCAGCTGGCTGTTCAGTATCCGGACAAATTACAGGTTCATATCGGCTATAGCGAAGCTCTCTCTCACCTGATCGAAGCAGGCGCTGATGTTTTTCTTATGCCATCACGTTTTGAACCCTGCGGCCTGAATCAGCTATACAGCCTACGCTACGGAACTCCACCGGTAGTTCGCCATACCGGCGGCCTGGCTGATTCGATAACCCACACAAATGAAACAACCTTGCAACAGAAAACGGCAAACGGTTTTGTTTTTGAAAAAGCTTCAACTGTTGATCTATTAAAAACGATTGACCGGGCACTGTACTACTATGCTCAACCAGCTATTTGGAAACAGATTGTTAAGACTGGCATGCGAACAGATTTTTCCTGGCAACAGAGTGCGAATGCTTATCTGACTTTATATCGAGAGGCTCTCACAGAGCAACAAATCGGCAACTCGCCAGACTCCACAGAAGTCAACGTGTAACCCACTAAAACAACAGCTTTCCCAGCGTATTTACAGGCTTCCACCCGGCCCTCTTCCGGGTATAATGCGACCTCCTTTTACAGGCTGCAGAGCCGTTGAGCCACTTTGTACAACCTTAGTATCGAGTGACTTATTTATACACATGGCAACAACAAACAAAGTTCCATTACCACAAGGTGACAAAGAGTTGCGCTCTCGAGTACGCCTGTTTGGCAATCTGTTGGGTGAAGTACTTGCAGAACATGCTGGAAATAATGTCCTCGTCGCGGTTGAAAAATTACGCAAAGGGTATATCCGGTTACGCAAAGCGGATGACCCTCGCCTGCGCAAGCGGCTGGCCCAACAAATCGACCTACTGGATCCAGACACACTCGTCCATGTGGTTCGCGCTTTTAACGTTTATTTCAGCCTTGTTAACATTGCCGAGGAAGCCTTCCAGCACAAAACCCGCAGGCGCCAGGCCGGCAAAGGTGTCCCACTTTGGACCGGTTCCTTCGATCAGACTCTGCGTGATTTTCACAGCACTGGCATGAGCGAAGAACAATTACAAACACTCTTGCAACATACGCAGTACCTGCCCGTTTTTACTGCACACCCGACTGAATCCAAACGTCGCGCTGTGATGTATACCCTAAGGCGAATTTTTATTACTGCGGAAAAACTTGATAAGCCCAAATTAAGCCGGGAAACGCAGGATGAAATTATTGAAGCCTTACGCAGCCACATCCAGATTTTGTGGAAAACGGACGAGGTACGTGTTCATAAGCCTTCTGTAGAAGACGAAATTGTTAACGGCCTGTTTTATTTTCGTGAAAGCCTGTTTCAAGCGGTCCCGCTGGTCTACCGCTATCTGGAAAAATCAATTCGCCGCGTGTATGACGACAACCGAATTAATATACCGCCCATTTTGCGATTTGGTTCCTGGATTGGCGGCGACCGAGATGGCAATCCATTTGTAAAACCTGAAACAACCCGTTATGCCTTACGCTTGCATATGCAGACCATCATCAACGAATATTTGAGGCGGGTTGTTGCGTTGCGCAGCCAGCTCACTTATTCCAGTAGCATCATACATCCTAGCCAGGCTTTTGCAGACAGTCTAAAACAAGACATTGATGCTCACGCCGAGTTGCTTGGTCAAAAGCCAGAGCACTTTACACACGAACCCTACCGGTTAAAACTGTACATCATCCGCAAGCGGCTACAGCAGAACCTCGATTTTGTTTCATCTTTGATCGATCAAGGGATGAGCATACAATCCGGAAAATATTCACATCGATATGATAACGAACAAGAACTACTAGCTGACCTGGAACTAGTACGCAGCTCACTCTATTCGCACGGTGACCAGAACGTAGCGGATGGCTTGCTCAAAGACCTCTTACACCTGGTACATACCTTTGGTTTTTTCCTGGTGCATCTCGATATACGTCAGGAATCAACCCGGCATTCCGATGCTGTCGCCGAATTATGCAAACAACTCGACCCACAAACAGATTACCTTGCCCTTAATGAAGAAGACCGGATTGCACTACTCTCCAGTTTTCTGGAAGGTGATAGTGTATCCATTCAACGCAATTCATTGAGTGAGGAAACACAAGAAACGCTAGCGGTTCTGGATGTCATCACTGAAATGCGCGACGAAGTGAGCGCCGAAGCATTTGGTACCTATGTCATCTCCATGACCCACAACGCCAGTCATGTGCTAGAAGTCTTGTGGCTGGCCGCTTTAACCAGCCTGGCTGGCTGTAACAACGACGCCTGGTTTTGCCATCTTAAAATTAGCCCACTATTCGAAACGATTGAAGATCTTGAAGAAATCGAAAGTGTATTGACGCGGCTGTTTGATGTACCGGTATATCGCAAGTTTCTCCAGGCATCAGGCAACCTGCAAGAAGTTATGCTCGGCTATTCAGATTCCTGCAAGGATGGAGGCATCCTTGCGTCAGCATGGAACCTGTATGAAGCGCAACAGAAAATAATCGCCATCACCAACAAGCACGACATTAAATGCCGTATGTTTCACGGCCGTGGCGGCACGCTCGGCCGCGGCGGTGGCCCGACCCACGACGCCATCCTCTCCCAGCCTCCTGCCACAGTACATGGCCAAATCAAGTTTACTGAGCAGGGTGAAGTGCTGTCGTATAAATACAGCAACGCGGAAACAGCTGTCTACGAACTATCCATGGGAATTACTGGATTGTTAAAGGCAAGCCGGAATGTAGTTCAACAAGATAGCCAGCATTGCAATGAATACACCGATGTCATGGCCGAACTGGCAAAATACGGGGAGCAGGCATACCGTCAATTAATCGATGAAACGGATGGCCTGCTGGATTACTTTTATGACGCAACCCCGGTTACCGAAATTGGACTTTTAAATATAGGTTCCCGTCCCAGCCATCGGAAAAAACAGGACCGCTCAAAAAGTTCTATTCGCGCCATACCCTGGGTCTTTGGTTGGGCACAGTCCCGGCACACGTTGCCCGCCTGGTATGGCATAGGCTCTGCACTCCAGCAGTGGAGCCAAAACCAGCCGGAACGGCTCAAACAATTACAGGTTATGTACCGTGAATGCCCCTTTTTCCGGGCACTCTTGAGCAATACCCAAATGTCGCTCGCCAAGGCAGAAATGGACATAGCCGACGAATATCGCGAATTGGCGGCAAATGCTTACAATGCGACACATATATTTCAGACAATAGAATCTGAATTTGATCAGACCCTCCAACAGGTAAAATCCGTTGCTGACATCCACATAATGCTTGAGGAAAGCCCTTCACTCGCTCTGTCACTAGATCGTCGTAACCCCTATCTGGATCCTCTAAACCACATACAAATCAAATTATTATCCCGCATCCGAAATGAGTCACTCTCTGACGTCGAACGGGATAAGTGGTTGGACCCTTTGTTAAGGACTATTAACGCCATTGCCAGCGGCATGCGTAATACGGGCTAGACGGGCTGTAATATGGCCTAAAGTACAGCAAATAAGGGCTTGTACTCACTATGCATTTCGATAAAAATAGGCTATATAAACAATAACAGCGGTATGTTCTGCTAGGCCGTGTGCTGCAACTTTAAATAAGCAGCCAATAACATTGCTTGATTTATATATTGCTGATTGACAAAAAAAGGATTGTTTACGGTAGGCAACCCCTCCTCAGACAATATTGTGTAACTCTTTAATATAGGCACATACCCAAGATGGGACTCAATATAATTAGCGGCGAAACATCCATCAGGACATCTGCGTTATACCACGCACGTGCATTTGCTTACTTACCTGGACAGACTGTCCGTGTACATACACTGGGGCGGTTTAGTTTACAGATTGACGGACAACCCCTCTTAGCATCTCGATTACGTCAGGCAAAACCTCTTGAGCTGATTCAGGTGCTGATTGCTTTCGGTGGACGCGATGTAAACGCAGACCTTATCAGTAGCTCACTTTGGCCAGATGCCGATGGTGACGATGCCGCTAATGCCCTTGATGTCACGTTACACCGGACTCGCAAGATACTTGAATACAAAGATGCCATCATTGCTAACGGTGGCCGGTATTCAATAAATAACGAACGAGTGTGGGTCGATGTATGGGTTTTCGAACGCTTATTAAACCAGATTGACCGTGCTTTGATGCTATCAAAAGGTAAAGCTGTTTCAAGACGCGTCGAACAATTACTCAATCGTGCACTCTTATTGTACCAGGGTGCATTCCTTTCACGAGAACAGATCAAACCCTGGAATCTATCACTAAAAGAGCGGCTTCGGAGTAAATTACTGCGTAGCATTCTGGACGTTGGTCTGATTGCAGAAAACAACAGGCACTGGTCTATGGCCATTCCACTTTATAATAAGGGCCTGGAAATCGAGACTTTTGCTGAAACCCTGTACCAACGCCTGATGATTTGTCATCTGCAAACAGGCCACAAAGCCGAAGCACTTGCTGTTTATCAGCGTTGCCGCTCAAACCTGTCAAACGGGCTGTGTATAACACCCTCACAGGAAACTGAAAAAATCCGCAGTAGCTTATACTGAATAAGTCCTTTTCCCCTGATAAATAAAAACGCCGGCACATGCCGGCGTTTTTATTTATGCGCATATTATTAAATAATAAATAGTTTTTATATCTATATCATAAAAGCGTTACAAAGTTGTCGCTCTGTAAGTCAACTGTAAGTCATGCCGTGAGAATATGATTCCGCAATACAAGAAACTAGACACCGGAGAAACAGGTGGAAAATTATATTGTTCGTATATACCGGCGTGATAGCAGCGATTCAGAAAGCGTTGTTGGCATGCTGGAAAATGTGGAAACACAGCGACAACAGCCATTTCACAATCTGGTGACACTTACGAAACTATTGACCGGCAAAGGTGTTGGGAAAGCACGGAGCATAGAGCCTGATAACTCCTCTCCTCTCTCCTCTCTCAATCAGGTAACCAACACCAAAGCCGGGTAGTGGTTTTAAGTATGACTATAGTAATTAAGATTTTGGAGGAAAAGCAATGAAACGGTTAGCTGTCTCAACTGCGATTGCAAGCATTTTATCACTACCAACCTATTCGGCATTTGCAGCTACTGTAGATGACGCGGTAGATCAGGCAATAGAAGCTACAGAAACAAACACGGGTGATTCTGGAAATGGTTCAGACTTATTTCTAGACTTTGACTTCCGTGGCTTCGATAAAGATCTCTCGATTCAATATGCAAATAATCTTGGTCTGACTCTCGAAGAATATTTCGCGAAGGAAGATCGGGAGTTTGAAGAAAGAGAAGCCAATAACAATAATCCTGACCCAGAAAACGTCTCCTCACCAGTTCCTGTTCCAGCTGCACTTTGGTTATTTGGTTCAGGCTTGATTGGCCTGACCAGCATAGCGAGAAAAAAGTCTCGCTAAACTGAGCAAAATGAATCCTGGGATCAACTCCTCTCTCTCCTCTCTCCTCTGATCCCGGAATCTGCAAGGGGCAGTTTTAAAGAAACTGCCCCTTTTTTATTTTTCAGCACTAGTAATCCCTAGAAAGATTCCGCCTCCATCGACAGATAAACTTGATAAGCATTACGCCGGTTTGCCTCAGAAAAAGCTGGAAGACTCTCAAAACCAGACCAGTCAGTTGCTACATACACTTCCTCAAAAGATTGCATTTCATCCACCGCAGCTCCCATTTCTTTTCGTAAAAATGCCAAATATTTTCGGGTGCCTGAAATCGCAGCATTCGGATCGCTAGCCGCCGATCCGTGACCGGGTATCAGTGCTTTCAACTGTGCTGACTCCATTTTTTCCAATACTGCAAGCCAACGTCCTGAGTTAGCATCGCCCAGGAAGGGCACACGTCCTTCAAAAATAATATCGCCGGAAAACAACACACGATCAGGTTCCACGTACAGCGTTAGATCACCGTCAGAATGTGCAGCACCTACCGGTGTCACGGTAAATCTCACACCGCCTATTTCAAACTGTTCCTGGTTTTGGAGATACCGGTCTGGCGTCACAAGATGGGTTTGCTCATTCACCCAGGGGCTGAGTGAAAAACGGCGTTCTTCCAATCGCTCAGCCGCGTAATCTGAGGCAAGATAGTTTTCAGATCCTAGTGGCGCCCAGATTTCCGCACCAAGATCCGCAAACACCTGTAATCCATAAATATGATCTGCGTGATAATGACTACTGATCACTCGTACAATTGGCTTATCCGTAACCGTTCTAATTTTCTGTATTAGCAATTCTGCCAGCGATGGTGATCCTAACGCATCAAAAACTACAACTCCCGCATTGGTAACCACGAAACCGGCGTTGGATACAAAACCTTCATTATCCGTTGCGACACCCGGCTCGCCCTGTACATAGTAGACATGATCCGAAACCTGCTTTAATTTCATGGGTACAGTTACCAATGCTAGCTTAGATACTGGCGGTTGTGGTTCTGATTTACTACACGCTGAAATCAATATCAGGAACAAAATAGAAAATGTAAGATATTTCAAATCACCGCCTCATGGTAGTAAATCAACCACGCTTTTCGCGAAAAAAAGTCTGTAGCAACCCACCACATTCTGCCGCCATCACACCACCCTCAACTTGAATTCTGTGGTTAAGCCCCTGCGATTCTAAGGCGTGACAAGTACTGTTTACGGCTCCTCGTTTAGGGTCGGTTGCTCCGTACACCAAACGTTCTATTCGAGCATGCACCATAGATCCGGCACACATCAAACAAGGTTCCAGTGTGACATACAGGGTAGTGCCGGTAAGACGGTAATTTTTAATACGTATGGCCGCATTACGTATAGCCATAATTTCAGCGTGTGCAGTTGGATCATTTGTAGAAATGGGCTGGTTCCAGCCTTCGCCTATTACCTGTCCACCCATAACAATTATCGCGCCCACAGGCACTTCGCCTTTCCGTGCTGCCTGTTCTGCTAGTTGTATGGCGACCTGCATCCAGCGATTGTCTGTTTCACTCATTATTTAAGGAACCTCTGATTAATTAACGAGAATCTGTAGGAGCGGCTTTAGCCGCGATGGGCACCGCATCCCCATCGCGGCTAAAGCCGCTCCTACAGTATTTGCATTGTTCAAAATAGCAAAATTCACGAATTAATCAGAGGTTCCTTAACTTTAATATAACGGTAACCTGCAAAGGGCTATTCCCATTCAATAGTCGCAGGAGGTTTACCCGAAATGTCATAGGTGACACGGGAAATGCCTTCGATTTCATTTATGATACGGCGTGATACATGGTCAAGAAATTCATACGGTAAATGTGCCCAGCGTGCCGTCATAAAATCAATCGTCTCCACAGCACGTAAAGCTATTACGTAATTATAGCGGCGGCCATCGCCAGTCACGCCAACGGATTTTACCGGCAGGAAAACCGCAAATGCCTGGCTGGTTTTATTGTATAGATCTTGTTTGTGCAGTTCTTCAATAAAGATATGATCTGCAAGCCTTAGTAAATCCGCGTAATCTTTTTTAACTTCGCCAAGAATGCGCACCCCCAGACCCGGCCCAGGAAACGGATGCCGGTAAACCATGTCGTGAGGCAGCCCCAGTTCAACACCCAGCTTGCGTACTTCATCCTTGAACAGTTCGCGTAAAGGTTCGAGCAGTTTTAGCTTCATATGCTCTGGCAAACCACCGACATTATGGTGCGACTTAATCAAATGTGCTTTCCCGGTTTTGGCGCCTGCAGACTCAATGACGTCAGGATAAATAGTACCCTGTGCCAGCCATTTTGCATTGCCAAGTTTTTCTGCTTCTGCTTCGAATATCTCAATAAACAGATTTCCAATAATCTTGCGTTTCTTTTCCGGGTCAGTTTCACCCTGCAAGGCCTGCAGGAATTGCGGTTCAGCATTGACCCGAATAACTTTTACACCCATATGCTCGGCAAAAGTTGCCATGACCTGATCGCCTTCGTGGTGTCTTAGCAAACCGTTATCAACGAAGACACATGTCAACTGGTCACCAATCGCTTTATGTAACAAGGCAGCAACAACTGATGAATCCACACCCCCCGAAAGCCCAAGCAATACTTCTTCGGCACCTACTTGGTCACGAACCGTCTGCACACTCTCATCAATGATATTGCCCGCTGTCCATAAGCCATCACAACCACAGATATCAATGACAAAACGCTGCATAATGCGCTCACCCTGCGAGGTATGGGTAACCTCAGGATGAAACTGCAGGCCGTAAAAATGCCGCGCCTGATCACCCATCGCTGCAATGGGTGCTGAATCAGTGCTAGCCATGAGTTTGAAACCTGCCGGTAATTCATCTACCCGGTCACCGTGACTCATCCATACATCGAGTAGGCCATAACCTTCTTCACTGGTATGGTCTTCAATATCTTTGAGTAAGGCCTGATGCCCGCGTGCCCGTACCTGAGCAAAGCCATATTCATGATGATCCGCACTCGACACCCGCCCACCCAATTGAGCCGCCATGGTTTGCATGCCATAACAAATACCCAGTACCGGCACACCCAGAGCGAACACTCTATCGGGTGCCACCGGTGCATCACCGGCGGTAACAGTCTCAGGGCCACCCGACAGGATGACACCTTGTGGCTGAAACTGATCAATGTCATCTGACGAAATATCATAAGGACGAATTTCGCAGTACACACCAATTTCACGTACCCGCCGGGCAATTAATTGTGTGTATTGGGAACCGAAATCCAGAATCAGAATTCGGTGGGCATGAATATTGTGGCTTGTCACGATGTCAGGCCTTGTTGTTTAGATGTATTAGGTACGATAGTTCGGTGCTTCTTTGGTGATTTGCACATCGTGCACATGGCTCTCTTTCATTCCGGCACTAGTGACTCGAATAAATTCAGGCTTGGTACGCATGTCATCCATGGTCGCACAACCGGTGTAACCCATACTGGATCGTAAGCCACCCAGTAACTGATGAATCACTGGTTGCAAAGGCCCCTTGTAAGGAACCCGGCCTTCGATACCTTCTGGAACCAGTTTATCGGCATCGCTGTTCTCCTGAAAATAACGATCACTAGAGCCCTGATTACCACCCATGGCACCCAGCGAGCCCATGCCCCGGTATGACTTGTAAGAACGCCCCTGAAACAGCTCGACTTCACCGGGCGCTTCTTCAGTACCGGCAAACATACTGCCGACCATAATCACATGTGCGCCTGCCACAACCGCCTTGGCCATATCACCCGAGTAGCGGATTCCACCATCAGCAATCAATGGAATACCCTTTTTATTTAGAGCCTTTGCTACATTGGACACCGCACTGATCTGTGGCACACCCACTCCGGCAACGATACGCGTGGTACAGATCGAACCGGGGCCAATCCCTACCTTGACAGCGTCAGCACCAGCTTTAACAAGCGCTTCAGCTGCGGCAGCAGTGGCAATATTGCCACCGATAACTTGCACATCGGGGAAATTCTGCTTTACCCATTGCACCCGATCCAGGACACCCTGTGAATGACCGTGCGCGGTATCAACAACGATAACATCCACTTCAGCATTAACCAGTGCGGCAACACGTTCATCAGTACCTTCACCAACACCGACTGCAGCGCCGACCCGTAAACGGCCCTGACTATCTTTACAGGCATTAGGTTTGTCGCTGGCTTTTTGAATATCTTTGACCGTAATCAAGCCGCGTAACTGGAAATTGTCATCAACGACTAATACTTTTTCAATCCGGTGCTCGTGCAATAAGCGCAACACTTCCTTACGTTCAGCGCCCTCATGTACGGTGACTAATTTATCTTCCCCCGTCATAATAGACGAAACCGGTGCGTCGAAACGGTTTTCAAAACGCGTATCCCGGTTAGTCACAATACCCACCAGCTTGCCATTGTCCACGACCGGCACACCGGATATATTCTGCGCGTGCGTCAACTCCAGCACATCCCGGATAGAGGTGGAAGGACTGACAGTAATCGGATCCTTGATCACACCGCTCTCAAATTTCTTGACGCGCCTGACTTCGTTGGCTTGTTGTTCAACCGTCATGTTTTTGTGAACAATCCCAAGCCCACCTTCCTGAGCCAGAGCGATGGCCAAACGTGATTCGGTAACCGTGTCCATGGCAGCAGAGAGAATCGGGATATTTAATTCTATTTCCCGGGTCAACCGGGTTCGTAAATCGACATCGCGAGGCAGTACCGACGAATACGCCGGCAGCAGCAAAACATCATCAAATGTCAGGGATTCCTCGGAAATTCGCAGCATGCAGGCACCAGGGCGTTGTGGGATGAATAACCGCCCATTATAGATTTTGCTCGTTACCGGGTAAACCTTAGTCTGCAAACAAGAATAATAAGGGGACGGAGGGATTAAAAAATAATCCCTCCGTCCCCTTATCTATCTCTTATCTATCAGGGCTGTTTGGTATGATGCGAACATGCCTCAGTTCCCTGCACAGAATCCAAACCGCGAAATCTACAGTATTTCACGCCTCAATCGCGAAGCCCGCACGCTGCTCGAAGGCACCTTCAGCAAGCTTTGGGTAGAAGGTGAAATCTCCAATCTGGCATGCCCTGCATCCGGGCACCTGTATTTCACTCTCAAGGATGCCAGCGCCCAGGTCAGTTGCGCTCTATTTAAAGGCCGCGCTCAGCAATTACGCTTCAAACCTGTGGAAGGTATGCAGGTCGTAGCCCGCGCTAAAGTCAGCCTGTACGAACCACGCGGCAATTACCAGCTGATCGTTGAACAGATGGAAGAAGCCGGGGATGGTGCCTTACAACGTGATTTTGAAGCGCTGAAACAGCGGCTCAATCAGGAGGGCTTGTTTAATCCGGAACACAAACAACCGATCCCGGCATTGCCCGCCATGATCGGAGTGATTACCTCTCCCGGTGGCGCAGCAATACGTGATGTACTCAGCGTCTTGAAACGCCGTTTCCCGGCAACCTCGGTGATTATTTACCCAAGCCTGGTACAAGGCCAGGAAGCAGCTGCCCGGTTGGTTGCTGCGATTCAATCTGCAGATGACCGCGCTGAGTGTGATGTCCTGTTGCTGACGCGTGGCGGTGGCTCTCTGGAAGATCTGTGGCCATTTAATGAAGAGCTTGTCGCGCGGGCAGTCTACGATTGTAGCCTGCCTATTGTCAGTGCAATCGGCCATGAAATTGATTTTGTCATTACCGATTTCGTAGCCGATCAACGCGCCGCCACGCCCTCCGCTGCGGCTGAGCTACTCAGTCCGGATAGCCAGGAACTGCAAACTGCCGTGCAGACTTTGTATCGGCGGTTAATTGGTCTGATAGCTGATAGTCACAAACAAATACGGCAGAATCTGCAATGGCTAACCAAACAATTGCAACAACAACATCCTGGCCACAAGCTGCAACAACAAAACCAGCGGCTTGACGAACTGGAGAAATATCTGCAATCCAGGTTGAATTTCAGGCTTCAAAAACTTGCTTCACAAGTACGTGAGCTGTATGCGCGTCTACTCCAGCATAATCCAAAACATAAATTATCACGCTTGATTCAATCCCAATCAATATTGGGACAACGTCTGAAACAAAGCATGGCCTTTTATCTTGAACGCAAACAACAAAATCTAAATACATTAGTGCGCACTCTCGATACCGTCAGCCCACTGGCAACCCTACAACGCGGCTATTCAATTACCATGGATCAAGCTACAGGCAAAGTTATTCTTGACGCCAGCAAACTGACTATTGACCAAACCATCGAGACCCGGCTATCGCAAGCTCGAGTAATCAGTAAAATCACAGGAATAAAAGACGCATGAAACGATCGATTATTTATTTATTAGCACTAGCACTCCAGTTGTTCTGTACAACTAATGCTCAGGCTATCGACTTACCTCAGCATGCACCCGTTCCCGGCGGGATTGCTCTTATTTCCTTGCCCGACAGCCCAGCAGTACCGGCTGTCTATTACCGCAAGAAAAGAGTCATGGTAGTTAAACAAGATGACCAGTGGCTTGCAGTTGTAGGCATTCCACTAGCTGCCAAAGCAGGTAACGCAACGCTGGCCTACAAAGATAGTCAGGGTAAGCAGCAAAAAATTAATTTCACCGTTGAAGACAAGGCCTACGAAAGCCAGTACATCACACTGAAAAACAAACGCATGGTCAATCCAGAAAAACGCGACATGACGCGCATTGGTCAGGAACAAAAGCGTATCCGTAAAGCTTTTTCAAACTGGGATGAAGCCTCGCCACACTCTGTACGGATGATTTTACCTGTCACCGCACCGGTCAGTAGCCCGTTCGGGCTGCGCCGCTTTTTTAACAAACAACCACGAAAACCTCACAGCGGACTAGATCTCGCGGCAGCCGAAGGCACGCCAATTTTGGCTCCTACAGAAGGAAAAGTTACTGAAACCGGCGATTTCTTTTTCAATGGCAACACTGTATTTATAGATCATGGCCAGGGACTGGTCACCATGTACTGCCATATGTCGCGCATTGATGTAAAGCCCGGACAATCCGTTAAAACTGGCGATGTGATTGGCGCTGTTGGCAAAACCGGCCGAGTAACCGGTGCCCACTTACACTGGAGTATTAGCCTGAATAATACGCGTATCGACCCGACGCTTTTTCTGGATACTACCGACTCGACAAAGGCTTCACCCTGAACTAAACTACTGTAATAATATACAGCATACATCTGATTAATTTGCGCATCCTGGCATTGTGAATAGCTAACTCTGTAGGAGCGGCTTTAGCCGCGATGAATTCCGCGCCCCATCGCGGCTAAAGCCGCTCCTACAGATGCTTGTTATGAAATCAGAGTTTCCACAGTATCTATGCACTTAGTTGCCTGGCTTTCTGGAAAATTTCTTATGTCTCACGAAACACGTCTCTTACTGGCACACAAAATCCGCTACCTGCGTAGAATTCGCGGCTGGTCACAGGAAGCACTTGCCGAAGCCAGCAATCTGCACCGCACTTACATAGGCGCTGTCGAGCGTTGTGAACGAAATATAAGCCTGGATAACCTGGCAAAAGTAGCAACTGCCCTGGATACAGATATTGCTACTCTGTTTACTGCCACTGAAATTGGCTATTCGAGCAGATACCGGATACGCGAAATTACAACATGCTACAAATCTTTCATACCCGCCAATGGTGGCAATAACTGGCACCAAATGAGTCAAATAGGGACATAACAACCCAATTGCCGCATATATGCGGCAAAATGCTACTTATTGTCGGTCGACCTTGAGAGGAAAGTTGCCTGTAATGTATACCCATGGCACTCTTAGCAAGGAAGCGACTCGCCCAAAGAATCAAGGCATTTAGACATTGCCGTGGCTGGTCGCAGGAAGTGCTGGCTGAAGTATGTGGCCTGAATCGTAGCTATATTGGTGCCGTTGAACGGGCTGAACATAATGTCGGCCTGGATAACATCCAACGGATTGCTGCTGCTCTTGAAGTCAATATCACTAATCTGATTTCAGGCCCGATCATGGAAACGCCTGCTGATGATCTAAACCATAGCGATCAAGTATCAGATTACGACTCAGCCCCGGTCATTATAAGCCGCCAATCCCTGCTGGAACTTCTCAACCTGAGTAATCAGAAGAACAGTGAATTAATCCTGGCTTACCTGCGGCGCTGCGGTGTCATTATTCAAGACGCCGACCTGGAATGACATCAACCCCAGGGAACTTCTGATAAATTTACGATAATCTGTAGGAGCGGCTTTAGCCGCGATGAACACGCCGTGCCCCATCGCGGCTAAAGCCGCTCCTACAACACTTCACGGTTCACGATGACAAGATGCACGACACATCAAAGATTCCTTAGCTAACTCGAATCGGTTCTATACTGACACGCCGGTCAAATGCACCTGCACGCTTTTCCAGTGCAAGCCCGAGTGGCTGAAGTTGGTCTTTGTGCGCACATAGATAGATATCATGCTGCGCCAGACTGGAATAATCTTCGACTATTCTGTCTACAATCGCATTTATACCTGCCTCATCAGACGACACTTCCAAATCAGTATATTTAAATTCATCTAGTGCATCAGACCATGCGCGGCAAAGATTATCCTGATATACGTCGTTGGACGAAGATGTGGCACGATACAGATGCATGGTCTCTGCAACATCAAGCGCCATGGCATGTTCAATTAAGCTCTTGATCGCACCAAAACCGGTATCGATGGCTATAAAGATCAGCGACCTGGATGAGCCGGTATTCAACACAAAATCACCTTTAGGGCCACGTATAGTTAGCACTTCCCCTGCAGTCATTTGCTCACTGGCATAGCGCCAGAATCCCGGATTAGACTGGGATGATAGATGAAACTCAAGACTGCGGTCATCACAGGGGCAACTGGCAATAGCACAATCCGCACTGGAACCGTCGGCAAGCTGTACCTGTGCATATTGGCCTGCCAGGAAATGCAGACGATCCCCATCCCCTAGCCTGGCCTGAACAATTACCGCATCTTTTAAACGACTGACTTTATTTATCTTAGCCGTAATTTTCTGGGTAGAAATATCATCACTATTTATCGCCTCACCGACCTCAAGGACAACATCGGTAACAGCGGCACAACAGCAACTCAATGCTATCCCATCGCGCACTTCAGCATCGGTTAACTGAAAACCTGTATCTCGCACCTGACGAACTTTCCCCGACAGCAGCTTGACCTTACACTTGCCACAACTAGCATTGTTACAGCCATACGGTAACGAAACACCGCTGCGTAAACCCGCTTCCAGTAAACTATCCTGGCCTTCTACAAAATACTCGTTACCACTCGGCATCACACGGACATGTGCTGACATCACCCGTAGAAAGGCCTCTTTGGCAAGCAAGTGTGCCGGCAGATCAATTTCAGCGGCTCTGCCTTCCAGCGCGTGTAAAAACCAGGACTTGAACGAGTGAACACTTTCCTCGCTAGCTTCATCAACACTGGCTTCCAACGCGGCTACGCGTGGTTTCAATTCATCGACCAATGCTGCGTAACGAATCACTTCAGCTTTAGCAACAGCCAGTTCCTGGCTGAGTATCGAAACGCGCGCTAACAGGGTTTCAGCATCCGGTAAAATCGAATTTGACTGGGCAACTTTGGTCCAGGCATTCTCCATGAACCGGTCAACCCGTTCGATCATGGCACTGTCTTCGACTTCTACATTTGGGTAAACCCGCAACAACTCGTTGAGTTCGAGCATCCCTTCGAAAGTGATTAATTCACCCGCCTGTATTTTCTTTTGCAAGGCACCACGTTTGATACCAACCAGTCGAGCGGATTTAGAAAGCGTCAGGTAGCGTGCCATTGCGGAATCTCTTGCTTCATCAAGACGGGACAGTACATGCCATTAAGCCGTACGTAAGTGTCCTCTGATGTGTCGCGCATCTTGCATTGTGAACCATGCAAAATCCTGTAGGAGCGGCTTCAGCCGCGATGAATGCGCCGCGCCCCATCGCGGCTAAAGCCGCTCCTACAGATGCTCGCAAATTAATCAGAGGTTCCTTAATCATCAAATTAGCCACCAAACTCATGCCGACCTGGATCAAGCTTTTTGTATTGCCGGATCATCACCATCATTTTATTGATCGCGGGAATATCTACTCGTTGAATATTTAACCCAATCTTCAACGGTATGACTTGTCCATCAACATCATCTATTTCAATAAAATCACGTTGCTCACTACAGTGAAATTCTGTTGTATTGGGAGTATCGCGTTCAACTTTCAACGCCATCAAACAGCAATCCCATATCACTGTCTGGCCACGGTAGTTACCAATAAACCTGACATGTGCCGTTGTTTGTAAAGCATCGTGTTCAAGCATAAAAAAATCATCTTCATGCAAATCCAGATAGCGCTGGAATTCGACAGGATCTGTTGACATAGCAGATGCGTCTTGCAACAGATTAGGGCAATAATACCTCGTCAAAAAAATCCGGTTCAGGCGGATCACCATCATAAATAAGATTCCAGCGTACTTGCCGGTAGGCTTCCCTGACGGATATATAAGGATCTAGCGCAGCTGCATCCAGAACCTGACTCGCATTAAGCAGGTCAGCACGTAGACTAACAACACGAATAATACCTGCCGGGAAGCGTGTAACCGGCTCGGTGTAAACAATCGGATCAAACGAAGTATTGAACGGCAGTGCCAGGGTATCCCGCACATTACTCGGCCCCAGAAAAGGCAACATGAGATACCAACCACCACCGACACCCCAGGATGCCAGCGTCTGACCAAAATCCTCCTTGTGTTGAGGTAGATCCCACCCGGTAGCAACATCCATTACACCACCAAGACCAAAAGTTGAATTGAAACTGAAACGCATGATGTCTGACAACATCACGGTTGGTTTACCCTGCAATAAATCATTAATGATGGTCAGCGGTTCACCCAGATTAGAAAAGAAATTTCTGACGCCAATTTTAACCGGTGATGGAACAACGTTTTGATAACCTTGTGCAACGGGTTTGAGGAGATGCCGATCCAGCGAATCATTAAATTTGTAAACTGCCCGGTTAACTGATTGCAATGGGTCGCTGGCCTCTTCATAAGGAGCACGATGCGCACAACCCGATGTCAGCACCATAAAACCCACAATAATGGCTGCCAGCTTGATGATTCTGTACGTCATTATTTCATCCTGTTCTTGCTATTTTTTGACATGACCAAGCATACGCTTGCGCTTGCGCTCTTGTCGAGGTGTCAGCTTGTTACGACGGCCTTTATAAGGATTATCTCCGGTTTTAAAACGCACCTTTAGCGGCGTACCCACCAGCTTCAATTGATCACGCAGATAATTTATTAAAAACCGCTTGTAACTGTGTGGAATCCGATCAGTTTGATTTCCATGAATTACGATAAGGGGTGGATTGTGTCCACCCTGATGGGCATACCGTAGCTTGATCCGACGACCGCGCACCAAGGGTGGCTGGTGGGTCTGTGTAGCCTGTTCAATAATGCGTGTTAACTTAGCGGTTGAAACATCCAGCATAGCTGCCTGGTAAGCACGCTGGATCGCAGCAAATAAATCACCCACGCCGGTTCCGTGTAAAGCCGATATAAAATATTGCTCCGCAAAATTAAGAAATGGCAGGCGCCTGTCCAACTCACGGCGAAACCACTCGCGCTGCTCATCGGTCAATCCATCCCACTTATTGATAAGCAGTACCACGGCACGTCCCTGCTCAAGTATATGTCCTGCGAGCGTGGCATCCTGCTCGGTAACCTCACCACTTTGCGCGTCCAGCAGCAATAACGTAACCTGCGCATCATTGATCGCCTGCAAAGTCTTTACCACGCTAAATTTCTCGATCATGTCACTGACTTTACTGCGACGGCGTACCCCCGCCGTATCGATCAAGGTATAGGCTTGATCATCACGCTCGAAGGGGATAGCAATACTGTCGCGTGTTGTACCGGGCTGATCAAAAGCCAATACCCGTTCTTCACCTATCATCCTGTTGATGAGTGTCGATTTCCCAACATTAGGACGCCCGACAAGTGCAACGCGTATGGAGTCTTCCTGTTGCTCATTAATACTGGCATCCTGGACGTCAGGAATATCATCAAGCACCTTATCCATTAAGGCGGTTATGCCACTCCCACGGGTTGCTGATACCTGGCTCGGCTCTCCTAACCCCAAGGCAAAAACATCGGCCAGGACTGCATCCGAATTCTGTCCGTCTACCTTGTTTAAGAGCAGATATAAAGGCTTTCCATAACGCCGCAGACGCGTGGAAATTTTTTCATCGCTAAGATTAATACCATCTCTGGCATCGAGTAGAAAAAATATCGCATCGGCTTCATCCACGGCACGCCAAACGTGTTCTGCCATCATGCCATCCAGACCCTGCTCATCACCGACCAGGCCACCGGTATCAATAACAATGTAGGGACGGCTGCCGATTTGGCCACGGCCATACTGCCGATCCCGTGTTAAACCCGGGAAATCAGCAACCAGCGCATCACGACTGCGCGTCAGGTAGTTGAACAGTGTGGATTTGCCAACATTGGGCCGGCCTATCAGCGCTATTACCGGCAACATGTCAGCGTCACTTTATGGAATCAGGAGGAAGGTTTTCTGAGTTCATAGGCAACCAACTTACCGCCTGCACCCAGGACATACAAACGCGACCCAGCAACTACCGGCATTAATTGCACACCCGCACGGTCAACCCGAACGCGGCCTGCCGGTTGGCCATCAGCGGCGTTAAACAGGTGGACATAGCCAGCAAAGTCGCCGACCACAACAAAATCTTCAAACCGTACCGGGCCGGTTACAGCGCGATGCAGCAATCCATCTTGCTTCCACATGGACTGCCCATTGTCGTTTGCTAACGCCCAAACCTGGCTTATATCGTCAGTGACATAAACTTGTGCGTTATCGACTGATAGACCAGAGAATGAGGATAACTCCCGGTTCCAGAGCACAGCACCGTCTTCCAGACTGACCGCCGCCAGGTGTCCCTGGAACTAATGACATACAAAATACCTTTATACATCACCAGATCGGCATCGATATCAACCAGTCTCTCCAACTCGGAGCGACCACTCGGAACGGCCACGGTGGCTTCCCACAATTGACGCCCGCTGCGAATATCCAGGGCAACTATTTTACCATTGGCAAAACCAGCCATCACGACATCATCAATAATAATGGGACTACTGGTACCACGCAGGGTAAGCACAGGCACGGTACGGTCAAAAACCCATAGACGTTTTCCTGATTCACTATCATAGCCACTGAGATTTCCATCCACAGTCTGGATGATGACAACACCTAGATGTACTTTGGGAACCGCAAGAATCTCACTGGTTACTGCAATATGCCAACGCACCGCACCATCATCTGCACCCAGTGCAATCAGATCACCGTTACTGGTTCCAACCAGTACTAATTGACCACCAACACCAGGGCCAGCCGAGAGCAAGACATCGGTATTGGTTTTCCAGATCTTCTTGCCATTGTCTGCATTCAGCGCGACAACACGGCCATTACGATCAGCCACGTAAACGACCCCATCTGAAATAGCGGGAACCAGCTTCAAGAGCTGATCATTTGTACCTTCGCCAGTATCGTGACTCCAGACTTTCCTGAGTTTGGCGGTTTCTTCAAACGCTTCAAGTTTCGCAGGTGGCGCTGAATTATCCTTGTCGCCTAACCAGGCACATCCGGTAAATAAAATCAGCAAGCAAAGGTAAAAACTGGTTTTCATTGAGCAGCAGGTTCAGGTATTAAGTTGGCTAGCATTTCATACTTTACCCTGATAAGTCCGGCATCCGGAGCCTGCTCCGGCATTTGATCCAGCGCCTCCTTGTAAGCAAGTGCTGCTTCGGCTAACTGCCCCTGAGCTTTTGCCAAATCACCTCGCAAAGCGGCATAGCGGTAGTGATACGCGCCTTGTTCTCCACTGGCACCCAGAAGTTGCTGCGCTGCGGAATAGTCTTCCAGGCTAATCATCACGCGTACAAGTCGTTGCTGCGCCATGTGTTTGACTGCATCGGAATCACTATGATCTATTGCCCACTGTAATTGGGCTTGAGCCGCTTCCAGCTCACCACTATTCACAGCAATGCGCGCCAATGCCAATGCCGTCAATGGGGCGTAACCGGTGTTGGAATAACCAGAGATAATTGCATTAGCGTGATTTCTGGCTTCTTCATCCCGGTCTTGCTCAAGGGCATTCATCATCTGGGCATACAGGTTTGAGGCATTGGCCTTAGTACGTTCCTGATAACCAAACCATGCCTTACCACCCAGTAACACCGCTAGTCCGATTAATAACCCGGACACAACCGATGTACCGTTTTGTTTCCACCATTTTTTGAGCGCTTCTACCTGCTCTTCTTCAGTTGCGTGCATGTCCGCGCTGTTCTCCTGTCTCTATGTGAATAAAATAACTATGACTGCTTGAATAATTTTTGTAACTCCGGAACCAGTAAATCAATAGATACTGACATCTGATCACCCTGTTTGCGCAGTGGCTTGATGCCGATTGTATTATTTTCAAGCTCCTCTTCACCCAGTATCAGCGCATAGGCTGCACCACTTCGATCAGCCTTCTTGAACTGGCTCTTAAAACTACCGCCCCCACAATGGGTCAACAACCTGACACCCGGCAGGGCATCACGTAATTTCTCAGCCAAAACCAGCCCACTAGCCACCACCGCATCACCTGCAAGAATCAGGTAAATATCAGCATTATCGGTAGGGAGCTCGGCACCCTGCACTTCCAGTAATGCCAACAACCGCTCTAATCCCATCGCAAAGCCGGTAGCAGCCACCGGCTTGCCTCCCAACCATTCCACCAGGGCATCATACCTGCCTCCTGCACAAACAGTACCCTGTGCACCCAGTTGGTTAGTTACCCATTCAAAAACCGTGCGCCCATAATAATCAAGCCCACGGACTAGCCGGTGATTAATTTCGTATTGGACACCCGCCTGATCAAGCAAGCTGCATAATTTGGCAAAATGTTGTTTTGATTCAGGATCCAGATAATCAGCAAGCCGCGGTGCCTGTTCAATTAAATTTTGCATATCTGGATTTTTACTATCCAGGACTCGCAAGGGATTAGTTTCAAGACGCCGCTTACTGTCCTGATCCATTTGCGCCAGATTACAACGAAAATAGCCAACCAGATCCTTCCGATAAAGATTCCGCGCTGTGCTGGTACCCAACGAATTGAGTTGCAGCGTTATATCCTTTAAACCCAGTTGTTGCCATAGCCGTGATGTCATCAGTAACAGTTCAGCGTCGATATCCGGGCCTTCCAGTCCGAACACCTCAACACCCACCTGGTGAAATTGCCGATAGCGGCCTTTTTGTGGCCTTTCATGGCGAAACATAGGCCCCATATACCAAAGTCGGCGGGTCTGATTTTGTAGCAGTCCGTTCTGAATACAGGCACGAACACAACTGGCAGTCCCTTCTGGCCTCAAGGTCAGGCTGTCACCGTTGCGGTCATCAAAAGTATACATTTCCTTTTCTACAATATCCGTCACTTCCCCGATCGAACGTTTGAACAATTCCGTTTTTTCTACAATCGGTAAACGAATCTCCTTGTAACCGTACGCCATCAACAACTCGCGGATAGTTTGTTCCAGATAGCGCCAGCTAGCCGATTGATCCGGCAATATATCATTCATGCCACGAATGGCTTGTAAACTATTGGACATATTCAGTTAGTTACCGAGCGTAAAACTGGCAACTTTGCCCCGCCAGAAAGGTGTCGTGTCAAAGGGCTCACCATTATATTTAATTTCTATCGCGGGTGCATTGCCGATTAAAATATCAAACGGCGGATAGGCTTTGATGACTTTAGTAGTCCCCGCCCGCATGATACCTGCCTGTTGTTGTTTACCTTCGGCACTCACTTCCACCCAGCTATCCTGTTTGCAATACAAAGTCAGCTCAACCAGTTTCGCTTCTTTCTTTGGTGTATCCTGATTTTGGGTGGTTGCAATTTCAGCAGGCTTAACAGTCGATTCTACCGCTTGCTCAATTACCGGGTCAGCCGTCTTATCAGGTGTAGTGTTTTCTTGCTTTGAATTTACCTTAGGGGCGGTTTCCGACTGCCCTGCTGGTTGTGGCAACCATAATTTTGGTGTCTCTGTTGATTGCTGCTTAGAAGACAGTAAGCGCTCGATCGCTGGATAAGCAAACGCCAATAACACGCCTGCACCACACAGCATGAGTAGTCGACTAATCCATTTACTTGACGGAATTGAAAAACGTGACTGGAAACGTATTGGTTTTGTGACTGTCAGTGGCCGACTGTTTTGACTGTTGACTTCACCGAGCTGAGCTAGCAAGGCGTGCTCATCAATTTTTAACAATCGCGCATAAGAACGAATATAACCACGAATAAAGGTCATCGCAGGCAACTGCCCACTATCACCTGCTTCAATAGCGCTTAGAACACCGGGTGCAAGACGCAAACGCTCGGCAACTTCCTCAAGGCCCAGTTTTTGCTCCATTCTCGAAGCCTGCAACTGGCTGCCAACCTGTTGCAGAGCCCCTGTTGTATCTACAGGTGTTGCTGGCGGCTTATCCTGATCAATGGGATCGTTCATTTTCCCACTTACGCAATTCAGTTGCCTGCGCAGAATCCGGGAACTTGTTTTTCAACAGCAACTTGTATTTAGCCATGGCATCTTTATCACCAAGATGTTTTTCAGTTTGCACAGCGACCCATAACATTTTGGCATCTAATGGCCCCTTCGTTTCATAACGCTGCAAGTAAGCCCGCGCACCCAGGTAATTATCTTGCGTGAAACTCAGACGAATCATTTCCTTTAGTGCGGGCGCATAAGCTGCATTTTTAGCAAGCGCTTTTCTAAAGTATCCCTCTGCTTTACGTTGATCCGGCACTCTACCTGCACAAATACCGGCATTGGTATAAATCATTTCAGGATAGCGGTAAAGTGGATTCTCAACGGCCTTAAGAAAATGAGCATCGGCTTTATCCAGTTTGTTCTGGCGGCACAAGTACTGCCCATAATTATTTAAGGTCGCAGCATTTTTACCATCCAGTGACAGAGAACGCTTGTAGTGCGAATCAGCCTTATCATTTTCGCCGAGCCGTTCATAAAGCACTGCAATCGCATCATGTGCCGGCGCATGGCGCGAGTCCTGTTTTAACGCCTTCTCTAATTTCTGCAAAGAAGCTTCGTGCATACCCTTACGCAAATACTCAACACCAAGCTGGGTATTGATTTCAGCTTTCTTGGTATTTGTAACAGGGTTTTTAACCGGCGCCCGCGCACAAGAAACGAGTGCTGACGCAACAATCATCACGCTTAAAACCTGTTGTATCCTGTTCATCTATGACCTCCTGCCACCATAAGCTGTAACCGTTCACGCCGACGCGTGCGATCCTGAAATTCACCGGCCAATTGACCGCATGCCGCATCTATATCATCACCACGGGTTTTACGGGTGATCGTCACAATACCCGCATCGTGGAGAATATCTCTAAATCGATCAATTCGCTGATCCGTACTGCGCTCATAAACTGTCGCAGGAAATGGGTTAAAGGGAATAAGATTCACCTTGGCCGGCACTCTGCGCAATAATTTAAACAACGCCCGCGCATGACTGTCCTGATCATTGATATCTTTCAGCATGACGTATTCAATCGTCACGCGCCGTCTCCCCTCACCCACATAATCGCAACAGGCATCAAGCACTTCACGAATCGGGTATTTACGGTTTAATGGCACCAGCTTGCTGCGTAACTCATCGTCAGGTGCATGCAACGACAATGCAAGACTGACATCAGAAACCTTGGCGAGTTCAACTAAGCCCGGTACCACGCCTGCGGTACTTAATGTAACCCGGCGTTTTGACAACGAGAAGGCGAAATCATCCTGCATCAATTTCATAGCAGGCAGTACATTATCCAAATTTAGCAAGGGTTCACCCATGCCCATCATAACCACATTAGAAACCGGTGCCGGTTCTGTAGGATCAGCTGCCAATAACCGGCTTGCCTGCCAAACCTGACCAATGATCTCCGCCGTGGTGAGGTTTCGGTTAAACCCCTGTTGTGCAGTCGAACAAAAGCTGCAATTCAGTGAACAACCCACCTGCGACGAAACACACAGTGTTGCACGATTTTCTTCGGGGATGTAAACCGCCTCGATACAGTTGCCATCACTCAACTGCAACAACCATTTTCGAGAACCATCACGCGACTGATTTGTTTGCGAAACTTTTGGCCCCTCAATCACCGCGACTGACGTCAGTTTCTCGCGCAGCGATTTACTCAGGTTGGTCATTTCAGAAAATGAATCGCACCCCTGTTGGTAAATCCATTTCAACACCTGGGTGGCACGAAAAGGTTTCTCACCGATAGTTTCAAACCAGGCCGCTAAAGCATCCCGGTCAAATTCCAGCAGATTAACCTTATCAGTAGGTAAGTTCATTTTCTTCAATAGGCCTTATTCATAAACCAAATATTCTCGCGGAGACGCAAAGCACGCAAAGTAATAGCCATTAAAGACCTTGATTCTTCCTTAGCGTGCTTTGCATCTTTGCGAGAAATCATTGGGCTTATGGCTTAGCGTTTGCGCTCGCAAATCCCATCTGGGAAGAAATATTTGATTTCTTCAGCTGCTGTTTCCGGCGCATCCGACCCATGCACAGCGTTTTCATCCACAGTCTTCGCAAAATCAGCACGAATAGTTCCAGGAGCAGCATCAGCCGGATTAGTTGCGCCCATCAATTCACGGTTCTTGCTGATGGCATTCTCACCTTCCAGCACCTGAACGATCACCGGACCTGAAGTCATAAAAGCCACCAGATCATTAAAAAACGGACGCTCTTTATGCACGGCATAAAACCCTTCCGCCTGTTCTTTGCTTAACTGCATCATTCTAGCCGCAACAATCTGCAGACCATTTTTCTCAAACCGGCTGTATATTTCGCCGATAACATTTTTTGCCACCGCATCGGGTTTAGCGATGGACAAGGTACGTTCGATTGCCATTCAGGACTCCTGCTCATAATCCAATACAAATAGTTGGTGTAAACCCACGGAAACACGCGGGCTTAGCCGACTAAAAACCAATGGCGTAGTGTACCGTCTGAGGACGGTCTCAGGCAAACAATCTGTCTAGGAATACCGCGTATTAGTAGGAGTTTCGAGGGGATCTGGAGCACTCTAGCAAAAATTGGTGCAGATAGCCGATCAGAGCTATTCCCTTTCCTCAATCCAGGCCATCTGTATCGCTTCCAGAATTCTTTCGCCGCAATGATCAGGGTCGTCGTCAAACCCATCCAGGGCCAGCACCCATCCGCTTAAATCGGTGAAACGGACTGTTTTAGGATCTACATCGGGAAATTTTTCGTCCAGTTCGATGGCGATGTCCAGCGTGTCGGTCCATTGTAGTTTCATTTCCACATCCTCAGTGGGTCTCACTGACCATATTGATGGTGTATTTCGGTATTTCCACAACCAGATCCTGATCAGTCACTTTTGCCTGACAGCTTAAGCGTGAATCCATTTCCAGACCCCAGGCTTTGTCCAGCATGTCATCTTCATTTTCATCCGATTCTGCTAGCGAATCCAAACCTTCGCGGATGTAAACATGACAGGTGGTACAGGCGCAGGATTTTTCACAAGCATGTTCAATATCAATGTGATTGGCCAGTGCGGCATCACATATCGTAGTGCCTGATTCCACTTCAAGCACGGCGCCCTCGGGACAGAGTTCTTGGTGGGGCAAAATAATAATTTTAGGCATATTGGTTATAAACCCTTTTATTTAAATTCATCGACAGCGTGTCCAGCCATAGCATTACGTATGCTGGCATTCATGCGGCGGTCTACATAAACCGTGCTAACTTTTTCAAGTTGCTCAATGGCATTTTTTATTACGCGATAATCAGATTCGCTACGCACCTGTTCAAGAGTCCGTGCAGCAGTATCGATTGCAGCCAGCTCCGCACTGTCCAGATGCTGGTCACCGTCTTTTTCCAGCGCCGCTGTCAACGCTTCAATTACCCGGTCAGCTTCGACCTGTTGTTCGCGTAAACGCCGTGCTTCCATATCATCCTTAGCGTAATCCATGGAGTCTCTCAGCATCCCTTCCACTTCTGTGTCTGTCAGACCATAAGAAGGTTTAACTTCAATATTCGCCTGCACACCACTGGTTTCTTCTTCTGCTGAAACGTTAAGCAAACCATCCGCATCGACTTGAAAAGTGACACGTATGCGCGCAGCACCGGCCGTCATGGGCGGCATATCGTTGAGCGTAAAGCGTGCCAGTGAACGGCAATCATCAACCAACTCACGTTCGCCCTGCACCACGTGCAAGGCCATCGCGGTCTGACCATCTTTAAAGGTTGTAAATTCCTGCGCGCGCGCTACCGGAATGGTGGTATTACGTGGAATGATTTTTTCAACCAGGTTGCCCATGGTTTCAATACCGAGTGACAGCGGTATAACATCGAGTAACAGCATCTCTTCGTCTGGCTTGTTACCGGCCAACGCGTCAGCCTGGATGGCAGCACCGATTGCAACGACCCTATCCGGGTCAATGTCCACCAAGGGTGGCTTTTTGAAAAACTCGCCGATCATGTCGCGCACTTTGGGTACGCGGGTTGATCCGCCGACCATGACTATTTCACTGATATCTTCCGCATGAACACCTGCATCACGCAAAGCACGCCGACAGGGAGCTAGCGTTTTACGTATCAGTGGCTCTATAAGTGATTCCAGGTGTTCGCGGTTCAACTCTCCCGACCAATGGCTGCCATCCATACGCTCTACATTCAGTGAGACGCTTGTCGCATTAGTTAAGGCTTCTTTTGCAGCGCATGCATCACGTAATAAACGGCGCTGCTGAGCATGGTCGGCATCATCGCCAATACCTGCCTGTTGCATGATCCAACCTGCAATAACCCGATCCATATCATCACCGCCAAGGGCCGTATCACCGGCGGTTGCCATCACTTCGAAGACACCCTTGTTAAGACGTAATATAGAGATATCAAAAGTACCACCACCCAGATCGTAAATGGCGATGACACCTTCGGCACCACGATCAAGACCATAGGCCACAGCTGCAGCGGTCGGTTCATTGAGTAAGCGCATCACATTCAGGCCAGCCAGGGTACCTGCATCCTTGGTTGCCTGACGTTGCGCATCATCAAAATAAGCGGGTACAGTGATAACGACACCGGTTAATTCATTCCCCAGAATCGATTCAGCACGCTGTTTAAGATGAGTGAGTATATCCGCCGAGACCTGCACAGGACTTTTCTCGCCTGCAACGGTCTTAATACGTGGCATGCCTGAATTACCTGCATCGAATTCGTAGGGTAAAACCTTGCCCAATAATTTTACGTCCTGGAGGCCGCGACCCATAAAACGTTTTACGGACATGATGGTGTTAAGCGGATCGTTGACCGCCTGCAATTTCGCCGCTGTTCCGACTATAGGGGTATTATCTGCCAGATATTGCACCACAGAGGGTAACAAATGTTCACCATTTTCATCCGACAATGTATCGGCTTGACCACTGCGCACCGTGGCAACCAGCGAATTGGTTGTACCAAGATCAATACCCGCAGCCAAACGATGCTGGTGCGGTGCGGTTGATTCGCCTGGTTCGGAAATTTGTAAAAGCGCCATTAGTACAACTCGTCTTCGAGTTCAGCTTCCTGTTCGTTGATTTCGTTATACAGCCGGTTAAAAAACTGCATTTTAAGCACCGTATCGACGGCTGTTGATTGCTGCTCGTCAGGCATTGTATCCAGTATAGAAGCTAATTCGTCTTGTAGCCCAGCCAACTGTCCATCCACCTTTGTACGCAGCTGACCAAGCGCCTTCAAAGGGTCTGGCTGGTTACGCACTTCATCCAATAATTCTCGCAATTCGATTTGCTGCATTAGAAATGCGGTATCCCGAGTGGTACTTTTTTCCTGCTCGATGACATGGCCACGTAATTCCAGCACATAGAAACCCCGCCTGACCGGGTTACTAAGCACTTCATAAGCCTCGTTGACCTGGGTAGCATGTTGCATCGCAATACGGCGCTCCTGATCACTACCGGCCGCAAAATTGTCAGGGTGAGCCGCCCTTTGCAACTCGCGATAACGATCCTGCAACATACTCGTATCCAGCTCATAGCGTACAGGCAAGGCAAACAACTCGAAGTGACTTTGCGTCAATTGAGTAGACATAAGGTATTTTCGATATTAATAGAAAGTAAAGCCGGTACGTGGCGTTACCAGCCGGTCAGACGTTAAAGCTTTCACCACATCCACACTCGTCTTTAACGTTAGGGTTATTGAATTTGAACCCTTCATTAAGGCCTTCCCGTGTGTAATCCAGTTCGGTTCCATCAATATAAACCATGCTTTTCGGATCGACGATAATCTTGACACCGTGTTCTTCAAATACCAGATCGGCATCCCCGATCTTATCAACAAACTCGAGCACATAGGCCATGCCGGAACAACCGGTAGTGCGTACGCCCAGACGCAGACCCGCGCCTTTACCGCGCTTTTCAAGAAAAGTACTGACACGGCTTGCAGCCGCCTGGGTCAAGGTAATTGACATAATATTTTCCGGACTCTAGTGTGCCGCCCACTGCACGGTACTTAAATCAATACCGTCTTGATACATCTCCCACAACGGAGATAGCTCACGCAGCTTGCCAATTTTCTGTTTCACCAAATCAATGGTGTAATCAATTTCTTCAGCGGTAGTAAAGCGGCCGATGGTAAAACGAATCGAGCTATGCGCCAGTTCGTCATTACGTCCCAACGCCCTCAATACATAGGAAGGTTCTAGGCTGGCACTGGTACAGGCAGACCCGGATGATACCGCCAGATCTTTCAGCGCCATAATCAGGCTTTCACCTTCAACATAATTGTAACTGATGTTTAAATTACCGGCGATGCGATGATCAAGACTGCCGTTAACATAGACTTCTTCAACATCCTTGAAACCCTCGTACAAACGATTGCGCAAGGCCAGGATACGTTTGTTGTCTTCCACCATTTCCAGTTTCGCTAGCCGGAAGGCCTCACCCATGCCAACAATTTGATGTGTCGCCAACGTACCCGAGCGCAGACCACGCTCATGCCCACCACCGTGCATTTGTGCTTCCAGACGAACCCGTGGTTTGCGTCTCACATACAGTGCGCCCATGCCTTTCGGGCCGTAAGTTTTGTGGGCTGAAAAAGACATTAAATCGACTTTGAGTTTGCTCAGGTCAATATCAACCTTGCCTGCACTTTGCGCGCCGTCAACATGAAAGATTATTTTTCGGTCACGGCAGATTTCACCGATCGCAGCAATATCCTGAACCACACCGATTTCATTATTAACGTGCATCACAGAGACAACAATTGTGTCATCACGTATTGCCGCTTTAAATTTCTCAAGATCCAGCAGGCCATCTGGCTCCGGATCAAGATAGGAGACTTCATAGCCTTCACGTTCCAGCTGACGGCAGGTATCCAGCACCGCCTTATGCTCTGTCTTGACAGTGATAATGTGCTTGCCTTTCTTGCTATAGAAATGCGCAGCACCCTTGATCGCCAGGTTGTCAGATTCGGTAGCACCGCTGGTCCAGATAATTTCTTTGGGATCGGCGCCCACCAGATCAGCCACCTGTTTACGCGCTTCATCTACAGCACTTTCTGCCTGCCAACCAAAAGGATGTGATCGCGATGCCGGATTACCAAACATACCATCGGGTGTCAGGTACTGGCACATCTTTTCTGCAACGCGCGGATCGACTGGCGTTGTCGCAGAATAATCCAGATAGATCGGTGTTTTTACAGTCATCTCAATTTGGTCCTTGATTCAAGTGCATGACACTGCATGCCACAGAAAATTTAGCTATAGTGAGACAGGCACGCTATGCGTAGCTTTAGTAGCCGCTTTATTTTGTGGCAGGCCTTTCTTGACCAGCTGCCCGAGCGTAATTCCACTAAGAAATGCGTGTATCTGATCACTTAATTCAGTCCATAGATCATGTGTCAGGCAGCGCATACCATCCTGGCAATTTGCCAGACCACCACAGCGCGTCGCATCGACCACTTCATCAACCGCAGTAACAACTTCTGCAATTGCGATCTCGTCTGCAGTCCGGCTTAAAGAGTAGCCACCACCAGGACCACGGGTACTGGTAACCAGCCCTCGTTTACGTAATCGGGTAAACAGTTGCTCAAGGTAGGGCAGTGAAATTCCCTGCCGCTCAGAGATCCCCGCCAGAGTGACCGGGCCCTCATCAGTATGCAAAGCAAGATCCAGCATGGCTGTAACTGCGTAGCGTCCCTTACTCGTTAGCTTCATAACTGACTGTTCCGGAAAAGTCTCTAAAACTCACACTAAAGTGCCATACCTGAGTAAAACAGTCAAGTATTATCCCGGTCGCTATTGGGGTTGTCTTCCGGCTCCAGACAAGGCTTTTCCGGATTCTCGTCCAGGCCGGAAATCTCAGGTAATTTCATATCCGGAAGGTCCGCACCAAGACTTTTCATGCCACGGCACATCTCTTCTAGCCGCTTGTCCATCACATGAATGTGATCGAGCATAGTGTTGAACGCATGGGCTACTGGATCCGGCATATCTTTACTACCGCCATAGGCATCAAAGCCCATTTTACTGGCGATTGCTTCACGGCGTTTTTCCTGTTCGCTCTGCCCTCCGGAAACCACCCGGCCAGGAATACCCACAACGGTTGCACCGGCAGGTACATCTTTCAGAACCACGGAATTTGACCCAATGCGCACGTCATCGCCGATGGTGATTGGCCCTAATACTTTGGCACCTGCACCAATAACCACATCACAGCCCAGTGTGGGGTGACGCTTGCCCTTTTCCCAACTGGTACCACCCAATGTGACGCCGTGATACAGCGTACAGTCATCACCAATCTCGGCAGTTTCACCGATCACAACACCCATACCGTGGTCGATAAAAAATCGCCGGCCAATCCGCGCACCCGGATGCACTTCAATACCGGTTAACCAGCGTGATATATGAGACAGGAACCTAGCCAGCCATCGCCAACCCTTCTGCCAGAGCAGGTGGGATAGCCGATGCATACGGATTGCATGAAACCCCGGATAAGCCGTGACGACTTCCATCCAGTTACGGGCGGCGGGATCACGATCGAACACGCAATCAATATCTTCCTTTAATCGTTCAAACATGACGTACGCTCTACTCCAAAGATTCCAGTGTTAAATCAGGCGGTGATTATAGCGCTGCGAACCAATGCTTTATACTTCCAATACGCTCATGATCAAAGTATTGGATCAATAACCCCGCAAAATTTCCGGCACTAACAAAATCTCACCATTCTCAGCCAGTTGAAGCTTTTCTAGTAAATAATCACGATCATTCGGTAAGTTTCCTTTAAGTGGTAAGGAATTCGAGGCATGGTTAGATCGAAAAATAACCGGGCGCTTTGGATTGATTAGTGCGATCAGTCGCGCTTGTTCATGCAACATCCCCTGATCATTCTGCCATTCAAAGTCGCCCCCAAAGGCATCATGAAATTCTTTTTCAACAACAGGTTCCAGGCCAAGTTGTAGCGTCGATAAATAATCCAGTTCCAGTCGATTAATCAGCTTTGCTGTTTCATCAATATGTTCCCGCCAGTAGTTTTTTCCACCCAATCCGAGGATCACAGTAGCTGATACTTTAATTCCTGCGGCGTGAGCTTTTTTGAGTCCTTCGACGATGGCATCGGGTGTTGCACCTTTGCGGATCTTTTTCAGGATGATTGTGCTTCCGGATTCGAGACCATAGTAGATCAGGGTTAAGCCATGTTCTTTTAGTTCGGTGAGTTCTTCGACGGTTTTCTTTTTCAGGTTATTCGGCAGGGCATAGCTGGAAACTCTGGTCAATCGTGACAGATATTTTTTAAGATGATCCAGAATGGTGATCAGTTGATCGTTGGGTAACACCAGCGCATCACCATCGGCCAGAAATACTCGTCGCACGTCTGGCTGAAGTTTTGCCGCCCGTTCTATTTCAGCAAGTATCTGATCCATTGGACGAACCAGAAATGTCTTGCTTCGGTACATACTGCAAAAAGTACAGCGATTATAGCTACAGCCCAGTGTCGCCTGAATGATCAGGTTTGAGCCTTCTGATGGTGGTCGGTAGAGTGGCATATCGTAGTTGATCATGCCTTGTAGTATAAGCTATCCCCGCAAGCTTCTGGCGGGGATCCAGTTTTGAAGATATCGATTCCTGTTAAAGACACACAGGAATGCGGCTCTTTGGAAATATTTTTACGGGCAGACAGCCTGTTGATGCGTGCTTTGCTCTGTTGAATTATCAGTATCAACTCGCTGAAGTTCTACCTTTTTACGAACCTCTTTTTCTCTGTACATGTGAGCGCCACCAGTTTCTTGATCCGACTTTATGTAAATAGCGATATCTCTTTCAATTTCACACATGTTGAACGTTACTTTTACTCCACGATATGCAGGTTCTACCGAACTTATCACGGCGACAATTTTATCGTCGGTCGTGATCTGTCCATGACCATTTTTATTGAGTGTGATAATAGTTTTTTCTTTTTTAAGTTCGAGAATTTTCCAACTGCCAGTCATTTCCAGTCCAGATTCATTATTATTACAATTGTAGAAAGTTTTAAAACCTTTCCATCCAGCATCTTTATCGAAATTCTTTAGTTGTAATTCATGCGCGCTGATCCACTTAAAGCGAATATCATCATAAACATCGACTGGTTTCCAGAAACCAGGGTAGAGAATTGTTTTCGAATAAGTGCCAATAATAAGTTGTTCTTTATCACCTTCAGCGACTAACCCAAACCAGCCTTTTGATGTTGACTCACAGGATATTCGCCAGAGAGTAATGTTTTTCTGATCTGGTTTAGGTATTGTTTTTGGAATTTCTGGTGGATCATATGTTTGTAATTTTTTACCAATCTCATCGCTGATCTTCTTCATATCGTGATCGTATGCCAGTTGCCAAATTGTGCGTAAGTGATCAGCGTTTTTTGGCAGCGTTTGATGTTTTATAAATATCATTGCGGACGTTTCATCATCATTGGCAATGCTGATCTCAAGTAAGCTACGATTGTTTTGATCAACTACATCAGTATTTGCTCCAGCCTGAATCAGCGGCGAAACGAGTTCTGTGTGATTGTTGTTTAAGGCATACTGCAGCAAGGTTTCTCTTTGCACGCTGTAGGTATTTAGCTGGTCAAGATGGGGGATAAGTTTCTGTAACTGCCGACTTCCTCCGGTATCAAGAATGTATTTTATACTTGATAAAACCGTATAATTTCCTTTTGTATGATCAGGCCATTTTTTTGCAGAATCCGGATCTTTTAACCTAAGTTGGTGAGGTAATTTTGCCCCCTGCTTTACAAAACGTAACACCGACTTCCAATCCTGTTTGATCAACACATTTTCAATGACGCTGGTAACGCCTAAAGCCTTGAATCGTATTCTTTTTTCTGGATCTATACCTGCGATGATCATTTTATGGACAACGGCTTCAGCATTTTCTCGTAAAGCCAGTATTAATAATCGTTCTTTTTTATTTTTCGCCAACGACCGATCTACTTGTGCGCCATGATTAAATAAAAGAACTGCAGTTTTTGTGTAGTCATATCTCAAAGCAATGTCTAATAGATATCTTTGTTTTCCGTCCCAACTGTCAGCATTAGCTCCGTGTTGAAGGTATAGCTCAACAAGATTGTCTGCACCGGCCCAGACAGCCCGGGCCAGTGGTGATTGCCCAGTCGCATCTATAACGTTCACTTTTGCATCATGACTTAGTAATAATTTTGCGATCGCATATGAAAGTCGCAGATCAGTTTTATTGTTTTGCATCTCTTCGTCTGTAACTTTGCCTCTCGTTTTTCTGTATTTCAAATTATAGGGAATATGCAGAGACAAGAGAGCCGTTTGGTTAGATGGAGAGACATAAGCGGTACTTGCGCCAGAATTTAATAACAGCCGGATAATATCCAGATCTTTACTCTGATAAGACTCTGAGTTAAATATCGCACTTTGCAGTAGAGAATAGCCATCAAGATCAACGCTATTTGCATCGGCTCCTTTACTCAGGAATCGATGAACAAGATCGAACCGGTTGGCTTCGACAGCTGCTAATAGTGGCTCGCCCTCAAAATGCACGCCATCGGCAAGCATTTTTTCGATCAGATCATTGTTGCCTTTTTTAATATGACCGGCCAGATCCCAGGCAAGATAACCTTTTTGCGGCTCTTCCGTCTTTGTAATCTCAGTTGAAATATTTTCAGAAGCTGAACTTACATCTGATTCTACCAGTTGTTGCTGATCATGAGAGTTCAGGTCTTGAAAATTAACAGGGATATATTGGACGCAAGCAGGCAAGATTTTAAGAACCTGGTCATAAATATGTTCAACGCTACAATTCCAACGAATAATCCCACTATTTTCAGCAAGTGCATTGTCGGCAGTTAAGCGTAACGTTGGGATGACCTTTTCATTTTGTTTGAGGATATGATTGAAACGAACAATGATTTCGCCCGACGAGGTTACGGTCAAATCGAGAATTTGATCGGTGGCAAAGCTATTTGGTGGATCGATTTTGAGTTCGTGGTTATTGCTCGGATATTTTCCATATGCCAGATAGTACTCAACAACGTGGATTTTGATCGATGATAATAAGGCCAGCGCATCATTCACCGTAGCCATTTGTTGGTAAGTCTGGTTCGTATCAGTAAGGACAGAGTCTACTCGCTTTTTGTTGATGATAAACAGCCCGGCTAGTAGCGCAAAACAGATTGCGATGATGCGATTTCTTTTAGTCATTATAAGCTTATCGGCTGAAGCAGACCTGACTACAATTCACCTCTATAAAGGTTTGAATCGATCAGAGGCTTCCTGGCTTATTATTATTTTTATTAATTGCAGTGAGAATGCCGCGCAGAATATTGACTTCATTATCATCAAGACGCGCCCGTCCAAACAACCGCCGCATTCGTCTCATGAGATATTTCGGATTAGACGGATTCAGAAAATCAATCTCTACCAGAGTTTGCTCAAGGTGCCGGTAAAATTGTTCAACTTGTTCTACTGTTGCATAGTCCTGTGTTTCAATTGCATTATCCAGCCCTTTCATTTCTATCGCAGCCACTTGCAACTCATAAGCAATCACCTGCACGGCAGCCGCCAGATTTAGCGATGAATAATCAGGGTTAGTCGGTATCTGTACCAGATAGTGGCATTGATCCAGCTCGTGGTTGCTGAGACCTGATTGTTCATTACCAAACAACACGGCAATCCTCTGCACATCTGGCTGTTTATAAATCAGTTGCGCACATTCACGGGGATTCAAGATTGGCACCGGCAATGCACGCGTTCGGGCACTGGCACCAACAACCAATACTGCATCAGAAATTGCTTCGGCCAGTGTTGAATATACGCTAGCATTTGCCAGCAAATCATCTGCGCCTGAAGCTCTCGCCGTTGCTTCTGCACTGGGGAAAATTAACGGTGCAACCAGTGATAAACGGCCCAGACCCATATTTTTCATGGCCCGCGCTGTCGCGCCGATGTTTCCTGGATGACTGGTATTTAGCAGTATAAAATTCGGATCTGATATTTGCTTTACTGTCATTCGGATTACTCGGCTATACCCTGGACAGCGGGAAATGCCATAACTTTATCTATGTGCCGCTGACCAGTGGCAAGCATGACCAAACGATCAAATCCTATCGCTACACCAGCACAGTCTGGCAACCCAGATTCCAGTGCCTGTAAAAATAATTCGTCTATTGGCACAGGTTTAATTCCAAGCTCAGTGCGTTTGTGATTCTCTGACTCGAAACGTTTCCTCTGCTCGGCTGCATCGGTCAACTCCTGGAATCCATTGGCTAACTCGATACCCTTAATATACAGCTCAAATCGTTCAGCCACAGGTGGATTATCATTGCGTATCTGTGCCAGAGCCGCCTGGTCGGCAGGATAGTCAAAAACAAAAAATGCACCTTGATACATTTGCGGTTCGATTACATGCGTTAAAATCAAATCCAGCCAAAATTGGCGTTGTTCGTTATCCCCAGGAGAAACGTCATGACCATGGATGTGCAGACAGTGACTTAATTCCACATCATCCGCCACGAATGGATCGACAGATGCAAATTCTTCAAATAATGCCCTGTAACTGATACGGCGCACGGGTGTCGTTAACAGTTCTTTACAGCAGTGCTTCAGTAGCGCTTCTATTTCATCCATCAATTTGTGATAAGTAAAGCCCACTCGATACCATTCCAACAATGTAAATTCCGGATTATGCTGACGGCCAGATTCTTTATTCCGGAACACGCGCGCGAACTGGTAAATGGAGCCGGAACCTGCTGCCAACAAGCGTTTCATAAATAATTCAGGGGAAGTGTGCAGATACAACGGCGTTTCGTCTGGCAAACCCGGACCGTTATAAGTTGTCTGGAAGGATTCGAGCACAGGATCGGGCGTCACTGCACGTGACATACTGGGTGTTTCTATTTCAAGCACGCCGCGTCCGGCAAAAAACGCTCTCATGCACGCCAGCAACTCAGCGCGTTTTTGCAGAACGTCAAGATCGGCAGCAGGTTGCCAGTTAGCCTGAACGGGAGGATTACTCTTTGGCACGACCGACATATTCGCCGGTACGGGTATCGACCTTGATGATTTCATCGATATCGATAAACAGGGGAACACGCACCACAGCACCGGTCTCCAGTGTTGCCGGTTTCCCACCACCACCGGAGGTATCACCGCGCACACCGGGATCCGTTTCAGCCACCCTGAGCACTACAAAGTTTGGCGGCGTGATACTGATCAGCGCCCCATTCCAGAGAGTCACATCACAAGTATCCTGCTCTTTTAACCACTTGGTCATATCACCAATGGCAGCCGCATCGGCTGCCAGCTGTTCAAAACTTTCCGGATCCATGAAGTACCAAAATTCACCGTCGGTATACAGGTATTGCATCTCGGTATCCATGACATCAGCCGCTTCGACGGATTCTCCGGATTTAAACGTACGCTCAATTACCCGGCCGGTCTTCAGGTTACGTATCTTGACCCGGTTAAATGCCTGCCCCTTGCCAGGCTTAACGAATTCATTTTCAATAATGGTGCAGGGATCACCATCCAGCATCAGTTTCAACCCACTTTTGAATTCATTGGTACTATACGTTGCCATGATTTACCTTTTACTCAATCTATTTGTAAAACCGAGAACCTAATGATACCGCGAAGCCAGGAAATACAACAGCCGGACAGGTGGCAGCAACAACTGGCTGCTGCCGTTAGCGAGCCTCGTCAATTGTTGTCTCTACTCAATCTCAATCCAGATGCATTTGCTATCAGCGATGAGGCCAATCGACAATTTCGTCTCCGGGTACCGCATAGCTTTGTACAACGTATGCGTTGTGGTGATAGCCGTGACCCGCTGTTGCGTCAGGTATTACCGATAGACGACGAAAACAGAATTCAAAGTGGTTACAGCATGGATCCGTTAGAAGAATCTGCTGCTATGCCAGTACCTGGACTGCTCCACAAATATCAGGGACGTGTCCTGCTGACTGTCACTGGCGCTTGCGCCATACACTGCCGTTACTGTTTTCGACGACATTTCCCCTACGACGAGGCAAACCCGGTAAGCAATGATTGGCAGCAAGCGCTGGCGTATATCCATGCTCATAGTGATATCACCGAAGTCATTTTAAGCGGTGGTGATCCGTTATCATTGAGCGACTGTAAACTGGCCAAGCTGGTTAAGCGATTGGAAGCTATTCCTCATATTAAGCGGCTGCGGATTCACACCCGTCTGCCAGTCGTCCTGCCGGATCGTATTAATAGTTCACTCGTCGAATGGCTTTCAGCGACTTCACTGCAAAAGGTTGTTGTATTGCATATTAATCATATCAACGAGATTGACGCATCTGTTTGCCGGGCAACACAGGCATTATCAGCAACAGGTGCCACCTTACTCAATCAATCGGTTCTATTAAAAGGTGTCAATGATTCAGTCGATGCATTACTGGCACTCAGTGAACGGCTGTTTGAAATGGGTACTCTACCCTATTATTTGCACCAGCTGGATCCGGTTCAAGGTACGGCACATTTCTCGGTTGACGATAAAGTGGCTGTTTCGATGATCGGTAAGCTCAGCAACTGCTTACCAGGATATCTGGTGCCTAAACTGGTACGCGAACTCGCTGGATCTGGCAGCAAAACGCCACTCCATCAAATACTTTAAAAAATAATAATACAAATCAATTTGTTACTTCTATATACTGACTCACAGCCAAGTAACTGATGGATCAGTATTTGCGTTCCCGGAAATTCTCATCCAGTAATAATTCAGTTTTTTTGCAACAGGACGATAGCTGACAGGTACTATTTAGAACCTATTACAGCTAACCAAAATCTTAACGGGATTCAACGGATGATTAACGCCATGCAGCTTTCTGTGCCCAGCCTAAAAAAGCCGGACAATAACGCCTTTGATAGCCACGCAACCCACCTAAACACGTGGATTGATAACTTGCCGATGGCAAATGTTGGAGAGGCAACCCGGCAGCTCTATCTGGCACTCGCCGACATGAACAGTCAAAAATTACCTGACACACAGCGTTTGCAGGCACTTGAGATTCTGACACCCTCAATTAACTACGTTACTGAATCCCTCAAAAAACACTTTGTTGGCCAAGGGCTGCCACTGACAGAAAAGCAACATAAAGTTGCACGCTTGACCCGTGAGCTCACTCACGAATTGGCAACCGGGTACAAAATCCTGGTCGTCGAACAGCAGGATGGTGACAAACCATTCAAAGACAAGAAACTGTTTGTAAAAAGTATTTATCATGCCCTGCGTTTGTTAGGATCCGTGTTGCTGAAATGCTACCAAACCTATACCACGTATCCGCGTAATGTCTGGTCTGAAATCCACACTCTCTACCATTATGCAGAGACACATAAGCTACATGAAGTCAGCATTCTCAATAACAATGAATCACACACCATCAGCGACAAATACAAACAGATATTACTGCTTGCTCTGGCATGCCCTTACCGTATGCGTCATGGCGTTGTAGAAAAAGTCTATACCGCTCTCAACGAATGGGCCTTACATTGCCGCCTTACAGCGCTGGAATATAATACCGAAGCACTGTTTGTAACCACTATGGACTGTGACCAACCGCCGACTTATCTGGTGCTGAGAAACAGCAACAGTAATCCAGAAACCACGCGCATTCTGGAAACAGAAGCAATCTCCGAAGATGTACGCCAGGCGCTAACAAATTTGCGTAAAGCAGGTCAGTCAAAATATCAGCTCAGTGCCAATACTCTGCGCCGCCTGATGCTTGCCTGGGGTGTCATGCCCAAGCGGCGTTTTTCACGTACCCGCGACCATGCTCAGATCGTTGCAGCAACCGGATTATGTGCAATACATTATTTTGTCAGTGGTGAGTCTGTATTTAACCAGCCATCTCACGGTATTGTAGTTAATGAGCTTGGCCCAGAAGGTGTGGCTGCTTACCACTCGAGTGAGTCTGACGATAATCGTGGCGGCACACCGGAAATGTGGGAAATGAAATACCGTCTCGAGGGTGAAGCCCGGCCATCTTCTACTGAAGAAGCCGTTGCAATTGCGGCATCCGGCATGCGCATTAACCGTGCCTATGAAACCCAGGCCTGGAAAATGGTCAATGTCAGTGCAGGTGGCTACTGTCTGTTATGGGATAATCAGGAAACAACCCGTGCTCAGGTTGGCGAACTGGTTGGCATCCGCGAACAAAGCGACCCTGATACTTTTCACTGGCGTCTGGGCGTTATCCGCTGGCTTAAAATGGTAGAAAAACGCGGCCTGGAGTTAGGTATTCAAATGCTCTCACCGAGCGCGATCGCAGTGACTGCAAAACCGGATACGACGCGTCGCATTAAGGATAACCAGTCACGCGGCTTACTGGTACCTGAAATCACTTCGATCCAGCAAAGTGCCACACTGTTATTGCCTTCACCGCCCTATAGCATAGATGACACTGTGGTTATCGATTGCAATGGCAAAGAAGTCAAGGTTCGGCTGACCAAGCTGGTAGAAAATACCGGGAGTTTTGCTCAGTTCCAGTTTGTTTCTCTGGGCGCAGTACACCGCCCGATTACGGCACCTGCCGAAGCGCCAAAACTTGGAGAGTTTGACGATATCTGGGATATTCTTTAATCTGGACTGACAGGTATTTTGTCACTGCGAACTGTAAAATACTGTAGGAGCGGCTTTAGCCGCGAAAGGCAGCGTGATGACCATCGCGGCTGAAGCCGCTCCTACAAGTTCTCACGAACTAATCAGAAATTCTCTAAGTTTGTAACACTTCAAAACAGCTTGCGGTATAAATCCGGATACTGCACTTCACCACCCGCTGCCAACGCTCCCTTTGTCAGCTCCATCGCCGTCAACGCATCTACAGGAATCGCAAGATTACAACTCACCGACCAGCCACTGGCGGGTTTAAAAGCGAATCGCTGGTAATAATCGGGATGACCGGCAACTACCACCGCCTCATAGCAGAGCGCTTTCGCCCGCGCCAGGGCGGCATCCATCAATTCAGTGCCAATACCCCGATGTGATTGGGACGGTACGACCGACATCGGCCCCAAGGCAAGAATCTCACGCTCACCAGAATCGGCTACCAGTTTTACTTTGGACAACACAATATGCCCGACAATTCGCCCGTTAAGTTCGGCCACCAGCGACAAATCGGGGATAAATCCTTCTGAACCCCTCAATTCACTCACCAGCTGGGCCTCTGCTTCACCCTGAAAAGCGCTGAGATTGACTACATCGATCGCGTTAAAATCACTTGGTACTTCTGCTCTTACCTTAATTGGTTGCATTGAAGGCTCCATCTGGATTATCTACCAAGCATGCTAGCAGGAATTCCGACCACGGAAAACCCTATATAAATCCGCCACAAACCTGTCTTAGCCTGAGTTTTAAATAGTCAAGAAACAGCACGGGTTGCCGACACAAGGACAGTCGGAACTATACCCGGTCAAAACCTAACTGAAATTCTATAAGGATGTGGCTAAAGTGAGCCTGGAGCTAACCCTCAATTTGCTGGTAATAGAAGAATCGCGCAACGATGCAGATGCATTGGCGAATATTTTGCGTAATGCAGGCTACAAATACCGGCTAACTCACGTTGAAAATAAATCTGACATGGATTCGGCACTTGAAAATCAAATGCCTGATTTAATTTTGTGTGCCATGGGTCTCGACCTGTCATTGCAAGACGTCATAACTTCAATACAAACTCACGAGCATGATGTCCCTGTCATTGCCGTTGGTGAAACTTGTGATGAACAAACTAGCATTCAGGTTATGCAAACGGGTGCCTGTGACCTCTGCTCCTACGATCTACCTGATCATCTACAGCTGGTTGTCAAACGTGAAATTGGACAACTCATGCTACGGCGTGAAAATTCACGCTTCCAACAACAATATCTGGAAAGTGAAAAACGCGCTCACCAACTCATGGAAAGTTCACGTGATGCTATCGCATACATACACGAAGGCATGCATATCTTTGCCAACCATTCCTATCTGGATATGTTTTGCTTTGATAATATGGAAGCCATCGAAGGCACTCCTATTCTGGACATCGTTACAGCTGACAAACAAGATGAATTCAAAGATTTTCTGCGTGACTATGATAAAAATGAGGAACAGGTTCACGAGCTTAAAACAATCGGTGTACTGCCTAATGGAAAACATTTTGATGCAGCGATGGAATTCACACCTGCCAGCATCGAAAACGAACCCTGCACCCAGATTATAATCCGCAACCAGAGCTCAGACAGTGAAGAGTTGGAATTAAAACTTAAACACCTGTCGAAGCAAGATATGGTAACAGGGCTATACAATCGTCAGTATTTTATCGAAGAACTCGAACTTGCTACTACTGAAGTAGTCAGTGGTGCAGACTGTGGCGCTATCGTCTATTTATTAATCGATAACTTCAAAGACATCAAAGACAGCGTTGGTATTAGTATCGCAGATCGAATCATTTGCGATGTCGCAGAAATTATCCGCGAACAAACTGTCGACACGGATATTTCAGCACGTTTTGGTGATCATTCATTCAGCATATTACGCCATAACTGCAGTGACGAAGACGTTCAGGCTTTAGGGGAAAAACTGCGCCAGGAAGTTGAAGATCATATTGCCGATATTGAAGATCAGTCTGTAACAACAACTTGCAGTATTGGCATGAGCATGATCACTGAACACACGCCAAATGCACAGGAAGTTCTATCACGTGCCGACCTGGCCTGTGAAGTTGCCCGTTCATCAGGCGGCAATAAGACCCACATGCATAATCCGGTCGTAGACGAACAACTTGGCAAGGAACGCAATCAGCAGGTCAATGTGCTGATACAGGAAGCATTGGACAACGGTCTTTTCCAACTCATGTTTCAACCCATTGTCAGTCTGCAGGGTGACAACCGGGAAAATTATGAAGTACTACTGCGCATGATCGGTAACGACGACGAACTGATCCTGCCTGCACAATTCCTGACCGTTGCCGAAGAAACCGGACAGATTAATGATATTGACCGCTGGGTGATTAAAAAAGCGGTCGATATGCTCGCCGAACGCCGCCGTCAGGATTTTGATAGCCGCTTCTTTATAAAACTCTCTATCAGTACGATATGCGACACGGAATTACCCGCATATGTAATGAACTGCCTTCAAGAAGCAAAAGTACCTGGCGATGCAATCGTATTTGAAATTCCTGAACAGGGTGCCTGCCATCACCTCAAGCAAGCCAAATTCTTCGTCAAAACAGTCCAGGAAGCCCAGTGCGGCACACTGCTTGATCATTTCGGGAAAAGCCCGAACTCATTCCAGATACTCAAGCATCTGCCAGTCGATATTCTAAAAATTGATGGCTCATTTATCCATAACCTGGCAACTAATTCTGATAATCAGGCGGTCGTGAAATCAATTCTGGAAACCGCACGCTCGATGAACAAAATGTGTATCGCCGAGTTTGTGCAGGATGCACATAGTCTGGCGGTACTCTGGCAAAGTGGCATTAACTACATTCAGGGTAATTTTCTGCAAGAACCAAGTACAACGCTGGATTACGATTTTACCAGCGAAGTTGCCTGATCATTCTGCCACTAATCAAGTACGTGCGAAATTAACCCATCCGCCAGCTTTGGCTCAAACCAGGTCGATTTCGGTGGCATCACTTGTTGCGCATCGGCGACTGCCATCAAATCTTCCATACTGGTTGGAAACAGTGAAAAGGCAGCCGCCATTTCACCGCTATCAACCCGGCGCTCAAGCTCAGCCAAACCTCGTATTCCGCCCACAAAATCGATCCGTGAATCACGCCGTGGATCGCTGATACCCAGCAAAGGTTCGAGCAGGTTATCTGCAAGCAAACTGACATCTAGCCGTGCTACAGGATCTTCAGGAATGTTGGTTGGATTAACTGATAAACGGTACCAGCTGCCTTCCAGATACATTCCAAATTCTCCCGCACGAGCAGGTGAAACTGCGGCAGTCTCTGGAACAACAGTAAAATGTTTTTTTATACCTTCAATAAATTCTGCAGGTGCATACTGCCCCAAATCTTTCACGACACGGTTGTAGTCGAGAATTTTCATCTGATCATGCGGAAATATGACTGATAAAAAATAACTACTCATGGCATCAGGGCTTCCACCCATGCTCGCAGCAACGCGGGAACCTGCTGCTGAACGATGATGGCCATCAGCAATATAAATTGCGGCCATCTCGTCAAAGTAATTCGTTAACTGATCAATGATAGCCCCCTCATTGATCACCCACAGGGTATGCCCAACTCCATCATCCGCAACCAGATCATAGACCGGGGTTTGTGTAGTCACTGAATCAAGCAGCTCGTCGACTTCAGACATGGCTCGATAAGCCAGTAACACGGGACCGGTTTGCGCTTTTAGTGCCTCGATCTGACGCACTCTGTCATCTTCTTTAGCAGGACGTGTAAATTCGTGTTTACGAATTCGGTTGGTATCGTAATCAGCCGCTGATGCCACCGCAACCAGACCCGTCTGAATATGCTCTCCCATTTTTAGACGGTAAACGTAATAACAGGGCTTTTCATCACGCTGCAACACGCCATCGTTTTTCATCTGTTGCAAATTTTCAGCCGCCTTGGCATAGACCGATTCATCATATGGGTCTGTACCTACCGGCAAATCTATTTCAGCTTTCGAAATATGTAAAAAACTCAATGGCCGGTCAGCCACACGTTGCCGAGCCTCCTCGCAGTTAAGAACATCGTAGGGAGGCGCAACGACTTCTTGCGCACGTTCTGTTGTTGGCCGTAAGGCGCGAAACGGAAGAATCAAAGACATATAAAATTCCTGAAAATTAAAATTTATTTACCTATGTGAAGGTCTAATTTGTTCAACCCAAACCCAGCTTATCAACCCGTTGTAACCCGCGTGGCAACTTCTTACCCTTACGACCCCGTTCTCCCTGATAGGCTTCAAGGTCCGCTGATTTCAAACGTAAATGCCGTTTACCAGAATAGATTAACAAACTAGCATGCGCCGGAATTGCCATGATAGCCGCAACATATTCTTCCCGGCTAACAAGCTTTTTACTAGCGATGCCCATTATTTTAATACCTTTGCCGCGACTCAGTAACGGCAAGGTTCCAGTGGATACTACAAGCATATGACCACCATTACTCACCACAGCAACCTGATCATCGGACTGGTCTGTAACCAGAACCGGTGGCAATACCTGCGCGCCCTTGGGAACGGATAATACAGCCTTACCCGACTTGGTACGTGCCACCAGATTACTCAACTTTGCGATAAAGCCATAACCAGCATCGGTGGCCAACAAATACAAACTATCTGCACTACCCGACATAACACCAATAAAACGCGCGCCATCCGGCGGGCTGACACGGCCGGTTAATGGCTCACCCTGACCTCTTGCTGAAGGCAGGCTATGCGCTGCCAATGTATAACAACGGCCGGTTGAATCCAGGAAAACAGCCTGCTGATTACTGCGCGCACAGATGGCCCCCTGAAATTCATCGCCTGCCTTGTAGTTCAAACTTTCAGGATCTACTTCGTGGCCTTTCGCAGATCGCACCCAGCCTTGTTGCGATAAAACAAGGGTCACAGGCTCACTGGGTATCAACGCCGCTTGATCCATCGCCTGGGCTGCCTGCCGGGAAACTAGCTGTGAACGGCGTGCATCACCGTATTTATCTGCATCTGCTTTAATTTCATTGCGAATCAAAGTTTTCATACGCTGTGCGGAAGCCAGAGTTTTTTTCAGGCCATCACGCTCTGTTGCCAGCTCTTCCTGATCACTACGAATCTTGAATTCTTCAAGCTTGGCCAAATGCCGCAGCTTCAAATCCAGTATGGCTTCTGCTTGCAAATCACTTAGTTTAAATCGTTTCATCAGAACCGGTTTAGGTTCGTCTTCGCTGCGAATGATGGCAATCACTTCATCGATATTCAGATAGGCAATCAGCAAACCGTCCAGGATATGTAACCGGGCCGTCACTTTGTCTAGCCGGTATTGCAAGCGGCGGCGCACTGTCTCTTCCCTGAATTGCAACCACTCTTTCATCAGGCAGCGTAAATCCTTGACCTGAGGTTTACCATCCAGGCCGATCAGATTCATATTAATCCGGTAACTACGTTCAAGATCTGTAGTTGCAAACAAATGCAACATCAATGAGTCAGTTTCTATTCGATTTGAACGCGGCACGATTATCAGACGGGTAGGATTTTCATGATCCGATTCGTCACGCAGATCTGCGACCATAGGTAATTTCTTGTTCTGCATCTGCGCAGCAATCTGTTCCAGGACACGCGCACCGGATACCTGAAAAGGTAGTTCGGTAATGACGATATCCGGCCCCTCGGTGATATAGCACGCCCGGATTCTTAGACTGCCATTGCCTTGCTGATAAGCCTGTATTAACTCGGCTTGAGGAGTAATAATCTCTGCACCCGTAGGATAATCAGGACCTTTTATATACTCACAAAGATCCTCAACAGTAGCCTTCGGCTTCTTGAGTAAGTGAATTGCAGCATCGGCAACTTCACGCAAATTATGGGGCGGTATATCTGTCGCCATCCCGACAGCAATTCCTGTCGTTCCATTCAGTAGAATCGCTGGCAACCGCGCAGGTAATAATTCCGGTTCTTGCAAAGTACCATCAAAATTTGGTTTCCAGTCAACTGTACCTTCACCGAGCTCTGATAAAAGTATGTCGGCTAAAGCTGTCAGACGCGCTTCGGTATAGCGCATCGCAGCAAAAGATTTGGGATCATCCGGTGCACCCCAGTTGCCCTGACCGTCCACCAATGGATAGCGGAACGAAAATGGTTGCGCCATATGAACCATAGCTTCATAACAGGCACTGTCACCGTGCGGATGAAACTTACCCAGTACGTCACCAACCGTCCGCGCTGACTTTTTGTATTTTGCCTTCGACGACAGGCCAAGCTCCGACATGGCATAAATAATTCGCCGCTGCACAGGCTTTAATCCATCGCCAATATGCGGCAATGCCCGATCAAGAATGACATACATGGAGTAATCCAGATATGCCCGCTCAGTAAAGGTATGCAAGGGCAGTTGTTCAATCTGCTCTATAACATTATTTGTTGCCATAAAAACTCCAGCGGTAAATCATTATCAAACCACGTTGATATGAATTAATTATATGGCCACGGAATTCGTGACTTTAAAGATGCCTGTAGAAATAAGATTTATTCTATAATCGAATCAACCAGACATCTTCGCCAGCTCATCTGTTATATCAAAAATCTCACCACATCCGGCAATCGACACTACCGCATCAGATAGCTTGATTGCACGGTGCTTTGATTCTTTGCGGATTCCAGCTAGTAACGTATCAAATAACTTATCTTCTATAGCATGCGCAGGACTCACCACGACATGCAAACCACGCCACTCCTTCCCGGCCATAATTGACTGACAGGTCGCTTTCCACTCATCCGTATCAGCGCTATCAAATTCGCTAACAACACTAAATTCATCTTCCGTGGTACTACCATCCTGATAAACAAACATATCAAATTCAAATGCTGGCCTTACACCCTGCTCAGCACCCGGTTGGCGCGCCTGTAGCTGCACTGCATCATACATCGCTTTAACCAGTTTTTGGCTGAACAAATAGCCGAAGTTATAACCGTCTCCTCTACTAATATTCTGCGCCAGCACATTACCTCCAGCCGGTAGTCCAAGATATTGCAGGCTAACACCGGACTTCCGATCCATGGACAGAAAAAAAGCCATTGCTGCTGTATTACTGCTTTGCATCGCTTCAAAAATACTGGCTGTCGCCGCATTCACAACATCAATCGTATCAACCGGCATTTTATGCCGGTTTTTCATGATCAATTCAGCAAAAAACTCATCCGTTACTGAATCCCGATTACCGGATATACGCTCCAGCATGAGCACCGTAGCTTCGTCTTTAAAGAGATGCTGCACTATCCGATACGGAATATTCATTAGATCGATCTTGTGACGTTTTTCCTGCATCGTAGTCAAACCAACTTTGATCATTGCACCTTGCTTAACGTTGATTTTTCCCGGCAACAGAACACGTAAGCCATGCCAGGACAAGTCCTGGGTCAAACCTTCAACTATCTCCTCCCGCAGTTGCACACTGACGGCTGTTTTTGCCAGATAGCGGTGTTCGCGCCTGCGCTCTGCATAACCAAATCGAATCAGGTCAGGATTCAGATTACGCCAGCTCATCTCAAGCTTGTCGCATACCTCACCGGTTTCGATAATACGATGTTCACTGCCTACCCAGACCCGCGCATCTGATTTAAGTTGATCAGAAGTTACCTCCATACTCTGCTGTGCCCACCCTGTCATATCAGCTATATAGGCCACAAATTTCAGTGCGGCTATTTGCTCATCTAACAGCCCAGCCTGTTCACTGGATAAACTCCTGAGTTTGCTACTAAACAGGGCAGTCTTTGCTGTGGAGACTGGCTTGACTGGCATTGACCCCGGCATAACCTTTACTACGCAATGTTCGGGATATGACAAGGCATGTTTTACAAAACCCAAAAATTCTTCATGCGTAGAAAACTCACTACATGCCGCACTATGAATGCGCTGGCTGCGATCACCGTCTCCCTGATCCCTGTACATTGCGATTAACAGGCTTTTTTGATCCTGAAGAACTTGCAGACGCAACGGGAGACACAGCGGTGTAAAATTGTAGTTATCAGTGTTAGTACAGAAAAACCGGGTTAAGAACTGATTACCTTTTGTCAAAGCCACTGACTGCACCATTAAATTACCGGCCTCGTCCTTGCTCACAAAAAAAGGTATGAAAGCCGAATTTTCAGCATATAGGCGTTCAAAATACCAGGCCTGTGCTGACTGACAGTCATCTTCTATATCCAGCTTATGATCTGGATCTCGCCGCTTTATAAGACTTGCAATACATGAATCAAACTGCGTCTGTTTGCCTGGATTGGTTCTTTGTAAACGCAGCAGAGTACCTTCGTCCTGATAATCAAAAGCCACCACGGCATAGGGAATATCATAGACATCTATACCCTCTGCTTCACGCTGCATACCCATGAATGAAATAAATATTTCATCTCCTGTGCGGACAGAATGATTGCCTTCTATAAAAAACCTGATACCACTCACAGATAAATCGCGTGTTACACCTTTGATACGCGCACCGTGAAGCAGTGCCTCCGCTTCACAAATTATTTGCAGTCGCGGTTCGCGACGCTCTTTGAAATAACCAAATGGAATTACTTCTGGATCAGTAATGGTTGCGTTTAATTCAACAGGGAAATTTTCTTCTGGCTCAGCTTCCTGTTGCAATACCTCAACGGCATCATTATTAGCAACGGGCATCCTAGTATCATTCAAACCAGCCTGGTCAAGCGTATGAGGCGCATTAATAACCGACTCAAATGTTTGCATTGTCAGCACACCACGGTTGCGCTTAACACCCTCCTGATACATAACCAGAGAACGATCATCCAGATAATGGATTCTGTCATTAAACAAATAACGGCCACAGGGGTCACTGACACGACCACGCATATCAATGGACTGATAACAGGGACGCAATTGTTGCGAAGTTTTAAATTTCTTGAAATAGCTTGTTACTTTTGGACTATCCGTCACTGCAGTCATCACCAACTGGGTTATACAGTTGCCTCTATCGAAATTTTCAATATCAGCCAGTATTTTCAATTAACATGTACGTTGATTACCTGGCCTGTTGTTTACAGACCATCAGCAGCAGGGATGCTGTCGCTGAGCGTACAGGGATGTATTTACGGCGCGTCTGTAAACAACAGGCCAGGTAATCAACGTACTATTTTCAATTTACTTGTGCCAGATTACCATTTTTCTCCAGCCAGTTCCGGCGATCCGCAGCGCGGCCTTTAGCCAGCAACAAATCGAGCATTTGATGGCTGTCATCAGTTGTATCAATTGTTAACTGCACCAGACGGCGTGTTTCAGGAGCAATGGTTGTTTCCCTTAATTGCGACGGATTCATTTCCCCCAAACCTTTAAAACGTTGCACACTGACCTTACCCTTGATTTTTTCGGCAGAAATTCTGTCCAGCACACCCTGCCGCTCGGCTTCGTCCAGCGCATAAAAAACCTGCTTACCGACATCAATACGATACAAGGGTGGCATGGCGACATACACATGCCCCGCTTCCACTAATGGTTGGAAATGCCTCAGAAACAACGCACAGATCAACGTTGCAATATGCGCACCATCAGAGTCTGCATCTGCAAGCACACAGATTTTCCCGTAACGAAGATTATTCAGATTACTGGATCCGGGTTCGACACCAATCGCTAGCACAATATCATGCACAGTTTGTGATGCCAGCACATCTGCAGAATCCACTTCCCAAGTGTTTAAAATTTTGCCTCGCAGTGGCATGATCGCTTGAAATTCTCGGTCTCTCGCTTGCTTCGCAGACCCACCTGCAGAATCACCCTCAACCAGAAATAATTCACTGCGTTCAATATCACTGGAGGCACAATCTGCAAGCTTGCCGGGCAAAGCTGGCCCACTAGTGATTTTTTTACGAACCACTTTTTTGCCAGCCCGCTGACGAGTTTGAGCGCGTTGAATGGCTAACTGGGCAATCCTCTCACCCGCTTCAATATGCTGGTTCAGCCACAAACCAAAGGTATCTTTCACCACACCGGAAACAAAAATCGCGCATTCGCGTGATGACAGGCGTTCCTTGGTCTGGCCGGAAAACTGCGGGTCTAAAATTTTCACAGAAAGAATATAAGCACAACGCTCCCAAACATCTTCCGGCGCAATCTTCACTCCACGTGGCAACAAGTTTCTAAAATCACAAAACTCACGAATCGCTTCAGTTAACCCCATCCGCAGTCCATTGACATGGGTGCCGCCTTGCACTGTTGGAATCAAATTGACATAACTTTCGTATACCAGCTCACCCTCTTCCGGCAACCACAACAAAGCCCATTCTGCGGCTTCGTGTTTACTCGAAAAATCACCAATGAACGGTTTATCAGGTACACACTCGACATCGCCCAGCGTATCCATGAGATAATCCTGCAGGCCGTCCTGGTATTCCCAAACATCTTCCTCGCCTGTTTTTTCAACCTTGCAGCGCACTTGCAACCCGGGACACAATACGGCTTTGGCGCGTAATACATGACGTAGACGGGTCAGTGAGAAATTAGCTGAATCAAAATATTTTTTTTCCGGCCAGAATCGTAACGTGGTACCCGTATTCTGTTTGCCCACTTTTCCGACTTCATCGAGTCCGGATACTTTTTCGCCCTGCTTGAATGACAGGTTATATTCCTTGCCACCGCGCCGTACCCAGACTTCGAGATGCGCTGACAGTGCATTAACCACGGATACACCAACACCGTGCAAACCACCAGAGAACTGGTAATTCTTGTCTGAAAACTTTCCACCGGCATGCAAGCGGGTCAGTATGACTTCGGCACCGGAAACCCCCTCATCCGGATGAATATCCACGGGCATACCACGCCCGTTATCACTGACCTGTAAAGAACCATCCTTGAAGACAGTGACCTCTATTTTACTGGCATGACCCGAAACTGCTTCGTCAACACTATTATCTATGACTTCCTGGGCCAGATGATTTGGACGGCTGGTGTCGGTGTACATACCTGGCCGTTTGCGTACCGGGTCAAGCCCACTGAGTATTTCGATTGAGGCAGCGTCATAATTTTTAGACATGGGTTATTCTTCCTGCCGATCTTGCAATACTGACGTCCGGTCACTGCGTAGCCGCTTGCTCAACTTATCGACTGGCTTTTTCCCTGGAACGGGACAAAGATAACTGTTCATCAAAACAGGACGAAATCGGCCAGCACCCTGTGTCACGATGCGTGTCCATTGCGAATCACGTACTTGTTTGAAACGACCTGCCGCACCATAGGCATAACGCCGGTAGGTATTATCGGCACAATCGATAGCCTCATAGGAAATATTCATACTAGCGTTGACTGACTTCAAAATTGCGGTATACCGTACCACATGCTTTCGATCCACGCTGATCGATGCTGGATCGATTAGTAACACAAAGGGAAAGCCATCTAGCCCAAGATTCACTTCAATACCTTCGTCCAATTCTGGCCAGCGTGGGATTACAACGTCAGACTCAGGAATTGCCGCTTTCTCTTGAAATTTAAACCCATCGGCTTCCCCATAATCATCTTCCCCAGATTCGGCAGCGGCATTCCCGGCGAAAAAGAGCAGTAGACACCCGGCAAATAATAGAAATTGTATATGATTCATCGCTATTCCTAAGAAACTGGCCGCAGTTTACCGTTATCAAGGCTCTGGGTCATACCATATGCCGAATAGCTGCAAAGTTGACGATTGTTCGGGTCAGCAGTGTGTCCAGATCAGCTTAATGCCATTTTATTGAAGAAATCACGCTCAATAGAATATGAATATATCTTATTATTTCATGTAGTTATGGATATATCGGATCAACATAACTCTCCAGCACGAGGCACACAGAACATCCAGCAAAACACTATACCTTTGCCATATTTTGCCGATAGTAAATGGAGCGTGGTTTAATTGCTGAGTTTGACCCAGCTCGGCTGCAAACAATTAACAATACTCACTTTATTAAAACTGTCAGCCACTATGGATAGCGCTTAACCTGTCATGTTTTCCAACCAGTCAAAAATTGTTGCTCATATCGGTTTTACTGCACTCATACTAATCATGCTAGCCGCGATTTCTATCGCGTACATCCAGATCACTAATAGCCAATCACATATTGACCAGCTGGTTCAAAACCAGCAAATAAAGATTAACCTGGTCACCACAATTCACACAACCGTACAGGGACGTCAGGAAGAATTAATTCAGATTCAACACGCACAGGATCCTTTTGAACGCGATCAGGCATTTCAACGGTTTACTGAACTGGCCAGTGAGCATTTAATGGCTCGTGAGTATCTAAGTACTTTGCTTACAGAAGAAACTGAAAAAATAATATTCGATAAAATTATCGAACTCACAGCCAAGGCTGCATTCACTCATCGCCAACTGATTGACTTAATCCGCGCCGATGAATTCGATAAAGCTCACGACATTCTGGTTGGGAAGTCTTTTCCAGTCCATAACACACTGCTCAACCTTACGCGAAAATTTCTTGAGCACGAACATCAACTGTCTGCGCACGAAATCGATCTGGCGCGTAATAAATTTCATAATACGATTGGCCTGTTACTGTTGATGTTTGTATTTGCAGTTTTCGCCTGTATTTTTATTGCCGTAAAAGTACTGCGTACGATCAAGCATGCAGAAAACGCTCTATTTGCCCAGGCCACACTCCAGTCAATCAGTGATGCTGTCATTACAACAGATGCCACTGGAAAAATAATTTACACGAATGGCAAGGCTTTATCATTACTAGACACGAACACTTCCATCGCTATTGGTCAACAACTGACTGATGCACTAAAACATCAAAATAATTGCCTCATACCCAACATTACGGATTCTGCAGAGAAAATAATTCCTGATGCATGTTTTTTTGGCGAAACAAAACTAAAGCCAGCCAATCTCTCAGAGAAAGATGTTGAATACACAGTTTCACCTATTCGGGATAAAGATAACAAGGTTCAAGGTTCCGTATTAGCATTTCGCGACATAACTGATCGAAAGATGATCCAGGATGAATTACACAAAAGCCAGGAACGCCTGTCATTAATCATAAAAGGCACGCACGATGGTCTTTGGGATTACAGTCTCAAAACTGGTGAAATCTATTTCTCACCCAGGTGGAAAGAAATGCTTGGATATAGTGAAGAAGAATTCAGAAATTCTTTCACTGCCTGGCAGGATCATATACACCACCACGATCTAGGCAGCATTTTACTGGCCTGGACAGACTGCATGAATGGAATTACTGACTCCTTTCAGGTCGAATACCGCATGCAGACAAAAGACGACGGCTGGATCTGGATTGAATGCCGTGGCCTGGCTCAGCTTGACGAAAATAACAAACCCATTCGCCTGGCTGGTTCACACACAGATATCACCACTCGAAAAAATACTGAACAAGCCCTGTTCGAAGCCAAAGAACACGCAGAAGTCACATTGCAATCGATCGGTGACGCAGTCATCACACTCGACAAAAATAGCAATATCAATTATCTGAACAGCGTGGCGGAACAGCTAAGCGGCTGGACATCTGCTGAGGCAATTGGCAAACCGTTCAACAAAATAATTAAACTGTATGACGAAAATGATGGCGAAGCCATTTTATTATCAAATAATTCTAACCAACGGCAGGACGAAAATGACCAAAGCCTCACACACGCTGTATTGATAAGCAGGGGCAGTCAGGAACACAGTGTGGAACATACGTTTTCACCTATCAAAGACCGATCTGAAAACAACATTGGCACAGTCATTGTGCTTCGGGATGTCAGTACTGAGCGCAAACTGAAGCAACAATTATTCTGGCAAGCAACTCATGATAGCCTTACGGGCCTTGCAAATCGATCCGCATTTGAAAAAAGGTTAAGAGAAGCAATTGAAAGCGCACGAGCTTACAACGAAGAATATGCACTGCTCTATATGGATCTGGATCAATTCAAAGTCGTCAATGATACTTGCGGGCATCTTGCTGGTGATGAACTGCTTAGACAATTAGCCACACAATTAAAAAAGAATATTCGCTCAGCCGATACCCTCGCGCGGTTGGGTGGTGATGAATTTGGTGTCTTGCTGGATCGTTGCCCATTACACGAAGCAGTTGCCATTGCACAGTCATTAAAAGAGTCGATTGGAGAACACCGCTTCGCCTGGGACAATAAAACATTTGAAGTAGGTGTCAGTATTGGAGTCGTACCCGTGACTTCAAGCTGCGCATCTAAAGAAACCCTGATGAGTTCTGCTGACATCGCCTGCTATGCAGCTAAAGACCTGGGACGCAACCGTGTTCATGTTTTCGAAGAGGCCGATGACCATACCAGCAAACGTCACGGAGAAATGCACTGGGTATCACGCATTACCGAAGCACTACAACAAGATCGTTTTATACTGTACAAACAGATCATTTCTGGCATCGCTCATAACGACGATCACCACTATGAAATCCTGGTGCGCATGTTGGATGACAGTGGCAAAATCATCCCTCCTGGGGCATTCATACCTGCAGCTGAGCGTTACAACATGATGCCGGCTATAGACCGCTGGGTTATCAGGAATTTATTTGTTTTCTGCGCCAACAAATATTTTACGGGCAATTCTGAACAACCGTCTGTCACACAAATTTACACGATAAATTTATCAGGCAATTCGGTTAACGACGCTGACTTCCTAAAATTTGTGCGCGACCAATTTACTTTGCATAAGTTACCACCAGAACAGTTCTGTTTTGAAATCACTGAAACATCGGCTATAGCTAACCTTTCCAGTGCCGCAACTTTCATCAGCGAACTGAAAAAAATGGGATGCCTGTTTGCACTTGACGATTTTGGCAGCGGACTGTCTTCATTTGGCTACCTCAAAAACCTGCCGGTTGATTTTCTTAAAATTGACGGGCAGTTTGTAAAAGATATTGTTGACGACCCAATTGATGCTGCCATGGTTAAATCAATCAATGAGATTGGCCATGTCATGGGCATTCAAACCATCGCCGAGTTTGTCGAAAACGATGCTATTCTTAGCAAGTTGAAAGAAATCGGTGTTGACTATGCGCAGGGTTATGGTATTGCAAAACCGGAACCTTTAATCGAAACAGAACAGAGAAAAACTGCCAGCTAATCTGCTGAACAACAGCCTTATTTTTACCCCCCCCGGATCCTCGCTTCGCTCTCCCTAAGGAGGGTGTCGAAAAAGTCTTTTGTAGGGTGGGCCCACCATTGCTTGCGGGGTCCGGGGGAGTGGACTGCTCAGATTTATCCTTTAACTTCGATGCGTTTTGGTTGCAGTTTTTCCTGCTTGGGAATAACCACTTCCAGTACACCGTGTTTTGATTTTGCACTGATGGCATCCACGTTCGCGGTATCCGGCAAATTAAAGCGGCGATAAAAATTGCCACGCACACGTTCCACACGCTTATAGCCTTCGCCTTCATCACGGCTTTCCGTGTTACGTTTGCCATGGATAGTCAGCACACCCTCTTCCATACTGACATCTATATCCTTAGGTTCAACACCCGGCACATCGGCATGGATTACATAACAGTCATCTTCTTCCTTGATATCGACAGCCGGTGTCCAGTCACTGGTAGCCAGGCTGGAACTATTGTCATTCGCTGCTCCAGGTCTGCGGTCAAAAAAACGATCGAGGTCACCGTGTAATTGGTTCAAAACATTCCAGGGTTCATAACGCACTAAACTCATTTGATATCTCCCAATAACTTTACTAGCACAGATTGTGCTGTTCTGACTTGTATATGGGAGTTAGAAGACCGGGTTTCAAGCCCTGTAGAAAAGAATATTTATTAAAGCGATCTAGAGATATTAGCGAGAAATCTGTAGGAGCGGCTTCAGCCGCGATGGTCGGTACACTTCTCTTTCGCGGCTGAAGCCGCTCCTACAGTATTTGAAAAATTTACATTAACTAAAATCAGCAGATAATGCGGCACGCATATTTTCCGGCAAGGGTTCGAGCTGCTGGGTATACCGCTCATGACTGATACCCGCACCTATTGCAGCTCCTTGTCTTGCAGCAGCAACCATCTCCTGATTAAACTCAAACCGCATAAAATGTACAGCAGAAGTTTTTTCTTCAGTATCTCTTTCCATGTCTTCGTCAGCTATCGCAAAAACCGGATCAAAACCTTCAACACGCATCCAGACCTGATTTTCTATATCCAACAAAGTAGCCAAGGCCTTGCGACGTTCGTTTTCATCAGTGACTTCTATCATGAAGGTGGCTTTCAGATTACTGCCATCAGGAATTAACGGATTGTAGGCAGTCAACTCTTCTTCAATTCCGGTAACTTCAAAAATTCGTTCAATGCGCAGCATCTCCTGAACCTGATATTGCATGGTCAAACGATCTTCAAAATACAGTGCTGCTATTGAGCCTAATGGCACACGGCGATCTTTCTTGTGGGCAATCACTTTTGCACGAAAATCATTGCGCATTTCGGCATATTGTTCGAGCGAATAAAGATCATTTCTTGTTAATTTTTGCATACTATTTAAAGACCATAAGCCATTCGTAATAATTTAAGCGGGTGCTCAGGATCACGCGCTTCAGCTAATCCATTGGCGATTTGATGACCCGCCATGGGGCAATCACTGCAATAGTGTTCGGCAGCGGCTTGTTCAACTCGCTTGACCACTGGCTTGCATATTTTCATGGATGCGTCGTGAAACTCTCTTTTCACTGCATAAGTGCCATCATGTCCAGAACAGCGTTCGATTGGCTCAACTTCAGTTTCCGGCACCAATTGCAAGATATCGCGGGTCTTCATGCCAATATTCTGCACCCGTAAATGACAGGCAACGTGATAAGAAATTTTACCCAGCGGCTGTTTAAAATCGGTTTTCAGTAAATCATGCTTGTGACGGATAGCCAGATATTCAAAAGGATCATAGATATTGTCACGGACTTTCGCGACATCAGCATCATCCGGAAACATCAATGGCAACTCCTGCTTGAACATCAAAACACAGGACGGCACTGGCGCGACAATATCCCAACCTTCATCAATCAATTTTACTAGCTGAGGGATATTGGCGTCTTTTGCTTTAGCAACAGCCTCCAGATCACCCAACTCTAACTTGGGCATGCCGCAACAACGCTCTTTTTCAGCAATCCGAACTGCAATGCCATTATGGTTGAAAATTGCAAGCAAATCTTCACCCAATTCAGGCGCGTTGTAATTGCCATAACAGGTTGCAAATATGGCTACTTTGCCGCGTGTGGATCCGGCTGCTTCATTAGTGCCTGCATTAAAATTCGTTTCCTTTAGCCGTTTCCTCATCGTATTGGAATGGTATTCAGGCAGCACCGCTTGCGGATGCACTTCCATGACTTCTTCCAGAATTTTACGACCGACAGTCGTACGATTAACCGTGTTCACAACAGAAGCCACGACAGGCAGGCTTGCTAGCTTGCCCACAGTATCTGTCGATGTCAGAATTTTATCGCGCGTTCTGGCTCCACTTTTTTTGAATTTAACGGCTTTGGCGCGCAGCATCAGGTGTGGAAAATCTACATTCCATTCATGCGGTGGCACGTACGGACATTTGCTCATGTAACACATGTCGCACAGATAACAGTGATCAACTACATCCCAGTAAACCCGCTTACTAACACCATCAAGTTCAAGGGTTTCGGATTCATCGATGGCATCGAACAGGGTGGGAAAGGCTTGACACAGATTAAAACAGCGCCGGCAGCCGTGACAGATATCAAACACACGTTCCAATTCTTTAAATAACGATGGCTCGTTATAAAAATCGTCGCTTTTCCAATCGAGAGGATGACGGGTAGGCGCTTCCAGGCTGCCTTCACGCAGTGACATGGTGACACTCCAATGGTTACTAACCAGTTATCAATCCAGACTTCTGAAATAACAACCGGGCTATTTTAGCCCGGCTATCAATTACCGCTCTACGAAACCTGTTAAAAGTTATTCTTAGCTAATTCAGTTAGGCATCCAGCGTGTCGAGTGCTTTCTGGAAACGGTTAGCATGCGAGCGCTCGGCTTTAGCCAGCGTTTCAAACCAGTCAGAAATTTCATCGAACTTTTCGTCGCGTGCGGTTTTAGCCATACCTGGATACATGTCAGTGTATTCATGAGTTTCGCCAGCAATCGCAGCTTTCAGGTTGTCTGATGTCGGACCAATTGGCAGACCCGTTGCTGGATCACCGACAGTTTCAAGATATTCCAGATGGCCGTGCGCATGTCCCGTTTCACCTTCGGCAGTGGAACGGAATACAGCTGCTACGTCGTTGTAACCTTCAACGTCAGCTTTTGCTGCGAAATAAAGATAGCGGCGATTTGCCTGGGATTCACCGGCAAATGCGTCTTTCAAATTCTCTTCAGTTTTACTGCCTTTCAAGCTCATAGTGTTCTCTCCATATTTTTAAAGTAGCAGACGGGGTACCCGTCCAAAATCGTTAGAATAAGTCTAAATTCTTCTATAGAAATCTAGCTCACCATTAATACACTGTCAATGACAGGCTGGTAATTAAGCTTAGCAATGAGCACCTCGATATGACAGTGATAAATCAGTACGCCTAATATCATTAGGCACAGTATGGGTTTTATGCGCGCTAAAAATGAATTTGACGGAAACCTGACTCACTTGTAGTGTAGCCCTCCAGTTGAATGGAGACTGATTTTGGCCAAACGTGCGACAAAAAAAACGCCTGATTTCGAAGCGGCGCTAGACGAACTCGAAAAGCTCGTGGAACAAATGGAGCAGGGAGACCTGAGCCTCGACGAATCGCTTAAGCAGTTCGAACGCGGCATTCAACTCACCCGTGGCTGCCAACAAGCGCTGAGTGAAGCAGAACAAAAAGTTCAAATTCTGCTTGAGAAAGACGGTACCCAGGTACTCCAGCCTTTTGACAGTGACGACGACTGATATTCATCTGCGGCAATTCGCAGAACACGCCAAACGTCGCGTTGAATCCATGCTCGACCGGGTACTGCCCGCTGCATCGATTCACCCTGCACGGCTACACGAAGCGATGCGTTACTGCACCCTGAGTGGTGGCAAGCGCATACGCCCATTACTGGTTTACGCAGCCGGACAAGCTTGTAATGCAGACGATACCCCACTCGACATGGCCGCCACCGCCGTAGAACTGGTGCATGCCTATTCACTCGCGCATGACGATCTGCCTGCGATGGATGATGATGACTTACGCCGCGGCCAAGCTACCTGTCACAAAGCGTATGGTGAAGCTGAAGCCATACTGGCCGGTGATGCCATTCTTACCCTGGCATTTCGTGTGTTATCTCACAACATGGCTGAGCTCATCAGCACAGACCGTTGTCTACGCATGATTGATCTGTTATCCCATGCGGCAGGTTCACGTGGCATGGTGGGTGGTCAGTCTATTGACCTTGCCTCAGTCGGCAAACAACTTGAAATTGCTGAACTGGAAGATATGCATATCCACAAAACTGGCGCACTCATCAAAGCCAGTGTTTTGCTGGGGGCATTATGTGCGGATACCAATAAAGATACGCTTGAATCTCTGGGTCATTATGCTCAATTTATTGGCCTTGCCTTTCAGGTTCAGGATGACATTCTCGATGTCACAGGCAGCACCGAACAGATTGGTAAAACGGCCGGTGCAGACCGCTCTCTCAATAAACCCACTTACCCGGCATTGATGGGACTTTCCAATGCCCGGGAACATGCCCGGTTGCTGCACGAATCAGCTCTCAATTGCCTGACCTCACTCGGCCAGGAAGCCGACCCATTGCGCTGGTTATCGGGCTATATTGTAGCCCGGACTGCTTAAACAGCGCCTGGTTGAAGATCATCCGGAAAAACAAATATCTTACTTGCACCAGACACCTGCTACATTGATAATTACTGTTTGATTTTAGGAAGCCTCTGATTAATTTTGCAAGAATCTGTAGGAGCGGCTTTAGCCGCGATGGACACCGCAGCCCCATCGCGGCTAAAGCCGCTCCTACAGAAATTGCACTGTTCACAATGACGAAACACACATATTAATCAGAGGTTCCTTAGTATTACTATGACCAACCAAGAGTCATCTCCATCATTAGAGAGCATCAATTCGCCCGCCGATTTACGTGCGCTCTCACCTGAGCAGTTACCCGGACTTGCCATCGAGGCACGGCGATTTTTACTGGACCTGATTTCCAGTACAGGTGGTCACCTGGCATCTAATCTGGGTGCGGTTGAGTTAACGCTGGCACTACACTACGTTTTCAATACCCCGGAGGATCGTCTGATCTGGGACGTTGGTCACCAGAGTTATTTACATAAAATAATTACCGGACGCCGTGACCGCATGCACACGCTGCGTAAGCAGAACGGGCTGGCTGGTTTTCCCAATCGTGCGGAAAGTGAATATGATGCATTTGGTGTAGGTCATTCGAGCACATCGATTAGCGCTGCACTGGGCATGGCACTCGCCGCCAGCCACAAAGATGAGCAGCGCCGTGTCATTGCCGTGATCGGTGATGGTGCCATGACAGCCGGACAGGCATACGAAGCCCTGAATCACGCTGGTACGCTTGACACAAACCTGTTAGTCGTCCTTAACGACAACAACATGTCTATCTCTCCTAACGTAGGCGGTATGTCAAAATACCTGGCACGCATCCTGTCCGGGCGTACTTATTCCAGTGTGCGTGAGAGCAGTAAAAAAGTCTTGCGACGTATGCCATCTATCCGAGAACTAGTGCGCCGTACAGAAGAGCATATGAAGGGTATGGTCGTACCAGGCACTTTATTTGAAGAACTAGGCTTCAATTATATTGGCCCGATCGACGGTCATGATCTGGATACATTGATTAAAACATTGCATAACCTGCGTGCTCTTAAAGGACCGCAGTTGCTGCACGTGGTCACCCGTAAAGGTAAAGGCTATCAACCAGCCGAAGACAATCCGTGCGAATTCCACGGTGTCGGCCCGTTTAATATCGACACTGGAAAATCCACAAGCGCATCCAATAGTGGCCCGACCTACACCCAAGTATTCAGCGACTGGATCTGTGATATGGCTGCACAGGAAACAGATCTTGTTGCGATTACCCCCGCTATGCGCGAAGGCTCTGGACTGGTGGAATTTTCAGAGCGCTATCCTAAACGTTATTTTGATGTCGGTATCGCTGAACAACACAGTTTAACCCTGGCCGCTGGTATGGCCTGTGATGGCCTGAAACCCGTTGTAGCTATTTACTCTACTTTTTTACAACGCGCATACGACCAGCTAATCCACGATGTAGCCCTGCAAAATCTGCCGGTATTATTCGCCATCGACCGCGGCGGACTGGTTGGCAATGACGGCCCGACTCACTCTGGTAGCTTTGACCTTAGTTACTTGCGTTGCATTCCTAACATGACGGTCATGACGCCGACCGATGAAAATGAATGCCGGCAAATGCTGTTTAGCGGTTATCAATATGAGGGTCCTACTGCGGTGCGTTATCCACGTGGTCAAGGATCTGGCACTAAGATAGAAACAGAAATGACTGCCATACCGCTCGGTAAGGGTGAACTCAGCCGCCAGGGCAAAGATGTGGCATTTCTGGTATTCGGAAGCCCGCTGGCTGCGGCACTGGAAGCGGCCGAATCCCTGGATGCTACTGTGGCTAATATGCGTTTCGTCAAACCACTGGATGAAGATTTAATTAAAACTCTCGCCAATACGCATCAACTCCTGGTCAGTATCGAGGACAATGCAATACAAGGCGGCGCAGGCAGTGCAATTGGCCAGTTACTGGCACTACTTAGTATCACTACTCCATTGATACAAATGGGAATATCAGATGAATTTCTGGAACACGCCAGCCGTGACCAGCAGCTCCACGCATGCGGCCTGGATGCGGTCAGCATACGCAACCGGGTACAACCGGAACTCGCGGCCCGAATTGCCAAACTACAGGCTGTAGATTAATATCCTACCGTTTCACTCAGGAATTATTGTGGCTGCGCAGTATACGCTTAAAATTGTTACCGACTTTGCCTCAGCGCATACCTTGCGCGACTATCCGGGTGCCTGCTCACAAATGCACGGCCACAACTGGAAGGTCGAGGCCGAAGTCGTGGCTACCGAACTGGATAAAGCCGGTATGGGAGTTGATTTTAAAGTTATCAAACAAGCAACGCGTGCTATCGCCAAGCAGTTAGATCATCGCTACCTGAATGACATTGAACCGTTCGATAAAATCAATCCGACTGCAGAAAACATTGCCGCACATTTTTACAAAGCACTGTCCGAAAAAATAAATAACTCACAGGTTCGTGTTCAATCTGTAACACTGTGGGAAACCGAACGCGCCTGCGCGCGTTACACAGAGATTTGAATCATGAGTCAGAACAAGGCAAGCGTGGCTGGCATTAACGAACCCATTGAAGACGTACAGGGTAGACCTGACACACGCCAGATCGCTATCGATAAAGTCGGTATCAAGGATATTCGCCACCCGGTGCGCGTCAAGGATCGTTCAGAAGGTGAGCAGCACACCATTGCCAACTTCAACATGTATGTCAATCTGCCGCATAATTTCAAGGGCACGCACATGTCGCGTTTTGTGGAGATCCTGAATCTGCACGAACGTGAAATCAGCGTTGAATCCTTTCATGACATGCTCGTAGAGATGACCGGCAAACTGGAAGCTGAAGCGGGCCACATAGAAATGACCTTCCCATTCTTCATTAACAAAACCGCACCGGTTTCAGGTGTGCAAAGCCTGATGGATTATGAAGTCAGTTTGATCGGAGAAATCCAGGGCGACCAGCCCAAGATGGAAATCCAGGTTGTCGTCCCGGTCACCAGCCTTTGTCCTTGCTCCAGAAAGATCTCCGACCGAGGCGCGCATAATCAACGCTCACATGTCACCGTCACAGTGACTACCAGTGACTTTATCTGGATAGAAGAAATCGTCGAGCTGGTAGAAAGTCAGGCATCATCGGAACTGTATGGCTTATTAAAACGCCCAGACGAAAAACACGTCACTGAGCGCGCTTACGACAACCCCAAGTTCGTTGAAGACATGGTGCGCGACGTTGCGGCACAATTAAATCAGGATGAGCGTATTACTGCCTATACCGTTGAAGCGGAAAATTTTGAATCGATACATAATCATTCAGCTTACGCACTGATTCAGCAAGATAAGTCTGAAAGCTAAAAATTCAAACTTAACAACCACAACGCAGCACCAGCGAATAATCCAGCAACAACATCATCAATCATAATTCCAAACCCACCGCCCAGCTTGCGGTCGAGCACACAAATTGGCCAGGGTTTGAGAATATCAAAAATTCGGAATGCGATAAATCCAGCAATAGCCCACATCCAATTGTGCGGCACAAAGGCCATCGTTACCAGATAGCCTGCAATTTCATCCCAGACTATTCCCGGATGATCATGAACTCCGAGACGTGTTGCTGCAATCCCGCAAATTGGAATACCTACTAAACAAATAATAATCGTGACTGCAATAAAAACTGGCAATTGTAAGGCTTGTAACAAAAGATAAAACAACACACCAATCAATGTTCCGAATGTACCCGGTGCTTTTGGTGCAAGACCACTGCCAAACCCGAATGCCAGTAATAGAACAGGCTGTTCGATCAGGTTATTAAAGGCAGGATTGACCGCGTTGGATTTATCGGAAGTGGTCATAGCCAACAGTGCCCGTAATAAATTCACTACCGTCTGCTTTCACACACCGAAGGGCAGACTCAGATTGTATACGGCCGATTTCTGTCAACGTCACACCACATTGATTGGCAATGGATTGAACTTCGTCATGACTGTTCTCATCCACCGTAAAACATAGCTCATAATCATCACCGCCCTTCAGCAACAAAGACCATGGATCAGCAACAGATGCGGATTTAAATATTTTTGAACAGGGTAGTTTTTCAATTTCAAGCGTAGCTCCACAGTCACTTGCTTTAAGCACATGACCTAGATCTGCCAGCAAACCATCGGAAATATCAATGGCAGCAGTGGCCACCTCGGCCAATGCTTGTCCCAATGCAATACGCGGCTCAGGCCGGTTCAGGCGTTGCGACAAATAGTCACCTACTTGTTGATCCGCATTCAGATGCTGCAATGCCAGGGCTGCATCCCCTAATGTACCCGATACCATGATCAACTGACCCGGTTTGGCTGCATGTCGAGTTAAAGCATTCTCTACGAAACCCTGAACCTGAATCGTGATCGATAACGAGCCTCGCGTTGTATCGCCTCCAACCAGTTCTATATTGAATCGTTCAGCAAGCTCAAATAAACCAGATGAAAAATTAGCCAACCAGTTTTCATCCACCGTTGGCATCGTCAACGATAAAGTAAACCACGCGGGTTCTGCACCCATTGCTGCAAGATCGCTGAGATTGACCGCCAATGCTTTCCAGGCGATATCAGCAGGCGATGTTTGCACCGGGAAATGCACCCCTTCAATCAGTGTATCCACCGCAACTGCCAATTGTGTGTTTGGTGGCACTTGCAGCAATGCAGCGTCATCTCCAACACCCAGCAACACGTCTTTGCGTGTCCCGGGCCGGGTAAAATACTGGCGTATTACATCAAATTCAGAACGGGACAAAGAGAAAGATTCCACTAACCACTAAAATGACAGAGTCTACCAGAACGGACAATGCAGAGCGGGATGAGATGCAGCATCCATACACTAAAGGTTTTAAGGGAAATCTTTCAGACAACACTTTCCTGAAGGGTTACTGGTTTCACAGCTACATAAGGCTGCTTTAGTTTTATTTACGACAAAGCTTTTAATGGATGCGTCCTTTTCCGCATTCAGCTGAGTCACATCAAAACAATAACAAATTGGCCGGTCTTGTTTTGTCTCTTTCTGACCGACCCGAGATTTTACATCTGAGACCTGAATCACTGAATCATCCTGACCAAAATAGACCACCTGGCATTGTGGGTCCGTACAAAAGTAATAGCCCTGCTGTTTCAGATCGACTAACCAGGGACTTTTGATATGATGCAGAAGAGTTTTGGTACCGACTTTGTCATACGTTTGGCCATTCGCTGGACACCGATATTTTTTTGGAAATGTTCTCGAGGAAATTTGTTCTGAACAACATTCAGACATTGGCTTTACTCCTGGCGCAGGCATAACTAGATAAATAATAGTAAGGTATTTATTCGTCTATAATTCAGTGCATCGTTGGGTTTCGCTATCGCTCTACCCAACCTACAATAGACCTTAACATGTATATAAATATAGCAGCATTGTGGGTGTAAAAATATGAATGTTCTGATTACTGGCGCAAACCGGGGGATTGGCCTGGCATTTACCAAGCACTATCTACAACAGGGCCACAAAGTCTGGGCCTGCCACCGGACTGATGCAGGTGGCTTAACGGCAATTGAATCGCCACAGCTTACCTGTTTGAATTGGGATGTCGCCGACTATCCATCAACACAATCCTTGCAGCAGTTACCAGATAGAATCGGGCTTTTGGTCAACAATGCTGGCATCTATGGCATGGCAAAAATGGAGGGTCAGTCGCTTGATACCATCACCCCGGAAAGCATGCTTCATGTATTCGATATTGATTGTGTCGGTGCATTACGTGTTGTGCAATCAGTTAAGGATAGAGTGATTCTTGCAAAAGGCATCATCGCCAACATCAGCTCTAAAATGGGGTCGTCCGATGATAATACCAGCGGTGGTTGCTATGCCTATCGTGCTGCAAAAGCAGCGTTGTGTATTGTTTCCAAATCTATGGCTGTTGATCTTGAACCAAAAGGTGTGCGAGTGATTACCTTGCATCCAGGTTGGGTGAAAACTGATATGACAGGTAATACGGGTGAAATTGATACACAGACTTCTGTAGATGGGATGTGCCGGGTGATTGATAATATTGATCAGTATGATCTGGGTGGTTTTGTGGCCTGGGATGGGGAGGTTGTTCCGTTTTGATTGATTGTTTCTTTGAATAATTCGGTTGCTTCACTATTTATTTAATCCCCCTCTCCCTAACCCTCTCGGCAACCGCTCCTGCGTGGCTCTAGCACCTACATCCCTGTAGGCGTCCCTGGGGGGAGAGGGGAGTTAAATAACTAAAGTTACTTTTCCCCTTTAGGATGTTCGACTGCACGCAACTTTTGTGCGACTTTATCGAGAACCCCATTGATATATTTATACGCCTGGTCGGCACCAAATTTCTTGGTAAGATTTACTGATTCGTTGATTACAACTTTATAGGGAATGTCGATTCGCTTTTCGAGCTCGTAACTTGCCAGTCTTAACAGAGCGCGTTCAACTGGATCTAGCTCATCGACTGGGCGGTCGAGATAGGATGAGTAATATGCATCGATTTCATCCAGCCGGGCAGGAATTTTATGCAGTAGTTCGTGAAAATAGTCGCCGTCTGCCTTGGTGAAATCTTCGTCTTCGTGAAACTGCGCCTCGATATCATTCAGGTTACTACCTGACAAATCCCACTGATAGAGAGCCTGCATGGCATAATGCCGTGCACGAATACGCAATGCCGTACTGGTCTGTTTGGGGTTAACCGCTGCCACAAGATTATTTAATTTCCTTGAGCAAACTGATCATTTCAATAATTGACATCGCCGCTTCGCCACCTTTGTTACCCGCCTTGGTACCGGCTCGTTCAATCGCCTGCTCGATGCTATCAACTGTCAGCACACCAAAAGCAATCGGAATATTATGCTTCAGTGACACACTGGATAAACCTTTTGTGCATTCACCTGCAACGTATTCAAAGTGTGGGGTGCCACCCCGGATCACAGCACCCAGCGCTACAATTGCATCGTATTTTTTGGTCACCGCCAAACGTTGTGCTGCAATCGGCATTTCAAAGGCACCAGGCACACGAATAATATTCAGGTCACGATCTTCAGCACCGTGACGTTTCAGGGTATCAATTGCACCACTCAACAGACTTTCAACAATAAACCCGTTAAAGCGTGACACCAGTAAGGCGATGCGCGCATTACTGATTGTTAATTGACCCTCTATTATCGTTATATCACTCATGGTATTAACTCCACTTAAAAATTATTTATTGATCGCCTTCCACGTATTCAACAACTTCCAGGCCAAAACCAGACAGGCCGTGGACTACTTTCGGCGCACTCATAACACGCATACGCCGCACACCCAAATCGGTCAGCATTTGCGCACCGATTCCATAAGTTCGCAACTCTTCCTTGGTTTCATGTTCAACCGGTTCACCGGTGCGTGCATGTTCATCGTAATTGCGTATGCGTTCGGCAAGCTGCTTCGGTGTTTCATGCTGACCAAGCACAATGATAACGCCCTCGCCTTTTACAGCCACCTGTTTCATGGCATCTCGCAATGGCCAACCGGAGTCAGCCATTTGAGCACCAAACAGATCAGACAGGCTATCCTGTACTTGTACACGTACCAGGGTCGGCGTTTCGGCATTGACCTTACCCATAACAAGCGCCATATGCAGGTATTTGTCGATCCTGTCCTGATAGGAAACCAGCCGGAAGGTGCCATATTCAGTGGGCAAATCACATTGCGCAACACGCTCGATAGTTTTTTCGTTAGCGATACGGTAATGAATCAAATCGGCGATCGTGCCGACTTTCAGATTATGCTGTTCTGCAAATTTCTCCAGGTCAGGACGGCGCGCCATGGTGCCATCTTCGTTGAGAATTTCCACAATAACGGCGGCAGGCTCAAGTCCAGCAAGCCGGGCAAGATCACAGCCTGCTTCGGTATGACCGGCACGCGTTAACACACCACCGGGCTGAGCCATGAGCGGAAAAATATGTCCGGGTTGCACCAGATCACGAGGTGCCGCATTCGGCTGCACTGCTGAGCGTACAGTATGCGCACGATCGTAAGCCGAAATACCTGTTGTTACACCTTCGGCCGCTTCGATTGAGACAGTAAAATTGGTAGAATGCGCAGTCTGGTTATCATCCACCATCAGCGGTAATGCCAGTTGCTTACAACGCTCACGCGTAACCGTCAGGCAAATCAGTCCACGTCCGTGAGTTGCCATAAAGTTAATATCTTCAGGACGAACCATGGAGGCAGCCATCAATAAATCGCCTTCGTTTTCACGATCTTCGTCATCCATGATAATGACCATTTGGCCAGTACGGATGTCTTCAATAATTTCTTCAGTAGAGTTCAATTTTTATTCGCTATTTATAGTAAAATTTGTAGCCATTGAATCGATGGATTCCGAGTTTAATAAATACTTTACAAAGTCAGGAAACCTCTGATGTTATGTAGGAGCGGCTTTAGCCGCGATGGGGCGCGGTGCGTTCATCGCGGCTGAAGCCGCTCCTACAGATTCTCGCTAAATAATCAGAGGTTCCTTAGAATTCCACAGCGTTGTAAAAAATCCTCATCAATACCTGACACACCTGGTGTTGCAGCCTTGTCACCGAGCAGCAGGCGTTCAAGATAGCGGGCAATTATATCGATTTCCAGATTAAAACGCCGCCCCGGTTTAAAATCAGCCATCGTTGTCTCGGTCAGGGTGTGCGGCACAATATTCAGCTCGAATTCACTCGCTTTAACCTTGTTAACTGTAAGGCTGACCCCGTCAATACAAACAGAACCCTTTGCAGCAATATAACGGGCCAGTGCAGCCGGGGCGCGCAGGCGAAACCGCTCAGATCGTCCATCGGTCCAACGATCAACCACTTCACCTACATCATCCACATGGCCACTGACCAGGTGACCACCTAAACGGGTCGTCGGTGTCAGTGCTTTCTCTAAATTTACCCGATCCCCAATTTTCAAATCACACAGCGTGGTATGAGCCAGAGTTTCAGCGGACACATCGGCCCAGAAACCGTCACCTGGCAGGTCGACTGCCGTCAGACATACACCGCTGGTCGCTATACTGTCACCCAGTGCAGCATCTGATAAATCCAGCTTACCGGTATCAATATGCAGCCGCATATCACCACCACGCTTCTCCAGTGCTGCGATCTTACCCACCGATTGAATAATGCCTGTAAACATACTTTTCCTAAATCCAGGGAACCTCTGATTAATTAGTGAGCATCTGCAGGAGCGGCTTCAGCCGCGATGGACACCGCTGCCACATCGCGGCTAAAGCCGCTCCTACAGAATTTACATTGTTCAAAATAGCAAAATTCACGACACATCAGAGGTTCCCTAGATATGTGGCTTATTACGCCACTCGGACTCATCACCGGATCCAGACTTTACGTGCATTTGTTCACGGGCAGCGCTGTATGCCATGGCACCAATAAGAACAACACTAATAGTAGCAAGAGATTTAAATGCAATATCACTGTCTATGTAATCCCAGATAGCCAAAATACAAATCACGATCGCTGCAAAGATACCGATCGCAGTCAACATAAAAAGAAAACGCTTCATTACAATTTCACCTCATAAACTAGTACGTAAGTGATTCGGTCTGCTTTTTCGTGACCGTCGGCAGCAGGGATGCTGCCATCGCAGCGTACAGGGATGTATTCACAGCGAGTCACGAAAAAATGTGCCGGGTCACTGACGTACGGCTTAGTATATACCGATCCACCAGATTCCTATCAGCTGTTAGTCACCTGCGCTGTAATACGGATATCGCACCCAATAGCCCGCATATCAGTAATTTGCAGTGAAACCCTGTCCTGCATAGCATCAAGTCCCGGCATATGAAACAGACCCCGCGCGGAATCCCCCATCAAATGAGGCGCCATATAAATGATCAGCTCATCAACCAGGCCCGATTGAAGCATCGCACCCGCCAGCGTCATGCCCGTTTCCAGCATGACTTCATTCACCTGCCGATCGGCAAGTTTTTTCAGCACCGACTGGAGATTGAGACCACCGTTGTCCGATTCTACTTTAACTAGTTCGACACCTGCTTTAACAAGTAGCGGCCAGTTCTTATCTGTTTTATCTGCCGCCGTCATAATCAACACCTGGCCTTCAAGAGACAACATCCGGGCATCGCCTGGACACCGCAATTCAGAATCAAGTATTACCCGCAAGGGTTGTCGTACCGGTTCCACACCGGCCAAATCACTGGCAGCAAGTCGCACATTCATGGACGGGTTATCTGCCAGAACAGTGCCTATCCCTGTCAAAATTGCAGAACTGCGCGCACGTAAAAACTGTACATCTTTTCTGGACGCCTCACTGGTTATCCATTGGCTCTCACCCGACGCCATCGCCGTTCGTCCGTCGAGACTCATCGCCAGCTTGCATCGCACAAAGGGCCGACCACGCTGCATACGCGAAATAAAACCAGGATTTAATGCTTCAGCCTCATTTTTTAATAATCCTGTATCCACACCGATACCCGCAGCTTGCAGACGCGCCAGCCCCTGACCGGCAACCTGTGGATTAGGATCCTGCATTGCAACCACCGCGCGTGAAATACCCGCCTCGATTAATGCATCAGCACAAGGTGGAGTGCGGCCTTGATGACTACAAGGCTCGAGTGTTACATAGGCTGTAGCACCTGCCGCCTTACTACCTGCATCACGTAATGCCTGTACTTCTGCGTGTGATTCACCGGCTTTTGCATGCCAGCCTCGACCAACCACTTCATCCTGATTGACTAGCACACAGCCAACGCGTGGATTGGGATCAGTGGTATACAGTCCGCGCCGCGCCAATTGCAGTGCTTCTGACATGTAAGCGTGATCGTTCATGACTGATTAAAAATAATTAATAAAGCTATTTTTTATTATCATCATCAGATAACAAAGGCATTTGCTGTCGATTTTGTTCCGGTGTTGGACCTTTTTCAAGTCGGTCTATTTCTTCCCGGAATTCGCTGACATCTTCAAAACTGCGATATACCGAAGCAAACCTTACATAGGCAACCTGATCCAGGTCGCGCAGTTCTTCCATTACCCACTCACCTAATTGGCGCGATGGCAGTTCACGCTCACCACATGCTCGCAGCCGGTGCTGAATACGACTGATCGCAGCATCAATACTTTCAGTATTTACCGGTCGTTTTTCCAATGCTCGTAAAATGCCATTTAATAACTTCTCATCATTAAATGGTTCACGCGTGCCATCGGTTTTGATAATACGTGGCATCACCAATTCTGCCGTTTCGTAAGTGGTAAAGCGTTCGCTACAATCGATACATTCACGGCGGCGGCGCACCTGACTGCCTTCACCGGCTAATCGCGAATCAACTACTTTGGTATCGTCATTACCACAAAACGGACATTGCATAATTCAATCAGTTATCAGATATTCGATTCGTAAACCGGCAAGCGTTTGCAAATATCCAACACCTGGCTGCGCACACTATCTATCGTTGACTGATTAGTCACATCATCCATCACATCACACATCCACCCAGCCAACTGCTTTACATCATTCTCATCAAAACCACGCGTCGTTACTGCTGGTGTGCCAACGCGAATCCCACTGGTTACAAAAGGTGACTGTGGATCATTTGGCACAGCATTTTTATTCACGGTTATATTTGCAGCGCCCAATGCAGCATCGGCTTCTTTCCCAGTTATGCCTTTATCGATTAAATCGACAAGGAATAAATGATCATCGGTGCCGCCAGAGACCACCTTGTAACCACGCTCCAGAAATACACTCGCCATCGCACGCGCATTGGCCAGCACTTGGGCCTGGTAGGTTTTAAATTCGGGTTCTAACGCTTCCTTAAAAGCAACTGCCTTGCCCGCAATGACATGTATTAACGGCCCACCCTGAGTACCGGGAAACACCAATGAATTGAATTTCTTCTCGATGTCAGGATTGGACTTGCAAAGGATCAGTCCGCCGCGCGGTCCACGCAAAGTTTTATGCGTTGTGGTTGTGACAACATCTGCGATCGGGATTGGGCTCGGATAGTGACCGGTTGCAATCAAACCAGCAACATGCGCCATGTCGACGAACAAAAATGCCCCCACCGAATCAGCGATCTCACGACAACGCTGCCAATCGACAACTCTTGAGTAAGCCGAAAAACCAGCCACAACCATTTTTGGTTTATGTTCAGTCGCCAACTGCTGCATCTGGTCATAATCAATTTCGCCGGTATCGGCCTTCAAACCATACTGAACCGCGTTATAAAGCTTGCCAGAAAAATTTACTTTGGAACCATGCGTCAGATGGCCACCGTCGGCCAGGCTCATCCCTAATATCGTGTCACCTGGCTCACACAACGCCATATAGACCGCTGCATTGGCCTGTGACCCAGAGTGAGGCTGCACATTCGCATAATCGGCGCCAAACAGCTGTTTGGCACGATCGATTGCTAATTGCTCGGCGGTATCAACATGTTCACAACCCCCGTAATAACGCTTGCCAGGATAGCCTTCAGCATACTTGTTTGTCAGCACCGAACCTTGCGCCTCCATAACACGAGGACTGGTATAGTTTTCTGAGGCGATCAGTTCAATATGTTCTTCCTGACGCGTGATTTCACGGTTAATGGCAGACGCGAGTTCGTCATCGAACCCTGCGATGGTCATGTCTTTGCTGAACATCTGATTTTCCTGACTAGGCTAAAAGGAGCAATGATACTGAAATAAACGCCTGAACGACAGCAAGATGCCTGCTGAAAGCGTTCTAAATGAAGGGATTTATTCTATTAGCGATTCAACAACGGCGGTCCAGGCACGGGCCAGATTCTCACGGTTGTAACCACCACCGCCCATGGCCAGCAGGCGGCCCTTACAATATTTCTCCGCCAACATTTTCAATCGTTTGGCTGCATAGCTATGTGCCGCTTCGCTATAGCGCAAATGTGTAATTGGATCACCTGCCAGACTATCGGCTCCGCATTGAAACAGAATAAATTCCGGGGGAAATTTCTCCAGGTGTTTTTCAACCTCAGGCCAGACGGTAAGAAAATCTTCATCTCTCGCATCGGGTTTCATGGGTATGTTCAGTTTAGTCCCAGTCGCCTGGCCTCGACCGGTTTCATCCGCCGCACCGGTACCGGGATACAGGTAACGGCCATCTTCATGCAGGTCTGCAAAAATTAAATCCGGATCGGATTCGAAGGCATAAAAAACACCGTCACCGTGATGTGCATCAATATCAATATAGGCAATGCGTTTCAATCCATATTGACTGCGCAGGGTTTCTATCGCAATTCCACAGTCGTTGAATACGCAAAACCCGGCAGCCGTGTTCCGTGCCGCATGATGTAATCCAGCAATGGGTATAAATACATTGCTGGTATCAGTCTGCATGATATTGTCTACCGCAGCCAACACTGTCCCCACCACTGTACAAGCCGCTTCGTACACACCCACAAATGCTGGAGTGTCCCCCTGATCAAGATAACCTTCACCTGTTTTAGATTGCCGGATGACCTGATCAACATATTCAGCCGTATGAAAACGTAACAGATCATTTTTTGTTGCAGTTACCGGCTCACAAACCTCGACTTGTTTATTCAATCCCTTGTCAATCATACGTTGCCAGAACGCACCCATGCGATCGGGCCCAAATGGATGGCCTTTACCAAACCCATAGAGCGCTAATGCTTCACCAACATAAACTGAAGGAGTCATAAGATAGAGTATAAATTAAACCTGGAATATTTCAGCCAAAAAAAAACAGAATGCCTTCGTCACTGAAATAATTGTGATTACAAGCATAACGGGTATTGTCTAAATTAATCGTTATAATACCTATAACTTCATCTACAGAAAGTGCACCTATGGCCCAATACGTTTACACCATGAATCAGGTGGGTAAGGTTGTCCCGCCTAAACGTGAAATACTGCGCAATATTTCTCTGTCATTTTTTCCCGGCGCCAAGATTGGCGTATTGGGGCTGAACGGTTCCGGAAAATCCACCCTGCTGCGCATTATGGCTGGCATTGATACTGAGATTAATGGTGAAGCACGGCCGCAGGCTGGCATCAAGGTTGGTTACCTTTCACAGGAACCGCAACTGGATGAAAGCAAAGATGTCAGGGGCAATGTTGAGGAAGCATTATCGGACATCAGTGACGCGCAACAACGTCTTGATGAAGTCTATGCAGCCTATGCCGAACCGGACGCCGATTTTGATGCCCTGGCTGCCGAACAGGCCAAGTTGGAAAATCAGCTTCAGGCCAGTGATGGCCATAACACAGACCGAACTCTGGATATCGCCGCCGATGCATTACGCCTGCCACCCTGGGATGCCGATGTCACAAAATTATCCGGCGGTGAAAAACGCCGCGTTGCCTTATGTAAATTATTATTGTCTAAACCAGACATGCTATTACTCGACGAACCGACCAACCATCTAGATGCGGAAAGTGTTGCCTGGCTCGAACGTTTTCTGGATGAATATCCGGGCACGGTCGTAGCGGTAACACATGACCGTTATTTCCTCGATAACGTAGCAGGCTGGATTCTGGAACTGGATCGTGGCCACGGCATTCCCTGGGAAGGAAACTATTCTTCCTGGCTGGAACAAAAACAAAATCGCCTGGAGCAGGAAGAGAAAACTGAAAGCTCGCGAAGAAAAGCCATGAAAGCTGAACTGGAATGGGTTCGCACAGCACCCAAAGGCCGTCATGCCAAAAGCAAGGCACGCCTGGCGCGCTTTGACGAACTACAATCGCAAGACTTTCAGAAACGTAACGAGACAAATGAACTCTATATCCCGCCCGGCCCCCGGCTTGGTGATTTGGTCGTGGAAGCAAAACATATCCGCAAAGGTTTTGGGGATCACCTGTTAGTAGATGATTTAAATTTCAATCTACCACCCGGCGGCATTGTCGGCATTATTGGCCCGAATGGCGCAGGTAAAACTACATTGTTCCGCATGTTGACTGGCAAAGAGCCCATCGACGACGGTGAGCTGCGTATTGGTGAAACAGTTAAAATCGCCTATGTCGACCAAAGCCGTGACACTCTGGATGGCAGCAAAACTGTCTGGGAAGAAATTTCCGATGGTCAGGACGTCATCACCATTGGCACGTATGAAACCAACTCACGCGCCTATGTATCACGGTTTAATTTTAACGGCACTGATCAGCAAAAACGTGTTGGCGATCTTTCTGGCGGTGAACGCAACCGGGTACATCTGGCTAAACTGCTACGCAGTGGTGGTAATCTGTTACTGCTCGACGAACCGACTAATGACCTGGACGTGGAAACCCTGCGCGCACTGGAACAGGCCATACTTGATTTCCCAGGCTGCGTGGTTGTGATCTCTCATGATCGCTGGTTCCTCGACCGTATTGCCACTCATATACTGGCGTTTGAAGGCGACAGCAAAGTCGTCTGGTTTGAAGGTAACTATGCGGATTATGAAGCAGATCGAAAACAGCGTCTGGGGGAAGCGGCCAATCAGCCGCACCGGATCAAGTACAAGCGGTTAAGCTAGAGAGCCTATTGCTTTTATGCTCTGCCAAACATTCCCAGAGTGAACCTACCCCTACGTTTAATCCAGCCTGAAAATTACCTATTACAACCAGGATTTCATCGAACACAATTTAATTACAAAAAAGCCGCCAAGGTTGCGCATTGTTAAGAGGCGTGGCGGCTATGTTGTGTTCATTATAACGGCCGGTTGTCGCGTAATTCAAGAATAATACTGAATAAAACCGTCTTACTGTTTGGTGTGCACCAGCTAATCCACTGTCCCGGTGCCGCATCAGGGAGAGATCAATGGCACGGTGGGCCCCCAAATCCTTGAAACTGTCAGGCGTAATAACCCAACTCAACGCGGGCACGAATCCGCCGCAGGATTTTGCTGTCAGTGCTGTGTGTGCATGCCTGCCCATATTTTTGAAAGAAATCTGTATATGTATTTCTTTCAAAAGAAAAGCAGAATTTACGGCTATGCCGAATTGCCTCACAAAGCACAAAAAGGGGTCGGTGAAAAAACACAATCATTCTCATTTGTCACCGACCTCTTTTCCGTTGCTTGACCTACTTATTAAGATTTAAAAACATCCTTGATATTTCTTCCAGCGGGTTTCATGTTTTCTGATGGCATCAAACTAATTATCAACAGCATTTCCAGAAATAACCGGTCACTGGCATTAGATATTTCGAGCACGTTGACAGTTTTCCACTTTCTCCACCAAGGCTTTTTAGCATGTGGTGATGTTTTATAGTGAATACGCTTTTTTAGCTCCACTTTACTCACGCCGACATATATACAAGATCCTGCTTCATCAAAAAACGCATAAACAATATTTCTTATATTCTTAGCTATGCAACTCACCTTCTTCCAATCACTTCTCGGTGAAGAAATTGATTTATCTAGAAACCACTTTTTGGCATCTTTTGAAGCGACTCTCAAACTATCACGCACTTTGTTTTGATCAAGCTTTTTCATTGCTAACCTAACAATTGTTCATTAAATCACAGTCTGCATACACCCATTACATCCCAAGATCGTCCAAAAACTCAGAAGCCGGGTCAACACTGGTCACCAATAAATGGTCTCTTGCACGGGTGCAAGCCACATACAGTAAATGGCGCTCTGTGTTATAGACCTCTTCCAGATCAGCATCGTCTACCACGGTCTCGATACGTTCCTGCAGTGGAATCACTTCATCATCACAGGCCATCACTACAACAGCCCGAAACTCCAGGCCTTTGGCAAGATGCATTGTACTGATCGAGGCATAGCCACTGGTGATATCCAGGCTCTCATTGAGAATTTTGTATGGATGCCCAGCATCCTCAACTGGTTTTATAGCACGGTTGATCTCATTATCTGAGCGCACAAAAACACCGATCTCATGCGGCAAAATACCTTTGCCTGTTAGATCTGTTAACCAGTCGCTGACCACTTTGCTTTCTTTTTCGATGGTATCCAATACCTGAATATCTGGAGGTGGCCCATTGAAAACCGAAATTGTGCCACGCCGGTTTTCGGTATTGCCATCCACATCGGAAACTTCAGGACCGAGCAATCTGTCTGCTTGCATCCTGATCTGATGTGACGTTCTATAATTGATATGGAGTGTCCTGGAACGACCACGAATATCGACACCCAACGCCTTCCAGGAAAAGGGTTGCTGGAATATACGCTGTCCAAGATCACCAGAGAAAAACAGGCTGTCTGGACGTTGGCCGCCGAGCGCCGAAAGAAAACGAAGTTGGGAAACGCTGATATCCTGCGCTTCATCAACAATGGCATAATCAAAAGGTGGATGTTTTCGTGTCAGTATCTTGCTGGATAGTTTATCAAACAAACCCGGATACGTTAACAAACCCTGCTCCGTTAACTGAGACTGGATCCGCTCAAAAATAGACCAGAGCAGCTTTCGTTGCTTTTCAGAAAGACGCGTCTTGCGCCCTAAGCGTTTCACATCACGATAAGCCTCCCAGCTGTCCAGTTGCCAGGCGTCTACCACATCCGACCATTCCGTGATGATAAATCGTTGACTGAATTTATGCTCGTCGGCTTCATTCGCTGCTGTCACAAGTATTTGATGAAGCACAGCATCCGAAACAAGGTTTGGCGAACCGAAATGGGACTCATACAACCGACGACCCACAGCATTTATGGCGTGTACTTCCAGGCGTTCACCGATGTGTGGCTCATTGCTTATGAGTCGCCTGACCTTGGTGTGTAACGCATTGGCCAGCGTATCGGAAAAGGTGGTTAACAGAATACGCGCATCGGGATTATTGCGCGCCAGAAAAACAGCCCGATGCAATGCCACAATCGTTTTACCTGTGCCTGCTGACCCTGATACACGCGCAGGGCCGCTGTAATCCTTTTCCACCCACTGTCGCTGTGCCGGGTGGAGGAAGATCGTCCATTTTTCCCAAGGATAATCCAGAGCACGCTCAAGCTCTTCAACATTATTCATCACCCGGAAACGACGTTGCGCATCAGGGTGAGCAAACGGATCAGCACTAACAACAGAGGGCTGAATACTCATTGGTGTTCCGCCAGTCGCCAATTCCAGTAACGCCTCAGCTGCCTCACCTGGTAAATGATCAGCTATTTCCAGGAGACTGTCTTCATTGGCCCCGCGCACATCATCCAGCCACTCGTCAGGAACACCATAACCCAACAAATCGTCATCAGAGAGATTGGTGAACAATAAAGGTTTCAGTGTGGCAGTCTTTTCAACCTGAACTTCCACCTGAGCGACATACCTGGGAACAGTAATTTCCCTGACCATCTCCCTTATTTCCACTAACTGTGCAGCACCCGTCTTCGGATGTGTTTCCAGCTTGCGACGCTCAGCCCAATGATAGGCATTGTCGTGATGATCCACATAGCAAAGCAAAAGACTTGAATCTGTTTTGTGTACGATGATCCGAATATCACGACTGACACGAACCGACCAGAAGTTTTTGTCTTTTGCCCGGTCAAGTTTATGGAGACTCATACCAGGATTAGCGGGGTTCATTTGCAGATCAAAGGCGGTGGTTTTCACCGCCTTTTGCTCATCGCCAGTAAGTCTGGTGAGGCTATCGGTGAAGGTGTCGGCTATACGAAATTCCATGATAGAAATCCTTTGCCCTAAATTAGGATTAACACACGGATCGCTTTAACCTGAAAAATAGCACCATTTTTCATACATAAGCAAGTCACCATGTACGCATCTTAAACAACCGACCCTGCTTATTCTCATCGTGTAGCGTTAAAACAATCTCTTGAACATCAAAAACCTGATCGTCCTTTCCTTTTCTAGGCGGAAGATCAGAGTCTATTAGAGTAATGAGTAATTGTATTCCCAAACCAGTATAACGGTGAATTACTTTTAACAAATTCTCTTTTTTTCTATCATCAAGTGATTCAAATACACCATCATGGTAAACAAAACGTGGGAAATTATCGTCAAGGTGCGCCCTTAAGACTGCCATATCAAAGGCGATGCACAATAATTTTCGATAAGTTTGCCCCAAGTCTGCACTTGTCGTATTCCCAGACGTATCCAATATTTCCGCCTTAAATTCTAAATGTCCGGCCTGGTTGGGAGACGCACTCAAAAGTGCCTTGCGGTTAATTACTTCCTCGACGATTTCACTAAAAAATATTCGTATTGTAGAAAATAAGCTGGTCTTGTCCGAGTTCTGTTGCTCTACATCGGACTCGATTTGAGTCTGTAAGTGTTCTAGATCTTCTTTTAGCACGCGAGTCTCAGTACGCAATTCCTGCAATCGGTGAAGAAAACCACGCTGGCGTTCCAGGGAAGTAATATCAGCTTTTAATGACACAATCTCGTTAGATACATTTTTGTATTTATTAAATACATCCGTACTGCTTAGAAATGACAATAATTCTGAACGTTTCTTGCCCAACGTATTAAGTTCATCATTGACTGATTTTAACTTCCCATCAATTTCTGTTAGCTCTTCTAAAAGGTAAGTGCGACGCTCATCTGTAATTGCCCTATTAAATGCAATCAACTGTTTATAATCCTTTTTAATCTGACCTTCAAAAAGAATGCCTGCCTCCTTAAACAGACGCTGCGCATTATCAGGATTAAACAAAATCTGATCATTTTCTAATGAAGATCGAATTTTTCTATTTGCTTTAGTCAATGAATAACGCTCTGCATTAAGATCAGCAATGCGCACATCAATTTCATCGACTACTTGCTTTGTTTGCCCTTCGTCCTGCAGACGAAAATCAAAGGCATCAACAAACTGCTGCTTCTTTACTGCATCCTCCTGCTTTAATAGCAATATGCCTTCAATTTTACTGATATCCTCAATAGACCCACCCAATTCATTTCTAATTGTCTGTGCAGTCTCATTCCTTTCTTCAAGCGTTTTTTCTTTCTCATAATATGAGGTAATCAATTGAGCGTTAAATCCCAGGATATGGGCCAGAAAGGGTTTCCAGTCAGAGTGTGGCCCCGCAAACTTACGCAATTGAAATACGTCTCGATAATCTTCCTGAGAACGCAGCAAATACCCAGTTCCTTTGCGGTAAGACCAAGGTTTCAACGCACGCCAATCGAGTAAACTATCTAACATTTCACGAGCCTTATCAAAGGGCATGTCCGTATGATCCCACTCAGATTCTGGAATCTCTGTGAAATCCTGAAACCGGGCCTCATGTTTTTTGAAACTGATCCTGGTTGCTTTATCCACTCCTCGACGTACTGTTATGTAGGCTGCATCCGTTAACTCGATCTCAAGAAAGAATACAAAGTCCTGAAACAGATCAAGGTGTTTAAACAAGAAGAAATTCTTATTCTTCCCAACAAGAAAACAAAAATCAAGGATACGCCCTAACGTGCTCTTTCCCAGATTATGCGTATCTTTATCCCTGTTTTCTGGCATGCGTATTTCTGCCATGACAACATTTAGACCTGAGATAAAGTCTATAGGCTCAAATAGATCAGATTTATTGGAATAAAGTCTGGATAGCTTCATTGTCCCGTATATTCCACTGCATCTGTTTTAGGGCGATAAGCAATCATTCCTAGCAGATAAAGAAAATTTAGCGCTGGTAGAAATAGGATGTCTCCGCCAATTACCTTCTTCTTAGCATATTCTCGTAAGCTATCATAATCGTCAATTCGTCTTTTCTTGAGACGCATGAGTAGCAATAACGATACATTAATCACGGTGCGGTCTGGGTGTGAATGCTTAGTTGGTTTCAGCATCATCCACCTCTCCAATATCGCAGTTCCAGTACATATAGAATAAAACAGCGCGTGTTAGTCGTTTGTGTTTAGTCTGACGTAAAACCGGATCGCGACTAAATAATAGATCAAGCAAATGTTCCATCACCGCATCAAACGTCTGGTGGTCTTTTCGCTTTGCAATAATTTTTAGTTGAAATTCATCAACAATAGTTTCGTATGTATGCAATAAATCAAGATTTTCTGGTGAGGCTAAAAAATCACGAATCATTGTTGTTTCTTTCAGGTATCTTTTTCGCAGAGCTGTGGCGTACTCAACGCTCATATTGTTGATCTCATTTTTCTTCTCGTAACTGACGCGTGGTGTTGGAGGATCATCAATTACAGCTACCATACCATCCTTCTGGCGAGCCAGTGCCTGGACAACTTCAGCCAGTTCGTCTGGACTAACAATCAATGGTGAGTCTACTGGATCCAGATTGGCAAGTTTTGGTACGTCAGGAAACTGTTTCAGCCACATTTCCAATTGTTCCACTCCACACAAGTAAATTGACTCCTGTGGAATATCACAGGATTTCGAAATATATGCAGATATCTCACTCTCAGCATTTCCGGCCAATCGCCGATTGGCAAATAGCATGTAGTGGTCAAGCTGCTTTTTGGTGCGTAGCGTCTTGATACGTGAAATCTCATCCCCGAGTACAGTCTTCTTGCGTGTAGTGCTGTAGAAATCTGACTCTGAGTAACTGCGATTGTATCCATTGGTATGCTTTGCCTGGATAATTGTAATACCGTTCCAGGGTGCTGCCCTGCTTGGATGTAATTCTGCTTTCCCTACAAATTTTGCATCACGACCACCATCCGGTCCCTTTGCGAAGCCCTGCACGGCAATGCCAAGCAAGCGCTGGCACAATAAAACAATTAATTTCTCAAACTGCTCGTCTCCGAGATCTTCGTAAGCGTACTTCATTGGTACTTAATTCCTTTATTAACCACATGGCATAGAACCATTATTTTACATGGAACACTTTCATCACTTCATCGCCAAGGTGGTTGATAACCTTAACCGCAATTCTACTTGATTTTGGCTTGGTGAACGGACGTGAAGTATCACTATTGAGTGTTTCCCATGCATCCTGATTGATTTCGGCCTTGAGAGTGGTCTTCAGCGCCTTGTAGGGATCATTCGCACCAAGAAAATAGGCGTGGCGGACGAAAAAGCTCTCTTCGTTGTAGTCGGTGTCGATGAACCAGCAGGCGATGCCTTCGGGGCCGTCGCTGCGGACTTCGCCGGTGTTGGGGTGGAAGACATCGACGCCGTTGACCTTGACCTGAATTTTGCCGTCTTCGGCATCGAGGATGTCGATGTCAGGTTCGCCGAAGATGACGAAGAGGTTGCCTTTGCCTGTGTTTTTCAGGTCGTCGGCCATGTGCAGGTCGGCATTCATTCTGGCTTTGAGGACGGGGATACGGCCGAGTTTGTTGAACTCGGATGAGTGGGCGTCGTAGTTGAAGGCGCAGGTGATGAGTACATCGAAATCGGCATCGCCTGCTTCACGAGCGGCGGCGACCAGATCGGGGCGGGAGACAGTGCCGAATTCAGGGCCGATGAAGATACCGGCGCGTTTCTCGCTGCCCGATTCTTCGTCGCCTTCAAAATAGCGACCTTCGGCGCAGATAAGATCACCCGGCCAGGGTGTCAGTGAAGTGAAGTCAATTTTGTCTTCCTTATGAGCCTGTTGCACACCGGCGGTTTTGAGGTTTTCCAGAATCATCTGGACGAAATTCTGCTCCTCACCATAACCTTCTCTGCCAACTGCATTGTCATCGATCAGCTCATCATTTTCATCCACACCAAGTACACGATGCGGTGACAGGCTTTCCACGGTGAAGGGTCCAGCGACCCGCACCTTTTTCTTGTCCTCGTAGGGTTTGTCGTAGAGGTATTCATAATCGGCCTTGGCGGCGATGGAGGCATCAATCTCTTTTTGCCGGGCGATGTATTGTTCCCTCCATTGTTTGTGGAACCGTGTGGCCTGTTCCGCTATTTGTGTCCATTCGTGTTCATTCGTGGTTATTTTTTGAACCACTAATGGACACGAATTAACACGAATTATTTTCCAGAGGTCGTAGGGTTGGTCGGGGATATCGTCGAGGGTGTAGTTTCGATCAATCTCTTTGTTCAGGGCTTTTAATGCCATGAGTTTCGTCCGATCAGTATCGGCAGCCTGCAACCGCTGCCAGGCTTTGGTGGCTTTTTCAGGCCAGGGGTAACCAGGTTCGCGGGGGATTTCCCATTCTTCCCATGATTCACTTAATGCCTGGTTGAGTTGTTCGCACAGTGGCTCCAGCTTTTCCTGGAACTGTTCCCAGATCACGTCGATTTCGGCGTTGTTGGCGATGGCCTTCAGGGTGATATGTGGTACGCGTTGGTAGACGAAGCCTTGGCGAATATTACCGTGGGTGGCGGATTCAGATGGCGCGGTACGGGTGATTTCTGCTTCTTTTTGCTGGCCTTCGGAGCTGTCTGCCAGATGGTAGAAGGAATAGCGGGCACCCATAATTCTGGCACGAGCCAGCGCAAGGGCGACGCGAGAACTGTCGGCGGTGATCCAGCGACGCCCCCATTGTTCAGCGACATAGGCTGTGGTGCCAGAACCACAAGTTGGGTCGAGGACTAAGTCTCCGGGATCCGTAGTCATGAGAAGGCACCGTTGAACGATGTCGGCATTGGTTTGAACAACGTAAACAGGTGCATTCTGACCAAGGAATCCATCCCACAGATTCCCTATAGCAGTTAGACTGCTTTCATCCAGATATCGTAGATGTCGTAGGGACTTCCCAATTACAATAATGCGACCACTCTTTAGAGCACGTTCCAGCTGTTCTTTAGTGGTACCCCACCACCGTTTCCCGGAATCGAAACTCTCCCCATGTATTCAATCTCGTACTTGGCACCCGGCCCAGGCTTTGTTAGGGAGACATCCTGCCCGAACCGGACGATTTCTGGTAGGTCACCCTTAAATTGGGAACGCCTCGTCCTATCGCCGGAGGGAAGGATCACCCACGGAAAATTCGAATCCTGATCGGCACTTTTCAACGTATAGAGCTGTCGATATTTGATGGGTACACTTGTGCTTTTTCCATACCATAGAATGTAATCCAATCGTGCTGGCATGCGACCTGACGCAGACAGTCCAGTTGCTCCCTTCGTGAAGGCAATCATCGCCACGTGACCATCTTCACCAAAGACTTCATCCATCAAAGCCCGAACCCTATGCACATTCTCATCCCCAATCTGCACAAAGATCGATCCAGAATCCGTCAACAAATCCCGCGCCACAGTCAGCCGATCCCGCAGATAAGTCAGGTATGAATGTATCCCATCCCGCCAGGTATCCCGGAACGCCTTGACCTGTTCCGGCTCACGGGTGATGTGATCCACCTTGCCATCCTTTACATCCCGGCTCGTGGTTGACCACTGAAAGTTGGAGTTAAATTTAATCCCATAAGGCGGATCGAGATAAATACACTGCACCTTGCCGCGCAGCCCTTCCCGTTCTGCCAGCGACGCCATCACTTGCAGGCTATCGCCCAAAATCATGCGGTTAGTCCAGTTGGCGTCGTGCTGGTAGAACTCGGTCTTGGCACCTTCATCCGGCACGCCGTTGAAGTCGGCAAAGAGGTCTACCTGTGGGTCTGCCGCTACTTCATCAGTTTCTGTACGACGCAGTAGGTCATCAATCAATACCTTGGGATGCACCTTTTCCTGGATATACAGCGGTGGCGCATGCACCACCAAATCCGACCAATCCTGCTCATCCTTGCCACGCCAGACCAGTTGCGGATCGAGGTCGCGGTTACGGCGTTCGTAGGCGACACGGATCGGATCCTGGTCTCCCTTCTGCATTACTGAGTGGTATTCGGCAGTGGGAATATTTTTTCGCTTTGCTTCCTCGTGCTTGAGGGTTGCGATGCGCTTTTTGGTTGGTTTCTTTGCCATGATTTTCTATTCCCTTTAGGAATCCAGTCCGTCCGGATTTTTCAATGTTTTCTTTTGTTCGGATGTAAGGCGGCGTTCGACTTTTTTCACGTCTTCTTCGGCTGGCAAGGTTTCAGGACGGATGCCACGTTCGAGCAATGTCTTCCTGACTGCCTCATTATTGGTGATATGCTCGTTGGAGATGGCGGCTGCGCTATCCATCTGTTGTTCTTGGGCATTGAAGATTGTGATCTCGGTGGCGAAGTCCTTGGCTTTGAGGATAATGGTCGGTGCAAAGTCGGCCAGTGGACGACTGGCAGGCACTTTCCAGCGGGATTTCATGGCCTGTGTGGTTTTACCAAACAGGGCTTTGTCTCCTTTGCTGCGAATCAGACCGAAGTTTTTGTTGCCGCCAGTTTGTTCATAGATGACCTGGGAGAGTTCCTTTTCTGTTTGTGTCAGCTTTTTACGAGCAGATACGCGCTCTGCTTCCAGCAAGCGTTGCTCGATTAACTCAGCCCGGCGAGTCTGGACAGCAAAATAGGTTTGCGCGAATGCTATTTCCGGTTTTCTGGGATCACCATTCTGGGCGATGAGATAGCAGGCATAGCGGGTGAGCATAACGTCGTCTACTTCACGCTGACTACCCGAACCCAGATCAACCATTTTCCCGACGCCGGCAAAATGGTCTGAAATATCATGATCTGATACTTCGCATGCTGTTTTCGCCCTGGAAACAACGTTCAGAAAGTTATCCCATTTGGTATAGCCAAGCAGATATTGCAGATCGCGTGCGAGCCAGAACTCAACGCCACCTTCGGTTTCCTGGGCATGTGCTTCGAAGTTATCAGTCAGGCTGTGAACAAGGTCAGTCTTCATGTGTTACTCCTGTAGCCACATCCATCATTTTGTTAAATTCATCCTCGACCTTTTTCGCAAAATCATCCTGCATCTCAAACACGTCGGTAAATTCGGCAAAGGCCCAGCGGTCATGACTGCCAATATGGTTGACACCGGGTATCCAGTAGTTGTCCATGGTGGATTTCTTTTCCTTGGCATCCTCACCCCGGTAGCCTTTGATTTCGACGATGAGATTCAGCAAGTCATTTTCATCTTGTCCATCGTTGATCTGGATAATGAAATCGGGGATGTATTTGCGCATGACGGAACCGTAGCGGTAAGGCACTTCGAGTCCCAGGTTGTGGTTCTTGACGTAGGCTTTTACTTTTGGGTGCGCTTCGACAACCCGGCAGAATTCACCTTCCCAGTCGCTGTCGAGAATGGCCCAGTTAATGTGGCAACGTCTGGCGTCTGTTTGCCAACGGTCTGTTTTTGATGTGTTGAAATTGACATAGGCTGTTGAGCCAGTCGGGTTGTAGGGGTCGAGTACGGCTTTAACGGGTTGTTCTCCAATCAAACTGCGGGTGATGCCAGCCGTGATACGTTCGCAAGCTGTGTCGGCCAGTTCCTGGTACATGAGCTGGGCGGGATAAGTACCGCCCTTGCAGACCAGGCAATGGTCTAACCATTGCTTGGTGATGCGTTTCAACTGACCAAACAAGTAAAGCTTTGGCTCTTCTCCCGGATCACGCCATTTGGTGTAGAGCAGCCGCTTGGTGATGTGCATCAGCAAGGTGGAATGCCGCATGTCTTGCAGATGCTCCAGGCTCAGATCTACGTCCTCACCAATAATGCCAGCATTGCGGGTGATGGAGGGGCCGACCAGTTTCGGCGTCAATTCTAACACCGAATCATCATTGAACTTGGCGGTGAGCCGCTCTTCAGGTAATTCAACACGGTAACCCGCCACACGCGGGAAATGGATTTCCAGGGCGTCACGTTCAGGTCGGATAGCCTTCACTTGAATAGTTTCACGCGGTGGTTGAGGTGGCGCAACAACCGGTTTGGCCGTGAAGTCGAAGGGGATTCCCAGCACGTCCGCATACTCTACATTGAATAACCCCTCTTCATTCAGATCATAGGACTGGCGGCGCAAGGCGCGGCCAATGACCTGCTCACACAGTAGCTGGGTGCCGAAGGCGCGCAGACCAAGGACGTGGGTAACATTGTTGGCGTCCCAGCCTTCGGTGAGCATGGAGACTGAGACCACACAGCGAACAGATTCGCCCAGTTGCCCTTCCTTGCCCACGGTATTCATGACTTCTCTGAGCAGATCCTGATCCGTGATGTTCTCGGCCTGGCGCAGGTCACCGGTACGTTCAACGATCTCACGCCGGAAACGGTCGATTTCTTCTACAGCCATTTTATGGAAACTCTTGTCCAGCGCTTCGCCGGATTCGAGCTGTTCACTGTCAATCAACAGGGTGCGTGGTCGTGCAATTGAATTACCGTGCTCGTCGTAATTCTGGAACAGGGATAAACGTCCGTTCTCAAGCGTGGTTGAATCATCATCATTTTGCCGATGAAAGCCCGAAATGTAGTCATAAACCAGTTTCGACGTGGATGTGTTATTACAGACTAAAATGAAACAGGGTGGCACGCGGACACCTGCTTTCTGCCATAGCTCGAAGGTTTTCTGGTAGTGGCCGTATAATGCCTCCAATGCGGTTTTGAGAGGCGCAGGGAGCGCCAGGGGATCCAGTGTTGTTGCCTTGCCACGGCCTTTTTCAGGCATGTCCTTGCGAATATGCTCCCATAGATTGCGGAACATCGGCATCTCGTTACCGGGAATATTATCGGCGACTGGGACACGTGGCAGTTTGACGATGCCGCACTCGATGGCATCCATGAGCGAGAAGTCACTCATCGTCCACGGGAATAATGTGCCTTCGGCATAGCCGGAACCGCGCAGGAAAAAGGGCGTGGCAGACAGGTCGATAACACGGGTAACGCCCAGCTTGCGATTGACCGCTTCAATGCCGGAGATCCAGAGACGGGCGGCTTCGTTGTTTTTTTCCGCTTCCTTTTTTTCATCCCTTTTCAGGGTATCGTTATCTTCCGGTTCCGGTTTTTCCCGATAACAATGATGTGCTTCATCATTGATCACCATGATGTTCTTCATACCCATCAGGTCAGGCATGACTCTTTGCAGCATCTGGCCTTCAGTTTCCAGCGTATTCAGCGACTCACCCCGCCCCTGTAGCAGCGAACGGCCGCCTTTCGAGAGCGCCATGCGCTCACGAAGTTTGAACGCATGGTAGTTGGTAATCACGATCTTGGCCCGTTCCAGATCACCCATCATGTCATTCGGAATGAGTTCACGGCTCAGGTAGTAACTGTCGGGATCGTTGGGCTGAAGCACACGCAGTCGATCCTTGATCGTCAGTCCTGGTGCAACGATCAGAAACCCTCGTGTAAACCGATTGCTTTGAGGTTTACGTACGGCATTCATTGTCTGCCAGGCAATCAACATGGCCATGACAGTCGTTTTGCCCGCACCGGTTGCCAGCTTCAGGGCAAGCCGCATGATTTCGGGATTGGCGTTGAGGTTGGCATCAGCCAGATGTTGCAGATAGTTTTTGCCGATCTTACCTGCATTGGGAGCCACTTCGGTTAGCCAGATGGCGGTTTCGACGGCTTCTATCTGACAGAAGAAGGGTCGGATACTACTGAATGGATAATGCCGCCAGTGTTGTAACAGACGTGTTGTCTCAGGCGTCACATGCCAATCATTCGGGTTTGGCAACTTGCGCCATTTATCGACCTGCTGACGAACACCATTGATGATGGCGGTATGGTCATACTGTTGCTCGCCAGTGGACAGGTCTTTGCCTTCGTTGAAAAGCAACTGCGACTGCTCAGCTGCGCCTTTACGCTTGCGAGGCTTTGGAATGGGTGTAATGAAATCCGCACGGCGGCGGCTTTCAATAATCTGTTGAGTTGGTTGACCGCTTTCGTCAAGCTCCCAATGCCTGACGGGATATTCATAGGGCGAGTTCAGAATTGGTTTTTTGAAAAACTGATTATCCATTTTTAAATTTCCTTATTTGTTCTTCGACTTTATCCCATGGCAACCGGTTCCATTTTCTTTCATTGCCGTGTAAGCATCACTTACTTCTTTTAAGGTCACTATTCCTGAAAAGTAATAATTATGCGACTCGCCAACGGTCAGGGCAAATCCGACAGGTAATCAGGCCAGTCACGTTTGTTTTTGGCCGAACCGAGGTTACGCAAGAGAGAAGTGTTAGGGTTCACGGAATATACCGTCCTCGCAATCCGCCAAGCAGGGAATTAAGAACAGTAATTTTAGGGCAAAAAGGGGGTCGGTGACAAAACACAATCATTCTCATTTGTCACCGACCCCTTTTCCCCGGAAATATTTTTTATTCTGGATTTGTTATCCGGAGCGGATATCACACACAGTTTTTTCTAACATACCCGCTTTTTTAAATGCAGGTATTTTGCGGAACCGTACGGCAAGAAGTACCGCCAACAGCAAGCCATAGATCAATGGCTCCAACACATCGGCTTTGACCAACCACCAGAAATGAATAACACCAAGCGCTGGTATTACATAGGCAAGACGATGCAGTTTTTTCCAGTTTTTCCCTAGCCTTTTCATCATGGCATTGGTTGATGTCACTGCGAGCGGCAACAGTAAAATAAACCCCAACATTCCAACTGTCACAAACGGACGATCCAGAATATCCAGCCAGATCTCTGGCCAGTCAAAAAACTGATCCAACCAGAAATAGGTGATGAGATGCAGGCTTGCATAGAAAAATGCAAATAGTCCAAGCATACGGCGAATTCGTATCAGCCAATTCCAACCAGTTATACGCCGCAATGGCGTTGCTGTGAGTGTGAGTAACAGGAAGCGGAGAGTCCAATCACCGGTCTGGTGGGTTATTGCTTCTATAGGGTTAGCGCCTAACATGTTGGCGTAGTACTGAAATGACAGTAGTAACAATGGTAATAGGCTTAGGATAAAAATAACTGGTTTGGTTAATTTCTTTGGCATGACATAACTTAATTAAATTACAATTTTAACATTTGGACACCGGCTAACTAACTTCCTCTCCCTCAGGAAGAGGGTTGGGGAGAGGGAATCTGATAAACAACTGCCTTATTTACCCCCTCTCCCTGGCCCTCCCCCTGAGGGGGAGGGGACGGCTTTTTCAGAAAGAGTAATAAGATCTAAAAATTCTTTTTCAGATCCATCCCTGTATACAGTGATGCTACCTGTTCACCGTAGCCGTTATACATCATCGTTTTACGTTTACGAAACTCACCAATTCGGCGTTCCTTCTTTTGACTCCAGCGTGGATGTGGGACATCAGGATTCACATTGGAATAGAATCCATACTCACGCGGACCGGCTTTCATCCAAGAGCTCACTGGTTGTTTTTCGACAAAACGAATTTTGACAATCGACTTGATACTTTTGAATCCATATTTCCAGGGCACTACCAAACGGATAGGCGCACCACTTTGATTGGGTAACACTTTGCCATACAGACCCACCGCTACCAGTGTTAATGGATTCATAGCCTCATCCATCCGCAAACCTTCAGTGTAAGGCCAGTCGAGTACACGACGGCGTGTACCCGGCATTTGTTTTTTATCCTGCAAGGTAATGAACTCGACATATTTTGCAGCCGATGTTGGCTTGAATCGTTTAATCAAATCCGCCAATGGAAAGCCAATCCAGGGAATAACCATCGACCAGCCTTCGACACACCGCAACCGATAGATACGTTCTTCCAGAGCATGCGGCTTAAGAATATCTTCCAGGGTATAAGTACCCGGTTTTTCTACAGCACCTTCGATAGCTATTGACCACGGATCGGTAACCAACTTGTGCGCATGCCGCGCCGGGTCACTTTTAGAGGTACCAAATTCGTAAAAATTATTGTAGGTCGTCACATCCTTAAACGGCGTCTTTTCTTCATCCGTGCTATAGGAACTTGAAACGAATTTACCAAGCGCAAATTTCGATTCAGCAATTGAAGGAAATGCTGCGGCGGCAGCCATCGCGATACCGGTTTTTATAAAATCACGCCGTTGCTGGTAGATTTCGTAGGGTGTAACTTCAGATTCGCTGATCACACTGGTTGATTTTTTCATTGTCATAGTCTGGCCTCTGTTGCTGTGACCGGGATGTACTCATCAAGTTCATCGGCAGGTCATATAAAAACAGTATCTGGTAAAAGTATCACAAAACTATCACAGCGCCAGGGAAGCTCAGAGATGACTTTATTCAATCCGGCGGCGCGCATTACGGAACATCCTCAACCACGGGCCATCCTCACCCCAATCATCCGGGTGCCACGAATTAAGAACACTACGAAACACTCGTTCGGGGTGCGGCATCATGATCGTAAAGCGACCATCCTGAGTAGTCAGGCCGGTGATACCCTGAGGAGAACCATTCGGATTAAACGGATATCGTTCTGTTGGCTGACCCTGGTTATCGACATAGCGCATCACAACCAGGTTTTCATCAAGCACTGCCTGTACATCTACATCACTGGCAAACTTTGCGTGCCCTTCACCATGTGCAACCGCAATCGTCAAACGCGAGCCTGCCATGCCATCCAGCAATAATGAAGCCGTTGACAAAATTTCCACTTGTGAAAAACGCGCTTCAAATTGTTCAGACGTATTTCTGATAAATGACGGCCAGTGTGACGCACCTGGAATCAGGTCACGTAAACTTGATAACATCTGGCAACCGTTACAAACACCCAGACCCCAACTGTCTTTGCGTTCAAAAAAAGCGCTGAATTCATCACGCGCTCGCGCATTGAACAAAATTGATTTAGCCCAGCCCTGACCTGCACCCAACACATCGCCGTATGAAAAACCGCCGCACGCCACCAGCCCGCTGAAATCTGCCAGGCTGACACGGCCCTCGATAATGTCACTCATATGAACATCACGGCAATTAAAACCTGCCGCATCAAACGCCGCTGCCATTTCAATTTGCCCGTTGACACCCTGCTCGCGCAGTATTGCCATTTCCGGCCTGGCACTGGTGGCGATCATCGGCGCGGCCACATCTTCATCAGGATCAAAACTCAACACGGGTTGGATACCTGGATTATCAACATTCAGCAAGGCATCAAACTCCTGCTGTGCACAATCCGGATTATCCCGCAGTGTTTGCATCTGGTAACTGGTTTCTGTCCAGGCGCGTTGTAAATCAACACGCGCTTCATCGAAAATAGAATGATTCGCCAACGTTACTGATAACCGGTCACTCTCGTTCAACGTACCAATAACATGACTGTGATGACCTAGCCCTGCTTCTCGCAAAGTTTCCAGTACAGTATCGGTATCACAATGCCGCACCTGTACAACCGCACCCAGTTCTTCATTGAATAACATGGCCTGAACATCATCACCCAGCGTATCCAGTTGCACATCAATACCACAGCGCCCTGCAAAGGCCATTTCACAGAGCGTCACAAACAAACCACCGTCCGACCGGTCGTGATAAGCCAGCAACAGACCTGACTGGTTAAAATCCTGGATACTTTCAAAAAAGGCTTTCATCGCATCCGTGTCATCGAGATCCGGTGCGTGATGACCAACCTGCTTATAGACCTGAGCCAGTGCAGAACCCGCTAAACGGTTTGCACCTTTACCCAAATCGATCAGTATTAAATCGGTATCACCTTGATCACGGCGTAACTGTGGCGTCAATGTACGACGCACGTCGGCAACGGGTGCAAACGCGGTAACAATTAATGATAACGGCCCGGTGACAGATAATTCCTTACCGCCCTCTTGCCAAACCGTTTTTAGTGACATGGAATCTTTACCGACCGGAATCGCAATGCCCAAACTCGGACAAAGCTCCTGCCCTACCGCTTTTACTGTGTCATAAAGCGCAGCATCTTCACCAGGATGACCGGCTGCTGCCATCCAGTTGGCGGACAAACGGATATCGGCAAGTGTGTTGATGCAAGCGGCTGCAATATTGGTGATCGCCTCACCCACAGCCATCCGGCCGGAGGCTGCCGGTTCGACCAGTGCAATCGGTGGACGCTCTCCCATCGCCATAGCTTCACCCACATGACCATTAAAATCTGCACAAGTGACGGCGACATCAGCAACTGGCACCTGCCAGGGTCCAACCATTTGATCGCGCGCCACCTGGCCAGTGATAGAACGATCACCGATGGTAATCAGAAAACTTTTACTGGCAACGGTAGGTAGCCGCAGGATACGGTAGGCAATAGCGCGCAGGTTATCACTAACTTCCAACTCTGGTTTGGTAAAGGTACGATGATGTACATCGCGCAACATCTTTGGTGGCTTGCCAAGCAGCATAGCCAGAGGCATATCAATGGGTGTGTTATCAAAATAGCCGTCGCCCACTATCAACTGTTGTTCTGTTGTTGCTTCGCCGAGCAACGCAATTGGACAACGCTCACGCTCACACAAAGCTTTAAAGTTATCTAACTGATCCGGTGCTATTGCCAGTACATATCGTTCCTGGGATTCGTTACACCAGATCTGCATGGGTGACATACCCGGCTCGTCATTAGGTACTGCACGCAACTCAAAACGTCCACCACGGCCGCTGTCATTAACCAGTTCTGGCACTGCATTGGACACGCCTCCAGCACCCACATCGTGAATCGATACGATTGGGTTTTTATCACCCATCTCCCAACAGCGGTCGATCACTTCCTGGCAACGCCGCTCCATTTCCGGGTTACCGCGCTGTACGGAAGCAAAGTCGAGGTCTTCAGAACTGGCACCACTGGACACTGACGATGCAGCGCCACCACCCAACCCGATCAACATCGCCGGACCACCAAGCACAACAATCGGCGCACCGGCAGGAATAGTATTTTTCAGTACATGCTGTTCGCGTATATTGCCGTAACCACCCGCGATCATGATTGGTTTGTGATAGCCGCGTAATTCTGCGCCATCACCACCGGGCACCTGTTCTTCGTAGGTTCTGAAATAACCGCACAAGTTAGGCCGACCAAATTCATTATTGAAGGCAGCCGCACCTAACGGACCCTCAATCATAATATCCAGCGCCGAAACAATGCGTGCCGGTTTCCCATGATCAGTCTCCCAGGGTTGCTCAAAACCCGGTATGCGTAAATTTGAAACCGAGAAACCACACAGGCCTGCTTTAGGTTTGGCACCTCGACCAGTCGCACCCTCGTCCCGGATTTCCCCACCAGAACCGGTTGCCGCTCCCGGGAAAGGTGAAATCGCTGTCGGATGATTATGCGTTTCAACTTTAATCTGGATATGCGCCGCTTCTTCATGTGCTTTATACACAGCGCTGTTTGCATCCGGGAAAAATCGTCGCACCTGATTACCTTGTATAACCGCTGAATTATCGCTGTAGGCTGATAACACACCGTCCGGACTGGCACGGTGGCTGGCTCGGATCATATTGAACAAAGATGTATCTTGTTCCACACCATCAATAATCCAGCTGGCGTTAAAAATTTTGTGCCGGCAATGTTCAGAATTTGCCTGTGCAAACATCATTAATTCAATATCCGTCGGATTCCGTCTCAACGCAGAAAAATTTTCGATCAGATAATCAATTTCGTCAGCAGACAACGCCAAGCCCATACTGCTGTTAGCCAATTCCAGTGCTGCGCGCCCACCTCCCAGAATATCCACACTGGCCAGTGGTGCTGGCTCGGCTTGAACAAACAACAGCTGTGCATCGTCAGCATTCAGTAATACAGATTCAGTCATACGATCATGCAGAACCGGTAGCAACTTTTGTATTGCTTGATCGTTTAAGGCATCAGTGGCATGCAGACTTATATCGAAACGTATCCCTCTTTCCAGACGATGCACCCGGTTAAGACCACAGTTGTGAATAATGTCGGTGGCCTTCGTCGACCAGGGAGAAATCGTACCGAGTCGCGGCACAATCCAGAAACTGTGTTGTGAATTTAAAAGTGCTGGGATAGAACCAGTATATTCGAGTAATTTACTGAGTAGCTCGGTCTGATCATCATTCAATGATTGTTCCAGATCTACAAAATGAATAAAGGTAGCATTAAATGCTTGAACGTCAGGCACAAGCGACTGGATTTTTTGCAGTAGTTTATGACTGCGAAATGATGAGAACGCGGGGCCACCCGTTAATTGCAGCATGAAATCTCGCGCAAGCTGGTGAAAATCAGAGTATGAAATGATACTGGATGGACAGCGGCGGGTACAGCATCACCCATGTTTCAAACAGTTTGAATAGTGTGCCAGTCGAATCCCGTATCCTGGCAAGCAATTCTAATTTCGGTCACGCCACCATCAAGCACACTGGATACTGCCTGCCTGGCGAGTTGCGGCCGATTATTTTTATCACTCAGATGAGCAGCGACCAACAAGCGTAGCCTGGAAGTATCAAGTCTAGCCAAAAGATCGGCTGCCTGGTGATTACTCAGGTGGCCGTATTCGCCACCGACACGCTCCTTGAGATGCATTGGATAGGGACCATCTGCCAGCATGGCCGTATCATGATTGCACTCCAACAGCATGGCATCCACCCCGTTTAAGGTCTCTACAACGTGACCGGTAATGCTGCCCAGATCCGTTAAAATCCCTAGCCTTGCCGACGCATCACTGAACACAAATTGACAAGGTTCCCGGGCATCATGGGGGACAGGAAATGGCTGCACTTCTAAATCGCCCACGACAAAGGATTGATGGCTGTTAATACACTGCGCGTTATTAATACTGGCACCCTGTTTAGTGCTCAATGTCCCGGCGGTTGCCCAAACCGGAATATCATGTTTATTGGAAAATCGGGCCACACCACCTATATGATCTGTATGTTCGTGGGTTACCAAAATAGCTGTGATGTCGGCCGGTGATTTATTTAACCTGGCCAGACGTTTTCCAGCTTCTAATGCAGAAAATCCGCAGTCCACCATGACACAGGTTGCACCGGACTCCACCAATGTGGAATTACCCCGGCTACCGCTACCTAGTGATGAGAAGCGCAAGGTTATTTCAGTTTCTCATAGAGCAAATTGAGAATCCGTAAGGCGGTCGTAGACTGTTCGGATTCGCCTTCCGCATTCAGGATATTGGTTCGGGTATCTGCACCATCTTCAGTCAATTTAATCTGATATTGCCGCGTAGCAGATTCTTCATCATGCGTACTGAAAAGTCTGGATAGAAAACCTTTTTTATTTTTAGACTCCGCATCACGATAGCTGACGTAATAAACCCCATCAGAACGGTTACGATCTTCAACAGCAAAACCCACTCGGTCCAGGGCAATGCCGACACTGCGCCAGGCTCTGGAATAATCCTCATGCACCACCAAGGTTGCCGGTTCGGATTCACTGATCAACAAATTTGCCCGCTGCTCGGATGCAAGTTGCGATGATTTTTCAGCATTGGCCATTAATCCAGCATCTGCGCCGAGAAAAACTGCTAGCTGTTTCAGTTTTTCAACTTCCAGCTCAGGATCAGCAGGCCGAGGCACCCACACAGAGGCACGAATCTGATCAGCATCGCCCTCTAGCTCCTCTTCCATGCCTTGATGAGTAATAAAAACTTCTGTCGTATCCTGTTCTTCTCCACGCTCAAGTCGCATGCGGAATTTATCGCGATAAGAAGATGAGTAGGCATTATCAAATACTTTACCGATCAGGTTTCTAATCGGCCCTTGCGGAATTGATGACCGGTTTTCAGCCCAATCTGTTTCGAGAATACCGGTGGCAGGATCTTCCTGCACAATCAGAAAGCCCCGCTCCATCCAGAAATCACGCACCCTTGACCACACGGCATCAGGCGTCCCCTGCAATAACAACCAGTGACGATCCCGATCACGTTTCAGTAACATACCTTCCTGGACTGGCAAAACTCCAGTGTCGGCTGTTTTCACAGACTCTTGCTGCTGACGCGCATCATAATCAGACAGGCTGGTTGAATCGTCGTTAACAATTAACGAATCTGACAGGGTCGTGGTGTTCATATCCGGTGGCACTTCTAACCGCACCGCCGGCTTGGCCTTTTTATAGTCTTCGCTTCGATCCGGAAATATTTTGTTAACAACACTGCAACCCGCCAGGGACACAGCCAACAGAATAGATACAAAATATTTCGATAAGTTATAAAGATACGGCATCAAATTTTTTATCCAGAATCAGTTAAGTGTGCGTTCAGGGCAAGCTCACACCAGCCTGCTTCAGCGCATTGAGAACAACCGGATGATATTCATCCGATAACGGTGTTAGTGGTAAACGTAACCCCGGCGGGGTCATGCCCATTGCGTAAAGCGCCCATTTTACGGGAATGGGATTAGATTCGACAAACAGATCCTGGTGTAAACCACGTAATGGTTTATCCAGATTTTCCGCCTGACTGCGATCACCCGCCAGCGCGGCGACACACATGTCATGCATGGCGCGTGGCGCAACATTGGCCGTTACAGAAATGTTACCTTTGGCACCAAGCAGAATTAACTCCATTGCGGTGGCATCATCACCACTATATAGATCAAGCTGATCTCCACAACGTTCCAAAATATCTTTACCGCGTTGCAAATCACCCGTTGCTTCTTTAATACCGACGATATTACTGATCGACGCCAAACGCTCGACGGTCTCGGGCAGTAAATCACACATAGTACGTCCGGGAACGTTGTATAAAATTTGCGGCACCGGCACAGCCTCTGCTACCGCCTTATAATGTTGATACAACCCTTCCTGGGTCGGTTTGTTGTAATAAGGCGTCACCAGCAAACAGGCATCCGCGCCTGCCTGCAGACCACAGCGCGTCAGATCAATCGCTTCCGTCGTTGAATTGGCACCCGTACCGGCAATCACCGGCACCCGCCCCTTGACCAGATCAACAATCCGGCGCAACAGGCTGCAGTGTTCTTTCTCATCCAGCGTGGCTGATTCACCCGTGGTGCCTACGGCCACAATGGCATCGCTGCCCTCGGTGATGTGGAATTCGATCAGCGCTTCCAGACTGTCTTCATCGATAGCACCATCCTCACGCATGGGGGTAACCAGCGCAACCATACTACCGTGAAACATCGAAATTCTCCGGGGGATGAAAATAATAGCGCATGGTACTTTTCTGGTGGCTGACTGACAAGCTGCTCTGAATCTTATTCTAACCTTTAGGGTGGTCTAGCCACTGCCAGGCACTCCGGGTAAGCTTCCGTTACAAATAAATGCGTAAGTAGCCCGGTATTCTTGTTGTGGGCACGCTGTAAATACATCCCTGTACGCTCAACAGCAGCTTCCCTGCTGCTGATGGCCCACAACAAGAATACCGGGCTACTTACGCATGCGCTTTAAATGAAAGGAAGATCACCCGATGACCGAAAAACCCAGCACAGTGCGTGAAATTCGCATCAACCCTATTGTTCCCAGTGAATCCGTACTGGTTTCCACAGCGCGCGGTATGCGGCCCCGCAAGGAAGAGGCACCGGCTCCACGCGATACCCGTAAACATGTCGATACCTGCCCATTCTGTACTGGCAACGAAACCATGACACCCCCGACCATTAGCTCGGTGCCGAACGAAGACGACTGGCAAATTCGCGTCGTCGAGAACCTCTATCCCGTGCTCGGCGATGACAGTACTTCCAATAATCTGGTGTTTGGTCTGCAACAGACTATCGACGGATACGGGCGTCATGAGGTAATTGTTGACCACACCCAGCACGGAATCGCGATTCACGAAATGTCTGAATTACATCTGTTTTCACTATTGGGCGTGTACCGGGATCGGATTGAAGCCCTGTACCAGGCAGACCCGCGCATTCAGTACGTCCTGGTTTTCAAGAATTTCGGGCCCGCCGCTGGTGCCAGTATTCCACATACTCACAGCCAGGTGATTGCCATGCCGGTGGTGCCTGAAAATGTATATAACGAGGTCACTAATTCCAGGCAATATTTTGAAAAAAACCGGCAATGTATTTTCTGCTCACTGATTGACGAAGCATTGACGTTTGAAGCTACTATTTACGATCGAGATTCCGGCTCAGTCCGCCGCAAGATCAATGTCGGCCAATATGTTGTCGAACGTGGGGAGCATTTTGTGGCTATCAAACCCTTCGCCAGCCGCTACGAATGGGAATTACATATTCTGCCGCTGCAACATAACAGTGACTTTCTGACGATTACCGAAGATCAGCGCCGTGATTTTGCACAGGTACTGAAAAATACCATGTCCCGACTGGATGCTGTGATCGGCGGCGCTCAATTCAACTTTTTTCTGCACTCGCTCCCTCATACCAACAACTTTGAAAATTGTCAGGACAGTTACCACTGGCATCTTGAGATTTGCCCACGCACCAGCATTCCGACTGGTTTCGAACTAGGCTCAGGGTTATTCGTCAGCACTATCAGCCCGGAAGAGGCCGCCGAACAGTTACGCGCCGTCGAGCTGTGACGTGATAAACTTGCGAAATGAATAGCCAATTAGTCATTTCAGCTATCGGCGAGGATCAGACCGGTCTGGTTGACCGGCTGACAGAGTGGGTATTAGAAAACAGCTGCAACATCGAAGATAGCCGCATGGTGATCCTGGGTGGTGAATTTGCAATCCTGTTACTGGTCTCGGGTAACTGGAACAATATTGCCAAACTCGAAAATCAAATATCCGCCATGCAAGATAAACTGAGCATGCAGATCACGGCAAAACGGACCGAGAACAAACCTCAGCAAGGCAACTTGCTACCCTATTCGGTGGACGTGGTTGCGCTTGATCATCCGGGCATCGTACATAATCTAGCGAGCTTCTTTTCTAACCGGCATATCAATATTCAGGATTTATCAACTGCAACTTATGCGGCACCTCATACGGGCACCGCTATGTTTTCTGTACACATGCTGGTTGATGTGCCTGCAGATACACACATCGCAACACTGCGAGAGGAATTCCAGACTTTCTGTGACCAGCTTAATCTTGATGCCGGTATTGAACCTGCCAATGGATAACACCGAGGAAAATTAATGAGTCGCGTAACACTCAATAAAAAAGTCACCAATTTCACTGCTGACTCTACCAATGAGCAAATTTTCAAACTGGCTGATTACGCTGGCAAAAACCTGGTCATTTATTTCTATCCTAAGGACAGCACGCCGGGTTGCACACTGGAAGGTCAGGATTTTCGGGACAATTACAGCAAATTTAAGCGCAATAAAACGGTTGTTGTTGGCGTTTCACGTGACGGCCTTAAATCACATGAAAACTTCAAGGCAAAGCAGGACTTCCCGTTCGAATTATTGTCAGACCCGGATGAAAAACTATGCAAACAATTCGATGTCATTAAGGAAAAAAATATGTATGGCCGCATGGTCATGGGCATTGAACGCAGTACTTTCCTGATCGATACCAAGGGTGTCTTGCGCAAGGAATGGCGCAAACTCAAAGTCCCTGATCATGTCAATGAAGTGTTGGATGCGGTACGCGAATTAAACAAGAACCAGAGCATATAGCCAACCCTGTCAGTGGCAATTAACACAGGACTATTTAGGTTTGAGCCGCCGCATCCATTTGTTCAGGCGCGGGTAATTCAACCGGTTTTCGTGGCCAGGCTTTTAAAACTGCGGACACCAGAGTTGCCAATGGAATTGCAAAAAACACCCCCCAGAACCCCCAGAACCCCCCAAATATCAACACGGCAAGAATAATGGCCGTTGGATGCAGGTCGACCACTTCCGAGAACAATAAGGGAACCAGCACATTACCATCCAGTGCCTGAATGATGCCGTAGGCTAGCATCACATAACCGAAATCAGCACTCCAGCCCCATTGAAAATAGGCAATCGCCGCGATGGGTAATGTCACTATGGCAGCACCAATATAAGGAATGATGACCGACAAACCAACCAGTGTAGCCAACAACTCAGAATACTCCAGCCCCATTAAGGTAAAAGTAATATAACTGACAATACCGACTAACAGTATTTCCCAAATCTTGCCACGCACATAATTTGCAATCTGGTTGTTAACGTCGTTCCAAACCTGCGAAGTCAAAGCACGGTCACTCGGCAGAAAACCACTGAACCAGTCGAGAATCCGTTGCTTGTCCTTCATGAAAAAAAACACCAGCATCGGCACCAGTACCACGTAGACCATAATAGTGATGATACCCAGCACCGAGGCAACTGATACAGACAGGAAACGCTGGCCCAGTCCTGCCAGTTCAGAACGCACCGCGCTGATCACATCATTGACCTGCACCTCACTGATCAAATCCGGGTACTTTTCCGGTAATTGCAACAACGCTTCCTGGCCCTTACTGAGAATACTCGGCAATTGTTGAAACAATTGTGTGATCTGGTGAGACAAACGCGGCAACATCCCTAGTAAAATAAACACCAGTGCTACGAGGAAGATAATAAAGACCAGTGAAACCGCAAGATTTCTCGGCACGCCTAAACGCCGCATTGGCATAACAAGACCGTCCAACAAATAGGCCAGTACCAGTGCCGCAATCGCCGGTGCCAACATCCGACCCATCGTAATCAAGACGATTACACCAATCAGTAATACCAACGACAGTGCAACGACCTGTGGATCGGCAGCATAACGGCGAAACCACTGCCGGACTTTTTCCATCAGTCTTCGCCCTCTACCAGCTGCCGGTAAAACTCACTAAAGGTTTCTTCCAGTTCATCGATCACTAGATCAGCCTCCTTGCCCTGTAATATATGTTGCGTCATTAGATCCGAAGTCAAACCCAGAATTTTCCGCTTATCGAGCATAAAATAACTTTTTGAAAGCCGTTTGACAGCGGCTACAACTCGTTCATTTTCCGGACGTGGTAGCAATTCAGGTTTTGGAACAGGCTCAGGCTCGGATACGGCTGGCGCAGACGTGACCAGCATACTGTCTGGATTGCGCTGAACAAGAAATTCGGCGAAGCTTAACAGGCTGCTTTGATCCGTTATGGATAACGAATTAAAAAGTGATATCAATTGCTGACTTTCTTTGGAAGCCATTAGTCCAATACGTCTGCATGATCCTTGCAGTAGTTACGTGCAAAATCAAGCAATTCATCCATCGCACGATGGCGGAATTTCTGTTTCTGGTGCACGAATGAAAAAGGTCTTTCCAAAGGCGGATCTAATTTAAGTGTCACCAACGTACCTAATCTGATTTCTTTCTGCACAGTGGCACGAGATACAATAGAAACACCCATACCGGCTTCGACCGCACCCTTGATTGATTCAGGGCTGCCTAGCTCCATAGAGAAGTTAATCTGTGCCGGATTTACACCCTGCCCACTCATATACTCATTAATCACTTCCCGTGTACCCGACCCTTCTTCACGGCAAATGTATGGGTGCTCAAGCAGTTCGTTCAAACTCAAGGTTTTCAGGTTTGATAATGGATGCTGGGGTGCCACGACGGCGACCAGCTGATCCATCCGGCAGACTTCGACAACCAGATTCTTGTTTGAAACAGGTGCTTCAACCACACCCAAATCAATCACATTGTTTTCCACCATTTGCACAATACCATCTGAATTCGAGACCTTGAGTTGCAGATTGACATCCGGGTATTGCTTTTTAAAATCACCCAGCAACGCAGGCAGCATGTATTCGGCAATGGTGGTACTCGCGCCGATCATCAAAACCCCACTGATGTCGCCAGTCATTTCCTTAACGGCGCCTTCCATTTCTGAATAGAGTTTGAATATCTGGTCGGAATATTCGTAAACACGCTGACCCGCATCGGTGAGACTAATTCTGTTGTGGGTACGATCAAACAGACGGGTATTAAAATATTCTTCGAGCTGTCGCACCTGAAAGGTCACCGCAGGCTGAGTCATGTGCAGTGACTCGGCTGCTTTGGTAAAACTGAGCAGACGGGCCACCGTGTGAAAAACCTGTAGTCTGCGATCAGCCATTGATTGGAAACCTCGTACTGTAACCCGTGAAAACCAAATAAAACCTGGTGGCCCGGAGACCCTATGTATTTTGGGTTAGATAAAATAAATTGATCAGGGCGCGTACGATACCCCAGATGATCTGATTTATCACGGATTTTTAATAGTTTTTGACTACCCAGGAAGGATCAGTCTGAATAGCCCAGAAATAAAAAACCCCGGTATCACCGGGGTCGCTATTTATAGAAAGAAGTTGGATTCCTAGCCGCCAGCAACCTGTTTCAGGGCTTTTTGGATAGCATTAGGACTTTGCATCAACTTCATGAAGCTATTGTCACCCATCATTTTCAGATCCGGGTATTGAACCGCCATGCGGAATCGCATATGCAAGGCCACTACCTTGTTGCCATCAACCATGATTTCATAGGGCAGATAAGCCGTACCTTTATGTTCTCGAAAATCCACAATGCTCATTATGAACTGATCATCCATATTTTTCGCATCATCACTCGGTGCCTTGCGCGCAACGCCAAACACAGTCACATTGTTGGGCATATCCAGGCGGTACACTTTGGAAACACCCGCAACGCTATCGGCTAGATTCTGCTCGACTGCTGCAACTGCATCTTCATGGCTACCGTACTGTGCAAGTTTGTAAACCTTATTGAAACGCTCCATGCCAAAGGTGTATTTGTACTTCTTTAACTTACGGGCGGTCAGCCCTTTCTTAGAACCAAAGGTACTCTGGACACCTAATGCTGCCCTCAATGCCTCAGTGACACCGCTGAGATCAGAATTCAAACGGTAGGCATAAGAAAGATAAACCGGATTAGAATAGGCAACCTGTATTTCACCACCCACCTGGGTCACAGCCACACGCCAGGGCGCTGCAAAACCACCGTACTTAGTTTGACCCGCAACGCTAATCAACTCATCACTGGTGACAACAATAACGCGTGTATTTTCAACAAAGGTATCTTTGTAAGGTGTGAACTCACCCAGCACAGTAAACCCAGCACCTTCTAATGACGCTTTTGTTTTCAGCACTGTGCCATCGAAATCCCCCTGACTGGTTGATGCCAGCACAAAAGGTTTAAACCTTTCAGATGCTGCGTCAACTACCGTAAACGGTACGACCAAAAAACTTAACGTGAACAGTAAATGAACTAATTTTCTCATCATCTTCTCTCCTTTCCTGTCTCACATACATCTCATATGAAAGAGCACTCAATAAAAATCATAAGGCGCTTCCATACACCCAAATTATCTAACTGTTTAAAATTTTCTCGCATAACTGATTTCAATGGCATTTTGTTGCATGGAGTTTTCGGCACCGAAATTGAAGCCTGCGAAAGCAGTGCCCGCAGAACCCGTGTAAGTCGCATCTGTATCATTTCTAAATGCATGCATAAAGGTCATAGATACTTCGCTGTTCACACCTGATACGTAGGTAAAGCCAGCGGTGATATGTTTTTCTACGACAGCAGGTGCCAGCACATTAAACAGGCTTTGATCGTCATCATAGGGCACTTCAGAATAGTTAAACCCGCCGCGGAATGTCCATTTAGGACTATAGGCGTAGTTCACACCAATCTTGTAGACGGTGGCATCATCCCAACCAAAACCCCAGCCATTATCCGAACCCAGAGGTTTTGCGACAGAGAAAGGCAAGTTGGCTGTATTAGCGCCGGCCAATACTGTAGCAAAGCCGTTAAAGAACTCATCGGCTGTTGGACCCTTATTGGATATAGCAGCAACATCACTATAAATAATACGCGACACATCTGCGGCTATAGTCAATTTTGGTGTGACTTCTATCGCCAGGCCGATGCCATAGTTAGGTGGAATATCAAAATCACCTTGTTCAGCAAACAAACCTGCGTAGTCATCGAACTCCTGCATATAAACTTTTGAAGCAGCCGAAACACCGAATGAAACAGGACCAAATTTACCCTGATAGCCGATGCGTACACCGCCACCCCAGGCATCATCATCGCCCTTATTGGTTACATTGCCAGGATCACTTGAAAAGCCTTTAAACAGGCCCAGGCCGTAGGCACGAAAACGTTGGTAAGCGATAATCGGTGAAACGCCCACTGAATGATTCTTACTGAATTGGTAAGAGATTGTTGGCGTAATCAACAACTGAGACAGGTTAATGCCCAGGGATGGACCAAAATCTGGATCTGCCCCCAGGGCAAGCAAGACCGCCTCAATATCAGCTGAAGGCGCACCGGCACCTTCTATTAAACCTGCAAATCCAGACGGACCGCCGAATCCAGAAGGAACACCAATGACAGGGACAAAGGCATTGGTAAAGAGATTGGTGTTGTAACGAGTGTTCATACCACCATTAGCTAGAATAGCCAGCCCGGCAGTCAATCCATTGCCATAGTCTTTAGAAACACCCAGGTTTGGGATAGCAAAAGTTTTCGAGCCACTCTCAGCATTTGCATTAACACCGGTTGCGCCTAAACCTCTGGAATCGACTGCGGCTTTACGTTGCGGGTTAAAAACCTCAATACCACCATCGAAACGCGTACCTACGCCAGACAAGGTAGCCGGATTAATACCCGCTGCCAGGGCATCCTGGCCAAACGCCATACCCGCACCTGCCATGCCACGATTTTTTGTACCGTAACCAATTTTAAAATATCCATTAGTCGCTTGCGCCAATGGGGCCGTCACCAGTGCAGCCGTAACTGCCAGCGATGTCAATGCCTGCTTCAGGATACGTTTCATAATCTCCAATCCTCATAATAATCATTGTTTGGCAATCAATTGCCAATAGTTTGTTGCTTTTTTACAACAATAATGTTCCCAACCAACAACATTAATGCTACAAAACGATACATTTTGTCAAATCGTTGAAAAACCGTCACTTGTTGAAGTTAAAGCAACAATCATGCCGTATAAATACTTATTATTGTCAACCAGGAAAGATCCAGCATGCCAACACGCGTTGGCTAATAGAAGAAAACCAGAAAGAAAGGGAGAAAGAGAGACTATGTTGTCGAACGGTTATGCCTTACAAGCAAAAGCCGGGCATAGCCCGGCTTTTTATTACTCTGAAAATCGATTCAGGCTTTCTTGATCAGAAACTCGAATTTGCCACCTTCTTCCTTGGATTCCAGCAATTCATTGCCGGTCTGCTTGGCAAAGGCTTCGAAGTCTTTAACCGAGCCAGGATCCGTAGCAATAATACGCAGTACTTTACCGCTATCAATTCCATTGAGAGCTTTTTTTGCACGTAGGATCGGCAGGGGACAATTCAATCCTGACGCATCTAATTGTTCATCATAGTTTGACATCTTATCGACGCTCCTCACTTGAATAGCGAAATTAGGAATCTGTTTTTCAGAAAGGCGCTACTTAATTAAGGGTAAGTATGCGCCGTATACATGTTTGCTACCATTCGCCAAAGAAACTAAAGAATTTATGCAAACAATGACGCAGGCAGTAACAATTTATAAGTATATCATTGACAGATTATGCAAAGCCAGCAAGCATAATGTTCTTATTAGAATGAACTCCCTGTGTATTGATCGAGTCAATGGGAGGTAACTTAAAAACCTGTGAGACATGGAATGAAAGCCTTCCGATACCGGAAAATAACATATACCCTTTTGTTTTCTTTAGTATTTAATCCTGCATTAGGGGATAACTCTAAAAATAATTTACCGGATATTGGCGATTCTGCCGGAGTTTTCCTGTCACCGGCGGAAGAACAAAAATTCGGTCAGGCCTTTATGCGCAGTGTACGCCAGCATGCCCGTCTGATCGATGACCTGGATGTTCGCCACTATCTGGAAAGTCTCGGTCAACGCCTCGCGGCCGGTAGTAAAGCTCCCAAACGGCAATACTCATTTTTCATGGTCGATGACGCATCAATTAATGCGTTTGCCGGACCGGGAGGTTACATTGGCGTACATACCGGGTTGCTTATGGCGGCCAAAAATGAAAGTGAGCTGGCTGGCGTACTGGCGCATGAAATAGCGCACGTAACCCAACGCCACCTGGTACGCGCCTATGAAGCATCCAACCGTCTTGGCTTGCCAACCGCTGCCGCGATGATCGCCGCAATCTTACTGGGCGCCGCAACCGATAGTGATGCAGGCATTGCCGCAGCCGCTGCGGTTCAAGCCAGCAGCTTGCAATACCAGATCAATTTTACCCGGGCCAACGAGAAAGAAGCCGATCGTATTGGTATCCAGACGCTCAGCCGCGTTCAAATTGACCCCTTCGGCATGCCGGATTTTTTCGAACGCCTGCAACGCGCCACCCGTTTGTACGGGGAACGCCCACCTGAATTTCTTAGTACGCACCCGGTGACTGCAAACCGCATTGCCGAAACAATCACCCGCGCTGAACAGGTGGGTCACAAAGGCAGTCGGGATAGTCTGGACTTCCAGCTAATCAAGGCGCGCCTGGATATTTTCAAAAGCCATAACCTCACCCAAAAAGTAAGCCAATACAAAGCATTGGTGAAAGCAGATAAAGACTCTGCCGCTGCACACTATGGGCTCGCACTCGCACTTGATAAAGTCAATCAACACACCCAGGCGATACAAATCCTGCAAACGCTACATCGGAAGAACCCCGATCATATTCTGTACCGCACTACACTCGCCCAGTTACAGTTAAACAGCAAACAATCTAAACCCGCCCTGCAACTGTTGTCCGATACGCTCAAACTCTACCCGCGCGATATCACCGTTTCTGCACACTACGCACGCGCACTTTTACAAAACAAGCAAGCAAAGCACGCCAGAAACGTCTTGCTCGATGTCCTGCAAAAACCTGCCGCTCAACAACCCGGCATGTATACATTGCTTGCCAGGGCTGCAAGCGACAGTGGCTATGACTGGCAAGCACGCCAGGCGACTGCAGAAAGTTACTATTTAAATGGTCAGACCAAGGCAGCGGCTGGGCAACTCGAACAGGCACTAAAATCAAAGGCGATCAATTATCACGACCGGGCTGCCCTGGAAGCGCGGCTAAAAGAGTTCAAGCTTATCGTCCAGGAAGAACAAGACTCGCTCTAAATTCCCTTTCCAGAATTTTCCCAATTGCGCAAAGGAATAAACCACAAGCAGCCGACGTCAAACTACTGGGACTGCCCTGCTGCTCGGGTATAAGTGCCTTGCATTACGGGCACTTGGGGCATTTTCTTTTTTGACTTGAACCCTTGCTGCGGGCTATAGTCTTAAAAGACTCTGCCAAAGCGACTTTAAGAGCAGCCACGGACAGCAACACAACTATTTTGCAAAACCGCCTTAGGAGGACAATGATGCAGAAAATTTCTAGCATCTTTACCATTGCAAGTTCAGTACTGGCACTTACTGCAAGCCTTGCATTGCTTCCTGCGACCAGCTCGGCCGCAGAAACAACCACGGATTCTGTGACAGAAGAAGGTAAGAAAATTGCCTTTGACAGAAAAAAAGGTAACTGTCTCGCCTGCCATGCTATTGAAGGTGGTGCCTTACCAGGCAATATCGGACCTCCACTGGTCGCCATGCAAGCCCGTTTTCCTGATAAGGCCAGACTGCGCGCCCAAATCTGGGACGCAACCAAGATCAACCCAAATTCCATCATGCCTCCTTTTGGTTTACACAAAATCATGAGTGAAGGCGAAATCGACAAAGTTGTCGAATTTATTCATACGCTATAAATGCGTAAGTCGATTTTCCAAGGAGAAAACTCGTGACTAGTATTAAACGAAGAACACTACTCAAAGGTACCGTCGCTGCAGGTATTATATCCAGTGCCGGGTTACTGATCCCGAAACAGGTTCTTGCCAAATGGCCAAGCAGCGCTTTCGAAGCGAAAGATGTAGAGACCGCTATTACAGGAGTGGCTGGTTCCAGTGAGATGTCGGACAGTACCGACATTGCCATTAAGGCACCGGATATAGCCGAAAACGGAGCCGTTGTTCCAGTATCGATTACTTCGGGTATGAGTGACATTGAATCGATCAGCATTATCGCAGCAAAAAATGGTAATCCTCTCGCCGCCTCATTCATTCTTGGTAAAGGTGCCGAAGGCTTTGTATCAACCCGTATCAAGATGGGCAAAACTTCAGATGTTGTCGCAGTCGTTAAGGCTGGTGGCAAACTCTACACCGCCAAAAAAGAAGTCAAGGTCACTATTGGCGGCTGTGGCGGCTAATTAATATAGTCCGTCAAAACAGATCAAGTTAAATTTAAGAGGAATTATTCATGGCATCTATCAAGCTTAGAGCAAAACTTGCAGGTGATACCACCACGGTAAAAGCGCTGGTCAGTCATCCTATGGAAACCGGTATGCGCAAAGATAAAAAAACCGGTAAAGTCATCCCTGCAAATTTCATTCAGGAAGTTATTTGTGAACACAACGGCAATGCCGTCATGACCGCCTTGTGGGGCGCAGCTGTTTCAAAAAACCCCTACCTGTCATTCAAGTTTAAAGGCGCAAAAAAGGGTGAGACAGTCAAACTGTCATGGTCTGACAACAACGGCAAAAGCGATTCAGCCGATGTTAAAGTCAGCTAACGTTATAAAATGATCATTGCAACTGGAGGTTGAAAACCAATGAAAGCATTTCTGACTGTCGGTACTGTTTTAGCTATTCTGGCAACAAGTTCAGCCAATCTGGCTGCCAGCCCCAAGGAAGACCTGAAAACGTTTCGTGATTACTACGCTAAACGCTTTCCCAGCGTACCTTTTCAGGACTTTACGAATGGCGTGTATTCCATAGACAAGCCATCACGCGAACAGTGGGAGTCTATTGAAGAATTTCCACCCTATGAGTTGAATATTGAGAAAGGCGAAACACTGTACAAAACGCCCTTCAAGAATGGTAAGACCTACGCTAGCTGTTTTAAAAATGGCGGCAAGGGCATCAAACAAAACTACCCTTACTTTGATACTGCTTCCGGGAAAGTTAAAACACTGGAGCAGGAAATCAACGAATGCCGTAAGAAAAATGGCGAAGAAGCACTGAAGTGGAAAAAGGGCAAAATGGCTGATCTTTCCTCTTATATGGCTTATACATCACGCGGCAACAAAACCGACATCGTTATCCCCAGTGATCCGCGCGCCATGGCTGCCTACGAAAAGGGCAAAATGGGTTTCTACGCCAAACGCGGTCAACTGAATATGTCCTGTGCTGACTGTCATCAATGGAATGCGGGTAACCGAATTCGTGCTGACATCTTAAGCCCAGCACTTGGTCACACCAGTCACTTCCCGGTTTATCGTTCCAAATGGGGCGGCCTTGGTACTATCCACCGCCGCTATGGAGGCTGCAATAAACAGGTGCGCGCCAAGCCTTATAAAGCACAGAGCGACCAATACCGTAATCTGGAATATTTTCATACCTACATGAGCAACGGCCTTGAGCAAAACGGCCCAGGCGCTCGCAAGTAACTGAGTAAAATATTAAAAAGCCCGGTTTTACCGGGCTTTTTTTTCCACTAAATTTAACCAAATGATTTAAGTAAAATCACGTCATTCCTAACACAAGTTATCGATCAGGAAGCAGCTTATGACTATTTCACGCCGCGAATTTTTACAAATGCTTGCCGTTGCCAGTGCGTCTGGGGTTTCTTTAGCAGGGTGTAGCAAATCAGATTCACCTGCTAACACCAGTACTGGCATCAAAGCCGCCAAAACACCCTCGACACCCTATGAAATTCCAGCTTTTGGCAATGTATCGCTGATGCATTACACCGACTGCCACGCACAATTATTACCTATCTGGTTTCGTGAACCCAGTATCAATATTGGTATTGCTGGCATGCAAGGCAAACCGCCCCATCTGGTCGGTAGCAAGTTGCTGGATTTCTACGGCATCAAACCCGGGACTCCCGAAGCCTATGCTTTCACTTGTCTGGACTACGCTGATGCTTCTAAAGAGTTTGGCAAGGTAGGCGGCTTTGCACACTTGTGCACACTGGTTAATAAAATCCGCGAACAACGTCCTGGCAGCCTGTTGCTGGACGGTGGTGATACCTGGCAAGGTTCTGGCACCGCTTATTGGACAAATGCTCAGGACATGGTCGACGCCCAGAAATTACTGGGTGTGGATATCATGACTGCGCACTGGGAAATGACCTATGGTGCAGACCGCGTCAAGGAAATTATCGAAAACGATTTCAAGGATAAGATCGCTTTTGTTGCCCAGAATATTGTGGATAACGATTGGGGCGAGCCGGTATTCGATCCTTATGTGATACGGGAAATTAATGGCGTCCCGACGGCGATTATTGGTCAGGCCTTCCCGTACACCCCGATTGCCAACCCACGCTACATGGTGCCTGACTGGAGCTTTGGCATTCGTGACGACCGTATGCAGGAAATGGTCGATGAAGCACGCGGCAAGGGCGCACAGGTGGTTATTTTACTGTCGCACAACGGTATGGACGTAGATCTGAAAATGGCTTCACGGGTGACCGGTATCGACGCCATCATGGGCGGACATACGCATGACGCCGTACCTCAACCGGTTGAAGTCTCCAATGCAAGCGGCATAACACTGGTGACTAATGCCGGTTCAAACAGTAAATTCCTCGGCCTGCTCGATCTGGATGTTAAAAATGGCAAGGTCGCCGATTACAAATATCACTTGATCCCAGTATTCTCCAACCTGCTCGAAGCTGATGCAGGCATGGCTGCGCACATTGAAAAGGTGCGCGCACCCTATATGGACAAACTCTCTGAAAAACTGGCAGTAACCGACGACCTGCTTTATCGCCGGGGAAATTTCAACGGCACCTTCGATCAATTGATCTGTGATGCACTCATGGACGTCCAGAGCGCACAAATTTCAATGTCACCAGGATTCCGCTGGGGCGTCAGCGTCATGCCTGGAGAAGCGATTACCTTCGATCATGTCATGACTCAAACGGCGATAACTTATCCAACTGTGACGGTCAACAACATGACCGGTACCCGCATCAAGGAAATCCTCGAGGATGTGGCCGACAACCTGTTTAATGTAGACCCCTATTACCAGCAGGGTGGCGATATGGTGCGCGTTGGTGGCCTGAAATATGCAATTGATCCAACTGCTTCGATGGGTTCACGCATCACTGATATGGAGCTAGATGGCAAAATGATCGACGCCAGCAAGGAATATTCCGTTGCCGGTTGGGCCAGCGTTGCACAGCCTATTGATGGACGTCCGATCTGGGATGTTGTTGCAGAGTATCTGCGCGCTCAGGACACGGTTAAAATCAGTGAATTGAATGAGCCGAAAATCAAAGGCGCTGAAAGTAATCCAGGCTACACGAAAACCTGCACATAGTATTTAAAAAATGGTGGGTCGTGAAGGATTCGAACCTTCGACCAATTGATTAAAAGCCAACTGCTCTACCAACTGAGCTAACGACCCATTTATGAAGATAAAAACTACACTTTACAGACTTTAAATATACTACAGTTTGGTATGCAGGATAAGAACCTGCGTCCAAACTGGCCGGTATTTTCAAAGCGCAGAATCATACCCTATACAGCCAGGGCTGTCATTCCTGGTTATACGGCATCCAGGCGGCGCATGCCTTTGGGTAGCAATTTCAGGTCAACCAGTCCGGTTATCAGCGCATCAAAATAGCTGGCTTCAGCTTCATATACCAGCTTGTAGTACTGCACTTTCATGGTCAACGCACTACTCAATACGATACCGGCAAAGGCAACAAATGAACCCAATGCTAACGTGGATATTCCGGTAATGGCCTGACCGACCGTACAGCCTAGCGCCAGGACACCACCAATACCCATCAGAATCGCACCGATAAAATGGTTAGAAAAATCCTTGAACGAGGCAAACCACTCAATTCGGAACGAGCGGCTCAACAAGGACCACAGAAAAGAACCGAGTAGTACGCCAAACAAAGCCATTACTCCAAAAGTTAGATAAGTACGATCAAAACCTGCGGCTCCATATCCCAAGGTTTGCCCCATTGGATTAATAAATGTAAAGGATTGCGGTGAGAGCGGTCGACTGTCAGCCGGTTTACCTTCAGAAGACTCCGCAAGGAAATCCCACTCATTGACATAGGCTTGCAACGCATACTGCTCACCCTCTAAATCTAAGGTAACAGTACTGGTTATATACCAGGCGCCCAGTACGGCCGCACCGACAACCAGGCCACCCAGGATATTGTCGCTGCTTTTTCTGAAGTCAGCCGACTTGAACGCAAACACCAGTAATGCAACTGCCAGCAGAACACCAATAATCAAACGTGTCTGGACGCCGCCTTCACTCCCGGAAATCAATGTGCCGATATCCTGACTAACCCCTAGATCCATCGCTAACGGCCGTATCCAGTTATAAAACAGCAATGTAAACAGCGTCTGATCCGTACCTGGAAAAGGGTTAATCATGAAGTAAGCAATCACAGCAATAATCAATGCCACCATGATTGATTTAATATTACCGCCACCAATTCTGATTAACGCTTTGTTACCACAGCCACTCGCAAGCGTCATTCCAATACCAAACAGAATACCCCCCAGCAAATTTTCAGCCCAAATGAACTGCCCGCTGCGATACGGTGGAAATGCTGCATCCGGCTTCACTAAACCAAAATATTCGAGTACGACCACACCCAACAACGCCACTGCAATAGCGAACATCCAGGCTCTGAAACGACCCATATCACCCATATTCACCCAGTCAGAAACTGCGCCCATGGTACAAAAATTGGTTTTATTAACGACCGCCCCCATCACCACGGCGATCGCAAAAACAGACCATAAAAACACAGAATACGCAGATGCAAAATTATCAAAAACCATGATTTGTTACTCCATTAATCCCTAAGGAACTTCTGATTATTTGGTAAAAACCTGTAGGAGCGGCTTCAGCCACAAAAGATGTGCAGAATTCCTTCGCGGCTGAAGCCGCTCCTACAGTTTCTCGCTGATTAAACGTATCTACTGATACGGCGTGGGGTCTTTGATACCGGCTTCTACAAAACCCTGCGCGCCCGCAATCGGCATGAATCACAACGCCCGCAGGCATGGCCTGCATCATCTGCTGCATAACAGGAAACCGTCTTAGAAAAGTCTACACCAAGGGCCATGCCCGTGCGGATAATCTCGGCTTTGCTCATCTCTAATAGCGGTGCGTGAATATGGAAATTATCGCCTTCAACACCTGCTTTGGTAGCTAACTGTGAAAGACGCTCAAAAGCACTCAGATATTCCGGCCGACAATCCGGGTAACCGGAATAATCCACGGCATTTACACCAATAAACAATTCGCTGGCGCCCAGGACTTCCGCCCATCCAAGTGCCAGGGAAAGAAAAATAGTATTACGCGCCGGTACATAAGTTACCGGTATTCCTTCAGATGCTGATTCCGGTACTGCAATAGAATTATCGGTTAATGCCGAACCACCTATTGCACCCAGGTCGATCTGTAAAATTTTATGTTCAACCGGTTGCAACATATCCACCACTCGCCGTGCTGCTGCCAATTCTGCAACATGCCGCTGACCGTAATCCAGACTGAGCGCATAACAGCTAAAGCCATGATCTTTTGCGATCGCCAGGGTGGTTGCAGAATCCAGTCCTCCGGATAACAGCACAACCGCCTTTGATTCACCGCCCAGGTTCATTGCCCCAAATATATTTATGTAACTGAATCTGGAATCGTACCGGTAAACGATCAGTAACGATCCAGTCAGCCAGCTCACGCGCCGCCAACTGCTCATGGCTGGGAGAAAACAACACATCACAACGTTGGGCGAGACGGTATTCTTTCAGGGTAATACACGCCCACTCATAATCTTGGCGGTCACAGATGACAAATTTCACCTGATCTTGCTGCGAAAGATAATCAAAATTTTCGAAATGGTTTTTATCGACTTCACCAGAACCTGGGGTTTTAATATCAAGCACTTTGATTACACGGCTATCAACACCGCTCACATCCATAGCACCGCTGGTTTCCAACGATGTCCGGAATCCGGCATCACACAATTGAGTCAGCAAACCCAGACAACCAGGTTGCGCCAAAGGTTCACCACCGGTCACAGTGACATAACGCACATCGAAATCAGCCACCTGCGTAACCAGGCTATCCACCGATTGTTTTTCACCACCCGTAAACGCATAGCTGGTATCGCAATACTGACAGCGCAGCGGACATCCTGTTAAACGTATAAAAACAGTCGGTATACCAACACTGTCAGCCTCGCCTTGCAGGGAAACAAACACCTCACTGATGCGAAGTGTCGCTGCCTCAAGATCTGGCAATAACTGCTTTTTCACATGGCTATTCATACCGGCTATTTTACAACTTTTTGAGGAACGGCCCAATGGAAAAGCGCTGATTGAATCGCATATCTTGCTAGTCTCTGATCCATTCAGGATGTCTACAATCGATGGGTGTCGGCTGCAAGGACGCAGCCGCCAAGCGTACAGGGATGTATGTACAGCGGCCCATCGATTGTAGACATCCTGAATGGATCAGAGACGCCCTCATTACTGCCGGGGGAAACAAACGAAGAACTGCGTACTGCACGAAAGGTTGAGCGTAGTAAATATAGACTATATTGCAAACTATTTGCTGGGCTAATGCCCTTCTTTCGACATCCGATCAAGCCGTCCACTAGCCAACTTGGCAGACGTAGACCCCGGGTAATCAGTTGTAACTTGCTCAAGCGCAGCTCGTGCTGCATCCCATTGCTTGAGTTCGTAATTTATAAAGCCAATTTTCAGTCGTGCATCTGCCACCTTTGGACTATCCGGATAGCGGGCAATGACCGTTTCAAATTCCTTGAGTGCTTCCGGGAATTTTCGAGTCACATAATGCACTTCACCCACCCAGTATTGAGCATTATCAACGTAGCCACTGCCAGGATGTTTCTGGAGGAACTGATTGAATTCACCTAACGCCTGGTCATACCGGCCTTGCTTTAACGTTCCCAGTGCCTGGTCATAATCCTGCCGGGCTGCCGCTTCATCAACATCAGTATTTCCAGGGGATGGCATTTGTCCTGTAATACCACCACCGGACGGCTGACGGGTACCCTGTCCTGGCTGATTCTCGTTGAGACGTCTGTCAATATCCAGATACAGATCACGCTGCTTCTTCTGCATAGTACGTATTTCGTGTGACTGTACTTCTATTTCACCCCGTAGCTCCTGCATTTTCCGCTGCGTTTTACTGGCTTGATCATTTTGATCCAGGATAATCCGATTCAGCTTTCGTTCCAGTTGCTGAATACGTGCTTCCAGATCAGCTTTGCTCACCGCCAGTACAGGACTGGCGATGAACAACAGCAAAAGTGTGAGGCTACATGCCCGCATAGATCAGCTCCACCCGGCGATTCAGGCTCCAGGCAGATTCATCATGACCTTCCACTGCAGCCTTTTCCTCACCGTAGCTGACCATCGAAATCTGGCCCGGTGATACACCTTGCAATTCCAACATACGTTTGACTGAACCATTGCGCCGATCACCCAGAGCTATGTTGTACTCACGCGATCCACGCTCATCGCCGTGGCCTTCAAGCTTGACAGATGATCCCGGATTGGATGAAAGATAGGCAGCATGCGCAGCAATCAAATCACGATCCTGTGTGGAAACATCATAACTGTCATAAGCGAAATAGATGACGCGGTGTGACAACGCTTCAGGCATATCACCCAGTTCTGTCATACCTGAATCTTTAAAATTGTCAGCACTTTCTGAAGAGGCACTTTGGTCTTCAACAGCGACCGTTCCTGCATCTACAACATCACCTTTTGAACTACAGCCGGCAACAACCAGCATAAATAACAGCGAAAAAATCAGATTGAGCTTTTTCATCATGAACACTCCCACGTAGTAGTTATAGTCCGGCTGAAGCCGGTTAATTGTAAATTAAACAACACCAAATGTATCCTGCTTAACGCGCACCGCCAGCAAAAGGCGACCAGACCGGCTCACGTACATTGCCAACCCGGGTAGAAAAACGTTGTTTGAAACGACCGTCACTGGAAACTGCTGCCAGCACACCCCGATGCCCTTCCTCAGTCGCATAGATAATCATACTGCCATTAGGCGCAAAACTCGGAGATTCATCCAGCCGGCCATCGGACACGATATTAAACACCCCCGAATCGATTTCCAGCACCCCAATACGATAACTACCGCCTGCACCATGCACCATAGCAAGCCGTTTGCCATCGAATGAAAAATCCGCACTGGCATTATACTTACCTTCAAACGTCAAACGCTTTGCTCTACCACCCTGCACCGACATGCTGTACAGCTGCGGTGTGCCGCCACGATCGGAGGTAAACACCAAACTCTTGCCATCCGGAGACCAGACTGGTTCAGTATCAATGGCTGCATTCCGGGTCAGGCGACGCGTGTCACCACCCGCCAGGCTATAAATATAAATTTCCGGATTACCATCACGTGACAGGGTAATGGCGAGTTGTCTACCGTCAGGAGACCAGGCGGGCGCACCATTGACACCATCGAAAGATGCCAGCTTGCGGCGCTTGGCAGTCTCTACGCTTTGCATAAAAATCGACGCCCGTTTTTTCTCAAACGACACGTAGGCTAATTGTTTGCCATCAGCTGACCAGGCGGGTGACATCAACGGCTCTTTGGAATTGAGAATAGTTTTCGGGCCATAACCATCAGAATCAGAAACTTCCAGCTTGTATTGACGATTACCCGCTGATTTCGTCTCTGTCACATAGGCAATGCGGGTAGCAAATGCACCTCGCAAACCCGTTAATTTTTCAAAAATCAGATCACTGACCCGATGGGCGTCATGCCGCATACGTTTACGCGTGGTTGGCACGCTGAAGCCGATCAGTTTGTTACCCCGATAAACATCAAACACAAAGAATTTTATATTAAACCGGTCAGGACCCGATGATTCCACCTTGCCTATTACCAAATTTTCAACTCCCAGCGTCTTCCAGTCCTGAAACCGAACTTGTCCGGGCTCATGGGGTTGTGAAACCAGGTTCTGTTCCGGCACGGGTTCAAAACGGCCACTGCGCCGCAAATCATCCATGACAATCTGAGAAACATTTTCTGGTGGAGCCGCACCACCCGCTGGTTGCGCAAAGGGCACGATGGCAATCGGTACAGCACCTTCCATACCCTGGGTGATTTCGATTGTCAGCGCCGCCGGCGCCAGAGCCGGCCAATATCCAATAAACAAACTCAGCAATACGATAATTTTTTTCATTAAATTAACTCGGTTTAAAAATAAAGTTGAACGACCGGAATCGTGACATAACTTTTGGATCTTTTGATACCGGTAAGGGCGACGCCTTGAAAACTGCGGCTTCAACAGATCGGTCAAACGCAGCATTGCCACTGCTACGCAGTATTTTTGCATCTATCACTTCTCCACTCGGTATTAATCTCACTGCCACCGTACAAGTCAATCCAGCACCACTGCCGGGGGGGCGAATCCAGCTCCGCTGAACCTTGTCCTGTATAAACGCGATGTAACGATTAACCTCCTTGTTAACACCTTGCAATGCCATTTCTTCCTGTTCCGCAGCAAGGCTGTTTTGCAACGACGTTTCTGCCGCCTTGCGCTCGGCTTCGATGGCTGCTTTACGTTTTGCTACCTCGTCTGCCTTGCGTTTTTCCTCGGCCTTGCGCTGCTCTTCAGCTTTACTCTTTTCATCTGCAACACGCTGTTCTTCTACCTTAAGCTTCTCCTCGGCCTTGCGTTGTTCGTCTGCTTTGCGTTTCTTTTCGGCTACCTCTTTTTGTTTAGCCTCCTGCTGCAATTTCAATTTTGCATCGGCACGCTGTTTTACTTCCAGTTCTGCCTTCTTCTTGGTCTCTTCTCGCTTCTTCTTTAAATCTGCGAGCTGCTTTTCTTCCTGCTCGCGTGCTTTTCTGGCTTGTTCAGTTTTTAACTCAAGTTGTTTGAGTTTGTCCTGCTCCTGTTTCTGTTTTTGCTGTTTAATCTCTTGTTGCTGATTAATTTCGGCACTGAGTTTGTCCGCATCCACCACCACTGCCTGGATAGGGGCTTTCTTCTCACCTTTAAGCGAAGCTTCTTGTGTCCAGTCCATACCGACAAACAGAACGGCCAGCAACCCAAGGTGCACAATGACAGCCGCCAGAAATGCACGCGGATTATCGCGGAAAAATGCCAGCATATTCGCGTTCAGCCGCCGTCTTCTACTGGCTCAGTGACTAACCCCACACTAGGTGCACCTGCTTGCTGAAGCAGCGCCATAGCGGCAACGACCGATCCGTAATCTACGTTTTTATGACCGCGAACCAACACCGCCACATCTGGACGCTGGCGAATGACTGCAGCAGCACGCGTTACCAAAGTTTCTGCATCGAGGGGCTGCGTCGAATCTTCACCCACATTGAGATAGTAGTTACCTTCAGTATCAACTGTTAATTGCAATGGATCCTGATTCTTTTCAGGATCTAAAGGTTCAGCGGAGGCCTGCGGCAATTCGACTTCGACACCCTGATTCAGCAAGGGCGCGGTAATCATAAATATAACCAACAAGACCAACATAACGTCGATATAAGGCACGACGTTGATTTCGGACATAGGGCGCTTACGAATGCGTTTCCGTGCCATATGAATACTCTATCCGTGTGCCTGACGTTGCAAGACACTGGAAAATTCTTCCAGGAAATTATCGTAACGATTTTCCAGGCGTTCAACATCGTTCGAATAACGATTGTAAGCGATGACCGCTGGTATCGCTGCAAATAAACCCATGGCCGTAGCTATCAGGGCTTCCGCAATTCCGGGCGCAACCATGGCCAGTGTCGCCTGCTTAACATTCCCCAGTCCGATAAAGGCATTCATGATACCCCATACGGTACCAAACAGACCCACATAAGGACTGGTCGAACCGACCGTTGCCAGAAATGATAAATGTGTTTCCAGTTCGTCAATTTCACGCGACAAGGCCACGCGCATGCTGCGTTGTGCACCTTCGAGCACGGCATTGGGATCAATGTTTTTTTGCTGTCTCAGGCGTGCAAATTCCTTGAATCCAGAGACAAAAATATGCGCCAATCCATGCGCTTCATCGCCGCGCGGGGACACTTTGTGATACAGCTCACCCAGATCACCACCCGACCAGAAACGATCTTCAAACTTATCGGCATTACTCTTTGCACGGATCAAGCGACTGCGCTTGAGAAAGATCATTGTCCAGGACATCATCGACACTACTAACAGTAACAGCATGACAAGCTGCACAACTATGCTGGCACCGGTTACTAAATGGATTAAAGATAAATCAGCTTGCATGGTTAATTTCTCTTAGCATGATTTCGGGAATAGGACAGGGACGAAAAGTCGTGCTATCGACACAAGCAATTCGAACTGTCCCCTTACACAACGGTTTTTTGTCTCCCTCGCGATAAATTTGCTGAGAGAAAACCAGACTGGCGCGCTTACATTCCATTATATTTGCTGTCACCTCTAACTGGTCATCGTAAACGGCCGGACGGACAAAATTGGCGTCAATCGAATGAACTGTAAATAATACATGCTGATCTGTACGTAAATCAGCCTGCTCAAAGCCTAATAATCGCAATCTTTCTGTCCGCGCCCGTTCCATAAATTTCAGGTAGTTTGCGTAATAGACCACTCCGCCGCAATCTGTATCTTCGTAATAGACACGAACTGGCCAGCGAAATTCTGACAAATTTTACCTCAACAATCGACAGTAGAACATGAGATTAATTGCGTAGCTTACCGATCATCAAATAATATTTCACCTGACGCCAATAAGTGACAGGCAAAAAAAACGCGACCAGGGATGGCCGCGTAAAATCCCTTTGGGGGGGAAGTTGGGTATCAGCCAGTTTTTAACTGGCTGATTAAATCAAATTCTCTAAAACAACATCAGCCCGCGTACAGTATAGAAACAACAATACTCATACTAAGAAGTAACGCAAAAGGTACGGCTAGTGCTTTCATGAGGGCCTCCTGAACTGGCCACTTTGACTATGAACGAAGCAATAACTACACCAGGGCGAATAACCTATTGATTTACAATAAAGAACTAGAAAATATGTAGGAAAAGGATGATAAATTAGCTATTTTTCTGTCCCTATACAGAGACATATTTAATGAATATTATATAACTTGTTGTATTTATTAACTATCTACTGTCGTCATATGGAGACAGTAGATAGTATTTTCTAAATTAAGCAATCGATGCCCGAAGTCCTTTAAATTGGGACGGATTCAAGTGATGTTTATGCAGCAGCTTATAAAACTCAGTACGATTACGTTTGGCGATACGGGCTGCCTGGCTGACATTACCATTAGTGATCTGTAATAGCTGCGTCAGGTAATCGCGTTCAAACCGACTGCGGGCATCAGCGAAAGCGGGCATCTCACACTGTGCCTCATCGCGCAAAGCGCGCTGTACCAGACTGGCAGGTATGGTCGATGTCGTGGCAAAAGCAACTGCCTGCTCAACTACATTATAGAGTTGACGGACATTTCCAGGCCAGGGCGCAGACAACAGAACTTCCATAGCGTCCGGTGCGAAACCAGTGATTGATTTCTTATGTGCATCTTGCAGGCCACCCAAAAAGTGATTGATTAATAAAGGAATATCTTCCCGTCTATCCACGAGCGAAGGCAAATCAAGGGCAACTACATTCAACCGGTAGAACAAATCGTCACGGAATTTATTAGCATCGCGCAGTTTATCCAGATCACAATGCGTCGCCGATATAACCCGCACATCGATAGAGATTGCTTTGGTTGCACCAACCGGCCTGACCTCCCGCTCCTGCAGCACTCGCAGTAATTTAACCTGGAAACTAAGCGGCATATCGCCGACCTCATCCAGAAACAACGTGCCACCATGAGCCGCCTGAAATAATCCCTTGTGATCGCGTGTAGCACCTGTAAATGAACCCTTGGTGTGCCCGAAAAACTCTGACTCAAACAGTGATTCCGGTATGGCATTACAGTTGACGGCAACAAACTCGCCAGCGCGCCTTGAACTGGCTTTATGGATAGCCTGCGCCAGTAATTCCTTACCCGTGCCACTCATACCATGAATAAATACGCTGGCCTCACTGTCCGCGACCAGCCGAGCCTGTCCTAACAGGTCTTCCATGATCGGACTGCGGGTCACAATATCCTGACGCCATTCGGCGACATCACCCTCTTCCTGCTGCTCGCCCTGCTTGGCAGTCACCCGCAAGGCCTTATCAACCTGATCCAGCAGAACCTTGCTATCGAATGGCTTGGTCAGATAACCGAAGACACCCAGATTGGTCGCATCTACGGCTTCTGGAATCGTGCCGTGGGCGGTTAAAATCAACACGGGAAGCGTAGGAGCACGGTCATGGATCATATTAAATAGCGTCATGCCATCCATACCACCCATGCGTAAGTCTGTGATTACCAAGTGAGGTTTGTAGGTTGGCACTTGTGCCAGTGCTTTTTCACCGCTTTCCACTGCCAGGATATCGTAACCGGCAGCGGTCAGGCGCATTGATAACAATCGCAATAACGCCGGATCGTCATCAACCACTAGTACTCTGTATCTGCACGCACTCATTATCCGCTCCTATAATCGACTACGATCGGCTATTGCTTGGTCCGATCCTGAATATTTTGCTCAATAATAGTTAGCTCATGCAACTGTTGTTCCAACTCTTTAATTCGTAGTCTAGCAGATTTCAATTCCATGCTTTCATCCTGTTTTTTAGATTCCGTAGACCTTTTTGATTTCTTTGGTTTTTTTACCGTTAACCGTTTAGAAAGTCTATTTTCCAGCAACATTGCCAGCGCTTTTGCACTGCCAGATGCGTCGGCCTCCAGATCTTTTAGAAGTTTCTGCGCTCTGGGCCGATCCAGCCCGGAGGTCTTTCCCTCGGCAAGCAACAATGCCAACCTAAGACGGCTGCGTGTTGCCGGACGGCTTGAAAAATCTGCCTCCCGAGCCTCAAGTGCTACCTTATATTGTTCCGCCGGAAGCTGAACCGCGCGATACCACTCTACCAGCCAGTAGGCTGCATCATCCACACGCAAATGGATCGGAATCGGCCGCTCAGAACCACGATCAATAGTTATTGGCGCACAGCCAGCTAGCATCCCGGCCAACATGAAAATTACAAGTGGTGTCAGGACTTTTAATATCACTTTCTCAGGCAACTCTTGCCTCCTTAACGCGTAAAGGCAATGTCACACGCAAACAAGCTCCTTGCTCATCACGTTGAATTGCTTCGATATGACCACCATGAGCAATAACATATTCCCGGGCGATAGATAATCCCAGGCCAGTACCCTGTACATGACTAATAGGTGAAGATTTACACTGGTAAAAGGCATCAAACACTTTCGTCTCTTCACCCCTGGGGATCCCGGGCCCGGTATCCGTCACTTCCAGAACCGCCCGATCCATTTCAGATTTTAGCGATATCGACAGATGACCTGCCTCTGGCGAATATTTAATGGCATTTGAAATCAGGTTATCGACCAAAGTGGATAATTTTTCTTCATCTCCGTCAAGCTTGACGGGCTCAAGTGCTGTGACCACATTTAATTGACGCGCCATCGCCGCCATTTTGTAATTGTTCACAACTTTATCAATTAATTCATCAAATTCCAGCCGCTCGACACGCAACTCTGTCATTCGCGAACTGGCAATATTAAAGTCCAGTAAATCTTCGATTAATTTTTGTAACCGGACGCTGTTATCGCGCAATATAGCAGCAATTTCACGCTGCTGATTATTTAAACTTCCGACCACTTCCTCTCCCAGAAGTTCGGCCGCTTCCCGTACTGCTGTCAGGGGAGTTTTCAATTCATGGGAAATATGCCGTAGAAAACGGGTTTTTTCATTCTCCGCATCCAGCAAGCGCAAGCGCATCCAATCCAGGCGCTCGCCGAGCTGCTCCAGATCACGTGGGCCGGTAATCGTGACCGGCTTGGAAAAATCACCCCGTCCAAGACGGTGAATTGCCCGGTCCATACGCCGTATAGCGCGAGCAACCACAAAGGCAAAAAAGATGGCCAGTATTGATGTTATGGGTACCAATGCAGCGGCCTGCAGGAAAGAGATTTTTTGAACCCGGTTACCGCTTAATTCCAGATCCTCAACTTCACGTTCTACCAGACGCCGGTTATCGGTCAGCATCTGGTTGGCTACCGATGACAACTCGGCATATTGCTCAACCGCATTTCCGCTCTCCGGTGAATCATGCGGAAAACGCTCCATGGCAGCATGCACTTTTTTTTCTTCTTTGCGCAATCTCACCAGGCGTTCGCGTTGCAAAGGTGGCAGATCAAAACCAACCAGACGCTCAGCGATGTCCAGGTAAGCCTGGCGTTTTTCCGTGTAAACTTCCAGCAAAGAGGCGTCACCCACCACCAAATATTGGCGTGCGGTACGTTCCATATCCGTAATGGCATCAGCCAACCGCTGACTGCTTTGTGTGGCTCGCACCGTTTCAAATAGTGCACGCTGTCCCTGCCGCACCAACTTGTCGACCGACAATGCTGCATTCAGCAATGCGACTATCAATGGTATGGTAACCACTGCAAAGCCTATAAGGATCAGCCGCCTAATTGATTTGGGCCGCAAAATATGAAAACTCACACTTACCTCTGGATACTAAGTTGCACCAACATTACTCCATCATACTGCTAAAAGAAGACGGCTAACAAACTGGATTTATGAAGACTATTCTGGCGATTGACCAAGGCACACACGCTAGCCGCGCCATGCTGTTCGACCCAAACGGCCAGAACATTGCGAGTCAATGGTGCGAGGTTGAGTTGCTACACCCTGAACCGGGCAGAGTTGAACACGATCCTGACGCGTTACTTAAATCGGTGCGTAGCGTCATCTCAGATTTACTAGGCTCGCTGACGCCCGAACTTCGAAAGTCCATAACTGCCTGCGGAATATGCACACAAAGATCAACCGTGCTGGCATGCACCCAGCCTGGTACTTCGATCAGCCAGGCATTGAGTTGGCAAGATGTACGCGGCGCTGACTTCCTAAATACGCTCAGTACACACCACGCAGAAATTCAACAGCTGTCTGGCTTGCCAGTATCCGCCCATTACGGTGCCAGTAAATTGCATTGGCTTATGAAACATGCGATTAAAACCGGACAAACAGACACCGCCTACCTGGCACCACTGGTGAGTTATTTACTGCTCAATCTGCTGGAAAACAAACCCTATTATGTTGATCACAGTAATGCCCAGCGCACCCAGTTGATGAACATGGAAAACCAGCACTGGTCGAAATCATTACTGGACTGGTTTGAAATAACTGCCAGCCAGCTCCCGGAAATCAAGCCGATCTGTTATCCCTATGGTCTATTACAGGACACGGATATCCCGGTCACTGCCGTCTGCGGCGACCAGAATGCAGCTGTTTTTGGATCCGGTGAACTGCCCGGTGATACTGCGTTGATTAATCTGGGCAGTGGCGCTTTTGTATTACGCCGCTTAACCCAACCAATTTCGAGCAAACAACAGTTAAGCGGTATCGCCTATTCTGATACGCAAACCGTTGACTACCTGCGCGAAGGCACTGTAAATGGTGCCGGTACAGCACTCAGTTGGGCAAGCAAACAATTTGATTTGGGCGATCTAAAACTAGTATTACAAGACTGGCTTGAAGAAGTCACAGACCCACCGGTTTTTATCAATACCATAGGCGGCATCGGCAGTCCCTGGTGGCAGCGTGACCTGACACCGCAATGGATAGGTGGTACGCCTAAAGACAAAGCCGCAATTGCAGTGTCAGTTGTTGAGAGCATTGTATTTCTCGTACAGGATAACCTGCAACTGATGCGACAAGAAAAACCACTCCATCAATTGCGAGTCAGCGGTGGTTTGTCGCAACTGGATGGACTGTGCCAGAAACTGGCCAACCTGAGCGGCTTACTCGTTGAGCGGATGGATAACCCAGAAGCGACAGCGCGCGGTGTTGCCTGGCTGGCTGCAGGAAGACCTGCACACTGGCAAACAACAGCTGCAGATCATTTCAAACCTCAACAAGATGCAAGCCTCGCGGAACGCTACCAACTATTTTGCAAACAACTCTCCAGCCTGATTCAGGAACAAGACTAACAATGACAACACCAAAACTGGTCGCCCACCGTGGTTACATGCAGCATTTCCCAGAAAACTCTCTGCGCGGTTTACAAGCCGCCCTGGAATCCGGTGCCTGCTATATCGAATTCGATGTACAAATGAATGCCGACCAGGATTTTATTGTCATTCATGATGATAGCTTTTCACGCACGGCTGGTCTGAAACAATCCGTTTTCGCTGCAAGCACTGCAACCTGCCTGGCGATCAGTGTTCATGAACCCAACCGGTTTGGTAAACAGTTTCATCCCGAACCTGTTTCGCTCCTGACTGACATACTTGAACTTACAAAACAATTTCCACAGACAACCATTCTGGTGGAAATCAAGGAAGAGAGCTTGCAACACTGGGGGCTGAAACTGGTGATGGATAAACTGCTGCGACAGCTAAAAGAACATGCTAATCAATGCATGGTCATCTCCTTTGATGCTAGTGCCATTGAATACACCAAACAACACAGCGATCTGGCAACCGGTTGGGTGTTACACAAATATGACCAGGCCCACTATCGCCGCGCCAAACAACTAAAAGCCGATATCTTGATGTGCAACTACAAAAAACTCCCGCGAAGCAAAGCACCCTGGACTGAATTCAAACGTTGGATGCTCTATGACATCATTGATCCTGAACTGGCGATCCATTATGGCGAACTGGGTGTCGAATTAATCGAAACGGCCGATATAGATGGCATGCTGAAAAATCCGACCTTAAAGAAAATGGCCTGCACGCATGGAATATGATGTTGTTGTAATCGGCTCAGGTATTCAGGGCGCTGCTGTTGCACAAGCAGCTAGTGCTGCCGGGTATAAAACGTTGGTTCTGGAACAGTATGGTGAACCCGCCCTTTGCACCTCCAGCCGCTCGTCAAAACTGATACACGGTGGATTAAGATATCTGGAAAGCGCTCAGTTTGGGCTGGTCAAGGAATGCCTGGTAGAACGCGCCCGTCTACTAAGCAACGCGTCACACCTGGTGCGGTTGGTACCTTTTCATATCCCGGTTTACAAAGAAACCAAACGCCGCCCCTGGAAAATAACTGCCGGCTTGATGCTCTATTCACTGCTAAGCCGCAAACCGTTTCACCGCATCCCCAAAAATCAATGGCAACAGCTTGATGGTTTAAAAACTGAAGGGCTTGATGCTGTCTTCAGTTACTACGATGCACAAACTGATGACGCCAAGTTAACCCGATCAGTACTGGCATCCGCACAATCCCTCGGCGCAGAAATTCTGTTTAATGCGCGATTTGAATCCTGCCAGATACAAACAAAGAGTTGCACCGTAGATTATTCGCTAAATGATCAACAGGCCTCAATCAAAACCCGTTGCCTGGTTAATGCCACCGGCCCCTGGGTTGATCAAATTGCAAAACGTATTACTCCAGACATACCACAGCCCAACGTCGAACTGGTACAAGGCACACATATTGAAATTCCCGGCCAGGTTAAACGCGGCATGTATTACCTTGAAGCACCACAGGATCAACGCGCCGTCTTTGTCATGCCATGGAAAAACCATCTACTCATTGGCACAACAGAAGCGGACTATCAAGGCGACCCTGCCAAAGTGAAACCACTAGACACTGAGATTGAATATTTACTATCTGTCTACAACCACTATTTCAATAAAACACTACACCCTAAAGATGTAATAAATTCATTTGCAGGTTTACGCGTATTACCAGGCGGCGACGGCAAAGCATTTTCACGCCCACGCGATACGTTAATAATCACTGACAATGAAGACCAACCGCACGTACTTTCCCTCTATGGCGGAAAACTCACTGCACAACGCGCGACGGCTGAAGATGTGATGAAAAAACTGCAAAAGACATTACCGGAACGTAAAGCGATTGCGGATACAAGAATCCTTAAACTACCAGAAGCTGGTTAATCACGGTCTGCCCTCTATTATTTCTATAGTGAACCGTGCAAATACTGTAGGAGCACTACCCTTAGGTACAAAAAACTCTCAACGCCCACAACACTTCTCAAAAACCGTTCCAGACTTTGTTGACTATTTCTGATGCTGACATAATTATTGTTCAGTAACTGGACCGAGCGAATCAGTTAATTCCACAAGCTCCTTTGTGATATCGATTAATTCTTTAACTAATTGTGGTGATATTTCCAGGCACCCTTCATATTCAGCAAGATTTCGTGCATTGTGACATTTATCGAGAATTCGCCATTTCACATCTTCCAGACCTACCGTCTGCTTTAAACACTGAAATACCAAATACCGATTATCAGAACGATACCCATGCCAACGCATCGCCGCTAACGAAATTGCATGAGCCGCACCATAAACCAGAGTAAAACTACCCGCTACAGATAAGCCCTTTACATTTGCATCTTTCAAGCTTCGCTTAGCAGAAGCAATCATCCCGTCAAATTCTTTCTGATCTGGAGGCTCACGTTTAAGTTTTTTAATTTTTACTAAATTATCTAATTTCTCTAATGTCATCTTCAGTTCCCTTGATCATTATTTTCGTCTGATCCATCACACGCGTAATAAAGCTGTTACCCTCTTTTAATTTTGCAATGAAGTCTTTCATTTCATAAATCGTTGGATTCATCGTTCGTTGCAATGACTCTTCTAATGGCATAAGCACCTCCATAACCAGGCTATAACTGAGCTCCTTGCCTACTAACATCAAATCAATATCACTGGACTTCGTTTCCGCCCCTTTAGAAATTGAACCATAAATAAATGCCAGCTCAATGCTTTTATCTAACGGAACAAGCTTTTGCTTAATTTCATCAGCAATACCAAAGGACTTCTTAACAATACTGATCAATTCGCTATAAACAGGATTACTTGCATTCGCCTGATAATGATTCTGGTTGCCTTCCCTGGTTGTCGAAACTAAACCGGCACCGACCAGGCGCACCAACTCACGGCTAACCGTACCGCGCCCCATCGCTGCCCAGCGCATAATTTCATTGGTATAAAAACTCTTATCCGGTTTACCAAAAAGAAGCCCCAAAACCTTTTGCTGTGTCTTGGTAAATAATGCATCACCAATGGAAGTTACCTGCATAGTCGTTACTCATTCATCCCCAATATGGGGACTATAATCCCCTATTTGGGGATTATCAAGCACTATTGCCAGTGGCTCAGCGGCTCCAGGGTAAAGTATTGTCCAACGCACCGCCTTTCACATCCGTTAACTATGGCACCTTGGTTTCCATCAATGACTGTTTCCCCATGCTAAATTATTAACATAGTTAATTAGGTAAACTGTCCCCGGAATTCGGGTCAGGTTAAACGTGGCATGTATTACCTTGAAGCACCACAAGATCAACGCGCCGTCTTTGTCATGCCCTGGAAAGATCACCTGCTCGTCGGCACAACAGAAGCGGACTATCAAGGCGACCCTGCCAAGGTGAAACCACTAAACAGCGAAATAGAATACTTACTATCTGTCTATAATCACTATTTTAATAAAACGCTACAGCCTGAAGATGTAATAAATTCATTTGCAGGTTTACGCGTATTACCAAGCGGTGACGGCAAAGCATTTTCACGCCCACGCGATACGCTGATACTCACTGACAACGAAGATCAACCGCACGTACTTTCCCTCTATGGTGGAAAACTCACTGCACAACGTGCAACGGCTGAAGATGTGATGAAAAAACTGCACAAGTCATTACCGGAACGTAAAGCGATTGCGGATACAAGAACCCTTAAACTACCAGAAATTTGTTAGCTTATTATCTGGGATCTGAGCCTTCTACATATGAGAAATTAGGTGTATTTTCACTCTTTGTACTTGATGACATCACCTTCGATGCTGATCCGATACCCGTTACCTATATACGCCCAGTACCAGCTCTCACCTATCGTCGGGTTGATCAAGTCATCTCCGCCTTGCTCTTGAACCGCAGCTTGGTAGGCTCGCTGTACTTTGTCATTGTGGTTGATCGGGATGAACCCGAAAAGCATGAACCCTCCTGCAGTCGCCTTCCCTTTCCCGACTACATCATATTGTTTGTCAGGCAATGCTCCCATTCTGTGTGGTACTGACGAACACCCTACCAACAACGACAATGTTGCTACTGCGGCTACTGCATGTAAAATTGTTTTCATGGTCTGCTCCTGTGCTGCCTCAAAGATTTCCTTTACGGACGGATAACATGCTCATCATTGTGTCTAATTAGACAAACAGAATCAAGAAGTCAGTGCGCACGGGAGAATCGGGGACAGACCACTATTATTTCTCCAAACAGCCGATGCGAGTCGTATCCGCATCGTTTATCAAACAACACAATTAATCAAAGTTCAAATATTTCCTTCAATCTTAACCCCCCTAATACTCATTCCGTTCACGGCATTCTCCAATTAGCTCGTTAACCAATTGTCTGCCTTCTGATTGACGTGCAGCATCACTGATATGCAATAAAAAATTATTGATACGTTTTTCACTAAAATTTTTTCTTTGGCCCGTCGCATAACGCACCCTGGCACTGTAAACAATCGCTCGGCGTTGATCACGCGCCTTGAAATAACTACCGGTTTGCATATCTTCCAGGGTAAAGCTGTAAAATTTTACCCAGTTATTCCCCGCTTCACTTTGATGCTCTTCAACTTTTACTTTACAGGGAAATGCAGCATCTGAAGTTAGCTTGAAACTGCGACCCTTTGCTGCTCGGGTCATACCATCCTGGCTTAGAATAAATGCCAGTTGATTGACCTTCTTCTTGAATGCTTGATCTGTCATTGCGTGTGAGATGACTGGCAGTAGCAATAACCAAAAACAACTTAAACGTATTATTAGTTTCATTAGCAACGCGGTTTACTCATCATCGAGCAAAGGCAGTGTGCCTGCATCCTGTTTCGGCGCAGTCAAACCTAACTTTCTATAAGCATTCGGGGTGGCGATCCGGCCGCGTGGTGTGCGCATGATGTAACCTTGCTGTATCAGGTAGGGTTCCAGTACGTCCTCGATGGTGACGCGCTCTTCTCCGATGGCTGCCGCCAGGTTGTCGACACCGACTGGACCACCTTCGAATTTTTCTATGATAGTTAACAGCAGACGCCGGTCTTGCGCATCAAACCCCTGGTTATCGACTTCGAGCATCGTCATGGCACGGTCAACAATGTCTGCCGTTACCTGTCCATCTGCTTTAATTTCTGCATAGTCCCGAACCCGGCGTAATAGACGATTGGCAATTCGAGGTGTACCACGTGACCGCCGCGCGAGTGCAGCCGCACCTTTGGCATCGATAGGTACGTTCAGTATTGTAGCGGAGCGCATCAGGATCGTCGCCAGGTCTTCAGCGTTATAAAACTCTAGCCGTTGAACAATGCCAAAGCGGTCGCGTAGGGGTGATGTCAGTAAACCTGCGCGGGTTGTTGCACCCACCAGTGTAAAGGGCGGCAAATCCAGTTTGATAGAACGTGCTGCTGGCCCTTCGCCAATCATGATATCTAACTGGTAGTCTTCCATCGCCGGATAGAGTATTTCTTCTACTACTGGACTGAGCCGGTGAATTTCGTCGATGAATAACACATCGTTGGGTTCAAGGTTGGTTAACAGTGCTGCCAGATCGCCCTGCTTCTCCAGCACGGGGCCGGCACTGTGACGCAGGTTAGCGCCCATTTCGTTTGCGATGATATGTGCGAGGGTGGTTTTCCCCAGGCCGGGTGGGCCAAAAATCAATACATGATCCAGCGCATCCTTACGCCGCCGCGCCGCTTCAATAAAGATCTCCATCTGCTCGGTGACTTGCGGTTGGCCGACGTATTCGGACAGGGTACGTGGCCGTATAGCATAATCCAGCGCTTCATCTTCCGATGAGGCATCGGCGGTAATCAGTCGGTCTGCTTCTGTCATGGTTTGAGGATACCGCGTTATGGGGTTTGGGAGAATAGGTTGGAAGCAAGTTTGATTTAGATAGCTGCCTATTTATACCCCCTCTCCCTGGCCCTCCCTCTGAGAGGGAGGGGATGATATATTTAGTACTGCACGTAAATTTCACATCCAATATGTGATAATCAAAGATAAAGGTTGTCACCTTTAAACCGTTGCAAATCTGTGACGGTATTCGCGTGGCGTCAGGCCGGTATGACGTTTAAACAGGCGGCGGAATGAACTAACGTCGGCATAACCCACCTGATAGACAATTTCATCGAGTGATAAATGGGTGGTTTCGAATAATTGCCGGCTGGAATCGATACGTTGTTTCTGTATCCAGACCTGCGGCCCTTCACCGGTGTGTTGGTTGAAACGTCTGACCAACGTTCTGGTACTGACATGCATCGCTTGTGCAAGATCATGGACACTGATTTCCTGTTGTAAATGTTTACGTATCCAGCTCATGGCCTTTAACAGTAGCCTGTCCTGTATGCCCTGTTGAACCGGTACTCGATACGCGGCTTGTGTATGACGGTTGGAATCAACCAGCATGTATCTGGAAACAAGTTTGGCAAGCTTGCCTCCGGCTAGTAAGCGGATTAGATAAAGCGTCATATCTAGGCTAGTCATCGCCGCTCCACTGCAAACCAGACGTCCATTGTGCGTCAACAGGTCATCTGCCTGCAGCTGTATTCTTGGGTAGCGGCTGGCAAAGTATTCGCTCGCCCACCAGGACGTGGTTGCGGGTAAGCCATCGAGCAGGCCGGTCTCCGCCAGAAAAAAACTGGCCGAGCAGCTGGTCGCAATCAGTACATCTTCGGCATGCCACTTTATTAGCTGTGACTGTAGCGGCTGATTTTCATCCAGACATCCCGGGATCTTTTCCAATGACTCCATAAACACACCGGGGACAAAAATAACGTCAGGACAGCTCAACTGATCCCAGGCCAGATCCACCATTTGAGGTTGCGCACTGAAGGTGGTGACTGGCATGCCCGTTTCCGTTGCGAGCACCCAATCAAACAAAGGTGTACTGCCGGGATTCAGCATCTGATTAATCGTATTCGCGGCTTGTAATAAATCAATACTGCCGGTCACAGAAGAAGCAAGGTTTTGATTAACCAGCAAGAAAGCAAATTGACAGGGCGTATTCATAGAATGTCCAATTTCGCCTAATTAGTGTCAAATATGACTCTTTTCGACCGCAGATGCAATGCTTACCCTGTCATTCCACTTCACCCGAGGCAGCCGTTATGACTCAAACCAAATCTGTGCAACGCAAAACACCGATCGCACTGACGGTTCTGCGAGGAAGTCTTCGCGCTATCTCAACGCTGAGTACGCCCTGCGCAGGAAGGCTGGCCAACAAACTTTGGTTCAAACCACAACGCTATCCAGAACCACAACGGGAAAGACAGTGGCTTGATTCTGCTGATTGGCAAGCGGTGCCTTTTCAGGATCATGCCTTGCAAACTTATAGCTGGGGGACTGATGGGCCTCAAGTGTTATTACTGCATGGTTGGGATGGGCGTGGCGGACAATTGGGCGGGTTCGTAAAACCGCTGCTTGAAAAAGGCTACCGCGTGATTACCTTTGATGCACCTGCACATGGACGGACAGGTGGCAAACGCACCGATTTACCCACCATTACGCAGGCCATTCACACACTGGCCAAACACTATGGCGCGTTTGACAGCATCATTGCTCATTCTTTTGGAGGACTCTGCGCAGCCAATGCGTTACACACCGGACTGTCGGTTAATAGTATGGTTTTTATTGCCGCACCACTGGGGGCAACCACGACGGTGGAACGATTTGCAGAGATTTTGCAGTTAAAACCAAAAGTCGTCAATGAACACCGGCGTCTGGTTGAAAAAGAATACGGTCAGGATATCTGGGAACGTTTTTCAATGCTTAATCTAACCAAAGATCTGGCGATACCTGGCCTGATCATCCACGATGAAAATGATAATGATTTGCCGGTTAGCCATGGAGAAGAAATCGCTCGCTCCTGGCCCAACTGTGAATTTCATCAAACCGCTTTCCACAGCACTGGTTGAGCGCGAAGCGGCCTTGGACACCGGCGTATCTTGCGTAACGCTGACGTGATTGAGCGCGTTGTTGCCTTTATCAGCCACGCATAAAAAAGCCCCCGGTAAACGGGGGCAATGGAGGACAATTCTATTTCTAATTAAATCACTGAACTATTGCACACCTGCAACCGGCTGGATAAACGCTGATTGCGGCCACAACGGCGTGCTGTTCTGATCAATAATATCGCGGCGGGTAGCGTCATAACTAACACCGCTTTCCACACCTTCAATAAAGAAATCAATCATGGTCCAGAACTCAAAGTTTTGCAGACCTTCGTTAATCAATGGTTTGACATTGCTGAAACCTGATTTCCTGCACAACATGTCTCGCGGCTCGATCGGACGCTTACAACCAGCAACGGTCACAACCGTAGTATCCGTGATCAGTTGTCCGGAATCTTTAAGACGCATTTCTACAACACGTTGTCCATCTGGATTCGCCAGATTGACGCTCAGTGACAGGCCTGACCAACTTGCTTTTAATCGCGCACCGGTGACTTCACCACTGGCTGCGGTAAACATCATAGGGAAGAAGCGGAACACATCTTCGACTGTGATATCGCCAGTCAGTACGACATTATCTTCCGTCATGGCATTGGCAACCACGCTATCGAAACGGAAGCCTCAGTACGACATTATCTTCCGTCATGGCATTGGCAACCACGCTATCGAAACGGAAGCCTGGCGCCATTGCCAAATCAGTTTTGCTGTAATGGCGCAGAATATCCGTCATGGCATTGTTAAAGTTGCTTTGTAATGAACCGCGGCGATCCAGTGTTGCATCGGAGTGACCAATCACATGATCCAGTGGTTTGGTAAACGCCATTAGGAAGTTGGGCATTGGGTCATCGAAATGCACATCTATAGCCATAAAAGGCGCGCGCATTTTATCTACGATTGCCTGCACACCCGTATCGGCAACCAGAGAGTTATCAATCGGGAGTAGATTCCAGTTACGGCCAGTGACTGCGCCATTATTAACCGTAATATCCATACGACCCAGATAACCGTCGTTGCCAGCTTCCACAACCAAAGCGCCACTGGTAGACGTTCTTGCTACAAAGGTCGCTTCGTGTGTATGTGCCGAAAAGAATACATCAATTGCACCCTGGTTAACGATGTTCGCCAGGCGTTGGTCTTTATGAATACCCAACTCAGACATGACAACTACAATGTCGGCACCCGCGGCACGCAAATCAGCCGCATGGCCATTGATCAGATCACGGTAAGCTTTTTCTGCGTCAGCCGCACTCAGTCCTTCGCCGGTAAACTTGAAGTCCGGTGCCAGTAGCGCATAAACAAATTTGACAATATCGGAAGTTAAGCCGATAAAACCGACCTTCACACCATTAACATCTTTCACCAGTGTTGCCGGTAAAACTTCACGCCCGGTCAGACCAGTCATGTTAGCCGCCAGATTAGGGAAGTTTGGCTTCAAAACTTCTTTGAAGTTTGGCAGTAACGGATCGGCTTTACCAAAAAATGATGGCAAAGTTAGGTTGCTATAACGCATACGGAAGATGGTTGAGCTATAACCAAAGTCCCAGTTACCCGGCACACCGACATCAATGCCTAAGGCATTCACCGGTGGCACAATCGCATTACCTAATGTAAACCAGGCTTCGGCACCACCGTGATAAGTATCACCGACATTCATCAATAAGCTATCAGGATTCTCTGCACGAATTTGTTTGATCAAGGTTGCAGCACGTGCGATTCCACCACGCTCTTCAATTTTTGTCCCGCCCTGCCCGTCAGCCACACGATCCGGGTGCGGATTCAAGTGCGCATGTAGATCGTTGTAGTGCATAAAGGTGATCGTTTTATCACCTGAAGCTGTAGTGGGTTGGGTTGTAGGTTGAGGATCTGGTTGCGTTGTTGTCGGAATGTTTGGTGCCGGGCGACCTGGACGATCCGGCCGGTCTGTATTGCCTGACAATAAACCCGAACCAACTGGGTCACTCGTTGAACTTACCGAACTACCACCACTGCCACCGCCACAGGCTGATAAACTCACTGTCAAAACAGCACTTAATAAAACTAACTTCAGTGTTTTACTTTGATTTATAACTATCATTCTATTATTTCCCGCATTAATTAAAAATATCTCGTCGCTGCCAAACCAACCAGGGCTATCCATGCGACAGAAGATTAGGATAATCTTATATGCTTATCTGCGAGAATGTCATACCAGAACGGCATGACTAGACGACCAACCATGTCGTTTATCAAGACCATGTCGCCATCCAGCAAAAAGCTGGCAGAAGCTACTGACAGAATGTCAGTTATTCGAGCGGTTCAGGGGGTGGCTGTATGGCCATATTGAGCACGGAAGGATGCCCGTGTGTCAGCACGGGTGAGGACATTGTGGTGATTTCTACTTTTCCTTCTGGATCTTCGGCAACGGTAGTCACCAACATGTAATTATTTTGTTGTTTAATCGTTCCCGGAGGAAAATTAAGAGAAAAGGGAATCTGATAGTCAGCGGCACGAATAAAATCAGATCGAGTAATCAGTTTTACGGTGCCGTCTTCCGAGTGTTCGTTAAGTTCAAAACACACATACGCTTCAATCGCATCACGTGAATTTAAATACAGGGTTAATGTACCAGAAACTGTTGTGGTTGAATCCAGTTTTTCCTGGTTAGTGTCCGGCGCTTTACAGCTCAAAATAGAGAGAAAAAAGACAATTAGAATTGTATGAAGTGCAAACCGCATCACGAGCGCACAAAAAAAGATTCCCGCCGGAGCGGGAATTGATAACGTTTCAATTTAGTCAGTATAACCAGATTCATGAACGCCTTCTGGCCGTAATAACAAGACCCATCAAACCTGAACCAAACAACCAAACAGCTGCAGGCACAGGGACAGGCGCTGGTGCAGCGGTTACTTCCCAACCGATATCCGTTAATCCTGCCAGATCAAGATCTGTAAACACTTTCCGCGTACCATTCAATATTGAAGGATCCATAACGGCTTCCTGTGGAACACCGTTTACCAAACTACTGGTTCCAGTAGCCCAATGCCCAAGATCACTACTTAGCGGCACATCTCCACCAAATACACTCGTTGATGCTGCACCTGTAAAAGTATCTGCATTTGAAATCAGATTACCCCAGGAGTTTGCAGTTCCTATACCCAGTAAATGACCAAGTTCGTGTAATGCAATGGAAAAGAAGTCAGAGTCGACAACATCTGCACTGGTTGAAAGATCAGGATCAAAATACCAGGTGGTTGAAGCATCCGTATCAAAAGTAATCGCGCCACCCCATGCACCAAAATCTGTCTGGTTGAATGGAGCACCTAACGCACCTGCCTGGCCACGTCCAACAACACTATCGACGAATGCCTGACTAGTTGCACCTGGAATATTAAATCCACCAGGCCCGCCTTGCCCTAACGTACTACCAGACAAAGACCGACCCCCGGCAAAAACAATCAGCGTGTCTGCTGCAACAGCTAGATCGGTAACTGAGTGCGAAGCTCCCGTGGCAGGATGAAAGAAATTTGCATCGTAACTATTACCAGAACTCGGAGTAATCGCAGCTAAAGAATCATTGAGATTTGAAGCAAAAAATGACCCTGCGGTTTCTAGAATTGTTCTCTGAATAGAACCAGACGCACCAAAAAAGTTGTTTGTATCAAGCGAGTAATCAAATTGAATATTGATTGCACTTGCTTGCTGGCAACTCAACCCGATTATCGCGGCGCTGAGAATTTTGTGTACTACTGTTTTCATTTATTCGGTCTCCGTACGTTAATTCTTCCCTCTCTCCTGTGCGGTAGTCTAAACAAACTGATCCCACGCCACAAGCGTCGCCACATGACAACAGTGAGGGAGCCTCCTGATTAATTACTGTAGGAACGGGCTTTAGCCGCGATGAACTCGTCGCACCCCATCGTGGCTGAAGCCGCTCCTACAGAATTTGCACGAATAAACAGGTTCCTTAGATATTGGTATCCCTGTTTAATATCAATCACTTGTTATTCCTCAGGATCTTGCAACGGCCTGCAGCGCATTTCGGATAATTTCTTCGGTGGCTAGATCCTGACAATCAATCCCGCGCACCATACGACTGGCGTCTGATGCCTTATAGCCCAACGCGATGAGTGCAGTGACCGCTTCTTCAACTGGATTCACCACGGTTTGTCCTGACACAGGTAAAGCAGTATCCGGTGAAGTTTTCGAAATTCGGTCACGCATCTCAATAATAAGTCTTTCTGCTGTTTTTTTACCGATGCCAGGCAGCTTGACCAGCGCAGCGCTGTCGCCTGCGTGAATACAGGCCGCAAAGTTAATTGCATCCATGCCGGACAGAATGGTTAATGCCAGTTTTGCGCCAACACCGTTAACCTTGATCAGATTTCGAAACAGCGCCCGGTCAGATATTTTGCTAAAACCAAATAACGTATGTGCATCTTCACGAATGGATAAATGGGTAAACAATTTCACGGGCTGACCGATTTCAGGTAAGTCATAGAACGTTGTCATCGGCGCTTCGATTTCGTAACCGATGCCCTGCACTTCGACCAGAAGTTGTGGGGGTTGTTTGTCCCGGATGACGCCAGACAGAAACCCGATCATCTTAATCTGCCTCCACGTATGCGGCTGGTGGCTGGAACCCTGCTTATTGCCTGTTGGAGATGAGCATGACATAACGCAATCGCCAGTCCGTCTGCTTCATCGGCTTGCAAGGGTAGCCGACGGTTTAACAAAATCCGAACCATATGCTGAACCTGTTGTTTATCCGCTCCGCCTTTGCCGACCACGGCTTTTTTGATTTCACGCGGCGCATATTCCATAACCGGTATGTTTTGAGTGACAGCCGCACAAATTGCGGCACCGCGTGCCTGACCAAGCTTGAGGGCAGAATCTGCATTGCGATGCATAAACACATTTTCAATGGCAAATTGTGCCGGTTGATGTTCACCTATCAAACGGGTGATTGCATTAAAAATAACGCCAAGCTTTTCTGGCAAACTGTTACCGGTGACTTTGATGCAACCACTGGCAACATGCACTGAACTGTTACCCTCAGTGTCGATGACACCGTAACCCGTGAAACGCGAACCTGGATCAATTCCCAGAATGCGTGTCATTTACTAGCCCCCACAATCGTTCGTGAATACCTTAATTATCATTACAGGCTGGCCAGAATTTCTTCTGAAATATCAGCGTTGGAATAAACATCCTGCACATCATCCAGTTCTTCCAGATTATCCAGCATGCGCAACATTTTCTCAGCATCATCCTTATCAATAGGTGACGGTGTTGTTGCACGCATAGTAACCTCAGCCTGCTCTGGCTCGTGGCCAGCAGCCAACATAGCTTCCTTAACGTTGACGAAATCATCCGGCTCGGTCAACACATCAATTGAGTCATCCTCATTACTCACCACATCCTGCGCACCGGCTTCAAGCGCCACTTCCATAATGACATCTTCATCGCTACCTTTTGGATAGCTGATCACACCGGTATGAGTAAACTGGAAAGCCACTGATCCAGTGGTACCTAAATTACCACCCGCCTTGGTAAAAACGTGCCTGACTTCAGCCACGGTTCGATTACGATTATCGGTCAGACAATCCACCATGACTGCGACGCCCCCCGGGCCGTAACCTTCGTAACGGATTTCATCGAAATTCTCGCCGTCCTGCGCACCCGAACCGCGTTTGACCGCCCGCTCAATCGTATCCTTAGTCATATTGGCGCCCAGCGCCTTATCGATTGCCAGCCGCAGACGTGGATTAGCTGCTGGGTCAGCTTCACCCATACGGGCCGCAATGGTGATTTCCCGGATTAGTTTGGTAAATATTTTGCCGCGTTTGGCATCCTGGGCCTTTTTCCTGTGCTGGATATTGGCCCACTTACTATGACCTGCCATGATGTTCCCGCCTGATTACGAATTTTCGCTATTTTAGCATTAAAAAACTATTCGACAGCCGGTTTACGAATACGAATATTTAATTCACGCAATTGTTTTTCTGGTACAGCAGAAGGTGCCTGGGTTAGCAAACAACCGGCTGACTGGGTTTTTGGAAAGGCCATAACTTCACGAATTGATTGCGCACCGGTCATTAACATGACCAGGCGATCCATGCCAAAGGCCAATCCACCGTGGGGTGGGCAACCGTATTTAAGTGCATTTAATAGAAAACCAAATTTTTCTTCCGCTTCTTCATCACTGATGCCAAGCAATTTAAATACCTGCGCTTGAACTTCCTGACGGTAGATACGCATTGAACCACCACCCAGCTCCGTACCGTTCAGCACCATATCGTAAGCACGCGAGTGACAAGCACCGGGATCGCTGGTCATCAACTCAAGATGTTCTTCTTTGGGTGAAGTGAACGGATGATGTAATGACGTCCAACGTTTTTCACCCTCATCCCATTCAAACATTGGGAAGTCGACAACCCAGACTGGCTTCCATTCCGCTTGCATCAAGCCTCGGTCTTCGCCGAGTTTGACACGTAAAGCACCCAACGCTTCATTAACGATCTTCGCTTTGTCCGCACCAAAAAATACCAGGTCACCATCTTCAGCACCGGTACGCTGCATGATTTCCTCGACAGCCTCATCCGGCAAAAATTTCAGAATCGGTGATTGCAAGCCGTCACGGCCCTTGGCGCGCTCATTAACCTTGATATAAGCTAATCCTCTAGCACCATAGATGCTGACAAATTTAGTGTAGTCGTCGATTTCCTTGCGTGTAAGCTCACAGCCTTTAGGCAAGCGTAACGCAGCAACCCGGCCCTGTGGATCTTTGGCCGGACCCGCAAAAACTTTAAAATCCACACCTACCATCAGATCACCAACATCAATCAGTTCAAGATCAATGCGTAAGTCTGGTTTATCAGAACCAAACCGTTGTATGGCTTCCTGATACGTCATACGCGGAAACGGATCGTCGAGCTGTACATCCAACACTTTCTTGAATAAACCACGAATCATGTCTTCCATCATGGACATGATCTGGTTTTCATCCATAAATGAAGTCTCGATATCCAGTTGAGTAAATTCAGGTTGCCGGTCAGCGCGCAAATCTTCATCACGGAAACAGCGCACGATCTGGTAGTAACGATCCATGCCCGACATCATTAGCAACTGTTTAAATAATTGTGGCGATTGCGGCAAGGCAAAAAATTCACCTGGATGGGTACGGCTTGGCACGATGTAATCGCGCGCACCTTCTGGTGTCGCCTTGGTCAAGATTGGCGTTTCTATATCAAGAAAACCATTTTCGTCGAGATAATTTCGCAACTCACGGGTGACTTGTGAACGCAGCTGGATATGCTTAAGCATTTCCGGACGGCGCAAATCGATATAGCGATAGCGCAAGCGATGCTCTTCGGATACCGCATCATCGTCAAGGTGGAATGGCGGTGTTTCTGCCGCGTTGAGAATGGTCAGTTGCTTGCCCAGCACCTCAACCTCACCGGTCGACATATCCTTATTGATAGTTCCTTCTGGACGTCTGCGCACCTTTCCCTGCACTTGCAGTACAAACTCACTCCGCACCTGTTCTGCGGTTGCAAAAGTCTGCTCAGTGTCCGGATCAAATACCACCTGAATCCGGCCTTCCCGGTCACGCAAATCCACAAAAATCACACCGCCATGATCACGCCGCCGGTGCGCCCAGCCAACCAGCGTTACCTCTTGATCAAGATGGGCACTATTCAATTCACCACAGTATTGTGTTCGCATGTCTCTACTTTTATTTAATTAAGCGACCGCTAGCCGCATTGGAAAAGAAGGAATATTACAGTGAATGAGGCATAAAATGAACATACACCGCAGCCATGGTATAAACATTACTTAAGTTATCTCAGATTATTTCGCAAGAACCTGTAGGAGCGGCTTTAGCCGCGAAAAGCAATGCCACCGACCATCGTGGCTAAAGCCGCTCCTACAATATTTACACTGTTTAATATGGCGCGATGCACGAATAAACCAGAGGGCTACTTATCACCACTCGATGATTTACTTTTAGACTTTCCTTCAGCCTTACTTTTTGCTTTAGGCTTTTTGTCTGATTTAGAAAGATTTTTCTGATTCTTGCTTTTAAAATCGGTCTCATACCAGCCACTGCCAGAAAGACGAAATCCCGCTGCCGAGACTAGCTTTTTCAATTCCTGTTTGCCGCACTCAGGACAGTCCTTCAGCGGTTCATCACTGATTTTTTGTAATTTCTCCAGCTTGTGCTCACAAGCCTGACACTGGTATTCATAGATTGGCATTCTAAAACCTCGGTATATCAACCCGCCCAAAAATATTCGAGCGCAAGTATAGCCTTTCACTCCTTGTTTTTGCTATGTATCTGTACCTGTACAATGCCTGCCATGCATAGCCGCCAGACCGAAATCCCTAAAACCCAATTAAACGACTGGAAAACCCTCCGCTCCCTGGCTCCTTTTCTATGGGATTACCGGGGCCGCGTATTACTAGCGATAACCTGCCTGATTCTTTCTAAAGTGGCCAATGTTGGCGTTCCTCTTATCCTCAAAAACATTGTTGATGCGCTGGATGCTAGCAAACAACCACAGTTAGTTTTACCTTTGGCATTGCTCGCTGGTTATGGACTGTTACGCCTGACAAGCTCACTATTTAATGAACTCCGCGACTCATTGTTTGCCCGAGTACGTCATGGCGCTATGCGCCAGGTATCGATCCGGGTACTGGAACACTTGCACCGGCTATCACTACGCTATCACCTGGAACGCAAAACTGGCGGCATATCCCGGAATATCGAACGTGGCACGCGCAGCGTCAGCTCATTATTGAATTACATGGCGTTCAGTATCTTGCCCACGCTCGTCGAAGTGGGGTTAATTACCGGCATTTTACTCACCCAATACAACATCTTGTTTGCGCTGGTCGCGCTAGGTGCCGTCATTGTCTATGGTTATTTCACCTACCATATCACCGAATGGCGGATGAAATACCGCATCCAGATGAACACCATGGATTCGCAGGCCAATACCCAGGCAATCGACAGTCTGATTAATTACGAAACTGTTAAATACTTTGGTAACGAAGCGCACGAATTAGAGCGCTACAACCACTCGCTTGAACAATGGGAAGATGCAGCGGTAAAAAGCCAGACCTCATTATCTTCGTTAAATTTTGGCCAGGCAGCAATCATCGCTGTGGGTGTCACGCTGATGATGATACTGGCTTCAGACGGAGTGGTTGATGGCAGCATGACACTCGGTGACCTGGTACTTATTAATGCGTTACTGATTCAGTTATTTATTCCTTTGAATTTTCTAGGCATTGTCTATAGCCAATTGAAACACGCCATCGTTGATATGCAATCCATGTTTGATGTTCTGGATCTAGAACCAGAAGTTCAGGATAAACCAGACGCCAAACATCTGGATGCGGATACCAGCAGTGTCCGCTTTGAAAATGTCAGCTTCGCCTACGACACTGATAGACCTATTCTGCATGATATAAGTTTTGACATCCCTGCTGGCAAAAAAGTGGCAGTAGTAGGCCCGAGCGGTGCAGGAAAATCCACGCTCGCACGTCTGTTATTCCGTTTTTATGATGTGCAATCCGGCCGTATTACGATCAATGATCAGGATATTCGCGACCTGACTCAGTCAAGCCTGCGCCAGGTTATCGGCATCGTTCCCCAGGACACAGTCCTGTTTAATGACACTCTGCATTACAACATTGGTTACGCTTATCCCGGTACATCACAGCATGAAATTAAAACAGCCGCACAAGCGGCCAATATCCACGACTTCATCAACTCGCTACCTAAAGGTTACGAAAGCATCGTTGGAGAACGCGGCTTGAAATTGTCAGGCGGTGAAAAACAGCGCGTCGCTATTGCCAGGGCTATTTTGAAAAATCCACGCATACTGATATTTGATGAAGCAACATCCAGCCTCGATAGCGCATCTGAAAAAACCATTCTGGAAACACTACGCTTAGCAGCAGAACATCATACAACTTTGGTGATCGCCCACCGCTTGTCAACCATCGTTGATGCCGATGAAATTCTGGTTATGGAAAATGGCCGAATAGTCGAGCGTGGCCCACATCAAGCCTTGCTAACACAACACGGCGTTTACGCACATCTCTGGGAGTTACAACAACAGGAAGAAAATAAATCTGAAGCCGCTCCTACAGGTCTCACGAATTAATCAGGTTCTTCAGACACTATAACTCTTTGTCACGCTGGCGTTTGCAACGCAACAGCTCAGTTTCTTTTTCCATCACGTGACGGACTAATAACTCACGATCTGATTCACGAATAATTTCATAACTGACGGCTATCTGCCAAGGGAACTGAGTATTACCATCAGTAATCCGTTCGCAATGCACAACACGGCTAATCATCATAATACCCATCATCGCAGGCAGAAGCACCAGGCGTGTTTCCAACAGGTCATCGGTTTTAGCCTGATGCTGGGCACGAAATGCAAACCCGCCAGCACTGAGGTTTACTTCCCTGATTGTATGCTCATTCAGACGGATTTCCTCTGCCACAAATAACTGCGCGAGGGTGTTTAATTTATTATCCAGTACTTGCAAACACCTGGCGATCTCAGGCGACTCATTCTGAGCTGAGTGTAATGAATGAGCAATCTGCCTTGAACTGGAAATAAAGTCTGATGCTGCCGTAAAACGATCCGACACCTGAGATTCGATACTTTCTCTCAACTCAGGCAGTTCGGCTTCATTGACTACGCGGTAATCCAGTACGACCTCATCATTAATGCGAAAAAATTCGCGGCGTTCTTTGTTCATCAATTGCTCCTGTGCCATGTCTATCTACTCCCTGCCGCTTTAATTCCCAGTTTTTTCTTACTTGACCCGCTTCGCTGTTCGGTAGGTTTTGGTGCGATTAATGGCTTCACTTGCTGCTTCCCGGCCGCCTTCGCTTTAACGGGTACATTAGCTGCCGCAGGCTTAACCGACTTCTTACCATCAGGCGTTATAATTTGCTTGTTCTGCTCTGCAGCCAATGCCTGCTTTCCATCCGATTGCTCACTCACCGTTATTATAGGCGCTTCTTTATCATCACCCTGTTGCAGAATTATTTCTACCCGCCGGTTTGTTGAACGATTCTTTGCCGACTTGTTTGGAACTAACGGACGGGTATCTGCATAACCTTCTATCAAAAAACGGCTGGCCGGCATTTTGCCAGCCTTTATCATTTGGTGTACAACTGAGACAGCCCGTGCTGATGACAGCTCCCAATTGGAACGGAAGCGCTCAGTATAAATGGGTATATCATCTGTATGCCCCGCGACAATAATCTTGCCTTCCGAACCCTTCAAGATTTTAGCCACTTTACCCAGCAATGGACGAAATGCGCTCTTTAAATCAGCGCTTCCCGAACCGAACGAAGCCTTTTCACGAACCCGGATTATAATTTTCTTGTCTTCTATTTCTACATCAACTGAACCTGACTTTATTTCACGGCCTAAAGCATTACTAATCAATCTTGCACTTTCTTCCAGTCGTTTCTGACGATCTGCGGCAACCCGCGCCTTGATTTTTTCTTCAAGTGCTTTTTCATCCGCATAACCACCCGAACCAGAATCTCCAACACCCTCCGTCTTCAATTTTTCATCAAGCCGTGCCTCAGCCATTTGTTTGGCTTTCTGCAACTCCTGTTTTTGTGCTTTGGTCAAACCAGCTGTTTGACTACTCTCGCCTGTCTTGTTTCCTTTACTTTCGCCCGCATTAGTGCCCCGGTTAGAATCTGGATCGTGTGTCGGCACTGGCTTACGCCGCTCCTTTCCAAGATCCAGATTAATATTATTTTCCGACGTAGTCATTTGCCGGATAACTTTAAAAGACGTAGGTTCCGGCCGCCCTGGACTAAACTCACGGGCGATGACATTAATACCTTTGGGCGGCTCTTTGGCCTTGATTTCACGTTGCACGCCAAAAGCCAGCTTCATCGAGCCGGCCAATTGTTTAAATTTTAAAACGTCCATTTCAGAAAAGGACAATAACAACACAAAGAAACACATCAGTAATGACATAAGATCAGCAAAGGTCATGACCCAGGCAGGAGAACCTTCGTCAGCTTTCTTTTGTGGAGGTTGATCAGACATTATAAAATGTTGTTATGGCTCTCGATCAGGCCGCGTCTTTTTCTGCGCCCACTGCATCACGCTTGCTGGCCGGCAGATAGGTCTTCAATAGTTCTTCCATTACACGTGGGTTCAGACCCTCCTGAATAGAACTGATAGTTTCCAGGATCAGCGCTTTATTGAGACGCTCCTCAGCACTACGGTAACCAAGCTTATCGGCAATTGGCAGCGCAAATGCGTTAGCAATGACCGCACCATATAAGGTTGTCAGCAGCGCAACCGCCATGGATGGCCCGATAGTTTTTGGATCGTCCATGTTCGCGAGCATTTGCACCAGGCCTATCAGGGTTCCAATCATGCCCATGGCTGGCGCCATATCGCCAATGGATTTAAAAATAGCCTGGCCATTGTCATGCCGCTCAATCGTCATATTGATGTCTTTTGACAACATATTCCGCACGAATGCCGGGTCGTGCCCATCGACACAAAGCTGGATTCCGCGCTCCAGGAATTCATTTTTAATATCCTGGCCTTCCAGACCCAGCACTCCTTCCTTACGGGCGATATTGGCAAGCTCTACCCCTTCTGTGATCAGTTTTACCGGATCATCCCCTTTATTCATAAAGGCCTTCATGGCAATCTTGAATGCTGCGAAGAAATGAGCCAATGGAAATTTCATCAGAACGACAAAGATGGTACCGCCACCCACGATCAGAATAGAGGGCACGTTAACAAATAAAATTGCGCTTCCACCGGCTAAAATTGCGGCCAATATGATACCAAAAGCACCTACCAGACCGATCAGCGTTGCGAGATCCATGCAAAAACACTCCTTAAAAGCACGATTCTGTAATTCGATACCTGCCCGGCTGTTAAAATTAACGGCTATTGTGATATCGAACTACCCACGGTATAGCGCCGGGAAGTAATAAACCTTTAAATCGTAAACTAGCAAATTCGCCAGCCCCAGGAGCTAAGCTACCAATCATGGACTCTAGTAAATCAGTATTAATAACAGGCTGTTCCAGCGGTATTGGCTATATCACCGCCAAGGGACTTCAACAACGCGGCTACCAGGTTTTTGCCAGCGCCCGGCGTATTGAGGATGTCAGACGCTTGCGTGGGGAAGGCCTGAACTGCCTGCAACTGGATCTGGACGATAGTCAGTCCATTCAATACGCGATTGACAGTCTGCTGGAACAGACGGGGGGTCACTTATACGGTCTGTTTAATAATGCCGGCTATGGCCAACCTGGGGCAGTTGAAGACCTACGTAGAGACGTCCTTCGACAACAATTTGAAACTAATGTGTTTGGCACCATAGAATTGACCAATCGGGTCATGCCGGTAATGCGTAAACAAGGTGAAGGCCGGATTATTCAAAATAGTTCAGTACTGGGTTTTGTCTCACTCGCCTATCGCGGTGCCTATAATGCTAGTAAATATGCACTTGAGGGTTTATACGACACGCTCCGCCTTGAGCTACACGGCACAAACATCTTTGCTGTGTTAATTGAGCCTGGCCCAATTACCAGTAAATTCAGGGAGAATGCCTTCGCGGCTTACAAAGAAAATATCGATGTTGAAAATAGTACCCACCGAAGAAACTATCTAGCCACCGAACAGCGGCTAACCAGTGAAGAAGCGGTTGTACCCTTTACTTTGCCCGCAGAAGCCGTGTTAAAAAAAGTCATCTTGGCGCTGGAAAAACCTAACCCCAAACCACGCTACTACGTCACTGTTCCAACCTATATATTTGGGATAAGCAAACGATTTATGACCAGCCGGGCGCTGGATAAAATACTGCTCAGCGTGTCGAGAAAAGAGCAAAAATAAAGCCAGTGGATATTCTAATGCTTTGTAACTCACATTATTCGCGAGCTATATAGACACTGTAGGAGCGGCTTCAGCCGCGATAACCAGGACACCGCCTTTCGCGGCTGAAGCCGCTCCTACAGGTTCTCACATATAAATCAGGGATGCCTTAGAAGTTAAAACGCACGCCTGCAAAATAGTTTTCAGAATCGCTGCTGACTTCTGCTTTTGCAGACAGCGCAAAGGCTTTGGAGAGTTTAAACACGCCACCGAAAGTACCAAAATGCTCGTTGAGATCACCACCGATATATTTATAACTGGCATTTAATTCCAACTTTTTGGCCGCCATAAAACGTCCGCCCAACTCGTAGATAATGCCAATATCAGTCGCTGTCGTTTGATTACCGTTTAGCTTGTTATTGAAACCCAGTGCATCCACAAATACATCGAACGTTTTAGCGAATGCGTAATGTCCTCGCATACCGGCACGGAATTCTGTCAGATCAGGACTATCACCCTGGAACCCATCTGTCTGAGCGCGTGTGAATCCAGCCCGTAACGCAATCAAATCAAATATTCCAAATGAGGCATCGACAAACCCGCCATCAAGATCCACAACATCACCACTGGTGTGTTGGTAACCAACATCTGCGTAGCTATATTTAAATTTAGACTTAGCTGCCAGCACTGAATTACTCGCGACAAGTGCAACCCCCATAATCGCTGCGACCACGGCTTGTTTAATAGCCATTTGATTCTCCTCCCGTTTTTTTATCAGCAAATTGGCTGAGTGCGGCAATACTACTGACTGCAACGAACCCGTTCAAGCGATGTTGCGTTTAAGACAGCAAAAAGGCGGCAAATGCCGCCCTTTATGCCGTGTATTAGCCCAATTCTCAGGCTGCCGTAACCTGAGACGCCCCACTCTGGAACACCAGTTGATCCGCTTCTACAGAAACCTGGATGGTATCACCCGGATGGAACCGCCCTGCCAGGATATCCTGTGCCAGCGGATTTTCCAGCTGTTGCTGGATAGCCCGCTTCAGCGGCCGCGCACCATAGACTGGATCGAAACCTGCCTCGCCAAGCCGGTCAAGTGCCGAATCGGTCAACTCCAGACCCAAATCGCGCTCTGCCAGGCGGTCGCGCAGGTAGGCAATCTGAATAGTCGTGATGGCTCGAATTTGTTCGCGGCCTAACGGGTGGAAGACCACCGTCTCATCAACGCGATTGATGAATTCCGGTCTGAAATGCGCACCCACCACTTCCATAACGGCTGCTTTCATCTGATCATAGTTTTCTTCACCTGCCATTTCCTGAATCTGCTGGCTACCAAGATTAGACGTCATAATAATAACCGTATTACGGAAATTAACTGTGCGGCCCTGTCCATCGGTCAAACGGCCATCGTCCAACACCTGCAACAAAACATTAAATACATCTGGATGCGCCTTCTCGACCTCATCTAACAAAATCACCGAATAAGGTTTACGGCGTACCGCTTCAGTCAAATAACCACCCTCTTCATAACCAACATAGCCCGGTGGCGCACCGATCAAACGCGCAACAGAATGTTTCTCCATAAACTCGGACATATCGATCCGCACCATGGCCTCTTCGGTATCGAATAAAAACTCGGCCAGTGCTTTGGTCAGTTCAGTTTTACCTACTCCGGTCGGCCCAAGAAACAGGAACGAACCGTTAGGACGATTTGGATCCGACAAACCTGCACGGGAACGACGAATCGCATCGGATACGGCTTTAAGTGCTTCATCCTGTCCTACCACGCGGGTAGCAATATGCGCTTCCATTTGCAATAACTTCTCGCGTTCGCCTTCGAGCATTTTGGAAACCGGAATACCTGTCCAGGCGGAAACCACCTCGGCAATTTCTTCATCTGTCACGTTATTACGTAACAGGGTCATTTCCTGTGTATCCGTTTCACTCGCTATAGCGAGCTGTTTCTCAAGTTCGGGAATCCGGCCGTATTGCAACTCACCTGCACGCGCGAGATCACCGGCGCGTTGCGCCGTTTCCAGATCCATTCGAGTGCGCTCAAGCTCTTCCTTAATATGTTGCGAGCCTTGAACGGCAGCTTTTTCTGCTTTCCAGATTTCTTCCAGATCAGAATATTCACGTTCCAGTGTTGTAATTTCCGACTGTAGATTATCCAGACGCTTTTTAGATGCCTCGTCCGTTTCCTTCTTCAAGGCTTCGCGCTCAATCTTTAGCTGAATTAAGCGGCGCTCAAGACGATCCATGGATTCCGGCTTGGAATCAATTTCCATTCGAATCCGGCTGGCGGCTTCATCAATCAGGTCAATCGCCTTATCGGGTAATTGCCGATCAGTAATATAACGATGTGACAATGTCGCTGCAGCAACAATGGCTGGATCAGTAATATCCACGCCGTGATGTACTTCATAACGTTCTTTCAAACCACGCAGAATCGCGATGGTATCTTCCACGGTTGGCTCATCTACCAATACTTTCTGGAAGCGGCGTTCTAGCGCGGCATCTTTTTCGATGTATTTGCGGTATTCATCTAATGTGGTGGCACCCAGGCAATGCAGTTCACCGCGCGCCAACGCCGGTTTAAGCATGTTACCGGCATCCATCGCACCTTCTGCTTTACCAGCGCCAACCATGGTGTGGATTTCATCGATGAATAAAATAACCTGGCCTTCCTGTTTTGACAGATCATTCAAAACGGCCTTGAGGCGTTCTTCAAATTCACCCCGGAATTTCGCACCGGCAATCAGAGCGCCCATATCCAAAGATAATAGGCGTTTCCCCTTAATACCCTCCGGCACCTCACCATTAATAATACGTTGCGCCAGACCTTCGACAATGGCAGTTTTACCTACCCCCGGTTCACCGATCAGCACTGGATTGTTTTTAGTGCGGCGCTGCAAAACCTGGATGGATCGGCGGATCTCATCATCACGCCCGATCACTGGATCGAGCTTGCCCTGTTCAGCACGCTCGGTTAAATCAATGGTATATTTTTCCAATGCCTGACGATGTTCTTCAGCATTCGGATCATCGACCTTCTGCCCACCGCGCAAAGCTTCAATGGCTTGCTCCAGTGTGCCTTTGGTGGCCCCCGCCTTACGCAGTAAATCGCCGAGACTCTTGTCCTCAATCGAAGCCAGCACGAACAACTCGGATGAAATGTATTGGTCTTTGCGTTTTTGTGCCAACTTGTCAGTCAAATTGAACAAGCGGTTCAAATCATTAGAAACGTGGACATCACCGCCAGCACCTTCAACAGTCGGCAAACGATCCATTGTTTCGGCCAGTTGCGAACGCAACAAATTGACGTTAACACCAGCCTGCGTCAGCAGATGGTGAACCGTCCCGCCTTCCTGGTCGAGCAGTGCACTCAGCACATGAACCGGTTCGATATAATTATGATCACGCCCGAGCGCCAGACTCTGAGCATCGGCAAGCGCGACCTGGAACTTACTGGTTAATTTATCCATGCGCATAGCAAAGATTCTCCGTTAAATTTTTCATTACTATCTATATGGGACAGTGTGCAGGAAAATTCAAGGGTAAAGGGCGCTTTTGCCACAGAATCCACGCAAGAACACGGAAAAACCCTTATTTATATCGACTGAGTACGTAAGTCATCCGGCATGGTTTTTTGTGGCCGTCAGAAGCAGGGATGCTACTGTCGAGCGTACAGGGATGTATTTACAGCGAGCCACAAAAAACCATGCCGGATGACTTACGTACGGCTTCATAATTCCATGTACTTGCATGAATCCCGTGGCAAATAATTATTTACCCTTATAAACCTTACGTCGGAACAAATCCTGACGGCGGCTAACCAGACGATCGAGAAATAACATTCCATCGAGGTGATCCATTTCATGCTGGACTGCACGCGCCTCAAAACCATCCATTTCAAATTCCATTTTCCCGCCCTGTGGATCATAGGCAAGCAGACTGATTTTTTCAGCCCGTATAACATTACCCGTGTAATCTGGCACTGACAGACAACCCTCCCGGCCAACGGCATAGCCTTCCCACTTAGTGATTTCCGGATTAACCAATACCATATAACCATGGTTACGGTTTTTCTTGCGACCAGAAACATCAACAATAACTACACGTTCAAACCAGCTAACCTGGGGCGCAGCAATGCCCACTGCACCTGGCCCATCAAGCCGTGTGTCTTCGAGATCAGCGATGCGTTGCTGCAAATCCGCATCAAATACTTCCACTGGCGTAGACACCTGGTTCAACCGCTCATCCGGGTGAGTTAATATTTCCAGTACAGACACAACTCACCCAATCAGCGTATCAATTGCACGCACATCTACCTTGATGCCTTCAGTCTGTAACGGCATCAGCACTTTTTCCAACGCCTCTACACCTTGCGTGGCCACACCCTCGATATGCAAAACATAAAGAGGTGCATCTGTGGTTCCACCCACGTCAGAAGCCAGATCAATAATATTTAAGCCTGCCTCTGCGGAAGCACTTGTCACCTGGGCAACAATACCCGCACGATCTGCACCGTGTACTGTGATACAGACATCCGGAACCTGATGACCATGATCAATAGACTGAGCTGAATCGATATGTAATATCAGCCCTAATTCATCCGCAACGGTTTGTAGCGTTTGTTGTAATTGTTTAGCATCCTCTACTGCATCGATCAGCAGCATCATGCTGAAACTGGTTCCCAGCCGCATCATGGATGCTTCGCCAAGATTACAACCTGTTTCATATAGAATCTGGGTCACGCGAGCGACAATACTCGGCCGGTCTTCGCCCATCAGGGTCAACATATACCGGTTCGACATAAGAATACTCCTGCTAATTTAATGAACCGTACGTGAGTTTTACCCGATACCGTTTTTCACGACCGTTGGCAGCAGGGATGCTGCCGTCGAGCGTACAGGGAAGTATTTACAGCGAGTCGTGAAAAACGGTATCGGGTAAAACTCACGTACTCGCTATCATTTCAGCAACTGACATGTGACCGATCAGGGATGCAATGTCGAGTGAGTTGCCGCAATCACTGCGACGCCTGCACCGATCAACAAAACCTGCTTCAGGGTGGCAGAAAACTCAACACGTTTATGCAATCCAGGAATCAGATCAGCAACGGCAATATAAATAAAACTCGACGCAGCAACCGCTAAAACATACGGCAGAACGGTTTCCAAATTTTGTAATCCGTACCAGGCCAGTATGCCACCAAAAACGGTAGTCGCACTGGATAATAGATTAAACATGAAAGCACGCTTACGGCTAAAACCACTGTGCAACAGGACAGCGAAATCCCCGACTTCCTGAGGAATCTCGTGAGCCGCAACAGCCATGCTGGTAACTATCCCGAGATGAATGTCCGTCAGAAATGCTGCGCCAATCAAAATACCATCGATAAAATTGTGCAGCCCGTCGCCAATCAGGATCAGCGTTCCTGCTGCCTTCTGCCGGTGGCTGTCATCAGCACCATGAACTTCACAATGTTCAACATGACAATGCCGCCAGAGAACCAGTTTCTCAAGAATAAAAAATCCGAACAAACCAGCCAATACTGCACCGGTAATGGAATGAAAATCCTCTACCCCTTTGCCTGCCAGAGCATGGGGTAATAAACCCAGGAATGCTGCACCAAGTAATGCGCCAATCGCAAAGCTCACAAAATGCGGCATCAACCGTAACCGCAGCTTTTCAGGCAACAACAAAAAAACACCGGCAGCGGCAACACTCAGCACACCGCCGAGCAGGCAAAACAGGAGAATCCAGGCTAATAAAGACATAGGCGCAGAATCATACCGTCAGAACCTGGCAGGGAACAGGCAAATTAATAGTTAATCAGATAACCAGATTAATGACGCCATCCGTCCAGTCATGCCATCACGCCGATAGGAATAAAAACGCTGGGCATCTTCAAAGGTGCAGAAACCACCACCGTAGATCTCGGTTACACCAGCCGCCATCAGCCGCAGCCGAGCCAGCACATAAATATCAGCCAGCCACTTACCCTTTACTGTAGCTGTGAAGCAGGATTGAGCCTGCTTGTCGTGTGCTACAAATTCCTGCCGTACTTCGTCGCCTACTTCAAACATATTCGGGCCGATTGCTGGGCCCATCCAGGCAGAAAGTTTGGCGGGTACAACTGGCATTGCAGTAATTGTTGCTTCCAACACACCGGATGCCAGCCCGCGCCATCCTGCATGCGCCGCCGCCACACAACTGCCTGCCTGGTCGCAAAACAAAACTGGCAAGCAATCTGCAGTTAGCACGGCACACACCACTCCGCTTTTTCCGGTAAATGACGCATCCGCAGAAACTGGGGTAACAGAAGTATCAGCCTCTACAACAGCAGTTCCATGCACCTGTTGCAGCCAGCGTGGTTGCGATGGCAATTGCAGTTGCTTATCCAGTAGTTGCCGGTTTTTTATTACACAGTCAGGCGAATCGCCCACATGATCTGCTAGATTAAATGAGGAAAAGGGAGTGTGACTTAAACCGCCTATACGGATTGTTGTAAAGGCATGAACATGCCCAGGTACCGGCCAGTCAGGTCTAAGATAATTTTTCATATTTAAGGACCCTCTGAATAAATTTGCAAGCATCTGTAGGAGCGGCTTCAGCCGCGATGAATACCACAGCGCCCCATCGCGGCTGAAGCCGCTCCTACAAAATTTACATGTCTCACAATGACGAAATGCGCGAATTAATCAGAGTTTCCTTAAATTATTCAGTAGTATCAAAATCTTCCTGCATAGCATCAATCAGTTGCTGCATATCATCCGGCACAGGTGCTTCCCAGGCAATCGGCTCACCCTTCCCAGGGTGGATCAGCTCTAGCCGCGCCGCATGCAAGGCCTGCCGATGAAAACTTCGGATGACTTGTCTTAGCCCATCACTACAGCCTGCCGGTAGTTTGAGACGACCACCATATAAAGGATCACCCACGATAGGAGTATGCAAATGCGACATATGCACCCTGATCTGATGAGTACGCCCGGTTTCTAACCGCACCCGCAGTAAAGTATGCGCCGCATATCGCTGCTCGACACGATAATGAGTTATTGCTTCCTTACCTCCATTCACCACCGCCATTCGTAAACGGTCACGTGGATGCCGTCCGATGGGTGCCTCAATGGTTCCACCTGCGGGTAGAATCGAATTTACCAGCGCCATATATTCCCGATGCACAGTACGCGCCTGAAGTTGTTGCACTAACGCACTGTGCGCAGTCAAGGTCCGGGCTACCACCAGTAATCCACTCGTTAACTTATCGAGCCGGTGCACAATACCCGCACGCGGTACAGTCGCCAGTGACGCATCCAGATGCAGCAATGCGTTTTGCAACGTACCATCCGGATTACCCGCCGCTGGATGCACCACCAAGCCAGCCGGTTTGTTGATAACCAAAAGCTGATCATCTTCATAAATCAGGTCCAGTTCGATAGGTTCTGCTTTAACCTCAGATTCCACTTCCAGTTCGGCATCGACCTTGATCAACTCACCGCCAGATACCCGGAATTTAGCCTTACATATCTGGTTATCCAGTGTCACCTGACCAGAACGCAGCCACCGCACAAGCCTGCTGCGCGAATACTCCGGAAATAGCTTTGCCAGCACCTGATCAACGCGATCGCCCGCGAATTCGTCCGGTACCTGGCCATCAAGTTTGATACGTTGCAAGATTCAATCCCATAGATAAAGTTGAGGTATTCGCACCCATTGTATCTGGCTCTGAAAATTTCGGCCAAGATACCGCAGCAAATAGTGACAGGCTGAAGGCAGCGATTTACAATCAGCAACCTTCTCACCGCAATCTGTATAATTCAAAGTCCTATGCATATTTCCCGCTATATTCTGGTATTAGCCTTGTTACTGTCGGCCGGTTGCTCAACGACACCGGAAGACCCCCTGGACAAGCTTTCTGCCAATGACCTGTATACACAAGCCAAAAAAGCACTCGACGGCGGTGACTATGCAACGGCTATCAATACTTTTGAGAAACTCGAAACCCGTTTTCCATTTGGTAAATTTGCTCAACAGGCACAGCTCGAAATTGCTTATGCCTACTACAAATTTGACGAACCTGAATCTGCGATAGCGACACTGGATCGCTTTATCCGTACCAACCCAGGCAACTCGAATCTGGCTTACGCCCAATACCTGAAGGGAATGGTCAATTACACACGGGGTGCAAGCATCATTGACCGTTTTGCATCCCGCGAACCTTCAGATCGTGACACACGCGTGCTACGCGATTCATTTAATGATTTTACACAGCTGGTCAAGCTGTACCCAAAAAGCCGCTATGCAGAAGATGCCTCACAAAGACTGGTTTACCTGCATAACAACCTGGCTCAATATGAAATCAAAGTTGCCAATTACTATTTAAAACGCGGTGCCTACGTCGCAGCTGTGAACCGCGCAAAATATGTCGTGGAAAACTATCAGCGCACACCCGCTGCGCAGGATGCAGTACAAATAATGGTGCGTGGCTATACCTTGCTTGGTATGCAGGATCTAGCCAATGATGCACAAAAAATTCTGGAATTGAATCAATAATAATTTTTTGTCTCTCATCGACAACAGATCACAATCAACACCTGCACTTTTCTGACCATACGTCTACGGCAACCAATTTTTATACCCTTATAGAAGGGTTTATCTAGTTCTTTGTTTACTCCTATATAGACGAACAAATAGCCCGTAGCTCACTTCCGGTTTTTACAAAACACTGCCAAAGTAACCTTCGTCGTAGTACCTGACTCAGCCTATCCGCTGATTTAAGTTCAGGACTGATCTAAAAAACGCATAACCCTATGGAGGTTTGCATGAAGTTTACGGGAATAATCACGGCAGCGAGTCTGTCGTTACTAACGCTGCCGGCACTGGCAGCAACAAAAACAATCAGCTTTATCCACCTTAATGACTTGCACGCGAATCTTGTGCAACACAAAGAACTCATCGCCGATGGCAAGGGTGGAACCGTCATTGAAAATCGTGGTGGGTTGAGCCGTATCGCCACACTGGTTAAACAAATTCGCTCCGACAACCCTAACAGTATTCTGATGAATGTCGGTGATACTTACCATGGTGGTGTTGAAGCCTTTTATTCAATGGGCAACGCAATTGTCGGGCCTCTAAATGCACTGGGTGTCGATGTCGGCGTACCGGGTAACTGGGATTTTTATTACACGCCAGCGATCACTCGGATGCGTTATGGCCGTGTGCCTATGCCTGTCTTTGAGCCACCTATGCCGCTCTTCGACAATCCGATTCCAGTCAAACAACCGAATTTCCCTAACCTGGGCGCAAACATCAGCGATATCACTGATTTTATGCCGTTTGGCCGGAAGTTCTTACCCGCTACACACATGATTAAAAAAGGCGGTATTGATATTGGTTTCATCGGTCTGACCACGGATATTCTGGAAGACATGCACCCCATGTTGGCACAGGGCTTCAATATTCTGCAGGGTGAAACCGGTTACCGGACATTGATTAACAAACACGCGAAAGATCTGCGCAGTAAAGGTGCCGACATCATCGTCGTCATGAGCGAATTGGGTATCCATAAAGACAAGCGGTTAGCCGATGTTATCGAACCTGGCGTGACTGCATTCTTTTCTGCACATACGCATGAAACCGTGTTTGATCCTATTCAATCTGATAGCGGTGCCGTGCTGGTTGAAGCTGGAAATGATGCTTATCTCGGCCGCATGGATATAACAGTTAAAACCAGCCGTAGTGGTGCAAGTATTCGTTCCATTAAATGGCAAATGCTGGATGTCGATGACAGCGTGGCGGAAGATCCAGCCATGAAAAAACTGGTAGACGCCGAACGTGCGCCTTACCTGGCTAAAAACGTGTTCATGGCTGCACCACCTTTCATGATCCAGACGCTGACTCAACCGATCGATACAGTGGTTGGTCATACTCACAGCTTAATGGATCGTAAAGACGCACTGGAAAGCACTTTCAATAATGGCTGGACGGATATGCTGCGCCAGGACACTGGTACACAGGTCGCCATGTCACCTGGTTTCAGAATGGGTGGTACGGTTGCAGGTACTGGCATGACTTATGAGAACGGTGCAGTTGCCGATGGCGCTATCACGGTAGAAGATGCCTACCATTTCTTCCCCATGTTCTATGGCATTACGACCGCCCAGGTTAAAGGTTCACAACTGTATAAAATCCTGGAACGCCAACTGGCCGCTACCTTTTCGTCCGAGCCATTCAACCAGCGTGGTGGCTGGTTGATGGGTTACTCCGGTCTGGATATGCAGCTTGATCTGGCAGCTGGTGATGGCCGCCGCGTCAAATCACTGAAATATAGTGACACCGGCGTACCGGTTGGACCGAATGACTCAATCAGTATTACCGGTTGCCGGCGTATGCCGATCGACTATCCGGGCAAGCTGTGTGCGGTTGATGGTTTCACCAATATCTCACCGGTCTACACCAATCCAATTAAAGGCATACCTTGGACAGCAGTTGATACCTTTATCAAGCTGTTGGCTCAGAATACCTTTGATGGCAGCCGTGACAATGTCGTGGACACCAGCCTGACTGCCCTGTGGCCTGGTGTGGACTTTATTCAACCCCTTCTGGGTGTTGGCTTTGGCAAACCGGCTGAAGACCTGAAAAACTGCGGTTATTTCAAGATGAATTGTGCGAATGGCCGTGGCAATAGTGGTTTCGGTGGCTTTGGCAATCGTGGTGGTAGCAGTAACAAGCGTGGCTTTGGTGGTTTCAAGTTTTTCTGATCCCACCCGGGACTCGTCTATTGACTAAAGATCTGGCCCCGAAAGGGGCCTTTTCTTTGTCTACGTATAATCACGCAGCCCTGGCTAACCCTTTCAAACACAAACAATAACCTGCCAAATTGTCAGCCTGGCAAGCAACAAACATTAAGATTAAATCTATATTATCAATTACTTATGGGTTATTTGGCTATACACTCATCCATCGATTAGGTTACCATCCGCAGCATTAATAAACGGGAACCTGCCAATTTGTCAGTTCCTGACCGGAGGCCTAATGCCCGATAAAAAAATCTCCCTCGAAATTCAGTCACTGATCGATGCCCAGGATCATCCATTCGTCCTGATCGATGACAACTACAATATCGTTGCGGCCAACTCAGCCTATCAACAAGCTTATGGTGTCAGTGGTGATGATATCGTCGGCTGCAAATGTCATAAGGTTTCACATCACTCTGACAAACCTTGCCATATGAATGGCGAAGATTGCCCACACAAACAGGTTTTTGAAACCGGCAAGCCACACCAGGTATTACATATTCACTACGACGCCCAATCTCAACCCGAACATGTGCGCATCAAGGGATCGCCGATTCGTGGGCAAGATGGTTCATTGTATCTAGGGGAAGCGGTTTTTCCGTTAGCCAGCACATCCGATCTCAAGTCGGAACACTTCAATCTAATGGGTGAATCACCTGCCTTCCTGCAATGTATTGAAGAACTGACACGCGCCGCAGAAATCAGTGCACCCGTGTTGTTAACAGGTGATAGTGGCGTGGGTAAGGACATGTCCGCACACTACATCCACCAACGCTCAGATCGCGCTGGGCGTGCCATAAATATGGTCGATTGCAGCGCCATCAGCGAGTCGATGTTTGAAAGTGAATTGTTTGGTCACGAACGCGGTGCTTTTACCGGCTGTGTAGGCCGCCGCCACGGGTTGTTTGAACTGGCAGATGGCGGCACACTTTTTTTTAATGAGATTGGTGACCTACCCTCCTCCATGCAAGGCCGTATATTGCGTGTAATGGAATCAGGCGAGTTCCGGCGTGTAGGTGGCCGGGAAACATTAACCGCCGATGTTCGTATTATTTGTGCCACCAGTAAAAATCTACGTAATTTGATCTCAACGGATCATTTCCGTGCTGACCTGTATTACCGCATTGCCGGCATTATTTGCGATATTCCCACCCTGAAAGAACGGCGTTCAGATATACCCTTGCTGGCCAATGCATTAATACAACGTGATGGACAGGCTGCCAATCACGCCTATCATCTGGCCGATGATGCCATTGAAAAACTCTGTGGATATGACTATCCAGGCAATATACGTGAACTACGTAATACCTTGCAGCGTGCAGCTGTACTTAGTACCAACGGCGTTATCACTGCAAACGAAATTCATTTTGATGAAGTGAGAATTGACCGGCGTAACCAGCAACCAAACCCGGCAACCACATCAGACACCCCATCGATGAAAGGTGTCGAATCACAATACATTTCAGATCTGCTGACCGAACACCAGGGTAAACGCGCCCAGGTTGCAGAAGTCCTGGGGATCAGCGAACGCACCTTGTATCGAAAAATCAAACAATATGGCTTGCAGTCAATCGGACGTCATTAACCAGGTGATGATCAATTACGCTAAGATTAAACTATGGCAACCCTACCAAATCTGATTGACAGAATCCGGGCACTGATTGCGGCACCATCCATAAGTAGCGTTAATCCTGATTGGGATCAGGGCAATAATAATGTCATAAATCTGCTCGCCAGCTGGCTGGAAGATCTGGGTTACCAGATCGATATCCAACCGATCACTGACAAACCCGGTAAATCAAACCTGATTGCGACACTTGGGCAAGGACCGAACGGACTCGTGCTGGCTGGTCACACCGACACAGTACCTTATGATGAAGGCCGCTGGCGTAATGACCCTTTTATTCTGACTGAAGCTGACCAGCGTTTGTACGGCCTGGGCACATCGGACATGAAAGCCTTTCTCGCAATCGCCATGGAAGCTGCGCTACAGTTTTCTGCAAAGGATTTTTCCGCACCACTCATCCTGCTTGCAACCGCAGATGAAGAAAGCTCCATGGCGGGTGCCAAAGCACTGGTGGAAAGCAAGAAACCGCAAGCCCGTCATGCCGTCATTGGTGAACCAACCAATTTACGGCCAGTACGCCTGCACAAAGGCATCATGATGGAATCTATCCGGTTAACCGGACACTCCGGACATTCCAGCGATCCGGCGCTGGGCAACAACGCTCTCGAAGGCATGCACCGGGTCATTAGTGAATTGCTTGACTGGCGTAAACAACTGCAATCGCAATACAACAATTCCCTGTTTGCAGTTCCGGTACCTACGCTAAACCTGGGTCATATACACGGTGGTGACAACCCGAATCGTATCTGTGCCGAGTGTGAATTACATATCGACCTGCGCCCACTACCTGGTATGGATCTCGAAGAGCTACGTGAAATGCTAAAGAAACGCGTGTCCAGCGCACTGATTGATAGCGGGTTAAAAATCGATATCCAACCCTTATTTGATGGTACCCCGGCAATGGAAACCGATGCCAATAGTGCCATTGTAAAGGCTACTGAGGCATTAACCGGCTATAACGCTGAAGCCGTTGCCTTTGGTACCGAAGGCCCTTATCTGAATAGCATGGGTATGAACACCGTTGTGCTTGGCCCGGGTGATATTGCACAAGCGCATCAGCCGGATGAGTATCTGGCATTGGAACGGATTGAACCGACGGTATTGCTATTGAATAAATTAATTCGGAAATTCTGTTGTAATACGTAATCCTGGAAATAACCGTTTCCCCTGTACCAGTTGATAAGTTCAATGTAATCTATAGCCCAATGGCAACAAAAATAAAAACTGGCAATCAGGAAAACAGCTTTGTCGATAACATCCGGCAGGCCGCCCCCTATGTCCACAGCCACCGTGGCGCTACCTTTGTCATTATGTTTGGTGGCGAAGCGATTAGTGAAAAATTTGCCGAGCTGATCCACGACATTGCACTGCTAAGCAGCCTGGGTATCCGTATCGTGCTGGTGCATGGTGCTCGTCCGCAAATTGAAAAACGCCTAAAAAAAGCCAAGGCAAAAATTCGTTATGTAAATGGTTTACGGGTCACCGACGATGCCGCCCTCGCCTGCGTAAAAGACGCCGCTGGCAGCTTGCGCGTTGAAATAGAAGCCCGGCTGTCGATGGGTCTGGTGAACACACCCATGGCGGGTGCCAGACTTCGGGTTTCATCCGGCAACTTTGTAACCGCCCGGCCACTGGGAATTCGTGACGGTGTAGATTATTGCCACACGGGCGAAGTGCGCCGCGTCGATATCGAAGCACTACAACAACATTTGCAGGAACAGAGAATAGTTTTATTGTCACCACTGGGTTACTCACCTACAGGTGAAGTCTTTAATGTCAGCGCTGAAGAAATTGCCACTGCCACTGCAATCGCACTAGATGCTGACAAACTGATCTTGCTAACTGAACAACCCGTGTTGCGCGATAGTAAACGGCGTGCGATACGTCAGCTATCGTTGATCGAAGCGGAAAAATTAGTTAAATCACGACGCAAACTGGAATCAGAAACCCGGCAACATATCCACAACGCTATTGAATGTTGTCGTCAAAACGTCAAGCGAGTTCATCTAATCGAACGAAATATTGACGGTGGTCTATTACAAGAGCTATTTACCCGCGATGGTATCGGCACGTTGATAAGCGCTTCATCTTATGAAGGCCTGCGTCCCGCTACCATTGATGATGTCGGTGGCATACTCGAACTGATCGAACCTTTCGAAAATAAAGGTCTATTGGTTAAACGCTCACGTGAACGACTGGAAATAGAAATCAGACATTTTCAGGTACTCATGCGTGACGGCATGATTATCGCCTGCGCTGCACTCTATCCTTATCCAAAAAAACTGGCTGAACTCGCCTGTATGGTCGTACATCCCGCTTATCGTGATCAAGGACGCGGTGATCTGATACTGGATGCCATCGAACAGCGCGCCAGACAAACCGGCATTGACAAACTTTTTGTGCTCACGACACAGGCCGCACACTGGTTCCAGGAACGTGGCTTTCGCCGTTCACAAATGGAAAAACTGCCGGTAAGCAAACGTGCGCTATACAACTATCAACGAAATTCCAAAGTATTTATCAAGGTGCTCGATTAATTTATGGCACATGCAACTGAACTCCCCTTGCAAGTTGTTCAACTGACCGATATGCATTTGTTCGCGGATACGAACACTACCTTACTTGGCTTGAATACCGATACCAGCCTGACGAAAGTGATCGATCTGGTAAAGCAAAAACACTTGCCCAATATTATTGTTGCCAGTGGCGACCTGTCGCATGATGGTTCTCCTGCTGCCTATCAACGGTTGCGGGAAAGCTTTGCCCCATTGCACGCAGTGGCTTATTGCCTGCCTGGCAATCACGACGAAGGTAAGGCACTTCGCTCGCAGCTCAATGATGGACAGATGCGAACCTGCCACAAAATGATGACAGAAAATGGTTGGCAAATGATTTTTATTGACTCCACCAGGGCAGGCAGCGAAGGTGGACACATTTCCGAACAGGAGCTATATCAACTCAACGAAACATTGACCAACTCACCGTCACATCCAACCCTGGTTTGGTTACATCATCAACCTATTCCGATAGGCAGCCACTGGCTGGATAGCATGGCGGTAGATAATGGTGATGAATTTCTTGCTGTACTCGAACGCCATACTCAGGTTCGAGCAGTCATCTGGGGACATGTGCATCAGCAATTTGATAAAACACATAAACACTATCGACTGCTCGCCTCACCATCGACTTGCATCCAGTTTCAATCCTGTAGCGAGAAATTTTCAATTGATCCTACACCGCCCGGTTATCGCTGGTTGAAACTCTACAAGGATGGCTCACTGGAAACAGGTGTTGAACGGCTGGCAGAAATCCCTGGCGAAATAGATCTAAGCAGTGGTGGTTATTAAGATTAAGGGATTTCTGATGTGTCGTGCACCTTGTCAATACGAACCGTGATAATCTGTAGGAGCGGCTTCAGCCGCGACGGACACCGCAGCCCCATCGCGGCTGAAGCCGCTCCTACAGGGCCAAATGAATTAATCAGAGAGTTCTTAAGGTTGAATTACCAATGGATAACGCTCCATCAAATAACCTAGACAATCCTGACGGATTACCCGCTCATCCAGCGAAAACATAGATGGCATCACAGGCCGAATCGTCCGTAACACACCTTTGCTTGTATCAAAAAACCGGTCTGCTACATCCTTGCCCTGCTCATCCCAGGCTTCCAGTGTCGCATCTGTTGAATTCAGTTTCGCCAGATTAAATCCGGCTGGCAATTCACGAAAATTCAAATGATCCAGATCTGGTAGAAAAGATATATCAGATTGCGAATCTTCAAAACCAAAGCTGAATGCTCGCGGCACTTTTACAATGGCAACAGTATGAAACAGATCGACATCGTGCGCGGCAACAGGATGATCAGGGATCTCACTCAAGTGTAAACAGGCTTCAATAAATTCGCTCGCGTGTTCAACACCGGCTGACTGCCCGACCTTGCCACACTCTACGGTCACGGCTGGACATATTTCAGAAAATGCTTTGGATTGCACACCTGTAGGACGGGTGAAATAGACTAAAGTCCGGCTGAACAACGCAGCCAGATACATGAATCGATTATTCACTATGTTAATACAGGCGTAATGTGGATTGATGCCGGTATTATTGTGTACATCCACACTGGCAAACACATTCCGCGCCCGCATCGTATCGACGACCTCCGCCATCATGCGCTGTTCGGGACAGGCTTCTTCTTCACTGCCTGGCCAGACACGATTGTAATCCGGCTGACCAGCCAGACGGCGTAAACCTGATTCCGCAGCTTCAACGTTACCAATAAACAGACTTAACGCTCGCGGTAATACCTGATCTTTATATTTCTGTAATAAGTGCTGGACTGCCAGAAGACCTGTTGTCTCATTACCGTGCAATAGTACAGACACGAACAGGGGCGGTTCGCGTCGGCCGGGCAAATGCACAAGCGAAGGGCCACCCAGTAACTCCAGTAATTGTTCAGGCCGAGCCGTTAAAAATGACTCTGGCAAACTGTTAATATTTTTTAGCATCCAGTTAACTTCACAATTAATTCATAAGAACCTGTAGGAGCGGCTTTAGCCGCGATGAACACTGAGACCCCATCGCGGCTAAAGCCGCTCCTACAGGATTTTTTACATTACGCCTTAACAAGATACACTTAAAATTCACCGAATTATTCCAGATCACTCTAAACACTCCAGTCATGTACCGGCAACCCGCTCTGCTGCCTTTCATAATAGGCCCTGGTTAATGCTGGCATATCCTTGCCATGACAAGCCGTATAAGCACGCTGCCAGTCACAGCCTGTGCACGTATGTTCAACACGTTTATAAACTGTCTCAAGATAGCAATCACGTTGCTGCGCATCTATGCCTAATAAACCAAGTCCGTATCGGGCCATCGGTATTAATTGATCGAGCAATAGTCGCTGCATGGATAGCTTACGGCCATCCAGCCAAACAATTTGGGCATCAAGCCCATGTTGCGCAGCCGCGTAAAAATTATCTCGTGCGGTCGAAAAAGGTAATTGTGTTTCCGGTGTAATATCCTGCACTGCTAGCGCATGCACCAAACCAAAATAAAACGCAGCATTGGCAATTAAATCATGCATGGTTGGCCCCGCAGCCATCACGCGGTGTTCTATCCGCAGATGCGGTGTACCGTCATCATCAAAACCAATCAACGGACGATTCCAGCGCCAGATAGTCCCATTATGCAAGCGCAAATGTCGCAGCTGCTCAATCGGCTCATCAAATTCCATAGGCAATAGAACCGGAAAATGCGCCTGGTTTTCTGTAAAACATTCCAGCAAGGATTGCTTTGCATAACCCGTTCCGAAACTGACCCGGCGTATCGGGCCACGCGCCGCACCGGCGAAACCACCCACTTCTACGGCTTGCTCAAACAACGGGATACGCGTTTCGCTCCATAAATCTTTACCAAACAAATAAGGTGAGTTAGTGGAAGCTGCCACCATTGGTGCTGAGACAATTTGGGATGCATTGTAGTAACGCACCGCACTTTCCTGACTCACTTTCAAATGTATTTGTAAAGAAGTAGCAGCTGATTCCAGCATGACATCGCGGTGTAAGATATTCAGATATTCATGACCGCGTATATCCAGTTGAATGGGTTCACCATCGCGCAGCTTCAACACCTGGTCGTTCAGCGCACGGTAACGTTTCATATCCGACATGTTAGTCAGACTCAAATCTTCCTGACGCACACTCGGCAGAATACCAATCATCGCCAACCGGCAATCCATGTCACTGGCAACGCGCGTACAGGCATCCCAGGTGTCCGTCAACTCTTGTTCAAGCGCCTGCAAAGCGTTTCCTTTAAGCGGCTGCGGTTCGACATTCAATTCAAAATTGAAACGCGCCAGTTCCGGAACTACCATATCATTCTTCAGACTGTCCAGAAAACGTTTGTTATTTGGCACTGGCAATCCTTGCTCGTCAGTCAGCCAGGCCTCTACTTCCAGCCCGCACACCGGAGTCCTGTTAGAAAAATGTTTGCTTGAAAAAAACTCCTCCAACAACCGGGTTTCAGCCTCAAGGCGTGATTCAAAAGCACTAAAATCCTGATCTGTAAAATGACTATGGCTAATTTCGTCGCCCAATCACTTGCTTCCCTGTAGTTGTTGATCCAACGCCTGTAAACGTTCCGGCGTACCTATATCTATCCATTCACCCTGGTAATGTTCACCACTGATTTGGCCATCCTGTATTGCTTGTATGAGCAGAGGCGCCAAAGGAAATTTATCTTCTGTCTGATTGTGAAAAAATTGCGGGCGATACACCCCAATACCACTAAAAGTCAGCATCGGTTCACCCTTTACAGCAACCCGGCCGGACTGCAAAGCAAAGTCACCCTTTAAATGATGCGGAGGATTATCGATCAGGACAAGATGCGCCAGACCGGAAGGTGGCTTCAGCGTCGCATAGGGAAAATCAGTAAAAATATCGCCATTGATAACGACGAAGGGATCATCACCAAGCAAGGATAATGCACCGCGAATGCCACCTCCAGTTTCCAATGCACCGGCGGGTTCTGCAGAATACTGAATGCTGACCCCGTAGCGGCTACCATCACCGAGCGTATCAACCAGTTGCTGACCCAGGTGTGCATGATTAATCACCACCTCAGTAAAACCAGCCTTGGCCAATGACAACAGATGATATTCGATCAACGGCCTGCTACCCACCTTCAACAGCGGCTTGGGTGTCGTGTCTGTAAGTGGCCGCATACGTTCGCCACGACCGGCGGCCAGTATCATCGCTTTCATGAATTTAAAGATACATGAAACCAATCAAAAAGGGGAAGGAGTGATTGAAATTTAATCCCTCCTATCAATAAATGTTGTACGTCTTATTCAAAAGGAGGACGACTATCCGCCATGAGCTTATCCAGGGTCTTCTGCGCTTGTTTCGGGTTGACCAAATCATGCTCATCTAACATTTCGCACTCATCCTTTACCATTTGCTCAATCGTAACAGGATAGAATTTGCAGTCGTCGGGGCGGTCGTAATAGATATCGCAAATGTACTTATTTTGATTGGGCAGTTTCCTCAGCCACGGGCATAGCTCTAATTGTTTACCCGTATCTGGATTCATCCAGATTTTCCCATCGCTAACATAAGCGTAAATATCGGGCCTAAATTTATCCCATAAATCTATTTCCCCTGGCGAAGCAGACAGGCCACCGTAACTATATTTCGTGCAACATTTTCCACACTGGTTACAATCTTTCACGTTCTTGTTTCAGCCCTATTGACTCTGATTTTGTTCCTGTACCGGTTCATCCATCGATTCCTTCATGTCCTGCATACCCTGCCTGATTGCATCGGCTGCACCCTTGAACTGTTCTGCCATTTCCTGACTGACATTTTCAATGCCTTCACGAAATGAATCGCCCATTTGTCTAATTTGGGCACGTGTAAGCTCACCCATGGTTTCTTTATAATTTACCTTCCATTCTCCATCAACTTTTTGCAGGGCAGTTTTGAAACTTTGATTAAAATCTGGACTAGCAATAGTTACCACTATAGAACTATTAGTTTCACCTTCGAGCAATTCGCCCAACTCAAAACTATCGATTTTTATATCATCACTTTCGATTTCAGAAAATGCACTCATGCTGTCCGGTGTAACCAGCTTACTTGCCTTTTCTAAATCATTAGCCTGCATTGCCGTCCAGAAACTTTCTGCCACCGACTTAGGGTCTGCGCTAAATAGACCGCAGGAACCCAGAGAAATCATCAAACAAATCAGCAGTATTTTTTTCATCACAATTATCACCCTATCGTTATGCCGTTACCTAAAAGTGGCGGAGTGTCTCCAATCTAACGAACGCTATTCAATAACCTCAATTAACCTTTCATGGTCAAATCACATCGGCGTCACGCCGAGAAGAAAAGCCACAATCAGGATAATTGTACAGGCATTAATAATACTGTATGTTGCCACTAGCCTGCTAATAATCAAGGCAGAATATATGACATGAATAATTTCATCATCACTTCAATCATAGCCTCAGTGGTTTTGACCGTGGCACTGAATGTCTTGCCGCTATTGTTCCCGAATGCCGCCGCGAAAGCGCAGAAAAAACTCGAAGAAAATGCAAAACGCGCCATCGAGCAACATGAAGACGACGCCCGCCCGCGCGTTAAAGTATTTTTCCCCTGGAAGGCGATGCTAATCGGTTCTATTGTGCTGACTGTTTTGGTTAATCTTGTTGGGTTGTTTGCCCGCTAATACAAACCATTTGCGGGGTTAGCATAAAGATTATACTGAGTTTTTACTCTGACCCCGATCATGTCTTTACCGCACCTGAATCATTTGAACATTGTATAAATCCAGCTGTCATAAACCCCACTTGGTTCAATAGGTGGGTGTTGCAATGCGGATTAAAAAATACTGTTATCTAGCGCTTATACCCCTGATTAATAATCCGGTATCGGCAGAAATCTTCAAATGGACTGACAGTGATGGAATAGTTCACTATAGCGAGAGCGCGCCGGAATCAGCATCAGAAAAAGTCGGCGAACTCGACCTCGCATCTATTCAATTCATGACCGTATCTTTCCCTGGGTATAAAAGCGCACTGGAAGTTGCGCAGAGTTTGGAAAACAGTCGACTTGAGCGGGATAAGCTACGAGCCACAAAGCGGAAACTGAGGAAAGAGAAACGCGCGGAAAGACACTATTCAACAAATCGAAACACGCGTACTGAAGCACGCTACAACATTTCTTATCCACTATCTCCGTACATTAACCGTAATTTTCCGCATCCAATCGGCCAGCATGATTTTCACAAACATTATCCACCGCATAAATTCTATGAAGATATTATTAATCAGCGCCGGGCAAACAGCCCTGCTGTAGCCGCTGTTAAATACAGATAGCATTATGAGGGACAGACAATATTTCGTATTTTATTAGTCAGAGTCAATATTATTCTGAGTTTTGCTCTAACCCCGATTATCACATTGTTATTCACATAATCAAGGGCATATCAAGCTATTAACTATTAAGGCTCCTGAAATACTTCCCGTTCCGGATGTAGCACACACCTGCATGACATTCTGCACATCATTCGCTAGCCCACTTACTGAAATATCATTAGAAGCAATAAAACTGATACCTGCTACAGCAGTGTTAATTACTGCATTGTTTATTGATGCAACCATCGGATCATTGGGCGAATAATTTCCAATAATTAATCCATCTCGTCCCACAGCGCTTATGATCGAACGATTTAGATCCAGGCGCCTTGCCAATATTTCAATTCCACCCTCACCAGCACCCATAACATTCACATCCAATAATGACACATCGTAAGCAAAAACTCGTACCCCAGTACGTCGCGGCGAGACAACAGATATATTGTTTAGACTAACAGTTCCTTCATTATTGATTTGCACCCCGTTTTCATCGACGTCATTTACCACTATGCCATCAAGAATGACATTCTTGGAGTTAGAAATATCAATGCCAGTTCGCGTTACATTTACTAAAGAAATACCTGATGCAGTTATAATTGTATTCTCGATAAGTATGTTGTCAGAAAATTGCACCCTTACACCAGAAAATCCCTGCACATTGTTTATAGTCACATCACGAATTGTCGCATTGTCTGAATCCAAGAGTTCTATTCCGTGAAATTCTGAATTTTCAATTATGACGTCTTCAATCGTTATATCATTCGCATCAAATACAGAAATACCCGAGACCCCATCCTGTATTGCAATCCCCTGCAGCCTGTTAGCGATCGCCAAGGTTATTGGGGACGTACTAAAGACAGGGTCTGATAAACCAATAATCTTAGGCCGCGCCCCAAGACCAACAAGGTCCAGCTGTTTACCCCACGGTAGTTGGATCGAAATCTCCCCAGCGTCCCCGCCACCAAGTAGCCACTGGTTCTTACGAAGAATGAAGTTCCCTGAAATGAGCCCCCCGCTGTCCAACAAAACAATAACATCCGAATTCGTTGCGATAGCTTCAAGAAGTGTCATTGGATGTAGTAGGCTACCATCCGCTAACACGCTCCCATCACCATCTGCGTATATAATAGTTCCAAATTGAGCCGTGGAGTCTTTATCTCCTGTGCTTTTGCATCCAAATAACACCACCGAAAAGAAAAGAATCAATAATGTCTTTATGGGGTAAATTGAAAGATTGTTACGCAAACACGACTCCTCTTCTTTTACAGCAGCTAAAGGGTCGGTGACAAATCGTAATCACTCCCATTTGTCACCGACCCCAAGTTTAATCACCGAACATTATTTATACAGCTAAGTTCCATTTACTTCCCAATTAAATTTTTTCATTAATTCAGTTTCTACTCCAGTCAAATTGTGATAATTGTTAATAGCGCGGTTTAACATGCTGATTACAGCCCAACCATTTATGATTACTTGACTTTCACACATTAAATGTTTGCAATGGTTTCTGAAATAATTTGCACTAGCAGCAAAGTGTTTTTCTTCTATATCGGAATCTTCAGTGCATTGCATTACAAAATCCTTTAATTCGGGTACTTCACCTTTTCTCTCTAACAGATTACCTAATATTTCCTCACTTGCGCCTGCTAAAGTAATTGAACACACGTAATCCGATTCTTCTAAAAATAATTCAATCGCTTTTTCTAGTTGAACTTTTGCCAGTTTCAATTTACTGAAGGTATATTCTTTATCAAAAAAGGTGACATTACTGCCTTTTTGCAAGGCGTTATAATGCTTCATAGCTCTTTCGAGTTTCCAGCCTTATGATCAGCGATAGCCGCATCAGCAAGGTTATCGAGTTTTCCCGCAGCAGCATCTTTTTCTATCTGTTCACCCCAAACATCTGAATCAAATTTTTCGTACCAGGCACGAAACTGCTTCAATTGGTCTTGTGGTAATTGGGTGATAGCATTTTCGATGTCTTCTACTTTTCTTGCCATTTCATTTGCCTCATATTTCTTTCATGCCATATCAGCATGTTAATCGTATAGCGTGTATTGAAACATACAATCATTTCTGATGAATATCAGTTATTTCTTACAATAGTGACGGGATACAACAACACCCTTGCTACAAACTCTGATAAATTCAGTTCCATCTATTGGTTTAGCATCCCTTCCACACGCTCAACAATCCCGCCTAATATATTCAACTCGTCATAACGCACACAAACCTCACCAACATACCCTAGTGTCCGCGGAACATCTTTTATATACCCTGTTTTATTATCCCGGTGTTTTAATCGGGCAAATATTCCTGACGCCTTTAAATGCCGTTGCACGCCCATTAAATCAAACCAGCGCAGGAATTGTTGTTCATCACCTTGTTCGGGTCGCATGATGCCGGATTGCAGTGCGAGTTCATGGTAGCCCAGCGCCCAGTTTTCTACGCGTTCCCGTGGCCAGGCTATGTAGCAATCGCGTAATAGTGATACCAGGTCGTAGGTTACTGGACCTATTACGGCATCCTGGAAATCCAGTATGCCTGGGTTATGGTTTGGCACTTGCATTAAGTTGCGGGAATGGTAGTCGCGATGGACGCAGACTTGTGGTTGTTGTAGTGCGTTGTCAGCTAATAGTTCGAAGACTTTATTTAATAAAGTCTGGTCGGCGTTGTTTAATTTTATATTGCAATGACGGTCTAGCAACCAGTCGGGGAATAGTTGCATTTCGTTCATTAGTAGCGCGCGGTCATATACGGGTAGCAATCCGTCTTTTACGCCGCAGCCTTGTAGAGTTGCCAATGCGCCCAGTGCATCACCATAGAGACGATCCACTGTTTGGTCGTTTAGAGCATCGAGATATTGTTGGCTGCCTAAGTCACTTAGTAGCAGGAAGCCTTGTTGTAGATTTTGTTCGATGATGGCGGGTACGTTGAGACCGATATTGATGAAGGCTTCAGCAATGGTGACGAAGGGGGCGCAGTTTTCTTTGTCAGGTGGGGCGTCCATGACGATGTGGGTTTCGTTGTTGTGAGTTACCCTGAAGTAGCGTCTGAAGCTGGCGTCTGCTGAGGCGGGTTCTATTTTGTAGTCTTTGAAACCCAGGTCGTTTGTTAGCCATTGCTGTAGGGTTTTTATTCGGTTTGGCAAGGGGGTTTCCTGGGTGGTGTGTGAGGGTTAGATGGGATTATACCTTCATTATTGCTGTGCTATATGGCTTCTTTTTTTTAAAATAAGCAAACAAAAAACTGCCTTTTATTTTATCCCCTCTCCCTAACCCTCCCCCTGAGTGGGAGGGGATGGTTTGTTTGTGTTGTGGCAGTTGGGATGCGGCTGCCAAGTGTACAGAATGTATTTACTAGGTGAATTGAGAAGTAAGAGAAGGCACTCCGGGGTGTAGCGGCTCAGTGATTGAGAATATCCTGAATTAGTCAGAGCTTCCTTGAAGATTAACTGCCTTTTAATTTTATCCCCTCTCCCTAGCCCTCTCCCGGAGGGAGAGGGGATTTTGGGGGAAGGATAGCTTTATTGAATTTATGCTTGTGACCGACTCAATGAAGATCTAACTTTTGTTCTTAGGTCGTCGGCTATTAGGTAGAAACAGGGGACGATTACCAGGATTAGGATGGTGGCAAACAGTAGACCGAATCCGAGGCTTACGGCCATGGGGGACAGGAAGGCGGTTTGACCGGTGGCGAAGAATATTAAGGGTGAGATGCCGAGGAAGGTTGTCATTGAGGTTAGCAGGATTGGCCGGATGCGCACCCTGCCCGCTTCTACGACTGCATCGACTCTTTCCCAGCCTTCATTGCGCATGCGTTTTGTGAAATCAATCAGTATCAGCGAGTCGTTGACGACGATGCCGGTCAGTGCCAAAAATCCGATCATGGATAAAAATTGTAAGTGGTAATCGAACAACATGTGGCCGAATATAACGCCGATCATTCCAAAGGGGATTGCCAGCATGACAACCAGCGGATCTAGCATCGATTTAAACAAGGAGGCAAGGATAAAAAAGATGATAGCTAACGAAATGATCATCGCTGATTTCATGTCCTTGAACGAATCTTCCGCTTCTTTCTTTTCGCCTAAAAATAACAAATCAAATTCAGGGTTGCTGCTGCCATATTTCTGTTCAATCAAATCGGTAACCGCAAGCGCGGTAGTAATCTGCGCATCAACTTCGGCGGTGACGATGGCCAGTCGCTGGTTATCACGGCGTTGGATGGAACTGTATCCACGGCCTTCTTTGATCGTTGCCACATCACCCAGATAGACCATACGGCCATCTTCCAGAGTAACCGGTAAGGACGTAAGAGTGCTATTGCGTCTGACTGAATCTGGATAAATCACCCGCACGGGGATTCGTTCATCGCCCCAGGTCACTTGCACTGCTTCCAGACCCAGGAACCCAGTACGCACAGCATCCGCCAGTTGTTGTTGGGTTATTCCCAGTTCACGGCCACGCTCATTGAGACTGTAACGGTATTCGAGTTTACCGACTTCCAGATCCTGCCTGACATCGTGGACACCCGGCAGTTGTCTTAAATAATCACGCATCTGCGTTGCCTGAGACAGCAGTGTATCAACATCTTCACCGAGCACACCGACTTCGATATCAGCACCAGCGGGGCCACCCTGCGGGCGTAATATTGACAAGCGTTGTATACCCGGCATGGTAATCAATGCACTGCGCACATCGTTTACAATGTCTTCGGTGGCGCGCTCGCGTTTGCCTTCGTGACTGAATTTAAAACTCACCAACGGTGACACATAGCGCTCGATGAAACCCTTGGGTGCAGGTTTCTGCAAATCGATTATCAACTGGATAAAATGACTGCCCAAACGGAAGCGATTGAAATCTACAAAGGTTAAACCGACATTCGTCAGTAAAGTATCGAGTTCATCCTCTCCCATCTGTTGTATCACGATTTTTTCAATGCGCACTGCGAGTTTTTCTGTATCTTCAAGACTATAGGTACTCGGTGCTTCGATATTGACAAAGAACTGGCCAATATCCGCTTGCCCAAACATCTGGTAGGGTAAGCGTGTTGCCGCGTAACTCATGGCCACTGCAAGCACGCCGATCGCGGCCAGAGACAGGAAATAACGGTGCCGGAGTGCTAGTCTCAAACCGTTGATATATCGTTGTAACAACCCTGCCCAGTCAATTCGCTGCTTGCGCTTTTTGGTTTTTTCCACCCGCAGTAATTCAGCTGCATGCGAGGGCAGGACACCAAAGGCTTCGAACACCGAGCCGACTAATGACGCGGCTACCACGACTGGGATGACAGCAATAAACGCACCCATGGTGCCGCCGATTGCAAACATCGGTAGAAATGCGGCAATCGTTGTTGAGGTGGATGCCATAACCGGCCAAAACACTTCGCGGCTACCGATCTGCGCCGCTTGAACAGCCGATTGACCCTGTTCCATATGCCGGTAAACATTTTCTGTGACAATGATGGCGTCGTCGACAATCAGACCCAAAGCAATCAAAAAGGAAAACAGTGTCACCATATTAATGGTGTAACCGAAATAATTAATCGCCAGCACGGCAACCAGGAAAGAAACCGGTATACCCATCGCGGTAACCAGGGCAACCCTGAAATTCAGAAACAGGTATAGCGATAACAACACCAGCACCAGTCCGACCAGGCCTGATGACTTGACGGTATTTAATCGCGTTTCGACATACACCGACAAGTCGCTGAACAATCCGACCTGAATGCTGGCTGGTAATGTCTGTTTTAGTTCGTCTGCCAACGCGCGTACACGCTGCGAGACTTTTATCGTCGAAGCATCGGCGGTTTTGGTGATGGTTAGATTAACCGATGGCTGGCCGCCAAAACGACCAATGGTTTTGGCTTCTTCCAGACGCAGATTAACATTGGCAACCTGCGCAAGCCTGAGTAATCCACCCTCTTGATTACGCCTCACAACAATTTTACCGACCTGCTCCGGATCCGGCTCCACGCCTTTGCCTCGCAGCAAAATGTCACCTTCACGCGCTTTGATCGAACCACCGGGAAGGTCACGTAGATTACCGCGAATAGCGGTTATTACTTGTTGTAATGAAACCCCTCGCGAAGCCAGTTGCCGGGGATCTACTTCGACCCAAATTTCCCAATCACGATCACCTGCAATACCGACACTGGCAACGCCGGGTAGCTGCTGCAGTTTGCGTTTAACATCATCGGCTGTTTCATAAAGATAGCTCCGAGAAATGTCACCAAACAGACTCACGCTGATCACAGGAAAACGTGTTTCGAGCCGGGTCAGTTCCGGTTCTTCCGCTTCTTCCGGCAGATCAGTAATCAGATCCAGCTTGCTACGTAAATCGCGCATAAACTCATCAACATCGGCGCTGGATTTCAGCTTGAGTGAAATGCTCGACACCCCTTCATTACTGATCGATGACATGACATCTATATCTGCCATGCCGTCGAATGCTTCTTCGATGGGAATCGTAATTTGCTGTTCTACTTCTTCAGGTGAGGCGCCTTCAAATACCGTTGTTACTCGCGCCATGTCGAGTTCGACAACTGGAAACATTTCTTGTGGCATGGCGTACCAGGAGAGTACGCCGGTTATTAGAATCAGTACCAGCAGTAGATTGATGATCAGTGGATTTCGGATCGAGAAGCGAATTATTCCCATGGGTTAGTTCTCATTCAGCTTAATATTTTTGCCACGGAACCCGAGGAAGAATTTGGAAAAATAAAACATGGACAACTGCTATCCCGTAAAAATATGAACAATTTGTCCCCTCCCCTTCAGGGGGAGGGACAGGGAGAGGGCATCAGATAAAAGCAACTGCCTGTATTTACACCCCCTCTCCCCAACCCTCTCCCGGAGGGAGAGGGAGTTAATCCGTGTTCTTCCATGGCCATTGTTACTCATCAATATAACCTTGACGAAAGACTGCCTTCAGGACGGATCCTGATTAATTACTACAGGTTGCCCATCCGATAAGGCAGCCACATCGCGAATAACAATTTGTTCGCCCGCGACAAGTCCTTCTGTGATCACTTGCTGTTGATCAAAACGTGTACCCAGAATAACGGGCTTACGTAGTAATTTATCATCCTTTACGCCGTATACAAAGACTGCTCCTTCTTCCTGAACCAGTGCCGTAACCGGTACAACCAGCACGTTTTCAAGTTTCTCTAAAGGCAGGCTGGCACGCGCGGATATGCCGGAACGGGTTTCTTCTGCTGGCATTCGCAAGCGTATTTCGTGGGTGAAGGTTTGCGGGTCGGGGTCGGGTTGAACGGCAACTACTCTGGCAGTGCTCTGTCCGCCGCCCACTTGCACAACCACTTCGTCGTCGATATGCAGTGCACGGGCAACTTCACCCCTGACCATGGCATAAAAATCCAGTTGCTCATCGATCAGTTCGACCGCCTGTTGGTTTTGTGCTGCGTAATCACCACTATTCAGGAAGACTGCATTCACTCGGCCGTTGAAAGGTGCTGTCAACTGGGCGCGCTGTAGATTCCGCTCGGCACTGTCCAGTTTGGCTTTGCTCGCGGCAATACGCTGTGGCCCCATACCAACACTGGAACGTAATCGGGCCTGTTCGGAAAATCGTGTCGCCAGCAGGGCTTCAGCCTCGCCAATACGTGATTTCGAGGCTAGTGAACGTTCGATCAGACTGTTTAAACGCGCAACTTCTGCTTCCTGTAATTTACGACTTTTCTGTGCAAGTTCTAATAAACGCTGATCGCGCTTCAAATTATCCTGCACCTGTTCCCAGTCAGCACGGGCCTGAATTACCGCATCCTGGTAGTCACCCGCCTCTAACTCCAACAATAACTGACCTGTTTCAACTCTTAAACCAGGCTCAGCATGGCGTGCTGCCACCCGGCCCGCGACCTGAAACTGCAGGGCCACCTTGCGCACCGGCTGCAAATAACCACTGACCTGTTCAACCGGTTCAAGTTGAGTCTGCTGTACACTGCCAACTACCACGGGTGTCGGGGCTAGATCCTGTAGCTCGGGCTGGTGCTCCGGACGCGACCAAATCAATGCCAGCGTAATTGCCAGCAAAAGGAATAAAACAAACGCTTGTGGAAATACTTTCAGACGCACGAAAACATCGATATAGTGACTGTATGAAATGTTATTTTATGCGATTTTGTCTGACACCGCTCATTTAATGAGCCACTGCTTGTGTTCAAACAAAAATACTTGATGTCCGCAGGCTGTTCTGAGTTTTGATGTGCAAAAATCATTTATTATTCTAATTGCCGGTTTATTTCTGAGTCTAAACTCTGTAGCGCCGAAACCTGCCTGGATGAGACAGCAAGGCACAGATTGCACAGGCAGAAGCCACCCCTGTGCCAGATTCAAACGAATCTGCAGGACTAGTGAGTCATACTGTTGAAGATACTCTGACCCGTAAAAGCGGACAACGTTCCGACTTATCCTTTACCCGTTCTACGAATCAACATACCGCCTGGGACACCTGCCCCGCTCCACCTAAACGTGATATTCAGCCCGCCACGGCTACCAATAAGGACGATGAGCAACTTAAGATTAATGGCTTCGAGGTCACACGCGACGCCAGCAGGCACTACAGCATTTCGGGAAGTGGGATTTTAATGCGTGGCAGTGAACGTATCCAGGCCGACCAGATTGATTACTATGAAGCTGACAGCATTATCGAGGTCAATGGCCGGTTGATCTATGACAATCCTACCGAACGCATACTCGGTAAACGCGGCAAGTTCTGGATCAATGAAAATCGCAGTGAAATAGAAAATATATACTACTATCTATACGACCGCCACATACTCGGCGAAGCTGATCGGGCTTATCTGGATGAACCGGGCATCACGCATTACGACGATGCCACCTACACGACCTGTCCGGATGGCAGCAAGGTCTGGCGCCTGAAAGCAGAAAAAGTGGTGCTGGATACAAATGAAGGTTTTGGTATTGCTCGCGGCGCGAGGCTTGAAATACACGGAGTCCCGTTGCTCTACACCCCTTTCATGAGCTTCCCGATTGATGACCGGCGCAAAACCGGTTTATTGGTTCCGAGTTTTGGTCAATCTGATAACGGCGGTTTTGATCTACGTGTACCGTACTATTTTAATATTGCCCCCCACTATGACGCGACGCTAACACCGCGCTATTTAAGTCGTCGCGGTGCTCAACTGGCGACCGAGTTTCGCTACTTGAACCCATTAGGCCGGGGCTTGCTTAATTATGAAATCCTACCTGAAGATAATCTGACTGATCAGGCTCGTAGCCGTTTTATTTTGCGCAACAGTTCACGCTTCGGAAATCACCTAACCACCAATGTGAATTTTGACTGGGTCTCTGACAAAGACTATCTGGAAGATTTAGGTGATTCACTAAGTCTGGCAAGCGTACCCTTTCTGACACGCTCGGCTGAAGCTCGTTATGATGAGGACTGGTGGAACCTGGGAATCCGTTTTGACAACTACCAGATACTGGATCGCAATCTGGCGCCGGACAGTCGCCCTTATCAACGCCTGCCACGAATTAATTTTGCAGCAACCCCACAAGTTCATCCGCTCGGTTCAAATATATTTCTAAACGCTGAGCTAGTGAATTTTCGCCAGGATTCACGTGTCACGGGTAAACGCGCGGATTTATGGCCGCGCATCACCCTGCCTGTACGGCGGTCGGCTTATGAAATTACGCCCAGCCTGAGTTACCGCTTTACCAGTTATGATCTGGATAACCAGACCTCTGGCACTCCTGCAACTATCACACGCGCAATACCGGTTGTCAGCCTGGATAACAAACTGTTTCTTGAGCGCGATTTTAGTCTGGGCAAAACCGGCTTTACCCAGACACTTGAACCACGGCTGTTCTACCTTTATGCCGCCGGACGCGATCAGACTGACATCCCCTTGTTCGATACCAGTGAACCGACTTTCACTTACCGGGAACTATTCGCTGAAAACAGATTTACGGGTGCTGACCGCATGGGGGATGCTAATCAGATTGCCCTGTCACTGACCAGCCGTTTGGTCGATAACCAAACTGGCATTGAACGGCTGCGCGCTTCAATTGGACAATTGTTTTATTTCCAGAACCGAACGGTGACACTGGATAATTCTGCACCGGTTGATACTGCATCGTCGGATATCGCGGGTGAACTGGATTTATCACTCAGTAATAGTTGGACTACCCGGGCCGACATGATCATAAACCCACGCGATTTTGCCACCGAGCGTGCTAATGTCCGCTTGCAATACCATCCGTCATTCAGAAAATTGGCTAATATCGCCTATCGCTACCGGCGTGGCGAACAAAACCAGATCGACACCTCTATACTTTGGCCGATGGGCAGAAACTGGCATTTCATTGGCCGCTGGTACTACGATATCAGTGATACCAAAACCCTGGAAAAACTCGCCGGTATCGAATATGAAAGCTGTTGCTGGAGCGCGCAACTGATAGCGCGTAATTTCATAGAAAATGAAGACAGAGATAATAATACCGCTATTCTGTTCCAGATCGTATTGAAAGGCCTGACCCGCATCGGCAGTAATATCGAGTCTGTGCTGGAAGATGGTATCCTAGGCTATACAGCCAGCCCGGAAGAATAGTGTAATGATGAATAAAACCCTGCCCTTATTATTGATGTTGCTGATCAGCGGATCTTTACACGCCCTCGAACCACTTAATCGTATCGTGACCATTGTTAATGATGATGTCATTCTGGAAAGCCAGCTTAAAACCCGTGAAGCTATCATCCTTGCACAGTTGCAGGAAAGTCAGACCCAGGCACCTCCCCGTTCGCAACTGAGGAAACAGATACTTGACCGGCTGATCATGGAAAATCTCCAGTTACAACTTGCCAAACGCAGTGGTATTAAGGTTGATGATGACACGCTGAACAAAGCATTGCGCAGTATGGCAAGTGAAAACAAAATGACCTTGTCAACTTTCCGCGACAAACTCGAAAACGAAGGTTTCAATTACATTATTTTCCGCGAACAACTGCGTGATGAAATCACTATGAATCGCGTCCGTCAGCAAACAGTGGAAAATCGTATTCAAGTTTCAGAACAGGAAATTGATAACCTGCTTGCTAATACATCCAGCTTTGAAACCAGCGGTAAAGTTTTCCGCCTGTCACATATTCTGATCTCATTACCTGAAGCTGCAACACCAAAGCAGGTTCAAGCTGCGCAAGAACGCGCTGAAAGTATTATTGCCAAACTCAAATCAGGTGAAGATTTTGCAACCCTGGCTATCGCTGAATCAGACGGTCAACAGGCACTTGAAGGCGGTGATCTGGGTTGGCGCGAAGCCAATAAACTGCCATCCTTGTTTATCGATGAAGTGCAGACACTAAACCAGGGTGATATAAGCGCTCTTATTCGTAACCCAAGCGGCTTCCATATCATCAAAGTCACTGATAGCCGTGGTGATGAGTCTCACGAAATCACACAAAGCCGTGCCCGGCATATTCTGCTAAAACAGGATGCATTCACATCTACTAATGACATCAAGACCCGTTTAGAACAACTGCGTGAGCGGATTGTTCAGGGCGATGAATATGCAGCATTGGCGCGCGCCTATTCTGAAGATCCAGGCTCTGCCAGTCAGGGCGGTGATCTGGGTTGGGTGAGTCCGGGTACTATGGTGCCCGAGTTTGAAAAAGCGATGGACGATCTACAACCTGGCGAAATCAGCCAGCCTGTCGAAAGCCGTTTTGGTTGGCACTTGATTGAAGTTTTGGAACGCCGGACACATGACAATTCGGACGAATACCAACGCTCTCAGGCTCGGGAAGCAATACGCCGACGCAAAACGGATGAAGAACTGGAAACCTGGCTACGCCGGTTGCGTGATGAATCTTACATAGAGTCCAATCTAAACCCGGCATCGTGAACCAACCACCCCGACTTGCGGTGACCACGGGTGAACCGGCCGGTATCGGCCCTGACCTGTGCATCCTGGCTGACTGGAAGCCTCTTCCGGCAGAACTGGTATTAATCGGTGATTCAAACGTGCTCGCACAACGTGCTGCTGCACTGAATTCACCAATCACATTTTCAGCTTATCATTCAACACAGCCCCCACAAGCGGGTCATGTCGTTATCGAAAACGTCATGACACAAAATCCGGTACAAGCTGGTCAACTGGATTCCGCCAATGCAGACTACGTTCTACAAACGCTGAATCGCGCCATTGATGGTTGCCTGTCCGGTGAGTTCGATGCCATGGTGACTTGCCCCATTCAAAAATCCATTATTAACCAGGCTGGTATTGCCTTTACCGGACATACCGAATACTTGCAGGATCGTACAAATTCGGAGCAAGTGGTTATGTTGCTGACGGCACCCACGTTACGTGTTGCCCTGGCGACAACCCACCTGCCCTTAAGCAAGGTTGCCGATGCCCTGTCAACTCAAGGCCTAGTCAATATCTTGCACAGTCTTCAGCTGGGTCTGGTCAAACAACTAGGTATTTCCGACCCTCTGATTCTGGTAACCGGTCTCAATCCACATGCGGGTGAAGACGGTCATCTGGGCAGCGAAGAAATAGACATCATTCAACCTGCGATTGAACAAGTGCGTAGTGAAGGTATGCGCGCGGAAGGCCCGTTGCCTGCAGACACCCTGTTTACACCTCCCTTTATGGAGCGTGCAGATGCCGTACTTGCGATGTACCACGATCAGGGTTTGCCGGTACTTAAACATCTTGGCTTTGGTCATGCCGTTAACATTACATTGGGGCTACCGATCATCCGCACATCGGTTGACCATGGTACTGCCCTGACCCTGGCAGGCAGTGGCAAGGCTAAAACCGGCAGTCTGTCAGCAGCAATAAATTCAGCATTGGACATGATTGCTGCTCAGAATAAATCATGAGCCATCGCGCCAGGAAACGCTTTGGCCAAAACTTTCTGCATGATACGCAAATCATTAACCAGATTGTCCAGGTCATCAACCCAAAACCTGATGAACACCTGGTGGAAATTGGTCCGGGCCAGGGAGCAATCACTTTTCCGTTACTAAAAGCAACCGGTAGCCTCGATGTCATCGAGTTAGATAGAGATCTGATTGCACCCCTGAATGAACGCAGCAAAACGATTGGGACATTGCGCATTTACAACGAAGATGCTCTGCAATTTAAATTTGATACGCTGGCTGATACAAAAACACTACGGGTCGTGGGCAACCTGCCTTATAACATTTCCACGCCCTTGTTATTTCATTTACTGACTTACGCCGATGTTATCTCTGATATGTACTTCATGCTGCAAAATGAAGTCGTTGATCGGTTGGCAGCACAACCCGGTACGCGCGACTACGGCAGACTATCTGTCATGATGCAATATTACTGCGCAGTCACTAAATTGTTCATGATCGAACCTACTGCCTTTAAACCGATACCCAAAGTTGATTCAGCTTTGGTTCATCTTGCACCCTACAAAGAATTACCTGTCAGCGTAATTAATCCTGACACTCTGGGACGGCTTGTAAAGCAGGCTTTTGCCCAGCGTAGAAAAACCCTGCGTAATAATTTACGCGATATTATGCCTGTGTCACTGATAGAAGCAGCGAGTATTGACCCTGGTTTGCGTGCGGAAAATTTGTCTCTGGAGGACTTTGCCAAACTCGCTGATCAACTGGAAAAATTCGAGCAGTCTAGTAAACGCTCTGGGACTTCTGAATTATTAGGTAACCTCTGATTAAATTAGCGAAAAATTGTAGGAGCGGCTTTAGCCGCGATGAATACTGCGCCCCATCGCGGCTAAAGCCACTCCTACAGATTCAACACTGCTCATAAGACGAGAGGCATTAATTAATCAGAGGTTCCTTAGTACTTATGACGCGACCGCTACCAACGCTTCTGAACAAACATATAAGCCTGGGTCAATTCATTACTGTTCACTGCACCCGCATGGTATCGCCCACCTCTGGCACGCAGACTCTGGTAAGTCGATTCAGGCATGGTGTATGAAACCTTAACTGAAACTCCCTGATCGCCAAATAGCCGTGCCAACCTCACCCCATCACTGCGATCAATTACTTTCGGAAAATACATCCGAATACTCGCTAGGGTTAAGCCCGATAAATAACCCGGCATACTATTCATGGCAGGCTGCGATTCATCATCAATCATTGAAGGCGGCATCGTCAGATCTTCAGCTGCAAATGACGCAACCGGAATTACAATACAGGCTGCCACCAGCAGGCATAAAAGATAATGGATCGCTAACCAATATTTCTGTAATATTTTTGACACGGCGCTTCTACAATTCCAATTCAACCGGCGCCTAGTATCCAATAAACGACAGGATATTCTGTGATTAGCTTCACAGTTCACCGCTTTCCCGGAAATTAACCATGGCTAACACTCTGCGCCTATCAAGCGCAAGGTGAAAAATCCGAGAATTTAAATACCTGATATATCGACTGATTTACTACAAGACAGCTAAAAATCATATACTGAATAAAGGAAACCACGTATCCTTTGCACTCGACCATAAACTAATTAATATCCATGGCCAGCAACAATTACAATATCCAGGTAAGTGTAGAAATCCACTATGTCGAAGAGCAATCGGCACCGGATTATGACCGGTTTGTTTTTGCCTATACCATCACCATAATGAATGAAGGTAATGTGCCTGCGCGGCTGCTTTCCCGCCACTGGATTATTACGGACGCCAATAACAAGGTACAGGAAGTCAAAGGTGAAGGCGTGGTCGGTGAACACCCCCATTTACTACCCGGCGATAAATTTCGTTACACCAGCGGCACGATGATTGAAACTTCTGTTGGCAGCATGCGCGGCAGCTATCAAATGATTGCTGATGACGGCGTAGAGTTTGATGCCACAATCACAGCGTTCACCCTTTCTATCCCCCGCATTCTTCATTAACTGATTGCTGAATTAATTTATGGCAACCTATGCCATTGGCGATTTACAGGGCTGTTACGATGAACTTCAGTTACTGCTGAAGAAAATCAATTACAACCCGGACAGGGATCAACTCTGGTTTGCTGGAGATCTGGTCAACCGTGGTCCAAAATCACTCGAAACTTTACGTTTTGTAAAACAACACGCCAGTGCCTGCGTACTCGGCAATCATGATTTACATTTACTTGCAGGTGCCTGTCATAAAAAATTCCGCCGTCGCAAAGATACACTGGATAATATTCTCAATGCTCCCGACCGGGACGAATTAATACACTGGCTTCGACAGCAACCTTTGTTGCACCACGATACGACTAGTGGTTTCAGCATGATTCACGCAGGCTTGCCGCCACAATGGGATTTGCAACTGGCAAAGTGCTGCGCAAACGAAGTGGAAAGTGTATTACGTGGCGAAGACTACCCATCTTTCTTTGAACAGATGTACGGCAATCAGCCAGACCAATGGTCTGATGACCTGGATGGCTGGGATAGACTGCGCTTTATCACCAACTGCTTTACCCGGTTAAGATTTTGCACCCAGGAAGGTCAACTAGCACTGGATGAAAAAGGCCAGCCCGGCAGCCAGGCTCCAGATTTACAACCCTGGTTCACTTGGCAACATCGCCTAAGTAGAGAATTAAAAATTCTTTTTGGCCACTGGTCAACACTGGGAGCTTACGAGGGTGAGAATGTTTATGCGCTGGACACCGGCTGTCTATGGGGTGGCACACTGACTGCCTTAAAAATCGGCGATACAACAACCCGGATAGAATTGGATTGCCCTGGCGCTCAAAAACCAGGTGTTTAATTCAACCGATCAAACACACAAAAACTATAATCAAATTCGTTTTTATCATCTGACTTGAAGTTCTCGGCGCTGATTTCGTGCCAGTGCTCCCAATCGATATCCGGGAAATAGACATCGCCTTCGATTTCAGCGTGCACCAAAGTCAGATAAAGACGATCAGCGCGCTCAATCATTTGTTCATACAATTGCGCACCGCCCATGATCATGACTTCTTCTGCTTCACTAGCCGCTTTTAGTGCTGCATCGATAGAATGTACTACCACACAGCCATCAGCCTGATACTGTTGATCACGAGAAATAATAATATTAAGTCTGTCTGGTAATGGTCTGCCGATTGAATCGTGGGTATTGCGGCCCATAATGATGGGCTTGCCGGTAGTAATTTTTCTGAAATTCTTTAGGTCTGCAGACAAACGCCAGGGCAATTGATTGTCACGGCCGATGACACGGTTCTCGGCCATGGCCACGATCAGTGAAATTCGCATCAGACTGCAACCGGAGCTTTAATATGTGGGTGTGGTTCGTATTCAGTGAGCTCGAAATCATCAAACGTAAAGGCGAATAAATCCGTGACAGCAGGATTAATCTTCATAACTGGAAATTTACGCGGTTCACGTTGTAACTGGGTGCTAGCCTGCTCCAGATGATTGGAATACAAATGCGCGTCGCCCAGCGTGTGAATAAAATCACCTGGCTGTAAACCAGTCACCTGCGCGACCATTAGAGTCAACACTGCATAGGATGCGATATTAAAAGGCACGCCCAAAAATATATCTGCACTGCGTTGATAAAGCTGACAGGAAAGTTTTCCATCGGCGACATAGAATTGGAAAAATGCATGGCAGGGTGGCAACGCCATATTTTTAATTTCACCCACATTCCAGGCGCTGACAATAATGCGTCGTGAATCCGGGTTATTTTTTAGCTGCTCTACAACCTGAGTAATCTGGTCGATGTGACGTCCATCTGCGGTTGGCCAGGAACGCCATTGCGAACCGTATACAGGCCCAAGATTACCTTTCTCATCAGCCCAGGCATCCCAAATAGAAACACCGTTATCCTTGAGATATTTAATATTGGTATCACCCTGAAGAAACCACAGCAGTTCGTGAATAATCGAACGCAAATGCAACTTCTTGGTCGTGACTAACGGAAAACCTGCTGACAAATCAAAACGCATCTGGTAACCAAATACACTGCGTGTACCGGTGCCGGTACGATCTTCTTTTATTGCACCGTTATCCAGTACATGCTGCATTAATTCCAGATATTGTTTCACGCTTGTGTTTTACCTTTATAGGCTTTCCATAGCAGCAGAACACCGAAGAAAATCATCGGTGCAGATAACAGGTGCCCCATGGTCAGCCAGTCTAAAGCGATAAAGCCCAAGTGTTCGTCGGGTACGCGAACAAACTCCACTGCAAACCGAAACAGGCCATAACACAGTAAGAACAGACCTGAAACCGCATAACGCGGCGGCCGCCTGGATGAAAACCACAGCAGGATAATAAATAGAACCAGGCCCTCAAGCAGTGCCTCATAAAGCATAGAAGGATGGCGCGGTAACTTATCAACAAAAGGAAACACCATTCCCCAGGGTAAATCTGTCGGACGCCCCCACAGTTCACCATTGATAAAGTTCCCAATCCTCCCGGCGCCAAGACCGATGGGTACAAAGGGGGCGATAAAATCCGTAACCTGAAAAAAAGTCCGGCTGGTTTTTTTACCGTATAGCCACATCGCTATCAACACACCCAACAAGCCGCCGTGAAACGACATGCCACCCTGCCAAATGCGTAATATCATCAGGGGATCTTTGGCAAACAGTTCAAAATTATAAAACAGGATGTAACCTATTCGCCCACCAAGCACGACGCCCAGCGCACCGTAAAAAATCAAATCACTGATTTCTTCAGCCTGCCAACCCGAGTCAGGTTGCTTTGCGCGCCAGGTTCCATATAACCAGCTGCCGACAAAACCAATCAGGTACATCAGACCATACCAATGCACAGCAACGGGGCCAAAGCCGATGGCAACTGGATCTATATTTGGGTATTGAAGCATGACTTTCCAAAAAACTCCGCGTTTGCGGGATAACTATTCATGAAGGCAAAGCTTACGCATTTGCGAGCAATGCGTCGAGGTGTTGCGGATTATTCAGCAAAAATTCAACGGGCCACAGTACCAGTTTGCCACTTCGATATGGCTGGTTAAATACTGACTCCGGCATTTCCAATGCCAGATGCCGATCATACATGACCAGATAACCTTGCGGGTTTTCTTCCAACCAGCCCCTTATTTCATTATGGTCAAAGGGCAACGCCTTGACAGGTTTCTCCAGTCGACCCAGATAATGAAACTGGCCATGGTATTTGCCCAGATGAGCGACTGGTACATCCTGTAATTGCAAATCAGCCAGCCGTTGACTGATTACTGTCAAATCATACGCAGGCCGCATAATGGGAACCACAACCAGGTGCAGTAGCATCATTAACACAGCGCTGGACAAGGTAATTTTTTTAATCGTCAACAACAGATTTGAAAATTGGCTGGCAGAAGCCAATAAACGCGCAAGCAGTAATATCAACAATGGCAGGATAGGTAATAGATACTTCGGTTGCTTGCCACTGATCAAACTAAAAATAATCACTGCCGGTAAGACAACAGCAATAATAAACTTTGTACCCGGCTCAGTCAGTGTTGAACCCACGCGACTCAATGATCGCCATATGGTAGGCCACAATAACCAGGGCAATAACATCAATGGCAAGGCTACTATATATAACCACCAGGGACTGCGATGGGCGAATGAATCAACCACACGGCCAGCGGACTGCCCCCAGAAAATAGCATCGCGATACACCTCACCACCCGCAAGTCCCGCCGGTATCGCCCAGCCAAGCGCAATAATTACAGCCAATAAAAGACTAAATATCCAACCAGCAAACCAACTCCGGCCAGTATCATGACTCCGCCACCAGGGTGCCAGTAAAACTGCTGGCACCACAAACAAAAACACCACTGGCCCTTTGGCTAACACGCCCAGTCCCGTTGCAATACCGGTTATCAACCAACCACGTTGTTGCTGGTTATCAGCTAATAAAAGTCCTTGCCAGGCCAGTAGCACCATGACGGTCAAGAGCAAATCAAATTGCACCAGGGTCAGGAACAGAATAAAAAACCAACCTCCCAGTAACAGCCAGGGCGTTATCGTTTTAATTTCAACAGCCAGATCTGGCCACAAGCGCTGCGCAAGCGAGATACTCTGCAACATAACAATCAATGCCAGCACAGGGGCAACCAACCTGGCCGACCAATCATTGACACCTGTAATAGACCAGGCAGCGTGGACTAACCAAAATAGCAGCGGTGGTTTATGGCTGTAGGTAGCACCATTTAAGTAAGGCACCAGAAAATCCTGCCGCTGCCACATCTCCCAGGCAACCGACAGATAACGGGTTTCATCAACGGGCAACAAGGGACGCATGATGAGAGCGATCACGGTTGCCAACAACCAAAGCAGAACCAGTAACGGCCACTGCAAACCTGTTAGTGTCTGTTTCAGTAACCTGGCTCCGCATCAAGATGAAAACGTTTGCGGTATCGGCGATACAGATAGACACCCAGCAAAACGGACAACAGGAAGAGCACAACACCCAAACTTATACGTTGACCAGGATCAACGTTGACCCCACTACCGATGAGCGTAAATATCAGTGTTTGCGGAATATAACCTAATAACGACCCCGAAAAAAAAGGGATGCGCCGGACACGAATAGCACCTGCTGTAAGATTCATCAGTAAATTACTGCCAGCTGGCAACAAACGAATCATCAGGGTACTGGTAAACGTATTATCTTTTATAAAGCCCGCCAGTCGCTGCATGCGCCGTGGCATTTTTGCAGAACTAAAAATCACTGACCCCAAATATCCGTAACTAAAACTGAGTGCACAAGCAGAAATTATTGCCAACAGGGCCAGACCAACCCCACTGGAAAAACCAAAACCATAACCGGCCATAAATGCTACAACCTGCCGTGGCAATCCAAAAGAAGCAAACAAGACAGCGATGCCAACAAACAACATTTCGCCACGCACGCCCTGACCACGAATCTCTCTATCAATCCAGCCTTTATCCGGCAGAGTAGAAAAATGGCCTGAATTAATCAGCCAGGCAATCGCTATCAAAGCGACAATCATTAACAGACCCGGCAGAACTCGTCGAAATACCAACACGTTTTTATTTTAACTCAGTGACATCCGCTTGCATGCGGCGGCGTTGTAACCAGAACACCCCTAATAAATCGATTATACCAGCCCACAAGCGATTATTAATGCCATATTTTGATAGCCCATGTTTACGAGGCCGGGTATTAACAGGAATAGATAAGGTTTGGGCACCCGCACGTTGCGCCAGGGCTGGCAAGAAGCGGTGCATATGATTAAAGGTCGGTAATGCCATAAACAAACTGCGTGGAAACAACTTCAATCCACAACCGGTATCCGGCGTTGCATCCGCCAGCACGCTGCGCCTGATTCCATTTGCTAACCGGGAAGACCAACGGGTTACTAAAGAATCTTGCCGCTTTACACGCTGACCGGTCAGCATCAGCCAACCACCCGGCTGTTTTTCATATTGCTCTAAAAAACCAGGAATATCCGCTGGGTCATTCTGGCCATCACCATCCATAGTGATGATTATTCCGTCTTTTGCTACCGCGACTCCACTGACCAGGGCGGCACTTTGCCCACATCGTCTAGCGTGCTTTAAAACCCGCAACCAGGCAAAACGATTACGCGCCTGACTCAACTGTTCCGACGTCGCATCTTCACTACCGTCATCAACCACAATAACTTCAAACTCATAATCAACATCCAGGACAGCAGTAATTTCTTCCAGCAAGGGAAGAATATTATCCGCTTCGTTATAGACTGGAATCACCACCGAAAACTGCATTAATACCCCCGGAGCTTTCCGGATTTTTACACAGACAGCTTGCCTGTGATTAGTTATATTATAAAACGCTACGCAGGTTAGCCGCCATGTTGTTTCGTGACCGTCGGCAGCAGGGATGTATTCACAGCGAGTCACGAAACAACATGGCGGCTAACCTGCGTACTCATTAGCTTCTGTCCATCCCAATATATTACTGGATTAAACACCTTGCACTATACCAATCACCTCCAGCATGAGACCAGCCCCTACTTGTTACAACACGCTGACAATCCAGTCGACTGGCACCCCTGGGGGGCAGAAGCACTGGATAAAGCCCACCAGGAAAACAAACCCATCCTGTTGTCCATCGGTTATTCGGCCTGTCATTGGTGTCACGTCATGGCACATGAATCCTTTGAAGACCCGGCCACTGCCGAGATCATGAACGAGCTATTCATCAATATCAAAGTAGACCGCGAGGAACGGCCGGATCTGGACAAGATCTACCAAACCGCACACCACCTGCTCACGCAACGTACCGGTGGCTGGCCGTTGACGATGTTTCTAACACCGGATAAACAGATTCCATTTTTTGGTGGTACCTATTTTCCAAATGACTCGCGCCACGGCCTGCCTGCCTTTACCGATCTATGCCGTCGCGTTGTGGATTTCTATCATGAAAAACAACATGAAATAGAACGCCAGAATCAGTCACTGATTGATTTCATGACAAACATGAATCAGGCTGAAAATGATACTGATACCACGCTCACTTCTATGCCAATTGATGCGGCACGACAACAATTGGAACAGCAATTTGATTCACAGTATGGTGGCTTCGGTAAAGCCCCTAAATTCCCGCACCCCACCAGTATTGAACGTCTTATGCGGCATTGGTCTGCCAGTAAAACAGCCGGACAGGAAGACAAGCGCGCATTACATATGGCCCTGTTTACGCTGGATCGAATGGCGCTTGGCGGCATATACGACCAGATTGGTGGCGGTTTCTGCCGCTATTCAGTCGACGACCAATGGATGATTCCGCATTTTGAAAAAATGCTCTATGACAACGGCCCCTTGATGTCACTTTATGCAGAGGCCTATGCAGCAACCGGTAATCAACTCTACCAACGCATCGTACACGAAACAGTTGGCTGGCTGGAACGTGAAATGCAATCACCTGAAGGTGCTTTTTATTCCAGTCTCGATGCCGACTCAGAAGGTGAAGAAGGTCGGTTTTATGTTTGGAGCCGGGAACAGATTCAATCAGTTGTCAGTGATGACGAATACGCCGTCGTTGCAAAACGGTTTGGATTCGATCGGGAGGCTAACTTCGAAGGCAAATGGAATCCACACGTGTTTCATTCTATCGATAAAATTTCTGAACAACTCGGCATCGACGCAACCCAGACACAACAACGACTGACAGATGCGCAACAAAAAATGTTTGCTAAACGCGAACAGCGCATCCGACCCGGGCGTGATGAAAAAATTCTGGTGTCCTGGAATGCTCTGATGATAAAGGGCCTTGCACAAGCCAGCCGACACCTGTCACAACCCAAATTTGCAACAGTCGCCGAACGCGCACTCGATTACATTCGCCAGCACATGTGGGTGGACGGCCGCTTGCTGGCTACCAGTAAGGATGGTCGCGCTCACCTAAATGCCTATCTGGATGATTACGTATTCCTTGCCGATGCGATTCTGGAACTGCTGCAAGTTCACTGGCGTACCGAGTATCTGAATTTTGCCTTAGAATTAATTGAAGTCCTACTGAAGCATTTTGCCGATGATAGGGGCGGTTTCTATTTCACAGCCGATGATCATGAAAATTTAATCCAACGCCCCAAACCTCTGACCGACGATTCCCTGCCAGCCGGTAACGCCATCGCCGCCAAAATTTTGGGTCGACTCGGTCACCTGCTGGGTGAGACACGCTACCTTGATGCTGCCGAACTCACTTTGAAAGCTGCCTGGCAACCTATGCAACAAGGCCCTTATGGACACACAGGCTTATTACTGGCATTAGAAGAGCACCTTAATTCCATACAAACTATTGTGATTCGTGGCCCAGGCAAGGATGCTCAGGCATGGCTGCATTTTGCTGGACAAAGTTACACACCACACCGCCTGTGTTATCTGATACCCGATACTTCCGGGAAGTTACCCGGTCTGCTGGCAGAACGTGAAGCGAAAGAGGGTGTTGTTGCGTATATTTGTCAGGGAATGAGTTGCCAACAACCGGCTACGAATCTTGAAGATTTCAAACAGTATCTAAGCGGCGCCTGATCAACACTTTGCTAGAATTGACCGCGACAAGTTTCGCACGCCAGGCGACGCTTGTTGACAATTATTCCCTTCCGGAGTTTTAAAAGACAGCGTGCCCCCCTTAAATAAACAGCTATAACTTTATAATATTCCGTACATTGGTTGTTAATCCTGGACAAATAACTCGGTTTGGCATGCACTGTGCACAACCAGGGTCAGGATCAATATGGAATCTTGAAGAACAAAAACGATAATACTGACTGGCGAGCAACACTAATACAAAGGATTGTCGCCGAATTAAGGTAATCACTCTGTCGCCAAAAATCTTTTTTGTATCTGTGATGGCATTCACACTTTCCTGGCTGGCAGCCCGAAGTTGTTGATTTACCAACTATTCAAGATCAAATTGAATTTACTTCACACATCAGTAGTCTTATGTATAAATCACGAGTATTCAACGGCTTGACATCAATATGGCAGAAGATCAGAGTATTACTTAAGCTGCCACAGGGTGACGCCGATTTAAGACAGGTAATTCACAGCAATACCGGACTAGGTAAAGACTTATGAAAAAACACCTGCAGTACGTAACCGGCACGATGCTTTCCCTTTTGTTTGCAAGCAGTAGTACGACTGCTGCAGAATTTGCGACCAGCATTCCGATGGAAAACAAGGGCGCATCTACATTCTATGTAACCACTGAAATTGCCGGGCTGGATACTGTTGATTTCATGGTCGACACTGGATCAGGTTACGCCACTATCAATGAAGAAACGCTGGCCATGCTGACACAAGAGCAAAGCGCCATTTATGTAAAAGATCTTGAAGGTATTTTGGCTGATGGCAGCCGACTAGTAGTTCCGGTGTACAGAGTGAAAAGCATGAATATCGGTGGTAACTGCATGCTGGAAAATATCGAAGTGGCCGTGTTTCCGGGTAATACCCGTCAGATTCTGGGTCTCAGTGCCTTACGTCAGGCCGCACCTTTTATTTTTTCTATGAACCCACCACAACTGGTTCTCAGTCACTGTAGCACAGGCATTGCTAAAACCCAGCCAGAACCTAAACCGGTCGTTGAGGTACTGGAAAAAACTGCTGAGCAAACATCAGTTTCACCTTCCTGATATCTTCCCCACAAAAAAACCCGCGCATCTCAAATAAGATGCGCGGGTTTCAATAATACAGACTAAAAGATAAGACTGTATTTATTCAGCTTTCATACCTGTTTCAAATGCACTGAACTCAGCTGAATCCAGCTGACCGTCCTGATTGGCATCAACAGTGCTCCAGGATTCCATCAATGAAGGGTTAGCTTCAGCTTCACTTACAGAAATGTTGCCGTCACCGTCTGCATCCAAAGATGCAAAAGAACCACCAGCATCAGCGCCAGTATCAGTAACATCGGCAACAGCAGCAGTTGCGGCTGCACCAGCGTCACCTGCAGCTTCTGAAATTGCTGCACCAGCTTCGCTGGCAGCTTCTGGTACATCCAGAGCGAAACTAGTTGTTGAAAAAATACCTGCGAATAAAGCAGCGGAAGAAAGAATAAGGGTCTTGCTAGTCATAACAACGATTCTCCATAACGTTAAGTTGGCCTAATGGCACGACAAGTTTATTAGCAAAGGCTCTGAAAGCAATATAGTTTTTTGTATACCCGCTATTAATAAAATCACAGAAGATTTCATTGTCAATATTTTGACTATGTTTAAGTGATTGATTTATTTATTATATTAATCTTATAGGCTAATTTCATGCGACATGCTTGTCGCCATTACATGACACATTTTCTAGCAATTTTAGACCTATAATCCACAACAAACACACCATAATTATCCTGAAAAACGTGTCATTAATGCGCTCAGTACAAACATACGGTAAACAATAAATGCTTGACCTCGGTGTCAATATTCTCCCAGCCAGTTGTTTTGAACCCAACATTTCCAAACTGGCCAACAATATTCTCTGGTGGATCAGGTTCCTGCACCGCATCGTTTAGATACAAAAAGGCTTCAATAGGAAAATCTTCTGGAATATCCAATCTGACCTGCATAGTGCCCAGCGAATTTTCAATCCCGAAACTTGTCGCGCTAATTTTATTAAACGCTGCTTTTTTTTCAGACATGGTGCCATCGATCTGTAAATTATCTGGCAACTGTTCATTATTAATCAACATAGCAGGCAGGCCTTGTTCACTGCTCCAATCTACCGTCGTCAATGTTTCAAGCTGCGAGAAAACAAGACCCATGGAAAATGGAATATCCACCAAGGTATCCATAACAAAACCATCGGGTGACAAAACATAGTCGATAGTCAGCGCGGGAGATTTCAAACCCAGAAAAACCCGCACACGATTTTCGGTTCTACGAATGACTCTGACTGGTCCGACTTTAATTGCAACCAGCTCAGAACTATAATCTTTATGTGTACGGTTAAAACTTAGCAACCCAAATAACTTGCCGCTATGACGAATCTTCATAGTATCGAGAAGATCCGGACTCCACTGTTGGCCAGTTTCATCCCACCACCTAAAAACATCAACAAGAAAAGGCGTCTGTCGAGAGAAGCCTAGCTGGTACAAATTGGTAGAGACGCTGTCTGTTTCCGGATTGTAATTAATATAATGCTTAAGCGAAGATTTGCCAGACTCTTTTAATAATCTTACATAGACCCAATGCTGCACTTGCTGCTGATCATTAATTATTATTTCAATTAACTGCCCTTCACTGTCTGACTGACTCTGTGATGGCATACGTAAACTTGTATCACGCAGCAAAAATACCAACTCATCATTTTCATCGAAGACAATTTGTGCTGTATCAGTTTTGGTGATTGTCTCGCTGGAAAAAACATAACGGTCTTCTTCATCTCGCCTGTCAATCTGAAACACAATTGGCTGCAGATGCTCACCCGTCCATCGATACAGAGCAATACGTTGTATCGGCAAGCCAATCAGGGCAGGAGTCTTCTGGCCAGTCAACACTATTACCCGCTGTTTCGAGGAGCAGCTCGCGCTATCAGCACCGACCTTATTAATCGACGAGCCAGCCATTACAACTGATAGCTCAAATATCAGCATGGCACTTAACAGAAGTAAGAGCGAAGACAATCGCATCGATGTTTTATTGATTGGGTCGCAAACCCATAGCAAACCGCGTCTCAACATCCATCCAGAGGCCTTTTTCAGTCAACTTTTCTCTGGCAAATTGCAGATGTGCATCACGAAATTTCGCCCGGTCAGCTTCCGGCACCTGTAGATATAGCCCACGCATGGCCGTGTTATTAACAACTTCCCACCATTCCTGCTCATCACGCAAGTGATAACCTAACTGTTTGTTGATGACAGTGGTATCCTGCAAACCTGCGTCAGTAAGCAGGTTATGGCAATGCTCGGTTGACTCTATGCGCTTACTACCAAACGGCCCTTCTGGTAATACGACTCCAAATTGCTTTAACTGATGAACAAAGTCGTCCAGCATCGGTTGAAAAGCGGTGGTTTCAAAACAGGTGAAAGCCACTTTTCCCCCCAGTCTGACAACCCTCACCCAGTCTTTCAGTGCAGCCCCCATATCCGGGATAAAAAACAAGCCGTAGGAACAAACGACGTTATCGAAATATCCTGATTTGAAATCCAGTTTTTCGGCATCCATTTCATGTAGATCAATATTTTTCAGCGCCATTTTATGAATATTAATTTGCGCCTTATCGAGCATGCCTGTGGACAGATCAATACCCGTTACCCGGCCGGATTGTCCCACGGCTTGCGCCATAGCAGTTGCGACCATACCGGTACCGGTTGCGACATCGAGCACCCTGGCACCGGATCCCGGCTTTACAATATTAACCAGTTGATCCGCGCAGAAAGGAAAGAAACGCGTCGCGGAGCTATCATATTGCCCGCTGACCGCATCAAATATTTCCTGAATATTTTGCTTGTGTTGTTTGGCATCCATGTAGAGAACCTCTGATTAATTAGCAAAAATCAGCAGGAGCGGCTTTAGCCGCAATGGGGCGCGGCGTTGTTCATCGCGGCTAAAGCCGCTCCTACAGATTCTGCACAGTTCAAATGACAAGATACATGAATCAATCAGAGGCTCCTGAGTTTAATTTTACAAGCTCAACGATTCACCAAAGCTATCCTGATAACGCTTTTCAAACTCGTCTTTTGTAAATGTATGATTTTGGGTACCGTGCGTTTCTATTTTTATAGCACCCATCACGGCAGCAATTCGGCCGGTCACTTCCCAATCCAGCTTGTTCAACATCCCGTACAATAAGCCCCCCCGGTAGGCATCACCGCAACCGGTTGGATCGACTAATGCGCTGGTTTTCGCAGCGGGTATATCAATCCGTTTGCCCGGTAAATAAATATGTGAACCTTCCCCACCCCGGGTCACGATTAACGCCTCAACCTGTTCGGCAATTTCATGTGGTGACCATCCTGTACGATCCTGCAATACCTGAGATTCGTAGTCGTTTACACACACCCAGGTTGCTTGCTTAATGAAATTTTTAAAATCATCCCCGTCATACAACGGCATAGACTGACCCGGATCAAAAATAAACGGGATACCGGCTTCGACAAACTGCGTTGCGTGTTCAATCATGCCTTGTCGGCCATCAGGAGAAACAATGCCCATGCTGACACCCTTCGCATCAGCGACTTTTACTTCATGTGCAAAATCCATGGCACCCGGATGAAAAGCCGTGATCTGATTATCGTCCTGATCGGTAGTAATAAACGCCTGTGCGGTATAGGCGGAATCAATTTGTTTAACATGCTTACGTGAAATGCCGTGTTGATCCATCCACTCGGCATAAGGCGTAAAATCTTTGCCAACAGCCCCCATGGGTATAGGATCACCGCCCAACAGTTTCAGGTTAAACGCAATATTAGCTGCACAACCACCAAACTCGCGGCGAAGTTCCGGTACATGAAAAGCAACATTCAAAATATGCACCTTGTCCGGCAGGATATGATTCTTGAATTGATCCTGGAACACCATAATGGTGTCATAGGCAAAGGAACCACAAATAAGTGCTGTCATAATCAATTTACCTGTTGTAATAATTCAAAACAGTACCGTTCAGACGAACAGAATGACTGCCCAAACAATAACCACATTAATGAGTGAAACAAATACTACCGCCGAACCAATATCCTTGGCGCGCCCGGACAGCGGGTGATGCTCATCACTGATACGGTCAACTACTGCCTCAATGGCAGAATTTAACAATTCGAAAACCGGAACCAGTAAACAAACCAGAATCATTACCGCCTTTTCCGTTGCAGTTTCACCCAACCACAGCGCTACAGGGATCAGCACCAAACATAAAAACAGTTCTTGACGAAATGCCGCTTCGTGACGGAAAGCCGCGGAAAGACCTGCCAGTGAATACCCGGCAGCATCAACAATTCGTATCAAACCTGATTTGCCTGGTTTAACCATTTCCTTGCCAGCGTAAATCCAGCTCACGGGCAGCACGCACATCGTCCAACCTGCGCACCGGCTGGGTGTACGGCGCTTCGTGCAGTATTTCCGCGTTCTCTTCGGCTTCGCGCTTGATTTCAATCATCGCTTGTACAAAACCATCCAGCTCTTCCCGGGATTCGGTTTCGGTAGGTTCAATCAACAGACACTCAGGCACCAGTAACGGAAAGTAGGTGGTGGGCGCATGAAAACCAAAATCTAGTAAGCGTTTAGCGAAATCCATAGCCGATACGTCTTGTGCTTTTTTTTGCTGTTTTAGCGTAACAATAAATTCGTGTGTTGCCCGCCGATCCGGAAAAGCCAGATCAAACCCGGCATCCGCCAGACGCTTCATTAAATAGTTGGCATTCAGTGTCGCAAAATCGGCCACGCGGTGCATACCGTCTCTCCCTAACATGCGCGCATACACATAGGCACGCAACAAAACACCCGCGTTACCCATAAATGCCGACAGACGACCAATAGTTTGTGGTCGTACAGATTCGGTAATCCAGTAATATTCGTCACCATCAATACCAATCATGGGTACGGGCAGGAAGGGTTCCAGGCGTTCATTGACACCGACCGGACCCGCACCAGGGCCACCACCGCCGTGTGGCGTGGAAAAAGTTTTGTGCAAGTTCATATGAATCACATCAAAACCCATATCCCCTGGACGCACTTTGCCGAGAATCGCGTTCAGGTTGGCACCGTCGTAATACAAAAGTCCACCAGCCTTGTGAACTATCGCAGCTATAACTTCGATGTTGCGTTCGAAGACACCTAATGTCGATGGATTGGTCAGCATCAATCCTGCCGTCTGCGGCCCCACAGCCTGTTTTAAGGCTTCAATATCCACGTCACCCTGCTTGTCAGTTGGTATTTCCTTTACCTTATAACCACACATAGTCGCGGTCGCAGGGTTAGTTCCGTGTGCTGCATCCGGCACCAGAATTTCGTTGCGGGCAGTATCGCTATTAGCCTCGTGGTAGGCACGAATCATGGCAATACCGGTAAACTCACCTTGCGCACCCGCCGCTGGTGTCAACGACACCGATTTCATACCCGTCACATCCTTGAGGATTTCCTGCAATTCGTACATGCAGGCCATATAACCCTGGCCAGAAGATACTGGAGCCAACGGATGCCGCGCCAGAAAACCTGGCAACATAGCCAACTTGTTACAGGCACGCGGGTTGTATTTCATGGTGCAGGAACCCAGCGGGTAAAACTGTGTATCGATAGAAAAGTTTTTCTGCGATAGACGCGTGTAATGACGTACCACCTGCATTTCTGAGACTTCCGGTAATGCAGGGACATCATCGCGCAACAATGCTTTTGGTAAATCGTCCGCTTCGGACGCATGTAAAGGCGCTTGAGCAAAAGCCCGGCGCCCTGATTGTGAGTGTTCGAATATCAGCATAAATTTAATCTAATTCTTAGCATGGGAAAATACTGTAGGAGCCGGTTTTAACCGCGATTGGCGCAACGTCCATCGCGGTTAAAAGACTATTTTTCAAGCAATCACGAATTAATCAGAGGTTCCTTAAGTTTTAAAGTGCAGCCAATGCCTTATCGTAATCAGGATCCTGGGCGATTTCCGGCACTAACTCTGTATAAACAACCTTGTCATTCTCATCAATAACAACCACGGCACGTGCACATATGCCTGCCAAGGGGCCATCTTCGATCAACACACCATAGTCTTTGGCAAAGTTACGGCTCCGCATCAGTGATAGTGTCGTTACGTTTTCGACACCTTCCGCACTGCAAAAACGCCCTGCTGCAAACGGCAGATCTGACGAGATAACCAGTACAATGGTGTTATCCAGCTTACCTGCCGTTTCGTTAAACTTCTTAGTTGAAGCAGCACAAACACCTGTATCCAGACTGGGTACGATATTGAGTAATTTTTTCTTGCCCGCATAATCTGCCAGATGGACGTCACTCAATTTACCATCAACCAGATGGAAATCCGGCGCTTTGCTTCCAACGGAAGGCAAATCGCCATTCGTATGAATCTCATTACCTTCTAGTGTAATTGTTGCCATCAAACACCTCCTCGGTGTAGTTTTTAGCTAGAAACCTGTTTATCGATCATGCGCAACAGTCGATCCTGCAACACACTCATATCATCTTCAGTTTTAGTCTCAGTCGCGCACACCAGTAGTGACTCACCCAATTCGGGATAATCCTCTGTCAGCACAAAACCTGGCTGGATGTTTTGTGCATACAGCGGACGTATTAAATCCTTCAGTGGTAACGCACTATGTATAACTGCTTCATGAAAATAAGGCCGGTTAAATTGTGGCTGCAGGTACTCGTTACTGAGTTTTTCTACTAATATGGATGTATTAGTATGACTGGCCAGCGCAGTCCGGCGTAAGCCTTCACCTCCGAGCAATGCCATGTAAATAGTCGCCGCCGTGACCAGCAATCCCTGGTTAGTGCAAATATTTGAAGTGGCTTTTGACCGGCGGATATGTTGCTCACGCGCCTGCAAGGTCAGCGTGAAGCCATCCCGGCCATCACGATCAACCGTACGGCCAACAATACGGCCTGGCATCTGCCTTACCCATTGTTGTCGGCAACACATAAATCCGAAATAGGGACCACCCGATGACAACGGCACACCCAGCGGCTGGCCCTCGCCGACAACAATATCGGCACCTTCTTTGCCCCATTTCCCGGGTGGCTTGAGTAACGCCATAGCCATAGGATTAACCACAGCAATGACGAAAATATTATTGGCATGCGCCCAGTCGGTCAGTGTATTAACTTCTTCCAGCACGCCAAAGAAATTAGGTTGCGGAATGACCAGTGCAGTGATGTCTTCACCTGCATACTGCTCAAGACTGGCGGGATCAATGTGCCCACCTTCGCGGTCATAATCAAGTTCGACCAATTCAATCGCCTGGTCACTCACAATACTTTGAGCTGTTTTGCGGTAATTCGGATGTACCGTACGCGGCATTAACACCCGCCGAGATTTTGATTTACGGTTAGCGCGCACCGCCATCAATACAGCTTCTGCTAATCCAGATGCACCGTCGTACAATGAGGCATTGGATACATCCATCGCCATCAACGCGGTCATCATGGTCTGATATTCGTAGATTAATTGCAGCGTACCCTGGCTGGCTTCGGCTTGATAAGGCGTGTAGGCGCTGTAAAATTCACCACGTGTAGCAATCTCCCAAACCACGGCGGGAATATGATGTTCGTAAGCGCCAGCACCGATAAAATTCAGCGGCCGGCCGTCTAGTTCAGCACGCTCCAACATCAGCCGGGTTATTTCCTGTTCGTTTAATGCTTCCGGAACACCCGACAATTCGCCGCAGCGTAACCCGGCGGGAATTTCATCGAACAGGTCTTCGATCGCATCTACACCAATGACCGATAACATCTCGCGTATGTCTTGCTCAGTTTGTGGATTAAACGGCATATGATTTTAGTGATCTTCGTCTTCAATAAAAGCCTGGTAGGCATTTGCATCCATCAGCAAATCGATTGCAGATGAATCGACAGGACGAATTTTTATAATCCATCCTGCACCAAACGGATCCTGGTTGACCACTTCCGGACTATCAGCGAGATCTTCATTAGCTTCTACCACGGTACCCGCGACTGGCGCATAGATATCAGATGCGGCTTTAACCGATTCAACAACGGCACAGGCATCTTCAGCTTCCAGTTCTTTATCAATCTCGGGCACTTCGACATACACCATATCGCCGAGTTGATCCTGGGCATTATCAGTAATGCCTACCGTAATTGTCCCATCATCATTTTGTCTGACCCATTCATGACTTTTGGTGTAACGCAGGTCATCAGGTGCTTCACTCACGATTGCATTCTCCCAGTTTTATATGAATTACTTAGTTGAACTCATTATTAGTAATAATTAATTTCTCGCAAAGCCGCAAAGCACGCAGAGAAAAAACCAATAGCGTATTAACTAACTCTTTTCTCTGCGTCTTTGCGGCTCGGCGAGAAACAACATGACGCTTTACTTGCACATATTAAACGGATACCAATGCTTTACCATTACGGACAAAAGGTGGTTTAACGACTCGCGCATTTAACAAACGACCGCGTACTTCTACCTGACAAGTGTCACCTATTTCCTTCGGCACCCGCGCTAATGCAATTGCATTTTTGAGTGTCGGTGAAAAACTACCGCTGGTAATCTCACCTACTCCTATGCCATCCACAATCACTTTTTGGTGATTACGTAGAACGCCTTTATCTTCCAGTAGCAAACCGACAAACTTTTCCGGCACGCCTGCACTGCGTTGCGCTTCCAATACCGTGCGGCCTATAAAATCACGCTCTGCAGGTTCCCAGCCAACCGTCCAGCCAAGACCTGTCACCAGCGGTGTTACGTTTTCATCCATGTCCGTGCCATACAAAGCCATACCGGCTTCGAGGCGTAATGTATCTCGCGCTCCCAGACCACAGGGGCGAACACCACACTCAAGCAACTGATTCCACAGTGTCACTGCTTCACTCGCGGGTATGATGATTTCAAAACCGTCTTCGCCTGTATAGCCGGTACGCGCAATAAACCAGTCATCCACAGCCTGTGCAAAAAAGACTGATAACGCATCTACTTTTTGCCTGGACTGGTCATCAAGCAAGGCCAACAAATGTCCACGCGCATCCGGTCCCTGTATAGCAATCATGGCCAACTCGGGACGCTCTTTAATTTCTATTGAATAGGCAGCCGCCTGTTTTTCAATCCAGGCCATATCTTTATCACGGGTTGCCGAGTTAACAACCAGCCGGAAATAACTTTCATCAATAAAATAAACAATCAGATCATCAATCACACCGCCCTGTTCATTGAGCATGCAACTGTAAAGCGCTTTACCGGAAACCTGCAGCTTGTCGACATTGTTTGCCACCAGATGTTTAAGAAAGGCACGCGTCTGTTCACCGTGTAAATCGACAACCGTCATATGTGACACATCAAACATGCCCGCAGCCGTTCGCACCGCGTGGTGTTCTTCGATCTGTGATCCATAATGAATCGGCATATCCCAACCGGCGAAATCGACCATTTTCGCATCGGCATCAAGATGTGCCTGGTAAAGTGGTGTACGGTTACCCATGATTACTCGTCACGTAGTGTGAAAACAAACGAAGACATAAAACGACACCTGCCTTCGCAGCCATCGCCCCTCTGTCCGGTAACCTGAGAGTGTAGGCACAGAACTGCACCTGATCCCCTTCGGTGGGCTGATTCAATCAACCGCTCTCCAGAGTCAATCAACGGGAAATCCCATTTGCTGCCACGGTCCTTTTGCCTGAGCGTTTCCGAGCGAGTTGCGCCTTCGGCGGCTGGTTTTATCCAGCTCTCTCCCGCAGCATCGAGATTGAGAAGGCACTATACCCTGCACGTCTGCCGGAGCCAAGCAGCCGTCCACTGCTGATTACAAGGTTATTTGCCGGGAATTTATTGAAACATCTTATCTGGCTCATCTGGCACGAAGGTTCCCGGAATATGACGATTCCCCCAGGTCACCATCGCAGCAAGGATAATGCCGAGATCCTTACCCTTGTCTGTTAATCGGTAAGCGTAACGCACCGGCTTTTGCTGATAACTCTGCCTGGCAACAATCCCGCCTTGCTCCAGGCGTTTCAACCGGTCAGCCAGGAGATTCGTGGGAATACTCTCAGGAGATTTCTGCAGTTCACTATAAGTCGTCTTACCCATGAACAAATCACGCACAACCAGCAGCGTCCATTTGTCACCTACGATATCCAGAGCGCTGGCAATTGGACATATAGAGCGTTTGCAGGCTTCCGGTGATTTTTTTTCATCAGTACTTTTCATAGTGTCAGATTAACACTCCAGGCGTTACTTGTTAATTGAAAGTTACTTGGCTACACTCTAGTTACTTTTATTTTGCAAGTAACTTATTAACAGGAGATCCAACATGCACATCACTTTGCACTATAGCCCTGGAACGCGTGCTATCCGCCCCCGCTGGTTACTGGAAGAGCTTGATATTTCTTATGATTTAAAACGTATGGATCTGAATGGCGGAGCTTGTAACAAACCTGAATATAAAGCCATCCATCCACTGGGACAGGTGCCCGCATTAGAAATCAACGGCCAAATCCAGCTCGAATCCGGCGCCATGCTCCATTGGCTGGCCGACCACTATATAGCCTCCGAACTTGCCCCAACGGTGGGTGACCCCACCAGAATCAACTATGAACAATGGATGTTTTTTACGCCCGGTACGCTGGAACCTCCAGCATTTTACGTCATTTTACATTCTAAAATTCTACCCAAAGCGCAACGCATTGAAGATTTTGCACCCTGGGCCATGCAACGTTATCTCCAGTCTGTCGAAGTTGTTGACCACGCACTCGACGGAAAAACTTACCTGCTCGGCGAACGTTTTACTGCGGCCGACATCATGGTCGGATCGACCCTGATGTGGTTACCCGATGCATTACTGGATTTCCCTTGCTTGCAAGAATATGTCAATCGCCTGAAAGAACGGAAAGCTTTCATTCGCGCAACAAAAGATTAAGGGGCTACCCCTGGATACGCACGATAGCATTTATGCTAGGGGTTATCGGGGAAGTGACGATTGCAAGTCAGCTAATCAAAATTTAAAAAATAAAGGGGATCGTAACGATCCCCTTTTAACTACAGACTAGTCAATTACAAATGAAATTTTCACATTCGCACGGTACTTGGTGATTTTCCCGTCTTCCACCACTCCCGACATTTCCTGTACATAAATTGACTTAATGTTACGAACGGTTTTTGATGCCTCTTTGACTGCATTGTCAGCGGCATCACTCCAGGATTTTTTCGATTCTGCAATAATTTCAAAAACTTTTACCATAGCCATAGTCATATCTCCTTCTAGTTTCAGTTATTCTTTCAGTTTGATTTTCAACTCACCTTCTTCAACCACCAGCTGATCGACACCGTCGGCAAATGATTTCCAGAATCCTTCATTACCACCGTATTGTTCAATCAGATCGATGTTTTTTAGATTACCCAGCCAGGCGTTAGGTATAGGTACGCCCATAATACTGACGCCTTTGAGGATAACGATCGGTTTATTTTCTCTGTAGGCGAGACCGATACCGGCTTTAACCTTCAGGGTTTTCCCTCCCATGATCGGAAAATCTTCATCCAGTGGCACCAGCAATTTGGCACTGACCAGATCATCCGATAAGTCGATGACCAGCTTATCAGCAAGGTCGGTGTTCTTTGCCATCAAGGCATTGACTTCACGTTCCGAAAAGACCACTTCACGTTTAGCACCTGCTTCGCTGTAGCGTTCGGGTTGCAAGGGTTCGCCAGGTGTTGTGCTGCTAACAGGCAGACCCAGCTTTTCCAATTTTCGGTCGAGTACTTGCTCTTCTTGCTGTGTCAGTGCGACTGGTGTGAATTCTTTTGGGAAAAGGTATGTACGGAATACCCAGACAGCAATCAGCGCGGTAACGATGATTGCCAGCGCGACCATGAGAAAAACGTGCAGTGTGTCAAAACCGCGTTTTTTATTTGTGTTTTTTACTTCAGTTGTTTCTGTGTTCATATTAGCCATGGGTTTTAATTGATAACAAACATCCTTTGCACGAGGGAAAAGAACAAATAATAAAACCAAGCAAGAAACCGTTTAATTTGATCCCCTCTCCCCAACCCTCTCCCTGAGGGAGAGGGAGTGTTGGGTAGCAATGGCGATGAATATACCGTGAAATCTGAATTGATACATCTTGTTAATCTTGTTCCAGACGTTTTCGCATTGATGCAAAGGTACTTTCCTGCTTATCAGTGACTTGCGGATAGTTTAATTCCAGTTGCTTCAGGGTTTGTACAATCGTTTCGGCGACACACAGCCGCATATAAGGCTTATCATCGGCGGGTATTGCATACCAGGGTGCCCAGGGTTTGGTAGTTGCATTCAGCACTGCTTCGTAGGCCTGCATATATTCTTCCCAGTGCTGCCGTTCCTCGACATCGCCTGCTGAAAATTTCCAGTTCTTCTCTGTTTCATCCAGTCGGGAAAGAAAACGTCGGCGTTGCTCATCACGAGATACATTCAACCAGAATTTTATAATGACTGTACCGCTGCGAGCAAGATGCTTTTCGTGATCTGCAATAGATTCATACCGCTCATCCCAGAATGTTTTCAGATTGATCTTGCCCGGTAACTTTTGACTCTGCAGGTATTCTGGATGCACGCGCACCACCAGAGTCTCTTCGTAATAACTACGATTGAATACCCCGATCCGGCCACGCTGCGGCAAACGCTGCACGGAACGCCATAGAAAATCATGATCAAGTTCCCTGGCTGACGGCTGTTTGAATGAATAGACCTGAAAGCCAGCCGGATCAACACCGCTTAGCGCAGCACGAATCGTGCTGTCTTTCCCCGCCGCATCCATGGCCTGAAAAACCAGCAGTACGCTGTACGTATCAGATGCATAAAGCACCCGCTGCAACTCTGCCAGCTCATCAACCTTTTTTTCGAGCTGTTTCTTACAGGTTTTTTTATCCGGATAGTCCTCTGCCAGCGTGGCTGACTTAGCAACCTGGAACTTGCCAGTGAAAGGCACCAGCCATGGACTCTTAATACAAGTTTTCGGTGGCAATTTCATTTTTCTAATTAGCCTTTAGAAAACCTCTGATGTGTCGTACATCTTGTCAATGTAAAAGGGTAAATTCTGTAGGAGCGGCTTTAGCCGCGATGGGGCACGGCGCGTTCATCGCGGCTAAAGCCGCTCCTACAGTTTCTCGTTAATTAATCAGGTTTTCCTGGAGAATCTTTAGATTTTATTCCAGAGACTCCTGAACATTACCAGCGGCGTCTTTTACCTTACCTGCCGCATCGCGTGCCAGGTCCCGTGCTTTTCCAGCTGCATCATGCGCTAAGTCCTGCGCCTTGCCAGCAGCATCTTTAGCGGTGTCCATGGCTTTCTCACTCGCTTCAATTGCCATTTCGTCTAAATTTTCAGCCGACTCTTTTACAGATTTAAGTGCCGCATCTTTTGTAGCCCGTAATAAATCGGTTGTACTGACTTCCTGATTATTGAGCATGACTTTATAGGGCGCGGTATCGAATTCACCGTCTTCCAGATCATCTTCCGCCTCAAGGTAGGCGTAATGGCAACTGGATGCACCCTCAGTACCGCCTGCGGAATAAGAAAGATCTACTCGTATTTCTTTACCGGCCGCTTTTGACTCACTGGTGCTGGTCCAACTTATATCACTTCCACCAGCCAATTTAGCAGTAATGTTCTGACAGTGGCCGACAAAGGGACCTTCGGGACTGCTAGAGCAAGATGTCAATAGAATGCCTACAGGGATAACAACAGGTATTAGCCAATAGCGATGCATAAAACTCTCTCCTTTTTATTGATCAGGACTTAAGGTCAGTCCAGGTTTATCCAGCATTATACGCATACTGCCGGTCAGTTTTCTCATAAGGACAAACACTGATGAATCTCTGATTAATTCGTAAAAATCTGTAGGAGCGGCTTCAGCCGCGAAGGTCACCGGTGCAGCTTTCGCGGCTAAAGCCACTCCTACAATATTTTCGGGATCAGCCATGATGATAGAAACGAATAACTCAAAGATCCTCAACTGAGTATTTCTACCGAATCACCCATACGTATTTTACCTTGGTTCCGGGGTATCAGATTTTGACCAAAGTAAACCCCTTTGCCATCACGACGCCGATAGGTGCCCAGTGTTCGCAAGGGCTCCTTATCGGGATCCTTGACACCCGTGTCTGGATCTATGGTTGTGAAAATACAGCGTGAACAGGCTTTCACCCCTTCAAACTCGACCTCACCAATACGCAATCGGTGCCAGTTATCTTCCGCGTATGCGGCACCATCGCTTACCACCACATTGGGCCTGAAACGCCGCATTGATACCGGGTTTTCAAGACGTTGATTTAAATCATCCAGTGACGCCTCACTAATCAATAGCAGTGGAAAACCATCGGCGAAACTGACTTCATCATCTGGCTGACCATAATCCTGATTTACGCTACGAATAATGTCATCCGTCATTTGCACAAGTTGACAGTTTTTACCCAGGTATTCGGAGAACCAGATATTGGCTTCTTCGTTGACAAGAAACACATCCAGTGTGTCTTGCCATACTGTTACTGATTGCATTTTTTCAGTTGCAGGTTGTAAAGAAACAAGCAAACTTGTTTTGCCGTTGACAGAAATCTGTAGCCCATCCACGCCCATGTGGGTTTCTACAATAGCGAGTTTGGGATATTGGCGGGCGGTGATAAATTTTCCCTGCTCATCAACCAACATCCAGCGCCGGTCCCAGGGTAAGCCGCGTGGTAATACTTCAGATTCTGTCAGCGCAATACGCTTGGTTGACTTGATGGGGTAAATGTTGATTTCAGTTAAATGCATTGGAACGACAAATTTATAGCTGTGGAAAACGCCCTACAATCCCATTGCATAACGCGCGATGCTATTTTTTACGGGGGTCGCTGCATCAACCAGGTTGAGACCAAAATTCCTGGCCCATTTAACTGGTGGAAGAGTAGAACCGAACAGGGTTTTGAATCCATCCATAGCCGTCATCATGGCCAGGTTATCACCTTTGCGGGCACGTTCGTATCGACGCAGTACTGCATAGCTGCCTGGATTGCGTTCACACTTAATCGCCTGGCTTAACACGGAGGTTAATTCCTGCACATCACTCAAGCCCAGGTTGACACCCTGCCCGGCTAACGGGTGAACCACATGCGCAGCATCACCTGCCAATGCAATGCCTGGTTTGACATAGTGACTGGCGTGCTGCCGGTGTAACGGAAACAGTACGCGCTCACTGCTTGAGATAATATTGCCCAACTTACGATCAAATGCCTCTGACAGGCTGGAACAAAACTGCTGCTGATCGAGCGCCATGAGATTTTCTGCAACCTGGTTGGTGGCTGACCACACGATGGAACTGCGCCCGTCACGCAAGGGCAGGAATGCCAATGGGCCGGTGGGTAAAAATCGTTGCCAGGTAGTTTCCTGATGCGCTTTCTCAGTTTCGATGATGGCCACCAACGCCTGTTGGCCGTAACTACTTACCTGGGCATGAATATTTGCATAATCACGGACACGGGAGTCCATACCATCAGCACCGACAAGCAATTTACCCGTTAAAGTTGTACCGTCATCCAGTTCAACTGTTTGCTTGCCATCAACCTCGTTAATCGCTTGCACTGTATTCGGACAAAACAATTGCACAGAAGATAAAGACGCCAGCGTTTCATATAACGCCTTAACGATGACTCGCGATTCAACAATATGCCCCAGCCAGGGCTGGCCTAGTTCAGCCGCATCAAAATGAATTTCACCCGAACCTGTAGCATCCCAAACGTGAATGTCACGAAATGGGCTGACTCCAGCCTGTTGAACGGCATCCCAGATACCCAGCTGTATAAAGAACCGTTCAGACGCACGCGTAATAGCATACACTCGCATGTCAGTAGTATTCTCCGGCCAATCGGTTTCAGATTCATGCGCCTCGACCAGGGCAACAGATATTTTTTCACGCCCCAAAGCAACCGCCAGTGACAAACCAACAACACCGCCACCCACAATAACAATGTCTGCGTTTACTGCCGTCATGATAGTGGCAAACCACGTGACAGACGCGGCAACCGCCCTCCGCGTCCCATCGTCAGTTTGCCGAACCAACGCTTCGCGGGTGGCAGCAGATCAAATGCCAACAACCCTGCGTTACGTGCCCAACGTACCGGCGCCAGTGGTTGACTGAATAACCGCACCAGACCATCCGTAAAAGCTACAACCCGGCGCTGATCGTGATAGCGCCAGTCGGCATAGGCTTTCAGCACCAATGGATCACCGCAGTCATGCCCCTGGTTAACCGCATCGACAACCACTTCAGACAAAGCAGCCACATCACGCAAGCCCAGATTGAAACCTTGCCCGGCGACAGGGTGCAAAGTGTGAATGGCATTACCAATTAACGCCAAACGTGGCCTGATCGATTCTTTTGCCCGTACCAGTTGCAAAGAAAAAGCCTGTCGCTGTCCGGCTTTCTGGAAATAACCCAGACGAAAACCAAACCGTTCCTGCACCTGCTTGAGAAAAGCCGCATCATTCAATTGCATCACTTCATCGGCCCGTTCGTTAGCGACCGTCCACACCAGCGCACAACGCCCTTCAGTCATAGGCAGCATGGCCATTGGGCCGGTATCAGTAAATCGTTCGTAGGCAATTTGCTGATGCGATTTACCCGGCGTCAGGTTAGCAATCACTGCTGTTTGACCGTAGTCAGATTGTTCGGTAGTTATACCCTGTTGTTCACGAATCTCTGACTTCGCACCATCGGCGGCAACCAGTAACTTTGCTGTTAGCGTGATAGTTTGTTGGTTATGTAACACTTCAACATGCACTGATGCATCAGTGACTTCAAAAGATTTTAACTTGGCGGGTGCAAACAGCGTTACGTATTCGAGCTCTGATAAACGCGCCATTAAGGCGGCACCCAAAACCCGTGATGGTGCTACATACCCTAATGCAGCCACATTTTCTTCACTGTGACGCAACCGGGTGAAACCAAAGTGACCACGGTCAGACACATGAATGGTGTGGATTGGTGAAACCTGTGATTCAAGCTTGTGCCACAAACCCAGACCGGAAAATATTTGCTGCGAACCCTGTGCCAGGGCAATGCTACGGTCGTCATAGTTAGGCTGCTGATCAACTGATAACGCGGTTGTTTCAACAATAGCCACGCGGATGCCGCTTTGACCCAACGCAACTGCAAGACTGGCGCCGACCAGTCCGCCGCCGATAATGATAACCTGGAAATCAAGGTTTGCAGACATACAACATCTCATTTCTCTTCATATCGGTAGGAGCGACTTCAGTCGCGATGGGTATGCGCCAATCGCGGCTGAAGCCGCTCCTACAGACTATTTACGCCATTAATGCTTCAATTTCTTCAACAGTTTTTGGGGCCGCCTTACTCAGAACATCATAACCATCACGGGTAACTAGCACGTCGTCTTCTATTCGCACTCCGATGTTCCACCATTTGCGCGCAACGCCTTTGCTGCCCGCAGCGATATATAAACCTGGTTCAACGGTTAACACCATGCCCGGTTCCAGCACGCGCCATTCTTCACCCACTTTATAATCACCTACATCGTGCACATCCATGCCCAGCCAATGACCGGTCCGGTGCATATAAAACTGACGATAGGCATTCTTCTTGATCAGTGTGGGTGTGCGGCCTTTTAACAGCCCAAGCTTTACCAGGCCCCGGGTTAACACTTTCACCGCTGCTTCATGCGGTGCATTCCAATGGTTACCTGGATAGACTTCTTCAATAGCCGCCAGTTGTGCATCAAGTACCAATTCATAAATGGCGCGTTGCGCCTTGGTATATTTTCCATTCACCGGGAAGGTGCGGGATATATCCGATGCATAACACTCATGCTCCATACCAGCATCAATTAACAATAAATCTCCACTCTGTAGTTCGGCATTATTTTCCGTGTAATGCAGAATACAACCATTCGCGCCGCCACCCACAATACTGGGATAAGCCGGTTCGCCACCGGCACTACGAAATTCATGCAGAAATTCGGCTTCAACTTCATATTCCATCATGCCCGGTTGGCAAGTCTGCATGGCACGCTTGTGGGCACGGGAAGCGATATTCGCTGCCTGGCGCATGGTTTTAATCTCAGCCCGGCTCTTGTACAAACGCATGTCGTGCAGGAAATGCTCGAGTGACACGAATTCATCCGGAGGCCGTTGCCCTGTACGGGAGGCGCTGCGAATCCGGTTAACCCAACCGATTACCCGTTTGTCGAATTCCGGCGCTGCACCCATGGTGTAAAATACACGTTCACGGCCTTCAAGCAGGCCTGGCAAGATGTCGTCGATATCACTAATTGGAAACGCATCATCAGCCCCATACAGTTCAACCACACCCTCAGGCCCGGAACGTCGTCCGGTCCAGGTTTCCATTTGCGGATTTTTTTCCCGGCAAAACAACAAGTATTCGCCGTGCGGGCGCCCTGGAACGATCACCGCAACCGCATCCGGTTCAGCAAAACCCGTTAAATAATAAAAATCACTGTCAGGACGAAACGGATATTCAACATCCCGGTTACGCTGCCGCTCTGGGCTGGTCGGCAAAATAGCAATTGAATCACTGTCCATCATGCGCATCAATTGTTTACGGCGGCGGGCAAATTCTTTTTGATCCATAAATTACTCTATTGCAGACGGGATGGGCTGGCTGAAGTTTGTGATTGCAGCTCATCACTTAAAAACATAACTCCAACACGAACGAATTCAATAATTTCCATCAAGGCAACCTCATCTTCCTCGCCAGGATCTTCCAGATCGAACTCTATCCTGGAAATTTGCGCAAAATCGTGGAGTAATTCCCGGCATTCATCCGCTAACTGTTCCATAGGCGGCAAACCACCCATGCCCAGACCCGACAAAAACCCCATACACCAGTCACCGAGCATCTCGGTTCGCTGCGGCAGTCCTTCCGAATCTTCTGGCAACAGTAGCTGGAAGGTCATCTCCGGATCGTTCAGTTTGGCTTGAATATCCTGATACAGCAGCTTGAGTAGCCGCCGTGATTCTTCGATCTCCTCGGCAGCTGATTGACAATCGCCCAGCAACTCCGGCTCCCATTGGGCAGGTTCGGCATATCCCGCCGCACAGACCAGACCGCACAAATAACCATGGCTATCAGAGGCATCGGCAGAGGCTGCCGCACGAGCCAGGGCACTATCAATACTATTAAAATCGATTAAATTGCTTTCTTCCATAGCTGGAGATTATTGCATAATGGGGGTCGTAATTGATGATTTTTGCCTGCTTTTTGCCTGACATTGACCCTGACCCCCAATGCACACTATATTGCACATATGACTACTAAAACACCGCAATCCATAACAGAACAAGAACTGGGCAAACTTGAGGTCAGGCTGGAAGAGCTGGTCAAGACGATAGAACGCCTGAAAAATGAAAACCGCTCGCTACGCAATCAGCAGGAATCCATGGTCGGTGAACGTGCCGGATTGATTGAAAAAAATGAGCTGGCACGCAGCCGGGTTGAAGCCATGATCAACCGCCTCAAGGCAATGGAACAAAACGCATGAGCAAAACCGGGAAGCCAATGCGCATCCATATTATGGACAAAGAATACCTGGTAGCCTGCCCGGAAAATGAACGCGATGCCCTGTTTGCCTCAGCTGAATTTCTCACCGGCAAAATGCGCGAAATACGTGACGGTGGAAAAATTGTTGGTACAGACCGAATCGCCGTCATGGCTGCGCTCAACCTGGCGCATGAACTTTTAGGCTTCCAGGGTGGCGGAGCCAGTCAGCAAAATGTCATCGGTGACCGCATCCGCGCCATGCAGGACAAGATTGACCTGGCTTTAAATGAAGGCCGCCAACTCGAATTATAAAAATTATTAATAATAAATATTCTATCTGGTTGGCATCAAATATTTTTAGCCACGAAAAAACACGGAAAAATACTTAATTTCTACTTTAGAAAAGAAAATATTTCTCTCGCAAAGACGCAGAGAAAAGAGTTTAATATCCTGTTAATTACCATGCTAAATAAATCTTTGCGTGCTCTGCGTCTTTGCGAGAGTTCTTCTTTACAGGGTCGAGACTAAATATGCCGTTTTCTTCCAAAGATTCTTGGGCAAAAATAAAAATCGCAATGCCTGTTGCCATCGTATTCTACGCGCTATAATTACTCTGCATTCTCTGCTGTACGCGACAGCGGTCAACATATCCTTGAGCCTAATTATTGCCTCTGGGAGCGATGTTGCAGATCTTGTGTGCATGCCCGCTACGTGCGGGAAGCCTGATGGCTCTGCACTAATTCCCACCTGAACCTTTGGTTCAAGGGCAATACTGCAACGCTAACGGTGGAGGGTGCACTTTTATTACTAACTGATTTTCATCTATCACCATGCACTCACGTTCCGATTTGCGCAAACAACTTCGTGCGCGGCGTATGCAACTTACCCCACTACAACGCAGTAAAGCAGCCGAAAAAATGGCCGAACAGATTGCTGCCAGTCGGCTGTTCTGTAACAGTCAGCGCATTGCCGCCTACTTACCGGTTAATGGTGAAATAGATCCAACGCCATTAATTGAAATTGCCTGGTCAATGCACAAAAGAATCTACCTGCCAGTACTCACACCCGCCTATGATGGAAAGCTATGGTTTGTACGCTACGACGTGAACTCACGCATGGTTAAAAATCGCTTCCGCATTCCCGAACCTGTCGCTGGACAACGTCAGCGAATCCGTAGTATTGCGCTCGATCTGGTACTGACACCTTTGGTTGGTTTTGACAACAAAGGCAACCGGCTCGGCATGGGCGGCGGGTTTTATGATCGCACCTTTGCATTTTTAAATCGCCGCAAACATCTTAAAAAACCCTGTATGCTGGGACTAGCCTACGAAAACCAACGCGTGGGAAAACTGAAAAATGAAGCCTGGGATGTTAAATTACATAGCGTGGCAACAGAGCTTGGTTATTTTAGCTTTTGAAAATAACCAAGCTCCTATTCAAAAATAACTACATTACTCTCGCAGAGACGCAAAGCCCGCAAAGTAAAAAAACGACCCTAATAATTAATAATGTTTTACTTTGCGGGCTTTGCGTCTCTGCGAGAATATTCTTTTATGTGCGGTGACTGACTAGGAAACCTTATGAACTACTGGCTAATGAAATCCGAACCTGACGTATTTGGCATTGATCACCTGAAGAAAATGCCGAAGAAAACGGATCACTGGGATGGTGTACGCAACTATCAGGCCCGCAACATGATGCGGGATGACATGAAAAAAGGTGATCAGGTATTTTTTTACCATTCAAACTGCGATGAACCCGGCGTGGTTGGCATTATGAAAGTCAGTCAAGGAAGGTTATCCGGATTACACTGCCTTTGAGGTGAAACAGAAATACTATGATCCTAAAAGCGATCCTGAGAATCCCCGCTGGTTCATGGTGGATGTGCAGTATCAACGTAAACTCACGCGTAATATTTCACTGCGTGAACTTAAGACTTATAAGCAACTTGAAGACTGTCCGTTGGTACGTAAAGGTAATCGCCTGTCAATTATGCCGCTGACTAAAAAACAGTGGGATTTTATTTTGAAATTGGAAAATAAGAAGTAATTATTGGCTACGAATGAATACAGAAAAAGAGCATCAACACCCCCTCTCCCTCAGGGAGAGGGTTGGGGAGAGGGGATCTATATTAAAATCTTAACTGCCTTTTATTTACCCCCTCTCCCTAACCCTCCCCCTGAGGGGGAGGGGATAGTTTTATTTCCTGAATTAATCAGAACCCCACTAACGATTCCCCAAAAATAACGCATACGCCGGATTATCGGTTTCTTCCCAGTACACATAACCCAGTTTATCCATCGAAGATTTAAATTCCTTGCGCCCGGACTTCGGCACCTGAATACCCACCAGAATTCGGCCATAGGCTGCACCGTGATTCCGGTAGTGGAACAGGCTGATATTCCAGCGCTTGCCCAAACTGGCGAGAAATTTCTGCAAAGCGCCTGGACGCTCCGGAAACTGGAAGCGATAAAGTAATTCATCCTCAACACCAGGCGCATGCCCACCGACCATATAACGAATATGCACCTTAGCCATTTCGTTATCGGTCAGGTCGAGCACTTCGTATCCATTGTCCTGCAGATTGCCAATCAGTTCATCGCGCTCACCGTAACCATCTGCCAGCTGAATACCCGCAAATACCTGGGCGCTGCTCAAATCTGAAAACCGGTAATTGAATTCAGTGATACCACGTTGCCCCAGGGCACGGCAAAAACGCAAGAAGCTGCCAGGCTCTTCGGGTACAGTAACGGCCAACAAGGCTTCCCGCTGTTCGCCAATCTCGGCACGTTCGGCAACATGCCTCAAACGGTCAAAATTGATATTGGCACCGCTGTTAATCGCTACAAGATGTTGTCCACTCACACCGGTTTCAGCGATATATTTTTTAATACCTGCCACCGCCAATGCACCCGCTGGTTCCTGCATGGCGCGCGTGTCATCGAAAATATCCTTGGTCGCCGCACAGATTTCATCGGTCGATACCAGCATGACACGGTCAACATATTTTCGTGCCAGCTTATAAGGTTCCTTACCCGCCTGACGCACAGCAACACCGTCAGCAAAAATACCCACCTGCTTCAAAGTTACCCGGCGCTTCAATCGCAAAGCCTCATACATACAGGGTGCTTCATCCGGCTCCACACCAATAATCTGGATTTCTGGACGCAAGGCTTTTACATAGGCGGCAATGCCGGCAATCAGTCCACCACCACCGACCGGCACGAAAATAGCATCGATCGGCTCACGGCGCTGGTGCAGAATTTCCATACCAACCGTACCCTGCCCCGCAATCACATCCGGGTCATCATAGGGGTGAATAAAGGTCATTTCCTTTTCAGCTGCCAGTTCATGTGCATGGGTACTGGCTTCATCATAGGTATCACCAAACAGACGCGTTTTACCACCCAGCGCCTGAACTGCCTGGACCTTGATTTGCGGTGTTGTCCGCGGCATCACAATCAACGCTTTGATGCCGCGGTGCCGTGCCGCCAGCGCTACACCCTGCGCATGATTACCTGCAGATGCTGCAATAACCCCGTTCGCGAGCTGATCTTCTGACAAAGCGGAAATTTTGTTATAGGCACCCCGCAACTTGAAGGAAAATACCGGCTGCAAATCTTCACGCTTGAGCCAGATAGTATTATCCAGGCGGCGTGATAAGCCTGCTGCCATTTCAAGAGGAGTTTCACGGGCCACGTCATAGACTCGCGAATTAAGAATACGTTTCAGATATGTCTCACTCATAGACAGGTATTACAGAGTGTATGCCACGCTGAGTCAACTACAGTCTGAAATATTTGACGTTCCACACAGATATCCCTACGGTACAGGCAAGGAAACCGGATTCATGCATTGTTCTGCTAGTTCATGGGCCGCTGTAATTACTTCCCTGTACGCTTGATGGCCGCATCCCTGCGGCCAACACCCATGAACTAGCAGAACAATGCATAAACCCGGGATTGATAATATTTTGAAAAAATATGTGGGAGTTAACCATGAACCAGGACGAACTAAAAAAACAGGTCGCTGAAGCGGCCATCGAATATGTAGAAATGGGCTCGATTATCGGTGTCGGCACCGGATCAACTGCCAATTGCTTCATCGATGCACTGGCAAAGATCAAAGGTAAAATTGATGGCACTGTGGCCAGTTCTGTCGCCAGTGCAGAACGACTGAAAAGTCATGGCATACCGGTGATGGATCTGAACCAGGCTGGAGAGTTATCGGTTTATGTGGATGGTGCGGACGAAACCAATGAATACCTGCACTTAATCAAGGGTGGCGGCGGCGCCTTGACCCGCGAAAAAATCGTTGCCGGTGCCAGCCGAAAGTTTATCTGCATTTGCGATGACAGCAAACTCGTCAAAGTTCTGGGTAATTTTCCATTACCGGTCGAAGTCATCCCCATGGCACAAAGTTTTGTCGCACGCGAACTGGTCAAACACGGTGGGCGGCCGGAATTACGGACAGATTTTACGACCGATAATGGAAATATCATTCTTGATGTCAAAGGTCTTGAAATTATGGAACCGATAAGCCTGGAAAAAACGATTAATAATATACCTGGCGTGGTAACAGTGGGTCTTTTTGCTATTCGACCGGCGGATGTTTTGCTACTGGGGACGTCTACGGGCGTGAAGACCCTGACTGCTGGGTAAACCTCTAATAATGTATCGTGCATCTCGTCATAGTGAACCGTACAAATCCTGTAGGAGCGGCTTTAGCCGCGATGGACACCACAAGACCCATCGCGGCTAAAACCGCTCCTACAGGTTCTTACTAATTAATCAGAGGTTCCCTAAACATCTAAAAACTGACATTAAAGTAGCACTCGTTCTATTCCACCGGTAGTTGCCTTATCGATAAACCGTTGCTGCCAACCGTCACCCAATTTTTTATTGGCAAGCTCTACAACTATATAATCTGTTTCCAGCCCGGTATCCTCAGTATAACGTTCAAGCCCTTGCTGACAGGCCGGGCATGAGGTCAGTAACTTCACATTACCATTGACTGCTTTTTCTGCGCCGGTCAGTGAAGCAATACCTGCTTTAAGTTCCTGCTCCTTTCGAAACCGTAGCTGGGTGGCAATGTCAGGCCGTGCTATCGCTAACGTACCGGCTTCACCACAACAGCGGTCAGACAGGGCAACCGGTTGTCCCAGCAAACTGGCCGCCACGTCTAACGAGGCATAAGTTTTCATCGGTGTGTGACAAGGTTCGTGATACATATATTGCACACCGTCGACGCTATCAAGACTGATGCCTTTTTCCATCAGGTATTCGTGAATATCCAGCAATCGGCAATCCGGAAATATCTTGTCAAACTGGTACTGCTGTAACTGATCCATACAGGTTCCACAAGATACAATAACGGTGCGAATATCCATGTAGTTCAGGGTATTGGCAACGCGGTGAAACAACACCCGGTTATCGGTGCTGATGGCTTTGCCCTTATCGATATCACCCGATGATGTTTGCGGATAGCCGCAACACAGATAACCGGGTGGTAACACCGTTTGCGCACCCACCTCATACAACATCGCTAATGTAGCAAGTCCAACCTGGCTGAATAGACGCTCAGAACCACAGCCCGGAAAATAAAACACGGCATCCGATTCTTCATGAACTTTTCGGGCATCGCGTAAAACCGGAATAAATTTAGCGTCTTCAGCGCCCAGCATGGCACGCATAGTCTGACTGGGTAGACTGGCTGGCATCGGCTTGCGAATAAAATGCACCACCTGTTCTGTGACCCGCGTCCGGCCACCGGTTGCTGCCGGTAAGGAACGATCCGTTTTAATCTTTTTTGGGGCAAAACGATGCAGCAAACGCTGGCCTTTATAACCCCATTCGATCATCAGCTTGCGCATCACTTTGATCGTCGCCGGATCCTTAATATTCAGAAACAACATTGAGATCCAGCTGCCAGGATTAAACCGCTTCTTGCCCTGTTCACGCAGGATAGTACGCATGCGCACCGACACGTCACCGAAATCAATATTAACCGGACAGGGATTCAAACATTTATGACAAACCGTGCAATGGTCGGCAACGTCATTCATCTCATCAAAATGCCGCACTGAAATGCCGCGCCGGGTTTGTTCCTCATAGAGAAACGCTTCCAGTATCAGACTGGTAGCCAGTATTTTATTGCGTGGGGAATACAATAAATTAGCCCGCGGAATATGCGTGTTACACACCGGTTTGCATTTGCCACAACGCAGACAGTTACGAATATCATCGTTCAAGGCATCCAGTTCGCTGGCTTCCAGCAAAATTGCTTCCTGATGCAAGAGTCTTAATGAAGGTGTGTAGGCGTTATCGAGACCGCCCTTCGGCAACAATTTTCCACGGTTGAAGACACCTTGCGGATCAATCTCCGCCTTATAGGTTTCAAACGCCCTGATGGTATCGGCATCCAGATATTGCAACTTGGTAATGCCAATACCGTGCTCACCAGAGATAACTCCACCCAATGAAGTCGCCAAAGCCATCACCCGGTCAACGATCTGCTGTGCCTCATGCAGCATGACGTAATCATTTGAGTTGACCGGTATATTGGTGTGCACATTGCCATCGCCCGCGTGCATATGCGTGGCAACAAACAGGCGGCCAGAACGTACCTGCTTATGGATACTGTCAAGCTGTTCACGCACCGGTGCAAATTCGCGCCCGGAAAAAATTGTTTTCAGCGGTGTTTCGACATCCTTGCGGTACGAAATCCTCACGTCACGCCGCAACAGTAGTTGCATCAAGCTGTCACCACGTTGAATACAGCTTTGTTCCTCGTCACTCAATAAACCGGAGTGGCTATCTGCAGGCGCATCAAAATTTTCAAGTATCGACTGCCAACGCCCGCTGACTTTTTCCAGATGTTCCCGCGCAGCGTCTTTTTTCGCTGCAAGAATCTGGTTGTTCTCCTCACTCTCGACGTATTCTTCGTATTGTCGAAGCTCTACCAGATCGCCGCCTAGATAACTGCGTACGGCCGCAATCATTGTCAATTTATTACCTATTGAATATTCAATATTAATACGCTCCATACCCGCGCTATATTCAGCTAAACGATCAAGCGGTATGACGACATCTTCATTAATTTTGAACGCATTGGTATGGGCAGCAATAGCAGCTGTTCTGGCACGATCCTGCCAGAACTGGTGACGCGCCTCAGCGCTGACAGCGATAAAACCTTCCGCTTCCCGCAGATTCGCGAGCCGCACGACCTCTGATGCCGTAGCAGCCACTGGGTCTTCTTCATCGCCAGCGATGTCGAGCAACAAGATCATTTTCGGCAGCTCACGACGTGGTGCCTTGGTGCTGTATTTCACCGCACGCACGTAGCGTTCATCGAGGTGTTCAAGCCCGGAAAGTATCACAGCACTGCGGCTATCAATATAATTTTTAATTTCTATGATGGCCGGAACCGCATTGCCTACATCCAGGCCAAAAAACTCAAGACAGACTGTGCGGGTAAATTTCGGCATGCGATGCAGGATAAAAATCGCCGAGGTAATCAGCCCGTCACAACCTTCTTTCTGTATTCCCGGCAGGCCACCAAGAAATTTATCGGTTACATCCTTGCCCAGTCCGGCTTTACGCAAAGATGCGCCCGGTAATTCCAGAATTTCCGGTTGGCCTTTTTCAGTTTGCCCATCTGCCTGATAACGCTGTAAGCGGAATTGCACCGTTGCCTGTTCATGTATCTTGCCAAGATTATGATTCAGTCGTTCTACCGTCAGCCAGTCACCATCCGGAGTTACCATCCGCCAGGACAGTAAATTATCCAGTGCGGTACCCCACATCACGGCTTTTTTACCACCGGCATTCATCGACACATTACCGCCTATGGTCGAAGCATCCTGGGAAGTCGGATCAACCGCAAACACAAATCCAGCTGCGTTAGCGGTCTCGGCCACCCGGCGTGTGACGACACCCGCTTCGGCACGAATCGTCGCAACCTGGTCTTCGTTGGCCTCTAGCGACTGCATCTGTACGGCACCCAGGCTTTCAAGTTTCTCCGTATTGATCACGGCAGAGTCACCATGTAACGGTACCGCTCCACCTGTGTATCCAGTACCACCACCGCGCGGAATAATAGTTAAACCCAGATCGATACAAGCTTTTACTACCGCTGCGGTTTCGGCTTCAGTGTCTGGACAGATAACGACAAAGGGTAATTCGATACGCCAGTCGGTGGCATCTGTAGCGTGTGACACCCGTGCCAGGCCACTGAAATCAATATTGTCACGGCGCGTAACGCGCGTTAAGCGACGCCGAATCCGGTTACGTAATTCACGCGCATACGGAAACCAGTTTTCAAAATCGCGCACTGCCTGACGTGCGCTGTCGACCAGTTGTAATGCCTGCGTATTATCTTCGGCGCGTGACACAATCTGATCGAGCCGGTGAGTCATCGCCTCTGTCAGCGATTGCAATCGTTTAGCGTTTGCCAGCAAGTCTTCCTGAATATACGGATTCCGGGTCACTACCCATAGATCGCCCAGCACTTCGAACAACATACGTGCCGAACGGCCGGTGCGGCGTTCACCGCGTAATTGCTCGATGGTTTTCCAGCTATCTTCACCCAGAAAACGCATCACGATTTCCCGGTCTGAGAAAGACGTGTAGTTATAGGGTATTTCACGGATGCGCTGGAGCATGGACAGGGTTTATTTGATAGCCATTAAAACAGCATTGTATCACTCGATTATGAAAAAATATTCGCCATGGAATTCACGGAAGGACACGGAAAAATAAATATCAGGGGACCTCTTATTGATTCGTGAATATTGTGCAAAATCTGTAGGAGCGGCTTCAGCCGCGATGGGGCTGCGGTTTCCATCGCGGCTGAAGCCGCTCCTACAGATTCTCGCTTAGTAATAGTGTTCACTTATCAGTATGGCTTCCCTGCCTCACGCGTTTATATGAACCTGGCTTTATATTGAATTAGAGGCATCGCTTCCGGCTTCCCTGCCTCACGCGATGTACCTACGTCCTGTAGGCAAAAACAAAAACGGGGCCCGAAGGCCCCGTTAATCTCTATCCGAAGAAACTTCGATTAGAATTTGTGACGCATGCCGAGAGTCAGGATTTCTGTTTCTCCGCCTTTGTCTACGTCAACATTTGCGTAACCAAGGTAAGCTTTGGTGCGTTTACTGAACATGTGCTGTGCACCAAGACGCCAGATATCTGTTTCCAGGCGATCATCACCCGTATTTGCAGCGCCATCACGGCCCTTAGATTCATCAGACTGTCCATAGTCAAACGAAATCAGGTTATTGGCAATCTTGTAATCAACACCGGCACTCCAGATGTCTGCGCCATCATCCATTGAACTACCTGTTGAACGTCCGTCTGAGATCAGACCTTGATCCAATTCGTAGATACCGCGAATGGTGAAACCAGAAATGCTGTATTTACCACCAACCTGGAAGGCTGAGTTATCGTTAGAACGCTGCGTATCAATGTATGAAGCAAACACATACGCACCGCCACCACCGTAGGTCAGACCGATTGAAAACGGATCATCATCTTCTAAATCAGCTTCAGAGTTATCCAGCTGGTAGGTTGCAGTCACGCCGAAACCACCCATTTTTGGAGTATCGTATCGAATGATGTTCTGGCCACGGCCTGCGCCTTCTTCGCCCTTACCACTGTGCAAATTGGACTGTAAACCAATGCTACGTGACTGAATGCTGGTACGGTACCAGGGATCAATTTTACTACCGGGTGATTTGTAAGCAGTTGATGCAGTACCAAACAGTACTCTACCGAAACCGCCTTTCAGACCCAGGTACTGATCACGACCGGTCAGGCCGTCCTGTGACTGACTGATGTCAGTCTGGAATTCATATTTGAAGATTGCGTCCAGGCCATCCGTCAGGCTTTCTGCACCTTTGATCCCTAAGGATGCAGTGTTGGAATTCATATTAATGTCATCGCTACCACCATCAACATCGGTTGAATCGATAGATACGTTGACATTTCCGTATAGCTGTACATCGGCATTGGCCATGCTCATACCGCCAGCAAGCGCAAAACCTACAGCTGAAATTAATAATTTTTGTTTCATGGTACTCCCCTCACGTAATTATCTTAGAAGGTGGAACAGGATTGTCGTTTCGAGACCGTACCTTACAACAGCCTTTGTGCGTAATGCAACAACTTTTTTCAAAAAAGAGACAGTGTTGTATAAATGTCACATTTTCGCAACAAAAGCAGGAGTTTCAAGGGGTCAGAGTCGTTGAGACTTGCAGGAGCGGCTTCAGCCGCGATGGCCGGTGACACCGCCTTTCGCGGCTGAAGCCGCTCCTACAGGTACTCACGAATTAATTTATACGGGAATTTTACTTAACTAATTGATTTAGATTGAATATTGGCAGAAGTATCGCTAATACGATAATCAACACGACGGCACCCATCACCAGGATTAGCACTGGCTCGAACAAGCCCATAATGGCGGTAATCAGGGTTTCAATTTCCCGCTCCTGGTTGACGGCAGCCCGCTCCAGCATGTCTTCCAGATTACCGCTGGACTCACCACTGGCAATTAGATGAACCATCATCGGTGGAAAGTATCCACCTTGATCAAGCGCCGCATAGATACTGGCCCCCTCGCGCACCATACGGCTGGCCTCTTCAACGGATTCACGCATCGGTACGTTGGTCATGACCTGTGACGCTATCTGTAAACCTTCCAGTATAGGCACGCCACTGGCGGTCACAATACTGAAAGTACGCGCAAAACGTGCCGCATTAATACCGCGCACCAAGCGGGCAATTAGCGGCAGTTTCAACTGAAATTCATGATACTGGCGTTTCGGACCTTCTTTTTGCAACAACCAGCTGGCTGCGAATCCGGCCAGCACCAGCAATGCCAACATCCATAGCCCATAATTACGCAGAAAATCGCTCATCGAGATCAACGCTATCGTCAGCCCAGGTAACTCCTGCCCAATGTTGTCAAATACCTGCACGACTTGTGGCACAACGAAAGTCATCAAACCAATGACCACACCAATCGCAACCAGTGTCAGCAACGCTGGATAGAACAACGCCATCTGGATTTTTTGCTGCATCTGTTGCCGGCTTTCCGAATAATCTGCCAGCCGTTCCAGCACCACTTCCAGGTGACCGGAATGTTCGCCGGCTGCTACTGTCGTACGGTACAAATCAGGAAACACGTGAGGGAAATCACCCAGACCTGCGGCCAGCGTATGGCCTTCCATAACGCGCGAACGCACCGCTAGCAACATACTTTTTAAGCGCGGTTTTTCATTTTGTTGGGAAGCCGCCAGCAAACATTCTTCGAGCGGCATGCCGGAGCGCACCAGCGTTGATAATTGCCGAGTGATTAATGCCAGGTCGGTGGTACTGATTTTTCGCCGGAACGAAGTACGGCTTTTTTGTGCTTTGATTTCCTTCTGCGCAGTCTCCTGAACTTCCAGCGGCATCCAGCCCTTGTCGCGCAGTTGCTGGCGCACCTGGCGGGGCGTATCGCCCTCCATAACGCCTTTTTTTTGTTTACCGCCGCCGTCCAGCGCAGAGTATTCGTATGCACCCATAGATTTAAATCAACTTGTAGTTGTTTATATAGATTCTCTACTGACCTATAAGCCCCCTCTCTCTCAGGGAGAGGGTTGGGGAGAGGGGATCAAATTAAAAAAACCACTTAATATACCCCCCTCTCCCTGGCCCTCCCCCTGAGGGGGAGGGGACGGTTTTTCCATTTGTGGCAGCTATGCGAACCTCTGAATTTATTCAGCATTCTCAAATTGGCAAACACTGTAGGAGCGGCTTTAGCCGCGATTGGCGTTGCATCCATCGCGGCTAAAGCCGCTCCTACAGTTTCTCTAATCCACTAGCTTTCGCGGCTGACGCGCAGTACTTCTTCCATCGTCGTTTCACCACGCAATACCCGGCGCCAACCATCTTGCCGCATGCCGGGTGTATGTTTACGCGCATACTGCTCCAACTCGTGTTCACCGCTGCCATCATGGATCATGGTTCGCAAGGTATCATCAAGTTCGACCAGTTCATAAATGCCAGTACGTCCCCGGTAACCCAGGCTACTGCATTCACTGCAACCCACCGCATGATACAAAGTCGGAGAGCTTTCTGTGTCCACACCCATCATTTTACAATCTGCTTCTGAAGCGAGATAAGGATCTTTACAGAATTCACATAAAACCCTGACCAGACGCTGGGCAAGCACACCGATCAAACTGGACGATAACAGGAACGGCTCCACACCCATATCCCGCAAGCGGGTGACTGCACCCACCGCGCTGTTGGTATGTAATGTTGAAAACACCAGGTGACCGGTCAAACTGGCTTGCACGGCAATGTCTGCGGTTTCCAGATCGCGTATTTCACCCACCATCACTATGTCCGGATCCTGACGCAGTATCGCCCGCAAACCGCGCGCGAAACTCATTTCCACTTTGGTATTAACCTGCGTCTGACCAATACCGTCCAGGTAGTATTCGATCGGATCTTCAACTGTCATTATATTGCGGCGTTTATTGTTTAGACGTTCCAGTGCCGCGTACAAGGTAGTCGTTTTACCTGAACCGGTCGGCCCGGTTACCAAAACAATACCGTGTGGACGGGAAATAAGTTCGTCCATCAGGTTACGCGATTCAGACGCCATACCCAGGTGCTCAAGATCAAGCCTGCCTGCTTGCTTATCTAGCAGCCGTAACACCACACGCTCACCGTGACCTGACGGCAAGGTAGAAACACGCACATCGACAGCACGCCCCGCTACCCGCAATGAAATACGTCCGTCTTGTGGCAAGCGCTTTTCAGCAATATCCAGTTTCGCCATCACCTTGATGCGCGACACTAGCAGTGGTGCCAGTACGCGCTGTGGTTGCAAAACTTCACGCAACACGCCATCGACGCGGAAACGCACCACCAGCCGACTTTCAAACGGTTCGATATGGATATCCGATGCGTTTTCTTTGATTGCCTCGGTAAGCAGCGCGTTGATCAGACGGATGATCGGGGCGTCGTCTTCACTTTCCAGTAAATCTTCAGTTTCGGGCAAGGCTTGTGCAACCTGAAACAGATCAAGTTCCTCAAGATCGCCCATCATGGCCATGGCTTCATTTGAACCACGCTCATAGGTTTTTGCCAGCATGGCGTCGAACTGTTCTTTGTCAACGCGCTTAAAACTCAAAGGACGTTTCATGACACGCTTTAGTTCAACCAGCGCCTGTGGGTCAGCCTCCGGACCCAGGATTACTTTTGCACTGGCATCATCAAAACTAGTGACCAGTACTGCATGCCGCTTGGCAAAGGCGAAAGACGGCAAAACCGTTTGATTGTTCGCTGCCGGTTCAACGGCTTGCGGGTCAAGTGATGTTTCAGTGGCTTCAGCCATCGAGATCCTCGACATAAGATTTGGGTGCCGACAGATCACCCGACGAAGGCATGGAAACATCACCCTGGTAAGGCGGCGGCAGCTCCAGAAACTGGTTGATTTCAGGCAAGCGCGGACCTTTGTTACCCGGCATTAGCGGCACACCGTCACCGTGCATTTCAAATTCTTTACCACGAATATAATTGTACTTGTTAACTGAATAACGGGTGGACACATCTGCATCACGCAAAATCGTCGGATGGATGAAAACCATCAGGTTTTGTTTGCTATTGCTGACTGATTTTGAACGGAACAGATAACCCAGTAACGGAATATCACCCAGCAAAGGCACTTTCTGTTCTGTTTCAGTCACCTGATCATCAATCAACCCACCCAGCACTAGCACCTGGCCATCTTCCACCAGCACCTTGGTCTTGATTGAGCGCTTGTTGGTAATAATATCTGCCGCACTGGCATCGTTACTGACCGAAGACACTTCCTGTTCAATCTTCAATATGATTGCATTGCCTTCGTTGATTTGTGGTGTCACTCTAAGCGTGATACCGACATCTTCACGCTGGATGGTTTGGAAGGGATCAACCGAACCCGATGATGCACCGGTACTACTGAACGAACCGGTTACAAACGGCACGTTCTGACCAACAATGATTTCGGCCTCTTCGTTATCCATTGTTACCAGTGAAGGTGTTGAAAGGATATTGGTATCACTGTCAGAAGCTAGCGCCTGTAATATCACACCATAATCAATATTGCCGGTATTAAATTTGCCACCGCCCAATAATAAACCAGGCACGAGACTTCCTAACGCACCTGACACATCACTGCTGTTCAAACCACCAATTAAGCTCGTTGCACTATTACCCGTATTGGTAAAGTTGGTGCCTGCAACCGGTGCACCGCCTTTCGTATGCCCATCAACCGCCCATTGCACACCCAGTTCGCGTGCTTTACTCATACTGACTTCAGCGATAACCGCATCAACCAGGATTTGCTGGCGGCGGATATCGAGTTGCCGGATCACCGCTTCCAGTGACAGCATCAGATCCGGCGGTGCAGTGATTACCAGTGCATTGGTCGATTCATCCGCCTGGATATCCAGCAGCTTGTCGATATTCTGCGCGGCAGGTTGTTTGCCTTTGACTTCCTCGGTCTGGGTCTTGCCCACCCCTGTCAGCACTTCAACCAGATCAACGGCCTTGGCGTATTTGAGATAGATAACTTTTGTATTGCCACCTTTATCTAGCGGTGTATCGAGATGAGAAATAATGGCACGAAGACGTAAGCGATTAGCACGATCACCGCCCAGCAGCACACTATTTGTTCGTTCATCGGCAACCAGTGACTGCGCCGCCTGGGCCGGTGTTTTACCCTGTGCCGACTTACTACGGTTTACGGCTGTCAATATGCGCACCACTTCAGCGGCAGAAGCATGCTCCAGACGAATCACTTCAATTTCAGTATCACTACCTTTGTCGATACGGCGAATAATACTCACCAGCCTTTCAACATTCCGGGCACGGTCTGAAATGATCAATACATTACTGGCTGGATAGGCTGCCAGATGCCCCTGTTGCGGCACCAAAGGCCGCAGAATTGGCACCAGCTGTGCGGCAGCGACATTATCGACCTGGATAACCCGCGTTACCATTGCATCACCCCGACCGGGAGATTTATCGTTCGCGTTAGGGATACTGTCTTGCTTGGCGCTGACATCCGGCACAATCTTGATGACTTCGCCACTGGGTACCGCAGCAAAACCATGCACCTTTAAGATCGACTGAAAGACTTCATACACTTCGTCACTATCCATTGGACGCGATGACACTACCGTTACCTTACCTTTCACGCGCGGATCAACGATAAAGTTACGGCCAGTCACTTCTGCGACTGTGCCAATCAGGGCATTGATATCAGCATCTTTGAGATTGAGCGTAACCGTCTGTGCCGCTAATGGCAGCGCAAAAGTCAGACTGAGTGTTAACACCCAGGCACGCCAGCCGAACCACCAGTTTTGTTTTATAATTTTCACTGTTTATGCTCCTGTTTCAGCATCGCAACCTAAATAATTATTGTGCCGGTAAAGAGAAATTCATAGACACATCTTCGCCACCGCGCAGCAGTGTCACATTAACATTTTGCCCTTTGCCCAGGGCGCGCATGGCCTCCATTCCTTTTGCCGGATTATCAATCATAACGCCATTGATACTGGTCACCACATCACCGGGCTGCAAACCCAGCTCAGCCAATGCTCCCGCTTTGCGTCCAGCCTGCAATCTAAAACCGATAAATTGACCGTTCTTACGTGCCGGCGTTGCACGCACATATTCCATAAAAGAGTTTGGGTTATTCTTAATCTCACTCCTGTAACGCTGCAAAGCGGCATTTCGGTCAACACCCGAACCGCCCGTACTCCTCGTCACAGGCCGCGCCTGCCGGTGCGAGATTGACTGTACGGCTCCGCCCCTTTTGCGGTCACGCGGCAACCGCAGCGTTTCATACAGGCCATTACGCAGCAGGATGACACGATCAGCATGTATCGCAGACAACTTTACGCCACCTGGCAAACTGTCGCCCGGTGCATAGCTATCTTCCTTGCCGCGCTCATCACCGATAATTGCCCTGGCTTCATTATCGTCTGCAGACGCAAACACACCGCTCAAAGTCAATCTCAGACTGGTATCAGGCGCATCCACTGGCGCTGCTTCCTGCTTAACGGGTTGCGCTCGTGATTCAGCACCAAATAAATGCCAATCAGCAATCTGACGTTCGCTATGCCGTTGTTGATCACGATTGGTGGCCATTATGGCGGGTATCGTCCCGGCATCATCAGACGCATCATCGCCAGCAAAAAATGCCCAGCTGATCTGTGCCAGAAGCCATGCCAGCCATAAGACCAACAATAAATTGAGACCTGGAATTAACCAGCGTGATTTGATTGCCCGCCGCCAATACAGCAGAGCCTGAGGTGGTATCGCAAAACTTTCCATGGTGGTTAAACGGACAGATGCACCCATTTCTTTAAAAATATACCCGTAATGACCGGACACCACAGGACTCAATGGAGATAATTTTATCAGTGAAATCGATTGATTACGACTAATTACGGCTATAAAGTCAGCCAGTCTCTATTCACACTCTGTTTACCGCCCTCTAGAACCACCTGCGGGTCTGCGTTGGCGGCGATTCCGTTCGTTTCCAGTATGCCTGGAGGGCCGTTTTTCTCGCCGCACCGGAGGCTTAACCTTAGCCAGTAAATTGTCGGTAACTGGCGACACTTCAATCGTATGTCCGATAAAAATTTCTATCTCTGGCAATGAGTAAACATACTTCTCACAGGCAAAACTAATCGCGTCTCCATGCGCGCCCAACCGGGCCGTACGGCCAATCCGGTGCACATAGTCTTCTGCATCCTGTGGTAAATCGTAATTAAACACGTGACTGACTTCAGGAATGTGCAAACCACGTGCCGCGACGTCGGTGGCCACCAGGATAGGCAGCTCGCCCTGCTGGAATTGTTGCAACAACGACTGGCGCTTTCGTTGCGGGACATCACCGGACAAAATTGCCGCTTTAAAACCATTTCCTTCGAGAAAACCCCAGACACGTTCAGCATCATGCTTGGTGTTAACGAAAACGATAGACCGGCTGGAATTGATTTGCCCCATTAAACCAATTAACAACGGAATCTTATCTTCATTGGCGGTGTGATAAAGCACCTGGTGAACATTATCCGCAGTCACTTTTTCAGATTCGATCAACACCGACTGCGGATTATTCATATGCTCATAGGCCAGTTCGTTAACCCGATGAGACAAGGTTGCAGAAAACAGCAGGCCAAGCCGTTTTTCTGGCTCAGGACAGCGGTTCAGCAAAAAGCGGATATCCTTGATGAACCCCAGATCGAACATTCGATCCGCCTCATCGAGCACAATGACCTGCGCGTGGCGTAAATCGAACACGTGCTGTTTGAAATAATCAATTATTCGGCCCGGCGTTCCAATTAATACGTCAACACCTTCTACCAGTCTGGCACGTTGCTTATCGTAATCTGTACCGCCATAAGCCAGACCCAACTCCAAACCGGTATAACTACCAATCTTTTCTGCATCACGATGAATCTGGATCGCCAGCTCCCGTGTTGGCGCAAGTATTAAGGCACGCACCTGGCTGGGCTTACGAGTGGCTGCCGGTGGGTGTTTTAGAAGATGCGAAAATGTTGCGACTAAAAATGCCGCAGTTTTCCCTGTCCCAGTCTGCGCCTGTCCGGCCACATCCTGGCCTTCAAGGGCGATTGGAAGGGTCTTCTCCTGGATCGGTGTGCAATATAAAAAACCTGATTCTTCAATGCCTTGCATGAGGCTTTCAGGTAAATCAAAGTCGCTAAAACGGGTACTTGATAAATGATCATTTTGCATAGGGCGTGAAGCATAACGGAAAACAAACCTCAACGGGACTTGCAATCTGTTTGTTTTTCAGATGAAATGCATAAAACAACTGCTGTCACACGAATCCACTTCTTGATTCAAAGCTTAACACCCCTTTTATTTATATAATTTTCGACGTGTTTTTTTATTTTGGTCCGGGAGGCCTACCAGCGTGAGCGATAAAATCGTTTATCTAACTGATGATTCTTTTCAACAAGAAGTTCTTGATTCCGGCGAAGCAGTCCTGGTGGATTACTGGGCTGAATGGTGTGGCCCGTGCAAAATGATTGCCCCCATCCTGCTGGAAATCGCCGACGAGTATGACGGCAAAATTAAAATCGCCAAATTGAATATCGATGAAAACCCGCAAACGCCACCAAAATATGGCATTCGCGGCATACCAACATTGATGTTGTTCAAGGATGGCAATGTTGAAGCCACTAAAGTAGGTGCTTTGTCCAAGTCACAGTTAACCGCATTTCTAGATACGAATCTGTAACAAAATCTCTACTCACAATTTCGCATGCACATCTGGATAACCCGGATATAAAACACAACACTGAGTTTAATAGACATTAAATATTTATAATCACTTCGCGTGCTGTCCGTTCGGATGGCGCGCGCCCTACCCAACCTCCAAACGTTTGACAACTTATGAATCTGACCGAACTGAAACAAAAACCAGCCACTGAACTTATTAAAGTTGCCCAGTCCATGGGCATAGAAGGCGCCCGCTCCCGCAAACAGGACGTCATTTTTTCCATCTTGAAATCACATGCCAAAAGTGGTGAAGATATTTTTGGTGATGGCGTACTTGAAATTTTACAAGACGGTTTCGGCTTCCTGCGCGGCGCTGACAGCTCCTATCTCGCTGGCCCAGACGATATCTATGTCTCACCGAGCCAGATCCGGCGCTTCAGTTTACGCACTGGCGATACGGTTGCCGGCAAGATTCGGCCACCCAAAGAAGGTGAACGTTATTTCGCCCTGCTGAAAGTCAACGAAATCAATTTCGATAAACCGGAAAATGCCAAGGGTAAGGTCCTGTTTGAGAACCTCACCCCGCTACATCCGGATGATAGGTTGAAACTGGAACTGGGTAACGGCAGCACGGAAGATATAACCGCACGTGTCATCGATCTCGCCTCACCCATCGGCAAAGGTCAGCGCGGATTAATTGTATCGCCCCCTAAAGCCGGTAAAACCATGTTGCTGCAAAACATTGCGCAATCGATTGCGGCCAATCATCCTGAATGTTTTCTGATTGTGTTATTAATCGACGAGCGACCGGAAGAAGTCACTGAAATGGCTCGCTCAGTGCGTGGCGAAGTAGTCTCCAGTACATTTGACGAACCAGCCAGCCGCCATGTTCAAGTTGCTGAAATGGTCATCGAAAAAGCTAAGCGCTTAGTCGAACACAAACGTGATGTTGTCATTCTGCTAGATTCCATTACCCGTCTTGCACGGGCCTATAACACGGTAATTCCTTCTTCCGGCAAAGTATTAACCGGTGGTGTGGATGCCAATGCCTTGCACCGTCCGAAACGTTTCTTTGGTGCCGCACGAAATATCGAAGAAGGCGGATCACTGACGATTATCGCAACCGCGCTGGTAGAAACCGGCTCGCGTATGGACGATGTGATCTACGAAGAGTTTAAAGGTACCGGTAATATGGAAATCCATCTGGATCGCCGTATTGCTGAAAAACGCGTTTACCCGGCCATCAATATCAATCGTTCCGGCACTCGCCGCGAAGAACTGCTCACCGGCCAGGATGAACTGCAAAAAATCTGGATCCTGCGCAAACTTCTGCACCCAATGGAAGAACTTGCTGCGATGGAATTCATGCTCGACCGGCTCAAGGCCGTGAAAACCAATGATGAATTTTTTGATTCGATGAAGCGGTAAAAATAGTTTTAATTGTATATCTTATCACCGCAAACGGTACAAACACTGTAGGAGCGGCTTCAGCCGCGATAATCACCGTGCCGCAAACTCATCGCGGCTGAAGCCACTCCTACAAATAAAATATTACCTGTCTATCGCCCGGTAACCAATATCGGTGCGGTAATACATGTCTTTCCAACTAATTTTATTGACCAGTTCATAAGCACGCTTTTGAGCATCCGCTACAGTGTCACCCAATGCACAGGCACATAAAACACGTCCACCACTGGTTAGAACGGCTGCGTTGTCACTGGCAGTACCTGCGTGGAAAACCTTGAGGCCCTCACCAACCGCTGCATCGAGGCCGGTGATTTCATCACCCTTTTGATAGGACTCCGGATACCCCCCCGCAGCCAACACAACGCCTAGTGACGCCCTTTCATCCCAGTCTGCCTGTACAGCATCCAGACGATGATCAATCGCCGCTTCACACAAGGCAACCAGATCGCTTTTCAGGCGCAACATTATAGGTTGGGTTTCCGGGTCACCAAAGCGCACGTTGTATTCCAAAACTTTTAATGAACCGTCAGCAGCGATCATCAGGCCCGCATACAAAAAACCTGTGTAAGGTTTACCATCGTCTGCCATGCCGCGTACGGTTGGGTAGATCACTTCATCCATCACCCGTTGGTGTAATGCCGGGGTCACAACCGGTGCCGGTGAATAAGCACCCATACCACCGGTATTCGGTCCAGCATCCCCGTTATCCCGCGCTTTGTGATCCTGCGAAGTCACCAAAGGCAACACGTGTTCGCCGTCTACCATGACAATGAAACTGGCTTCCTCACCTGTCAGAAATTCTTCTATCACAACGCGGTGACCCGCTTCACCAAAAGTATTACCCGCAAGCATGTCACGACAGGCATCGATAGCTTGCGCTTCTGTCTGCGCGAGTATCACCCCTTTTCCTGCCGCAAGGCCATCTGCCTTCACGACAATAGGCGCACCCTGCTGTTTGATATAGGCAATCGCCTCTTCGAGGTCAGTAAAGTTACCGTAAGCGGCGGTAGGAATCTTATGTCGCGAAAGAAAATCTTTGGTAAAGGCTTTGGATCCTTCAAGTTCGGCTGCTACTGCCGAAGGTCCAAATATTCGCTGCCCGGCCGCTTGAAAGCGATCAACGATACCGGCAACTAGCGGCATTTCCGGGCCAACAATAGTGAGATCGACGCGTTCTTTTTGCGCAAACTGCAGTAACGCAGTGATGTCTTCTGCAGCAATATCGATGTTGGTTAATTTTGGTTCGCGGGCTGTACCGGCGTTGCCGGGCGCGACGTAGACCTGTTCAACTTTTTCTGATTGGGCTGCTTTCCAGGCCAGCGCGTGTTCGCGGCCACCGCCACCGATGATTAGAACTTTCATATGATTTTCTCTATTGGATATTTTTTAGCCACTGAAAGCACAAACCGTAATGGATAAATATAGTATTACTTCGACTTAACCCCCTCTCCCTCAGGGAGAGGGTTGGGGAGAGGGGATTAGATTAAGGCACTTGTCTAATTAGATCCCCTCTCCCTGTCCCTCCCCCTGAAGGGGAGGGGATGGTTATTTTATTGCGGTAATAAATATTCATGCCCAGTGTGCAGCTTCTTTAACTAGAATATTTATTTGTCCGTGTATTCCGTGGCAAAAATATCAATGCCGAAAATGCCGCATTCCGGTAAACACCATTGCCATGCCATGTTCATCTGCTGCTGCAATAACTTCTTCATCGCGCATCGAGCCGCCCGGTTGAATCACCGCGCTAATTCCCGCTTCGGCCGCCTTATCGATACCATCCCGGAATGGAAAAAATGCATCTGACGCCATCACTGAACCGGACACTTCCAGACCAGCCTGTTCGGCCTTAATACCGGCGATACGGGCGCTATTTATCCGGCTCATCTGGCCCGCACCAACACCGATAGTCATACCATCTTTTGCGTAAACAATGGCATTAGATTTGACGAATTTCGCGACTCGCCAGGCAAACAACAAATGACTGAGCTGCGCTTCACTCGGCGCTTGTTTTGTCACAACACGCGTTTCTTTCAGCAATTCCAGATCCGCATCCTGCACCAGTAACCCACCATTGATACGTTTAAAATCCAGGCGTTTTAAAGGCTCTTCCGGCCATTGGCCAGTTACCAGGACACGCACATTCTTTTTTTCACCAAATACTGGTAACGCATCCTCAGCAATCGACGGAACAACAATCACTTCGACAAACTGACGGTCAATAATTGCCTTGGCAGTGTCTATATCAAGCTCCTGATTAAACGCGATAATGCCACCGAATGCAGATTCCGGATCGGTGTTATAAGCACGGTTATATGCGTCGAGTAAATCAGCGCCGTAGGCGACACCGCAAGGATTCGCATGCTTGACGATGACACAGGCTGGCCCTTCATCAAATTGCTTTACGCATTCAAGTGCGGCATCCGTATCGGCAACATTATTATAGGAAAGTTCTTTACCTTGTAATTGGCGCGCAGACGCAATCGACGACTCGCTTGCATTATGTTCTTTATAAAAGGCGGCCTGCTGATGTGGATTTTCACCGTAACGCATGGTCTGCACCTGTTTGTATTGCAGGCTCAGTGTTTGCGGGAAAGCCTGGCGCTCATAACCTTCACTGATAGTGCCAAGATAGTTGGCGATCGCACCGTCGTAACGGGCAGTATGTTCAAATGCTTTTACTGCCAGTTGATAGCGAACAGAATCTTTGACTTCACCTTGATGAGCAGACATGTCATCGATGACTTTCTGAAAATCGGCATGATCAACCACCACGGTAACAGCCGCATGGTTCTTGGCAGCAGCACGCAGCAAGGTCGGGCCACCAATATCTATATTTTCAATCGCGGTAGGTAAATCACAGTCGGGCTTGGCAACGGTTTGTTCGAAGGGATACAAATTCACCACGACCAGATCAATCGGTGGAATACACTGTTGCTCCATCACCGCATCATCGGTGCCACGGCGGCCTAAAATACCACCGTGTATTTTTGGATGCAGGGTTTTAACTCGGCCATCCATCATCTCAGGAAAACCCGTGTAATCGGCTACTTCGATAACGGATATTCCGCTCTCTGTCAGCAGTTTGGCAGTGCCGCCAGTTGAGAGAATTTCAACGCCCGATTTTTGCAGCTGCTGTGCAAACTCAACGATACCGGTTTTATCCGAGACACTGATTAGGGCGCGTTGTATTTTTGTTGGCATAGATATAGTAATCACCTGGGAAATCGCAACGATTTATATTGTACCAAACGAATCTAAATTATTGGCTACGGAATCCACAGAAGAGTGCGGAAAATAAATACACCTGATCGCCGTGTATCGCACCTTTGCAATTGGTGAAAATACTGTAGGAGCGGCTTTAGCCGCGATAGTCGATGCACCCATCGCGGCTAAAGCCGCTCCTACAATTTAACTCAGAGAGCTGAGTCAGCCGCCAGCCGAATAGACGTTTTTATTTTTCCGTGTTCTTCCGTGGCTATAAAACTAAAGAAGGCCGTATATCTTAAGCTTCTTACGCAATGTACTGCGGTTTATACCCAACACTTCAGCCGCTTTTGTCTGGTTACCGCGCATATGCAGCATCACGCTCTCAAACATGGCCTGTTCCACTTCACCGATCACCATGCCGTACACTTGTTCTGCATCATGGCCGTCAAGGTCCATAAAATACAATTCAAGTGCAGACTGTACGGCGGTACGTAAAGGTTGCTTACGCCGCTCTTGCTGCTGCTGGTTTATTTCACCGCCAGAAATCACCGCACTCATGCTGCTAGCTCCGCGTTTATTACCAGGCCATCAAAGAACCGATCTGCCAATTGTAATTGTTCTACACTATTTTCTGATTGATTGATTTGTTGCCGAAATGCGCCACCACCAATTTGGCCTTTGCTGTACCAGGCAATGTGTTTGCGCGCTACGCGCACACCGGTAAATTCACCATAAAACTCATACAAGTTTGACATATGATTTTTCATAATCGAACGGATCTCCTCAACATCAGGCTTTGGTAAAATTTCGCCTGTATTTAAATAATTTTCGATTTCTCGAAATATCCAGGGCCGGCCCTGTGCAGCGCGGCCTATCATTATGGCGTCTGCACCGGTCCGTTCCAGTACATAACGCGCTTTATGCGGGCTACTGATATCACCATTAGCAATCACCGGAATCGAAACTGACTGTTTAACAACAGCTATGGTTTCGTATTCAGCATCGCCTCTATAAGCACATTGCCTGGTGCGCCCGTGTATTGCCAATGCCTGTATGCCAGATTGTTCGGCAATATGTGCAATAGCAAGTGCATTCCGGTTTTCCGTATCCCAACCAGTACGGATTTTTAGAGTTACCGGCACCTCGACAGAACTGACTACCGCTTCAAGAATTCTGCCAACCAATTTTTCATCTTTTAATAAGGCAGACCCGGCGAATACATTACACACTTTCTTTGCCGGACAGCCCATATTGATGTCAATAATCTGCGCACCATGTTCGACATTAAACTTCGCAGCATCAGCCATCATTTGCGGATCAGCACCGGCAATTTGCACCGACTTGGGTTCCGCTTCACCTCGATGATCCATTCTGCGTAATGTCTGCTTACTGCCACGCAAGGCAGAATTACAGGACACCATTTCCGAAACAGCTAACCCGGCCCCCATACTTCGACACAACTGACGAAAAGGACGGTCAGTGACACCCGCCATCGGCGCGAGTATTAAATTATTACGAAGTTTATAAGGACCTATCTGCATCAGTTTGCAACACAGATTCATTTAACAAGGTGAAAAGAGTTGTTGATCATACGCATCGAAGCAGCTGGAAGGAAGCTATCCGGGAAAGAAAAATAAAATAAAAAATTCACTCGTAAAGTTAGCATCAGTCAATCAATGATTTGTCCGCACAAGCTTGACAGAGCGCTAATAATTTATTGTTAACATTGTTTATTATTACTTGCGAATTTACTTAAGCAACTTCTTATTTATTCGTATTACTTATCAATGGAAACGGTATAAATACTGTAGGAGCGGCTTTAGCCGCGATGAATGCAACGCCCATCGCGGCTAAAGCCGCTCCTACAAGGCATCATAATTTAATAACGGTTTCTTAATGAATATGTAGGCCAAACGAAAAGAGATTGTGTAAAAACCACCAGACAAAATAATTATGATTGGCCGATAAGCCAGGAGAACGCGCTTAAAGAAATTCGAGTTGGAAAGAAACCGCCTGCTTACCCGGGTCAACCACTTCAAGCACTAGATGGGTTTTTTCACCTGGCTGAAATCCCTGACCGTCGATCTGATCTTCAGGCAGATACTCGTCCGGCTCAAAACGCCGAACGGATACAGGAGTACCCGAAACATCTGAGAACGACACCTCAAACACAGGGTAAGTTTGCGGAAAAGATGCGTCATTCAGAATAGTGGCACTCACCAGTAACGCATTCTTGACACGCGGATGATCCTTTATTTCACGCTCCAGGATTGCAATTTTGCTTATATCTCTGCGCAACGGAAGCTCGCAGTTCAGTACCGCACAATAACGTTCCATCCAGGGCCGAAGATTGGACTCAGCCGCCAGTTGAGCACGCTCTTTCCATACAAATTGCCCGGCAATTAAAAATGATAAAAAAACCGACGCTGCAGCACCCCACCAAACTTTATTGGAAATATTGACACGTTTTTGTTCTGGCTCTTCACTAAGAACAGCGGCTTCCGCAGCCCGCTCAACACCAGGATGTTGAGTTACCGCATCTACATCGGGTTGTTCATCTGATTCATTATCAGTACTGGGCGCTTCATCAGGCGCTGCTTCTTCTACTTCTGTTTCAGGCTCATTCTGAGTTTCGTCTTGAGTCTCTTTAGCCTGGACATCGGCTTCAGCATCAATTTTTTCTACAGGTGCTTTTTTATCACTATTTGCCACCACAACTTCGGCAACATCATTAATTTCCTGTTCTGCCGCCCGGATTCGTAACACTGCAATGCCTGCCTCATCCTGGGTATCGTATAACGAAGCCGTTGCATCAAAAACGTTTCGACAACCACCACAACACACAAGCCCCTGCGCAACCGCCAGGTGACTACTGGTTATTTTGAATACATCCTGACAGGAAGTGCAAACGACGAACATAATTTAAACGGTTAGCTCACAGAAAAAACGGTCTATTTGACCATACCAGATGTATTAGCGTCAGGCGTAGCTGATTTCCTGAATATTTCTTGTAGATGAAAGAGTTGGTGGGGTTCTAATACCTGGCACACACCAAACGCACCCAGCCTGCGCGCTCTACAATGGTATCCATCTGAGCATACGGTGAATAAGCTACCTTAACTTGCTCTGCTTGTTCAGCCAATATACCGGACAAGACAAGCACTCCCCCCGGTCTGACCTGACTTACCAGGGTATCCACCAACTCAATCAAAGGGTTAGCCAGAATATTGGCAAGTAATACGTCAGCCTTATAAATCAGTGGCAGCTCATCAGGTAATGCACAACTCAACTTCGTATCAACAGCATTTTGTTTTGCGTTGTTTTTTGTCGCCCACAATGCCTGCTCGTCAATATCTGTGGCCCAGACCTCGTTAGCCCCTAACTTCAGCGAAGCAATCGCTAAAATTCCCGAACCGCAGCCAAAATCCAGCACCCGGCGGTCAACAGGTGGGTTGGCATCCAACCACTCTAGACAAAGCGCTGTGGTCGGATGCGTACCTGTGCCGAAAGCCAGACCTGGATCGAGATCGATGATGATTGCGTCATCATCAGGTGGGCGCATCCCGGCCGGGCAAACCCATAACCGCGCCCCGAACTGCATCGGTTTGAAATCATCCAGCCAGACACGCTCCCAATCACGGTCTTCCAGTGTTTCTACCTGCAAGCGATCTGCGAGGTCAATATCAAACACCTGCTGCATTTGTTGGCACAGCGTTTCTAGTGAAAACTTATTATCAAATAAGGCAACCACACGTGTTGCAGACCATAAAGGTGTCTCGCCCGGGAGTGGCTCGAACATGGGTTGATCAGCCGCATCCTGGAAAGTGACTGACAATGCGCCTTGTTGTTCGAAAAAATTACTGAGGGTTTCCGGATCAATTTCACCGGCTTCGATTGAGAGTTGTTGCCAGGGCATTTGGGGATCGTAATATCAGAGATTTCTTAATGGTGTCGAATTTTTTACGCCACCAAAAACTACAACCCCAGCTTTTTCTCCAGATAATGAATATCCGTTCCACCCGCCATGAATGCGGCATCGCTGCAGATATTTTGATGCAGTGCTATATTAGTTTTAATGCCATCAATCACCACTTCAGCCAATGCCCCGCGCATACGCGCCAGCGCTGACTCGCGGTTATCACCGTGCGCAATTAATTTTGCAATCATGGAGTCGTAATATGGTGGCACGGTGTAACCATTATAGATATGCGTATCGACCCGAACACCTGGCCCGCCTGGAGCATGGTACTGGGTAATAGTGCCGGGTGAAGGCAGAAAATTGTTGGGGTCTTCGGCGTTAATCCGGCATTCGAAAGCATGACCAGTCCAGCTAATATCAGACTGTTTAAATGACAATCCCTCACCGGCTGCGATGATCAATTGTTCTTTGACAATATCCACACCGGTCACCATCTCCGTCACCGGATGCTCGACCTGGACGCGTGTATTCATTTCTATGAAATAGAATTCGTCATTTTCGTACAGAAACTCGAAGGTACCTGCACCGCGATAGCTGATACGTCGACAAGCTTCTGCGCAACGCTCGCCCATTTCGCCGCGCCTTTCAGCCGTTATACCGGGCGCGGGCGCTTCTTCGACGACCTTTTGATGACGCCGCTGCATGGAGCAATCGCGCTCGCCGAGATGTATCGCATTGCCTTCACCATCCGCCAGCACCTGGAACTCCACATGGCGTGGTGTTTCCAGATATTTTTCCATATACACAACATCATCACCGAAAGAGGTACGCGCTTCAGTTTTCGTCAGCGCAATGGAATTTAACAAATTGCCTTCGCTGTGAACGACACGCATGCCACGGCCACCACCACCCGCAGCCGCTTTAATGATGATGGGATAGCCGATATCACGCGCTATTTTAAGACTGGTTTGCTCATCCTCACCCAACGGCCCGTCACTGCCCGGCACACAAGGCACACCGGCATCCTGCATGGCACGAATGGCCGCTACCTTGTCACCCATGATGCGTATGGTGTCGGCACGCGGACCGATAAAAATGTAACCGCTTTTCTCGACCCGCTCAGCGAAGTCCGCATTTTCAGACAGAAAACCGTAACCTGGATGGATCGCAACAGCATCAGTGACTTCTGCTGCAGAAATTAATGCTGGAATATTGAGATAACTATCTACAGAAGGTGCAGGACCAATACAAACCGATTCGTCAGCGAGCAAGACATGTTTGAGATTACGATCAGCCTCCGAATGTACGGCCACCGTTTTGATATCCATTTCACGGCAGGCACGCAAAATTCGCAGTGCAATTTCACCACGGTTGGCGATGACGATTTTATCTAGCATAGGATTTAAATAACCGTAGGGTGGGGTGAGGCACGAACCCCACCATCCCACTACTCAATGACAAACAACGCCTGGCCATACTCAACCGGCTCAGCATTATCAACCAGGATGGCAGACACCGTACCCGCCTTATCCGCTTCAATCTGATTAAGCATCTTCATCGCTTCGATAATGCACAGGGTATCACCCACACTCACTTGATGACCCACTTCAACAAAAGCCGAAGCCCCAGGAGAAGACGAGCGGTAAAAAGTGCCAACCATCGGCGAATCAACGGTATGTCCGGCTGGAATAGCGGCATCAACCGGCGAATCCGGCACCCCAGCAGCAGCGGGAAGACCAGGAACACCAGGGCTTGCTGCCACTGGTGCCTGCATAATAATGGGAGCCGACGCAGCATTCGCAGGTGCATGCCGGCTGATCCGAACCGATTCCTCACCTTCGTGAATCTCGATCTCGGCAATGCCGGATTCATCCAGTAATTCGATGAGTTTTTTAACTTTGCGGATATCCATTAACTATTCACCCGTAGGGTGGGCTGAGGTACGAAGCCCACCGTAGACTTTGGTGGCGTAAGAAAACTCACCCCTAGACAATAGTGGGCAGTATAAGTGAAGACCCTAAGAATGTGTAGCGAAAAGCGGCTATATTCGCCGAATTGACTGATTAGGAGGGATGATCCTGTAGATAGGAAATTGCAGCTTGCAATGCTAATTCATAACCAATCGCCCCCAAACCTGAGATTACTCCGACGGCTATATCAGAAAAGTAGGAATGCTTACGAAACTCCTCCCGGGCATGGATGTTGGATAAATGCACTTCAATAAAGGGGATATTAACCGCTAGTAAGGCATCGCGGAGAGCCACACTACTATGAGTAAATCCTGCTGGATTAATAATTATGAAATCAACTGATTGAACAATTGCATTGTGGATATGTTCTATAAGCTCATGCTCCGCATTTGATTGCAAACAATCAAGTGCATATCCAGCACGTTGGGCAACTAAAACTAACTTCTTATTAATAACATCAAGTGATTCTGAGCCATAGTGGCCTGGCTCCCTTGAACCCAACAGATTAATATTCGGACCATTAAGTGCTAGAATTTTTCGCATTTCGTTGAAGATTTCGATTAAAAATTTTAACTATAGTAACAGCCAACAAGAATTTCAGTCTAGTTAGTCGCACCTGAAGTATTCGCTATTAAGTCAGCGATAGTTTTCGTTCAAGCAGATAAATCGACGGCCGAGTGAAGATTATTCGAACCAAAATACACGGCCAATAAAATAATGCCAACAGCCTGGCCAGATTATATGCCGCAGCTGCTCGGAGAGTGTTCAGAATGCTGTGCCAATTAAATATCCAGCCGCCGTCCAGTACCCCTCAAAATAAATCGATAGCCGGGACAATGTCAAATTTCAGTTGTATATCGTAACGATCCATCTCTTTGATGCATTTGTATTCCTCTCTAATTTCCTTAAAATTAATAACTTGGCAATTGTTCAGACTTTCCCTATGTCTTGCCAGCGCCTGCTACTTTGGACCGTATATATTGTTCCTGATACTCTATAGCTAGCTGCTTTGCATTCATTAGCTGCTCTGATTGCATTTGATCTGCCAACATGTCTCGCCCTTTTCCAGACGTTTTGTATCCTTGAGCATAGGCCGTATTTAACCATGCATACGCCTTTACAAAATCCTGTGGTACACCGTTACCTTCCATATACATAAGACCAAGATTGTGTTGTGCAATGCTATATCCTTGCTGCGCTGATTTTAGATACCACTGAAATGCTTCATTGTAGTTCTGCTCAACACCCTGTGCATTACTATAGGCATACCCAAGATCATACTGTGCACCAGCATGTCCCTGCTCTGCAGCCAGCCTGAACCAATTAACTGCCTGTCCATAATTCTTTGGTACACCTTCACCAGTATTATGCATTACTCCAAGAATATATTGTGCTGCAGAAAAACCATTCTTTGCTGATTCTGTACAGGGTTTAACTGCTTGGGCAATCTCATTATCTGAAACATGCTTAATACACTTTTCATCATTAGAGCCGGATATCAGAATACCCAGCACTATTGAAATAACAATTATTACAATAAATCCTATTAATTTCATATATATAGTTTCGATACAATTAAAATTGTTCAATTATCAAGCTTAGTACTAAAACGTTTTATTTTAAACGTTACACATTAAAAAATACTCTTCAATACGCTTGCAAAATCAACCGCAATTCAGCAAAACAACTGAGCGCATCTTGTTAGACGCGTTGAAGTATAATATACGCTAACAATAGCTCTGCCGTGTGTTCTGGATGATGATGGCAAACTGATTCGATTAAAATATAATGATCTAAGTCGGCAAATTTCATCAATATTCTTTCTATCTGACAGCGTTTTGGAGATCGATGCAATGAATCAGGCTATCGGTTGCAACCTGTCTTTCCCGTTTCTACGTGACAACAACGGAGAGGTGCTGTTAATCGAACCGAAGAGAGGTGCACTGATCTCCTTTCCAAGCAACCCGGCCCGGTCTTCGGGCATGAAGTGATAGATGATTTCCGCATGACCGTCGTCGACTGGTATACAGCAAATTTTCCTGACATCAGCTCATAGCTTTAACCCTCTCATGGCTGGTGATTTCCAGACACCCATTTCCGCCACATTTTGAAATAGATTGCTTCCAGTTCATGGGTAAATCCTGACCCATCAAAGAGAGGCGACTGCATTACACGATCTCTCATTCCATTACGGATTAATCGTAGTTGCTTCTTGTCCATCGCCAGATTGACTGCAACCTCCTTATATTGATCCAGGTTACAGGCAATCAAACCAGGCAGTTTCACGCGGGAAAGCAAGCTGTTGCCTACCCTGCCTGCATGCAGGTGGCCATTAAGCACCACCACGGGTACACCCATCCACAATGATTCACATGTCGTAGTTGTCCCATTATAGGGGAAGGTATCCAGGCCAATATCAATTTCACCGTAAGTAGCCAGATGCTCTGTGTATCTCTGCACGTGTGACCTGAGATCAATTCTTTCCCTTTTTATTCCATTAGCACCAAATAGCTGTATATATTTTTCCCTTGTGTTCGGATCGGTAAGAGCATGGTTTTTAATAATTATCCGGGAGCCTGGTAGCACATTCAGAATAGACGCCCAGGTGCTAATGACAGTATTGTTAATCTTACTGAGATTATTAAGTGAGCCAAAAGTGACAAAACCATTTTCCTCGGCAGGTAGTGGTGCAACCTCGGGGGAGGTTCTGTCCGGTTCGTAGCAGAGAAAACCGGAGGGGATGTAGACTAGTTCCTCGGTGTGATAGCTCGCACTATCTTCAGATGGGTCTGCCCACTTGTCGGTTATTCGGTAATCCATTTCCTTAAGACCTGATGTGGCCGGGTATCCGAGATAATTTACTTGTACTGGCGCCGGTTTGCGTGCAAATACACCCAGTCTGTGCTGATTGGTATGGCCGGCCAGGTCAACAAGAATATCAATTTCATTTTCGCGTATTAACTCTGCAACCTGATTGTCTTCCAGCTTACTGATCACATGCCATTCTGCAGCCAGTTCCTGCAATTGCCCTGTCGTCGAATCAGATTTCAGACTATCTGATAAACAAACTGTAATAACACGCTCTGGTTTATGGTTGGCAAGTATTGGTCTGATAAAATAAGAAACCGGGTGATGATGGAAATCGGGTGACAGGTAAGCTATGCGGAGCGGCCGGTCAGTACGCCGACTGTTTTGCCACGTGGTAAACCGAGTAATATCTGCAGTCTGTTGATTAGCCCATTGCCTGTGGGCGTTAAGTAGTTTATTACCACTTGTACCAGGAAGATAGTTCATCAGGAAAACCAGATTGCTATGTGCCTGCCAGAAATCCGGTTTAATCTTGACAGCCTCCTCATAATACCTGATGGCCTCTGCATGTTGCCCCTGGGATAAGAGCACATTTCCTAAATTGTTCCTGATCTCTGCAGAATCCGGTATTACGCTGAGCGCCAGCTTGAAGTACTTAAATGCGCTATCCAGTCTCGTGGCCGAACGGTACATGTTGCCAATCTGGTTTAACAATACTGCGTTATGCTGGTTTTTCTGATATAAGTCCATAAAGATACATTCTGCTTCGCCATAGCGACCCTGTCGAAGAAGCGCGTTACCATATCCAACGCTTGCAGGTACGAGTTCTGGTTCTATCTCACGAGCTCGAAGAAACATAGCCTCTGCCAGCTGGTGCTTTTGCTTACGCATATAAACGCGCGCCAGGTGAATATGAGTATGAGCATCGGAAGGCAATTTCTTTACTGCCTGCTCAAGCATAGTCTGCGCTTCGTCCAGCAGTCCGATCTCGGAGTATGCGACACCTGCATTCAAAAGGACGGGGGTATTTGACGGGTCAATTTCCAGCACATGCCTGCAATGCGGGAGAGCATCTTGCGGATTCCCACCGACGATGTACAGTCTGGATAACATGACCAGGGCATCAACATGGTCATTATGTAGTTTAACCAGCTCCTGTAAATGCTCAACTGACTGTTTATTCTCGCCTAGCTTATCCAGAATCACGGCCAGCTTGTAACGAGGTTCCGTTAGCTGCGGAGCAATAAGGCAGATTTTCTCCAGGGCAGTAACAGCTTCCGGTAGTTGATTCCGGGAAAGACAGGTTTGCGCATGCTCTGCGAGCTTATCAAGTTCCATATCATCGCCTTGAGACATGAATGCCGGGCACATGTACACCAAGTTACGACACAAGAGCTTACAGGTCAATTGAGTGTCTCTTAGACCATTCCTGTGTAAAGCAGGCTCCTCACGCTGGAAGCATATACTGTATGCCGAAATCTACTGGCATTACCCTGAAAGCAACGCAGGAAACATTAGCCGATGACTAAGCACCCTCATCCTTAATAGTACAATGCGATTACATATAGTCGAATCTGCACTTAGCCAGTATTCCTTCCTGCGTTTGACAATTCACCGCCTATATCGACTCATGCTTCCGGTTGTGGAATAATAAATTTCATTTCTGTCAGAACTAATTCAAGTGGTATGAGCGATTTACTGCAGCAGGCTGCATTATATTATATGCAGGGGAGAATTGATGAGTCTCTAGCTGCATTTGAGCAAGTAATTCTGCTTGAGCCGAAAAATGCTGCAGCCTATACAAATTACAGCGTTGTACTTAGAGCGGCAGGCCGACTGGAAGAGGCGTGCCGTAACAGCGAACTTTCATTACGCCTTAATCCTGATGATGCAGTTGCATATGGTAATTACAGCATTGTACTCATGGATCTCGGCAAGCTTGCAGATGCATTAAATGCCTGTGAGCACTCAATCCGGCTCAATCCTGCAAATGCAGAAACATACAGTAATCTGGGTATGATTCTTAAGCAACTCGGTCGTGTTAACGATGCAGTGACTGCTTGTGAGCGGGCAATCAGCATAGAACCTGGCCATGTCGGCGCTTATACAAACTATGCTATTGCGTTAAATGAGCAAGGGCAAAAAGAAAAGGCACTGGCTGCCTTTAAGCAGGTTGCAAGGCTGAACCCAGACAATGCCCATGCATATATCAATCTTGCAGGTGTGTGCAAGGGACTCGGTCGTAAAAAGGAAGCTATTGAAGCCTGCGAGCAGGCAGTTCGCCTGAGTCCTCATGACGCAAGGATTTATACCAGTTACGGTATCACCCTGAAAGAATTTGGTTTCGATGAAGAAGCCCTGTCAGCCTATGACAGAGCAGTCAACATAGACCCGAAATGCGCAGCAGCACACTACAACCGCGGCGAGCTATTGCGTAAACTGGAGCGTCACAATGAGGCAGTAGCAGCCTACAAGACTGCACTCAGGTTTTCTCCTGGTATGGTAGATGCTGAATATTCACTGGCATCAATGGGTGCTGGTGTAATTCCTGCACAATCACCCGCCAGGAGCACCAAGGAATTCTTTGATAATTATGCAGATCATTTTGATGATAAGTTAGTAAATGAACTAAATTACCGGACTCCCAAGCATATTCACAACCTGGTCAGTAACGCTCTGCCGCATGACAAAAGAGAATTGGACATTCTTGACCTGGGTTGTGGAACCGGACTCTGCGGCGCACTTTTTAATGAACAGGCCTGCAAACTAATCGGCGTAGACCTTGCGCCACGAATGCTATCCCGGGCGGATGAGCGTGGAGTCTATACGGAACTCGCTCAGGGTGATGTTTGCCAGTATATGGAAAATAGCACGTCGGTATTTGATGTCATTCTGTCTGCTGATGTATTCGTATATATCGGCGATCTTGAGGAATGCTTTTCACTTGTCCACGCGCATCTCAAGCCAGACGGTCTATTTTCATTCTCGATCGAGATCAACCAGGATGGGAAGGATTACGTAATTACATCAATGGGCCGTTATGCCCAGTCGCCTGACTATATTCGGCGCCTTTCAAACGAAAATAATTTCAGCGAGGCGGCTAGCGAAGAAGTAGTATTGCGGCATGATGAAGGTCAGCCTGTACCCGGTCTCATTTTTGTACTGCGTAAACAGTAGATGGATAAGGTAACCGTACGAGTCGCATAGTGGTTAATGACATGATTTGCCCCGCCTCTGGGTCAAATGCCTAATAATTCTTTTTAGCATGGACAAAAAAGACTTCAGAGTAAGCGTTATTATTACATCGTACAACCACAAGGGCTTCCTGATTGAAGCACTTGAAAGTGTGCTGAACCAGACCCTCCCCACATGGGAGATTCTGGTAGCTGATGATGCCTCGACAGACGGCTCCAGAGAACTGATTCATCAATACGAGAAAAAATATCCTGGTCACGTCAAGGGCATATACCAGAAAAAGAATGTCGGAATTCCGAAAAACAGGAATGCGGCATTACGTACGGTTACAGGGAACTATGTCGGAATACTAGACGGAGACGACCTATTTTTGCCTCAAAAACTGGAATCTCAATACCAGTCACTATGTAGAAGTCCGGGTGCAAAAGCTGTTTACAGTAATTTTGGAGTTGTCGATATGACCCGGAATCCAGTTGCAGTTAAGTGGGGTAAGCAACAGCCTGAGGGATATATCTTTCCACAGGTCGCCAGAGTCATGACCGGGATACTCCGAACCATGGTTGCTGATTACCAGCTCGTAAAACAGGCAGGTTTCATGGATGAACGTTTCCCAAAATATGACGGCCTGTGGCTGACAATCAAGCTTTCAGCAACCTGCAAGTTTGCATACGTGAACGATGTTCTGCTGGAAAAACGTGAGCACGAAACAAGCGATTCAAAATCTCTTACAAAGGATGAACATCTGCACGATCTCAAAGGAATTTATCATGAGATGAAGCCTTTACTATCGAAACATGTGGAGGCTACAGAGAGGGCACAGATTGATGCTGTTTGGCAGCAATGGTTTGCGCGATTTTAATTCCGCTTTTGTTAATGATACGGCAGTACCGGGACATCGATTCCGAGGTCGTGACATTTCCGTAAATATTGCTCCAGTTCCTGCGCACAAACACCTAATGGGACGTCAAAGTGTTTCTTACTGGTTGGAGGCTTGTTTTTCCTTTCTTCAGTAACAGCTGACAATTTTTTCATATCAGGTGAAAGTCCACACTGTTCCAGCAACTCAAGAATAATTTCATTATTCTCGAATAGCTGGTTGCTGTGCAATTCGATTACTCTGTGACCGCGGGCTTGATATAAATCCTTAATCCTGCGCGCGTAGAGTTCAATGTTCAGTAGGTAACTGATTACAAGTTCGAATGGTGTCGCTTCCTGTTCACTGCACAAGGGTTGAACAAGGCTATTTACAGAATAGGCAGTAACCATCCAGTCATTACCGTCCCTGTTATTGAACCAGCCAAGATCCAGCAAACTCTTTATTACCTCTACCGTATTCCGGCGCAATATCAGGATGGTTATGTCATGCCCGGCAAATGCCTTAAAGACAGCGTCGTACCACAAGGTGCTAAAAAGCGGGTTGGTTTCGGCATACACTTTGTGTGTGGAACAAGACAGCAGATCACTGATCTGGGAAGACTTTAAAACCATCCTTTCACGCAGACTGTCTGCTACGCACTTGCTCTTAAGGCTCCACAATTGAGGTCTAAGTCCCGCAAATTCGGGATATTCGTGCTCCGGCTCGTGTACTGCACATACACTCCCAACGCAGGAAAAGACATGGTACAGATAATGAGTTCCTGACCTACCCGGACTGACACAGAATATATATTTCACCGTGGAGGTGTGTCCGGTCAATCGGTATGTTGATCTTGGCTATAGGTCAGTACGTCCAGCACAAGCCGACCAGCCTGCACTGGAAATTTTGCGATGAACAGAAGCGGTCGATCACAAAGGAAGAATGTATTTTTGGTGATTGTGATATCGCTTGTTAAGCTACGGCAAGCATAATAACAAATCATGCGAAGATCCGAGGTTAACAGTACAGTTATTCAAAAGTTGCAACAGGAGTTGGTCCAGGTATTTCAACGCCATCAAGATCGTAATAGGTCAGAGCTGTAATAGTGGGTGCAGACGTTACTTGTGTGCCTGGTGCGAAAACAATTGAGAAACGGGACTCATAGTACTCCATACCTAGCGGGCTGATGAAATTGACAATTACGTTATTGCCACTCCTTCTCCAGATATAGCTTCGCTGTGACGCCAGGTTTTGTGATCCCATATCATCAGCAACGACGCGCACATCAGAATTGGGTACAACTCCACCTGCACTTGTCAAAATAGGTGTGTTTACCCTCACTTTGATAGCGCCATACTTGGGGTGTGATTCACCGACCGGCTGCCTCAAAATGACCTGTGGAAGTGGCTCAATTTGAGACAGATCTCCTGGGCCAGTAGTACTTCCTGTAAGCAAAAAATCAAAAGTATTTGGGCTGCCTCCCAGGGCAGTAATTTCCAGGCTAATATCAGTGCCATTCACATGGGGTGCAGTGGTCGGGTAAACTGCAGAAGTGGTGACCTGAACTTTTCCGGTTGAAACTGGCATGACAGAAGGGAGGTCAATCACCACGACTGATTCCCAAGGACCATGGCTGGAAAAAGTGGGGATGTTGCCCAGGAAGGTGTCATCGAACACCCATGCCTCACTGGTTCTATCAGGGTATATCTTGGTGATTGCACGGATATTCGGGGTCAGGTCTATAGGATTAAAAGGATCTGCATCTGATACATAACTAACTGTTGTATTTGACGTCGTCAGGCCATCTGCTGACCCGACGGACAGAGTGATAGTATCACCAGCACGCGCCTTGTCCGGGAAAGATTGTACAGTAGTACAGCCACTGGAAAGTACAGCCAATGCTGCAATGCCAAGCACCAAATAACTATAGAACCTGTTTCCATTTATATTCATATTGAGACTATCCCGTTTTTATCTTAAACAGATAAGGAAGAAATAAAATAGCTTTGTTTTACAACAGCCTACTTAAAACACACAGACTTCCACTAGTGTTGAGTATAATATAATCATGAATTTATTCAAGACCAAGATTTCTACAGACCCTTAAATTGTAGCTATATGCAGGTGGGCAAAGGGAATTGCTGCATGCAGGGCTAATCGATAAGATAGCTAAAGTATATTTGCATTTTTTGATTATCGGATACTCATGTGAACCATTGCTTAGTAAACAACCTGGGTCTGCAAGCTTTACAAGAAAGCCTTACTGAGCTACTCAATAGCTCGGCTTTTAGATCAGCATATCTCAAAGTGACCCTCTGTCGTTTTCCAGAGTTCATACATGACGAAGTTTTCCGTACCCGGTGAGTTTGGGGAGTAATCACAAGGAACATTGCGGCAAAGCAGGTTGCAGGATGCAGTGGCAAATGCAGGCCATCCTGGTAGCCTGTTGCATATGCTTGGTTACGCTCGTCTCCTGCACCCGGCAACCCGAAACACCGCAGGCTATTGTTGAAACAGCTGTCGAGCAGGCACTCTTCAAAATCGGTATGGAGCTGGACGACATCTCCCTGCCCAGGCTCAATGGAACACATTCTGTCCCGGGCCGACTACCGATTGTCGACAAGTCCTTACAACAACCTATCAGCATGATCGGACGGTCTCAACAAATCGCAAACCACGGCTTGCATGCCACCACAAAGACGCTTTTACTTTCCGGCTTGCTGGAGGATTTAATTACTGATGTAACATTATCTGCTTTTATGCCGGGCAAGCGTGCTGCCGTCCAGAACAATACAGCTTCAGTCTTGCCTGAAAAGAACAACAATAACGCGCAGCTTAAAAACATTCTGCGCCGTATACTCGATGGGATTAATTTAACGCATCAGTCATGGATTCAGGCAAGTGGAAATCCTAAGAATGCCGAGCTAGATAGTGTGCGCGATCATCTCCTTGCTTCCATCAACTACCAGGGCGTTGAGGTTAATCCACGATTAATGACACACGCGACATACCACGAAATGGGAGCGCGAATTGAAATAAAAGAATATGCAAGGGCTGTTCTGCAATTGCTGGCCACAGTTGAAGGCGCCCTTCCCGACCTGCTTAGCCTTACCAGAAACATTAAACCATTTCAGTTTATGACTCCTCATGGTGCTGTACGGGTGGCCGGAACAGGTCCTGACACCCATACTGGTGAATATGCATTGCTTATCGATCTGGGTGGTAATGACCGGTACCAGGATGCCGGGCAATTACCGCAACCAGGTCATGTATCTGTTTTGATAGATCTTTCTGGTGACGATACCGTGCAATGGAAATCAGTGCCTGGTCCGGGCGCAGGTATTTTCGGGATCAGTGTATGGCTGGATGTTGAAGGGCATGATACGTATCGTGGTGTAAACATGGGCCTGGGGGTCGGACTGTTCGGAGGGGGGGTGCTGTGGGATATGGCAGGCAATGATAGTTATCAGAGTGGCTCCAACGCGGAAGGTGCGGGTACATACGGCATCGGCGTATTACTTGATGAGAACGGCGATGACACCTACTCAACCGCCCTGTATGGACAAGGATTTGGCGGCCCCGGCGGAATTGGCATCCAGTTGGATTTGCAAGGGGACGACCGTTATACGTGCGGAGGACTGGTACCAGACAAGGCACAGGATAGAATTGCCCGTCATAAGAAGGTACATTATCTAAGTATGTGCCAGGGTTTTGGATTTGGCATACGCCCTCATATTTCCGGAGGTGCTGGACTATTACTGGATATGCAGGGAAACGACCAGTATCTGGCTGACCTGTTTGCACAAGGTAGCGCCTACTGGTTTGGGCTAGGTATGCTAGTAGACTATGCAGGAGATGATCATTACAAAGCGTTCGAACATTGCCAGGGCGAAGCCCTGCATCTAGCCGCAGGTTTTCTGGGTGACTGGGGCGGTGATGATCGATATAACGGACATGAACATTGCCAGGGCATCGGCATCGACAGGTCTGCCGGGCTACTGTACGAACATGCTGGCAATGACCGCTTCAAATCCAGAAAATTCTCTCAGGGCGCCGGCTTAAAACCATTTGGAGTTGGACTTTTAGTAGAGGTGGCTGGCGATGACCATTACAGCACTAAGCGCAACTCACAGGGAATCTCCTTCAAACCTACCGGATTCCCTGACAGTCAATGGCCGACCGGTATATTATTAGATATGGCTGGAAAAGATATTTTTGATCAACCCGTGGTCGCTCCTATATATACAGGCGGACGCGTGCAAAACAAACAGGGCATTGCTATTGATCAACCATAGCAGGCGCACCGCACACTAGTCGAAATTTTTATCGCCAAACCCGCCCCACAGAATACCAAGTATTATTATATTGCCACCTAACGAAACGGCGGACCGCAAATCCATACAACAATTGACCACCTGCTTCCCTTTGTAACCGTAGTCACCCGGTGCTCCAGGAATGATGGAAATATAACTGCCGCACCCTGCTTTCTCTGGTTTTCACCTGCATTATGAGTTGCGATCATAAACTCCAGGTCACCACCATTGTAATCATCCGGATCACTCAGCTGCACAGTCATGCTTAGTTTCCTGTATGAGGATGCCCCTTTTCCTACATCACTATGCCAGACGTAATGACCACCAACCGTATATTCGGCCAGCTGAAGCGTCATGATTTCATCGTCAATATCAAATTTATAATTACAGTTTGCGATCATGATCGCATCGTAAATCTTCTCGAACAGCCACACTGTTTCAGTGCTGTAACCTACCCACTTTATCTTTGAATATCTTGAGTGCAGGTGCATTTGACTCGACGAACGTTGGCCAATTGAACCGTCTTCTATCGGCATGCCCTTGCCCATCTCTATGACCTTAGAGCATTCCTCTACCGATAGGAAATTTGTATTAATACACGGAAATGCCACGTAATCGTTTGCCGTATATTTTTTTAATGGTTCTTTGATTTCGTCGTTTTTCGTTGCCATATTGTCAAACCTGACTACTCTAAATAAACCTGCCTAACTATTCTGCCATTGTGGTTATATTACACGCAATTCAGGGGAAATACATTCACCGCTTTACCGCAATTCCGGGATTCCTACTCCACTCAGCATTCCGTATTGAAATCAGACAAATTTAACACCAGTTATACGGATAGTTATTTATTCACGTAAGAGGCGTGAATTCCCTACCCTGCCAAATCCGGCCATAGGGAAATATCTAATTCCGGGAACATATTGACTAATCTGCTTACATCCTCATAAAAATAATTCGCCAATTTAATTCGCTCTTCTGGTAATAATTTTGGCAGGCTATGGCTAGAAGGATTGATTACCGTAGTCAGGAGTCTTGGCCTGTATGATGATTCTACTTGCAGAAACTTGTAAGTCCGGGAAATCTCTTCTGCTGGATCTTGCTTGCATCTCTCGTACTGGAGAACAAGAATTTGCGAGCGATCAAACTTATTGAGCAACCTGCGAAATGCATCAGCATATAGACAATTGGCAGCCGCCGCCGGGAAAAGTGAGTACGTTTTAAATACATAAGCTTTCTCCCCATCAAGATTCAAAAATCTAGTTCGACGAGTTAGTGTTCTGTTTAATACAGAAAAAAAACGATCAATTGGGTTGCGGATGATCGCGATTATTTTTGTATTGGGTGCCGCCTGTTTAAGGTAGTCTATTGCAAAAGGGTGGAAAAGATATCCTGGCGACCACTCGCCACAAACATGATTTGCAGGTGCTGCAAATGCCAATCTATAAGTTTCCAGCATAGCCTGTTCAGGGTCATGGTATCCAAAGTGATAGAAATATTGAAGCTCTTTACTTTCAAGCCGGTTAGCAACAATGTTTGGATGCTCAAGTAGCAAATTGTACCACCAGGTGGTACCTGCACTACCAGACCCGACACCAACAAAATTTGGCGGGCCTGTACGCCATCCGATTGGCACGGAACGCATATCACCTGTTGTAAATGCTTTGCTCATCCAGCCGCCAGGAACCTTTTTTGTGTAGTTCATTGTCTTTCCTTTCGTTTGGTAGCGCTTAAAATAAAGCAGACAGAGGCAAAGCGCCAAACTTAAAAAGTAAATATTATATGGCAGAAGACCGTGTAGCTAATGCCAACTTCTGGAAGTCGGTAATTCTGAAGGGCGATATATTGCAGGCATGCGTTGCATGTTCGATTAAAGATAACTCATCATAAGACCAAAGGGAATTGATTTTGTCTTTGTCAAGCGAGTGCAAAACAAACGACATCCTTACTTTATGTGATTTGCAGTTCTAGTGATTTAACGGTACAGCTGTTCATTGCTACCTGGAAGCGTTACCTTGCTACCACTTCGAGCGCGTCAGTAAAATGAGTCAGTGTTTCGCTCGAAGATACCTTGATCCACTGAAATCGAACCAATCTGTTTACACCATCGAGAATAACAAAATCAGGTTACTATTCGAACCATTGCCTTATCCTAGCATGCATTACTTACTATAATGGTTCAGGTAGTTTCCCAGTCAGGCTGCGTTCTGCATTATTGCCTGCCCACCATAACCCATGGCTGATTTCCTTGCTAAATTGTTTAGACAGCATGCGCATTTCCTTTGCTCGAAAGCGGCTATCGTAAGCGTGTTTGTTTTTTGCATGGAAGTTCAGTGCACCGGCCAGCACAGTTCCCTCGATTTGTTGCCGACCGATATTCAGATGCAGATGTGAGGCAACTTTTGACACCATCTCAACCGGAGATTTCAACAGTACCTCACAGTTCAACGCGTGAATTGAACTACTATTTGATTCGCTGGCAGCAACGTAACTGGATACATTCAGCAGCCAGAGATAGCTTGCTGCCTCGACATCTTTCAAACTTGATAAGTCCACCTGCCGGACTAGCGTATTGCTGCCAGCATCAAATTGCACGCTGGTAAGCTGATTATGAACCCAGCGTCGTCGCTCCTCTGATTTCAGCACCGACACGAGAAAACCACGCAAATCGGAATAAATGAATATTGCGCGTGCTGTTTCATGCATATCAAGTAAGTCCACCGCAATGTTGGTACAGCGATTATGCAATTTGATCACAATCCGTTCATTTTCGACATGGCCAACGGCCATACTGGCGATCGCAATTTCCAGTGCGAGGAGATAATTTTTTTTCTCAATGCCGGGGTTACGTGTAACCATACCACGCCGCCAATCCGCCAGCTGCGTTAGTGATAAGGGCTCGCGCAGGCTCAAACAGTACCCCTTGTGGTCCAGTAAATTCGCCAACAGGGTGGAGCAACAAAACGCCGTATGAAAAATATACGCAGGGGCATTGACCGATTGTTGCTGGAAGAATTTACTTGCGGCAAGATCGGTGATAGATGCTGAAAAATCGTTATTATCATAGGGAAGACGCTCATCAAGAAAGGGCAGGCGTCGTAATTCATCCTGTTGCAAGCCGACAAAATCGGCCCTCTCCAGAGCTTGCAATGGCAATTGTGGATTGAAACGCATCAGGAACATTGCAGGATCGAGGAAGACACGTTCCATATTTTCCATGCTGGGCCTATTTTGTATCTTAATGGTAACCACGAACTCTGCTTCAAATGGCAGGCCGTTTAGTCAGTTAACAACCTGTCTGGATTGAAGAAATTAGTCAAATTGCATACTGCCGAACAGGTAAATATTTTTACCATTATAGCGGATTCTGCATGCCTGAGGGGGATATTGGTACGCCATTCACGCGTACGTAATGACGACAAATCACGCACCTGATCCACCAATATTTCTGGAAGCGATATAAAAATCAAGCAACAAAGATTTGATAATAATCAGTCATTCCTCTGATTATTTAGAAGCGAGATTACCAGCCCTGAAATGGTCTACGCAAAACCAGGTGCCAAGGCCAAGCAACCTATTTTTATTTACAACAGCACATTAACATTGGTTGGTTGGCATATTTACGGTATTTACGATGCAAATCGGCTTTGCTATATTCCATAATAGGCAGTCTCATATGAGAGTCTTATATTCATACTTAACGGGTGAATTATACTATGTTAAAACCCCTCTTTCCTTTTTGATCTTTTTAACTTTATTTTAATTGTTCAATTTGGTTAACTGATGCTTTGAGCATGGGAACAGAAAAATCAAAAACTTTATTTATATGGTGCAGGGTCAGGCGGAGCGCGTTGAATGTTTCTTCCATCTTGGTAACAGGGAAGGCGCCGACGCAGTATTCCTGACTTATGACAAGAACATAGACGGAGCAATATATTATCCAGACTCAACTTGGGCAGAGGGACGAAACCAGCTCTTAGAAAGAGCAATGAGCTTAGGGGGGGAGTACCAGTATTATCTTTTCTTAGACGATGACACAAGCTTTATCAAAGGTGGATTTGAGCTATTTGAAGAAAAATTACTACAGTATATGCCGGCAATTGCAATGCCTGTCTTTGCGCCAAAAACAAGTCCCACAGTTATTGGTGTAGGTGAAACCTACTATTCAGATGCATTTACCCCACTAGGAGAATTTCAGGTTTGCAAGAAAGGCGATGCGCAGTTTATTGGGTTTCATCGCGATGTGGTGCTGGATCATCTTGTAGTACCGCTACAAACACAATTCGACAAAATTAGCTGGTGGTTCACATCCTCTACCCAACAACTCCTAATATTTAATCTGTACCCTAAAACTACGCTCCAGTTTAATGAAATCGCAGTTACAAATGACGTGCATGGTGATTATACGAATTGCGATTTTAAGAATTTTCAAACTGAATGGCTCAACAAACAGTTTATTGATGATTTTCACAACCCAAGGCCCTACGCAATAAATTTATTGTCATCAGAAGGAATTCAGCTATGCATGGGGAACAGTCAACGTTTTAATCCACAATTCATATTTGAATTTCTTGGTACTTTGGCCGACACTTGCGCATACACTAAAAAATCAAGCCACCATATTTCAGAAGAAAAGCTCACGAGCATTCTTCAGCATGACTCAGAGTTATATAATCAATACTTAAGCGCAAAATCATTTTGATTATAATTTTATTACCTGGCACAGGTTTTATGTGTTAGCACTACAAAAACCAATTGGTATCAGATATGCTATCCTTGCTTTTTAATTTTATTAATAGCAATAAAGTATTCTCAAAATGAGACAATTTGATATTTTTCCCACACCAATCAGACACCTCAGCAGCGTCATAGATTCTATTCTCTGTAAAAAATTAATCCGGCTAGTAAACGAACAAGACAAAGAACTAAACAGTGATGATAAGAATCTATTACATACCACCATCAATTCCATGCAGAATGAATTGATCGATAGTCTGGTAGAGAAGATTACACCAGAACTTGCAAACTTCGGTACCGATCTTCTTGGAGAAAATTTACCCTGGCTGATCACGGGTTTGTGGGGTAACGTCATGAAACAAAATGGCAGCCAGAATCGACATAACCACTGCAATTCTTTTATTTCTGGCGTTCTATTTCTCAATCTACCCGCAGGGTCTTATCCAACCAGATTCTGGAGAAGAGAGATGGGTGAGGGAGGTGGAACATTTTATTTCAATAATGATAATAAAAATAAGGCCCCAACAATCTACAACAATGACTTTGTCGACCTGGCAGATGTGGAATCAACAGATTTGATACTGTTTCCCAGTTATGTAGTACATGATGTCCGCATGAACAGGTCTACGGAAGACCGGATCACAATAGCATTCAACTCTGTACCCTCCAGGGTCAGCTTGGGCGCAGGCTCTAATGATGCTTACTCTCTTAAATTCTCATTGTAATGGATCGAAACCAGATTTGGCATTACACATTCTGATTTACCGTTTCCACAACAACCCCTCCTCTAATAGTAAATATATCAGGTAAATTATTTATTCGTGCCGCAAAGGAACCATACATTTCATCACATCTAATTTTGTCCACACCTTCAAGATTTATCCATTTACTCCGGCGCTGAACTTTTTCTGGAAACTTGTCAATATTCAAACAAAGTGTTTGGCCAAGAGCATAAACATTACTCCAAATATTTTCGTATTTGACAAAAACAATATCGTAGTCCAGATTAGAATAAAACCAGCTATCAAAGTGCTCTTCCAGCTTGAAATAGTCTAATCTATTCTCCAGAAACTTATGAAGGCCCCATGTTTCGTCCATATCATATGCGTAACTTCCAATATTGTTAAAATGCTGGAGAACCCAATGCTTGTTAGGCTTTTCTATAATCCTTGTATTAAATCCATGCCTGTCATGTTTGGACTTCCGCCTGTCGAAGAAAGACACAACTGAGTCACGTGGGTCGCCAAACATATATATTATTCTTGTATTGTCTGGAATTACTTCTGGCGGTGTCCTTATATGGTTATGTGTCGCAACAACTTCCCCACTGCTCTTTTCATATAGACGAGACGAAGCCCGCAAGGCCTTAACTAACATTTTGGAGCCTACGCCGCCTGAGCTAATTACACAATAATCTACTTCTTTTGGAATAGGCAGAGACATAGAAGCTGTGAGTGATGTGTTGACCGATGCAAGACTGGCTTTCTCAGTTGTTCCGGGCAGAGTTTTCCAGATTTTGCTGCTGGTAACCATGTAGCGCAATTTCTTTTGAAAAGATCTCTGTTATATAGTGTATCTGATCTTTTGAAAAAACCTCGGTATATGGACGGCGGTCACTCCGATACTCGGATTTTGCATTGATGTGCAATGATCCGTCAAATGGGATTCCCAGCATCCTGAATGTTTCACCCAATTCTTCCATCAGGTTTTCATACCTTAGCACTCGATCCACTATAATCCGGCTGGCGGACTTGTCCATATATTTTAAATAGTTGAGAGGCAATTCAGGGCCTGTCATAAATTGTTGAAAGGACAAGCTCCCTCCTGACCTGTGATTAAGCATACAGTACTGAGAGATCACCTTATCCCAGGGGTTTCGTTCCACACAAAACTTGTAGTAACTGTCCCATATTTCAGGTGACAGCATCGCCTGCACGCTATACGCGGGCATATGATTCACAAATCCTTCGCTGTTCCTGGGTATGTGAGGCTCTATAGGTGGATATATCGGCGACAATACATCCATGTCACCACAGAATCCTGACAAATACACCTCAATACTTGTCCCTGCTGTTTTGGCCGTCTTGATAAATATAAATTTATATTTATGCGAAATAATCATTAAACAAACCAGACAACTGCCTTAAAGCTTTATCATACTCTTACATGTAGAAATAGGCAGGGTCAAGAATGGTAGACCAACTCATTTAACCAGGAAAAGACAATAAAGAATCACTGAATACAACCAGAGAATACCCGGACGGGAATAGACACTATTTTTCCTGGATAGCCACGCAAAAACTTAAACCGGGCTGAAAAAGAAAAAGGGCGGGACATAATGCCCCACCCTTTCAACTTACTGCTATAGACCTAAAAATACTAGGCTTTTTTACGACGGGCTACACCTACCAGACCGAGCAAACCAGAGCCAAACAACCAAACAGCGGCTGGAACTGGAACAGCTGATGTAGGCGCAGTGATATGACCTGTCAGCTCAAGGCTATAGAGCACACCACCGAAGTTAGACGAATCAGCCTGCGGTACATTAGCTGAGTAGCTCAACGTATAGGTGCTGGAGTTAGAACAACTTGCGACAGAGCAAGTAATAGTAGCAAGACCAGTACCATTATCGAACGTACCACCAATGTCTGCGCCAGCGTTGGTTACGCAAATACCGTCTGTTGAAGTACCGCAATCCTGGATACCGCCACCCATATTGATATTAGGAATGCCATTCCAAGCTACAGCCCAACCGCTGAAGTCCAGAGTTTTAGTAGCACCACTGTCGGTCACAACAGTCGGTCCTGTAGTGGTGATGGACTGGCCAGCAGCACCGAAGAAATCCCATTCCTGATCAATACGACCCTTAGAAGTGTGAGCTGCTCCACCGTGTGATGGGTGACCACCAGCTGCTCCCTGTGCTACGCCAATACGTACGCCGCCGTGAAGGCCGCCCAAGATATTAACAGTAACCGGGCCTACTGGCGTTGGTTCCATTGTGAAGAAGCTGCCAGCACCAATATTCAGAGTAGTACCAACAACTAATGAAGCATTCGCACTCTGACTTACTGCGCCACCCATTGCGAGCAAGATTGAAGTACTTAAAGCCGTTTTTTTCATGTTCATGTAATTTATCTCCTACCAATAAATATATTTTAGTGTTTGTTCATACAATTGTATAAATGTTGTGTCAGGTCATTACGAAATAGCCTTATCACACGGTGTTATACTAGCAATCATCAGGCCACTTTATGTATACCTTTAATTATCAGCAATATACATTATTTTTAATACTTGAATTGCTATCTGGCCACCCCATGAATGTAAAGTATTCCGTCATCTACTGCGTTCTGCCAGCTCCATGCCAACCCAAAATTTCTCTTTGTATATCAAAATACTATGTATTTTTACAAGTTACTTTCAAGACCGAAATCAAAGCATAAAGAATTCCGACACTTCAGTCCATTTGTCGACACGAATCCTAATCCAGCATATTTTCGACAGTCGAGTGCGCGACCATCACTACTAATACTGTCACCTTATAAACTAAAAAAGCGCATGGAGTAGCGCCCGGAGATGAAGCATAACCACCAGTGATGGTAACCGTTTTTGCCCTTGACTTTAATCACGCTGACAATCAACATACGTCCGGTTCATAGCATTTTGTCTGGTTGAAAAGCGGGCGTCACAAGCCTGATGCCCTTGTTGACACATCCATCCCTAACACTAAGGATGTGACACATTACCAGCGACTTTGAATGCATTTCAGCCTCAATATTTTTTGATATCTGAAATGCCACAACACCAGTAACATGTCCGTCAAACTTATAATATTTTAGTCCAGAGGAGATCAAACATGAAGGATACAGTCAAATTGCTGTTGGCTGGCCTGGTCATGGCTGGGATAGTTTTGCCCTCAGTCAGTTACGCCACAAACGGTATGTTTTTGATTGGATATGGCACCAAGTCGCGCGGTGCTGGCGGCGTTGCCATTGCCATGCCACAGGATGCGATCGCCGGTGGCGTCAATCCTGCCACCATCAGCTTCGTACCCAGCCGTGCTGATGTTGGAGCAGATTTCTTTTTACCTTCTGCCGAAGTCGGCCTGGGTACGCCCAACGGCCCGCTGGAACAGAAAAGCAGTGCCAACCGGTTTCTTATGCCAGCTATGGCAGGTGTGTACAAATTCAACCGGAAGCTTACTTTGGGCTTCTCGGGTATCCCCGCCGGCGGTGGTGGCAGCCGTTACAACACTAATCTGTTTAATGCAGCCACTGGCGCAAATGCAGACAGCACCATGGGTGTTCAGCTGATAGTCATGCAGATGAACCCAACATTATCCTACAAATTAAATAAGAAAATGAGCGTCGGGGCTTCTTTGATCGTAGGTATCCAGACATTCCGCGCATTTGGACTTGGTTATTTTGAAAACTTCACAAATACCGGTCTAGGATCCACAGGCCTGACCAATAATGGCAACGACTGGAGTTATGGCGCTGGCGTCCGCCTAGGCTGGATGGGTCAGTTCTTTAAGCAGCGCCTGTCGCTTGGCGCCGCTTACAGCTCACGCGTGTTTATGACCAAGTTTGATAAATATGACGAATTGTTTGCCGAAAAGGGCGGCTTCGACACACCCAGTAACATCGGCGCCGGAATCGCTGTCAAGCTTACCAAGAAACTAACTCTTGGCCTGGATGTCACTCATACCTTCTATGAAAGCGTCAGATCGATTGGCAACGCCAGCGCCAATCTACCCGGTGGTCCAATTTTTCCAGACGGCGAAGAAAATCGTCTGGGCCGTGACCAGGGGCTGGGATTTGGCTGGAGCGACCAGACCGTCTACAAGCTCGGCGCATTGTACGACTACAACAACAAGTTGACACTCCGGACAGGCTGGAACTATGGGAAAAGCCCCATTGACGAAAACAACGGTGAAATCCTGATGAGCATTGTTGCCCCAGCAGTTGTACAGAATCACTTCACGCTGGGCGCAACCTACAAATCATCAAAAAATGCAGAGTGGAGCTTTTCCTATGTGCACGCCTTCCGCTACAAACAATCAGGCCCGACTTACATTGGCGGTGCAGCGGGCGGCTCCCTGGAAATGAAGCAAGATTCACTGGGCGTCAGTTTTGGCTACAAGCTCTAGAAACAGAGACTAAGGAAATCCGTAATCCTGTTTGATTCAACACCAAACTGGGATAAAAATACCACGACGAACCAATTGAATATCATTAGATTATTTTGAGGAAATCAACATGAGACATTCAGCTTTATACACAGCAATGAGCTGTATTCTAGCTTGTGCACCGGCATCTGAAGCACTGGCTGCCATGCCTGCGCAAGCTATCCTTGACTTTACCAGCCCTGCTAGCAACTTCACCATGGATACGAATCCAGGTTCTCCACCCATTACTGTCTCTATACTACCTGGCAGGGATGGCGGCATTCTAACTGGAGCCGGAATTACACAGCCAATAGGTAGCCATCTATCTCATGGCTTAACAGCACACCCCAATAAGGGTCAGCTTGACCAAGAATGGGACTTCTTCGGTTCTGCTGGCCAGAGCTTTACTACTAGCCCCGTAGTAGTCACAAACGAAGATGTCAACAGCGATGGTGGCTTCACCAAAGAACTTGATTTTAGCGGCTGGGCCGTAAGCTGGAATGGCATCCCAGCGATTAATATGGGCGGCGGCCAACAGGATTGCGGCACCTCTTCAGATGGCATTTGCTTAACTGACCCTCCACCTCCAACATCGCCAATTGACATAGCCAACATAGAAACACCCACAGGTTCTGGTATTTTTGTCCCCTATGAAAACGGTACAGCCAGAGCCACACTCGTCTGCACAATCGCAGACTGCCCTTTTGGCAGCAACTTTACACTCACCTACACCGCAATAGTGCCACAGGCAGACCCCTCCAATTTTGGCGGTGTAACATACGGCGTTAACCTAACTGGAGTAATACTGGATCCCAACGCAAAACCGATAGCCAATAGCGATACTTCAGCAAGCATCACCAACAACCCTGTCATCGTAGATGTGGTAGATAATGATGCACAAAATCCGGATTCCACCACTCTGTTGCCTGTAACACCGACTGTACAAGGCGGCAGTGCGGTAACTGTTGTTACTGACTCGAAAAACCCGGGTTACACCGAAGTCACCTACACACCGCCAATAGGCTTCACTGGCACTGATACTTTTACCTACACCGTAGGCAATGCATCAGGCACCTCCAATGCAGCAACCGTTACAGTCAATGTGGCAGCCAATGTGGCACCAGCCGCTGTAGACGACACTTTAACAACCAATACTGCGGCACTAGATAATGCAGGTGGTTTCATCGACCTTGACATCCTAAATAACGATATCGATGCGAATAATCCGGTCGGCCTGACGGGCGGAATCAACCCGGCCAGCGTCCAAATCGTTGCAAATGCAACAATCGGAAATTGCACCGTCAACCCCGATGGCTCTATTCGTTACACCCAGCCGGTATCTAGCATTGCTACCAGCTCGACCACTGAATTCTGCACCTACCAGGTCTCTGATATCGATATTGACACAAGCGGTGCAGGCCCCCTCACGTCCAATATCGCAAAACTCGGGATTGAGGTATCGGCAATCGAATCTGACTGGCCTCTTGCATTAACCGCAAACACTATACCAATCTTGTTCTATGAAGCAGGCGTGCCGGGCATCAATGTCAATATCAAGCCACAAACCGGCTCCTTCTTTACCATGCAGGTTCAAACAGGTGTATTGGTCTACACTACCTTGACCCCAGGCCCCTATGGCGGCATGACAATTGGTTACGACCAACCCACTGGCAATTCACATGGAAGTGAGCCTTTCGGTGTTGAGGAAAGCGGCCTGGATGAACCTTGGCTCTTCTTTAACAACACCGGCTTCACTTTCACAAAAAACGGCGGCATTATCGGCAACCCGGACGGTACACTACAATTCGGATCAGGTATGGTAGGCCAGCAAGGCAGGTACATTATTACCTGGAACGGTATCCCGGAAATTGACCTCGGTGGCAGTCCAGCCTTCGCTGAGGATCTCGGCTTTGGATCTATAAACTGCGACACCGCTCAACCAGTTGACCCAAGCAAAACAGCTTCTTGTGCAGACACGAACTTTTTCAGTCTGAAATATGCCGCACATGTACCGCCGAATGATCCCTCACAGTTCAGCAATGTACCCTACACCCTGACCCTCATGGGTACGGTTGGTTTCCTGGACGGCGATTTTGCATCGAACACAGGTACCACCATTGCCAACGAGGATCGGATGGCAGCAACCGACACGGGCACCAATGATCTAGATGTCATCACCCAGTGCGCAACCAGCTGTATTGACTCCACCATCACCGGCGTCACGCCAGGTGGACAAATGAAACTGGTGGTACCACTAACGAGCGGTGTACCAAGAAACCCGGTATGGCGCATTCTCGACAACGGCGTATGGCGTAATTTCGATACCAGCCAAGGTGACACCATCAAAACTGCCGCCTGGGTACCGGGTGACGGGGCCTGCCCTGCCGCTGGCGATCCAGCCTACCGGACTAGCGCCACTGGGCTAGCAGTGACAGGTGATCTCTGTACAGAATTGACCATAACAGATAATGACGGCACAAACTCAGCCGTTGCGGTCAATGACCTTGACCCAACTGCGGGTACTGTGGCGACAATAAGTGGATTCGGTTCTGGTGGATCTGCCAGCGGCGTTGCACCTGTATCTATAACATTAAGAAAAGGTGACAACAGCGGCTGCAGCCTGGTGACTGATAGCATAAAACCGCAGACTCGTGGTGAATGGTGGCTGCTAGCTGGCTTCATTACCTGGCTTGGATTACGCAGAAAGAAGCAGCAACACTAGGTAGGGCACTACCTGAATCAGGTGCAACCCGATACGGCGCAGTCAGTAATTACTGCGCCGTTTTTTTGCTAAACCAATAATCGTATTTAATAAACTCTGATACAAACATGACTCTATGGTAATAAAAGGGTATACGCATATCTCTGATAGAATAATCATCCAGAAATCTCCTTAGAGCGAAAAAAACTGGACGAATCAGAAGTGAAGACGCATGTCAGAGCACGAGCGTGCGTGTCACGTTCAGCAAAGTCTTCTGTATCCCAGTTGCTAGATCAACTCAATCCCAAACACCTGCTAAAACTGGCTGGCCGTATAGACTGGTCGTTTTTTGAAGAAGCGATTGCCACGCTGTATTCCCATCGAGGCAAACCATCAAAACTAATTCGTCGTCCCTGAAATATTCATTTCAGGGACGACTACGTAGATAATTTCGGCACAAACCAAATCCCTAACCCTTCTGATGGTGCGTCAGCAGGATTAACCAGTCTGCGATCTCATCCAATAGTATTAGCTTGTAACGGTAGCAGGTTTCGGTAATTCCAAAGGCCAGGCAAACCAAACGAATGCTGATATCTCGTTCTGACACTCACAGGCGACAGAGTATCTATGGTCGTGCATATAGAAAAACGTGTAAAAAACTCATAACCACGTGATCAGGCTGGTGGTGAACATCCCCCGATAAAGCAGACACCCAACCCTAACCACAAATGAGGTGTCACATCAGTAAGGCATGCAGGGTAGCGTGGTACTGTTTGAACAACTTAACTTCTGAGAATAGAGTATTTATCTTTGAAGATGCTTAAGCTATAAACGCTGACTTTACTGCATCTGTAGATGTGAGAATATTTATTTCGCTTACGCATAAAATAAACCACAAGGAGTGATTACCATGTTTTTTAATAACAAACCAATAAACCTTAAAAAAAAACCGAGATGTTTTATTGTCTCAGGACTGGCTGTAGCTGCGTGTATATCATCTACCGCCGCTGTTTCTGACACAATAAACAATGTCAAATTAGCGGGTACAGCCTTTTTTGAACAGTACAACATCACTTACACAGATAGCGCATCAGGAGTCAGCGAATGTACCGTGCAAGGAGGACAGCTCGGAACTGGACAGAGCACCATCGCAAGCGTTGCCCTGATTGCAAAGCACTACAGTAACCAGTTCGCCAGTGTTTCTGTAACTGCTTGTGGTGATAACAGCATGGCGATTAGCTTAACTCGATAATGAAATTACTATTATTCAACATCTCGATTTACATGCTTAACTCTACTAAAATATTGGAGTGTTATTAATGTTTAAAAAATTACCTAAATTAATTGCAGGAGCAGCCTTGATAACGACTATTTATTCAGGTCAAGCAATGGCAGTGGCCTACCACATAAACCAAGTTTTTGTACAAAAAACCGGCAGCCTATTCGTAACATTTTTTCAGGTTCAATCAACAGTAGATGGTAGCACATCTAACTGTTTCTCAAATGACACGGAAATTGCCGATAAACTGGCGTTGCGTTTGGCATTAGGGAAAAAAGTCCACAATTTCTCTTGTGCCGACAATCCTTTCGCAGGAAACCCTGCTTTTGTAAGAAAGCTAATTAATGCAGACTTTTAGAAAGTTCATAACATGAGAAACTGGGAACCATAACTTGGTTCCCAGTTTAACTTCATTTAAATTTAGCCACATGCGGAATAAACGCCATGAGCCTAATAAATAAATGGTGGTTACAAGCATTGGCCTTTGTTATCGTGACCCTCGTATTCTTTTTACTCACTGCTAATAGAGATAGTAGCGAATATAGTGATATCGAAGAACACCATCCTGCGCTGACTGCTGATGTGAACGCCTCAGATTTTGAAAATCAATCCAATGCCGCTAAAACAATTCCGATCCTGGATTATGCAAACAATTCGAGTTCTGAACATACAGAGACATATACTATTCCGGAGCAAAGTAAAAAAAATCTAGGTCTTGAAATACCAGCATCTAAACCGGCATTAGCACAGCCAACAGAACAACAAAAGGAATATCAAGTTTTATTGGAACAGAAAATCAATGGGGATATACAGGTGATGGGGCCCTTACTATCCGAAATTATAGGCTCTCAGGAGTATCTCAGCTTAACTGAGCGTCAGAGATCTATAGTAAACAATCGTATAATCGAGCGTCTAAATAATGGCGAGCTTAGATCCGAGGATGTCTACCCGTAAGCACTGCCTAGTTGAAATAAATACCGTTGTTTTATCCTACGCTACCTAGAAGCCCCATGAGCATAGTTTGTGAGCGTCAAATCGTCCAGGTAACAATTGCATACCGGGTTCCACGGGTTACTTCTTTGACTTCATGCGGAAACATAAAGTTAGCCGGAAACATAGCGGCATTGCCTGGCGCAGGGTTTACGGTAATCTCTCCGTTCAACAATACCAGCTCACCGCCTTCGTAATCATCATTGAGATTGATCGTACAGGTAAGTACGGGCCATTCATATTTACCGGAAGGAAGCGGGTATCTATCTGCATGCAACCACATCGATTGCCCTGTAGCGTACTTGAGCAGGCGAAAACCGGTAGACCGCTCCATCATCAGGAAATTCTTACCATTATGGAGCTTGAAATTACGATCCTGGTATTGCTGGATAACTATTGAAAACGCACTGGTTAACCTGTCATCCAGCTCGCGTCTTCTGCTCGAATTACCAATCACATCCGGATCAGATACTGGTATTACTTCACCACCTCCCATTTTGTTGTCGGTATACGGTAGCCAGATATCCAGGTCTGCATATTCATCCAGCAATGCTGCAACCAGATCTAGTGGTAACGCATCATTAACAATCATTACGTAATCTTCAAGTGTAAACATACTCAATCCTGTGCTCTTACTGGGTTGCTCCGGTGTACCTCTGCCTGAATGAGTCAGTAATCGCAGATATGATTACCCTGCTTCAAGCTTTGAGAGTTCCTCGATAATACTCGATACCAGTTTATGGCCTTTATCGCTCATATTTTCAGCCAGTTTAGCAATATCGCGTTCACCTTCGACCAGTGGACGAATACGACCGGCCAGAATACCTAGATCCCCTCCGGCTTGCTGCATTTGATGATCAAGATTCGCGATCATCTGCTGGGCAGATGTATTGCCTGTACTTGCCTCATGAATCAGGCTGGCAATGCCGGGAGCAGCCAGGTCGGAATCAAAATCAACCTGTAGTTCTGGGAGAGTCGCTGGATCCTGTATTCCACGCAGAATGGATTCAATGATCACTTTATCTTCATCATCAAGCCCCTGCAGCATAGATTCGTCCCGTTCTCCGGAAATGATCTGACGAATGGCGGATACCAGAGTTTTCCAGTCATTTTCTTCTGCCTGCTCAAGAATTTGTTCAATATCCGGAATTGAACCAGGATTATTGCAATGCATCACAACGCGGTGTATCAGGCCTGCATGTGTCTGCAGAATTTGCTCATTTGAATCAGGTGTATTCGACATAAATTTGATTACCTTACGTATTTGTACCGCCAGCTGGTGAACGCAAGCCAACTTGACTGATATTGAGTTTAATCCAGCGGTTGATGATAGCGCAAAACAGATCGGCCGTTACCCTCCATTAACTGTATTCGGGATGACTACAGCAGCTTGACCCATTTTTCTTTCAAGTTAGTGGGGGGGGGGAGTATTTTTCATTTGAACTTAAGCGAAGATAACGCGAGTAGAGCTGCTGTACTTTAACCTGCTGATATTCCTAAAGACATTTTTTTATAGTCCCGATTAATCACGATTAGCATACGATGCCCTGCTAGGGTAGGCTGCTTATAGCTGAACCATATACCGTACTATAAGGATCAGCCATATAAAAATAGCAATTTACAAAACCAATATGGAGCTACATTTTATGTAGTTCATTGTTAATTTCAAGGATACCTGAGGAGGTAATTAACATGAACATGAAAAAAACTGTATTAAGCACGTCTATCATTCTTGCAATGGGAGGAATAAGTACCAGCGTACATGCGGCGCTGGTCACCGGTAGCCTTCTGACGATTGAAGCCGGTAGTAATTTCACCATAGGCAATCCCCCCGCGGGACTTGTATTTGGAGCCAATCTTTCTTCTGGCACTCAGGGTGGCCTGATCATCGGTCAAGCTCAGGGCATTGACCCTGCCCACCCGAGTCATCCAGGTTCACCTCACTCAAGCCAGGGCAGACTTGACCAGGAATGGGAAATCGGAGGCAGTTCTGGCCAAAGCTTCACAACAACCGGTCCGACTGTTCTAACTGACAGTGGCGCGACCAAGACACTGGATTTCAGTGGCTGGACCTTGGACTGGAATGCTGGTATTCCCCACATGAATTTGGGAGGCGGTTTCCAAGACTGCGGTACCACTACAGACGGCATCTGTTTGAGGCCGCCGGGTGTGGGCCCGGCTTTCCGAGACGTCGGAGGTACATTCGACAACGGTACCGGCATCGCCACTATCACCTGCTCAACATCCAGTTGTTCAAACAGTAGCACTTATACGTTGACCTACACCGCTATCGTTCCGCAGGCGGATCCCTCCAATTTCGGTGGTGCCACCTATAATCTGACGCTCACTGGTCATGTCAGTTCTGTACCGGTACCTGCCGCTGCCTGGCTGTTTGGTTCTGGTCTGCTCGGTCTTGTAGGTATTGCCCGGCGCAAACATGCGAAGGCTGTATAGGCTCAGTATCACAATTTGCGTTATACTGATATCGGGCTGCAGGCTATCTGCAGTCCGAAAGCAAGGCTTTAAGGAGTAATATGAGGCGGAGAGAAATACGAACATAAACAAAACAGCACTCCATTCAGCTATCGTTCTCGCGATGGGAGGTATGGCCACCAGTGCGCATGCGGCGCTAGTTACTGGCAGCCTTCTGACGATTGATGCCGGCAGTCAATTTACCTTGATGCCTACAACAGTCGGCCCGGTTACTATCAGCCTATCATCGGGCATCCAGGGTGGTCTGATTATCGGTCAGGCACAGGGCATTGACCCTGCCCACCCGAGTCATAGCGGTAATGCGCACCCAGACCAGGGCCAGCTTGACCAGGAATGGAATTTCTTCGGTAACTCCGGCCAAACTTTCACAACAACGGGCCCAACCGTACTAACTGATAGCGGCTTCACCAAGACATTGGATTTCAGTGGCTGGGCCATTTCCTGGAATGCTACTCCTACCATCAATTTGGGGGGTGGCCTCCAGGATTGCGGTACCACTACAGATGGCATCTGTGTGTCAGCTGCCGGTGCAGACATCGGAGGCACGTACGACAACGGTACCGGTATCGCGACGATTACCTGCTCAACTTCGAGTTGTTCTAACTCCAGCACCTATACGCTAACTTACACCGCAGTCGTTCCGCAACAATCCCCAACAAATGGTGGAGTCACCTATAGCCTGAACCTGACAGGCCATATCATCAGTTCTGTGCCGGTACCTGCCGCTATCTGGCTGTTTGGCTCTGGCTTGCTCGGTCTGGTGGGTACCGCCCGAGGCAAACTTGCGAAAACTGGGTAGGCATATAGTGACGATTTGTTAATTGTTAACTGGAAAGGCGGAAGATGTGTTCTGCCATTTTTCATTTTATATTTACAGCGCCCCGCTTTCCGGCAACCTGCTCGTATCTGTTTCATCGGAATCTTCTATCAAAACCAGTATTCAGTCAATGGCGTACAGGTCAGCTACATGTCTTCCTGACTCATAACAAGAGTGCTTACTGAAATAAGGCCACAAGTAACTCTTCACCCACCCTGTTACCTGCCAGATTCCAATGACCATTGTTAATTACTGTGAGCCCCTTACCACTCGACTGGAAAACGTATCTTGCTTATTGACCTGTGGCTTAACTGCTCATCCTTGTCTAGGCTGCTATTTCCCTTCAGATATTTCCATCCCACCTGCTAAAATGAAGATGCATTACCTGGCTGCAACTTAATTGAAGAACAATATAGCAACATAAAAATTGATAACTAATTGAACTTATTAGGTAACTTAGCATGCCAGTAGTGATATAATATTGACGGTCTTTTGTTTTACAATATCCAGAGCAATCACACATGTCTGATCCAGATGCTGGCAGCCTACTAGCCCAGGCCGAAAAATTAATTGGAAATGGCGATCTCGTACAGGCGGCCGCGACTTATAATCAGGTGGTTGCCGAGCAACCAGACAATGCCATAGCATGGCTCCTTTTGAGCAGGATTCAATTACAACTGGGCAATACCACAGAAGCTGAATCTTCCTGCAAACATTCCATAGCAACGCAACCCGGTCTGGCAAGCGCTCATTTTCAACTCGGCAATGTATATGAAACAATCAATAATGCCGACGCGGCTGCGCAATGCTATGAGCAGACTGTGTTACTTGAAAATAGCAATGCAATGGCCATGACCAGACTCGGCATTGTCAGGCATCACCAGGGAGTGCGGGATGTTGCTATTGAGCATTACCTCAGTTCTCTGAAACATAACCCTTATCTACCACTGACGCATGCAAATCTTGGTATTGCATATCAGGAACTGCAGCAATTTCCTGCCGCAGAAAAATGCTTCAGGACTGTCATCAAGCTCCAGAATAATTTCCCAAGGATATATGCGCATCTTGGCTACGTGCTTGGCCACCAGGGCAAACAGGAGGATGCAGTATCTGCATACAGTCACGCACTGGAGTACGAACCAAACGCACCAGACATCCATTTTCACCTGTCAGCAGCCCATTCTGCTGCTGGTTATTTCGATGCAGCCGCAGCATGTTTGAGAACCGCATTGCAGCATAAACCTGATTATGCAGAGGCCCATTTAAAGATTGCGGATATTCTGCAGGCCGGCGGAAACCACAAGGAAGCTGAAAAACATTACCTCGACGCGATCAAATACAGGACTAACTATGCCGAGGCACATAGAGGATTGGCTACGCTGTTAAACTTTCTGGGCAGACAGAGCGAGGCAGTAGACCATGCACGCGAAGCGCTGCGAAGCAATCCCGATTATGCGGATGCCCATATCGCTTTGGCTGCTTCGATCATCACCTTGCAACAACCAGATGAGGCAATGAAACATGCGGAACGAGCACTGGAGATCGAACCTAATAACATCAATGCCATTGCACTCGCCGCAAATATCTCCACACACACAGGTGACAAACACGCAGCATACCATCGGCTAAAGCCTCTCCTCGATAAAGGAATAGAAACTTTCGGCCCTGATCAAATCAATATTGCACTGACATTCTCACTGATCAGCCAAGAAGTAGGCAAGCAGGATGAGGCAATCAGATTGCTGGAGAAATTACTGCATGAACCAGCGTTACCTGATGCCAATCGTCCCAACCTGCTGTTCAACCTGGGCATGCTCTATGATTCAGTCGGCGACTACGACAAGGCGTTCTCCCATTACAGTGAAGGTAATAGCCTAAAACCACTGAAGTTCGACAGAGACGATTTTGATGCCTATATTGACAACATAATTAATATGTTCAGTCCTGATTTTATGATGCGAATGCCACGCACCTCATCCCGGTCTGAACGGCCGATTTTTGTGGTAGGCATGGCTCGCTCTGGCACCAGTCTTGTGGAGCAGATCCTGGCAAGCCATCCAGAAGTGTTCGGCGCCGGTGAACTACCGGATATTGTTCAGCTACCGTTATCCTTGCCTGCAATAACAGATACCAGTGAAACATATCCACAATGTATGCCGCATCTGACAAAAGATAAAATGGACAGTATTGCTCTTGATTACCTGAACCACCTGTCAGAATTGTCGAGTACAGCGACCCGGGTAATTGACAAGATGCCCGGTAATTTCATGCACCTCGGCCTGATAGCACTCCTGTTCCCCGATGCGCGCGTGATTCACTGTATGCGCGACCCCGTAGATTCATGTCTGTCCTGCTATTTCCAGGACTTTTCGCGAAGCCATCCGTACTCCTATGACCTGAAAAATCTCGGCGCTTTTTACAATGGATACCGGAAAATAATGCAGTACTGGAAAGGACTGCTGGATATTCCAATTTTCGAAGTTCAGTACGAAGAGCTGGTCGCCAATCAGGAGGAAGTTAGCCGGTCATTGGTTGAATTTTGCGGTCTGGAATGGGATGAACAGTGCCTGCAATACTATAATACGGATCGATTCGTAGGCACTGCAAGTTATGCCCAAGTACGCCAGCCAATATATAAAAAATCTGTCAACCGCTGGAAAAATTATGAGCAATACCTGGAACCACTGAAGAAATCCCTGCTCAAGGAATATACCCGGGTGGTATGAAAATAAACGGCTTGGAAGATGAGTAGTCTAACCCGGGGTAAAAAAAGAAAGGCACTGGAACACCTCTCGAACAATAGAACTCAGGAGGCAAGAAACCTCTTTGAAAGAGTGTGCGAGCTTGACAAACGCGACATAGAATCCTGGATTTACCTGGTTAAGATCAATGCTCAGCTTGGTGATACCACAGCCGTCACACGATGCTGCCGTTCGATCATCAGTATAAAGCCCGATCTGCATGAAGCTCATTTTCATCTTGGCACCTCCCTGTTGCTACAAGGCAAGCGCGAAGAAGCCCTAACCTGCTTTCTTGAAGCGGACAAGCTACAACCCGGGAATCCGTCGATTACGCTGCAAACCGGCAAAACACTGCATATGTTGGCACGGTTTGACGAAGCACTTGAATACTATCAACAAGCAATTACTCTATCACCCAACTTAGCTGACCCATACCTGTCCACCGGCAGCATTCTCAAAAGCCGGGGCGATCTTGCAGGTGCAATAAAGTATTACCGTAAAGCAGTACACCTAAAACCAGATTTCGAAAAAGCCCACAGTGATCTGGTTTGCGCACTGAATTACAGCGATGATCACGATTCAGAGACGATCTTTCATGAACACGTTCGCTGGGGGCAAGTCCACAGGCTACCGGAACTGGAACAGCCAGAAAATGAACCAGATCAGTTCCGGCGTATCCGGGTGGGTTATGTGTCTCCTGACTTCTGCAAACATTCCGTAGCTTTCTTCTTTGAACCATTATTATCAAGTCACGACCATGAAAGATTCGAAACGTACTGTTACTCCGATGTTTCCAAACAGGATGAAGTAACACAACGATTGAAAGATGCTGCATCACACTGGCGGGATATCAGACAACTGAACCATGCCCAACTCGCAGAGCTAATCAAAAAGGATGCCATTGATATTCTTGTTGATCTCACCGGCCATACTGCAAACAGCCGGGTTTTAGTATTTACTGCAAAACCCGCCCCCATCCAGGTCAGTTACCTTGGCTACCCGAATACAACAGGGATTACCGCCATGGACTACCGCCTGACTGACGCCTGGGCTGATCCGCCAGCTATGACTGATGACTATTACACTGAAACACTGCTGCGAGTGCCTGGCGGCTTCCTTTGTTACCAGCCAGCCGACTATGCACCACCTGTGTCCTCGTTACCTGCAACCAGGAAAAGATATATAACTTTTGGTTCGTTCAATAACCTGGCAAAAATTACACCGGGTGTCGTTGCTGTTTGGGCTGCGGTACTGGAAGCAACACCAGGATCACATTTAGTTGTTAAGAACCTGTCTTTCAGTGATGCTGCAACACGCGAACACTACAAGCAGCTATTCGACTCACACGGAATCGATCACGACCGACTGGAGTTCCTGCCACCTATATACACAAATCAGGAACACCTGAATCTATACAGTGAAATAGATATTGGACTGGATACCTTTCCGTATAATGGTACGACTACAAACTGTGAAGCTTTCTGGATGGGTGTGCCAGTCATAACTCTGGCTGGCAAGATGCATGTAGCGCGTGTTGGTGTCAGCCTGTTATCGCAGATAGGCCTCACAGAATTTATCGCCGAGTCAACGCAGGATTATGTCCGGATTGCGACAGAAATTGCGCATGACCAAACACGCCTCGCAGGTATACGTAGCACAATCCGTGAGCGTATGGCCAGTTCTGCATTATGCGACGCCAGACAATTTACGAATAATATTGAGGACATCTACCGGAAAGTATGGTCGGACTGGTGTAAAAAACAACAGGATAACATCCAGTGAATGACGCTGCACTCTTGCTGGAAAAGAAGAACCGCGCACTGGAAATGCTCAACCAGGGGCTCGCCGCTGAAGCCAGGTCACTATTTCATGAAGTTTGCGAGACAGAAACCAGCGATATAGGTGCAAGGTACATGCTGGCTGTTGCCGAAACCCAACTGGGCAACTATGGCGAGGCAGAAGCTAGTATACGGAAAGTTATCGAGGCAATGCCCGACATGGCCGATGCCTATTTTTTACTTGGCCAGACCTTACAGGGGCAGAAAAAATTCGAAGCATCTATCGAAAGCTTCGGCAAGGCGCTCTCAATACAGCCGCATATGGCGGAAGTGCTTTACAGCCTGGGATCAGTGCAACATACCACCGGCAATCGGCAAAGCGCACTTGAAAGCTACAACCAGGCTCTCAGGATCAATCCGAACCATGTGGATGCGTTAACTAATCAGGGCATCATATATCGTGAGCTGGGAAACCTGGATGAAGCAGAAACCAGGTTCCGTTCTGCTCTGGACATACGGCCGGACCTGGATCATCTGCGAGGCGTACTGGGAGTTACACTGGTACAGAACGGAAAAGCCGATGCTGGTCTGAAGATGCTACACCAGGGCCTGCATATCCAGTCTGACAGTATCGTCTCTCTGACTGTCCCAGTACCCGATCATCGCATTATCGATCCGGACAAAAACAGAGACACATTCACTTCCCTACCGCAGATTACTATTGCAACTTCACTAGCCCCAAGTAATTTCGAAAACCAGAAGGCAGCACTGGACAGCTGGAAGCAACTTGGCTTCGATGTGGTGTCGATCAACTCCGAGGCAGAAATACAGGTTCTTACTCCGCATTTTGAGGATATCAACTTCATCACAGCGACAAGACATGCGGGCAAAGAGAGCGGCAAACCCTATATATATTTTGATGACTTCCTCGCTTATTTTGAAAAGTCCAGTGACAAAATTTGCGGCATCCTAAATTCGGACATCCACCTGACAAACAACCACCTGAAAACTCTCGTCAGCGTAGAGGCGCCGGACTCTTTTCTTTTTGGCTGCAGACTGGATGTGGACTCACTGACAACACAGCAGGGCAATATCTTCGTAGATGGATTCGACTACTTCTTTTTCGACAGAAAATTTATCAATGTATATCTGCGTAATGATTTTTGCCTGGGCCTACCCTGGTGGGATTACTGGGCAGTTATAGTTCCAATGTTAAACAAGGTCCCTGTAAAAAAACTGATTTCGCCTGTAGCCCACCATATCAGTCACCCGATTAACTGGGACGACAAAAACTGGCGCCGACTGGGCTACAAAGTAGGTGAGTATATTGGTATGCCTGCACAACCTACGGTTCAGATGCTGGGCTACTGCGCCAGATATCTTGTATTCCTGATTGAAAAATACTCGCAAAAGATTTCACTCGCAGAAAGCACTAGCAACGATGAACACATTGCCAGAAAATAACACAGCAATTACAGGATGAAACCTGAAATATCCGTAATTTATTCACTTGCCCGGTCTGGTGGAACATTAATATCCAGGTGTATCGGCTGCGCCAGCGACAATGTCATCCTGAGCGAAGTAAACCCGCGTTTCTCCTGGTTCAACCCACTTGTCCAGGCATGGGAGTGGTATGGGTTACTGACTGATGACGATATGCAGGCCCTGAAATCCAATGACCGGCTTCGCTATATCGATGCGATTTTGATCATCAGTGAAAGGTGCCGACAGAAAGGCCTGAACCTTGTCATCAGGGACTGGACACATATTGATTTTACTCCAGGAGATTATCCGGTAGACCCAGTTTACCAGGCTACGCAGGACATCGTCCTTAGAGATCATTTTGATATCAGGAAAATTTCCATTACACGACATCCACTGGATGCATACTTGAGCGTATGCCAGGTACCACGCATGAAGGACACATTGACCTCAGCCGTTTACATGCATAGCTTTCTAAAATATGCAGAGTTCGCTCATTCTATCGGCTTTATACGCTTTGAGGATTTCTGCAGGCAACCGAAACCTGTACTGCAAAAAATATGTGGCACACTGAATATTAGTTATGCTGATGACTTTGAATCGCGTTATCACACGTTCACAAAAGTCACCGGAGAGATTTACAGCAAGAATGATACCGAGACCATTACCGGCGAAGCTCCAAAGGAGCGGCGGCAACATGAGATAAAACTGCCACCAAGGAGAGCGGTTCCCGAGCGTCTCGAACGGGAACTACAGTCCAATACGGATTACACCAGGATTCTGGATCTGCTTGGCTATAACGGACGCAGCGAATGACAAGGAGCAGCATGAAACCAAAAGATAATGCCGGAAACCGGCTATCGAAACAGTTTATTGAGAATCTTTCCAGGTGCGTTGCAAGATCAAGGAACAATCCGCAGGACGTAGAATCCCTCAATGAGTTACAGGTGCTGCGAACACACATTGCTCAATTCTGGATAACCGCTGACACATCCCGATTAAAATACCTGTATTCCAGCAAACCGGGGCAAGCATGTAGATTACTACTCACCAGTCAAGTACTGGACAATCCTCTGAATGCACAGGATGAGGCATTTTCCGTAAATCTATACAGGCAGATTGTCGACCTGCATAACAAGCCCGATGCAATCAAATACATTATCGCTCTCACGTTGTATAAACCTGCCGACAAAGCACCTGGAGAAATACTCGAGTCATCAATACCACCCTGGTTCATAGACGACTTCGTAACCTACCTGCTCCGTCCTAAAATGTTTTTTAATACGCTGGGGGAAGTTGATCGATATCGGAATTTCATGGAAAAGACTGTAGGTCACTTCCATAACCTGGTGTTCAAAGAAAAATATCCGATCCTCCCTGCAACTGGTTCCAGCGAACATCGCATAGCAACATCGTTTACACGGTATTTTTATGCAATCCCCCTGTACTTCGGAAAAGCTGACCTGAAAGAAATCATGCTAAAACGGGCACAACTTGCAGAGGCTGCCCAGGTGGGAGAACTCACAGGTAATGCATATATCCACACCAACCAGACCAATGTTAGAAAGCGAATCCGGCTCGGTATTCTGAGTGCGCATTACAATCCTCAGACAGAGACATATGCCACCTTACCTGTTTATGAATTCCTTGACCGCAACCGCTTCGAGATAATTCTATACGGCTCCAGTCTGGGTGGGCATCCACTCGAAAATTACTGCAGAGCCCGAGCTGAAAAACTCGTATTATTACCAGCCAATATAAATGAACAACTACAAACAATTCGCGATGATGAACTGGATATCCTGTTTATCAGTTCCAATATTACGGCTGTCAACACTGATATCAGCCAGCTCGCTATTCACCGAATGGCACCTGTACAGGTCACGTCAATTTGCTCCCCCGTGACAACAGGCATACAGAATACTGACTGCTATATTGCCGGCGACCTGACCGTAAACACACTCAAGGATCAGTCTCACTACATCGAGAAACTGACAACAATAAATGGATCCGGGTTATGCTTTAGCTTTCCTGAGGAAAACAAGACTGCAGAAATCAAGCCCGACCGCAGCCAGATTGGTATCCCGGACGATGCTGTCATTTTCGTCTCAGGTGCAAATTATTTCAAAATCACGCCGGAACTCAGAGAGACATGGGCACAAATTATTGCCAGTGTTCCCGACTCATTGCTTATCCTGTATCCATTCAATCCTTACTGGAGCCGATCCTACAAGGCTGGTCCGTTTCTCGCGCATATGCATAAACTGTTTGAGAAGCATGGTATCGATCTTAGCCGCCTTGTCATACTGAACCCTTTTCCATCAAGGGCAGACATTAAGTCATTACTGGAAATTTGTGATATATACCTGGATGCATTCCCCTACGGTGGCGCCACCTCTATCATTGACCCACTTGAGACTGGCTTGCCGCCAGTCGTTGTGGAAGGTGATTTCCTGCGCTTCAGGCAGGCTTCCGCAATCCTTCGGGAACTGCAGATCCCCGACTTGATTACCGAAAATGAAGACAATTACATTGAACTTGCAATAAAACTTGGCAGGGACAAGGAACAACGCGAGCGGTATCGGAATCTGATCGCCCTGAAGATAAGTGAAAATCCGGCGTTTCTTGACAGTGCAGGATATGCAAAAAAAATCGGTACATTATTCGAAACATTGTGGCAGGAATATGCAGGAGATACGGACGATAGCATGTCCGGATAAACCTGTTAGCTGCGCTTTTATATCGACCCAGAGAACTCTGACTTTTACATTTTTATCAACACGTTATTACAATAACTGTTCACATACTCTATATAGCCTTGTCTGAATTTGTATATTTATCAGTCAAATTTGTTTAGAGTGGATATAAATGTTGCTGATTCACTGAGAGAAATATTTAATTTGATCGCCACATAACATAATGCCAGGCAGCGCAATCATGAATACAGCATGTCGCTTAGTCGTCTGGTACCAGACACGCAAAACATCTGCATGGTAAGGACACAAAAATATGAGCAACTATGGATTTGGCAACATATATAATTTATTCAAGACCGCCATACTTATATTTCTTGGATTGATTTTAAATTCCGTTACACACGCGAGTGAGCTGGAAAAGCACACCGGTTTAGCCAAATCTTCTTGCGGAAAAGTCAGCGCTCCTCCAGCCGAACGTCAAAGCAACGACCCTTCATTTCCTGCCGCCGCCATTATTAACAACGAAGGCAATAAAGCACAATTGTGTGGCGCCATCAGTAAGGACATTATTAACCAGGGAGAATTGGATCTTCTGAGTGGCACTACCCTGTCCGGCCGTGTTACCAACCACTCTTCAGCAAGCATCCGCCTGAGAAATGGACAATACAGAGTTACCGAGCACCTTACGAACCATGGAGTCATTGATATTCTGTACAGCGATGTCGTTTTTGAAAATGGATTAACCAATTACGGCGCACTCTTGTTCGACCCATCAACGATAACCATTAGCACCTTAATCGTTGGGCCAAATGGTTATCTGGCAGAGACTGGTGATCCTGGCGACCGTTTCATTATCACGGAAGATCTTATCAATCAGTCGACGCAAAATATTTTATGGAATACGCCAAATACCATTTTTCAATTTAATGGGGGTTTTCACGACGCAACCAACCCACAAAGTCTGGAAGCTGCTGCGGCAGATATTGGCAACATTCAGACCGGCTGGTCTAACAATTTTGTACTGGGCACTCTGGAAGTGGGCACCAGTGCAACCTATGTCAAATTACTGGATAACCATAATAATAGCGCAACCAGTCTAGGCGGTTTTCCTGAGATTGGAAGCAATGAAGCGCTCTATGTAAATAATCTCATACTGAGAGCAGGCGTTACACTGGATTTGAATAACTTGAGTTTGTACGTGCGCAATACGTTCACCGATAGTGGAGCTACTATCCTGAATGGCGCCATCTTATTTTCGAGCGAACATGATGGCGATATTAATGAGGATGGAAATGTCAATATCGCTGATGCCTTGCTGGCCACGCAGTTTGTATTAGGACTGGCCACACCAACAGCCGCACAACTGTTACATGGCGATGTTGGGCCAATTGTTGCTGGCTCGCAAATTCCGGATGGGAAGATAACTGCAATCGATATAAATTTAATTGACAGAAAAATATTAGGTCTGGCGGGCTTTTGAATTAACCACACACCTATTTTTTATTAAGCACGAGTTCAAATATAATGTTTGCCTGTAAAATGAAAACTTGACACCTGACTTATGAAAAGTCTGGTGTTTAAAAAAGGAGGAAAAACCATGAAAAAAATAAATCATACCACAGCGATCCAATTTGCTATTGCAACCCCCTTTATCCTGTTACTACTTCCATCTGTCGCTAATGCGGCAGACCGTTGGTGGGCATGCGGAGATGAAAGTTGGGATAACGCAGCATGTTGGTCAGCAACATCTGGCGGCGCTGGCGGTTCTGGCGTACCTGTGCTGAATGATACAGTCAACATCATAACCAATGATGCCACTACGCGAGTGATTGACTATGCGAGTGCAACAGGACCGCAATTAGGTATCCTAACCGTAGACGGTTTAGGGGCGGGCACTACAACATTGTCCATAGCCCAGGATACGCTCAATACAAACAATACCCGGATTGGCTTTGGCAGTAATTCCACGGCTTTTATTACACAAAGTGCGGGGGCCCATAATACTAACACGCTGGAAATGGGCAGACTGGGCGTCGGTACTTACAATATGAGCGGATCTGGCGCACTGAATGCAGGCATCGCAGAAATTGGTATTTTCAATCAAGCATTTTTTAATCAAACAGGCGGCAGCGTAGACGTGACTGGCGGTTTATGGGTTTCGTTTAACATCGGATCAAGTGGCACATATAACCTTTCTGGTGGCACACTAAATACTAGCAATACAAATTTGGGAAGAACCTCAATACCTCAACTAATTGGTGTGTTTAATCAGACTGGTGGCACTCACACGACAGATACACTAACAGTTAATCCTGTTAGTTCTTATTCACTTAATGGTGGAACTTTAACAGTTAACAACAATCTTTCAGGGGCTTTGGATTACCAGTCAGGCACGCTTAATATTGGCGGCTTTAGCGATGGTGTTATTAACCATACCAGTACCGGTGCAGCAACCCTGGGCACTGTTGGTGGCCAGTACAACCTGTCTGCAGGCACACTAAATGCAACAACAATTTCAGGCGGTGGTACGCAGACTGGCGGTATTGCAACCGTTGATTCACTTGACTCGTCTTATGATCTGCAGGCAGGAACATTAAATGCAACAGCTATAAATTTAGTTTCCAGTAGCGACAACCTGACAATGTCGGGTGGCAATGTGAACACTGGCACCGTGACGTTAAGTGATGGCAGTATCAATCAGACCGGTGGCTCGTTTGCGTTTACCGCACTTAACCAGACGGGAGGAGCCATCAACAGTGATCTCACCATTGCTTCAGGATCGAATTACACATACTCAGGTGGTGCGTTTAACGGCAGGCTAACCCAGAATGGGACAACTAACGTTAATGCAGATTTTACACTGGCTGACGGTGTCGAAAACAATGGCTCCATAACGGTTGGCACCAATATGATTACGTTTGACGGTGCAGGCCTGGATAATAATGGGGCAGTAGCGATAGATGGTGGCACCCTGGCCGGTACTGGGCTACTTGTTAACGATAATACATTAACCGGATCAGGTGAAATTGCAGGATCCGGTGGTTTTACCAACAGCGGAACCCTGACTCAGAGTGGCGGCACCATAATTATTAGTAATACCGGTGTGAATCAGAATACTGGAACAATCAATTTACAGTTCAGCCAGCAAATGGCATTGAACGGAAGTGGCCTGATCAATAATGGTGTGATTAATTTAAACGGTGCAGATGTAATCGGAACAGCACCGTTGACAAACAATTCAGTATTCAGTGGACGTGGCACAATAGGCATTGATGTGAATAATACCGGCACCCTGGGTGCTAAATCAGGTAACCTCATCGTAGCAGGCGCCGCCTTTACCAACTCGGGCCTGGTTAAAAATTCAGTTGGATCAAATTTGTTTATTGATTCAACAACGGTCAATCACACAGGAAGTATTGAAGTTAACTCAGCTGGCTCGGTTGTCATTTCGTCAACAGTGACTAACGGTGCGGGCGAGACAGTTAATATGAAAGGTGGCACCTTGTCGACCACCTCACTCAACAATGCTAGTGGTGGAAATATCACAGGATTTGGCACTTTTACCGGTGACATGAACAACGCAGGCAACGTCGATTTGTTTGGCACCAGCACCCTGGTAGGTGATTTGGTCAATACGGCAACCGGCCATTTTCTAGTACGCAATGACCAGACATTGATTACAGGCCTGACAACCAATGATGGGACAATTGAGACATTAAATGGTGAAGTTGTTTTTGAAGGCGGCCTGCTTAACAACGGTGCTTTGCTATTTGATCCCTCAGTCATCACAACCACAACCATAAATACGGGTGAAAATGGTTATATGTCAGAAACTGGTGAGCCAGGCGACCGCTTTATTATCACCGAAGACTTCGAGAACGCATCAACTAGAAATATCGACTGGCGAACATCACATACCATTTTTCAGTTTAACGGTGGCACACGCGATGGAAGTAATCCGCAAACAATAGAAGCTGCGGGTGCTGATATCGGTAATGAACTAGCTGGCTGGCAAAACAATTTCGCCTTTGGAACTCTTGAAATTGGCTCAAGTGAAACTTATGTACAACTGATTGATAACGCGGACAATAGCTCCGTTTGCCTGAGTCAATATTGCGAAATCTGGAATAAAGAAGCCTTATATGTACATGATCTTATCCTGGGAACCAATACGACTCTGGATTTAATGGGTTTGAACCTATACGTACTAGATTCGTTTACAGGTGATATCAGTTCAATACTAAATGGATCTGTAACCTTTGGTGCAGCCGCTGTTCCGTTACCGTCAACTGTCTGGTTGCTTATATCGGGCATAGGTGTCCTAGGAAGCGTTGCGCGCCGCCGGAATCGAAACTAGTGCTTCTGGTGAGTGTCTATAGATTAGCCTGATCCCTAAGCGGGTATTGCTGGGGTATAAATCCAGACCAACAACGAACCAGTTGGTCTGGACTTCCCGGATTTTTCATACCAAAATTTTTTAGACGAGTCTCACGCTCTTCCATGAATCCTGCAAGGCCAAAGGCTTATCTTGTATCGATATATCCTTTTTTATAATTCGCCGCCTTTTATATTACTCAATCATTTTTTTCGACATTTTTTTCCGGCCAGTCTGAAAAACAGTCTTTAATATATTGCGACCTGTATACAACTATCACTATTAACAAGCTAATGAAAAACTGGCCCCAGCCATACAACGTTACTTTGTACACTGCACCCAACCACAGCGGCACGAAAACAACTAAAGCACTTAAAGCTGCAGATATAGCAAGCAAAAGCCGACCATTTCTCCATACCTTTCTAACAAAAGGTGGCGCTTCCGGATTCCTCTTCATCCATGCATAAACCAGCAACGCGGCAGGAATGCCCGCGACAGCTGCCAGCGACATTGAAAGTCGGTCAGAATAAAACATGTTAATCAGCTGCATTTTGTCTTTTCGATTTGTTATAGAGGCAAATAAGACTAGATAAGGGCTCAGCAGTAACAAAAACATGAGCCACATAGAACGGCTAACTTTTAATGATACATACTTGTCGTAGCTAGTAATTGGGTAATATTTTGGCATAGGATAAGTTTATCCCCTCTTTACATTAAATCGAAACAACCTATAGAAAGAAAGCTCATATCAGCTAGTTTCAACATCTGTATAGCTGATCTTAAAGGAAACCTGATAACTCAAATTAAGGTTAATTATCAGCAAAATTATCGCTTATTTTATGAATAATTTAAACCAGCATTTCAAATACTACAATTAATTCACTAACAACGCATTCTTCCACTTCGGAGGAATATTTTGTAGCCATAACTAATGCTAAAAATATCGACATCTATCCTGGCGTCTATCAATTACCCGCTAGAAACCAATCTCCGCCACGGTAGGATCGGTAACCAATATATTTGCAGGCACAAGTTTGCGCAATTTCTTCAACAGATTGTTTTGCTCTGTGGTTCGATAAAGAGCACCCTTCTTCTGATCTTTACTGAATTGAGCATCGGCAAGTGCATATAGCTGTCCTGCGGAAATTCCCCATAGCGGCCAATTTGCAATTCGATTATCAGCCTGTTGTATCCGATCACCAAAATCAAGCCAGCCTGACTTCAGAAATTCCTCCCGTTCACTCTGCGATGAACGGCCAGCCAGATATTCAAACGCTGGATGATTATCTGTGTTCAAGACTATATCCTGCTGGATGTCTATGGCCGCTTTTAATGAGCCCATATATAGCATCCAGATTGCTTCAGGATCTGTAACCCATCTATCGTCTACTACCTGAGACAGTTCGCGGGTACGTTTTTCTACTTTTGATGCATTCGGCCATTTACCGTTACGACCTATCACTGCCAAACGGGGAAAACGTGCTGAAAAATTTGCTCGCCATAAAGTTGCATCAGGGAATACTTGATGAAAGGTAGCTAAAACCATATCAAGTTCCTGCTTCCTTAACTGAAAAATTGGTAGCCACTGACAAAAAATTCCACCGTCTGCCAGGTGCTCCTTGACCGACTGAAAGTGCTCGAGCGAATACATGGATCCAACCCCCGGCCGCCAGGGTACGAACAAGTCAGCAACTACAACATCATATTTTTCTTTTGTGGCCCTTATATGATTACGGCCATCTTCCACTACAGCCTCGGTACGGGAATCGTTATAGATATCTCGGTTGTAATCACTGAAATGCCGGCGGGCCATCTGCTGAACTTCCGGCACCAGTTCAATTAGCTCAACCTTATCGATATTATGCATTCTGGCCGCACCAGCAGTGATGCCTGTTGCTGAACCAATGTACGCGACTGTTCCAGGGCTTGGATGTAACACAAGGGGCAAGTGACCAGCGCGTTCTGCCAACACTTTTGCACCACTTCCACTTAACGTGTAGTGATTATTTATCTTGAGCCGGTAATCGTTGGATATGGGACGGTTGATAACACTAACAACACCATGCGGCCCAAATACTGAATCAATAATTATCTCATCTTCTGTTGTTGAAATTACCGGTAATAAATCAGGATTCATTGGACTCACCATAACTACACCATACGTAACAGCAACAGCAACCCCGGCACTAATTTGAGTAATGCGCCGTCCACCCACCAGAATGGCGGCAAAACCATATGCAATCCCCAATAGCGCCAACGACCACCAAAGACCAATATTTTCCAGCAATATAAACCCTGCAACGGTCGATCCTACGATACCTCCCAACGTATTCACTGCAAGCAAGTTACCCATTCTTTTGCCCGCAGCACCTTTCCCTGCCAGACGAAAAGTCAGTGGAAAAACCATTCCCCCAATAAATAACGCAGGCCCACCCAACAGCAACGCTATTAATAAACCATTACCCAGTGTTGCCTGAAATGCACCGAATCGAGTCATCAACTGCGACATCAGCCAAGGCAATGAAAGCAATATTACTGCTTCAAGAATCAACACGGCACGAAGCATGGTGGCCATGGAAACCTTGCCTGCAGTTCGTGACACGAATGCTGCGGCAAGCGCCAATGAACAGAGAACAACAATTAAAATAGCACCAAACGAATAAACGGAATTATCAAATAATTGTGATAACGAATGCATTAATAAAACTTCAAGTGCGAGCGTTCCTAGTCCTGAGGCTGCTGCAATTACTAACAGATACGATGACGCTTTCTCCGCAGCGGCTTCATCTTTTATTAACATCTTTGCACTGGGTTTTGCGGCCAGAAAGAAAGCCATGAGTGCCGCCACCAGCGATAGCAACATACCTGTAATATACGTTAATTGAACCCCAAGAATATCAGGCAACCACAATGCACCTAAAGCTGTTCCTGCCGCTGCACCCAGCGTATTAACTGCATAAAGCTGGTTCCCATGCTTACCCAGTGTTTCTTTGTTATGCAGATAGGCCTGCACTATCAGAGGTAACGTACCACCTAAAAGAATGGCTGTTGGCAGCATGGCAAGAAATGCAAGTAGGAATTTCACCCCCAGAAATACTTCCCTCTGGCCTGATAACCGTTCATACAGGAAAGGATAAAGAGCGTCATAAGCATCGACCGTAAACGGCGTTATCAACGCCGTCACAACCACTGCAATTTCCAGCCATGCATAGACAGTAAGACAGCATGTTGTACGTTGAGAAACACGTCCAAAAACTATTGCGCCAATAGATAGGCCTGCGAAAAATGCCGCCAGCGTTACTGAGGCTGCATAAGCCGTACTACCAAACAGTATTTGAAACCAACGTAACCAGATAGATTCGTAGATCAACGCTGCCGCCCCTGAAAACAGGGCTATTAGCAAATAATGATTCACAGGTATGAATGATTTTATATTCAAATTGAAGAACACACCCTTATCACTAAGCTTTTGATTTTTATTAAAATGGACACCGCTCACCTCGAAAGACGGAACTATCCTTAATCTCCATATTAAACCGGAATCGTACCTAGCTTTAGATTTTCAGGGGACTAAACTAAAATCTCTTTGTATTGGTTTACTGATAGAAAAAGCAGGTAGGACAAAATACACAGCAAAAACCAAATCCCAAGGATGCTTAACATACTCACCGATAGGCTTTCCTGAAATACTGTAAGGCATTTTTATTGAATCAGGTGGAAGCGATAGTTTCAACCTACCCGATGCACCACCTATGTAAAGCCATTGGACACATACAAAACCGTCAAGGAATAGCAATTTAACAAGGAATGATTAGTATCTACTATATTCATTATTTTCATACTAGTAATATATACTCTTTGCATCCTTATAGAATACTTTATTTGGATGAAAGCCAAGTAGCTAAGATTAATACGTGTTAATATGGTTAGTCTGAAATCCTACACGATGGTAACGTTCGAGGCTTACATGTTTAACAAGAGAAAATTTCTGGTTACCTTGCTTATGGTCAGCATTGGGTTAGCTGCACCCTGTTCTCAGGCTCACGCAGAGGAAATTAGTACAACCGCTGAATATAACATCCAGCCAGGGGATGTGCTTTTGGTTTCCGTCTGGAAAGAAGAAGATTTAAATCAAGAAGTTTTAGTCCGTCCTGACGGTCGAATTAGTTTTCCTCTGGTTGGGGAAGCTGTTGCTGCCGGACAAAGCCTCGAAGCAGTACGGAATAATATTAAACAAGGTTTAACAAAATATATTCCTGACCCGGTTGTCACTGTCTCAGTCAGTCAATTATCCGGTAATCGAGTATATGTTTTAGGCAAAGTAAATCGTCCTGGAGAATTTCCAATTTTACGCAATGTTGACGTCACGCAGGCGCTCAGCATGGCAGGAGGTACTTCAACCTATGCGGCATTAAATAAGATAAAAATTTTACGCCGTGATAAGAACGGGATTCAAAAGGCTATTTCATTTGAGTATGGTGATATTGAGAAGGGTAAGAATCTTGAGCAGAATATTATTCTTAACGCGGGTGATGTGGTTGTCGTGCCTTAATGATAAGCTGCTTTTTTGATGAATGCTCCTATTATCTGACCACCATCCCTCCCCGGCTCTATCCCTGAGGGAGAGATGGCTTTCATTTGCTACTGTCCTGCGCTTAGCGGGGTTCGCAAACCCAATCCAACCATATAATGTTTGCTATTGACTATAATAAATGATGATATGAAACGCTTTATCTTCAATTATTTCGCGCCTGCTTTTTACTTTGTAATAGTCTTACCCACTACGTGCCTTGCTGCCGAATGGAAAATCGATCCAACCATCCAGCTACGTGCAGGCTATAACGATAACATCCGGATTAGCTCTTTTAACGAGCAATCTTCATCCGAAGTTACGCTTACCCCCAGCGCTATTTTCAGCGTTAAGACACCTCGCTCCGGGTTAAGCGGTAATCTCCGTTTTAATTTCCGGCGTTTTCTGGAAGAAGATAATCTGAATGACAACAATGTGCGCTTCGTAGTCGATTCATTTTATCAAATGGAACGATCAGAAATTGGATTTAATGTTGATCTGATTCGTGATACCACGCTGGATAGTCAACTGGAAGAAACCGGGTTGGTGTTTGACCGTGTCAATCGTTTGCTTAAACGGGCTAACCCAACCTGGACCTATAACTTAAGTGATCGCACCAGCCTGGAAACCGGCTACACTTTTACCGATGTAGGCTACGAAAAATCCGATACGGGTTTTGTTGACTACACTTCACACAATGTCCAGCTTTCACTCAAGCAGGTTATCAATGAGCGCACTTTTGCGACAGTCACGCTTGGTAGCAGCCTGACCGATAATGACAATGATATCAGGTCAATTTACAGTTATCTGCAAGGTGGTCCTACTTATCAATTCAGCGACACATTTTCGGGCTCGCTGTTTGTCGGCGTTCGACGGACAAGCTCAGAATTCAAGCAGGAAATCCCCATCTTTGCAGGTGGTGTTTTTGTAGGATTTGCACCGATCTCAAATAATATTGAAAACTCAAACTGGGGCGGCGTATTTAATGGCAGCCTGACGAAACAATTTGAGCGTGGATCAACCAGCATTTCTGTATCCCGCGATATAACTAATACGATTTCAGGTGTTCTGTTCGAAGTAACGCGGCTGAACTGGACTACTAATTATAAGTTTTCTGAAACATTGTCAACTGACTTTAATATTGCCCTGTATAGCAGTAAGGATGATAGTAACCTGGCCACATCAGAAGATCGCAAGTACTACGACGTCAATCCCCGCCTCTATTGGGATATCGCCCAATTCTGGAGAATCTCAGCCGGTTATCGATATAGAAATCAGATATTTGACAGATCGAACAGGAACGCAACACAGAATTCTGCAAATTTGACCCTTACCTACCGGTGGCCTAGAATTGCTGTTTCCCGTTAGTGGCCCTATATGGGAAGCGGGTCACGCGCGCGATTAGCGCTATAACCATAAGCGCGGAAGGGAACGATGGAAGAACAAGCACTTGATTTAAAAGATTATTTAGACGCCTTTAAAAGACGCCGTAGAACCATCCTTAGTATTGCTTCGGGTATATTCCTGATTGGTCTGCTAGCCGCGTTATTGTGGCCACCTACTTATCGTTCATCTGCGACAATTCTGATCAAAGAACAGGATATTCCACCTGAGTTGGTCACCTCGACGGTCACCAGTTTTGCTTCCCAACGTATTCAAACCATCAGCCAGTTGGTCATGGCCCGCTCTAACCTGATGAAAATTATAGATAAATATAGCTTATACGAGGATGAGCGCAAGCGCCTCACAACGGAAGAGATTCTGCTGGAAATGCGCGAAAACATAGGCCTGAACATGATTGACGCCGAGGTGGTCGACCCACGCTCAGGACGCCCTACAACAGCCACTATTGCGTTTGGACTTAGCTTCTCGGGTGAAGATCCCCGCCAGGTTCAAAAAGTTACCAACGAGTTGACCTCACTCTACCTGAATGAAAACCTGAAAGATCGTACTGCTAAAGCTAGCGAAACCTACGCCTTTTTGAGTGAGGAATCCTCGCGGCTCAATAAACGCATCCTGGATCTTGAAGAAAAACTGGCAACTTTCAAGGAAGGAAATGCCGATTCCCTACCGGGATTACGAGAGCTGAATTTAACCATGATGGATAGAACCGACCGGGAAATGTCGGATCTTGACACCCAGGTTCGTACTCTCGAAGAACGTAAAATTTATCTCCAGGCGCAATTAGCCCAGGTCAAACCATACGGGTCAGACATCAATGTCGATCCTTCAACCCGCCTGCAGGCATTACGCACCGAATACTACCGGTTAATTGCGCGCTATTCAGAGAGCCACCCTGATGTGGTACGCGCCCGGCGGGAGATGGAAGGTCTTGAAGCTGAAACCGGGCAAGTCAGTAGCGCCAGTGAACAGCTCAAGGAAATTGAAGTCTTAAGTGGTGATCTGGCGGCATTAAAGAAGAAATACTCCAGCGAGCATCCCGATGTCATCAAACTTGAAAAACAGATAGAAAGTCTGAAAAGTATCCCGGTCAGCTCTGCGCCTAGGTTGGCTCGCGCCGCAAGAGATAATCCGGATAACCCCGCGTACATTTCCCTGCAAAGCCAGGTGAATGCCGCCAATGCTGAAATCAGCTCTTTAAAGAATAAAAAAATACAGCTGAGAGATAAAATTACGAACTATGAAGATCGCCTGACAAAGTCACCTCAGGTTGAGCGCGAATACCGAGAGCTTACCCGTGATCTGGAAACTGACACGCTGAAATATCGTGAACTCAAAGCTAAACAAATGAGTGCACAAATATCTCAACAGCTCGAAACTGAACGCAAGGGTGAACGCTTCGAACTTATAGAACCGGCTATACTGCCGGAAGAACCCTTCAGCCCGAACCGGCCTGCAATCATCTTTCTGAGCTTGGTGTTGGCGCTAGGTGCCGGCATCGGATACGCAGCCATTTCTGAAAGCATGGATGATGCAATTCGCGGCAGCAAATCATTAATAGCCGCCGTTGGCGCCGGACCCCTGGCAGAAATCCCATATTTACAAAATGCCGCAGAAATTACCGGACAGAAGCGCAAGTTTGCTGCTGGGACCCTTGCTATGGTCAGCGCGTTAGTACTGGCCCTTGCGATGGCGCATTTTTTCTGGAAACCGCTGGACGTGCTCTGGTATAAAGCCTTGCGTAAAGCTGATGTTGTCATAAATACATAAGGAGTCACTGACTTTATTCATACATCCTCTGCATAAAATACTGTAGGAGCGGCTTTAGCCGCGAAGGGACTGCGGTGTCCATCGCGGCTGAAGCCGCTCCTACAGGGCAGAATGAATATATTCAGTACCTACATACCTAAACATAAATCACTATAATCATAATTATAAAATTGCAGGTCATAACAAGTGGAACGAATCAAACAAGCACTGGAACGCGCACGCGCCGAGCGGCAAGGTAACTCTTCCGTCTCAACTGTTGCGCACGACGCCACAGCACCAGCTGCTGAACCTATCGAGGTCAGCTATACACAAACTCGGCACGCAGAAATATCCAGCCAACATTTACGTAAGCACCGTATTGTAGCCAGCCTGGAAAATAGTCCTTTTGCCGATGCCTATAAATTGCTCCGCACGCAGGTTCTGCAACGGCTCAAGGAAAATAATTGGAGCGTGCTGGCGGTAACCAGTCCGGGTGCGGGTGAAGGCAAGACCGTTACAGCACTCAACCTGGCCGCCAGTATTGCGATGGAAGTTGACCGCACTGTCCTGCTGATTGATGCCAACTTACGGCACCCAAACCTGCACGAGCACCTGGGTATTGCTGCCAGTAAGGGCTTGAGCGATTACTTACTCGATGACACCCCGATTTCTGAGTTATTCATTCATCCAAAAGGCATCGACCATCTGACCATTTTACCGGGTGGGCAGCCGGTGCAGAATTCAGCTGAAATACTCAACTCGCCCAAGATGACCAACCTCCTCGAAGAAATGAAATCCCGTTATCCGGGACGCATCATTATTTTTGACCTGCCGCCTTTACTCACCGCCTCTGACGCGCTCGCATTCACTCCCTATGTAGATGCTGCATTGTTAGTCGTCGAAGAAGGTAAAACCACCCAGAATGAAACCACACGTGCTGTTGAGATGCTCTCCAATACCAATATTTTAGGTACTGTACTGAATAAGAAGCCCACTTAAAGCTGCCACGGCCAAAATTATGTACGAAAGCTTTTACGGATTTCGTGAAAAACCCTTCTCACTGTTACCCGATTCGGGTTTTCTATATTTAAGCAGCAAGCACAAGATGGCGTTAACGTTGCTGGAATATGGCTTGATGAGTCAGGCTGGTTTTTCTGTCATTAGCGGTGACATCGGTACCGGCAAAACCACGTTGATCCGCAAATTACTCAGCCAGATCGGCGATGATATCCGGGTAGGGCTAATCTCCAACACGCACCAGTCTTTTGGTGAATTGATGCAGTGGGTCGCACTGGCTTTTGAAATTCCGCATGCTGGCAAAGACAAGGTTCAACTCTACCAACAATTTATTGATTTCATCATTAATGAATATGCCAAAGGACGGCGCACGGTTCTGATTGTTGACGAAGCACAAAACATGTCTGCCGAAACACTGGAAGAACTGCGGATGCTATCGAATATCAATGCAGACAAGGATCAGATACTGCAAATCATCCTGGTGGGACAGCGCGAGCTGCGTGACACATTACGCAGACCTGATTTAGTACAATTTGCCCAACGCATTGCCGTCGATTATCACCTGGAACCCTTGTCCAGCGATGAGACATACGAATATATCCGGCATCGCTGCAAGACCGCAGGCGGTAACCCGGATTTGTTTTCCGACCAGGCCTGTGAAGCCGTGTTTGAATTGACGGCTGGGGTGCCACGTCTAATTAACACGCTGTGCGATACGGTATTGGTTTACGGTTATGCCGAGCAACGTGAACGCGTAGATGCCAAGCTGGTTCAGGAAGTCGGTCAGGATAAACAACTCAGCGGCCTGTTTACGGTTAACGAAACGGAAACGGATAAAAGTCCAAGCAATTCCTGATGGCACAAACAATTCGCACTCTGAGCCTCTGGCTGGCGATTGGCTGGATGGCAACTCTGTTTTATTTATCCAGCCAACCTATTCTACCAACACCCGATCTATTTGCTTACCAGGATAAGTTGTTTCATGCAGTGGCTTATGGCCTGCTCGGTGTGTTGTTGTTGATGAGTTTTCGATACCAGGCTCCCCGCTATACCGGAATACAAAAAGCATTGGCTGTAGGTATTGCCAGCCTGTACGGCATCAGCGATGAGTTTCATCAGTCATTTGTGCCAGGACGTGAGGCGGATATTCTGGATTGGGCGGCTGATACGATTGGCGCTTTAACAGCTGTGTTGATTCTTGCCTTAATCGTTAAAAAGAAACTGGGTTCTGCGGTTTTTTAGTCACGGGAAAATACGGAAAAACACCTGTTCCTGTAGGAGCGGCTTCAGCCGCGATGGTCGACATACTCCCCTATCGCGGCTGAAGCCGCTCCTACAGGTTTTGTAATGTTAGGCGCGAAATTTAATCGCCTAAAGATACTGTTTCCAATCCCGGCGTTTATCACCAAACACCAAAAAATGAGGATTCAATAACGAGTCCTTGGTGTTGTATTTCAAGCGCTGCACGGACAAATCGGTCAATCTGCCACCGGCTTCTTCGACAACACAATGTGCCGCCGCTGTATCCCATTCAGACGTTAGCCCAAGACGGGGATAGATATCGGCAGTGCCTTCAGCCACCAGACAAATTTTCAGCGAACTCCCCATACTGATGATTTCGTGTTCGCCCAACTTGTCCAGAAAGGCATTGAGTGAATCACCACCGTGAGAACGACTGCCTACAACGGCAACCGGCCCGTCCTGTAGATGACGTACTTTAATAGGCACATCACCCTTCCCTTCATCCTTGATAGCACCTTGACCACGGCAAGCTGCATAAGTAACACCGCTGACCGGCACATACACTACGCCCAGTATCGGCACATGATCTTCAATCATTGCGATATTAACCGTGAACTCACCGTTACGCTTGATAAACTCTTTGGTGCCATCCAGCGGATCAATCAGCCAATAGCGTGTCCAGCTTTGTCTTTCCGCAAAGGGTATATTCGCCGCTTCTTCTGATAAGACGGGTACATCAGGTGTTAGTTTTTTCAGGCCATCAACGATGGCATGATGTGACGCCATATCCGCTGCAGTCAGTGGAGACTTATCCTCTTTGGCTTCAATAGCAAAATCAGTATTGTAAATTTCCAGGATTTTCTCACCGGCTGTAACCGCCAGCTGCCGCACATCGTCCAGGTAAACACACGGATCACTTAATAAAGTTGTCATCTTGGTATCTCGTTATAGGATTTTTTCCGTATCATACGCGATTCCCTAACGGCCCGCAGGTTGCCTGTTGTCATTAAGGCTGCGAATATACTGGCAATCACTGCTACCGATAACCCCCTCTCCCTCCGGGAGAGGGTTGGGGAGAGGGTGAACTTCCCCCAGTTTAACGGACACTCAGAAAAGGGCTACCATGGCCTTGAAGGAGTGTTCGATGAGCAAACGAGCGTACAAGATATACAGCAAGGAATTCAAGGTCGAAGCAGTTCGGCTGGCGGCTGACTCAGATAAACCAGTGACACAGGTGGCCAGAGAGTTGGGGCTGCGAGTTAACCAGATCTATAAATGGAGAACGCAATTGGAAGAGAAACAAGAGAGTGCTTTCTCAGGCAAGCGAGTTACAAAGGACAAGGATGCCGAGATTCGGCGCTTAAAGAAAGCGCTGGGAGCCAGCCAGGAAGAGAATGAGTTTCTAAAAAAAACGGCGGTGTTCTTCGCGAAGAACCAGCCATGAGATACACAGTGATCCACCAGTATTGTAGCCAATTCTCGATCCGGATGATGTGCAGGGCAATGTGTGTGTCTCGCAGCGGTTATTACGACTGGCGGGATCGGCCAGAGAGTCCGCGAGCGCAGCGTCATCAGGCACTGACGGAGAAGATCCGGTATTTCCATCGGGCGAGTCGTGAGACGTATGGATCCCCACGCATTCGTAAAGATCTGTTGGAAGTGGGTGAGCAGGTAGGAGAGAACACGGTTGCACGCTTAATGCAGCGTGGGGGCATTGTGCCAAAGACGATACGCAAGTTCCGGGTAACCACAGACTCACGTAAGACGGTACCTGCCCCGAACCGATTGGAGCGGCAGTTCACGACCGCACAGCCAAATCAACGCTGGGTGTCGGATATCACCTTTATACCGACCCGAGAGGGCTGGTTGTATCTGGCAGTGATTATTGATCTGTATTCCCGAGCAGTGATTGGCTGGGCGATGCATAAGCGCATGAAAGCGGCGTTAGTGATGAATGCCTTGAAGATGGCGCTAATGCGTCGGAAGGTACGCAGCCCATTGTTGTTGCACTCAGATCAGGGTAGCCAGTATGCCGCTACGGATTACCGGGCAATGCTCGCTGCCAATGGCATTGAGTGTTCAATGAGCCGCAAGGGTAACTGCTGGGATAATGCTGTGGCGGAAAGCTTTTTCCACACACTGAAGACAGAGCTGGTGCATCATGAGGACTATCGTAGCCGCACTGAAGCTAAGGCCAGTATCTTTGAGTACATTGAAGTGTTTTATAATCGCCAGCGGCGTCATTCCCATATTGGGCAGGTGGCACCGTTGGTATTCGAGAATGCAGCGTTAGCTGCGAGTTAGTGGTCCGTTAAACCGGGGGAACATCAGGGGATCTAATAAAAGTTTACTGCCTTATTTTTACCCCCTCTCCCTGTCCCTCCCCCTGAGGGGGAGGGGACGACTTTTTCAATGTTCATTCATAAACTGGCAGCTTTAACAACTGGAATCTATGCAATCAATAGTGACTCACAATGAAAGCAACTAACTCCCCTCCCACCCTGCCCTGGGACACCATTGAAACCGTGTTTCTCGACATGGACGGTACCTTGCTGGATCTGCATTTCGATAATCATTTCTGGCTACAACATGTGCCTATCCGTTATGCCGAAAAACATGGCTTAAGTCTGGAAGATGCTAAACAGAAATTATTCCCGCGCTTTAAATCAATGGAAGGCACGCTCGACTGGTATTGTATTGAATACTGGAGCCGGGAGCTGGAATTAGATATTGAGGCATTGAAGCGCGAGCTCGAACACTTGATCCAGGTTCGCCCGCAAGTCAGGCAGGTATTAGAAAAATTGCAACGAAGCGGTAAACGCATTGCACTGCTGACCAATGCTCATCACAAGGTGGTTGAGTTAAAAATGCAAACCACCGGCCTGGATGCGCATTTTGAAAAACTGTTTTGTTCGCACAGTTTTTCTTACCCTAAGGAAGATCCACGGTTCTGGCCCAGGTTAGCCGAGGCAGATCCGTTTTCTGTTGAATCCACTTTATTTGTTGATGACAGCTTACCGGTACTGAAAGCTGCACAGGATTTTGGTATTCGACACTTACGAGCTATCCATCAACCGGATAGTAAAGCGCCGCCGAAAGAGACTGGGGAATATATTGCTATAAAGGATTTTGGAGAATTAATTAACGGATTGTAATTTTTTTAAAACTATGGACCCTTTGATGGATTAGCGAGAACCTGTAGGAGCGGCTTCAGCCGCGATGAACACTGCGCTCCCTTCGCGGCTGAAGCCGCTCCTACAAAATCTTCACAGTTCACAATTACACTTTATTGATGCAGTTGATCCCACCGCTTAAAACGCTTTCTGCAGTAGGTTAACAACGCTTGATAGTCCTTAAAAAATAGCTCGAAACCATTCTCTGCGGGTTCGTCAAACTCACAATAATCATTGGAATAATCCCGGCATATCTGTGGTCTGGCGTCATAAATACCACAACGGCCGTCATGCATAATATGCGTGCAAGGATTATCGATCAGCAGATACCAACTGCCTTCATCCTTATAGACTCGAATATTTTCATGTGACACTTGCCATAACAAGTAATCAAATTCGGTTTTCGAACGCGGCGAATCAATTTCCTGGGTGATATAGGTACAACACAGGGTATTGGTACAGAAGCCGCATTTTGTTTCCGGCGTCATGGCTTTTATGGGGATTGTAATTGGGCTGTTCATGTTTTTTCGTTGATATTGTACTTAGGGAAATTTTGATAAATGCGTGAGAACTGTAGGAGCGGCTTCAGCCGCGATAGGCACCACATCGACCATCGCGGCTGAAGCCGCTCCTACAATAAAGACCGTTTCTATATCGGGGCTATTGCTTTCAATATGATCGGTTCCGGCCCCGTAAAACGTTGCTCGGCAGGCCGCGCCGCCATTTTCTGATGCAGCGCATCGATCATACCGGCAACATCCATAATACAAAGTTCTTCACCGGATGCAGGTGATGTCAGCCCGGCACAATTTTTCGGTGCCGCATCACTCATCAGGTCAATCAAATACAAAGCTTGCGGATTATCCAGCCAGTTGTTATCCGCCGTAATGTGAATATCCCGACCATAGTGTAACAACACCTGAAAAATTCGTTCTAATCGTTTAGCCTGTATGCGGCTAGTCATCAGCGTTAACACCATCGCCGCATGGTAGTAATCTGCCAGGCTCGCGGAGTTGCCACCTTTGCTTGAACTATCAATGGTAGATTGCACACCAAAGTGTCTCGCAAAACGATACAACTGGTGCATTTCAAAAAGTAAATACTGAGGTAATGGGCGAACATTCCGGTAACTGTGCAACATCGTCCAGCTCAATTGCCGGAGCGCCCGGCGTAAACCTCGCGCAAACAAGTGTGGATCACTGCGTTGAACACCTTCAGCAAACCAGGCTTTGATAACCAGTTTGTAGCCATCGGCCATTGCCAGACACAAACGCTCGATATTATCGGCCGCCACCTGCTCAGGCAAACCTGCCTGACGCTGCTGAGCAACGCTATCAGTTGCATCTGCTTCATAAAGCTTATGTACTACTGGTTGGTAAATATTCAGCAAACGGAAACGCAGCTGACTGTCGATCTTCTGTTCATTCAGCGGCTCAAGCGCATGCAACACTTGATAGATCGATTCGGAACTGTTCAACATCGGCAACCCGGCCAGCCAGTCTTGCAGACTGTGCGGATCCAGCTCAACGGTGGGATCGTTCAGATCGTGCTGCTCAGGCACATGCACACTCAGTTGCATGATTAGTAACCTAGCAGCGAACGCAAATTACCGCTGAGATCTAACCGGTACTGGCCATCACGGAATTCAGCAAAGGTATCCAGTCCATTTTTAACAGCAGGAGGTAACGGACCATCAGTACGCACATCAGCCAGCAAGGTGTAATCACCGGCCGGTTCGTATTCGAGCGTGCCATCAATGAGTAATTGACCGCCTTCGGCTGTCAACTTACCGTTTGTTTTCTGATCACCGGGTGCGAGTTCGAGTAACACATTGCCCAGCTGCAATTGCATGGGCGAATTAACTTCAGCCTGCAGCCAACGAATCTGGCCATGCAGAATGGGTAGCATTCCCTGACTTGATAGCTCCACTTTCTCCAGCTCCATAATCATCTGTCCCTGCAACATCACATTTTTCGGCAGCAGATCTGCAGACAGGGTTTGTGACGTAGCTTTGGCAGATACATCGGCCAGATAAGTGGATCCTGTAAGACTGGCACCCACCCTCAGAGAGGCTGGTTCGCCTGACCAGATTCCCTGTAATCGATATTCCACCCGGCCCAACAGCAGTGCCAGCGGCCGCCAGCTCCAGGTGGGATCTGTCACTGTCTGACCTTGAAAATAGAGTTGTTTAGCCCGGCCTGACCAGAGACTGCCTTCTGTTGCGACCAGTTGCAGCCCAGGAATCCGGTTTTGCAAAAAGCTCACCGCCCAGGATGCGGGTGCAGAAAACACCATGAATAACAGATAAGCAGCAAATCCAAGCAGGAGACCCCGCCGGATTGATATCACGTAGCTGGCTCAAGGAGAGAAATGCGAGCGTTGACGCGTCCATCGCCCTGAGGTTCGATGGTCACCATACTGGTCTCGACCTGATACTGGCGCGTCAGGTTACCCAACCAGACGATCATCTGATCGAAACCTGCACCTTCAAACCAGACCTTGACGCCTTTATTAGCATCCGGCTCGATACGTTTAATACTACTACCGAGACCACCGCTGCGCGCCGATTGATCGACCACCGCAAGCAGTGAACGGCCGCCCAGGCCTTGCGCCGACCCAGCTGGCGCACTACGTTGCAACGCTTTGATCTGGCCTGCTGATTTTTGCATCCAGCCGAGCGTTTCCTGCTGTTCAGCGACGCTGGTCTTTAGGCTATGATAGCGTGAGAACATCGGTTCCCAGATCATCAGATAAAATATCAGCAGCAAGAAAGCGGCTGCACCCAGCATCACCAATAACCGCTCACGCGATTGTAATCCTTCAAACCATTGCTGCAAATTCATAAACAACGCTTATACTCCCGTTACCCGCACCCGGCTTTTAACTTTCTGCCCAGCCTCGGTGGTTGCTGATTGAATTTCCGCTTGCAGGCGGCCACTGGCCACTAAATCCTGTTTCAACTTGTCCAGGATCTGCAGGTTATCTACCGCCAATTCCAGATCCAGACGTCCGTCACGAAAACTTGCATTACTGATCTCAACACCCTGGGTACGGTTTAGAATATCGCCGGTTTCTCCCAGCAAGGCGAGAAAATCTGTTTGGCTGGTACCCGACTGGCGCTGCAATTGTTTGAGCTTCTGCTCCATTTGAGAGCGCGCGTTCACCACACGTTTAGCCTTGGGGAAAGTCTTTTTATAAAGCTGTTCAATCTGAGTTGTTAAAACTTCCTGCTGGCGCGACAAACGGAACGTATCCACACCAACGGAAATCAACGCTAATGCCAGACCGGCAACCAACAAAGCGGCGGTCGCTCGCCAGGGCATCAATGCTTGTTTAATATCTTCTTTCTGACTGTACTTACCTTGCAGTAAATTAATCCCAGCTTTCTGGTTCCAGCCCCAGGCCATTAATTGCAACGCAGACAAATCGCCCGCATCCATTTCTACATCCACAACGCCCAGGTCGATCACTGTATCACCGTAAACCTGAACCCGTTGCGGTGCCGCTTCTTGCCCGGCGTATAATTCAAACAGGGTTGTAACTGTCGAAGTATCTGTCGCAAAACCTGCGTTTGGCGTACTTCTGACCAATGCCCGGTCAGTATCCACCAGCATGCTCCAGGAACCTGCCTCCAACGGCAGTGCCTGTATTTCACTGATCATTTCATCCGGAACCAATTCCAGGGATGCAAGGGTCGCAAGCCAGGCATCAATTTGCTTCCGCGATGCAACTGCTACCGGGTACTCGCCACTGTCCTGTAACGCTCCGATAGCAAAATGCAGACTCTCAACATCTTCAGCTAATTGTTCTTCTAGTGCGAAAGGAATCGCCTGTAATATCTGTTGGCGTTTGCGTCCAGGCACAGTGGCCTCACAAAGTCGTACATCTTCAGCCGGCACCAGGGCAACCACGTATTGCGCTTGCTGACACACCGTGTCATCGGGCTCGCCACTGTGCACATCAGACGAAACCTGCCCCTGATCATCCAGTGTGATCCAGTCCCGTACCCGGGCATCATCGCCTAACCGAATTATGAGTGTTTCTGGCATTTAGTCCTCAATCCCGAAGTATCCAAAATTATCCGTAGGGTGGGGTGAGACACAAACCCTACCCTACGAGTAACAGCTGTATCATATTGTGCATTCAAAGACTTGCATACTCAATAGCAGGAAACCTCTGAACAATTCACATTTCTTGACATATTAACAGTGAAATCCTGTAGGAGCGGCTTCAGCCGCGATAGACGTTGCGCCCCATCGCGGCTGAAGCCGCTCCTACAGGTTCTAACCGAATTTTTCTTATCCCCTGGATATTATTGCACATTCAACATTCATCTGAGCCTTTTGGCAAAGGTTCATGCAGCAACCGTTCCCGCATAATGACACTGGTTTTACCGCCAACTCGTTGAATCAGGCTACTTAACTGCGCATTGGCTTGACCCGTTCCGGACATTGCTCGCATTTGAAACCATTGGCTGTTAACACTGAGCATTGTTTTATCGATTGATGCAGCGACGGCAGATATCCCAGGCTCAGCCAAAAAGTCCGCTACCATCTCGAATGGTTTAGTTTCACGAGTTTTTATCAGACTTTCTGCATCAGCCAAACTAATACCTGGACTACCTCCACCCGAAGCGATTAACGACCGTAATACTTCTGCCGTAGCGGTATTCACATTAATTGGTGCCCCCTCTGGCAAGGCGCTTATGTGTGGCATCAGCTTGCTAATAACTTCCGCATCAAAACCTTTCACCAAACGCAATTCTGTGACGCTGACCAACGGCTTGTTAGATGTTCGATAGCCTTGTTGTAACACTAAATAATCATTATCTTCTGCTCCAACAGGAAAGCCTAGCGCGTCATCTTTATCGATAAAATCAGCCAGATAATCAGCAAGCTCGTCTGCCAGGCCCAGATTTTGCAACAGGGTTTTAAAGCGATCCACCGCTGCCGGTATACGTTTACCCGTATTATCAATGATCGAATTGATATTAAATCGTCCCTGCATATCGTAGACACATCCCGTTACACCACCTCCCTCTACCATCGAATCAGCTCGCGTGTGCCAGTCTTCTTTCAAGTGGTCAATCTTATTTTTTGTAAGATCACGTGCCAACACCACCCGCGCCCAGCTCTCAGCCGCTTCGCTGTAGGTTATTGCCTGGGTGCCGTGCAGTAAATTCCCAGTACGACGAATATCTAGTTGCTGCCGGGTAGCCATTGCGACTGCGGCAACGGTTGCAATGGCTACCATGAGAATGGCTGTAATTAATGCAACTCCTTGTTGCCGTGATGCTGGCTTCATTTTCTAACCCATTATTGGCTAAGGTGATGGGGGAGGCGGCGCGGGTGATGTTGGTGGCGGTGTTGGTGTAAATTGCTCAGGCGCCTTAAATAACCAGGTAATTTTGCCAAAATCCTTAGTTTCGATCACAACCTCAACAACACGCGGTAATCCAGGTGTTACCCCCGGCGCTCCACCGACCGGTGGCCAGGTCTCACGCCAATTATTTGTCCGATCCAGATAGCGCAACGAAAATGATTCCACAGGCTCGAAAAGAACCTGCTGTACTGCTTCGCTATCCGGTGAACGATCCAGCACTTTCCAGGCCTGCCGGAGTAATTTTTCGTCCTCCGAAATATATCTCACACGTTGTAGCGCGCTACGGCGAAACCCTGCTGGATTGGCATAACCGCTACGTGTGAGCTCGACACCTTCTATACCATCACTGCCAACCAACGCGCCTAAAGAATTTCCATACGCATTACGCACTGGCCGGTCTATCAACTGACTAAAGTCGCGATCCATGATCGTATAAGTTATCTGCAACTGCTGCAGCTTGTCGGCTTTTTCTTCGGTCAATGCACGTTGCGTCATCACCTGGCTCATACCGCCAAAGGCCATGGCGCTGATGAAGGCAAAAATTGATAATGACACCAACAATTCCAGCAAGGTAAAACCCTTGCTAGTGGAAATTTTATTATGGCGCGCTAGCATTAACGCTTCTCCACAAAACCAGACAGGCTGGCGAGTGACTGTTCGCTTTCATTTCCATCGATCACAAAAATTTCTATATCCAGGCGGCGTAAATCTTTTTCCGGTGATTGGGTCACTTGCATCACCCATTGCCAATCCCGTTCTGCATAATCAATTTCACCTTTTGTCTGGCCAATCCTGGGCCAGGTCGCCGACAGTTGTTGCTCAATCATATGATTGCGTGCAATCCACTCTGCAATAGTCCGATCGCGCAGGTAAGCCTGATTAATGGTAAAGCTGCCTGCGGTTTGCAACAAAGCGCCCATCGCTGTGGCTAATACCGCGAGGGCAACCAGTATCTCCAGCAATGTAAAACCCGCGCAGCGATTACGCATTATTCCAGCTCCAATTCACCGGTCAGACCGCCTTTGACTTGAAAGCGTTGCTCGGTTTCCCGGGCGCTGAAGGTCAGCACAAAGGGCGTCATTTCACCGCTGGACAGGATAAACACTTGTGGCATTTGTTGATCATCATCGGTGTCCAGATCCAACGGCGGACTGTCTTCCAGTTCAAGATCCAGGTTCGTGCCTTTAGGTAGCTTACGTAAACGAAACTGTGGATCATCGGCCAGCGGCAACCATGAATTGTTTTGCAGGGCATAAAACTCATATTCCGAATCACCGAAACGCACCGCCAATTGAGTGGAGCGCAGAACAGCTTCATCGCTGGCAAGATCCATCAAGGCTGCCAGCCGTTTTGCTTCGCGGCCCAGTTCTTCGGCACGGTTATCACCACCAATAGACACGGTAACAAACGACATCACAATACCAATGATGACGATCACCACCATCAACTCCAGCAAGGTGAAGCCACGCATCTGGTATAACGAAAAAAGCCTGCCAACGGCAGGCTGTGATTTCGTCTTACTCATAATTAGCACCTGTCCATAAACAGGAAATTCTCGCCAAGACGCAGAGACCGCAAAGGAAAAAATGATTGCTTAAGTTCCATACCATTATCTTCTTTGCGGTCTTTGCGTCTTGGCGAGAGATATTTTTTAGGTGCTAAATGTTAGTACCAACGATCAATGCTTATTGTTAATTAAGCGACCAGTTACCAATATCATCATCACTCGGCTGTCCATCCGGACCGAGCGAATATATATCAGTGGAACCGTGCGTTCCGGGATTCAAAAACTGGTACTCACGATCCCATGGATCTACCGGCAGGCGATCCAGATAGCCGCCCTGTTTCCAATGCGGCGGCTCCGGGGAAGAGGGTTTCTGAACCAGTGCTTCCAAGCCCTGGTCGGTGGTCGGATAGACGTAGTTATCCAGTTTGTACAGATTCAGAGACGCTTCTACTGCACGGATATCCTGACGTGCCTTGGTAATACGAGCCTGTTCGGGACGATCCATCACCTTGGGTACCAGCACAGCGGCCAGAATTCCGAGGATAACCACCACGACCATCACTTCGATCAGGGTAAAACCTGTTTGCTGTTTCTCTAAACGACTATTCATATTCAAAGGTTCCAATCCTTACTGTTTCCCGCCGCTCAGCGGATTAATTAATAGGGTCAATTCTATACTGCCCACGCAATAAGACGCTAACTGCCGCCTATTGTAACGGTTGACGGCCAGTTTGCACCTTTAGGACAGGGAAACGTCTCTATAATTCAACCTGACTCACCATATTCAGCAATAGGCCAAATTGAATAGGCGCCTCAGATTAATTAGCGAAACTCTGTAGGAGCGGCTTCAGCCGCGATGGGGTATCGCAGCCCCATCGCGGCTGAAGCCGCTCCTACAGGATTTGGCAGTTGTCACCAGAACAAAATATTCTACACATCAGAGGTTCCTATATTTTTACCACGGAATCCACAGAAGATCAGCTATTGCAACCGGCCACTGGCTCTTAGTACATATAAATGCCGTTCCGCATCAACCAGATGTTGCCCCCAATGCAGTCGAAACCCGTTCTGCCACCAACCTGCAACCTGATCCGGGCTACGAGTATCGAGCATTTGCAGGCCTTGTTTAAGTTCGAAATAGATATCGGTGAGATCATCTGCCAGGCTGCCGCTCATCCGCTCATGAGCTTCGCTGCCATGACCGGTTTCATCATACTCCAGCCAGTAACTGTCCCGGCTGCCCAAACGGGTTCGTAACCAACTGAACAGTTCAAAACGTTTATCAATATCCTGGGGCTCTACGCTTGCAAGACCACTGGAAACTGGCGGATGCAGTGCAACCACCGCAGCATGGAGACGCGGCAACAATTTAATAACTAATAACAACCCATCATCCTGGCTACCGGGCAAATGATCAATCAATCGGCAATAGCTCCGCGCAGTGTTGACCAGCTCGAAAAAATAGTTGTCTTCTGGAGTTCGCATAACCAGCCCTCACAACATGAAAGCAGCCACTGTTAAGGAATCTCTGATGTGTCATACATCTTGTCATTTTAAACAGTGCAGAACCTGTAGGAGCGGCTTCAGCCGCGATGAACACTGCACACCCTATCGCGGCTAAAGCCGCTCCTACAGGTTCTTGCTATCTCAAGTGTAGACGATGCTGGCGTTTTATCCTTTGCTTCGCACGCATACTTTGCGGTTAAATACAGGATTGTCTGCATGGAATCCACATCAATGCCTTTAAAACATTCACAAAAAAGCGCTGACGCATGACTGAAGAATCCTCACCAATCCCTGTGGTCATGGCCTTTTCCGGCAATGATCCCAGCGGCGGCGCGGGCATACAGGCCGATATCGAAGCCTTAATCAGCCACGGTTGCCATGCTGCACCGGTTATCACAGCACTCACTATTCAGGACACCAGTGAAATTATCGGTTACACACCGCTGGACATTGGTCTTATTGTGGAACAGGCACGCGTGGTTCTTGAGGATATGGTAGTTGACGCGTTCAAAATCGGTTTGTTAGGCAGTAGTGAATCAGTCGAAGCAGTTCACTCTATATTGACTGATTATCCTGACATACCCGTGGTACTCGACCCGGTACTCGCATCAGGTAATGGTTCCGTATTGGCTGATGATGACGTGATCGCGGCAATCAATGAACTCTTACTACCACAGGCAACCATACTCACCCCGAACAGCCTCGAAGCACGCACACTGGCACCGGAAGCCGATTCACTGGATGCATGCGCAATGGCGCTACTGGAACGCGGTAGTGAATTTGTGTTGATTACCGGCACCCATGAAAACACCCCGACCGTTGTGAACACACTTTATACCGATAACCGCCAACTGGAGACATTCAACTGGGATCGTCTTGAACACAGTTACCATGGTTCGGGTTGCACCCTGGCCGCGAGCATCGCTGGCTTGTTGGCACAAGGGCTTGAACCTTTTTCAGCGATACATGAAGCGCAGGAATACACCTGGCAAGCTTTATTGCACGGCTATCGGATTGGCATGGGACAGCATTTGCCTAATCGTTTGTTTTGGGCCAGGGAAGAGGATGAGTAATTATTACTTTTACGATGCCAGTATTACTTTGATAACGGATATTGTCATTTTATTTGTTCCCGTCTAAAAACAATTTTCTCTCGCCAAGACGCAAAGCTCGCAGAGTTAAAAACGAATGCTTGAGTTTTTATTTTTTCTTTGCGTGCTTTGCGTCTTGGCGAGAGAATTATAATTTTTATTGATAAAACCAACTTAAAAATAGATCTAATTAATACTGAGTAAAGAATTCTGGAACTACAGTAATGACCCACCCTTATTCTCTATCCGGCTTGTATATTATTACCGATGCAAGCTTACAGTCACCTGAAAAGTTAAGCGCCCATGTTGAGCAAGCCCTAAAGGGTGGTGCCAGACTAGTTCAGTACCGGGATAAATCAGGTAACCGGCCACTGCAACTCAAGCAGAGCAAACAACTTGCCCAGCTTTGTAATCAACATAACGTTCCTTTGATCATCAATGACAATATTGAACTGGCTATGGAGATTGGAGCCGCCGGTGTCCACCTGGGACGTGATGATTGCAGCCTGACAGATGCCAGGCAACAGCTTGGTGAGCAAGCTATTATCGGAGTTTCCTGTTACAACGAATGGCAGCGTGCATTAACTGCGATCGAAAACGGTGCTGATTACATTGCCTTCGGTAGTTTTTTTGCATCCAAAACCAAACCGGATGCAACACCCGCATCCATAAAATTACTGCAACGCGCCAAACAGGAATTACAAATACCCGTGGTTGCGATCGGCGGCATTACGCCTGGCAACGCCTCAAACCTGATCAACGCAGGCGCAAGCATGGTGGCAGTTGTTCGTGGCGTCTTTGGTGAACCAGACATCTATAATGCTGCACAGCTGTATGCCGAACTATTTCGGCATACAGGGCCAACATAAACGACCAGCCAATTTCGGTATAATAACTTTTTAAACTGAGAACACTCTGATTAGCTCAGGATACCAACCCAACCCATGGGTGTTGGCCGCAAGGATGCGGCCATCAAGCTTACAGGGACATTTTTATAGCGGCCCATTGGTTGGGTTGGTATCCTGAGTTAATCAGAACCCCTTAAAACATAGCCAACGTATAGGTTGCGCTTATTCAAACTAACAACATAAACGGATCTATGAACAAATCAGAACAGTTTTTTAAACAAGCCCAACAACACATCCCCGGCGGAGTAAATTCTCCCGTACGCGCCTTCAAAGGCGTCGGTGGCGATCCAATATTTTTCGCTCGCGGTGAAGGTGCCTACCTCTACGATGTCGATGGTAAACGCTATGTCGACTATGTCGCCTCCTGGGGACCCATGATCGCGGGTCATTGTCACCCGAAAGTTATTCATGCTGTCCAGGAAATCGCCAGCAGTGGTCTTGGCTTCGGCGCACCGACAGAAATTGAAACCCGCATGGCAGACCGGTTATGTGAACTTGTACCGTCAATGGAACTGGTCCGTATGGTCAGTTCCGGCACAGAAGCGACGATGAGCGCAATTCGGCTAGCGCGCGGCCACACTGGACGTGACATTATTATCAAATTTGAAGGTTGCTATCATGGCCACTCAGACTCATTACTGGTTAAAGCAGGTTCGGGCGCATTAACACTCGGCGTACCGACGTCACCCGGCGTGCCAGCTGTATTGGCAGAACTGACCCGTACACTTGAATATAACAACAGTGAACAGGTTGAAAATATATTCAGCGAAATCGGCGAACAAATCGCTGCCATCATCGTCGAGCCGGTCGCCGGTAACATGAACTGCATCCCGCCCTTACCGGGATTTCTGGAAACGCTCCGCGCGCAGTGTGACAAATACCAATCTGTCTTGATCTTCGATGAAGTCATGACCGGCTTTCGAGTCGCATTAGGTGGTGCGCAATCGATTTATGACGTCACTCCCGACCTGACAACATTAGGTAAGGTGGTCGGCGGCGGACTACCTGTCGGCGCCTTTGGTGGACGGCGGGACATCATGGAAAAAATTGCACCGCTGGGTCCGGTTTACCAGGCTGGTACACTGTCAGGCAATCCAGTTGCCATGGCGGCCGGACTGGCAACGCTGGAAATTGCCAGCACACCAGGCTTTCACGACCAACTGGACCAGAGTGCAAAACAATTAACCCAGGGTATCGAAGCACTCGGTAAAACAGCTGGCATTCCTATCACTAGCAATCAGGTAGGTGGCATGTTTGGCCTGTTTTTTACGGATCAGCAGAAGGTCAGCCGGTTTTCAGAAGTCAATCAATGCGACCAGGACAGATTCAAACGCTTTTTCCACGCCATGCTTAATGAAGGCGTCTACCTGGCGCCGTCTGCCTTTGAAACGGGTTTTGTCTCATCAGCACATAACCAAAACGCTATTCAGGCCACACTGGGGGCTGCCGAAAGAGCATTTAGCAATATCGTGTGATCTGCCTTTAGGGAACCTCTGATTAATGCGAGCATCTGTAGGAGCGGCTTGAGCCGCGATGAACGCTATGACCCCATCGCGGCTAAAGCCGCTCCTACAGAACTTTCATTGTTCACAATGACGAGATGGACGACACATCAGAGGTTCCTTAGCATTGCCGGTTATAAATACATTACCCTAAACGACTATGGAACAGTTTCTCGATCAACTGCTGGAATGGATCAGACTTCACCCGCACTGGGCTGGCGTCATGGTGCTTATCGTTTCAGCACTCGAATCACTGCTGATTGTCGGACTGTTAGTACCCGGAACGGTAATCATGTTTGCCGTCGGCGCCATGGTGGCCTCCGGTCAAATGGAACTGATTCCCACCCTGCTCTGGGCTATTACCGGTGCAATTCTAGGTGACGGCACCAGCTATCTGATCGGACGACATTACCATCAACGGCTACGGGTGATCTGGCCATTCAGAAATTATCCAAAAATGATGACGCAAGGTGTGGATTTCTTCCACCGTCACGGCGGTAAAAGCATTCTATTAGCGCGCTTCGTTGGGCCAGTCAGACCCCTGGTACCGGCCATTGCCGGTATGCTCGATATGCCACCGCAGCGGTTTTTTCTGGTCAATGTTTTATCTGCATTAGTATGGGCACCGGCTTATATGGCACCCGGTTTCCTGTTTGGTGCCTCACTCGGCCTGGCAGCAGAAGTCGCTGGACGATTAGCGCTGGTACTGGGCCTATTGTTTGGCCTGCTGTGGTTTTTTTGGTGGCTGGTGCGGCGTATATCCCGCAGCCTGCAACCACATACAACCTCAGCACAGATGCGTGTTCTAGCCTGGAGCCAACAGCATCCGTTGATTCATCCACTGACAGCTGCCTTGCTTGACCCCAATCACCCGGAAGCACGAGGCATGACCATACTCACCGGCATTTTGGTCGCGGCAAGCTGGATATTGCTGGCAACGTTGCAGCAACTCACGCCCGGTTCACTGCTGGGTAATCTTGATTTGATTACATTTAATGAATTACAACAGCTACGCACGCCTTTTGCAGACCAATGGCTATTCCGGATCACACGAATCGGCAACAGTATTCCCCTCTACGGCTTTACTTTATTGATTACGGCATGGTTGTTGTGGCATCACTACTGGCGTGCAGTCGTGCACTGGCTGCTGGCAATAGCTGGGGTCACCCTGCTGACCCAGGCACTCAAGCATTACACGATGGTCAGCAGGCCCATTGAAGAACTTAATTCAATTATAGGTTTCGCATTCCCCAGTGGACACGCCAGTTTATCACTGGTGGTATTTGGTTTTCTAGCCGTTGTGATCGCGCGCGAGCTGCATCCCAACTGGCGCTGGACCGCTTATTCAGCGGCAGTTTTCCCCGTCGTTGCGATCAGTTTTACACGCGTATATCTAGGCGCTCACTGGGTCAGTGATATCCTTGGCGGCTGGAGCCTGAGCCTGGTATGGATAACCTTGCTGGGCATCGCTTATCGAGGTCATCCGGCACCCGCTATCCCATTGCGTAAACTGTTGCCGGTTATTTCAGTTGCCTTTGGACTATTACTGTTACTCAGCAGTCTGCTGCCTGCGACACAGGAAGCGGCCTATCCTGCTACCGAAGATACCCAACAAAGTCTGATGCCCGATGAATGGCTGCAAGAAAGCTGGCAACAGTTACCGGCCTATCGCAATGACATGCGTGGTCAACGCCGCCAACCTTTGAACCTGCAGTGGGCTGGATCATTGCAGGATCTTGAACAACACCTGACTCATCAGGGTTGGCACAAACCTGCCGGGTTAAGCTTTAAAAGTTTTCTTATCATGTTCACTGGTAATCCGAATATCAACAAGCTGCCGGTGTTACCGCAAATACATAGTGGCAGTGACCAGAGCTTGCTGATGGTCAAGGATATTCAGGAACCTGACCGGTTACTGGTGGTACGCTTCTGGCCCAGCCATTTCAAACTGGATGAATCAAATCAGCCGGTCTGGGTTGGCACGACAAGTTTTCTTGAAACACAGTCACAAAAAGGATTGTTCAGCCTGTTACGAACGGCAAGTAATTTTGACAACCCAATGACACTATTCAAACAGGATGTACATTATTTGATTCGCGGCACAAGGCAATCCATGCAACAACCCCATGCGGCGTTGTCATGGAACGGTGAGGTTATATTAATGACCGATATTGAAGAACCTGGCAAATCGCCGTAGTAACTTAATTTACTTGTCAGGTATTTGTAGAAGCGGCTTCAGCCGCGATGGACACTGCATACCCATCGCGGCTGAAGCCGCTCTCCTACAATGATTGTAAATGTATCAGATACCCTCAAGTCAGCGTCTCTGATAAAAGCTCGTCGTATAACACCTGTAACCGTTGTTCGAAATTATTCAGTTCCAGCACACGTTGCTTATCAGCTGTAGCGAAAGGCAATAATTCCACCAACCTGGCTGCTACCCAGTCAGCGCTGTCGTAATCCGTTGTCAAATCTGAAAATGGTTTGCCCGCTTGTCTAATCAGTTGTTCCAGCAATGGCTTAAGACTTAGGTAGTTTGCAGGTAGCAACTCACTTTCTGGCTCATCCAGCCAGGTAACACTGGCTGTCAATAAATGATCCGGCAGCACTTCGGTACTGGTTATCCGAAAGCGCTTTTGCCCTTTAACCACAATAGAAAGTAGCCCGGCATCGTCCTGGTTAAAATCAATAACCTGAACCAATGTGCCGGTGTAATAACAATCAGCAGCTTTACCTACTTCGCCACCCTGTTTAATTGCACAAATACCAAAACCGGTTTCTTCGCGCATGCAACGGCCGATCATGCTCAGATAACGCGGCTCAAAAATACTCAGTGGTAAGACACCGCCGGGAAACAATACCGTATGCAAGGGGAATATTGGCAAGCTAAATGAATCGTCCATACTGACTCTACTTTCCCCAGCGTGGTGAAATATCGTTTGTGATTCCGAGCTGATCCAGAATCCGGCTAACGACAAAATTAACCAGATCATCGATCGATCCAGGCGAATGATAAAAACCGGGACTGGGCGGTAACATCACCACACCGAGCCGCGCCAGTTTAAGCATATTTTCAAGATGTATCGCTGACAAGGGCGTCTCACGCACAACCAGAATCAATTTGCGTTGTTCCTTGATAACCACATCGGCGGCACGATCGATTAGGTTACTGCTGACTCCATTGGCAATATTAGCCAGTGTGCCAGTGGTACAGGGACACACCACCATAGCACGTGGTACACCGCTACCACTGGCAACCGGCGCAGTCCATTCTTCACGCCCGAATACCTGTAATTGTCCTTCGGCCGCATTAAAATATTCACTCAGGATACGTTGCGTCTCAGCCGGACGGGCCGAGAGTTTCAGATCACTTTCCATGCTCAGCACAACCTGGCCGGGCGTGGAGATCATCACATAGACCTGCTCACCCTTTTCGATCAATTGCTGTAACAAACGTAACGCATACGGCGCACCGGAGGCACCGGTGATAGCGATAGCGATGGGTGCATTTGATTTATTCATTTTTATTTTTCAAGATTACCTGATTGACATAAAACACTGTAGGAGCGGCTTCAGCCGCGAAAGGGGACAATGCCGACCATCACGGCTGAAGCCGCTCCTACAATATTTACTGTATTCCTCACTCTGCCTTGCGTAACGCGTCAAGCAATTTTTCGTGGATTCCACCAAAACCACCATTACTCATAACCAACACATGGTCACCAGATTTTGCATTATTAACCACGGTCGATACCAGATTTTCAATATCGGCAAACACCTGTGCGTTAGTCATGACTTCACTCATTTTCCAGTCCGCATCATCCGGCTGATAACAAAACACCTCATCCGCTTCGACCAGTGCAGCCGGTAGACTCTGCTGGTGTACGCCCATGCGCATTGTATTTGAACGCGGCTCAAGCAAGGCAATAATACGTGCGTTACCTACCCGCCCGCGCAAGCCCGCAAGCGTGGTTTCAATCGCTGTTGGGTGGTGCGCGAAATCATCGTAAACCGTCACACCACCGGCCACGCCACGAACTTCCATACGGCGTTTTACGCCTTTAAAGTCACCCAGCGCTGCAATCGATTGAGCAACTGGCACACCAGCATGACGTGCAGCAGCAATAGCTGATAATGCATTGTGAACATTATGTCTGCCGAGTTGCGTCCATTCGACACGCCCCTGCGAAACACCCTCAAATTGCACATCAAATGCGCTGCCATCTTTGCTTATCTCTACAGCCTGCCATTGTGCCTGACCAGAACCACTGGCAACCGATTCAACGGGCGTCCAGCAACCTTTATCCAACACCTCTGATAAAGGTTTGTCTTCTGCATTATTGATGACCAAACCTTCGCCGGGAATGGTACGCATTAAATGATGGAACTGGGTTTGAATAGCAGCAAGATCTGGAAAAATATCTGCGTGGTCGTATTCGAGATTGTTCAAGATTAAAGTGCGTGGCCGGTAGTGCAAAAACTTGGAGCGTTTATCAAAAAATGCTGTGTCATATTCATCTGCTTCAACCACGAAAAACGGCGATTGTCCAAGTCGCGCAGAAATTCCAAAGTTAGCCGGTATCCCACCGATCAGAAACCCAGGTTCCAGACCCGCGAATTCAAGTATCCAGGCCAACATACTGGCAGTACTGGTTTTACCGTGTGTACCGGCCACTGCCAGTACCCATCGATCCTGTAGCACTTGTTCCCCTAACCATTGAGGACCAGAAACATAGTGCAGCCCCTGGTTAAGCATGGCTTCAACAGCAGCATTACCCCGGCTCATGGCATTACCGACCACGACCTGATCAGCGTCACGTAACGCCTCTCCGCTATAGCCTTCGTGTAAGCTGATTCCCTGCTCTGCAAGCTGCGTACTCATAGGCGGATAAACACCGCTGTCGGATCCGGCCACTTCAAACCCGGCTTCACGGGCAAGTAGCGCAAGTCCACCCATAAAGGTACCGCAAATTCCTAGCACATGGATTCGCATCATCCGGCCTGTGGAAACCAGTGGTTAACCAGTCTTAATACTATCATTGCTTGCACGATAGCAACTGCCGCACCTGTGGCATAGTTTTGCGACAGTGCATGCCGGTAAATGTGTGCTCGTACCACGACACTCCAGACCATCATGACCAACCAGAATAAAACCAGCATTCCCGAGTTCTGTTCGGTTGGCGTATTAAATGTAGTGTTCTGAACAGCAGGCAAAACCATCAGACCGAGCAGACCACCGGTACCCGCCAACGCGGTAATGGTTTGCAGAAATCGCTCAGATTTATTGGTAAATTTCAGCAGGGCGAACGTCAATGCAATCAGGATGAGCACGTCAATTGCGGTCATACCCCAGCCGACTTTCCAGCCTGAACTGGCCGCCGCAACCAGCACATCACTCGCGACATACAGGGTCAACGCCAGCACCAGTCCGGAATACGAAAAGCCATCATCCTGGGGCGTCCGCTTTAACAGGCAGATGCCAAACCATGAACGCATCCAGTGATTGAGCCAGTTGAACATTGCCAGTACTCGTCCTCCCTCAGGAGGGAGCCGTAAAAGCCAATTGACAAACCACTAGCGCTTACCAGTTTTCTTGGTTTTGGTTTTACTTGATTTTGCCGCAGATTTTTTAGCCGTTACTTTTTTTTTGCTGGCCGCCTTCTTGTTAGCTGGTTTTTTTACGGCAGCGGTTTTCTTGCTCACTGTTTTCTTCTTAACAGCCTTTTTTGCCACAGTTTTCTTTTTGGCGGTGATTTTTTTCTTAGTAGCCACTTTCTTTTTGGGCGCGGTTTTCTTCTTTACAACTTTTTTCTTCACTGCAGCCTTGCTGGCAGGCTTAGTCGACTTCGATAACTGTTTAGTTCCGCCCGCCTTAGTCTTCTGGCGCGCCACCGCATTTCGAATCGCTGCTGAACGGTCTGCCGTTTTGCTGGCATTCTTTTCCTCTTCCACAACCTTCAGGACTGCTTTGAAAACATCTTCTATGCTACCGGCACCCTGAATAGCACGCATCCGCCCCTGCTCCTGATAACGGCTTATGACTGGCGCTGTTTGGGTTTCATAAATCCGTAACCGGGTGCCGATGGTTTCTTCGTTATCATCAGCACGCTGTTTGAGACGCCCGCCACACTCGTCACAACTTTCATCCAATTTGGGAGGTGCGGTATAAATATTGTAGACAGCGCCACAGGATCTACAGGTACGGCGACCAACCATTCGCTGTAACAACCAGTCGGTCCCAACGTTGATGACCAGCGCCAGATCGAGTGGCTGGCCTATCTGGCCGAGCAATTCATCCAGCGCCTCGGCCTGAGCCGAGTTACGAGGGAATCCGTCGATAATAAATCCCTTACGCACATCAGCCTGTTGCAGACGTTCGCGCAGGACACCCAGTACAATTTCATCGGAAACCAGCTGCCCGGCATCCATCACCGTCTTGGCTGCACGGCCCAGTGGGGTTTTTGCAGCCACCGCAGCCCGCAATATATCGCCAGTAGAGATTTCTGGAACCTTAAGGAAACTGGATAGACGCTGTCCCTGGGTCCCTTTGCCCGACCCTGGCGCACCCAATATCACCAGTCTCATAAGCCTTCCATTCTATTATAATTAGTCATTTTTCTTTTAATTCCGAGTAGATAGAATAGTTTGCCAGGTACTTCGATTTAGAAATTTTTTCTGGAAACATAGGTTATATTGCCTGACTACCGCCTGATCCGGCAATTGTGCTAGCGCCTGCGGCAGACCCAAGTCTAACAAAGTTTATGAATTCAATCAGGTTTTAAGCTATCCTTTGCGCCCGTTTCGGGACAGATTTCACCAACAGCCAGCATATGCAGACAATTTCAGACTTTACAGGTAGCGAAATCTGGACCATTAATGGCACCCTCGTGAACGCTATGGAGAAGCCAGGGAAATCCAGTTGGCTGAAACCGAGCTCCGTCTGGATATGAATTCCACCGAGATGCTTCCCTGCCCCACTGCCTATTGGGATGACGATGGCTGTATTTTATAATTTGCAAAATCTGCGATGAGAGTTACCGCCAACAAATTCATTTTAAAAAATTAATACACTAACTGGAGTAGTCAGATGGCTCGAAGTTCTACGAAAAAAAATGCGTTCTACGCACAATCTGGCGGTGTAACTGCCGTGATAAATGCCAGCGCCTGTGGCTTGATAGAAACCGCACGCAAACATAAAGACAAAATTGGCAAAGTCTATGCTGGCCGGAATGGCATTATTGGTGCGCTAACTGAAGAACTGATCGATACCAGCAAGGAACCGGCACGCTCTATTGCTGCGCTGCGCCATACGCCATCAGGCGCATTTGGTTCCTGTCGTTATAAAATGAAAAGTCTGGAAGCAAACCGGCGCGAATACGAACGCCTTATCGATGTTTTTGCAGCGCATAATATCGGCTACTTCTTTTATAATGGCGGTGGCGATTCAGCAGATACCTGTTTGAAAGTTTCCCAGCTATCAAAAAAAATGAAATACCCGATCCAGGCAATTCACGTCCCTAAAACTGTGGATAATGACCTGCCCATTACCGATAACTGCCCTGGCTTTGGTTCTGTTGCCAAGTACATTGCCGTTTCTACCCGCGAAGCCAGTTTTGATGTGGCTTCCATGGCCAAAACTTCAACAAAAATTTTCGTCCTGGAAGTTATGGGGCGGCATGCTGGCTGGATTGCTGCAGCAGGTGCTATGGCATCAACTGACGATGTTGAATTACCTATCCTTGTGTTATTCCCGGAAATCACTTTTAACGAAACCAAGTTCATGGCTGCCGTCAAACGCAAAGTAAAACAATTTGGTTATTGCTCAATTGTTGTTTCTGAAGGCTTACAGGACAAGAGTGGGAAATTCCTCGCTGATCAGGGCTTGAAAGATGCTTTTGGCCACGCTCAGCTCGGTGGTGTCGCGCCAGTAATCGCTGGCAAAATCCGCGACAAACTTGGCTACAAATATCACTGGGCTGTTGCCGATTATTTGCAACGTGCAGCCCGCCACATCGCCTCTAAAAGCGACGTGGAACAGGCTTACGCGATGGGTAAAGCCGCTGTCGAAATGGCGCTGGCTGGCAAAAACTCCGTCATGCCGACCATCAAACGCACCAGCAATAAACCCTATCGCTGGAAAATTGGAGAAGCCAAATTGTCACGCGTTGCCAATGTTGAAAAGATGATGCCAAAAAGCTTTATCTCGGCGGATGGTTTCAACATCACCAAAAAATGCCGCACCTATCTGGAACCACTGATGCAAGGCGAAGATTATCCACCTTACGGTAAGGACGGCATGCCGAAATATATACAGCTCAAAAATGTAGCTGTAAAACAAAAACTACGCAGTTTCAAAATCAAGTAACTTAAAATAATCTGAGCATCATATGAGGAGGTTACATGTCACCTGAACTACTTTTCTCACTTGCCTGTGCCGGCGCCGCATTGCTATACGGCATTTTTGCTACCCGCTGGATTATGGCCAAACCCACTGGCAATGAACGCATGCAGGAAATTGCGGCCGCCATCCAGGAAGGTGCCAAAGCCTATCTAAACCGGCAATACATGGCTATCAGTGTGGTCGGTATCATCCTTTTGGTTTTGATCGGCTATTTTATCGATAAGAATACCGCCATCGGTTTTGCTATCGGCGCGGTGTTTTCTGGGCTGGCAGGTTATATCGGCATGAATGTCTCGGTTAAAGCGAATGTACGTACCGCTGAAGCCGCAAACCATGGCCTTAATGCGGCCATGCAGGTGGCTTTCCGCGGTGGCGCCATCACCGGTATGTTGGTGGTTGGTTTAGGCTTACTAGGTGTCGCAGGATTTTATGGCTACCTGGTTATGCAGGGTGTTGAAGACCCGATACATCCACTAGTAGGACTGGCATTCGGAGGCTCACTGATTTCCATTTTTGCCCGGCTCGGCGGCGGTATCTTTACCAAGGGTGCAGACGTAGGCGCTGACATTGTCGGCAAGGTTGAAGCAGGGATTCCCGAAGACGATCCACGCAATCCTGCAGTCATTGCGGATAACGTGGGCGATAATGTCGGTGACTGTGCCGGTATGGCAGCCGACCTGTTTGAAACCTACGCGGTCACCGTGGTTGCAACTATGTTACTCGGCGGCTTGTTGTTGAAAGATGCCGGTGATGCAGCAGCAATCTATCCTCTGGTGCTCGGTGGTGTGTCAATCATTGCATCCATCATTGGCACCTTTTTTGTCAAGGTTAATGAAGGCGGCAAGATAATGAATGCCCTGTATCGGGGACTTGCGGTATCTGGTGTACTCGCTGCAGCCGCCTTCTATTTCGTCACCCAGCAGGTGCTGGGAGATTCAATTATGATCGAAGACACGTCAGTAGCCACGATGAATCTTTTCTACTGCGGACTGATAGGCCTTGTGCTCACCGCAGTGATGGTGGTTATCACGGAGTATTACACCGCAACAGAATATAAACCGGTACAACATATTGCTGAAGCTTCGACAACCGGTGACGGCACTAATGTCATCGCCGGCCTGGGTCTGTCGATGAAATCTACCGCCGCACCCGTTATTGCAATCTGTTTTAGCATCTGGGGTTCTTATGAACTGGCGGGGCTGTACGGTATTGCCATTGCGGCGACCGCCATGTTATCGATGACCGGTATCATCGTTGCCTTAGATGCCTATGGCCCGATTACCGATAACGCCGGTGGTATTGCAGAAATGGCTGAGCTCGATGAAAAAATTCGCAATATTACTGATCCACTGGATGCCGTGGGTAACACCACCAAAGCAGTAACCAAAGGTTATGCCATTGGCTCTGCAGGTCTCGCCGCGCTGGTTTTATTTGCTGACTTCACGCACTCATTATCCAATCACTCAGATGAGGTATTGAATTTTTCTCTGGATAACCACATGGTGTTGATTGGGCTGTTTATCGGCGGCCTGCTACCCTATCTGTTCGGTGCCATGGCCATGGAAGCAGTTGGCCGCGCCGCCGGGGGTATCGTCAACGAAGTCCGCCGCCAGTTCCGTGAGATGCCTGGTATTATGGATTACAGTCAGAAACCGGATTATTCCAAAGCCGTCGACATGCTGACCAAATCTGCCATCAAGGAGATGATCATCCCTTCGTTGTTGCCGGTACTTGCACCCGTCATAGTCGGCTTGACGCTCGGTAAGGAAGCGCTGGGAGGTATGTTAATTGGCACCATCGTCACCGGCCTGTTCGTGGCTATTTCAATGACTACAGGTGGTGGTGCCTGGGATAATGCCAAGAAATATATTGAAGACGGCAACTTCGGCGGCAAAGGTTCGGATGCCCACAAAGCAGCGGTGACCGGAGATACCGTTGGCGACCCCTACAAAGATACCGCCGGCCCAGCTATCAACCCGTTGATTAAAATCATTAACATTGTAGCTCTGATGATCGTGCCGCTACTCTAGTGTGAGCACGCAAAGAAATAATTGTAGCTAAAAATTTCTTTCCTTTGCGCGCTTTGCGTCTCTGCGAGAGTAATACCAGTATGTAAGGACTGACACTGGTTAAGTTAGCTTTTACCTATAAAAGGCCGGTATACTACCGGCCTTTCTTTTTTCAGCCCTTCAGGTATTAGCATGATTCTGGATCGCGTCAGCCCCGGCCAAGATGTGCCCAACGATATCAATGTCATTATTGAAATCCCCTCCCACAGCGACCCCGTTAAATATGAAGTCGACAAGGAAACCGGCGCTATGTACGTCGACCGGTTTATGAACACAGCCATGCACTATCCCTGCAACTATGGCTATGTTCCACATACTTTATCGGACGATGGGGATCCGGTAGACGTGCTGGTTTTGACGCCGGTTCCGTTGATCAGTGGCTCGGTAGTACGCTGCCGTCCGGTCGGCGTGTTGAAGATGACTGATGAATCCGGTGATGACCCCAAAATACTGGCTGTCCCAATCGACAAACTTTGCAAGGTCTACCGGGCAGTACAGGACTTCCGCGATTTGTCCGGCATGATGCTGGAACAGATTGCCCACTTTTTTGAGCACTATAAAGATCTCGATGAAGGTAAATGGGTGCGCGTCGAAGGCTGGGCAGGACTCGACGAAGCCAAGCGGGAAATTCTAAACAGCGTCAAGATGTATAAAGATGCGCCGGAGAAGCCTGCTTTTTAACTTCCCATACCATCTGCGTATCCCATAGACAATAAAGAAATCGCCCTACTCTTATGAAAATCTGCATAGTATCCGACAGCCACGACCACCGGCCGTTACTCGAAGCGGCGTGCTGCACTGCCAAAGCCAATGGCGCAGAAGCCATTCTGCATTGTGGTGATGTGGTCGCCCCCAGTACGCTAAACGTCCTGCAACCATTGGACTTACCTATACACGTGATTCACGGTAATAACAGCGGCGACCTGTATATGATGGCACGCATCGCCCACAAACCCGGCAGCGGGATTAATTTCTATGGCCAGGATGCAGGTATTAAACTGGCTGGCAAACGTATCTTTCTGGTGCACTACCCACATTATGCACACGCTATGGCTACAACTGGAGACTGGGATCTGGTGTGTTGCGGCCATGACCATACTGCACAAATTGAAAGCATTGATAATATTAAAGGTGGAAAAACCCAGGTAGTAAACCCTGGCACTGTTGGCGGTGTCGCTGCACCTGCCACTTATATTCTCGGTGATCTTGAAACCATGACCTTCGAGGTGTGTGAGGTTGAGGTTGATAACCAGGCGGCTATTTAATTAGATGGCCTTTAAAAATAATAATCTCGCAGAGACGCTAAGATCGCAGAGTAAAAAACATTAAAACTTTTCGTTATTAAAACCGCTCCTATTGGCACTTACGAATTGATCAGAGCTTCAATAGCTTTTAACTCTGCGATCTTTGCGTCTCTGCGAGATTTAGATCTGAACACAACTATATTACCCAGGCGTGTTTCTTTTAACCCAGCGGCCACCCTCTTGTAGCTGTTCCTTTTTCCAGAACGGCGCATTGGATTTTAATGCTTCCATCACATATCGGTTGGCCTCAAATGCTGCCTTACGATGTTGCGACCACACGGCAACCAGAACGATCGGATCATCCGGCTGTAACTCACCCACTCGATGAATTATCAAAATATCCAGTAAATCCCAACGTTGTTTTGCTTCTGCCGACAAATCCGTTAAATATTTTTCAGTCATAGCCGGATAGTGTTCGAGCGTCATACCTTGAATTTCATGGCCATCATTAATATCGCGCATCGTGCCGACGAACACAGCAGTTGCACCATATTTTCCTGCTAACAAATGCTCGCGCTGATGCGCTTCAATCTCGCGCCAGGGATTAAATGCTTGTTGAACAATACTGACAGTCACACTAACCCCCGGTTACCGGCGGGAAAAAAGCAATCTCATCGCCTGAGGTAACGACCTGATCCAGTTTGCTGTATTCCTGATTTCTCGCCACCAGAATATGTGCAGGTATAAGCTGATCTGGAACAGCAGTTTCCCAGACATGCTGAATCGTAGCGGGTTGAGGCAGACTAATTTGCCGTTCGCTACAGCCCACCTCATCTCGAAGGGAAGCGAAGAACAACACCTGTATCTTAATCTCGTCAGCCATGCCAACACCCATTATTACGCAACAACGCTATGCTAGTATTATATTGCTAGATTTTAATAAATTAAATTAAAAAAGCACGAATCTCATGACCAAATTGACACATTTTAATAAACGCGGTGAAGCCCATATGGTTGATGTGGGTAACAAGCAAGTGACACACCGCATCGCGGTCGCCGAAGGCAGCATCAGCATGCTGCCAGATGCCTTGCAGCTGATTGAATCAGGTGACCATAAAAAAGGCGATGTTATCGGTGTTGCGCGCATCGCCGGGATCATGGCTGCAAAACGAACCGCCGACCTTATTCCACTATGCCACCCCCTGGCATTGAGCCGCATTGAGCTGGAATTCACAATAATCCCTCAACCCGCTTCGGTTAGCTGCCGTGCAACAGTCGAAACCCACGGCCCAACCGGGGTAGAAATGGAAGCACTGACCGCTGTCCAGGTCGCCTTACTCACTATCTATGATATGTGTAAAGCCGTTGATCGGGGCATGACGATTGAGAAAGTACAGTTGATTGAAAAAATGGGCGGCAAATCTGGGCACTGGCAAAGAGGGCAAATATTGTAGGGTGCTCAAGGTTAGTTAGATTAAGCCCGATACCTTCCTGACAAGTCCAATATTCAGGGAACCGGAATGCAACATTACGATCTGCTCGTTATCGGCTCAGGGCCAGCTGGCCAGCGCGCTGCTATTCAAGCCGCAAAACTGGGTAAAAATGTAGCCATCATTGAGCGCCGCCCTGTGGTTGGCGGGGTATCTGTCCACACCGGCACCATTCCCAGCAAAACGCTACGTGAAGCTGTTCTCTACCTGAGTGGCTGGGATCAACGCGGACTCTACGGACGTAGCTACCGTCTAAAACAGAACCTGACCATCGACGATCTGACACACCGTTTGAATATCACCCTCGAACACGAAATTGAAGTCATGCAACACCAGCTGGCACGTAACGGTGTATCCATAATAGAAGGCATCGCACATTTTATTGATGCTCAAACTGTTGAAGTCATTTCCAACGATGATCAAACCCTAAGCTATACCGCTGATAAATTTGTTATCGCCGTCGGCAGCCGTCCGGTCAAACCGGAAGGTATCCCCTTTAATGATGAAACAGTATTCGACAGTGATGGCATTCTGAAAATTAAAAAACTGCCTAAATCGATGCTGGTTGTCGGTGCAGGTGTCATTGGTATGGAATACGCCTCCATCTTCAGCACTATTGATATAAAGGTCACACTGGTGGACGGCCGTCCGGATCTGCTGGATTTTATGGACCGGGAAATCGTCGATGAACTGGTACATAACCTGCGCGACCGCGGCATCATATTGCGCATGTCTGAAAACGTCTCATCAATTACCTGCAATCCAAATGGCAGCGTTATCACAAAACTGGAAAGTGGCAAACGCATCTGTACTGAAATGGTTTTGTTTGCCGCCGGCAGAATAGGTTGCACTTATGAACTGGGATTAGATAACGCTGGCATCACACCAGACAGTCGCCGGCGAATTTCGGTGAATGATAATTTTCAGACCGAAGTACCGCATATTTACGCAGTGGGTGACGTTATCGGTTTCCCTAGCCTGGCATCCACGTCTATGGAACAAGGCCGGTTGGCGGCCTGCCACGCGTTTGATCACAAGGCCTGTAATTCACATACCACTTTTCCATTCGGCATTTATGCTGTCCCGGAAATGAGCATGGTGGGAAAAACCGAGCAGGAATTAACGGCAGAGCGCATACCCTATGAAGTGGGTGTTGCGCGGTTACGCGAAACTGCTCGCGGTCAGATTATGGGCCTGGATGAAGGCGTCTTGAAGATCCTGTTCGGTCTCGACGACCGGCGCGTACTGGGTGTGCATATACTGGGCGAAGGATCGACAGAACTGATTCACATCGGCCAGGCAGTACTGGCGCTAAACGGGACTCTTGATTACTTTATTGAAACAGTTTTCAATTATCCAACGCTCGCTGAAGCCTACAAGATTGCCGCACTGGACGCCTGGAATCGCATGGCCAGTTATCCAGTATTGGAAGCTGTAGACGAAGAGCTGGTTATTGCGTAATCAATGCACGTCTGATTAATTCGTATATGCCTGTAGGAGCGGCTTCAGCCGCGAAAGGCAGTGTCACCGGCCATCGCGGCTGAAGCCGCTCCTACAGGTATTTACAAGATCAAGCTATATGAATTAATCAAAGGCACCTTAATTTTTGCCATAGATATCTGTGCTAGGATGCCTGGGTAATCACAGTCTCATTTACCCACTATGCCACAAAACAACTTTATTCAAGACCTGCTCGACTTCATCCAGGCTTCGCCCACACCCTTCCACGCAACAAACACAATGCGTGAAAATTTTATTGCACAGGGCTTCACAGAACTGAATGAAGCAGATGCATGGACATTAAAATCGGGTGAAAAGTATCTAGTCACCAGAAACGAATCATCACTGATTGCCTTTACGCTCGGCGATACAGCTCCGGAGCAAGCGGGTCTGCGTATGCTTGGTGCCCATACCGACAGCCCATGCTTACACATCAAACCTGCACCTGAATTATGCAAACAGGGCTATTTCCAGCTCGGTGTAGAAGTTTACGGCGGCGCACTTCTCAATCCATGGTTTGATCGTGATCTGTCAATCGCTGGTCGCGTCAGTTATCGCGACAATCAAAATAATCGCAAGCAAACTCTGATTGATTTTAAGCGGCCGGTCGCCAGCATACCGAGTCTGGCAATTCATCTGGATCGTGATGCCAATAAAAACCGGACGATTAATTCACAAACAGATTTACCACCGGTATTGATGCATAGCGATAAAACCAACACGCCCGATTTCCGGCAACTGTTACTGCAAGAATTAAAACAGCAAACGCCAGACCTCGAGGTTGCAACTGTTCTCGATTATGAACTCTGTCTCTATGACTGCCAGCCACCCGCCCTGATTGGGTTACAACAGGATTTTATTGCTTCGGCCCGACTGGATAACCTGCTCAGTTGTTTTGTCGGCATGCGCAGCATGATTGACAACTCATCAACACAAAACACCTTACTGGTTTGCAATGACCACGAAGAAGTCGGCAGTTCATCGGCCTGCGGCGCAGACGGCCCCTTCCTCGCCTCTGTCCTGAACAGAATTTGTGGTGAATCTGAAAAACTGAGCCGCTGTATTGACCGCTCCTGGCTCATATCGGTCGATAATGCGCATGGCATTCATCCCAACTATGCCGACAAACACGATGCTAATCACGGCCCTGAACTCAACCAGGGGCCGGTGATTAAAACCAACTCCAACCAACGCTATGCCACCAACAGCGAGACCAGCGGCCTGTTCCGGCACTTATGTGAACAAACTGGCGTACCGGTACAATCATTCGTAGTACGCAGCGATATGGCCTGTGGCAGCACCATTGGCCCGATTACCGCCAGCAATATAGGCATCAAAACTCTGGATGTCGGCATTCCCACCTTTGCCATGCATTCAATCCGGGAACTGGCGGGTGTAAAAGATCCAGCTTATTTGCACCGGGTTCTGACAGAATTTTTCTCTGCTAGTCTTTAAGGACATGGTAGGAGCGGCTTCAGCCGCGATAGTTGTAACGTCCATCGCGGCTGAAGCCGCTCCTACACTATCTCTCAATTTATCAACTCCTTTAAGTAGAACTACTGCGGCTGACCATAAATTAATCAGCCGCTAACAAATATTTCAGAATATAGTCACTGTTACCGATAATCTGATGTAATAATAGACAAACCCCGTCCCTTCGGACGGCGTGAATGAGGGTACTGATGTCTGGAAAACTGGCGCTGGTCGTCGATGATTCCAAATCTGCACGCGTCGTGTTGCGGCGCATGCTGGAAAAACATGCTATTTCGGTAGACACTGCCGAATCAGCTTCGGATGCGTTCGACTACCTTGATCGGCGCCGTCCCGATGTTATCTTCATGGATCATATGATGCCGGGAATGGATGGCTTTGAAGCGGTTAAACGCATCAAAGCAGACCCTCGCACGGTGACTATTCCGGTGATGATGTACACCTCAAAAGGAGGGGATCTGTACCTGGGGCAAGCACGTGCACTGGGTGCCGTTGGCATTCTGCCCAAAACTGTTGCCCCCACTGAACTCTACGATGCATTACTCCGCCTCGGCCTGACCACAGATCGCCGCACGCATACTGCTCCCAGCAACGATGAAGATGGCGCTTCTGAACGCGCTAATGATCTAAATCGCCGTGCCTCTGAAGATTGGGCCATCGTCGATGAACCTATGCCGGTGCGTAATCATGCTGCACGACCAGAAGATGAACACTTGCGCTCATTGCTGGAAGAACAGCGTGTTGAACTGCGCAAGGATTTACTGGTTTCCATTGATTCTGTGACGCGTAATGTCAGCACCCGCATGAATCAGGACATCGATGATAAACTTGAAAATCTCAAATCATCACTGCCTAAACCGCGCAGCCTCGCATTACCACTAGGCATCCTGTCGATGTTGCTTATTCCGCTAGTTATTTGGAATCTAAGCCTGCAAAACAAACTGACCCGCCTGACTGACAAGCTGGCCCTGCAGAGCAATTTACCGTCGAAAATAGCTGTTGAAACCATTGCCCCGAAAGCTGTAGCCAAACCGGACAAAGACACATCGAATGACACTAGTGAAATAGAACAATGGGCGAAGAAGCAAACGCTGGAATACCCTTTTAATGAGCTGGCACTCGATCATGATCGCCTCAATTCAGTCGACAATATGCTTGGCCGCCTGCTCACTGCTAATTTTCGAGGCCGAGTGACACTGGCTACCCACACTGGTGTGTTTTGCATGAACGGCAGTACGGAAAGTGGCTTTGAACTGGCACCGGATGATGCGCCTATCACTCAATGTAGTTACATCGGAAATCCGGTGCAGCCAACCGATCTGCCCGCATCCCATCAGTCATTACGCTTTGCGAATTTCCTATCTGCCTTGAAGGCAGAAAATGGCATTATAGTTAATGTTCAGGCTATGCCACGTACTGTGCCATTGTTCCCGTACCCTGAGAAAACCGGTGAGACTAAGGCCGGTGAATGGAATAAAGCGGCTAGTCAGAATAACCGGGTGTTAGTTCGGTTGGAGCCGTTCGAATAATTCAGAGTTGTAGGAGCGGCTTTAGCCGCGAAAGGGTAGTATGCCGACCATCGCGGCTGAAGCCGCTCCTACAGATCGAGTAGAACCGTTACTTCTTTTGGTAAATCTCACTACCCTGCTGTTTAAATTCCTGCGCTTTTTCCTGCATACCGGTTTCTACGGCAATTTGAATATCTCCAATCCCTTTAGAGGCTGCATAGTCACGCACATCCTGGCTGATTTTCATGGAGCAGAAATGTGGCCCACACATGGAACAGAAGTGCGCCACCTTGGCAGAATCTTTGGGCAAGGTTTCGTCGTGAAACTCACGTGCTTTTTCCGGATCCAGTCCGAGATTAAACTGATCGTCCCAGCGAAATTCAAAGCGTGCTTTTGATACTGCGTTGTCGCGCACCTGTGCTCCAGGGTGTCCCTTGGCTAGATCAGCAGCGTGGGCAGCAATCTTGTAAGTAATAATGCCATCGCGCACGTCCTGTTTATTCGGCAGGCCCAGATGCTCTTTCGGCGTCACGTAACAAAGCATTGCCGTGCCGTACCAGCCAATTTGTGCAGCGCCGATCGCTGATGTGATGTGATCGTAACCAGGTGCGATGTCAGTAGTCAGTGGGCCCAACGTATAAAAAGGCGCTTCGAAACAATCTTCCAGTTCCTTGTCCATATTTTCTTTAATCATCTGCATCGGCACATGACCTGGGCCTTCGATCATGACCTGAACGTCGTGTTGCCAGGCAACCTTGGTCAACTCACCCAGCGTTTCCAGTTCGGCAAACTGTGCCTGGTCGTTGGCATCAGCCAAAGACCCCGGACGCAACCCATCGCCTAATGAAAACGATACATCGTACGCCTTCATGATTTCGCAAATGTCTTCAAAATGTGTGTACAGAAAACTTTCCTGATGATGCGCCAGACACCACTTGGCCATAATCGAACCACCGCGTGAAACGATACCGGTGACGCGGTTGGCGGTCATAGGCACATAAGCCAGACGCACACCGGCATGGATAGTAAAGTAATCGACGCCCTGCTCGGCTTGTTCAATTAACGTATCGCGGAACATCTCCCAGGTCAGGTCTTCGGCTTTGCCGTCGACTTTTTCCAGCGCCTGATAGATCGGCACGGTACCGACCGGCACTGGCGAATTGCGTAAAATCCATTCGCGGGTTTCATGGATATTTTTACCGGTCGACAAATCCATTATCGTATCGCCACCCCAGCGAGTCGACCAGACCATCTTTTCCACTTCTTCGGCAATCGAAGAAGACACGGCCGAGTTACCAATGTTGGTGTTCACCTTGACTAGAAAATTCCGTCCGATAATCATCGGTTCCAGTTCCGGGTGATTGATATTGGCAGGAATAATTGCCCGCCCACGCGCCACTTCATCGCGCACAAATTCAGCCGTCACCCGATCAGGAATTGCGGCGCCAAACGATTGGCCCGGGTGCTGTTTTATCAAACTACTGCCTTTTAATTCTTCCAGCCGCAAGTTTTCGCGGATTGCCACGTATTCCATTTCCGGTGTAATGATTCCCTGACGGGCATAATGCATCTGGGATACATTCCGACCGGACAAGGCGCGGCGTGGTTTGTGTATATGTTCAAAGCGCAAGCTATCCAGCTTACTGTCAGCAACTCGTTGCTGGCCATACTCAGAACTTGGCCCGCTCAGGTTCTCGGTATCATTGCGTTCGGTAATCCAGGCATGACGCACATCAGGCAGACCTTTGAGTAAATCAATTTCAACCGATGGATCAGTGTACGGGCCTGATGTGTCATACACAGTGATGGGTGGATTTTTTTCGGCGCCGAAACTGGCCGGTGTTTCTGCCTGACTGATTTCACGCATGCCGACCTTCAGGTCAGGCCGCGAACCTTGCACATAGATTTTTTGTGAGCCACTAAACGGCCGGGTAACCGCTTCAGACAAGCGTGTGGTTTCTGCAACAAATTCTTTGGGGATAGCACTCATAGTCCCGCCCTCCTGGAAAGGTGAAGATCCTCATGACGGGGAAGGCTGGTGAAGAATCTGCTTCCCTGCGCAGGTATTAACCGGATCAGGTTCAAAGGGTATTTCTCAGCTTCAATCATGTAACGAAGCACCCCTAGCTGCCCGACAAAATATAGTAAGCCAGCGGGTATTGCAAGCACGGACAGCTTGCCTGCGGACGCTAAAGTCCGTATCTTTTCAGTTAGATAACAAAATAGACAATGCAGGAATTTCCCTCATGAATGCGATGAATATGGAACTCGCCCGATTTAACATGATCGAGCAACAGATCCGGCCCTGGGATGTACTCGATGACCGCATCCTGAAAACCCTGTCGAGCACGCCACGTGAAGCCTTTGTTCCAGAGCAATATAAGTCGCTGGCATTTTCCGATATCAGCATTCCAATCGGCCACGACCAGGCCATGATGGCACCCAAAGTCGAAGGTCGACTGTTGCAATGTCTGGACATCACAGACACTGATAACATTCTTGAAGTCGGCACCGGCAGTGGTTACCTCACCGCCTGCCTGGCACGGCTTGGTAACAAAGTGCATAGCGTCGATATCATTGAGGAATTTGTCACCAGTAGTAAAGAAAAACTCAGCCAGCAAAATATTGAGAATGTCACTTTTGATGTGGCAGATGCCGTCAATGGATTTGATTCAGCGGGTCAGTTTGACGTGATCGCAATTACCGGGTCGTTACCCATACTTCATGAAGGCTTTCATAAAAGTCTTGAAATTGGCGGTCGGCTGTTTGTAATCGTCGGCACACCCCCTATTATGCAGGCGTTGTTAATTACCCGGGCCGGGCCATCGGAATGGAAACAGGAAAGCCTGTTTGAAACATCAGTGCCTGCGTTAATTAATGCGGCACAACCTGATGCATTTTCTTTCTAGCTCATAAGTCTTAGAATGCTTCATCAATGATGCGCGAAATGAGCGCCGGGGAGCTGAAGGAATATCTCGATGCTGCCACAGAAAAACCTATACTACTGGATGTGCGCGAAGCCTGGGAATTTGACATTGCCCGGCTGGAAAATGCGCAACTCATCCCTATGCGAACAATACCCGGCAAACTATCTGAACTGGATCCAGACCAGGAAACTGTGGTGATTTGTCACCACGGTATCCGCAGCCGCCAGGTATGCCGGTTTCTGGAAAATGAGGGCTTCTCCCGGCTGATTAATCTAAGCGGCGGGGTTGAAGAATGGGCCCGAGAGGTCGACAACCAAATGGCAACCTACTAATATTTATACCAATATGGCTATAAAAACACTCAAATTTTCAATTCTTGGTTTTTTGCTGACCGCTTCTGGTTCCGGTAATACTGAAAACTTGCTGACCATGTATCAACAAGCTAAAGCCACTAACCCACAGTTAGCTGCTGCTGCTGCAAACCGGCAAGCTATCGTCGAGCTGAAAACTCAAAGCCGGTCTGGACTACTGCCTAACGTTATTTTAAATGGCGCTATTGACCGTCGCCAGTCAAACGATTTGACCGTCAATGACAAACCCACCTACTCAACAGACAAATCTGCTGCCATCCGGTTACAGCAACCACTGTTCCGCTATGACCGGTGGATTGAACTGAAACAGGCTGATAGCCGTATAGCAGAAGCTGAAGCCGCCTATTCCGCCGCCGAGCAGGATCTGATGGTGGCCACTGCAGAGCGCTATTTCAATATTCTTAGCGCCCAGGAAAACCTGGCATTTGCTAATGCCGAAAAAGATGCCATTGCACGCGAGCTTGATCAAGCCAAACAGCGCTTTGAAGTTGGCTTGATTGCAATCACGGATGTTCATGAAGCACAGGCGCGTCATGACCTGGCCGTCAGCCAGGAAATTCAGGCTGCCAGTCAGGTAGAAACTGCACGCGATACTCTGCGTGAGACCGTTGGACAATACTATGATCACTTAGATGAGGTCATTGAAGATCTGCCACTCGCCATACCCGAACCGGCAGATCCAGATGCATGGGTTAAGCAGGCCATCGAACAAAATCTGGAAGTGCTGGCCGCCCAGGCAGCCGCAGAAACAGCCCGTCAGGAAATGCGCCGGCAACGGGCCGGACACTTACCGACACTGGATTTGAATGTGAGCAGCGATTATCGCAAACAGACCAATAATTTTGGCAGCACTTCGTTCAATACAGAAAGAAACGATAACTCGATTGGCCTGGGCTTTGACATGCCTATCTATCAGGGTGGCCTGGTTAATGCGAGAACGCGTGAAGCAAGACACCGCTTGAGTCAGGCCAGTGAACAACTCCACCAGGCTACGCGTAAAGCCGAGCTGGATACACGCACCGCCTACCGGGGAATCCAGACTGATATTGCCCAAATCAAGGCTCTGGCCCAATCTCTGGTATCCACGCAAACTGCTGTTGAAGCTGCCGAAGCAGGATTTGAAGTCGGCACACGTACAGTTGTTGATGTGCTTAATGCACAACGTGAGTCTTTCAAAGCAAAATTTAATTATGCTCAGGCGCGCTATCAGTATCTGGTTGATCAATTACGGCTGAAACGTGCAACTGGCAGTCTTGCCCAGACTGACCTGGAAAAAATAAATAATTATCTACAACCTGATCAGTAAACCGCAGGAGCGGCTTCAGCCGCGATGAGCACTTTGACCCCATCGCGGCTAAAGCCGCTCCTACAGATTCACACACAATAATCAGAAGCCCCTTAAATACGGCTTTAAATATTCGAGCGTGTGTTTAACAGCGCCTTTGTTTTTTTCTACAACACGCAAGGCTGATTGGCCAACCGCCTTACCTGTATCCGGTTCGTTAAACCATGTATTGAGTTGCATAGCGAAATCTTTGCTGTCATTGATCGTAATCACCGCGCCTGCTTCATTCAGCAACTGGTACACATCTTTGAAGTTTGCAACGTTTGGGCCTGTCAAAATTGGTAGTCCAACTGCAGCAGGTTCCAGCAGGTTCTGGCCACCATGTGGAATGAGACTTCCTCCCACAAAAGCAATATCACTAGCTGCATAAAACTGGAGTAATTCACCGATCCGGTCACCAATTATTACCTGCGTAGTTAAAGTATTTTCTGTTAACGAACTAGAGTACACCCAGTTTAATCCCGCCTTATCACATAAACTGGCGAGTTCGCCTGCACGCTCTGGATGTCGTGGCACAAGTATTAATAAGGTTCCCGGATGTTTTTTCAAGACCAGTTTATGCGCATCGATGACAACTTCATCTTCTCCAGGATGCGTACTGCCAGCAACCCAGACCTTACGTCCAACCACCCATTTCCTGCGCAACTTTGCAGCATCTTCAATAATTGACTCATTAATATTTATATCAAATTTAAGATTCCCAGGACACACTACATTTGCTTTATCTACACCTAATTTAATTAATCGCTCCCGGTCTAATTCACTTTTAGCCGTCACTAGCGTTAGGTAACGCAATGTCTGCTGCGTAAAGCGAGTTGGTTTTCTATATTGATTGTATGATGACTCCGACATCCGGGCATTTAGCATACACAATGGAATATTCCGCCGATGACAGGCCTGAAACAGATTTGGCCAAATCTCAGTTTCTATAATCAACACATGTGACGGGCGCAGACGATCTAAAAAACGATTAACAAACCACGGCAGGTCATAGGGGAAATAGCTGTGTGACAGATTATCGCCAAATACCTGTTGCACCATCTCTGCCCCGGTGGGGGTAACCGTTGTAATATGCCATTGATAATCCGGATAGCACTCCATCAAACGGTGCATAAGAATAGATGCTGCACGCACTTCGCCTACCGACACTGCGTGTAGCCATATTACTGGCCGAGACCCTTGATACTGCACATATCCGAAGCGCTCACGGCAGCGCTGCCAATAACGGTTATCGCGGAAACCTCGAATCGCTAACCGCAGTAATACAAACGGCAGCAGACATACTAATAAAGCAGTGTAAAGCACCCTCAATGGAACCCATCTCCTTTCAGATATAAATGATTCGGACAGAACCGCTGTACCTTAACTAATTAAGTCTGATCTAAAACCAATACTTTCTCGCAGAGGCGCAAAGATCGCCAAGAAAGATTTTTATCATTTTTTATTCTTGGCGATCTTTGCGTCTCTGCGAGAGCAATTATTCCCAGATAGACACGAATTAAATCATAACAAAGGCTGGCTTTGATACAATGCCAGGCTGTGACCGATCGATCTAACACAAAATCACTCCAGTTTATCGCTCCCCGCTATTGGTTAACCTGGCTAGGGCTGGGTATTCTTTGGTGCGTAACAAAACTGCCATATCCTGTTCAAATGTGGGTAGGTGCTGGTATCGGAAAACTGGCGTTACTATTTGCAAAGCGCCGAAAATATTTTGCCGAAACAAACATCCGGCTCTGCTACCCCGATTTAACCGGCAAACAACGTCTCGATCTATTGCGAGCACATTTTGATGCACTGGGAAAAGGAATTATTGAAACTGCCCTGTGCTGGTGGGGACAGGAAACGCAATTACGTGGATTGTTTAAAATTACAGGAATTGAACACCTGCACGAGGCTCAGAAAAACAACAAAGGTGTCATTCTTCTCAGCGCGCACTTTACAACACTGGAAATAGGCGGGCGTTTACTGGCCATGGAAACACCCTTTAATGTTCTTTACCGGACGCATAAAAACGCCTTGTTTGAACACATCATGCATCGGGCCAGAGTGCTCCGATTTGATAAAGCCATTGCCCGGAACGATATGCACGCTTTAATAACCAGCCTGAAAGCTGGGAAATCTATCTGGTATGCCCCTGATCAAAATCACGGGGGGACACACAGCATTTTTGTTCCATTCTTTGGTATTCCTGCTTCGACTATCACCTCAACTTCACGTATTGCTGCAATTAGTGGCGCAGCAGTTGTGCCTTTTTTTCAAAAACGTCTTTCAGGCAATAAAGGATATGAGCTTACCCTGTATCCGGCATTAAATTATTTTCCGGGTGACAGTGTTGAAGCGGACACAGTGCGCATCAATCAGCTTATTGAAAATGAAATTAGGAAAATGCCGGAGCAGTATCTTTGGGTTCATCGACGGTTTAAGACGCGGCCGGAGGGTGAGGATTATCCTTATGAGTGATTTCTCTGCTGCGGTGCAAATTCTGTAGGAGCGGCTTCAGCCGCGATGGGTGCGGTGCGTGTTCATCGCGGCTAAAGCCGCTCCTACAGGCACTCTCTCCCATAGTGCGATGGGCTTATGCAGACACAGCAAACATTATATAAATTTTTCGAGTTGATTCGATAGAGTCTCTAGCGGAGATTCAGATATCTGTTCAAAACGAGCCGATTCAATGAGTGTAGAGTTACTCTGCAATTCACGAATCGCATGTCTCACTAATAATCCACGATCTACGTACCGTTGCAATGCATTTAGATAGCGTTGATTTGGATTTACTCTTTCCGGCTGCAAGCTAAATACAGGTTTACCAGAACTCAGCGCTTCTCCAATCATCGTCATACTATCTTCCGTTACAAATACTTTATCTGCTGCAGCCAGGTACATGGGAATTTTATTTTCTGCCCGATCTTCAAACCAACTGGACTCTGCAAGATATTGGCTATCAAGTTCACGCTCCAGGATGGTTTGTGCATCTTTTCCGGTACGAGGTGTTGAACAGATCAGCCAGTGGACGTCATAGTGTTGCGCAAGCAGATTGAGCAAACAACCAAGCCTTTCCCAATCATCTGGCTGGTAGTCATAGCCAGAACCATCACCACCGACCAACAGTACCCAGCATGGTTTCGATAACAAGCTTTTAGATACTTCAATTTTATCCAAAAATTGTGGGGTGATTTCACTCACCGGAAACTGCAAAACAATATTATTACGTACACCCGGTATTGGTTCTAGCGTTAACACCGCGGTAAACAATTCAGCAGGCAACCCTCGTAGCGAACCAATAAATATATTGGGGATATTATACCGTCTAGCAAGCCAGAAATTTGCGAACGAAGTTCGGCCACCTGCAGACACAATCATGTCTGGCAGCTGCTTAGGTTCTAAAATATTATAAAACAGTTTGAGTATCCAGGAGGGTATCGCCAAACGCGTGAGCTTCAATAACTCTCGCTGCAACACACGGAATAACCCAACACGCAACCGGACTTCAACCCACTCTACTTGTAACTGCTGCGAGAAAGATAATGCTTTGACCACTCCTTTGGATTGATTGAAATGCCCTGGCCGGCCATCAGATAACACCCAGACGGTTTTTTTTACATCCACCATCATATCCGCTCTTTTTTCAGCGCGCGCATCCGCGCTTACCAGTTCGCATCCGCATGACAAACGCGAGCATGTTATCACGCCCACTAATTTTGATTCTTTTCAGTTGCAGGTTATCCCGGTTAAGGGATTTTTCAATTCCTTCATGCGCTGTCACTGCACTGGTGTAACCCACCTCACGTACAATCGCCACGTGCTTATCACGATAGAGGCCAAAGGGGTATGCAAAACTCTTGACAGCAATCTTAAATCGACCCTTAAACTGCCGTTGTGAATGTGCTATTTCCCGGTGCGCCTGTTCGCGGTTGAGCTTTAACAAATTCGCATGGGTGATCGAATGCGAACCTAATTCAAAATATCCAGATGCCAGCATTTCAGAAACTTGCCGGTCGGATAGTTTTTTTTCTTCCTTTAGCTCACCCTCATTATGATGTGCCTTGCGATCGGTCGACCAGTCACGATTAAATCGATCTTCAACCAGATACAACGTAGCTTTGCAGTTATATTTTTTCAGTAGTGGGAACGCAGATATATAATTATCTTCATAACCATCATCAAAGGTAATCGCGTATGACTTCTCAGGCAACACATTTATTTTTTCAACCAATTCGCTGACTGTAAAACTTTTCCAGCCATTTTTATTCAACCAGTCCAATTGCTTTTCAAACAGTTCTGGCGCTACCCGTAAACCATTAAAGCGTGCACCACGTTTTCGCCTGGCAATCATGTGGTACATCAAAATTCGAGGGTACTTATAGCTAACGGGTAATTTCCACCAGGCATAGCGCCAGGAAAAATATATCAGGCATGCCAATAAAACTAAACCTAACAATATACTCAACGCCTAAGCTCCCCGTACACTTCAATAGTTGCATTTATCATGTCTTGAATACTTTGAAAATTATATGGCACCACCTCGACTGGTTTAACTAGCAACTGCTTAACTGTTTGCTCCAAACTATCCACTTCACCCGGTAAAACCCGCCCCGCTGGAAAAGCCCGCTGCAATAAATCACTCACCCCACCATGATCATAAGCAACAACCGGCACTCCCAAACTCAATGCCTCCTGTACAGTTCGTCCGAATGATTCTGGTTTAATCGATAGTGAAAACACCATATCCGACACTGCCATAATGTCACACAAATCCAGCCTGTTACCGGTAAAGGTTATATGCTGCCACAACCCGTGTTTCTCAATTGCCTTATGCAACTCATCGACGTAAGTTACATGCCGAGGATCGTTGCCACCAACAATTAATCCGTAAACCGGTTTACCTAAGTTAACCAGGCGCGCCATCATTTCTATAAAGTCCAAATGACCCTTGCGCCGTGTAATGCGCCCGGGCAAGGTTAAAATTTTCCGGCCTACTAAAAATGGAAAATCGCTATACCAGCGACGTAACCAGGCTTCGCTCGGACGATAATCAAACTGGTAGATCTGCTGATCAATCCCACGTTCTATCAAACGAATTCGTGACGCATCCAGTTTTGGGTAATTATTTTCCAGGTATTGAACTGCCGCAGATGAAACTGCAATGACACGTTCACCACGCGTCATCACACTGCTATAGCGCTTCACACTATAAAGGCCATGCACTGTCGTCACAAAACCAGGGCGCTTACGTTTCGATAAATGCTTCCACGCACGATAAGCAACCCAGGCTGGCATACGGGAACGTGCATGCAGAATATCGACTTGCTGATTTTTTATAAATTTTCTGAGCGCTCGTGACATACCAAAGGTAAACAGTGATTTTTTTCCGATCGGCCAGGTGAAATGCTCGCCACCCTGTCCAGTCAAACTCGGAACCAGTTGCCCGCCACCCGAAATAACCAACGAACGATGTCCAGCCGCTACCAGACCCGCTGCCAACTCCAGAGTGCCACGCTCAACGCCACCACTTTCCAGTGCGGGCAATACTTGCAGAACGGTTAACGGTTTAGCCATTGTTTAGTTATCCAATACGCACACCGCAGTGCTTCTTGTAGAGGTTCTACTTCCTGCCTGGTGAGCTGAAAACTGCCGGGTTCAGGTATACGGCCTTGTTTAACTAATGCATCCACACCTGAACTTACACGCCCTTGCTTTTCTCGTGACACTTTAATCAGGCCGACGCGCGCACCGGATGATAGCGCTTCATATAACATCGACACACTGTCTTCAGTTACCCAAATTTCACCAGACAATGCCATTTGCTCAGCGAGCCAACCAGGTTGACATAAGGTATGTGGCATTGTGTCGGTATTATCCAACAACGAGAAGCGCTCCAGGATATCGGGGGGCGTCCGTCTTGACGAAGTAACCATCCAGCGGATATCTGGCTGCTGCATGATGAGTATGTTTACCTGGTCAACAATACTGCCTGGCTCCCAGCTGTACTCTGCTGACGGCCCACCCAGTAATATCAGACCCAGGCCAGACTGATGCTGCTGGCCAGGGTGAATTGAATTCAACGCACCTTCGGTAAGAAAAATATTGTCTGCGACGGAAAGATTATCATGGCGCGGCACAACGACCGCATCGAACCAGCTAACCGGCAAGGAAGGTTTCATCAATACAATTATTTTTCCACCCAACGCACGGCGTGCTGCCAGCATAGGCCAGTGTGTACTGTGACCTGCACCAATCAGTAAATCCGGTGCAGGAAATTTTTGTATATTCGGGAAACGCTTGAATAGCACATTTAGAAAATTAACGCGCATTGATTGAACGTCAAAATCAAATTGTTCGACAGCTGCCAGTTCGCCCAGAGCAGAAGTAAGGCCCAATGACTGGCTATCGTGTCCAGGATGGCCATCGGTAAAACGCCAAACGACCGTTGGCGATTGATTGTTCACAGCGTTGATTCTAAGTGAAGCAAATAATAATCTTTATAAGCACGTTCATTCATGAATACATAGCTTTAATAATTATGGAACCTCAGATTAATTGATGAAATCTGTAGGAGCGGTTTTAGCCGCGATGGGGCCGCAGTGTTCATCGCGGCTAAAGCCGCTCCTACAGTCTTTGCATTGTTCAAATACAACATATACAAATCAATTAGAGGCTCTCTTGAATCCGTAGAACATTATTGGACGCAAGTTAATCGTTCAAAACATAATCCGCACCGCAATATGGACACTTAGCCTTACCGGTCTCTTCAATAGGCAGATAAACCCGTGGATGTGAATTCCATAAACTCATACCATCAAGCGGACAATGCAAAGGTAAATCTGCCTGCGTTACTTCATAGCGATTTTCGGCATTAGCCTGTATATATTTAGTACCACCGGCATCGGCAGCGGTATTTGATTTAGACACTATAAATACCTCTCAATAATTACCCAACCAGTGTCAGCCATTCAGGATACTGTTTTCGACGGCCGTAAACCTGATCAAAATACTGTGTTTGCAAAAGCTCGGTAATCGGACCCCGGCCACCATTGCCAATTGCCCGGTCATCCAGTTCCCGAATCGGCGTCACCTCTGCTGCTGTACCGGTAAAAAAGGCTTCATCAGCAACATAAACCTCATCACGCGTAATCCGTTTTTCACGTACAGTCAAGCCTGCTTCCTGCGCCAACGTCACAATAGTATCGCGGGTTATTCCTTCCAGCGCAGAGGTCAGATCCGGCGTATACAAAACACCATTACGCACAATAAATATATTTTCGCCACTGCCTTCGGCTACAAAACCTTCAGTATCCAGCAACAGCGCCTCGTCATAACCAGAGGTCATGGCTTCGTTCAGCGCGAGCATGGAATTCATGTAATTGCCATTAGCCTTGGCCTTGCACATAGTGATATTGACATGGTGCCGGGTAAAGGAAGACGTTTTAATACGAATACCCTTCTGCATATTTTCATCACCCAGATAAGAGCCCCATTCCCAGGCGGCAACGATAACGTGCACCTTAAGATTATCAGCACGCAAGCCCATACCTTCAGAACCATAAAAACACATCGGACGTATATAGGCTGACGATAATTTATTTTCGCGCACCACGGTACGCTGCGCCTCGTTCAGTGTTTCCTTATCGAATGGCATTGGCATTTTCAAAATATGCGCAGAACGAAACAGGCGGTCAGTATGTTCTTGAAGACGAAATATTGCCGTACCTTGTTTAGCATCATACGCACGCACACCTTCAAACACGCCCATGCCGTAATGCAGGGTGTGGGTTAATACATGTGTTGTCGCTTCGCGCCAGGGAACCAGTTTCCCATCCTGCCAGATAACACCGTCGCGATCAGACATCGACATTCTTAATTCTCCTTCAAATATTTATTTCTATTTGCGATACGATTATTCAACTGCTCATAATTTCCTGCCACCACTTTGCAACCTCCTGTCGCTGTTCGGCATGCGAACCGCTTTTCAGCAAGGCTGATTCACCACGCAATGCCAGGTGATGGTACAGACTCCGGTAGACCCGGTATGCTTCGGCCAATGTAGCCGCCGCCCGGCTATCCAGATGGCCGGTCTTCGCCAGCATTTCCAGCAGTCGCACCGTGTCGGTAAATCTCAGTAACTCAGGGTGCGCGTGCGCCCACCTGAGAACGTGATATTGGACCATAAATTCGATATCAACGATACCTCCCTGTCCCTGCTTCAGGTCAAAAATATCGTCATCCTTTGACGCCAGTTCATCACGCATCCGCTCACGCATCTCACAGATGTCCTGACGTAATTGCTCGGCATCGCGCTGCTGGCCCAGAATAGTATTCCGGATACGCTTAAAGCGTTGGCGTAATTCTTCATCACCACAAATAATCCGCGCACGCACCAACGCCTGGTGCTCCCAGGTCCAGGCATCTTCACGTTGATAATCCCGGAAGGATTCGACGCTGGTTACCAGAAGACCGGAATTTCCCGACGGTCGCAGACGCATATCCACTTCATACAAGGTTCCGGCCGGTGTCAGCGTATCCAGTATATGAATAATACGCTGCCCTAGCCGGGCGAAAAAAACCTGGTTATCAATTGGCTTTTTACTGTCTGTAGATTGATTCTCCCCGGCACTGTCGTGCAGAAAAACCAAATCAAGATCAGATCCGTAACCCAACTCGATCCCACCCAGCTTGCCATAACCGATTACCGCAAATTTCACCACACGTTGTTTAGCCCGTTCACTACAAACAGGCCGGCCGTAGCGCTTAACCATTTGTTGCCAGGCCAGGTTCAGCGCCTGGCCGAGCACGACCTCTGCAATCGCCGTCAAATAATCACTGACCACCATGACCGGTATGACACCGGCAATATCAGCCGCCGCCACTCGCAAAACCATCGCCTGTTTGAATTGGCGTAACCGATCCATTTGTTGTTCGAGGTCATCCTCTGGAATGGCATGCATAATCTCCTGCAATTCTGGCGCTAACACCTTAGCTTCCAGTGGTTGATATAAACTACGCGGGTCAAGTAACTGATCAAGCAGGACTGGGTGACGCGCCAGTTGTGCTGCCACCCATTCGCTGGCGTAACATAAACTGATCAGGTGTTTTAACGCCGTCGCATTTTCCAGTAACAATGACAAATAAGTCGTACGGCCGGCAATCTTTTCCAGAATCCGCACCAACCGGCCTAACAATTCCGCATCGTTCTCGTATTCTGCAGCCGCACTGATAAGTTTAGGCACCAGCTGATCAAAACGAATCCGGCCCTGCTCGCCTAGAAAAGATTGCGCTACACCCTCACGTAACTGGCTAATCCAGCGTAATGCTTCTTCAGTATCCTGATAACCTGCCAAATGAAGAATTTCGCGAGACTGTTCATCATCTGTCAAACCAACATGCCAGAGTTGGTGTATCGGCGACTCCAGCTCTTGATTGTCTGGGCCTGAAAAAACCTGCTCGAACTCAGCCTGTACACAGTCGCGGTGTTTGGCAAGCGCCCTGGAAAAAACCGGCCAACTGGAAAAACCCATGGCAAATGCCAGACGTGTCTGATCCATAGTGTCTTCCGGTAAACAGTGCACCTGTTCATCGCGCATGGCTTGCAAACAGTTTTCCGTACGTCGTAAAAAATGATACGCCTTCACTAACCGGCCAACATTTTTTGCGGGTAACAGCTTGAGCTCACGGATAGTTGCCATCACAGCCAGCAATCCAAGTTGCTGCAAAGACAACTCCCGGCCACCGCGTACTAACTGAAACGTCTGGGCAATAAATTCAATTTCCCGGATACCACCTGGACCCAGCTTGATATTATCCAGCTGATCTTTCAGTTCGACTTGCGCCTGTATCTGTCGCTTTAAATCACGCAAGGCGTCATAGGTATTAAAATCCAGATAACGCCGGTACACAAAGGGCTTTAACAGTTGCATCAACGCCTTGCCTGCCTTGACATCACCGGCAATCGGCCGTGCTTTGATCATGGCATAACGTTCCCATTCGCGCCCCTGGCTCTGGTAATAGTCCTCCATAGCCTCAAAGCTCCAGGCCAGCGCGCCACTGTTGCCAAACGGGCGTAACCGCATATCAACTCGGAACACAAATCCATTGACATCCCTGTCATCCAGCACATGAATGAGCGACTGACCCAGCTGAACAAAATATTCCTCCGGCGACAACGCGCCACGCTTGCGCGCCGCTTGCGCATCGGTAAATGCAAAAATCAAATCGATATCTGATGACAGATTAAGCTCACGTGCACCGAGCTTGCCCATTGCCAACACAACCAGCGATGCCGGTTTATTTTTTTTAATTAACGGAACTGGTGTTTGTTTCGCTTGCCATTTAGAAAGTTGTATTAGCGCACCCTGGACACAAGCTTCCGCTAATGCCGACAAATCCTGCAGCGTTCCCTCAAGCTGTGCCCAACCAGCAAGATCACGCCAGATAATGCGCAACATCTCCCGCTGCCTGATATTGCGTAACTGTAATCGGAGCTTTGTTTCATCTTTGCAACGGCGTAATTTATCCTTCACCGCCGTTATAAAAAGTTCAGACCGATAGTCAGCCAGAAGATCTCCTGATTCCAGCAGATCTTTGACATGTTTGGGGTGTTGTTGACACAAATTAGCCGCGTACTCGCTGACCGCGAAAACCCTGCACAAACTTTGTTGTAATGCTGTTTCAGTTAAACAAACACATTTCACCTGATCAGCTGCAGCACAATAGGCCTCCCAATCGCGCCGGGCATTTTCCAGTAGAGACTTGGGCAGACCGGCCCAGGGATCCATGATCTGCGGGGCCTTTCGCTTTGATTTTTTACGCTTTTTTGCCACACCCCAGCCTAACGCGAAATACAATCTAATGCAGCAATCGGTGGCATACCGTCAATTTTCGTATAATGGGGAATAGACGCCAGCAAGAGGCGTCTTAAATATTAAGGGCAACGCTATGAAAATCATCCAGGATTTCTGTAAAAATCAGCAACTAAAGCAATCTATCGCCGAGCACCGAGGAGCCATGTACCGGCTTGCCTACTCCTGGTGCCATAGCCCGGCATTGTCTGATGACCTGGTTCATGAAGCGCTCACCAAGGCGTTAAAGAACATCGGCCAGTTACGCGATCATAAAACACTAAGAGCCTGGCTATTTCGCATCCTGACCAACTGCTGGCGGGATCACTTCCGCCGCCTCAAGGAAACCGTCGATATCGATGATGTGGTTCTGGTGGATACCCGCACGCCTGAATTCCAGCATGACCAGGAACAAATCGTTATGCAGGTACGAAACGCAATTAGCGATTTGCCAATTGGGCAACGCCAGGTTATTACTCTGGTTGATCTGGAAGGTAGTTCCTACATAGAAGTCGCAGAAATTCTTGAAATCCCAATCGGCACTGTTATGAGCCGTTTGTCCCGCGCCCGTTCAGCATTGAAAGTAAAATTACTGGAAGCCGATAGCAACATCGACACAAAAATACCAAAATTAAGGACCGTGAAATGAGTAGCACACCTGTTTCAACAGAACAATTACAGGCATTTGTTGATGGCCAATTGGACGGCAAGGAAAAAAGCCAACTTCTGGAAGCTATTCAGGCGAATCCGCAACTGAGTCGTGAAGTCTGCGAGCTACGCACAATTTCCGAATTGGTTAAACATGCTTATGCGCAACCGCCAGCCAGTGAAGTGAAGGCGAACACTCGAGACGACAAACCCTATTGGAAGTTTGCGACTGCAGCCGTACTGCTACTCGGCATTGGCGGTATCGTTGGTTGGAGTAGCCATCCAGATGCAGGCGATCCAGACAACGCCCTCAATGCTATGTACTGGGACAATGAACGGGCGTTCCACAATAGCGGACTTGAAACCATTTCCCCACAGAAAAGCAAGCGCATCATTGTGCATCTGAATACCTCAAGTACGGCTAAATTCGAAAGCGCCCTGACAACCGCTGAGCAACTGTTACGAAAATATGCAGACAGTGAGATGGGTACTGAAATTGAGGTCGTTGCCAATGCCAGCGCCATCAAAATGTTACGCGCCGGTCATTCACCGTTTGCAAGCAGAGTGCGCGATCTTCAGGATCAGTATTTCAACCTGACCTTCCTCGCGTGCAAAGACGCTATCGACCACATCGTCGAACTCGAAGGGTCTGAAACTGAAATAGAATTACTGCCTGATGTGGACATTACGCCATCGGCGCTGGAGCATATTCTTGAGCGCCTGAAGGATGGCTGGGTATATATCAATGTATAAACTATATATTCTTTTCCTGATCAGTTTTTCCGTCGTAGCTGCGGATTCTCCGCAGCAGGCAACTCCTGACAAAATAATGGACAACGATAGACTGGCAAGTATTATCCACCGTCTGGATGACAAGGTAGAGGGGAAGCTGGGTTTCTGGCGGTTTCATATTGAAGATCGTGATGTAACGATCATCACCGATGAAAAAGCAGACCGGATGCGTATTCTGGTACCGGTTATCAATGTTGACGAATTGCAAGACAATGAACTCGCCCGCCTGATGCAATCCAATTTTGATGCCGCGCTGGATGCACGCTATGCCATCGCAAAAGATATTGTCTGGGGTGCATTCATCCATCCCTTATCGAGCCTGACCGACCGTGAATTTCTTTCCGGTCTGGGCCAGACGGTTAACTTATCGATTACCTTTCGCAAGACCTATAGTTCCGGCGCATTAGTTTTCCAGGGCGGTGACAGCAATGCCTTGCAACGCAAAGAGTTAATCGATCAATTGATAGAACGTGGATTGGCTATCTAAAATAGCCAGGTTTGTATTTCACATGCGCTGGTTAAGGAGCCTCTGATTAATTAGCAAGAATCTGTAGGAGCGGATTTAGCCACGATGGACACCGTAGCCCCATCGCGGCTAAAGCCGCTCCTACAGAATTTTAGGAAATGTTTTTTTAGCCATAAAAAAACCCCGTCGCAAGGACGGGGTTTTGTTTGCCTTAAAGAGCAGACTAAGTTACATCATACCGCCCATATCTGGCATTCCACCACCCGCCGGCATAGCTGGTTCATCCCTCGGCAGTTCTGCGACCATAGCTTCAGTAGTGATGATCAGTCCAGCGATAGAGGCTGCATTTTGCAATGCACTGCGGGTAACCTTGGTGGGATCCAGGATACCCATCTTCAACATGTCACCGTATTCACCAGTGGCAGCATTGTAGCCAAAATTATCCTTGCCATCTTCAACCTTGTTGAGAATCACTGATTCTTCGTCACCTGCATTGGCACAAATCTGACGCAATGGTTCTTCCATAGCACGGCGAGCAATATCAATACCCATGTCCTGGTCATTATTGTCACCCTTAAGTTTAGCAAGGACTGCACGAGCACGAATCAGCGCTACGCCGCCGCCAGCTACAACGCCTTCTTCTACCGCTGCACGGGTTGAGTGTAGCGCATCTTCAACACGGGCTTTTTTCTCTTTCATTTCAACTTCAGTTGCGGCACCCACCTTGATGACGGCCACACCGCCAGCCAGTTTGGCAACCCGCTCCTGCAGTTTTTCCTTGTCATAATCGGACGTAGCTTCTTCGATCTGGGAACGCACCTGATTCACACGGGCTTCGATCTCTTTACTTTTTCCTGCACCATCAATAATAGTCGCGTTTTCTTTGGTAATAAGAATACGTTTTGCAGAACCCAGTTCTTCGACAGTGGTTTTTTCCAGCGACAAACCAACTTCCTCAGATATAACCTGACCACCGGTCAGAATAGCGATATCCTGCAGCATAGCCTTACGACGATCACCAAAACCTGGCGCTTTAACGGCACAGACTTTAACGATACCGCGAATGCTGTTCACAACCAGGGTTGCCAGCGCTTCGCCTTCGACATCTTCTGCAATAATCAGCAACGGCCGACCGGATTTTGCGACACCTTCGAGTACGGGGAGCAGATCACGGATATTTGAGATCTTCTTGTCAAACAACAGTACATAAGGTTCTTCAAGTTCTGCCTGCATGTTCTGCTGGTTAGTCACAAAGTAAGGTGACAGGTAACCACGGTCGAACTGCATACCTTCAACAACATCCAGTTCATTTTCCAGTGAAGTACCTTCTTCAACAGTAATAACACCTTCCTTACCCACTTTTTCCATGGCTTCGGAAATGATGTTGCCAATGTTTTCGTCAGAGTTTGCAGAGATAGTGCCTACCTGGGCAATCGCTTTGGTATCTGCACAGGGCTTGGACAGTTTCTGTAACGCTGCAACCGTGGCAATAACCGCTTTATCAACACCACGTTTGAGATCCATTGGGTTCATACCGGCGGCTACGGCTTTCATACCTTCGCGAACAATCGCCTGGGCCAGCACGGTTGCAGTGGTTGTACCGTCACCGGCCACATCAGAAGTCTGTGAAGCGACTTCCTTAACCATCTGCGCACCCATGTTTTCGAATTTGTCTTCGAGTTCGATTTCCTTGGCAACCGATACACCATCTTTAGTGATGGTCGGAGCGCCGAAGGCTTTGTCGATAACCACATTACGGCCCTTGGGACCCAGGGTTACTTTTACGGCATTAGCCAGGGTATTAATCCCGGCCACCATGCGGTGACGGGCATCGTCAGAAAACTTGACGTCTTTTGCTGTCATATTACTAATCCTCTAATTTCTTAAATTCGTTAAAACCAGTCGTTCAGGCTACGATAACCGCCATGATGTCTTCTTCTTTCATCACCAGCAGCTCATCGCCGTCAACTTTGACTTCGGTGCCGGAATATTTACCGAACAAAACCTTGTCACCTTTCTTGACGTCCATGGGGATGACATCGCCACCCTCGGTTTGCTTACCTTTGCCTGCGGCGACTACTTCGCCACGTACGGGTTTTTCAGTTGCGGAATCTGGAATTACTATGCCGCCGGGAGAGGTGCGTTCCTCTTCCATGCGTTTGATGATCACTCGATCATGTAATGGACGAAGGTTCATATTTTGAATCCCCTTTAAATTCAATATGTTAAATAAATACCGAGCATTTTGTTAGCACTCGACCCTAGTGAGTGCTAATAATAGGGGCGAATTCTGGATAGTCAAGGGTGAACACCCTTGTTTTGAAAAAAATCTGTGTCAGCAGGGAATAAATTAAAACTTATAAAACCTGTAGAAGCGGCTTCAGCCGCGATGGGCGCAACGTTCATCGCGGCTGAAGCCGCTCCTACAGATTTTTTAGTTAATCAAGGTCTAGGTCTAGTCATCCTCGCGGCGATATTCACCTTCTATGATCTGTGGGCCACTTCCAGACGCCGGCGGGGGTGTCCTGGGCCGCTGGTTGTTCTTAAGAAACCACTGAATAACCGCCCGGCGCAATGGCGCGATCAGACAAGCAAAACCGATCGCATCGGTAAAGAACCCCGGCGTTAATAACAACGCACCCGCAACCAACAACACCATGCCTTCGAGGATTTCCAACGCCGGTAGTTTGCCACGCCCCATACTGGCCTGAAAATTCCGCAGTGTTACAAAACCCTGATAACGTAGCAGCAAGGCACCCAGTACGGCGGTGAACACCACCAGAAATACGGTCAGCAAGGCGCCTATTGCACTGCCCACCTGGATCAGAAAATAGATTTCCACCAGTGGAATAACCAGGAACAGCAGGAATAACAGGGTGAATGGATTCATCGTTTAACAATACACTCAAGAAGGCTCAGACTCGAATGGTACTTAACTTAAAGAGAACCTCTGATTAATTAGTGAGATTCTGTAGGAGCGGCTTCAGCCGCGATGGGCCGGTGACAAATCCTTTCGCGGCTGAAGCCGCTCCTACAGTTTTTGCACTGTTCTAAATGACAAAATACATGAATTAATCAATGGTTCCTTAAATATTCTAACAAATTTGGCTCCAGTATTCTGGTTTGAGTCCTATTTGCCAAACAGGTAAGGTTCGCGGTCATGCCTGACCCGACAGACTTCCAGATCGTCTTCAGCACGGTTCCAAACCGTGAAACCGGTCACAAAATAGCTGATTATCTGGTGGAATATCAACTCGCCGCCTGCGTCAGCCTGATACCCGGTCTGATCTCCACTTACGTCTGGCAGGACAAATTACAACACGATGAAGAATGCCTGCTCATGTGTAAGGCACGAACGGCCGATTACAAAAGACTGGAAGCCGCATTGCGTGAGCAACACCCTTACGAACTTCCGGAAATTATTGCAGTCCCATTGAGCAATGGTCTGCCTGAATACCTCAACTGGATGATCAACAGCCTGGAAAAATCCTGATGAAACGCTTTATTCCTTTTCTAATTTTATACTTGTTTCTGAATCCGGTCGTAGCGGGTTTATTCGATGACGATGAACTGTTACCTGTTGAGCAGGCGTTCGCCGTACAGGCTGTGGCCGCGGATGCAGAAACCGTGCAAATCGACTGGCAGGTTGCCGACGGTTACTACCTGTATCGCGACAAACTTAAATTCACCAGTAATACAGATGGCATCAAGCTCGGCTTACCCGGCTTACCGGCTGGCAAGGTCAAACACGATGAATTCTTTGGGGATGTCGAAACCTATCGCGGCGCAATACAGATCACTCTTCCGATTACTCGTGCAACAGGGTCGCCCGGCACACTGGCACTGCAAGTTGCCTCCCAGGGTTGTGCAGATCGCGGCATTTGTTACCCACCGCAGAAACAAGTTCTGAACATCAAACTTCCAGAACAAAATGCCTCTACATCAGGCAATGCTATAAAGACACTTAGCAGCCTGGGCGTCAGTTTTGGCCTGGATGATGAAGACGAATTGTTACCTGCGGACGAAGCATTCCGACTCGATGTTGAAGTCGCCGACCCACAAACCCTGATCGCCCGCTGGGACATTGCCGAAGGCTATTACCTGTACCGTGATAAATTATCAGCTACCTCTGCGGACGATAGCTCGATCTCGCCACTTCCGTTGCAACTATCCGCTGGTGAAAAAAAACACGATGAGTTTTTCGGTGACATCGAGGTCTACCATAATCGCGTTGAAGCCCGCATACCGCTCAAACGGACGACAGATAAAAGCACTGAAGCAACCTTTACCTTTGCTTACCAGGGCTGTGCAGAACGCGGTGTATGCTATCCACCCATTAAAAAAGTTATCAATGTTTTGATACCTGCCGCCACGGCCGCCACCATAACGGATGCTATTAACAACAACGCAGTCGCTGAGACTGAACCCCTCAATGATACCGATAGCTTCATCCAGACACTTAATCAAGGCAGCTTGTTAAACGTTATTATCGCTGCGCTCGGCTTCGGATTGTTGCTGGCCTTTACCGCCTGCATGTATCCGATGATACCGATCCTGTCATCCATCATTGTCGGCCAGGGTGAAAAGGCAACCGTATACAGAAGCTTCATCCTGTCGCTGGTTTATGTCGAAGCACTGGCGATCACGTTCGCAGTTATTGGTGCCATCGTCGGTAGCTTCAGCGGTGCAATTGGCATACAGGCGTTATTCCAGAAACCGGCATTCCTGATTCCGTTTGCAATAATATTTATCGCGCTGGCTTTTTCTATGTTCGGGTTTTTTAACTTGCAAATGCCCGCCGGATTACAAAGCCGGTTAAGCGGCATCAGCAACCGGCAAAAGGGCGGCACCCTGGTCGGTGTCTTTATAATGGGCAGCCTGTCTGCACTGATTATCGGCCCCTGTGGCGGCCCAATCCTGATTGCAGCACTAACCTATGCGGCAACAGCCGGCCCGGTTAAAGGTGCCATTGTGATGTTTGCACTGGGTAACGGGATGGGATTACCGCTACTCCTCATTGGCGCCAGCGGTGGTAAATTGTTACCCAAAGCCGGTAACTGGATGGACACCGTCAAAGCAGTTGCTGGTGTGATTTTGCTGGGCGTTGCGATTATGTTCCTATCACGCATGCCACACCTCTTTTCGCCGATGTTGATTATGTTGCTGTGGGCTGCGTTATTGATTATTTCAGGTATCTACATGGGCGCGCTGGAACCCTTACCGTCAGAGGGCGCTGGCTGGCGGAAATTCTGGAAAGGACTCGGCCTGGTTATTTTGCTTTACGGTACAGCCGTGCTCATTGGCGGCCTGAGTGGCGCACGTGATGTCACCAATCCATTCCATGGATCACGTTTATTGGCAGGTAACACAGGCTCTGCCTCTCAAACCGCAGGCAACCATCAATCAGCGCTTACCTTTACCCGCATCAAGACGGTTGATGATCTTAATAATGCACTTGCTTCGGCAAAGGCTGCAAACAAACCGGTCATGCTGGATTTTTACGCTGACTGGTGTACCTACTGCATTCAATACGAAGAGTACGTTTTTCCAACCCCTGCCGTGAGACAAGCGCTGGCCGATTACGTACTGCTGCAAGCAGACGTGACAGCAACCGATGCCGAAGATAAGGCATTGATGAAAAAAGTGGGTGTTGTTTTACCACCGGCCATATTATTCTTCGACCGGTCAAACAATGAGCAAAAGAATTTTCGTGTAGTGGGCAGTATGAAAGCAGATGCGTTTAGTGAACACGTTAATAAAGCCAACAACATCTAACGAATAATCTGTTCGCCTGTAGGAGCGGCTTCAGCCGCGATGGTCGGCACACTTCCCTTTCGCGGCTGAAGCCGCTCCTACAGGTTTGTACCATTCGACCAGTTATCGTTTCGTCCAGCGGGGTTTGTGCTTCACCCTACTTCAGGCTGTATTTCTTAATCAGATCGTACATAGTTGGGCGGCTAACACCCAGCAGTTCTGCAGCATGAGAAACCTTGCCACCCACATGCCCCATTGCACGAACAATGGCCTGACGTTCTGCCTGCTCGCGCACTTCTCTTAAATTAAAGGTACGCATGTCATCTGCACCGGCACCACCCAGCTCCAGGTCAGAGGCTGATATTTGTTTATGTTCGGCCATGATTACGGCGCGCTTAACACGGTTTTCCAGCTCACGGACATTACCCGGCCAGGGATAGACTTCAATCGCTGCCAATGAATCCTTACTGAAACGATGCTGCTGTTTACCCATCTGTTGACTGAAACGTTCCAGAAATACGCGCGCAAGCAGCAGGCTGTCGCCTTCACGTTCACGCAAGGGGGGAATACGAATCGTTATTTCACTGATTCGGTAATAAAGATCTTCACGAAAATTATTATCTCTCGCCAGAGTCGGCAAGTCTTTATGTGTCGCACAGAGAATCCGTACATCGACCGGAATTTCGGTGCGCCCACCCACATGTTCAACCACGCGCTCCTGTAAAAAGCGCAGTAGTTTTGCTTGCAGCGGCATGGTCATGTCGCCGACTTCGTCCAGAAACAAGGTACCGCCGTTGGCCATCTCTATCTTGCCGAGTGTTTGTTTAGCCGCACCTGTGAACGCACCTTTCTCATAACCGAATAATTCACTCTCCAATAAATTTTCCGGTATCGCCGCACAATTTATTGCGACAAAGGGGCCTTTGCCACGATTGGACAGTGAGTGCAGCGAACGTGCAACTAATTCTTTACCAGTACCGGATTCACCCAACAAAAGCACGGTCGCATCTGCCGGGGCAACTTTTTCGACCGTGCGGCAGACCTTGCCCATTTCCGGACTACTGGAAATAACGCCTTCGAGAGGTGAGTCCTGGGAGTTAACATGCAGACGTGAGTTTTCATCTTCGATTTCATGCAGCCGATAGGCACGGTTTACAATAAAACCGAGCATTTCAGCATCGATCGGCTTGTGGAAGAAATCGTAGGCGCCCATACCGACAGCCTTTAGCGCATGCTGACGATCATTATTGCCAGTGACAACGATGACTTTAGTGTCTGGTTTACTGGTGAGTATCGATTCTAGGGTGGCGAAACCTTCGCTGGCGCCATCCACATCGGGTGGCAAACCAAGGTCTATGGTTACAACTGCCGGGCTGTGTTTATCCAGTTCTTTGAGGGCCGCTTCACGATCACCCGCGATCAGTACATCGTAGCCTTCGAAGCACCATTTGAGCTGTGTCTGTAAGCCAGGATCATCTTCAACTACTAGCAATTTCCTTGAAATCGTTGTCATTTTTGGATCCATGCTGAGTTGTGTCGGTAGACCTTACACTATTCTTTTCATCTTCGCTAACAGGGATCGCTAGCCGGAACGTTGTGCCTTCTCCGAGCCGGCTAATCACGTCCACCTCACCCCCCATCGCCTTGATAAAGGCGCGCGTTTCATGGGCGCCTATGCCCATACCGGAATCCCCCTTGGTGCTGTCAAAGGGCTTAAACAGCCGCTCCCGGATAAAACGCTCATCCATCCCACACCCATCATCCTGGACTTCAATCACAGCCTGGTCATTTTGCTTGAATAACCGGACAATAATATGGCCTTCATCCGGCGTGGCATCCTGAGCATTCCGCACCACATGACCGACCACCGCCACAAACCTGTCTGGCTCCGTCCATGCATCTAGACCCTTCGCCTGACAATCCAGCGATGGCACGGGCAATCCGGCCGACATCATTTCGACGACTTCGTGCAAGGCATTACATAGATCAACTCGCTTGACCGGACGATCTGTTGAACCACCACTTCTAAGGTTAACCAGTAGAGCGTTCATTTTGTTGACCGAATTATCGACGGTTCTAATCACGTCATCCATAAACTGTGGATTGGCCTTGTGGCGTTCAGAATTGGACACCACGAGTGAAAGCTGGGCGATTAGATTTTTCAAATCATGCATCACATAAGCGGACAAACGATTACTCGCTTCAAACTGTTTGGCTTCGGCCAGCGCCTGGGCCGCATCGAGTTGCGCCAGGTGGGCGGCAGCCTGACGCCCCGCGGTGCGCAGCAGATCATAATCTTCCCAGTTGAGTGGTGGAACAACTTGGGGCCGCGCCAGAATGATGATACCCAGCAAACGATCGTGAAAAAATAGCGGAACGATTAGCCAGGCTTGCCCTGACTCCAGCATCCACACGGGAAGCTCCAGATCTTCGTAATTTTCAGGCTCATGGTGATACTCATCGATATTCACCACCCATTCGCGGCTACGAAAATATTTCATCAATGAACTGTCATTAAATAACGCGCCATGTTCAGGCAATGGCATTTGCCAGCTGGCTACCGGCTCATAGCGCGACGACCCCCGGTACAAACAAAGTACGCCGCCCGGTGATTCGAGGATATCAGCAAGCGCCCGGATACTGCGTTCACGCAGCCGCATATCCGGCTCATCAGCGGTTAAGGTATCACTGAAGCGTAACCACTCATCACGGTATTCGTATTTATAGTGGAAAAAATGCTTGTTGAAAAAAACCCGCATATTAGCCCGCAATTGATTTGAGAACAGCAGGATCAGTAATATGAGTAACGCACCAAACAGGAAAATGATCTGCGCGAACGCACCCCATGAACCACCATACACGCGCACAAAATAACCACCGGCACCCATCGCCAGCATGTAAACGCCTGAACCCAGTAATGCAGTGGTATGAAAAGCGGCACGGCGGGAGACGAAAATATCATGTGACCAATAAGGATCACGTGCAACGGCAACACCCAGCACCGGAACGACTAACGCATTGACCAGACCACGCGAGGCCCATAAATTCGGATCAATTCCCTGAAACAACAGCGCGTGTGAATAAAGATAGAAGTCATAGGCAAAAATTGCCCCGAAGCCGATGCATATATACTTGATCGCACGGCGGGATTCCTGGCGTACATTACGGATAATTTGCTCAACCAGCACCAGACCCGTAATAGCAAAACCCAGATAGCCAGCAAACAACCAATCGATACTGCCGGTATGGGCTGAAAGGCCACCGCCATAGGTGCGATATAACACCAGGCTCATCAGTAAAATTGCGCAACTGAGCAATAGTCCCACAACCCGCTTGTAACGCAGATTAATAATAGTGCGTTTGTGGTTAGGCGCGTACAACAACAACGCGAGAAAGGCTAACAGGCCAAAGTCCCGCAGCGGTTCGAGAAGATAAGGCCACAACGCGGAAGTTTTTATATACGCGGCCCAAGCGGCAGAAGCCATCCATAATGCACTGGCCATTGAGGCCAGCATCAACGCAAACTTATGAGAGCGTCCTCGATGCCCCGTCAATAACACTAACGCAAGCACGAGGAAAAACAGACTGCCTGCACCATAACTGACCGCGCCGAGATTTATCATCCAGCTAACCGGTTAGGTGAAATCAAAAATGAAGCACGGACATATAAGGGAATTTCCATATTGCTCCTGATTGAATAACTGGAAGCAAAAATATACTTAAAACAGGTGCAAGAATCTATACTACCAGACCAGACAGACGGGCAGAATTGTCAATTTAGTAGAAATAATATTAATGCAGAACAAATAGTTAGTTAAGTTATTATGGTTTTTTTAACATTTTTTAGAGTCCTACAACCGGGTCATCCTATTATAACTGACCCAAATATTGTAGAGTCCTACAACCGGGTCATCCTATTATAACTGACCCAAATATTGTAGGAGCGGCTTCAGCCGCGATGGCCGGGACATCGCCTTTCGCGGCTGAAGCCGCTCCTACAGATTTTTACGAATAAATCAGAGATTCATGAACCGCTACAATTCCTTGAGTAGCGCACGCGCTTCTTCGACACCGGTGTAATTCGCATTTTCGCCGACCGCCTGACTAAGCTGCTCTTTGGCAGCAGCCTTATCACCAGTCTTGTAATACGTCATCCCCAGGTGGTATTGGAATACCGGCACATTGGGCATCTTCTCAACCACGCCTTTAAGAATATCCAGCGCCTTGTCGTATTCTCCACGGCGGTAATAGACCCAGCCCGCGGTATCCTGAAAAGCAGGTTGGTTGGCTTTGGCCAGCGTTTCTGCATGTTCAGCCGCTTTGTCCAGGCTAGCGGCATCCGTACGATGATCAGAAAGCAATGCTGCAACATTATTCACACTGACTGCATTGCCTGGCTGTAACACCAGGATTTTTTCATAAAGCGAAATGGCCGCATCATAATCTTTTTGACGCTCCTTGATACCTGCCAGGCCAATCATCAATCTTGTATTATCCGGTACTTGCTCTAACCCTTCTTCAAAAGTTTTTGTAGCACCGTCAAGATCATCTTGCGCCGACCTTGCATTGGCCAGTCGGGCATAGACAACTGAACTCTTCGGGCTAACCTTAAGCTGCGCTAGAAAATATTGTTCTGCTTTGGCAAAATCTTTTTCTGAGAAAAAGACAATACCCAGTAGATCATTGGCAGCAGCATGTTCTTGATTATCAGCAAGCAGCTTATTCAACCTTGTTTTAGCATTTGCGGTCTTTCCAACGCGAATCTCCACATTCACTAACTCAGTCAGTGTCTCTATAGAATTTGGCGCTTTCTCTAGCGCACTTTCGTAAGCCTGGATTGCACCGTCCGCATCCTGTTTGGCAAGTAGTAGCTTTGCCTCTCTGTAATACCCTAGCGCCTTGTCAGGTTTAACCTTTTGTAATTTCTTAACAACATCCAGCGCACCATCATAGTTTTGTTGCCCAGCAAGGATATCGGATTTGGTAAGCAAGCCGGGCACACTTTCCGGATTCTTTGTGAGTATGCCCTTTGTAACTTCCAATGCTTGATCATACTTTTTCTGCGCAAACAACAAGCGCGCTTCACGAATAAAACCATCTTCGCTATCCGGAACACTGGTCTGCAAAGTCCTGGCAACGTCCGTCATCGCCTCGACATCACCTTTTCTGGCCAATAAATCAAACTTGGTATCCAATGCCAACTGGTTTTCAGGCTCACGTTCGAGGATGGTGTCGACCTGCTCTAATGCACCATCAATATTTTGTTCTGCCGCCAATATTTTTGCGAATTGTAATCGCACACTGATATCACCCGGGGCATTATCAACCGCACGCGCCATCGTATCCTTGGCCAGTTCGATTTCCTTATTACCGGCATGGGCCGCAGCAAGCAGCTTCAGAACGTTAGCTGAATTGGGTTGATCTTTAAGTACCGAACGAAAATCATTAATCGCTGCAATCCAGTCCTGTTTGCCTGCGGCTAGTCGGCCACGTAATAACAAGGCGTCATTGTCGCGGGGATTTTCCTCCAGAACTTCGGCAAGCAACGAATCAACACGTCCCGACTCGTCTTTTTCAGCGGCTAAAATTTGCGCCAGGACAACACGGGCGCGCAAACCCGCAGGCTCATTTCCTTGATCATCAATGAGTTTATCAAGCCTGGCTTTTGCATCGTCTTTACGATCATTACCCAGGTAAAGTTGCACCAACCCGAATTGTAAATCGGTTAAATCCGGTTTACTGGCAGCAATAGCCTCCAGTTCCTTGATAGCCGCATCATTGTCTCGTTGTGATGCCAAAAACTGTGTCAACAGCAAATACCGCTGGGCATCTTCCGGATCAGCTGCAATCGATTCACGCAACACGGATTCAGCTTTATCAAGCTGCTTGGTCTGGGAGAAAAAGGCCGCAAGTGAAACACGATGGGGCAACACATCCGGATTATCCTTAATCAGCGCTCTGAAAATCTCCTCGGCTTTATCATTCTGTTCCTGACTTCGATAAAACAACGCTAAACGGCTACGGAGTGCATCAGGCTCTTCACTACTCTCAATCGCTTTCAGTAAAACCTGTTCGGCTTCATCAGTACGCTTGTCCTGGAGATAAAGACCCGCCAGTAACCCGGCTGCAGATTGTAACCCCGCATCCCTGGACAACACTTTTTCCAGCTGCTGGATGGCTTCAGCAGTTTTACCTTCATGCACCCATATCGAGGCTTCAAGCGTCAAACCCTCCAGGTTGCCAGAATCTCTTGTTAGTACTTCCTTCACTTGCTCCTGCGCCAACCCCATGGCATTGGCCTCACCCTCTGCACTTTCCCGACGTTTTTCAGCCGCCGCCTGAGCAAGATAAAATTGTGCCAGCCGCGTCCGGGGTTTGATCAGTTCAGGGTCAAGCTCAATTGCACGCTTGTAATTACCAAACGCTTTGGCCCACTCCTGCTCTTTTTCAGCGACCTCTCCCAGGAAAGCAAAAGCACGTGCATCCTTAGGATCGATTTGCGCAACGTTCTTGAACTCAATCCCGGCTTTCTCATAATTTTTATCAGCCAGGTAAGCCTTGCCCCGCTCGAGGTACTTGGCTTTGCGCTCTTCCTTACCACCACAAGCGACCAGTACACTAATGAGTAACAACACCAGAAATCCGCGAAAACCAAACTGTTTTGAAACACGCATAGCAATTACCTTATTCAAAATATTAACTATTTAAGGAACCTCTGGCTAATTAACGATAATCTGTAGGAGCGGCTTTAGCCGCGATAAACACCGCGCCACATCGCGGCTAAAGCCGCTCCTACAGAATTTGCACTGTTCACAATGACAAGATGCATTAATTAATCAGAGGCTCCTTAAAATTACAGGGAACTATCAAACACCGCGCAGATTGCCAGTGTTTTCCAAAAACCATTCATACGTCTGCCGAATACCATCATGCAGACCAATTTTTGCCTTCCAACCCAGAGCATTAATCCGTGCAGTATCCACTAGCTTGCGTGGAGTCCCATCAGGTTTGGTCGTATCGTACACAATCTCACCCTTGAAACCCACCACATCACGGACAATATCAGCCAGTTCAGCGATCTTCAGGTCTTCCCCAACACCTATATTGATAATGCCGGGTTCATCATAATTTTCCAGTAAAAACAGGCAAGCATCGGCCAGATCATCCACATGCAGAAACTCCCGCAAAGGTGAACCCGTCCCCCATAACATCACTTGATCTGACCCCGCCAATTTCGCTTCGTGAAATTTACGGATCATGGCCGGCATTACATGGGATTTCTCAAGATCAAAATTATCACCCTTCCCATACAGATTTGTCGGCATAGCAGCGATAAAATGGCTACCGTACTGCCTACGATAAGCCTGGCACATTTTGATACCGGCAATTTTCGCCACGGCATACCATTCATTAGTAGGTTCAAGCGGACCACTCAATAGCGCATCCTCGTTCAATGGTTGCGAAGCCATTTTTGGATAGATACAGGTACTACCCAACGCAAGCAGTTTTTTAACGCCCGACAGATGAGCCGCATGAATGACATTAACCTCCATCATCAGGTTGTCATAAAGAAACTCAGCCGGATAGGTATCGTTAGCCAGGATGCCACCCACTTTTGCGGCGGCGAGAATGACATAATCCGGCTTTTCAGAAGAAAAGAAATCACGGACCTCTAACTGTTCACGCAAATCCAGTTCACTACTGGTTCGCAACAGCAGGTTTTCATATCCATCCGCCTGCATGCGGCGAACAATCGCCGACCCGACCAGGCCGCGATGACCGGCTACATATATTTTATCAGTCTTATCCATACATTTTCCCCAATCCCCTCTCCCCCAGGGAGAAAGCCAGGGAGGGATCAAAATATAATTTCTTTAGAAACCTGATTAATTAGCGAAAACCTGTAGGAGCGGCTTTAGCCGCGATGGACACTACAGCCCCATCGCGGCTAAAGCAGCTCCTACAGAATTTGAACGATTCACAATGACAAAATACATGACACATCAGAGATTCCTATTCATTATAATCAAATGTCGTAAACCCTTCACGTTTACACATCTCATCACGCTCGGCAATATTCAAATCCGCACGAACCATTTCTCCCACCATCTGCTCAAGCGTTATTTCCGGCACCCACCCGAGTTTTTCACGTGCCTTGGTAGAGTCACCTAATAAAGTCTCGACTTCGGTAGGTCGAAAATAGCGTGTGTCGACTTCAACCAGCAGATTCCCTGACTCAGCGTCATAACCTTTTTCGTCAACACCCGTGCCTTCCCAACGCACTGCAACCCCAATCTCCTTAAACGCTACATCCACAAAATCACGCACCGAATACTGCACACCGGTTGAAATACAATAATCATCCGGCTCATCTTGTTGCAACATCAACCATTGCATTTTCACATAATCCTTGGCATGGCCCCAATCACGCTTGGAATCCAGATTACCAAGATAAATTCTTTCCTGTAGACCCAACTTGATTCGCGCAACTGCGCGGGTAATTTTTCTTGTCACAAAGGTCTCACCACGCACGGGCGATTCGTGATTGAACAAAATACCGTTACAAGCATAGATACCGTACGCTTCACGGTAGTTGACACAGATCCAGTAAGAATACATTTTAGCTACTGCGTAGGGACTACGAGGATAGAACGGTGTAGTTTCTTTCTGGGGAACTTCTTGTACCTTGCCAAACAACTCGCTGGTTGATGCCTGGTAAAACTTTGTTTTCTTCTCCAGACCCAGAATCCTGATCGCTTCAAGCAACCTCAGCGTCCCCAACGCATCACAGTTAGCGGTATATTCCGGCGTCTCAAAAGAAACCGCTACGTGACTTTGAGCAGCCAGGTTATAAAGCTCATCTGGTTGCACCTCTTGTATGATACGAATCAAATTTGTCGAATCGGTTAAATCACCATAGTGAAGTACAAACTTACGCCCTGTTTCGTGCGGATCTTTATACAAGTGATCAATTCGTTCTGTGTTGAATGAAGATGCTCGCCGTTTTATACCATGTACGATATAACCCTTCTCAAGTAATAATTGAGCCAGATAGGCTCCATCTTGACCCGTTATGCCTGTAATCAAGGCGGTTTTATTTTTAGTCGACATATCGCACCCTTCTCTTAAAAACTAATCTTATAAAAACCCACGCACACTAACGATACATAGAGACGCTAAAGCTGAAAGCGTTAATAAACAAACCCTGCTTTTTAAATGGCGTATAACAACCTCCACACCATAAAAAAGCACAACCAGTTTGACAACCAATGCAATAGTCGCCGTATTTGCGTATTCACTCTCCGCCAAAAACGCCAATACAGCGACCATCAATAAAACCAAAAAGTCTAGCGGGCTCGCCTGGAAAAACTCACCTTCTGAAAATCTGACTGCGGCCAGAATAGAAACAACCAGCAAGCCGTAAAACAGCACCATGAAACTCTTATGATCAGCAAAAACTTCAGGCGGATAAAACTGTATTAAATAGGCAACAAAAGCAACAGAAACATATAGCAATAATCTGAGGAATAAAAACCAGACGCGATAACCAAAAACTAGCCGAAGAGTCAGCAGTGCTGCAAGAACGGTGGCAGCCATAGCAAAATCAACAGGTACCTCCCGGACAAGGAAGGGCGTCACAATAAGGAATAATGATAAAAGTACCTCGATCGCTGAACGGCTAACTACCGCCGTGCGGCGAGTAATTTTTGAAATACCCTCTTTATCTAATAGATGGTTATTTGATAAAGGTGTTTTTTGCCAACCCGCCCTTTCTGCAAACATCAAAGAACCAAACACCAGCAGTGTCATAGATAAGTAGATAACCAGTAACAACGCATCAGACTCATAGGGCAGTAAAACGCCGCTTAACACTAGCAAGGCCTGGATCATATAAATAATGATCACCGATTGATAATGCGGAAAACCCAGATCAAGCAGTCTATGGTGTATATGATTTCTGGTCGCTTTAAACCAGTTCATCCCACCGCGAATCCGCAGAAAGAATACAGCGACAATGTCGATGACCGGTAATCCGAGCAACAAGAGTGCAACAACAGGACTCAAACCTGAATTGGATACCTGTGTCAGGTAAATCACCAGGAACCCCAGCGTAAACCCAAGGAACTGACTACCACCATCGCCCATGAAAACTCTTGCAGGATGCGAATTAAAACGCAGAAAACCAAACACTCCTCCAATCGTGGCCAGACAAATCAACATGACAACCGTGTCTTCAACCTGATAACCAAAATAAAGAATAGCCGCCAAACTCAGCAGCGATTCGCCACCCGCCAGGCCATCAAGACCATCAGAATGATTAATGGCATTGATCATTCCAATCATGGCAATCACAGTAACTAATTTACCAGTACTTGCGCTTATTTCCTGCTCAATCAAAGGCAGGTTGGTCACATACAAACCTCCGTAAAATACAACCAGCAATACAGCAATAAACTGCCCAATAAATTTGACATAGTGACCAAGCTCTTTAGCATCATCCCAAACGCCGAATACCAACAAAACTAAAGAGCCTAATAGATAAGAGATAACAATATCATTTGGAGACAACCAGATAGCAATGGGTAACAAAGCGCCGATGACAATTCCTATACCACCCACACGCGGTATTGGAACAACATGAACTTTTCGTGCATCAGGCAAGTCAATCATGCCCAGTTGCGATGCATATTTTATAAAAATAGGAATCAGTGCCATGCTGATTGACATGGCGACTATCAGTACTAGAAGGCCAAAGCCTAGCGTCTCAAACAACAGGCTGCCCCTTAGAAAATAAAGTCATTTTGAAACAACCAAAAACGATCAATCAGGTATATACGACGAAAGCGCAGGCATGAGATCTGCCATAAACCCTTGTAAATTTTCATCTGCTTCATTGATATCCTGACCAGGATGGATGAGTGCAGTGAGACGAATTAGAGAGCCATCAGTGCGGCTACGCGTCAGCGTATCCCGAATCAACCACCACTTCACCATGTACTCATTGGTAATATTCCGGCCACGCTGCTGAAACCAGTAATAGACTAGTTGGGTATAATCGCCTTTTTTAATAACAACACGATTCGTCTTTACCGGCCTGCCATTTAGGTTCGCTCCCTCAACTGTCAGTTGCCGAATATCCTTGATCACCCAGCCGCCTCCAGGCAAACAGGATCGGGGAGAATGCGCTGATTCACCCGCACGCTGGGACCCATAATAGGCAACATAAAAATTAACCTTCGCACCATTAGAATTAGCAAAATCCGCAATGAGGTAGTCATCCAGCTTGAGTGCATCCAGGTAAATCTGCTCTAACTGGTCTGGCCGTCCTGTCCATTCACCGACGGTTAATGGAAATTCCGCGAATACCATCCGCTCAGGAATAATCTCCTCTCTGGCCTGGATCATATTAGCCATTACTGCAGATGCACCAACCAGCAACATTGCCGTCCAGAATGGTGCTGGTACTTTACGATACTGCACCTTTGCCTCTGTCGATGCTGGTTCCGGAAATTCTATACCGAACACCTCGCGTAAAGGTCTCCGATCTCTCGAAAACCTGGAAAGTAACCACATCTCGAAAATTAATATCGCAGTACAGGCCATAAATATGACCCAGCCTTCAAAATCATGTAGAAAACCTTCTGCCTGCGCTATACCAAAATGCTCAACCAAAACCCCAATCATTCCGATTCTGAAGCTGTTCATTAAAACAGTAATCGGAATACTCGATAGAAAAATAACCGCCCTCTTCCAAAAAGCGGCCTGAAAAAAATAGGCTGCGATAAATGCCAGGCTCATCAGAGGGAACAAATAATTCAAGCCACTACAGGCCTCAACCACCTGAAGTTTGTAGTTACCTAAATCAATAACATTGCCTTCAAGATAAACGCTTATGTCAAAAGCTCGAATAACTGCAACGCCGATCTCTGAAGAGATTAACTGTAACTTGGAAGACAGGTTATTAAGAAAAAACCCCGGAAAAGGGATCATAAATGCAAGAAACAGTAAAGGAACCAGAATTAGCCTGAGGCCAGACCAACCCGCAAAACTCAAACCAAGGCCCAATACCGCAAAAAGAAATCCGTACTGCCCAACAACAGCAATCGTTGTCAGACTACCGATATATATAAGTGCAATGCCAAACACAAGAACCGGTAATCCAAGCCAGGAACCCGGAAAAGCACGATAACGCAAGACATCGCTCTTCTGCCAAATTAGAAAGGCGGCAATCACCGGGATCAAATACCCGTGACTGTACTCCTCCCGTGTTTCCCAGAAGCGCAACATTTCCTTCATTGCATCCAGGGATGTAAATATTAGTGCCGCAAGCGCCACGAAAATTAATCCCCAACTCCAAATAGGAAGTTTCCAGACAATCATCTTCTCACCAACAACAGAACTTTGTTTAACCATAGATCCCTCACCCAATTAGGAGAACCTACCCAATAGCAGCCCAGCCTGCATATAATGAGCCATTAAATTTTATAATTCTACATTAATAATATTAATATAACTATGGCATTGCCCAATAATGAAACTTGTCTATGGGTAGCGCTTGATCCTTGATCGTACTAGAAATTTCTATATCTAGTAATACATACTGCTATTTCACTTCTACAACAACTTGCATACCAATTTTCTAAGATCATCTATCTACTACGCAAGTAATGTGAATATGAGTTGAACTATCATAATTAAAGAATATGATAAACAGGAATACTCGAACTGATAGTTAAGAATAACTCACGGAGGAAAAATGAAAAATTTAGTAAAACTGGCAGCTCTTTTTATTGTTCTTTTTCCGACCTCCTCTTTTTCTGAAGATAAAATTCAGTACCCATTAGATATTTTCTCGCATTACTTTTCTGGCCCAGATGCGATGAATGGCTGGGGTGAAAACAATATTTCAATATCTGCTGCAAGTGACCATGTGCAGATAACTCCGGCAGGTGGCGATGCAAAAATCTGGCGAAGGCTTAGTTTGCCCAAAGGAAGATATAGCCTGTCGGCCAGCACTGCTTCTGACATCAGAATACAGATCACAGCAGACACTTGGTCACCGCAAGCAAATGAGGTTTATCTTAATGATTTTCAGCGAGGCAGAAATTTTAAGGATTACTCAGTAGACTTTGAGTTTCCAGGAGGGTCTCTGCTTCTCATCGCTCAAGTGCCCGGAACGTCAAATAGCAAATTACGATCAATAATTATCACTCCGTCATTATCATTCACTTTTGTAGAAAGAAATTTAAATTATTTAACCGAAAATTGGCAGGCTACTAGAAACAATGATTTGATATCCCATAATTCCTCATTAGAAATCATCGCAAATAATTTTGATTCGAAAATATACCGCAGAGATATCTCTCTTAAAGCACAAAATTACATTATTTCTGCGATAGGCAGGAATGTAAACATTGAATTGCGCTCTCGTTGGGATACTTCGCCACTTGCAATTATCAGATTAGGTAGCAATGCAGTGGACATCCGAACCGCAGAGTTCACGATCCCAGCGGCAGGCAACTACTATCTTGTGATTAAGGTTCGCGGCAATGTTGATACTAAAGGCTATATACGAGGGATTAGTATTAAACCTCTACTAAACTACACATTTAATTCTGGGTCGCAGGGGACAAAAGGTTGGTTAGTTACTGGCGCCACCTTAAGTACACTCCCTGAGAGCATAGAGATAGAAGCATTAACTGGCCCTTCACAAGGATCAAAAATTAAGCGTAAGATCTCTTTACTGCCTGATGAATATATAGTAACAGTTACTGCAAAAGGGAATGCGGGGGTTCGTTTGGGCACACAAGGCGATAACTCTTTTATCGTTAAAATTATTTCTGACCATAGTAATGAATGGGTAACCAAGAGCTACTACTATAAGTCCAGCACTAATAACCCTGTTGCACTCGAGCTTTTCGTGCATGGGACAATTGGAAGCATTGCTGACATTAAGCAAGTAAGGATAGAAAAAGCACCAATAACTTTTTATACCGCTCCAGTTGGTTTACGAGGCTGGGTGCAAGCTGTTGGACAAGATGCAACTAATTGGGCAGAACTGAAAAACACCAAAGCAAATGTTGTGAGGTTAACGCACAAGCCCACACAACGAGCCAAATTATTAGCTGATTCAGGACGTATTGTGGATGGCTCGGACATTTTCGCTCCTGATGTACTTAATGCGATTATAGATGACCTGGAAGAATCAGTACTACTTGCGCAACAAAACGGAATTAAGGTGATTATTGACTTGCATCAGGGCCCTTTCAATGCTGGCGCTAATAAGGTTAAGGAGCAGACTTCTGCTTTTTGGTCTCAACCAAAATTAACGGAAAACTTTGTGACGTATTGGTCTAGCGTTGCCACAAGATTAAGCGCCTATCCAGATACAGTCATAGCATATGATTTATTTAACGAGCCAATAGATTGGTCTAATAGACCTAGAATCGCGTCCCAATGGCGTGACATTGCACAAAATATTGTCAATGCAATTAGAAATGTGGATCAAAATACGTGGATAATCTATCAACCAGGCGCTGGCGCGTTAGATAGCGGACTAGAATACACTAAACCTTTAGCAGATCATAAAGTGATATATAGTCGGCATATATACGACCCGTTACCATATACTCATCAAGGTTTGAGTCATAGTTTAAATCCTGGAACTCAATCACCCACAGCGTTAAATTATCCCACAGCGGTATGGAATAAACAGTTTTTAGAAAATACTCTAGCAAGTTCAGATAAGTTCCAGGCGAAGTACCAGGTACCATTTTTTATAGGTGAATTTGGTGTTATAAAGTGGGCGCCTGGATCAGAGCTATGGCTAAAAGATGTTGTCGATCTAATTGAAGAACGGGGTTGGTACTGGACTGTACATGCATGGCGCCAGTGGCAAGGTTGGAACCTTGAACTAAATGAAGCTCGTTATATTAGTGGAGACGATCCCACAATTCATTTCCTACCCGTGGGCAAAACATCAGCTCGTATGGATGTCATTACGGCGGGCTTTAGAAAAAACCCGTAATTAAATGATGTTTTACAATTATATGCTTAATGGGGAAGGCACCATGAAAATTTATCCATTTTTTTTGGCAGTGATAACAATTGTATTTAGCTTTCCATGCTTTGCAGTTGACACAATTAATCATCCAACCCCTGTTTTTTCACAACAGTTTTCTAGTGTTGGCGCTTTAAGTTCTTGGACATCTAATAATCTTATTGTTACGAAAGAGAATGATTATATTAAAATCGCAGCTTCCGGAAATGATTCCAAGCTCTGGCGCCGGATAAACTTGCCTCGAGGCAGGTATCGCCTGACAGTAACAAGCGCATCGGATATTCGAGTAAAAATTACAGCAGACTCATGGACCATCTCAGGCAAAAACATTTATTTGAACGATTATCGTACGGGATTAGATTTCAAGAATTACTCAGTAGACTTTGATTTCCCTGGAGGGACCGCTCTCCTGATTATTCAAGCACAAAATAATATTCCCAGCAGAATAAAGGCTCTGAATATCAAGCCAGCATTTGAATATACGTTCGTTGATAAACATCGTAATTATCTTGAGGGTAACTGGTTAGCCACTGACAATATGGGTCTGGTTTCCGGTTCAGCATCCTTAGAAATTACCGCACAAAACTTGGATTCAAAAATTTATCGAAATGATCTAGTGCTTGAACCACGGAGCTATTCAATCTCTGCTATTGGTAGAAATGTAAACATTGAATTACGTTCTGGTTGGGGGGATGAAGATCTATTGGCAGTATTGACACTAGGAAACGGTTCAATGGATATTCGTACTTCAGAATTTACAATTCCAAGCAGGGGAAATTATTACCTTATTGCCAAAGTCCGCGGTGACATTAATACAAAAGGCTATATTAAAGGTATCAGTGTTAAGCCCCTCCTTAACTATACTTTTTACACAAAAGGATCAAGTTCAAAAGATTGGTTTCCTTCTGGCGTTTCTATGAAAAAACTTCCAGGAAGTCTGGTAGTGACGGCATCATCAAATCCTGCTGGTGGCTCGAAAATTGAGCGCGCAATTTCCCTACCCCCTGATGAATATATTGTGACGGTATCTGCTAAGGGTAATACAAGGCTACGTCTGAACTCTTCGAGCAGTACAAATTTTATTGACGAAATAGTGTCATTCTTTGGGGAGGAATGGGTAACGAAAAGTTATTACTATCGATCCTATAACAGTGACCCCATAACATTAGCGCTACTGGTAAATGGGAAGGTAGGAGATAGCGCAGAGATAAAAAGAATTAGAGTTGAAAGAGCGCCGATCACCTATTACCCGGACCCAGGAGGACTAAGGGGTTGGATGCAGACATTTGGACAATCTTCATCCAATTGGAGTGATTTGGCGAATACAGGTGCCAATATTGTTCGATTACAGCATAAACCTGCTAATAGAGCCGTTGAGCTAGAGGAAATGGGTCGAATCGTTGATGGCTCGAATATATTTGATCCTATAGTCTTCGACGCAATCCTCGATGACTTAGAGAATTCAGTACGCTTGGCTCAACAACATAATCTAAAAGTGGTCATTGACCTCCACCAAGCGCCGTTCAATATTGCGGATCGCATAGATCAGAGGACCAATAGCTTTTGGAATCATCCAAATGTAATAAGAAATTTCAGACATTATTGGGTTGGTGTTGCAAAGAGAATGCAACCATATCGAGATACAGTTATTGGATATGATTTATTTAATGAACCGTTGAACAATGCAAATCAACCACGGATCGAATATAAGTGGCGTGATATTGCCCAACAGATTGTTAATAGCATTAGACGTGTCGATCAGGAAACCTGGATTGTCTATGAGCCAGGTGCTGGCGCAGTCGATAATGCTATGGACTATACAAAACCCTTGTCAGACCATAAAGTTATTTATAGTCGCCACATCTATGATTCCTTTGACTACACTCACCAGGGAAGGGATGAGAGCTTCGAACAACTACCTCAACCTCCTCTTATCAGCTATCCATCTAGTTCCTGGAATAAAGACAATATTGAACATACGTTAAGAAGTAGCGATATCTTTCAGGCAAAATACCAGGTGCCTGTATTCATAGGTGAAATTGGTGTAGTAAAGTGGGCAGGTGGAGCAGAAAAATGGCTACATGATGTGATTGCCATTATGGAGGATAGGGGATGGAGTTGGACAGCCCATGCATGGCGACAATGGCAGGGTTGGAATTATGAGCTCAATAGTTCGTTTTTCACTGTTGGAGATGATATCAGCCAGCACTTACTTGGTGGAGGGGAGTTATCCCCTAGATTAGAAGCTATTAAAGCTGGTCTTAGAAGAAATCGTTAATCTTCTTAATTAAGATATTATTTGCCGCTCACCGGACAAAACCAGTCACCTCATGAGTGGTTCAATATATGAGCCTTTCGGTTATTGATCTAGTCAGCCCAAGAAATTCGTTTAGTTAATATGTTTTTACCAAACAAAAAATGCGGCCTGTTTCGAGGTAAAGTTCAGTTTAACACCATTGATCAAGCAAACGCTCGTATTGCTCTAACACGCCATCCCATTTGAAATTCTTCTCAAAGTGCTTCCTGCTCGACTCTGAAAGATGGGCAATAATACTGTCATCAGAAAACATTATGGCAAGTTCCGACTGACAGGATTCTTTGTCATAAAAGTACCGTGCACCGTCTCTAGCCACCCATCTGTTGTACTTATTATCATCAGCTAATATAGCTGACCCGGCCCCAAGCGCTTCAACAAGTGAAGGATTTGTCCCTCCAGCCTGATGGCCATGAACATAGAATCGGCTATAAAAACGGAGCGACTGAACAACCTCTTTATCATAGATAGCACCAATAAATTTTACCCTGTTATTTACCGCCTCCATTACAGCCTTGTGATACGAATTACAATCCGGTAAATATTTACCAAGCACAACCAAGTCGCAGTCAGTTTCAATTCTTGAAAAGGCCGTAACGATCTCTAGTATAGAGTTCTCGGGCTCAGGACGTGCCACAATAATCGCATATTTCTTGGATCTTAAGCCGAATTTCTCTATATGCGCGATGTCCGATTTATTTACCTCATCTGCACCATATGGAATCATAGTTATTTTCTTTCTGCTCACTAAACGGGCCAAATGATTCTCAATTTCCGGATGATCTGCTATCAAATGATCAGCTAGATACGCACCAAGAATTTCATTTATGTAAAACCACGCTCTTACTCTCACAGACCATTTTTTCCGCCTCCACTCGATTCCATCCATATTCATCAAATTCTTTATTCTTTTGAATCTCAAAAGAATAGACAAAATGGCCGTGTTATAACCTAGCGTTAGCACGGGGCCATTCCTTCTTAATGCCATCCAAACTGAACGCCAGTCAAATATAATTGAACCTGCAGATCCTCCCTGTTTAACCGGTATATGAATAAGTTTTACACCCTTCCAAACAGTTTCCGCTATAGGTCCGCCACCTTCTTCCTGACAGTAAACTATCACTTCCCAGCCATGTTCCACGAGATATAGTGAGAGATATTCGGCAAAAGTCTCGAATCCACCATGTTGCGCCGGAATCCCTCTTATACCCAATATTTGTAGACATTTATTATTTCTCTTGGGTGAGCCACTCATTTTTTTATAACTCTAGACATTTAAATATTCGAAGTATTCCAAGATATCAATTATCAGTGCTAGTCTCAGTATCCTCATTCCTCAATGCACTCATACGAACGATTATCGCAGCTGTTATACAGACCAGAAGAATACTGTGTGCAAACATCATATGATTTAGAGTCACAAACGTAGTAATGATGAACACGAGAAAAGCCATACTAAAAGATGTGATATCTCCATTTAAATTTGTATTTTTCTTAATTGCTATTCTTGCACGTAAGAACAATACACTAAAAAATGAAATCAACCATAAAATTCCAACGATTCCATATGCTTTAGCCCAACTCAAGTAGCCAAGGTCAGCTTTTGCAGCCAATTCCGCTATCTCCTCTCGGCTATATGCTGAAATCTGTTGACTATCGAGTCGTAACGTTGATGCACCACTGCCAATATAAGGGTTTTCAGTAAATTCTTGCCATGCAATTTCCAATTGAGCAACTCTTCCTGTCCAAGAGCCACCTCCTTTATCGACGTCTTCTGAAACAGACGTAAATGCCGATAGAACCAAATTATCTTCCATAATAAGCCCCACACTTACCACACCTACCACACCTACAATGGAGCTTATCACCAGAGCTTTATACCGCTTTCTGAAGATTAGCAACCCTATGCCTGTCAATAGAACCCCAAATATTCTCATGCGACTTTGTCTGAAAAAGTGTGCTGCTAACAATATAATGCTCAATACCCCAGCCACCTTATTCTTAACTGGGGAATCCACCCAACGAGAAAAAACCCAAACGAATGCAAAACTGATTATTGGCATCCCTGGAAGGTAGGCGCGGTCAATGCCTGACCGTACACCATGACCTTCTGCCCATTTATGATTGAGAAAAGCACCATCGAAATAATTAATTAAGCCCAGGATAAGAGCCACCACTGCAAGAATGGAAATAGCTCCAAGCACAGCCCTTATTCTTGATGGTGAATCAAAAAGTGCCAGAAATAGAAAATAGGATACAAAGTAAAACTGATGGCGTGCTCCAGCCAAGCTAGAAAATAATGGCTGATTATAATACAAACTTCCAATAGCAATCTGCACACAAACAAAAAACAGATAGAATGGAATAAGCCAGTCAAGAGCTGATTTAGGAACACCCTGCTTCCTGCCTATAGCCAAAAGATAAAAAATTCCTAACCATACCAACGCATTTCCAATATCTGCCACATTGAAGACACCCTCTACATGCCACCATGACCCATAATTTAGCCCTTCGTTTGAAAAATAGATGATGATAAGAATGTAAAAAATTATAAAGTTCTTACGCACTAGTATTCCTATTTACAAGTAAATTACTTAGAGTTTCTCATTAATTCTGGGAATCTTTTAAACGCCTTCTCTAAAAGTTTCCAACGTTGAGTACCTCCGACATTATCAGGACACAATTCTTTGGTTCTTTTACCCTCAGTATCAGCATTTGAGCAACTGGGATCCCATATCCGACCACCTCTATATAAGAAATATGTCCAACTCCAGCCATAAGAATCAAAAATATCTATTAGGTCACTTAAATATTGATTGCCCCCTGCCACTCCATTCTTAACACTAAACTCACCTATCCAAACAAGAGCGTTTTGCCTTTTCTGAAACTCTCTGAGCAGTTCCAGAGAAGATAACAGCCTGTCTTTATCCCATCTTCTCAATCTAACGATACCTGGATAAGAAAATCCTACTTTTCTACCATTGATGCCCTGGTGAGTATATGCGTGAGGTAAATACATATGTGCTACATAGATAATATTGCTGTCGCTCACTCCTCTATATCCTTTGTAGCTAGCAGGTGAGCCACCCGGTCCCGGCGTTATTGCTATATATCTATTATTGTCATATTTCCGTATTTCAGAAATAACTCGGCTCTGAAGAACATGCAAGTTCTCTGGACTAGACTGTTTACCTGCCCTGACAACAACCGGCTCACTTAGTACAACATATGCTACCAATTCATCTCCCCGCTTTGCAAAACGCTTGGCCATTTCGCCAACCAGAGTCACGGCATTATCCAATTGTTTCGGATCATCCCAAAATTTAGGAGATAGTTGATTAAAACCCAGTGAAGGATCAATAGGAAACTGATTTAATCTTACTACACCTACCATATCATGCTGAATGCACGCGTCGAGCATGGCTTCTACCCACTTCAAAGCCTTATCCCATGCCTTCGCGGGAGGGATCCCGAACCTTCCCGCACTCATTCTCACATTCATATTGAGTTCAACTGCATTCACACCAAGCTTCGCTAGCTGACCTAAATCCTCTGGGCCAGCCCCTTCACAACAAGCCTGTATCAGCATCCCACGCCATGGCCAATTTTTCGGTATATCCTGAGCTAAAACCAAATCACTGCTGGCGCATAAGAACAGAGCAAGAAACAGCGATACTTTTACCCTCAAACTGATTCGCCTAATATGCCGCAGACTGCCTAATACATAATCACTTCGGCCCAATTTATTCATCATCATACTACGCTCCTATAAATATCTTGCATCTTCAAGATTTGGTTTTCCAACAAAATATTCTTCTTATAGTCTTGCAAACGTATCAGAAAGTGAATACAGATATTTAAGTCTTATAAGTATTCCCGTTAATCAGACAATACAATACCAACTGACCAATATCGACAGAAACACGAACGGAAAAGCTCTAAAAAGTGGATAGCACTAAAATTGGATGGTTTCACTTCTTACTAGCACTAAGAAATGACACAGGTTTTCTAACAAGCCCTTACAAGCTTACGAATGAACTAAAGACTTGTTTATATGCAGAAAACGTTTTCTGAGCAGTAACTTCCCAGTTATAATTTAATTTTATTCGCTTTTGAAATTCTGGGTCAAAATCACTATTGCATGCATTTCTCACTGCGGATAAAATTGAAGCATTGTCATCTGGTTTACAATAAAATGCGTCTCTTTTAAAGTATTCCAATTGGTCTCCTCTATCTGAGACAACAATATTGCAACCTAAGTAAGCCGCTTCTAATGATACCAATCCTGTTGTTTCAAACCAACTTGCTAAGGCATGCACCTTAGCCTTTTTATATATAATTGCTAAATCCTTATGACTAAGGTGTGAAATAAAATGAATATTGCCAGCAGCAATTTCTTTGCATTTATTATAATACCCTTGCGCATTTGATGAAGGTGATCCAATTATATATACATGAAATTCAGAATTATTAAGAGCCTTAATAAGACTCATTTGATTTTTTACTGGTGTTATTTGCCCAACTGAAATTACCGCATCTTCATATTTTTTAAATCTTTCTTCATTTCTTACAGTTGAATCTAATTTAAATGTAATTAGATCTATAGCGTTAGGTATTACTGCAAATCTTTGATCTATACCATAGGCTATTTTTAATCTTCTATACTCATTAAGAGAGTTGGGTAATAGTAATTGAGCCCCTTTAATGATCTCTTCAATAGATTTTTTATGCCCCTTAATAACATATTGTAAATCTGTTAATTTATCTTGTTTCTTCAATATTCTGGCTAAGGCTTTAAGATATTCTATTTGGCTCGAATTAAAGACGCGACATATGAACCTCCTTTGCCATTTATAATGATTTTTTTCAGCTTCTGAAAAATCAACAAAAATAGTTGAGATCACGTACGGTTTTTTCGATTTATTAATTACGCCTAATAAGTCAGAAGGACGTGAAATATTAAATAAATGAATAAGATCATATACAGTGTAATCAATTTTTTGATCAACAGTATTAACATCAACCCTTAAGTTTTCAATTTTATTTAAATATTCAGCAGTTTTTGCTAATTGCATCGTATCTCCTCCTGGGTGAGAAAATAACGTTGCTCTACCTATCATTAAGACTCTCACTTCAATACTCTGAATTATTATTTTTCCACACGTCTAATCTTTGCTTTGTGAGCTTTTCTGTATTAGAAATACTATTTAAATATAGTTCTCCCAGTACAATTTTCTCTTGTTTAAACTTAGGTTTGTCTACATTTTTATCAAAGATAATTGACTTCAAACCTTCTTTAAAACTTTCCGGAATTTTATTAACTATTTTTTTAGCCTTTTCAGATTGAAGCATTATTTTTAAAAACTCATATTTTGGCTTTTTATATTGATTGAATTTTTGTGTTAGGTCTACCTTATGATTTGGATTAACTCCAATATAATTCAATACCTCTAAAAGTGTTTCTTCAGTTTTTGAAAATAAATTTTCACTTAAAATAATTAATACATTAGAGCGCCCAAATACCTCAAAATATTTTTCTATTTGCTCCTCGTAAAAACCAATTTCGACATACTGCTCATAGAAGGCTGCATAATTATGTTTATTCATAATTACCTCCTTCAACGAAACATTAATATACCCTAAGTTATAATCCATAAGATAATGTGAAATTGCTCTATCCACCGGATTTCTAAGTACAGCAATAATTTTAGCTGAAGGATTAAATGCTTTTATTCGCTCTGCGCTTTCATAATGATATAAATATGATGAACTAAAATCACCAATGGCTTTTTCATTACTAACATCTTTGTATAGCTTTAAATACATTTCCTTGGTGTCAATAATATTAGTTTTGTAATATGTGTTTTTTACTTCCCGAAATGAAAAGTAATGAGGTTCCTTAATTTTAGGGATAAAAATCTCGGGATGCGCTTCCAAATAATTAAATAAAGAAGTGGTCCCTCCTTTAGGCGTGCCCACAATAAAAATATTTGGCTTTACCATTCTTTACTTCAATTACAGAGTAACAATTCTTTTTAGTTTGTTTTTAATCGCTGGCAACATGCCGCAAAGATACATTTCTAAAATTGAATGGTCTTGTTGATTACCTAAAACTTGTATTCTCGGTAAAGCAAAAAATGATTGGTTATGACTATGAAATATATTTCCCATACGAGTTGTAGTAGCAGTTAAAAAACTCTCGCATGCCTTTAGTAAATTAACCTCTCTTTGATTAACCTCATTGGAAGTTCCATATGGAAATGCAAAATGGTCAACTTTTATACCTATGTAACTTTCTATTTCATTTTTTGATATTTCAATCTCTTCTAAAACTTCTGTATCTGTTAATGTGTTTAATGCTAAATGATTGACCGTATGACACCCTATTGTCACAATTGGATCCTTAGAAAGATATTTAATATCCTCCCATGTCAACGCCTCTTTTTGAACATACTTGTCTAGCTTTTTATTGTAATTATTCCCAAGCTGAAATAATATATCTTCATTCTCATCTTTAGTGGCATTTATAATAATGGCTCTTATTTTGACAAAGCTGTCATCTTTTTGTCTCTGCGTTTTAGCTAAAAATTTATATTCAATGTTTTTATGCTTGAACATTATCTCATCGTTTTCCAATAAAATATCTTCTAGCATATACCACCATAGTTTTGCGGTGTAATTCGGAAAAGAATTTGTAATGTAAATAGTGAATGGCACACCCAATTTTTTCAAAATTGGGTGTGCCAATATGAGATTGTCTTTATAACCATCATCAAACGTTACAGCTAAAAACTTTTTTTTATATTTTTTCTCACTTTTTAGCCTTGAATACATTTCATCTAATGATACAAAATCATATTTATTTTTGAGCGCATTTAGCATTTCTTCAAGAAAATGAGATTCTACTTCATTTGCTCTCATCATTGAGATCCTTGATTTTTCTCCACTGCTCTCAATAATTTTGTGCATAAATAGAATACTCCCCATGCCGCTATAAAAGGGAAGGAAAATATATTTTAAAGGTGTGCGCTTTAAAACATTAATTATTTTTGTTCTGCTAGTTTGCATTTATAATATTATCGTGCAATCTGGCTTTAATATTTAATTCTTTTTGTGCCAAAATTTTAAAAAAATCAATGTGAGCATAATATAGTGCATTACGCTTTACTCGGTCTTCAAAAATAACTGATTTTATTAGTTTGGCAATAGAGGACATCACGATGAAGGGCATGTGCTTCGGGTTGTATTTTTTATGGTAACGTAAGCCATTTAAAAGATAAAGATATTCTCTTAAAAAATTACTTTTTGAAGTGGCGCCAACATGATCGAACACTTTTGACTTCAGGTTTACTTCAAAGGAATAATTCCCTCTTTTTGCTTTAGTACAAAAATCCGTTTCCTCCCAATACATGAAATATTCTTCTGGCAAAAAGCCGATATCCAAAAATGTACTCAAGTGGGTAAATAATGATGCGCCAGCTATGGCATCAATGTCCTTGATGCATGCTTCATCTTTTATATCAACAACGCCATGAATGTATTTCTTAACCTTAAATCCCCCACAATACATTATTCTGTCTTTGTTTTTATAATAATGAATGACATTTCCAATAATTGTTTTGTCTTTGCCTTTAGCAATATTGACCAAATCATTTAATACTTCAGATTCCACCTCAGTGTCTGGATTTAACATCCAAACGTATTCATTGGGCTTAATCTTTGATAAAGGTTTAATGATTGTATTATTACCTGCGCCAAATCCTAAGTTTTTATCATTTTTAATAAGGGTGACAAAAATGTCTTTTTGTTGTTTTAGATAGGCCTCAATTTCTTCTTTATATGACGATATAATCGAACAACCTAAACCTTTTTGTTTCGTCCATTTTTCTAATTCAATTAAGCTATTATCACTTGACAGATTATCTACGATAAATATTTTGAAATTTTTGTAGGAAGAATTTAATAGGCTCGATAAACATTCAATTGTATATCTATAGCTATTGTAATTAACAATTACAATATTAACAGTGTGATTTTCATTGTTATTCTTGCCACGCATGTTCTGTCTTACCTTCGTTTAGGCCGTCCGACCTCAAATATCCAAAGATCCGTCAGGGTCGCTATAGAACTTTCCACGATTACACCTCGGGATAGAAGCCGCAAAAGAAAGGATGGGCATCCTTTGATATCGTGGCATGCAATAAAATGTATCACAACGTAAGCGTCTAGCGAATTACATCTACCCCGCTTTTGCCGCAGCTGTCATGATGACCCCATCAACCATCGACGTACCGAGGGTCCATCATGGATTCTAGCTTACCCTGGGCCTATCTGAATCACCCGTTTAAGAAAGTTCCGGTTACCCGATCCCAGCAAGTTCTGTAAGCCTTGCTGCCGCGAAATTAAAAATTGAAGACCTAAAATTCCTGTAGTTTCCCGGACGCTTACGATAATAATTCATCGATGTCGTTCCAGACTTGTGCGCCTCAATAATCAGAAAATTTCGAAAACGCACACTTATTATCCTGTTATTACTTTCGATACCAATCGCTCAAATCTATATTTACAAGATTCTCCAATGCATTTATTTCCTTATTTGCACTGTCCCAAAATTCAGTAGGTACCGTATCACACCAGTTATTGCTCTTTGATTTGATCTTTGCTTGATTGATACGGTCCAGCATCAGCGCAATTTTTAGCTTAATCTTTTTAGACGGTATCATCCTTCCCAACACCCGCTTAAGCTCTGACTTCCCGTAAAGTAGATCTCGTAGAAAAAGAAACCTCGGTGCACTAGCGGGATTACTACGCTTAGTTGCGAACTGCTCCTTATCGAGTACATCGACACCGATGAACCGACAAACACTAGCATAGACACCATAGCCTTTATCATTCAAAAACAGATCGTCAAATTTGATGAACAAAAATTCTGAATCAGGAAATGAGTTAATAAAACGAAGTACCTGGCCGCTATAACAGCCTCTGGAGAAATAGCTATGATGAATCCTCGAGAAGAATGCATCAGGACTGTTTAGCCTATTCTGCTCAGCACGCAATGCCTCGGGAAACGATTGATCTTCATAGCCCCTTCGCTGTGACATCTGGTAGTGCGAGTAGGCTCTTTCCATAATATTCCTGAATATAAAAACAAACCTGGGATGGCTCACAGTTTTACGCATACGCTCAACCACCTCTGGGAAATACATATATTCTGGATCCACTTCGCCGAATACAGAATTCTCGCCTGCCTCTTCAAACCAGTCCAGATACCACTCGACACCTTGATTATACTTGTCTTCATCACGAAAATAATGGGTCTCCTTAATCGTAGGCAAACAAACAGACGGATGCATAGCCAACCAATCATGCAATGTCGTAGTCCCGGCCTTCTGTGCTCCAATAACAAAAAAATCAGGCATTCTCATAATTCATTTCCTAACCTTATGGCGATACATACATTCAAAAATACCTACTCCACTTCAATACACCGTTCGTCCTTTCGCCAGCTGATCACTTTCGCTGGCACGCCCCCAACTATCGCATACGGAGGAACATCTTTATTGACCACAGCACCTGCCGCAATAACAGCCCCCTTCCCAATCGTAACCCCCTTCAGAATCGTAGCGCCGTGACCTATCCACACGTCATCTTTTATATACACGGGTGCTGTTGTTATTCCTTGGTCGCGCATTGGCATTGTTAGCTTCCTGAATTCATGGTCAGTATCCCTGATAGTTACAGCTGGGGCGATCATTACATTATCTCCGATCTCTATATGGTCATTAACTCCAAAAACACCAAACTCACCACAAAAGGTGCGTTTACCAAATTCAATGACTCCTGACCCTTGAACAACAACATTGCTCCCAATATTGTTTTTACCTAGAAACTTTATTGTTAACTTATTATTTCCAATAGGAAATTGCTTTACCTTAAAACCATCCCCGATAACAACTTTCCCCTTCGAATCTATAAATAAACTATACTTCAACAAAATAAGAGTAGATTTCACTCTGGCATACATTCTCTGAAACTTGCAGAAAATCTTAACCAACAAAGAAATTTTACGTCTCGCCTGCATTTTATGCATTTACCAAAATACTCTTACTTTTAAGTACTTCCACGCAAAATACACACCAAGCAGGCCAGCTGCTGAAACGCTCACTGCACTTGAAACTGCTGCACCTAATACACCAAACTTATAAATTAAAGTAAAATTCATAAACAATGAAACACATACTACTATCATAAACAGCATCCGAAGCTGCTTCTCACATCCAGCCATAGAGAGAAGCTGCCCTACTGAACCAGTTGCAACATTTAGAAACTGTCCGATCGCAAGAATCATTAGCACAACAGCACCCTGCTTGAACTCTTCACCGAATATCGATAAAACCCACTCAGGGAACAGCAAAAAAAGCAGTAATACTGGGGTGGCGAGCACAACCATAATCTTCGCTGAATTTCGCGCCACAACACCCAACGCCTGCATATCGCCCTGTTGATAGAGGGTCGCGAATTGGGGCGCTGCAATGCTATTCACCGCCACCAGCACAAAACTGGTTAACATAGCGGTTCGGTTGGCTGCGCTGTAGATACCTAAATTTTCGCTACTTTCCCATACTCCCAGAAACAACATGGGCGACCAGGTGATGACCATGTTCATCAATACCACGCCAAACAGTGGCATACTGCTCGCCATCAGTTCTTTGCTGTCAAACTCTGCGGGATAGGTGTTGAATGAACTTGTCACCCTTTGCCACAACCATCGCCCAATCGTTAAGGTCACAACAATCGCCAACAGATACCCCCATACTGCGGCATCAATTCCATAAGCTGGTACGAACAGTAATGCGATTAGACATGTCAGCAATGGGACAACGATGCTCTGAACCGAGACCGATGCGGCGATCTTCTTCAGTCCTTGCAGTGCATATGCATGAAGGGTGAGCAAGGCCAGCGGGACTACGGCCAACGCCATTACTGCGAGTGGTTGTTCGAGGGCGGGTTTATTGAATAAGCGTTGACTCATCAGAGGAGCAAATAGAAAAAGTAGCGTGGAAAGCAATATTGCTGCAGTCAATGAATAGCGCATGGCTTTTTGATAGACACCCAATACCTTACCTGGCCGCCCAGCAGAGACATTAGCCGCAATAAAGCGAACCAGGGCGTTTTCCATCCCTACCCTGCCAATTGTGGCGATAATTAGAACAATGGTAAAGGCAAGAAAATAGATGCCCGACCCCTCAGCTCCAAGCAGACGTGCCAATACCACATTCAAGCAAAATGCAAGGCCTGCAGCCAGCACCTTGAGCGCAAAGGCAACTGAAGCCCCCCGCAGCAGCTCCTGCATGTGGCCATCAAAACGAGCCAAAATTTTATTTATTAAGCTATTCAAGCTGGCTATTTCGTGTAGTTCTTATCCAACCACTCTTTGTAACTACCATCCATTACACTGCTCCACCATTTCTCATTACCCAAGTACCAATCGATAGTCTGGCTTATCCCGGTTTCAAAGGTATATTTTGGTAGCCAACTTAGTCCATCTGTCAGCTTATTCGCCTCTATTGCATAACGCCGATCATGACCAGGCCTGTCTTTGACAAAAGATATAAGCTTATTTTTTTGTATGGCGCCTGGCCGCAATTCGTCTAATCTTTTACAGATCAGTTTTACGATATCGATATTAGCCCATTCATTACAACCGCCGATGTTATAGGTTTCACCCAATTGCCCTTTCAGCAAAACAGCATCTATACCCCGGCAATGATCTTCCACATGTAGCCAGTCACGAATATTCATTCCGTCGCCATATACTGGCAACGGTTTATCTTCCAATGCATTGAGGATAACCAACGGGATGAGCTTTTCCGGAAACTGGTACGGCCCGTAGTTATTCGAGCAATTGGTAGTTAATACTGGCAAATCATAGGTGTGATGATAGGCTCGCACGAGATGGTCGGATGAAGCCTTCGATGCCGAGTAAGGACTATTGGGTGCATAAGGCGTTTGTTCGGTAAAGGGTGGATCGTTCGGACCGAGAGAGCCGTATACCTCGTCCGTGGAAACGTGCAAGAAACGGCAAGTACCACTGTTGTTTACCCAGGCACTCTTTGCCGCTTCAAGCAGAGTAAAGGTGCCGAATACATTGGTTTTGATAAAGGCTTCGGGGCCAAGTATCGATCGATCTACGTGGGATTCGGCAGCAAAATTAACAACAGTATCAACTTGTTCTTCAGCAAAAAGTTTGCCAACCTGCTCCGCATCGCAAATATCACCGTGCACAAAATGATAGTTAGCCGAGTCGGCAATACCGTTCAAGTTTTCTAGATTACCTGCATAAGTTAGCGCATCGAAGTTGATTAGCCGGTCTTCCGGGTGAGTTTCAATCCAATAATGGATGAAGTTGGAACCGATAAAACCGGCGCCACCAGTGACGAGTATTCTTTTCATTTTGAGCTGCCTTTACGCGGCCAGAGGGGCCGCTCCTACCGTTGTTACATTTGTTTCAGCATTGAGGTGAGGCTTTGCCGCCAGTGCGGGATATTATAATCCAGAACGCTGCGGATTTTCCCTTTGTTCATTACTGAGTATGCAGGCCGTTTTGCGGGTAGAGGATATTCCTCTGTGGGGATAGGCGTTACTTGCTCCACCTTAACTGGCATACCCAGTTGTTTTGCCTGAAAAACAATTTCCTGTGCAAAGTCGAACCAGGAGGCAACGCCTTCATTGGAAAAGTTGTATGTGCCCGTTACATCTGCTTTTATCAGCGACCACATAGCCCTGAATATGTCCGCCGTCCATGAGGGTGTTCCAATCTGGTCATCGACCACACACAACTCATCCCGTTCAGCGGCTACCCTGAGTATGGTTTTCACAAAATTATGGCCGTGAACCCCGTAGACCCATGCCGTTCTTACAATCAGGGCATTTGGCAACACATCTTGCACTTCCTTTTCACCTTCCCATTTTGAATGGCCATATACACCCAGCGGGTTTGCGGCATCTTCTTCTTTATAGGGATGGGACTGGTCACCGTCGAAGATAAAATCTGTGGAAACATGTAACAAGCGGCCGCCTGAACTCTGTACACCTTCAGCTACTGCCCTGGCGCTATCACGGTTTACCAGAAATGCCTGTTCCCGGTCTTCTTCGGCTTTATCTACCTGCGTATAGGCAGCACAGTTGATTACCCAGTCTGCACGGTGGTTGGCGATGCCTTCTGCGACCTGTTCGGGATTGGAGAAGTCCAGCTCCTCTCGGCCGATGGCAACCACGGTTTCGCCCTCAGCCTGGAGAGCCAATACAGTTTCCCTACCCAATTGACCTTTTGCGCCGGTAACAAGAATTTTCATGCATCGCCCTTATAAGCGGGTAGGTGATCGGTCATATCCTTCAGCATTTTGTTATTTTTATCCTTTTCTGAGATTTTAAAGTCACTGCCCGGCCACTCGATATTTATATCAGGATCATTCCAAAGAATGCCATGCTCGTTTTGGGGTGCATAGAAATCTGTGCATTTATAGAGAAAGTCCGCGCTCTCGCTTAACACACTAAAACCATGCGCAAAACCAGGCGGGACATATAGCTGGTGCTGATTTTCGTCACTTAACTCTACACCCACCCATTGGCCAAAGGTCGGCGAACCCTTGCGAACATCGACGGCAACATCGAATACAACACCCGTCACCACACGTACCAGTTTACCTTGCGATTGCTCCAGTTGGTAATGCAGACCACGCAATACACCTTTTGCAGAACGGGAGTGGTTATCCTGTACAAAATTGACATCAAGTCCTGCCCCAGCGTATTTCTGCCGATGCCAGGTTTCCATGAAAAAACCACGGTTGTCACCAAACACGTCTGGCTCGATCAACAATACGTCCGGTATTGCAGTCGGTATAATTTTCATAGAGGATAATCTTCTTCGAGTAATTCCAGGAGATATTGACCATAGCCATTCTTTGCCAGTGGTTTGGCCAAGGCTTGGAGTTGTTCCTTATTGATGTAACCACAACGGTAAGCTATCTCTTCAACACAACAGACTTTTAATCCCTGGCGTTTTTCCACTGTTTCAATAAAATTAGCCGCCTGCAACAGAGATTCATGTGTGCCGGTATCCAGCCAGGCCGTGCCTCGACCCAGTATTTCTACATGCAGGTTGCCCTGTTTTAGATAGTGAATATTTACATCGGTAATTTCCAGTTCACCGCGCGGTGAGGGCTTGAGCTCTGCAGCAATATCTACCACCTGATTATCATAAAAATACAGGCCTGTGACAGCGAAGTGCGAGCGTGGTTTCTCTGGCTTTTCTTCGATTGATACCGCGTGATACTGTTTATCAAACTCTACCACACCATAGCGTTCAGGATCACTCACCCTGTAAGCAAATACGGTGGCCCCAGATTCACATTCGACTGCCCGCGCCAGATTTGTTCCCATGCCATGCCCGTAAAAAATATTATCGCCCAGGATCAGGCTGCACTTATCATTACCTATGAAATTTCGTCCAATAATAAATGCCTGCGCCAGCCCTTCCGGCTCAGGCTGTACGGCGTACTGAAGATTAAGACCAAATTGACTACCATCGCCCAGTAGACGTTGAAAGGCAGATACATCCTCAGGCGTGGTGATAAGCAGAATATCCCGGATACCTGCCAGCATGAGTGTGGACAGTGGATAATAGATCATCGGCTTGTCGTACACTGGCATAAGCTGCTTGCTGACAGACCGTGTGAGTGGATAAAGCCTGGTGCCGGAGCCACCGGCAAGGATGATACCTTTCATAGTTTTCGTTACTCGTATTTATTTAATCGCAAATGAGGCATCATTTAGCAGAATTATCTGCTGTATCGAGATACCCATCACGCAATAAATAAAGAAATATCTCCTGCGCTGCTTCCATTGGACTAAGGTCGGTTGTATCCACTCTTAATTCAGGATGTTCGGGAATTTCGTAAGGATCACTAATTCCAGTAAATTCAGGAATCTCCCCCCTCCGCGCTTTTGCATACAAACCTTTCCGGTCACGCGCTTCACAAGTTTCCAGTGGCGTTGCCACATGTATTTCTATAAAGGTACCGTGTGGCTCGATCATTTCACGTACTGAACTTCGCATTGCAGTATAAGGAGCGATGGGCGCGCAGATGGCTACCCCGTTGTTCTTGGTGATTTCGCTGGCCACATAACCGATTCGGCTAACATTAAGATTACGGTGTGGTTTTGAAAAGCCCAGTTCACTGGACAGTTGCAGCCGGACAATATCGCCGTCCAACAGTGTCACTGCGCGGCCACCGGCTTCGACCAGCTTGGCATAAATAATTTTGGCCAGTGTTGATTTTCCAGAGCCAGACAGCCCGGTAAAAAACAAAGTCAGGCCTTGCTTGCTTTTAGGTGGATAGACTTTACGTAAATTGCTAACGACTTCCGGATAGCTGAACCAATCGGGGATTTCTTCTCCGTTGGCTAGGTCATTTTTAAGTTGAGCATCGGTGTATTCGATGCTGTCCAGATTTTGTTCTTCGATTGTTGAGACGGGCAGGAATTTGTCTTTTGCTGGTACGTAGTGCATGGCCTCTATTGGGAGTATTTCTATATCGATTTTATCTGCGTATTCTTTGAGTAGTTCCTGGGCAGCGTAGTCGGGATAGAAAGAATGTTTCTCTCCCTGAGGGAGAGGGGATTGGGCATGTAGTGAATTATTGAACACTGGCGGGTAGGCGTGTTTGGGGCCTATGATCTGGTGTGAGCAGCCGTAGTTTTTGCTGACAAGGGCGTGCCAGAGTGCTTCTCTGGGACCGGCCATACGCATCGCTAAGGGTAACAATGACAACATGGCAAGCTTGTGTGGAAAGTGTTGGCGGATGGCCTGGTAACAGTGAACACGAGCGTAGTACTGGAGATCACCGGGTTTAGTCATGCCGACTGTCGGGTGCAATAAAATATGACCCTGAATATCTTTGGCAGCTTGCAAAGTTATCTCACGTTGCAGGCGGTGCATGGGTTTTGAGGTTTGAAAGGCGACAACACGGCGCCAGCCCATTTTTTTGAACAGTGCACGCATTTCTTCAGGGCTGTCCCACAGGCTTTCAAAATCAAAATGCGCCGGTTGTTCGATGCCTTCAATCGTACCGCTTATATAGACAGGATGGACAGACTCCATTAGGTAGCGCACGCCAGGGTGGAATAATGACGTTGTGTTATAGACTTTTTCGGCTTCTACTTCTTTGTCCGGCTGCCAGATATCCTCAACGGTCAGTACGGCAGGCATAAAGCCCTCCGTATCACGCAGTGCGATCTTTTGTCCTGGCTTCAACTTGTCTGCAAATGCCTGTGGCACATCCAGGACATTGGGGATGGGCCAGATGGTTCCGTTTGCCAGCGTCATGTGCTCAATAACCGATGTGTAATCAGCCTGATTCAGGAAGCCCGTCAGGGGTGAAAATGCGCCGTTCATCAAAAGCTCAAGGTCACACAACTGGCGCTTGCTGAGCGTCAGGGAGGCGAATTGCTGAGATTCGGTTTTGAGTGATTCAGCCTGATCCGGGTCAACCAGCAGATTGACCAGTTTTCCACCGTGTGGCTTTACAAAATAATCCATGGCTCTCTATTCTCCGGCTTGACTGCCCTGAAGGCTGGGTAAGTTTTATGTATAGCCTATAAACGGCAGATCGCCGGATTTTTACAATAACAGATTGATATTTACTGAATAATGACGGTGTTTGGCAGTTTAGGTGGGATTGGGGTTCTGGTAAAGGGGAATGTAAGCCGAGAGGGAGGGTTGGTAATACTTAGACCCATCATTGTAGGGTAGACATGCATGCATAGTTGTAAGAACATTATTTCATTCTTGGACAAGCAGTCGCATCCAGCAGATTTGCATTAGCCATTTATTGCTGCTTGGTCAAGCAGCAGCCGTGTCACACCCTGCGCCATTCCTAGATAAGGTGCGATACGAATCATGACATCAGGATAAGCAGCAGTAATGATGGCGACTTCACCGGGAATATCCTCGGTTACATGCCGACCAGCCGACAGGAAATAAGGCACTACAATAATGTCACTGAAACCATCATTAATCAGCCCACTCAAACCGTCCGGGATCGATGGCTCGGCCAGCTCAAGAAAGGCGCACCGTACGGCATCAAAATGACCTTGTGCTTCAGTTGCCATTTTTTCTGTCAACTGACGGACTTCTTCATTGGAAAACGCACGGCTACTGCCGTGCGCCACAATCAGCAGCGCTTTGTTAGCGGCCACTCAGCTTACCTGCCAATACAAGTATATTTAAATCCGTGCGTTTTCATCCGGTCTGCTTCGTAGACATTACGCAGGTCAACAAATACATCGCCGCTCATCAGCTTGTGTACACGGTCAAGATCGAGACCACGGTACTGATTCCATTCTGTCATTAATACAACCGCATCAGCACCTTTGACGGCTTCATACATATCTTCGATGTACTCAATCGATTCTGGCAGTTGATCCTTTGCTTCTTCGATACCCTGGGGATCGTGGGCAGTGATTTTCGCACCCTTGTCGACCAGTGCCGGGAGGATTGCCAGCGAGGGTGCATCGCGCATGTCGTCCGTTTCCGGTTTGAAGGTTAGACCCAGCACGGCGATATGTTTGCCCGCCTCGCTGCCACCTAGTGCTTTGCGGATTTTTGAAACCATCCGTGCCTTCTGTGCAGCATTCACTTCAACCACTGCTTCAACTATCCGGCTGTGTGCGCCGTGCTCCTGGGCAATACGTATTAACGCCAATGTGTCTTTCGGGAAACAGGAACCACCGTAACCTGGGCCTGCGTGTAAAAACTTTTTGCCAATACGGCCATCAAGCCCCATGCCTTTTGCGACGGCGTGTACGTCGGCACCGACTTTTTCACAGAGTTGTGAAATTTCATTAATGAAACTGATCTTGGTCGCTAAAAATGCATTGGCTGCATATTTTGTTAGCTCTGCACTTTCCAGGTTAGTGACCAGAATTGGTGCTTCTATCAGATTGATCGGTGCATACAGTTCGCGTAATCTTTTCTCAGCACGTTCACTCTCCAGTCCGAGCACCACCCGATCCGGGCGCATGAAATCACTGATCGCCGCACCTTCGCGTAAAAATTCAGGATTGGACGCGACATCAAAATCTGCCTGCGGATTTTCTTCTTTGATAATACGGTGTACCTGACGTGCCGTGCCCACAGGCACTGTGGATTTATCAACGATGACTGTGTAATCCTTGAGGTGCGGCGCAATATCTTTTGCGGCGGTATACACGTATTTTAGATCTGCATGACCATCGCCACGCCGGGTCGGTGTACCAACAGCGATAAAGATAAGGTCGGCATTGGAAACAGCGGATGCCAGGTCGGTCGTAAAAGATAAACGTCCTGCTTCACGATTTCGCGCCACCAGGTCATCTAGACCGGGCTCGTATATCGGAATGCCGCCATCATTTAACTGGTCGATTTTTTTCTGGTCGACGTCTACACAGGTGACGTCTGCGCCGAATTCTGCAAAACAGGCGCCGGAAACCAAGCCTACATAGCCTGAGCCGATCATTACTACGTTCATGTTTATCCCTTTTTTCTATAAAATTAATTGAGTTAGCTCCCTCTCCCACAGGGAGAGGGTTGGGGAGAGGGAATCTAATTTAAAGCACTGCCTTTTATTTATCCCCTCTCCCTGTCCCTCCCCCTGAGGGGGAGGGGACGGATTGTTCTTGAGCAGTGAAGAGTTCTTCACGAGCAATAGTTTCGTAGGGTGGTGGTGAGGTTACGAACCCCACCGAATCCTGCAAAAGGGTGGCGGGGTATGATCCCCACCGGGTCCTGCAAAGGATGGTGGGGTTCGTGCCTCACCACCACCCTACAAACGCTGTAGTTTACCTGAAAATCAGCTCAGGGTGCTGCCATTGCGCGGTGTTTGCCGCGCATGCCGTAAAACAAGTACAGCCCAAGCACTAGAACAGCGGCCTGAAGGAGAAGGCCTTGAAGGTTGGGATAGATACCCAGGAGATCAATGCGGGGGAAATTGATAGGACTGACCGGGATATAGCCCGCTTCCTGCAAAGCGGCGACGCCTTTTCCGGCAAAGATAATGGCCAGCACAAACATCAGTATCCCGGAGACAGGGAGAAAAACTGACGCAGTGGCAGTTTGACGCTGTATTTGATGACCAGCCACGCAAGGATGGCCAACACAACGATACCCGTTCCAAAACCACTCAGCGCCATGCTTTTACCGGCCACATCCACTTGCATCCAGAGTGCCTGGTAAAACAGGATGGTTTCAAATACTTCGCGATAGACAGCTATGAAAGACAGGCCAGCGATGCCCCACAAGGTTCCCGATGATAACGCCTGCTTAACGCGATCATCAATGAAGCGCTTCCACTGCGCGGCGTGGGTTTTGTCGTGCAACCAGAAACCGACGTAGAGCAAAACTGCAGCGGCCAGCAAAGCGGCGACACCTTCGGTGATTTCACGACTTGCACCGCTAATGTTAATCAGGGTAACGGAAGCCAGCCAGGTTAGAAATCCAAGACCCAGAGCGCCCAGCCAGCCGAGGTGTAAATAACGCATGCCATCCCGGCGGTTTGTCTTGACCAGGAACGCTGCTAACGCCGCGACAACCAGTAACGCTTCCAGCCCTTCGCGTAATAAAATGAAAAATGCACTGGCAAATGCGGCTCCACCCGTGAGGCTACGGCTGCTGAGACGATCGCTTGCCCGTAACAACAACACATCAACCTGTTCCACGCTGGCCGCCACTTCCGAAACCGGTTTACCGGCACGTATGTTATTGCGCACTGTTGTCATGGCCTTTTCTACATCAAGCCGCAATTCGCCATCAACGGCATCCAGCCCCTGCTCTACCAGCTCAAATCCTTCCAGATACGCTTCGACTGCTATCTTATAAGCCTGTTTTTTATCACCCTTTTGATAGGCTACAAGACTGTCCGCCAGACGTTCCCTTGAGAATTGCAGTGGTGAGTTTACAGTATCGCCCAGTTTATCAGGATGGGTACGCAGATAAGCCATTAGTGCGGTGCCCACAGAACCTGACTGTTTTTCTGCTTCTGCAGGTGTCGTGATTGTCAGGGTTTCCATACTGGACAGTTTGTGATCTGGAGTACGGGTAATTTCTTGTTCGCCGACTGCCACATCATCCTGATTAACAGCCAACTGACCGGCAAAGAATGCCAGTGACCAGCGATCATGATCTGATAATTCACCATAGCCACGCATGCCGGTGTCTGCGACGCCCTGGGTAATCGTATTGTAAAGACCATATAAAGTACGCTGCCGGTAGCGTTCATGGTCGGTAAAATTTGTCGGTGCCGGTTCCATACCCATCGCCTGTGGCCCATCGCCCAGTCCATCGGCACCATGACAAGCATGCGCAATGGTTGCTGAACAAAGTTTGGCCGTGTTGCAGGTCAGGCATTTTACGCGGCACCACGGTTACCTGATAACTGTTGATTAATGTCAGGCGCATCGCACCCGTCAGACTGGCGACTTTATCGACGGCTACCCGCTGCTCAACCATGCCAGCAAGCTGTTGCGCCTGTTCAATCAAACCACCTTTGCTGTCACCCTCTTTTAATTGCTGCATCAACTCCAGAATAGCGGCTGAAAAATCCTGCATTTCCTGGTATTCAGGTGGGCTGATGATGACGCCATCTTCAATAGCCGCCGCGTAATCGACGCCGACATAATCCACCAGTTGGAGTAGTTGCTGAACAGCCGCTTGCGCGGGTGAAAACAGTGATAGTAATAAAGACAGGGTTAACAGGAGCTTCTTCATGAACAGACGCATATTAATAGTTTTTCGGAACCTAAATTATAATCATTCTCATTTACGGCGTAAAGTGATCAATCTGAACAGGCTTATTTTGAGTAGTGCTGACCTATGCTGGCAACTCGATACCAGGCTTCAATATCGATCTTTTCGGTGCCTGCCTCATCTGGAGCCCAGCCCGCAAAATCTTTATCAGTCAATTGGTTATATGGCCCTTCCTTGAGTTCAAACAAAATAGATGGCTGCATCGCTACCAGCGAATGCCATTGCCCCGGAGGAATTTCCAGCCCTGGCATCGAGCCACCTTCCTGCAGTTCATACCGGTCTGAAACCCGGCCCTGATCATCAAATAACAGGATAGAAACATGGCCGCTGAGGATAAAAAACAACTCCCAGCGCGGTGGCTCGGTATGACGGTGCGGCCGGACGTAGGTGCCAGGCTGCATGGCGTTGAAAAAACGTTGTACCGGGTCATCAAGTTTTGGGTGGATATTATGGTTGGCTCGAAGTCGAGTAGACGAGGCTGCCTTCTTACCAAGTTGCTTTAGTAGATCTTTCGTTATGAGTTTTACTTCGTCCATACCAACACTCTTAACCACTTAATTTTGCAAAATCCTGTAGGAGCGGCTTTAGCCGCGATGGGGTGTGCAGCGTTCATCGCGGCTAAAGCCGCTCCTACAGAATTTGCACGGTTCGCAATGACGAGATACACGACACATCAGGGCTTCCTTAGAGATATTGCTGGATGGATTTCACTAGATCAGTTGCCTCAGCATCCGCTAGTTTGCCAGCGTTCCAGTCTATCCCCAGTCCGCGCCCATCTGGCATTTTTGGAATAACATGAAAATGCACCCAGAACACGGCCTGATGTGCAGCCGCTCCGTTGTTTTGTAAAATATTGTAATCTTTGCAGCCTGTTGCCTGCATGATGGCTTTCGCTACTTTGGGTAAAGCTCGGCCGATGGCTGCTGCGTGTGTATCGTCTAGTTGGTCGAGTGTTTCTGCATGCACTTTGGGAATAACCAGCGTATGCCCTTTTGATAAAGGAAAGACATCGAGAAAAGCCAACACCTGATCGTCTTCGTATACCTTGTGACAGGGTATTTCGCCCGCTACGATTTTGTGAAAAATAGTTTCAGCCATCGTGGTACCTTTGTAAACTAATCGCCGTAAGCTAACAGTTTACCAACAGCGCCGGTTGGGCGCATCGTAGAAATTAATCATTCTTGAATTTTCCAGCCTAACATTATATATGCAGTCCTGTAGGAGCGGCTTCAGCCGCGATGAGACCGCGGCATCCATCGCGGCTGAAGCCGCTCCTACAGGTGCTCGCTAATTTATATAAAGTTTCGTATAACTAATTAAACTACATGGTGGCGCTATTTAACCACAGATGCATTGCAATACTCGCGGCATAGCCGAGCGCTATTGCCCATGTCCATTTCAGGTGTGCAAAAAAAGTGTACTTGCCGCGTGCCTGGCCCATCAGAGCAACTCCGGCCGCTGATCCTACCGAGAGAAGACTTCCGCCAACTCCCGCAGTTAACGTTACCAGTAACCACTGGCCATGACTCATATCGGGACTCATACTTAATACCGCAAACATGACCGGGATGTTGTCGACAATGGCAGATAGAATACCCACTAAAATATTGGCAGTAGTTGGGCCAAGATCAGTGTAGAAAAACTCTGATACCAACGCTAGATGCCCTAACGCTCCAAGCCCACCAACACAGAGAATAATGCCGTAAAAAAACATCAGCGTATCCCACTCGGCGCGCTTCATACTGATAAAGATATCGAAGGGCTGTTGGCGTGGTTTATAGAGCGAATCCATTTCCGGCGATAAATCAGTATCGGCCTGCTCCGGCCCCTGTATCGACCAGTTAGCCAGTTCATCACGGCGCAGAAAATATCCATAGAGTTTCAAGAATCCCAGACCCGTCATCATGCCGAGCATCGGTGGCAGGTGGAAGAAATGATGCATCGAAACCGCGGTTGCAATGGTCATGATGAACAGCCCGATGACTACCAGCCCACCTTTTTTAATATTCACCTGGCTACCGCCGGCCTGTGGTTTATCATTTGGCACGGCGAACGACATAATGAATGCCGGTATCAACCAGTTCACCACCGATGGAAGAAATAATGCAAAAAATTCCTGGAATTGAATAATGCCTTTTTGCCAAACCATCAGCGTGGTGATGTCACCGAAAGGACTAAAGGCACCCCCGGCGTTTGCAGCCACAACTATATTGACGCAAGCCAGCGCGACAAATTTCGGCCGGTCACCGGCAATCGCCATCACCACGGCAGCCATTAACAAGGCTGTTGTCAGATTGTCTGCAATGGGTGAAATAAAGAAAGCCAATAATCCGGTGATCCAGAAAACACCTTTCAATGAGAAGCCGCGCGCGATGAGCCAGTCACGTAGTGATTTGAAAACGTTCCGCTCTTCCATGGTGTTGATGTAGGTCATAGCGGCTAACAGGAACAACAACAGTTCGGCGTATTCCATTAAATTATGCCGTAGCATATTCGCTGGAGTGGTGTGATCGCCTTGCGCCCCATAAGCCATTGCAACCAAAACCCAGATAATGCCTGCAGCGATCATCACCGGTTTGGATTTACGCAGATGGATAGTCTCTTCGGCGATCACAAAACCGTAAGCCAGTACAAAAATGATCACGGCCAGTATGCCTGGCCCGGTTTGTGTCAGATCCAACTGGCTCACTTCAGCTATATTCGCCGCAAAAACTGAGCCTGTGAACAAACCCGTGAAAATATAAAAAGACAGGACTCGGATCATCCCGGTCATGATAAAAACTCCTCGATAGCAGTGCACGAATCATACGTCGAACAGACTCACACAGAAAGTTGCCGAAAACGGTACCAAGGAGCCTCTGATTAAATTAGTCAGGATTTGTAGGAGCGGCTTCAGCCGCGATGGGGCCGACGCGTTCATCGCGGCTGAAGCCGCTCCTACAAAAGTGTAGCGAGTTAATGAACTTCTGATTGTGTTAGGATATAAAAATTTGCCGTCCATTATCCATGGGCAGTACCTTAGTCTAATAATTTAAAATCTGCTGGAAGCGCCATGCCGGATCTAAAAAGTTTTTTCCCGTCTCATTGGCGTAATCTGCTGCCTTTTCTCAGCTGGATCGGCGGCTTAAAAAATGCTCAAACTTTACGCGCCGATGCGATAGCGGGCATCACTGTCGCACTGGTTCTGGTGCCACAATCCATGGCCTATGCCCAGTTAGCTGGTTTGCCACCCTACTACGGTCTTTACGCCTCTTTCCTGCCTGGCATTGTCGCGGCTTTATTCGGCTCTTCCCGGCAGCTAGCCACTGGCCCGGTTGCGGTTGTTTCTCTAATGACTGCCGCCGCACTGGAACCCATTGCCGGTGCCAATGTAGAGCTTTATGTCACCTACGCTGTCCTGCTGGCGCTCCAGGTCGGCCTGATCCAGATCATGCTCGGCAGTTTGAAACTCGGTGTACTGGTTAACTTCCTGTCACACCCGGTAGTGATCGGGTTCACCAACGCTGCCGCGATTATCATTGGTTCATCACAACTCAGTAAAATTTTTGGCGTCACCGCTGAAAAAGCCGAGCACCAGTATGAGACTGTCTGGAACGTACTGGTTGCTGCAACAACAGATACTCACATGCTGACACTGGGTATGGCACTATTAGCCCTGGCCATTATGATCACGATGAAAAAATTTACACCGAGATTTCCCAATGTACTGGTGGCCGTTGCCGTCACCACGGTGATCTCCTGGTATTTCAAATTTGAAGAAAAAGGTGGCAAGGTAGTCAGCGTCGTGCCGGATGGTCTGCCCACACCAAAATTTCCTGACATTGACTTCACAGTCGCATTACAACTTTTTTCAACCGCCATGATCATTTCAGTTATCGGCTTTATGGAAGCTATTTCGATCGCCAAAGCTATGGCCGCACGCACCCGGCAAAAGCTCGATGCTAACCAGGAGTTGCTGGGGCAGGGTCTAGGCAACATTACCTCGGCGCTGTTTCAAGGCTATGCGGTTTCCGGTTCCTTTTCACGTTCAGCAGTTAACATTAATGCAGGTGCTGTCACCGGTTTCTCGGCAGTCGTTACCGGTGTCGTTGTTGGCATCACCCTGCTGTTTCTGACACCACTGCTTTACCATTTACCGCAAGCTACCTTAGCCGCTGTCATTATTATGGCCGTCATCAACCTGATAAAAATTGAACCCATTCGTTATGCCTGGAAGGTACAGCCCCACGATGGCATTGTGGCCATTGTGACCTTTGCGCTGACGCTACTGGTCGCACCTCATCTCGAAACCGGTATTGTGACGGGTGTTGTTTTATCTCTGGGCCTGTTCCTGTTCCGCACCATGCGGCCACGTATCTCTGTACTCTCACGTGATCCTGATGGCACGCTGCGCGATGCTGAAGTCCGGAATCTGCAGACCTGCCCAAACATTTCTGTTATCCGTTACGACGGTCCGCTGTATTTTGCCAACACCGGTTACTTCAACGACAAGGTGCTGGAACGTGTTGCCATGAAACCTGATCTGAAATTTGTCATTGTCGATGCCGAAGGCATCAGCGAAATTGACGCAACAGGCGAAGAGATGCTGCACGACCTGGCCAAGCGGCTGGATGAACTCGGTATAGAATTTTTATTCGCACGAGCCAAGAAACAGGTGATGGATATCCTGGAACGGTCAGGCTTTGTCGAAGCTCATGGACAGGATAAATTTTTCCGGCTTCGCACTCGTGCTTTTGAATATGTTTGGGAAAAACTCGGTGATAATCACGCAGAAACTTGCCCACTGGTTGTACCAACCCCTTTAGTGACCGAAACTGAACCCGAGAAAACCTAGAGAACCTCTGATTAATTAGCAGAATTCTGTAGGAGCGGCTTCAGCCGCGATGAATGCACTGCACCCCATCGCGGCTGAAGCCGCTCCTACAGAATTTGCACGAGACATCAGAGATGTTTCCTGATAAGTACTCATACTTACAATCAAGCACTTCTAATGATTTTGGCCCGTGTCTATACCTCAAATTATTTAGGGAATGACCTAAAATCAACTAAATCCATAAGGTAAGGCCCTGGTCTTTTTTTCTCCCCATAACCTTTTGTAGCTAAAGCTAAATTCCTTTCCTACACACCTACCAAACTAACGAAATCCAGGTTAACCAGGTAGATTTCTGGCTACAAAAACTATGACTAATTAAACGGTCATATTCCACCTTGATACCACTTTGTGCTATATTTTGCGTAAGCATTTCCGATTCACCTATAAGTAAATGATAAATTAATTTCCTGGGGAGCAGTTCAGATGAAAAAAATTACCTCGCTTGCATTGGCTACATTATTTTCTACAACAACATTACTAGCCAGTAGCAACGTACAAGCCATGGGTATCTCCTGGCAGCAATCTGGTAACACGTACCAGACAATGACTAATCCATTTGATTGGTTGTTTGGAAACAATAATCGCAGAAGGTCTGAGGGCATTTCTCGTAGAGATGTACCTATGCCAATTCCGGGACTACTCGCACTAGCTGCCGCAGTAGGTGGTGGTATTGCAATTCGTCGTAAGTCCAAGAAAAATAACTCTGATAAAAAATAGACCAGGCCTCAAGGCTGCCTCAATTTCGAAGCACATAATGGATGCTGCCAGTTTGGCAGCATCCATTTTTATTTACCCCCTATCAAAATGAATAGCCTGCTACCAACACGGAAAGATCTTATTTTTCCTGGCGCACTTCTATTGGCGGCACTGATTGCAATTTCAATGTCGGGTGATTCAGGTGATTTTGCAATCACTGTCTTGTCTTTTCTGGCCGTCTTATCATTACTTCTTGATAAGCCTGAAACGCCAAATCCACCTGGCGTTAGCCTCAAAACACGAGCACTACCTGCGCTAGTGATAGCCGGACTTTTATCAGTTGCAGGCTATCTATTATTTGAACTACCCGTGTTTACACGGACCCTGCCTTTTATATTTCTACTCGCATTCTGGTACACACAATCAGGCCAACAGCTATTCCACAAATACTGGAAACCACTGCTGGTACTAGGCTTACTGGCAATACCGGATCGAACACTCGTAACACCACTGGCTTATCCGTTACTGCAATTGTTTGGCTGGGATGCCATGACCTACCCAACCGCCTATTTTTCAGCCTACCTGACCACATTATCCGGCTTACCTGCGAGCGTTAACCAGCTTGATATCGTGATGGAACATGCTGTGGTTACAATTTGGGAAGGTTGTGATGCCGTGCGTAACATGGATTTTCTACTACGGCTCAGTATTATTCTGATTCTGACAGTATCGATTAAACCCAGTCGTTGGTTAGTTACCGTTACTGTTGCTGTACTACTCGGATTTGCAATTAATATAATCCGGATAACATTGCTTGCACATCTGGTGAACTATGGCGACTTTACCGCCTTTGATTACTGGCACGAAGGCGATGGCTCAAAGATTTTTAATCTCATTGCCATTATCCTGTTTTCAGTGTTTGGGTATTTCCAGGTAACACAGCCTGAAGCTGATACAACTTTAGAAACCGATAAAACCGGGTAGTTGCTGAGATTTTTGCTGTAAAAAATAATGGTGGCCAGAGGTGGAATCGAACCACCGACACGGGGATTTTCAGTCCCCTGCTCTACCAACTGAGCTATCTGGCCAGAAAGGGAACGCGTATTAGACCGGCACCTTCACCTGTAGTCAAGATTCTGCCGTATTTTTACCCATATTGACGTTTATAATAGGACTGGTACTCGCCGCTGCGTATCCGTTCACACCAGTCCCGGTGCTCCAGATACCAGTCTACAGTCAGCTTGAGGCCTGTCTCAAAATCATACTTAGGCTCCCAGCCCAGTTCACGTTGAATTTTTGAAGAATCTATCGCATATCGCCGATCATGGCCCGGCCGGTCTTTCACAAAGGTAATCAATTCGCGATAGGATTGTTTGGTCGGCACCCGATTATCCAGTTGATCACAAAGCTGCTCGACAATGGTTATATTGGTCTGTTCATTATCGCCACCGATGTTGTAAACCTGCCCAGGACGGCCTTTTTCAAGCACTGCCTCTATGCCCCGCAGTGATCCTCGACATACAGCCAGTCACGGACATTCAGGCCATCACCATAGATAGGTAATGGTTTTCCTTCCAGGGCATTGAGTAACACCAGCGGTATCAATTTTTCCGGGAATTGATAAGGGCCATAGTTATTCGAACAATTGGTGGTTAATGCCGGTAGCCGGTAAGTTTCAAAGTAGGCCCGCACCAGGTGATCAGATGACGCTTTTGAAGCTGAATAGGGACTGTTTGGCTGATAGGGATGTCTTTCTGTAAACGCTGGCTCGTCCGCATCCAGACTGCCATAGACCTCGTCGGTCGAGACATGCAGGAAACGCTTGCTATCATCGTCCCCCCAACATTTACGCACCGCCTCGAGTAAAGAAAATGTACCTTCTATATTGGTACGGATAAATGCATCAGGGCCAGTAATCGAACGATCCACATGAGATTCAGCCGCAAAATGCACCACTGCATCTATCCTGTCTTCTTCGAGTAAACGTTCTACCAACGCTCTATCGCAAATATCTCCGTGCTCAAAGCGGTACTGCTTCGATGCCTCAAGATCACTCAGACTTTCCAGGTTACCGGCATAGGTCAGCGCATCCAGATTAACAAGAAAATCATCGGGGTGCTGTTGTAACCAGTAACGTATAAAGTTGCCGCCAATAAAACCGGCACCGCCGGTTACGAGTAGTCGTGACATGTGTATGGCTCCTCAAACATCTTTATTTAAACTGGTGCCGAGCCAGCTAGAAAAATCCCTTTTATGCTCAATTTTCCAATCCTGCTTGTTGATTTTTCATTATGATAATCGAATTGTCAGTATAACGCTGTCGTTTTCAGGGTTGTTAGCTCTCGGAGTGTGCTTTAATGTTCACCTGCCAGCCTAAGAGAACCCTATGTCAGCACCCGAACACTACCAACTGGTCGAAACCCGATTACAGGAAAAACTGCCCAACGGTTCAACTCGTTGCAATCTGTGTTTATGGCGCTGCAAATTGATGCATGGCCAGCGCGGATTCTGTCAGGCTCATGTAAACCGGAACGGCACTCTGTACAACCTTTCGTACGGTATTTTATCTGCCATTGACACCGGCCCTATAGAAGATAAGCCCGTGAAGCATTTCCAGCCCGGCAGTAGCGTCATGTCAGTGGGTAGCTACGGTTGTAATTTCCGCTGCGGAGGTTGCCATAACCTGGAAATTTCCTGGGGTGTCTCTGCACTGGATAACCTGGCACGTGGCGAATCCACCGATGCCTATGTGACACCTGATGAGCTCGTCGAAGCGGCTAAACGACAAAGCGTTGATGGTATCGCGTTTACCTATTCTGAACCCGCTGTGTGGCTGGAATATGTCCTGGATACTGCGCAGGCTGCACACGCAGCTGGGTTATACACAGTCTATGTATCTAATAGCTTTATTACCGATGAAGCACTGGAACTGCTCGCTCCGCATATGGACGTCCTTTGTTCGGATATTAAAAGTCTGAGTGATGCGTTCTATCATGATATTTGCAAAACTGCTTCTGTCGAACAAGTGCTTAACTCCGTCCACAAGGCACACCAGCTCGGTATCCACGTCGAAACCCGCACCAATATTATTCCCGGGAAAAATGATAACGCGGAAGAATTGAAACAGATTGCTGAATGGATACGCGACCACCTGGGTGCGGATAGCCCCTGGCATATTACCCGCTTTTTTCCTGCGTACCAGCTAAGCCATTTATCCGCCACACCTTCTGACATTATGTGGACTGCACATGACAACGCACGGAAAATTGGGCTGACTAATGTTTATGTGTACGATGATAAAGGCTGTGACTGTGCTGCGGAAAATACACCCGTCGAAGCCTATTTGTCACAGGATCCTGACGCTGTAAACGCGATTAAAAAATGTGCTGCTAGTTGTTGTGGTGATGAAGGGGTTTTATTGAAAAAATATGAGTAGTGGGCTCGCACTGTAATAGAGGGTATCCTGATTAATTCATCAGTGCCTGTAGGAGCGGCTTCAGCCGCGATAATCGGCATACTAACCTATCGCGGCTGAAGCCGCTCCTACAGAGTTTGAATAATTAAGCAATTACAGGTGACACTAATTAATCAGCAGTCCCCTCATCCGACTTTTCAGGTGCCACATACCCCTCCGGCATTTCGGCACCTTCTCCAAAGAAATATTTTTCCATTTGTTCTTCAAGAAACTTCCGTGCCTTGGGTTCTATCGGACTCAAGCGGTTTTCGTTAATCAACATGGTTTGATGGGCCAACCATTGTTGCCAGGCTTGTTTCGATACATTATCAAATATTTTCTTTCCTAACTCGCCCGGATAGGGCTGACGATCCAGCCCTTCTGCTTCCTGGTTGAGTTTTATACATTGTACAGTTCGCGTCATATCACTAGATCCCAGGTTTGTTATTCGATAACTGATTGAGAAGCTTGCTAACAGGTGCTGCAACACCTACGCGCTGCGGTTCATCCATGTTATACCAGAGCGTACGATCCGCTTCCATCACAGTCATTGCAGGGTTTTCAATCACTATCAGATGCGGTGTGATATGCAAATGAAAATGACTGAAAGTATGTTTAAGTACAGACAAAGTCTCGCCTGCCTGTTTTGACTCAGGCACACCCTGAATATCGCACCATGCGTAGAGTGCCTTAGCAGTTTCAAATTCTGGCAGGCTCCATAAGCCGCCCCATATACCCGCAGGTGATCTTTTTTGCAGATATACATCACGATTACTGTTCATCAACAATACCATGTGAACATCACGCACGGGTATTGATCGCTTCGGTCGTGGCGCAGGAAACTGGGTTGGATTGCCAGTTTTAAAGGCAGCACATTCTGCCTTTAAAGGGCAATCTGAACAAGCTGGTTTACTGCGAGTACAGACTGTTGCACCCAGATCCATCATCGCCTGCGTGTAATCAGCTACACGGTGGTGTGGCGTATAGTTTTCTGCGAAAGCCCATAACTGTTTTAATACGGCAGTTTGTCCTGACCAGCCCGGCACCGCGTGAAATCTTGCTAGCACCCGTTTGACATTACCGTCCAGTATCGGTTGGCGCTGACCACATGCTAGCGATAAAACTGCACCAGCGGTTGAGCGGCCTATACCCGGGAGGCTTTGCAGTACATCAATATTGTCTGGAAATTTTGCATCATATTGTTCACAAATGATGGCGGCTGTCTTGTGCAAATTACGGGCTCGTGCGTAGTAACCCAAACCTGACCAGAGATGCAGCACATCATCAAGCGGTGCCGAGGCTAATTTTTCAAGCTCAGAAAACTGTTGCATAAATCGCTGGTAGTACGGTATGACTGTGGCTACCTGGGTTTGTTGCAGCATGATTTCTGAAACCCATACCCGATAGGGCGTTGGATTTTGTTGCCAGGGCAAGTCCTTGCGACCGTGCAGATCGAACCAGACAAGCACGGCATCTGAAAAAACAGCTTTCACAATCATTGATGTCCTTCAACCCCCCTCCCTCAGGAGGGTGTCGCAAAAGTCTTTTGTAGGGTGGGGTGAGCTTGCGAACCCCACCATTGCTTGCGGGTTCAGGTGGGGAGGGACAAGTAGTTTTTATCGTAGTGTAACTATTCGAGCCCAGCTGAAATTACAGCACGTAAAATATCAAACCTTAAAGTAATCCCGATACCAGCCAACAAAATTTTCGATGCCTTTTTCTATTGGCATGTCAGGTTTATACCCTACATGATCGACCAGATCCTGAACATCAGCATAAGTGTCAGGAACATCACCAGGTTGTAACGGCAACATATTTTTTTCAGCTTTTTTACCTAAACAGTCTTCCAGCACCTCTATATAACGCATCAACTCAACCGGTTGGTTATTGCCAATGTTATATATCTGGTAAGGCGCAGTGCTGGTTGCTGGATCCGGGTCATCGCCCGACCAATCTAGATTGGGCTGTGGAATATGATCCAGGGTTCGAATCACCCCCTCGACAATGTCATCAATATAAGTGAAATCACGTCGGTGCTTTCCATAATTGAAGACGTCGATAGGCTCGCCTGCCAGAATTTTTTGAGTAAATAAAAATAATGCCATGTCCGGACGACCCCAGGGACCGTACACGGTAAAAAACCGTAAGCCAGTGGTTGGCAATCGGTACAAATGACTGTAGGTATGCGCCATCAATTCATTGGCTTTTTTGGTTGCTGCATAGATACTGACAGGATGATCTACGTTGTCGTGCACCGAAAAAGGCATCTTTGTATTGGCACCATAGACAGAACTGCTCGATGCATAGACAAAATGCTCCACATCGTTGTATCTACAGCCTTCGAGTATGTTCATGAATCCAACCAGGTTGGTATCCACATAGGCCATTGGATTTTCCAACGAATAGCGCACACCGGCTTGAGCGGCCAGATTAACGACACGCTGTGGTTTGTATTTTGAAAATGCCGCTGCAATGCCTTCTCGATCTTCCAGATCAAGCCTCAGATCGGTAAAACCCTTAACGTTCTCAACCCTTGCAAGCCGGGCTTTTTTTAAGGCGGGGTCGTAATAATCATTAAGGTTATCAATACCAATAACCTCATCACCGCGATCGAGCAATCGCAATGCCAGTGCATTTCCAATAAATCCAGCAGCACCAGTAATAAGAACCTTCATGCATAACTCCGTGTAATGGGAGAGTAGAGAAGCACTGACGTGTCGTGATCTTGTCAATGTAAATGGTGCAAATTCTGTAGGAGCGGCTTTAGCCGCGATGGGGTACGGTGGTTCATCGCGGCTGAAGCCGCTCCTACAGATTCTCTCTAAATAATCAGAGAACCCTAAAATTTAATGCCACTACTTAAAATTAAAAAACGGTAAAGGAACATTCCGACGTATGTATTGATCCACCCAGATATTTATATTGGCAATCGGAGTGCGTGGCACAAAGACGATATCCGATGGCAGAAGATTAATATCCTGACCGGTATCTTTACCACGAATAACATCATCTAGATTCGCAGTGATAACAACCGTCTGTTTTGCTCTCCTACGTATCACGATTACTTCCTTCAACTTGGCGCGGTCAGTAAATCCACCTGCAGATGCAATTGACTGCATCACCGTTGTCGGCCCTTCCAGTGCTAGCATTCCTGGCTGTCCAACTTCTCCATCAACATAGACCTGGCTGGCAAGTGACCGCACGATCACTGCAATTTCAGGTTTTCTAAGCTGCCCTCTGTAAGCCTGCTTCAGTTTTTTGGATAGCTGGAGCGGTGTTAAACCAGCGGCCATGACCTCATCGATCAATTGCAATGAAATTTTTCCATCAGGACGTACTGCAACTTCCTCATTCAAGTCAGGCGTATTAAAAAACTTGATGCCCAGTAAATTTCCAGGTGCGATAACATAATTTTTTGAGGCATATTCCTTTTTATCCACTTTGCTTTCACTTACCGGCAATGCATCAACAGTGATCGGGTTTTTAACAACCGGCGCGCATGCGACCAGAAACAGAGAAGACAATGCGAAAACAATGCCGAGAATATTCTTTTGAATGGACATGGTGGATTTCCTGTTTTTGTTAATATGCCAGAAGGCGATAATTCCCGTATCTGAATAACTATTGGGCTTCATAAACCCTGCAGGTCAAGAATTGGCAAGGTAAATCAACGTTAAACACGGGGATATTATCATAGGTTACTGCGTGAAAGGTGCAAGTATATAGCCAATATCGGCTTATTTCAGCTAAAGCCCGGATGACATCCTATCCTGATCACTCCGACGAGTTTTCAACATACGGAAAATAAATTTTGGATTGCCGACTAGATATCGTCGCCATTTCTGAGGTTGCTGGATCAACAACTGCAACCACTCATAGCCAAGCCGTCTTACCCATAGCGGAGCGCGCGTTAAATTCCCGCCCCAATGATCAAACAAGCCGCCTACACCGATGCAGGCAGGCACGGATAATTTATGTTTATTCTCGTGAATCCAGACCTCCTGCTTAGGATTACCCATACCCACCAGCAAAATATCGGGTTGCTTTTCATTAATCAGAGCAATTGCCTTCTCATTTTCCATGTCATCATCAAGAATATAACCATGGTGGAAGCCCGCTTGTTTCCAGCCAGGAAATTTTTCCTGGCAGACACTGGCCGCTTTTTTTATAGTTTCTGCATCTGCGCCCAATAGAAAATAACTGAACTCTCGATTTGCAGTACTTTCAAAAAGCCTGGGAATTAAATCAGTTCCCACTAAATTAGCCTGCATCCGGACACCGCGTAACCTTGCTGCCCAGCGCACCCCTGTCCCATCTCCAAACACAGCCGATGCCTGATTTAGTACGTTACAATAATCTTCATCATCAGAAGCAAGGTTTAAGGTATGCGCGTTGATAATAAAAATATCATGCGTCCCTGACTCTGGTGTCGTTATCAAAGATTCCAGATAAGTCACTGCCTCATTGCTTGAATAATTTATTAATCTGACGCCTAGAACAGAAAGCGAGTTGCTTCGTATAGCTGTATTCATAATTTACTTTTTACCACTGACCATGTGTTGTTATTAAACTTGGTTTGATGACACAATTTTTGGATAAAAAAACGTCAAATTACCCCACCGCAATATTGTATTTTATGTTCTGCCAAAATGTGGCATACCTTGTTAATTTCACCTTATTTCTACAAATATTTAATGCATCAAACTATTGATTTGTCATCTTTTTTACAGCCCAACTGGACACTCAATATCTTACAGCTACTCTCACATAAGTATACTTACTTACCACTAAAATACTTTTATAATCATAACGATGCGTCACCCCAAAAATACTGGAGTATGGATGACATTATGCGCACAACTACTTAATTTTGTAAAAAAATATAAATGTACGATGCTTAATAATTAAGCTAAAATTCACTCTCATAAAAACAGTTCTATTTAATTTGACTGCACTACACTGAATGCAAGCACATTGAATGAACATTACTAAATTGCGTTAGATTTAAAGACGTCTTGCGCATCGTCAGCTCAACCATCTCGGCGCCATTAATTATTTGTTACGGGATTTGTATTTGAGCAGTTAGTACTAAGGAAAGGGGCATAATGAAATCAACAAAAAGAAAGCTTGCCATACTGGGATTAAAACTGTTTGACCTCAGTGCTATTGGCTTATGCTTTATCTTTGCCGGCCTGATCACATACTCGGACATTAGTGATCTTTCCTTTGCCGAATTCATGGGGATGAGAATCAAGATCAGCAATTTTATTCTGTTTGGCTTTCTAATGCTGACAGCAAACCTGATCCTTACAACCTTCAATCTTTACCGCTCTCGTCGGTTATCAGGATGGAGCCGTGAATCTATTGATATAATCGGTGCCATTTCTTTCTGCACACTAGCCATCATCGTAAGCTCTGTACTCTTCGAGTTAGAAATAGTCACAAAATACTTTCTGATTGTCTTTTGGGGGATGTGTATAACTGCCCTTATAACCTCTCGCATTTTCCTTAGGTATATGATGAGAGAAATCAGGCTGGTTGGACGCAATCTACGTTATGCACTGATAATCGGCACAAATTCAAGAGCATTAGAGGCTGCAAAAAAGATTGTTTCTGATCGAAAACTGGGTTACGAGCTGATAGGTTTTGTCGATAACAAGTGGTCTGGCAATTCAGCTTTTGATTGCAACGGTCAGAAAATCGTTTCTGACTTAGATAATTTTCCGACTTATCTCAGAAACCATATTATTGATGAAGTCTTCATCTGCACGCCTCTAAAATCTCAATATGAATCTACTGCAAACCTGCTTTCTGCGTGTGAGGAACAAGGTATTACCGTGCATATGGATAAGAATATATTCACGCCAACTATCACCACCCTGCATCACAATTACCAGGAAGAAGACCGCTGGCTTTCTATTTCGCACAAGTATACTGGAAGCCATTCCCAAGACTTAAAACGTGCACTGGATATTGCAATATCTTTATTTGTACTTACCCTTCTGACGCCTGTATTTCTCATTGTTGCCGGTTTGATTAAACTAGATAGCAAAGGGCCAGTTTTTTTCATTCAACAACGTGTTGGCCTGAACAAACGCAGATTTAATATGTACAAATTTCGCACCATGGGCCAGGATGCAGAAAAAAAGCAACATGAACTTGAATCGCAAAACGAAGTAAGCGGCCCGGTATTCAAAATTGCAAATGATCCACGTATTACCCGCATTGGTAAATTACTCAGGTCTACAAGCATTGATGAATTACCCCAGCTCATTAATGTATTGATCGGTGACATGGCGCTTGTCGGACCAAGGCCGTTACCTGTACGCGACTATGAAGGTTTTGAACAGGACTGGCACCGCAGACGCTTCAGCGTTAAACCTGGCATTACCTGTCTCTGGCAAGTTGAGGGGCGTAGTGACACTTCATTTGACGAGTGGATGAAAATGGATTTACGCTATATTGATCAATGGTCTATATGGCTGGACATCAAGATACTGCTCAAAACAATACCCGCAGTCATACGTGGTTCAGGTGCTTATTGATTGATCTGAATTCTGCCATAAATAATAATAATAATTAGCAGGCGAGATATATGCTGGAAAACAGCCAACTTACTTACGAAAAATTACTGCCAGAACCCTCTTATGGTTTCAGCCTGGTAGATTTTGTGCGCGTGCTTTACAAAAGATGGCCTACCATCCTGTCTTTTTTCCTTGCGACAGTCGCGACAACAACTTTAGTGGCATTACTTTACTATTCTCCTCTGTACCGAACAGAAGCGAAACTATTACTGGAAATTGGTAAAGAACACGTATTTGACCCCGCGCTGATCACGACAGACTCAGCTCGCCCAGTTATTAAGTACAACACTAACCAGCAAACTGCTTTTGCACGAGAAGTTCTGCTAGGCCATTACCTACTGGACAAGATGGTTCGTAAACTCGGGCATAATAACATCTATAATTCCGAAGCATTACAAGCCGATGATGAAAATAATGATCAGGAAATACAGATTGAGTTAGCCGTAAAATTTCTGCAAGCAGATATCGACGTATCGGCAATTCCAAACTCCTCATTACTGAACGTAGGCATTGTTCACGAAGACCCTAATGTGGCCGCAGAGGTTGTTAACACATTAGTTGGTATGTTTGTAAACAGACACATGACAATCCGTAATGATGACGAAAAAAGAGCTTTTTACAAGCAACAAGCTGTTGCGCTTGAAGACAAACTTCTCACCAATGAAACTGCCCTGCAAAAACTTAAACAGGAAAATGGAATTCTTTCTTCTATACCTGAAGAAAAGCGTATTCTTGTTGAACAACAAATGAAACTCGCAGCATTGCGCGGTGAGACTGTCATTAAAATGCGTGAAATTGAGGAACGCACCACCCAAATCAATGCCCAGCTTGAGAATACATCTGATGATCCACAAGCGATTACTTCTTTAAATCAAAGGCTTACAGATTTACAAACCAAAGAGAGCGAAATACTTGCTAACTTCGATAGAAAAAGCAGTGTGGCGATTAATATCAGGAATGAAGTTAGTGTCGTTAAGTCACAAATAAAGAAACTCAGTAAGGGTAAACTCTACGGAAGCAAGCCATCATCAGGCGAACCTCTTTATGCAAGATTACAGGAAACAATGTTGCAATTAGAAGTTGATGCTAATGCCCTCAACGCGACTGAGCAGGCACAAAAAGATCAACTTGAAAATTATCGTAATAAAATTACCATTCTGGATACAATGGAAAAATCTTTGGAACGTCAGGAAGAACAAATACTCATCGATCAAAAAAACTATAAAATGTTTCTTTCCAAATACGAGCAAAGCGCAATTTCAAATGCCATGGATGAGGGTGGTATGTCCAACATCAAAATAGTAGAACCTGCCTACATTCCTATTCAGCCAATGGAAGGGAAACGCCGCATGGCCGTATTAATTTCAATGCTATTTGGACTTCTTGGCGGAATCGGACTAGCCTATTTGCTTGAATTACTGAGCCCTACTATTGACACTAAAAAAGATGTCGAACAATATCTGGGCGTACCCGTATTAGCCGTTGTTCCTGAAACACTGCTGCCTGCCTCGGTGTAATAGAACTTACTTAAAATAAAAATATAAAAACAGTTGAATACTATGCCTAACGACCAATCCAAACATTTCCCAGAAGAATTGCATTCACAAATATCCAAACAGGTGGGTAAAGCAAAGTCATGGGCCAAGAAAGTACATAATCTGCCGACCAAACATTCCAGATCACCTGAAGACCTGGAAAGTAATGAGCTGCAAACTGATCTACTGACGCAATGTCTGAATGCGGATGCAAAAACCGTTTTATTCACTGGCGCCACTAGCGGCACAGAAACGGCCGAGCTAGCCGCTAAATTTGCGGATACACTTTCAAATGATGTTCGCATCAAAACCCTGTTAATAGATTGCAATTTCCGCAACCCTTCACAACACAATCGATTTACATTTGACGGAACAGACACGCTTTTAAGTATTGTGAAAAACAATACTGGAATTGATGGTGTAGGGCCTACCTCAAGAAATAACCTCTATGTTTTACCTGCTGGCGGCAAAGACCTCACAGACCCTACCGCATTATTCAGGTCGGATACCTTTGAACATCTACTCTCGAATGCCAGGGATACATTTAATCTCGTTATCCTTGACGGACCGCCCATTACACTTTGCGCTGAAAGCCGTTTTCTTAGTAGTAAAGTAGATGGTGTTATCCTTGTTCTCGAAGCAGAAAATACTCGCAAACATATTGCTATAGAAGCTAAGAAGAATATCGAAAAAACGGGTGGGAAACTGCTGGGTGTCATTCTAAATAATGTCAAGTACCGCATACCCGAATGGTTATATCGGCGCATATAGCAACCAATCATCTTCCACCTAATGCAACCAAAGCCGTCCTTGGTAAGCGCTTTCTAAATTGGCCATTTAAAAACATAGAAATATATACGGTGAGTATTGGCGCGATCAGCCAGTAAATAAAGTATGGCATTTCTATTGGTATTTTCTTAAATATTATCCAAAGGATAAAAACAATTGGGCCATGCGCAAGAAAAGTAAAAAAACTATTTTTAGAGTTTTGATACAGAAATTCTCCAAATTTTGTATGCGAAATTAATGATATTGAAGGCCAGACTAAAAATGGAGAAACCCATCTAAACAGAAAAATATTTTCGATATCAAATATTATAATTGCCAAACATATGACAATAAAAATCGCTAGCAACCATTTAGCGTAACCATCTAAATATTTCAAATCCCAATTTTGAATCGCCGCCAGACCACCGATGTAAAAACTTACCATCATATCGTGACGCAGCACCAAGTAACCATCGAGATTAAAGTATGCTACAAACAACACGCATATCAATCCAATATATGGCGCTCTCTTTAAAATAATCCAATATAGAGGCGATAGTAAAGATATTACATAAAGATCTCTAAGAAAATTCAGAGGATAGTTCGCCGGATTACTAAACAAACCGGTAATTGCATTTATCCAATTATCCAATTGGAACGGATATAACTCTGTTGTAAAGCTATGTGAAGAATGACCATACTTCTGTAAAAAATAAAGCGCAGCAACAACAAGAATATTCCAAATTAGCATTGGAATAAAAATAGATGACGTTTTTTTTGACAACAATCTACTTAACTGCAATTGCAGATTTGACCGGAACAGAAGAAAACCTGACAACACAGTTAAAACAGGCACTGTCGCCCTAAAAGCACCGTATGTAAAAAATGCTCTTGTAATATCTAGTAAAGACCCCCCTAGCTCACTTAATGTTTGAGTTGGCGGCAAGTGAAGCACGATAATTCCAATTATCATAAAATACCGTGTAATTGAAATTCTTCTGCTTATTTCTTTATCCAATTACGCCACCACATCTTATTTCGTTTTACGTCAATAAACGTCAGCTTGTGAGCATGACTCAGTGTGTGTATGCCAGTAAGCTTCCCCCTCCAGTCTGCCGTCATGCTCTGCACTGTATTTTCCTGGTAACATGACTCTGTAAGCTCCAATACTTTATTAATAACAAGGCCATGGCCGTATTCTATGGAACAATCCTGTGATGGACGATAAATATCATTATTATAATGAAATAATCTTCCAGCTGGTCTAGCCTTTCTCACATCCGAAACCACCGGATTGCCTGAATAAGCCAACCAGGAATCACTCAGCGGTGTATCTGCATAATAAAGAAATAATTCATCGTGCTTTGGTGCGCCATCATTTTCTCGAATATTTACAAATAACCACCACTTTCCATTGTGCTCAAAAAGCGTAGGGTCTACTGCTGTTACATCTTCCATAAGGTTTTTTTCAAACACCCAACGAGTTGGAAAATCAACACAACGATACAATTCAATTGTTCGGTTTTCAGACGATTCCAGAACAAGAAAATAGGCACCTTCCCATTCAAATACAAATGGATAAGATACATGATATGAGGTTTCAATTATTCTCTGTGGCTTACCCAGCTTACCTTTTTTATCAATACTAAATACTGTTATGTGTCCCTTTTGGGTATCGTACATAAATTCTTCTACAAAGATATAATAAATTCCTGATTCATATATAACACATGGATCCGCCCAAAATCGATCACGCGGTGATTCAATGGTTGAGAATTGCCGTAAGGATGTTGATATTTCAGTATTACTGCTAAACTTAAACATCAGGAACCAATCTTCGTAAGTAAATTTCTGAATTATCCGCTTAGTGAAATAGTGCAAGCAATAACCTGGCAACTTTCTGATAAATTCAAGATTACCTGGCTCCTTATATAATCGTTTTGTATAGAATGTCAGATTGCCTTCTTCATAATTTTTTTCTGAAAAATATTTTTCTTCACCTGCATTGTGGAGGGATCTGAGTTCACGTGGCAACAATGATGCAGATTTCCAGTAAAAAGAATTTCTGTTACGCAACACTGACAAGGTATCAGTAGATGAGAATGAACGGCTAAGCACTAAACCATCATCTAGTCGATCTGACAGAATCTGAAGTATTGAACCTGTAACCGGAATACGGTCGATCACCTCCCAAAATCCTGGCGGCCCCCCTCGATTTTCATGGTTATCCGCATGGTGATATGACCAGATACCAAATTTAGCAACCTGCAGTACATCACCTTTGAGTATCCTGAAGCCAAGTCGAACAAACACGTCTATATTATGCTGTCTAATTATTTCGAGGTCTGAGTCATTTATATAATCACAGAATTTAGTCTGCCTGGGTGTAACCTCTATCACCTCTACCTCTGATAGCAGATTTTTGAGATTTGTACTAGCAAAAGCATCTGGACTCACATTATTAATTACCCTGTCCAGCTTGTCATATAGCACATATAACAGACGGCCATGATTCTGAATAAATCTTTTTATTATAGTATTTTTTTTGCGTGGTTTAGTTGTATTTAAAATTACAAGATCAATTGTTGCGTAGTCTGACATGGAAATATTGGTTAGCATGCTCTCTACCCAAGCTGGAACTTCAAAGGAATCCACCAACAAACCAATTTTCAGTTTTTCTTTAATTGACATCCACGTAAATATTCAAAATGTTATTTTTATAAGAGTGATAATTCTAACTAAACTTAAATGAGAAACTATAATCTATCTTCCAGTGCGCTTCCAAACAGCTCCCTTGCCAGCCATTTTCAATATACCTTTAAGGTTTGACAGCTTCCATAAAATATAGAAAGGAACACTTGCAAGAGCCTGATAATCGGAAAATGTTGCTTTACCAATAATCATCGCAGAAATAACATGAAAAGCTAAAACAAGAATCGCAAAAACAGCATACGCTACAATAAAGCTGTTTCCAGACAAGAATAATGGGAGTATCAATAGCACATGAAACGCGAGAGGCAGTAATAATAATTCAAAAAGTGGTTCCACCATATCTCGTCGTGATCTAAATAATATATCCCCCAGTAGCAAGGGGATCAAATCACTATATACCCCAAAACGTCCGCCATCCCACCGCTCTCTCTGTGATTTGGCCTCCTCCGATCCAACTGGCATATCAGACCAAACCGCTGTATTCCTCAACAAGCTGACAGTCTTACCAGACCTGATCAAACGAAGGTGATATTCCAGATCCTCAACAATAGAAAATGCCTCATAGGGTATCTCTGAAATAGTCGTTCTGGATAGTCCAAACCCATTCCCCAAAATACCGACTGATAATCCAGCATTACTTCTTCCCAACAGACGTAACATACTAAAAGCCAGGAAAGAGATATTCATTAAACGTGTTCGAAAACTGGCCTCTGGATTTTTTACTCTATAAATCGCTTGTCCTGCACAGCCTCCTGCTGCAAACAGCGTCCTAAACTCAATAAATATATTCTGGTCAGTAAATGTATCTGCATCAATGACGATATAACCATCATGGTTATCTGCCTCAAGCAAATAGTTAAACGCATAATTTAATGCATAACCTTTTCCTTTATTGTGTTCATCACATCTATCCAGAACGGTAACACCATATTCTCTGGCTATACGCGCTGTTTTATCAGTACAGTTATCGGCAACAACAACTACGTCAAATTTATCCGGTGGTTCAAGGCATGTAAAAATACTTTCCAGCGTATCTTTAATACCTTGCTCCTCATTATGCGCAGGAATAATGACTGCCAGTTTTATACCTGGATTAATCGAATCCTTTTCTTCCTTACTCCCACTACACCAAGCCATAACTGTTAAAAATATTAGCTCGAGGGTGCCAGGCAAGGAAAATGCCAACAAAATATAAAATATAAAAAGAAACATTTAATAAGCCACCCACTTTAAATAAACACGCGACATACAGATATCCATATATTCAAGCATTCTCGAATAAACAAGCTGGATTACATTTAACAGTATTACTCAGACCCTCCTGGACTGCTCAAATAACCTTGCATATTCACGCTGGAACTCATCTGCCATTCTTTGTGCAGAAAATTTTTCTAATACAACTTCTCTTGCTGATTCTGAATATTGCCGAGCCATATCTGGATGGCTCTGCATATACTCCATTGCATTCACTAATGCTGGGACGTCTTTCACAGGAACAAGACTGCCATTAATTTTATCAGTGACTAGCTGACGAATACCGGCTAAATCTGTAGCAATAACAGGAACTCCGGCGGCAAATGCCTCCATTATTACTCTTGGAATTCCTTCAGAATATGAAGGCAATACCAGCGCATGACTTTTTTCCAGGAAAGGAGACACGTTATCGACTGCACCTGTAAACTCAATACTCCCCGCTATCTTTAACGACTCAGCAAATGCGCGCAAGTCTGAATACTCAGGGCCATCACCAACAATCGTCAGCTTTGCTGACCCAACAAAATGCACCCGTGAAAAGGCTTCTACTAATTCATACACGCCTTTTTGACGGCATAGGCGGCCAATAAATATTAATTTAAATACTTCATTACTATATATATACGGATTAAATGTAACGCTAGAAAGATCGACTGCATTAAGAATCATCCGGATTTTATTTTGCTTAAATCCAAGTTCCAGTAAATTATTTTCTAATGCGGGGCTAAGCGGATATATACAATCGAAATGTTTTAGAAATCTTCGACTCACATATTCATACATTTTTATTCTAAACCCCTCATCCTGGCTCCAACCATGGAGAGTAGATACAAGTGAAATCGGCATCTTACGAACAGCAAAATACCCAATAACATCTGCTTTAAAACCGTGAGTATGAAGGACATCAATTTCTTGATCGAATAGCACACGCCTTAATGCTTGAATAATTCGACGATTTATTTTCCCGGATACAGGCAAATGGACGGCAGGTAATTTTTCTGATCGCAAGAACTTATAGAATGCGTCTGCACCCTCTTTAAGGCCAACTGAAATTCCAGTTGATGCAACCAAATCACTGTTCAAATGCTTCAACAGTGTGTATGTCCAGCGCTCTGCGCCATACACGCCTAATGTAGAATGTAAATGAGCAACCCTGACACACCTCTGTCGCGCATCCTGATCATTCCCACAAACTATTTTAACAGCAGAGTCGTTATCGATGTTAACTTTTCTATTTATTATCATTTTAATTATTTATTTTTAAAAATATACAGGCTCAGTTAATCGTTAACTTTGGTAAGATATAATATCACGCAGTAACGATCGTTCTTCATCAAAACCAAATAATAGCCGCCTGATTTAATTTATACACCTACCGTTGTTTCGCCAGAACCCCTTTCATATAATCTTCAGACTGAAAGTTTTTTGCACTGGCCATGAGGCCAATCAAGAACCAAAGCAATGCATTTGGAGAAAAAGCCATCGTCATTGGCTCCCAATATATTATAAAAGAATAAGTGATAATAGAACCCGCCATAGCAAGACCGAATTGCTGTAGTTGATTATCGTACGAGTCCATCAAACTTTTACTTAATCTGTATCCAGAAACCAAAAATACACAAAATGCTATAAATCCTAAAAATCCTGTTTCTGCCAAAACCAGTAAATATGTGTTATGTACAGTATAAAGCCAGCCTTTCCCAAGCTCATCAGATAAATATCCTTTGAACAAATGAGGATAAGAACCTGGGCCTGTACCGAGAAGAGGGTTCGCCTTTACAACTTCCCAGGCAATCATATTAAGCCGCATTCTTTCGTCAAAAGCCGAAGATAATGGGTTACCTGTTCGGTATGTATCAACAAACACTGCAATTGCAGGGGCCAACACTAAAACGGTGACAATACTGATCGCACCTACTATTAACCAACTTTTTGAGAGCAAGTGTCTGCGATGGCCAAGAATAAGCAGGCAGACAAACCCAAGCGCCAATCCTCCCCAGGCACCTCGCCTCAAGGTCAGCACAAATGCAATTATCGAAATCGTGATAATAATCAACCAAAATAAACGCTTCTTTGGCGCTTCATTGATTGACATAAGTTTGGCCGTAACCAGCATTATGAGTGGAGAAACAAAGGCCGCATAAATAGACGAGTTTGCACCAACAGTACCGCCAGCCCTTACACCTTTGTCATAAACTTCACCTGTCAATGTAAATGTAACACCCAAATATGCCTGCACATAGAAAACCAGACTCTGCATTACCAGCACAGCAATTAACAGTGATGTAATTTCACTTAAATTCTTTTTAGAATTAACACAATTCAATCCAACCAGATAGAACACATAAAATTGAAATAGTGTCCACAAACTGATCAACCCAACAAAACGCTCTGAAGTAAATAACAGCGATAAAACTGACGTGGAAAATATTAACAATATTGGCAGAGAAAATTCGCCACCAAACCGGAACTTCTTTTGCTTCGAGAAACGCCCTGATAAATTATAATAGCCCAACAGCATTAGCCCCGAAACAAATGCAAAGGGAAACTCTATCCCGCCAGTATTAGAGTGCCCATGCAGTATTCTGAAGGAGACATAAACCTGCAGGCTAAATATAAACAACACCCAAAAATATCGCTCCCTGTTTTGTATAACCATAACTGAAAGAAAAAAAACAATAGCTAAAAAAGCTGCGAGCACCCATTTCAATTCCAATTCAACAATTAGTAAAACAGCAATACCTGCCATCGCTCCAAGCATAATTGCGAAAAGCATTGAAATATTGGTAGATACTGATCTATACATTTAGAAATTACACTAGTCTCTAATAAATTTCATAAAGCCATACTTGTTAGCCAGCTTATCAAGCTTTAAAAACATAATTTCTGACTTCGAAAAAAATCCAGTTCGCACCAGAATCAATATATAGAAAAACGGCGCTATACAAACCGCAAAGAATACACTCAGCTTCATCCCTGCCCACAATACGAACGCCAATACTATAGATGCAAAAACAACTGGAGCAGGAACCGACAATTTTGGAACAATTTCAGGTAAGTAATTTCTTATATAAAACCCCTGAAACACAGAATAAATAACGATTGAACAAAAGGTTGCGACAGCAGCACCAAGATACCCATATCGCGGTATCAGCACTAAATTCATGAGTATATTTAATAGCGCCATTATAATATTAATTATTAAATCAATATTTTGGCGGTCAGCCGCAAAGAGTAGGTATGCGTTGTATCTAACAACACCATACGGCACCAATGCCCATACAAGCACAGAAACAGTAATCGCTGCAGACTGAAATTCAGTGCCAAACAACAATATAAGCGCATCCTTACCTATAAAAGTCAATCCAACAGCAATTGGCAAAGTCAACGCAAACAGATAACGAATAGCAATCCTACCCAACTTGACAAGTTGACCTTGATCCTGCCGCATTAACCGTGTCATTTGCGGATACAACGCCAATGACATACTGGCTGGCACCAACAAGGCAAAGTTAAACAAACGATATGCGGCACCATACAGGCCAACATCTTCTAATGGCCGCATGCGGGACAACATTAAAATATCTATCCGCCAATAAAGCGTGGCAAAAATACCAATAAAAAGAAATGCTGGACATAACTTAAGAAGCTTTCTGATCATTTTAAGATCAAAACTAAATTTCACTCTTATATTTTCTGACCTCAGTAATACTGCATTCAAAATGACTGCTGAAATTCGTCCTGCCACCGCAACAATCATGACAGCCTCAAGCCCATATCCCATAAATAGCAAACTTACTCCGATACCAACTTTCAAGACATACTCAAGCATTGTTGAATATGCGATAAAATTCATTTTCTCGATCGCTACAGATGCACCCTCGAGAAAATTACCAATGGTACAGGGAAGAATAGCCAGGCTTAAAATCACAAGTATCTGCTGTGTTTGTGCGTCGTAACCGAGAATTTTCCCGGATACGATCATAATTAGAATTAATAATACTGAGGCAATTGATCCCAATGTTATTGAGTTTGCCAGCATTTTTTCAAGTACAGGCCGGTTACGTGAGCCTTCACGTGTAATTACGGCATACAATCCCAACGGGCCAATCGTATTAAAAAGCTCCAGTAAACTATAAGCTAGTGCATAACGACCAATCCCTTCGACCCCCAGCTTACGTGCCAACACGAGCATCAACAGGACTGAAAGCAGCGGTACGCCAACGCGTAGCAATATTAATATAACTGTATTTTTTGCGACTCTTTTTCCAGCAGCTTGATGAACGTTGTCGGTGCTAGAATCTTCTTCAATATGCTCAGGCATTGCGATTAGCCTGTAACCGCCAGAGCGTCTGATCAATTAATCGCCAGGCATCAAGCCCACCCTTTACAAGCGAACGGAATACCCAGATAGCTTCTCCACCTTCAACTTTCACCCTGGGCAAATCATAGGGGTTGAGTTGTTTTTTAACTGCCCCATGTTGTGATGTAAATGCACAGATATACCCTGCCTCTTCCAGTATCCCGAATGTTTTGGTATTAAAGTCTGCTTTAGTTCCAAAAGGATATGCGAAAGAAGTGACTGGACGAGATAATTTACTCTCTAGAGCTTGCCTTGATAAAACAGCCTCTTCCATAACCTCATTGTCGTCAAGCGTACCGAGTGAGCGGTGTGTCCATGCATGTGAACCAATTACTACATTATTGTTCGCCAGGTCTATGACTTCTTCCCAATCCATATAGGGCTCGGGTTGGCCCGCAGACAAACTGCTCATTAGCCCCGTATCCTGTATCAGGCTTGGCGTTACAAAAGCTACTGCTGGTATGGCGTACTTCTTGAGAACAGGCAATGCAATTTTATACAAGCTTTGAAAACCATCATCTACTGTCACCAGAACTGCTTCTTTCGAGAGTCTCAGCTCGCCTTTCAGATATTTCTCAAAATCAGTAAATGAAATAGCCAGCTGATTCTTAGCTATATAAGCCATTTGTTGCTCAAAATGTTTAGCTGACACACAAAATGGATCGTATGGAGAGTCACCAAACCGGTGATACGTCAAAACCCGCACTCCTGGCTCCCTGGATAAATACCCAGCAAGCGCCAGAGACCCTGAGTACTTAGAGCCCAGCGCCATACTTTTTCTTGCGATTTTCTTACAGAACCAACGGAAAGGCGGTACATCGACAAACATCTTAATTCTTTCACTATTATTATAATTTTACGAATTTTACCCTATGCGATACATTGATTCGAGTTTTACACCTGCATTAACCTTAGTTATCAGGTAATTATTTGATTTGACTGAAAATTGATCTCAGACAACTTCTGACTCATAATGCTCACAAAAGCGCAGGATTCAGGGTCAAGCTGGCCTCCTATCTATATTTTCTGTTACGAATAAAGCATTCTAGCTGGATAACTACGTCGTGAAAGATACCACTGAACACCTCTCCGTTGACTGGTCTGTGATTGTCATCGCCAGGAATGAGGAAAAATCGATTGCTGATTGCCTCCACTCTGTCGAAGAAGCCTTTTTAAAATACAGCCATGAAGTGATTTTTGTAGACTCCGCCTCAGAAGATAATACCGTGGAAATCGCCAGGCAGTTTCCTGTCAAAGTGATTCGCTTACCGGATAGCCTGCCAAAAAGGCCGTCAATAGCCCGCGAAGCGGGTCGCCTACAAGCAAATGGCCGGTGGATTCTGTTTCTTGATGGCGATTGCACGCTGTCTTCAGATTGGCTTCCAAAAGCTGAACAGGCTCAACAGTCTGATGAAAAGTTAGCGGGAATAGCCGGTGAACGTGAGGGGGTTATTTTAACCGAGACAGACAAGAAGCCACATACCTGGAAACATGAATATCCTGCCAGTGATTATGAGTCCGCCAACTTTCTAGGTGGCAGTGCTGCCTATAAAAACAGCATGCTTAAAAAAGTTGGTGGTTTTAACCCCTTCTTGTATGCAAGCGAAGAAGAAGAGTTTGGCGCACGCATTCGTAAAGCCGGCTACACCCTAAAACGCTTACCCTTGATTATGACTCGCCACCAAGTGAAGCACAGGCAGGAAACAATATCAGAAATTCTACGCCGAATTAAACGCGGATTTCCAATCGGAATGGGTCAAATTGTTCGCCATGTACAACACTACCAACTACCCATTAAAGGCTCTCTCAACACCATTAGCCGACACCTTCAGTTTTGTGCGCTAATGGTATTTGGGTTAATTGCGTTCACAACATCCATTGTAACCAGCAACTGGTTAATATTTTCAGGATGGCTATTTTTATTACTGACCATTTTTATTTTATTTAGTATAAAAACTCGCAGTATAACCAAGCCCGCTTATTATTTTTTTGAATGGGCTACAACAGGGCCTTTTGTTATATGGGGTTTGCTTAAAACACCACTGCAATGGTCTGACTTTGATAAACAGCTATTAGAAATAAAAGCAGAAAATCCACCGATATAACAGGATGCCTGCTAATATTTTCACTTTTTAGTGACTCACTGATAAGCTGTTCATATGCCTGTACATTTACACATCCGCTATCAAAACAAACGTTGTATATAACTGCTCAGACTACCCGCTAAATAATTTCTAATTCCCCCCTTTATCTGTTTTTATTCGGCGACATACCCAGTGTTGCCATTCATATAAAACTTTAAACCTTTCAATGACCTGCTGTTTTGGCGCGCATTTTGCGGAGACATGATCGTAGCAATATGAAAGACCGATATTGTTAATGCGAAACGAATTTTCCCAAGTATTTTTTTATTGATGCGTGACTGCGTTCTCAGAATAGAAGTTTATTACCGCATTGCTTGCTGTAATTATTTTAAATCTGAGCAATGCGTAACAAACCTCAAGGAGGAAACTAACGATAAAGATTAAGTACATGGCGTTTGCCATGCATCTATCTACCAGATAGAAAACCCTGGTTAGTAGCTAGTGTAACTGTATGTTGTAAGGGTAATATTTTATGAAGTACGTGATCGATAAAATTATAAGATTGTCTGGAATTATTACATTATCTGCATTAATAGTATCAATAAACTTAAAAACCAGTCATGCAGATGAAGGCAGTAATACGAGCGTTACAACCGGGCCTTCCTGTTCTTATGACGAAAGCACCTTAGATAAGAAAGACACCGCAGTAAAAATCGTCGAAGCCACAACTTTTAAACATTTTGACAATCTCTATCCTGATACTGAAAAAGTTTCCATTCCTGAACAGGATGATAATAGTCAATTGGTAACTACAGAGAAACGCGTGCCTGAAAGTAATGCTTCATCAAAAATATTGATTTCCAGCGGGACTACTTATTACGTTTCTACCGAAGGTAACGACGAATCTTCTGGCACAGAAAAACAACCGTGGCGCAGCATCCAAAAAGCTGCTGAACTGCTTGTAGCAGGCGATACCGTAGTAGTGTTGCCAGGCCTTTATAATGAATTGATTAGTCCTCACAACAGCGGCACAAAATCAGCACCCGTTACTTTTTACGGTTATGGAGCTGTTATAGACGGTGCTGGACTTGGAGATACTCCCTTGTTTACTGTGAATGGTAAAAGCCATATCCATATTGAAGGCTTTGAGATACGAAATTCAGATCATGAAGGAATTTTGGTTACGAGTAATAACGCTGGTGAAGCAATCGGTATTACGATTGATAACGTTACTGTCCATGACATAAAAAGAAGCGGCATTATGGTTTCAGGTAACAAGCAACCTAGCTATACACGAATCACCAATTCTACCGTTTATAACACTCAACTAGCAGGGATAGTACTTTGGCAGAATTATGGCGGGCATTTTCTGATAGAAGGCAATGAAGTGTATGACTGGAAAGGCATTAACAACTGGGATGGTATCGAGGTTGTGGATTCACCTTACACTGTCGTTCGAAATAACACTGTACATGACGGTGGAGGTGAACTTGCTGGAGCCGACTATATAGATGTAGGTGGAGATCAAACGTTAGCGGTATCACATACCCATCATGTGTTAGTCGAGAACAACCTGATATATAAAAGTTCCGGGCCCGGCGCACTAAAATTCAATAATCGCCCAAAATACACAATTATGCGGTATAACCGATCCAGAAATGTTCCCATGGTTTTCTACGAACAACCACACGCGCATGTCACCGTATACCACAACACAGTTATTGAAACGGACAGGCATCCTTTGCAATTATGGAACAAAGACATATCTGATGTGTCATTTGGTGGGATCATTTTAAAAAACAACATATTCGCGTTCGGTGGTAAAGGTCTACAGCATGGCCCTCAGAAAGTGGATGGGTCAGTTAATGCCATATTAATGGAAAACAACCTGTACCGGCCAACTGCTTCATGGGGCTGGGCAAACAACAATTCTGATTCAGATTATTACAGCGTTGAAAATAGCGAAGCTGAATATCAACGCTGGCGAAAAGAGACGGGGCAGGAACCCGACAACCTTGGCATACGCACCATGTTAACCAAAGGTGAAATATTTACCGATACAGACAACCTGAATTTTAAACTAGTCCCTTCCAGTCCAGGAGTTAATCAGGCTACGGCACTCACTCATGTTCAAGGATTTGGAGTTGGGAAGGTTCTTACACTTGAAAATTCTGATTATTTCTTCGATGGCTACAATGGGCTGACCCAAGGCGACCTGATTGAAGTCGGCCAGCAGGTCGCACGTATTCTCAACATTAATGAACAGAGCCATGAAATAACGATTGACCGTGAAATAGGTTGGAATGACGGCGATCCTGTCTATTTAGCAGGAAAATTGGGGGCTGCACCTGATATTGGTGCAGTTGAAAGTTTCTAGTCCCCAAATACTCAGAACGCTTGTTGTTTTCTATCACCTTGGCCATTTCAGCAACACGAATATTACTAGTGATAACCCATACTACTGCTGCCCGCTAACGGACCAGTTTCGACTTAATGATGCATATATAGTTGGAGCGTCTACCAGCGGGATGGGGTATTCGTATCAAACACTGTGCTTCTGGGCCTTGGCCAAAAAGGCCCGGTTTCATCTCGTCCTGATTCAATAGGTCCAATATCAGGTTCAGCACCAGCAGGAATCACTTCATTAAAAGTGGGATTATTATGAAATCCTGAAATAAGCACCCCCGCATTAGCAGCTGGAGACTGGTTGTTAATATTAAAATTCAAATTAGCATGATCCTTAAAGCCAATGCTGTTCGGTGTGCTTCCCAGATATTTTCCGTGAGATCCACGCAACCAGGCTTTATCGTAAGAATTCACAAAAATATTATAATCTGTATTAACCGGGTGATCAGCCACTGGCTTGTTCCAGTTATCATTAAATACAAAAATATTATTACGAAATTTCAAATAATCCAGCGTTGATGGAGGTGAAGACTCCCAATACAGAGTACTCTTGGTAGTCCATATCAGATTGTGGAAGTAATTAATTCCACGGGCCGCATTGGGCGCTTTAGATTTAATGACCGTAAATCCAGGCTCTTCAATATCATCATAGTAAAACACATTTCGATACACATAGTGCGGGCCAATAATATTCTCACCTTGATGGGATATACGACCACGAGAAAGAAAAAGATTATGATGAAGTCGAAGTTCCCGTGATTGATTTTTAGGCGCCCATGCTTCCATCTCGATATGATCGTCATAATTTGTTTCATAAACGTTATGATGAGATTCTGAGTATTGAAAGTCGCCTAAACTTTCACCATCAAATGCGTGGTGTAAATAGTTATGATGAAATTCACAGTTCTTAGAAGTACCCGCATTTCCATAAGTATCTGCGAGCCCACCTTCCCACCAGGCATGAAGGTAATCTTTAGCAAAATGATAAGTTTTGTAGCGGCCATCCACATTGACAGATTTTAACTGGTCAGAAAAGGATTTAAAGCCACGATATGAATACTCACTCCATTCTACGAGACTGTCATCTGGCAAACGGGCACCATATCGGCAGTTTTCAAAAATCGTGTTACGAATGGTAGGTGCAATACTATCCTGGGCAAACCCTAAACAATAGGTTCCAGATCCCTCTAGCTTAAAACCATCGAAGATAATGTAGGGAGATCCAGAGATGGTGATTAATGGCTTGGGTGAGTTGCCGTTTTCCCAAGTAGCTGTTGAAAACTCAATAGATTTACCATTAGGATTAATAGCAGGTAAATTTTGGTTAGATTCACAAATTGGATTTTTCGTATCAACAGGACATATTGTGATTATTTTCCCATTAACACCATTTATTGTTCGTGGTAACCGGACATATAATCTCCCTGCCTTTAATGCATAACCATAATGTAGTGCACGCATGACTACGTTTTTATTTCCTGAAATATAATTAGCGCGGCTAGCCCTTAAGTCCGATACTGACAAAAATCTTGGTAGAAAAATATTCTTGTAATGCGCAAATAATGGAGCGGCATTATTTTCATAGGGCGTTGAATAGATGCCATCACCGTCTTTTCTCCATTTGACTTGAGCTAAAACGGCTGGCTTCCAGACTCCGCTTATGCGTACGCTCCCCCTGGGTTCAGCTAAAACCCATATGGGTTTAGTTCTAGAACTGCCAAGATTTTTGAACTTTGGCGTTTCATAATAGGTACCTTGTAAAATAATCAGCTTGTCTCCACCGGTTATTTTATCCACCGCACTTTGGATTGTCTTACAAGCACTGTTTTCTGACAGGCAATTATTGGAATCACTACCAGCCATTGATACATAAAATGTTTTTCCACTACGAAGTCGCTTTAAACGGCTTGCTATATTAGTGTTTACCCCCACCCAGGCAGAAATAGTAAAAACGTTAGATTTTACACTCTCTCCTAAGTTATTCCTTATCACCAAATAATAAGTACCCGCCTGTAAATCTAAAGTTGCTTTCCTGGCAGCCCTATCCTTATCCGAGAAAAACAGAACGTCTTTACCATTACCATCGATTTGTCGCCATTCGTATGTAAAGGAATCACCAGATCCGATAATGCCTACTTTTGCAGTTATTTTATTACCTGAAACTACTTGATTACTTTTAGGCTGAGATAGTATTCGTAAATATTTTTTAGCCTCAGAAATAACAAAGAGATTTGACCTGACGCTATCACCAATATTATTTTTAATAATAACGAAATAGGAACCAGCCCTAAAATCTATATGAGCGTTCTTGGCAGAGTTGTTTTTATCAAGGTAATATAGCTCGTCTGAGCCATTATTGTTAACCTTGCGCCATTCATATGTAAAAGTATTTCCCGGCCCAATAATGTTGACAGCAGCTTTAATTTTTCCGCCAGAAATAATTTGGCTGTCTTTTGGTTGAGATGATATTCGTAAAGCACCTGAAGCGCCCGTAACGACCAATTCACTTAACTTAAGATTTTTACCAGCATCGCTTTTAACAGGAACATAAAATGAACCAATATGATGCATAATTGAGTTTAATTTTACTGAACCCTTTTGCTTTGCTCTCTTGCTGCTGGTACCGCTCCATTTATTGCCTGTTGATTCAATCAGCTTATAAACTTCACTCTCAATTCTACGCGAACTATGTAACTCCAGAGATTTTTCTTGTAATTTAGAATCTATAACTCTTAAAGAATTTGATGTTGCTTGCAGACACGTTGAATAACTACCGGAACAAGCGATAGCCAATATAAATAAACACTTAAATAAATAGCTCACTATAAATGCTTCCCATACAGAATAAATTTAACCATGGCTTTATTTTAATTATACAAATATTAATTTGCAGTATAAACAAAGCTGGTATTTTTAATCTGACAGGGCTCTAATACGTAGATTACTAGATATCACAATCACCTTTTTTATTAATCTGCTGACATAAATAATGACTAATTTTTTTGGCGACGATAGTATGTCCATACGTATTCCAGTGGGCATCATTATTTAATCTATAACTCTCCCCATCTGCTGCCGACTTTAAACCTTCCCCAATATTTAAAAACCCGACACCTAACTCATCTGAAAGTGATTTGAGTAAACCGTCCATTTCGGGATGAGATTCATCAACACTCAACAATAAAACCTTTGAACCGCTTTTTGTTGCTGTCTGTACAAATTGGGTAATGAGCACTTTTGTTAACTTCCATGCTTCACTGTCGCTTTTATACATCCTGGATATCTGAAAGTTTCGATATCTTTGCCATACCCAGCGAAGTAGAACACTATGATCTACAAACCGATTGTTATCTGTTGTAGTTATACGGGATTTAATCAACTCATCCGGTTTTAGAACCGGAGTATTCTGTAGCACTAATTGACCATCTGGCGTTAAACTATAATGGGGTTTACTAAAAAAATGGAAATTATTCATATTGCGTTCCATATGAAACCAGGCAAAGGCCAGGACAACATAATCGAGATTGAAAGCCTGCCTTTGCTCTTGAAACTTTAATAACATTTGATCAGTGCCGTAACCGTGCACTCCAAAGTTAAGCACTTGAGTATTTGGCAACATACGTTGCAATTCCGCAGAGTATGTTTCCTCATCATTAACGCCTTCTCCAAACGTCAGAGAACAACCAAAAACTCCAATTCGCGGCACACCACCAGCGTTTTCAATTGGATCAGAAGTAATATTACGCAAGCCTGCCGTATTTGAAGTAACTACTACATCATATGAATTTGATTTAACACTTCGCGATGATACATTTGGTTTTACCCGCCAGCCTAATAGAGGATCTGGCTCATCAAAACTATAGCGAAACGAATCCACTTGGGTGTCTTGACGTTTAATCCAACGCATCTCACGCTGTGTACTTTCACTCACAAAGGCATAAGGTAATGAGGCCTCTGCTTTAGCATCGAGCATCAGCCTGATGCTACCTTCCAGAAAGAGTAAAGTCACTGCAGTTGATATGATTAATAAAATCCCATTGGATATTATTGGAAATTTGGAAGGCTTGGGTTGCGAATTCATACGAAAATGATCTTATGGCTTAGAAATTATAATCTATACAGAAAAGCTATTTTTTCAGGGATATTCTCTTTTATTATTTTAAAGTAGCCCAGAGATACAGACATATTGGCGACTGTATTATTATATTTAACAAGTTCTTGATGCGATGTCAAACTGCTCTATTCCCACTGAAATAGCTATTCTTACATTGCATTATGGCTTAACAAGCTTGCTTTGCATCTATCTTATCTCAGCTAGAAATGCAGATTTTACCCATTCATCGATCCTGAACAGATCAACCGGTTATTTATTTATACTTCGCGATATGACTAGCGACAGCATGTCACGCTATATTAATATCAATAAAAATGATTAAGGATTTATAAATGGAAGAAAAACCAATCAAGTTTTTAACGCTTGATTCCCTACGAGGCTTTGCTGCTCTTAGTGTGGCAATATTCCACTTCTCGAGTGATTGGGGAGGATATTTAGCTGTTGATTTTTTTTTAGTCTTAAGCGGGTTTATATTATCCCACAGCTATCTTTATAGAGATAAAACTATATCAACAACAGAATTTATAAGCCATAGAATAGCGAGGCTATACCCACTCCACATATTCACATTGATAACCTTTATCTTTGTGTCAATTATTATTCATAAACATTTTCCAAACTATAGTGATGGCACTATTTTCACCCTAATTCAGAATATCACTCTTACGCAAAATATTGGACTAAACCCAACCGAAATTACCTGGAATCATCCGAGCTGGTCGATATCCGTTGAGTTCTGGGTGAATATAATATTTATTTTATTTATCACTAAAAGCACAAAAAGTTCTACACTCTTTGTGTGCGCCATTTCAGGACTTATTCTAATCTATTATAAAACAGGGCACCTGGATACGCATTACGCTAATTATTATGGATTTATAAATTCAGGAATGGTCAGAGGAATATCTTCGTTCTTTATTGGCATTCTATCTTACAGAATTTTCCTACATTACAGGAACAATGCAACAATAATAAAATACATTAACTATTTAGAATTAATGTGTGTTGCTCTGATAATAGCGGTCGTATTTTTCAGATCCGGGAAGTTTAGCCAAATTGATTTCTTCGCACCTTTTATATTTATGCTTGTCGTTCCAGTTTTTTCGATTGAAGCAGGATTTTTATCAAAACCATTAAAATGGTTTAGCTATTTAGGAATAATCTCGTATTCAATCTACCTAAATCAGGTTGCAGTGCTACTGGTCACCGAATCCATTCTGAATAAATTTGACACGCCACTGGCACCAATTGTTGCGTTATCAATATTTTTACTAAATCTTATTATATACTCACATTTTACTTATATTTATATTGAAAAACCGTTGCGGACTAAAAGCAGAAACATATTATCAAAGATAATTAGTTGATCCTGAACTATTCATTTCACACTTAATACTATAGATCCTATTCAACGAACTGAGTTCACCGTTTTAATTTTGATGCGCTGATTTTATTTTCAAAACAATCTCTTACATCAACCATTTGCAGTTAAAGCCGCCCACCCACCTGATTTGCACGACCATCGCATGGGAATTAATTGTGTATCAGGGCAATACGAGGCGAACCTTGTTTTGACTGCCCAGACCATAGCCGTTACCCGGTGCAATTTCGAAGATCAGCGCTTCCAGGTCGCCATTGCTGTTTTCCCGACTCAGATCCAGGTTGAACTGGTTCGTGAAATGCCCGTTCCGTAAGGTGATAGTGTCTGTCAGCACCGAATTGGTAGTACCGTCGATTCTACTCGCCGACAGGCGATAGCTTACTGTCAGAGAACCCTGGCTGTTATCACGGCGAAAGACTACCGAAGCTTGGCTGGACAACCCGGTTGGCTGAATAGTATCGATGGTGATGTTGGACGCACCGGCAGCGGCTGCAGTGGTCGCGTGATTCCTCAGGCTGAGGCGGACGGTGTTTTGACTGCCCAGACTATAGCCAGTGGCCGGGATGATTTCGAAGATCAATGCTTCCAGATCGCCATTGCTGTTTTCCCGACTCAGATCCAGGTTGAACTGGTTCGTGAAATGCCCGTTCCGTAAGGTGATAGTGTCTGTCAGCACCGGATAGGTGGTACCGTCGATTCTACTCGCCGACAGGCGATAGCCTACTGTCAGGGAACCCTGGCTGTTATCACGGCGAAAGACCACCGATGCCAGGCTGGACAGCCCCGTTGGCTGAATAGTATCGAGGCTAATGACAGCAACATTACTGCTTTGGTTGCTGACAAGAATATCCAGATTCGTGGTATGGGTGGCACCCAGGTCGTCAGTGACCGTCAACCTGACCGTATAGTTTCCCGGGTGCTGGTAACTGTGACTGATTAGCTTCTTGCTGCTCACATCAAAGTTGCCATCGCCGAAGTCGAAACGATAGAGCGTAATCTGGCCATCATCCCGGGAAGAGCCTGCGTCAAAATGGATCTTCAAGGGTGACTGGCTGTCGACGCTGGTGCTGAAATTAGCCTGGGGTGGCGCATTAGTGGTTGACCCAGTACTAATGACGGGGCTCGCGCCTGATTCATAGGCGCCGATATCGGGGAATGTTTGGCCGTCACCGTTGCCATCGGCTGGTCTGGCGTTGTTGTCAGTGTCCGTTGCTGCAGCTAGCAGGCTATTACCGGCATCGATGGCAGGTGAGGTGGCAGCAAGCTTGAAGTCCATCGAGCCTGGATTAATAAGCTGTGGATCTGCCTGCAAGGAATTGACTGCCCAGCTGTAGGCACTGTTGGCGTTACGGAAATCCGCCAGTGTACCGAGGAAGAAGTCTGTCGTGTTACGCGCTGGAATAAAAGGTTGCCAAGCAACGATGTCCTGTCTGTCCGGTGCCCATACCAGGTTGTGGTCGGATTCTATACTGGCGAAATTTGTCTGGTAGGTGGATTTAGCGCGTATTTGCAATGCAAATTTTTTCGCACCCTGATCCGGGAGCAGGATATTGTTATAGATCCTGGTATTGTCGCCCAGCACGATCAGTTCACCACTGTCTTTACGGCCAAGACCATTGTGCCAGCAGGTATTGTTGCGAATCAGTGAGCCTTCACTCTTGACGACGGCAATACACCAGCCTTCATTGTGCCAGATGACATTGTTTTCGATCGTCTGGCTCGAACCGGGTGGGCAGACATCGACGACAATGCCGTGTCCCTCGGTTTCGTTGTGGTGCGTATCCGTGTTGTTCCAGACAAAATTACCGCGTATCACATTGTCCTTGCCGCAAAGGAAGAGATCGATCGGACTGGTGAAGTCCGCTAGGTGATTGTCATGAACCAGGCTGTTTTCAACCGTAACCCTGTCCGTCGAATGCAGTTCCACGGCGCTGCCCTGACAGCCGTGTACGTCCAGGCCGCTTAACGTGATGTCACTGACTCGATTAATGTGTACACAGTCGGCGCTGGCGTTAAAGTGACGGATTTCGAAACCTGACAATTCATTGTGTTTCGGAATGACCCCGTTGATGAGCTGTCTCGCCAGAATGCCAAAACGCACACCACGTCCACCATCGAGAATGACGCGTTCGTTAGCGGCGGCCACGAAACGGATCGGCGCGTTGGCGCGGCCGCTTACCAGTGGCTGCAAAATGGCGTCTTTGCTACATCCGGGACATTGTAGTGGCTTGACATAGACACCGGCCCGTACCACTACGGTATCGCCGGGCATGACCCGAGGTGCTGCCGCATCAAAACTGCACCAGGGTTGCTGTTTGCTGATTTCTTCTCGTTTCAGGCTGTCGCTGCATGTTCCGCCCAGCGAGTCCTGGTCCACCCAAAGCGTGCGGCCACTGTCGAAGATGATGCCTTCTACTGGATCGGTTCCGGCGAGAAATTCGTTCAGATCGGAGATGCCATCCCCATCCATGTCCGCGATGCCGTCACGATCAAGAGTCAGGAAGTGGCTCTGTTCCCAGCTGTCGTCCATACCATCGCCATCACTATCCGCACCGGTCGCATTGATGGCGGTGAAGCCGCTACCTGATGCGGGCAATTCATAGGCGCCGATATCACTGGCCGCGTTGCCGTCACCATTACCATCAACAGGGCGTGCATTGGTCAAAATATCATCTGATACAGACCGGTGGTTGCTCGCTGCATCGATAGCGGGCGAGTTGCCAGTCGGCCGGAAGTCGGTATTTGCAAGCGGGGAAACCAGTTGCGGATCTTGCTGGAGAGAATTTGCGCCCCATTCACCGCTCTGGTTGGCCGCTTTGAATTCACTCAGGCTGCCAGAAGTTAAACCCGCCTGCTGCGTCGACCAGGCGAAGATATTTTGATTGTCTGCAGACCAGAGTAAGTTGTTACCGGTCTTTATGCTGTGCAGGTCGACTGGGTAGTCCCTTCTGTCCCGCAGAAACAGTGCTTTTCTTTTTGAGCCGGTGGCAGCATGAAAAATATTGTTGAATATTTGATGGTGGTTACCCAGGGCAATCATCTCACCGGAGTCCGGTCTGCCGATGCCGTTAGCGAAACAGGTATTATTGCGAACGGTCGCATTGTCACTCTTGAATAATGCAATACACCAGCCTTCATTATTCCAGATGACATTATTTTCGATTAACAGGTTACCCTGGCTGCCACACAGATCCATGACGATACCGTGACCTTCTGTTTTGCGCGGATCTCCGTCCTTGTTGTTCCAGATGAAATTGCCACGCACAACATTACCACCCTTACAATTGAAGATATCAACGGCACTGGTAAAGGAAGCTAGCGGATTATCATGAACTCTGCTGTACTCAAGCGTCGTTCTTTGCGTATCCAGAATCTCCACTGCGCTGTTGAAGCACTGGGATATGTTCAGGTGGCTCAAAACAACATCGGAGGTTTGATTGATCTTGACGCATGATCCAAAAGTAAAATGGCGGATTTCGAAACCGTCCAGCTCCACAAAACGTGGTGTTTTGCCGGTCCATGTCTTCGCGACTAACAATCCGTAGGTTACGCCGGCCGTACCGGTTATGACGACTTTTTCATTATTGTATGTCTCGAACCGAATCGGTGATGAGGCTGTTCCGCTGGTAACGATCTGCAGAACTGCCTTGTCGTGACAGTCGTAGCATTTATGTAGTTCGTGATACACACCAGCACGCACAAAAACTGTATCACCGGCCTGGACCTGGTTGCCTGCTGCTTTCAACGTACACCAGGGTTGCGTTTTGCTGACCTGCAAACGATCCCGGTTATCACTACAAGTTCCACTTAGTGAGTTTCTGTCCACCCACAAGTCCCGGCTGAATGCTGCGCCTGTAAAGAACACGCTGGTGATAAAGACCAGTAATGATATACGGCTGATGTTGAATGATTTCATGTGTAACCCTGTGTGTGTTTATGCCGAGACTGCGATTTTTTTCCGGTGGTACGTATATCCAGGCGTGATGAGATATGTTTGTTATAGAGCGAACCCCAAAGTTTCCAACCCTTGTCACAATCCTGGCTTGTCATGCGTTCATGTATAAAACTTGTAGTTGTCACACCTGTATGGAAAACATTCATGAATATGACAGGTTTCGATACCGGCTAAAGGTGCTGTCAATACAGAGCGCAGGCAAGAACTAGCTACTACAGGAGCCTGTCTGCTCGAATGGATTCCGTACGGGTTTATGCGCAGCGGTTTCAGTTAAGCGCTGTATTTTATCCCTTATATATATGTTTCGGAACCGTTCGAGAGGAGAAAATGCGTCGCTGATTGGTGACAGTTTTGCGGTTGTATAGGTCTGCAATGGCGTCGAAAGATGGCTGTGTTATAGCCTCTACAGGCTAGGCTGTTTGGTTAATTCGTAATGAAATGCGTGAATTACCGCCCTGCAGGATGCTGCGATGACCGCTTAACATAGGAGCGTCAACGCCGTGGCAGGAAGCTTTTTCCACACACTGAAGGCAGAGCTGGTGCACGATGAAGATTATCGCAGTCGCACTGAAGCTAAAGCCAGTAGCTTTGAGTAAATTGAAGTGTTTTATAATCGCCAGCGGCGTCATTCCCATAGTGGGCAGGTGGCACCATTGGTATTCGAGAATGCAGCGTTAGCTACTACAACCGCCCATCCACCTGATCAGCCGGCAATACATGTTTAACGTCATACAACACAGACTGTGATTTACCCAATGCCCGGATAGCAGCAACACCCATCTGCTTAAACTGGTCATGCGCTACTGCAAGAATTACAGCGTCGTAGGTTCCTGTTTTCGGCTTCTCAATAGGACGTATTCCATATTCTCTTTCTGCTTCATTAGCGTCGATCATCGGATCATACACGTCCACATTCGCGGTATAACTTTCCAGTTCACTAATGATGTCAGTGACTCGGGTATTGCGTAAATCAGGGCAGTTTTCCTTGAACGTCAATCCCATCACCAGGATGCGTGAATCACTGACTTTCAGATTCGCCTGGCTCATCAGCTTGAAAACCTGTGTGGCAACATAAGCGCCCATTCCATCGTTAATCCGCCGCCCGGCCAGGATGATTTCTGGTGTATAGCCAATTTCCTGCGCTTTGTGGGTTAGATAATAAGGATCAACACCAATGCAATGCCCGCCGACCAGACCGGGACGGAACGGCAGAAAATTCCACTTGGTGCCTGCCGCTTCAAGAACTTCAATTGTATCAATATCCAGTTGATTGAAAATTAATGCCAACTCATTGATAAGGGCAATATTGACATCACGCTGGGTATTTTCAATCACCTTGGCAGCTTCAGCAACGCGAATATTACTCGCCTTATGCGTTCCAGCCGTAATGATTTTACGGTACAACGCATCGACAAAGTCAGCGGCTTCCGGTGTAGATCCAGAAGTCACTTTTAGAATAGTTGAAACCCGATGCTCTTTATCGCCAGGATTAATTCGTTCCGGGCTGTAGCCTGCAAAAAAATCCTTATTAAATGTCAGACCAGAGACAGATTCCACAATGGGCACACACACTTCTTCCGTTGCACCAGGATATACAGTGGATTCATATATAACGAAATCCCCTTTACTTACCACTTCGCCGAGTAACTTACTGGCTGATTCAAGCGGGCTTAAATCCGGACGCTTATAATTATCAATGGGCGTGGGAACGGTCACAATAAAAACATTACACGCTTTTAACTGACCTACTTCAGAGGCAAAACTAAGTTGTGTTGCGGTTGCCAACTCTTCACTATCAACTTCCAAGGTACGGTCAATACCTTTGTTTAATTCATCAATGCGGCGTTGATTAATATCATAACCAACTGTTGGCAAAATTTTTCCAAATTCTACTGCCAACGGCAGCCCCACATAGCCTAGACCAATAATACCTAACCTGGCTTCATTAACCGTTAACATACATAACCTCTTTTTATTATTGGAGCGATCCTGTTACTTACCGAATATCCCTTTCAATTTACCGCCAAGATCATCACCCAGTTTATTCTTTAATTTTTCCTGAATTTCTTTCTCAGCTTTATCCTTTAACTCTTGTTTCTTTTCATCCACTTTTTGCTTTATTTGCTCACCCGCCGCTTGCTTTATTGCCTCGTCCAAACGTAATTTATATCGCGGCTTGGCGAAGGTTCCGTTAATTTCGACCGGAACTGGAATTCCTTTAAGTTCACCCAGATCACGGCCACCCTCACCCTCCAGACTGCCGACAATTGTCGTCGTCAGCAAATAATCAATGGCTTCTCTTCCTAGATCTGCATTGCCTTTACCATTAATACGAAACAACGGGCTTTTAGCTGACAAATCATTATTCTGAATCACACCATTGGTCACAGTCGCCGTGGCCGTCATAGTAGAAAAATCTGTTTTATCCGGCTCTTCTTGACCAGAGTACTGTTTACCTTTCAGGGCAGCCTTAGCCTTACGAATCATTCTGATTACATTGATACCTTTGACGGCTCCATTACTGAAACTAAACGCCATTTCTCCATTTAGTGATCGCTTGATTTGATCGGGTGTCTCACCGTTTCCATTTAGTGTGAATTGTGCATCTGTAATGCCGGTTACCGTATCCTTACCCGTCATATCCAATAACAACGGACCAACATTCACTTTTGAAATAGTCTCATTCATGGATACTTTCGGTTGTTTGCCAGTTACATCCAAACGCACATCACCTTTGTAACTGCCTTCGTACATGTTTGCACTGGCTGGATGTAAGCGTAATTTGCCACCCTTTGCAGATACATTCATAACAATATCCTGACTGCGCAATTGAAAAGCCTTCATAGCGCCGATCTTCAATGCACCGCTCAGATTTAGATCACGCAACGTATCAACCGGTATAGCACCGGCACTGCCTGCTGCTGCCGCAGTTGTTGGTGTCGCAGGAACAGGCGTCGCCTCACTGGCAGGGGCCAGATAGCGGTCTGCATCAATACTATCCACCGCCAAATCAAAACGAATAGCTGGTTTAGCAAATTGCGCAACATTTAGATTGCCTTGCACCGTTGTATCGTCAAGATGTAAGAGGAAATCTGATAAAGCCAGCTTGTCGGATTCAAACTGCATCGCCCAACTGGCATCTGCTTTGCCAAGCACAGCCGGATCCGATGTCTCCGGTGTAACCTGACCTAGCGCCTGCAGTAGTTCTTTTGGCGAGAACGGTTGTAATTTGAAATTTCCCGAAATAACCCGAGCATCTTCCATGATTTGTTTTCCGGTAAGATTGCCTTCCAACACAATACCTAATGTAGACAAAGCCAACTGACTGGTCGAAAGCGTTTGCGCTTCAAGGTCCAGGTTTGCGGCAGTTTTCAACACCGCTTTCAACTTACTGCCCGGCAAACTTTCACCCGTCAAATCCACATCCAGCACTACATCCTTTAACTGAATCTGCTGCATGGATTCTGATAAGTGAACGATACCATCAAAAGCTACACCACCCTTCATGACCGGAGCACCGCCTTCCAACTGCATATCCATATCAATACTGACCGGCTTGCCTGGATTAATCTCGCCCGTATTTAGAGAGAAAGGTGCTATGGAATATCTCACACCGCCAGACCGATCATCCCAGATTACGCTGGCATCGGTTATCTCAACACCACCAATTGACAGTCCGTCTAACGGTAGTCCAGCACTATCGGTTTCCTCTACTGGCTTTTCTTCTGTCTTTTCTGCACCCGCCGAAAGATCATCCCAGTTAGTCTGGCCCGCTTTATTTTTTTCAAGATTCAGCGCCAGCCCCTTTAGAACAATTTTATCCATTTCGACTTGCTTACGTAGCAAGGGCAGGAGTTTGACTCGAACCTGGACGTTTTCGACAGCTGCAAAATTCTCGGCTGTAAAGCCCTGCGCATTACTCAGTGTCGTCGGCCCAATTTCAAGTGCTAACCAGGGAAATACCGAGAGACCCAAATCACCTTTGATATCAAGCTTACGCCCAGTTTTTTCTTCAACCACCTGGGTAATCTTATCCCGGTAATCGTTGGGATCAACTACAAGTGGAATAACCACGACAGCAGCAACAATAACTAGCACCAGGATACCAATCAGATAAAGTAGTCCACGTAACAATTTAGCCATCATTAATCCTTTTCAAAGCGTAATCGACAAATACTGGAGCGGGTGATGGGAATCGAACCCACGTCATCAGCTTGGGAAGCTGAGGTTCTACCATTGAACCACACCCGCTTCTAACCGGGCTTATTCTAAGCTGTCGCAGGGGTAGAGTCACCCGTACGTAGAACCCCATAGAAATTGCTTACTGCATCCCAGCCAGGTAAAAATTACTTATAATGCCCGTTACCGCCAAAAACCACTTCCAATAATAAATTGATACCGGGTGTTGGTTCAAAATCATCATCGTTTCGGAAAGCTACCTGCGGAGCCAGCTCATAAAACAACCATTTTCGCCAAAAACGTTGGCGGTAACGTATGCGTAGTACAGATTCTTCAAAGCGATGCACAGGCCGCGTCCTGAAAAAATTTCCCCACTGATACTCTAGTCCTTTATCGCCCTTCAGGGCTTGAACCAATGTGGGATTAAATTCATAACGATAGCCCTCATCCTCTTCGCGCCAGCGTCCCTTAATAATGTTTCTGAACAAAACGTTCTTGCTCAACAGTTTTTCCAAATCAAAGCGTGTGGTCGATTCCCATCCCATACTGGTATACCAACGGACGCGTTGTGTAAATCGCAGTTGCCAGCCATCCAGCCTAAAGGTGCGCCGGTACCTTGGGCCTGCAAAAACCTCCAGACTTTCTAACTTAATTCCTGTTGATAGACTGATATTTCTTTTGTCTGATGATTTTGCAAAATACTGTAAACCCACTTGTACATCTTCGTCTATTTCATTAAAAGTCTTATTAGCTGTGGCAACTGTTTTTTCCTCATTGACATCTTCATCGGACACAAAGAGTTTCAATTTATGCTTAAAGCGTGGCACATCAAATTTAATATTAATCCGGGCTTTTAACCGGGCTTGCTCACCTTTCTCAAAAAAGATACCTTGTGACACACGTAATCGCGTACTCGCATCTTCCTCAATAATCCGCCCATCGTCGAAAAAAGAATCAATCCATTGTGCAAAACCGTCAATATTTTCAGAAACCATATATTGCGTTTTGTCCACCGTGGTCATTTTTTGTGGCGAATATTCTGCCTCAATCTCTTCCGAAACAGAGTTTGTTTCTGCAATCACAACTGCGGAGAACAGACAAGCAAATACCATCACCAGAATATTCACGGCGCGGGATAACAGGAAAATTTATGCACAGGGGGAATCACACGGATACTCAGCACGGACTCAAAACAATATTTCACTTACTTTAATAGCGGCAAATTCAAGGATTATTAAGGCTTTCCAGGCAGCACGGGCCAATCAATCGGCATACATGGCTTCAATATCAGACATATAACGCTTTATTATTTTCGCCCGTTTTAGTTTCAAAGTGGGTGTGATCAAGCCTGCCTCTACCGTCCATGGCTCAATATAGAGCTTAACGCGGCGGATTTTAGCATAACCCGGAAATGAATTTAGCTTACCCTTGATTGCGTGTAATACCTTTTTCTGCAGCCGCTCATCCGCCAAACTAGTTCGTGCGGTTGGATTCAGTCCGAGTTTCTTAGCCATGCCAGTCCAGCCATCAGCATCAAATACCACCAATGCAGCAAGATAGGATTTTGCTTCTCCCACCACCAGCGCCTGCTCGAACAATGGATGCAAACAGATTGCCGACTCCATATCTCCCGGAGGTATTTTTTCACCGTTTGAGAGCACTAGTATATCCTTGATACGCCCCGTGATATAAACGCGCCCACCTTCAATTCGCGCCTGATCACCGGTATGTAACCAGCCATCCGGATCAATTATTTCTGAAGTCGCTGCATGATTGTTCCAGTATCCGAGCATGACACCCGGACTCTGCACCAATAGCTCATCGCTTTTACCAATGCTCACCTCTATCCCGCGCAGAGGTTCGCCGACGCTGGCCGGGTCATTATTTGAAGGGCGATTAACACAGATCACCGGGCTGGTTTCTGTCAAACCATAGCCTTGCAGGATATCCATACCCATACCTATAAATGTTCGCGCTACGGGTAAGGGTAATGCAGCGCCACCGCTGATTGCATAACGCAGGCGGCCGCCCAGTTTTGCAGTGACTTTTCTGGCGACCAGCTTTTCTAACAAAGGATACAACAACAATTCAGGCCGCCAGCCAGCATGTCCTTGCCTATGTTTAAAACGACGCCAGCCGGAATTAACTGTCGCGTGAAATAAGATCCGCGCCAGCAATGAACCTTTTTCCAGTTGTTCATGAATACGGCCATGCACCCGTTCGAATATTCTCGGCACTGCAATCAACACTGTTGGCCGCAAAGTCTGTAAATCCTCAGCAAGCTGGTTAATCGACCGCGCATAAGCTACCGAAGAACCCGACATCATCGGTAAATAGTATCCCGCAGTGCGCTCCAGGGTGTGTGATAAAGGTAAAAAAGAAAGAAACAGATCCTGCTCGTAACAATCCACCGAAGCTGCAGCGGCATGCGCCACCGACAACATATTCCAGTGACTCAGCATGACCCCTTTGGAACGGCCCGTTGTACCCGATGTATAGACAATTGAGGCTAATGCATGCGGATCACTGTTGTAGGTTTCACCTACCTGACCAGTAGCTGAAGCCAGCCATTCGTCGACTGATATGACACGCTTATCATTCAAGGCTTCCAGTTCATCGGTTGATGGCGGCTCAAGCAATAAAACACGCTGCAGCGAATCACACTCTGCCAGGCTCAGCAGCAACTTTCGCCACTGCGCGATATTGAGCACAAACAGCAGTTTCACGGCCACAGCATCGAGAATATAAGCCACATTATCGGGACGGTCTTCGGTATACAACGGCACCGTGACCAACCCTTCGCTCATCGCAGCCTGATCAAATGCCACCCATTCCACACCATTGCGCAGACGGATCGCAACACGGTCACCGTCATTAAAGCCTTCGGTAGCGAAGGCCTTCTGCCAGCGCTCAACCTGACGTGCAATATCGCACCAGCTGTAATCAGTCCATTGCCGGGTGTGTTTGTCGTAGAAGGTATAGGCAGTCCGCTCTGGACTGCGTTTAACCCGCAGCCGAAACAGACCATCCAGCGTACCCGCTGCATCAGCCGCTATCAGGTCTTCCTGCCACTCGGTCATAACCACTTATTTGCGCAGAGAATCCCGGTAAATGCAACTTTTACGGTAGAATACCGGCATGGAAGTGATTATTAACGGTGAAGCCCAGGAATTGTCAGAAACGATCAGTGCATCCGAACTGATCGACCAACTGGGCTTGTCCACCAAACGGCTGGCGGTGGAAGTCAATCTTGAAATCGTGCCGCGCAGTCAGTTCGATAGCCACCGTTTCAAACCCGGTGATCGCATCGAAATTGTGCACGCTATCGGTGGCGGTTAAAAATTACATGCCTGACTCTTTAACTAAGCACTAAGGAAACCCTTCATGTCTACAGTGATGCGACCACAATCATTTGACACGAGTAACGCTGCGCTAGTCATCGACGGCAAAACCTACCAGTCACGCCTGCTGGTTGGCACTGGCAAATACCAGAACATGGAAGAAACTCAGCTAGCCGTGGAAGCCAGTGGTGCAGAAATTATTACGGTGGCAATCCGCCGCACCAACATTGGTCAGAAACCCGGCGAAGCCAACTTGCTGGAAACATTGCCACCCAGCCAGTACACCTATCTGCCAAATACTGCGGGTTGCTATACCACAGAAGACGCTGTGCGTACCTGCCGTTTAGCACGTGAATTACTCGACGGACATGACCTGGTCAAACTGGAAGTACTCGGCGATGAAAAAACCCTGTTTCCAGATATTACGCAGACACTGCAGGCAGCAGAAATCCTGATTGCCGATAATTTTAAAGTCATGGTCTACACCAACGATGACCCGATTATCGCGAAACGTTTTGAAGAACTGGGTTGCGTCGCTGTCATGCCACTGGCGGCACCAATCGGTTCCGGTCTTGGTATCCGTAATCCTTACAACATTCTGACCATCGTTGAAAATGCCAACGTACCAATACTGGTCGACGCGGGTGTGGGTTGTGCTTCAGATGCCGCCATCGCCATGGAACTGGGATGTGATGGTGTATTAATGAATACCGCTATTGCTGGCGCTAAAAATCCAGTACTGATGGCCTCTGCCATGAAAAAAGCCATCGAAGCCGGGCGTGAATCCTTCCTCGCCGGACGCATACCCAGAAAACGTTTCGCCAGTGCATCTTCACCGGTTGACGGAACATTTTTTTAACGGATTTATCTGATCTTATAGTCAATCTATCGCAGAAAAATACCGGTTAACTATTGCTGTGTTTTTCAGCGCTTCTTCTCAGCTATCAACTCAATGATTTCAAACCCACCACTGCGGCGCATCCGGTCTTTTGTGCGTCGGGTAGGCCGCCTCACAGAAGGCCAGCAACGTGCGCTTGATCAACTCTGGTCTGTCTACGGGCTTAAATCTGACTGTTGTTTAGATATAAATTCAATATTCGATAGGGCAGCTCCACTGACATTGGAAATAGGTTTTGGCAGCGGAACTTCATTGGCAGCAATGGCAGAAGCGGCTCCCGACATTAATTTCCTGGGTATCGAAGTCCACCGTCCAGGTGTCGGACATTTACTCTACGAATTACAGAAAAGACAACTCAGCAATGTCAGGGTCTGGTGCCACGACGCGGTGGAAATCTTGGCCTGCCAGATTCCTGATCAATCACTCGACCGGGTGCTACTATTTTTCCCTGACCCCTGGCCAAAACGTAAGCATCATAAACGACGCCTGATACAAGCTGATTTCGTCACCCTGCTTGGCCACAAACTAAAACCTGGGGGTCAGCTGCATTTGGCAACGGATTGGGATCATTATGCGAAACATATGCTGAAAACGCTGGATTCCAGTCCATTGTTTCGCAATCTTGCCGGAGCCTCCCAATATACAAGCAGGCCAGAGTACCGGCCGGAAACACGCTTTGAAGCACGGGGGAAACGGCTTGGCCATACTGTCCGGGATCTACTGTTTGAACGTATATAACCTTATAGATAAAGTGTTTGCAAAAGCATGGCGGAATGCGGCCAAAAATGGTTCAATACGCGGTTTCGTCGCCACAGAATTATGCTATTTACTGGCGCGGTTACGCTTTACAAAATATTAAAAATTTGGTTTGTTGAGGAGTCACTAGTATGTCCAAAAAACACCCGATTATCGCGGTAACGGGCTCGTCCGGCGCAGGTACCACGACGGTTAAAGTTGCCTTTGAGCACATCTTCCTGCGTGAAGGTCTTAATCCTGCCGTTATCGAAGGCGACAGCTATCATCGATATGATCGCGTTGCTATGAAAGAAGCAATGAAAAAAGCTGAAGATGAAGGCAATACCAACTTCAGCCATTTTGGCCCACAAGCCAACCTGTTCGACAAGCTTTCTGACACCTTTGAAACTTACAGCAAATCTGGCAGCTGTGAGCGCCGGTATTATTTGCACAGTGATGAAGAAGCCAAGCCATTTGGTCAGAAACCCGGTGAATTTACACCCTGGGAAAAGATTCCACCAGGCACCGATCTGCTGTTTTATGAAGGCCTGCATGGCGGTGTTGTCGACGGTAAAACCAATGTTGCCAAGCATGTCGACATGCTGATCGGGGTGGTACCGCTGGTTAACCTGGAATGGATTCAGAAGATTCATCGGGACTGCGCCCAGCGTGGTTATTCTGCCGAAGCAGTGACCGACACCATTCTTCGCCGCATGCACGATTATGTACATTTTATAACGCCACAGTTCTCACGCGCCGATATCAACTTCCAGCGTGTCCCGACGGTTGATACCTCAAATCCGTTTATTGCACGTGATATTCCTACGCCGGACGAAAGCTTTGTCGTTATTCGTTTCCAGGATCCTAAAAAACTGGACATCGACTTCCCGTATTTGCTGAGTATGCTGGACGATTCCTTCATGTCACGGCGCAACAGCATTGTTGTACCGGGTGGTAAAATGGGCTTTGCCATGGAAATCATCCTGGCACCCATCATTGAACGGATGATGAAAGCCCGGAAATCTGCCTGAGCACAGCGAACATCTTTAGGCGCCAAGAACACCAAGAAATACTTGGCGTTCTTGGCGCCTAAAGATTGTTTTTAAAAAGCCTTATGCTTGTGCCATTCTGAAATAGCTCAGTTACACTATCTTACTTGAAGCAATCTTACTTTCTTATCTCATCCTACTGTTTTATTTACACTATCACTTGCAGAAAAACGTCTAAGGACTATACTTTTGCTGTGTTAACGCATTTTTTCAGGTTTACCCATCCTGATCCAGGAGGATGACGGATGATTATTACCACCATTGACCCCATTACTGGCCGAAAAATACTCCAGCCTGACAATCACCCTTATGTGGTTGAAGGCCACGGCTATGCCCAAACCCGGATTTACTTTGAATCCGAAGCAACCCGGCAACGCTACCTGGCAGACGATCCTCAGAACCTGGTAAGTCTGGCCTATCCCGCAGACGAATAGCTGAAATGTAAGATTGGCATATGTCCCAAATAATGCACGATATCGAGCGCTATTTACTTTCCTGCCGTGAATTGAATGTATTCTGTAGCCAGAATGGCTGGATAGACAAAGAGTCGCTGTTTTACGAAGTCATTGAACAAGATGATCATCAGATTATTGTACTGGTACAATTTAACGAAATTCTGATGGAAGGATCGGGTTCAAGTCTTGGCCGGGTTCCTTGTCATGGCCGGTTAAGATTATTGCTGGATCGATATGGTCAAATCAAACAGGCTGAATTGCTCTAACCCAGCCTACATTTTCAAGTAACCCTCATTGACTAGCCGTTGTACTTCATCCGGGCCGTATGGCACCTGCTCAAGAAATGCAGGCACTTCATCGCTGCTGACACCATAGTTTTGCATCATGGTTTGACAAATACTGATATCAACGGCACCGAGTGCATCAAGTTTGGCCGCCCTGTCCACCAGCGATTTGTATTTAGCATAATTTTTTAGTGCAAAATATTCCACTTCCGGGCCATGCAGCACCAACGATACCAGAGCAGATTCCTGATCATTGCGAGGCCGCTCCAGTAACTCTTCTATCCGATCGAACAATACTGTTAACTCGCCTTCGGTATGGACAGAAATATCAGCGACATAGTGAGATCTATTTGGCACTGGCAGTAAACGCTGCCCGGTATCCTGTTCCGATCCAGCGACTGCCGGTACTGGCTGAGCCTCGTCCAACCATTTGCCACTGTAGCTATACAGCAGTAATCCGAAACAAATTACCAGCAGGAAGAAAAGCACTTTTTGCGTCATACCCTATCCACTTAAAAAATGAAAATCACTATAACCCTAAGTCAGCCGACGTCACAATCACAGGCAAAAATTACTTACATCCGCTAAAATCACCTGCTTTGTTATCTCATCTGCGACGGCACTTTGAAGCACAATACGCCTGAAAATATTTCTACCCGTAGCATTGCCGCCTGGCTGTTACTTTGCTGCATCATGATCTATGCCATGGTTGTCCTGGGTGGCGTAACACGCCTCACCGGCTCAGGTTTGTCTATGGTGGAATGGGATCCTGTATTCGGTATTGTACCGCCGCTTTCAGAGCAAGCCTGGCAAACAGTATTCAGCAAATACCAGGCTTCTCCTGAATACCAAAAAATAAACCTGGGTATGGATTTACTCGGCTTTAAATCTATCTACTGGTTTGAATATGCACACCGCGTACTGGGACGAATGATCGGCACAGTTTTTTTATTACCCTTCTTATATTTTCTATTCCGGAAAATGCTTCCTCCCCGGTTAACACCACGACTCGCTTTAGCTTTTGTATTGGGTGGACTGCAAGGCCTGCTGGGCTGGTATATGGTCAAAAGTGGACTGGTCGATAACCCGCATGTCAGTCAGTACCGTCTCACCGCACACCTGGGGCTTGCTTTGGTCATCTATGCCTGGTTGTTCTGGTTATTTCTCGACCTGGTTGACCGGCAGCATGTCATTAAAGACTCAACACCTTTTCTACGCCGTATTAGCCTGGCAATACTGGCATTGGTTGCTATCACCATCACATCGGGTGGCTTCGTCGCCGGACTCAAAGCCGGGCATGCTTATAACACTTTTCCTAAAATGGGTGATCAATGGCTGCCACCCGCAGGCTGGATGTTGCAACCTGGCTGGCGCAACTTATTTGAGAATATTGCAACAGTCCAGTTTAATCATCGCCTGCTCGCCATCACGACACTGGCCTGCATAGTTTTATTCGGTGCTTTTAATCATAAACGTGTCAGCGCCCTGGCAACCCGGCTAGGTATTTATTTTCTCGTGGTCATCGCATGCATACAGGCTAGCCTGGGTATATCTACCTTACTACTGCATGTGCCTGTTGCACTTGCAGCAACCCATCAAGCCATTGCTGTTTTACTTCTGAGTAGTGCATTGTTTGTTGCACATCGATTTAGAGCATAAAAAACCAGCATACCAGACTTGTAACAGCGGATTCATCCAGAGTGCCAATATTAATTAGCAAGAACCTGTAGGAGCGGCTTTAGCCGCGATAGGGTTGTGGTGTCCATCGCGGCTAAAGCCGCTCCTACAGAATTTACACAGTTTACAATGACAAGATGCGCGACACATCAGAGCTTCTCTCAGGCTTTATTTCAAACTTTCGAAATAAGCAGAAATATTTTCTACATCTGTGTCACTTAATGGTTTTGCCATTGGTTCCATGGCCGGGTCTTTACGCGTGCCGTCACGAAAAGCTTTAATTTGTTTTACGAGATAAGCCGCTTTTTGTCCCGCCAAATTTGGCCAAAGCGGATTATTACTTATCCCATTGGCACCGTGACATCCTGCGCATGTGGCAGCTTTAGCCTTGCCGGCTGCAAGATCAGCTCCGATTACAGTAGAGCTTGTCGATAACAACCCCAGAATCATTAAAGCGGCTGATAGCTTTTTCATATTCAACCCATCCATTTTATCGGCCTTGCCAGATTTCTCCGCAAAATAACACACCACCTGATAACAGTGAAGGCACTAACAAAATAATCTCAAACAAGTAGCGCATCCCTGACCCGTTCCAGACGCACACGAACCTCAGCACCCAGGACGTCGACACCTTCTTTTTCAACCAGCTGCAGAACGACTTCCGGATCCATAAATGCAACCGTTATACTTTTATCTTCTTCTTCGCGCACGACTACATTACAGGGTAACAACAGCCCAATATCCGGGTCAGCCTGGATCGCCTGATGAGCAAGCCCTGGATTACAGGCACCAAGAATCTTGTAAGGCAAGCGATCTACATCGATCTTTTTCTTCAGTGTTGCTGCCACATCAATTTCTGTGAGCACACCAAAACCTTCCTTTTGTAATTCTTCAGTCACTTTTTCTACGACATCATCAAAGCCACCGGATAGACTAATATTAAATCCATACATTACACTTTCTCCAATGTTATATTTAGCACAAAATATTTACTCGCCCAGTACAATCATCGTAGCATCATCCAATATGACATCCGATAAAAAATGGTGGCTGGATCCTTATTTCCTGATTGTCTTACTGGCAGCCTGTATTTACTGGGCTGGTTTATATGCTATGACACTGCCGAACCCAAATTGGTTCTGGCCGATACAGACACCCATCGCATTCCTGTATCCGGCTCTGGTGTATCCCGTGCTGGAAGAAATCGTGTTTCGTGGATTAATACAGGATTGGTTACGGCAGAAATTACCCGGCCTGATCGTAGGAGCTATTTCCAAAGCCAACCTGATAACCAGCCTATTGTTTACAGCGCTGCACTTCATCAATCACCCACCGTTGTGGGCAGCTGCTGTCTTTATTCCTGCATTGATTTTCGGTTATTTCAAGGACAGAAGTGGTGGACTGGGCGCTCCCATCGCCCTGCACGTATTCTTTAACAGCGGTTATTTTCTAATCTTTACGCATGGTTTGTGAGACAGCATTCATATAATTAGCGCTCTCCGAGCGGGCGCAGGAAAGTGTACTTAAACGGCTCAACGACTAGATTGTTAGCAGCCTCACCAGCATTACCACCCAGCAGACTGAATGGCAGCGAAACCAGAAATAAAGCCGTGGTTACTAAAGTCCCTACTACCATAATTGGCCGGGCCATAGCGTCAAATGCCATTTCTCCCCCCGTTGGTTCAAGTCCCTCCGGGTCATATGCGTTGGCCAAACTAACCGGGGCAAATGAAAGCGATGCCAAAACCAACAGACTCGCCACCACACAACTGGCCATTTTTTTATACATTTCGCCCATAAGTCTTACCTCCAGTTAACGGGTTATTAATCCGCTGTTAGTCAGTATAGTCAGACAGGCCGGCAATTACCTCAACCTGGCAGACAGCAGCACTTAACGGAATTTATAACTCACTGTAAATATTGATTAATTTATTTTTCTGGCCGCTAAACTGGCAAATCAGAACCTGTTAACCTAACCAGTGCTTCCCGATATTTTTCAGCTGTTTTTTTAATAATCTCATCCGGCAAGGATGGGCCCGGCGCAGTTTTATCCCAGTCCAGGGTTTCCAGATAGTCACGTACAAATTGCTTGTCAAAACTGGGTGGACTGACGCCGACCCGATAGGAATCTTCCGGCCAAAAACGCGATGAATCTGGCGTTAGCACTTCATCAATTAATACTATCTTACCTTCAATATCCAGCCCGAATTCAAACTTGGTATCCGCGATTATGATGCCTTTGGTTTTAGCGTAGTCTGCGGCCTGCGAGTAGATCGCCAGACTGATATCACGCACTTGAGCAGCAATATCTGCTCCCAGGATGTTGACAGATTGACGAAAACTTATATTTTCATCGTGGTCATCCACATCAGCTTTGGTCGAAGGGGTGTAAATAGGTTCGGGTAATTGTGCAGCTAGTTGTAATCCAGCAGGCAACTCTATTCCACAAACTGCACCGGATTTCTGATAATCCTTCCAGCCTGAACCGATCAAATAACCACGCGTAATAGCCTCAACGGGCAAAGCTTTCATTTTACGAACTACAACAGCACGGCCTGCCACCTGTTCGCGTTCAGCCTTGTCGGGTAATACTGCTTCAAGACTCAAGTCTGCCAGGTGGTTGGGAATCAGATTTGCTGTACGCTTGAACCAGAAATTTGATACCGCCGCTAACACAGCACCTTTACCTGGAATTGGATCTGGCAATACCACATCAAATGCCGATACCCTGTCTGTTGTAACAATCAATAAATGCTTATCACCCACTGCGTAAACATCACGCACCTTGCCACGCGCCACCAATGGCAGGCTTTTAATATCTGATTGGAAAAGGACATCCAGCATACGGACTCCGGCAAATCGGCCATTGTACCGATGCACCCTGATTCTGCCCAAGGTTTTCAACAGTCCGCCCGGGCAGTGGTACAATGCGGCCTTTCTTTTTAGCAGGATTGATCATGAAACCAGTAAAAGTGGGTCTGGTTATGGGCAGCGATAGCGACTGGGATGTTATGCAGGCGGCAGCTGAGCAGCTCGATCACTTTGGCATCGGCTACGAAACACAGGTTGTGTCAGCCCACCGCACTCCTGATCTATTGTTTGAGTACGCTGAAACGGCCCAAGACAAAGGCCTGACCTGCATCATCGCAGGAGCAGGAGGAGCCGCACATTTGCCAGGCATGCTGGCTGCCAAGACCCTGCTACCCGTGCTCGGAGTACCGGTTCCTTCTCGTCACCTAAAGGGTATGGATTCCTTGCTTTCAATTGTACAAATGCCCAAAGGCATACCGGTTGCGACCTTTGCAATCGGCGCGGCCGGTGCTGCCAATGCGGCACTCTATGCCATCAGCATATTGGCAACTACCGACACAAGCCTGGCCTTACAACTCAGTGAATTTCGCGAACAACAAAAACAACGCGCACTCAATATGAGTCTGCCCCCTAAATCGTGATATTTCCCGATGCGACGCTGGGTGTGCTGGGTGGTGGCCAGCTCGGCCGTATGTTTACTATGGCCGCACACAGCATGGGCTACCAGGTCTGGGTACTTGACCCCGACCCACACAGCCCGGCCGGTGCCATTGCCGATCAGCATATCTGTGCAAGCTACACTGATCAAAATGCACTTGATAACCTTGCTGAAAACTGTACGGCGATTACGACCGAATTTGAAAACGTACCGGCTGAGTCATTACAGTTTCTTGAAGTAAAAACCCGTGTACGGCCTTGCGCAGCTAACGTTGCTATAGCCCGCGATCGGATTGCTGAAAAATCTTTTATTCGCGACAACGGCCTTGCAACAGCACCTTTCTTTGCCATTCACAAAGCAGCGGATCTAAACACTGCGTGTAAAAATATATCGATGCCCGCTCTGCTGAAAACTGCACAGTTGGGATACGACGGTAAGGGACAGGTTGCAGTGTCTGATATTGAAACTGCACAACAGGGTTTTGAGCAATTAAATCAAACTGCTTGTGTCCTTGAAGAACGTGTCAATCTAAAACTTGAGTTGTCTGTTATCCTTGCGCGCAACGATCAAGGGCAATGTGAATTTTATCCGCCCGGTGAAAACGTACACCAGAATGGCATTCTTCATACCACAACCGTGCCGGCCAGTGTCCCAAAATCGCTGGCAGACAAAGCAATTCGCATGGCAGAAAAACTAGCCATTGCACTGGATTATTGTGGGGTACTTGCGGTTGAATTTTTCCTGACACAAAACGATGAATTGCTCATCAATGAAATGGCGCCACGTCCTCACAACAGCGGCCATTACACACTCGATGCTTGCCTGACTAATCAATTCGAGCAGCAGGTACGTATGTTATGTGGCTTACCTCCCGGTAACCCGAAATTACACTCACCGGTGGTGATGGTTAATTTACTGGGAGATCTGTGGCCTCAGGATCAGATACCCGACTGGAATTCCGTCTACCAGCAAGCCAGCACCAAACTACATCTCTATGGGAAAAAGCAACCGCGTATTGGCCGCAAGATGGGACATTATAATTGCCTGGCCGCTTCAATCACTGCAGCTGAAGCGACAGCTTTATCTCTCTATAATGAACTTTCAGACAAAACATAATTAAGGCTTTATCTGCCAGGACATAGATTTATTTACAGTCAAAGCTTCTATTTTTCTCGCAGAGACGCAGAGCACGCCAAGAATAGCATTTAAAAACTTTGCATATCGAAAAGCTAAAGCTCTGCGTCTTTGCGCCTTCGCGAGAAAAATATTAAGGATAGCATTTACTACTATGAAAATTTCGGTAAATCGAGAATAGTATCCGCTTCCTGCACCACAAAATTTTTGAAATTTTGCGCAACAATTGAAAGTCGTTTACCCGGGCGGTGCATAATATACCAGTGACGCAGTATCGGCAGCTCCTTCACATCAAGAACAACCAGACGCTTCAATGTTAACTCCATTTCCAGTGTATGCATTGATAACAGGCCCAAACCCAGGCCTGCTTCCACACCTTGCTTAATCGATTCAGAACTACTCATCTCCATTGTTGATGACAATAAAAGCTGATGTTCGACAAAAAAACGCTCCGTTGCAGAACGCGTACCCGAGCCTTTCTCACGAATTAAAAATGTTTCTTCCTGCAATCTCTCCAGTGAAATTTTCTGCTTACCCGCTAATGGATGAGACGGCGCCGCTATGACAACCAAAGGATTATCCATAAAACTTTCTGACGCAAGATCCATAGAGTCTGGCGGCACGCCCATTATCACCAGATCCGTACTGTTATCAGCCATTGCTTCAAGCAAACGTTCTCTATTAGTTACATCCAGGCTCACTTCCACACTGGAATAACGCCGACAAAACTCAGCTAATAACCGAGGGACAAAATAGTTAGCCGTGCTTGCAACAGAGATTCGCAACCGCCCGCCTTCATGGCCACGCATCTCTTCAAACACCTGACCAGCCTCCTCCATGAGTTCTAGTACAGCACGCGAATAACGCGTCATTTCACTGCCCGCATCGGTAAGATGGATACGCTTACCCACCTGCTCAAACAAAGGCATGCCAGCGGCTTCTTCAAGCTGCTTAACCTGATAAATACATGGAAACCGCAATCCCGGCCAAAGCTCTGTCATAAGTATTTCTTGAGGCTGGGTTAAATGCAGCTCTTCTGACGCCCGCGTAAAGCTCAGATGCCGGGCAACTGCCTCAAAGATTCTCAACTGGCGAAAGGTAATATTCATATAATCTTATTTATGGTTAGACGGCTATTCCAAACTTTTACTTATTATAGAACATGCAATAATAAACAGACAGATGTCTCAGGAAACTGTTAATTTATAGATATGTTGCAGTTAACTTTAATTCGGCATGCCAAATCGGACTGGGGTGACCCGAATCTGAAAGATATTGACCGCCCCCTGAATACCAGAGGTTTACAAGATGCTCCTCTAATGAGCGACATTCTCAATGAAAAACTAGCTATATTCGATCAGTTAATCAGTAGCCCGGCCAAGCGAGCGATCACCACTTCAAAAGCTATTAGCGGAAAAACTGGGGCATCCAGAAAAAGACATTAAGTTAGAACAGCAATTGTATAATGCATCGCTGCATACATTGCTAAAAGTTATTCATCAACTGGACAGCACAGTAAAACACTGCGTTCTGGTTGCTCACAATCCTGGTTTGTCAATGTTGGCTGATCATCTGGATAGCGGCCAAACAGGTGATCTGCCTACCTGTGCAGTCGTCTCATTTACATTTGAACTTAATGACTGGCAAGCGATTGGACGCGGAAATGGGAAGCTGGTCTTGTTTGAATATCCCAAGAAATATAACTAACAAAATAATTCTATAGAACGATTTTAATCGCGCTCAATCACTGCGCTGTACAACCATCGCGGCTAAAGCCGCTCCTACAGTGTTATTTCAAACGCTCGATACCTAACGCCTTGAGCACGTACTTCTCATAAATGGGTTCTGACGAACCACGCTTCATCTTCAGTAAGAAATATTTCTCAAAGGCTATCTTTGCGTAATGCACCCACTTGCCTTTCTTGAACCAGTTAACATTACGCGGCGGAAACTGCGGCAGTGCCACAAAGGCTGCACCCGTATCACCCATATCTGCCAGACAGATCGCATTCCAGGTGCCAACATGGGTTGGATTTTGACCCTTAATTTCCTCGGCAACATTTTGCACAATGGCAGTGACCATTGACTCGATCATATAACCCGTTTTAGGTGCACCCGTTGGCACCGGCGTAGGTTCAACTGGAGGAATAGCAATACATACACCCGCTGAATAAATATTAGGGTAAGTCGGGTTACGCTGATATTCATCAACGACGACAAACCCACGTGGATTACACAATCCTTCAACTGAAGCCACCGCATCAACACCTTTGAAAGCTGGCAACATCATGGAGTAGTTGAATTCAAGTTCGTGCTGTTTTTTAAGATCGCCGTCTTCATTCAGTTCATCGACGAACATCTTGCCATCTTCAACACGGGTAACCTTGGCATTGCAAATCCAACTGATATGACGATTACGTAATTCGGATTCCATCATCCCCTTGGAATCGCCGACACCGCCCAGGCCCAGGTGGCCGATATAAGGTTCTGCGGTCACATAAGTCATGGGAACTTTGTCACGAATTTTGCGTTTACGTAAATCAGTATCCAGGATAAAGGCATATTCATAGGCAGGGCCAAAACAACTGGCGAACGGCATTGCTCCGACCACAATTGAACCTGGATTTTTTACAAAAGACTGGTAACCATCCCAGGCTTTCAGTGCATGGTCAACGGTACAAACCGAGTAGGTAAAACCACCGTCCGGACCCGACCCTTCCACTTCATCAAAAGCCAGCTTTGGCCCCGTGGCAATCACCATGTAGTCGTAACTGACCGACTCACCATTGGCAAGGGTTAACTTGTTATTTGAGGGATCAATATTAGTGACAGTACCCTCAATAAAATCAATCCCTTTCTTCTCAAGACAGGGTTTTATCAGAAAGGTTATGTCTTCACGCTTGCGCCAACCGACGCCAATCCAGGGATTAGATGGCACAAACTGAAAGGTATCGCTGGCATTAATAACCGTTACCTTGTGCTGTTCTCCCAATGCTTCCTTCATTTCGTACGCACAAGGCATTCCACCTGTGCCTGCACCCAGAATCACTACATGTGCCATGTTCTGCCTCCCTTAGCGTTGGTACCTCTATAAAAAGTCTACCAGAACTTGCTGCAAGATAAATGAACAATTAATCCTTTTTATCAAACGGGGTCAATTCCCTGTCTATTGTGAAACTCCAACTTGTTCCCAAATTTGCCATATCGAAACCGGGTAACACCGGCATTATCAATACGCGCCCGATACCAGCCAACCGGCTCAGACTGCATGACATAGCCCAGCGCAGCACGAATCACACCGGCGTGCGCAATAATTAATACATGCCGCCCTGGATATTTTTTGAGAATCGATTCATAACCATCGGCCACACGTTTTCCAAAATCCTCCAGCGGTTCACAGCCTTTAGGCCGGTTATGAACAGGATCATGGTAAAAAGCCGCATATTCATCGGCATTACGTTCAATAATTTCCTGCGGACTAAGCCCTTCCCAACTACCCATACCTACTTCGCGAAAAATTGGATCGACATGTAATGAACGCTTGAGTTTTTCAGCCAGGGCACCGGCAAACGCACTGCAACGCTGCATGGGTGACGTCACTATGGCATCCCAACCTGTATAGTCACCGACCGATTGCCACATTTGCTGCCAGCCTTTTTCGCTCAAAGGGTCATCGATGGTATCGCCCCGGTAGCGCCGCCCGCCTTCTGTTTCACCATGACGCAGAAAATCTATGACGGTTTCTTTGGTCATTTTTTATGATCCCGGTCGAAGGGTGTTACCGTGGAATCAAGCTGCGGGCATGACTCCCGGCTTTCGAGTATTTCCAATGCCGTAAAAAACTCACTCGAAAGCCGCTGCATGGTTTGATTAGCTTTGGCCTCATAAATTACACATTCATAATTCACTGAATCACGCAAATTTTCACGCTCTTGTGGCCGAAAAGACTGCCAGGAAAATTCTATAGTGCGAGGAACCAGACCATCGACAAATACGATTTCTTCGTTATCAACGATTGCAAGATATTGCATAGAACGGATGGGGACAAACAGATGATCACCCTTTACTCGGGAAAAAATCAAATGAATTTTATTATAGAGCATAGCCGACATGGCACGTTGTTGCCGACTCAATTCATCGCCGCGAACGAAACTTAAATCCATTGCCTAAGCATACAGTAAAATCTAAGGAACCTCTGATGTGTCGTGCATCTTGTCATTGCGAACGGCACTAATTCTGTAGGAGCAGCTGCCCCCTATCGCGGCTAAAGCCGCTCCTACATGCCTTCATGGATTAATCAGAGGCTCCCTAAATATATTTAGCGGGAATTAATGAGAACACTTACTGTAAAGATCAACCAGTGAGACTGGCAAACAAGGTAGGTAATTGTTCTGGCAAGCGGTTTACGTTATCAATAATAGTATAGTTATTTTCACCAAAAATGCGTTTTACATAAGTATCCGCATTTGGATCCAACGTCAAGCAGTAAGTTAAAACACCGGTTCCATACAATTCCTCAACGGCTTTTTTTGTATCATGGCGAAGGTGCTGCGGATCACGTTCATCGACATCAGCAGGCTCTCCGTCCGTTACCAGCAGAATCAATTTACGCCGTTCCGGTTGTTTCATCAGATGGTGGCCGGCATGCCGCAGCGCAGCACCCATACGGGTGGACAATCCGCCCTTCATACCGGCGAGGCGGGATTTAGCGTCGTCATCATAGTGCTGAGTAAAATCTTTAAAGCGATAATATTGCACGTCGTGACGACCATCTGAAGCAAAGCCATGTAATGCAAAGGGATCACCAATGCCATCGATGGCAGTGGCTACCAGTGTTGCAGCTTCACGCGTCAGTTGTAAAACAGTTTTATCCGAACCGTCCATGGCTTCATTGGTGGATTCAGACAAATCCATCAGCACAACAACAGCGAGGTCGCGCGTCTTTAATACGTTACGCATGGTAATACGCGGGCTCGGTTGTTCACCCATGCGGATGGCCACCATGGCATCAACGGCCGCATTCAGATCTATCTCATCGCCGTCTTCCATATTGCGTATACGCTGCACACCTGCCGGGGTTAATAGATCAATAATCTGTTTAATCCGGTGTGCAATCGGCTTGTATTCAGTCAGGATATCATTGATATCATCCGGATCGCCTTTGGGTTGACGGCGTTCGTAAACGGTTACCCAATCAGGCCGCGCCAGCTGAATCTGATAATCCCATTCAGGATAATGAAAAGGGTCAGAGACCTGTTCCTTGCCCCACATTTCGTTAAAGCTTTTGGTGTTTTCAAGATCATCCTCGTAAGGGTACATCTCGGTTTCACAAATCCAGATTTCCTGCGCATCGTCACCGGCGAGTTCACAATCGACCTCATTGGCCATCTCAATGACACTCACCCGCTTGCGCACCTGGCGCTGACTGGCGGGCACGTATTCGTTATCCACATCCCAGGTCAGTTCTGCAAACTCCCAGACAAACCGGTTATCATCCCGGTACGGAATACGGATGCGCTCCAGGATACGCAGACTGGGCACTTCTTTACGGGCAGAAAAAAGATTAAACAGTTCAAGTCCCATGTGCCAGGAAAACTGCGTGTCATCCTGACGTTCTTCAATTTGTGCGTGGAAACGTTCGGCAAACGCATCCAGCTCCGCATCATCACTGCGCACCTCAGCATCCAGCAACATTAAAGCCATGCGTTCCAGCAGTAACATGCCAGGGTGTTCGGGGACCTCATCATAGTCAATTGAAAGCAACGAACGCCAAAGTCTTTTCAGCCCCGGAAAGGACTGGATAGCTTTGTATTCAATCCGTGCATCCTCAAGGATACCGATAAAACTCATTTGCGCCGGAGAGAGTTCTTCGGCTGAAATGGCCGCCTGCATATAGCTCATGTGTGCCGCCATATGCGCAGCAGTTGCACGATAAACTTCAAGACCGGGGATATCATTAATATCGTCGACCGCATCCGGCATGTGCAGAACATTGGTTTCTATATAGGGACGAAAATCAGCAAAATCCGCGCCGGTTGGGCGCAGGAAAAAGTCACGTCCCCACAAAGCGCGCAGGTAGAAATTTAGTTTACGCTGCGTCTTTACAAATAAAACACCCCGCCGCTCTTTTTGCAGCATAGCGAGACTGTCTTTGGATTCAAGATTAAAGTAGGCGGTCAGATTATCGTAATCACGCCGATAAGCCTGGGCACCAAAATTACACCAGCGGCGTAATCCGCTTAAGGTCAGCTTGGATAACAAGTCATCAATATGATTGAGCATCGGCCGGACACCGCGCGAGGCGGTAGACGCCAGTTGATGAATCAGGGTCAGGTAACCACGGAATAACTCGGCATCACCCAGGCGGCGTGCGGCCGAAGGCATACTGTTGAAGAACAACTCAATGACTTCGCCCGAGGTCATGGAGGAAAGCTTCATGGCGCCGGTCAGACAATCACCAATCACGTGTTCGCCACATTCCTTTGCAACCAGCGGAATCTCTTGCAGATAGGTCGTCACCACCCCACTGCCACGACCTAGATTGGACAGCGCTTTTGCACCATCAAGATATTCTTCGAGACCCGCCGGTGACATCACCCGTGAGGCTTCCTGGAACGCAGCTTCCAGCACGTCCCGAATCTCGGGCGCAACGTCCTTCAGAGCTTCATCGTAATCTTCTAATTTAATCGACATGTCAGCAGCAGCCTGACAATCGCCAGGCTAAGCAATCAACCAAAAAATGTCTGTACGGCAGCATTCAGCGTGTCACGCATATCAGGGTCATCCGTCAACGGCGTCACCATGGTCATGCTGCAGGCGGCTTCTGCGGCCACGCCTTTGGCAATCAATTGTCCTGCGTAGACCAGTAGCCGGGTTGAAATACCTTCGTCCAGCCCGTGACCTTTCAGGTTGCGCGCACGGTGTGCGATTTGCACCAGCTTCTTTGCTGTTTCTTTATCCACACCCGATTCTTTGGTGACAATCTGAGTTTCCAGATCCTCCTCTGGATAATCAAAATCCAGACCGCCAAAACGCTGCTTGGTGGATTGCTTAAGATCTTTCATCAAACTCTGATAGCCAGGGTTATAAGAAATCACCAACTGAAAATCTTCGTGCGCATTGATCAGCTCACCTTTCTTATCTAGTGGCAAGCTGCGGCGGTGGTCAGTCAACGGATGAATCACTACGGTGGTATCCTGGCGTGCTTCAACCACTTCATCCAGATAACAGATCGCGCCGATACGGGCAGCGGTGGTCAACGGCCCGTCCTGCCATTTGGTGCCGTCTTTATCGAGCAGGAAACGCCCGACCAGATCTGATGCCGTCATATCTTCGTTACAGGCAACGGTTATCAAGGGCTTGCCCAGCTTCCAGGCCATGTGCTCAATAAAGCGCGATTTACCACAGCCTGTCGGACCCTTGATCATAATGGGCATACGTACTTCATAGGCCGAGGTGTAAAGATCCAGTTCGTTACCCACGGCTTCGTAGTAAGGTTCACTCTTGATCTTGTACTGTTCTATATCTACTGACTCAGACATAACCTACCTTTAATTTGTCGTTGTTACCTATCGTCATTCGTTTCCAGTTCGCCAGACCAGCCAGCTGCCTTTGCATTTGCAATGGCGACATCGTGAATACGTTGGTGACGCTCCCGCAAAGCAGGTGGCAAATGGCTTACCAGACAGCCGTACTTATCCCACTCAGTATTCACTCGGTCGAGCAAAGCATCAATCTGACCCTGATTCCAGCCCTCACAGGTTTGTGATTCCGGTATCAGTTCAAACACCCAGGCATCGCGAATGATTTTACCAATGGTGGTCATCGCACCCTGGACGTCATTTTCAATGCCTACGTATGTATTCGGTCTTGGCATCTTTAAACGCTACTCATCAGTAATTAAAAAAGCCCCTGTCCGAATACTCACCGGCAGGGGCTTTCCATGCTATTTAAGCTCGCGCCTTAAACAGAAGTTCCACGGTAGAGCACCATGGCAGCCCCTGCAGACTGGGCAAAGTTATCAAAGCCCAACAGACGAACATGGTTTTTCGGATGCGCCTTATGGCAGGCGTCAACCTCAGCCAGGATAGTGTCAATGTTGGTTTCGCCAAACAAGGGCAATTTCCACATATACCAGTAGTTGCTGATCGCATTTTCAGGTTCAGTATGTTCGATGCCAGGGTTCCAGCCTTTATCAACAATGTACTGGATCTGCGCACGGATTGACTCCTTGCTTAAAGGAGGCAGGTAGGAAAAAGTTTCATACTTACGGCTTTGGGCCGCATCACTCAGGCTTGAGTTGTAATCTTGTACATCACTCATTTAATTATTCTCCAAAAAATATCTGAATTTGATGGTTCAGACGAAGCCGCTATAAATCCAGGGCTTCGTCTGACCGGATATCAAGCAATGGCGCGCTTACTTGTGCGCAACGTCGATCTTGTCAACCGTATCAAATTCGAACTTGATTTCTTTCCAGGTTTCCATAGCGATCTTGAGCTCCGGACTATGTTTCGCCGCAGTCATAAGGATGTCCTTACCTTCTTTCTCAAGTTCACGGCCCTGGTTACGGGCTTCAACGCAACACTCAACCGCAACACGGTTAGCCGCCGCACCTGCCGCGTTACCCCAGGGATGTCCCAGCGTACCGCCACCAAACTGCAAGCAGGAATCATCGCCAAAGATGCTCACCAGCGCCGGCATATGCCAGACGTGGATACCACCGGAAGCCACCGGAATCACGCCCGGCATTGAACCCCAGTCCTGATCAAAGAAAATACCGCGGGTACGGTCTTCCTTGATGAAAGAGTCACGCATAATGTCGATCCAGCCCAGCGTGGCATCGCGATCGCCTTCCAGCTTACCGACAACGGTACCGGAATGAAGATGATCGCCACCCGACAGACGCAGGATCTTGGTCAGTACGCGGAAGTGAATACCGTGGTGCGGGTTGCGATCGAGTACCGCGTGCATGGCACGGTGAATGTGCAACAGGATGCCGTTGTTCTGACACCACTGAGCTAACATGGTGTTCGCCGCCAGACCACCGGTCAGATAGTCGTGCATGATGATTGGCGCGCCCAGCTCTTTCGCATACTCGGCACGGCGCATCATCTCGTCAGCGGTTGGTGCGGTTACGTTCAGGTAGTGACCCTTACGCTCACCAGTTTCAGCTTCGGCTTTATGGATGGCTTCCATAACGAAATCGAAACGATGCCTCCAACGCATGAACGGCTGTGAGTTGACGTTCTCGTCGTCCTTGGTGAAGTCGAGACCACCGCGCAGACCTTCATAACAGGCACGTCCATAGTTCTTCGCAGACAGACCCAGTTTAGGCTTGATGGTACAACCCAGCAGCGGACGGCCGTACTTGTTCAGCAAGTCGCGCTCTACCTGGATACCCTGAGGTGGTCCATTACAGGTCAATACATAGGCAACCGGGAAGCGGATATCTTCCAGCCGCAGAGCACGCAGTGCCTTGAAACCGAATACGTTACCAACCAGCGAGGTCAATACGTTAACCACCGACCCTTCTTCAAAAAGATCGATCGGATAGGCAATAAAAGCGTAGAAGCAGGTGTCATCGCCAGGTACGTCTTCGATTGCGTAACAACGGCCTTTGTAATAATCCAGGTCAGTCAGCAGGTCGGTCCAGACAGTGGTCCAGGTGCCGGTTGAAGATTCAGCCGCAACCGCAGCAGCAACTTCTTCACGAGGCACGCCTTCCTGAGGCGTGATTTTGAAACAGGCCAGCAGGTCTGTATCTTTAATAGTGTAATCGGGTTCCCAATACGTTTCGCGGTATGCTTTTACACCCGCGCTATAGGTTTTTTTGGACATCGCAGTCTCCTGACGTTGGTTAAAACGTGTATCACCAGACTAGTATAGTCAGGTAATGTGAATCTATTTGCCAGCCGGGCATCACTACCGACTAACTGGAGGGGGCATGCTAGACCCTTTGGATCATTATGAAAAGTAAGTTATTATGATTATATTCATAAGTAATTCTTATGGATAAGCGGCTCCAACGTGTGCCGCCGCCACAACCACGAGGCCTATATATCATCCTATCTTTAATTTATTAAATTCAACTGGTTATCATCAGGTAGCTGGTAGCCAGCTATCCAAGTACACTGACCTGAACCAACCAATAAACACGCCAAAGGGATTATCCATATTCGGTATGAGTAACACGTCTAACGGCCTATTGGCCGCATTTCAGATGGCACCGGTCTCGATTCGCTACAGTCAATTTGTCCCGCGCGTCTACAACCTGGCAAAGTCGCTGGGGTTTGAACAGGGGAAAATTATGCCTTCACGGGCATTCTGTTCGGATGAAAGCCAGGGCTATCCAATTATTCTGATTGCCAAACACTTCGGCACCTTTCCGTTTAACCATGGCCGGGTTGGCGGCATTGTCGCGACCGACCGGCACGGACCACACGCAGAACACGGTAAAGACCTGGTGATCATTCAGGCCAGCCATGTGGGCTATGACCCCGATTCAAAAAAGTTTGGGATCTACCGCCGACTGCAAACTGAAAATAACAGCGAGACACCCAGTTGCGGGAAAATCTGCGGTGCACTGGAATGGTATCTACAGGAATACCGGTTTGCCCAAAACAATATTATCTTGCGGATCAATAACGGCCAGCACGAAATTGTCATCGACAACCAGCTGCTAAATGGAGAAAGAACCGATGGCTTACTGCTCAATCTTGAAAAACTGTTCGCGCTGGATTCAACCAGCAGCCCAATTGTTCAAAGTTGCCTGAGCACATCTAAAACTTTCTTAGCTTCACCAGCATTTATAGATAGATTAAAAAACTACGCCTGGAAAGCAGACAAGGGAGAACCCATCGGCGACAACCTCAGTCCGGATCTGTTCAGCTTCCGGCGTGACATCAGTCATCATCCAGAAGGACATGACCATCTGGAAATCAATCTGCTTGATGTCATGCCACACATAGTTACCTCAAAATGGCCCGCATTAACCGCGGCACAAGCTAATTCACAAGTCGAATTTGACCGCGCGTTTCGCACCATTACTCAGGAACCTGCCTACCAGGGCAAAAAGGTTTTATTCATATCAGGTTTGCACGTAGATATATCGCCGAGCAAAGGACAGCTTTTTCCGTTAACAAAATTCATTCCCTGGGCAGCTTATATTCAGGATGCTGACGGCAGCCATCGCACCTGGGAACAGGCTGAACTTTACGAAAAACTGAAAGCACAATCTGCAACCAATCCTGATCAAGTTGATCTGGAATCTGCCATTACCGCCATGGAAAGTATTAAGGAAATCATTTTACCGTTTTGACACTTAAGATCATTCTAATTAATAAGCGAGAATCTGTAGGAGCGGCTTCAGCCGCGATGAACACCGCAGCCCCATCGCGGCTAAAGCCGCTCCTACATAATTTGCAGTGATTACACTGACAAGATGCACAAATTAATCAAAGCTTCCTTAAAATCAACTAAACAAAAACAGCATTCAACTCAACCCGATTTCGACCAGCCTTCTTTGCTGCATACAGTGACTTATCAGCCGACTCAATCAGCTCTAGCACACCCGACATGCTATCTGGCTCCAGCGTTGCAACACCAATACTTACAGTAACGTATGGGCTGACACTCGAATCCGGATGTTTGAATTGTCCGGACAACACAGCCAGCCGGATACTTTCAGCAAACTGGACTGACTCATCTTCGTCCATAGCCGGGAGTATCACGGCAAATTCCTCACCCCCATAACGCGCGACAAAGTCACCCCCTCGATGCGCACTGGAAGAGATCACCTGAGCAATATTTTTCAAACATACATCACCTGCAGGGTGGCCAAGGCTATCGTTATACAGTTTGAAAAAATCTACATCGATCATGAGTAATGACAATGGCTGCCCCTCTCGCCGCATTCGCCTGGCTTCTAGATCAATCCTGTGATCAAAAAACCGCCGATTGGCAACACCCGTTAAACTATCCTGTCGTGAAAGGTCATGCAGCTCACGATTAGCTTCGCTCAATTCCCAGGTTCGTAACTTGATACGTTCCTCAAGTTTACTTTTGTGATGATCCAGCGCATGAATAACCCGGCCGAGCTTTCGCTCATCAAAATAGACAACCAGCAGAGCGGCCAAACTAGCCAGCACAAACCCCAGAAAGGTCAGTAGTGAGTGAGATCGTGCTTTATACAACCCCTCTAAACCTGGCGAACTGTTTACAACATCCACCAGCGTCCAGTTTGTGCCAGGAACATCCTTAGAAACCAGGATAGAAGATTTTTCTGTTTCTGAAAGAAAAAACTCACGCTGTAACATATTCCGGGAGCCCTGAGAGGTTAGCTCAATCAGACCACCATCCTTGTTATAGATGAGTATCAATTGATGCTCAGGTTGTGCAGCAAGATGATTGGCAAGTTTCATGGCGTCGAAACTAATAAAAAATACCCCCTGATTATCCGTATCTGAAAACGACGTCATAATATCGAAATGGTAAGTTTCATCAGCCGGGTGTATGCGCAACAAAACTTCACCGCCCGCAGCAAACTCGTTCAGATTCTCCTGACATAATTCACCAATAAAATTATCGAAATCAACTAATAATGGATTGCCCTCCTGATCTGTAAAGGTAAAGGCAATAGCGTCCGGGAAATGTTTTTTTAGGTCAGCTTGAATCTCCATTCGCAGATCATCGTTTTCGGGCTCAGCGATGAGTTGTTTTAACTGTGGCCGGTATGAAAAATAGAACAAGTGGACGGAACGTTGCAGCAGCGTTAGCTCTTGTTCTATTAACGCCACAGCCCGCGAAACGGTATACTCGGCAGTGACTTTCTGTAAATGCTGCAGGTCGTTTATTCGATTTTTATTCGCAAAATATAGAAGCGCAGCAACTCCTAGCAGCAACGCAACTGAGAAAAATAGAAATTTTCTGAAGCTTCCGTGCATAGGCACTTGCTCGCCAGCCTTATAGTTTAATGCTAAAGCTAATTTATATTTCTACTATCCGGATTCGGTTGAAGTCCAACCCTTTGGCCTGGTAACAAGCCTGATCTGCAATGGTAAGGAGATAAGAAAGGTTGGTCTGTGTGCTGGACCCGCTAATCAATACCAGGCCGATACTGACCCCGATTTTGAAAATATGATCATCCCAACAAAAGCTATATTGCAACAACGCCTGGCGTAATTGGCGGGCAGCACGAATAGCCTGATCTTTTGGGCAATTCTCCATGAGCAATGCAAATTCATCACCCCCTAGTCGGCCTAGACTGTCTCGTTCACGTATTACTGAACGAAACACGTCGGCTGTCTGCCGCAACGCCTCATCACCTGCAGAATGACCACAGCTATCGTTTATTATCTTGAAATTATCAAGATCCATATATAACAAAGCATGCCCTGGCGATTCATCATAGCGGCGTAATACACGGCCAAGACGGTGTTCAAATTCACGACGGTTTACCAGATTCGTCAAAGCATCATGTGTTGCGTGGTAGGTGATTTCTTTTGTCAACTGACGGCTTTCAGTAACATCACGCAAGACTAGAACAACACCATCACATAGATTTTTTGTTCTTTGTAAAGGACAAATCGTACCATCGATGGCAATTTCTGAACCATCAGCTCGGCGCAAGAGATAATGGTTGCTTAACTTGATGGAATGTTTATCACGAAAACAGTCAATGAGAGGATCCATAGATGACTCTCCTGAAACCTCATCTACTAAAACGAAAAAATCTGATAAGACTTGTTGCTGTGACAAATCTGATTGACAGCCCGTTAATAGCTGCGCAGACAGGTTTGTATACTGAATGCGACCGGCTGCATTGGCAATTATTATGGCGTCATCCATAGATTCCAGAACTGCACTGGCAAAATCGTAGCCAGGTTGAACCCTGGCAGCCACACTTTTATGTAGAAATTTTTCAATAATCATCTTTCAGCTCCCCTAGAATAACGCGCTAGGGTAATTGTTATATTCAAGTAAAGTTTAAGATGAAACATCCCTGTTCCATCTATCATCAATCTAGAGAAGAGCGAACGCAGTTACTATCCGTGCGAATCCTTACGTAGTGCCACGTAAGGGTGCACATAATTGTATGTGAAAATAAATATTTTGATTTTTACCGCAGCTTGGCCGGGTAAAAAAGACAGTCAATAATTGATCAGTTTTCTTTGTACATCAATGCCATTGGAACAAGTTCAGCAAGAGAATTAACTTCCATCTTCTCCATTAAACGGGCACGGTGAACTTCAACCGTCCGGTGGCTCAATGTCAGAATGACAGCAATTTCTTTATTCGATTTTCCTTCCGAAATGTGATGCATAACTTCTTTTTCGCGTGGCGTTAAACGCGAGCAACGCGTCATGACATCATCTTTTATATCGGCCAACTCCCGGTTTTTTGTATCAAGAATCATTGCTTCCTGAATACTCTCCAACAAGACATCATCTTCGAATGGTTTCTCAATGAAATCATATGCACCTTCTTTAAGCGCTTTTACAGACAATGAAACCTCGCCATGGCCGGTAATGAAAATGATAGGCAGTGAAATCTGCCTGTCTTTTAACGCTTTTTGCAATTCCATGCCATCCATATCCGGCATACGTATATCCAATACCAGGCAACCAGGCCGGGCTGGGTCGTAATACTCTATAAATCGGCTAGCAGATGCAAAGCTTTCTACCGCCATACCGGTAGAATCAAACAACAATTCGAGCGAATCGCGAACTGCCGCATCGTCATCAACAACAAAAACCGTAGATTGCATATTCATGCTACATTTACCCCCTGTTCTGCTGGAATAGTGAAATAGAACGTTGTTCCCACCCCATCATTGGTATCAAACCAGAGACGGCCTTCATGCGCCTCGATAATTGATCGGCTGATAGACAGCCCCATACCCATACCATCAGATTTTGTCGTATGAAATGGCTCAAATATCTGCTTAGCATGTTTTTTTTCTAAGCCCTGCCCATTGTCCTTTACACTTACCAACACCGAGCCTTGACTATCTATACTAGTACCAACCACGACAGCTCCCTCTTCATTACCCGACAGATGAATTGAATCGATTCCATTTCTGACAAGATTAAGAATCACTTGTTCAATCTGGATAGCAGTGCCTTGAACAGGCGGCAGATGGTTATTTAAATCGAGCTCAAGCCGAATGCCTTTGCCGCGCGTCTCAGGGCCTGTAAACCCGATAACCTCCGTTACTAAAGCATTCACATCAATTATTGTACGTTGATAAGTATCTTTACGAATAAACTCGCGAAGTCGGCGTATAATTTCACCGGCGCGCCTGGCCTGAATCGCAGTTTGTTCGAGTCCGTATGCAAGTTTCTCAGGGGTTTTTGGGCCAGACTGCAACATACGTAAACAGGCACCAGCGTAAGTTGAAATTGCGGTCAAAGGTTGATTAAGTTCATGCGCAAGGCCCGATGCCATTTCACCCATTGTATTCACTCGAGCCAGGTGTGCAAGTTGGGCTTGACGCTCCCGTGATTCTTCTTCGGCACGCTTTTGATCAGTCACATCTCGACAGGCGATGCGCAATTCCCTTACCCCACTTTTTCGGGTGATCAGACTGATACGTTCATGCACCCAACAGACAGCGCCATCTTTACAAATTTTACGGAATTCTATTTCTTCGTATTCCTTGCCTTGTTTAAAGATATGATTGATTTGTTGCTTAACAGACAACAAATCATCCGGGTGCACAATTTCCCATACAGAATGATTAACCAACTCATTCTGCTCATAACCAAGTGCACTGGCACCAAACTGATTGACTGAAAGCACAACACCTTCTTCACTAATAGTAAAATACATATCTGGCGTACTATCATAGAGTGTCTGAATGCGTTTTTCGCTGGCACGCAGCGCTTGTTCTACCTGCTCACGCTCAAGAATTTCAGTATGCAGCGCGGTATTTGATTGGGTAAGTTTGGACGCCATACCCCTAAGCCGTAAAATAATAATGGCAAGATAGGCAAGCAGTAACAGTGAAGAAGCATAAAGCAGAGAACGATAAATCCTTGCGCGATTTTTTTCAGCATCAAAACGCTGTTGATAACCCTGCACCAGCAATTGAATATCCTTTTCAACAGATACATTCAGTAATGACTGCAACAGATTATCTGTCCTTCCCTGGTATTCCTTAATAACCTGTGCATGTTTAATCAAGCCAGCGACATCGTCACGAAGTATTTTCGGTAATTTCAACTGTATTACTTCAAACCGATTAATCCAGTTTTGGATCAACGCTGGTGGCGTTTTCTCGCCAGATAAACTATAGCTCAACAGCATCTTGGGTAGTTCGGATAAGCCGATCGTGTATGCTGCATTTTCTGGTACTGCCTGCGAAGTTTGGGCAATTAATTCAGACGAAGTGACCAGGAAATAGGCGATAGAATTTTTAAGAATAGAATTCGATTCTTTAAAGTCCCCGCTTATGTTGCTTTTCGTTAAAATAGCTTGCTTCAATCTCTCCAATGTTGGAGAAAACCCACTAATCCCCAGTGCTTGTGTCGAGATAGGACCTTGTTCAATTTCTGCAACAAGAAGTTGCATTTTATATAAATTATTGACTATCGGATCGTAGTTAGGCAATAAACTATAACGTATCCGAACTACATCGTGGCGCAGCATCTCTTCACTATGGGACAAAAAACGCAAGTGGTCGTTGGCTTCTTCATAGACAGAATAATTAACCTGTGTATGAGAAAATAAGTAGGTATTCAGCAGCACCAGCATTACACCGACGAGTATATAAATCAGCCGCGCCATAATGCCTGCCCATTCAATTCGCCAGTCAATGTGCGAAGAAACTTCGCGATTTCATCTACTTCCTGGTTAGAGATTGTTTTCCCTAGCTGGTATTTGGCCATGGTTTTAATTGCCTCTTCCAGGCTATCTACAGAAGCATCATGAAAATAAGGCGCAGTTAACGCTACATTACGCAGGCTCGGTACTTTAAAACGATATCTGTCTGATTCTATTTGAGTCACGTTATAGCGGCCAAGATCGGCAGTTGTCTCATTGCCACGATCCTTGAAATAATCCTTCATAACACCAAACCGAGCAATCATGTTTCCACCGACATTGACACCCTGATGACAAGCAACACAACCATAGCGCTTAAAAAGCTGATAGCCGCGTTTTTCTTCCTGGGTAATCGCCGTTTTATCGCCACGCAAATAGCGGTCAAAACGTCCATTGGGAGTTATCAGTGACATCTCATAGACCGCAAGCGCATCAGCAACTGCCTCTGGAGTCACGCCTGATTCATAGATTGCAGTAAAAGCATCATGGTATAGCGCTTCTTTTTCCAATTGCATAGAAACTGCTGGCCAATCCGTATTCATGCTGAATTCAAGCACCGACAACGCCTGAACCTTTAGCGAGGTAAACCTGCCATCCCAGTGATAAATATGTTTCAGGCCTGCATTCAACACAGTCAGGCTATTGCGTTGCCTTAGACTACCGTCATCATTGATTGATAATACAACGTCGTCATCGCCACCTTTTTCCAAATCATGGCAGCTAGCACAGGAAGTTTTTCCGGAGGCGGAAAGGCGCACTTCATGAAACAATTTTTTACCCAGCAAAACTTTTTCGGCATCGAGCTCGATGTGCAAAGGGATTGGCTGGATTGGTTCAGCATTACCCACATAGGTGGGGGCATCTACAACGGGTTGCGCGTCCATCTGCGGCGAGTTAAGACTATCGTCATACCACCAGGCGATAAATGCAATCAGCAATATGACCGGCGCTATCAGTATGCTCATCCAGTTTCGCATGCTTAATTCCTTACTGTACCAAACAACCGCGCAGGGTTATAAGTGTGAGGTGCGAGTGCGACGAAACTGAAATCAATGTATACGCTCACAGGGGTAAAGGGCTCTCTTAATACTACAGATTACCGGACTAATTATAGCACTCGGCTCATAAAGGCCAGGTGACGCGCCCAACAAAATTAAAATCAGCCATGCACTAAAAATTTATATCACAGAATTTATGATTAAAAAATTTCATGTTTAAGTCAATGAGGCGGCCTGAAACCCACGCTCTCCCGCAAATACGTATAAGTACTTACGTATTCGTACAAATATCTGATTTGGTTACTTCTTAATATGATTGGGTAAACCTGTTCACTAGGTTTGATTTGTTTCTAAGTGAAAAATATTTGTTGTAAAAAAAGAGAGGCTACCATGACAGCACAAACGGTCACACAGATTAAACCTCAAAAGCAAAGTAGTGCGAGTGATTTTTCAATTTACCGCTGGAGCAGGCGCATCCCCGCCAGGCTAGAGGTAACACTTTACGACAATACAAAAGGGGCGGCGTATGATTCAGGATTGCTGGGCACATTTAAAACCCGTAACCTTGACAGCCGAGGCATGTTCATAGAAACCGGATCAATCAAACTGAGGCCCAGTGATGTTGTCTATATCCATGTGGAAATAACCCTGATGGGGAAAGTCAAAAAACACTGGTTACGCGGCACAGTCGTACGGCGCAACAACAGCGGTGTAGCCATCTGGTATTCCGACACGCAAAGCAATGCCTTTTTCCGAGACCTGGCAGAGCTGCAAGACCTGTAGATCTAAAGCTGATTCAAGCGAGATACATTCTCGCGCTAACAAACCCGATCCCAGCTTTCCAATTCAAGAGCCAACCCCTCGGGAAATGAATTGCCTGTGGTATAGTGGACTCAATTCTTGAGCAGGCTAATTTAGCAGCCTTATCCCGCTACAAATTATATTAATAATGCAGGTATTAACCTTATTATTGGGTCTGCCGTTGCTCGGTGCCGCGCTGATCACTCTCTGGCCCGGGCAATACGTCAAACAGATTCGCTTCATTGCAGTGGCTGTTGCCGTGGCAACCCTGGCCTTATCCTGGTCACTGGTCGCTGGTTTTGATTTTTCCAGCGCCGCATTGCAATACAGTCATATCACCCCCTGGAACCCACGCCTTGGAAGCTCTTTTGCACTCGGTATCGATGGCTTTTCCTTGCCGATGATTTTACTCGCCACCTTACTGTGTTTTCTCGCCATCCTGGCATCGTCATCCATCAAGGAACGAGTTAAAGGCTATTATGCACTCATGCTAGTTCTTGAAACCGCCATGCTGGGTGTTTTTATGGCACAGGATTGGTCACTGTTTTATCTATTCTGGGAAATGACGCTGATTCCGTTATTTTTCCTGATCGACCGCTGGGGTGGCAAACGCAAACAACAGGCTGCACTTAACTTCGTGCTATATACCATGGGTGGTTCCATCTTTATGCTGATCAGCCTGCTGGTAGTTTTCGATGCCATCCCCGGCCATTCCTTTTATATAGAAGATGTCGCTACCGGTGCACGTTTACTGCCCGCCCACACCCAGGTACTCATTTTTCTTGGTTTCCTGGTTGGCTTCGGCGTCAAGATGCCGATCTTCCCGCTGCACGGCTGGCTTCCACTGGCCCATGTCGAAGCACCGAGTCCAGTGAGTATTTTACTATCGGGAATCTTGTTAAAGATGGGATCGTACGGTCTGATCCGTGCGGTCATCATGCTGCCTGATGCTGCACTTGCACTACAAAATGTTTTGGCGGGACTGGGACTATTCAGTCTTATTTATGGAGGCTTGCTCGCCTGGCGTCAAACTGACCTCAAAGCAATGATTGCTTATTCATCAATTAGTCACATGGGCATCGTCTTGCTCGGTATCGCCACATTAAACAAGGCAGGATTGACGGGAGCTATGTTGCAAATGGTGGCACACGGTCTGGTCGCTGGCGCACTGTTTTTATTAATCGGCCTGCTATACGAACGCACCGGCACACGTGATATCAATCACTACAGTTCACTGATTCAGGTGACACCGCGCTTTGCCTTCTTTACCTCGCTGGCTTTATTGGCCGGCATGGGTTTGCCCGGCACAGCGGGTTTCATCGCCGAACTGCATGCCATCATCGGTGGTTTTGAGCGCTGGGGCTGGGTCATTTTACTGATCAGCGTCGGCATCATGATCACAGCAACCTATTCTCTGCGCACCATCGGCCGCCTGTTTACCGGCCCGGTTCGCCCGGACATGCACAAGGTTCAGGATATGCGACCAGTAGAACTGGCGGCGGCGGGATTACTGTCTGCCGCTATTATCAGTATTGGCATTGCACCCGGCCCAGTGCTGAACATCATGTCGGCTTCTGTTGATCAACTGAGCAGCGTTTTTTCAGGCATGTAATCGTGATACCGACTAAACCACAAAGCCGAAAACAATTGCATGCCCGATTACGCCATGCCATTGAACACATGGAACACGTTTTGCCTGGGCAAGCAGCAATCAAGGATTTCGTGCATCACAATACATTGCACGGCTTCGAACACTTGCCTTTTGCTGAAGCACTGAAAACTGCTTATAAAGTAACGGGTAATTTTGGCTACCTGCCGGTTGAAAAATTTCGTGAGCTGTATCAACAAGACCGCATTGATGAAACAGATCTGCAATGGGCGCTGCAAGAAACACCGTCCATCAAAGCTCAGGATGTGATTTTTAAAACCGGCGGTGATGAAATACGCCAGGCGGATATTTACCTGACCAGCCTGTTACACCCATTAAAATCTATTACCGGTTGCCAGCTCAACTGGCAAATCGAAGAAGTAAATGCCTTGCAGGCCTTTCAACCTGATGTTTCCAAGTCAAGCCGCAAGCGCTTACTGAATACGGCCGGAACCTCTGAGAATGAAGCCATCGCTGACTTATGGAATGCTTGTCTGCACGTGCTGAAGCTGGATCATTTCATCGCCCACCCTGAAGAAATGCTGGATCTGACACCGGAACAAGCCGAGCGCATGCTCTCGCAAATGATGCCGGACGCGGATCATCCGGAAGGCCAACCGATCATGGATGGCATGATTTTAAAACAGGCCAGGCAACACCTCGATCAATTGCTGGATCAAGTTGGCGATTCACTAACGCTAGAAGGACTATTGCAAAAACTTACGGGGCATGATGTGTTGCAAGAAATGCGGCCCTTGTTAATACGCTATCTGGCAGCTTTTCTCGACCAGGGCTTCGCAGCCTGGACTGGGCCCGATCGTTCGCAAGGTTTTTACAACATGTGGCGCAACAGTGCAGCCCGTGATTTAGCGCCTATCTTTGAAGATCTGGAAGACTGGTCTGATAGCCTGGAGGCCTTACCGGATGACCCACTGGATGCTGTCATCATCGAAATGCGCTGGCGTGGTTTACCGGAAGATAAATGGGAAGGTTATTTACAACGCCTGGCGCTGGAACTGCCGGGCTGGTCGGGTATGTTCATGTGGCGGCACAACCGGCCAGGCTACGATGGACTGGATCAAATCAAAATCGACATGCTGGATTATCTAGCTGTCCGGCTGGTACTGGAACGCCTGTTTACGCAAAGACTTTGCCGTGAGTTATGGCAGATAGAAGCCAGTTTTGACGTCATCGGCTGGTACTTCCGGCATCACCTGCCGGAATTCATGGTGCGCAATATCTTTTATAACCAGCACCTGCCGGAATACCTTGCGACGCTCGCGCAACACCATCTGAACAGTTCGGATGTCATTATCACTGAGGAGCAGCAATGGTTACACCTTGCGCATTTGATATGGACCTGGCAACACAGTCGATCCAATAGTACCTCTGGTAGTAACTCACTGTTTCATCATGCCTGGCCTTTATTCAGGCTAATGCAACATCTTGGCATCAGTGGTGCCGAACTACGCAACCTGAATATTGCCCAGGTCGACATGATGTTTGATTGTCTGGAAACATTGGACAAACACACAACTGGTTATTTGTGGTTACAGGCGTATGAGCGGCATTATCGTGAACAGTTTTTTAATGCCGTTACCAACAATCACGGCCGCGGCCGTTTTGAAAAACGCGAACAACGTGCGGAGGCACAAATTGTATTTTGCATGGATGACCGCGAAGAAGGTTTTCGCCGTCACCTGGAAGAACACAACCCAGCCATTGAAACACTCGGTGCTGCCGGTTTCTTTGGTGTATCAATCAACTGGCGCGGACTGGATGATGAAAAAATCACACCTTTGTGCCCGGTAGTTGTTACCCCTGCGCACGAAATCCAGGAAGTCACCCAATCAGGCCAGGAAGTCCGGCAACGCAATCACCAACAGCGCCGCCGCTTGCGTTTGCGTATGAAAAACCTGATATTTCAGGAAACCCGCCGTAACCTGCTGGCAAGCGCACTGTTAATTCTGGTTAGCGCCCCAGCCAGCTTGCTCATGCTGATCGCTAAAACGCTAGCGCCGCGCACGACCGGGCGCTGGACTGAAAAGCTACGTACTGGCTTTGATCTAAAAGTACCGACTGCGATCACAGTAACCACGAAACAACCTCAAACACCCGCCACACCGGAACAACCACGTATTGGTTTTACCGATGAAGAACAGACTGACCGTGTACAAGGCTTTTTAAAAACCATTGGTTTGCAAAACACCTTTGCGCCCTTAGTGGTATTGATGGGCCACGGCTCCATGAGTCAGAATAATCCACACCTGGCAGCCTATGATTGTGGTGCCTGCAGCGGCCGTCACGGCGGCCCTAATGCCCGCGCCTTTGCCAGCATGGTTAACCGTCCGGAAATTCGCGCCCTGTTGCGTGACCGCGGTATCGACATACCAGACGACACCTGGGTGCTCGGCGCTGAACACAACACCTGCGATGAAAATATTGAATGGTATGACACGGACGCAATGCCCACCGCCTTTCATAATCACTTCGAAGACCTGAAAAAAGATTTACACATTGCCACACTTGGTTCTGCACACGAACGTTCACGGCGTTTAATGTCAGCACCCAAAACGGCTTCACGTAAAAAAGCACTTAATCATATCGCCGGACGCGCAACCGACTTCAGCCAGGCACGGCCAGAACTGGGACATGCCACCAATGCTGCCGCCATAATCGGTCGACGTTCAATCAGCCAGGGTGCATTTTTTGACCGCCGTGTATTTCTAATTTCCTACGACCCAACCCAGGATCCGGATGGAACGATAGTGGAAAATATTTTGCTGAATGCCGGGCCGGTCGGTGCTGGTATCAGCCTGGAATATTATTTTTCAACGGTCAATAACGACCAGTACGGTTGCGGCACCAAAATCACCCACAATGTCACCGGCCTGTTAGGTGTCATGCACGGCACCAGCAGTGACCTGCGTACTGGTTTACCCAAGCAGATGATCGAGATTCACGAAGCCATGCGCTTACAGGTGTTAGTGGAAGCCAGCATTGAAACACTCACCGCCATTTATCAACGCCAACCACCCCTGCAACAATTGATTGGCAATGGCTGGCTTTTAGTCAGCGCAAAAGATCCCGATAGCGGTGAAATCAGCGTATTCAAACCTGACCAGGGTTTTGTACCCTGGCTGGGTAAAGTCACACCCCTGCCAACCGCCGCCACTTCTACCGATTGGTATCAAGGTCACGACAAACCATTGGCACCGGCGTTAATCGATAATCACAAGCAGGCTAGCCATGCTTAATAATATTGTTTGGCTAATCCCTTTCCTGCCAATGATGGCAACGTTATGGATTGCCATTGGTTATGCCGCTGGATTCAATCGAGGCGAAGCCGGAGAAACGCACACTCGCCGGGTGGCGTTAGGTGCAAGCGCTCTATCATTACTGCTGCTGTTGATCATTGATGTCTTGATCTGGCAACGGGGTGAGTTACCCGGCCATTTGCAACTAGCGCCCTGGTTCAGCAGTGGCGATTATCAATTTCAGTTAAGCTTTTTACTCGATGGTCTCGGTTTGATCATGGCTCATCTGGTCAGCACGCTGTGCTTGTTGACATTGCATTTTTCCGATAACTACCTGCATCGTGAATCTGGTTTCCAGCGTTTCTTTATGATCTTGAGTCTGTTTACCGGAGCCATGTTATTAATCGTGATGGCCGGTAACTCATTGCTGGCATTTGTGGGCTGGGAACTGGCCGGTGTCAGCTCGTATTTACTGATCGCCTATGCCCATGATCGTCCAACGGCCACTCAAAATGCAACGCGCGCTTTTGTCACTAATCGAATCGGCGACGCTGGTTTTATTCTGGGTATTGCCATGTCCCTGTTCTGGATCGACAGCACCGAATGGCCTGCCCTGTTTGTCAGTGCCTCCGGTTTGAGTTCGCTCTATGCCGGACTGATTGCCATGGGTTTTCTGGTAGCCGCACTGGTTAAATCTGCACAGCTGCCTTTTGCCCCCTGGATAGCCCGCGCACTGGAAGGCCCGACACCTTCGAGTGCTATTTTCTACGGTGCAATCATGGTGCATGCTGGCGTGTATTTGGTCATTCGCCTGCAACCCCTGCTCGAACACACACCGGAACTGATGTGGATGGTGGCACTGATTGGTGCGTTCACCGCCTTGTACGGTTTAATCGGCAGCCTGGTACAAAGCGATGTCAAAAGCGCACTGATGTTTTCCACCACCGGCCAGGTCGGCTTGATGTTTTTTGCCTGCGGTTTAGGCTGGTTTGAATTAGCTAAATGGCATCTGGTAGCACATGCCATCTGGCGCACTTATCAATTTCTAAGCTCACCAGCCACGATGCATTTAATGCACCAGCCTACCCGGCCCGTTCCCCGCTGGTTACAAAACCGGCATTCGTTGTACACCGCTGCATTGCAACGTTTCTGGGTTGAACATATTGCCGACTGGTTGCTGGTCAAACCCACCCAGGCACTGGGACGAGACGCACAAACTTTTGACCAGCACGTCGTTAACCGGCTGGTTGGTTTACCAGGGTCAATCGGTGCGGTCTCATCCCTGGCGCAGTGGGAGAAACAAAAGCACACTCACAGCATGCAACTGGACGGTGATTCGGGCGATATTGGCCGAGGTCGCGGTGCAGTTGGCGCATTCATGGAATGGATTGCTTCCATGCTGCACTGGTTCGAAGAACACCTGGTACTCAAAGGTGGCGACCGCGGCGTTCAAAGAATTATTTTACGGCTTGGCCACGCCCTGATCCAGGTGGATGAACTGCTCAGCCGGCCACGTTATTTATTATTAATGTTGTCACTGACTTTTGTGGTTATCCTCTGATGGACGTCGTGGAACTACACTGGCAGGCCTCAGCCAATTATCCGATCTTGGCCAGCCTGCAATTTTTACCGTTGCTCGCTATTGGACTGCTGTACTTATTACGCCAGACACGCCTCCTGTTTCCAGCCGCCATCCTGTTTTCCATCACTGAGTTACTGATTTCGATCGATCTTTACTACACGCTGCAAACCAAATTACCCGTCCTGCAACTGGCGGAACGATTCGAAATACTGCCGCCGTTTGTCTACCATGCTGCGATCGACGGTATCTCTGTTTTATTCATACTACTGACATCATTGCTAACTCTATTAGTAGTGTTGTATTCGCGGGTACGAAAAATCGGTGCGCTGGCAAATTTTCTGATCATCATTTTCGGTATTGAAGCTTCCTTACAAAGCCTGTTTGCCACTCAGGACTTGTTATGGTTCGCACTGATGTCCGCCGTCGAACTGCTACTAATCGCCGTGGTTCTAAAATACTGGGCCAATGCACCAAAAGAAGATTTGGCCCTGCAACGTTACCTGCAGTTCATGGGCACCGGCCTGCTATTACTGTTTGCCGGGCTATTTATACTCGGCTGGAACTATGCCGAAACCCATCATGGCATCTGGTCCTTCGAGCTCGACAAACTGTTGGATGCCCCGATTCCCAAACCATTAGCCGTCGCCGTTTTCTTTTTATTATTTTACGCGATGGCGATACGCATACCCTTATTCCCCATGCATGGCTGGCTACCGTTGCTCGCTGAACACGGCACAGTCGCCGTGGCCGGTGTCTTCCTGCTGGGATTGAAAACCGGTATCTATGGACTGGTGCGTTTCGTTTTCCCCTTAGTACCGGATGCCGTCAAACAATGGAGTGAATGGGTAACCGCCTTTGCCGTCGTTGGTATCTTCTACGCCGCACTACTGGCACTGATGCAAACCAACATGCGCCGCTTATTAGCCTTCGCCGTTGTCAGTCATACCAGCGTCGTCGTGATAGGTCTATTTACTCTGAAGGAACTGGGCTTTCAGGGCGGCATTATGCTATCGATCAACTTTGGCCTGGCCACCGCCGGATTATTATTCATGACCGGCTTTATATTCCGCCGCACCCGCACCCTGTCACTACCAAGACTGGGCGGGCTGTTCGACCACTTCCCTGTCATCGGCACTGCCTTCCTGGTAGCCGGTCTATCCATCATCGGCATGCCCGGCACCCCGGGATTCGACGCTGCTCATCTTATGATGGAAGCCTCGATCCAACGCTTTGGCGCGCTAGTAACTATCGCGGCCGCACTCGGCAACGTCGCCGCAGCCGCCTTTTTACTCTGGGCATTCCAGCGCGCCTTTCTTGCACCCGCTAGTGAACCGTCAAAAGCAAAAGACATTGAACCCGCAACACTAATGGAACGTGTACTGGCAATAATCGTCATCGTCATCCTACTAGGTGCCGGATTCTACTCAGAACCCTGGATCAAACTTATCGCATCGTCACTAGATGGACTGAATGCAATCTACTCAACTCAGGAATTACCAACCAGTGCTATCGCCACACAACCACATTAGCCCCCTCTCCCTCCGGGAGAGGGTTGGGGAGAGGGGATCAAATAAAAGCCGTGGCCTTATAAAGGTTAAAAATCACTGCTCATTAATTCTGACGAGGAACAATCGCTAATGAGCAACACCCTCCCACTAATCAGCCTAATGCTAATCACGCTGCCCATCGGTGCAGCGCTAATCTGGCTAACCCCCAACGAAAAACACGCCCGCTGGATCGCGCTTGCAACAGCTGCCACCGACCTGGCACTAGCCATAGCAATACTCGTAGGTTTCGATTCAAACCAGGAAGGCTTCCAATTCATTGAACAAGCCAACTGGATACCCAGTCTCGGCATCCAATACCACGTCGGTGTCGACGGCATCTCAGTTTTATTCCTGCCATTAACCGTCCTGCTGTTCAATGGCATCCTGCTGGCTTCATGGAACAGCGTACGCAAATTACCGCGCCTCTATTACACACTATTACTCGTCCTGGAAAGCGCCACCCTCGGCATCTTCTGCGCACTCGATACCATCCTGTTCTTTTTCTTCTGGGAACTCACGCTGGTACCCATCTACTTCCTGATCAGCCTGTGGGGCATCGGCCCACACCGCCGTTATGCCGCCGTAAAATACACTCTGTTCATGATGGCCGGTGGCATTCCATTATTATTTGGCTTTTTATTGCTGGCGTTCAACCACGCCAACATCAGTGGCGCAGGAATCCCTGACGGACTGATTTTTGATTACCCTGTGTTACTGGCCGAAAGTTTGCCGAGAGATATGCAAGACCTGGTGTTCTTCCTGTTACTGCTGGGCTTCGCAGTCAAAATACCGTTATTCCCCTTTCACACCTGGCTACCAACAGTCGCCATGGAAGGACCGGTCGCAATCGCCGCCATCATGACCGGCCTGAAACTTGGTGCCTATGGATTGATACGTTTCGTAGTTCCACTTGCACCCCAGGCCGCCACCGACTACCACTGGTTACTTGCCGGACTCGGCGTCGTCGGTATCTTATACGGTGCACTGGCCGCACTGGCCCAGACCAACCTGCGCCGCATGCTAGCCTTTTCCAGCATCAGCCACGTCGGACTGGTAGTACTAGGTATCGCCTCCTTCAACATCAACGGCGTGCAAGGTGCGTTGTTTCAGCTACTGAATTTCAGCATAGTCACCGGCGGCCTGTTTTTAATAACCGGATTTCTGCATCACCGCACCGGCTCAACAGACATAATCAGCTTAGGTGGGGTCGCCACCACCATGCCCTTACTCGCAGCCTTCTTCTTTTTCTTCGGCCTGGCCAGCATGGGCGTACCCGGCACCAACGGTTTTCCCGCCGAGTTTTTATTAATCCTGAGCGCCCTGTCCACACACACCGGCGCAGGACTGGCCGCACTGTTTTCTATTATTGTCGGTGCTGGTTATTTCCTGAGTATTTACCGAAGGGCATTTTTAGGGCCGGTAAAAAATGACGTGATCAGTGATGCAATGGATTTACGCAATCGTGAACTTGCATTGGTTGCTATATTCGCAGTGCTGATTCTTTTATTGGGCCTGTGGCCGAATAGTGTTTTGCAGATTACACTGTTTGCAAGTGAAGCCTGGGTAGGTAATTTAAAATAGCTTTATAAAATTCTTTTCTCTCCTATTTAATAATCAGACTTTTGGGCAGCCCCTGATTTAAAATACCCCGATCGCAGAAAGCTAATAACCTGCCTGCCCACTTCTGCCGATATCAGCATACCACTGTGGCTTACCCGCAAAGTGATAGAGTCTGTGGCGTTTTTTAAGCGCGTTTCTTTGACTGAAACCGTGCCATCGTGTGGTCGTTCTGGCCCGCCAGCAAGTACTCCCATACCCAGTGGCCGGGTACCTGCAATAACGCCAATATCCTGCCCGCCTTTCCATTCTGGCATGTCACCTGCTATTCCACGATTAGTACTATGGCCGAGCATCCAGCGCGTCATCGCATTGCACGATAATCGTTTACCTACGGCGGAGCCATTCACAGGACTGCCTAACAATACGATGCGCCCATTCTGTTTATCCGCGATTTGCTTTACAGGATTATGATCAAACAGATGCATGAGGATAATGCCGCCGTAACTATGACCAACAAAATGTATAACATCTGCTTCTATCTTACTGACCTTGTCGTGCAGTTTTCGGGCAAGCACTGACGGCGGTGCCTGCCAGACGTGATAATTAAACGCATGACGCTGGTAACCCGCCTGTGTGAGCTTGCGCCGCAGATGCCACAGGTCAATGCCGTTACTCCAGATTCCATGCACTAATACGACAGCTTCTTTCATGGCGTTAGCCTGACAACTTTAATTGACGATCAGGCATAACAGATACTTTCACTCAGTTTTGATTATTACCGGGCCCTGTTTACTCGTATCTTTACCATCTATATCGGCATAGAACGCCCGTATAATTTGCATATCTTGTTCGATATCACCCGATGGCATGAACGTCTTGCCGATACCCATTCGTTTGTCTGTGTAATCCACGTAACCTAAGGCAATAGGCACCTTTGCTTGTAACGCTATATAGTAAAATCCGGTTCTCCAGTATTTTGTATATGACCGCGTTCCTTCCGGTGCAATCGTTAAAATCATCGCTTCTCTTTCAGCAAATGATGTAACGCTTTGTTCGATGAAACCAGCGCTGGCTTTGCGGTTGATCGGTATACCACCCATTGCTTGGAATAATCCTGCAAATGGCCAGAAGAACATCGCCTGTTTCCCTACCCAGTTAAACCGCAGCCCGGTTGAAAGAAAAAACAGAATGGCCATTGGGAAATCCCAGTTTGAAGTATGCGGAGCACCGACCAGCACATATTTTTTATATTCCGGTAATTTATAATCTGCCTGCCAGCCTATCAGGCGAATGATTATACGAACAAAGTTTTTCAGCATGCTTTTTATGACCCAAAGGGATTGTTTGGACAAATATGATATACCAAGGGCAAACAGATCGGAAAGGAAGAAATCAATAAAAACACATGCATTTTCCTGACTTATCGAATGGTGAGAAAATTTTCAGTCGTCATACAGATTCAGCATAGTTGAACGAAACAGTCCTGCAGACTGTCATATCTCCTAAGCGGGAGTTAACGTTTTTTGTTGATTTAACAAACCATATCCAGAGACAGCAGGGAATTTATGAAGAAAGAAAACCTGTGCATACAAATCAGTGGCGTTACCTGCGGTAACAGTATTGTAAGAGCACAAAAAGCCATCAAGGCCATTACAGGTGTCGAACATGTACGCATAGATTTGGCTAAAAACGTTGCCCGCATCACCGGTAATCCATCACCAGACGCCATCGTTGTGGCTTTAAAAGAAGCTGGCTTTGCCCACAAAACCGGGAATACCTGACAGCACCAGAATTAGGTGGAGATTGACTGATTGAAAACTTTATCTGTTGATCATTTAGACTTTGATTGCCTCGGGTACAAACATCTGGATACTTCCATTGTTGTGACCGGTGTGCAGGAAAGAGAAGTGGTAGAGCATTTGGTAGCCACTGCCAAATCGGGTGAAACTGTCGCATTACAAGTGGGTGAGGATACCGGAGACTTTATCGTAAGAAGGACCTGTTGTACGGCATTTATATTTTACCCTGGTGACGCCTGAATACTGGTAGTACGTATCAAGTGAATAAATGCTTCCGCAACCGCATTGTTCAGGTTGGAACGTGTACGGGCTATCCATAAGGTACGCTTAATTCTTAGTGCCTGTATTTTTATGTGGTAAAGACTATTTGTACTTAACGCTTCTTCAACCGCAAAGCGAGGCAGGAAGCTAACGTGCTTGCCGCGTTGCAACATTTCTACGATGGTATCTGTTGAACCTACTTCCATGGTGATAGGCAGGTGCTGGATGCCTATATCTTCGAGCGCTTTATCGAGAGTAATACGGCTGGCAGATTGCGGTTCACGTAGAACGTAATTCAGTTCTGTTAATTGAGTAACCGGTATCAGGTTACTGCCTGACAGCGGGTGGGCTGTACCACATACCAGTATGATCTCATCGTCTAACCACTTTTGTACCAGGATGTCGGGATGGTCCGGTGCTTGTTCCAGCAATGCCAGGTCGGCCAGGCCAGTAGCGAGGCGAGTCTGGATGCGGCGCGTGTAGCTCATCCGGCTGTCTATGCGGTATTCGGGGTAGGCTTCTGCAAAGTGTAATAGTAATTCCGGCAGGATATGTTCACCAATGGCAAAGTTAACTTCAAGGCGCAATCTGTTTTCCCCAGTGCGTAATGATGCCAGGTCGCCGAGCAACAAGGCCTGGTGATCGAGTGAGAGTTTTGCAAAACCGTAGACTTTTTCTCCAGCCGGTGTCAGTTCAAGGCGGCGACCTGTTCGCTGCATTAGGGTAACGCCGTAACAATCATCCAATGCGCGTAACCGTTTGGTCACGGCAGGTTGGCCGATATTCAAAACACGTCCGGCCTCAGATAAACCACCTCGTTCGACGACTGCTTTCAAGGCCGCCAGACTGTTAAGATCCGGTAGGTTTTTATATTCCATATAGGAATATTATTATACTATTATTTAATTGTTTGTTTCCGGCCACCGGGGCAGTATAGCCCAATATTGCTCGATCTATATCCTAGTCTTGAATATCCGCCTATTTCTCATTACTAAATAGGTTTCCTTATGGGAATGACCTGTTCCAGGTCACAGCGCCATGCCAGGTGCTGCATGGTCTTCTTTGACTGGTAACTTTTTGATATTCAAGGGGACACCGTTTTGATTGCACTGGCTGACGAAGAACAAACAATTACAAATGCCGGGATACTCACGCCTAAACAGCTCATCGCCGCCGCGCTTTTCCTGGTTGGCGCTCTGTGGCTAGCTACCGCGGTACCCACCATTGAGATAGCCTGGGTCACCAGCCTTCTGATCCTAACCATTTACCTGTTTGCATTTGAAGTAGTGAGTGTGGACGTCGCCGCCATCAGTGTGATGGTGTTATTGGGGCTAACGTCGCTGTTCGCCCCGATGATGGGTCTTGAACAGGGCCTGGTTGATAACATGCATCTGTTCGACGGATTTTCTTCCAACGCGGTGATGTCGATTATTGCGGTGATGGTCATCGGTGCAGGGCTCGATAAAACCGGCCTCATGAGTCAGGTCGCAGCGTTTATCCTCAAGGTGGGCGGTACAACTGAAGGCCGGATTATCCCGATCATCTCAGCCACAGTCGGTTTCATTTCATCGTTCATGCAAAACGTCGGCGCGGCCGCGTTGTTCCTGCCGGTAGTATCGCGCATTTCAGCGCGCTCCGGCCTGCCCATGTCGCGGTTGCTGATGCCAATGGGTTTTACCGCCATACTTGGCGGAACTATGACGATGGTGGGTTCCAGCCCATTAATCCTGCTCAATGATCTCATTCATACATCCAACAAAGCCTTGCCCGCTGACCAGCAGATGGAAACCTGGGGGCTATTTGCAGTCACACCGGTCGGTATAGCGCTGGTGTTAACGGGCATCCTTTATTTCGTTCTGGCAGGCCGTTTCGTTTTGCCCAAAACCAAAAGTGAAAGCAACACAACGGGTTCAGATCCCATGCAGTATTTTCGCGATGTGTATGGCGTAAATTACGCATTGTCTGAGCTGGCAGTTACACAGAACAGCAGCCTGATCGGCTTGAAATTTGATGATGTTGAATCGTCCTACCGAGTGCGCGTCATTGCTACTCGCCGCCCAAATAAGGTCAAGCGGATTGGTCCAGGCGCGCTGGCACGTGATACGGCTATTGAGGCCGATATGGTGTTGGGTGTAATTGCAGCACCCGAAGCACTGTCGCATTTTGTTGAAACATTTAATCTGGAAAAGCGCCCTCACCTACGTACTTTTGCAGATGATCTGTCCGCATCAAAAGCAGGTATCGCTGAAGTTGTTATCCCGCCCGGCTCCAATCATATCGGTAAGAGTGCCTGCGATATCTGGATGAGGAAAACCTATGGCCTGGCCATGATTGGTTTGCATCGGCAGGGCGAAACGATGCGTGAAGGGGATAACATTCGCAGGATTCCTTTTAAGGCTGGCGATACGCTGGTGGTGCATACCGCCTGGGATAGCCTGCCTAGAATTGAAAAAGATAAAAATTTTGTCGTGGTGACAACCGAATATCCACACGAAGAATTACGCCCACATAAAGTAGGTTGGGCCGCATTGTTTTTTGCAATCGCACTTTCGATGGTGCTGTTTACTGATATTCGTCTTTCAGTGGCGTTACTGACCGGCGCGATTGGCATGGTGTTATCCGGCGTATTAAATATTGATGAAGCTTACGAAGCGGTCAGCTGGAAGACTGTTTTCTTACTCGCTTCACTGATTCCACTGGGGATGGCAGTAGAAACAACAGGTACGGCGAAATGGATTGCTGAACAGGTTTTGGTTGTTGTCGGTGACATGCCAATTTGGGTAATACAACTGTCGGTAGCGGGACTGGCGACTTTCTTTACACTGGTCATGTCGAATGTAGGCGCGACTGTATTACTGGTGCCACTGGCAGTGAATATTGCCATCGGGGCCGGAGCCAACCCGGCTGTGTTTGCGTTGACAGTCGCCATTGCGACATCTAACTCATTCCTGATTCCTACCCATCAGGTCAATGCCTTGATTATGGGGCCAGCGGGGTACCGGGTTGTTGATTTCATTCGGGCAGGTAGCATCATGACGGTGTTATTTCTGATTGTGATGATGGTTATGATGAATCTTGTATTCTGAAGAACTTCTCTGCAATAAAAAAAGCCGGGCAATTGCCCGGCTTTTTTAGTTTAAAGCACTCGCTGTTTTACAGACTCTGATAATAATCAATCAAAATCTTAGCAACTTCAGGACGTGAAAATTCTTTCGGTGGCGCTTCGCCGTTACCCAACATTTCACGCACCTTGGTACCTGATAACAGAATAAAATCATCCTTGGTATGCTCGGGTGCTTCGCACATCATCACTACCTTTTTCAATTTCTTCGAATAGGCCGTATGGTCTGCATTGAAAATTTCGATGTCCATCGCACCTTTAGGTACTTCTTCATCAAAAATAGTCTGTGCATCAAAAGCACCGTAATAATCACCAACACCGGCATGATCACGGCCAATGATGAAGTGCGTAGCGCCCATGTTCTGACGGAAGTAAGCATGTAACACCGCTTCGCGCGGACCCGCATAAAGCATATCGAAACCATAACCGGTTACCATCGCGCTGTTGGCTGGGAAATACAGATCGACCATTTTGCGGATCGCCGCATCACGAACTGGCGCAGGAATATCGCCTGGCTTCAATTTACCCAATAGCATGTGAATCACCAGGCCGTCACAATTGAGACGATCCATAGCAATGTGACACAGTTCTTCGTGCGCAAGATGCATTGGGTTACGAGTCTGGAAAGCAACAATCTTCTTCCAGCCGCGCTCCTTGATATCGTTACGAATCTCAACTGCGGTGCGGAAAGTATCCGGGAATTCAGTCTGGAAATAACTGAAATTCAATACCTGGATCGGGCCGGAAATTGCGAACCGTCCATGAGCATTGAAAGCAGCGACGCCGGGATGCTCAGGATCCAGTGTGCGGTAAACCTTTTCTGTCATCAGCTTCATTTCAGCATCTGACACTTCTTCGATGGCTTCCACTTCCTGGATAGCAATAACCGGATGACCTTCGACGTTGGAATCACGCAACGCAATTCGTTTCGCATCTTTAACCGCCGAAATATCCTGAACCAGATTCATTACCGGCACCGGGAAAAATTGACCCGTTGTGGTTTTCATGTGTTCAGAACAGCTAATGGCATCAGCCAGATTCATGAATCCGGTCAGTGGTGTGAAATAGCCACCGCCCATCATGGCAGCATTACCGGAAGCCGCAGAACTGATGATAATCGAAGGCAGGCTTTCTGCTTCGTGGGTTAAACGACTATGCTCTTCTGAGTCGTATACAAAAAGAGGTTTTAGTTCATCAGAACCAATGGGTTTAATCATGACCACTCCTGAACGCTGTAGCTTTTTATGGATTGCGAAATTTCGGCGATAATAGCACGGAAAAACCTGTGCCGGGTGAAACGATATTTATAGCGCAATCAAATATATAACTACTAAAAACGCGAGGTTTTTTCATTTAAAATCAATCACTAATTAAAGCCTAAAAATAAACGGGAATCCCCCATATGCATTCCCGGCCCGCCGAATAAACCCACCAGCCATTTACGGTAAACTTCGATTTAAAAATTAGCCTGCCATCACACCCCATGAAAATCACATCCAGAGATTCTATCCCCATCCTCGATGTCGCCGTAGGCATCATTATCAATCATGATGAGCGTATTTTGATGGCCAGGCGTCCGGATGGCACGCCCTGGGCAGGTTACTGGGAATTTCCTGGCGGGAAAATTGAAACCGGTGAAACGCCGAATGAAACCTTGTCCCGGGAATTACTTGAAGAAGTCGGCATTGAAGTTATTACCGCCCATCCCTGGCTCACCCGCGAATATGACTACCCTGACCGTCGCGTCCGGCTTCACTTGTATCGAGTATTGAAGTGGACTGGTAACCCAGCAGGCAAAGAAGGACAACAACTGAGCTGGGAAGATCCACACGACGTTAAACTGGAACCACTACTACCGGCAAACCATCAATTGCTGCAGGATTTATGCTTGCCATCTCTTTACGCCATTACCCAGGCCTCCAAACTCGGTATTGAAACCTTTCTAACACGTCTTCACACCACACTGGAAAAAGGAGTGCGTTTAATCCAGGTGCGCGAACGCATGGATTCAGAACAGTTGCTCAAATTTACAAAGGAGGTAGTCTCACTCGCACATTCATACAACGCACGAGTGCTAGTTAATAGCGATGAAGCACTTGCACACAATACTGAAGCAAACGGAGTTCATTTTCAGTCACGGCAATTAATGCAATGCACACAGCGCCCGGACGTTGAACTCTGGGCCGCCTCCTGTCACAACCGTGAAGAATTAATACAGGCGGCTAATCTGGGCGTGGATTTTGTCGTGTTATCACCCGTGCTACCCACACAAAGTCATCCGGGCGAACCAGCGCTGGGCTGGAAGAATTTTAACAATCTCGCTCTGGATTTACCGATGCCAGTCTTTGCACTTGGAGGCATGCAGAATGATTTACTGGAAACTGCTATGACACATCGCGCGCACGGCATCGCCATGTTGAGTGGAGCCTGGTAGTTCGTAGTCCCCTTAAGGGTTAATGTTCTTCGTATGCTAGCCACACGTCCGCTCAGGTCTGTGATTTTTATAGAAAATATATATATTAGTATTAGTATATTATAATAATTTATAGTGGTCTCAACGATCTTAATTGGCGTTACACTAGACCCGCGAAGTAGATTACATCGTTAATTTCAGAACCGAGCAGACCAACGAGCATGCTTAATGTCCAAGCCTATACATAATCCACTGGCGACATCCATAGATTCCACCAGCAGGATCGAAACTAAAAACACGACTTGCTATATGTGCGCCTGCCGCTGCGGCATCCGGGTGACCCTACGTGACGGTGAAGTGCGCTACATTCAGGGCAATCCAGATCATCCGTTGAATAAGGGTGTGATCTGCGCCAAGGGCGCTTCCGGCATCATGAAACAATATTCACCGGCCCGGCTGACCAAACCGCTGTTGCGCAAACCGGGATCGGACCGTGGCGCGAATGAGTTCGAGGAAATTTCCTGGGACAAGGCGTTCGAAATTCTTGAAGAACGACTCGCCCACTTGCGCTCGACCGACCCGAAAAAATTTGCCCTGTTTACCGGCCGTGATCAGATGCAGGCGCTGACCGGCCTGTTTGCCAAACAGTTCGGCACACCCAATTATGCTGCCCACGGTGGTTTCTGTTCAGTCAATATGGCGGCTGGCATGATCTACACGATTGGCGGTTCGTTCTGGGAGTTCGGTGGCCCGGATCTGGAACGTGCCAAGTTATTTGTGATGATCGGTACGGCTGAAGACCACCATTCCAATCCATTAAAAGTAGAGTTATCCAAGTTCAAGCGTCAGGGTGGAAAATTTATTTCCATCAACCCGGTACGTACTGGCTATTCCGCGATTGCCGACGAATGGATTCCAATCAAACCAGGCACTGACGGTGCGCTATTTCTCGCCTTGATTCACGAAATCATTAACCAGGGGTTGTACGACCGTGAGTTTCTGGTGCAGTACACCAATTCAGCAGAACTGGTAAACATGGATCAAGCAAGTTCTGAACACGGCATGTTTGTACGCTTTGAAGTGCCCCCGGAAGAAGGTTGTTTTGATCCACAAAACAAACTCTGGTGGGATCGCGAGTTAAACAAACCGATTTCCATGCATACCGAGGGTTCCGATCCTTATCTAATGGGTGAGTTTACACTCGACGACGGAACCCCGGTTAAAACTGCCTTCCAGTTACTGGTTGACCGGGTCAAGGACTACACACCGGAATGGGCCAGTGACATCACCAGTATACCGGTTAAAACCATCAAACGGCTGGCGTACGAAATGGGCATCACCGCACGCGACGGCAAGATCGAACTGCCTATCGCCTGGACCGACACCTGGGGCAAAGAACACGACACCGTAGTGGGTAACCCGGTGGCGTTTCATGCCATGCGCGGACTGGCTGCGCATTCCAATGGCTTCCACTCGATTCGCGGTTTATCTATATTGATGTCGATACTGGGCACTATCGACCGACCCGGTGGCTTTCGTCACAAGGCACCTTTTCCACGACCAATTCCTCCCTGCGCAAAAACGCCTACCAGCTGGGATGCAGTTCAACCGGATACACCACTCGCCGGTATGCCGCTGGGTTGGCCCGCTGATCCGGATGATCTGTTTATCGATGATGAAGGTAAACCGATTCGCCTCGACAAGGCCTTCTCATGGGAACATCCGCTCGCTGTTCACGGTATGATGCATAACGCCATTACCAATGCTTGGCGTGGCGACCCTTATTCAATCGATACCATGATGATTTTTATGGCCAACATGGCCTGGAATTCATCCATGAATACCACCAGTGTCCGCGAGATGCTGAATGATAAAGATGAAAACGGTGAATTTAAAATACCGTTTTTGGTCGTCTGCGATGCGTTCGAGTCAGAAATGGTTTCCTTCGCCGATCTGGTCTTGCCGGACACCACCTATCTGGAACGTCACGATGTGATGTCCATGCTCGACCGGCCGATTTCCGAATTTGACGGCCCGGTTGATTCAGTACGCATCCCTGTGGTTCCGCCGACTGGCGAATGTAAACCGTTTCAAGAAGTATTAATCGAACTTGGCTCACGGCTAAAACTTCCCGCCTTCGTCAACGAACAGGGGCAACGCAAATACCGCGATTACCCTGACTTCATAATTAATTATGAAACCGAACCGGGTTCCGGCATTGGCTTCCTCGCGGGTTGGCGCGGCAAGGGCGGTGAAAAATTCATGATGGGAGAACCCAATCCGAAACAGTGGGAGCTTTACGAAAAAAATAACTGTGTATTTCATTATAAACTGCCCAAGTCCTATCAATACATGCGCAACTGGAACCAGGGTTATCTGGAATGGGCGCGGCGGCATCGATTGACGCGCTATGCCGAACCGTTGAACATCCATATTTATTCCGAAGTGCTGCAAAAATTCCGGCTCGCCGCGCAAGGCAAGTCTGATGGCAAGCAACCACCGGATCATTTACGTCAACGTATCGAAACCCACTTTGACCCGCTGCCGTTTTATTCCGACCCACTTGAAACCCAGCAAACCGACCTGCTTAAGTATCCGTTGAACGCTATCACCCAACGGCCGATGGCGATGTATCACTCCTGGGATTCACAAAATGCCTGGTTGCGCCAGATCCACACCTATAACTATTTACATGTCAATTCGAAAACTGCCCGCGACGCAGGCATCGAAGACGGTGGCTGGATGTGGGTGGAATCCATGCACGGCAAGGTGCGTTGTTTATGCAGACATTCGGAAGCCACCGAGCCAGGTACCGTGTGGACCTGGAACGCCATCGGCAAAGCCTCCGGCGCCTGGGGTCTGGATAAAAAAGCTAACGAATCACAGCAAGGGTTTTTACTGAACCATTTAATCAGCGAAGAGTTACCCGCCAATGAACAGGGCGAACACCTGTCCAATTCAGATCCTGTTACCGGTCAGGCAGGATGGTATGACGTACGTGTTCGTATTTATCCTGCAGAAGGGGGGGAGCCAAAAACAACCTCGCCGCAATTCGATGCTCTGAAACCGGTCCCTGGACAGGCTAAAAGTAAAAAGCGTGGCAAGTGGTTATTATTTTTTGCCGGTAGGGGAAAACAATCATGACGCAGCTAGCCCTGGTCATCGACCTCAACGTTTGCGTCGGCTGTCACGCCTGCGTAACCAGTTGCAAGGAATGGAACACTTCAGGACCGGCCGGATTCATGTCCGACATGAATCCGTATAGCCAGGATCCGACTGGGACATTTTTTAACCGCGTGCAAACCTTCGAAGTAGGTACTTTTCCCAATACTGAAACGGTGCATTTTCCAAAAAGCTGCCTGCACTGTGAAGACCCGCCATGCGTTCCGGTCTGCCCGACGGGTGCAAGCTACAAGCGCGAGGAAGACGGCATTGTGCTGGTCGACTACGACAAGTGCATCGGCTGTAAATATTGCTCCTGGGCCTGTCCTTACGGTGCGCGGGAACTCGACGAACACCAGAAGGTCATGAAGAAATGCACCTTGTGCGTTGATCGTATCTATGACGAAAGTTTGCCCGAAGCGGAACGCCAACCAGCCTGCGTACTGGCTTGTCCCACCAGCGCCCGTTTGTTTGGTGATGTGGATGACCCCGATTCGGAAGCCTCTTTGGCGATCCGGGAAAATGGCGGTTACCAGTTAATGCCGGAATGGGGCACCAAACCGGCTAACCATTATTTACCCAGACGTAAGACCCGGATTACGATTCATGAAGATGAATTAATCCGTGCGGATAATCCGCTGAAAAAAGAACGCCAACTGCCCGTACACCTTCGCGATGCATGGATACACCTTCGCTGGATGATGTCACCAGTTGGTAACGAGCAATGCCCCTGTTATCGGTTACTTGCTGCCGGTGGGACCTCTGGGTTCGCGCAACGCACCTAACGCAAGCCGGTAACGGGTGGCACCATTTTTAGATTTTTTTATCGGGAGATAAAATGCATCCGGCATTTTCAGTGATTTTTCTCACCACGCTCATTGGGGTGGGACAAGGTTTGTTTCTAGCGCTGTTTACAGGCCAGTTATATTCAGTGATTAAAGTGTTACCGACACAGGATTCCGCTAACTTTTACGGGCTCGGCAGTTTTATTGCCGTTATTTTTTTACTGGCCGGATTGTTTGCCTCGTTTTTTCACCTCGGTCACCCGGAGCGGGCCTGGCGTTCGGCGGCGCGTTGGAAAACTTCCTGGTTATCGCGTGAAGTAATCGTACTGCCTGCGTTTATTGGCATGACAGCACTGTATGGTCTCATCCATTATTTTGACCATAATCCACTGCTTTTTTCATTCAAAGGCATTGTTGATATCGATCTATCTCTATTAGTTGGCGCTCTGAATACGGTTTTGGCTTTCACGCTCTTTATATGTACTGGCATGATCTACGCCTGCATCAAGTTTCTGCAAGAATGGGCCACACCCCTGACCGTGGTGAATTACACTTTACTCGGCAGTGCTTCCGGCTTCGCACTCGCCACCGCTTTCGCCGCCAGCCATGGTACCGGACTGATTTCTTTTTATGCGGGCTGGGCAATTTTTCTGACTCTCGTCGCATTAATTACCCGCATGGCCTCCTTACGTCGAAACAAACGGCTCAAACATTTATCCACTCTGAGCTCTGCCATTGGTGTAAGACACGCGCGCATCGAACAAAAATCCCAGGGATTTATGACTGGTTCATTCAATACCCGTGAATTTTTTCACGGTGTCTCACCGGGTAAATTCAAGAGTATTAAATGGCTGTTTCTGATCCTGGTCTTTCCAGTACCAGTGATACTGTTATCGATTGGCTTGAACCAGACATCAACCACACTGTTCATTGCTGCCTTTCTCGTACAGTACGCCGGACTGATCGCAGAGCGCTGGTTCTTCTTTGCACAGTCAAACCATCCACAAAATTTGTATTACCAAACGGTGTAAAGAACCACCACCATTTTGTCCTTGTGAACAGCGCAAATAATGTAGGAGCGTCTTTAGCCGCGATGAACACGCCGCAGTCCCATCGCGGCTAAAGACGCTCCTACAGAATCTTGCCATATAGTCAGAAGTTTCTAGTGCTCACCCCACTCGACTCAGCATGAACACACCAAGTGCCGCCAGGAATAATGCAAAGATATTTTTTAAAGTTTTCTGTGGCAAAGTATGCGCGAGTTTTGCGCCCAACGGGGCTGCCAGCATGCTAGTGACTGATATTGCTGCTACCGCAGGCCAATACACATAGCCACTGGTGGATTCCGGCAATTGACTGGTTTGCCAGCCAGCAATAATAAAACCAACCGTCCCAGCCAGCGCAATGGGTAAACCACAGGCTGCGGCTGTTCCTACCGCCTGACGCATTGGGATGTTATGCCAACTCAAGTACGGTACCGTCAGGGTGCCGCCACCAATCCCCAAAACTGCTGAAACTGCACCAATGATGCCACCAGCCACCAGGTTTCTACTTCTTTCTGGAACATTCCGGTGTGCAGCAGGTGGTTTACCCAATAACATTTGGGCAGCGACGAGTAGTTCAAAAACACCAAATATGCGTGCCAGCGAATGGCTGGACATATTGTGCGCGATAGCAGCACCTAACCATGCACCGAGCACAATACCAAGACTCAACTGCCACACCAAAGGCCACTGTACTCCACCGCGTTGGTGATGAGCGCGCAGTGAAGACAGAGAAGTCACTACGATAGTCGCCAAAGATGTACCAACCGCCAATTGCATTAATACACCCACTGGAAAATGCTGCGCTGAAAAAAGACCCGCCAGAATGGGCACAATCACTAAACCACCGCCGATACCCAACAACCCTGCCAACAAGCCCGCAAATCCACCCAAAACAAGGTAAGTCACTAGCATTTCCGTCATTTGTATACCTGATTTACGTGATATTCTGGGCACGGATTCCAGTAATATACTGGTCTGTAGTTCTCCAAAAGCATAGTGGAGACTTTATCGTGGTTGATTACTGTCTAACAGTCTTTTATCTTGTCTGTGATAACAGTGTTGTTAATTTTTGAGTTGAGTCGTTCAGGTCATGCGCAAGAGGTTCATTCTTTTTCTGGGTTTTGTGCTATTGCAACAGCACACATTGACTAGCTGGAGCGCTACCTCAGATGACTATGCAAAACAACGAGAACACTTTATTGAAGCCCGTAAGGCACTGGGAAAGGGTAAACAGAACCAATTCCGGCTGCTCAAATCCAAACTCAAGAAATACCCACTCTATGGTTATCTTGAATTTGATGAACTGCGTAAAAACCTGAGTAAAGCTCACCCTAAACAGATCTCAGAATTCCTGAAAACCTACCAGGAACAACCCACCGCAAAACGGTTGTACGGTGCCTGGCTGCATTCGCTGGGCAAACGTAAACAATGGCAGCGTTATTTACAATTTTATACCCCTCAGAAATCTGCCACGCTGCGTTGCTATCAAATACGTGCGCGGCTGCAGACCAAGCCAGCAGAAAGCGAACATGCCCTAAAACAAGGCTTGTCGCTATGGCTGGTCGGAAAATCTCAACCAGATGCCTGTGACCCTGTTTTCAAAAAACTGGAAAGCAGCCACTTGCTCACTCGCGACCATCGCTGGGAACGCATTCGCCGCGCATTCGCTAATCGAAAACTTAGCCTGGCAAAACATATCGCTAAAAAAATGCCTGAAAGCGACCGGATTTGGGTCGATCGCTGGCGTCTTATGCATAAACGACCTGACCGGTCGCTGGGAAAAAGCTGGGCAAAACTTGATGCAGACCTGGTACGCGAAATAGTCGTTCATGGCCTGCTGCGGCTGGCACGCAGCAACCAGTCAGAAGCCTGGAAACACTGGCAGCGCTTGTCGAAAATCCATAAATTTACTGAAAAACAACAAGGTCAAATTGTCCATGACATTGCGCTGTTTTCTGCGCTGAACAATCACCCGGATGCCGCTGACTGGTTGGCGGCAGTTCCTGCATCTGCAGTTGATGCACGTATCCGGCAGTGGCGGGTACGTACTGCCCTGTTAGACCAGGACTGGCGCGCTGCCAAAGTGTGGATCGATGTACTCGAACCGGCCGAACGCGACAGTGATGCTTGGCGCTACTGGCATGCTGTGGCACAGGAAAAACAGGGGGAAACCCAGCAAGCGCAGGAAGCTTTTACCGACCTGAGCAAGCACCGCAGCTTTTACAGTTTCCTGGCAGCTGATCGCGTACAAAACCCGTATTACATGAAACATGAAAAACGGCCCATACAAGAAACAGATCTCCAGGTACTACGTGATCTGCCCGCTATGATTCGTGCCCATGAATTACTACGCGCCGATATGCCGATCGACGCGCGCCGCGAATGGCGTGACACCATTGCAAACCTGAATGAACAACAGTTGATACTGGCGGCCAACCTGGCGGATCAATGGGGTTGGCATGACCGGGCTATCGCCACCGCTGCAAAGGCAAAATACTGGTCCGATTTAAGCCTACGCTTTCCGATCGCACACCGCAGCCTGATCGAACAAAATGCCCAGCAGCAGAAGATAGACCCAGCGCTCATTTATGGTGTAATTCGCCAGGAAAGTGCTTTTATGGAAGATGCGAGATCGAGAGTTGGCGCGATGGGTCTGATGCAGCTGATGCCCGGCACAGCTAAAATGACCTCGCGCAAACTCGGCATGCGCTATCCCGGCCAAAAGCGACTGTTGCAGGCACAGGATAATATCCACCTCGGGACGGCCTATTTGCGCAAGATGCTCGACCGCTATGATAACTCTCCAGTGCTCGCTGCAGCGGCCTACAATGCCGGTCCACACCGGGTTAAACGTTGGCTACCTGAAAAGAAACTGCCTGCCTCACTCTGGCTATTGCGTATCCCGTTTCAGGAAACCCACGGTTATGTTCAGCGGGTATTGGCTTATGCAACGGTTTTTGACTGGCGCGATAAACGGCCAGTGACGCGCCTGAGTGCACGCATGCCCGATGTCAACCCGGCAAAACAAGCCGACAAGGATTGACCCTCATGCGCTTGCGTATCAGGATAGTACTTGTCTGCCTCAATCTATAAGAAATCAAGATGCCAAAGAAAATTTGCGTTATCGGTGGAACCGGTTTTATCGGTTCGCACCTTGTATTCAAACTGGCCAATCGCGGCTATCAAGTGCTGATTCCAAGCCGCCGCCGGGAACGTCACCGGCAGTTTCTGGTACACGACAACATAAAACTGGTTGAAGCCAACCCTAACGACGTTAACAACCTGCAACGGCTATTCGACGATACCGATACGGTAATTAACCTGGTTGGCATTCTCAATGAAACCTGTGGTGCGACTTTTCCAGCGGCTCATGTTGAACTCACTCAACGCATTCTATCTGCCATGCGCAATAAAGGCGTATCCCGCTTGCTTCATATGAGCGCACTTAACGCAGACGCTACACTGAAACAAGGGAAATACCTGCGCACTAAAGGTGAAGCCGAAAATTTAGTAATGGCCGCCAAACATATACAGGCTACTGTTTTCAGACCCTCTGTTGTTTTTGGCCGTGGTGATAGTTTCTTTAACCGCTTCGCAAGCCTGCTACGTATTACACCCAGATTTTTCCCACTCGCCTGCGCAAATGCGCGTTTCGCTCCGGTCTCTGTTAATAATGTCGTCGATGCATTTATTTATGCACTGGAACATGATGAGAGCATCGGGCAACGCTATGACTTATGTGGACCAAAATCCTACATATTAAGTGAGCTAGTTGAATACACCGCCAGCCAGATAGACGTAAAAACCAGACTCTGGAAACTTACCGACTTCATGTCGCGTGTGCAGGCATTTAGTCTCGGCCTGATACCGGGCAAGCCCTTCAGCATGGACAACTATTATTCTTTACAGATTGACAGTGTCTGCGAACATTCAGCATTAGTGGCAATGGGGATTTCGCTACAAAGCATTGAATCCATTGTTCCTGGCTATCTGGGTGCACAGGATACCAACGCGCGTTATCAGCGCTTTCGCCAGCAATCAAGGCGAGAGGAATAACTCAGCGTGGAAATTTACCTGGTCGGCGGTGCAGTCAGGGACAAACTGCTCGGCCTGCCTGTCAAAGAACGTGATTGGGTCGTGGTTGGCACGACAGTGGATGACATGCTGGCAGAAGGTTATAAACAAGTCGGCAAGGACTTCCCGGTTTTCCTGCATCCGGACAGCCATGAGGAATACGCCCTGGCCCGCACTGAACGAAAAAGCGGTCACGGCTATAAGGGGTTTCTGGTTCACGCCGAACCAGATGTCACCCTGGAAGAAGATCTGAAGCGCCGCGACCTGACTGTCAACGCCATCGCAGAAAGCAAGAACGGTGACTTGATCGACCCCTTTAATGGCCAGGACGATTTAAACGCAGGTCTGTTACGTCACGTTAGTCCAGCTTTTGCAGAAGACCCAGTCCGCATACTACGAGTGGCGCGCTTTGCTGCACGCTTCGACAAATTTGGATTCCACGTCGCGCACAAAACAAATGCATTAATGCGCCAGATGGTGGCTGACGGTGAAGTCGATTACCTGGTACCAGAGCGCGTCTGGGCAGAGCTTGAAAAAGCCCTGCAAACCGACAGGCCACATATTTTCTTCAAGGTATTACGTGGTTGTGGTGCTCTCGAAATTTTATTTCCGGAAATAGATAACGAGTATTCAGCAGATAACGGTACACACGATCAACAAGACGATAATACTGCATTATTAGCACTTGAACAAACCGCTCATTACTCTCCCGATCCGCGCGTTCGTTTTTCAAGCCTACTGCTATCGCTGGCATCTAACAACACAAGCAAACAACGCCAACAGATTGCGGACTCCATTTGCTCACGCATAAAAACACCTAACGAATACCGGGAATTCGCTGTACGCGCGATTCAACTTGAACACCTGGCAAACAGCAGCACAGCTGAACAACTTTCCGAGCTACTGGAAAGCAGCGGTGCTTATCGGGATATTGACCGTTGGGAATTATTACTCGATGTATTTGAGTTCAGCCAACGGATTGACAAACAGCAACATGAATTACTAAATGAACTCCAGAGATTGACAGTGAAAATTTGTGCATCTGATATAACCATTGAAGGTTTAAAAGGCCCGGAGATCGGCCAAGCCATACGTAACAAACGGCTTGAATTGATTCAAAACCATTTATAGCCACAGAACCATGCTCAAACTACCACGATCAATAGCTGCCTGGAACACTCCGGATTGTGAATCCATACTAAAAGCAGAAATTCAACAGATAGATAAAAATTCACTCCCGCTACAACAAGGCTTAACACAAAGCAGCCGAGTTAGTGATGATGATATTAGTGTCTTAATCCTCAACATCTCGGACGATGACACAATGATTCACGTCAAAACAGGGATCTTTTATTCAGGAATAATTGCCGGTTGCAGTTGCGCGGATGATCCGACACCTCAAGATACCATTACCGAGTATTGTGAAATACAATTTGATATTGATAAGCAGACGGCTGAGGTTGAGGTTTTACTTTTGCCATCAGAATAATGTTTTTTGACTGTCACGAAGAGAGAGACAGAGAGAGAACTTACTAATACATAGTGAACCGTGCAAATGTTGTAGGAGAGGCTTTAGCCGCGATGGACGCCGTAGTTCCATCGCGGCTAAAGCCTCTCCTACAGATACTTGCTAATTAATCAGAGGTTCTAAAGTGTTTAGTAAACTTAACGGTTCTTGCGTAGTTTCATTCGTCGCAAATGTTTGCTGCGGCATAGCTTGTGCAGCAGGCAAGCGCGCCATAATATGCCGGTCATTGTGGTACAAGTCTTTTCTGAAATTAATCTCACCCGACTCTTTTACCCAGACTGTTTGGTAAACAATATGTACCGGTAGATGTACTGGTAACTTGATAGAACGGTTTTTCCCGGTATCTACACCCTTCTGAATGGCTTCAGAGTTCCAGTTCTCCCCCAACACATAATCTGCCAGCCTCAACGGGTCTTCAACCCGGACACAGCCATGACTAAAGGTACGCTGCACCTTACTAAATAATGATTTACTGGGTGTATCGTGCAAATACACGCTGAATTTATTAGGAAATATGAACTTGATCTGACCCAGGGCGTTACGGCCACCAGGTTCCTGGCGTAACCGGATAGGCAGATTGCGTACGCCCCGGTATTTCCGAAAGTTCACTCTGTTCGGATTCAAGACAGATTTTCCTGATATGACCCGTATGTTTTTACGCGATAAATAACCGGGATGGGCGCGCTCCTTTGGAATTAATTCATCGCGGGCAATTTTATTGGGAACGTTCCAATAGGGATTCAACACCAGATAACGCATGTCCTCGCTAAAAGATGGTGTTTGATGATTTGATTTACCAACCACTACGCGCATGGATAAAACAGACCGGTCATTTTCAATTGCCTGCAGTTCAAAAGCTGCCGTATTCACACGAATATGACGATCACCCATGTCTCGTGGCAACCAGCGCCAGCGTTCTAAATTAGCCGTTATTTGCTGGATACGCTTTTCAACCGGCGCATGCAGGGCATAGCGGGTTGTTTGACCGACCACTCCGTCTGCATCAAGACCATGCCGTACTTGAAAGCGTTTAACTGCTTCCTGTAATTCGTAGCCAAAGTTTGCGAGCTGCGAAGCATTAGCAGGCAAATCACCTGTTATCTGCAAACGTTTACGCAACAATAGAATTTCTTCACTTTGTGTATCCAGCTCAAGTGAAGGGCCATATATGGCAAATTGTGGCCAACCACCACGCTCCTTGATCGCAATGTAAAATGCCCGTGCTTCAACAAGACGCCGGTAACTAGCATACTGCGGAGATAAATCACGCAGCACTGCTTCAACATTATTACTCAAAAACGCTTTCTCCAAAACTGACAATGCATTAACTTTTGGTAATGGGTAGCGCCATTTTTCTTTAAGAGAACGGGGATCAAGCTGCCCCCGACCTGCTTGTTGCGCGTAATCAAGAAATGCGTCTGTTAATAAAACATCGAGCCAGGCCCGATCCTTTTCATCTGGCAATTTCTGCTGGGCTTCAATGGCACTGGCATAATGTCCAGGTTTAACCAAGCCTTCAAGATGAGCTGTACGCAATACATGTATCAGCTCATCAGCCCGTGAGTGTGCCGCATAAGTTCCAGTCCAGAATGGCTGGAAGTCATGTTCACGGTAAAACTTACTAACTAAAGCAGTATTGTTAAGTGTCTTCTCAGCATGCAATTGCTCGATGTAATGCCGCACACTCGATGGCTCTAATTGTTGATTTAACTGCGCGTGATCAGACAAAGCCGTGACGTGGAAAAGCATCCCCAGCACTGCAAATAAATTTAAAAAGCTGAATGGGTGGTGTACATGGCATGGCATGACATCACCTCCTTATGTTATCCGGGCGCAAATCTGTTACCACGCCCAATTGTTATTATTAAATCGTCCAGCTGATGCTGGCTCTTCTATTGAGGAAGGAGTTTAGCTAAATTACATTAGTCTTTGTATTGTACTTGCCCAGTTTGCTACATAAGCTGGAAAAGCACGGGTTTTCCATCACTTAAATAGCTATCGCACTACTGACATAGCTATATATAAGATAATTAGTACAGTATGGATATACGCGAGTATCCGCGCCGAGAAGCGATTATTCGACTGATATTATAGTTACACCCAGAACATCCAGAGCAGGAAGACACCGAGTAATAAGCGATAAATAACAAAAGGCAACATACCAATGCTGTCGAGCAACTTCAGAAACACATGGATACACAGGTAAGCACTGACTCCAGATAGAATCGCACCAATGGCAAGTATTTGCCAATCCACAGGCACGGTTGAATCAAGCAGTTTACTGGCTTCATATCCAGCTGCCATCAAGATCGATGGTATCGATAGCAAAAATGAAAAACGTGCTGCCGCCTTTCGATCAAGACCCATCATCAAACCAGCCGTAATGGTAATACCAGAACGCGATGTTCCAGGAATTATCGCGATTGCTTGTGCAAGCGCAATAACCACCACATCGCGTACCCGCATACTGTATTCACAACGCAACGGTCTGGCACTCGCATCCGCCCACCACAACAGCAAGCCAAATCCAATTGTCGTAACAGCGATCACCAGGGGGGAACGTAAATCAGTACTGACTACATCGTGAAACAACAATCCTGCCAAGCCTAACGGAATAGTTCCAAGTATGACGAACCAGGCAAGTTTCGAATCGTCATTTAGACAGCGGGTTTTCAGTGATTCCAGCCAGGCATGCCACATCACTGCCAGCTCATGTCTAAAATAAACCACCACGGCACTGAGTGTACCGAAATGCACGGTCACGTCGAAAGCCAGCCCCTGATCCTGCCAACCGGTTAACAGCGGCACCAGTATCAGATGTGCCGAACTGGACACCGGTAAAAATTCGGTTAAGCCTTGTAACAAGGCAAGTATTGCTGCCTGAAAAATATCCATGTTGTTTTACTTTATCACTTTGGTGCAGTTTATAATCGGCTGCGTAAATCCTGCATGGTAAAACCACCTGGACTTACCGCCTCTTTTTTTACAAAGGCAATCGCCTTGAATCGCTCTCCCATCTCACCTGGAAGTGTTAATGTCTTTATTTCGCTGACACGTTTGAAAAACACAGCTGCTTCAGATTGATCAATTTCAGCAAGCATGCCTTCCAAATTATTATCCAGCAGATACTGCGCCTGCGCACAATAACCGGCCAGTTGCAGCCCGGCTGCATCAGCGCCATACGCCAGCGCTGTAAAATCTACATAAGCCGTTATATCTTGCAGACCAGGAAATAAAAACGGATCCGGATGCGCGCGATGTTTATAGTGGCACATCAAAGTGCCCCTGTTGCGTTGCGAGTGGTAATACTCGGCACGGCCGCACCCATAATCTATTAATAATAACGCGCCCTGATCAATACAGGCACTCAGACTCTGAATCCAGGCAGGTAAGGTTGGGCTGAATTCAGATTCAAAACCGTCAGGCCAACCACAGGATCGCGCCACACCAGAAAGCATGCCACACAATGTCTGATCCGTATTCAGAAGCCTGGTCATGATCAGCGCATCATCTTTAATACCCACGCCAAGTTCTTTTGCCTTACCCGCCGACCAGCGAAAGCGTTTAACCGGTAGCGCATCAGCCACTTCATTACCCAGAATGACACCGTTAATCGGGGTATCGGGAAGTTGATCCAGCCAGACAATTCGCGACAGGAATTCGGGAATATCTTTTTCAAATCGCTGCCGCTGACGCTCCCGGAGATCAGCACTACGATCAAGAATATAATAGTGTGCCGGCAACTGATCCAATGCCTGAAGTTCACGCAAAACATCCACTGCCATCACTCCACTACCGGCACCCAGTTCGAGCAGGTCGCCACCACTGAGACTTGCAAGAACTTTTGCGACAGAATGTGCAATACAACGACCAAACAAAGAGCTAATTTCAGGGGCTGTTACAAAATCGCCAGCACTACCAAATTTTTGAGTGCCATTACTGTAATAACCCAGGCCCGGCGCATATAACACCAGCTCCATGTATCGATCAAAGGGGATAGCACCCCCCTCAGCTTTTATCTCCTGCTTGATAGTATCCAGTAATGCCTGACTAACAGCAGCAGCATGGGCATCCGGTTGTGGGAAATCGACGGCGGGCAAAGGTTGTGTGGCAATCAAAATTCTATGGGAGACATCGGCTGTTCACTGTCATCAAATTCTTTCCATAAAACCTGATAACTTTTATGCTCAAGCGGATGTATTTTCTGTCCGGCAATTTCCGCCAATGGCCCCAACACAAAAGCATATTTAAGAATCTCGTCGCGCGGCAAGCTGAGATGATCTTCTTCGATAACCACATCGTCATACAGCAACAGATCAAGATCCAGGGTACGGTCACTGAAGCGCTTCCCCTGCCTGTCACGGCCATGATCATGCTCAATAATTCGCAATGCCTCGACCAGTTCGTATGGTTCCTGCAAGGTTTCAAAACCTACCACAAGGTTGTAAAACGCACTGCCCTCAAAACCGACGGCGACAGTTTCGTAAACACTTGACTGCTCGAGCTCGCCAAATTCTGTTCGCATCACGTCAAGTGCAGAGCGAATATTCGCTTCACGCTCAATGTTACTGCCAAGACTTATGTAGACATACGCCACTTGATTAACTCCGTTTACCGCGCTCAATAATTACACCGACACCAGACACGCCGGACACAGCATTTATTTTATTCATTGTTAACTTCAACCAGGGTATTTTGAATTCTTTCAACACAGTTTCTGCCATGCGTTCTGCAAGTGTTTCTACTAACTGCGCTTTACTTTCTTCTGCTAATCTCTTAAGACAATCTGAAACAGCTTTGTAGTCAATCGCATCATCGATTGCATCACTTTTTGCTGCCGCACGAATATCGCCGCCCATTTCCAGATCAATACGTAAAGTTTGCTTGATCTTGCGCTCCCAATCGAAGATACCGATGACTGTCTTTACACGCAGGTCATTGATGAAAACTATATCCACATTCAGGTTTCCTTACTATTAATCAGCACACTATAAACGTTAGAGAGGCGCGACAAAACAACTTCAGCAATTCTCTTAAATTCTTTGCGATCTTTGCGCCTCTGCGAGAGTCACCTTACTGGAAAAAGATTAAATAGCGAAAATCTGTAGGAGCGGCTTTAGCCGCGATGAACGACGCAGCCCCATCGCGGCTAAAGCCGCTCCTACAGAATTTGCACTGTTACCAATGACAGCGCGTACGACACATCAGAGCCGCCTTAATAATTTACTACGCTTGACCTGATGTGAACAAAGCATTCCAATACGCAAATGGTCACACAAATTCTACTCGTCGTTGCCGGATATTTATTTGGCAGCCTGTCATCCGCCATTATTATTTGCCGCCTGCTGGGCCTGCCTGATCCGCGCAGCGAGGGTTCAGGAAATCCAGGTGCTACCAACGTACTGCGTATCGGTGGCAAGAAAGCCGCTGCCGCCACGTTGGCGGGTGACATGCTCAAGGGCATGATTCCAGTATTAATTGCACGCGCCTTAGACGCCGATATCCTGACCCAGTCATTAGTTGCTGTTGCTGCATTTCTCGGCCATATTTATCCGGTGTTTTTTGGTTTTCGCGGCGGCAAGGGCGTCGCAACAGCATTGGGTGTCTTACTCGGACTAAACTGGATAGTCGGTTTGCTTACAATCTCAACCTGGCTGGTCGTCGCCTACTTTTTTAAAATCTCATCACTGGCCGCACTGGTGGCGATCCTGATTACACCCTTATATATCTGGTGGCTGATACCACATCCGGCGCTACTGACCGCGATGATTTTTATGGGCGCACTGTTATTCTGGAGACACCGATCCAATATCAGGAATCTGCTCGACGGCACTGAAAAACGACTCAAGTCCTGACAGCCGCCAACGTTTCTAACGACCAGCGCGGTTGAACAGTTATCGCCAGATCTTCTTTTAGTCCAGCCTGCAACCGGCAGGCTCCCGCGTAAGCAATCATGGCGCCGTTATCGGTACAAAATTCGAGCCTTGGATAAAATACCTGCCAACCCGGCGCTTCTACCATCTCATCTAACTGGCCACGCAATCGTTGATTAGCACTGACTCCACCAGCAACGACTAATCGTTCATAGCCAGTTTGTTGCATCGCACGTCGGCATTTAATCGTCAGCGTATCCACCACTGCGTCTTCAAATGCACGTGCGATATCCGCTTTTGTCTGTGGATCCGAGGATTGCGAATTGATAGTTGTCAGCGTAAAGGTCTTTAGACCGCTGAAGCTGAAATCCAGTCCTGGCCGGTCTGTCATAGGTCGCGGGAACCTGAATCGCTTTGGATCGCCGGAATCGGCCAGTTTTGCCACGGCAGGCCCGCCGGGATAACCCAGACCCAGCATCTTGGCAGTTTTATCGAATGCCTCACCCGCTGCATCATCCAGCGACTCACCCAGAATCCGGTATTCTCCAACCGCTTTGACCTCAACCAACATGGTGTGGCCACCTGAAACTAACAGGACAATAAAAGGAAATTCCGGCGCTGGCTCCTCCAGCATGGGAGCCAGAAGGTGACCCTCCATGTGATGTACACCAATAGCCGGAACACCCAAGGCCCAGGCCAGACTACGGCCAACACAGCCGCCAACCAATAATGCCCCGATCAATCCCGGCCCAGCAGTATAGGCAACCGCATCGATATCAGCCTTTGAAATATTAATATTATCAATGAGTTGATTGATAAGCGGCAGAATTTTCCGGATATGGTCTCTGGATGCCAACTCGGGCACCACGCCGCCATACTCAGCATGTAATTCGATCTGACTATGCAGCACGTGCGCCTCCAGCCCATGCTCCGTATCAAACAGGGCCACACCGGTTTCATCACAGGAAGTCTCAATACCCAGCACACGCATGCCGCTATGGTACGGTCTGATCACTGGCTTGCAAGTTACGCCGTGATTTACCTTTAATCCGGTCGCTGCTACACTCTGCGGCCCATTTTAAGATCTTATTGAGGTTTGGCTATATGCCTAATGTACGAGTTCGGGAAAACGAACCCTTTGAAGTTGCCATGCGCCGCTTCAAGCGCTCCTGTGAAAAAGCCGGAATTTTATCTGAAGTCCGTCGCCGCGAGTTTTACGAAAAACCCACCCAGGAACGAAAGCGCAAGCAAGCAGCAGCGGTCAAGAGAACCATGAAAAAGGTTTTCCGCGATAACGCACGCCATACTCGCCTGTACTAACCTTCCCAGCAGCGGCCCTTAGCATGTCACTCCAGGACCGTATTCAGCAGGATATGAAAGATGCCATGCGCAGTGGCGACAAGCCGCGGCGGGATGTCATTCGCCTGATACTGGCCGCCATCAAGCAGCGTGAAGTCGATGAACGTATCGTGCTGAATGATGATCAGATACTGGTCGTACTCGATAAAATGGCCAAACAACGCCGTGAATCTATCGAACAGTTCACCAAAGCCAACCGCAACGATCTGGTCGAGCAGGAAAATTTTGAATTAGGCATCATCAAGTATTATTTACCCGAACAGCTAGACGATAGCGCCATCGATGCACTGATTGATGAAGCCCTGCAAACGACCGGTGCCAGCACAATCAAGGACATGGGCAAGGTAATGGGCATACTCAAACCCAAGCTACAAGGCCGCGCAGACATGAGCACAGTCAGCGGTCGCATCAAGTCCAAACTATCCTGATATTTAGATTTTAAAGGGGACAGACCCCTTTTTTACTCTAAAATTAACGCATGTCCGGCCGCATCCCGCAAAGTTTTATTGACGATCTCATTAATCGTATCGATATTGTTGAAGTCATCGATACCCACGTGCCCTTGAAAAAAACCGGCCGTGACTTCTCAGCTTGCTGTCCGTTTCATAACGAAAAAACACCCTCTTTCACCGTCAGCCAGACAAAACAGTTTTTTCACTGCTTTGGCTGCGGTGCACACGGCAGCGTGATTGGCTTTCTTATGGATTATGACCATTTGGAATTTCCGGAAGCCGTTGAAGAACTGGCGCGTATCGCAGGCATACCCGTGCCACGCGAGGCCGGCACTTATCCACAAAGCAAGCAACAAGGCCCGGATTTTTATGAAATTCTGGCTCAAGCAGACCGCTTTTATCAAACACAGTTACGCGAACACCCAGAAGCAAGCCGTGCCGTCGATTATTTAAAAAATCGCGGCCTGAGTGGTGAAATTGCCGCACGCTTTGATATGGGTTATGCCCCACCTGGCTGGGATGCATTGACCGCATCCCTGGACACAACAGCGCAAAAAACTGCCCATGAGTTAGGGCTACTGGTAGAACGCGATAATGGCGGCTTTTATGACCGCTTTCGTGACCGCATCATGTTTCCTATCCGTGACCGGCGTGGCCGCGTCATTGGTTTTGGCGGACGCGTTCTGGGGGACGAAAAACCCAAGTACATGAATAGCCCGGAAAGTGCCGTCTTCCATAAAGGCCAGGAACTGTACGGCCTGTTTGAAGCCCGCAAACAGCAACGTGACCTGGATAGTTTGCTGGTCGTAGAAGGCTATATGGATGTCGTAGCGCTAGGTCAGCACGGTATCCATAATACTGTAGCAACGCTGGGAACTGCGACCACGGCTGAACATCTGGAACGTTTATACCGAGTTGTTGCTCAGGTTATTTTTTGTTTTGACGGTGACAACGCCGGGCGTAAAGCCGCCTGGCGGGCACTGGAAAATGCCTTACCCGTTATGCGCCAGGGGCGGGAAGCCAGGTTTCTATTCTTACCGGATGGCGAAGACCCGGATTCAATGGTGCGTAAGGAAGGCAAAGAACGTTTCCTGGAAAGGCTCGCGCAGTCTGTCCCACTTTCCGATTTTTTCTATGATGGCCTGAAACAACGCGTCGATACCCGCAGTAGCGATGGCCGTATACGGCTGGCTGATATGGCCCAACCGCTGCTGTTAAAGCTGCCTGACGATCTGTTTCGAGACATGATGCTAGAAAAGTTGGCAGAAATGACCCGTTTGAACAGCGCAACGATTCGGGAGCGCATCCTCAGCACAGACTTGAAACGGAACAATTCAGCACAAAGGCTGCCGAAACAGGAAGCGGGTCTCTCGCCCGTACGTACCGCGATCGGATTACTATTACACCAACCTGATCTGGCCCTAGTTGTAGATCTGCCTGCTAAATGGCAGATGCTCGAATTACCAGGCATAGCACTACTGGCTGAATTGCTCAAATTACTGCAAAACAATCCAACGATTCAGACCGGCGCCATACTTGAAAACTGGCGCGGTCGCCCCGATGAAAAGCACCTCGCAAAACTGGCCGCTATCCAGGTGGAAATAACCGAGGTCAAAAAGGAATTTATTGATTCGTTAACACGTCTCGAAGAGAAATGGGTCGATCAACGCTGGGAAGTATTATTAGAACATCTTGCGGCCGGAAGCATGACAGAGGATCAAAAAAGTGAGTTTCAACAACTGCAAAAGGAACGCAATCCAAAAAACACTCAAGGAGGTTAATGCTACAATTAAGAGTAGCAGAAATTTGGGTGATCAGTTAAAATGGTCGTTTGACTTTTTTTCGGCCTAATTGGCCAATTACGGGGTACACAACGTTGATGAATCAAGACCAGCAGTCACAACTTAAGCTGTTGATCGCCAAAGGCAAGGAACAGGGCTTCCTGACTTATGCCGAGGTTAATGATCACCTGCCAAATGAAATTGTCGATCCGGATCAGATCGAGGGCATTATCAGCATGATCAATGACATGGGTATCGCCGTGCACGAAGTTGCACCCGACGCCGATACCCTGTTACTCAACAACAGCACTGCCTCTACTGATGATGACGCAGCCGAAGAAGCAGCCGCAGCACTTGTCACCGTCGACAGTGAATTCGGACGCACTACCGATCCGGTGCGGATGTACATGCGCGAGATGGGTACGGTTGAATTGTTGACCCGCGAAGGCGAAATCGAAATCGCCAAGCGAATCGAGGATGGGCTGGCGCAAGTCTATTCGGCGCTGGCCAGCTACCCGGAATCTGCCAAGTTGTTATATGCAGAATATGAAAAGGTTAAAGCAGGCGATGCGCGCCTGAATGACCTGATTAATACTTTTGTCGATCCCAATGCAGTAGATGAGCCGATACCAACACCAGCTCAACAAAGTAGCGCTGCTGATAAAAGTAAAAAGGACGATGACGATGATGACACGCCTGTCGATACTGGCCCTGACCCCGAAGAAGCTCGCGTCTTTTTCGAAGAACTGAAAGATTTATCCGATAAGGCACAGGCCAACACGACTCCAAATGGCAAGGCCAAGAACCAGTCACGCGGTAAAAAGCTGCGCGAACAAATTGTTGAGAAACTGACATATGTCAAACTCTCACCACGCATTATAGAAAGGCTGACGAATAACCTGCGTGGCACAATCCATCGTATTCGTTCACAAGAACGGATCATTATGAATATTTGTGTCCACAAGGCACAAATGCCTCGCCGCGACTTCATCACCACCTTCCCGGACAATGAAACCGACCTGAAGTGGCTCGATGGTCAGATCAAAGGGGAACACAAATTCTCCCCCGTACTGGAAGAGCATCGGGAAGAAATACTGCGCGCACAGAACAAACTCGTTTCTATCCAGTCAGAGTCTGGCATTGGTGTCCGTGATATCAAAGACATCAACCGCCGCATGTCGATTGGTGAAGCAAAAGCACGCCGCGCAAAGAAAGAAATGGTCGAGGCCAATTTACGCCTGGTCATTTCAATCGCCAAGAAATACACCAACCGCGGCCTGCAGTTCCTTGACCTGATTCAGGAAGGCAACATTGGTCTGATGAAAGCAGTCGACAAGTTTGAATACCGTCGCGGTTATAAATTCTCGACCTATGCAACCTGGTGGATACGTCAGGCGATTACTCGCTCGATTGCTGACCAGGCGCGCACCATACGCATACCAGTTCACATGATCGAGACGATTAATAAGCTCAACCGTATTTCACGGCAAATGCTCCAGGAAATGGGCCGTGAACCCACTCCAGATGAGCTGGCTGACCGTATGGATCTACCGGAAGATAAAGTACGCAAAGTTCTGAAGATAGCTAAAGAACCAATTTCGATGGAAACGCCGATCGGTGACGATGAAGATTCACATCTGGGTGATTTTATCGAAGACCAAAATATAGATTCGCCCGTTGATTCAGCGTCTTCTTCCGGTCTGCGCGAAGCAACCCTGGACGTACTGGCTGGCCTGACACCGCGTGAAGCCAAGGTGTTGCGCATGCGTTTTGGTATCGATATGAATACCGATCACACGCTGGAAGAAGTCGGCAAACAGTTTGACGTTACACGTGAACGTATTCGTCAGATCGAAGCCAAGGCATTGCGGAAATTACGCCACCCGACTCGTTCGGAACAACTGCGTAGCTTCCTGGAAATAGAGTAATTGTAATATTACTGCCTCTGAACAGAGGCAGTATCTTTTCTTCTATCCATCACTAATAAACTGTTAGAATACTTTTCTATTGGGCCTGTAGCTCAGTTGGTTAGAGCAGGGGACTCATAATCCCTTGGTCGTAGGTTCGAGTCCTACCGGGCCCACCAATCAACAAGCTAATTCGAAAAGTGTGCAGTACTTTTTCATATTGGCTCATAAGCCACGCTCTTCCTGCTGTGTAATCAACCGAACAAGCGGTTCATTAATATAATAGTTTGTTCGGCCCATTTTATGTTTTGTCACAAAACCCTTGTTGGTCAGTTCATTCAGATATCGGGTTGCAGTTATGCGTGTGACCCCTAGTTGATCAACCACAAACTGTACTTTTGTGTAGGGATGAAAAAACAGATTGTTCAGTAACTCCTGGCTGTAGATCTTAGGCAGTTCCGTTCGCATTTTTTGCTTTGCATCAGCTACAAGGGTTTTAATTTGATGGATAAATTCGATGGTTTCCCGTGCCGTTACTTCAATGCCCTTGATGATATACAGTATCCATTCTTCCCAGACGCCGTTATCGGCGACCGCTTGCAGCAAGCGGTAGTACTCTGATTTTGTACGCACGATATAGCGGCTTAAATACAGAATAGGCAGATCCAGTAAGTTATTTTTTACCAGATAAAGGATATTGATAATCCGACCTGTACGTCCATTACCATCGTAGAAAGGATGGATACTTTCAAACTGGTGGTGGATGATGGCCATTTTTATTAGCGGGTCGAGTTCTGATCCTGCGTCGTCATTGATATAGGTCACCAGATTATCCAGCAGTGCGCTGATCTCGTCAGGATGTTGCGGTGGTGTGTAGACCACTTCTCCTGTGGCTGTATTACCTATTACGGTTCCCGGTAGTTTTCGTAGTCCGGCTTTATCCGGCTCTATAATCGACTGGATGTTCAATATATCGTTAACGCGTATCAGGTCTGTGTTCTTTGTCTGCAGATAACTTTGTTGTAATGCAGCGCGATAGTTTTCAACTTCTTTGGCGGCCTGATTGACTTTCTCACCTTTGAGAATTTCGGCCCGAAACAATTCATCGTGGGTGGTAATAATGTTTTCAATCGCAGAACTGTCTTTTGCTTCCTGCATCGTCAATGATGAAATCAGTATGCCCTCATTGGGTATGGTTTGTGCGATGCCTTTTAATTCTGCAAGAAACCGGTGCGCTTTTGCCAGGCTCTTTAACACCCGCACGGACTCCAGCGCCGATTCTTCAGCAAGGGGCAATGGATTCAGAGATTCCGGCATCTGGGCATTACTAATTCAATCATTGAAATAGCAGCTTATCATATGTATAGAATATTACATAATCTATACATATTGACGGTTAAATGTATAGATTTTGGATGAAATCGCTTCACTTATACCAATATTCCGCCCTTTACCTCCCTGTCTCAGGATCACAATGTCAATCTTAGGGTAAGTTTTCGACATAACTAAATTCTAATGTCTATTGCTATTGATTTTCTATACATGTCTCACCGGAATCGATACGGGTGAAAATCAGAATGGCGGTTGAGACACCGGCATAGGGTTTAAACATACCGGAGGGCATAGAGATCACAACATCGAGTTTTATTATTTAGTCTGATTTCACGCCTGAATGAAAGCTAGCTAATTAACCTGGATAATTTTAGTTTTGGTAGCAAACAAGACGGAATTTCTTTTAAGAGCAAGTTGCTGGGTATGACAGCCATTAATTCCTCGGCGTCGCGAAATTCTGTGTCCAGTAGATTGAAAAATCAGAACCGCTGACCTGATAACTGGCTGCGCCCATTTCTGTGTAGACCGCATTCATAATATTGGCGCAGTGACCGGGACTGTCCATCCAGGCAGTCATGACGGACTGCACTGTTTGTTGACCATCTGCAATATTTTCACCCACTGAAGACCAGTTGTAACCTGCGTTAGTGACGCGGTTTGAAGGGCTAAGACCGTCAGACCCGGTATGGTTGAAAAAATTATTATCACCCATGTCCCGGTTATGCCCATCTGCGACACTGTCCAACGTACAGTGCCAACTTAAACGGGTTGTTGCTGAATAATTATCACTGCCACAACTTTGTGCGACTGCCCGGTTATCGTTGACGAGCGTGAGCATTTCCTTATCGGTAGTGGACATACACTGATCTACGACAGACTGCGGTGTATTACCAAGATTGTATGCCGAATTACTATTTGTGGTGTCGGTGCCTCCTGAAGTATCCGGCGTCGAAGTATCTGTTGGGTTTGTGTCACTCTGATTTGCCGATTGATCACTAACCGCATCGTCAGAGCCTGACGATCCACCACAGCCAACCAGAAGCGTCATTGTTAAAGCAAGACTTACGGTTAGCATTAAGTGAGTAAGCTGAAAATTAAATGCCTTTAGCAGTCTGGAATCGGGTGTTTTTATCTGGGGAATTAAGAAATACATAGTTATAAATAGCGGCAATACTGTCAGAATATAAATAGAACATATTCAGTCAACTCATTCAGTGATAAGTTTCTCAGTACGGTAAGCTATTATTTATTGTGACAATAAAAACTGTCGCCTTCATGAGACAGTCAAAAATTTACCATAAAGCCGTTCTTTTGATCCATATCAAGTCTTTCTAATATTCGATTGGTTAGTCTGTGGTTTCGATATTTCATATTGAGGCAGTAGTTTGGCATACACAATTCTAGTCCCCGTCGAAAACACCACCTGGAACAGTGGCTTTATTTCACACCTGAACCAACTTGCGAAGCGTGATGACTCGGGTTTCGTTTTGCTGCGAGTGCTGCCGGATCTGACAGGCATCAATGCAACGGAAATTGATCAATGCTTACTCGAAGCAGAAACCATGCTGGATAACTGCGCTAAACAGTTGGATATATCGAATGATCGTATTTGGTTCAATCTTGAAATGGGCGACCCGGAAACGGTGATAACCCAACGTGCGATTATCGAAAAAGTTGATCTAATCGCCATGACGACGCATGCCCGTGCAGGCATGAGCCGGATGCTTGATGGCAGCGTGGCCGAATCAGTTATGCGTGTTGCACCTTGCCCGACGCTGTTATTTCATACTGATACGGCGCCGCACCCGGAACTGGAAAATGGACAGGTAATGCGCATTCTGGTGCCTATCGACACCAACCGTGAATCATCATACATCCTGGAATCTATTACTCAGCTAGTACCAGCCAAGCACTGTGAAATTATACTTTACCATTCTTTCACAGGCACCTCTGAGGCTGATAATTCTGGCATAAGTATTAAAACTGAAAAAACCATCATCGAATTATGTAAACAACGATTTAAACAGCATGGCTATAAGGTAAGCAAAATTGTTTCCTCGTTTAAAAGCCCAGCTAGCGACATTATAAAAACCATTCATGAACAGCAAATCGACCTGATCGCTATGGGTACACATGGTAGAAGTGGTTTATCACGGCTGCTATTCGGTTCGGTTGCTGAATCTGTTCTTCATCACAGTGCTTGCCCCCTGCTCGTGGTTTCAACTTCACCCACCCAGGAGTTTGAGTACAAGGAAAGATATATTGGTTAATGGGATGATTGTTGGCGGGATGCCAGCAGCGTGCAGGGATGCACCACCCTATTTTTAGACTAACAATTCCTCATTTCAACAAATCAACGTAACCCGCGTACCAAAACAGATCTGCCCCCAATAATTTCTTTACCAGCTGCAGATGGGCCAACACTCTTTTTTGTAATTGCTTGTCATTTTTTAAAGATTTGCCAGTTAAAGCCAGGCTGCTCAGTACAGCAGATGCTGAAGGTAGTGAACTATCTGTGAAAGCAATGCTGCCACCCAGACCTGGCAAAATGTTTGTATCGGACTGGTACCAGCGATTACCGCGATAATATTTTTTCCATGCAATTTCTGTCAATTGATCACTGAGTTGAGCATATGACTTACCCGCCTCTATCAATGACCAATCCCGCAGACCTTTTGCGACTAACGCATAATCCTTGACACTTGCTTGTCCTATTCCGCCTGATTTATCGGTCGCCCGTAACAGCCGCTTGCCATCCCACAATTGTTTAACCAGATAGTTCGCTAAACGGCTACCGGCTGCTTTATACTTTTTCTCGTCTGTTAGCTGACTTGCACGTGCAAGGGCGCTGAGAAAAAGTCCATTCCAGGCGGCCAGCTGCTTGTCATCAACTGGCAATGAACGCTTCTCTCTTAATTTAAGCAGTTTTCCCTGGGCAGACTTTAGGTGTTTTTTCAGGATCTCTGGTTTCATGCCAAGCATATCAGCCAGTTTTGATAAATCACTTTGGACAGTCGGCAGGTAACCATACTCTGTCACTGCATCACCCTGTAGAGACCAATAGACTGTCGCAATTTTTAATTCTTTCTGATTCAGGATATTTTTTAGCTGCTCTGCAGTCCAGGAATAATAAAAGCCCTCGCGACCCTGGTCATCAACAGCCGAGAAGCTACCCACATAACCACCTGTACCTCCCGCCATGTTTTCCAGTATAAAGTCCAGTGTTGAGAAGCCGGTTTCCAGATAATTTTCATTAGCCAGTTTTTCACCTGCGTTCAAGTACAGCAAAGCGAGTTGAGCATTGTCATAGAGCATTTTCTCAAAATGCGGAAGCGTCCAGCCTGGATCTGTTGCATATCGAAAAAATCCACCGCCTATATGATCATGTAATCCAAGCTTTGCCATTTGATCAAGCGTAAGGCGAACAAAGGGCGCTAACACATGCTCTTTTTCACGCTTTACCAGATTAACAAGCTGTTGCAATTGAACTGTCATTGGGAATTTGCTTTGGCGTCCAAAACCACCCGACATATCATCAGCCATTTCCAGACTGGAAGTTGTAAAAGCATCATCGGGAACTGTGCCAGTACCCGCCTGCTGTTGCATGACAGCCAACTTGGTTCGGATAATTTCTTCTGTGCCCTGGCGTGCCAGTTCAGCCAGACGTTCAGGTTCCTTCTGCCAGCGCTCAGACACATCTTTCAATAGAGTGTAGAAGCGTTGCTTTGGCAAATAGGTAAAGCCAATGAGTGGATAACCCTCTGGCGTTAAAATAACATTTAACGGCCAGCCGGCATGGCCGCGCGTTAACTCCACAAATTCAATCAAGTGAGCATCCAGTGCGGGCTCAAGTTCACGGTCAATCTTTACTGGCAGAAATTTTTGATTCAACAGCTCAGCTACGTCTTCAGCTTTGTAACTCTCACGCTGCATAACATGGCACCAGTGACAGGAAAAGTAGCCACTTGAAATGAATAACAGGCGATTTTCTTTCTGCGCTTGTGTAAGTAGTGCAGACCGCCAGTCCTGCCATGCAACAGGATCATCGCCATGCATAGCCAGATAAGGGGAAGCGTGTGAGGCTAATTGATTGCTCAGCTCACTTGTAGTGGCTGCACCTGCTGGTTGTGCGAGCAAAATAAAGAATACAACAATAGAATAAGTAAGCTGCGGCATGTTTGCTACTTTTTCTGCCAATACAATATATGGATTAGTCGTCCATACTGTCCAGTTCACGCTCCATTTCATCATCGGTCATCGGACGATAGCTATCATCGTCCTGTTCTTTCGAAGAGGGTGCAAAGCGTTCCGCCAAAAACACACCGACTTCGAACAATAACCACATCGGAATCGCTAGTAGCGTTTGAGAAATGATATCGGGTGGCGTCAACAGCATACCCGCCACAAAAGCACCCACGATGACATACGCGCGTTTACCACGCAGTGTCTCTGGCTTGACTGCGCCGGTCCAGACTAACAGAACAACGGCAACCGGTATTTCAAAGGCAAAACCAAAAGCAAAAAACAGTGTTAACACGAAATCCAGATATCGGCTGATATCTGTCATTACCGCGACGCCTTCCGGTGCTGAATTAGCTAAAAATCCAAACACAAGTGGGAAAACAACAAAATATGCAAATGCCGCACCCGCATAGAACAACAAGGTACTCGACACTAATAAAGGATAAACCCGGCGTTTTTCGTGCTGATACAAACCTGGTGCAATAAATCCCCATGCCTGATACAGGATGTAAGGCATCGTCGCAAAGATCGCAACGACCATAGCCAGCTTGAAGGGAATGAAAAATGGCGAAGCCACTTCGATGGCCACCATCGAACTGTCTGCTGGTAAGTGCGCGGTCAGTGGACCCGCCAGCGCCGCGAACAAAGCATTGGCAAAAGGCGTCAGCGCAATAAAAATAACAATAATTACCAAAATGACCCTTAATAGCCGGTCACGCAATTCAATTAAATGCGAAACGAAGGGTTGTTCTTCTGCCTGATCAGAGGGGGTTTGATTATCCGGCGCCGTCATGGGATTTATCAGTCAGCTCCTGTTTCTGATCTGGCTTTTCAGATGATGACGTCCTGGTTTCCTGTAATGTCTGTTTGGTTTCTTCGATGATGTCGTACAATTCAGGTATTTCGGCCTGTTTAGCGAGTGTTTTTTTCAATTCATCCGCAGCCAACTCACGATCAACATCCGCTTTTACAGTTTGGACAAAACGACGCCCCTTGCCAACCCACAAACCAACAGTACGCGCCAACTTGGGTAGCCGCTCTGGCCCAACGACCAGCAACGCTACAACCATGATGACTGCCAGTTCCCAAAAGCCGACGTCGAACATTACACATGACCCACAAGCAAGTCAGTTAGACCTTATCCCGTTCTTTATGCGTTACTTCGCCATCAATGACCCGGCCACTGTCCTGTTCGTCCAGTTTTTCGCCATCATCTTTCATGGCCTTGCGAAAACCCTTGATCGCACCACCGAGATCACCGCCTACATTACGCAGTCGTTTTGCACCAAATAACACCAGCACGATAGCCAGGACGATTAATAACTGCCAGACACTGATACCCATATTTTTCTCCAGACCTGATTGTAATACCGCTGCGCGATATCATTAGGATTAATTGCGGCGCGCTTTTTCTTCCAGACCGGACAAGCCAAACCGGCGTTCCAGTTCTTCCAGCACCTGGGCTGGCCCCAGCCCCTGATGCGCCAGCATCACCAGGGTATGAAACCATAAATCTGCGGTTTCATAAACCAGTTGCTCGGCATTACCCTCTTTCGCAGCTATCACTGTTTCGGTGGCTTCCTCGCCAATTTTCTTCAGGATACTGTCGAGTCCTTTCTGGTACAAACTAGCGACATACGAAGAATCCGGGTCAGCTTGCTTGCGCGCTTCCAGTATATCGGCCAGTTTTTGTAATGTATTATCGTTCATTATCATTACTTTTTACGGTAGATTCGCTCTGGATCCTTCAACACAGGCTCCACAGACACCCATTTACCCTTTTCCAGGCGTTGGTAAAAACAACTACGCCTACCTGTATGACAGGCTATACCACCATTCTGTTCCACCTGGAGGACAATAACATCGTTATCGCAATCCAGGCGTATTTCAGAGACGGTTTGCTGATGGCCTGACTCTTCGCCTTTGTGCCACAGGCGATTGCGTGAACGCGACCAGTACACCGCATGACCCTGCTCGGCGGTCAATTGCAAGGCTTCGCGATCCATCCAGGCAAGCATGAGTATTTTGCCATCGTCCGCATCCTGGGCAATCGCCGGTACCAGACCTGCCGCGTCCCACTTAATGTCATCCAGCCAGTCTTCGGACATTTCTCATAACCTGACTTCAATACCCTGCTTTGCCATCTGCTGCTTGGCTTCAGCAATACTGTATTCGCCAAAATGGAAAATACTCGCTGCCAATACCGCATCAGCCCCACCCTCAAGCACACCGGCAGACAAGTGTTCGAGGTTACCCACACCACCTGAAGCGATAACCGGTACTGCAACGGCGTCACTGACTTTACGAGTCAGTGCCAGATCAAAACCGTTTTTGGTACCGTCACGATCCATACTGGTCAAGAGTATTTCACCGGCGCCGTAGTCAACCATTTTGACAGCCCACTCAATGGCATCGATACCGGTCGGCTTGCGGCCACCATGTGTGAAAATTTCCCAGCGAGGGTGCTCACCGCTTTCCACCTGCTTGGCGTCAATGGCGACGACAATACATTGTGAACCAAAACGTTCTGCTGCTTCACGCACAAATTCGGGGTTAAATACTGCTGCTGTATTAATTGCTATTTTGTCTGCACCGGCGTTGAGCATGCGCCGGATATCAGCTGGTTCGCGTATGCCACCACCCACAGTCAACGGGATAAATACTTCACCCGCTACTTTTTCGACCACATGCACCATGGTTTCGCGCTGGTCTGAACTGGCTGTAATATCCAGAAAGGTAATTTCGTCAGCACCCTGTTCGTCATAACGCCGCGCGACTTCAACCGGGTCACCCGCATCCCGGATGTTAACAAACTGCACCCCTTTGACGACACGGCCAGCATCGACATCGAGACAGGGAATAATTCTTTTTGCAAGTGACATGGATTATGGATTCTGAGCAACTGAGATCATAAAGAGATGAAAAATTTCGACTCTTTAATTAGCCATTAACTATTTCCTGGGCTTCCTTGAGATCGATCGCACCCTCGTAAAGTGCACGCCCGATAATTGCGCCAATAATACCTTCATCGGTTACATTTTTCAGTGCGCGAATATCATCCAGGTTGCTAATACCACCCGATGCAATGACCGGGATATGGATCTCACTAGCCAGTTTGACTGTCGATTCGATATTGACACCTTGCATCATGCCATCACGGCTAATATCGGTATAGATAATCGCTTCAACTCCATCACGTTCAAAGTGTTTGGCCATATCAATTACATCGTGATGAGATAACTTGGACCAACCATCAATCGCCACTTTTCCATTTTTTGCATCCAGCCCTACAATGATGTGACCTGGAAATTCGAGACATAAATCATTGATAAAGTGCGGCGCGCTAACTGCCTTTGTACCAATGATTACGTATTGAACACCTGCATCCAGATATAACTGCACGGTATCTTCATCGCGAATTCCACCACCCACTTGTAGTGGAACATCCGGGAAAGCTTCAGCGATACGATGAATGACATCCGCATTGACCGGTTTTCCGGCAAATGCACCATTCAGATCAATCAGGTGTAAACGCTGGGCACCGGCGTCGACCCAACGCTTCGCCATATCCAGCGGATCATCTGCAAAAATGGTTTCGTCATCCATACGTCCCTGACGGAGGCGGACGCATTTGCCGTCTTTTAAATCTATGGCAGGTATCAATAACATGTCAGACCCTTGTATTTTGCTACTTCAGTACTGTTAAACAGTACCATCCCAATTTGAAAAATTTTTTAACAATGCCAAACCCGCATGCTGACTCTTTTCCGGATGAAACTGTACCGCAAACAGGTTTTCCCGCGCCAGCGCGCAGGTAAATTCACCGCCGTAGTCGGCGCGGCCGCTGACCAATTCCAGATCATCTGGCGTTGCAAAATAGCTATGTACAAAATAAAACCGGCTATCCTGTGCAATACCTTGCCAAATTGGATGCGCAACCTGATTAACCTGATTCCAGCCCATGTGTGGAATCTTGAGTTTCTGGCCTGACGTATCGGTTAGCTGACGATCAAATCGCCGTACTTTACCACTGACTACTCCCAGACAGCGTGTCGTTTCATTTTCCTCACTACTCTCCAGCAAAGCTTGCAAGCCCACACAGATACCCAGAAATGGTTTTTCAGCAGCGGCTTCAATCACAACCTGATCCAGCTCGGCATCAATAATTGCCTGCATACAATGCCCAATCCCACCCACGCCAGGAAAGATCACACGATCTGCTGAAAGGATATCTTCGGCACTGGATGTAACAGTAATACGGCTATCAGCAGCCACATGCTCAACCGCTTTAGCGATCGAATGCAGGTTACCCATTCCGTAATCAATGATGGCAATTGAATTCATGCGAAAGTGCAATCAGATATGAATAGCGTCAGAGACTTCCTTTCGTTGAAGGCATAATCCCGCTCATGCGCGGATCTGGCTCAATCGCCATACGCACAGCACGGCCAAACGCCTTGAAAATAGTTTCTGCAATGTGGTGTGCATTAACGCCCTGCAAACATTCGATATGCAAGGTCGCATTGGCATGATTGATAAAGCCCTGAAAAAATTCATGGAAAAGATCCACATCAAAATCACCAATTCTTGCGCGGGTGAAATTAACAGTATATTCAAGACCCGGACGTCCGGAAAAATCAATCACCACACGTGACAAGGCCTCGTCCAGTGGCACATAGGCGTGACCGTAACGACGAATACCTTTTTTATCCTGCAAAGCTTTGGCAACTGCCTGGCCCAGCGTTATGCCCACATCTTCTACTGTGTGGTGTGCATCAATGTGCAAATCGCCTTCTGCCTGGATACTAAGATCAATCATGCCGTGCCGCGCAACCTGATCCAGCATATGTTCCAGAAACGGTATCCCTGTTTTGAGTTCGGCTTTGCCGGTACCGTCTAAATTGACCGCAACAGTAATCCGGGTTTCAAGGGTATCCCGGCTAACCTCTGCCTGTCTGGGGCTCATGTTTTTATCTTTAAAAATTGCAATCGCAATAAACTGACACACTGCATCCTAGCGAAAAACATCCCGTGAGAGAACCTTTAAATGTTATTGGCACCCGTTTGATCCGATTGCGCCCGTAAAATCAGGCGCAATCATTATCAAATTATAACAAAACTCGCTGTGTTTCAGCTCAATAAATCTGTTCTGAACCACCATGGCTCAGTGCAAGGCGTGATTATAACATTATGATAGGAAACTATTTTTACCCAAGGTCGCAGAGAATACCGCTACCTTTTAAATCTAAAACTAGGCATGTTTCAAGTGCAACTCAATTTCGTTTAGCCTACTTCAACAAAGGGTGATCTGCCGGTAATTGCTTGGATAGCCATAACGCCAACTTATGCTTCATATTCGGTAATGAAATATTTTCCTTGGCCAGCGGCTGAATCAATTTATCATGAACCAGTAGTTTGTAGAGATATTCAACTTTCTCGTTTGCCGAGTCAGTCGCTTCAAATTCGACCACACCGCGCTTTTCACCATATTCCATACCAGCTTGTATCGCCGCCTTTAACAACTCTGCCTCGTGTTTCAGCTTTTTCTTTGTCTTGGACATTGAACACTTCCTTACCAACCAGGTTCTCAATAAGCATAACGGAAAATACAGCTTCCGCAGGTCAGCTTAGGGACACCCGTTCTGTTTAGACAAATTTCCGGCATCCGATGCAAGGCGAGGCCAGGCCTGAGGATATTCCTTGCGTAAACGTTCGAGTGTAGAACAACTCGCTTCTTTCCGGTTCAAAGCTGCCAGAGATTTACCCAGGTGCAGTAGACCGTCTGCTGCTTTTTCACTGGCAGGAAATGTTTTATACAGGGCCAGAAACTCTGAGGCTGCCTGTTTGTACTCCTTGCGAAAATAGTGAGCGACGCCTGTAGCAAGTATAGTATCTGGACTACGTACTGCTGCGGATGACACGGAGGAAGGATCAACTGAATTTATATCATTTTCAGCGTCTATCGATGCAAGATAATTATTATTACCCGCCGGTTTCTCGCTGCGTTTTGCAACATCGGACAAGCTTGAAGACACCGCTGAACTTGAATCAGAATCTGGCATTGTATTGTTAGCTTGAGCAGCTGGTGCTACTGCCGTATTTACCGAATCAATAAATTTTTCAGCCGACCAACCAAAAGATGAGGGGTCATTATTGAAAGCAGGGTCATCAACCTCCGGTTCCGGTATTTCATTTTTTTCTGGCACCAATTCTTGGTTGGCTGAAGACTTGGATACTATAGCTGGCTTGGTGACCGAGGGGCGCTTAACATCACTAATTTTGGGTTTTGATGCCTGAATTTTACTTTGCTTTGGAGCCTGTACAGACAGTTGCGACTCTACCTCTGTTTTTTCTGTTTCAATCAGACCAGGCATATCAGCCTTGGTAGTCTCTAAAGATAAATTAGCCTCATTCTGACTACTTTCTATCACTTGCTCCTGAACAGATTCAGTTTCTGAAAATTCAGAAAGGCTACTGTTAGTTTCAATATTAGTTTGTCCTGACATCCCTTCGAGCAGCTTCACCATTTCCGTATTATCCAGCGATTTTGCTAATTCTACTATTGTAATACCAGCTGTATTTTTACGGTTAGCATCAGCACCGAAATCCAGCAATATGCGCACTACATCAATTTGGTTTTTTTTCACCGCAGTCAATAAAGGGGTTGTACCATTGGGTAGTGCCGCATCAATATCCGCCCCATTCTGTGCTAATGCTTTAACCACATCACTATGGCCCGTTTGAGCGGCAATAAACAGTGCTGTTGCGTTCCAATAAGCGGCTTTGTTTATTTCCGCTCCAGCGGCCAGCAACTGCATAACAATCTGCTGATTACCGCTTTGCGCCGCCATATACAGCGCAGTTGCACCATCACGACGCGGCTTATCTATTTGTACACCTCGCTCAATCAGTAAAGCGACAACATCCTTATGGCCTGCTGTTGCCGCAAGAATTAACGCTGTCGCTCCTGCGCGCCCGGATACATTGCTATTAACGCCGGCATCTAATAATTGTTTGACGATGACTGTATGACCACGCTGAGATGCTAGCAAAAGTGGCGTCGTTCCATTCTCTAACGCTATATTTAGGTTAGCACCCTGCTTGATAAGTTTTTCCACCTGCGCAACATCACCACTACCTGATGCAGAAACCAGTGCTTGTTGTTCGCGAACATGATTCGTACAACCAGCCGCACTCAGTGCTAATAAAAAAACCGGCAAAAGCCGATTTGGGGAGAGTTTTTTAGTCAATAGTCTAGTCCATGCAATCAATAATTAATTAAAAACCTGATTTTCAAGTCAGGCACATTTATTCAATGGGAATAAATATACTTTCACCAGCCTGCAACATATTCGGATCACTTAGCAGCTTTTGATTAGCCTCAAATATCCGATTATACGCTTGCTGGTTACCGTAAATATCCCCAGCAATAATTGACAATGAATCTCCAGGCTGCACAACCAGAAAACCGTTTTTAATCACTCGCCCACCAATCTCGACTAAATTTTCGCCATGGACAACGCGGCTAATAGTCGGGTTGTCACCAATATTGCCTGACTCTAGTGGTTTTAGAGAAACATCATTTGCTTCATCTGTCACCGCATCAAGATACGAATTTGGGCTGGTTTTTTTCACACTGCGTTTCACAGCGTCTTTAATTGTAGCGCTCGATTCCGGTGTTGTGTTGGGCTTGATATCAGCACGGTTTAACGACTTAAGAAATCCGTCTACGGTCCAACCTTCCACATTAACATCCGGCTGTGGTGCAGCAGTTGATTCAGCTTTGCCTTTGTCACCTGATGTTTTGGTATCGTTCCCACCCAGCTCAGTTTCAATTGCATCCGCAAAACTGCCTGACTGTTGACCCGAATCTTGACCCTGTGGATCAGCTGCCTGACATGTGCCAGCCCATAGTAATAACAACGCCGACAGGTTTCGAACCCTACGCATATCAGTTCCTCGAAATTGTGGTCGTTTAAACATCAGGAATGATAAAGGTTAATTAACCGCCAGGCACCACTGTTGTCAAACCAAGCATTTGCCAGTTTTGCATTCCGCCCCGGTAATAAAGCAGTTTTTCTGGCGGGTATCCCAGACGCATTAGACCTTTAATCGCACGCGGTGACTGATCACACCAGGGTCCATTACAAAATAGTAACAACTGCTTGGCATCACGAAAATCCCAGTTTGCTCCAGCGAGAGGTTTTGCACCCAACGCCTTAAGCACCGTTGTCTGGTTTGTATCACCTGCGGGTGCAGTACAAACAGTAAAAGGAATGTTGACCGCACCAGGAATCGTACCCTTACGGTGCCAGGCAGGTGTACGCGCATCGACCAGCAAGCCCAACCCCTGACGCACGTTGCTCATCATAAAATCTAGCAACTCCAGTTCGCCTACCGTGGTAACTCCAGGCGCAGCCTTTATAGGATGCACACAAAATGGTGGGCACTTACGGGATGTTTTTGTAAAACTGTTGGTAAGTTTGTGCTTTGTTTCCTGAATGCGCTCAATTCTAACAACCTTGCCATCGTAGGTAATATCAACGTAAGGCAGTTCTTCGGAAATATTTACATCTGCCGCTTGCACCGACACGGACAGCCCCAAAAACAACAAAATTATGGCACCAACTTGTTTTCTCATTGTTAAACCTTGAACTGAAGACATTGCTCTGGCTCTCCTAGTGACTCCACCCCTGGCTGGATTGCTTTGAAATATATAAAACCCTGCCAGGATCATTGGTTACTTATTCTTCTTCTACCAGTGTATCAATAAACGGCTGTAGATTTAACCATAGCCCAGATTTTTTGACCTGCACAGTGGTAAAACCAACTATAGTCTGTTTTAGCACTTTATTGATTGCTAAATCATTCGACGCTATCAATATTGGTAGTGAAAACCACTAATTCTATCTGTACTTTCAAGGTATTGATTGCCCAAAACCACCGAATCTGCTGAAATGGAAAAAGTTTTATAAAAACAGGATTACATGGTTCGTTATGTCCAAGAGTATTGCTGCCAATCCGCTCTCTTTAGCCAAACTTAAAATTGCTTGTCAGGAATGCAGCCTGAACGAAATTTGCTTACCCGTTGGTGTCGACAAAGCAGATATGAGCAAGCTGGACGACATTATCAATAGAAAGACACCTTATGCACGCGGCCAGCATCTATTTCATATCGGTGATGGTTTCAAGGCACTTTATGCCATTCGCTCAGGCTCGGTAAAAACCTTCACTATGACCGAGGATGGACACGAACAGGTAACCGGCTTTCATTTACCTGGCGAACTGGTTGGACTGGATGCTATTGCAAGCAACTCACATCCGGTAGCAGCCAAGGCGTTGGAAACCACCAGCATTTGTGAAATTCCGTTTGAACAACTCGACGACTTAAGCTGCAAGGTAAATGGTATCCGCCGTCAACTCATGCGCATCATGAGCCGTGAAATCCAGGAGGATCAGGAAAACATGATGATGCTGGGTCAAAAATCGGCCGAACAACGTCTTGCATCCCTATTAATCAGCCTGTCCAACCGTTATCGGGCGCGCGGCTTCTCACCTTATGAGTTTAACCTCACCATGTCCCGGGGTGATATCGGCAACTTTCTGGGTCTAGCCCTGGAAACAGTCAGCCGCTTGTTCGGCCGTTTTCAGGATGATGGCCTGATCAATGTTAATCGTAAAAACATCGAAATTCTTGACCGCGACAAACTGTGTACATTGTCTGGCGCAAAATGCGCCGACCTGAAAAATTTCGCTGAATAATCAGGTCGACCTGCTTTTCTAATTTTGCCACTGAATGTTGCATTGCCTGTCTCCCTGAAACCGGAAGGCAATATCCTGCTCACTTTAGCATTGATAAACTTTGATCAGGGTCAAATAACTCGTGAGAACTGGCGTGCACCGCTCTGCTGTTTCAAACTGGCATCAAAAACCATACAAATATTTCGCACCAACAATCTGCCTTTGGGAAGCACTCGCAGCCAGTTCTTATCAATATTAACTAACCCATCATCCTGCATTTGTATTAATGAACTCAGCTCATGAGAAAAATAATCCACAAAATTCAGACCAGACCATTCCGCCTCAAATGCTGCAACATTTATCTCAAAATTACAGGTTAGGCACTGTATTAATGCACGCCGCAACAGATCATCCTTATCCAGCTTAAAGCCACGCACTATCGGCAAACGTCCAGCACTAATAGCCGCCTGGTAAGCCGGCATCTCTTTATTGTTCTGACTGTATACATCATTTACCTGACTGATCGCACTGACACCTAAAGCAACAAGGTCGCAATCGCCATGCGTAGTGTAACCCTGAAAGTTACGTTGTAACGTTCCGTTCTCCTGTGCTTGCACCAGTTCGTCATCAGGCCTGGCAAAATGATCCATACCGATATACACATATCCAGCACTGATCAGCTTATCGATTGCCAGCTTCAGAATATCAAGTTTGATTTGTGCGGCCGGTAAATCTGCTTCATTAATGCGCCGCTGTGGTTTGAAGACATGTGGCATATGCGCATAGTTGAATACTGAAATTCGATCCGGACTTTGGTCAATGATCGTGTCCAGGGTGCGGGTAAAACTACTCACTGTTTGAAACGGCAAGCCATAAATCAGATCAATATTCACCGAACGAACACCTACTGCCCGGCAAGCCTGTAAAATAGCCTGAGTTTTTTCAACCGGTTGAATACGATTAACGGCTTTTTGAACCTGCTCGTCTACATCCTGGACACCTAATGAAAACCGGTTGAAGCCCAGCTCACGCAGAAACCGAATGTCATCCGGCTCTACTGAACGCGGGTCTATTTCAATAGAATAGTCGCCATTATCATCGTCACGTAAATGAAAATATCGCCGTGTTTCCTGCATTAAATGCTGCATATCCTGACGATTCAGAAAAGTCGGCGTACCGCCACCCCAATGCAACTGCTCAACAATGCGGTCATCATCATAAAAGGTAGCTTGCAGCGCAATTTCCCGGTACAGATAATTCAGATAATCGTCCGCCCGAGCGTAGTTTTTAGTTACAATCTTGTTACAGGCGCAATAAAAACAAACGGTGTCACAAAACGGAATATGGAAATATAATGATAACGGCGCAGGAATTGGGTCATCATTACTACTGCTGGCCGCATTGAGGTAATCATCATGCGTGAACTTCTCCGAAAATGATGCGGCAGTTGGATAGGACGTATAACGCGGTCCACTCTGGTCGTAGCGACGAATCAACTCAGCATCAAATTCGATTGTTTTTGGCATGGCCGGATTTCATTTGAACACAAACTAAATCTAGCCCAAATCTGGCTATGCATTTATGATTCAGATCAAGACATCTTTAACTTTAGGATTCAATAGCCATCAATTTTAGCTATATCAGAAAATACTTATCATCAAACTAAAATAATTTTATATGTATTGGTTTTCGCGGAAAAAGAAACAGACCCCACCGGTAACCGGACTTATTCTTCCCGGCGGTGGCGCAAGAAACGCCTATCAAGTAGGTGTCCTCAAGGCTATTGCCGAACTCTTACCGGCTAATGCCAAGAACCCCTTTCCGGTTATCAGTGGTTCCTCTTCCGGCGCTATTAATGCGGCCATTCTAGCCAGTAATGCCATGCAGTTTTCCGAGGGGGTATCACGCCTCACCGGTATCTGGGAAAATTTTCATTGTGGCAAAGTCTTTTATGCTGATTCCTGGCGTGCACTTAAAAGTGGCCTGCTTTGGACTACCGCCTTTGCCACTGCTAGATTGGGTACTACTGCTCCACGCGCACTACTGGATAATCAACCTTTACGGGAAATGCTGGAAAGTCACATCCGCTTCGCGCGCATTCAGCAAAGTATTGACAGTGGTGCATTACGCGCACTTGCCATCAATGCATCTGGCTACAGCAGCGGCCGTTCGATCAGTTATTTTCAGGGCATTCAAGGGTTGAAACCCTGGGAACGCGCACGTCGGTGTGGTCTTGCCGACGAAATCTCCATTGATCACCTGATGGCCTCTTCCGGTATCCCGCTAGTATTTCCTGCGGTCTGGCTGCATAACGAATACCATGGTGATGGTGCAATGCGCCAGACCGCACCTTTAAGCCCGGCAATCCATCTGGGCGCTAACCGTTTGCTGATTATCGGTATACGCAACAGTGAGCTGGATCTACTGCCAAGCGCTGCAGATAAACCCTATCCGACCATTGGCCATATCAGCGGTTATATGCTGGATACGCTATTTATGGACAGTCTGGATTCTGACATTGAACGCATGAACCGGATTAACCACACCCTCAGCCACACCCGTGATAATCAGGTTGAGTATATTGACACCACACTACAACCCATTGAATTTCTGTCCATATCACCCAGTGTTGATATTCGCGAAATCGCAGAACGGCATGTCCTGGATTTTCCTCGATCCGTCAGAGTACTACTAAAGGGTCTTGGAGCCCTTTCACGGGAAGGGCGGCCATTAATCAGTTATTTATTGTTCGAAGCACCATTTTGTCAGGAACTCATAGCACTCGGTTACCGGGACGGTATGAGTTCGCGTCATGAAATTCTTGAGTTACTGAATACGGATTCATCTTCCTGACAACTAACCACCCCAGGTAAAAGCACTGTTTCTACCCAACAGCTAAATTTCAGTCGTTGGATCACATCTTGGCAGCCCCTGTTTAATTCCTGCATCTTGTCACTGTAAACAGTACATATTCTGTAGGAGCGGCTTTAGCCGCGATAGGGTGCGGCACGTCCATCGCGGCTAAAGCCGCTCCTACAGATTCTGGCTAATTTATCAAAGGTTCACTTATTTTTTTCCTTTAGAGAAGCCTTATCTAATTACCTTTTGATATATATCAATAACCGGATTCTCTAGTTACTGCAAAGTGCGGCTAGCAAAACAATAAAATTTAAGGAGCATCCACGTGAGCACTCTCAAATTTGCTGTATTTTCAGCGGCACTTCTAGCCGTAGTTTCGGCACCCACATTGGCCCATGAAACCGGTGACATCATCGTCCGTGCTGGCGCAGCCGGTGTCTTCCCCAACGATGACTCTGATTCACTGAATGCTATTCCTGGTGCCAATGTCACCGTTGAAGATACCTGGAGCCTGGGTCTTACCGGCACTTATATGGTCACCAATCAACTCGGCATCGGCCTGCTGGGTGCCTGGCCGTTTAAACACGATATTGAAGGCGATGGGACAATCTCCAACCTTGACAAGGTCGCTGAAGTCAAACACCTGCCGCCCACACTCACCCTGCAATACCATTTTGCTACCCGCTCCAATCTACATCCGTACATTGGAGCTGGCCTGAACTACACCTACTTCTTTGATGAGGAAACTTCCGGCACCCTTGACGGTACAAAAATCGATTTGGAAAGTTCGTTTGGTTTTGCCCTAGAAGCCGGTGTTGATTTCGAATTCAACGATGGTTGGTTAATCAGTGGTCAAGTCTGGTATGCAAATATTGAAACTGAAGCCAACATTAGCGGTGGCGGGCTAGGTCTAAATGAAAATATTGATGTCGAAATCGACCCAGTAATTTTCATGGTAGGTATCGGCAAGAAATTCTGAACTCGCTAATCATGCTCAACTTCTGCCGGTAGTCCCAACTACCGGCAGAATTTCGTTTAACAAAACCAAAGGAAAATCCTATGGGCTCACAGACCACATACAACTACAAGGTCGTACGCCAGTTTACCGTAATGACGATTGTGTGGGGCATCGTCGGCATGCTGGTAGGTGTCATCATTGCGGCACAGCTGGTATGGCCACAACTTAATTTTGATATCCCCTGGATGACGTTCAGCCGACTGCGGCCGCTGCATACCAACGCGGTTATTTTTGCATTTGGTGGCTCGGCCTTGTTTGCCACATCGTATTATGTGGTGCAACGAACTTGCCAGGCACGATTATTCAGTGACAGGCTCGCCGCCTTTACCTTCTGGGGATGGATGCTGGTCATCATCCTGGCCGTCATTACACTACCCTTAGGTATTACCACGAGTAAGGAATACGCAGAACTTGAATGGCCAATTGATATATTGATCACCATTGTCTGGGTATCCTACGCCGTGGTGTTTTTCGGCACCATAATGAAGCGCAAGGTCAAACACATTTATGTCGCCAACTGGTTCTTTGGCGCCTTTATCTTGACGGTTGCCGTGGTACACATAGTCAACAGCGCGGCGATTCCAGTCAGTCTGACCAAATCCTATTCTGTGTATCCCGGCGCCATCGACGCCATGGTGCAGTGGTGGTACGGTCATAATGCAGTAGGCTTCTTCCTGACCGCTGGCTTCCTCGGCATGATGTACTACTTTATACCAATGCAGGCAGAACGCCCGGTGTATTCCTACCGGCTGTCCGTGGTGCATTTCTGGGCATTGATTTCCACCTACATGTGGGCCGGCCCACACCATCTGCATTACACAGCGCTACCGGTCTGGGCACAATCATTGGGCATGGTGTTCTCGATAATCCTGCTGGCACCTTCCTGGGGTGGCATGATCAACGGCATCATGACCTTGTCCGGCGCCTGGCACAAACTGCGCACTGACCCGATTCTCAAATTCCTGATCGTATCGTTGTCGTTCTACGGCATGTCGACTTTCGAAGGCCCGATGATGGCAATCAAAACGGTGAATGCGTTATCGCACTACACAGACTGGACCATCGGTCATGTTCACTCCGGTACATTGGGCTGGGTATCAATGGTGTCAATCGGTTCCGTGTATTTTCTGATTCCAAAACTGTTTGGCCAGGCACAGATGTATTCCATCCGTCTGATCGACTGGCATTTCTGGATGTCGACTATTGGCGTGGTGCTCTACATCGTCTCTATGTGGATTTCCGGAATTATGCAGGGTCTGATGTGGCGCGCTATCAATGAGGATGGCACCTTGACCTACAGCTTTGTTGAAACACTGGAAGCCATGTACCCGTTCTATTTTGTACGTTTCCTGGGCGGAGCTATTTTCCTCAGCGGTATGTTTGTCATGGCCTACAACGTTATTAAGACCGTTGCAGGCACCAAACCTGGCGACGCACCAATCCCTCAAACGGCTTGATAATAGGAGAACAACCATGAGTCATGAAGTTGTCGAAACGAATATCGGCCTGATGGCAGTACTTATTCTACTGGTCATCAGTGTAGCCGGTCTGGTGCAAATCGTGCCCCTGTTTTTTCTGAAAAGCACGACGGAACCCATTGAGGGTCTCGAACCCTACACAGCACTGCAACTGGAAGGCCGTGATATCTACATCCGGGAAGGTTGTTACCTGTGTCATTCGCAGATGATCCGGCCGTTCCGTGCTGAGACTGAACGCTATGGTCACTACTCGGTTGCCGGTGAATTTGTTTATGACCACCCGTTCCAATGGGGCTCCAAACGAACTGGCCCGGATCTGGCACGGGTCGGTGGACGATACAGCGATGACTGGCAACGTGTGCATTTGATGAATCCACGTGATGTCGTACCCGAATCTAATATGCCCGGTTTTCCCTGGCTTGCTGAAAACATTCTGGACGACCAACTGACCCCCAGGAAACTAAAAGTAATGCGTACCCTGGGTGTGCCCTATTCGGATGAAGACATTGCTGGAGCAACTGATGCCGTCAAGGGTAAAACTGAACTGGATGCGCTGGTTGCCTATTTGCAAAATCTGGGCACCGTGATTTCATCGAGGAGGTAAGGGCAATGGATATCAACACAATTCGAGGTATTTTCACCGCCCTGGCGCTAATTGCATTTATTAGTGTCGTTATCTGGGCCTGGAGTAAAAAACGTAAAGCCGATTTTGACGAAGCGGCAAATCTACCGTTTGCTGACGACGAAATCGACCAGCATAGTAAAGGGGGGCCGACATGAACGAAGAATTTATGTTTAGCAGTAACTTCTGGAATATCTGGATAATCGTTCTTACGCTGGCTAATATTTTTGGTTGCTGGTGGCTAATATCCTGGGCTGCTAAAAAACGTGACAACGAAGCTGATGTGGGCGATGTCACGGGGCATCGTTGGGATGAAACACTGGAGGAATATAACAATCCGATGCCACGCTGGTGGCTGTGGATGTTTCACCTCAGCCTGGTATTCAGCCTGGTATATTTAGTCCTGTATCCTGGACTGGGCACCTTCCGAGGTGTACTGAACTGGACACATCAGGATGCCTATGCAAAGGAGATGCAGGCGGCCGATGAACGCTACAGCCCATTGTTTGCTCAATTCGCTGCAACTCCGATCCCCGAGCTTGCGGGCGATACCAAAGCAGTAAAGATCGGACAGCGTTTGTTCGTGAACTACTGTTCAACCTGTCACGGTTCAGATGCAGGCGGTGGCCCTGGCTACCCTAATCTGCACGATAGCGCCTGGCTATATGGAGGCACTCCAGAAGCGATTGAGGCCAGCATACTCGACGGCCGTAAAGGCGTAATGCCCGCCTGGGAAGCTGTGCTCCAGGAGACCGGGGTAGATGAGGTGACCGCCTATGTCATGACCCTGAGCGGACGCGAAGCTGACGCCACTAAGGCAACCGCAGGCAAGACACACTACGCAACATATTGCGCTGCCTGTCATGGTGCTGATGGCGCCGGAAACAATGCACTTGGAGCACCTGCACTGAATGACAAAACCTGGTTGTACGGTGCATCAACTGGTGTCATCCGCCAGACCATCGCCAAAGGCCGCAACGGACATATGCCAGCGCACCGGGATTTTCTCGGTGAAGACAAGGTGCATTTACTCGCTACTTATATTTATAGCCTGTCCAACAAGTAGAAAAAACCAGCATGTCAGATCCATCACCTGCAAACTTACCTTCAGAATCCGCCACATCTTTACCGGATGTTGCGGATTCTGAACTTTACGCCAAGCACAAAAAAGTCTACCCCCGTGAAGTCCACGGTATGTTTGCTAATTTGCGTGTACTGGGCGTGGTCGCACTACTGGGCTTGTACTACGGTGTCGCCTGGTTGCAATGGAATGGGCACCAGGCCGTATTGTTTGATCTGCCAGCCCGTAAATTTTATATTTTTGGACTGACGTTCTGGCCACAGGATTTTTTCTACTTTGCTTGGCTGCTAATCATTGCCGCCCTGGCCTTATTTTTCTTCACCGCACTGGCCGGTCGACTGTGGTGTGGTTATGCCTGTCCACAAACCGTCTGGACTGAAGCTTTCCTGTGGATTGAACGCAAGATCGAAGGTTCGCGCAATCAACAAATCAAGCGTGATAAAAGCGAAATGTCTGCCAGTAAATTCCGCGTCAAGGCTTTGAAACATTTTATCTGGCTGGCGTTTGCGCTGTTTACCGGTTTCACCTTTGTCGGATACTTCACACCGATTCGTGAACTTGCAGTGTCCATGTTCAACTTCACCATGGGTCCGTGGGAAACCTTCTGGGTATTCTTTTACGGTTTTGCCACCTATGGCAACGCTGGCTGGATGCGTGAACAAGTGTGCATTTATATGTGTCCTTATGCACGCTTTCAGAGTGCCATGTTCGACAAAGACACATTAATAATCTCCTACGACGAAGAACGAGGTGATCCGCGTGGCTCACGCAAAAAAAGTGTCGATCCGCTAGAAAAAGGCCTGGGAGACTGTGTGGACTGTACATTATGCGTACAAGTCTGCCCGACCGGTATCGATATCCGTGACGGTCTGCAATACCAGTGCATCGGTTGCGCTGCCTGTGTAGATGTCTGTGACCAGGTCATGGACAAAATGGGTTATGCCAGAGGTCTGGTGCGCTATACCACCGAGAACGCCATGGCGGGTATCAAGAATCAACTCCTCCGGCCACGCACTATACTATATGCGCTATTGCTGACACTGCTTACCGGCGGTCTGATCTATGAGATCAGTCAGCGTATCCCGCTGGAACTGGACATCATCCGCGACCGTAACAGTCTGTACCGCGAAACCTCCGAAGGACTGGTGGAAAATGTTTATATACTGAAAATTATTAACATGGATGAACAGGCTCACTACTATAATATTCAGATATCAGGTCTGGAAGGACTCAAACTGACAATGGAGCAAAAACATATCCATGTGCTTGCCAGCGAAGTATTTACTCTGCCAGTGACGGTACAAATTGATCCTGTCATACTGGAACGCGCCTCCAGCCAGATTACTTTCACTCTGAGCTCAGAAGATGATCCCGATTTAACCCAGACCGAGTCAGCCCGTTTTCTGGGTCCGGTTTTAGCGAGGTAAATTCATGTACGGCAACACTGAAATTGACACTCAACCCTGGTACACACAGTTCTGGCCCTGGTTGCTGATTTCACTTCCGGCCAGCGCCGTGATCGCCGGTTTTGCAACTCTCTATCTTGCAATACAAAGCCCCAATGCACTGGTTGTTGATGATTATTACAAAGCGGGTCTGGCGATCAATCAGGTTAAACACCAGCAAGAACTCGCCAAAAAAATGCAGCTCGAAGGACTACTAAGAAACAATGGCAAAATGCTCAATCTTTCACTGTCAGGAAAATCACCCATTAGCGATAAAACACTGAAACTGAAAATTATTCACTCAACACGCGCAGAACTGGATCAGCAGGTAACCCTGACTCGCCAGGCTGGAAACAATTTTTCAGCAGCAATATCTGAATTGATGCCAGGTATATGGTATTTGCGTCTAGCGCCTCTTGATCAAAGCTGGGAAATTCGCGACCGTTTAACCATCAATGGGCCTTTTCAAGCACGGCTTAGTGCCGAGGACTGAGGAGTAGAAATTTCATGCCACATCCAACAGCCGCCGAAACACATCAAGATACAACAAAGGCTATTCCAGTTGTCCAGCGCATCATTGCTGTATTTTGGCCTTCATTCATTATGTCAGGTATTGCCACCGGCTTGTTTTTCACCGCGTTTGATCCACTTGATCTGATCAGCCTGACTGGCCATCTGGAATTCAGCCGCATGGGAATTTACAGCATGGGGTTTTTTCTATTCTGGATACTTACAGCGATAAGCTGTTCTCTAACCTGTTATTTTCAACGGCCTTGCGCCACGAAAATTTAACCCTTCTCAGTGGTATTTCAACACCACATTAATATAGAAAGACCCTTTAAGTCTGCAACCAGAACGTCGCCGGGCCTTGATTAACCAGACTGACCTGCATGTCTGATCCAAAGCGGCCACTCTCAACGTAGCTATATTGTTGTTGTGCGTGCTTCAGTAAATATTCAAACCAGCACTTACCTTCATCTGGATCAGCCGCGGCAGAAAAACCAGGGCGCATGCCTTTATTCGTATCGGCTGCTAATGTGAATTGTGGCACTAGGAGTAATCCACCGGCTATGTCACGCAAACATAAATTCATTTTTCCGTCTGAATCTTCAAAAATGCGATAGCCGAGCATTTTCTGCAAAAGACGATCAGCCTGTTGCTGACCATCGTTTTTCTCCACACCGATCAAGGCGAGTATGCCGTTATTAATTTCGCCAACAACTTGATGATCAATAGTGACACGCGCTTCACTTACCCGTTGTATCAAACTAATCATAGGACAATAAAAAAGGGCGTGCTGTTAACACGCCCTTTTCTGAGTCTGTTAAAAAGAATCAGATAAACAAACAAACGTCAGAGTCTTTGGCAATTGGCAAAAAGTAAGTGGCTCCCACGTAATCGCTGACTTCCGGGATAAAGTCGTCCTGTTTGAAACCAAACACATCAACCGTCATCTGGCAGGCAATCATTTTAACGTCGGCTTCAAGACACAGGCCACGCAATTCTTCGACCGTCGCCACACCCTTATTTTTAAAGGTCTTCTTCATCAAACCCGTCGCTACATTTTCAAAACCGGGTACACCCCCCATCAGCAGGTTAGGCATCGGCCAGTCAAAATCCTGGAACCATTGTGGGCCGAACGGCATTTTCATGGGCATCGCCGGGTTACCTAATGGACTAACTTTACAAGGCAAGTCTTTTTTCAGAAGTAACAAACCATAAAAAGTAAAAAAGATAGAGGTGTCCCATCCCAAAGCGGCTGATGTAGAGGCCAGAATAAACGGTGGATAAGCCCAGTCGAGCGTACCTTTGGTAGCGATAATCGACATGGACGGGGTTTTGGCTTCTTCTATTTCCTGGATTTTCCCAGGCAGAATTTCATCCAATTTTTTATTTAACCAGTCGTCAAGTTGACCTGAGTTCATAGATTCTGCTGTTGATGACATGTGCTGTTCTCCTCCTAGCCGCAGTTGAACGGATAGTGTATTTGATTTTTTAAGGCATACTGCCTCAAGTAACGATGACACACCTGACCTGCTTAAACCAGCGTTACCACAATAACCCGATTGGCTTGACTAGAGGTGCACACCTGACAGTTGATTATAAAAATGGATCTTTATAGGGTCAACACTAAGTATAAGTATAAATACATATCACTCGCATGGCTAATTCCAAGCTAACACTGTTGCCACGGCAATCCTGCCGAACGCCAGCCACCCAATGTACCTCGATGATGCTCCTTGTCCAACTCGCCCTCAAATCCATCCTCAACATTATAAATCTCAACAAATCCTTGTTCTATTAAAAGGTTACCTGCCTCCAGCGAGCGTTTCCCGCTACGACAAATGAGTATTATTGGAACACCCTCATTAACTGCTCCATGACAAATCCCACCAAGAATGGTTTTTCTCACTTCAGCTGCAAAATTAGTATTAATTTGCCACTCTGGGTAGTCAATCCAGGCAATATGCACGGCACCGGCAGGATGACCCACGAAGAGAAATTCCATATCAGAGCGCACGTCAATCATCACTGCCCGCGGATTATCCTGCGACATTTGCCACGCTGTTTCGGGCGATATCGTAACAACTTGCTCCATATTCTATCTTACCTCGAATTTTTCTTTATCGTTAAAGAGTTACGGCGCTATTGATAAATTATTAACTAATATTTAAATTTTTCAACCAAAGTATTTATATAAAAGTGGGTGTAAATAATATTAATATATGGCCGTATTATGTCATATATTAATAATGTGGGATATTATATTTAATATATCGAAATTAATTAATAATATGTGGGTAATAATATACTATTATTCAACAGATTTTAAAGATTTACACCACGATAAATTGGGGGAATCTGCGCATATCTTATAATATTTTCCCACTTCATTTTCATACCAACCGTTTTCATGCATTATTGGCTCCACTTCATAGCCCCACCAGACACCATTAGCATCCTGTGCAATCCAGCAAATCCACATGGGCAAATCTTGTTGTTTTGGAACTGGCATTCACCGCCGCCAGAATGCCGGAGACAGCAAAACCAGCAGGGTAAATATTTCCAAACGGCCTAATAGCATGGCCATACTCAACACCCATTTTGAGGTGGTATTGATATCACCGTAGTGGAAGCCAACCTCACCCAAACCGGGACCCAGATTATTCATACAGGCTGCAACTGCAGAAAATGCGGTCACCTGGTCTAGCCCAGTCGACAACAACACCAGCATCATTATGACGAAGCAACCGACGTAGATAGCAAAAAACCCCCAGACAGCTTCGACAACTTTTTCTGACATGGATTTGTTACCGACCTTGATGGGTATCTGCGCACTGGGGTGCACCAGCCGTTTAATTTCGCGCAGACCTTGTTTGAATATCAATAAAAACCGGATCACTTTCATGCCACCACCGGTAGAACCCGCGCAACCACCGATAAAACTACTAAACAACAACAGTACCGGTAAAAAGCCTGGCCAGTGAAAATAGGCTGCCGTCGTGAATCCAGCTGTAGTCCCAATTGAAACCGCCTGGAATAAGCCGTGATGCACCGCATCAGGAAACCGCGGGAAGGTTCCACTTAAATATAGATAAACTATTGTCACAGCGGCAATGATGGCCAATATAGTCAAATAAGCACGGAATTCTGCGTCCCGAAAATAAGTTAAAACGTTCTTGGATCGCCAGCCCAAAAAGTGTAGTGAGAAATTCACACCGGCTAGCAACATAAATACCACGGCAACCATTTCAATGGCCGGATTTTGAAAGAAGCCGATACTGAGGTCGTGCGTGGAAAATCCACCGATCGCTACCGTGGAAAAACTGTGTCCAATAGCATCAAAAGGCGTCATACCCGCCAACCAATAGGCGATGGCACAGGCAACTGTTAACCCTAGATATATATACCAAAGCGCTTTGGCTGTTTCTGTGATTCGCGGCGTCAGTTTGTTATCTTTCATTGGGCCAGGGGTTTCTGCACGATATAATTGCATACCACCAATGCCCAACATGGGCATTACAGCAACCGCAAGTACGACGATACCCATTCCGCCAAACCATTGCAGTTGTTGACGGTACCACTGGATCGCAATCGGCAACCGGTCGATGCCGATCAGCACAGTTGCACCGGTTGTCGTCAAACCCGACATCGATTCAAAAACCGCATCTGGAAAATCCATATGCGGATCATCGGTGAGCGCAAAGGGGATGGCACAAACCAGCGCCAACACAATCCAGAACAGAGCAACTACCAGGAAACCATCACGAATACGCAATTCACGCCGCTTGCCACGCACCGGGAACCAGCAAAAAAAGCCAACCACCAACACGCCTGCCAGCGTCACTAAAAATGCTCGCGTCGTTCCATCGTCTTCCCATACTGAAATAACGAGTGGCGGCACCATGAAAAGACTCGATGCCATTAACAACAAGCCGAGAATGCGTAGAATGGTACTGAATTGCATGGTTAGAAAAAGGTTACGCCAACCTGGAACAGCCGCTCGACATCCTGAATCCGCTGCTTATCAACCAGGAACAGGATGACGTGATCTTCTGTTTCGATCACCGTATCGTGATGGGCAATAATGACCTGGTCACCGCGCACCACGGCACCAATGGTCGTGCCGGGGGGCAGTTTGATTTCTTCTATAGTACGGCCCACAACCTTCGAGGTTTCTGGGTCGCCGTGGGCAACGGCTTCAATCGCTTCAGCAGCACCGCGCCGTAAGGAATGCACCATGACAACATCACCACGGCGCACATGCGTTAACAGACTGCCAATAGTGGCTTGCTGGGGTGATATGGCAATATCAATCACATCACTTTGCACAAGATCCACATAAGATGCGCGATTTATTAACGACATAACTTTGCGGGCACCCAGGCGCTTAGCCAGCATGGCTGACAATATGTTCGCTTCTTCATCATTGGTCAGTGCTACAAATACATCGGTGTTTTCGATATTTTCTTCTTGCAGAAGTTCTTCATCAGCCGCGTCACCCAACAATACAATTGTACGATTCAAGCGTTCCGATAATTGCCGCGCAATGACTGGGTCACGCTCGATTAACTTGACCTGGTAGCGGCCTTCAATGGCTAGCGCCAAACGTAAACCAATATTGCCGCCGCCGGCAATAATGACACGCTTAACCGTTTTATCCAGGGTACGTAACTCGCCCGTCACCGCACGGATATTTTTGGGTGCTGCCAGGAAAAACACTTCATCATCGACTTCAATGACGGTGTCACCTTCTGGCAGGATCGCTGCGCCCTGACGGAAAATAGCGGCAATACGCACTTCTTTATTGGGCAAATGCTGCTGTAATTCACGCAACTCATGACCAATCAGCGCACCACCTTCAATCGCCCGTTCTGCGACCAATTGCACTCGGCCACCCGCAAAATCGAGCACTTGCAAGGCGCCGGGTTGTTCGATCAAACGCTGAATATAGTCGGTGACCAATTGCTCGGGACTGATCAGCACATCTACGGGCAATGCTTCCTGGGTAAACAGCTTTTTGTACCTGTGATACTCACGGGCGCGAACCCGGGCTATTTTGATTGGCGTGTGAAATAACGTATAGGCCACCTGACAAGCGATCATGTTGATTTCATCGCTGTTAGTCACTGCCACTATCATATCGGCGTCTTCCGCACCCGCCTGGATCAGGATTTCCGGGTGTGATGCGATACCAACAACTGTACGAATATCTATCCGGTCCTGAAGATCACTCAGTACCGATGCATCAGAATCCACCATGGTTATGTCATTGGCTTCACTTGCCAGGTTCTGGGCTACTGAACTACCGACCTGCCCGGCACCAAGAATAATTATTTTCATCGCAAAGTAATACTATGATTAAGGCAAACGACTAATCGCTGCCTTTTTTAATATCGATACCGAGACTGCGCAATTTTCGATACAAGTGTGTTCGTTCCATGCCTACAAGCTTGGCCAGTTTACCAACGCTACCGCCCGCTTTTTGTAACTGATGTTCTAAATAGATTTTTTCGAACTGTTCACGCGCTTCTCGCAAGGGCATGTCCATCGGCAGGGAAGACTGCTCAGAAGTCATGTCGGGTTTTTGAGAAGTACTAAACGCCATCTCCACTTCTCCAACATCAATCACCGGCCCGCTGCCCAATATCAACAGTCGTTGCACCAGATTTTTCAACTCCCGAATATTGCCCGGCCACAGATAGTTACGCAACCGGTTTTGTGCCGCCGTACTGAATTCACGATAAGGCAGGTTTTCCTGCATTACAAAACGATCCACATAGTAATTTAGCAATTCAGGAATATCCTGGCTGTGTTCCCGCAATGCAGGTACGGGCAGCGGCACAACATTTAAATGATAAAATAAATCTTCCCGGAAACGGCCTTCACTCACTTCTATTTCGAGGTTACGCGAGGTCGTGGCAATCACCCGGATATCAACCGACACAGGCTCAGTACCACCCATACGTAAAAATGAATGCGTCTGAAAAACACTGAGCAACCGAGACTGCGTCTGCAAGTCCATATCTGTAATATTTCCGAGGAACAATACACCGCCATTAGCCTGTTCCAATCTGCCGTAATGCACCTGGTCTCCATTCTCACTACCAAACAACTCGGCAGCCGAATTTTCCGGTGACATGGAACCAACCGCGACTTCTATAAAGGGCCGATCCCGCAATGGACTTTGCGAATGGATATAGCGAGCAACAATCTCCTTGCCCGATCCTGGCTCTCCGCTGATCAAAACCCAGGTATTATGCTGGGCAATCCGTTTAGCTTGTTCACGCAGCGATTGCATGACTTCACTTTTACCATTTGGTTCGGATATTGGTTGCGTCTGTTTCCGCAAGCCAATATTTTCCTGTTGTAGCTTGTCAACTTCCAGTGCCCGGCTGGTTACAAGTAACAACTTGGCTAGAGAGATCGGCTTTTCGATAAAATCGTAGGCACCCAGACGGGTAGCTTCGACAGCAGTCTCAACCGTACCATGGCCGGACATGACAATAACTGGGCAGGGCAAACCTCCGCCCTCCGACCATTCCCGCAACAAGGTAATGCCATCGACATCATCCATCCAGATATCCAGCAGGATTAAATCTGGACGCCGCAACCGGCGGGCATGGCGCGCTGCCTGACCGTTTTCTGCAATCGAAACTTCGTAACCCTCGTCTTCGAGAATCTCCTTGACGAGGTTACGAATGTCCGGCTCATCATCCACTACCAGTATGTAGCCAGCAGTCATGTTGTCTTAGTTACCTCTTTGAAATTAATCAGCACGTTAAATACTCGAACTGTTGTTTATTGCCCGGGGACTATTCCGGTTTCCTTCAGGATTAACGGCAGCCGTAAATCGAATCTCAATTCTGGCGTGATGCTCGCTGGTATTGCACGCTTGTATCTGCCCGTTATGTTCTTCTACAATTTTCTTTACAATCGCCAACCCTAAGCCTGTACCTCGAGCTTTTGTTGTCACATAAGGTTCAAAGACATGCTCCAGGATTTCCTGAGAAAATCCACCGCCATTATCTTCAATACATAACTCAATATAACGTTCCCCATCCTCCATCTGCCAGCGCGTTTCGATCAATAGCTGTGCATTATAAATATCACTGACCGACTCTAACGCATTTTTAATCAGATTATGCAGCAACTGCCGTAATCGGCCCGCATCTGCTTCGATCAGCGGCTCTGGTTGGGTTAATTGTATATTGATTATCTGTTCGTTGCTTTTATACAGGTCGAGCACCTCTCGGAGCAAGTCATGCAACATGAGGCTTTGCAATTCTAACTGCGGTGCACGCGCATAATCACTGAATGCATTAACCATTTCTTTCAACGATTCGACTTGTTGCACGATGGTATGTGTCGCCCTGTCGAGCACATCCGCCTCAGCCTCATCCATACTATTCAAATACTTCCTGCGCATTCTTTCCGCTGATAACTGTATAGGCGTCAACGGATTTTTGATTTCATGCGCCAGACGCCGGGCAACTTCACCCCAGGCCGATTCACGTTGCGCACGAATCAAATCGGTAACATCGTCAAATACCAGCACCTGGCTACCCGAAGCCGTCTCACTCTCAGATAACAACGTAGAGCGGCACATCAATATTCGCTGCCCGGTCTCTCCGGTTAAGGTAATCTGAGTTTGCCATTGTTCAGTATTGGCCACCTTGTTAGCTTCGATTTCATTCAACAATGGCTCTAAATACTCTTGGCTATCTACTAACTGGTTCAGACTACTACCCAAGGTCTTATTGATATCCAAACCCAGAATTTTACAAGCTGCATCGTTTGCCGTAGTAACGATACCCGTACCATCTATACTCATAACACCCGATGATAAACTGCCGAGCAGGGTTTCAAGATAGGCGCGTTGACTCTCAATCTGTTGCTGACTGGTCAGCGCCTGATCACGCCCATGCGCCAATCGCCTTGTCATATCATTGAAGGAGCGCACTAGAAAACCCAGCTCGTCTTCACTGGATACTGGTAGCCGTTTACTATAATCACCTTCGGCTACAGCCCGGGTACCATCGGCCAGCACCCCAATAGGAGCAATCAACCTTCGCGCCGAGAAAAATGCCGCCCATACTGCTGCCAGCAGACTCAATACCAGCACCAGAGATAGCGTCAATGTGTAACTGTATTTTAATGGCCTGCGTAGAAATGAAAGCTCTTTGTAGCGGGTAATTTGTGCCTGCACATTATCTGCAAGATCACTCAACCGTCCTGGCATCTGATACAACGCCTGCAAGGTCAGACCTTCGGAGCCTACCTTGGCAACCCGGATTGGCATAACCGTGCGCGCAAACAAGCCACCATCACCGAGCGGCTCCAATGCGACATAGGGCCGACCTTGTGATAACACCAGCGCGACTTCCTTGCTAGGATTGCTGGGAAGGATAGCACTGCTATCCTGGTTACTGGAGCCAACAATACGGCCTTCGCGACCATATACCGTTAACTCAACAGCACCACTCCTGACCCTCAAATCGTAGAGCATAATCGGAATCATAGAGGGCGATAATTCACTCAGCTCGTCCGCCACTTTACCCGTCAGCCCCAGCAAATCGCTGAGCCGAACATCCAGTGCACCCCGGCTTAAATCAAGTGAATCTTCCAGCGCCTGTTCGATTTCGACGTTAAACCAGGAATCGATACCGCGCTGTAAAAACTGCAACGAGAAATAATAAACAATGGTAATCGGTACTACGGCAAGGACGATAAATGCCACTAACAATCGTGCCGTCAACAAGGCACCCGGTGCACGCGCCCGGTATTGGCTGACCATCCAATAGAGATTGGAGCCGATCAATGCCACTAGCACAATCAATCCCAGCGCATTAATCAGTAATAGCCAGGAATATAATTGACCGAATCGATCAGAGTGGTGCGTGGCATCGCTCATCAAGCTCAGCGATACCAACAATATGCCGAACAATAAGAGTATCGGCCAGATACCAAAACGGGATTTATTCAGGGTTTCAGGCGCCACTGGGTCCAGCCACCGGTCAGTTTCCAGTCAGAACTAAAATAGGCCCATAAACGAATCGGAGTAGGCAGCGCTTCAACATCAAATAACGCCCGCATCCGCACCCGGTAATCAGCTTTGGCATATAATTCATCAACGGCAATCAACGGCACATCATAAACATCACCGATGGCATTAAGCGCATCATCAATGTAGCGATAACTTTGCTGCACATCCTTATTCACATCCTTGACGATGTAACGCCGACTCAAAGCATGAAAATACATCATGTAATGCTGCTTGTGCTCAACAATTACTTCCGGCCACAACCAGTCGCGTTTACGCACCAGTTCAATTTCCAGGTCAACAACCAACGGCACACCATTATCCAGCGCCTCCTGCACCTTTTCATCCATATCAAACACGACGTGTGCGCTGGCCCTGTAGATTCCATTCACCAACAGGGTTCTCTCGTTCTCGATGGTAGCATGGTCAGCACTGACCGGAGCACCGTAACAACCTCCCAGTAACAGGCAACAGCGCATGAACTGCGCCATACGCCCTGGCAGTTTTGTAATTAAGGCCTCTCTAATCATTCAAGTCATGCCCAGATTTTTTGACGAGGCAAGCGTAATAAAAACCATCCATCAAATCTTCACCCGGCAAAATCTGACGCCCCACAGCAAGCGCATGGCCCCACTCTCTATCAATTTTGACTTCTTTACAATCTGGATGCGACAAGATAAAACGCTTCATTTGATCAGTATTTTCGCGCTGCAAGATCGAACAGGTAACGTATAACAGCATACCGCCTGGCGAGAGCAAGAGCCACAAAGCATCCAGCAAACGTTTTTGCTGTTTTGCCAATTGTTCAATATCTGCTGCGCGCCGTAAAACTTTGATATCCGGATGACGCCGTATGACACCACTCGCCGAGCACGGTGCATCCAGCAAGATGCGATCAAAATATTTTCCATCCCACCAACTTTCTGTGTCCGCCGCATCAGCTTCCAGCAAGGTCGCTTGCAATTGCAACCGGTCGAGATTTTCCTGAATTTGCTGTAAGCGGTTTGAATCTATATCCAGCGCAACAATTTCACCCGCTGCTGGCTGAGATTCAAGTAGATGACAGGTTTTACCCCCGGGCGCAGCACAGGCATCTAACACGCGCTCGCCCGCTTGCACCGATAAAATATCCGCTGCCAGTTGGGCACCTGCATCCTGCACAGACACACAACCCTGTTCGAATCCAGGCAACTTCTCCACGCCGATTGCCTGCGACAAAATCAGTGCCGACTGCACTGCTTTAACCGGCTGACTCATGATGCCTTGCGCAGAAAGAAAATCTGCATAAGCATGGGTATCCTGGCGCATTTGATTGACACGTAATGTCATCGGTGGACGTTGATTGTTCGCATCAACAATGGCCTCCCATTCTGCCGGCCAATCCTGACGCAATAGTTTTAAAAACCAGTTTGGGTGCGCCCAACGGGTTGCTGGCTTACGATCCAGTTCTTCCTGCAAAGTCTGCATTTTACGCTGGCAGTTACGTAACACGGCATTCACTACACCGGTTGCCCAGTCTTTTCCAAGTGCACGTGCGGCTTCAACGGTTTCGTGAATCACTGCGTGTGCGGGTTTGTCGAGATACAGCAACTGGTAAAAACCAGCCAGTATCAGCATGTGAACAATCTGTTCGCGCGGTTTGAATGGACGCGACAACAGTATTTCTGACAACCCCTGTAAACGCGGATACCAGCGCAAAACGCCGTAACAGAGTTCCTGAGTCAAGGCGCGATCGGTATCTACTTTAAGATCAGGTAATTTCTGATTTAGCTGTCCAGTGAGTGACTTGCCATCACTAATCACGCTCAGCAGAATACTTGCCGCGACTGCGCGTGAAGTTGAGTTATTACTACTACCTCTGTTTCGGCTCAAAGCTGCATTACCCATACAGGGCTAGCTAAACACAACCGACTTCATGGTGTGCGCATTCAAAAACTGGGCAGCCGTCAGACGCTTGCCGCCAGGCAGCTGAACTTCCTGTAATCGCAGTTCGGCTTTACCACAGGCAACGAGTATGCCGTGCTTATCTGTGGAAAGCACTGAGCCAGGTTTTTTATCACCCGCATAGTCGGCGGGCACACTCTTCCAGATACGCAGCACGTGATCATCATATTGGGTTTGTGCTACTGGCCAGGGATTAAACGCACGCACCTGGCGATCAATCTGTCCGGCAGTTTGTGACCAGTCGATCACTGCTTCACTCTTTTGTAATTTCTTAGCATAAGTTGCCAGCTGATCATCCTGTACAACTGCGGTTAGTGATTTATTTTCCAATTTATCCAAATTAGCGGCGAGTAAGCGAGCAGACATCTCACTCAATCTATCATGCAACTCTCCACCAGTATCCGACTCAGTTATGTTGCAAGTATCCGAGGCCAAAACCGGCCCAGTATCCAGACCGGCCTCCATCTGCATAAGACAGACACCAGTGGTTGCATCACCTGCCAGAATGGCGCGTTGAATCGGCGCAGCACCCCGCCAGCGAGGTAGTAAAGAAGCATGCAGATTGACACAACCTAATCCGGGAACGTCCAAAATAGACTGGGGCAGCAATAATCCATAGGCCACCACGACCATGAGGTCTGGCTGTAAATCTTTGAGAATTTGGTGTTGTTCTGACGGCTTAAGGCTGGCAGGTTGAAATATCGGCAACTCATGTTGCACGGCCAGCTGCTTGACCGGACTCTGTTGCAATTTTCGACCCCGGCCAGCAGGACGATCTGGCTGGGAGTAAACGCCCACAACTGAGTGCGCGCTGTCGATCAAAGTCTGAAGAACCGGCACCGAAAAATCCGGCGTACCCGCAAAAATGATCCGCATTAAGTTTAGATAACCGTTTGTGCCTGTCCGGCAGACGAGTCGACGTTATTGGGGTGGCGCTGTTGTTTTTCGAGTTTTTTACGAATCCGAGTCCGCTTCAGCTGAGATAAATAGTCGACAAACAACTTGCCATCCAGGTGGTCAATTTCATGCTGGATACAGATGGCTAACAGACCATCGACAGATAATTCAATTGCTTCACCTTGCCGATCCAACGCCCTCACCTTGATATGTTCGGCTCGCTGGACAGATTCAAATACACCTGGAACAGACAAACAGCCCTCCTCCATTTCCTCGATGCCGTCCTTTTCTATCAGTTCCGGGTTGATCAATACCACGGGCTGATCCTTTTCTTCACTGATATCGATAACGATTAGCCGCTTATGAATATTGACCTGGGTCGCCGCCAGGCCGATCCCAGGCGCGTCGTACATGGTCTCGAACATATCATCTATAAGGGTACGCAGCGCGTCATCTACCCGCTCGACCGGCTTTGCAACCTTACGCAACCGTGGATCAGGGAAATACAGGATATTCAGAATTGCCATATTATTATCGTCACAAAGTGTCTATGACTATTGATTACGCACTCTAACATAGTGAACAGGCTACTGTTTGTTCAAAACCCGTCAAATACCCGGCAGTTTATGCGAGATATCGTAAAATGTAAATTATCGCTACACTCCCAACCCTGACTGCCGTTAACTATCATCGAATTAGAGCATTAACGCCTGTTAAGGCAGTATTTTTTTGGCACAACCCGGACGCAAAGGGACGCTTATGTCTAACTATAAATCTCTAGCACTGGCACTGACTCTTATGGTCACCAGCGCTTTCGCAAACCAGGGCTCACTTAAAGATGGGCACCCCGATCACTATGTGGTCAAAAAAGGCGATACCTTATGGGATATTTCTGCCTTATTTCTCAATAGCCCATGGCTATGGCCAGAAATTTGGTATGTTAACCCGCAAGTCAGCAATCCACACCTTATATACCCGGGTGACGAACTGACTCTGGTCTATGTGGATGGTAAACCGCAGCTGCGCATCAATCGGCGTGGCAAACGTGGTGGCCTGAAACTATCCCCACGCGCCCGTCCTGAAAGTCTGGACAACGCGATTCCAACGATTCCGCTAGATGCTATCCAGCAGTTTCTGTCTAAACCCCTGGTTGTCGGTAAAGACGAACTTGCCAAGGCTGCCTATGTGGTCTCCAGTGCTGGTGAGCATTTGATTACCGGTGCGGGTGACCGTGTCTACCTACGTGGCGTCAGCGATGATGCGACAATCGGTCAAAATCTTTTCCGCCCTGGAGATGCCTATATTGATCCCGATAGTGGAGAAATTCTGGGCTACGAAGCCAAATACCTGGGTGAAGGCAAGATAAGCCGCAGCGGTGATCCAAGCACGCTACAGCTAACGCGCACTACTCGCGAAATCAATATAGGTGATCGTGCCTTACCGATTGAAAATGAGTCAATCCACCCCTACTTTTCACCGCACCCTACCAGTGAAGATATGGATGGTTCAATCATCTCTGTACTTGACGGTGTCAGCCAGATCGGCCAATACCAGATTGTGATAATCAACCGTGGTACTCGTGAAGGCGTTGATGTCGGTACCGTTATGTCGATTGAGCAAAAAGGCGCTCTGATACGCGATCAAGTCAGCCGCAAACGCAACGACCTGGTTCAGTTACCCGACGAAAAAGCCGGTCTGCTGATGGTGTTCCGCACCTTTGAAAAAGTCAGCTACGCTTTGATCCTAAAAGCAACCGAAGCTTTACACGTCGGCGACAAAGTACGCCATCCTGATAATCTCAGCTGAGATCACCGTTTTAGCTTAGATCTACTCAAACACCGGGCTTTTTAGCCCGGTGTTCATTTTTACAGCAATACCTTTTATCATGTCCATGTGAAATCAACATGGATACTCAAGGAATGAGTGCAAACAACCTACCTATAGCTGACTCTGAAACTCCTCCTCAGAGAAATTCGGCACTGCGTTACTGGCTAGCGCTGTTACATACGTCCGGCGTAGGCCCGGTCACCTGCCATCGCTTGCTCGACAAATTCTCTGACCCGAAGGCCTTATTCTCACTGCCAGCCAGTGAACTGCGGCAAGCCGGAGTACCCCAGTCAGTGGCTGAAGCCTTGCAAAGGCCTGATTGGTCATCCGTTGACCAGGACATGCATTGGCTCCAGGGGAAAGACAATCACCTGATCACCTGTCAGGATCCGGAATTCCCTCAATTGCTCATTGAAAGCGGTCAGCCGCCACCAGTACTTTTTGTTCACGGCCAGCTTGAAACGCTCACGCAACTACAAATTGCTATCGTAGGCAGCCGTCACCCGACCCGCGGCGGCGAACAAAATGCAAAGGCGTTTGCCCACCATCTTGCCGGGCAGGGGCTTGTGATAACCAGCGGCCTGGCGCTTGGCATCGACGCTGCAGCCCATCAAGGTGCGCTGGATGCAGGCGGACAAACTATTGCCGTGATGGGCACCGGTCTCGATCGCGTCTATCCAGCCAGCAACCGCGAGCTTGCCCACCGTATTGCAGAACAGGGCGCCCTGATATCTGAACTGCCGCCTGGCACACCACCACTGGCGCAGAATTTCCCGCGCCGCAACCGAATAATCAGCGGCATAAGTCTGGGCGTTCTGGTCGTGGAAGCCGCACAGCGTTCCGGCTCATTAATTACCGCCCGTTGCGCGCTGGACCAGGGTCGCGATGTGTTTGCGATCCCTGGATCCATCCATAACCCCTTATCACGCGGTTGCCATGAATTAATCCGCAACGGCGCAAAACTGGTTGAAACTGCCGAACATATTCTCGAAGAACTCGGCTCACTGGCGTTGGGGGAAATAACTAGCAGGCAGACCGCGGCCAGCGCTGTTGATAACCCGGCAGAAATGGATAATGAATATCTGCAGTTACTAGAACAAATGGCATATGACCCGGTATCCGTGGATGAATTGGTTAGCCGCAGTGGATTGACGCCGGAACAGCTTTCCTCCATGCTGCTGGTACTTGAGCTTGAGGGGTATGTTGCCTCTAGTCATGGTGGCCGCTATACGCGCATCCGGAAAGAGAGCCTGACATGAAAGAAGATATGTTCGATGTACTTATGTATCTGTTTGAAAACTACTATCTGGAAGATGAAGCGCATCAGACACCCGACCGTGAATTGATTCAAACCGAATTACTCGAAGCGGGTTTTCCGGCAACTGAAGTAAATCAGGCATTTGACTGGCTGGAAGGCCTGGTAAATCAACAAGGTTCTGGCCTGCAGAATCCGCAAACAGCCAATGCCATCCGTATTTTTTCTACGGAAGAATGTGACCGTATGGATACCGAGTGCCGGGGTTTTTTGCTGTTTCTCGAACAAATGGGTATCTTGAACAGTGCCAGCCGTGAACACGTCATCGAACGCGCCATGGCACTGGACACCGATGATTTTGATATCGGACAACTTAAATGGGTGGTATTGATGGTGTTGTTTAACCAGCCAGGCGAAGAAGCTGCCTACGCCTGGATTGAAGACCTGGTGTTTGACAACCTGTCAACGTACCTGCATTAAATTTGCTATCTGTGGAGATAAATTACTAGCCGCGCTTCAATAGCGCGGCTTTTTAACTACTGGTATGAGTAAAAATATAGTCATCGTCGAATCACCGGCGAAGTGTAAAACCATCAAGAAATATCTTGGCAAAGGCTTTGATGTATTGGCCTCCTATGGTCATGTCCGCGACTTGATCCCCAAAGAAGGCGCGGTGGATACTGAAAATGACTTTGCCATGAAATACCAGATCATCGAACGTAACGCAAAGCACGTAGATGCCATTATCAAGGCACTGAAAAAAGCTGATAACCTGTATCTGGCAACTGATCCGGATCGCGAAGGTGAAGCAATATCCTGGCACCTGCACGAATTACTGAAAGACCGCGGCATCCTGAAAAACAAAAAAACTTACCGGGTGGTTTTCAATGAAATCACCAAGCGCGCGATCCAGGAAGCCATGCAACAACCGCGCGAACTGTCCACCCATATGGTCAATGCACAGCAGGCGCGCCGCGCACTAGACTACCTGGTTGGCTTCAATCTATCGCCGCTACTCTGGAAAAAAATCCGCCGCGGCCTGTCGGCCGGCCGGGTGCAAAGTCCGGCTCTGCGAATGATTGTTGAGCGCGAAGAAGAAATTGAAAAATTTGAGGCGCGTGAATACTGGACCATTGAAGCTGACTTCGAAAAGGACAAACAGTCTTTTGAGGGACGCTTGACCCGGCTGCATGGCGATAAGCTGGAACAGTTTACGATCATTGAAGAAAAAACGGCTAACAAGGTTCAAAAAGAACTCGAAAAAGCCGCTGGTGGAAAACTAACCGTTGCCAGCATCGAAAAGAAACAGCGCAAACGTAACCCCGCCGCACCTTTTACTACCTCAACGCTGCAACAGGAAGCTTCGCGCAAGCTGGGCTTTGGCGCTAGCCGCACTATGCGCGTTGCCCAGCAATTATATGAAGGTATCGACATCGGCCAGGGCGCCGTTGGTCTGATCACTTATATGCGTACAGATTCGGTTAACCTGGCAGGTGAAGCTCTCGATGAAATACGTGAGCTAATCGTTGAACGTTACGGTAAGGACAACCTACCCGAACAGATTAGAACCTTTAAAACCAAAGCAAAGAATGCGCAGGAAGCACACGAAGCGGTTCGTCCGACATCGGCAAAAAATCTGCCCGATGACATCAAAACCCATCTCAGTGTCGAGCAGTTCAAACTCTATAGCCTGATCTGGAAACGTACCGTTGCCTGCCAGATGATCCACGCCACCATTCATACGGTCGGCGTCGACTTCGAATGCGGCAAAGACAACATGCTGCGCGCCACCGGCTCGACGCTGGTAACTCCTGGTTTCATTACCGTCTATCAGGAAGGCGTGGATGATGCGGCTAAAAACAAGAGTGACGAAGAAAATCAGTTGCCGCCGCTTGAAAAAGGCGATGTGGTTGCACTCAAGGCAATACGCCCCGAACAACATTTCACTGAGCCACCACCACGCTTCAGTGAAGCCAGCCTGGTCAAGACACTGGAAGAATACGGCATCGGCCGTCCATCGACCTATGCCTCGATTATTTCGACACTGCAAAACCGGGAATACGTCACGCTGGATAAAAAACGTTTCTATCCAACCGATGTAGGCCGGGTAGTCAGCCGTTTCCTCTCAAACCATTTCACCAAATACGTCGATTACGATTTTACCGCCAAGCTGGAAGACGAACTCGACTCTGTCTCCCGCGGAGAGAAAGAATGGATACCTTTGATGAAGGAATTCTGGCGGCCCTTCAAAGATTTGGTAATCGATAAAGAAAGCAGTGTTTCACGCAATGAAGTCACCACCGAAGCCCTCGATGAAGAATGCCCGAAATGTAGCAAACCTCTAAATATCAGGCTTGGCCGACGCGGGCGTTTTGTCGGGTGTACGGGATACCCGGAATGTGACTACACACGCAACATCGATGGTGATGGTAACCAGAGTGAACCGGAGGTCGTGGAAGGCAGAACCTGCCCGGAATGCAGTTCACCACTGATCATCCGCAGTGGCCGCTACGGTAAATTTATCGGTTGCAGCAGTTATCCGGACTGTAAATTCATCGAGCCACTGGAAAAACCGGAAGACAGTGGCATCACTTGCCCCAAGTGCAACAAAGCCACAATCCTTAAACGAAAGTCCCGGCGTGGTAAAATTTTCTTTTCCTGCTCGGCTTATCCAGACTGTGATTACGCCATCTGGAACCTGCCTGTCAAAGGCCCGTGCCCTGAATGCAACTGGCCCATTCTGTCTATTAAAACCACGAAAAAACGTGGCACCGAACGGGTTTGTCCGCAACAGGATTGCAAGTTTTCGGAACCGTATGAAATTGAAGAAACCGAAGAAGAACCAAAAGCTGATTGAGCAAACCGCCGACACATCAACATCTTAAACGGGCCGTCCGGATACTGCGTCAGGGCGGTCTCATTGCCTATCCTACAGAGGCAGTTTATGGCCTGGGTTGTGACCCTTTGAACCCAACAGCAGTTTACCGCTTACTGGCACTTAAACAGCGCAAGCCCACCAAAGGTCTGATTCTGATAGCCGCCAATTTCAAGCAACTAAAACCGTTCCTGTTACCCTTAAAGAAAAAATTCAAAAAACAAATATCAAAAACCTGGCCCGGCCCCGTCACCTGGTTATTACCCGCGCGCCCTGAATGTCCGACATGGCTAACCGGAAATCATTATACCCTCGCTGTCCGCGTTACCGCGCACCCAGGCTGTCGTGAACTGTGCCAGATGTTACATAGCCCACTTATTTCTACCAGTGCAAATTTCAGTCAGAAACGGCCAACTAGCCGCAAACTGGTTATCATGAAACAGTTTGGCCAGGACATCGATTACATACTGCCGGGTGAAACGGGCACTCTTGCTAAACCAACTGAGATACGCACACAACAAGGTAAGCTAATCCGAACCGGATAATAGTATGACTGCACCCGATATCGATTCCGTCAAATACTACCTACAGGATCTGCAGGATCGCATCTGTACATCACTGGAACAATTTGAATCCAGTCATCACTTCCTGGAAGAAAGCTGGACGCGCAGTGAAGGCGGTGGCGGGCGCAGCCGCGTTCTGGAAAACGGCGAGGTGTTTGAAAAAGCCGGCATTAACTTTTCCCATGTGCATGGGGGAGAACTCCCCGCTTCAGCAACTGCACACCGGCCAGAGCTGGCTGGACGCAACTTTCAGGCGCTCGGCGTATCACTGGTCATTCATCCGAATAATCCGTTTGTGCCCACATCACACGCCAATATACGGTTTTTTATTGCCGAAAAACCCAATGAAGAGCCAGTTTGGTGGTTCGGCGGCGGCTTTGATCTAACCCCGTACTACGGGTTCGAAGCGGATGCCGTCCACTGGCATCGCATTGCCCAAAAAGCCTGCCAGCCTTTTGGTAACGATCTGTACCCCCGCTTAAAAAAATGGTGTGACGAATATTTTTATCTGCCACATCGTAACGAGCCTCGCGGCATTGGCGGCCTGTTCTTCGATGATTACAATGAACCGGGTTTTGAGCAAAGCTTTGCTTTCATGCGCAGCGTCGGCGATCACTATATTGAAGCCTACACGCCCATCGTTGAAAAACGTAAAGATCATCCCTGGCAACAACACCACCGGGATTTTCAATGTTACCGGCGTGGCCGTTATGTCGAATTCAACCTGGTATACGATCGCGGCACCTTATTTGGTCTGCAAACCGGTGGCCGGACAGAATCGATTCTGATGTCACTGCCACCCGAAGTAACCTGGCGATATAACTGGCACCCAGAACCCGGCAGCGAAGAAGAAAAGTTGTATACCGATTTTCTAAAACCAAAACAGTGGATCTAGCAACTACCACACAATTTACCCGTTGCGATGAACTCAATAGTTACGGCACAGTCTTAAATACTTTAACAATCAGGAACCTGAACAATGAAAAAATGGGAATGTATGGTCTGCGGCTTTATCTATGACGAAGCTGAGGGCTTACCGGAAGAAGGTATTAAAGCAGGCACGCGCTGGGAAGACATTCCAGAAGACTGGGAATGCCCGGACTGCGGTGTTTCAAAAGCTGATTTTGAAATGGTAGAAATGAAAGGATAAAAAAAACCCCGCACAAGTGCGGGGTAAAGTACGCTTTTCAGCGTCGGAGGAGTCGTTACATACAACAATTCAGTCTTGAGTCACTCTTTTGGACTACGCCTTGATTGACAAGACGCAATCCGAAAGGTTCTCATTCCTTGAAACCTGCCATCCCTGGACCGGGTAACCGACCTTCATCCTTAATAACGGCCGGTCAGGCACATCCTTGAAGTTTTCCGTTCCTACCAATTCCCGTTCCCTGCTGTGAATAATGCAGAGACCATGCCAGCTTTTACTAAATTCTAATATTATTATAAATAACAATGTGTTATATGGTTTCTTATAAATGCTCATGGAAATTGCAACTATTATTTTGACGCTTTAACACCCTCGAAACGACGAAAGACCGGCATTTTGCATACCGAACCGAATCAACAGTGTCATTTATTTGTGGCGGTCAAACAGGTACAGACACGCCATGCATCACCAGACACTTAAAACGAGACAGTATCCGCTGAAAGAACCTCCCATCCATTTGACTCACAATGAAAATTCTTTGCTAACCATGACTACAGCTCCCGATTCAAGCAAGGTACACTGCATGATAATTAGGCGGAATCCGTAGTCAGGAGGATACTTTGTCAGTGATAGAAACCGGCCGTGGCCAGTTCCCGGGTGTACGTATGAGGCGCATGCGTCATGATGATTTTTCACGCCGTTTGATGCGGGAATCCGTGCTGAGTGTGGATGACCTCATATACCCAATGTTCGTCATAGAAGGCGAGGGTAAACGTGAAGCTGTTACTTCTATGCCTGGCATTGAACGCGTCAGTATCGATGAATTACTTAAAGAAGCCGACGAACTGGTTCGCCTGGGCATCCCGGCAATAGCGCTATTTCCGGTCACCCCCAACGACAGAAAAAGTGATGAAGCCAGTGAAGCTTATAATCCAGATGGACTGGTACAACGCGCCATACGCGCGTTGAAACAAAAGCAACCTGATCTTGGCATTATTACAGATGTGGCACTCGACCCTTTTACCAGCCATGGCCAGGATGGGCTAATTGATAACAACGGTTATGTACTGAATGACGAAACCGTCGAAGTACTGATCAACCAGGCACTATCACACGCCGAAGCCGGGGCCGACATTGTGGCACCCTCCGACATGATGGACGGCCGCATTGGTGCAATTCGTAATGCTCTCGAATCTGCCGGTCACCGCAATACACGCATTCTTGCCTATTCTGCAAAATATGCCTCCAGTTTCTATGGGCCATTCCGTGATGCTGTTGGCTCTGCAAAAAATCTTGCCGGTGGCAACAAGTACAGCTACCAGATGGATCCGGCTAATTCAGATGAGGCACTGTGGGAAATCAGCCTGGATCTGGAAGAGGGCGCCGACATGGTCATGATCAAGCCCGGGATGCCTTACCTGGACATCGTACGCCGCGCCAAAGACCAGTTTGGCGCACCTACCTTTGTTTATCAGGTCAGCGGTGAATACGCCATGCTCAAGGCCGCTGCTCAAAATGGCTGGCTGGACGAGCGTGCCGTGGTACTGGAATCTCTACTCGCCTGCAAACGCGCCGGTGCCGACGGCATCCTGACTTACTTTGCAAAAAGTGCCGCAAATTGGCTCAAATAATGATTGACAGGGATGCTCCCCAACCCTAGCATGCCGCCAAAGTTCACCGGTTACTGACAAGGCCAACCCGCTATGGCAAAAAGCACTATCTCAAGTATGTTCGGCACTTCGCCCATACGTCCCTTGCAGACACATATGCAAAGCGTTCAAGTCTGCGTCAAACAACTGATTCCCTTTTTTAAAGCGGTACTTGCCGGTGACTGGGAAACCGTTGGCAAAGAACGTAATGAAATAGCCCGATTAGAACGCGAAGCAGACGATCTGAAACGGGATTTACGTTTACAGCTGCCTAAAGGTCTGTTCATGCCTGTTTCACGGCGTGACCTGCTCGAAGTACTGACCATGCAGGACAAAATCGCCAACAAGGCCAAAGATATCGCCGGTATCATTACCGGGCGCAAAATGGTGTTCCCAGAAGGACTGGAGACAATCATCCTGGAGTATGTTCAACGCTCCATCGATGCCTCTGCGCAAGCGCAAAAAGCCATCAACGAACTCGATGAACTGGTCGCCACTGGGTTTCGTGGTAATGAACTGTCTGTGGTTGAAGCCATGATCCGGGATCTGGATAACATAGAAAGCGACACCGACAGAATACAAATTGATCTGCGCTCAGAAATTTACAAACTCGAAGCTGACTTGCCGCCGGTCAATGTGATGTTCATGTACACGGTGATTGACGGTATCGGCGAACTGGCCGACCGCGCCCAGCGCGTTGGCAGCCGTCTCCAATTAATGCTCGCCCGCTAACTCAGACACCCTTATGGAACACGCAACTACTTTTCTGGTACTGGCCTGCTTATTCGGTTTTTTTATGGCCTGGGGCATCGGCGCCAACGATGTAGCCAACGCCATGGGCACCTCGGTCGGCTCAGGCGCTCTGACTGTTAAGCAGGCCATCATCGTCGCGGCCATCTTTGAATTTGCAGGCGCCTATCTGGCAGGCGGACAGGTCACAAAAACCATCCGTAAAGGCATTATCGACCCATCAATAATAAGTAACTCGCCGGAACTGCTCGTATACGGGATGCTGGCGGCCTTGTTGGCCGCCGGTGTCTGGCTGCTTATCGCCTCGCGGTTGGGCTGGCCTGTATCGACTACGCACTCCATCGTTGGCGCGATTGTCGGGTTCGCCGCCGTGGGACTAGGCACAAACTCTGTCGATTGGGGAAAAATCGGTCACATTGCTATGAGCTGGATTATTTCACCGGCTATATCCGGATTTTTTGCGTTCTTTATTTTTCGCAGCATACAGACGCTAATCCTGGACACCAAGGATCCGTTCGATAATGCCCGCCGCTATGTGCCTTACTACATGTTCATGGTGGGATTCATCGTCGCGCTGGTTACTCTGTTCAAGGGTTTGAAACATATAGGCCTGGAATTAAGCACCGGCCAGAATTATTTAATGGCCGTTATTTGCGGACTGATTCTGTTCTTTGTCGGCAAACGAGCCATATCAAAATTAAAATTTGATCCGAAAGCAGACCGTGATTTCCATTTCACCAATGTAGAAAAAGTATTCGGCGTTCTGATGATGGCCACAGCCTGTGCGATGGCGTTTGCCCACGGCTCCAATGATGTCGCCAATGCGGTCGGGCCCATTGCTGCGGTTGTAGGCATCGTACAGAGTGGCGGTGAAGTCGCGCAAAAATCTGCCATGCCCACCTGGATTTTATTGCTTGGTGGCGCTGGCATCGTCATTGGCCTGATCACTTACGGACACCGCGTCATGGCAACCATTGGCAGCGGCATCACCGAACTGACGCCTAGCCGTGGGTTTGCCGCCACCATCGCTGCGGCTACAACGGTCGTTCTGGCATCAGGCACAGGATTACCGATCTCAACCACACACACACTGGTCGGTGGCGTCCTCGGTGTCGGTATGGCACGAGGCATCTCAGCCCTGAACCTGAGTGTCGTTGGCAGAATATTTATATCCTGGATAGTGACTCTGCCCGCAGGCGCAATCCTTTCAATCATCTTCTTCTATACCATCATGGGAGTTTTCGGCCAGTAATTGCCGGACCAATCGTGACCGACCGCTACGCTGTGATGGGCAACCCCATCAGCCACAGCAAATCCCCGCAAATTCATACCCTGTTCGCAAAACAAACCGGACAGGATTTGACCTATGAAGCGATCCTGGTGCCGCTGGATAATTTTTCTGACGCCGTTAACAACTTCCGAAACCAAGGCGGTAAAGGTATCAATATCACCGTGCCGTTCAAACTAGAAGCCTGGCAACTAGCGACTGAACGCAGTGAACGCGCAGAGCGTGCTGGCGCGGTAAATACACTTTCCATCAAAGACGACAACCTGATTGGCGACAACACCGACGGGGTCGGACTGGTACGCGACCTGACCATCAATCATCAAGTCTCGATAAAAGACAAACGCGTTCTGTTACTCGGCGCTGGTGGTGCATCACGTGGTGTGATCTCACCATTAATAGAACAAGCACCCATAAATATAACCATTGCCAATCGCACCGTCAGCAAAGCACACGAACTCGCAAACGTATTTGACGACCTCGGCGCAATTCATGGTTGTGGATTTTCAGATCTAGCCGGTGAAAACTTTGACATCATCATCAACGCCACCGCTGCAGGACTCGATGGAAAAGTACCCGAATTACCAAAAGGCATCATTAACAAATCAACCGTCTGCTACGACATGATGTACAGCAACAAACCAACCGCATTTGTTCGCTACACTCAACAAAGCGGCGCAGAAAAATCCTTTGATGGCTTAGGCATGCTGGTCGAACAAGCTGCGGAATCGTTTTATATCTGGCGTGGTGTGCGGCCAGAAACATTAAGCGTTATCGAAGCACTTCGATTGTAAAGACAAATGGTAAAAAGTTATCTAACCATCATCATGGGTTATAAATTTTATGCTCACCCTTGATCATTTACTCATACTATTAAAGAACCAACCTGAAAAGATCGATTTCGATGAAGTAATGCTCTTGATCGATTCCTTATACGACATTACACCCACCGCTTTTCACAACGGAACGGTCTATAACACCGCCGAGGAAAACCAGGGCTCCTGTAAATTGTTTGCCTTTGCGCAGGAACATAAGTTCTCTGCAAAACAGACCTTGGATTGTTTTGGACAACATTATCGGAATGTACTGAAAAACCCTGATGGAACAGATCACCAGAATATTCGTCAGTTTATTGCCTATGGCTGGGAGGGTGTTCGTTTTGAGGGTGAAACGCCCTCACTTTCAATGCGCAAATAAAAGAAAAACATGCTCTATCGTCAGATTACGCCCTATTTATCTTGACCATCCTTACTAAAATATGTGCCAATTAAACCTCCTATCAAAACAGCAAATACCATTATTGGCCATAATAACATTTTAGACATCATCACCTTTGTGACTTCTTCTAAATGGGCATGGATTTCGGGTGATTCTGAAAAAGATTCTATGGCAACTGGAAAATATACATTATAAAAATAATGCATCTGTATAAAAAATATAGCCGTGAAGCAGATCATAAACCACCAGAGTAAAATTAACTGCGTTTTACGTTTCATATAGATTTTGATCCTCATACGTAATCGGGGACACGATTTCGAATATCACCGCATCGTAACCAATTCTTCCGCACTAGTCGGATGAATCGCCACCGTATCATCCAAATCTTTCTTATTAGCGCCCATCCGAATAGCCACCGCAAACCCCTGCAACATTTCATCCGCCCCGTCACCGATGATGTGACAACCAACCACTTTTTCCTGTGCACCCACGACAACCAATTTCATGGCGGTTTTCTGATCACGTTTGGAAATGGCGTGAATCATAGGTGTGAAACGCGTTTGATAAATTTTAACCGCTTCGCCGTGTTCTTCGCGCGCCTGGTCTTCGGTGAGTCCTACTGTACCGATGGGTGGGTGGGTGAATACAACGGTAGCGATATTTTCATAGCGCAGGTGCCGGTCTTTCATGCCACCATATAATCGATCTCCCAAACGGCGACCGGCTGCAATGGCGACGGGTGTGAGAGGTGCCCGGCCGGTGACATCACCGATGGCGTAGATGCCTTCAACGGAAGTTTGCTGGAACTTGTCGGTTTCTATAAAGCCCTGTGCGTTGGTCGTTAAGCCAGTTTTATCGAGATCCAGTTCAGCGGTTAACGGATATCGGCCTATTGCCCAGATTAATTCGTCAAAGCCTTCCAGCTTCTGCCCGTTTTCACAAACAATGCACAGGCTGCCGTCTTTTTCTTTTTCAATTTTTTGTACCTGGGTACGCGACAGGATATCGATACCGTCTTCGAGCATTTGTTCCATCAGGGTTTCGCGCAGCATGGCGTCGAATTCTCGCAATAAATGTTCCTTGCGCAACAACATGGTGACATCAGCACCTAATGAGTTGAGCATTCCGGCTAGTTCGACGGCAATGTAACCGGAACCTACAACTGCAATTCGTTTTGGTAAATCTTCCAGTTCAAAAAAACCGTCCGAGGTAATACCCAGCTCTGCACCTTCTGTATCCGGCATCATGGGCGCACCGCCGGGAGCGATGACGATATGATCCGCTGTGTATTTTTTTCCGGCGACCTCGAGTGTTTTAGCATCGACAAACCGGGCGTGGCCGACGATTTCATCGATGTTCGAATCTGACAAGTAGGTGTGATACCAGGTATTGATATTGTTGACGTAAGTATCACGTGCTTTTTTTAGTACCGGCCAACTGAATTCAGTTTGCTGCAGCGTAAAACCAAACCCAGCTGCATCTTCCAGCGTGTGGGCCATATGCGCACCGAACCACATGATTTTTTTCGGTACGCAACCAACGTTGACGCAAGTACCGCCCAGTTTTCCTGATTCGATAACCGCACATTTAGCGCCGTATTTTGCAGCGCGTTCGGCTACCGACAGGCCACCGCTGCCGGCTCCGATGGCGATCAGGTCGTAATGTTTAGTCATGCTGTACTCCATCAACTGTTACAATCGTGGGAACCTCTGATTTATTCGTACATCTTGTCATAATGAACATTACAAACACTGTAGGAGCGGCTTTGGGCGCAGTGTTCATCGCGGCTGAAGCCGCTCCTACAGTTTTACCAATTAATCAGAGTATCCCTTGCACTCATTGTACGCACTTAATTAATTAGAGCCGAACCCGTCATGCATTATCAGGATTTACGTGATTTCATCGTCCAGCTCGAACAACGCGGCGAATTGAAACGCATCACCCAAGAAATCGACCCGAACCTGGAAATGACCGAAATCTGCGACCGCACGTTACGCATGGGTGGCCCAGCGCTGCTGTTCGAAAATCCCAAAGGTTTTGAGACACCGGTGCTGGGTAATTTGTTCGGCACACCGGAACGCGTAGCACTTGGAATGGGTGCCGACTCGGTAGCCGCATTACGTGACATAGGCACCTTGCTGGCATCACTCAAGGAACCCGAAGCACCGAAAGGAATGAAAGACGCCTGGCAAAAATTGCCGATGTTTAAAAAAGTGTTGGATATGGCACCGAAGACGGTTAAAAACGCAGCCTGTCAGCAACATCACTTAACCGGGACTGATGTCGATTTAAGTAAACTGCCTATTCAGACCTGCTGGCCAGGAGACGCTGGGCCTCTGATCACCTGGGCACTGGTAGTCACCAAAGGGCCGAACAAAGAACGCCAGAACCTGGGCATCTATCGCCAACAAGTGATTGGCAAAAACAAGGTCATTATGCGTTGGCTCGCCCACCGCGGTGGCGCACTGGATTTTCAGGACTGGCAGCAGACTAACCCTGGCGAACCGTTTCCGATTGCGGTTGCGCTGGGTGCTGATCCCGCAACCATTCTGGCAGCGGTCACGCCTGTCCCGGATACCTTGTCTGAATATGCCTTTGCCGGTTTACTCCGGGGATCCCGTACCGAACTGGTCAATTGCAAATCGGTAGATCTGCAAGTCCCGGCCAGTGCTGAGTTTGTGCTGGAAGGATATATCTACCCCGATGAAACAGCGCTGGAAGGGCCATTTGGCGACCATACGGGCTATTACAATGAGCAGGAAACCTTTCCTGTATTCACTATTGAGCAGATTACCCATCGAGATAAACCCATCTACCACAGCACCTACACGGGTCGACCGCCAGATGAGCCTGCGATTCTCGGTGTCGCGCTCAATGAAGTCTTCGTACCCATCCTGCAAAAACAATTTCCGGAAATCACCGATTTTTACCTGCCGCCGGAAGGCTGCTCCTATCGCATGGCCTGTGTCAGCATGAAAAAACAGTATCCCGGCCACGCCAAGCGTGTCATGTTCGGTGTCTGGAGTTTTCTACGTCAGTTCATGTACACCAAATTTATTATTGTCACCGATGATGACGTCAATGTGCGCGACTGGAAGGACGTGATCTGGGCCATGACAACCAGAATGGATCCGGTGAGGGATATGACTCTTGTGGAAAACACACCGATCGATTATCTCGACTTTGCATCACCTGTTTCTGGACTGGGTAGCAAGGTAGGTTTCGATGCTACCAACAAATGGAAGGGTGAAACTGATCGCGAATGGGGCATACCCATTAGCATGGATGAAGCTGTAAAAAAGCATGTCGATGCAATCTGGGCAGGGTTAAATATTAACTGAAAAATGCATTTATTTTTGGTTATCGTAATTCAATAAAATTTCACTTAGAAACTTGAGGAATTATCTGCTACAGTCTTATAAACCAACAAGAGGATGGGTAAACATGCGAACGATAATGACTGTCAATTCCAAAGGTGGTTGTGGTAAAACTACGTTAGCTACCAACCTTGCAAGTTTTTACGCAACTGAAGGTAAAAATGTTGTACTGGCTGATTTTGATCCACAACAATCCAGTCTCGAATGGCTCGACCAGAGACCAGAAAATTATCCTGAAATTCTCGGACTGGATGCCGTGAAATCTGGCTTTCGAATTCCCCGCTCAACCGATGTCCTGATTATGGATGCACCGGCTGCAACTCACGGCAAAGAACTCGCCGACCTGGTCAAACGTGCAGACACACTTTTGATTCCGGTGTTGCCGTCACCTCTGGATATGCGTGCCGCAGCACACTTCATTGAAGAGCTGCTACTCAATGGCAAGGTTTCACGCAAACAAACCAAAGTGGCCGTAATCGCTAATCGCGTTCGCGAATATACTCTTTCATATCAGGCACTTGAGGCATTTCTGTCCAGCATGAAAATTCCTTTTACAGCGGTACTTCGCGATACGCAAAATTACATCCGTGCTGCAGAAAAAGGCCTGGGAATTTTTGAAATGGCACCTTCTTCCGTTTGGCAGGATCTGGAACAATGGGAAGAATTGACAGACTGGCTCAAGAGCCGGAGCAGTCTACCTAAAGCGGCTTAATTGCATGCACTATTAGTCCTTTTTAGGGCTAATAGAGCTCAGCCAAGCCAATATTAAATATCGTGCTACTAGCGCATGGCGTTGGTAACTGCTTGATCAGTATGCTGTGGAATAAGCAACTGCCCTGAATGCCCCCCCCAACTGGCGATTAACGTAGAAGCCATCCGTTTACCTGAAAGCAAAAATGAACGAGAATGATTCTCTTTACAATAATAACTGAGCATTAAAATGTCGCACCAAATCCGGATTGAAACTACCGGACAAACATTCGTCATCAATCCTGGTGAAACCATCATTCAAGGCGCACAACGACAGGGCATCAGTCTCCCCTATGGTTGCCAGAATGGACAGTGTGGTTCATGTATCGGGACATTGGTTGAAGGTAAGGTCACCTATCCGGATGGTGAACCTGAAGCACTCGCAGCATCCAGTGGCGATAGGCATACTGCGGTCTTCTGCCAGGCGGTGCCAGAGAGTGATCTTACTATCCGTATTCGGATTGCCGAAAATATTGATGCGCCACCTGTTGCAGAGATACCTTGCCGCGCTCAAAACCTGGAGCGGCTTTCACACGATGTGATGCGGGTTCTACTGAAAATCCCTGAGAGTGAATCTTTTATTTTTCTTGCCGGACAATATATCGAGTTTATTCTCAAAGACGGTCGGCACCGCGCTTTTTCTATTGCCAATGCCCCGCATAACAATGAGTTCTTAGAACTGCATATTCGCTATATATCCGGCGGTTCATTTACTGGGCATGTATTCGATGATATGCGCGACAAGGAAATGTTGCGGATGCAAGGCCCGTTAGGCTCATTCTATTTACGGGAAAACTCTGACCGGCCAATCATTATGATGGGTGGCGGTACCGGTTTTGCGCCTCTCAAAGGTATGCTGGAACATATGTTTCATGCCGGGATTACTCGTCCAGTACATTTATTCTGGGGCGCTCGCTCCAAACAGGATCTGTACCTGCATGACTTACCCTTAAAGTGGCAAGAAGAACATGACCATTTCAAATACACGCCGGTGTTATCTCATCCCTTTCCAGAAGACCGATGGACGGCAGAAGCTTCACTGGTTACGGATGCTGTTGTCTCAACTTATTCCGATCTGAGCAGCTACGACATTTATATGAGTGGTGCTCCGGCAATGATTGATGCAGCCACCCCACTATTTGTGAATCATCATGCCAATATGAATAGCATGTACTCGGATGCTTTTGAATTCGCCAAAGACGTACTGGATAAACTTGCTGCAAAAGGCTAGGGCACCAACAGATCTATTTTGATGCTGACTTTATATTTGAAGCTTCCTGCTTCGAATCATCAGTTATAGCAATCGCTGCTTTAACCGCAGGCTTTCCACTCTTATCTGCCAGCATATTCAGACCATGTCGATAGGCTGCCATCGCCAGTGGGGCATCCTCATTTTTTTCACACAACAACCCTAACAGTTGATAGCTTTCTGGCGTGGCTTCCTGCCCGATACTGGCTTCGACGTAACTTTTTGCTTTACCCCAGAGTTCATTACGCATGCTGAGTCTGGCTGCACTTAATAACAGCTGACTATCGTTCGGGTACTGCTGTAACCAGGCTTCTACGGTTTCAAGTTGTTTTACCGCATCTCCATCGCGCAAATTGCCATATAGATAAGCCAGGTGCTTATCCCAATTGCGTGCCGTTGCATCTTTAATCAGCACCTCTGCGGCATCATCGGCGTGCAAATCAAGCAAATGACCGGCATAAACTGAAACTAGTTCAGTATCCTGCTGGTATTGCCGCGGCAATTCCTGCCAAAGTTGCTGTAACGCAGGCAGGTCACGCTCCTTTGCCGCTGTCAGTAATAATTTCCGGTGCACCTTTAAAGTGATCGCTTGCAAAGCATCCTGCGTCAACACTTTTCTGCGTTTGATATCAGGCAGTAACTGTTTGAGTCTCGGCCAGTCACCACTTTGTTGATAAATATTCAGAAGGTACTTAATGATCTGGGAATGATCCGGATATTGTTTGCGTAAACTATCCAGCGTAGTTAATGCTGTTGCATATTGGCCTTGCGCCATTTGCAATTCTGCCCGGGATAAATTAATCGCCAGCCCGGCTTTAGGCAGCATTTTCTGGGCAAGGTCAAGATATTCGTCGCGCCGCTCTATGGCACCTTGTTGTTGTGCAGCACGCGCAGCGGCCAGATAAGTGATCAGGGGATTGTCTGTATTTTCAGTCAACCGCCTGAGCGTCTTTTCTGCCGTATGTGGGTTTCCTTCCACCAGCTCCATCATTCCAAGGTCGAGGTGTTTACGGTCTCGTTCGCGTTTTTGCTGCAAGTTCCACGCTTGTACGCGCTGCGGCACCCGAAACACGCTCAATAGAAATCTCAACACAAAATAAGCCGCCAGCAAACCACACATCAACGTCAGCAAGGTTGTTTCTACACTGTATTTCCCGTATCCCAACAGTACATAACCTGGATCAGGCAATGCCACCAGACCTACCAGCACAGAACCTGCCAGCGCCAGCAGCGCATAAATCAGCCACTTCATGGATTCTGACCGTTTGATTGATCAGGCGTCGGCACAACAACCTCTGGAACGGCAGTCTCTTTCGGGGCATCATTTGATGCGCTGACTCTGGCTGACAATTCCAGATGTTTTCGCAGCAGCTGTAAAGATTTTGAAATATCGGGCATCACCGGATGAACCTGCACTGATCCAAGCTCATTTAATTGTTCAAGCATGGCTTGCACATCACTTTCATCTATTGCAAAGAACTTATTGATCCAGGTTTTCGCAGTATCCAGTGATTGCTGATAGAACACAGCATCTTCACGTAACAATGCCAGTCTTGCTGACTCAATCTGCAAACGCAGATTCTGGCGCAGGAACGTTTCGCTGCCAGGCTGGATCATGGGATGCACCGGTTGATCATGTTGCCGAATGGTGACCAATTTACGTAAGCTTTCACCAACCTGACCTGGAATTTTCTTCCAGTCCTCCCATGATTGCCAGTCAAGACCAGGTGGCTTGGTTGAAGCTTTATCTTCTGCTTGCGCAGCATCGGCTTCACCTTCTTTTGCCAGTGCTTTATAAACCTGTCCACTGATTGGCAAACCATCAAGCCGTGAGAGCACGGTCGCCAGGCTGGCCGCAAGCCCTTCACGATCAATCACCGGGACGCGTTTTAAAAGTCCGCGCTCATCAGCAATTTGTTGACGTATGGATGCCAGGCCAGGATCAGATAATTCAAGCAACCGCTGGTCTGCATTTTCAAGTGCAACCAGTGCTGTTTTAACATCCCGCTGCAAATGCGTGCGTTCACTGGCAACACGCAGCAAATACTCGACCTCGGCCAGTGTCCAGTCCTGGGTACTGCGTCCAATCAGGGCATTCAACTTGCTGATCCGGTCACTCTGGCTGCGTTGATTTTCCTTCAATTGTTCAACTTTATCGTTTATTACATCACGCTTTTTTTCTGCAGTTGCCTTGAGATCGTCAAAACCACTTTTTACCTGGCCAATAGTGGTATCCACCGCCTGTAGCTTGGTATCAACCCGCGTCGCCACCGAATCTTGCCCCTGCAAGGATTGCTGTTGCTGGTTCCAGAAGAAAAATGCTGCAACACCCAATGCAATTGAAGCTGCCAGTGACAGCAGGGATAGCCAGAACGGTGCACTGCTATTACCCCTATTACCTGGCTGAGGTTTTTTTTCAGGAACTGGTTTTGAAGGTGGAGGCACAGGTTTTTTCTTAACCGCTGCTTGCTTCACTACCGGTGGTGGTGTGCTACCCGTATCCTTGACCATGGCTTTTTTTGGTACGGGTGTCTTATCTTTGGATTCGCTCATTTTCCTGCGTCTATCCTGATTAGTTTAGGTATCTGTTTGTGGCCGATAGCGATGTTGCCAGTCAAGCAGCGCTGCAAGCACTGCACCATCCGTTGCATTTTCTGCAACCAGCGGTGGTTTTACAAATCCGGCCTGTTTTGCAATATCAACAAGTCGTTGGCTAACAACCAGCAACTGCACCTTGAGCAAATCAGCCAGTGACTGCCCGGAGAATAATTCCAATAAATTATTAAGGCTTTCTGCACTATTAATCAGGGCAACATCGGTATGGGTTATTTTGCCTAAATCATCAGGATTATGCGAATCCATGGCCGGTTTGGCACGCCGGTAACATTCTACATAATCTACACTGGCACCTCTGGCTCGCAGTGTATTTGCCAGCTTTTCACGGCCACTGTTGCCACGAAAGATGACCACCCGTAAACCGGCAACCTGTTGCATTACCGGCAAATTTAATAAACCTTCACTATCAAACTGTACCTCGGGGCAGGCATCTGCTTTTAGTCCAAAAGTTTTCAGCGCGGCGGCTGAACTCTTGCCAATCACAGCAATACGGCTTTTCTCAGGCCATTTGCGCCTTTCAAGTATGGCTGGTATAGCTCGCTGTATAGCATTAACGCTGACAAAAATTACCCAGTCATACGACTCCAATTGTTCTACGCACTGTGTCAACTCGGCAGGGTTATCCGGATCAAGAATTTCCAGCAACGGAAATTTAACGACATCTGCGCCATACCCGGTTAAAAGCTGACATAGCGATTCAGCCTGGTGTGTTGGACGCGTCACCAACACATTCAATGCCTGTAATTGATTTGCCTCAGTCAGTCGACCCAGCATGATAAACCTCGTCGAGAATTTCACGCGCACCGCGGGACAAAAGATCATCCGCCAAAACCTGGCCCAGTTCTTCTGCATCCTCCGGCCGACCACTGACAACTCCCTGCACCATAGTACTGCCATCTGGATTCCCCACCAGTCCCCGCAACACGATGACGCCATGTTCCAGTTCGGCATAACCACCAATCGGTACCTGGCAACCCCCCATCAGACGCTGATTAAATGCACGTTCTGCACGCAATCTGATCGCAGTGTGTGAATCGTTCAGTTCATTAATATAAGTCAACACACGCTCATCATGCATGCGGCACTCGATACCGATGGCTCCTTGCCCAATGGCTGGCAGCAAAACATCTGTCCCTAATATTTGGGTAATACGTGCCTTCCAACCCATGCGTTTCATCCCTGCGCTGGCCAGCAAAATCGCATCATACTCACCATCGTCCAGTTTTTTTAAACGCGTGTTTACATTACCCCGCAAATCGATAATTTCCAGATCCTTGCGTAGTGCACGTAACTGGCATTGCCGGCGCAGGCTTGAAGTGCCTACCCGAGCCGCCACCGGTAACGCTTCAAGTGACTGATAAAGATTGGATATAAATGCATCCCGCGGATCTTCCCTGGGCAGGATGGAGGCTATCTCCAATCCATCAGGGAAGTCCACGGGGACATCTTTCATGGAATGTACGGCCAGGTCTGCGCGTCCTTCCAGCAGACCGAGCTCGAGTTCCTTAACGAACAGACCCTTGCCACCGATCTTGGCCAGTGGGGTATCAAGAATTTTGTCGCCCTGGGTTGTCATCGTCACCAGTTCGACAATCAGTTCTGGATGCCGGGCGAGCAGGGCATCACGCACATGATTGGCCTGCCAAAGGGCTAACGGGCTTTTTCGGGTTGCTATACGCAACAAGTTTTCAGTCATTTTGAAACCATTTGTGATGTCATGCGGTCATTATACAGGCCCGGATAACGGGCGGGGTGGGAGTATTATTGAATGAACCTTCAGCTATGCAAATGGGGACTACTCATGAGCAGTCTAGTCATGTCAGCCGCCAGGGCGGGCGTACTTAGCCCGGCTGAAGTACCACTATTGCACAATCTGGAAGCAGCCATATCTGAAATGAATCAAGGCTGCAGGCCATTATTACTGGAATTTTCTGCGGAATACTGCGAGTACTGCGATTTGCTAGAAGAAAATATATTAAAACCCATACGCCGGAATCGGGATTACGATAAGCGTGTCGTGATGCGTAAAGTGATGCTGGGCAATACAACTTCTATTAACGGCTTTAACGGCAAACCTACCAGCGCCGACAAACTTGCTAACCGTTACAACATCATGGTTACACCCACCCTGATATTCGTCGACACACAGGGCAAAGAAATTGCGGAGCGTATGGTGGGGGTCACTACGCTGGATTTTTATGGCGGCTATCTGGATGACGCACTGGATGTAGCCAAACTAAAACGGGAAAAACAGGGTAACTGTCAACAACTCTGATTTATTAGCGAGAATCTGTAGGAGCGGCTTCAGCCGCGATGGACACTGTAAACCTTTCGCGGCTGAAGCCGCTCCTACAATAGTTGCACGATCCACTATGACAAGATGCACGACACCTCAGCGCTTCCCTGACTATACTAACTCAGTATCGCTATAGCTCTTGCGCTTTTCCTTGCTTTGACCGGATTTTACAAGCCGTCTTATTTCAGGCAATAAGCGGCGGCTAACCTCGAGCCGGTCATCAATATCGGCAATTACGACGAAGGCATGACCTTCAACATTTTTTTCCAAGCCGCATAATGCAGTATTTGCTACCAGTGCATTGCGGTGTATACGGATAAAATTGCCTGGAAATTCTTCTTCGAGTGCTTTGAGTGATTCCTCAATCAACACCTGCTTATCTCTGGTTCGTACCGTGACATATTTTTGATCGGCCTGCAGATAGAGTACATCTTCAATCGGGATTAGCTGTAGATCACCGCGTACATTTGCACATAGATGGGTTCTGGTATTTGATTCGTCTGTAGCTACCAGTTCTTTTAGTTGTACCGTTGTTAGACGTTGCGCCTTTTCCAACGCCAGGGTCAGGCGCTGCCGATCAATGGGTTTGAGCAGGTAATCAATCGCATTGGCTTCAAAAGCTTCAAGGGCATGATCACCATAGGCGGTGGTAAAAATGACCGCCGGGGCAGGGTCAAGATTGCTTAGATGGCGCGCCACTTCCAGGCCATCCATACCCGGCATGCGAATATCCAGTAGTACTGTTTCCGCTGCAACATGATCAGCAAGCATCAAGGCTTCCTTACCATTGGCTGCCTCACCACCAATCTCTACAAAATCCAGCTCTTTCAGCAGTCGCACCAGCCGTTGCCGGGCCAGTGGCTCATCGTCAACAATGATGCATTTCATCGCGCATTCTCCCGCGGGAAAAACATCGTTGTTTCGTATTCATCATCTAACTCACGCAAGGCCACACCGGTCTGGCTGCCAAATACCAGTTGCAGGCGCAAGCGGATATTATTCAGTGCAATCTGATTACCTTTATGATTTCGCGCACTACCCGTTTTTGGCTTTGGATTACGTACGGTAATTCGGATCCGCGATCCTTCGACACCACCTGTAATCTGTACGGTACCGCCTTCAGGCAACGGTTCAATACCGTGATAAACCGCATTTTCCAGTAACGGCTGGAGAATCAGAGAAGGCACTTTACGCTGCATAGGCAGCGTATCGATATGCCATTTCACTTTAAGCCGCTCACCCAGCCGTAAAGTTTCCAACCGCAGGTAGCGGCGGCAGACCGCAATCTCTTCGGCGAGAGTTACACGATCAGAAGCCTCTCGTAACGACACTCTAAACAAATCGGATAAATCTTCTACCGCCTGCTCTGCTTTTTGCGGATCACTATTAACCAAAGCGGCTATATTATTCATGCAGTTGAACAGAAAATGCGGCCGAATACGTGCCTGTAATGCCTGTACCCGTGCCTGTGCCTCAGCTTGTATTTGATGTTTCCATTGATGTTGCACATATAAATAGCGCAGCAACAAGGCGCTAATAATTGCACTGACGGCCAGGTTACGAAACAGAAAGTCAGCGTGATCCATGGTTGACTGACTGTGTATACCGGTTACCCGAATGGCCGCTTCACTCATCAGCGCTGTCACTAGTAGCAATAATAAATAACTAGACAAGGCGGCAGCCGTATTGGTCAACCGCGCCAGTACCGGTCTGGCAAGACATAAACAAGCGGCACCACTCAACGCCACCCACTGAACAAACAGTGACACCAACCCCAGTTGATCCCAGACAACGCGCTGCCCGCTCGACAGCACAATGACAAATGCCAACAATTCAGCAATTAACACCACGGCAAATACCAGTCGCATATCGCAAAAGCTGGGCAAAAACAGGCTATCAAGCTGAGCGTCGCCTGCTTTACGTTGACTGCTGTAATTCTGCCGCGCGAGGTGACTTTGTAAAATATGGTCTTCCACCTGACTAATAACGGCAGATTCGCGCTGGTCTTTTGCCGATTCGGGTATACTTCCCGGCTGATATCAGTCTGGTAGAGAACTCATGTCGAGCAATTCAACTGAAAAAAACCAAGGCAAGCTCTGGGGCGGCCGTTTCAGCGAATCTACGGATGCTTTTGTCGAAGCCTTCACCGCCTCGGTACAGTTCGACCAGCGCCTGTACCCTTATGACATTGCCGGTTCAAGAGCACACGCCCGCATGTTGACTAAAGTCGGTGTCCTGAACCAGGCTGACTGCGATCAGATATTGCAGGGCCTTGACCAGATAGTGCAAGAAATCGAAGCAGGTCAGTTTGAATGGTCAGTGAGTCTTGAAGACGTCCACATGAATATCGAAGCAAGGTTGACGGCCTTAATTGGTGAGGCAGGTAAAAAACTGCATACCGGCCGCTCCCGCAATGATCAGGTCGCCACCGATCTGCGATTGTATCTGCGCGATGAAATTGATCAATTACTCGGTCAGATTCAGCAACTGCAAACTGCCCTGCTGGATATTGCTGAACGTGAGGCTGACACACTGTTGCCCGGCTTTACACATTTACAGGTTGCTATGCCGGTCACCTTTGGTCACCACATGCTGGCCTGGTTTGAAATGCTGGTACGGGATACGCAGCGATTACAGGATTGCCGCAAGCGGGTTAATCAAATGCCTCTGGGGGCAGCAGCTCTCGCAGGTACCAGTTTTCCGATTGATCGCCACTACACAGCAGATTTGTTGGGTTTTGACGCGCCTGCCAGAAATTCCCTGGATGCAGTCAGTGATCGCGACTTTGTTATCGAATTTTGCTCAGACGCTGCTCTGATCATGATGCACCTGTCACGTTTTTCAGAAGAACTGGTGCTATGGTCCTCGGCACAATTTTCTTTTATTGAACTGCCGGATCGGTTTTGTACCGGTTCAAGCATCATGCCGCAGAAAAAAAACCCCGATGTACCAGAACTGGTGCGCGGCAAAACCGGCCGGGTCACCGGTCACCTGCTCAGCTTACTGATGCTCATGAAAAGCCAACCACTGGCCTATAACAAAGACAATCAGGAAGACAAGGAACCCTTATTCGATACGGTTGACACTTTGGGTGGTTGTTTGCGGGTTTTCGCTGACATGATGGCTGCTATCACTGTCAATGCCGACGCCATGCGTGAATCTGCCAAACGAGGCTTTGCGACGGCTACAGATCTGGCGGATTATCTGGTTCGCAAAGGTATCGCATTTAGAGACGCGCATGAAATTGTCGGGCGGGCAGTTCGTACCGGTATCGAATCAAAGCGGGATTTGTCGGAGTTATCGCTTCAGGAATTACAGGTATTTTCTTCTGTTATTGATGAAGATGTTTTTTCAGTCCTGACACTGGAAGGATCGGCAGCCGCCAGAAATCATTTTGGTGGAACCGCACCTGAACAGGTGCGGGAGGCTATCAAGCTAGCCAGGCAGCAACTAGCGATAAACTAAACGTCTGCTAGACAGCGGCCAGACTGGCTTCTTTTGGTTCAACAGTATTTGCATTCCGTTTTAGGATTAGCTTATCGTTCGGCCTGCCAATATGGTAACCCTGTGCATATTCAACACCCAGGCTAGTGACAAGCTCCAGGATCTGCTGGTTTTCCACGAACTCGGCAACAGTAGCCATGCCCATACCCTGGGCTACATCGACCAGCGCCTTGACGAACAACTGGTCGGCATTGTTATTGTGTATATCACGGATAAAGCTGCCATCAATCTTGATGATATCTGCTCGCAGATGTTTCAAGTAGGAGAAGGACGAGAAACCCACACCAAAATCGTCGAGTGATATCTTGCACCCTAGTCGACGGATTTTTTCGATAAACTCAATGGCACTGTTTAACTGTTCACATGCTGCTGTTTCGGTAATTTCAAACGTAATACGCCGCGGATCAATGTTGTTTTTTGTGATTTCATCTTCGATATATCGATACATATCCGGGTCACCAACAGACAGGCCGGATAAATTAATTGAATAACTGATTTTACTTTGCTCTACAGGTAAACTGGCAAGCGATTTTATCGCCTTACTTAAAACAACACGATCAACACGCTGAATCAGGCCAAACTGCTCCGCAGTTGGAATAAATTTGTCTGGCGGCAGATAAGTTCCTTTATCACCGCGCATACGCACCAGGACTTCGTAGTGCGATATTTCGTTACTGGCTATTGCAAGAATCGGTTGATAAACCAGCACCAAATGGTCATTCTCCAGCGCCTCAATCAAACGGTTTTTCCAGGTCAGTTGATTATCCATACGTTCGCGCGACATATCAGACTCGTCGAACAGAATAACTTTGTTGCGACCGGATTTCTTTGCACTGCTCATCGCAGCATCTGCCTTGGCCATCAAGTCAACAGGCTGATTGCCGTGCTTGGGCATGGTCACCACACCGGCACTGGCAGATATGTTTATTGCCTTACCATCAAGACGAGGTTTTAGTGCGTTGATACTTTCCAGTAATTGTTGTGCTTTCTCGATACCATACTGTTCTGACATATTCGGGAAAGCCATCGCGAATTCATCACCACTGATTCGTGCCAGGAGATCTTCTTCACGACAAGCTTTTTTCAGCAACCCAGCCACTTGGACAATAATCTGGTCGCCCGCTGCATGCCCTGCTGTATCGTTAACTAACTTCAAATGATCAAGATCGACGAGTATCAAAACACCGGTTTGTTCGCAAACTTCCAGGCGGTTAATTTCATGCCCCAAGTCCTGCAGAAAACGTCTACGGTTAGCTATGCCAGTCAGGTGATCCTGATTGGCCAGTAGCACCATGCGTTTTTCATCCTGCTTCACCTTGGTGATATCTCGCGCGGTACCCCGGTATCCCCGGGGTGCTTTGTCATGGCTAACAATGGGCACACCATTCATACGCAGGCAGTGACGACCAGTTTCAGGTGCTTGCAACCAGATCTCAATGTCCATAAATGTTTTCAACACACCATCAGCAGGCCGTAATAGTCCCATTAATTCACCGAGCCGACTATCTGCAAATACTTCCCTGGGTGTACGGCCGATAAAGTCTTTTGCAGGCACGCCTAACGTACTCGAGACACTGCTGGATACATAAGTAAAGCGACCTTTATTATCAGTTTCCCATAACCAGTCAGATGAGCTGTCCGCAAAATCCATGAATCGCTGTCGGCTTTTTTCTAGCGCGGCGTGGGAGTCGTTTAATGCACTCAACATGGTGTTGAAAGAATCTGTCAACTGACCCAGTTCATCATCACGATTGCCTATATTAACCCGCTGACCAAGATCACCACTGGCAATAGCACGCGCGGCTTTTGCCAGGATTTTGAGCGGACGTGTCAGACTGCGGCGGCTAATGCTAATGCCAAATAACGCCGCAACCAACAGAATAATGGCAGAAAAATACATCGCATTCTTACCCAGTAACCGGTATGGCGCCCAGTAAAGATTATGTGGTGCAGCTATCAGTACTTTTGCGGCCTGATGGCTGGAACTCACCTGACTGAGAATAGGAAATACACGCCCACTGTACTGCACACTATCAACAGAGAATTCCATGGCGGTCTTGGTTATCGTTTGATTATTCAAACCAACCAAATCCGGTACTAATTTTTTAATGCTGGTAGCCAACACGGTGCTGTTGTTAAAAATAGCGATATCTGACTGTACAAGGTGGCGCATGGCAGTTAGATCAGTCTGATTAAATTGACGCCCAACCAGCAACGCCCCGACCTGACCACCCAGTGGGTTTTCTATCGGCACAACCACTATTTGCAACATCGCATCGTAAATTAGTGCATTACCGACAACCAAAGATTCCCCATTGATCAATCGATCAACCATAGTTAGCAGCAGTTTTGAATTTAAAATCTGTGGTGAACTAAAATGCGGCCGGTCTCCCGCACCTGCAACACCGCCCGGGCCAGTACCCAGATAAACAGCGATAAAATCTGCACCAGGACGTGGAAACAGGTCATCCAGCATGCCTCGTACGGTAGTAATATCACCGGTAAGCGTCGCTGCAATCAAACTTGGTTCGGCACGAACCCCACGTGCCACAGTAATCAGATTGTCAAACCGGTTTTTCTGCGCCTCAACAAAAACTTCGCGCGCACGGTTCAAGTCGGTATCCATGCTTTTACGAACATGTTCCATTATCAACAACGTTGCGACTGTTGAAATACTAACCAGCACGATTAGAACCAGTGAAACTACAAACAGGGTATTTTTTTGTTCAATATTCACTATGCACGTAAACCCTTACTGGTACATTCTTTCAATGGCTGGGCGTACGCCCAAATTATTCAAAGGTGTACCGCCACTGTGGGAAGCAAGTTCTAATTTTAACGGTGGTGGTGCTGTGACTGCGTTAACGGGTATCAAACGTGTTTCTGCTACAGGAGAAGCCAGGCGTAACATCCATCGCCCGGCTTTCAGCGACTTAAAATGAAAGGGTTGGCCGCTAGTAACTATTTGCTGGTAAGGGGTTTCGAGCACATCTACACGTGCATAACTTTTATTATGAATTCGGCAAAAAATATGGACTGTGCCCGGCTTTTCCAGACTCAGTGAAGCCTGCTTCGGTTTTCCAGTCTCAGTTTTTTCCAAAGTAACCTCAAAGGGCGTGTCATTTGATAACGAAAACAATTGGTGATACACCGGATCCATGTTGGCAAAAACAATCTGGTCACCGCGTTGCGCCGTCAAAAAAGAAGGCAAAATACGGTTGTCGGTAATTTTCACCTGGTGAACTTGCTTTTTTAAACGCAATTTCTTCTTCCCACCTACTGGTAGCACGGCAACCGCTATTGGTTGATTACTGGTGCCGGTGCCGTGAGTAAAAATACCGTTGTAAATAAAATTCACACTACCCCTTATTTCAGCTGGCACGGCTGTTTCTACCCAGCAAAGGGCCATCAGTAAAGGCATGAGCAGTTTTACAGAATTTTTTAGTAGCCACATTTCCAGGTGCTGTAGGTTTCGTCCACTATAACGCCGTATCTATCGGCAATAATTGCCATTTACTGAACCAGCTCATCATGTTGGAAGTGTTATACGTAATTTCGCGCATTTAAAAAATTATGCTTAGAATATAGAAACAATTAACCTTTCGATTAATTGCCTTGAATGCCAAAAATACTCTATTAAATCAACCGAAAAGACGAGAATACAGTGTATTCAGATTGCTCAGATAACGGTTAATTTGATGGCGCCCGCCTAGCAAATACCGATTGCAGACCCTAATAAAGAATCCCGTATTTATTCCGCTACTAAAAGGATAGAGAACCTTTCTTTAATTATCAGGACTCCTACATGGCCGACACGCTCAACCCTCAGGAAGCACAATCGATTTTCGAATCCTGTCCAATACCCGCTGTAATATTAGATGCACAGGGTTTAATACTAGGGATAAATCAAGCATTTGCCCAACTTTCTGGCGTCCAGAACACCAATGACCTAACGGGTAAACAAATCAACAGCATTACCAGCCCAGGCTTGAAACAACTATTAACTACCTTTCCCAAACTGGAATGGGAAGACGATACCGGCCGAATTCGTAATATTAATGTAAGGCGTGTCACATTAAATGAAGACGGTACGAAAGAAGTGCGTTATTTTGTTGACCGCAGTGAAATCATTCAACTTGAAAATTCCCATACGGTACTCGAGGAAAAACTGCAGCAAAACCTGCTGACGGATCCGGCCACTGGTTTACTCAATCAACGCGGTATTATTCTGGCACTGGAGCCGCAAATTGCTCGTTGCCGCCGCTATAACAGCACCTTATCTGTTGTCTTGATGGCCGTTGATGCATCGATTGATCGCGAAAAACTACTTATTGAAGTTTCACGGATGCTCAAAGACCAACTGCGCTGGGCTGATCTCGTTGGCTGCACTGAAAATCAGGAATTCATGCTAGCGTTACCGGAAACACCGGAAACAGCTGCTGTACAACTAACCAATAAACTCGTTCCATTGCTCGAAGATACCTGTAATAACTGTTTTCCGGAGACTTCAATCTGGTCTTGCTTTGGTATCGCTGGTTGGCGTAAAAGTGATAATGCACCCTCACTCTTGCAACGCGCATCCAACGCGCTGACCCAGGCAAGAAATTCTGACTCTAACAAAACCATTGCCCTCTAGCGTACACTCTGGAAGTTCTGGTGTCGGTACAACACGACAATACAACGCCGCCCGGTACTGACACTGGCACAAGGGATAATGCTGAAATCCTGCGAGCGGATTTCAATAGAAATCGACACACTATCGAAATTGATGCACTTGAGTTACGTGCCGTTAGACGGAGATTTCTGGCACTTAACAAAGACCGTCTACAGCGTGTATCTGGCTCATTACAGCCCCAGCAGAAAAGCTTCATTGAGCTACTGCCCTTATTATTCCATATCAATCACCCGATGCTACCGGGTTATTTATCCACTGAAATTCCCTGCGGAATTTCAAGCTTCTCACCCGGAAAACGTTGCATACAAGCTGCAAAACGCCTGGCAAAAAGTTTTAAACATTTACGCCGCGCGCAACAAGTCTATGCGTTACATGCCATCTACCTTATGGGTAGCACGAGCACCGTGGCATATTCCGACCAGAGCGATATGGATATCTGGCTATGCCACCGTCCTGGACTCTCTGAAACAGATCAGGAATTATTAAATCAGAAAGCTAATGCCATTAAGACATGGGCAGAATCACTTGGACTGGAAGTCCATTTTTTTATTTTTGACAATATATCCTTTCGGGATGGGAAAAATGCTGCTGTATCCAGTGAAAATAGCGGCAGTTCCCAGCACCATTTACTCCTTGATGAATTCTACCGCACAGGATTACTCATCGCTGGACGCATCCCTGTCTGGTGGCTAGTACCACCCAACTACGAACCTCAATACACAGACTATGTGCGCAAACTGCTAGTCAACCGTTTTATCAAACCCGGCGACGTTATCGATTTCGGAGGACTGCATGAAATCCCTATCGATGAGTTTTATGGTGCAACACTTTGGCAACTCTATAAAGCAGTAGATTCACCCTACAAGTCAATTCTTAAACTGCTATTGCTTGAGTCCTACGCAAAACAAGAGGCAGACAAAAAAATACTATCTCTGCGTTTCAAGCAGGCTGTGTACGATGGAAACTGCAAACTCAATGAGTTAGATCCTTACGTGATGATCAGCAATGCCGTGGAAGAATATCTATTTTCACGCAAGGAACTCGATCGACTTGAATTGATCAGACGCTGCTTCTATTTCAAAGTTAATGAACCCGTGAGCCAACCAGTTTATAGAAAACAGGATAATTGGCGCAGGAAGCTTATGCGTGAACTAGTTACTCAATGGGGTTGGGGCGAACATCAATTATCCGAGCTTGACCAGAGAAAACGTTGGAAAATTCATCGTGTGACAGAAGAACGTGATCTTATAGTGAGTGAGTTGACTCGTAGTTACCGTGAACTATCACATTTTTTACGGGACAACCCTACGCCCGTGGCAATCAATCAATCAGACCTTAATCTGCTAGGCCGAAAGCTCTACGTTGCATTTGACCGCAAGCCCGGCAAAATTGACTGCATCAACCCAGGCATCTCACGCGACCTTTCCGAAGAACAACTGAGCATTCACCAAACTGGCAAAAGCATCAAGCCATCCTGGACTCTCTATCGGGGCAGTCCGGCGTTTAAAACAACAGAGACTCCCCCCATAAAACAAACGCAGAATTTTCTGCAATTGCTCGCATGGTGTCACTTGAATGGCCTGATCAATCATAGTCCATGCATGATGCATATCCAGCCACCAGACAGTCAATTACTCCAGTGGGAACTACGTTGCCTCACTGATTGTCTGCACGACCTGTTCCCGGTTGCGGCGCTGAGCTCTAACAAAATCAAAGCACTTAATGAACCAGCACGTCTGCTCAATACCGGGCTATTTATTAATATTGCTGAAGATCCAATGGATAAACTGACACGCCAGGGAATGCAACTGGTCAGTGACAGAATCGACCCGCTGAGTTATGGACGCCAGTTCGATAACCTGGTTATTAAAATTGATGTGCTGACACGAACTTCATGGAATGAATTGCTGACTTTCGAATACCGTGATCATTGCGCATTACTTGAATGCTTAAGTGATTTGTTAGCCTGGTCACCCATCGGCGAAGTATCCCCACCCGATCTACCCTGTTTCAGCTTTTCAACCTCACGCGGCCCCTTGATTGCACGCCGGGTTGAGGATTTATTTAGGGATATCATCCGGTTTTTCTACTACCCTGGCAATGAAAATGGCCGTTACGTTGTCATTATTGGTCAATCATATTATGTACTGCAACCGGAAAACGGCGTGCCGCGTTACACAGAACTGGAATCAGAAACTGCTTTGTTAAACCACCTGGGGAAAACACAGTCAGCGTTCAGCCCAATCCGATTTGATTCGGCAACCATGAAAAATTCACCGCTAGCGTTGATCACTCAACGCAATAAGATAAACGTGATACAGTTTTTTTACCATATTCAGAAAGGCCAGGCACGCATCTATATTATAGATGAAAAGGGTTCAGTCTATATTCAACAACAGCCTTTTCATGATGAAGCGGCATTAATAACTCCCTTCCAACAATTTTTTGAATCGGTTCTGCAGCGTATTTCCCAACTCGATAACATCGACGCCCATCAGCCGGAAGTTCGTTTCCATCAAATTGGTCTTGATGCCCACGGCCAGATGGAAACCAGAACAGTATCACCCCCAACACAAGCAGCCGATACCAACCGGGAATTACAAGTGATCGGTGACATCAATGATATTAAGGGCAATAGCTTAACCCTTTATCATAATCACAAAGAATTTTCTTCCATTGAATATGCTGATGGTCTTTATCAGGCCGTTGCCCGGTCAGTCCTTGAACAAAGAAACAGTGGCGCTGCCTATCCGGTTTACATTACCGATATTGATATGCATCGTTCAATTCACAGTCACGCTAAGGCACAAACCATTTCTTTCCTGAAATTAAAAATGCAGATCGAACAACAGCTCAATACTGTCCTTGGCAAAATGATGCGCTAGGAAACTGCCTGGAATTGTAATTTTAACCACGAGTATATGCTTGCTGCCTGCTCTGGACATAGACTGTGTGCCATTGGGTAGGTGTTGAATTCGACTGAATATCCAGACTTCTGTATCGCATCACGTGATAAATGTGCCAGCTTTAACGGCACCACCGGATCACTGTCACCATGATCCATACGTAATGGGATGGCATTTTGCACACTGGATTTTTCATCCTCCAGGGATTCTGCCAAAGGTAAGTAACATGACAACGCCAGGATACCTGCTAACGGTTGTCGATAACGCAATCCGGTATGCAACACCATAGCGCCTCCCTGGGAAAACCCCGCTAGTACAATTGCGCTGCTAGCAATGCCACGTTCATTTTCCTGCCGGATCAAAGCTTCCAGCTGTTCTCTGGATGACTGGATTCCAGCCGCGTCTTCCGGTGCAAGCGCATCTATACCCGCCAGGTCATACCAGGCTCGCATCTCCATGCCACCATTCATGGTTACCGGTCTGACCGGCGCATGGGGTAATACAAAACGGATTCCGTGTTGTTGCACCAGATCCCATTGCTCGATCAATGGCTCAAAATCGTGACCATCAGCACCGAGGCCATGTAACCATATGACTGCCCCCCGCACCTGTCCAGGCGGATCAATTTCAATTCTTTCGAGCGTGCTATTCATTCTCATGTCCCATCCTTTTATACTGACTCAATAATCCGGAGTCATTATGATGCGTTTTTCACTTTACAGGCTTATCTTGGTCATCCTGCTGCTTGCCAGTCTGTCTGCCTGCGGCCAGAAAGGCGATCTCTTTTTACCCGGCAACGATACCGATAAAACAGAAGATCGCTAATCACCCATGGATCATTTTACCTATCAGAACGATCGGCTGCAGGCTGAACAGCTGGATGTCGAGCATCTGGCGCAAACTTATGGCACGCCTTTATATATATATTCGCGCGCTACGCTGGAGCGCCACTGGCATGCGTTTGACCAGGCCTTGTCGGGCCGCCCGCATTTAATCTGTTATGCCGTCAAAGCAAATTCCAATATTGCCCTGCTGGCCTTGCTGGCGCGACTGGGTTCCGGCTTTGATATTGTATCGATCGGCGAACTGGAACGCGTGTTACGTGCCGGTGGCACGGCAGATCGTATTGTTTTTTCAGGTGTCGGCAAAACCACTGATGAAATAGAACGCGCGCTCGAAACGGGCATCCGCTGCTTTAATGTCGAATCCGCCGCAGAATTACAGCGTATCGGCGAGATTGCCTCCGCTCAGGGTGCGCAAGCGGCCATTTCCTTGCGCGTAAATCCAGATGTTGATGCAGGGACACACCCCTATATCTCTACCGGCCTCAAGGAAAACAAGTTTGGAATTGATGTTGATTCGGCATATGAACTCTTTCTGCAAGCCGCTGATATGTCTGCCTTGAAAATTACCGGTATTGATTGTCACATTGGCTCACAACTGACCAGCACTCAACCCTTTGTCGATGCACTGGAACGGGTACTCTCATTGAGTGATCGCTTGCATGCCGCTGGAATCAATATTAAACACCTTGATTTAGGCGGCGGACTCGGTGTCAATTACCGCGATGAAAATCCACCCACACCTGCAGAATATATCCAACCCTTACTGGAGACGCTCGGCGACCGGGATTTTGAATTACTGATTGAACCGGGCCGCGCTATCGCGGCTAACGCAGGTTTGCTCGTTACACGCATCGAATATTTAAAACCCACTGCCGACAAAAACTTTGCCATTATAGATGCCGCGATGAATGATCTGCTGCGGCCGTCACTGTACAACGCATGGCAGGATATTATTCCAGTCATTCCTCGTAGCAAAGAACAAGCGAAAAATTACGATGTGGTCGGTCCCGTCTGCGAAACGGGTGATTTCCTCGGCAAGGACAGATTGCTAAACATCCAGGCAGGCGACCTGCTGGCAGTGCGTTCGGCAGGGGCGTATGGTTTTACTATGAGCTCAAATTACAATAGCCGCCCGCGTGCCGCTGAAATTCTCGTTGATCAAGATCGCGTACATTTGGTACGTGAACGTGAAACCCTGGATAGTCTGATGCAGGGTGAACATATACCCGATTTCTGAGTCTGAACTGTGCAACGTATTCCTGAAGTTGATTTAATGGACGACACGGCACAAGCACGCGCTTATGCAGAGGCTGATTTTTCCGAACCGCACAATCACTTTATAGATCTACTACGCGAACGTCTTGGCACATCATTAACCGGTTCCGTACTGGATCTCGGTTGCGGCCCAGGCGACATCTGTATTCGCTTTGCACGCGCCTTTCCTGGCTGCCTAATTCACGGCATAGACGGCGCACATGCCATGCTGAAACTTGGCAGACAGTCGATTAAGGCAGCAAAGCTCGAAAATCGTATCGAACTGATACAGGGTTATTTGCCTGATGCCAAACCACCTCTTGAACAGTATGACATCATAATAAGCAACAGCCTGTTACATCATTTGCAAAATCCTGAAACACTTTGGGAAACTATAAAAACTTACGCAGCACCCAATGCCTCAGTCTTTGTTATGGATTTATTACGGCCAGACACCCAGCAATCAGTGCAAAAGTTAGTAGACAGCTACGCAAGTGAAGAACCAGAAATTTTACGCACTGATTTTTTTAACTCATTGTGCGCCGCCTATACGCTGGATGAAGTTCAACAACAATTAAACAACACTCATCCAGATAAATTCTGCCCTGAGATCATCAGCGACCGCCACTGGATTGTAAGCGGAAAACTTGCCGCCTAAGCTGTACACAAATTACCTGTCGGTAGCTCTTCAGCACTGATAACGTCAAATGACAATAACCAGCGCCGTGCATCGCCGGCATCCTGCTCAAACCACTTACGCGCCGATCCCAACCGGAAACTGTAGCCCCAGGCATCCATGTCGCGCATCATCCGCGCCCGACCCATTTCTGGTATGGCATCGGCCAGCAGAATTTGCAGATAACAGACAGCATTTTCTTCTTCGTAATCTCCACCAGCATCGGTATCCAGACCGGCACGGCGTTGCGTCGGCATACAAATATAGTGACTAGCCTCATGTAATATAGAATGAACCGGCGTGTCCTTGCGCGCATAAAGCTTGTCTGCAATTAAACCTGCCTCAGACTCGCCCCAGTAGCTGCCTGGAATTTCAACAGCGTTATTACTCTGAATTAATTCAAGCTTATAGCTTTGTAACAACTTTTTTACGGGTGCCGATGATATATCGCACAGGCATAAGACCCCTCGATCAACCTCTGCCTCACTTTCATTCTGCATAAAATGGCACGCCAGGAAACCTCTAACTAATTCTGTAGGGCCGGCTTCAGCCGCGATGGTCAGTGACACCGCCTTTCGCGGCTGAAGCCACTGCTACTAATTCTCAAGAATAAATCTGACTCTCTAAAATTGATTAACTCTCAAAACCACGCTTTACAAATAACTTGCAAATAGCCTCTGAAATCGTAATCTCGCTACATGGATCTAAAATTCACCAAAATGCATGGCCTGGGAAACGATTTTGTCGTTATCGACGCCACCCGGCAAGCGTTTAATCTGGACAGCGAACAAATCCGAGTCATAGCTGATCGCAGACGGGGCGTAGGCTGTGATCAGCTATTGGTGGTCGAGCCATCCAATCAGGCAAATGTAGACTTCAGATACCGTATTTACAACGCAGACGGTGGTGAAGTCGAGCAATGCGGCAATGGTGCCCGTTGTTTTGCTCTTTTCGTCCGAGACAAAGGCCTGACAAACAAACAGGAAATCAGCGTGCAAACTAACAGCGGCACGCTGCAATTGTATATTGAGGAGGGGGATCAGGTCAGGGTCAATATGGGCATTCCTGAGTTGGAACCCGGACAGATTCCATTCGACGCAAATTCACGCGCTGTCCAATATGCAATTAATATCCAGGGCGAAACAGTTGAATTTGGTGCCATTTCCATCGGCAATCCACATGCTGTTCTGGATGTGCCGGCTGTCGGCCATGCACATATTGATAGTCTCGGGCCGGCTATTGAAAATCACCCTCGATTCCCAAACCGGGTAAACGTTGGCTTTATGCAGGTGGTAAATCGAAACCGTATTAAACTACGTGTTTGGGAACGTGGCACCGGAGAAACGCAGGCTTGTGGTAGCGGTGCTTGCGCTGCTGTCGTGGTCGGATGTATCCAGGGAACGCTGGATGACACGGTTACTGTTGAACTGCCTGGCGGTGAACTTGTGGTAAGCTGGTCAGGTGAACAACAACCCGTCTTTATGGCGGGGCCAGCTAGTTTTGTATATGAAGGTACTATCACTGTATGAGTATACCCGCCAGTAATATTGAAACCCCCCTGGACGAACAACAAATTCTGGGGTTCCTGCGCAGCAATCCTGATTTTTTTGAGCAGCATATGGATTTGCTGACCGAACTGAAATTGCCACACCCAAGCGGTACAGCCGTATCTTTAATTGAACGCCAAGTAACCGCGCTGCGCGACCAAAATGATCAACTTAAAAGTAAGCTACTGAATCTAATTCAGGTTGCCCGTGACAACGATCGACTTAATTCACGCATGCACAGCATGATCATGGATCTGGTCAAAGCAAGATCCATTACAGCACTGCTGGACACACTCAGCGAACATTTGCATAACGAGTTTAATGCAGATGCCATTGCGGCCCACCTGACCGGGATGGATGAAGCTCAAGCCAAGGAAACAGGCTCTAAGTTACTGGTCATTTCCGGTAAATTCAAAACCCAGTTTGCCGAGATCCTGGATACCGGCAATCCGATCTGTGGTCGACTCACCCAGGCACAGCTCGACACTCTATTTGAAGATCAGGCTGCTGCACTTCAATCTGCAGCCGTAATACCGATTGGTGTAAAGGCTGAACAAGGCCTGCTCGCGATTGGCAGCCGCGAAGCCAACCGCTTTTTTCCTGGCATGGGCACTCATTTCCTCAGTCATCTTGGTGAACTGGTTGGTCAATTGCTTAGAGAAATCGAAAACACAGCTGATTGACAGGCAGATTTAACCAGTAAACGGAGATAAGCTTGCAAGCATCCGAACTCAACTGGATCCACGAATTTGAACAGCATCTCCGCCACGAGCGACAGCTATCTGACCTGACTATCAAGCACTATCTCCGGGACTTGAATGCCGTTGTAGAGTTTTGCGATAAACAAAGCATTAACACCTGGCCAGAATTAAACCAACACCAGATTAGAGCACTGGTTGCCAGCGCGCATCGCGGCGGTCTAATTGGCCGCAGCATACAACGCCGCCTGTCGGCACTACGTACATTTTGCCATTTCCTGATTCGCGAAGGACACTTGCAAAACAATCCAGCACTGGATATCCGCGCACCTAAAAGCCCACAAAAACTTCCACACTGTCTAGACGTTGATCAGGTAAACGCCCTCCTGGACGCACCGGTCACTCACTGGCTGCAATTACGTGATCAGGCCATGTTGGAATTGTTTTATTCGTCCGGCCTGCGGCTCGCCGAACTGGCTAGTCTGAATCTGGACGACATTGCGCTTGAGCAAGCCGAGGCAAGAGTCACCGGCAAGGGAAAAAAAACCCGCCTGGTTCCCGTGGGCAGACAATCCATTAAGATTTTAAAACGCTGGCTGAAAGAGCGCGCCAATCATTGTGAAACGGACGAGCACGCCTTGTTCATCAGCCGTAACGGAACCCGTCTGAGTCACGGCGGTGTGCAACAACGTTTGCAACAGTGGAATCTACGAAATGGTCTGGGTCTGCGCCTGCACCCACATGCGCTGCGTCACTCCTTCGCCAGCCACATGCTCGAATCCAGCGGCGATCTGCGAGCCGTACAGGAATTACTCGGTCACGCCAATCTTTCCACTACCCAGGTTTACACTCATCTGGATTTCCAGCGGCTGGCTCAGGTATATGACCAGGCCCACCCACGGGCACAAAAAAAACGCCGTAGCTGAATTAAAAACTACAAAATATTATGACCGTGAAAGAACACGGAAAAACAGACTTCTAACGTACCATCCATTCATAAGTTGTAATTATTACTCTCGCAGAGGCGCAAAGACGCCAAGAAAAGATATTGGTCCTATGTAATAACAATAAGTTAGCACTTTGCGGTCTTTGCCTACAGGGATGTAGGTAAGGGGCGTGAGCAGGACGCGGAAGCTTTGCGTCTTGGCGAGAGTTTTTCCGTGTTCTTCCATAGCTAAAAAGAACCTCCGGCCAAAACCCCAAGCCTCAACCTGAAATACGCCCAAACCATGATGTACAATAACAGACCTTTTCTGCTTCCAGGACAATGCAGTTGGAACAATTTCGTGGCACGACTATTTTATCGGTACGCCGCAACGGCAAGGTTGTTGTCGGTGGCGATGGCCAGGTATCGATGGGTAACACCGTCATGAAAGGCAATGCGCGCAAAGTACGCCGACTTTACCAGGACAAAGTAATCGCTGGATTTGCTGGTGGTACAGCAGATGCCTTTACCTTGTTTGAACGCTTTGAAGCAAAACTTGAAAAACACCAGGGACATCTGGTGCGCTCAGCAGTGGAACTCGCAAAAGACTGGCGCACCGACCGCATGTTGAGGCGGCTCGAAGCCCTGCTTGTCGTTGCCGACAAAAGCAATTCGCTGGTTATTACTGGAAATGGAGATGTGATTGAACCGGAAGATTCACTGATGGCCATAGGTTCCGGTGGTTCTTTCGCTCAGGCGGCTGCACGTGCCATGCTCGACACTACGGAACTGGATGCACGAACAATTGTTGAAAAGGCGCTACGCATCGCCGGTGACATTTGCGTTTATACCAACCAGAACCTGACACTCGAAGAACTCGAGTACACAGGCTGACGTGCAAATGTGTAGGTTGGTTGTTCGCTCGATGGCAGCATCCCTCGGCAATTGCTCCTGCATTGCTCTACCTTCGTCCATCCGTGGACTCGTGCTGCCGACGGTCTGTAACTAATGCACCGAACAACCAACCTACCGCTTAATATATAAAGGTTATAAATTATTCATGTCTGAAATGACTCCCCGTGAAATTGTCCAGGAACTGGATAAACATATCATTGGCCAGGATAAGGCCAAACGCGCTGTGGCCATTGCATTGCGCAATCGCTGGCGCAGGCAACAGGTTGAGGAACCGTTGCGCAGCGAGATTACGCCGAAAAATATTCTCATGATTGGGCCCACCGGTGTAGGTAAAACCGAAATAGCCCGGCGTCTTGCCAAACTGGCACACGCCCCCTTTGTAAAGGTAGAAGCCACCAAGTTTACCGAAGTCGGCTATGTCGGCCGCGACGTGGAATCGATCATCCGTGATCTGGTCGATATAGCGATCAAAATGACGCGTGAAGAAGAAATGCGCAAGGTGCGACATCGCGCCGAAGAAGCGGCCGAAGAGCGCATTCTTGATGTACTACTGCCCGCACCACGTGAAAGCGGTTTCGATGACGAGCCAACTGATAACACACAATCCGACACTCGCCAGAAATTTCGCAAACGATTGCGAGAAGGCCATCTCGACGATACAGAAATTGAAATCGAAGTCACTGTCGCACCCGTTGGCGTGGAAATCATGGCACCGCCTGGCATGGAAGAAATGACCAGCCAGTTACAGGGTATGTTCCAGAATATGGGCAATGGCCGCACTAAAACTCGCAAATTGTGTATCGCCGATGCCTTCAAAGTTCTGGCCGATGAAGAAGCCGCAAAAATGATCAATGAAGAAGATCTGAAACTACGCGCCCTGGACAATGCCGAGCAAAATGGCATCGTCTTCATTGACGAAATTGACAAGGTGACCCAGCAAAATGAAAACAGTGGCGCCGGGGTTTCACGGGAAGGCGTGCAGCGTGATCTTTTACCGCTGGTTGAAGGCAGCACCGTGACCACCAAACACGGCATGATCAAGACAGATCACATTCTGTTTATTGCATCGGGTGCTTTTCATTTGTCAAAACCATCGGATTTGATTCCAGAGTTACAGGGACGCCTGCCGATTCGTGTCGAACTTGAAGCCTTGAGCGTCGAAGATTTTGTGCGCATTCTTACCGAACCTGATGCGTCACTGACTGAACAATACAGCGCATTGCTTGGCACCGAAGGCGTGGCACTGACCTTTAATAATGCCGGTGTAGAAAAAATTGCCAATGTAGCGTGGGAGATTAATGAACGCACCGAAAATATTGGTGCCCGGCGATTACATACTGTACTTGAACGGCTGCTCGAACAAGTTTCCTTCGAAGCCTCTGATCAAGACGGACAATCGATTGAAATTGATGCAGATTATGTCGATCAACAAATGCCGGATCTGACCAAAGACGAAGATTTAAGAAAATACATTCTTTAAGAACTTGAGGCTGCTATGGCAAATACACACCCACACCCGACCGAAATTAATTTACATCAAAAATCCAGAATCCTGGAAGTTACCTTTGACGATGGCGCTCGCTATGAGCTGCCCTGTGAATATCTGCGGGTTTATTCACCGTCCGCAGAAGTACAGGGGCATGGCCCGGGCGAAGGCGTACTACAAGTTGATAAAGAAGATGTGAACATCAAACACATCGAGTCAGTCGGTAACTATGCCGTGCAATTATATTTTGATGATGAACACAGCACAGGTATTTATTCCTGGGAGACACTTTACAAACTTGGCGCCAATCGCGAACAAAACTGGCAGGATTACCTGAACCGGTTAAAAGAAGCCGGCGCACCACATTCGCAACTAGGTAACAAAAACGGCTAGTCAGCAATGGCTAACAGGCTATGAAAGATAACTACACTCACTTCGGATACCAGAAGGTTCGCGAAAAAGACAAAGCCAGCCATGTCGGTGCTGTGTTTGATTCTGTGGCTGACCGGTACGACATTATGAATGACCTGATGTCATTCGGCATTCACCGCATCTGGAAGCGTTTCGCAATTGAACAAAGCGGTATTCGCCCCGGACAGCGCGTACTTGATCTGGCCGGTGGAACTGGCGATTTATCAGCGCGTATCGCACCACTGGTTGGCCCTGAGGGAAGTGTTGTCGTGACTGATATTAATGCGGCCATGCTCGAGGTAGGGCGTGAACGTCTCATCGACCAGGGCTTGACAGGCAATCTGTCTTTTACGCAAGCCAATGCCGAACACCTGCCCTTTCCCGACCAACATTTTGATTGTGTAATCATTGGCTTTGGTTTACGCAACGTCACCAACAAACAACAGGCTTTGGCAGAAATGTACCGGGTATTGAAACCCGGCGGCCGCACGCTGGTACTGGAGTTTTCCCAGCCAGCAACCCCAGGCCTCAAACCGCTGTACGATTTCTATTCCTTTCGCTTGCTGCCGCTGATGGGGAAAATTGTCTCCAACGATGCAGCAAGCTACCGCTACCTCGCTGAATCCATACGTATGCATCCCGGACAGCAAGAACTCAAATCTATGCTGGGAGAGGCGGGCTTCGAAGATACTGAATACTTTAATCTCAGTGGTGGCATCGTCGCCTTGCACCGTAGCTACCGGTACTGATCAGTATTTCCGGTAGCCATTACATGCAGCCAATGCTCACATTCTCCGCAGCGCTGGAAACAGCCCTTAACCTTTGGCTGAAAAATGATGACCGCTCTGTGCAACGTTTGCATGCTCTGCAAGGCAAGGTGGTAGAGCTGCATATTCGAGAATTTCCGGGCTCACTGTTTTTTTACCCGGGCAGCAGTGGAATACAAATTCTGACCCGCTATGAAGGAACCGCCGATGCAACCATTAGCAGCAGTATTGCCGGCCTGTTACACAGTAAGTTCCAAAACCCGGAAGACGCCCTGTTTTCAGGTGGTATCAAAATAAACGGCGATACAGAACTGGGTGAACAATTTCAAAGTTTATTGTCCGATGTCGACTTTGACTGGCAAGAGCACTTGTCTAAAGTGACCGGTGATGTGATGGCTCACCAGGTGGGTAAGGCAGTTCAACACGCACTCCGTTTTGCCTCTCAAACTACAGCTACTATAGGCCTGGATATCACAGAATACTTACAGGAAGAAGCCCGCTTGATACCAGCCCGCGTAGAGATCGAGCACTACCTCAAACAAATTGATGACTTGCGCAGCCATAGTGACCGGCTGGATGCGCGCGTACAAAGATTAAAACACGCCTTAGATTCCGCCCAATGATCGGACTATCCCAAATTTTCCGCCTGCTGCATATTAGCTGGGTTCTGGTGAAACATGGTCTCGATGAAATCATCCTGGCGACGCACTTATTCCGTCCGGTACGTTTTCTACGTTACCTTGCACCCTGGCATTTACTGACACGCCGGGCACCACGTGGCGTACGTATCCGGCGCGCACTCGAAGATCTGGGGCCCATTTTTGTTAAATTCGGTCAAATACTCTCCACACGAAAAGACCTGTTACCCGATGATATCGCCAGTGAATTATCCAAACTGCAGGATCAGGTACCGCCCTTTCCCGGCAAGCACGCCCGGGAGTTAATAGAACAGGCTTTACAACAACCGATTGCCGACTGCTTTACGCAGTTTGATGAAAAACCGTTAGCCTCTGCATCCGTAGCCCAGGTACATGCCGCACAACTGATTAGCGGTGAAGATGTGGTGGTAAAAGTATTGCGTCCGGATATCGAACCGGTAATTCGACGCGATGTGAATTTGCTGCGTTACATTGCCGGTCTTGCAGAACGGTTCTGGCGGGATGGCAAACGTCTTCGGCCCTGCGAGGTCGTAGCTGAATTCGAGAAAACCATTTACGACGAGCTGGATCTATTACGAGAAGCCGCCAACGCATCGCAACTGGCACGTAACTTCAAGAATTCGCCCGACCTGTATGTACCAGAAATTTACTGGCCCTGGTGCAGGGGCAACGTTATGGTGATGGAGCGCATTTACGGCATCCCGGTCAGTAATATTGACGCATTGAAAGAGGCCGGTGTCGATTTAAAATTACTCTCGGAACGCGGTGTAGAAATATTTTTTACCCAGGTTTTCAGACACAATTTTTTTCACGCCGATATGCATCCTGGCAACATTTTTGTGGCACCGGATGGACAATACAAGGCCGTGGATTTTGGCATTATGGGCGCTCTGAGCAAGGAAGATCAACGCTATCTGGCAGAGAATTTTCTGGCGTTCTTTCAACGTGACTATCGCCGTGTGGCCGTCCTGCACGTGGAATCAGAATGGGTGCCACGGGGTACACGTATTGACGAATTTGAAGCGGCTATTAGAACTGTCTGTGAACCTATCTTCGAGCGGCCGCTAAAAGAAATTTCTTTTGGCAACTTGCTGTTGAGACTGTTCCAGACGGCGCGGCGTTTTGATATGGAAGTCCAACCGCAGCTGGTGTTACTGCAAAAAACCCTGCTTAATATTGAAGGTCTTGGCCGACAGCTCTATCCTGATCTTGATCTCTGGCAAACCGCCAAACCCTTCCTGGAACGCTGGACGGCTGAACAGGTTGGCCCGCGCGCCTTATTTAAAAAAATCCGTCAGGATTTACCACTTTGGAGTGAACGGCTTCCGGAACTCCCGGAGTTGATACATAAAAGCCTGACGCAAGTAGCTGATGGTAAGCTGCGGGTTGAATGGCATTCGGCTGAAATCCAAAAACTAAGGGTCGAGCTAAAACAACACCGGCATCGTAATTTACTGGCCATTACTGGCGGTAGTTTACTGATCAGTGCTGCAGTCATATACGGGCTGGATGGTTATTCACCGGCCATGATTGGTGGCGCACCTTTACTGAGCTGGATCGGTGGAGTCTCAGGCACATTATGCTTGCTGCTAGCCTGGAGTGACCCATAAAAAACGCCCCGGAAAGGGGCGTCAAATACTTACTTAACGTTAATATTTTTAATTTAACATATTACTTTTCTTGCTATTGATCGTGCTACGGCCAATATCTGGACGGCACCAATCTCTCCTCCAACACCGGTATTTTTTAGACTAAGCCTTATTTGGCTGTGCTGGTATGAATTAAAGAGCAACAAACGTGCCGAAAACTATATACTATCATTATCAATGCGTTACTAGTCGCATGATAAATTCTCGTTTAGTAACCGTAAAGTATATCGACAACTTAATATGCCATTAATAGGTAGTTTTACCTATCAATTACACAGTGTTATGTCGAAATCACTCCGCACTCAAAATTGTTAAATTTTACGACAGTTCTAGCAATATTTTCGACATATTAGGGCCTTCTCTTCAACCCGGGCGTTGCAGAGATTGTTCAACTTCATCGCGCTTGTCGCTTCCTACCAGTTTTTCAATCAAGGACAAACTAAAATCCATTGCCGTGCCGGGACCACGCGATGTAATCACATTTCCATCCTGAACAACTGGATCGGTTTTCACAATCATTCCATCGATTCCCATGCCGTCTAACACGCCCGGAAAGCAGGTCACCTGTTTACCCTTTAATAAACCCGCACTTGCCAACACTTTCGGTGCCGCGCAAATCGCTGCTACATAGCTACCTGATTTTTGCGTTTTGATTAATAACTGTTGAATACGTACATCTGCCTCAAGATGGTCGGCACCGGGCAAGCCGCCAGGTAATACCACCATATCAAAGGCCTGTGTCATGACTTCATCAAGGGATGTATCCGGAATCAGAACTGTGCCCCGGGAGCCGCGTACCGGCTGCGTATCGAGCCCTGCTGTGATGACTTCGATACCGGCCCGCCTGAGCAGGTCGATGATGGTTACTGCTTCAAGTTCTTCGCAGCCCTGGGCGAGAGGGACAAGGACGCGCTGGCTTGCCATGTAGTTGACTCCTGTTGTAGCTGAATCAGCTCAGAAACAGCTACCAGTTTTACACCTTGTTGTTCCAGAACCGGCAGTTGTTCCTGTAATACCTTAAGAGTAGACCGGTACGGATGACCTATTGCCAGGGCGGTGCCGTATTTTTTTGCGGACTTTATTAAGGCTCTGAATTGCTGCCTGACGGCCTTTGGATTACTCACATTATCAAGAAAGACATTGCGCTTAGAAGTCGGTATTCCCCACTCCCGTGCAACTTTGTGTGCAACAGTAGCTTTGGTAGTCCGACTATCTACAAAGTATAGATTACCCTCACGTTGAATTTCTTTCATCAACCACTGCATATGGCCAGGGTGACGCGTTATCAGGCTGCCCATGTGATTATTAACACCTTGCGCAAAGGGAACCCGGGCCAGGTTGTTGCGAAATACCTCGGAAAATTGTTGTTCCGTCATATCCAGCACCATACCCCCCTTATCCAGTGGCTGATGATCAACACTCTCCATTGGCAGATGCAGGAGTATCTCCTTATCCCTATTATGTGCGCGTTTTGATAACGACTGCGTGTAGTGTGCGTGTGGCAGAAAAGAATAGGCAACCGGCCCAGGTAATTCAATGAATTGCTTGCCGACCGACCGACGCGTGCCCATATCATCGATAATGATAGCGATGACAGGTTGTTGAATATCACCTGCAAATCCTGATTGTGGGAAAGTTGCTACAAGAAGTAGCAACCCCAAAAAAACCGGCCATAAGAGGCCGGTTTGAAGTTTCAGTTTCACTGCATTATTTCACGCTGTATGGCTAAACCTTTTAGCAGATTCAAGGCTTCATAGAGCTGGTAATCTGACTGCGCCAGAGAAACCTTCTCTTCATCGTCTTCGCCAGATGATTTTTTCTTCTTATCTTTTGAGCCATTGCCATTGGACAGGTGACCAGACAAATCAGCTTCCTTGATAGGTTCAAACTTTTTATCGAGTGCTGACACTCTGATTTGTTCAAGCTCGATATCTGGAACGATACCTTCGGCCTGAATTGAACGCCCTGAAGGTGTGTAATAACGGGCGGTGGTCAATTTTACCGCCGAACCATTACTCAAAGGCAGTATGGTTTGTACAGAACCTTTGCCAAAGGTACGTGTGCCGATAATGATTGCACGCTTGTGATCCTGCAAAGCACCCGAGACAATTTCCGAGGCAGACGCTGACCCTTGATTAACCAATACCACCAGTGGTGCATTATCGATAATGTCATCAGGCGTGGCATTGAAGCGCAGCTTGGAATCATTAACCCGGCCTTCGGTATAAACTATCAGGCCTTTTTTAAGGAAGGCATCGGAGACTGCTACAGCACCATTCAGGACACCGCCGGGATTATTACGTAAATCCAGCACCAGGCCTTTCAGGTTGTCGCCCTTACTTTCCTTTTTCAACTTGTTAATCGCCTTGACCATCCCGTCAGCGGTCTTGGACTGAAACTGCGAGATGCGCAAATAACCAAAACCCTCTTCCAGCATGCGGCTCTTGACACTTTTTACCTTGATGATGGCACGAATAATCTCGATCTTGAGTGGCTGATCAACACCTTCACGAACTACCGTCAGCATTAATGCTTCACCCGGCTTGCCGCGCATGATTTTGACAGCCTCATTTAATGTCAGACCTTTTACCGGCGTATCGTCAAGCCGAATGATCAGATCACCTGACTCGATGCCCGCCTTCTGGGCGGGCGTATCATCGATAGGTGCGATAACTTTGACGAACCCATCTTCCATACCGACTTCGATACCTAAACCGCCAAATTGTCCGGAAGTACCCACCTGCAATTCCTTGAACTGTTCATTATCCAGATAGGACGAATGTGGATCCAGGCCGGCCAACATACCGCGCACTGCACTTTCCAACAGTTCCTTATCATCGACATCTTCAACATAATCATTTTTAATGCGTCCGAAGACATCGCTGAAATTCCGCAATTCTTCGACCGGTAATTGAACCGTAGCCGCTTTGCGTTCTGCAAAGACGCCCTCTCCGATGGATATCATGATGCCCAGCACGAGACCGGCTGCCAGTAAAAGAATATTGTGTGATTTAATTTTCATAGTATCCAGTTGTCTGTTTTCGTTGCCATTCCGTGGTGAAATTTAGTTCGAAGCTCATATCCCGCCCGAAACCATAGCATAATACGTGACTTATCAACTAACCTGAAGCTGCCCTGGGCTTACCCGCACACCAAACTCCCGGATCCACTGGTTGTCCTTTGAAACGCAGCTCAAAGTACAGGCCTGCTGCGGCCTGGCCACCACTGCGGCCAAGCGCAGCAATCACCTCACCGGTATCGACCCATTCACCGACTTCCTTATATAAAGCTTGGTTATGACCGTACAGACTCATATATCCTTCACCGTGATCAAGGATTAAAAGTAGCCCATAACCTCGGATCCAGTCTGCAAATGCCACCCGGCCTGGTGCAACACTTCTGACCCGACCACCTTCTGCTGCTTTGATCAACACGCCACCGGACTTAATATCTGTGCCAGGCAGTTTGTTTCCATATGAATTCTTGAGCAATCCCTGTGCCGGCCAGGCCATTTTACCTTTCAGGCTCTTGAATGAACCCTGTTGCCGTTGCAAGGGAATATCGGCCAGTGCTTGCCGCAATGAATTAACCAGATCGGCAAGCTGTTTTTCATCGGCCACCAATTGAGACAACTGGCCATCCTGCGCTTCCATTTCTTTAGACCATTTACTGACAACAAGTTTCCGTGCCTGAAATTGATTTTCAAGATGCGTCTGGCCGGACAATTCCTGTTGCTGCAATGTTTCCAATGCTGCAAGCCGGTCATTGATGTCCGCTTCGGTCACCTGTAATTCAGCAAGCTGCCGCCTGACAGTAAAGATTGAGTTGGCGCGGGCTTTTGACAGGTAACCATAATAAGTCAGCATACGCCCTAGTTGCGTTGCGGCTTCCTGATTGAGTAGCAGTTTAACGGGTTGTTGCTTACCCATGGCGTAGGCGCTTTGCATTTCCTGGACAAGTCGTTGCCGTTGTTGATTGACCAATGATGATTGCCTGGCTCTGGTTTCCTGCAGCTTTTTTAACGCCTGTTGCTGTGTATCCATTCGCTTGTCGACACGGCTAAGGGTAATCAGTATTTTATTAATCTGCTGTTCTACAGAACGCACCGCTTCGACAGCCTGGCTTTTTTTGATTTGTGTGTTCGCTAAAGATGTTTGCAGCGTGCCGATGCGGCTCCGCAATTTTTGCAACTCGCGGGTTTTTTCGGTAACAGAATTATCTTTGGCCGGGCAAGCATCGGCAAACAGCAACATCCCTGCAAACAAGCAAGCCACGAACGCAGCGAGATACCTGTTTTCAGACTTTTGCCTCAATTGATCCGGAATCTTTCTCATCCTGTGTCGATACTTTAATCAGTGTCCGGCCGGTCATTTCTGGTGGTTGCTCCAGCCCCATCAGATCGATCATTGATGGCACCACATCACTCAAAGAACCGGTTTCCAGTTCAGCGGCGCGGCCTACGTATATCAGAGGGACAAGATTCGAGGTATGTGCCGTATGCGCCTGGCCGGTTTCCTGGCTGCGCATCTGTTCTGCATTACCATGATCCGCCGTAATTAACATCTCAGCGGGTGTTTGCTGCACAGCTTCAAGTACTCTGCCCAGGCAGCCGTCAATTGCTTCAATTGCTTTTACGGCGGCATCAAATTTTCCGGTATGACCTACCATATCCGGATTCGCGTAGTTACAAATAATAACGTCATATTCGCCTCCACGGATAGCCGAAACCAGATGATCTGTCACTACTGAAGCGTTCATTTCAGGTTGCAAATCATAGGTTGCGACCATCGGTGAAGGCACCAGTATCCGGTCTTCCCCTTCATACGGCTCTTCCACACCGCCGTTGAAAAAGAAAGTTACATGCGCATATTTTTCAGTTTCTGCGAGTCGTAACTGACGCATACCATGCTTTGAAAGAAATTCTCCAAAAACATTGTGTAGCCGCTCAGCAGGAAAGGCTACCGGCACATCAAACTGGGAATTGTATTCAGTCAGGCTGGTAAAACTGCCCAGTTTCGGAGTAACCGCACGCTCAAAACCATCAAAATCAGGCTCAATAAATGGCCGGGTTATCTGCCGCGCCCGGTCAGAACGAAAATTCATAAAAATGACTGCATCGCCGTCTTCCACGATAACCGGTTTTTCGCCCGGCGGGACTATCCGCGTGGCCTTTACAAATTCATCACTTTCGTCACGCGCATAAGCCATTTCCAGTCCAGACAGTGCATCGGGCGCTTCATAGTCTGCTTTACCTTGCGTGATCAAATCATAAGACGCCTGGATTCGAGGCCAGCGATGATCACGATCCATAGCGTAATAGCGACCAATTATTGAGGCAATTCGCCCGCTACCCAACGCATTGAATTTGTCTTGCATGGCCGCGATGGATTCGGCCGCACTGCGGGGTGGTGTATCACGCCCGTCCAGAAACGCGTGCAGATAAGTCTTCGTTGCACCGCGCTCAATTGCCAGTTGCGCCATCGCATGAATGTGTTCTTCGTGACTATGAACACCGCCCGAAGACAGCAAACCCAGAATATGAACGGCTTTATTATTTTCGATAGCCTGATCAACAGGTTTCAACAAGGTTGCATTATTAAGGAATGACCCTGTCTTAATAGAACGGCTAACCCGGGTGAATTCCTGGTAGACAACCCGGCCAGCACCGAGGTTTAGATGGCCCACTTCTGAATTACCCATCTGGTCGCCGGGTAAACCCACTGCAGCACCGGAGGTGCGAATCAGCGTGTGCGAATACTGTTGCCAGATACTATCCCAAACAGGTTTTTTGGCAGCAGCAATTGCATTATCTTCAGTATTTTCACTAAAGCCCCAGCCATCCAGAATCACCAGGACGATGGGTTTGGGTACATGTGGCGTCATTACAACTTCTTTAAATGGTTCCTGAAAAATAATAGGTCAGTGTTTAGAATAAGTCTAACTTGAGCGTTAACTGGTTACCAGAGTTGGATTTTGACGCCAAGTTATCCTGCGCTTTCTTTACTTATTTATTATTGTATAATGTTTTAGTGATAAAGGGCAGCGGCATAGAGCAATAATTGCCCGGTATTATTGAAGTTTTTCCATAAACGCAAGGAGAGTTACTCCATGCCACCTGCAGTAAGTGAAACACTTATTACGCGTGATGAGGACATAGATCGTGCATCACGTTCTCTGAAAGCCATGTCTCACCCGTTACGTTTAAAGATTCTCTGCACACTTGGTGAGCAAGAGGTCAGCGTACAGGACATCGTCGAACACGTTGGTACTTCCCAAAGTAACATTTCCCAGCATCTGGCCATTTTGCGCGATAAAGGTATTCTGGTATCGAGAAAAGATGCCAATCGAGTTTATTACCGGGTAGGCGATAGCAGGACACTTAAATTGATCGGCATGATGCGCGAAGTTTTTTGTGGCATGCAAACTTGATCGGGCATCCTGATTAAACCACCTTAAAGAACAACGACCCTCCGTATGAATGCGCCACAACTGCTTGAATTTATCAGCCAGCACCCCTTATTGATTTTAGCCTTTTTGGGTGTATCAGGACTGTTGTTGTTCACTGAATTGCGTACCCGGTTGAGTGGTATGAAGCAAATTGGCATCACCCAGGCCACTCAGCTAAGCAACCGTTCAAACGCCCTGTTTCTGGATATTCGCGATACTCCTGATTACGATACCGGCCATATTCCGGACTCAGTACATATTCCATTAAAACAGCTCAGTGAGCGTTCAGCCGAACTCGAAAAATATCGAGATCGGCCTGTCATCGCCTATTGCAGATCGGGCAACCGTTCCACCAGTGCTGGCAGCGCCCTGAAAAAACTCGGTTTTGAAAACGTGTACAATCTAAGCGGTGGTATTTCCGCATGGCAAAGTGCAAACCTGCCAGTCAGTAAGTAAACAACCTTTTTCTTTACATCTTAAATTATTACTAGCAGGGCTGCGTTATGAGCGACGAAGAAGAACAACAATTTGCTATTCACAGAATTTATTTAAAAGATGTTTCTTTTGAAACACCTAATTCTCCAGCAGTTCTCAGAGAAGAATGGAAACCAGAGATCAATCTACAAATTAATACCAAAGTGAACCCTCTGGAAACAGGTGTTTTTGAAGTGACACTGGTGGTGACCGTCACCGCAAAACAAGGCGATAAAACTGGATTTCTAGCAGAAGTCCATCAGGCGGGTATTTTTGGAATAACCGGATTTGATGAGGCGCAATCCAAATCACTGTTAGGCAGTTATTGCCCGAATTCATTATTCCCATTTGCACGTGAGGCCATTTCAGATCTGGTAACAAAAGGCGGTTTTCCACAACTGTTACTTGCCCCCATAAACTTTGATGCCCTCTACGAACAACAAGTAGCTAACGCCAATGCACCGGAAACAGCGTCGGAAACAAAGTAGCTTGATCCCACTAAAGCTTAATGACTAAACAGCCTGGTTCAACAATCGCTGTTCTTGGTGCCGGCTCCTGGGGTACGGCACTTGCAATAGCCCTGGCAAAAAACAAGTTTGCTATTAACCTCTGGGATCGCAATCCACAGCATATAGAACAATTATCGACCACCGGTATTAATCAACGTTACATCCCTGACATCACCCTGCCCACATTAATTACACCTCTGGCAGATCTCGGCACTGCAATTAATAACACCCAGTATATTCTCGTGGCTACGCCCAGCCATGGTTTCAGAGAACTGTTACGCAATATTAAAAAAGCATCAAATAACTACCGCATAGTCTGGGCGAGCAAAGGACTCGAACCCGGTACCGGCAAATTTCTACATGAAATTGCTGCAGAAGAGTTGGATGCAGGCATCCTTACCGCAACCGTATCCGGCCCTAGCTTTGCATTAGAAGTTGCACGCAGCTTGCCGACGGCCATGACCGTTGCCTCATTAGACAATGCCTTTGCCAAACAAATTGCTTCGACACTGCACTGTCAAAATCTGCGCACCTACACCAGTACCGATATTATCGGCGTTGAATTGGGTGGCGCCGTAAAAAATGTACTCGCCATTGCCGCTGGCATCGCTGATGGGCTCGGCTTCGGTGCAAATACACGTGCTGCACTCATTACCCGCGGGCTCGCTGAAATGATGCGGCTTGGAGAAGCGTTGGATGGCAGGCAGGAAACCTTTATGGGTTTAACCGGGGTGGGTGATTTGATTCTGACTTGTACCGATGACCAGTCACGCAATCGGCGTCTTGGGTTGGCGCTCGGCCAGGGCGATGATCTAGATACGGCCATAAGCAACATCGGCCAGGCCGTAGAAGGTGTGCATACTGCGCGTGAAGTTGCCTGTCTCGCTCAAAAACATGGCATCGAGATGCCTATCGTCGAACAAGTTGATAAGGTGCTCAACGAGAATCAGTCTCCAGCTGCGGCCGTTAAAGCACTATTAACACGCGATCCTAAAGCAGAAGTATTCTAGTTAAAACCCAATGATTCATTCGCGTAACTTGCATTGTGCGCGGTAAATACCTGTAGGAGCGGCTTCAGCCGCGAAAGAATGTATAACCGACATCGCGGCTGAAGCCACTCCTACAGGTTCTTACAAATTAATCAGAGGTTGCTTGGTTACATGGCACCTGCGAAACCGTTCTGTCGCCAGGCTTCGTACACAACCACGGCCACAGCATTGGACAAATTAAGACTGCGACTTTGTTCTAACATGGGTAACCTTAAAACTTGCTGTGTGGATAGAGAATCCAGAACATGTTTTGGCAAGCCACGCGTTTCTGGCCCGAACAACAATGCATCGCCTTTGCTAAACTCAGCATCAAGAAAAGACTGGGATTTACCGTGTGTTGATAGAGCCCATAATCTACCCGGCTCAACATGGCGGATAAAATTTTCCAGGTCAGCATGAAGCTTAACACTGGCCCACTCATGGTAATCCAGCCCGGCTCGGCGTAATTTACGGTCTTCTAATTCAAACCCCAACGGACCAATCAGGTGTAAGTGACACCCGGTGTTGGCGCAAAGGCGGATAATATTACCGGTATTCGGCGGAATCTCTGGCTGGTAAAGTACGATATGAAACATGAATGAACATACTAACCCACTTTCGATAGATTTTTGCGGTCTGCATTTAAGCTCACCGTTGATATTACTGTCAGGCTGCGTAGGCTTTGGCGAAGAGTACACACGGATTGCTGGCTTTTCTAACCGTGATGTCGGCGCTATTTGCCTAAAAGGTACAACCCAGGAACCACGCCTGGGTAACCCACCACATCGAGTTTACGAAACTCCCGGTGGTATGCTCAATGCCATTGGTTTACAAAATCCGGGTGTCGATGCCGTCGTAGATAGAATCCTGCCAACGCTGGATTTTCAGGAAACTCGGTTTATAGCCAATGTGTCCGGTTCAACCATCGAAGAATATGCCGCCGTCACACGCCGATTTGACGATTCACCGATCGATGCCATCGAAATCAATATTTCCTGTCCCAACGTCAAACAAGGTGGCGTGGCCTTTGGTAACGATCCCGACATGTCGGCACGCGTTGTTGAAGCCTGCCGCAGTGAAACCCGCAAACCACTAATCACCAAATTATCCCCAAACCAGACTGATATCGCTGAAAATGCCCGGCGCTGTATCGAAGCAGGCAGTGATGCCTTTGCGGTGATTAATACCTTGATGGGTATGGCAGTAGACATCGAGCAACGCCGTCCAATCATTGGCAATAATCAAGGCGGGGTGTCCGGTCCCGCCATTAAACCGATTGCCTTGTTAAAAGTGCACCAGGTTTACCAGGTTTGCAAAGCCCACCAGATTCCAATTATTGGACAGGGCGGCGTGACCAACACCGAAGACGCGCTGGAATTTTTAATCGCTGGTGCCAGCACTATTGGAATTGGCACTGCGCTCTTCTACGATCCTTTGATCTGCACCACAATCAATGCCGGCATCCAAAGTTATCTTGAAAAACATCATTACAATTCAGTGACTAATCTCGTTGGCAGCCTTCAACTAAACGGCCCAACCGGCTGCAATTAATTGCCAGCAGCTGGATACAAAGTCCATATATTGCCAATAATTCTTATATTCTATATATATCTCTATTTATAGAATTAGCTCTATAAATAGAGCAATCAATATATAAATTCTTATCCTGTTGATTTACTTTAAATAATTATTAGTGGCAACAGGTAAATAAAAAACCCCCAATTACAGCACGTCTTAACAAGACGTGGCTTGGTTTTTGCACCGTGACCTACGGGATTCCATAAGTAACGGATTTTTGACGTGTATAACCAATTTTTTGGTCTCAATGCCGCACCTTTCCGGATCACACCGGACACACGCCGTTTCTTCGGTGGGGGCCATCGTGCGGCAATTCTGGAGGCCTTACATTATGCCGTCGCTTCCGGAGAAGGCATCGTAAAAGTTACCGGTGAAGTCGGCACTGGTAAAACTATGCTGTGCAGAATGCTACAAGAGTCACTTCCTGAATCCGTGCATATTGCCTATCTGGCCAACCCAAATTTATCAGCATCTGAAGTTATTGCTGCCATCATGCAGGAACTTGGGTTGAATCCAAAAAACGGCCACTCACTGCTTGAGCAACATCAGATTCTGCAACAGTTTCTACTGGAACAACACCGCTCAGGAAAACGGGTAGTCGTCATCATCGAAGAAGCACAGTGCATGAACAGCAGCACGCTAGAAACACTGCGGCTGTTATCTAACCTGGAGACCCGCCAGGATAAATTGCTGCAATTAGTTCTGTTTGGACAACCCGAGCTCAATGAACTGCTTGCCCAAAATGAAATGCGCCAATTACGCGACCGAATCACGCATAGCCTCGAACTGGCACCCTTGAATACTGGCGATGTTACGGATTATGTACGATTTCGTTTACACAGTGCCGGTTACCGTGGCAGTGAGATATTCACCCAAAAAACCTATCGCCTGCTAGCCCGTGCCTCAAGCGGCTTGATCCGCCGAATCCACATACTGGCAGACAAAGCCCTGATGGCTGCCTACTCAAACCATAGCAAGCAGGTGACAACTCAACATATGCAAGCCGCCATCGCGGACAGTGAATTTTCATCACACAACTGGATAGATGACGCCTGGTTAGGCCTTAGCCTGGCTGCATCATTGGCTATCGTCAGCCTGCTTGCGCTGCAATTTATCTTTACGGATAACCCACAAACTAATTATGCCGATCATGTTACCGGCCCTGTTGCAAAAGTTATCAGTCATGAAGAGCTTGAAACTCTACTACAGATACAACCCTCTGCTGGCGCACCACTGGTGTCATCACGACTCGCAGCATCAAAAAACTGGCTGGATAACAGCAATGAGAAATTAACCATTCAACTCTTGCTTACTGATAATGACGATGTACAGACGTTGGAAAGACTGTTTGAAAAATCCGAATTAAGCCCTTTTCTGGATCAGATTTATTTACAGGAAATCACTCTTAGTGGACGTAGGCGCTGGAATATTTTCTACGGAAATTTCAACGACAACTATTCAGCACAACAAATGATTGAAAAATTACCGGCCATGTTTAAAACACATGAACCTTATTTACGCTTAATGAAAAACATAAGAACCGCATCGTAGGCAGGGTGCTATTCCACCATGAACGGCCATATTATGAAAAAAATAATTCAGCTTCTGATGCATGGGCTCTATGGATTTATACCCATACTGATCATGGGTTGCTCAATCATTCCACACACGACAGCACCCGGTCATATCCAGGCTTCTAATCCGGTACCGGAAGGCATACCACAACCGGTGACAGGCATCCCGATTGTGCCACCCCCGAAACCCGCAATTGCAGAAGAAACATTCAGTATTGTGGTTATCGATGTACCCATTGATGAACTTTTGTTTGCTCTGGCACGTGATGCGCAGATTAATGTAGATGTACACCCCGGTCTTGACGGCAAAGTGACACTGAATGCGATCGATCAAACACTCACGCAGATACTCGAACGTGTCTCAGGGCAGGTTGATATCCGCTATCACTTTGAAGATAAATTGTTGGTAGTAGAACCTGACCGGGCCTATCTACACACTTATCATATCGACTACGTCAATCTGGAGCGTTCCAGCCGCAGTGAAAACAGTGTTGCCACACAGATAACCAGCTCGGGAAGAATCAGTGGTTCGGAGGGTGGTGGTTCGACAACAGGTGGTAACAGTTCGATTGCATCCGTCGAATCAACCAGCAAAAACTCTTTCTGGAATTCACTGGAAGCCAATATCAAAGCAATGCTTAGTGAAGACAGCAAGCAACAGAGTAATGACGAAAATACTGAGGCTTCAAATAACGACAATGCTGAATCTACAGAGGATTCTGGCTCTGAAACAAAAGCCGTCAATGTTATCGTCAACCGTGAAACCGGCTTGGTAACCGTACGCGCCAATCACCAGCAACACCGGTTCATTCAAGAATTCCTCGACCAGATAGCAACACATGCTCAACGTCAGGTATTAATCGAAGCTACGGTTGTTGAAGTTGAGCTTAGCAATCAGTATCAATTCGGCGTCGACTGGTCGCGTCTTGCAGATAATGGCACCGGGATCAGCTTCACTCAAGATCTACTCGGCGATAACCTCAACCTGGCAAACCAGAAGCGATTCGTGATTGATTACGCGAAGGACACCAGTCGCCTGGGTGACATTGCTGCTTCGGTACGCATGCTGGAAGAGTTTGGCAATGTAAAAGTATTATCTAGTCCCAAAATTATGGCGATTAATAACCAGACGGCCTTGTTAAAAGTGGTCGACAATCTTGTTTACTTCACACTGGAAGCAGAAGTAACTATTACAGACGGTGGTTTAATAGATAGAACCATTACCTCGACACCACATACAGTAGCCGTTGGCTTTGTCATGTCAGTGACACCACAAATCAGCCCGGATCAAACGGTGACATTGAATATGCGGCCGACCATTTCCCGGGTGACTGGTTTCATCAAAGATCCGAACCCGATTTTGGCCGAAAATGATATCGAAAGCGTGGTACCACAAATTCAGGTGCGCGAAATGGAATCGGTGCTACAAGTCAAGACTGGTCAAGTTGCCGTGCTCGGTGGTCTGATTCAGGACAGCGTTGATTTGTCTGATGCCGGTATCCCGGGCACCAGCCAAATCAAATATGTGGGTGATTTATTTAATTATAGAAATAACAAGCGCACAAAATCCGAACTGGTGGTATTCCTGCGCCCACGCGTCATTACTAATCTAGACAAACCTGTCGATGTGTACGCAGATTACCTGCCATCAACCGGAAAAGTTTTTGAACCGGGTAATGCCAGCGACGTGGAGGCCTGGAATTGAGTCTGCTCATGGATGCCTTGAAAAAGGCTGAAACAGATAAACAAGAACAGGCTCCGGTGGAAGAAACATCTACACCTGTCGAAAATGAACTTGCTAACTCTCTGCCACTTGAATTAACCAGTCACATTGATGAATTTGATGATTTGCCTGATTCTGATGTGGTTGGAGAACCCCTAATTTCTCCTCGGGAAAAACCGCAATCAACACTGGAGCTGGAAACAGTTGAACCTGTTCAACAACAAGACCAGCCTCACACTACAGCAGTATCAAAAATTAGGAAAACCCAAAATAAACAGCGCTTATTTATTTTTGCGGGGTCAATCAGTCTTGTCATCGCAATGGTTAGCGGATATTTCTTTTGGAAATTAAACAGCCTTGATTCACCAGCTGTTATTTCACAATCCCCGGGCACACCCCAAAATTATAATAATACTGAACCCACTACCACAACTCCATTAGCTCATACAGAGACTAATACACTGTCGACTAATCAGATAAAACGTGCTGCACCCATTGCCCAGGAATCATTTTTTGCACCCGATCCAGAACCCGTTGTTGCTAAGCAACCGATTAAGGTTAAAAAGCATTCAAAAAATAAAATTACGAGTCAGACTTTATTAAAGGCTTATCAGGCTTATACAAGTGGTGATCATTCACAGGCAAAGATTTTCTACAACAAAGTTCTCTTGCGTTTACCGCGTAACCGGGACGCTTTGCTTGGACTTGCGGCCATTTCGCTAAATGAAGGTAATACAGCAAGTGCTAAAACCTACTATCAAAAAATATTAGCCTTAAATCCTGCAGATCCGGCCGCACGGACAGCAATGGTTGACCTGAATGGCGTGGAAGATGTAAGTCGGGACACCAGCCGGATAAAACATTGGCTGCAAACAAATAATAATGATGCCAGCCTGCAATTTGTGCTCGGTAACCGCTATGCACAAGCCGAACAATGGAGCAAGGCACAACAAGCTTATTTCCAGGCTTTTGAAAACAGCCCTGGCAATGCAGATTATGCGTTTAATTTAGCCATCAGCCTTGAACAACTGAACAAACCGGATCTGGCCATCAAGTACTACCGGATTGCTCACCATAATGCGTCGATCAACAAAGCAAATTTTGAGCTTAATACAGTCATTCAACGGTTGCGGGTTCTCGAATCCAGGCGCTCTGGAGCTGCCTCATGAGTGCGCAACGGAAACCAAAACGTATTGGTGACATCCTGATCGAAAAAGGTATTCTTACCCAGGATCAGCTGAACATTGCACTGACTGAACAAAAAAAATCTACTAATAAACCATTAGGTAAAATCATTGTTTCCCTCGGTTTCGCAACCGAGGCTGTAGTACGTGATGCGCTTGGTGAGGCACTCGGCCAGGAAGCGGTTGATTTAACTAAGGTCGTGGTGGACAGCGAAATTCTCAAACTGGTCGATAAAGATGTTGCGCGGCGTTATCACGTACTACCGTTATCGCTCGATCTCAATCAGCGTGTACTTACGATTGCGATGTCAGATACTTTTAATGTGGTTGCCATAGACCAGTTAAGAGCATTACTGGGTGGTAATGTTGAAATAAAACCGGTATTAGCCGGTGAATCTGAAATTGAATCCGCAATCGATAATTTCTACGGCTTTGAACTTTCTGTTGACGGTATATTACGAGAAATCGAAACCGGTCAGATCGATTACAATAGCATTCAAGGTGACAGCGATGAATACAGCCAGCCATTGGTCCGGTTGGTTGACGCGATTCTTTCTGATGCGGTAAAAAAATCATCCTCCGATATTCATTTCGAACCAGAAAATGGTTTTCTACGTATACGCTATAGAATCGATGGTGTATTGCGCCAGATTCGTAGTCTGCATCAAAACTACTGGGCAGCAATAGCCGTACGACTGAAAGTCATCTCGGGCATGAACATTGCCGAAACTCGCGCCCCGCAAGATGGACGACTTTCACTAAACCTGTTTGGCAGGCCGATTGATTTCCGTGTATCTGCCCAGCCAACCACTTACGGCGAGAATATTGTGCTACGAATTCTCGACCGCAGCAAAGGCATTGTGCCGCTAGATAAACTTAGCCTTTCAGACTCATCTCTATCTTCTTTACGACTTATGATGGCGCGCCCAGAAGGCATCATCCTGGTAACCGGCCCGACCGGTAGTGGTAAAACTACCACTCTGTATTCAATGCTTAGTTACATAAACGACGAGTCAGTCAATATCATGACACTCGAAGATCCGGTTGAATATCCAATGCCAATGATCAGGCAAACTTCGGTAAATGTTGCTGCCAAGCTCGACTTTGCCACCGGCATACGATCAATGATGCGACAGGATCCAGACATTATTCTTATCGGTGAAATTCGTGATGAAGCCACCGCAGATATGGCCGTGCGTGCTGCCATGACTGGCCATCAGGTCTATTCAACTCTGCATACCAATTCAGCAGTGGGTGCTATTCCGCGGCTACTGGATCTCGGTATCGTTCCCGATATTCTCGCTGGCAACATGATCGGTATTGTTGCCCAACGTCTGGTCAGGAAATTGTGTGAACACTGTAAAACAGAAGACAAGCCCAATGAACTGGAAAGACATTTATTAGGTTTGAGCGAATCCGAAGATGCCTCGGTCTATCGCACCAAGGGCTGTGATGCCTGTCACCACTATGGTTATAAAGGCCGAATGGCCATCACAGAATTGCTAAAAATTGATACAGAAATCGACGACCTGATTGCTCGTCGTGCAACTCAACGTGAGATTTACAAACTGGTATTGGAAAAAGGTTTTGAGCCATTAGCTGAGGATGCCCTTAGACGCGTACTCGATGGATCAACCACTCTGGAAGAAGTCTCGCGTGTCGTTGACTTGACAGACCGTCTCGACACTTAGTCCTTAATCACACCATTTCGCTTATTGATATGTCTGCATTCGAATACAAAGCAATAGATAACGCTGGCAAAACTGTCAATGGGCGCATCCATGCGAGTAATGATGTTGATCTGGAATTGCGTCTCGGGCGTATGGGACTGGATCTCATTAAATACAAAGAAGCTAATTTAAAAGCTGGCTTATTTGGTAGAAACCATATTGGCCGACCGGAATTAATTACCTTTTGTTTTCAGCTTGAACAACTATTCCGTGCGGGTGTACCCATTCTGGATAGCCTCAAAGATTTACGTGATACGGTCAACAATCCACGCTTCAGGGATATTGTATCTTCACTGATAGAAGACATTGAAGGCGGTAAAACACTGTCACAGGCATTGGAAAATTTCCCGGCAGTTTTTAGTCAGGTATTCGTTAACCTGATTCGCGCCGGTGAACATAGCGGCATGCTCGCTGATGTTTTACATGACCTTACCGAAACATTGAAATGGCAGGATGAGCTGGCTGCCAGCGCGAAAAAGATCATCATTTATCCCGCATTTGTAGCAACTATAGTCGTCGGAGTAGTAATGTTTCTGATGATCTACCTGGTACCACAGCTCGTCGATTTTCTGGAAAATATGGGTAAAGCTGTTCCTTTGCATACCCAACTGCTCATTCTGGTTTCCAGCATCGTCAGCAAATATTGGCTGTATATGCTGTTTACACCGTTTCTGCTGTTTTTCCTAATTCGTTACCACGCCCGTAATAACGCAAAAATGCGTTATAGAGTCGATGGCTGGAAGTTACGTTTCTGGCCGGTCGGTCCGATTTACCAACGTATTGTAATGGCGCGCTTCACCAGTAATTTTGCCATGCTTTATAAAGCAGATGTCTCTGTGCTTGATGGAATTAAAATCGGAGAAAACCTGGTGGGAAATAAAGTCATTGCAGAAGCACTCGAACGTATCCGTTTACAGGTCAGTGACGGTGCGGGCCTGACAGAAAGTTTTGAAAATACCGGATTATTTCCCCCGCTGGTTGTACGCATGATCAATGTTGGTGAGCAGAGCGGCAAACTGGATACGGCGCTTTCAAATGTCAGTTATTTCTATAACCGCGACATCAAGGAATCAATCGATCGTGTTCAGTCGATGGTCGAACCCGTACTCACAGTATTTTTGGGCATCTTACTTGGGTGGGTCATGTTATCTGTGCTCGGCCCTGTTTATGATTTGTTAGGCAACATAACAAACTAACTACTATGCGCTTTGTATTTTATTTAAATGGGCAACAACTCGATGTTTACCTGGTAAACAGCGTTGGTGTTGAACGCTTAATTGAATTTCCGGCCAACCAGGCGGGGCACACACAATTTTCAGATTTTCTTGCTCGTCAGGCGATTATACCTTGCCGCCTGCTGGTCGATTTGATCGAAGAAGAATTCCGTGAAGAAACACTGCCGCATGTAACCGGTGCAGATAGAACGATTTTACACAACCGGCACGCAGCACGCTTATTCCGGACTACACCTTTCCGTCATAGCCAGGTTATATTCCGGGAAAAGTCGGGCAGGCGCGATGATCATGTTATGTTTTCTGCGCTGACCAACAAAGACATTATTGAACCCTGGCTGGAAATTATTAACCAGCATAAAATGCCATTAACAGGTATTCATTCACTGACTGTGATCACCAGCCGTCTTGCTGAAACAATCAGTGCAAAATCTGGCAATGTATTGATCATTACACAGCAACGTGGCAATAACTTGCGCGAGACCTTCGTCAAAGATGGTCAGGTTCGATTCAGCCGTCTCGCCCCGTTGCTGGAAAATGATTGTTCAACTTTTGGCATGCTTGTCAATGCAGAAGTTGGCAAAACAACTCGCTATTTAACCACCTTGAAATTGCTAGGATTCAACGATCATCTGCAAGTCATTATTGTGACCGATGAAGACCATCTGGACTCAGCAAAAGGACAATGTAAAAACGATGAACAACATACGTTTACTTTTCATTCCATTCAAGAAGTTGCTAACAACCTGGGGATGCAAGAATATTTAGACGGCCAATTCTCAGATAGTCTTTTTGTCCGGCTGCTATCCAGAAAGCGCAGTAAGAATCATTATGCGCAGTACACAGATCTGTATCATTGCCGCACTTTTTATACTTCGCGCGCTATAAAACTACTGAGTGGCGCTCTTGCCGCAGGCGCATTTCTGTGGTGCGGGATTAACATTTCTGACGGTTTACTGCTTAAATATGAAACCAGCGCCATTGCAAAATCTATTGATCAAGTGCAAAACAACCTGCGCCAATTGACTGGAGCCACACAAAATCAGACTGTCAATCCGGAAGATATCCTGGCGGCCGTCAAAATTTCTGATGCGCTGAACAATCGCCGCGATAATCCGCACCATTTAATGTCTGTTATTGGTGCTGCATTACAACGCAACCCAAAACTGGTGCTGGACAAGCTTGTCTGGTCAACACATCAGCCAGCTGCGATAGCAGATGAAAATTTACGACAGGAATCACCAGAACACAGCGGCACTATCAATGATCGCATCAAAAGCACACTCATTGCTGAAGGACATATCAGTGAGTTTAATGGCAGTTATCTAGAAGCAAATAATGACATTAAACTATTTTCTAAACATTTGGCAGAACAACCCAATATTATCAGCTCTGAGATAATAAAAATGCCCATCAATACGGCATCAACCACTGCGCTGATAGGAAAATTGCTCAGCAACAACGATCCTGGCACAGCCAAGTTTACTGTTCGAATAGTTATGGAGACCCAACATGGTCAGTCATGACAAAAAAGTGAATATGCAGGCACTGAAAATTCCATTACTACTATTCAGTGTCATCACCATTATATTCGCCAGCTTGCTGACCAGCAGCTTCTGGTTTAAAGCTACCCACGAAAAAACACGCGATTCAAATTTTGAGCGCTTGAATTCATTGCGGCTCACAGAGAAAAAAACCAGGGAATCCGGCAGAATATTTAAAAACTATTATGGCCGCTACCAGGAATTAAGTGCATTGGGATTTATTGGCGAAGAAAAACGCTTGTTATGGATAGAAGCACTCCGAAAATCCAGCACTGAACAAGTGCCTTTTGGTATTGATTACACCATTAATGAACAAAGACCCTATAACGGTTATTTGTCTGTTAACCAGAAACAATTCAGCGTTCAGCAAAGCCAAATGGATATCAAACTTAATTTATCGCATGAAGGTAAATTATTCACCTTTCTTGAAATTCTTGACACAGAAAAACAAGGCATATTTGATACGCAGGAATGTACGCTTACTCCTGCCACTAACAACGATGGTATTAAACCCTGGCAATCGAACATTACCGCGGAATGTCGACTCAACTGGTACACACTAAAAGCTGTAATCGCTGAAACGGAAATATTATGAAGTTAAAACTATACACATTCACAATCAGTCTAATTGTGCTTTTACCAATTAATAATGGTCAGGCTGACACACTTGGCAGGTTGTTTACCACTCCACAGGAACGTGCCGCACTCGATAGCAAAAGCGGAATAAAATTTGCGGCCCGCAACCTGGGAGAAAACGATCCTTCGCAACAAATTAAACTTAACGGCACCGTAATTAGCAGCACAGGTAAACGAAAAATATGGGTTAATGGCAAAAATCACGAGAACAAAAACCCGGATGAACCACGTGCGTTCATCATAAATTCCAAACAAGTTCGGCTGGATACGCCTTATGGAACACAGGGCAAGCTAATGAAACCTGGCCAAGTCCTGGATCTCACAGATGGCAAAATCCATGAATCCTTTATGCTAGACAAAGACCAGCCTGAAGAAAACAATAAAAATGATGCGCTCAATTGACAAACAGCAGGGTGCAGCTTTAATTATAATAACCCTGGTGCTGGTATTAACTATTTCATCCGCTTTATTGGCTGGCTTTGATATAAAGTCACAAACTATTTCACGCGAGAAAAAAACTATAAATGCATTATCACAAGCAAAACAAGCGCTCATCAATTTCGCATTATTGTCAGATCAAATCACCGGCTCTCCAGGCGTTGGCTATTTACCTTGCCCTGATCAAAACGGTGATGGTTTATCAAATGAGCCATGCGGTGTAGCAGGTGAGAGTGCAGAAGGGTGGCTACCATGGCTGACCCTCGGCACAAAAATACTGCGCGATAGTGATCGCACTTGTTTACGATATGCCGTTTCTGGTGACTATAAAATTACCCCTATAAATCCTGCACCCCCTCTTACTAAGACGCCACCAACGCCAGGACATTTTGTGATACAAGACGAAAACAATGCGGTGCGCGTTGGTGCGCTCCCTGCTGAATACGCATTGGCCGTCATTTTCGCATCGCACAATATCGTAGCAAGTCAATCACGCACCATTGGTGCCGGCCCTGCTACTAAATGTGGCAGCAATAGCTCAGGTGCCGCAGTAAATCGAGCGAACAATTATCTAGAAAACTTAAACAATGTGGATAATGCGGCTGGAACTTATGCAGGCCCCGGAATTCCCGGCGATTCTGCCTTGCCAACAAGTTTACCATCAGTTTTTATACAGGCTAGAAAGCAAACAAATTTTAACGACGCAGTTACCTGGGTAAACCCAGCAGACTTTTCTGATGTGTACGCGAGAATGCCGTGAACCAAGCAGTTATGAAAAATAGCAAAGGTTTTACTCTGATAGAAATTGCGATTGTGATGGTCATTTTTGGCTTGATTCTGGGTGGCATTATGGGACCGCTAAAAATGCAACGTGATAATATGAAAAGGAAAGAGACGCAGCAATCGATGGAAACAATAAAGAGTGCACTCGTAGGATATACACTGAGAAACGGGCGTATTCCTTGTCCCGACACAACAGCTAATGGGCTGGAAAATATAAATATGGCCGGCACAAACTGCGCTAATGCACGCGGCACGGTGCCATGGGCGACTCTCGGCGTAGTCAAAGAAGATGCCTGGAAACACCCTTTTACCTATAGAGTCGATACTCAATTTGCTGATAACAACTTTGTCTCAGGGTGCCCAGATGCGGATAAGCTAGGTATTACATTTCAAATATGCTCTACCGGCAACATCAGAGTCTTTGATCGAAACGGGGGCAATTTAGTGGCCAGCGGTATACCGGCCATCATTGTTTCGCATGGCAGTAATGGTCCTGCCACCAGTGATGCGGATGAACAGGAAAATAGCGACAACAATCCGAATTTTGTTGATAAAACACATATAAATCAAGGATATGATGACTTTGTAGACTGGGTAAACATTAACAATCTGGTCGGAAAAATGGTTTCAGCCAACAAATTGCCCTAACTTGAATATCCGCCAACATTTTCATTACCTATTGAAAAATATACTTATTTAGCAACTGAAAATAATTTTAAAAAATACTTAAGAGAATAATTCAACTGGGCGATATAACTATTTAATGGAATTACAGTTTCGATTTGACGCATTTAATACTGCTTTAATAATTTAACTATTTGTTACGGTCAATAAATATGAATATGAAAAGACAACAAGGTTTTACATTGGTAGAGATTGCAATTGTGCTGGTCATTATCGGACTTTTATTAGGCGGTGTTCTAAAAGGTCAAGAGATGATAAAAAGTGCAAAAGTAAAATCTCAAATGCAACAGATGGATGGCATCTCTGCGGCATTCAATACTTATTATGACAAGTATGGTGCACTTCCTGGCAAAGATGCTGCCGCAACAACTAATACAGGTGTTGCTAGCCTTACAAATGGTAACGGTGTTGGCAATTTTACTACTGTTGAAGGTAACCAGTTAATATGGACACACCTTCAGGCAGCAAATTTATTAGCCGGTTATTCGGCCGCGCCAAATGGTCGGTTTATTAACAAATATGGTCAAGAAACATTTATGCGTTCTAATTATGCAGGTCTATCTGGGTCGATATTATGTGCGTCAGTACCTAATGATGTAGCGATGGAAATTGACCGTAAGCTTGATAATGGAAATGGCACATCGGGATCAATGCGTAGACACAACCTGGCTGCTTATCCCGTTACGGCTGGAAACAGCTATATTTGTACAGCTGCATAATTTATTACTAAATTAAATAAACGTTACTGGTACTAGCATCTACCAGATAACAAATCATTCTTACGATATAAAAAATCATGCACACAAAACATTTTCAGTTCGGTTTCAATATGATTGAAATACTAGGCGGCATGGTTATCCTCGCTATCGTGGGTGCCATGGCAGTACCCCGTGCTGATCACTCTGCAGGTCAGGAGCAAAGCGGGCCACTGCACTCCATAGGCGTAGTAAAAACTGCACACGCTTCAGCAATTGCCGAGTTAAAACGTTATCCTACTGTTGACGAACTTTCAGGTTATGTGGAGGATGTAGAATCGAGTGCAAGCGCAAATGGCATTCAAGTTTCTATCAATGGTACACAACATACTATTCCAACCTATACAGATTCAGCTTGTCACACGAACACTAAAACAATTGGTGACAGAGTAGCGTGTGTGGGTAATTTGTAATTCCAGTACTAACGCCAGTTACAGATCATCTAGCTTTAATTCCTTAATTTTACGCGTTAGCGTATTCCTACCCCAACCCAGTAACCGTGCTGCTTCCTGACGCTTCCCACCAGTATGTGCCAGCGTAATTTCTATCATCGCGCGCTCAAACGCAGGCAACGCCTCTTCCAACAAACCTTCCCGGCCATTGGCTAACTGTACTTGTGCCCACTGGCGTAACGTCATATCCCAGTTGCCTGTTGCCTCAGGTGATTCGTTAGAGGGAGATTGTAATTCTTCCGGTAAATCACTGACCCTGATTTCCTGACCACTGGCCATCACCATAAACCAACGGCATAGATTTTCCAGCTGACGTACATTTCCTGGCCAGGATAATTGTTTCAGGAAAGTTTCTGCTTCTTTAGTTAATGTTTTGGTCTCGACTTCGAGCTCATGGGCCGCTTTATTCAGAAAATGCCGCATTAACACCGGTATATCTTCACGACGTTCACGCAATGCAGGCAAGTGCACCCGGATAACATTCAAACGGTGGAACAGGTCTTCCCGGAAATGACCTTCCTCAACTCGGCGCTCAAGGTTCTGGTGCGTCGCCGCAATGATCCGCACATCCACTTTTACCGGTGTATGTCCACCGACCCGGTAAAACTCACCATCAGACAGAACCCGCAATAACCGTGTCTGTAATTCGGCTGGCATATCCCCAATTTCATCCAGAAATAATGTCCCTCCGTTAGCTTGCTCAAAACGACCCAGGCGTTGATTTTGCGCGCCGGTAAAGGCACCACGTTCGTGTCCAAATAATTCTGATTCCAGCAGATCTTTTGGAATTGCAGCCATATTCAAGGCAACAATTGGCTGATCACTACGAGGACTGTGGCGATGTAACGCACGTGCGACCAGTTCCTTGCCGGTACCGGACTCACCATTAATCAACACCGTTATATTGGAACGTGATAGCCGTCCTATCGCACGAAACACTTCTTGCATAGCTGGTGCCTCGCCGATCAACTCAGGCATGGCTTGCAAACCGTTCTCTGATTTTTGTTTCTGCTTACTGCGATTGTGTTCAACAGCGCGCCGGGTCAGGTCAACTGCCTCATCAATATCAAAGGGCTTAGGTAAATATTCAAAAGCGCCACCCTGGTAAGCCGATACCGCGCTGTCCAGATCTGAGTGCGCGGTTATGACTATGACGGGTAAATCGGGGTAGCTAATCTGAATTCTTTCCAGCAATTTCAATCCATCCATTCCCGGCATGCGAATGTCGGTAATCAGCGTATCGGGTTGTTGTTTTTCAAGCGTATCCATAATACCGGCGGCTGATGCAAAACACGTTACATCAAAATCTGATTTCTTCAACGCCTTTTCAAGCACCCAACGAATTGACTGGTCGTCGTCAATCACCCAAACCGTGTCAGTCATTCGCTCTCTCCAGCGGTAATAAAATAGTAAACACCGTATTACCAGGTTCGCTTGTACATTCGATTAAACCACCATGCTCATTTACCAATGATTGCGCGATGGATAAACCAAGACCGGTGCCTTCTGCGCGTCCAGTCACCATGGGATAAAATATTTTTTCTATCATGCCGACTTCAATTCCAGGACCATTATCAATAATGTCAATTTGGGCGACAAGTTTGTAATGGTTATGGCCAATGGTCAGTTGCCGCTGCACATGCGTTTTAATGATGACCTCACTCGCACCTATCTGAGCGGCATTTTGAACGATATTCAAGACCGCTTGAACCAGCAGTTCTGGATCAGCCAGTAAGGATGGAATGCTTGGATCATATTCACGAACCAATTGCAGTTCAATATCAGACTCTGCGGCAATCAGGCTGCAAACACGTTCAAGTACTTCATGTATATTGGTGTCCTGTTTTCTGGGTACCGATTTAGGGCCCAGCATACGGTCTACAAGATTTCTTAACCGATCGGCTTCACCGATTATTACCTGGGTATATTCCTTAAGTTCATCTTCCTCTAGTTCACGTTCCAGTAGTTGTGCTGCACCACGCAAACCGCCCAGTGGATTTTTTATTTCGTGCGCCAGGCCACGGAGCAAATCCCTTGCTGCTTGTTGTTGGATCATTAGTTGTTCCTCGCGGCTGATGCGTAACTTCTGGTCAACCTGCACCATTTCAATCATTATTTCGGTACTTGATAATGGACTGACCGTGCAATCCACCGTCTTTTTTACCCCATCGATCAGTATTTCCAGTTCATGCTCGGTATAAGGACATTGTTCACTTAATGCAGTTGTTAGCCGTTGCTTAAGTCCATTGCCGACTTGAATGACATCCGGCCAATAAGTACCGGATACCTGTTGTTTACTGACAGCCAACAAGTTCTCTGCCGCAGGATTTAAATATTTCAGCTTTAACTGATTATCCAACTCCACTACCGCCGTATTCAGTGAATCAACCAGTGCTGCTTTTTTCTCAGTTGTCACTGCCATACTCCTATGCCTGCAAAAACCAAACCAGGTGAAAATCTGTAAATAAGATGCGCAGCATAGAAATTACTTGTTAATATTTACTTATAAATACAACAAGTTATCTATCATGGTATTGAATCAAAGGCATCTGTCTATCCGCACAATAAGCGATATATAATAAACACAAAGCATTAACGCACCATTATAGTGCATATATTGTGCGGGGAAGTAAAATTTACGCTTTAGAACGCAAACCAGTTGATACCAAATCAGGAGCCTGACTTGGCTTTTCTTGCAGGAGAATTAATTGAAGTCCGATGCATCTGAAAATTGATGATTTCAGTGCGTGTGATTTCTTCACCGGCTCTGTTTAATAGCGCAGCATATAAACCATGCTCTCCACGTTCCACCTGATGCATAACTGCTGACAATGAAGTCACAGGCTTGCCAGATGCAACACCATCCAGATAATACTGCACACGATGCCCGGCTTTTACATTAAGCGCCGGTTCCAGGGATAAGCGAGTATTCACATCGCCAGCGTTATCCCGCAAAGCCTCACCATCACCGGGGCTCGCAATTGAAAATATTTCATAATATGACTGAGCCTCAGAATCTGCATCTTCACCTGCATCCGAAGTAGATGGCCCAACAGGCGAAGGCAAGCTTGGCGCTTTGTAAGTTGAAGGTGCTTTAAGTTTAACCGGTTTGGATTTACTGTTCGGGAGATCAGTAAATACCGTGTTACCCTTTTCATCCACAGAACGAAAGATTTCAGCCTGTACCGGGCTGAGCGCAATTAACAAGGTTAAGCTGATTAGTTGTGATTTCATATTCATTACCTTATTACTTGTCGTCCGATCGACGCAAGCCTTGAATTCAAAAACTGCAAATTTAGAGTTGGCACAAATAATAACGCCCCCTATAAAAGGGGGCGCAACAAATTGATAAACTTATCTTTATAGGCTGTAATACATTTCGAATTCAACAGGATGGGTCGTCATACGCAATTGTGTGACTTCTTCCATTTTGAGGTCAATATAGGCGTCAATCACGTCATTTGTGAATACACCGCCCGCCGTCAGGAATTTGCGATCCTTATTCAGGGCATCCAGCGCCTGATCAAATGAACTACAGACCTGCGGGATTTTGGCTTCTTCTTTTGGCGGTAAATCATACAGATCCTTATCCATGGCATCGCCCGGATGGATCTTGTTCTGTATACCGTCCAGACCCGCCATCATCATTGCCGAGAAGGCCAGATAGGGGTTGGCGGTTGAATCAGGGAAACGTATTTCAATACGGCGACCTTTTGGATTAGGAACAAAAGGGATACGAATTGACGCTGAACGGTTACGTGCGGAATAAGCCAGCATAACCGGTGCTTCAAAACCGGGAACCAGCCGTTTGTAACTGTTGGTCGAAGCATTACTAAATGCATTTAACGCTTTGGCATGTTTGATAATGCCACCGATGTAATACAACGCGGTATCAGACAGCCCACCATATTTTTTACCGGAGAACAGGTTTTTACCTTTTTTCGCTAGTGACATATGCACGTGCATGCCGTTACCGTTATCGCCCACCAATGGTTTTGGCATAAAGGTCGCGGTCTTGCCATAACTATGGGCAACATTCATGACCACATATTTTAAAATTTGCACTTCATCCGCTTTGCGCACCAGCGTATTGAAGGCGACGCCAATTTCACACTGTCCGGCCGTCGCAACTTCATGGTGATGCACCTCTACGGGTGTACCCATTTCGTCAAGTGCCAAACACATGGCAGAACGCATGTCATGCAGGGAATCAACCGGTGGCACGGGGAAGTAACCGCCTTTAACACCCGGGCGATGCCCCATATTACCTTCTTCAAAAACGCGGCCTGTATTCCAGCAGCCTTCATCAGAATCTACTTTATAGAATGAACCACTGATGTCTGAGCCCCAACGCACATCATCAAATATGAAGAACTCATTTTCAGGGCCAAAATAGGCGGTATCGGCAATACCTGTTGATTTCAAATAGGCTTCTGCACGGTGTGCTAATGAACGAGGGTCACGTTCGTAACCTTTCATTGACGTAGGTTCAACGATATCGCACCGTAAATTCAATGTGGATTCGTCGGCGAATAAATCCATAACTGCGGTTGATGTATCAGGCATCAAAATCATGTCGGATTCATTAATGCCTTTCCAACCAGAGATACTCGAACCATCGAACATCTTGCCATCTTTATAAAAGTTACTGTCAACTTCACGAGTTGGAACAGTAACGTGTTGTTCTTTACCGATCGTATCGGTAAACCGCAGGTCAACGTACTTGACCCCGTTGTCTTTTATCAGTTTGTTGACCTTGCTTGCTGACATGTAAATTCCTCCGGGAATCCAAGTAATAAAAAGAGTAGTAAAATTGTACTGGCCCTGACATGGCGATTTCCGCCGTACGTCAAGGCCCATCAATAAATCATTATTGTGTAGGCAGACAAAGAGCAGGAATTATGCCACGGCTAAAACCACTTGCAAGTCCATCAGTTACAATTTAATCGACGTCCAGTTTAGCCATGCCCGCACAATAATAAAGCATGTCCAGCCGCTGAGCGCACAATAATGGTGCGCTTATGGCTTAAATTGTACCTGTATCCCGTTGATATAAGTCAGAGAAACGACGTCATTTTTCAACGCCTCCACATATGCCCTGGCCTCAGTGGTCGTATCCAGCAAGGTAATAGGCAATAACAGTTCAATGTGAATTTCACCCGATAAATAATGCAAGGTAACGTTTTCAATCGCTGCATCTGGCAGTTGCGGCCAATATTTTTTCAGGGCTCCGATCACCGCTTCACGGGTCGGCAAATCATCGCAGTGCGATTCAGCTTCGTCATCCTCAGGATCGATATGAACCGTAACATCAGACACCACGGTCACTTCATCAAGCAAACGACGGCGCACCGTTTCTCCAATTTGATGGCCTTCTGAAACACTCACACGCGGATCCACCTGAATGTGGACATCCACAAACGCATCCCCGGCACTTTTACGAGTACGCAACATATGCACGGCTCGCACTCCGCTTACAGCAAAAATATGACCTCGAATAGTCTCTATTTCTTTCGGTTCGAGTGCTGTATCAATCAATTCCTTGCTACTGGAACGCACCAGGTCAAAACCAATTTTTGCAATCATGGCAGCCACCGCGACCGCAGCAACTGCATCCAGATAGGGATAACCAAACATGGCACCAGCTATGCCTATAACCACTACAATGGATGAAATCGCGTCGGATCGACTGTGCCAGGCATTTGCCATGAGCATATCTGAGCGCAAACGACGGGCTGCGCGTACCGTGTAATGGTATATCCATTCCTTGGAAATCACTGAAACTGTAGCCATCGCCAAGGCCAGCATGCCAGGTTTTAACAACATACCTGGATCATTTAAACGCAACACTGAATCGTAGCCGATGCCGAGCGCTATAAAAATTAACGCGATACCAAGACCTACCGTTGCCAGCGTTTCAATTCGCCCATGCCCGTATGGATGATCCTCATCCGCTTCCTTGTGAGAATGTTTGGCGGCGTACAATACGATAAAATCTGTCGCTAAATCGGATAAAGAATGCACACCATCCGCAACCAGCGCTTGAGAATTTGCAATCCCGCCCACTAAAATTTTTGCCCCGCCCAGCAAGAAGTCAACTAGAGACCCAACCAGGGTGACTTTTTTTACTTCGTTATAACGTTGTTGGCGAGCCGTCAGGACAGTGGCTGAATTCATGAAAAATAGTTTACCTTAAGGAAGCTGTGATTAATTCAGGATACCATCAATCTATGGGTGTCAGCCGCAGGGATGCGGATGCCAAGCGTACAGGGACGTATTTACAGCGGCCCATAAATTGATGGTATCCTGAATTAATCACAGCTTCCTTGAAAATTTAATTGCAGACTTTAACGGTAATCAGAATTTCGTCGTCATCTTGTTTTATATCTGTTATTTCATGCCCATTCACCCGGCACCAGGCAGGAATATCATGTAATGCACCGGGATCCGTACAGGTCACCACCAGCGTGTCACCCTTTGTAAGTTGCTCCACTTTATCCTGAGTGCGAATAACCGGTAGCGGGCATAGCATGCGGCGCGCATCAAGTTGATATTCGGTCACAGATACCAGTCCTTCGGGATAGTATCTACGGGCATAGGCTCAACGCGCAGTAGACTCTTTTCTCCGTTTTTTTTCTGCCATTGCACTTCTACTTGCTCAGCACTGCGGCCCTGGCTAAATCTTGCTGTTAAACGAGCGGCTAGCTGCAAATCTTCTTCGGTAGTTTCCCCGTCAATCAACGCCAGCGGGCCTTTATGACTCACTGGACACAGAGAATCATATTGTTTTCGGTAACCTTCCAGAAATCGGTTCTCACCTTCTTCACGGCCTACAATTATTTTAAAATGCGCACGCGGTCTGAGATGACGCCCGACTTTCAACAACATGATGTCATCCAGTTCGTAACGCTTTTCGCCCTGGGTTTTCCATAAATCAGCCAGCTTGACCGAATACTTAGCATCGGTCAGAAAGCAGCAACCGCCAGCAGGCTGTGCGTAATCCTCAAAGCCGAATTGTTTGGCCAGTGCCATTTGTGGTTTACGCGAGCGGCCTTCAAAATCATACAACTTTTCACGCTGCACCCAGCCTTCCCGTTCCGGCAGTGTTTCCGGTAGATATTTTGCACACAAGGGGCGCAACAATAAATCATCGGCACCGGATTCTGCAGCGATCACCGGCATGGTTTCCTTGCGTTGTGATTTGGGCCGTTGGCCGATCACTTCACCGGTAATAATAAAGTCGAAATTATTTTTCTCCATCCATTGCCTGGCTTTTTGCACCATGAACACTTTGCAATCCAGGCAGGGATTGAGATTGGCGCCGTAACCATGCTTGGGATTGATGACGATATCTTTATATTCTTCAATAATATCGACAATGTGCAGCTTAATCCCCAGTTGTTCAGCAGACCACAGTGCATTATTCCGCTTGGGTTTATCGCGGGCTTTTTTACGGATAGCATGGGTATGGCCTTCGACACAAAAACCCGTGTAAAAATTTATGCCCTCGACATGAATACCCTGTTCGAGCATGACTTTGGCAGCCAGCAGCGAATCCAGGCCACCAGAAATCAGGGCAACGGCTTTACGGGGTTGGGACATAAAATAAAAATAGCTAGTTATACTGAACCCGGAGTTTAACGGATTCAACCTGACAGGGCAGCAACTGCCATAGCTATAAGAAGGGATTAGCTCGTCTTTATCCACAGATATTTGAGATAAAGTAACTATCTCGCCAAGACGCAAAGATCGCAAAGCAAAATCATTTTGATTGATACCAAACAAAACTGGTTTTTCTTTGCGATCTTTGCGCCTCGGCGAGAGCAATTTTTCTATAGGCTAGCTAACCAATTAGAAAACATCAATCGCGATACTTAAAACCCGATCGTGGTAGAAATGGCTCGACCTGATAGTGATCCCGTAAGGTAGCATAAGCTACCCGACTGCCCGTATCCGCCCACAATTCGCTTGCCTGCAAGACTGTCAACGCCGGATTGCCATTCAACGTGCGTATGGCATGCAGCACATCCATCACTGCAACAAAGGCGCGGGCGAGACTGGCATAAAGTTGTTCGCTTTTACGATCGACCAACCCAGCTAGTTGGTCATAGGCCGAGCGGCCTAAATTGACATAGTAACTGACTTTAACCAGACGGCGTTCCGCCAGTTGTGGGAACAACCCCGAAAATAATAAACACTGGTCACCCATATCGCGCAACTTGCCACAGTGTGCGGAAGATTTACCGCCCGTAGCTTCTATATAATCCAGCGCCATAATGCGCTCGACCAGCTGCGGCTGATCCGCAAAACGCATCAACAAAAATACCAGATAGGATTCCAGTGCTTCATCCAATTGCTGATCGCAAGCGGTCTGAGCTTCGTTAACCAGAGCGTGCCATTGCGCAACTTCGGTCGGATGCAATACCAGTGATGTCATATTTTCCTCACTTGGTCTATAAATCTTAAGGAGACTCTGATTAATGCAGGGTGTTCTCAACCAATGGGCCGCTGTAAATACGTCCCTGTAAGCTTGACGTCCGCATCCCTGCGGCCGACACCCATTGATTGAGAACACCCTGCATTAATCAGAGCTTCCCTTAGCTTATCGGCGTTGCCGCCTGTGGCTTGACGCACTCTATAAAGTTTGAGCAGGATAATTACGTGAAATTTCCCGATCATCGGCCTTACATAGAGGCAACTCCAAGTTATACTGCGCAAATTGGATTATTTATTAAAGAATTAGAAGGTCTAACGTGTCATCAACTCCTGCCGCAGAAGCGGCCAAAACCTTTCAGGGCATGATCCTTGCGCTACAGAATTACTGGTCCACGCAAGGTTGTTTGCTGTTACAACCACTGGATATGGAAGTCGGTGCTGGCACCTTCCACCCAGCCACATTTCTACGGTCAATTGGTCCTGAACCCTGGCGCGCGGCTTATGTTCAGCCATCGCGGCGTCCAACGGATGGTCGTTACGGTGAGAACCCGAACCGCTTACAACATTACTATCAATTCCAGGTGCTGCTAAAACCCAATCCGGACAATATCCAGGATTTGTATCTGGATTCACTGCGCGAGCTGGGCATTGATCCGCTGGTTCACGATATTCGCTTCGTCGAAGATAACTGGGAATCACCCACCCTCGGTGCCTGGGGGCTTGGTTGGGAAATCTGGTTGAACGGTATGGAAGTCACCCAGTTCACCTATTTCCAACAGGTCGGTGGTCTTGATTGCAAACCGGTCAGCGGCGAAATCACCTATGGCCTGGAACGTATCGCCATGTACCTGCAAGGTGTAGAAAGCGTTTTTGATCTGATCTGGGCCGAAGGACCGGAAGGCGTGGTCACTTACGGTGATGTGTTTCATCAGAACGAAGTGGAAATGTCGGCTTACAATTTCGAACACGCCAACACGGATGAGCTGTTTAAATTTTTCGATCATTGCGAGACAGAAAGCCAACAACAAATCGAAAACGGCTTGCCACTACCCGCTTACGAGTTAATGCTGAAAGCTTCGCATGCTTTTAATTTACTCGATGCACGCAACGCAATATCCGTGACCGAACGCCAGCGTTTTATTTTACGTGTGCGCGCCCTGTCACGCGCCGTGGCTGAAGCCTACTATCAACGCCGTGAATCACTCGGTTTCCCTCTTCTGAAGACCGGCGGTGATGTATGAGTGACAAACCTGACTTATTGATTGAAATTGGTACTGAAGAATTACCGCCCAAAGCATTGGCCAAGTTATCCAGGGCGTTTGAACAAGGCATACATAAAGGTCTCCAGGATGCGTCACTGGCCCCCGGCTCAATTAAACGCTTTGCTACGCCGCGCCGCCTGGCCTTGCTGTTAACCCAGGTGCCTGCTGCACAGAAAGATCAGGAAACACTTAAACGCGGCCCGGCATTAGAGGCCGCCTTTGGTGAAGACGGTTGTCCTACAAAAGCCGCTCAGGGGTTTGCCCGCTCCTGCGGTGTTGAAGTAGAGGCCCTGGAAAAACTGGAAACGGATAAAGGTACCTGGCTGGTCTATAAACTGTTTGAAAAGGGCCGCACACTGCAAGCGCTCTTACCGGATATCGTTCGCAAGGCATTAGCCGGACTCCCCATCCCCAAACGCATGCGCTGGGGCAGCAGTAGCGTAGAATTCGTCCGCCCGGTGCATTGGGTTGTGTTGCTCTACGGTGATGCGGTCATCAAAGCGAATATTCTCGGTGTCGATGCCGACCGCTATACACGTGGACATCGTTTCCATCACCCTGAACCTATCTATATCTCGGAACCCGCCGCCTATGCACCGCTACTCGAAACCGAAGGGCATGTACTGGCCGATCATGCTGCCAGATGCTCTGCTATAAAAGCTCAGGTCATTGAGCAAGCCAAACTGATCAACGGTAACGCTGTCATTGATGATGACTTGCTGGATGAAGTCACCGCGCTCGTAGAATGGCCGGTCGCACTATCGGGCATGTTTGATAAGACTTTTCTTGACGTACCCACTGAAGCGCTGATTTCCAGCATGCAAGACCACCAGAAATATTTTCCGGTTAAAGACGATCAGGGTAAGTTACTGCCACATTTTATTACTGTGGCGAATATTGAAAGCTCCGACCTGAATCAGGTACGTACCGGGAATGAACGGGTCATTCGGCCACGTCTTGCAGACGCCAAGTTTTTCTGGGATCAGGATCTAAAACAAAAACTCGCTGATCGTGCCGATGGTTTACGCAACATGGTATTCCAGAAAAAACTCGGCACGCTCTATGACAAGCAACAACGTCTGGCTAAGTTGGCTACCGGAATCAGTGGTGAAATAGGTGGCAACCCGGTCTGGGCACAACGCGCGGCTGAATTATGTAAATGTGACTTATTATCGCAAATGGTTTACGAATTCCCGGAGCTGCAAGGCGTCATGGGCCGCTATTACGCACAACACGATGGCGAACCAGATGAAATTGCCCAGGCGATTGAAGAACATTATTGGCCGGCTTATGCAGGTGATAAATTACCCGCAACAAAAACCGGCCAGGCCTTAGCACTTGCCGACCGTATTGATACCCTGACAGGCATATTTGCTATCGGTCAGCAACCTACGGGAGCCAAAGACCCGTTTGGTTTACGCCGCTCTGCACTCGGCGTGGTACGGATACTTATCGAGCAAGAGATTGATTTAGATCTGGAAATTCTAATAAACAAGGCGGCTATAAATCTAGATTCGACTCTAAAATCTGATAATGTAGTACCTGCTGTGTTTGATTACATCATGGAGCGGCTACGTGCCTATTATTCGGAACAAGGTGTAGCCATTGATCAGTTTGAGGCCGTTCTGGCACGTCGTCCAACCCGGCCTCTGGATTTTCATCACCGTATAGAAGCCTGCAAATCCTTTCACGAAATGCCGGAAGCGATCAGTCTCGCCGCCGCCAACAAACGTATCCGCAATATCCTGCGTAAAGCAAAAGACCCAATACCTGAACACTATGAACGCAGCCGTTTACAAGAAGCACCCGAGCTTCAACTCGCCGATACTCTCGACAATATGACTCAACAGGTCACGCCTCTTTTTGACAAAGGTGATTACAACGCTGCGCTGAAAAAACTGGCTGCCCTGCGCGATCCCGTCGATGACTTTTTTGATCAGGTGATGGTTATGGCCGACGACAAGGATTTACGTATCAATCGTCTGGCACTCCTGCAATCCATGAACAATCTGTTTTTGCGCGTTGCCGATTTTTCCCACTGGCAAAGTTAAGCTTCCCAAGGCAAACCATGACTGACCACAACTCCTATCAGGCCATGCTCGATGCAGTGCAGGCTTTCCACGATAAACATGATTTTAAACGTACTGGCGGTGAAGACATGATGTACCGCGTGGCGCTCATGGCCGAGGAACTCGGAGAAATATCCTCCTGCGTCAGCAAAGGCAAGGAGCAGGAAAAACTTTCCGAGGAGGTTGCCGATCTGTTTATCCTGCTAGTAGGCACTGCAATCTCCGCTGACTTTGATCTTAAAGACGCGTTCTGGGGGAAAATGGAAAAATTAATGAAACGCGAATCCCGCATGGTTAACGGCCGTATTCGTGTGTCTGAATTCCGGGATATGTGAACCACGTGAGAAAACATAAAAATCCGCCAGTTGCCGTGCTTTATATTCGCTCAATCCTGTTCTTTACAGGTTTCATTGTGTCGACTGTCGTACTTTCAATACTGTCGTTATTTACTTTGCCTTTCTCTTTTAGTACGCGTTACTGGTTTATATCGTTATGGACTTACTTCAATCTCTGGTGGCTGAAAATCACTTGCAAGCTGAGTTGCCATGTTGAAGGACTAGAAAATATCAGCATTAAGAACGGCATTGTTTTTTCCAAACACCAGTCCACCTGGGAAACACTGGCATTAAAACGATGGTTCAATCCAGAGTCCTGGGTTCTGAAAAAAGAATTACTCAATGTTCCCTTTTTTGGCTGGGCAACCCGGCTGATGGAACCCATCGCACTGGATCGCAAGGCTGGCAGAAAAGCCGTGGATCAGTTAATCGAACAGGGCCGCGAACGTCTGGAACAGGGCCGCTGGGTGATGATCTTTCCGGAAGGTACACGCATACCCCCCGGTGAAAAGGGACGATACAAATTGGGAGGCGCAAAATTGGCTGAGGCAACCCGTTATCCAGTCATTCCTGTCGCGCATAACTCAGGGGAATATTGGCCAAAGCAAGGCTTTATTAAATATCCCGGCGTAATCCAGGTTCGTATAGGTAAACCTATCGATACAGTTGATAAATCAGCACAGGATATTTTACAAGCAGCGGAAACCTGGATTGAGGAACAAATGAAAGAGATTTCAAACCTCGATCGCTGAAGGATCTTAACAAGTATCCATCCATTAACAATTAACTCTCGCAAAAGCGCAAAGCACGCCAAGACAGACATTAATTGGTTATTAAAAACAATCAGCTAATATTTTGCGTGCTCTGCGTCTTTGCGAGAAAAATACCAAGTTTATGGGCAGACACTAACTAACAGATAACAGCCTGTAGAAATGCCACGTCTTGTATTAACGCTTAGAGGTGTCCTGAATTAACCACAGCTTCCTTAGATTTTGCCATCCAGGCCCATTTGATAATACTTGTGCGTAATCTCTTCCTGGTTTTCTAGCAACCAATCAATATCGGGTTCATTGTTCATTGCTTTGTGAATTGCGTTTGTGGTTGCCTTACGATGAATATCAAATAAAATCTTATGATCCAAATCATCCGCCTTGGATACCATCGGGTTGAGCCATACCGAAACAATAATGCCGATATCGTTGACTTTATCTTTAGGTATATCACCTGCACGTACTGCATCAAGCACACCGTTAGCAATCGCAGCTTGCACTGTACCCATTAATATATTGGTATAACGTTCATCTTTTACTGTCACTTTGCTAACCATCAAAGTAGCAGGTCGCACTTGAATATCCGTATTCATGATCGCCAATACTCGCGTATGGCCTTTTACCTGATCACCCATCAAGGTGGCAAATGCAGTGCCTACCGGGCCATCTAATTCTCCAATAACCACCTCTGGTTCCGCAGCTGTGCCTGGAGGCCCACCGGCTACCAGCGCTTCGCCAACCCGCATACCAATTCTTTTTGACATGATTTTTCCTTTAATTATTAATAGATGCTCTAAAGTCTAGCCTGTAGGAGCGGCTTCAGCCGCGAAGAACAACACGCCCACCACCTTTCGCGGCTAAAGCCGCTCCTACACTATTTCGTATGGTTCACAATGAAAAATAAAACGAATTATAAAGAAGTTCAGAAAATAAGGCCCAAAGTTTAAACATCCAGATTCGAAACCAGTAATGCGTTTCTCTCAATAAATTCACGCCGCGGTTCTACCTGGTCACCCATCAATGTGGTGAAGATTTCATCGGCTGCAACCGCATCTTCGATTTTGACCTGCAATAAACGCCGACCTTCCTGATCCATGGTGGTTTCCCAAAGTTGATCAGGATTCATTTCACCCAGACCCTTGTAACGTTGTACATGTTGACCACGTTTAGCTTCTTCCATAAGCCAGTTAATGACTTGTTTAAAGCTACTGACTTCCTGGGTTTTGTCACCGCGTTGTACAAATGCGTCATCGCTCAGCAAACCATCAAGTTGCTTACCCAGTTCAACCATGCGCCCGTATTCTGCACTGGAAAAGAAATCATCGTGCATATGTTGTTCGCTGGAAATGATGCCATGGGTTAGTTTACGCACAACCAGATTAAAGCCGTCGCTCTCAGCGTCAGCAGTAGTAATCTCGTAACGCGCACCCGCAGTTTGATCTGCATTGATGCGTTGTTCCAACTCTGCACACCAGGCATTCACCTTGTCTTTATCAAACAGATCCGTTTCTGCGAGTCGCGGCAAATAAATAATTTTTTCCAGAACTTCCGCATTGTAACGGCGCGATAAACGTTCAATGGATGCCATGACCACCATGTATTGCTGGGTAAGTGATTCAAGGCCAGGCCCACTCAATGCAGGCGCGTCTTTAGTCACATAAAGACTGGCTTTATCCAGTGCAGCAGTCATTAGATAGTCACCTAATTCACTGTCATCTTTTACGTACCTTTCCTGCTTGCCTTTTTTAACTTTGTACAAGGGAGGTTGTGCAATATAAATATATCCGTTTTCGATTAATTCAGGCATCTGGCGATAAAAAAACGTTAGCAGTAAAGTGCGAATATGTGATCCATCGACATCCGCATCCGTCATTATAATAATACGGTGATAACGAAGTTTTTCGATATTGAATTCATCGCGCCCTATTCCGCAACCCAGCGCTGTAATGAGCGTGCCAACTTCAACAGATGAAAGCATTTTGTCGAAGCGGGCTTTTTCGACGTTGAGTATTTTGCCTTTCAATGGGAGGATCGCCTGATACTTACGATCCCGGCCCTGTTTGGCAGAGCCTCCCGCAGAATCACCCTCCACCAGGAACAGCTCGCTGAGCGCCGGATCGCGTTCCTGACAGTCGGCTAGTTTTCCGGGCAATCCAGCGATATCCAGCGCCCCCTTACGACGGGTCATTTCACGGGCTTTTCTTGCCGCTTCACGGGCACAGGCCGCTTCTATGATTTTAGCCGTGATAGCTCTAGTTTCTTTAGGGTTTTCAAGGAGATAGCTTTCAAGCTTCTCTCCGACTGTGGACTCAACAATACCTTTTACTTCTGAAGAAACCAGTTTTTCCTTCGTCTGTGACGAGAACTTTGGATCTGGCACCTTGACCGACAAAACGGCAGTTAGACCTTCTCGGGCATCATCACCCGTCGTCGAGATTTTAGCCTTTTTACTGATGCCTTCTTTTTCCATGTACTGATTCAGGGTTCGGGTCAACGCACCACGAAATCCGGCCAGGTGGGAACCACCATCGAGCTGTGGAATATTGTTGGTATAACAAAAAATATTTTCCTGGTAGGAATCATTCCACTGTAATGCGACTTCTACACCGACCCCGTCTTTCTCACCATTGATATAAATAACGGTGGGATGTAAAGGTGTTTTATTACGATTTAGATGTGCGACGAAAGCCTGGATGCCACCCTGATATTCAAAAATATCTTCTTTATCGGATCGTTCGTCGGTGAGACGAATTCTCACGCCAGAATTCAAAAATGATAGCTCCCTCAATCGTTTAGCGAGAATATCATAATGGTAATTAATATCAGTAAAGGTCTTTGCGCTGGGTTTAAATCGAACTTCAGTACCCGTTTCTTCCGTTTTTCCTATAACTTTCAGCGGACTGTCTGGCTCTCCATAATGGTATTCCTGAAAATGCACTTCACCATCACGGCGTATGGTCAAGCGTAAATATTCAGATAATGCATTGACGACGGAGATGCCAACACCGTGCAGGCCACCGGATACCTTGTAGGAATTATCATCGAATTTTCCACCGGCATGCAGCACAGTCATAATGACTTCAGCAGCTGAACGCCCTTCTTCTGGATGGATATCAACAGGAATTCCTCGGCCATCATCTTTAATGGTTACAGAGTCATCACTGTGTAGAACGATTGATATTTCTGAGCAGTATTTCGCCAGCGCCTCATCGATCGAATTATCCACTACCTCAAAGACCATGTGGTGCAATCCGGTACCGTCATCTGTATCGCCGATATACATTCCAGGACGTTTTCTGACCGCATCAAGGCCTTTTAAGACTTTGATATTAGATGAATCATAGGTCTTTTTATCTGACATATTAGGGTTCCCAAAGTAAGCAGATCATTATACCACTTCTTTAATATTTCCGTGTTCCACGTGAAACACTTTTAAAGATGGACAATGGCATTCTTTTAAAACAGATTCTGGTTGTATCGCAGTAATAAAAGCCTGGACATTTAATCCTGACAAACATTCAATCGTTCGCCGTTGGTGCTGGCTATCTAACTCGGACCCCAAATCATCCAATAGGTAAAGTCCACCAGTCTTTGCATTGCTATCCGTTAAGGGATGACATAACTGCAAAGCAATTACCAGAAGCTTTTGTTGGCCACGTGATAGCTGGAGCATTAAATCTTTACCCTCTTCCTGAAACAGGAAATCACCCCGATGAATTCCATACTGGGTGTAACCCTGCTCCCTATCTTTTTCCAATTGCTGCGCTAAACATTCTTCATATTCCTTACCCGCGGGTATGCCTGAATAATATTTAATGCTTGTCGAATGCTCTTCTTCCACCAGGTAATTAAATAACTCATTGAATTTAATGGTAATATTTTCAATTAGTTGTGCTCTTAGTTTATCTATAACCTGACAGGATTTGATGAGATCTTCATTCCAAACAGCAATCTGATTGGGTGCGGCTTTACTTCTTAATGCTGCATTACGTTGTTTGAGTGCCCGTTGATAGCGTCGCCATTCCTGCGCATAGGAAGGTTCCACGTGAAACAATCTCCAATCCAGAAACCTTCTTCTAAAGCGTGGGCCGTCTTCAAGGAGCTGGTGGATGTTTCCAGCAAGCAGTTGTAGTGGAAACATTGCAGCCAGTTCGGATAAGCGTTTTACAGCTTCGCCTTGTATCCGGATATCTAATCCCTGCTTTCCATACCCTACTCCAACTGGAATGTCTGAAACCTGGTTCCTGCTTGCCCTTGCAAAGAGTTCGAAACTATTCGCATCGTGATAAATCAACTCTGAAGGTTTATGTGTTCGGAAAGAGTTTGCCCTGCCTAAAAAATAGACCGCCTCAAGAAAGCTGGTTTTACCAGCTGCGTTACAGCCAGAAATGATATTCAGTCCAGGAGAAAACGCCAGATCAGCGTTTTTTATATTACGAAAGCGCCTAATTGATAATGATTGGAGTAACATAAAATATAGCTGCCTTAGCTACTAAACAGCCTGATATAGTTAATTTTCATCTAGTAAATAAAATATCTCGCCAAGACGCAAAGATCGCAAAGATCGCAAAGTTTAAACTGTTTATTTAGTTGAGTTTTTATAATTTCTTGCTTGGCGTGCTCTGCGTCTTAGCAAGAGAGATTGTTGATTTGAATAAAAACTATAGCCGCATCGGCATTACGACATAACGATAACGATCAGTACCTGGTTGCTCGATAAGACAACTGCTGTTTGAATCACTCAATGTAATCTCTACTTGTTCAGTAGGAATACTAGCTAAAATATCCAGCAAATACGTCACATTGAATCCGATTTCCAGTTCTCCGCCCTTATATTCAACGGAAAATTCTTCGTCAGCTTCTTCTTGATCTGGATTATGTGCTTGAATTTTAATGGTATTTTCTTCAAGATTTAGCCTGATACCCCGATATTTTTCATTTGAAAGAATTGATGTACGGGTTAGCGCCTGGCGGAGTAAATCTCTATCCACCAGCACGTGTTTATCACCACCTTTGGGTACCACGCGTTCGTAATCAGGGAATCTTCCATCCACTAACTTGGACGTAAAACAGAGTTCGGATGTTGTTAATCGAATATGGTTGCTCCCTACTTCGATCTCTACAGTATCCTCACCGCCCTGTAATATACGCATCAGCTCCTGGATAGCTTTTCTTGGAACGATCACTTGTTGTTTGCCTGGACTGGCAATTTTAACTTCTGTATCACAGGTCGCTAAACGGTGGCCGTCTGTTGCAACCGCACGAATTTGTCCAGCAGTCAGTTCAAGTAGCAAGCCGTTTAAGTAATAACGCACATCCTGTTGTGCCATTGCAAAATTAGTTCTTTCAATGAGATTGCGGAAATCGCCCTGGCCTATTGAAAATTGAGTTTGCCCTTCTATCTTCTCAACAACCGGAAAATCATCTGCGGGCAAGGTTGCAAGACTAAAACGACTTTTACCCGATTTAATCTGTATCTTGGTATCTGTAGCGGACAGTTGAATTTTTGAACCTTCTGGTAATGCTTTGCAAATATCCAATAGCTTACGTGCAGGAACTGCAATACGTCCGGATTTATCAATAGGAGTTTTACATCCCGCCTTAATTTCTACTTCCAGATCTGTTGCAGTAATTTCTAAATGATCTTTTTCTGCAACAATGAGTAAATTTCCTAATATAGGCAGTGTTTGACGACGCTCAACAACACCAATTACCTGTTGCAGTGGTTTAAGCAGCGTTTCTCTATCTATAGTTAATTTCATAGATATATTATTCCTTAAAACTATAATTAAGCAGGCGTAACCCTGTGGATAAAAACATTAAATCTAGTAATATCAATATATTAAGTAGTTTAAACTTGCCGGGATAAGTCGCTGTGGGTATGTGGATAAGCTGTGTGTAAAAAGTAACGATAAAGATATACACAGCTTATCCACATCATGTCGTCAGTATTCTCCACAGGTTATTGTATTCCTCTGCAATGCGCTGGTCGGTTTCCCGCAACTCAGCTACTTTGCGGCATGCATGTAATACCGTCGTGTGGTCACGTCCACCGAAGGCATCGCCAATTTCTGGTAAACTATGATTGGTGAGTTCTTTGGCGAGCGACATTGCTATCTGCCTGGGTCTTGTAATGGAACGTGTTCGACGCGGAGAATGTAAATCTGCTAGTCGTATTTTATAATATTCCACCACAGTTTTCTGGATATTATCAATAGAAACCAGTTTGTCACGTAAGGCAAGCAAATCACGCAGTGCTTCTTTTGCCATTTTTAAATCTATCGGGGTACCCGTAAAGCGGGCACTGGCAATCACCCGGCGTAAAGCACCTTCCAGTTCACGAATATTAGAGTTACTGATTTTTGCGATAAAAAAGGCGACATCGTTGGGTAAATCAATATTAGATTGAGCCGCTTTGTTAACCAGAATAGCAACGCGAGTCTCTAGTTCAGGCGCTTCAATGGCCACCGTTAAGCCCCAGCCAAACCGGGATTTTAAGCGTTCCTCGAGGCCTTTGACTTCCTTGGGGTAGCGGTCACATGTCAGAATAACCTGGCGCTGGCCTTCCAAAAGGGCGTTGAAGGTATGAAAAAATTCTTCTTGCGAGCGTTCTTTACGGGCAAAAAACTGGATGTCATCAATAAGCAGGGCGTCTACTGAACGATAGTGTCGTTTGAATTCATTAATTGAATTGTGTTGCAACGCCTTGACCATATCGGCAACAAAGCGTTCGGAATGCAGGTAGACAACGTTAGCCCCGGGATTTTTTTCGACAATCATGTGCCCGACAGCATGCATCAAATGGGTTTTTCCGAGACCGACATCGCCATAGAGGAACAGGGGGTTGTATGCGCTGCCGGGATTTTCCGCCACCTGCATTGATGCCGCTCTTGCTAATTGATTGGATTTTCCTTCCACGAAATGCTCAAAGGTAAAATCCTTATTTAAGTTACCCTGTAGCGGGCTACGTTTTCTACTGGAAGAGGGTGATTGAGCTCTACTGAGTGTGGCGGTTTTAGCGGTGGCCGCTGAGCTGCCAATTTCAAGTTTCAGCTGAACCGAGTTTGAGGTATCAATCAGGCTCAACGTTTCACGTATATTATTGATATAATGATCTTTTACCCAATCGAGCACAAACCGGTTTGGCGCAAGTAAACAGACAGATTGCTCATCTTCAATCGCCTGTAGGGGGCGTATCCAAGTGTTAAACTGCTGTTCTGGCAGTTCAGATTCGAGTTGATTTAGGCATTGTCGCCAGAGTGATCCCTGCAATGGATGCTCCACAGGCAGAAGGTTAGCAGAAGAAAAGGGGCGTAATTCTAACCCCGCGCATCTAAGTTATCCACAACGAAAATTTGCAGCCTAACATCCACTATATGGTTGACGCGTGCGTGTTGAAACAGTACCCTGCGCGGTCTGTTTATCCGCGTCCGTGCGGGTTAATTTAACTGATCAGGACTATTGCGTCATGAAGAGAACATTCCAACCCAGCAATCTTAAGCGCAAACGTACGCACGGTTTTCGTGCCCGGATGCAAACCAAGGGCGGACGGATGGTCATCAAGGCACGCCGTGCCAAAGGCCGCGCGCGCCTGTCAGCCTGATTTTATCGAACCTTTGGGCGTCGCTGCGACGCGTTTTCCACGAAAACTCCGGCTTCTGAAAGCCGCCGATTTTCAGCGGGTTTTCAAACAAAGCCGTTTTAAATCCAGTGACCGGTTTCTAACTATTCTGGTGCTTGGTAATGACCTGCGGTGCCCACGTCTGGGAATGGCGATTTCTATCAAGAACAGTGGTAATGCAGTTTATAGAAATCGGTTAAAGCGCTTGGTAAGAGAGAGTTTCAGAACGCACCAGCAGCAATTAGGCGCACAGGATTTTGTAGTGATGACGCGTTCCGGTATTCGCGCACGCACCCGTCAGCAAATAAGCTCGGCACTGACCGAACATTGGCAAAACATAATCAATCAATGCGAAAAGTAATTATCCTGCTTATTACTGCCTATCGCTGGGCTGTCAGTCCCTGGCTGGGCAACCATTGTCGTTTTTATCCGAGTTGTTCGTATTACGCCTGTGATGCAATTAACCGGCATGGCGCATTTCGTGGCAGCTGGTTGGCAATACGTCGACTTGGCCGTTGTCATCCATGGCATGCGGGCGGTTTAGACCCGGTACCGGAGAAAAAAGTCCAACATGGATAATCCACGCGTCCTGTTATTTATTGCGCTTTCATTCCTGTTTTTATTGATCTGGCAGGCCTGGATAGATGATTACGGGCCCAAGCCAGCCACCGAACAAGTTTCTTCTACAGAGCGTGAAAATGTACCGGGTGCTGACCCAGCGCTGATCCCTCAGCAAACCGGCGATGATTTGCCCAGTGCTGCACCTGAAAGTATCCAGCCGGTAGAAACAGCACGCTCTCTGGCTCAGGGACAACGCGTACAGGTTGAAACCGATGTCTTCCGAATCGAGATAGATACGCAGGGTGGCGATGTTCGCATTATCGATTTACTGGGTTATCCACAAACCACCAAAGCCGATAGCCTGCCGTTTCATTTACTGACTGATCGTGACAGAGACTTTTTTATTGCCCAGGCTGGTTTGCGGTCAACCGGCGATGAAGAACCTAATCACTACGCTAGCTTTAAAGCAGAGAAAACTCGTTACAGTTTGGCTGCAGGGCAGGATAGCCTCGAAGTACCCTTGTACTGGACAAGTTCTAATGGTGTAAAGGTGACCAAACTGTTTCGTTTTCACCGCGACAGTTATGAAATTGAAGTTGAATTTCTGATTGACAATCAGAGCAGCCAGTCCTGGTCAGCGCGTGCCTATCATCAATTACAACGCACCGAACCTGCCGATGGCGGGGGTTCTGCCTTTGTTGCGCGTACTTATACCGGTGGTGTGATTTACAGTCCGGAAGAAAAGTATGAGAAAATCGATTTTGGCGATATGCGCGACGAAGATCTAAAGCGTGAATTCAGCAACGGCTGGGCAGCCATGATCCAGCATTATTTTCTGACTGCCTGGATTCCAGAAGCCTCTGTAACGGCGAGTTATTATTCGCGCGCCTTGAACGATGGCCGGTTTGTGTTGGGATTTGTGGATGGGTCAACCCGTGTTGAACCAGGTGCGCAGGCCAGTTTGTCAGCTCGTTTATATGCCGGCCCCAAACTGCAGAATAAACTCAAAGCCATAGCCCCGGGTCTGGAGCTGACTGTTGATTACGGTATTTTAACGTTCATTTCCCAGCCCTTGTTCTGGTTGCTGGATAAAATTCATGGCATTGTTAACAATTGGGGTTGGGCTATTATTTTCCTGACCATGCTCATCAAATTGGCATTCTTCAAGCTATCCGAAACCAGCTACAAGTCGATGGCTAACATGCGCAAACTTGCGCCACGTTTGAAATCGTTGAAAGAGCGATACGGCGATGACAAGCAACGCATGAACCAGGCCATGATGGAAATGTACAAAACCGAAAAGATTAATCCACTGGGTGGTTGCTTACCTGTGCTGGTGCAGATTCCTGTCTTTATCGCGCTGTACTGGGTGCTGCTGGAAAGTGTGGAACTGCGTCAGGCACCGTTTATGTTGTGGTTAAAAGACTTGTCCAGTGCCGATCCGTATTTTGTGTTGCCGCTGATCATGGGTGTCACCATGCTCATTCAGCAGAAACTGAACCCCGCACCTATGGATCCGATTCAGGCAAAGGTCATGATGGTTCTGCCAATTGTCTTCACGGTTTTCTTCGCCTTCTTCCCCTCCGGCCTGGTTTTATACTGGGTAGTCAATAACGTGCTTTCTATCGCCCAGCAATGGGTCATCACCCGGCGCGTAGAAGCAGGTACAGCCTAACCTGTAGGAGCGGCTTCAGCTGCGATGAGCGATGTTACCGGCCATCGCGGCTGAAGCCGCCCCTACAAGCAACCTGTAATATCCAGGCCATGCACCCAACTGATGACACCATAGCGGCAATCGCCACGGCTCCAGGGCGGGGCGGTATTGGTGTTGTTCGCCTAACGGGTAAATCAGTACCAGACCTTGCTAAACAATTGTTAGGGTTTCTGCCCGAAGCGCGCAGTGCAAAACTGCTACGAATTAAGGATAAAAAAGGTCAGAATATTGATGAAGCGCTGGTTATTTATTTTCCTGCACCACGTTCATTTACCGGTGAACATGTACTCGAAATACAAGCACACGGTGGGCCCGTCGTGCTGGATATGTTGCTGGCGCGGGTACTCGAATTTGGTGCGCGGCAAGCCAGGCCCGGTGAATTTTCCGAACGTGCATTTCTAAATGACAAACTAGATCTGGCACAGGCTGAAGCCATTGCTGACTTGATTGATAGCAGTACACAACAATCTGCCCGTGCTGCGATGCGTTCTCTGCAAGGCGAGTTTTCAAACCAGGTTCAGGCATTACTTGATCAATTGATTGCTTTACGTGTGTTTGTTGAAGCAGCAATAGACTTCCCGGAAGAAGAAATTGATTTTCTTTCTGATGGCAAGGTGCAGTTAAAATTGCAGGACATCGATGCAACGTTTATAAACCTGTTTAACAAAACCCGGCAAGGCTGTCTGTTACGCGAAGGCATGACTCTGGTGATTGCGGGTCGACCCAATGCCGGAAAATCAAGTTTGCTGAATACATTGTCGGGTCGTGATGCGGCGATCGTGACACCCGTAGCAGGCACCACTAGGGATTATTTACGCGAACAGATACAGATTGAGGGCATGCCGTTGCATTTAATCGACACGGCTGGATTGCGTGATAGCGATGACCCGATAGAACAAGAGGGCGTACGCCGCAGTTGGCAACAGATTGAACAGGCGGATCATGTTTTGTTACTGATTGATGACCAGTTGGGCTTCCAGTCAGAAGACCAGGTGATCCTGGACCGTTTACCGGCCGGGCTATCACACACCAAAGTTTTCAATAAAATTGATCTCAGTGGCAAGACATCCAGCCAGCCGTTAGCTGATCCTGACAACAGCGTAGCCCTATCCGCAAAAACCGGCGAAGGTTTGGCGGCATTACGAGATCATTTAAAACAGGTCATCGGTTTTCAGCCACAGGGCGAGGGCGGTTTCAGCGCCCGGCGCCGCCACCTGGATGCCTTGCAACGCGCCCAGGCTCACGTTACGACGGGTCAACAGCAAATTGAACAACACAAAGCCGGAGAGTTACTGGCCGAAGAATTACGTTTGGCGCAACACTGCCTGTCTGAAATAACCGGCGAATTCAGCAGTGACGATTTGCTCGGCGAGATCTTTTCCAGCTTTTGTATCGGCAAATAACCGTATACAAACAAGGCCTGCGTTAGGCAGGCCGGCCATCAGCGTGGTTACACCCCTTAAAAAAAGGTAAAATAATCACTATGCAACACACTCAGTCCTTTGATGTCATTGTGGTCGGCGGTGGTCACGCGGGTACCGAAGCAGCACTAGCTGCCGCGCGTGCTGGTGTGCGCACTTTGCTGTTGACGCACAATATCGAAACCCTGGGGCAAATGAGTTGTAATCCGGCGATTGGTGGTATCGGCAAGGGCCACCTGGTCAAAGAAATCGATGCGCTGGGTGGCGTGATGGGAAAGGCAGCGGATCTTGCCGGTATCCAGTTTCGCCGACTAAATGCGAGCAAAGGCCCGGCGGTGCGTGCCACACGTTGCCAGGCCGATCGTCAACTTTATAAGCAGGCGATCCGCATCCTGTTAGAAAACCAGCCCAACCTGACTTTGTTCCAGCAAGCCGTTGACGATCTTATTGTAGAGCAGGATCAGATCAAAGGCGTGGTTACCCAGATGGGTTTGCGTTTTACGGCAAAAACCGTGGTATTAACCGTCGGTACTTTTCTGGGCGGTCAAATTCATATTGGGTTGTCGAATTATCAGGCTGGACGCGCGGGTGATCCCCCGGCCAATGCGTTGTCACAACGATTGCGCGAATTGCCATTCCGTGTCGAGCGATTGAAGACCGGTACGCCGCCACGTATCGATGGCCGCACGATTGATTACACACAATTAACCGAGCAACCCGGTGATTCGCCCATCCCGAGCTTTTCATTCATGGCGACCGGTAACGAACATCCGCGGCAGATCAGTTGTTATCTGGCGCGAACCACGGAACAAACTCACGACATTATTCGCGCCGGGCTGGATCGTTCACCCATGTTTTCCGGTGTCATCGAAGCCACTGGCCCGCGTTACTGTCCGTCGATAGAAGATAAAGTGGTGCGCTTTGCAGATAAGCAGTCACATCAGATTTTTGTCGAGCCTGAAGGTTTGAACACACACGAAATTTATCCCAACGGTATTTCCACCAGCCTGCCCTTTGATGTGCAACACGAGCTGGTGCGCTCCATGCCGGGCTTTGAAAGTGCACATATAACCCGGCCAGGTTACGCCATCGAATATGATTATTTTGATCCGCGTGATCTGCGTGCTTCGCTGGAAACCAAATTTATTGGCGGCTTGTTTTTTGCCGGTCAGATCAACGGTACTACAGGCTATGAAGAAGCCGCCGCACAAGGCTTACTCGCCGGTATCAATGCCGCATTGCAAGTGCAGGAAAAAGACGCCTGGAGCCCTCGCCGTGACGAAGCTTATCTAGGTGTGTTGGTCGATGACCTGATCACCTGTGGCACCAATGAACCCTATCGCATGTTTACCAGCCGCGCCGAGTACCGTTTATTGTTGCGTGAAGACAATGCTGATTTACGTTTGACCGACATTGGCCACGGCCTGGGTCTTGTAGATGAGCAGCGCTGGCAAGCGGTGTGTGAAAAGCGCGATGCAGTTGAGCGCGAACAGCAGCGCCTGAAAACTATCTGGATTCGCCCGGATACGCCTTCTGCAAAAATTATTACTGAACAATATGGTGAGCAGTTAAACCAGGAGCAGCGGCTAGAAGATTTATTACGGCGGCCCAGGCTGGGATATGCTGAACTCATGGCATTGGAAGAAGCGGGCCCCGGCTGCGATGACAAAAAAGTAGCCGAACAAGTGGAGATCCAGGCTAAATATCACGGATATATTGAACGTCAGCGTGAAGAAATCGAGCGCCAACAGCGGCATGCCAACAAGCCATTGCCAGATGATCTGAATTACCAGGGGGTTGCAGGCTTGTCTACAGAAGTGAAGGAAAAATTATTGTCGGTACGTCCCGAGACCATCGGTCAGGCCGCACGTATCCCTGGCATGACCCCGGCAGCCGTGTCTTTGTTGCTGGTGCATTTGAAAAAATCAAGCTACAAGACCCGGCGTTCAGCCTGATAGCCAGGGTGCAACTGACCGACCCATTTAGGGAGGTTTCTTTACAACTATTTTGTAAAGGTTAAGTAATCCTGTGTCTTGTGTGACAAAAGTATTTTCTACAAATGGACTGTAGGAGCGGCTTCAGCCGCGATGGACGTTAATACATCCTTTCGCGGCTGAAGCCGCTCCTACAGTCCATTTATCGTTTACTAAGACAAGATACCTAAATAAGTCAGAGCCTCCTAAATTATGAGCGCTGAACTCTCAGAAAAAATTGCCTCCTAAATTATGAGCGCTGAACTCTCAGAAAAAATTGCCATGGGTTGCGCAGCACAGAATTTGCCGGTGACGAAAGAAGTCGTCGATAAACTCACGGCATTTGTTAAACTGCTGTCCAAGTGGAACCGGGTTTATAATCTGACGTCGGTGCGTCTGCCAGATGATATGGTTAACCGCCATATTCAGGACAGCCTTATTGTTCTGCCGTGGATCACCGGTCCGGACTTACTGGACATTGGTAGCGGCGCGGGCTTGCCAGGTTTGCCGCTTGCCATGGTAAAACCGGAGCTGAGCGTGACCTGCCTGGATGCTAATGCCAAGAAAACGCGTTTCATTCAACAAGTCGTCAGTGAACTGGATTTACAGAATGTACAGGTGGAACACCAGCGTGCTGAAAAATATCAGCCTGAATCACCGTTCCATCAGGTAATAAGCCGGGCTTTTTCGTCGTTGCAGCAAATGCAGAAAAGCGCCGGTCATCTTTGTCTGTTAAACGGTGAGATGCTGGCCATGAAAGGTATGAAGCCAACAGAAGAATTATCAGTCTTGCGGACGATGGGGTATATACCGCAAGTTTTAGGTTTACAGATACCCGGACTGGATGTGGAACGGCATCTGATCAAGTGGACGCCCAGCGGAGCAACAAATACAGCATGACCCGAATTATAGCGATCACAAATCAGAAGGGCGGCGTTGGAAAAACCACCACAACGGTTAACCTGTCGGCATCCCTGGCGGCCACACGGCGTAAAGTATTGTTGGTGGATCTGGATCCGCAGGGCAACGCCACCATGGGCAGTGGCATTGATAAAAATAATGTCGAATGGAGTGGCTACCATGCCCTGATGGGTGAAGTCAGCTTACGTGATGCCATGCTTTTTTCAGAGGATGCAGGGTTTCACATACTGCCAGGCAACAGCGATTTAACCGCCGCCGAAGTCGAACTCATCCAGGTTGATGACCGGCAGGCGCGGCTTACCCATTTGTTGCATGAAGTGGCGGGCGAATTCGATTATATCCTGATTGATTGCCCACCCTCGTTGAATTTACTGACATTAAATGCATTGACCGCTGCGGATTCCGTATTCATTCCAATACAGTGTGAATACTATGCGCTGGAAGGGTTGTCGGCACTCCTGGAAACCGTGCAACAGATCCAGGCATCCATCAACCCGACACTACAGATCGAAGGCTTGCTGCGGACGATGTTCGATGCGCGCAACAATCTCGCTAACCAGGTTGCCGAACAATTGCTCGAACACTTTGGCGACAAAGTCTACCGTACTATTATTCCGCGTAATGTCCGTCTGGCAGAAGCACCTAGTTACGGTTTGCCAATCATCAAGTATGATAAAACCTCCCGTGGTGCCATTGCTTATTTGGCGCTAGCTGCCGAGTTGGTGCGCCGGGAACAGGAATCTCAACAACCTGAAATAAAGCGTGTCGAAGGAAACATGATGTCAGCCCATCCTCCGGCACTTTAACAGCGTGTGATGCAAGATCGATCACAGAATTTTGAATCACTAAAGCGATTAAACTTATGGCAGTAAAAAAACGAGCCTTAGGCCGTGGACTGGACGCTCTGTTAGGCCCAGGACGCAGCGCGCCCCCCGTCAGTGCTGTACAGCAAGTACCAGCGCCGGTATCCGAACCGGTCGATGGCGGCTTGCGAACGCTCGGAGTTGAGCAATTGCAGCGTGGAAAATTTCAGCCCCGCAAAGATATGCATCAGGACAGCCTCGACGAGCTGGCTGACTCAATCCGGGCCCAGGGGATAGTGCAGCCCATTGTGGTGCGGCCAATTGGTGATAATAACTATGAAATTATTGCCGGTGAAAGGCGCTGGCGTGCGGCACAGCTAGCCGAGCTTAAAGAAGTGCCAGTGGTGGTGCGCAAGATTGATGATCGCGCCGCCATCGCCATGTCCTTGATCGAAAATATCCAGCGTGAAGATTTGAATCCCCTGGAAGAGGCTGCTGCGTTACAGCGCTTGATCCAGGAATTTGAAATGACCCACCAACAGGCTGCTGATGCAGTCGGCCGATCACGCGCATCGGTGTCAAACTTGTTACGTTTGCTGGATCTCGGTGATATTGCCACCGATCTGGCGCAACGCGGCAAACTTGAAATGGGTCATGCACGGGCTTTGCTGGCCTTAAATGGTCAACTACAGGGTGAAGCTGCTCAGCAAGTTGTGAAGCAGGGATTGTCAGTACGTGCCACTGAGCGGCTGGTACAGAAACTTCAAGCAGAGACTTCATCCACGACAAAAAAACCTGTCAGTCGCCGCCGCGACCCAAATCTGGCGCGTCTCGAACAGGATCTGGCGGACAAGATAGGGGCGCCGGTACAGATACAATATAACGACAAGGGCCGCGGTAAGCTGACGATTGCCTATCACAGTCTCGATGAGTTGGACGGGATACTCGAACATATCCAATAAGGCATATAAAATTGTTGACCCCACCTATCGATCGTCCTTATAATTTGCCGCCGTTTCGTTGTAACGGATCCGGTGGACACTAGTTTATATCGGCTGTTTTTTTACCAGTTACTGCTGGTAACAGCCACATCCGCAGTATTTTTGGTGGTCTTGGGTCACTTTCCAGCGGGTTCCGTCTGGTTTGGTGGCTTGATTGCTGCAATTAATGTCATGCTGCTGGTGCGTTACGCACGCCGAGAAACGACATCCACTGCGGCGGCCGTGCAACAAACGCTAATGGCGTTTTACAGCTGCGCGGTCATGAGGTTTGTTTCTGTAGCGGGCTTGTTCATACTAGGTATGGGCATTTTAAAGTTACACCCACTGGCTGTGTTGGCAGGTTTTATCGCTGGACAAATGGTGTTGTTTTTTCCACAAATTAGAAAACGAATAGCGAAATAGAATCATGTCGGCAGAAGGCCAAACAACATCGGAATATATCAAGCACCATCTGACCAATCTTACCTATGGTCGGCACGCCGATGGCCATTGGGGTTTAGCGCATAACGCTGAAGAAGCCGGTGAAATGGGTTTCTGGGCAATTCATCTTGATACCATGTTCTGGTCATTATTCCTTGGTGCCCTGTTTTTGTGGCTATTCCGAAAAGTGGCCAAAAAAGCTGACGCCGGGGTACCTGGTGGTTGGCAGAATTTTGTCGAAATGATCGTTGAATTTGTCGATGGTAGCGTGAAGAGCGGTTTCAGTGCACGTAACCCGATGGTGGCGCCTATGGCGTTAACGATCTTTATCTGGGTTTTCCTGATGAACCTGATGGATCTGGTGCCAGTCGACTGGATACCAGAGGTAGCGAAGCGCCTGGGCATACATTACATGAAGGTTGTGCCTTCTACTGATCCGAACGCAACTTTCGGAATGGCCATCGCTGTATTTATGTTGATGATTTTCTACAGCCTGAAAATCAAGGGCCCGGGCGGTTTCCTGGCTGAACTGACCATGCACCCGTTTGCTTCGAAGAATCCATTGCTGCAGGCGCTGTTTATACCGATTAACTTTGTGCTCGAATTTGTTGCCCTGTTGTCAAAACCATTATCATTATCACTGCGCTTGTACGGCAATATGTTTGCCGGTGAAATGATCTTTATTCTGATCGCGCTGATGTATGGCGGTGGTTTAGCAGTCGGTCTGTTCGGTGGCTTCCTGCAACTCGGCTGGGCAATTTTCCACATCCTGATTATAACCTTGCAGGCGTTTATCTTTATGACGCTGACGATTGTATATATGGATATGGCCTATCAGACTGGCGAAGATCACTAACGCATTAAACGAATTTTTTTGTATTTAAATATTTTTAAATTAGGAGAAAACAATGACTGAAGTTACCGCAATGCTCTATATTGCCGGCGCTATCATGATGGGACTGGGTGCTTTGGGTGCCGCCATTGGTATCGGTATTCTGGGTGGCCGCTTTTTGGAAGGCGCTGCCCGTCAGCCTGAACTGATTCCAACTTTACGTGGCCAGTTCTTCCTGATGATGGGCCTGACCGACGCGGTACCTATGATTGCTGTGGGTGTGGCGTTTTATGTCATCTTTGCTGTTGCCGCAGGCTGATTGTAATTAAAGCCCACGACATGAAACGTACAAGGCGGACATAACGTATGAACATCAATCTTACGTTAATCGGACAAACGATTACGTTCTTCTTCTTTGTGTGGTTCTGCATGAAATATGTGTGGCCACCGTTGATCAAAGCTTTGCAGGAACGCAAGGAAACCATTGCCGAAGGTTTAGCAGCAGCAGATCGTGGCAAGCACGAACAGGAACTGGCGCAGCAAAAGGCAGTTGAAAAGCTGAAAGAAGCTAAACAGCAGGCTAACGAAATCATTAGCCGTGCTGATAAGCGTGCGGCTGAAATTGTTGATGAAGCCAAGAGCGACGCGGTGGAAGAGGGCAATCGCCTGAAAACTGCCGCACAGGCCGAGATCGATCAGGAAGTTAACCGTGCCAAGGAAGTATTGCGCGGCAAGGTCGTAGAAATTGCCACGGCAGGTGCCGGTCGAATACTCAAACGCGAAATGGATGCTTCGGCCAACGATGATCTGATTAAAGACCTGGTCTCGCAGATCTGATATGACTGATCAATCTGACCAGAACAGCGAATTGCCAGCAGGCGAAGCTTCACTAGCCCGGCCCTATGCCAAAGCAGTTTTCGAAATGGCAAAAAACCAGTCTGGTTTTCAGCCATGGGCGGACAAGCTGGAGACTATGGCGGCTGTTGCCAGTCATCACACCATGCGTGAGGCACTGGATAACCCGCGTTTAACGCGTAGCGGTGCGGCGGATTTATTGATCAAGGTCTGTGGTGACCGGATCGACGCCGGTGCCCAGAACCTGCTGCGTATTCTGGCTGATAATGGCCGACTGTCTCAGTTACCAATGATAGCCGAACAGTATCGCCAATTACGTGATGCAGCAGAAGGCAAGGTCGAAGCCGAAGTGATTTCTGCACAAGCGCTGAAAGATGAGCAAAAAACTTCCATAGCTGAGGCGTTAAAAAAACGTCTTGGCCGCGACGTACAATTGAATTGTTCTGTGAACGAAGAGCTAATAGGTGGCGCAGTGATACGCGTCGGTGACCTGGTTATAGACGGGTCGGCGACTGAACATCTGCGGCAATTATCCGGCACCCTGGTTCATTAATAGAGGACGCAAGTAATGCAACTTAATCCATCTGAAATTAGTGATCTGATCAAGCAACGCATCGAAGGGTTTGAAGCCACTTCCGAAGCGCGTAGCGAAGGTACCCTGGTTAGCCTGACCGACGGCATCTGCCGTGTCCATGGTCTGGCCGATGTTATGCAGGGTGAAATGATCGATTTTGGTAATAACCTGTTTGGCATGGCGCTGAACCTGGAACGTGACTCGGTCGGTGCGGTTATCCTCGGTGACTACAAAAACATCCGCGAAGGTGACAAGGTCAAATGTACCGGCCGTATTCTTGAAGTGCCGATTGGCGAAGCTTTGCTGGGCCGAGTGGTTGATTCTTTAGGTAATCCGATTGATGGTAAGGGTCCGATAGAAACCTCGGAAACTTCACCGATAGAAAAAATCGCACCAGGCGTCATCGAGCGTAAATCGGTCGATCAACCGGTGCAGACCGGCTTGAAGTCTATCGATGCCATGGTGCCCGTCGGCCGTGGTCAGCGTGAGTTGATTATCGGTGACCGCCAGACCGGTAAGACGGCGGTGGCCATCGACGCCATCATCAACCAGAAAGGCACCGGCGTTAAATGTATCTACGTCGCCATTGGCCAGAAAAATTCCTCCATCGCCGCCGTGGTGCGCAAACTGGAAGAGCACGGGGCAATGGATCACACCATTGTCGTAGCAGCAGCGGCGGCTGAGTCGGCAGCCATGCAGTACATTGCCCCTTACGCGGGTTGTACCATGGGTGAATATTTCCGCGACCGTGGGCAGGATGCGTTGATCATTTATGATGATCTGACCAAACAGGCCTGGGCCTATCGTCAGGTGTCGTTGTTGTTACGACGTCCGCCAGGCCGTGAAGCCTATCCCGGTGACGTGTTCTATTTACACTCCCGTTTGCTGGAACGCGCCGCACGGGTCAATGATAAGTATGTTGAAAAATTTACTAACGGGAAGGTTAAAGGCAAAACCGGTTCTTTAACAGCATTGCCAATTATCGAAACCCAGGCGGGTGACGTGTCCGCTTTCGTGCCCACCAACGTTATCTCGATCACTGACGGCCAGATCTTCCTGGAGTCTGATTTGTTCAACGCGGGTATCCGGCCGGCCATTAATGCGGGTCTATCCGTATCGCGTGTGGGTGGTGCAGCGCAGACCAACATCATCAAGAAACTCGGTGGCGGTATTCGACTCGCGCTGGCGCAGTATCGTGAGTTGGCTGCGTTTGCGCAGTTTGCTTCGGATCTTGACGAAACTACCCGCAAACAGTTGGAGCGTGGTCAACGCGTAACCGAACTGATGAAGCAGGGACAGTATTCACCGATGTCGGTAGCAGAAATGGCACTATCCTTGTTCGCAGCTAACGAAGGCTTCCTGGACGACGTTGATGATAAAAAAGTAGTGGACTTTGAATCTGCGATGCAGACGCATTTCCGCTCTAACTTTGGTGACGAACTCGATGCCATTAACAACAATCCAGATTACAACGATGAAGTGGCGGCAACTTTGCGCAAGATCATCGAAGACTTTGTTGCCAACGGCGCTTACTAGACTGCAAACCTGATTCGGGAAAACCTATGGCTGGCGCAAAAGAAATACGCACTCAGATAAAGAGTATCCAGAATACGCAGAAGATCACCAAAGCCATGGAAATGGTCGCGGCGAGTAAAATGCGTAAGGCGCAGGAACGTATGCGTGCATCCCGGCCCTACGCTTCAAAAATGCGTAACGTGGTTGCGCACATGGGTAAGTCACATCCGGAATACAAGCATCCCTATCTTATCGAGCGGGAAGCAAAACGGGTCGGGTTGATTATAATTTCAACCGATCGGGGTCTTTGTGGTGGTTTGAACGTTAACCTGTTCAAGAATGCCGTCAGGCACATGCAAGCCTGGCAAGGTGAGAACCTCGAAATAGACCTGACGCTAATCGGTACCAAAGCGGCGGGTTATTTCAAACGATTGGGTGGCAATATTGTTTCGCAGGTTTCGCACCTCGGCGATAACCCATCTGTTGAAGAATTGATTGGTTCGGTAAAGACCATGCTCGATGCCTACGATGAAGGCCGCATCGATCGTCTTTATGTTGCCAACAACGAATTTGTTAACACCATGACCCAGAAGCCGGTCGTCGAACAGTTATTGCCCATTTTAGGTAATGAGGAAGACGAGGAACTCAAGCATCACTGGGATTACATCTACGAGCCGAGCGCTAAATCGGTTATGGATGCGTTGTTAATGAGATATATCGAATCTCTGGTATACCAGGGGGTGGTGGAAAACATCGCCTGTGAAATGGCCGCGCGAATGGTTGCAATGAAAGCCGCGTCCGATAATGCCGGTGACCTGATTGGTGAATTGCAGCTAGTGTACAACAAGGCGCGCCAGGCAGCGATTACACAGGAGCTATCGGAAATCGTCAGTGGGGCGTCAGCTGTTTCGTAAACCCTCTCCCTGGGGGAGAGGGGGGTAATTAATTTAAGAATTTAATTTGAATGAGGACTTTATATGAGTTCCGGAAACATTGTTGAAATCATCGGTGCTGTGGTCGACGTGGAATTTCCACGCGATTCCGTACCTAAAGTTTACGACGCATTGAATGTCGAATCCGCTGGGCTGACGCTGGAAGTACAGCATCAACTCGGTGACGGTATTGTGCGTACCATTGCCATGGGAACGACGGACGGTGTTAAACGTGGTGTTGAGGTAACTAACACCGGCACACCGATTATGGTTCCCGTTGGGCAGGGCACGTTGGGCCGAGTTATGGACGTATTGGGTAATCCGATTGATGAAGTTGGCCCGATTAAATCCGACAAGAAAATGCCAATTCACCGTGAACCTCCAGTTTATGCAGATCAGGCAGCCAGCGTGGATATCCTGGAAACCGGTATCAAGGTTATCGATCTGATCATGCCCATATCCAAGGGCGGCAAGATCGGCTTATTCGGTGGCGCCGGTGTTGGCAAGACGGTCACGCTGATGGAGTTAATTCGTAACATCGCGGTTGAACACTCTGGTTTCTCGGTATTCGCAGGTGTTGGTGAACGTACTCGTGAAGGCAACGACTTCTACTACGAAATGCAGGAAGGCGGCGTGCTCGATAAGGTGGCGTTGGTTTACGGGCAGATGAATGAACCACCTGGTAACCGCCTGCGTGTGGCACTGACCGGACTGACGATCGCGGAGAACTTCCGTGACGAAGGCCGTGATGTTTTGATGTTCATCGATAACATTTACCGCTACACACTGGCTGGAACCGAAGTATCCGCACTGCTTGGCCGTATGCCGTCAGCGGTGGGTTACCAACCGACACTGGCTGAGGAAATGGGTGTTCTGCAAGAACGTATTACTTCAACCAAGACGGGTTCCATCACATCTTTCCAGGCCGTGTATGTGCCTGCGGATGATTTAACCGATCCGTCTCCCGCTACTACCTTTGCTCACCTTGACGCCACGTTGGTGTTGTCACGCCAGGTTGCCGAGTTGGGGATCTATCCTGCTGTGGATCCGCTGGATTCCACATCACGCCAACTAGATCCATTGATAGTGGGTAACGAACATTACGATACTGCTCGTGCGGTACAGGGTACCTTGCAGCGTTACAAAGAACTGCGCGACATCATCGCCATTCTGGGTATGGACGAACTGTCAGAAGACGACAAACAGGCCGTGTCCCGGGCGCGTAAAATCCAGCGCTTCCTGTCGCAACCATTCTTCGTGGCAGAGACCTTTACCGGCACACCAGGTAAGTATGTTTCGTTAAAAGATACCATCGCGGCATTCAAAGGAATCGTCAATGGCGATTACGACGAGTTGCCGGAACAGGCTTTCTACATGGTTGGCACCATTGATGAAGCCGTCGAAAAAGCCAAGACACTTTAAAGCAGGATTAGACCATGGCCATGACTATTCACGTCGATATTGTAAGTGCTGAAGCGGAAATATTTTCTGGTCAGGCCAACATGGTTTTTGCACCCGCCGAAATGGGTGAGGTCGGCATTGCGCCACGCCATACACCCATGCTGACACGACTGAAAGCGGGCGAAGTCAGGTTGCAAATGGAAGGCAAGGAAGAGCAGTTTTTCTACGTATCCGGCGGCATGCTCGAAGTGCAACCACACGTAGTGACGGTACTGGCTGATACGGCAATGCGCGCCAAGGACATTGATGAAGCGGCGGTCATTAAAGCCAAGGAAGCGGCTGAAAAAGCCATGGTTGACCGGAAAAGTGATTTCGACTACGCCAAAGCCAAGGTCGAGTTCGCTGAAGCTGCTGCACAGCTGCGCACCATTCAGAAAATACGCGATAAAACCAAACTCTAAATAAATTGCTATGTCATTAAGTGTGGTAATTCTCGCTGCTGGTCAGGGCACGCGTATGCGTTCTGCTTTGCCCAAGGTCTTACACCCCATTGGTGGGCGACCCTTATTGCAACATGTTATCAGCAAGGCCCAGACCCTCAATCCTGATTCTATCCATGTGGTTTATGGTCACGGCGGTGATGCGGTTCAACAAGCACTGAGTCACGAAACTGTTCAATGGGTCGAGCAGGCTGAACAACTTGGTACCGGACACGCACTGATGCAGGCGCTACCGGCAATAAAAGATGGCGATACGGTTCTGGTGTTGTACGGTGATGTTCCATTGATCAGCGCTGACACATTGTCGAAGTTGGTGGGCCAGACTGAACAAAACCCGTTAGCCGTGCTGACTGCAAATTTGGAAAACCCACAAGGTTATGGCCGCATGCTACGTGACAGCCAGGGCCAGTTAATCGGCATTGTGGAACAAAAAGATGCCAATGAAACACAACTTGCTATCAGTGAAATCAATACAGGATTTCTGGCAGGCGATGCAGCACTGTTACGCAGTTGGTTATCAAACCTGAAAAATAACAACGCCCAGGGCGAATACTACCTGACGGATGTGGTTGCAATGGCAGCAAATGATGACCATCGCATTGCCAGCAGTCAGGCAGAACATGAATATGAAATTCTCGGTGTTAATGACCGGGTTCAACTGGCAGGGCTGGAGCGTTTTTATCAACGCAACCAGGCAGAGAAGCTGATGCGTAACGGTGCAACGCTGGCCGATCCGAGCCGTGTCGAAGTGCGTGGCAGCGGTTCAAACCGGCCGCGATTGCATGATCGATATCAATGTGATCTTTGAAGGTAACGTCAAATTGGGTGAGGGTGTTCGTATTGGCCCCAACTGTTTGATACGCAACGTCGAGATCGGCGATGGTGTTGAGATTCTGGCAAATTGTGTGTTGGAAGAAGCGACCATTGGCCAAGAATCACACATTGGTCCATTCGCTCGCCTACGTCCGGAAACAAAACTGGCTGACAAAGTGCGCGTGGGCAATTTTGTGGAAATCAAAAAATCCACCATCGCCAGCGGTTCCAAAGTGAATCACCTGAGCTATATTGGTGATACGGTGATGGGTTCCGGTGTTAATATCGGTGCGGGTTCAATCACCTGTAACTATGACGGTGCCTACAAACATCTGACCGAAATTGGCGATAATGTTTTTGTCGGTTCCGATAGCCAATTAATAGCGCCGGTCAAAATTGGAGCTGGCTCAACTATTGGAGCTGGTTCTACTATCACCCGTGATGTGCCGCCAGATGAATTGACACTGAGCCGGGCCAGCCAGAAAACCATCCAGGGCTGGGAGCGGCCTACCAAGAAAAAATAGCTTAGCTTTCATACAGCTTCGAGCGTTCGGGCCGTTATAAAGTTGATTGCAACAAGGGAATAAGGAATACAGAGATGTGCGGTATTGTCGGTGCCATAGCCCAACGTAATGTTTCACCCATTTTGCTTGAAGGTCTGCGGCGGCTCGAATACCGTGGCTACGATTCAGCAGGCATCGCTATCCTCAATGAGGGCCAAAGTCTTGAACGGGTACGTACCCAGGGTAAGGTTGCTGAACTGGCCGGTGCACTCGAAAAAAACGATCTGAATGGAGACAGTGGCATTGCCCATACGCGATGGGCAACACACGGCAAGCCGAGTGAAAAAAATGCCCATCCACACATTTGCCGTAACAAGGTAGCCGTCGTTCATAACGGTATTATTGAAAACCACGAACAGTTACGTGCCAGCCAAAAAGCGCTGGATTTTTCTTTTACCTCAGATACCGATACCGAAGTCATTGTCCATCAGGTGTATCACTACCTGGATCAGGACAATGATTTGTTTACCGCTGTACAAAAAGCCTGTGCAGATATGGAAGGTGCCTTTGCTCTGGGTGTGATCAGCACCAGCGAACCCGGTCATTTGATAGCCGCGCGCCGTGGTAGCCCGTTAGTTATTGGCGTGGGTATTGGAGAATATTTTATTGCATCCGATGTGGCTGCACTTCTGCCCGTCACACAACGCTTCATTTTTCTACAAGACGGCGATATTGCCGACATCCGGCATGACAGTCTGGTAATTTATGACGCCTCAGGTAATGTCGCTGAACGTCCAGAACGTCAATCGGAATTGAGCGCCGACTCCGTCGAACGTGGCGAATACCGCCATTACATGCTCAAAGAAATTTACGAACAACCGCGCGCCATTGCTGACACACTGGAAGGCCGCATATCGCGTGGCCGTGTTATGGAAGAAGCCTTCGGTGCAGGCGCTACAGAAATATTTGACAAGGTAAAGGGTGTTCACATCATCGCCTGTGGTACCAGTTATCACGCTGGCCTGGTTGGCCGCCACTGGTTGGAATCGATCGCTGGCATTCCTTGCAGTGTCGAAGTCGCCAGCGAATTCCGTTACCGCAAACCGGTCGTGCGCAACAGCTCACTGATCGTAACGCTATCACAGTCCGGTGAAACCGCCGATACACTGGCAGGTTTGCAGGAAGCTAAACGGTTGGGCTTTGGCCAATCGCTGTCCATCTGTAACGTGCCGGAAAGTTCACTGGTGCGCGAATCCGATCTGGTCTTGATGACTCGTGCTGGTCCAGAAATCGGCGTTGCATCAACCAAAGCGTTTACCACACAACTGGTTGCATTGATGTTACTGGTGATTGTGCTCGGCCGCCGCTTTAATATGACGCCCGAACTCGAAGAAGAATTGGTTCGCCAACTCAAACACCTGCCGCGCGAAATAGAAGACGTACTGAAGCTCGACACACAGATTGAACAATTGGCGGAACGTTTCGCCGATAAACACAACGCCCTGTTCCTGGGCCGAGGAGCGCAGTACCCGGTCGCAATGGAAGGCGCCCTCAAACTGAAAGAAATTTCCTATATTCACGCCGAAGCCTATCCAGCGGGTGAACTAAAACACGGCCCGCTGGCACTGGTCGATGCCGATATGCCGATCGTCACCGTGGCACCCAACAATGAACTATTGGAAAAACTCAAATCCAATTTACAGGAAGTGGAAGCGCGTGGTGGCGAGATGTTGGTATTCGCCGATGTGAATGCGGGCCTGTCATCCACGGATAACAGCTACGTACTACCCGTTGCGCCAACAGACGATTGTGTGGCACCGATTGTATTCACCGTGCCTTTACAACTGCTTGCCTACCACGTTGCCGTTCTCAAAGGCACCGATGTAGATCAACCGCGCAATCTTGCTAAATCTGTAACCGTCGAATAATACTTATTAATCATCCTGTTATTGGGCCTACAAACCGCACAGTTCAGAAAAGTGCAAGATATCCTGCCAGGATAGATACGCGCTATAGCGAGTAAAACCCACCTGTTTAACGTTGATAACCCTCTATATTCGTGGAAAACGATCAGAAAAACCGCAATTTATGGTATAATCCCACGCTTGTCAGCGATCTTGATCTACATGAGCGGTACTGTTTGCTAGCCAGACAAATTATTTATCAGGCCGAAGTTCGCCTGCCATAACAATTTTGAAACCATCCGATTTAATCGAAGGAGAATCCGGTGAGTAAGGATTTGATGTTCTATTGCATTCCACAACAGGCCTACATGCGTGTCACCAACTGTGAAAACCTGCGTAATCGCCCGGCCGGCAAAGCGCCCGCTGGCGCCCAACCCATGCTTCGTGCGTGTGAAAAATGCGTCATGTATCCCCTGGTCGACAAGGAAAAGGTACCGACTATCAGCCTTAAGGCCTACCTGGATGGCAGCAAACCAAAAATAGCCAACCTCCAGGCAGCCGCCAACAAGAAAATTATCCAGGCCAATGAAAATACCAATCTCCAGGAAAGCGCCTAACAAGATCTAATGACCCCGGGCCATCCAGGCCCGGTGTCATAACCTCTACAACCTACCTTAATTTCCCTAAAAGTCCCGCTGCAAATTTACAAAAAAACCATCCCCTCTCCCCCAGGATATATAATCAACCTGTCATTTGGTTTTTCAGGTTGAGAGTATCGCAACATGACAACACCCTACTACGGAGTCCGCAGACTCGGCCCCTACCTCGGAGTAATCCAGGTGATCGACGTCGGCAACGCCTGTGCCTATTCCACTAACGGCCGCACCTGGCGCATTCGCATGCAGACCAGTTCCGGCCGCTTTCGCTGGGGTGCGACACTGGTGTCGGATGAAGATCTGAACGAAGTCACCATCGTTAACGCTGATAAACTACTGGAAGCATTACGCAAACGGCCACCTGTACCGTTTCCTATTCGTGATCATTATGAACTTTGGCTAATGAACAGTAACAACCGTAAACCACTCGCGTTGTTAAAAACCTGCTACCAGAGTAGCGATATCAGCGAAGTGAAAGACCCGCATTGGCAACCGTTCCAGATGGCGGGTTCAGGCTTTGTTTCCGAAACACTTGAAAAGCAACAAGCGGCAAATAAACGCGCTATAAATAAAACCGCCCACAGTAGTCAACTGGAGCAGCAGATCAATATGGCATCAAGACCTAACCCGGTCGCGCAATGGATTGAACGTCATGCTGACGGTGGAGGTACAGGTAAAACCGGATTACGTATTGTAGACAAAGACATCGGCCGCCAGTTTAAAGCAGCAGAATTCCCCGAACTGCTAGTCAGTGAAAATTGGAATAATGAAGCTGAACAGAGTTTGGTCAACGACTACCACAACTGGCAAGCAGCCTGGTTACTGGCGCACCAAAACCTGACAAAACAAACCCGCACAAACCTGGAACAAGCCGCCTGTAAACGGCCGCAAAGTTTGTTATCAACCTACACACTGATTCCAGAAATCATCGACCAGGCAGCCATTAAAGTAGCATTGGTCAGCGCTAAATTGATGAATGCTTCGTAGCCACGTAAAAAGACTTGCAAGGGAATTAGCAAGTATCTGTAGGAGCGGCTTCAGCCGCGATGAACGCACCGATGATCGTGGCTGAAGCCACTACATAAATTACACTGTGTGCAATGACAAGATGCATGACACATCAGAGGTTTCCCAGAATCTTACTAACTTTGATTTGGTAGCAATCAAGTCAAGATCCATAATGCGTAAGCGTATCCAGTTACTATAAACATGCTCAGCATGAATAATTTAGTTACGATCACGCGCCTGCTGGAGTAATTTCGGCTTCCTTGCCATGGTGTAATCCTCTCAATGGATATTGGTGTACTTTTCAGGGTAGTATTGAAACAGATCAAAGAGATGGAGTCACGGATGTCAGCTTATAAACCAGATATGGGGCAGAACTTTACCCCGTTATCATCTTATAACTAACTGTTAGATGCTGACACAATATGAAATTAATACCAGATCCACCACCAGCCAACGATTTACGTGTTTTAAGACCGATGTTGAAATGGATTGGCTACTTTATATTATTTATAGCGCTAGCACTTATAGCATTTGATAGTTACTGGCCTCATTACCTTAGGAGTTTTCTACTTGCAGTTGATTTAGATCATACAGTTGCTGAGTATGTCGTATACGTTGTTGGGCACATGCATTTATTATTAATTGCAATTGGTGGATTCATGGTAATAAAAGCAAGAAAAAAACCAGTATATCCAACCAATAAAAATGTCGAGGAAGGAAAGTTTTAGCACTTGGTATATGAATTTTACGCATCTAACAAGGGCATGCAGCAGACAGCGAAACCTGTCACTTCTTTTGCAAAAAGCCGCAAAAGAAGCGCCACGTTCCGCTGCGGCTGATGCCAACGTTATGTGCCTAAACAGAGATGGGAATGAATAATCAATTATCTGCTGCGTCTTTATTGAGTGGGTCTAAAGAATATTTTCATGCCATGAAAATATTATCTTCACATTTGTCAAATAAAACTGTAAGACCAATTGGGTTAATGGCTTCGCAATCTATTGAGCTAATTTTAAAATCTTATTTAGTAATTAATGGTTGGGATGAACCACGATTAAAAAAAGAAATTGGTCATGATTTAGAAAAAGCTTGGAAGGAAGCCAGAGGTGTGGGATGCCTATTAAAAGTTCGCCCTCCATGTCTGTCAGATTACTAAATATCAGTTATGATAAACCTTTTCTATTTCGCTACCCTAGAGAAAAAATGGCGGCAGCTATAACGTCGCCAGAAGTTCTTTGTAGAGAAGTGGAAGAAATGATTGGTTGTGTAGAAAAACGGATACAGAGTGACAAATACGGCACATAACCAGGGCTTCATCTGACCCGCAGCCCCGCCGCTCCTATCGTCGCTCTGGGTATGTGGTCAGATGAAGCCAACGTTATATTTCAGATGCAATCTGATTAAAGGCGCCTAATAAGTTACAAATAGTAAGGAGAGAATTATGGCTAAAGGTAAAGATGCAAAAAAAGCACCTAAAAAGAAACCTGAAAAAACGTTGAAGGAAAAGCGCGCTGAAAAAAAGGAAAAGAAAGCCAATAAAAGATAAATATGATTCCTAAATTAAACATTCAGCAGGCGCTCTTTGAGATAAAAAAATATAACAAGTGCCTCCAGAGCGACGCCAAAAAGCGTCGCGCCTGAGGCAGGCGTAAGCTTAAAAACCCCAAGATTTGCAATAAATCCCACCTGAGACTACAATGTAATACATAGTAGTCATACAAATAGGTATCGTCATGGGTGTAACTAGCATAAGACTTCAACCTGAAATTGAAAATCCATTAGAAAAATTGGCAACCAAGCTTGATAGAAGCAAAAATTATCTTATTAATCAAGCAATTAAAGAGTTTCTTGCTCGTAAATCACTTGACGAAAAAAAATGGAATGAAACACTAGAAGCATTAGAGTCAGTAAAATCGAATAGAGTCATTGAAGAACAAGATGTCAATGAGTGGCTAGATAGCTGGGGTAAAGATAACGAACAAAAGCCACCTAAAATATGAAGCTATCTTATTCCCGTGAGGCAATAAGCGATTTAATACGGCTAAGAAAATTCATTGCTTCAAAAAATCCTGAGGCCGCCAAAATAATTGCCAACTCAATACGAAAAGGAATTACGCAATTAAAAACATTTCCATATTTAGGCGTAGAGGTTGAACTGGCACCTGATCCAGAAATGATACGTGATTTAATTATTGGTAATTATATTGCTCGTTATTTGGTTCATCAAAAACAGGTATATATTCTTAGAGTATGGCATCACAAAGAAGAGCGTTTATAACAAGTCATTTAACATTGACCGATTTTACACACCGCGCCGCTATCGCTCTGCTCTGTGTGAAACCGTTAAGTTAATTAAAACGTTTGCAAATCAAAATAATTAGGATTACAAAATATGAACCGTACTTGCCCTGGTTTCAATATTGCTGACATGAACACGTCGATTGAATGGTATCGTGACTTTTTGGGCTATGAATGTACCTTTAAGGTTTCTGACGAAGAAATCCCCCCATACGCGATCGTTTCAAAGGATGATATAAGCATTCACCTTTCACTAGATCAGAGTGGTTTACTAGTGGGGACAAGCTTTTGCTACATTGAAACAGATAATATTGATGAGCTGTATAGACAATTAGATACAGCTGGTGTGATATTTATTCGGCATATCGAAAATAGTTCGTACGGCATGAGAGATTTTGTTATCAAAGACTACGAAGGTAATCAAATAAGTTTTGGTGAAATGCAAACATAATTCAAACGTCAGGGACTTTTATAGTGTCTTGATGTCATTGCGATTCCGTTAACACACGCATTACCCAAACCAAACGAGAAGCAGATATAACCAAAAAGCTGTATAACGGATGGTTTTAGTATAAGCGCAACAATAAAGCTGTGTATTTCGGTAGCGGCCAATGCGTATAACAACAAACCAAAGAGTAAAACCACGTGTCATCAATTACACAAGATGTAACAGGGAAACCTGACCCCGTGTCATTCGGGGAAGCGATTATCTATTGGCTCAAACTGGGATTTATCAGTTTTGGTGGGCCAGCTGGTCAAATAAGCATGATGCATCAGGAACTGGTTGAGAAGCGGCGCTGGATTTCTGAGCATCGTTTTTTGCATGCGCTTAATTACACGATGGTGCTGCCGGGGCCGGAGGCGCAACAGCTTGCTACTTATATTGGTTGGTTGATGCACGGTGTTTGGGGAGGCATTGCTGCAGGCGTACTTTTTGTTATGCCTTCTCTGTTCATTCTCAGTGGTTTGACCTGGGTCTATCTGGCCTATGGGGATCTTCCGGCCATAGAAGGTATTTTGTACGGCATTAAGCCTGCGGTTACCGCTATTGTTGTTTTTGCGGCTTACCGGATTGGTTCCAGGGCACTGCATAACAATGTATTGCGCGGTATGGCGGTATTAGCTTTTATTGCAATTTTTGCATTAAAAATACCTTTTCCCTATATCGTTCTGATGGCAGGCATTATCGGTTTTGTAGGTTCACAGATTGCACCCGAAAAATTCAAGGCCGGTGGTCACCACGGTGATTCGGGAAAATCATACGGTGTCGCACTGATTAATGATGATACCCCCGCTCCTGAACACGCCCGGTTTAAATGGAGCCGATTTATTATGTTCCTGTTAATCGGGCTGTTTATTGGCGGTGTTGTCATGGCGCTGTTATCTATGACATATGGTTGGGAAGGGACACTCACGCAAATGGGTTGGTTTTTTACAAAAGCAGCGCTGGTTACCTTTGGTGGTGCGTATGCAGTACTGCCTTATGTTTACCAGGGAGGTGTTGAGCAATATGCCTGGTTAAGCGGTACGCAAATGATCGATGGCCTTGCGTTGGGTGAAACAACGCCTGGCCCGCTGATTATGGTCGTTGCGTTTGTTGGTTTTGTAGGTGGCTGGACCAAAGAGCTTTTTGGGCCTGAATTATTGCCGCTTGCGGGTGTAGCCGGTGCATGCGTTGCTACGCTATTTACATTTTTACCGTCTTTTCTTTTTATCTTGCTCGGTGGGCCAGCGGTTGAAGCGACCCGGGGTGATGTGAAATTCACAGCACCGTTAACGGGTATTACTGCGGCTGTGGTCGGCGTAGTACTCAACTTAGCTGCGTTTTTTGCCTATCATGTTTTATGGCCTGAAGGATTCGATGCCCGCTTTGAATGGTTTGCCGCGCTGATTGGTGCCGCCGCATTTATTGCCCTGTTTAAATACAAGGTGGGTATTGTCCCGGTTATAGGGCTATGCGCCCTAATTGGTTTAGGCTACTCGTTATTATTGTAGGAGCGGCTTCAGCCGCGATGGATCGCAGCAGATTCATCGCGGCTGAAGCCGCTCCTACAGGATTTGTGCTGTTTATAATGACAAAATATACGAATTAATTAGAGGTTTATTAGGAGGCAGTATGAACTTACCCGATTTTCTGGACATGGTAGGTTTCACTCGCCATAAAACTAATTATAGAGAAATAATCATCTCTACGGCCGGAGGCTTTTTAGGCATATTCGGTATTTTAATGGTCAGTTACTGGTTGCTTGATCCGGAAGTGGCGGTATTTATTGTTCCATCAATGGGCGCAAGTGCCGTGTTACTTTTTGCGGCGCCTCATGTGCCTTTTACCCAGCCCTGGAATGTCCTGGGTGGGCACGCCGTATCCGCAGTGATTGGTGTGGCGTGTTGGCAATGGATCCCGGATTATACAATTGCTGCATCTGCCAGTGTTGGTTTGGCAACTGGGGCAATGTATTTGCTACGTTGTATCCACCCACCCGGTGGAGCGACAGCATTGGCCGCAGTTATTGGCAGTGAAAAACTACACCAGCTAGGTTTTGCCTATGAGTATGAGCCAATCATGTTAAATGCAGTCACTATTTTACTGGTGGCGATTATCTTTAATGGATTAATTAAAAGGCGTCAGTATCCAGCTTTCTGGCCTTCTAAAAATAGAACGCAAGGATTAAAAGTTGCTGGCTATGAGCCTATTAAACATGAAGACTTTGTTTATGCGCTCAGCCACATAGATACAATCGTGGATATAAACGAAAAGGACTTGTTAAAAATCTATAAGCTTGCCACTAACAGGCAGGTGGATGCTAGCGTGGGCAAGCAGGATCAGGGTTGACGCTATTCAGTTTCAAGCTCAGCGGCATAAACAATATCCTTATCCAAAACCAGGCGTTTTCGGGCATCACCGGTATTTTCCTTTGATTGGTATTTAATCAATTCCGCTATAACAGCTTGTGTTTCTGCATCGTCACCAGTAAAGGTAAATACGATGTGAGTATCATCAATGCGTTTAACCTGTGCACTTAGCTGACGTGTGAGTGATTCTTTACCATTCCATATTTTAAGACCTAACAGAGCGACTTTATGCGTAGGTAAAAGTTGACCTTCGGTCAAAGTTACGGCAATGGCTTCCTTGCTGACATTTTCTGCATAACCCGCGCAGTAGCCGAAAGAGGATTGTGCAATACTGATCTCTACAAGAATATTTTCACGGGCTGAACGCCGGTTTTCGTAAGTAGCCATGTGTAAGTACCTTTTGATAAATTCTAAACAGAACCAGTTTGTCCCGTACTGAATTTATCGACTACTAGGGTATATTCTACAATTGCAGAGGCTGTACTACGTGTTTAGCTGGCTATGTGAGGTATTTATAAGGGTGTTTTGTGAAGTGCATCACAATTTTTGTTACTCAGTAACCGCTGATTAGTTAGCAAGAATCTGTAGGAGCGGCTTTAGCCGCGAAGATTGATGTTAACGGCCATCGCGGCTAAAGCCGCTCCTACAATGTTGCAGCGACCACTTTCTTAGCTGCAGCGTTTAAATCTGTTGCTGCGATGATTTCCAGTCCGCAGTCGTTGAGGATTTCCGTGCCGCGTTGGGCGTTGTTACCTTCCAGGCGGACGACCAGGGGCACATTAATATGCGCGTCTTTTACAGCGCCAACAATGCCTTCGGCGATCATGTCGCATCGGACAATGCCGCCAAATATATTGACCAGGACGGCTTTTACATTTTCATCCGATAGGATAATTTTTAATGCTTCAGTTACCCGTTCCCGGGTTGCTGCACCGCCGACATCGAGAAAGTTGGCTGGATTACCGCCGTGTAGTTTGATTAGATCCATGGTTGCCATGGCGAGTCCTGCACCATTGACCATGCAGCCAATGTCTCCGTCCAGTGATATATAGTTGAGGTCTGATTCGCGGGCACGGACTTCACGTTTGTCTTCCTGGCTAATGTCACGCAACGCCTGTAGATCACTATGCCGGTACAGTGCGTTATCATCCAGAGTGATTTTTGCATCAAGACAGAGCAGGTTGCCCTGCGCGGTTACAACCAGAGGATTTATTTCAACCAGGTTTAAATCTTTTTCGTGAATCAATTTTGACAGCGCCATTAACAGATGAGAAAACTGTTTTATTTGCGCGCCTTCAAGTTTGAGACCAAACGCTAATTGTCTGCATTGGTAGGCTTGTAGTCCTGCAACGGGTTCAATGGCGACCTGTAGAATCTTATCAGGCGATTGTTTCGCGACTTTCTCGATTTCGACGCCACCTTCGGTCGAGGCCATAATAACGACCCGGTTTTGTGCTCTGTCGATTACTGCACCGACATAGAGTTCGCGGCTGATTTCACAGGGGGCTTCTATGAGCACTTTGTGAACCGGTTGACCTTTTTCATCAGTCTGGACAGTAACAAGTTGGCTACCAAGCAACTGGTTGACTGCATCTTCGGCAGCCTGTTTGGAATCAACTATTTTGACGCCACCTGCCTTGCCACGGCCCCCGGCATGTACTTGTGCCTTGATAACCCAGCGTTCACCGCCCAGTTCACTTAATACGGCAGCCGTTTCTCCTATACTGGTAACCACACGGTGTTCAGGTACCGGTATGGCATAGTCTGAGAACAGTTGTTTGGACTGGTATTCGTGAAGATTCATGTCTGTTTGTTATTAATAACTATGAATGGTGAGCTTGCTTGTGAAACGGTAGTGAGTCAAGTTCACAGAAGTAAGAGAACGGTTAATTAATTCGTGCATCTTGTCATTATGAACAGTACAAAATCTGTAGGAGCGGCTTCAGCCGCGATAGGGCATGGCGCGTTCATCGCGGCTGAAGCCGCTCCTACAGATATAATAAATTACAATTGTATTATATTTATTTGTCTGGCAATTGGATGGATACCAACAGGATAGAAATTAATACGGTAACGCCAAGCGTCATAATGATTGCAAAGAGTGAAATACCAACAGCAGCGGCACCGGTATAAAGACCTACGGTCAATAACATGGCCAGGTTCTGAAAAAAATTCTGGATTGCAACTGCACGGCCACTGCCGATACTGGTATGGCCAATTTCCTGCAGGGCGGCGTTAATGGGCACAATGAACATGCCGCCAGCAATACCAATTAACAATAACACCAGGCGGGCAGGCCAGACAGTTTCGACTAAACCGAATAACAGAATACTCAGGCCCAGGCCAAATGCAGGTAAGCGGACGCGGCGCAGCTGTTCCATTGGAATCAGTTTTGGAACCACGGCAGAACCGATAATCACACCGATGGCCAGAAATAGGGCCAGCTCAGAAATATCACCTGCTGAGCGGGTTGCCAGTACCAGTGGAGCCCAGGCTACCAACAGAATACGCATAACGGCAGCAACACCCCAGAACAGGCTGCCGCCGAGCATGGCAAAACGGGCGCGTGGATTCTTCATGAAGTCACGAATCATCTGACTGAAATCCATCAACGCGTTTTGCAATGTACCGCCACGTGCCTGCAGGCGCGGGATAAATAAGGTGGCAATGATCGATAATAAATAACAGGCTGTCACCAAGATCAACGCATAGTTAATGGATACATCAGCCAGTTTACCGCCCGCCAGTGTGCCGAGAATAATAGCGGTAATGGTAGAAGCTTCGATCCAGCTATTGGCTTTGACCAGGCCGTTAGGATCTACTATTTCTGGCAGGATACCGTACTTGGCCGGACTGTATATCGCAGCACCGAGACCGACCATTGCATAGGCAATCAACGGTTCAACGTTAATCAAAATCAAACCGACGCCCAACGCCTTGAACAGGTTGCCGATGATTAACACGCGTGGTTTGGGATGCTTGTCGGCAAAAGGGCCAACCCAGGGCGCGACGACTACAAAAGAAATTAGAAATACAGCCTGTAGTGCAGGCACATACCAGTTACCGATTTCACTGCTGTTCAACACAATAGCGATCACCGTAAACAGGATGGCATTGTCACTGAAGGCGCTCAGGAACTGACCGATCAACAGTGCATTTAAGCCTCTGCTATTGGTTGTCAAACCAGTTGACCAGGTGTTCAGCTAATTCTTCTAAATGGACGTATTGTTCAGAAATGACTTTGCCCTGAATGGTTATATCGGCCTCACGAACACTGTTCTTATTTCCTGAAATCAACGGATGCCAGTCTAACAAGGGTTGTCCCTCGGCCAGTAAACGGTAGGCACAGGTATTGGGTAACCATTTTTCTGTGACCGCAACTTCCGGTGTTACCTTTATACAGTCCGGTACAAGCAGGTTGCGATCATCATAGTGGGTGCATTGACAGGTTTTATCATCGTGATACTCACACACGACATTGGTATAAAATAGTTCGCCGCCGTCTTCGTCCTCGAGTTTGACCAGGCAACAGCGGCCGCAATGATCACATAAGGATTCCCATTCCTGCGGCGTCATTTCAGCCAGTGTTTTTTGTTCCCAGAATCTGTCCATGGAGGATTCAGGCATCCGCGACAATAGTCAGCGGATCACCCACCTGGATCAATCCGGATTCGAGTACGTGCAAGCAGACGCCAGCGTGGAGTCCAAGTGTTTTTGACATCCAGGGTTCGGTGATGGAGTCGATATAGGCGCAGGGTGGTCTTTGTTTATGCCAGGCAAACAGTGCATCACCGATTCGGAAGCGCTTATTTTCGAGTTTTTGGGTTTTAATCCCCGCGACGATCAGATTACGCCGGTGTTGTCCTTCCCCAACCTGGGCTTTTCCGTATTTTTGCATGTGGCGTAAGTCGTGATCGCTGATCAACGTGACTTGACAGGCTTCGATGCTTTGCCAATGCCCGGTTTCTTTAAAATAGCGGTCGCCCAGTAGGCCACGGTTCTTGATTGCCTGTACCGCCTCAATCGATTGCATGGCAGCACCGGCCGCAGGGCTGGTGAAAATTGTTGTCAGGCTGGGAGTTTGCCGCTTGGATCTGCCAAACAGAAATTTATCGAGTATCATCATTTTTATACCAATCAGCCCGATAGCATAACAATTTTAAAGAGCCTCTGTTTTGCCAAGTATCGAACATTTTCTGAAGCAATTATTACGCAGTCAGCAGCGACTGCAGAAAGCCGGTGTTACCCGGATTGATCCGTCCCTGGTGCTGGGCGAAGCCCTGCTACGCTACCAACGGTTATATGCTGAGTGTGAACAACCGCCACTGCATATGGTTGTTACCGGGCCAACCCAGGCGGGTAAAAGCAGCGTAGTTAACTGGCTGATGGATACGGATGTGGCCGGTGTCAATGCATTGGCCGGGTATACCCGGCATGCGCAGGGGTTCACCACAAGCGGTGTTGAATACTTCTACTAGTCAGTGCATCGAGCAGTATTTCTCCGGCTGGAAAAAAGTCCCGCTAGCAGATTTAACCGGACAGCAACTGGAAGCCTATTCACTTGAGCAGGTCACCAGCCAAACTCAGTTATTCAGCCAACCGCTAATAATATGGGATTCACCCGATTTTGATTCCGTCAGTTCGCGCAGTTACCGCAACGTTGTATTAAAACAATTAGCCATGGCCGATTTGGTGCTGTTTGTGGTCAGCAAGGAAAAATATGCTGACCAGACTGTCTGGAATACACTGAAGCTGATGCAGCCACTGCAATTGCCATTAGTACTTTGTATCAACAAAATCCCACCCGGTTCGGCAGATGAATTGACCACAGCTTTGCGTCAGCGTCTCGATGATGAGCAGATTGAGGCATCGATTATCGATTTACCTTATCTGCAGGATGCCGAATCCACCCAGTCAATCAGCGCAAAGTTGTTGCAGTCAGTCACCCCTGTGCTGGATCAGATAAATTCCAAACGTTCTTCAGCCAATACGGCGGCCTTTTTGAAACAGCATTGGCAACAGTGGTCAGCCCCGCTACAGGATGAACTTGCACAACATGAAATCTGGCAGCAAAAGATTAATGATGCGCTGGTGGTAGCCTGTCAGTCCTATCAGGATAACTATTTACGCGCTCCGCTCTATGCAGAAACTATGCAACAGGCTGTGGCGCGTTTGCTGGAGTTACTGGAAATCCCTGGCCTGGCAGACACACTGGGACGTGCGCGCCACGTATTAACCTGGCCGGCGCGTAAGCTGCGCGGTATTTTTTCAACGGGTAGCGTGCAACTTTCTGCTCAGGAACGGCAAAGCCGTGAAACCGCTATTCTTGAAGAAACGGTGGCCCAGGCCCTGGTCTCGCTGCAACATGTGGCGGCGCAGCAAATTGGACAGTCAGATAGTCAAAGCCGTCACTGGTGGGCAGCATTAGCGAGTGAGTTAAATGCAGCAGATCAGGGTTTGCGAAACAATCTGCAAAAAGAGGTTAAACAGTATCAAGATGTATTTGCTGACAATATCGAGCAGGCAGCTCAGGAACTCTATCGGCATTTACAGAAACATCCGGCGGCGTTGAACGGTTTGCGAGCTGCACGAGTGACGGTTGATGCGGCAGCCGTCGTGCTGGCGCTGAAAACAGGTGGCATCGGTCTGAATGACCTGGTGTTAACCCCGGCGATGTTGTCGTTTACCAGTTTTTTAACCGAAGGCGCGGTGGGGCAGTACATGCAAAGTGTGGAAAAACAGCTCAAGCAGGCACAGCAACAGGCCGTCTGCGGTGAGCTATTACAAGTGCATTTACATGATGAGCTCTTGAATATTCCCGAAGCAATGTCACAGCAAATGATATATGCAATTTCTGCTGAACAGCTTGATGAAGCAAAACGGGCGATACTGAATGACGACTGAAACTGAACGTTTTGACCAATGCTATAGCGCCGCGTTGGCGTTGGCGGATGAATTACAACGGACTGGCTGGTTATCAAGTGACAGCACGGATGAGCTTCGGCATATGGAGACGATACAGGCAGAAGCGTTGTTTGATGAGCAAACACAACGCCCCTTGCTAGTGGCTTTTTTCGGCGGTACCGGTGTTGGCAAAAGCAGCCTGTTGAATCGTCTTGCAGGCAAGTCGATTGCTGAAGTCGGAGTAGTGCGGCCAACCTCACATCAAGTCACTCTCTATTTGCACGAAAGTTACCGGGATAGCCTGCACGAACAAGCCCTACCTACCGAATCTACACGCATTGCATACCATACGGATGATTCAAAAAAATATTTTGCCTGGCTGGATATGCCGGACATCGACAGTACTGAGCAAGCCAATCGAATCGTTGTTGAACGTTGGCTGCCGGTGATCGACTGGTTGATTTACGTCGTTACACCTGATCGTTATCACGATGATCTGGGTTGGCAGTTTGTCCAGGCACGGGGCCATGAACACGCCTGGTTATTTGTAATGAACCATTGGGATGAAGGTGTACCTGAACAGTGGGAGGATTTCAGAGGCAGGTTGGTTGAGCAGGGTTTTACCGATCCGGTTGTACTCAGAACCAGTTGTGCACAGGAAATGCCAGCAGATGATTTCAAAGCACTTGAAAACCATCTCCAGCAGGCTTTAAAAGACCATGGTATTGAAACCTTGCGGCATGTGGCTCATGCGCGGCGCTGGCAGACACTGCAAAACAAGCTCGAAAGTTTGTCTCAACAGCTTGACCAGGAACAAGCCTGGCAATCTATGCAGACCGAATGGCAAACTCTGACTAGTGAAGGTACTGAGCATCTACACACACTGCTACTGGAAAATGCAGAGCTGGCTTATCAGCAGTGGCGATTGTCTGAGGAAACAGGGACAAATAAAATCCCACAATTACAGCTAACCACGCAACCGGGTACCGAAAGAACGACACCACCTAGTGCCTTGAACCAGATTTATAGCCAGCGCTGCCGTAATCATTTATTAACGCTGGGCCTTTCAATTGAAAATGCTTTTTCTGTAAACAATCTGCCCGTGCAGCCGGTACAGTTTCACATACAGCAACTCGTGACGATTGGGCAGGAAAATTATCTGCAGGCGATTGAATCAGGTCTGGCTAATAGTGTTAAAAAACCGGGTAGTGTATTTACAAGAATGTCCCGGCGTTTATTAAAATTATTGCAGTGGGTGTTGCCGCTAACTGCGGCCCTTTGGGCCGGTTATCACATTGTTTCCCGTTTTCATGCAGGTACGCAGGGAGAAGAGTCTTTTCTGGGATTCAATTTTGCCGTGCACAGTTTGTTGATGCTGGGCCTTGCCTGGCTTATCCCCTGGTTTATCCTCAAGCATACACAGCCCTCGTATGCGAAAGCGGCACATTCAGGCATAAAAAAGGGCCTGCTGACGGGGCAGGAGCAGTTGCAGGAACTGTTTCAACACGCGTGGAAGAATCTTGAAACAGAGAAAAATAATCACTTGATGAGTCTCAAACAGATACAGAATAACTACGCCCAGGAACTCAATCAGCCGAAACAGGTATTGACGGAATATATGTCCTAGAAAGAACAATTTGGGACGCTGATGGGCAGTTATCCTCTTCCTGCCATTAACAGTTGCAATGGATTTTTCTCAAGCCGGTAAAGCCTTTTGCCGATAGCGCTTTGTCGTTCTATTTTAGATCAGGCCAATCGTATGCGTGCAGTTTACAGGCAATACTGAATGACTGGCGAACGACAAAAGCAAGTTGTTGATAACACAGCGTTACTGAGAGAACTATGGCACTAAAAACAGCATTAGTAGTGGATGACTCCAAATCTGCAAGGAAAATGTTGCAGAAACTACTCATTAAGAAAAGTCTGGAAACCGATGCCGTTGAAAACGGTGAAGCAGCCATCGAATATCTGCAGGGAAGAGATAGTTATCCCGATGTGATTTTTATGGATCATATGATGCCGGGTATGAATGGGCTGGAAACCACGAAGAAAATCTCAGACACACCTGAATTGAATTCAATCCCTATCGTGATGTTTACATCCAAGGAAGACCCGGAATACATGGAAACAGCACGTTCGCACGGTGCTTCAGCCGTGTTACGAAAGCCATTGACACCTTCCGAACTGGATGAAGTTATCGGCTACATCAACGAACTTACTGAACAGGCTAAAGACAGCGGAACTACCGCTCACCAAGAAGAGGAACAGGACATGCAGACAGCAGCACAGATACCGGAAATCAATTACGAAGAAATCGAAACCCTATCACGACTGGCTGCAGAAACAGCAGCTCGCGAAGCGGTTACTGACTGCTTGCCGGATGCATTGTCAAAACATATTGCTGCGCTTAAGTCAGAAATTATTGCTGAATTACCAGAAGCTGAAGACACTTCAGCAATGCGTGAGGAAATTCGCAGCATCCAGGAGCAGATGGAAACCTTGCAGGGCCGGATGGCGGCTATCGTTGAAACCATGCAGGCGCAACAGTCTAATGATGTGTTGAGTGATGAACTTAAACAACAGATAGATGCTACCGCAGAAGCCAGGGCTGAAACGGTATCTGCTGAGGTTGCAGAAAAAGTGGCGTTGACTGTTGTGGAAGAGAATCCGACAGCCAATTCTGAATCTACTGTACAGCCGACAGGCGACGAGTACCAGCAGTTGAAGTTCATGTCTAAAGCTGGATTGGCGGCTGCAATCGTGGCGCTGATTGTAGCTATATTTTAAGACTTCACACCTGTAGGAGCGGCTTCAGCCGCGATGGGCGTTATACGTTCTTTCGCGGCTGAAGCCGCTCCTACAAGTTACATTTACATAGCGACTGTTTTATTCAACAGGCAGCCCACTCTTTTTCCAACCTGTCATATGACCTTTCAGTAGCACAACGTTACTGAAACCGTTTTTTTCAAGCGCTTGCTTGGCAACGACGGCCCTTGGGCCGTGGGCGCAGTACACAACAATCGGTTGATCCTTGGGCAAATCCAGATCATCAGCGCGCATATAACTCATCCAGAATGGAAAGTGCTGTGCGCCGGGCACATGGCTGCTTTTAAATTCAAACCCGGACCGGGTGTCTAGAATGGCAGGTGAATTACCTGCCTCTATCTGTTCTAACAACACATCAGCGTTAATTTCTGCACTGTTATCAGCACAAGCATAGCCAGGCCACTGCATAATGCACAGGGTAATCAGGTAAGGCTTGAGTGATTTTCTGTAAAACATATTGCAGTCCTGTGTTGAAGATTTAAGGTTGTATAATGAAGCCTTTATTTAAAAGTTGCTTCTGATTAATTTGTGAAAACCTGTAGGAGCGGCTTCAGCCGCGATGGCCGGTAACATCGCTCTTCGCGGCTGAAGCCGCTCCTACAGGTATTGTGCTGAAGAACAATTCAAGATTCTCGAATTACGCAAAGCATCTCTGAGTATACAATTACTACGGTGTAATGGATATTGGAGCGAGCTGTGGATACGATCTTATTGCTGAGTATTTTTCTGGTGTTTATAACTGCGCTGATAGGCAGTTTTTTACAGCGCCGGAAACGTGACAAAGTACTGGCCGACCTGCAAGGATTTCATGCGGTGGCCAGAATGCAGAATGATGACCGGATCTGGGGTCAGATGGAAGTGTATGCTAACGGCCTGGAACTGGTTTATGCGCAGCCGTTCCAGAATCACCGCGGCCATTTAACGACCAGTTTTATCCTGTTTCGTGATGGCATCGATCAGGTGCAGTCACTGTACCGTTTCCACAGCGAGCTGACTCCCGAGAATCAACAGCGCCGGGCTAAGGAGATCGAGCTTACCCATAATCCAGGAATGCTGCGTATTGCGTTGCGCCGTGTGAAAAACTTTCTTAACACCTTTCGCGATGCGATTAATGAATCGATGGGTATGTTGCTGACGCGCATGAAGGGTACCAGTTCCATGTCATTGTTTCGTACTCAGGACGATCGGCTGAAAAAATTTGGATCAAAAGCATTAGGCTCCGTTGGAAATGCCTATGATCCGATTCTTGAACGATATATCGGCAAGCCAGTCGTCGTTGAACTGGAGACCGCTGCCGGGGAAAAAGAAGAATACGCTGGATTGTTGCGTGAGTATTCACAGGCCTGGCTGTCAGTATTTGATTGCAGGGTGCGTGAAGAAACACGTTTACCATTAGGTGATCCGCTACGGCTTTCAATTCAGCGTGATCTGGATTTCTGGATCCATGTCGATCATTCCAAGCAACAGCCTGGACACTTTGATATGAAGCTGAGAATACAGTGTTATTCCAGCCAGGTGATCTATTGTAAACAGATTGAAGGCGGTAATTTCCAGTTTCCGGTAGATAGTTATCTGCGCAAGGGGGAATCTTTTGAATGTATTCTGGAAGCGATTCCTGAAGCGCTGATGGCGCAGCATAAAAAAGACGTGTGGCCCGTTGAGTTTGCGCTGATTGCGCCGGAGCGTCTGGCATCGATGGCTGAAAATAATGTTTCCACAACAGTGTCCGACACAGGCTTGCCAAATCTGGAGCTAGTTATAGAAAGTGAGCGTGAAGTGGATATCTTCGCACCACGTACACTGGCTGTATTGCGCCATGGAGGTTCAGCTGCGCTTCACAGCATGTAGATATCGTAACGGGTTTTTTTGCTTTCAATATCAGTGTGTGGCGCACGTTGGTGTAACCAGTCCGCATTGATAGGACGTTTGATAACCACCCGCTTACGCGCAGTTGCAAGTGCAATATCCAGCAGATGTTCTGAATCTGTATCAGAACCAATTAATTGTTGCAGCGCCAGCATGTCTTTTTTCACCAAAGCAGACGATTTGCTCTCTGGGTACATAGGGTCCATGTAAATAACATCAGCTTGTTGGTCAGGCGTCATTCCGGCCAGATAATCACAGCTGTCGCCGTGCCACAGCAACATCCGTTGAATGATGTCAGACACTTCGAGATTAATTTCACCACGTTGCAGGCCATCTGCAAGCAGGGCAGCTAAAACCGGTGAGCGTTCACATAGCGTGATATTGCACCCCAGGCTGGCAAGTACAAAGGCATCTCTGCCCAGACCGGCAGTCGCATCAATAATCTGTGGGTTGTAACCCGGCTTGATGCCCATGGCACGGGCCAGCGGCTGTCCACGGCCACCCCCAAAACGCCGCCGGTGTCCTAATGCACCACCGACAAAATCGACATAAATTGGCCCCGGTGCCGGTTTGCCAGTTTGATGAAGCTGAAGCCCTTGGTCGGTCAGAACTAAATAAAAAGGCTTGTCAGGCTGGGTCTTGGTAATCGTTAGATTAAATTGTTCGGCAATGTTTCGTAGCTGATGTTTTTGTCTGCCGTTCATCTGGTACAGATAAACAGGTGTTTTTAAAGTACTTGCCATAAGTCCATTGTATACCTGCCACTGACAGGTTTTCCCGGCAACATTTGTTAGAATGTATCAATGGATGTTTCATCGATCATTGAACCGCTGAACGACGCGCAACGCGAGGCAGTCACAGCCTCACAAGATCCGTTGCTGGTATTGGCTGGTGCCGGTAGCGGCAAAACCCGTGTGCTGGTACACCGGATTGCCTGGTTGGTTCAGGTTGAAGGCCTGTCACCCTATGGCATTTTAGCGGTGACCTTCACAAATAAAGCCGCCGGTGAAATGCGTGCCCGCATTGAAGAACTAATCAATGTCCCAGCGCGTGGCATGTGGGTAGGTACCTTTCACGGCCTGGCACACCGGTTGTTACGCGCTCACTGGCAAGAAGCCGGGTTGCCGCAATCGTTTCAAATTCTGGATTCTGATGATCAATACCGGGTCATCCGGCGTGTCATGAAAGCCATGGAGCTGGATGAGGCGCGGTGGCCCCCAAGGCAGATTCAGTGGTTTATAAATGGCCGCAAGGACGAAGGATTGCGGCCTCAGCATATTGAGCACAAGGGAGATCCGCATCTACGGCAACAACTGGAAGTCTATCAAGCTTACGAAGATGTTTGTCAGCGCTCGGGGCTGGTAGATTTTGCAGAACTGTTACTGCGTGCGCATGAGCTATGGCTAAAGCAACCGGCAGTGCTGGAACATTACCAGAGCCGGTTCCAGCATATTCTGGTTGACGAATTTCAGGACACCAACACGATTCAATACGCCTGGCTGCAAGTTCTGGCGGGTAAACGTTGTCAAATCACTATCGTCGGTGATGATGACCAGTCTATCTACGGCTGGCGCGGAGCACGGATTGATAACCTGCACCGGTTTGAAAAGGATTTTTCGGGTGCGCGTACCCTGCGTCTGGAACAAAACTACCGTTCTACGGCGGTGATTTTAAACGCAGCGAATGCACTGATTGCTAATAACGACGGCCGTCTGGGTAAAAACCTCTGGACCGATGGCGAGGACGGTGTTCCGATACAATTATACAGTGCGCTTAATGAGCAGGATGAGGCACATTTTGTTATTGAGCGGATTCAACAATTATCAGAAAATGGTAACAGCCGTCGTGAAGTCGCCATCCTCTATCGTTCCAATGCCCAGTCACGCGTGTTTGAAGAACGGCTATTGCAGACAGGTATGCCGTACCGTGTTTATGGCGGTTTGCGATTTTTCGAGCGCCAGGAAATTAAGGATGTGCTGGCCTATCTACGCTTGAGTTTGAACCCTGAGAACGATGCGTCCTTCGATCGGGTTGTAAACCAGCCACCGCGTGGTATCGGTCAACGCACACTGGATGAAGTGCGTGAACAGGCCAAGCTCAAACAGATTTCCCTGTGGCTGGCTGCACAAACAGTGGTTGATGAAAAGCTGCTGAGTGCGCGAGCCTGCAATGCACTGGCCGGATTCCTGAAGCTGATTAACGACCTCGCTTCCAGCAGTGGAGAATTACCGCTCGATGAACAGACTGAACATGCGATCGCGTTAGCAGGTTTGCAAACACATTACGCCAAGGAAAAAGGTGAGAAGGGCCAGGCGCGATTGGAAAACCTTGACGAACTGGTTAATGCGGCGCGCGAGTTTGCAGTCAATGAGGATGAAGTTGATGAAGATCCCGATATGGATACGCTGTCTTCTTTTCTGTCTCACGCAGCACTGGAAGCTGGCGAGGGTCAGGCTGATGCCTGGGAAGACTGTGTCCAGTTAATGACTTTGCACTCAGCTAAAGGTCTGGAATTTAATTTTGTGTTTCTGTGTGGGCTTGAAGAAGGTCTGTTTCCACACCGTATGTCAGTCGAAGAACCGGGGCGGCTTGAGGAGGAGCGGCGGCTCTGTTATGTGGGCATCACGCGTGCAAAACAAGAATTGGTCATCAGTTATGCCGAACACCGGCGCTTGCACGGGAATGATAATTATTGCGTTCCTTCGCGGTTTATTCGTGAAATTCCGGCACCGTTAATTGAAGAAATCCGCCCTCGTGTTCAAGTGTCTCGTCCTGTTAACACCGCAGGTTACCAAACGGTCAGTGATGATTTGCCAGAGGGAGACTTCCGGCTCGGCCAGCGTGTTAGCCATGCAAATTTCGGGGAAGGCGTGGTTTTGAACTATGAAGGCCAGGGTAGCCATGCCCGGGTTCAGGTTAATTTTGAAGCGGCAGGATCAAAATGGCTGGTCGTCGCCTATGCCAATTTGAACTGTCTCTGATGACAGACAAGCATAAGAATGTGAATCACCTGGCATTTCTTGTGATTGTGCGAGCTAAGTCCGCTTTTTTGCAACATATGATGATTAGACGACCTTAATAAAAGTACTGCCAAGTCGATACGCCTCAGCATAAGGATTATGAAAAGCACAGTATGCGCTACACGGTGAATACTGATTGCAGTTATTGAGGTAACAAAAATGAAACATTATATTCTTACAGGCGTATTGCTGCTTTCGGCGGCACTTCCTGTTTCGGCGAACGATGTGTGGACTACCCTATTTAACGAAAATCTTTCCGATGCTGAAACCGATGATGCGGATGCGCAGTATGAAGTCGGCATTATGTATCTTAAAGGACAAGGCGTTAACGCTGATCGCGGTAAAGCGATCGAATGGTTGCAGTCATCCGCTGACAATGGCAACGAATTAGCGGCTAGTAAAATGTCCCGCATGAAAAAGAATGTCAAATCTTTCCAGGCTATGAGCAAGAAAGCTGAAAAAGGTAATGCCAATTCACAATATGAAATCGGGCGTATGTTGCTCAGTGGTAAAGGCACAAATATAGACGCGCAACAGGCTGCTAACTGGTTACAAAAAGCGGTAGATAAGGGCCATAAAAAGGCCGCTACCCGACTGGGCATCATCTATTATAAGGGCGATGGCGTGCCATCAAATCCTGAGCTTGCTTTTGAATTATTTAAACGTGTCGCTTCTACTGAAGTGCTGGCTCAGTATTACATGGGTGAGGCCTACGCCGATGGCCGGGGTATAACGCGTGACTACTATGCTGCAATTGATTGGTACCAGAAATCTGATAGTAATGGTTATAAGCGCGCCGGTGGTAAAATTATCAACCTTGAAGAAGAAATCAAAATGCAGGAGCGGCGCAATACACGTTTAGCCAGGGAGCAAAATGAATCTAATCTGGCCAAGGAAGAAGAGCGTGCACGCCAGGCAAGAATAGAGAAAGAGGCACTAGATGCTGAAGCTAGCAAACTGGCACGATTACAGGTTGCGGAAAGAAAGCGCCAGCAGAAAGAGCAGGCTGCTACACAAAAGGCAAAAGCTGCAATGAAACTTGCCGTGGCTAGCAATCCACAATCGATCCTGACAAAATCATCTAAGCAAGCAATGGATGTAAGCTATCTGGCTAAGAAAAATTGGGCCAGCAAGAATAAGGCTATTAATTTCCTGCCATCTGAACTCAACCAGTGTGAACAGGAAGGTGACAGGCTGGTTTGCTACAGCCATAAAATTCAGGAATCCAGTGCGGGCCGTGAAATAAAGTATCGTGTGAAGTCGATAATCAGGCCGGGTAAAGACGCTGACAGCTTTCAAGTCATGTATCGAAATCTGGTGCTGGACGTTGTAATGCAGGCGCAAGATGAATCTAGTGCAGCCTATGGTGATGAACAGGAGCAGGGTTTTAAGGCTAAAACTGGCTGGTCAAAACAGCATTTGGTTGCCTGTAAATTTGATTCGACGGCAAAGATTAGTTGTCTCAAGGATGGTGTGCATCGTGTCAAAGTTGTCATTGCAAACGGTGGTAGGGATCGAGACTTGAATCAGTTTGCCTATAAATGAAATTAACTGGTCATTAAGACTAGAAAATAAAAAATCCCTGCTATTGCAGGGATTTTTTGTTAAAGAGATTAATTATCGTCCAGCTGGAGCAATGTTTTTCAATGTCTGATCGGCTGGACGCGCAATATTAATCAGCGCCTCACGTGGTTTACCCACATAATTGCCCTGTACGTAATCAACCCCTATGTTACGTAACAGGCGCAGCGTTGTTGAATTTTCAACATACTCGGCAACTGTTACCTTGCCCAGTGCATGGGCAACCTGGTTCATGGAGCGAACCATCGCCTGATCAACGCTACTGTGTGCCATCCCCTGTACGAAACTGCCGTCAATTTTAAGTTTGTCGATGGGTAGATGTTTCAAATAGGTAAAGGAAGAGAAGCCTGAACCAAAGTCATCCAGGGCAAACTGGCAACCAAGTGTTTTCAGAGAGCTAATGAATTGTTCAGCCGCAGAAAGATTTGAGATGGCCGAGGTTTCGGTGATTTCAAAACAAACCTTGTCCGGTTGTACACCACAAGTGTCCAGCAGATCCTGTATCAAGGGAAGTAGCTCTTCATCTTCGAAGGCTTTGCCGGACAGGTTGATTGCAAAACAGACCGGTTCATTGCGCTGGTGCAGTTTTCCTAAATGTTCGAGTGCATGACGAACGATCCAGCGATCTACACTGTGGATCAAACCAAAGCGTTCTGCGGCTGGCATAAACCCGCCCGGCAGAATAATTTCACCATCATCACAACGCATTCTAACCAGCACTTCGTAGTCATGCACCTGATCATCGGCGAGAGACATAATGGGTTGGTAGACGAGGTGAAAACGATCCTGGTCAAGCATTTCCCGCACCCGGCTGGCCCAGCCCATATCTTCAGCCATACCGGCTTTTTTGCTGTCGCTGGGATCGTAGCGCTTACACCGGTTGCGGCCCTGAGCTTTTGCCATGTTGCAGGCAAGGTCGGCGTGCGACAGGGCTTCTTCAGCATCAATGACAGAGGTGTCGATAATGGCAATACCGATACTACACGTTATATTGAAGCTTTTGCCGCCTTCAATGAAGGTGTAATTTTCAAACAGTTGCCGAAAATGATCAGCAGCCTGCAAGGTATCTGAGCTACTTATGTTATACAGCAGCAGGGTGAATTCATCGCCACCAAACCGTGCTAACAAGTCACCTTCACGCACGTGATTCTGTAACAGTTGTGTGGCTTCAATCAACAAGCGGTCACCGGCTGCGTGGCCCAATGTGTCATTGATATACTTAAACTGGTCCAGATCGATATAAAGCAATGCACAGGTTGCATCCGGCCTGCGGGCTACACGCGCCATGGTACGTTCCAGTTCCTGTTGAAAGTAATGCCGGTTGAAAAGGTGCGTCAAGGTGTCGTGTTCTGCCTGATAAGTCAGTTTCTTATGGAAGACTTTCTGGTCAGTTATATCACGCGCAGTACCACTGATATTGACGATTTCTCCGGCTTCATTCAGGTGACAACGGGCGTTAAAACTCAAGTTGTGTTGTTTGCCATCGTTGTCCACATGTACCGTTTCGTACTGGTATAAATCCTCATTATCCAGTAGTCCGGATAATGCCAGCTGATCTTGTTCGGCATGGCCAAGCGCACTGAAATCAGTGACGGGACGGCCCAGCATCTCTTCCGGTTGCAAACCATAGATTTGTTTGCAGGAATTATTGACATAGCTCCAACAACCATTGTTGTCGATACTCCAAACCAGATCATGAGCTGTTTCAACCAGATCACGGTAACGTAAATCAGCAGCGATTAATTCATTTTCTGTTGATTTACGCAGGCTAATATCGCCTACCAGACAGGTAAACATGCGCCGGTTACTGATAATCATTTCGGAGATACGTAACGACACATTGATCAGCGAGCCGTTACGGTGTTTTGCTTCAATTTCCTGTTCTTCGATATGAGGTTTAATGGTTTGCTGGGTTTCAAATTGATCCGGGAGTAATAATGACATGTGCCGACCCTGAATTTCCTGAACCAGGTAGCCGAACAGCCGTTCCGCAGCCGGATTAAAAGTATCGATAATACCTTTATTATTGATAACGATAATGCCTTCTGCGGCTGTATCAACAATGGCGCGCATGTGGGTCTCTTTGTCACCCAGTCGGCGGAACACTTTGCCAAGTGTTTGGGTGAGGTGACCAATCTCATCAATGGAGGCTGGCCGTAGCTTGGACAGGTTAGCGTGTGAAGAAGCACCACTGCGATCCAGCAAGTCCCGGAACGGTTCCAGGGCTTGTCTAATACTTTTAACAGCTTGCCAACTGATAATGACGGAGATGCCGATGAGTGCCAGAGGAATGGCCAGTGCGGTGTTATTGGCCGTTGGCGCTGTCAGCCAGAAATAACCGGCCAGCAGTAGGTTTGCTGTCACCGGAATAATGCCCGTCAGCATAAGCATGCGGGTTTTCAGCCGTACGTGTACCAGCTCGAGGACGATCAGTTCAGCAATATTACCCAGTTGATTCAGACCATACAGGTAACTCGGCATGCCAACGAGGATCGCTGCTGCAAGTTGCAGTAAGGTAAATTGGATAAGGCTATTAATGTCGAGAGACTGTCCAAGCAGACTGAGCGCGTACCAGGTAACAAGCGGGCTGGCGAGAACATATAACAGATGATGGCGCCAGAATTTAACGCTGAAACCTTGCAGGCGGCGGTGCAGATAATCCGGTGCATGACCACCCTGCGGATGTTGTTGTAGCCACTGTGTAAAAGGAGTGATAAAGCGCTGGAAAGAGAACAATGTCCAGAACACAAATAACAGCCCGGCTGCAGGAACCACGCCTTGTGCCAGCAAGGTTTCCAGTTGAGCCGCATCAAAAATGCCAAATAAGCCAGCCAGCCCAAAACCGGCCAGAGCCGTAAACAGATAACCTAAAAACAACCAGAATGGGAAACGTTGACCGATACGGTCTGCTGCTTCAAACATGCTTCCTCCATCATCCCCACAATTGACAGATCTCTGGCCTCAGAGACGCAATCAAAAATATCTAATAATAGCAACAGCCTAGCGTAGGCTTTTAAATCTATTTTATAGGATAATGGCATAACTCTAACAATTTGCAAGAGTTAATTTATTGCTGTCGAATCTTTGGCCTGTCCGTAGAATAGGCGGCAAGCAGAAAAAATATCCCGATCTGAGAGGAATTATGAAAAGACGTAGTTTTATCAAAAACTTAGGTGCCGGAATGGCGGTAACCGGCGCATTGTTGAATGCCGGGTGCAAGGGGGGGCAGCAACCCGATACAGCCGAAGGATCAGCAGTTCCTGGTAAGACGGGTTCTGTGAAACCCATAAAGTGGAAAATGGTGACGACCTGGCCCAAGAATTTTCCGGGTTTAGGTACGGGTGCGAACTATCTGGCTAGCCTCATCAATGAGATGAGTGGTGGCCGTATTGAAGTGAAAGTCTACGGCGCCAAGGAACTGGTACCCGCCTTTGAAATTTTTGATGCCGTCTCGCGTGGGACTGCCGAACTTGGCCACGGTTCGGCCTATTACTGGAAAGGTAAAAGTGAAGCGGCGCAGTTTTTTTCAGCGGTGCCATTCGGGCTGACTGCTGAGGAAATGAACAGTTGGTTGTATCACGGCGGTGGTATGGAGCTTTGGCAGGAAGTTTATGCGCCGTTTGATTTAATACCCATGGCGGCAGGTAATACCGGTGTTCAAATGGCTGGTTGGTTCAACCGGGAAATCAATTCGTTGACAGATTTACATGGTTTGAAGATGCGTATTCCGGGCCTGGGGGGAGAAGTATTGGCGCGGGCCGGTGGTACGCCGGTGAGTTTGCCGGGCGGTGAATTATTTACCTCATTGCAATCAGGCGCGATTGATGCGACCGAGTGGGTAGGACCCTATAACGATCTCGCTTTTGGTTTGTACAAGGCGGCTAAATACTATTATTACCCTGGTTGGCACGAACCGGGTACGACCCTGGAATGCATGATCAACAAGCCAGCGTTAGAGTTGCTACCTGCTGATTTACAATCCATCGTACTGCATGCCGGACGTGTAGCTAATCAGGATATGTTGTCAGAGTACACAGCACGGAACAACCAGGCGCTGCAAACTTTGGTCAATGAGCATAAAGTCGATGTGCGGCGCTTACCGGATGAAGTGCTGGCTAAATTACGGCAATTATCTGACGAAGTGGTTGGCGAAATTGCGAGTAAGGATGCGGTATCACTTAAGGTTTACGAATCGTTTACAGCATTTCGTGATCAGGTTGTGCAGTGGAGTAATATTTCAGAGCGAGCGTTTTTGAACGCGCGGACTGAACGCGCTTAGCTATTGTTGCGATTGCAGCGCAATATCTTCGAGCGCTGTATAAATACTTTGCCTGGCAGCTTCGGCGAGGCCGGACGCATTACGTTTATCTTCCGGTAAATCTGCGGGTTGTATAACAGGTAAATAGCGAATCGTCATTTGATTGGTATGGCGGCAAAATTCCAGCCAGTTTTGAGTTTTCCCAAGGAATAATGGACGACAATAAATGGCAATAGGCTGTAATGGTTTGCCAGATTTTATAGCGGCATGAAATGCAGTGGTTCTGAATTTGCGGATGCTATTGGCAGATTCTGATCGTGTTCCTTCGGGAAAAAACACCACGTGGTGCCCTTCATCAAGTCGCTCACAACAAGCGGCGATGATGCGTTTATTGCCATTGGCAGTGCCATCCATCCCCTCAATATAACCGCCTACTTTTAAGAAAGAGGCTAAAACAGGGTTTTTAAGCGACTGCGATTTGTAAAGACAGACTGCATTTGGAAAATCTTTTAAAAATACTATAAAGTCCAGCAGGCTGGGGTGATTAGCGATAACAATACAGGGTTGGTTATAGGGCGTGCCTTCAAAATTGAAATTTACAAGTCGGAGATAACTCAACGTGGCCAAATAGGCAACCACATGCCGGTGAGCTGCGAGTAACGCCATCCTACGAGCTGTAGATCCATTGCCCTGTTTCATTAATTGCGGCATTTGCCACTTTCCAAGCCACAGTACCTGGACAGCAAACTGAATGAAGCAATATGCTGTTAGAATCATGCGCAAAGGGACAGTCAGGATTTGTTTGATGTTCATTCTTGTCCCTAAATGTAAGCTTTACAGCCAGTGTGGTGATGTAAGAAGCCTGCAAAGAATAAAAGATATTGTCTGGCAATCCAAGTTTTCTACTCATTCTAATGAAGAATGCCACCTGGTTTGGAAATGACAGGATTGTCAAATTTCCCAGTAAAATTAGTCCTTTTTTTTGTAGAATCCATACTTATAATAGTTTGGGTAAAAAAGCTGGCCAGATTTATATTAAGCTGATGGCCTGGGCGAAATATATTCCCGAAGTTTGAGAAATTTAACCACTAAAAATATTAAGGAGATAGGTATGAAATCTTTTATTTTGGCAGCAGTAACAGTGTTATGTGCGATTACAGCAATTAGTGTTGAGGCCAGGGATACACGGAATATGTTTCCCCTGAGTGAGGCTCTTGAAACAGAGGACGCAAAAAGTAAGCTGGACAAGAATATTCGCTTCTTTTTTGGAAAGCAGAATCATCCGGCTATCGCTAAAAACTTTGGTGAAGTGATGACCAATAAAAAAACCAATGCGTTTAATAAAACAGATAAAAGAGCCTGTGAATGGGCATTTTTATCCGCCATGCTTTCATTTAAGGACAGAGCTATCCGAGATGGTGGGAATGCAATTGTAAACATTCGCAGTTTTTATAAAAAAAATGAAATCAGTAGTGAAACGGAATATGAGTGTGGAGCGGGTGGCATTATGGCTGGTGTGACCTTCAAAGGTGATATTGTTAAATTGGCAAAATAGGTTGGCGATAAGGTATAGGCAGGAGCAATTTAGCTTCGTTGTACAAGCCATGCATATTAAAGAGCGATGATAGTTATCATGCTGCAAAAACTTAAAACATTTATTTTTACTGAGTTGGTGTTTGTTGATAGTGCCGATGAATTTACCGAGGCTGATGATTTACTGGAAGCTGGGCTTGATAGCATGGGCATTATGCGACTGGTAATTTTTATCGAAGAGGAATTTGGTGTAACACTACCGGACGATGAACTGGTTCCTGATAACCTTAGGACGCTTAAAAATCTGGAAGACTGGATTGGTCGCCATAAATAAGTTAAATCCTGCAGATCATTTTACCCTGATGATGGATCACGAGATCCGCACATCAGGTCTGGCAGGCAATAATTGCGGCATCGTACTAGAGCTTTTGGGTGCCATTGACGAAGCTGATGTCCGGCAAAAATGCCAGATTTTTGCTGAGAGATTCCCGCGTTCAGTTGCAAGACTGTATCGCAAAGGTAGGCAATACTATTGGAAGGATTCGTCACAGGAGAAATTGCCAGTCTTTTTTTACACGTCAGATGCGCAGAAAAATTCTGAGCGTGATCGAAATGAAAAGATTCTAGAGATTGTTAATACCGCTGTATCGCCTTTTGAAATAGCTCCCATAGAAATACATGTGTTTGTTGAAAAACAGAAAAGTGTAGTCTTGCTTCGCTGGTTTCATCCAGTCTGTGATGCTAAAGGTGCTGAGCTTGTTTGTCATCATATTTTCAACGAGGGAAAAAATTCACCTGAAGCAGATGTTCATATCATTGAATCGATGTTCAATAATTGGAGTCTTTGGGGGAAAGTTAAATTAGCCTGGAAGGCTATTTCCATGATACGTAAAATGGAAAAAACCCCGAGCGTATTACCTGTGTTGAATGAGTCGCTGCAGAAAAAGCCAGGCCATAAATGTGTCGTTTTGAGCAAGGATGAAAGTGATAAAGTAATGGCGGTGGCAATAAAAAGCACCGGTATGACCGGCATATCTTTGTATTTTATCGGTTGTATGATGAGAGCCATTGAGCAGGCTGGAAGTGATGGTGTGGGCGAAGCGTATTGCGTTCCCTACGCAGTAAACTTTCGCAGAAGTAGAACATTATTTCCGGTCTTTGGGAATCAGATTAGTTTTATTTTTGCCTGGGCAGAGAGAAAGTTTGTAAACTCCAGGAAATTACTATTTGCACATCTGCGAGAGCAACATAAGCAAGCAATAAAACAAAAGCATGATCATGCCATGCTTCCACTGTTGCAGCTTGGGAGCTGGTTACCGTTGAAAAAACACGGAGCCATTGTTCGTAAGTCACCCAGCGGCCGTGAGCGTAACTCGTTCTGGTTTTCCTTTACCGGTAATATGGATCCTGAGCCGAAAGAGATAGCAGGATTGCCTGTTAAGAAGATTTATTTTCTCTGTCAGGTGACATCACCCCCTGCTTTTGGTGTGCTGGTTAGTAAGTTTCAGGGCAAGATAGTATTAAGTTTTAATTATATCGAAACTAAATTTGACCCGGCTTGGGTTGATGATGTGATACTAGCAATGAAAACTGAATTAATCGGTCAGTTTTAAAAGGACGCTTCACCTGTGAATCCTGCCGCCTATTTACAGATCATGCTGGAACTCTCTCCGGAGAGAGTTCTATTCGTTGAAGATAACAATAAGCTGACCGCAACTTTACTCGATTCTCAGGCAAGCTCCTTAAGCCGTTATCTCCTGCAGTCTGGTATTAATAAAGGCGATAATGTAGCGATTTATCTTCCTCGTGGAATTCAGGCAGTTATTGCTATCTATGCTGTACTGCGTGTAGGTGCTTGCTATATTCCATTGGATACCATAAGTCCGGCTGATCGAAATGCCTTTATTGTAAAAGATGCCTGTTGTCGAGCTGTCATCGGAAATGACGAACTTCCTGCATGGGTCGATGAAGCTGGTATTTTGGGTATAAATTTCGTTGATTGCCCGGTGTTAGAGTCATACGATAACGCTCAAATTATTAATGCACCAGATGATCCGGCTGCAATTCTGTATACATCAGGTTCGACCGGCAAGCCAAAAGGTGTTGTCGTATCGCAGCGTGCCATCACTGCTTTTGTTACCTGGAGCGTAAATACTTTTAATCTTAGCGCTGGTGACTGCGCTGCAAGTTTGTCGCCTTTCCATTTTGATCTATCGTTATTTGATATATTTGCCGTGCCGTCGGCCGCAGCAACAACTGTGTTCATTCCGGATGCATTGAAATTATCGCCCTCCAAATTAACAGACTGGTTGAATCAGAACAGGATTAACCTTTGGTACACAGTGCCATCCATACTTGTATTTATCACCTTGAAAGGTGGGCTGGATAAGAAATCATTGCCGCATCTAAAAATAATCCTGTTTGCCGGAGAAGTATTTCCCGTTGCTATGCTTCAGCGCCTGACAGAATTATTATCGGAAACCGCGTTTTATAATTTATTCGGCCCAACTGAAACCAATGTCTGTTTGTACTGGCCTGTTAACCGGCAGTATTTTATGGGTGAAAAAGAAATTCCGGTCGGCATCCCGGCTTGTGATGCCGAACTGAGCGTCGATCCCGAGGACGGGGAATTGTTAGTAAAAGGGCCATGTCTGATGTCGGGTTACTGGAAAGATGGGCGCAGTGAATCGGTAACTGATGCGCACGGCTGGTTTCATTCTGGAGACAAGGTGTCTATCAATGCGAATCAGGAGTACGAATATCATGGCCGGCTTGACCGCATGATAAAAAGTTCAGGTTATAGAATAGAACCTGCAGAGATAGAGCGTGTGTTAAATGATGTGCCAGGTATTATTGCTTCTGCAGTCGTTGGAATTTCAGATCCAGTTACCGGTACGCGTGTTGCGGCAGCTATCGAGGCAGAGGAAGAGAACAGAAAGTTATTGCAAATGCATGTCAAAAATAAACTGTCTCCTTATATGCGGCCATTTTATTATCTATATATGAAAAAAATGCCCTGTTTGCCGAATGGTAAAAAAGACTATCAAAAAATTAGTCAGGATATACAGCGTGAATTGTCATGAATGCAACTGAAGACAGTGTACCGAATCTGGGGCCAGCTGAAGACAGGACGACCGAACAGGCAAGGGCACGTTTTCAAGATTGTGCCAGGTCGGGATTTTTGCGGCATGCTGTGCCGGAAGAATACGGTGGCTTTGGAACATCCTATCTGAGACTCACAGAATGTCATGCAACACTGGGCGAAAAAACACGTGATCCTGGATTAATATTGGCACTGAATGCGCACCTCTGGGGAGTGGTTTTTCCAATATTACGTTTTGGGGATGACAATCAGAAACAGCAATGGATGCCGGATTTGCTCAGTGGTGAAATAATTGGTGGACATGCTATTACTGAACCTCAGGCAGGTTCTGACGTCCAGGCTATGCAGACATCTGCGACTGAAACTGCGGATGGTTTTATAATCAATGGGCATAAACGTTTCATTACAAATACACCCATCGCGGATGTAATGATTGTCTATGCAAAAGTAGAAGATTCTCCTTCAATATCCGGCTTTATTGTTAAACCGGATGATCCCGGTGCCAGCTTTAACGATGGGCCAGCTGTAAAAGGCTGTGCGACGGCAGCTATGGGCGACATTATCTTATCTAAATGTACGCTACCTAAAGATCGCATGTTAGGAGCCGCAGGTGCTGGCGGTACTATGATACAGCTAGCGCTTGAACTGGAGAGAGCCTTTATTTTTGCAGGGATTACCGGTGTGATGCAGTGGCAACTAGCTCAGATTATTAAGTATTCACGAACCCGTGTTTCTGGAGATGGAGCATTATCTGAATTACAGGATGTAGCGTATAAGATTACAGGTATAAAGTTACGTCTAGATACATCACGGTTATGGATAAAAAAGTGTGCGGAACGAATGGATCAGGGTAAGCGTATCACTCTAGAAAGTGCGCAGGCAAAACTCTATGCCAGTGAGGCATTCATGCAATCAAGTCTGGATGCGTCCCATTTACTGGGAGCCAAAGGCTTGGAGAATGAATTTTCTGATTTTGTACTGGATGCCATGGCAGGGTTATTAATGTCAGGTAGTTCGGAGGTCCAGAAAAATATTATAGCGTCTATGCTTGGTATTGGACCCAAAAAACAAACCTTGAAGAAAAGTGTGTAACAGAAGAAATTTTGTATGAAGTTACCTGGTAAAAGAAAAATTCAGCGTGTTATTACAGTACTTTTATTATTACTGATTCATGTTAAAGCTCAGGCAGTTGTAGAAAACAAGCGGCAACCAGTATGGGAAGCAGGGTTTGCCGGTGGTGCTTTATCCATGCCGCATTATATGGGCAGTGATCAACGATACACACTGCCCCTGGGTTTGCCTTACCTGGTCTACCGGGGCGAATTTGTCAGAGTGAGCAGGAGTGGTGTAAAAGGACTGCTGGTTAGCAAAGACAATTTTTCGCTTGATTTGGGGTTGTCTTTTGGTTTGCCCGTCAACAACAATAACAATGCACGCGACGGGATGCTGGATTTGAATCTAACGGGTCAGGCAGGGCCACGGTTAAACTGGAAGTTCTCGACACCAGAGCATCTGCCGAAATTTAGCTTGCATGTGCCCGTACGCTACGTATTAGATACGGAAGGTAAAAAATTGGGCTGGGTGACTGAGCCATCACTGAAAATTGAAAAAAATCATCTGGGTGCTGCAAAAAAACTATCCTTGCGTATGGATTTGGGTACGCTATTTTCGGGAGAGTCATTCAATAAATATTATTATGGTGTGGCGGATAGATTTGCAAAATCAAACAGGCCTGCTTTTGAGGTTGAGAGTGGTTTTCATAGTTATTTTGCTAAACTTAGTTCGACCTATAAAAAGAACAGGCATCTGAGTTTTGGCGTGTTTGTACAGTTGAGAGATTTGTCACAAGGTGTTGTAGATGACAGTTCATTGGTCAGGCAATCACTGGATGTTTCGGCAGGTGCGGGTTTTGTATGGAGTATCTGGCAATCTGAAAAGCTGGATGGTCATCGCTGGGATTAGAAAGTTCTTCTCAGACTGGTGATTTCCCGCCTTGTCTACTTTCCAGCAACATCCGTTGAAAGTTATTTTCACCACGCCATAAGTCACCTGAAAGCAGAGCAGCAATATCATTCTTTACAGTATCATTTCTGTCAGCTTCAAAAAAGAGATGGTCTACCATGCTATGTTGGTAGAACCGTTCAACAAATAACAGCATGGAACGAAAACCCAGGGTGTAGTCTACATCGTCATCGGCGTGCATATCGGGGTCGTTCTCTGTGCCATCAAGTAGTGCCTGATGTAAGCGATCGGCCACGCGTTCGGCGCTGGTGACAGCGAGAAAAACACCGGAAGAAAATATAGGGTCAAGGAAACCTGCTGCATCACCACAACAGGCGAAACGTTCGCCGTATCGCAGTGCATTTATAAAGCTAAAATCAGCTTCAGCACGAACAGGTGCTTCCTGTTCAGTGTTTTCAAGTAGTTGGTCGAGTACAGGTGATGCCTTGATATATTGTTCATACAATGCTGGGCCGCGCAGAGATTGATTGATTTGTTTTTGCACAACCAGACCTATACTCAGGCGGTTATTAATCAGCGGGATAATCCATATCCAGCCAATGTCCACCATCAGCACTTTAATATCACCAGAGTTATACATTTCATTAGCTGCATCAGAGCAGGCATTAATATAGTGAGTATAAAGTGCAAACCGGCCAAGGTTCTCAATTCGCTTAATAGCGGCATGTTTTCGTCCCATAAATACGCTGCGTCCGGTCGCATCGATAAAATAGCGTGTGGAGTACTGGCTTTTATCTGTTTCCACCTGCACAGAGTCAGCGGTAGTAGAGACATTTATTACGGCTTGATTTTGATTCAGCGTGGCGCCGTGTTTGATCGAATTTTTAACCAGCATATGGTCGAATTCAGAGCGCTCTACTTGATAGGGTTGGTATTTTCCATTTAGACAAAAACGGACATTTTGTCCGCTCGTCTCATTGATAAACTGGGCACCATTTTTACGCAGATAGCGTTTTTCATTCCAATCGATGCCCATTCGGTTAAATACAGGTGTGCTCATCGGAAGCATGGACTCACCAATATGAAAACGAGGGTGTTGGTCACGTTCGAGAATAAGCACCCTATGCCCGAATTGTGCCAGTAGCGTGGCTGCGGTGGATCCAGCTGGGCCGGAACCTGCAACGATGACATCAAATTGTGGCATCAGATTATTTCTCCGGAATATATAATAAGGATACTCTAACTAATTACATGCATCTGTAGGAGCCGGCATCCTATAGATGCTAGCTAATTAACTCAGAGGTTTCATAAATTATAGTTTGTTATCAGGCAGGGTGGCCAGCATTATGATTCCACTACAAAATGTGATCTCATTAAACAAAACGTGGCCCTCAACCATGGCTGCATCCAGATTACCAGCCATTAGCCTGGCATGAATATGTAATTCAGCACCGGCAAGTATTGCTATCTCATGTATCTGTAAGGATTTAATCCGGGCTATCACCCCGACGCTAGTTTCCTGGCCGGTTTTATTCTCGCCCAACATAACGCCCGAGGCCTGTGCGATTAGTTCCAACCCTCCGATGGGCGGGAAGTGGTTGTCGACCAGTAGAGGATTTTGTGTTTCGATTATACTGCTGCAATGAATGGATCGCATATCCTGTTGCAGGATATTTGACAGCATAAGCATGGGCGCACGGTGCGGTAATATGTGCTCAAATAAATGTGTTGTAGACAACATTATGGAATGACTACTTCTGCCAGCCATGGCAACACGCTGTGTGACACTTCGATGCAGTAAGTGCCACTGTTATTCTTGAGTAGTGTTCTGAGTAAGGGGAATCCTGCCGTTGCCAGGCTGTTTGATGCAATACTATTCTCCGAGGCATAGCCACTTTCTTGCGTAGACTGGAGTGGCCTGGAAATGGTCGCCAGCTGACTCTCTGTATGGCCCAGTACAAGTGAAATAGCACAAGGCTCCCAGTTGTAATCAGGAAGCAAATGGGTCGGTGCTTCTTCTTCATAAACCACTAATAATATTTTCTCAGCCCCGGTTTGTAACTGGCACCAGGATTCCAATAACCCAAGTGCAAATCCATCTTCTAGCGCCGACATGGCCATCATGGGGAACTGGTTGTTTGTTGCCATACTCCAGTAGCTGGACGCAGTGTTATGGACGGAGTTGTGAAACTGTGTGGGTGAGAGAGGGTATTCGTTTTTTGCAATGGCCTGGCATAGTTTATCCGTTACCTGAATTTCACCCGACAATGAAACAAAAACGGCGGGTAGTTCATGGTCGGTAGCAGCATTTGAGCAAGCACGCGTAGCTGCTGAGACGGCAATTCGTGTTGCCTCACTGGTGCGCCTGCGTACCATGGCAGGTAATAGCGATGCATCCAGCGCGCAGTCTTTAAATCCAAGCGAATTGGCTGTTTCGTTATTTTTTATGCATAGCCCGGTTCCCAATATAGACATGGGGGCTTGATTAAAAATCGCATCACTCATGATGCCATCCTAAAATAAGTGATGTGTTATTGCCGCCAAAACCAAAGTTATTATTCATGACGGTTTTAACCGGGATACCGGTTTTACTATTTTTGATGATATGGCCACTAAATGATTCATCGGCTTTATTCAATCCACAGGTGCCCGGAATGAAATGATGTTTCAGGCATAACCAGCTGATGATGCTTTCTATGCCACCCGCTGCCCCCAATGTATGCCCGATTAATCCTTTGGTGCCACTACAATTAATATTAGAACCAAACACAGATTGTATGGCACGCATTTCAGATTGGTCGTTTAACACGGTTCCAGTTGCATGTAAGTTGACATAGTCTATCTGCTCAGCTTCGATACCGGCCTGTCTAAGTGCGCTTTGCATGGCAGAGATAGCACCTCTACCCTCTGGGTGTGGTGCCGTCATATGATAGGCGTCAGATGATTCACCGCAACCGAGTAAATGGACGCATGCGGTGTGTTCTTTGTGCGGTTTTTCCAATAACAGCAGGCCTGCACCTTCGCCGATACTGATACCGCAGCGATTCTCATCCAACGGCGTGCAAGGTTTTTCCGACATGATGTCGAGACTTTTAAAACCGTTTAGCGTCAATCTGCATAATGAATCTACGCCTCCCGTTAATACGGCATCACAAACACCCGTGGCGATAAGCCGTTGGGCGCTGGCCAGAGTTTTGCTACTAGAAGAACAGGCAGTAGAAATTGCATAACAAGGGCCAGTTAGCTCAAGTTCAAGTTTCAGGAAATTTGCTGTGGCAGACCAGACGTGCTGAGTTGAAAAATTGAAATAATCAGGTATCTGTTGATTTTTCTCGATGTCGAAGTAGCAATTTTCAGTTTCATAGATGCCTGACGTACTGGTGCCAATAACCACGCCGATCCTGTCTGCACCATAACGCGCAACAGCATTATGTATCGCGCTACGTAAAGCATCCTGTGGGTGGTTTAGGGTCGCCAGTGCGATTTGAGTGTTGCGGGTGGAGTACGTTTGTAGTTCCAGGTCAAGTGTTGGTAATAGTTCATCTGCTATTTCACCTGTGTAGGCAGTGAATCCGGTTGAAATCAGTCGCGGTGTTTGCAGGCAGGTCTGTCCGGAAATGAGTGAATCATAAAGCTGCTGGGTGCCAATGCCAGAGGCGCATGACACCGAGCATGCAGTGATAGGTATAGGCGTTACATCCGTGTTATAAGCTGAATTCATGGTGTTTAATTTGTAATACTAGGTCTGGCACAGTTATGACTGTCGTTTGCCGCCGCCAAGATTTGTAGCTACGTACCGGGTGAAATGGATTGTGTATTTGTCCCGATACGTGTTGTCTTGACGGCGGTTGAAGTGCTTCTAATTTATAACTTGTTTCACTTTTCCATTATCACCGAATTCAACGGCAAGTTTATTCCATTTATTGATCCAGTAAGTCCAGGTAGGACTATCCAGTGAAGGTGTTTTGTGGGCGGGTGGATAGCCGAGGGAAATCAGGACGGCGTCTTTTGGCATGCCTTTTTGTGCCTTTGCTAACGTTATTGCCTCTTGATCGCTTTTTGTGAACTTATCTAATTTTACCGGGCTTGGACCTAAATGCTTATTGGCCCAATCAAGTCCGCTCATGCCGGAGTGCTTTGTTTTATTTTTGAGATGTAGTGTTTGCCCCGTTTCTTTGATGGTGAAGACAACTTTTGCGCCACTGATTTCATCGATAGTTACTGCGGTGTTAACCGGAACCAGGCTGTCAATCTGATAGTTAATCCAGGAAACAATCTTACCTTTGAGGCTGTGTATATTAACTTGTGTATAGACTATCTTACCTTCAAGTTTTCCAGCGGCTGTCTTGTCTTCAGTGCTTGTCATCATGGCGCAGCCTCCCTGAAATAGGAGTGCGCTCAACAAAATTGCCAGTGTAGATATTCGAGTAATCATCATTTAGCTCCTAATAATGTAGTTACACCACAGGATATAATCCGTGTGGTGATCCACTAGTTCCAATGTGTCCAGCTATTGATTAGAGTGGTAGGCACAAATTGCCCCAGTAATAAATCGGTCGTAACTGTCTCTCAGTGTTTCAATATCTGGAGTGATAGAGTAACTTGAAAAACCACTATTCTCAAACCATCCGCGCCATTGTTCGGGCGTCAGGAAACCAGGCTGGGGGCGTAAACTTGCGTTCAGTTCGACATCAAGAAAACTATCCAGAATCTGAAAAATCATTTCGATATAAACGGGTTGCTGGGGGAATGGGCGCAGACATTCACCCGCCACGAACCAGCCTTGTGGCAAGAGCTGTTTTGCCTGGTCGAGTGTGAAGCTAATATTTTTTGCAACGTGTAGCGTATTAACGCTGTAAATCAGGTCAAAACGATCACACGTTAGCTGCTCACGCCAGGGCTTGTTGATGTCTAGAGGTTGAGCTTTGAAGGGTGTTTCTGGGTACTTACTTGTAAGTAGCCGTTGCCCTTTTCGATGAAAAAAAGCATTGGGCTCTGTCACCCAGTAGGCTTCAATACAATCCAGTCTGCCTCTTTTCCTGAGTTCAGCCAGCAAAGCATCACTGGCGCTACCTGCACCAGCACCAAATTCAAGGATCGTTATCTTGCTACAGCTTTCAATCGCATCTGCAGCCACCAGTGCTGCAATCTGGTTATTAATAGCGTACAGCGTATTATCGTTGTGGAAAAAATCTAGCCAGAGTTGCAATTCACCTACCCCAAACAGTGCCTGTTCACCCGTAATTTCGCCACGTGCAACGGCGGGGTAAGCTGCCATAGCAACATCCAATAATTGGATAAACGCTGCATTGTGTGGATTAGATTCGATGCATTGTTGGCGCAGTGTTTCTCGTTGGGAGCTGGGAAGTGCAACTTCCTGTCGATAATAGTGACGTTTATCAGTGGTCTTTTGCTCAAGCAAGTGATCGGTATGCAACATCCGTAGAATCCAGGTCAGCGCGTAGCGAAATTTCTCGGTGAACGCTAGTTGCTTTAACAAATCATCAACGCTGGCCCATTGCTTAAGGTTCGGGCCAATGACTAACACGTTGTAAAGCTCTATAGCGCATTCGTAGCAATAGCGGTTAATAGTTTCACTGCTGGCAAAGAGTGTTTGATTGACATCATCTGGTAACTGTATTTGACGCGTAAATTCGACAAGGCGTTCCGGAATGGCCTGAATTTCAAATGGCATAGTGTTTAGTCACATTGGCTATTAGGGGATGGCAACAGGTATCGTAAATCAATTGAACCTCCATGCTACAAGGTATTATTTCCAGTAAACGCCATGGTAATGTATTCGAATGAATTGAATCCAGTAAAAACACACCCTGCCAAACGGCTACAGTTGAGTTAGAATCAAGATTAAGGGAGCCTGATTCCCTGATTTTATCTTAACCAGACAAGTTAATCTTTACCTATGAAGCGAGCGTTGATCACAGGTGGAAGTGGAGATATCGGCTCAGCAATTTGCCGAAAGCTGGCTTCCCGTAACATTCACACCATCATCCATTCAAATAAATCCATCGACAGAGCCAGGCAAGTTGTTGCAGAGATCATCGCTAGTGGCGGGTCTGCAGAAGTCACCTGTTTTGATGTCAGTAACGAACAACAATGTCATGAAAAAATCAGTCAATTACTGAAATCTGGCCCCATACAGATTCTCATTAACAATGCCGGTATTTACAAGGATGCCCCTATGGCAGGCATGAGCAGTGATGTCTGGAAAGAAGTCATCGATGTTTCGTTAAATGGATTCTATTTCGTAACAAAACCACTGCTAATGCCAATGATATCGGAGCGGTGGGGTCGAATTGTTTCGGTAACCTCAGTTAGTGCTATCAAGGGTAACCGAGGGCAGAGCAATTACGCGGGTGCCAAAGCCGGTGTTTTTGGTGCGAGTAAATCACTTGCGCTCGAACTTGCATCTCGGAATATCACGGTTAATTGTGTCGCCCCTGGCATAATTGAGGGCAGAATTAATGATCTTGAATTTGAAAAGGATGATATTAAACGGATCGTACCCATGCAGCGCGCCGGTACAGTAGATGAAGTTGCCGCTCTGGTTGATTTTCTAACGTCCGTCGAAGCGGGTTATATTTCCGGTCAGTCCATTTCGATCGATGGGGCGATGACATAAGGTTATTCTATCCAGCGTTGTAAAGTAGTTGCATCGAAATAAAAAACTAAGAAGATGAGAAATAAAAGTACATGTTAGATATCAGCAATTTCAGCAATGTTGTCATATTTTTTATGCTTTCAATCCTGCTGGTACTGTTTTCATGGCGGTCACTTAAAAATTTCAGACATCATGGTTTTTATCGGTTTTTTGCTTTTGAGGGGATACTAATTGTTATCCTGATTAACGCTCCCTACTGGGTGGTTAGCTTTTCCAACCCCTTGCGAGCTATATCAGATAGTTTACTGTTGATATCGATTCTATTTGTATGGACTGGATATAGACAATTAAAAGCAATGGGTGGAAAAAGAAAAAATAATGGAAGTTCGGAAAATTTTAACTTTGAGAATACTGAAAATTTAGTCAGTGAAGGTGTTTATAAATACATCAGGCACCCTATGTACAGTTCACTGATTTTTCTCACCTGGGGTGTATTCCTTAAACATATTACCCCCCATGGTTTAGCTGCAGCGGTTGCTACAACCCTCTTAACTTTCATGGCAGTAAAAACTGAAGAAAAGGAAAATAAGTTATTTTTTGGTGAGGCCTATAAAAGCTATATTAAAAAAACAAAAATGTTTATTCCATTTATTTATTAAGAGAGCTTCCTTTGCCCTAATTCTGTTTCCGTAAAACGAGTGGGCACAGTAAAAACCCTGCCAGTACACCTGGCGCTACTGTCCATGCCAACGCGTGTAGGGCAGGATTTTCCGCTGCGCCAAGACAGGCGAAGGCAACCGAGGTTGTCAGAGCAGAAACGGTAATCGCCTGGAATGTGAGTGAGGCGTTATTACTTTTATTTTCCATAAAAAAGATTCCATAATCCACACACACTGCAGTGGTCAGTAATAATCCGATTAAATGCAGCATGCCCATTGGTGAGCCTGACAGCCCCCAGATACCGAGCAGGATAAGGAGTGAAAATACGGCGGGTAACAGGGCGCGTAGCGCTGATGCAAATGATTGATAACGTATAAGTAGGATAAAAAATATTGCAAGAATTCCCAGGGCAAGCATGGACTGGGCTTTGTGGCGATAAGCCATGGAGAGTTGTTCAATGCTTTCTTTTTGACTGAAATATCGACCGTCCGGGAAATTTATCAAGGCAGCCCGGATTGCTTCTGGGTTGTGTTTGCCTAGCCAGATAGCGATGGTGGTTTTATCGGGCAACAACATAAACTGCCGTGAGATCAATTGCCATGCAGGTGAGTCTCGCACCTGATCAAGTTCAAGTATGGGCGATGAATTTATTTTAAAATGGGGGAGGGCAGTAGCGTTGAGGCCAGTGTTGGTCAGAGCGGTCTCCCAGCCCTGGTAAATATCTGTAAGTCCGGCATCCCACGCCTGCTGATTTCTGGATTGGAGTTGTTGCGATGCAAGCCATGGATAAGGTGGATAAAAGGTTTGCAGATTTCCTCGTGCCTGTAATTCTTTAAGTACCGGAAAAAGCGCTTCACTGGTTATTAGCGCCTGTTCGGTCGTGCTGCCTTCAATCAAAATAAACCGGCCCGGTTGCAGGCTGGTCATACGAGAACGAATCGCGATGTCTTTTGCTTTTAATTTTTCAATTTCGGGAGTCATCATGTTGAGATCATTGCCCCAGTGGATTTGGGGGATGCCAATGATTGCGGTAGCGATAATAATAATAAACACGCTATAGCGCAGCCCATTGTATGTGGCTATTTTGAGTAAGCCTTTAAAATTAATGGCTGGGGTGATGGTAACGTTGAACAGTTCCATCAGGCCGGGTAAAAAAAATCTTGAAAGTATCAGTGCAGTGATGATTCCAGTGCCCGTAAACACGGCGACTTGTTGCAGACCTGGAAATCCACTAATGCTCAGGGCGATGTAGCCGATTATGGTAGTGAGGCCGCCAGTCAACAAGGTTGGCCAAATTTGCCGAACTGCTTGTTTTCTTTGTTTGCCTGTTTTGTTACCAGCGTGAACCATGCTGTGAATAAAATAATCAATGCATACACCGACCAGTGTGGTACCCAGTGCCAGCGTGAGTCCGTGAATGTGATCAAAAATCAATTGTGTGACGAGGACGGCTACTGCAACGGTGGCCGTTAGCACCATTGCCGTACAGAGTAACGCGCGCCAGGATCGGAAAACTAAAAGTGACAGCAGTACCACGGCGGTCATTGACAGTGTGCTGATACGGCTAATGTCTTTTACGGACTGGTTGCGTATTTTAACAGCGTATACCGGTACCCCGGTGTAGTCGATTGAGAAGGTTTGATTAAAATCAGCATTCACCTGGAGAAAGATGCGCTGCAGATCTTTCTGAATAGCTATCTGTGCATTTGCATTTAATCCGGAGTTTTCTGTTTCAAGAAAAAAAGATGTGTAACCGGCCGCGTTGTTAGGGCGATTGAATTGGTCGTCAATTTTCTTGAACCAGTTGAGAGTCAGCAGCATAGGATCGTGCTCAAGGATGGATTTGGTGAGCATCGGATCGGGGCCAAGTAGAGCTTTTTTTACAGTGCCTGCCTGGATTGCCAGACCTTCAGGGCTGAAAAGCAATGGGAATTCCTTTTCGGGAGCAAGTGAAAACAGGTGGATTTGCTGTCCCTGGTAGCTGTCGAGCAAACGCACCATGTCATCATCATTGAATTGCGTGCGCCAGACTCGCTGAACACCCTCCACCTTTCCCAGTAGACGAATCAGTTTGTTAGTAAAGTCAGCGGCAGTTGTGTCTGCTATATCAGTGTGGTTGATGCTGATCAGGTAGCGCCGGGAAAATTCTTCTGACTGGATCTGTCCGGCCAGGAAACCGCTTTCAGTACTGTCTCCAGGGTAAAAGAAATCGCCGATGTTAGTACGAAGTTCAGTTGTCCAGAGCGCCAGCCCGACGAGGCAAGCCGTAAAAATAATAAACCAGATCGCTTCAGGTGATTTTTGAATGCCATCCACTTGGCTAGTTGTCAAAATCATTTTCCTCATTTATTTTATCAAGCGTCTTTTGCAAACGGTGAATGGCATCATGACCATGGGCAATCAGGGAAAGCCGCCATTCTGTTTCGTCTCCATCCGTATATTCCAGTTTGAGTAAGTCTGGCCCTTTGCCTTGTGAACCTGACAACGTCATGGATTTGATTTTGTTTTTATTAGTCTGGCTGGGCCTTAGTGCCAGTATCCAGCGTTCCTGTTTCAGGTTAAAGGAGGTATTATATTGTTCATCCAGACTACCCTGCTGCTTACTGCGATAAAGCAGTTGTAAAAAGGGAGCCATGCCAGGTACAGAAAAGGGTTGTTTTAAACGTATGGTGCGTCTGACATCACGCTCACGATCGAAGTATTCCAGCTTTTTTTCAGTGATTGTTGTGAGTATCGAGGTAGGTTCATGCTGAACCATGACCAATCCATCAGGTGTGATAAACATGTCACCGTTGGCGGTCCAGGGGCGAGTTAGTAAAGCCAGATAGCGGGTTTCCTGATACTGAAAATGCTGGCTCTCTTTGAACTTTATGCGTTCAAGTATAGACACGAAAGTGTCTTCGGTGCTCGCCAGGACGGGTGTAAGTATGGCCATCGAGACCGAAAAAAGAATGCTAAGCCTGAATGACATGTTTAATCGACTGCGGAACCTGTTTGAGTAAATTTCCATCCAGGTTACAGACCGCTTGCTTGGTGTGACCGTAGGCCAGACGTTGATCCTTTTCCTGACAACTTATTTTATAGTGGATCAGAAGGTAGTATTCCCATTCACTGAAGTTGGCAGAAATATTTATTTTCTGCCCATATTTGAGTGATGCCGTATAACGGCAATGCGACTCGATAACTGGAAAGGTATGACCCAGTTTGCTCATATCTACAATATCAAAATTGACTGAGCGGTACAGCGCAGTACGCGCGAGTTCAAAATATTTGTAATAGTGCCCGTGCCAGACAATATTCAGGCTGTCCACATCATGGAAAGGAATTTCGTGAGTAATAATGACACTCATGGTTTTGTATCAGTGGGTGAGTTCCAGAATTCGTAAAAATTAAACCAGTTGTATGGATATTGTCGGGCTTTTTCAGCGAGCAGGTCAGCATATTTCTGGGCATACACTTGAGCCATTTCCTCGCGGCGCCCGCGCGTCAATTCAATCCGGTCTGCCAGTTTTATCGCATAAGTATCGTACTGAAAATGATTGACCCGCAAACCAAAAAAACATAGTACTGGGCAGTGCAGGATCGAGGCCAATAAATAAGGACCTGCTGGCAGCATGGCTGGTTTGTTCAGGAAATCCACTGGCAGTTGTTTATCACCAATACCAGTGCGGTCGCCGAGTATGGCCAGCACTCCGCCTTTATCTATCACGTCGCGCATTTTGAAAATGGCATTAGGGTGCATCGGGTCAATAAATTTTGGTGCCATCGCTGGGTTGATGGCATCCAGTGCCCGGCGGAATTTTATCGACACGGCAAAATGGGCGACAATATGCACATCCAGACCTATTCGATCACTGGCGAGCAGTTTGCTAGCCTCAAAGTTACCGAGATGTGACCCTAATAGTATGAAGCCTTTTCCTTTCTGAAGTTCTGTCTGCAAGTTTTCCCGGCCGTGTGAGCGCACCTCAAATCTGTCTGCGTCACCCAGCGTGATGGAGACTCGATCAGCCAGTGAATATGAAAAACACAGCAGTTGTCGATAATAATCTGTATAGCGATAGCTGCCTTTTGCTTGAGTAAAAAATTGTTGACTGGCGCGTCGTGTTGACCAGCCAGTCAGAAAAAAATAGCCAGCGATTGGATAAATGAGCAGATTGACCAGCCAGCGGAAGCGTTGCTGATTTAACCAGATCATAAATCTGAGTAGGTGGGAGGAGCCGCGCTCTTTGCGTGTCAGCCACTCGCTCATTGGGGGGTTGTTATTATCTTGCGTAGCAACAATCGAAAAGGTGATTGTAGTAGAAGTTTTGTGTGGATCAAGACATTAAGAATATTATCGCGCACCATGCGGAAATGTGAAATGCCACCTTCTTCGGCAGACAGGTAACGTACTTTTGTAGGTAGTGTTCTAATTGGTATACCCTTCCAATGTGCATGTATCAAAACTTCAGGGTCGTAACTCATCCGCTGGCTAAGTTTTCCGAGCTTACAGATTTCAGTCACCGGATAAATTCGGTAGCCGCACATGGCATCTGGCATCTGCAGGGTGCCAGATTCCAGCGCGACCATGGCTTTCGTCAACTTGCGGCCGTGTTTACGGATAGCAGGAATGTCTTCTCCATAGACGGGGTCACCAAGAATGAAACTGCCAGGTGATTCAGAGGCTAATTCCAGAAATCGAGGGATATCCTCGATATCGTGTTGTCCATCTGCATCGATTTGCAGCGCGTGTGTGAAATTTCTGTATCGCGCCATTTCTAGACCTAGTTGAATTGCCGCACCTTTGCCTGTGTTGACAGGCTGATGGAAAATATAAATGTCTTCTGGGGATTTTTCACAAAGGGCATCGACAATTGTCTCTGTGCCATCATCACTGCCGTCATCAACAATAATAATCTGATTTATATATTGTTGGACATGTGACACCACTTTTTCGAGTGTCATATGATTATTATAAACAGGTATCAGTGCGCAGACTTTATTAGACACTAGTGTTTCCAGGTAACAGAACTATTCCCTTGGTAAAAACCTGATTATCTTTTTCTATTCTAAAGTTAATTTTATCAGTGCCAGATTGTGTTAATAGAATTTGCACGCGCTGCCCGGGTTGTATCAAGTCGAAAAATTTGCAGGACTGTACTGAAGAAATATGACAGCCCCATCTGCTATTTTTAATGAGTTCCTCAACCATCAATAACTGTGCAATGGCCGGCATGATGGACATACTGTCAAAATGGCCTTTAAAAAAGGCGGCATCTGGATTAATCATACAGCTCGCTGTTATTTCTTGCCCATTATTAGATGTGCCTAACGTGTCAAATTTAAACACGTTGAGGTTTGCCATTGCCAAACAGTTTTTTTATTGCGGTAAGCGGGAGTTTGCCGTTCGCTGTGTGTGGTAACTTATCAACAATCACAATCCTTCTTGGTATTTCAATACTTTCCAGTTTACCGCGTAAATCTGCCTGCAATTGGCGGGCAGATAATGGGTGTTCTTGCTTGCCAATTACGGCAGCCCAGATCGCGCTGTCCCGGACATAACCTTTTTCAGGTACAGCGATGACGGCAGCCTCCATAACACCGGGGCATGATAAAAGCCCGTTTTCTATTTTGGTTAATGAGATGCGTTTACCGGCGATTTTAACAATCGAATCGGACCTGCCAAGTAGTTGAAAGGAGGTTGCGTTTTCCAATACCACTTTATCCGCCGTCAGGTAGCCGTTTTTCCATGCATGACTGACAAAGGGGGAACATACTTTGAGTATTCCCGTTTCCGCTGCGAGGTGGACGTTCGGAAAGGCTTTCCATGCAGAAACAGAAACTTGCTCACGGTAGCCTATAACGCCGGTCTCGGTAGAGCCATAAATTTCGAGTATTTCAGAGCCAAATCGTTGCTTCCATTTAGTTGCAAGTTCAGCAGGTAGTGGTGCGGCAGCTGAAATACAGGTTATCTGCGATAAATCTGCATGATCCTGTAAGAGAGCTTTGTATTGTGTGGGAACGCTGATTAAGGTTAGGCTCGCCGAATTCTTCAAGATTCGTGTGATATCGCCGGGGAAAAGTGGAATGTCATCGATCCAGGGGGTATGCAGAATCCAGGGCAGTAATACTGTGAAGGTGAGTCCGTATAAATGAGTGGGCGGTACGCTACCCGTTATCGGGCCATTGGGCCAGTCGAACTGGTCGCGCAGGGCGATAACTTCATCAAAAAGATTGGCGATGGATTTAACGATTACTTTTGGTTTGCCTGTGGAGCCTGATGTAAATAGCTCAAGGGCATTGTCAAAGTTTTCCAGTGAAATCGGCCAATCACCATGAACGGTTTTGGATTTTCCATCTAACAGTGAAGCACTCCAGGTTGAGTCAAATTCGTAGGCGAGACTGCCCTGGGAGCGTATTACATCCAGTGTCTCATCTAGCGTATTAGGTGGCAGGATAACGGTTTTTCCAGCTAGCCATGAGGCTAGCAAGGCAACACTGAATGCATAGCGGCCATGGCAGTTAATCAGAATTTTACCGTTACCTTCTGGCAGGCGATCGCGATTTTTCAGAACGTCATTACGGAATTGTCCAAGCGATATGGCTGTACCGTTAGTAAGTGCCAGTGGGTAATATTCAGACGACGAAAAATGCAGGTCGTAACTAAGTTGTGTTTCACTGGCCCTCATGTGATTTATGTCCCCAGATTTTATGGCCATTTTTAACAATATTCTGAATTGTTTGGGATAAGGGGGGGATATCTAGATCCGGAAACCGAATTCGCCGCCAGATATATTCCCCCAACATCAGAGCCGCAATCAAAAAATAAACAATCAGGCCATTATAGAGTACCCATAGTGTATTGTTGCCCCAAAATGCCAGCCATAGGCAACCGGCGATATTCATGGCAAAGAATCCACTCCAGAGAATGGTCAATTGCCGACAATAAACTTCTATTTCGGGCGGCAATTCAGGAAAATCCAGGCGCGCGAACTGCTCGATAAGTGGTTTGCTTTTCAGGCTTTGAGAAAAAATGTAGAACAGTCCGATATGTATCAGTAGCGGTGATAGTTTCGGGATGGCATTAATGCCAAATAAAAGGGTGGCGAGTAGCATCAAGGCTAACAATCCGGTAAGCCACCAGAGCCAGTTATCACGGTGACGTATTTTCCACATTATTAGACCAAAAACGAGTGCTGCTCCTAGCCAGGCGGCACCATGAGTGATTAAAAAATAGATAATTAATGGATAGCCTGCAACTAAAAGGACGGCCTGAGCCCCTTTAATGACAGTTAATAGCATCGAGGTGTTTAACGGCTGCGGTTTTCAGAAACGAAATTGGCCAGTGAATTCAGAGTGGCAAAAATATTTTCATTCTGATCATCATCTGATTTGATTTTAATGCCGTATTTTTTATCCAGTACAACGGCCAGTTCCAGTGCATCAATCGAATCGAGGCCTAGGCCATCCTTAAACAAAGGTGCGTTGGCATCAATGTCCTGTGGCGAAATATCTTCCAGATTAAGTTCATTGATCAGTAATAATTTCAGTTCATCAATCACAGGTAAATCCCTTAGGCGCGCCAATTCTTAGCAATTATACGCGACTAACACGGCGGCGGTAAACCTGGAAGCACAGTAAATGCAGTCTCTTTGCGAGGTGGGCCTGCTATTAATGGCGCTATATGACAAGGTATGATGACGAGTAATTATCCAGGTGAATTTTGGTTTAAATAACCTATGAGATTAGAAACTGATTCCAATAAAGCGAGCGCATTGCAGGCCAAATCGATGGCTCAGTGGATTGCTTTTGCACCGTTTGTTTTTCAGGCTAGCGTGGTTATTCGTGACTCAGGGTTACTGGAGGCCATTGATGAGGCAGGTGAAAGTGGTGGCTCTGTGACCGCACTGGCCCAGGAAACAGGCTTATCAGAGTATGGCGTTAAAGTTTTACTCGATTTTGGAGCGAGTATTGGCCTGGTTTGGCAAGAAAATGGGCGCTTTATATTATCCAAAACCGGCTATTTTGTATTAAACGATGAAATGACACGCGTGAATATGGATTTTACGCGTGATGTTTGTTATCGGGCACTCGATCACCTGGGGGATTCTATTAAGGATGGCAAACCTCGTGGTCTGCCTGAGCTGGGGGAATGGGATACGTTATACGAGGGACTCACAAAGCTTCCAGGCACAGCATCTGAAAGTTGGTTTCGTTTCGATCATTATTATTCAGACCGGGTGTTCGATGAATTACTGCCCATAGTATTTGAGGCGCCAGTAAAAGAAATTCTTGATATTGGAGGGAATACAGGTCGTTGGGCGTTGCAATGTCTGGCGCATGATTCAGACGTCCGGGTGACAATCATGGATTTGCCCATCCAGTTAAAAGTCGCCAGAAAGAATATCACCGAGGCGGGATTTGCAGATCGGTATAACGAATATCCAGCTAATGTGCTGGACGAGGGGCAAATCTTCTATAAAGGCGCAGATGTTATTTGCATGAGCCAGTTTCTCGACTGTTTTTCAGAGCAGGAGATACTGGAAATCCTGAAGCGAGCTGTTGCCGTTATGGATACGGATACCGATCTTTATATTATTGAGTTGTTATGGGATCGGCAGAAATATGAAGCGGCTAGTTTTAGTTTGAATGCGACTTCACTCTACTTCACCTGTATCGCCAATGGTAATAGCCGTATGTATCACTCATCCGATTTACTGGGCCTAATCAATGAAGCAGGTCTTGTTGTTGAAATGGATATAGATGGTGTTGGTGAGGGACATACACTACTGCGTTGTAAAAGAAGTAGTTGAAATTTATATAACAGGGAAGAAAATACCGGAGGTGAGTTCTCCACACCTCCAGATCCATTTTCAGGCATCGTTTCTAAAAATACAGTGTTTCAACCATTTTGCCATCAACAGAGATATCACATTTATCGCTGGAAGTGGATTTTGATGATTGTATTGCGCCTGCGACTGCTCCGAAAATACCACCCTTATTGCCAAGGACTGATCCAAAATAACAATTGCTGGTGATAGTTGAGCCATCAAAATCTGCCTTGATTATTTTTTTGGGTGTATAGGGAGGGAATTTACCGCGCATAATTGGGTCGCCATTCACTGAGATTTCAAGGCTGTTCTTTTTATCATGGTACTGCCCGGCAATAGTTACCGCTTTGCCATTTACGGTAATATTTTTCTCTTGGGCGACTCTTGGCCCCTGAACCGTGGCACATCCGGCTATCGTTAAACTGCTGATAATTATAGTGGTGAGTAATAGGGTTTTCATTTTGTAAGCTCCTGAAATAAATATGGATATTAATCCGTTTCCTTGACAGTCTTTTAGTGGAATTGTAATTTTATCTGCCAATAGTCAGCTATTCTATGGCATGCACTCAGAAAAATATAGAATATTTATTCGACAATAATAATCCCATGCATGCCTTTATCTTTATGGCTTTTTGCGAAAGGTAATTTTTTACCGCAATAAAAAACAAATTCACCTTTGTTTTCCGGGGTGAATCGAACCTCATTATTTTTGCCCAATTTTTGTTTGATGTTCAGGCCCGAAGCTGGATCATCAATAATCAAGTCATGTGGTACCCAGCCCTCTTTGTTGATTTTAAGAACAACAGGAACTCCTGCCTGGACAATAATTTTGTTAGGGTAATATGCATAACTACTCGCCTGCATAACTATTTCCTGTTCACCTATTTCATTCGTAGTGGCTACAAAGGTATTGTTTTCATCGGCTGGCACTAGACCATGTACGGCTAATAAGGTTATCAGGGCGATTAGTTTTTTCATGTCTATTACTCCGTGTAGTAGAGAAGAATCCGGCAGTGCTAATAGGATAAGCGTATTTTCAGTCATTGAATAGCAGCTAAGTATGAAAAAAATAATTATAAAACTTCTATTTGCGATCTTGCTGGTTACGGTAGTCGTTGGCTGTTATATCAATAAGTCTGTGGTTATCCCATTGAAATCCTTTCATTACAATTCAGGTGATGTTCAGTCGCCTATACTCATCGTTTTATTACCAGGTATCTATGATTCACCCAGTAAATTCCAGGAAAATAATTTTATTTCAGAGGCGCATTCAAAGAGCTTGGCTGCCGATTTTGTGGCTGTTGATAGTCACATTGGCTATTTTGAAACACATACTATTGTTGAGCGCTTGCGTACGGATATCATATTGCCCGCGCGGAAGGCGGGTTATCAAAAAATTTGGTTGGTTGGCATTTCATTAGGTGGTTTCGCTGCCCTTTTGTATACAACCCGGCATGCTGATGAAATTGATGGCATCGTATTGCTTTCCCCTTATTTAGGCTCAGATCAATTGATCAATGAGGTCAAACAGCCAGGCAGTTTGGGTGTTGAAGGCAAAACATCGAAACAGTTATATGAGCAGCGGGTTTGGAAATGGGTGGAAGAAAATTCTTCTAAATATTCTGAAAAGCCAGTGATCTATCTGGGTTATGGAAAACAGGATAAATTCAAAGACGCACACTTGCTGTTTGCAGAAGCATTGGCGCCTGAGTATGTGTTTTCAATATCAGGGAAACATAATTGGAAGACATGGCGGGCACTTTGGCAGCTTGTGCTAAAAAATAATATTTTTACGAGCGTTAATACTGAAATGCGCAAAAAGTGAGATTACGTCAACCTGCAAAAATAACCGATGGTAGCCAGGTGGCCAAAGCTGGCCAGAAACTGAGTATTCCGAGCATAAGCAGCTGGATCATAATGAACGGCATGACACCCTGATAAATCTGCCCGGTTGTTATTGTTTCTGGCGCAACGCCTCGTAGATAAAACAGCGCAAAACCAAACGGCGGCGTTAAAAATGAAGTTTGCAGATTGATCGCAATCATGACGCCAAGCCAGACTGGATCCAGGCCCATGGTCAGTAACACGGGCCCGACAATAGGCACAACAACAAAAGTAATTTCAATAAAGTCGAGTACAAAGCCAAGCAGGAACATGATCAGCATGACAACCAGCATCGCACCAAAGACCCCTCCAGGTAGGCTGGTTAACAAGCTTTCTATTAATTCATCTCCACCAAAACCACGAAAGACTAACGAAAATACCGATGCGCCAATCAGGATCATAAATACCATGCTGGTGACACGTGCAGTACTGGTAACGACATCTTGTAATACAGAAAAATTACACTGGCTGCGTGACAATGCCAACAGCATTGCACCAATAGCGCCGACCGATGCGGCTTCGGTGGGAGTTGCAACTCCAGCCAGTATGGAACCCAAAACGGCCATGATCAGAATTAGAGGGGGTAATAAGGCTAATAAAATCTGCAAAACATTTTTATTCTGATTGCTTGCAGGAGCAACCGGCATGGTTTCAGGATGTCGATAAGCAGTGATCATTAAATAGCTGATATAAATAATGACCAGTAGCAGCCCAGGTAATAATGCGCCTGCAAACAGGTCTCCTACAGAGATGGTTTTTGGTGAAAAGATGCCTTGATCAAGTTGCGCTTGCTGGTAAGCAGAAGACAGCACATCGCCCAGTAATACCAGGACAATTGACGGTGGGATAATCTGTCCAAGCGTGCCAGATGCACAAATAGTCCCGGTGGCAATCCGAGGATCATAACCTTGCTTTAACATGGTCGGTAATGACATTAATCCCATGGTGACAACCGTCGCGCCGACAATGCCGGTACTGGCAGCCAACAACATGCCGACCAACATGACGGATATACCCAGGCCACCTCGCAAGTTACCGAACAGAGCTCCCATTGCTTCGAGCAGATTTTCGGCGATCCGGGAACGTTCCAGCATGACGCCCATAAAAACAAACAAGGGAACAGCGACCAGCATTTCATTGGTCATAATGCCGAACAGGCGGTTCGGCAAGGCTTGCAGAAAAACAAAATCAAACGTGCCTGCCATGTGCCCGAACCAGGCAAAAGCCAGCGCGGTACCGGCGAGGGAAAAGGCCACTGGATAACCGGCGAGCAGCACCACAAACACTGCGGCAAACATAATCAGTGCAATTTCACCGTGCACTGTTGGATTCCTTGGATGGTTTTAATAATGTAACTAAGCTTGCCAGTACTTGGCTAAAACCTTGCAACGCCAGCAGAATGATGCCCAGTGGTATTAATGATTTCAGCAGATAAACGTAAGGCAGGCCGCCGGTTTCGCGGGAGCCTTCCCGCACTGACCAGGCCGCACTGACGTAGTCCCAACTGATCCAGCCGATAAACAGGCAGACGGGTAATAATAAAAACAACGCACCCATTAAATTAACCCAGGCTTTGTTGTCGGGAGAAAAGCGGCGATAAAAAATATCTACCCGGACATGCGCATCCTTTTTCAGGGTGTAGGCACCCGTGAGGAGAAACAGACTGGCATGCAAGTAGAGGATAGATTCTTGTAAGCTGATTGAGCCAATATTAAATGCGTACCGCAACACGACAACACTGAATGTCACTAGAACCAGAAACAGTGACAACCAGGCAACCAGTCGGCCGGTCCACTCTGCAAAATTATCAAGCCAACGGTTTAGTTGCTGCAATGACCCTGGTTTCCTGAGATGGTTTTGTATTTTTGTAACAGGGTTACCATTTAAACAGTATCCAGCTGGGAATCATTAATTGTGGGTCGAGTTGGTCGCTGCGTGCATCCAGTGAACCGTTGCCATCTGAATCGATCAGAAAATATTCGAGGCCCTTATCCGGTATCACTTTGATCATGTAGAGGCGGCCATTAATACGGTATTCCTGGAGCGTCTCACCATCACGATGTTTGATGGTCACTTCCGGTTCCAGGTCAGTCTGCTCGCCGATCGACGGTGGAGGTATTGTGGGTAAAGTTGTGGGTTCGGCAAACAAAGAGGTAACGCCGCATAGCAAAGAGACTAGTAAGAGATATCTTGTCATAACAACATGCCTAGAGTTCGAGCAGCATTTCCTGCTCGCTGGGTGAAGGTTCGAATCCGCGTTTTTCGTAATGGCTGAAGATAGCATCGACCACTTCCTGTGGCTTGTCCAGCACCTTGAACAGGTCAACATCGTTTTCAGAAATTGTGCCCTGTTTTGCCAGTGTATTAGTAAACCAGTCGATCAGGCCTTCCCAGAACGGAGAGTGGACTAAAATGATCGGAATTTTCCGGGTTTTCCCGGTTTGTACCAGGGTAAGAATTTCAGCCAGTTCATCGAGCGTCCCAAAACCACCGGGTAACACCACATAAGCCGAGGCATATTTAACAAACATAACTTTGCGGGAAAAGAAGTGTCTGAAATTAAGTGAAATATCCTGGTAAGGGTTGCCTGCCTGTTCATGGGGTAACATGATGTTCAGGCCAATACTGGGTGACGCCCCTGCATAAGCACCTTTATTGGCAGCCTCCATAATTCCCGGGCCACCACCGCTAACCACTGAAAAACCTGAGTCCGATAATGCACGGGCGATATCTTCAGCGAGCTTGTAATGAGGATGGTCGGGTTTAGTGCGAGCTGAACCAAAAATACTGACCGAGGGTTTGATCGGTGCCAACCGCTCAAAGCCTTCAACGAATTCCGCCATGATCTGAAAAATTTTCCAGGATTCCCGGGTCAGGGTGGCATCGTTGACAGGCATCAGGCTAGGGCGATGGGGTAGCTTTTTGTTTTCCATAATGAATGATCCTTGGCCAGTTAAGCTTGCTACAGCAAGTACAACATAACAATGATACCATCGCGCCGTATTACCAGAAAATTTCTTATATGACCGACAAAAATTTCAAACCGCTGATCCTGGTCGACGGGTCGTCTTATCTATATCGGGCTTTTCATGCGTTGCCCGAGCTGGCAAATTCTCAGGGTCAGCAGACGGGTGCGGTGTATGGTGTGATTAATATGCTGCGCAAATTGATCAAGGACTATCAGCCAGAACTGATGGCCGTGATATTTGACGCGCGCGGTAAAACCTTTCGCGATGATCTTTACGCTGAATACAAAGCTAACCGGCCACCCATGCCATCGGAGTTGTCGGAACAAGTTGAACCCTTACTGGAAATCATCAAGTCAATGGGGCTGCCCTTGCTGCAAGTGTCAGGCGTCGAAGCCGACGATGTGATCGGCACACTAGCGGTACAGGCTGCGGCTGCGGGTATAGATACAGTCATATCTACCGGTGACAAGGACATGGCGCAGCTGGTTAATGAGCGTGTTACATTGATCAACACTATGAGCAATACCCGTATGGATCGTGAAGCGGTGATTGAAAAATTCGGTGTGCCACCGGAACGGATTATTGACTATCTGGCATTGATGGGTGACAGCGTCGATAACATTCCCGGAGTACCCAAGGTCGGTCCAAAAACTGCTGCCAAATGGCTCAATGAATACGGTACGTTGGATGATGTCATTGCACAGGCTGATTCTATTAAAGGCAAGGTCGGTGACAACTTACGCGATAGTCTGGAACAACTGCCATTGTCCTACCAACTGGCAACTATTAAATGTGATGTTGCATTGGAGGAAACACCGGACAATCTAAAAATTACCAGTGAAAATTCAGAAAACCTGCGCGACTTGTTCACGCGTATGAACTTCAATACCTGGTTACGGCAGTTAGAAGGTGGTGATACTCAACAGACTGAAGAGGTTGCCGACATACCTGCAACTGTGACGGGTGAGTATGAAACAGTCCTCGATAAAACAGCATTCGATAAATGGCTAAAGCAACTAAACGATGCGGCGTTATTTGCTTTTGATACAGAAACCACCAGTTTGAATTACATGCAGGCAGAGATTGTTGGCGTTTCTTTTTCAGTTGAACCAGGCAAGGCGGCTTACGTACCTTTAGCGCATGATTATCCCGGTGCGCCTGATCAGCTGGATCGTGAAACAATACTTAATCAACTCAAACCGCTGCTGGAAGATAAAAATAAAGCCAAGCTCGGTCATCACTTAAAATACGACCGTAATGTCCTCGCCAATCACGGCATTACTCTGGATGGCATCGCTTACGACACCATGCTTGAATCTTATGTGCTGGATAGTATTGCCAGCCGCCACGATCTGGATTCCCTGGCTAAAAAATATCTTAATCATGAAAATATCAAGTTTGAGCATGTGGCTGGTAAAGGTGTAAAACAACTAACGTTCAACCAGGTTGGGCTGGAAGAGGCAACACCTTACGCGGCAGAGGATGCTGATATTTGCCTGCAGTTACACAATATCTTTTGGCCGAAATTGAAAAAACAGAAATCAGTCGTGCCTGTATTCAATGACATCGAAGTGCCCTTGATTCCCGTGTTGAGTGATATGGAACAAACCGGCGTTAAGGTCGACACGGAAATGTTGATCAAGCAAAGTCATGAACTGGCCTCGCGTATGCTCGAACTCGAACAGGATGCCTATGAACTGGCCGGTGAAGCTTTCAATCTTGCATCACCAAAACAAATTCAGGCGATTCTTTACGGCAAGCAGGGTTTGCCGGTGTTAGCCAAAACCCCAAAAGGCGCACCTTCTACGGCAGAAGCCGTCATGCAGGAGCTAGCGCTGGATTATCCGTTGCCGAAGAAGATTCTCGACTACCGTTCTTTAAGCAAATTAAAATCAACCTATACCGATCGCTTGCCGGAGCAGGTTTGTCCACACACCGGGCGTGTTCATACTTCCTATCACCAGGCAGTTGCAGCGACCGGCCGCTTGTCATCTTCAGACCCAAATTTACAGAACATTCCCATTCGTACTGAAGAAGGCCGGCGCATTCGCCAGGCATTTATTCCTGAACCTGGCTACCGCATGCTGGCAGCTGATTATTCACAAATCGAACTGCGCATCATGGCGCATTTGTCGGGCGATGAAGGCTTACTTGTTGCCTTTTCTGCGGGCGAAGATATTCACCGTGCGACAGCCGGTGAAGTGTTCGGAGTAGCACCTGATAAAGTAACCATGGATCAACGCCGTTCAGCCAAGGCCATTAATTTTGGTTTGATCTATGGCATGTCTGCATTTGGTCTCGCCAAACAACTCGGCATCAAACGCGGCGAAGCACAAAGCTATGTAGATCTGTATTTTGAACGCTATCCAGGCGTCAAAGCCTATATGGAAAAAACCCGCGAACAAGCGCGTGAACAAGGTTTTGTTGAAACCCTGTTTGGCCGCCGTTTATATTTACCAGAAATCAATGCCCGCAATGGTCAACGCCGACAGGCAGCAGAACGTACCGCCATCAACGCACCGATGCAGGGAACAGCCGCAGATATCATTAAGCGTGCAATGTTGGCAGTTGATCATTGGCTAAGTAATGAACAGCCCGACGTCAGGATGATTATGCAAGTCCACGACGAACTGGTATTTGAAGTTATTGAAGCTCAATTGGAAAGTGCCACTACCAAAATTTGTTCATTAATGGAGCAGGCGGCAGAACTGGCTGTACCATTAATAGTAGAAGCAGGCGTGGGTAGTAACTGGGATGAAGCGCATTAATCCGGAGACAAACCGTGCTTTCCGGAAATTGGTTTCATTGATGTTAAATTGTTCTATTTTCAGAAATAATATTGAATATTTTTAATACGCGCTACCCACTTTTCATTAAATTGAGCTATAGTATGGGCATTGAGCGTTTGACCTAATGTAGACCGAACGAGTCGTTGATTATTGGCATTTAGTGGCCGTTAGCGATCCATATACTAGGAGTGCAGTTGGTTTGAGCGCTCCCCGTTCGTATTTACGTAACGGGAATTCCTCCAACCCGGTTTCCCCAAACCGGGTGTTTTTGACCCCGGTGCTTCCCCCTTGCATCCGGGGTTTTTTTTGCCTACAGGACGTAGGTACATCGCGTGAGGCAGGGAAGCCGGAAGCGATGCCTCTAATTCAATATAAAGCCAGGTTCATATAAACGCGTGAGGCAGGGAAGCCGGAAGCGATGCCTCTAATTCAACATATTGTGTGATCTTTCTTGCAAGTTGTACAAAAATTGTAGGAGCGGCTTTAGCCGCGATGGGCGTACACCCAATCGAGGCTAAAGCCGCTCCTACAGGTACCCACAAAATAATCAGAGATCTCCTGGTTCATTTCACCTCAACCACCGATCCAATTGCGAACAAGCTTCTTTCACGCCAGTTTTTTTCAGCGCAGAAAATAATTGCACGCTAGCTTCCGGGTGTAATTCCGGAAGTTGTTTGCGCACACTGAGCAAGGCCGAACTAGCAGGCCCACGCTTCAACTTGTCTGACTTGGTTAACAATATATGTACAGCCAACTCGGCTTCATAACACCACTTCAGCATTTGTTGGTCATATTCAGTGAGGGGATGCCGGACATCCATGAGCAAAATGAGACCCTGCAGTGATTGGCGGGTACGCAGGTAATCGGCAAGATTGCGTTCCCATTGTTGTTTCATTTTACGGGGTACTTTGGCGTAACCATAGCCGGGTAGATCGACCAGGCGGTGTGTGTCATCGATACCAAAGAAGTTGATTTGTTGGGTGCGCCCGGGAGTTTTACTGGTTCTCGCCAATGCGCGTTGGCGGGTAATCGCGTTCAGGGCGCTGGATTTGCCCGCATTGGATCGCCCGGCAAATGCCACCTCGGCCCCTACATCTGCGGGTCCGAGCTTGCTGTCAGGAACGCTGGTGAGGAAATGTGCTGTCTGGTATTGCAGTGTCATAGTAGGTATTTTCGCATATCTGGCAGGTATATCACGGTTGACCTTGCCAGCCCGGATAGGTGTACAATTAGCCGAATTTTTTGCTGGCCGAAAATTGTAGGTCACAAACGTCTGTTACAGACTCCGGAGAAATAGTTAAATGAATAAAGGGCGTGTTTTTGCAGCAGTTTTAATATTGGCTGGTATGTCCAGTCAGGTAATCGCCGCTGGCGATGCTACGGCAGGCAAGACCAAATCGGCAACCTGTGCAGCCTGTCATGGAGTGGATGGTAACAGTGTTAATCCAGAGTGGCCTAGTCTTGCGGGTCAACACGCAAAATTTATAAAAAAACAATTACAGGATTTCAAGGCGGGTGATCGTACCAATGCGATGATGGCGCCGATGGCTGCAACCTTAAGCGATCAGGATCAGGCGGATTTGGCAGCCTATTATGCGAGTCAGCAGGCTAAGCAGGGTTCAGCCGACGAAACCCTGGTTGATCAGGGCGAGAAAATTTACCGTGGGGGCAACCCGACTACGGGTGTCGCCGCTTGTATTGGTTGTCATGGGCCTTCCGGGCGCGGTAATCCAGCGGCGAATTTCCCTTCGATCAGTGGCCAGCATGCCACGTATGTTTCCAACCAGTTATTTGCTTTCAAGAAGGGTGAACGGAGTAATGACGCCGGTAAAATGATGCGTTCTATCTCTACCAAGATGAACGAAGAGGAAATCCGGGCTGTGTCTTCTTATGTGCAAGGACTGCATTAAAAATATTACTATAAATTATGTTTTACGCAGGGCGGTCATTGACCGCCCTTGTTGTTTGTTCATCTATAAAAGTATATAAAACCCTACTTGTTGAGTTGTTTTTCGGTGTCTTACACTAGGAGCCTGTCCGAGAATAGAAGACGTCACGAGGGGAGCCTGGATTTGGCCAGATTCTTCCATTATTTTCGTTAAATATGCCCAATATTCGCCTCAAATAATGAAAAAATCTGACTCAAACCAAGCTCCCCTCGCAACGGCTTCTATTCTCGGACAGGCTCCTAGCAAGTTGTTGATCTGAACCGCAAAATGAACGTTTTATTGACGCTGGTGTCAATATGAGCAGTGCAATGGGGTATAGAAATGCCTGGAAATTGCGGCTGCAAAAAACTGATCGGTTGATCAACGTACTATATTTGTAACGGAGAAATGTAATGAGAATGATAGGGTCTTTGATGTTGGGTTTACTGCTGTCGCTGTCTGCCAGCGCAAAAGATTTTCAGGCCGGGAAAGAATATGTCGTCCTGTCTAAACCACAACCCGTCAATAGTTCAGACAAGATCGAGGTTATTGAGTTTTTCTGGTATGCCTGTCCGCATTGCTATCAGTTGGAGCCTATCTTGAATAGCTGGGTAAAAGATCAACCAGCCGATGTTGAATTCATCCGCATACCGGCAGTGTTAGGGCCGCATTGGGAATTACTGGCGCGTGGTTATTACACAGCCGATGTTCTTGGCGTTGCTGATAAAATTCATGCGCCCTTATTTGATTATTTGCATAAATCGCGTAAACGTATTCGTAACGTCGGTGATCTGAAAACTTTTTTTGTTTCACAAGGTGTGTCAGAAGCTGATTTTGAAAAGACCTTTAATTCATTTGCTGTAGTGACTAAAACCAACCGCGCCAAACAGGCCAGCCAGCGTTATGGTCTTGACAGTGTTCCTACCCTGATCGTTGACGGAAAATACCGTACCGGCCCTAGTATTGCCGGTGGTAATAAAGGGATGTTTGACGTTGTTAATCATTTGATTGGATTGGAGCGCCCAAGTCAATCGGCTGAACCAGCCGCAGCAGCTGCTCAATAGAATCACCTTTCTTCGGGGCGATGCCCAAAATACAATATTGCAGCATGAGGTTGTACCTCATGCTGCAATATTTTTTACACCACCCTTCATCGTAATCATGGCATACCGTCATAACGAACCAAATGAATTGTAGGAGCGGCTTCAGCCGCGAAAAGGCGTATGCCGACCATCGCGGCTGAAGCCGCTCCTACAGTTTTTTCGAATCTATCAAAGGCTCACGGGTAATTATTTATCGGAATTACTCCCGGTAGTAGATATCACGGTATAGTATCTGAAGTGTCCCGGTGCATTACAAAATTACCGGAAATACTCGTGCCGGACTTACAGTCTGCACACTATTAATAATAAGGAGTACTCCCCAGTGAACGCGGCGCAACTATTTGTAAAGTGTCTTGAAAATGAAGGTGTCGAATATATTTTTGGCGTGCCGGGCGAAGAAAATCTGGATTTCATGGATGCCCTGATTGATTCTGATATTCGTTTTATCACGACACGGCATGAACAGGGCGCAGCATTTATGGCGGATGTTTATGGCCGCTTGACCGGGCGGGCGGGTGTTTGCCTTTCTACACTCGGTCCGGGTGCAACTAATCTGGTGACCGGCGTGGCGGATGCCAATCTTGATCATGCGCCTGTTGTTGCCATTGCAGGCCAGGCGGGTACCAATCGTTTACACAAAGAATCTCACCAGGTACTCGATCTGGAACAAATGTTTCAAGCCATTACAAAATACTCTTCGCGTATATTGGCGCCGGAGGTTATACCCGAAGTGGTACGCAAGGCCTTTAAGCTGGCACAGACTGAAAAAACCGGTGCGACCTTTATAGAGTTTCCTGAGGACATTGCCAAACTTGAGGTCGATGCCCAACCGATGAGTGTCAAACAACCTATTGCACCGGAGCCCGCTCAATCGCAAGTTGAACTAGCGGTGGAATTAATTACCAATGCAAAGAATCCGATGATTCTGGCCGGTAATGGCGTAGTGCGCAGTGGCGCATGGCAGCAATTAGCTGGCTTTGCTGAACAGTTGAATATCCCAGTAACCAACACCTTTATGGCTAAAGGTATTGTTCCCTTCCGCAATCGTACGTCGTTGGGAAGTGCAGGTCTGCAGGCCAATGACTATGTCAGTATCGGGTTTAACGAAGCCGATGTGATTATTTGCATTGGCTATGACCTGGTCGAATACCATCCTTATCTTTGGCACCCAACCGGTGACAGGACGCTCATTCATATCGACCAGACCCCGGCCGAGGTAGACGAATACTACAGCGTGGCGGTAGAAGTGATCGGTGATATCAATCATAGCCTGCAACGAATTGGCAGTCTGGTTAAGCCACACCAAGGTCATGTCATGCGCCACTTGCGCAAAGCCCTGATTGAGGAAATGAGCCGACATAGCGAAGATGACGGATTTCCGGTCAAGCCACAGAAAATAATCTGGGATTTACGTACCGAGCTGGAGTTGGACGATATTGTGATTTGCGATGTGGGCGCACATAAAATGTGGATGGCACGGATGTTTCGTTGTGAATTACCCAACACCTGTATTATTTCCAATGGCTTCGCCAGCATGGGCATCGCAGTGCCGGGCGCAATTGCAGCGAAAATGGTGCATCCAGACAGGGCTGTGATTGCAGTGACCGGTGACGCTGGATTTCTAATGAATTCTCAAGAACTCGAAACTGCCATTCGGCTGCAAATTCCGATTATCGTGTTGATTTGGAATGATGGCGGCTATGGTCTGATCGAATGGAAGCAGCAAACTCAGTTCCAGCGTACTACAAATGTGCATTTTGGTAATCCAGATTTTGTCCAGTATGCCGAATCTTTTGGAGCCAAAGGCTATCGTGTCGAAAAAGCGGGTGAACTGGCGGGTATACTTAAGATTGCCCGCGCCCAGCCGACAGTCAGTATTATCGATTGTCCCGTCGATTACCAAGAAAATCTGAAACTTACCGAACAACTGGGTAATTTAATCTGTCCAACCTGAGCAATGAACGTAGCAGCCAAAAATCAATCACCAGAACCTGCCAATGGAGCTCGGCTTAAGTTGTTGAGCTATAACATCCAGATGGGAATTTCGACGAATACTTATCGGCAGTATCTAACCCATAGTTGGAAACATATAGTCCCGCATCCACAGCGTTTTTCGAATTTGGACCGGATGGCTAGCATGCTGAGTAGCTATGACCTGGTTGGCATTCAGGAGGCAGATGCCGGCAGTGTACGCAGTAGTTTCGTCAATCTGACCCAGTATTTGGCGGCCAATGCCGGATTTCCGTACTGGGATGACCAGACTAATCGGCGTATCGGCCGCCTGGCACATCACAGTATGGGCGTCATGAGCCGCTACCGTCCTACAGGTATTACTGAACACAGATTACCGGGGCGGATTCCTGGCCGTGGTGCCATGGCTGTTCGTTTTGGCGATGGTGAAGAATCGCTGGTGGTTCTGATTGTGCATCTGGCGTTGAGCAAGCGTGCGCGTTTGAGCCAGGTTGATTATTTGAGTGAGCTGGTTAACCAGTATCGACATGTAGTGATGATGGGTGATTTGAACTGCCGCTCACAGAGTACAGAAATTGACAGGTTACTAAACCGAACACTGATGACAGAACCACTGCATGGTATGAATACTTTTCCCAGTTGGCGTCCACAACGCAATATTGATCACATTCTGGTCACGCCCACCTTGCAGGTGGAAAATGCTCATGTGCTTGATTACACGGTTTCTGATCATTTACCGGTTGCTATGGAAGTAGTATTACCCAAGCAAGTGTCGCTGGTGAGTTAATCAATGAGTGAAGTTACTGACAAACCAACCCAGGAAGCGGCGCTTTGGAAACAGAAGTACCTGGAATGCGTTGATGAACTTGAAACTAAGCAGCGCGCCGATGAGGTGTTGCGAAAAGCAATTTCGCGATTGACCCTGGCGGCAGATGGCCGGGATGCGCAGCTTGATAGTCAGCTGGAAAAAGTTCGCCATGCCATTCGTGACCGAGCTGAAGTTGCTGAGCTAAACCGTCACATTGAAGCATTGTCAAAACAGTTGGTTAAATTGGATAGTCGGCCAGCTAATGTCACAGCTGAAAAACCGGTCGTTCAAGAAAAACTAACCGTTGAAAAAGAAGTTGTTGCAAAGAGTGGTTTTATGCAACGCCTTTTCAAGTCTGATCGTGCTAAAACTTCCAGTTCAGCGCCAATCGTTGAAGGAATTTCTGTCGAACAAGCCCTGGTTGATCTGCTTGAGCATCTCGATGTGCCCAACAGCCTGGAGGATCGAGCCATGGTGTTGCGAGAGCAGATCAAGGCCGGCCATATTAAAGACGATTGGGAGTCTTTGCTTGATGATATAACCGAGCTGATAAATGCCATGCATTGTCAGATGCGTGATGACCAGGAAGATCTGGAAAATTTTCTATCCGAAGTTAGCCAGCGCCTGCAGGAAGTGGATGCACATATACGCGGTAGCGCCCAGTCCGAGGATCAGGGTAAGGATAATCGCAGCGAAATGGATACAGCTGTGCGCCGTGAAGTCGAGGAAATCGGTAGTAGTGTGCGTAACGCAGCAGATATTGACCAGCTAAGAGGCTCGGTGGAATCACACCTTGAATCTGTGCTTGGACACATGGATGAATATCAGCAGTCAGAAGAAACTCGATACCTGGAAAACCAGCAAGCAATGCAGGATATGAGTGAACAGCTCAAGGGTATGGAGACAGAATCCAAAGAATTGCGTGAGACCGTTGTTCGGGAGCGTGCCCAGGCGATGACCGATGTTTTAACCGGCATCCCAAATCGACTTGCCTATGATCAGCGATTTAAACAGGAAGTTGCACGCTGTAAGCGTTTTGATACTTCGCTTGTGCTGATGGTCTGGGATGTCGATTTATTCAAGGCAGTCAATGATACATACGGACATAAAGCGGGTGATAAAGTACTTAAACAACTTGCTACGGCACTGGCTAACGGTATTCGAGAAACCGATTTTATTGCCCGCTATGGTGGCGAAGAATTTGTTATGCTGATGACGGGATCTCCGATTGAAGCTTGCAAGCAGGTGGCTGATAAATTACGCGCTAACCTTGAAAAGATCGGTTTTCATTTTCGTGGCAAGTCAATTACGGTGACTGCCTCTTGCGGTTTGTCAGCGTATCGGGAAGAAGAGTCGCCGGAACAATTGTTCGAACGTGCCGACAAGGCGCTTTATAAAGCCAAGGAGCAGGGCCGTAATCAGTGTGTTATTGGTTAATCAATTATTCATTTTGAATCAACATGGAGGTTTCTTCAATGAAACAATCTTTTCAAAAATATAGTTTAGTGGCGGTACTGGGAGCTGCATTGAGCATGAATTTAACTGCTCAAGCGCAAGAGGTTGCGGTGGGTGTCAAGACTGGCACGCTGGGGATGGGTATTGAAGTGATAACGCCATTGAAAACTGACCTTAATGGCCGGTTAGGTTTTAATTATTTCAGTCTCAATGACAGTCAGGATCTGACCGACATTGATTACGATATCGATATTACATTACTGACTTTTTCAGCCTTGCTCGATTGGCACCCATTTGGTAATAGTTTTCGGCTCAGCGGTGGTGCTTTTTACAATGGCAACAGCGCCGATGTGAAATCCAAAGCGGCGGGGTCGGTTGATATCGGCAACCAGACCTTTTTTATAGGTCCTGCCGACCAGGTCAGCGGTGAAGTCGACTTTCGTAAATTTGCACCCTACCTGGGCTTCGGCTGGGGTAATAATTTGGGTGACCAGAATAAAATTGCCATCAGCCTGGATTTCGGTCTGATGTTCCAGGGCAGTGGCAATGTTGATCTGCAGGCCAATGGCTTGTTGGCATCAGCGCCGGGTATTGATGCCGCCTTGGCGAATGAAGAAAGCGAAGCCGAAGATGAGTTTGATGCTTTCAACTATTATCCGGTAATTTCGCTGGGTCTATCGTATCGATTCTGATTAAACTACTAGATTGCTGAGCCAGCAAAGACTGTAGGAGCGGCTTCAGCCGCGATGGGCGTAATACATCCTATCAAGGCTGAAGCCGCTCTTCTATTTTATCTATTTGATAAATAACAATAAAACATATATCTCTATTTATAGAGTATACTATATATTTGTTCGATTCCTGGCTTCATAGCCGACAATCCTTGCAAGTTGTTTGATAAAGCTAGCCATATCTTTATAGATTAAACTATAATTATAGCACTCTATATATTTAATCAGAGAGCGCTATTTTATGGCCAGTTTGCGGGAAAGAAAGTACGCAAGGACACGTCTTGCACTGTTGTCGGCATTTCAGTCCGCGTTGGAACAGCAGCCATTTTCAGAGGTTCCGATCAAGGCATTGTGTCATTCAGTAGAAGTGTCTGAAGCCACGTTTTTCAATTATTTTTCCAGCAAGGCCAACTTGCTCGACTATGCTATCCAGTTCTGGCTACTCGAATTACAGCTATCGCTGGTCAATGATATGACTGAGCCAGGCATGAGAACGATTGAAAAAGTGTATGCTTTTTTTGCCAGGCAATGCCGAGCGCGGCCAGGATTTATGCGGGCATTCATGGGTTGGTTGGCAAACGGGGGTGTACTGTCTACCGAAATGGCACCTTCAATACTCGAGCGGCAACTTGCCTGGCCGGAGAATGGCAAAGCGGGAACCATTCAGCAGCTTGCCCTGGATTTGTTGCTGGTGAGACAACTTGAACAGGCGGTAAACAGGAGCCAGTTACCCAGCAATGTTTTAATGCCCACCTTGCTGACGGGTTTGATTTCAATCTTATTTGGCGCTCCGTTGGCGTTACTTTCCAGTGACCCAGACCGTATTGGTTCAATGTATCAACAACAATTACAGATATTTTGGGCAGGCATTCAAGCCGCCGTAGGCGGATCCGCCCCACAATGAATCCATTCCTGGCGATTGGGCCCGGTATCGTTATTGCAGCAACCGGGTTAGGTGCTGGTGACTTGATAGCGGCGTCAGTTGCTGGCGCAAGATTTGGCACTGCGTTGTTATGGGTTGTGGTAGTCGGAGCATTACTCAAATTTGTCCTCAACGAAAATCTGGCGAGATGGCAACTGTCAACGTCGTCAACCGTCGTTGAAGCATTGGTTGAGCGTTTGCCAAGATTCTGGTCAGGCTACTTTCTGGTTTATCTTTTACTCTGGAGTTTTGTGGTTGCTGCCGCCCTGATGGCGGCTTGTGGTCTGGCAATCCACGCCCTGTTTCCGGAGATCAGCGTGAAACAAGCAGGTATCACACAATCGCTGGTTGCCGCTTCACTGGTACTGGTCGGGCGCTATCAGCTGATTGAGTGGGCCATGAAATTTTTTATCGGGCTGATGTTTACAGTTGTAATCGTTTGCGCAATTTTAGTGGCGCCCGACTTGGGACACATTGCACGTGGATTATTTGTCCCAAGCTTGCCCGAAAATTCGATCTGGTTAGTACTTAGTGTTCTTGGCGGTATCGGCGGCAGCGTAACACTATTGAGTTACGGCTACTGGATGCGTGAAAAAGGCTGGCAGGGTACAGCCTCAATATTACAAATGCGTATCGATCTGGTGTTTGCTTATAGTCTGACGGGCCTGTTTGGCATCGCAATTATGATCATTGCATCCTCTGTCTCTGTGGAGCAGGTTGAAGGTAGTCAAATGGTATTAGCCATCGCGGAGCAGCTAGAATCCCGTATTGGTGCTATCGGTAAATGGAGTTTTCTGATTGGTTTCTGGGGCGCTGTGTTTAGCTCCATGCTAGGTGTCTGGCAGGGTGTTCCCTATTTGTTTGCGGATTTCATGAATCAGTATCGCCGCACTAAAAATCCCCAGCCAGTCAGCACAGCCTCCGGCTTTTACCGGTTATTTCTAATTTATCTCTGCACTTTTCCAATGCTAATGTTGTGGCTGAATAAACCGGTATGGTTAGTATTGTTATACAGTGTAACCGGTGCGGCATTCATGCCACTGCTGGCTGCCCTGTTGTTATATTTGAATAATCAATCGGCATGGATAGGTGGCCTGCGTAACAGTTGGCTATCAAATTTAATATTGGTAACCGGTCTCATGGTATTCTTTGCACTGTTAACGCATAAAATTATTTCACTGGTTTAGTAATCAATAATGAAAGATCCTGTTTACCTGGAAGCAATCCCGGATTCAGCACGGCTGGTGCAGACCTCGGAGTACGTTATCCGCTGGAGTGACATGGATGCGTTCGGCCATGTTAACAACGCAAAATATTTTACCTACTTCGAACAAGTTCGTGTCGACTGGCTGCGCAGTATTGGGACAGAGCACAGCATCGTAGTAGCGACACTAGGTTGTACATTTTTACGGGCCATCATATATCCGGCAACTATCAAAGTATCCTACTATCTAGGATCGCCAGGCCGTAAAAGCGTCGATTCATATTATGCAATCCATGATGCCAATGATGCATCCATTGTATACACACTGGGACACGGAACCGTTGTCTGGTTTGATCATGACGCCGGGAAATCGATTGAAATACCGGCGCACATTAGAGAATTATTGGCGGACTGAAAATTTTCGGACTGGTATATTTTGAGGTGGTAATACCATCAACCTTCTGGAATGTCCCGGAAATATGGCGCGCCCGACAGGATTCGAACCTGTGACCCCCGGTTTCGGAAACCGATATTCTATCCAGCTGAACTACGGGCGCTAAACAGGGCGTAATCATACCGCTTTTATGGATAAGACTGTAGGTAGAAAATCGTGGTGGCCAGCCAGCTAAGACTCTCCTTTTCCACGCTAGCAATTGCAGATATACTGACCCGCAAATTCCAACGCCCTGGGGACTATTTGTACAGGGATTTATCGATTATTGAACTGGAGAACCCCCTGTGAGTGATCACGATAAAACGGTTACGAATACGATTTTGCTTGTTCTGGCTATCCTGGCAGTGATGGCTATTTCTTTCTATTTCATTGCCAAGACTGTTACCAGCGATGATAGCGCGGAAAACGATGGCCCGAATCCACGTATGACAGCTAAGATTCTGGAAAACATCAAGCCAGTTGGGCAGGTTAATACCGGTGCGGTTGTTGTCGCAGCAGTGGCAGAGAGTGTCGGGCCTCGTAGCGGAGACGATGTTTATAACGCCTCCTGTCTGGCATGTCACAGTACCGGGGTTGCAGGCGCACCAAAAGTGGGTGACAAAGCGGCCTGGGATACTCGTGTAGCAAGTGGTATGGATGCTATGTTGAATAACGCCATCAATGGCATCAATGCAATGCCAGCAAAAGGCACTTGTGCTACTTGTTCTGATGATGAACTAAAAGCGGCTATCGAATATATGCTTAAAGAGTCAGGTGTGTGATACACACGTCTGAGTGATCTCTGATTAATTCATATAATTTATCCTTGCGGACAGTACAAATTCTGTAGGAGCGGCTTTAGCCGCGATGGGCCTGCGGTGTCCATCGCGGCTAAAGCCGCTCCTACAGTTCTCGCAAAATTATTCAGGACAATAAACCCCGTAAATTCGACAAATGTGCCTGACCACGTTCGGCTCGTTCGGCCGGGTCAGCAGCCATGCCAGGTTTTTCCCACTTGATATCCTCTACCGGTAATTCAGCTAAAAATCGGCTAGGTTCACAGCTTTGCCATTCACCGGCACGCTTGCGTTTACGTGCATAGGTCAGCGTGAGCGTTTTCTGAGCGCGGGTAATACCGACATAAGCTAACCGCCGTTCTTCTTCCAGATTATCTTCCTCAATGCTGGTGCGATGGGGTAACAAATTTTCTTCCATGCCGACCATAAAAACATGCGGGAATTCGAGACCCTTGGCGGCATGCAGTGTCATCAACCGAACACATTCATTACTAGCATCATCATCCCGATCGAGTCTGTCCAACAGGCTAATGCGATTCACGATAGCGCTGAGCGTGGTATCACTGTCATCTTTTTCAGACAGACGCTTAACCCAACTGAGTAGATCATCAACATTTTGCAGCCGCCTGTCAGCTTCGTCTGGATCTTTCGCATTGTCCTGAATCCAGTCGGTATATTCCATATCTTTAATCATTTGATTAACGCAGTCGGCCGGATCGGCTTGTTCACCCTGGTCAGCGAGCCGGGTTATCCAATCTGCAAAAGGTGCCAGTCGGCTAGCGGCACGTTTACCCAGCTCGGCTTCCAGGTCAGCTTCAAAACAGGCAGATAACAAACTCAATTGCCGTTGTGAAGCGAACACGGCTAATTTTTCCAGCGTGGTCGCTCCAATTTCGCGGCGTGGTGTGTTAACGACGCGCAGGAATGCCCGGTCATCATCCGGATTAACCAGTAAGCGTAAGTAGGACAGTAAGTCTTTAACTTCGGTGTAATCAAAAAATGAAGTTCCACCACTTAAATGATAATTGATACTATGTTCCCGTAAGGCTTTTTCAAAACTGCGCGACTGGTGATTGCCACGGTACAGAATGGCGTAATGACCACCCTGCGTACCGTGGGTAAATTTTTGATGCAGAATGTCAGAAACGACGCGTTCAGCCTCGTGATCCGCATCGCGGCAGGCAACAATGGAGAGCTGTGTTCCGTAACCCATTTCACTCCACAATTGTTTTTCGAATACATGTGAGTTTTGGCTGATCAATGAATTGGCACATTTCAAAATACAAGCGGAAGAACGGTAATTTTGTTCTAGCTTGATCATTTCAAGGCGTGGAAAATCTTCCTTAAGACGCAGCAAATTTTCCGGGTTGGCACCACGCCAGGTGTATATTGCCTGGTCATCATCACCTACGGCGGTGAAAGGTGTGGTTTTACCGACCAGTAAGCGCACTAGTTCATATTGTGCAAGATTGGTGTCCTGGTATTCATCCAGCAACATATGTCGAATCCGATTTTGCCAACGTTCACGTACTTCTTGATTTTGTGTGAGCAGTACGGTTGGTTGCATGATTAAATCATCAAAATCAAACGCATTATAGGCGTGTAAATGGTGTTGGTACTCGTTATACAGAATCGCCGCAGCCAGCTCGAAATCATTTTCAGCCTGTTGTACAGCCTGTTCCGGTGTGATCAGATCATTTTTTAAATTAGAAATTTGCCAGCGCAAAGTATCATTACCAAAGGCAACCGGACGCTTACGAACCAGTTCATCAATCAGATGTTGGCTGTCCTGGGCATCAAAAATGGAGAAGTTTGGTTTGAAATCAAGCTGTGTTGCTTCACGGCGCAGCAGATTCATACCCAGCGTATGAAAGGTTGAGATAGTTAAGCCCTTGATGTTCTCACGCTTATCCAGTCTGGCGACACGTTCACGCATTTCACGTGCTGCCTTGTTAGTAAAAGTAACTGCTGTAATAGTTTTGGGATCAAGACCGCAGTGTTTAATTAAATGCACAACTTTGTGGGTGATAACGCGCGTTTTTCCGCTGCCAGCACCGGCAAGAACGAGTAATGGGCGGTCAGTAATGCGCACTGCTTTTCGCTGTTGTGGATTTAAATCAGGCACGACGGATTGGAGGTTTATACAATAAGGCAGGGAATGTCTGCCAGCCAATTATACGTTAAGACCAGATCCGGAATACACCTGGTATAGCGTGTAATCTTGGGAATTTCTGAATAATTTAAGGTGCCTTCAATTAATCAGAAATTCCCAAGGGTTGTTTGCCGATTATTTCCTGCTGTGTCTGTAGCAAAGTTTGGTACATGGGTGATTGAGTGTTAATGCGTACCAGCGTTTTATTTATAAGTGTTTGTGCCGCATTAACGTAACCCAGTTTAGTCAGTGTTAGTGCTAGATTATTGATTGCCGGTAAATGATCTGGATTCAGTGCTAGTGTTTGCCGAAAAGCATTTTCAGCACGATCGTATAATTGTTTGTGGTAATGCGCATTGCCAATTCCAAACCAGGCGATTTGATTTTCAGGCCAACGATTTACTGCGGTTTCATACCCTGTCAAACTCGCATCAGCCTGACCCGTCTCTTCAAGATCGGCAACAGCATTCAGAAATTGTGCTGGATTATTTTCAGCCGGTAGTTGGTCTGGTTTTAGAAGAATCAATCCCCAATGATTAGCCGCTGCCCAGGTTTTAATGAATTTTTTAACGGGTAGGGATTTGCGCCGGGTTGTGCCTGATCGAAGAATGATTTCACCAGACTCGTGTGAGTATCCGATCACAACAGCATAGTGCCAGACAGGTAGATACCTTAACCCAATATTTTGTAATACCAACACTGGATAACCAGCTTGCAGCTCACGAATCAGTGCATTGATATCGGGTTTGATAATGTACGCGACACGCCCATAAGACCGGCTGGTAGAGATGATTTCAGTTTGCAGGCTGCCGCGCCGTCCGGGCAAATAGATTTTTGATATCAGTTCAGATGGTCGGATTGAAATGCCGGATGATTGCAGGGCAGTGGCTAATGCGGCCGGGCCACACTGGTATTTATCTTGTGGGAAAAAGGCAGTGTTTTCCAACTCAACACTGTTTTGTACAGAGACACTATCTGCATAACTGATAGAACCACGGTGGTGTACAGTACAGCCGCCGCACAGTAATAACAGGACAGCCAACCAGCGGAAAGTTACCAAAGCAGTTACATCATATTGAAGATATCAATCACGCCAACCAGTTCAAGAATAATCAATACGACAAAGACTGCGCCTACGACGCCAAGTACGCCTGAGCCTGCGGGCATAGTATTGATTTGATGATTAAGATTCTGTAATTCATTAGCAGTCAGCAGTGCAATACGTGCCTGTGCATCTTCCTGAGTTACACCAAGATCGACTAATTGCTGACGTACATCTTCTCTTTCTAAAAAAGCCTGAACATCTGCTTGCTGTTGTTGATTCTGTTCCAACGCGATAGCGGTACCAGTACCAACCAGTCCGGCAAATGCACTTTGTGGAAATCCAGCAATAATCAAGTTAAGAATCAATGCAAGGATACCGGTTCTCTTTAACATCATCTTATCCATCATGTTCTCCTCGTGAGGCTTCTACAGACTAAGTCTGTCAGTGGAAATCAGGCCGCAAATATTCGACCACACTATATTGAAAATACCAGATAATTTATAGGGCACTTAACGAACCTCTCGATTGAGTATGAACCATTCAGTCTTGGTCCATTTTAGTGCGCCAATTGATGCTAATGCATATATCTGGTGCGATAGTGGCTGGGATTCTAGCATTTATAATTAATTAACTCATTGTTATAGATAAAAATTATTTTTTCTCATGCTGTGGCATGGACCTTGCTCTCGCAGTATTACTTATTAACAATTTCGTAATACTAGAGGAGTTTTTCATGCATAGCATAGTCCGCCGTTTATCGATTTCCCTGTTAGCGATATTTTTATCTGCGATATCACTGAGCTCATCTGCAGAGCCTTTGAAAATCGGTTACAGCGACTGGCCGGGCTGGGTAGCCTGGGAAGTAGGTATTGAAAAAAACTGGTTCAAGGATGCGGGAGTTGAAGTGAAATTTGACTGGTTTGACTATGTCGCTTCCATGGATGCCTTCGCAGCCAGCAAGCTCGATGCTGTCGCAATGACAAATGGCGATACGCTGGTGACTGGTGCAACCGGTGCAAAAGGCATTATGTATCTGATCAATGACTATAGTAATGGTAACGATATGGTCGTGGCCAAAAAGGGTATAAATTCTGTAAAAGAATTAAAAGGTAAGAAGATTGGTGTCGAGATTGGCTTTGTCAGTCACTTGTTGTTACTTGATGCGCTTAAACAAAATGGTTTGACCGAAGCAGATGTTGAGTTAGTGAATGTACCAACCAACGAAACGCCGCAGGTTTTGGCATCGGGTCAAGTCGATGCGATTGTGGCCTGGCAGCCAAACTCCGGTCAGGCATTGAAACTAGTGCCCGGTTCTAAAGCAGTGTTTAGCAGCGCAGACCAGCCTGGCCTAATCTACGATGTGCTTGCCGTTTCTCCTGAAAGCCTGGCTAAACGTCGCGATGACTGGAAAAAAGTAATGAAAGTCTGGTACCGGATCGTAGACTATATCAATGATCCTAAAACGCATGATGATGCGGTGAAAATTATGGCGTCGCGCGTCGGTGTGCCAGCAAAAGAGTATGAAACCTTTATGCAAGGTACAAAGATTTTAACGCTTGAAGAAGCCAAAGCTTTTATGGGTAAAAGTGCAGGCTATAAATCGGTCTATGGTTCATCGAAAATCTCCGATGACTTTAACGTTGCAAATAAAGTTTACGATACACCTCAAGATATAGATTCATACGTTGATCTTTCTTTGATGGATGAGCTATTAAGCTTTATTTAATAGCTATGCAATGGTTCGCCGTTCGTAAGCAACTTGATGCGCGGCCAAGGTTCATAATTACCGTTATGAGCTTTGTGCTGCCATTGCTTATCTGGTCGTTGGTCAGTTATGTGCCCTGGTTGTGGCATCCAAAAATAGAAATTACTCAAGCGGGTGATGTTGCCTATTTCCAAACTGGCCAATTGGTAGACAAAGCAGTTTTCAACGCTGAACACACAAGTTTACTGGAATCGGGAGGTATAGAGCCACAGGGTGACCCCGCTAATCCAATCTATTTACCCGCGCCACATGAAGTGGCAAATGCTTTTTACACCGCATTTACAACAGAACCAAAGCGCCGTAATGAAAAATGGTTGCATGAAAGTTTGTGGAGCAGCATACAGGTTATATTCTGGGGTTTTCTGATTTCTTCTATGCTGGGTGTTCCACTGGGTATTTTGGCGGGCACCTACGATATATTTTCCAGGCTTTTTGAGCCGTTCATCGAATTTTTCCGCTATCTCCCGGCACCTGCATTCGGTGCCCTGGCCGTGGCCATTTTAGGGATATACCAGGCACCAAAAATAGCGATTATTTTTATCGGAACCTTTTTTCAGCAGGTGCTAGTGGTTTCCAATACGACGCGTAAGCTGGATCCATCCTTACTGGAAGCTGCGCAGACATTAGGCGCAAATAATATTTCGCTACTTTTCAAAGTGGTAGTTCCAGGTATAGCAACGGACTTGTTTAAAGATATGCGCATCCTGCTTGGATGGGCCTGGACATACTTGATCGTCGCTGAGCTGATCGGTACAAGCTCTGGGATAACCTGGTTTATTACCCAGCAAGCGCGCTATAAGAATTTTGATAATGTATTTGCAGCCATCATGATTATTGGAATTATCGGGCTGTCTACAGATTTGATACTCGCCTGGTTGGGAAGAAAGGCATTTCCATGGCAACAAACGGATGCCGAGGTCTAATCGTGGTGAAATCATGCATTCAATAGATCTGCCCGACTATCGAACCCAGGCTCCGAAAGTCCAGGATCGTTTCCAACGATTGAAAAAACGGCCAGTGCTTATGGAAGTAAAGAATCTAACCAAGCATTTCGAAACATCGCATGGCAGTATAACTGCTTTAAAGGATGTAAGTTTCAAAACATACAAACGCGAATTTGTATGTGTTATTGGCGCATCTGGTTGTGGTAAATCCACGTTAATTCGTATTCTCGCCGGTCTGGAAACCCCCAGTAGCGGTGAAGTATTACTCAATGGGCAAGCGATCAATGGGCCTGGCCCGGATCGTGGGATGGTGTTCCAGGGTTACACGTTATTTCCATGGCGTACCGTCAAACACAATGTCATGTTCGGTCTTGAAATGGCAGGTCGCGGCAAGATGGCGGCTGGTGAGGAAGCAATGCAATGGCTGGATCTGGTGGGCCTCACTAAATTTGCAAACAGTTATCCGCATCAGCTTTCTGGTGGAATGAAGCAGCGTGTTGCTATTGCAAGAGCACTTGCAAACCAGCCACGCGTATTACTCATGGATGAACCTTTTGGTGCGCTGGATGCTCAAACGCGCTCAAAAATGCAATCTTATTTAATGGAGATCTGGCAAAATATTGATATCACTATCGTGTTTATTACCCACGACCTTGATGAAGCAATCTATCTGGCGGATCGAATACTCGTTCTGAAAGCACATCCGGGAGAAGTGCAGGAGTTGATTGAAGTACCCGTTCCACAACCCCGCTCACCCGATCAGTTGCTGTCTCCGGAATTTCTAGCCACCAAAAAGCGGTTAGAGGAATTGATTCACCCACCAGCATCGGAAGAAAATGGTGACCACCTGAATATGGTGCGAATGGTCCACATAAACGACGACGTGGAGAGTGTATTTTGAAGAATTCAGACAGGCTTGTGAGCGTTGCAGCGAAACATAACACAACTAGAATCAGTGTTTCTTTACCCGCGCCACTGTTAAATCAGTTAGATGAAATGGTCGATCAACGGGGCTTTGAAAGTCGTTCCCAGGCCATTACCGATATGATCAATGAACGGGTGATGGAGCACAAAAAACAGTTAGGCAATGAAGTGATGGCCGGTGTTATAACGCTGGTATATGATCATTCTAAGCCAGGCTTGCAAAAGCAGTTAGCTGATTTGCAGCACTGTTACCTAAATGAAGTTATCAGTTCGTTACATGTTCAGTTAATGCATGCGCACACTATGGAAGTAATTTTGGTACAAGGCCCAGTATCAAGGTTGCAAAAAATCGCAGACGAAATGGTTACCTGCCGGGGTGTATCCTCTGGCAAGCTGCAATTATCAGCGGCAATCCTGCCCCCTGTTCACCCACTACCTGCGAATAATATTACACGTCTGGAAATGAAAAATGACCGGTAACAAACAATCAATGTTTGATTCTTCAGCGGTGCTTTGGCAAGAAACTGTGCCAGGGGGCGCGCACTGGTCAGGTGTCATGCGGCGCGGAGCCACGCTGCGTGTTAAAGACACAAAGGGTGGCGCAAATGTTTCGATGCTTTTTTATAATTATGAGGAAAAGCTCGAGCGCTACAATATGGCTGATACATTAAAAGGTCAGCACACAGCCTTTTTAACCAAAGGTAATGTTTGTTACACCGATATGGGTCGAGTGATTTGTTCGCTGACAGAAGATACCTGTGGTTGGCATGACACAATTGGCGGTGTTTCAAATGCAGAAATAGTATTGCAAAAATACGGCGAAGGTCGTTATCAGGAACGTCATAACGACTACTATCGCAACGGCTTCGATAGCTTGCTCAATGAATTAGGGAAATATGGCCTGGGAAAACAGGATCTGGTTTCAAACATAAATTTATTTAGCAAAGTCATTGTCGATGAAAGTGGCAATATGCATTACCAGAATAATAATTCCAGTGCGGGCGATTATGTTGATTTACGGTTTGAGATGCATTCACTCGTTGTGCTGTCAACCTGTCCACATGCTATGGATCCAGGTACCGAATACATTCCAAAAGATATTGAATTAACGGCTCGGAATTCTGGTGTTGTGCCTGATGACGATGCATGCCGAAATGCCTGCCCGGAAAATCAGCGTGCCTTTATGAATACAGAAAGATTGTTTGTGTAGCGAATCTGGGAAAAGTGCGATGCCGAATCAATTAAAAGAAAGTCAGAGGGATGTTTCTGCGGCCCAGTACCGTGAAGTCGTAGATGCTGGATTAGCTTTCATGCGGGAGATTAAGCAAGGCCAGACTGTACGCATCCTGGATCTGGAAGGAAATCAGGCTGTGGATACGCTGTTCTATAACGCTAATGACCCGGAAGAGCGATACAGTGCAAATGACACCATCCGTGAACAAGGTAATATTTATCTGACAACGGGTACCCAATTATTATCAAATGCCTGTAATGTCATGCTGACAATTACCGCAGATACCTGTGGGCGTCACGATACCCTGGGTGGAGCTTGCTCGGCGGAAAGTAATACAGTGCGTTATGCGCTGGACAAGCGGCATATGCACAGCTGCCGTGACAGTTTTTTGATGATGCTTGCAGAGCGCGATATCGGTATGGGTAAGCGCGACCTGTCCAGTAACATTAATTTTTTTATGAACGTGCCGGTCACATCTGAAGGTGGGCTTACATTTGAAGACGGTGTTTCCGAGGCGGGTCGTTATGTGGAAATGCAAGCTGAAATGGATGTTCTGATATTGATTTCTAACTGTCCACAATTAAATAATCCTTGTAATGCCTATAATCCCACGCCGGTCGAAGTGCTGATTTGGGATGCGTGAAAAAAGGCTGAATCAATACTAGCGTTTCGGGACGGCCCGAAATAGCTCATCAATAACGTGGGACGGCCCACTAACGCTAGATTATATTTAATAGTCCTGTTTGGGTTTAGCCATGTTTAAAAAAGTCCTTATTGCCAATCGCGGTGCTATTGCCTGCCGTATTATCCGCACACTTAAGCGACTCGGTATTCAATCAGTTGCGGTCTATTCTGAGGCGGATATCCATTCTTTGCATGTTTCACAGGCTGATGAAGCCGTCTGTATTGGTCCTGCACCTGCCAAGGAGAGCTATCTTGACGCGCGTCGAATCCTTGAGGTGGCTCAACAAACTGGCGCGCAAGCCATTCACCCTGGTTATGGTTTCCTCAGCGAGAATGCAGAATTTTCCGAAGCCTGCGAGCAGGCAGGTATAAAATTCATAGGCCCAACGCCCGAGCAAATGCGGATGTTTGGTTTAAAACATACAGCCAGGAAGTTGGCCAGTGAAAACAAGCTTCCATTACTGCCTGGCAGTGATTTGCTGGACAATGTGGATCACGCAAAACGTGAAGCACAAAGCATTGGTTATCCAGTAATGCTGAAAAGTACGGCAGGCGGTGGTGGTATCGGCATGCAATTGTGCTGGAGTGAGCGTGAGTTGGAAGAGACGTATCAATCAGTTGAACGTTTGAGCCAGGCAAATTTTAGCCAGGGTGGCTTGTTTGTAGAAAAATATGTGGAAATTGCGCGGCATATCGAAGTGCAAATCTTCGGTAGCGGTGATGGCCATGTTGTCGCCCTGGGAGAACGCGATTGTTCTGTTCAACGCCGTAATCAGAAGGTGATTGAAGAAACGCCAGCGCCGGGTATTAATGAGGCTCTTCGGCAGCAATTAATGGACGCAGCTGTTCGCCTCGGTACGGCAGTATCTTACCAGTCTGCGGGTACCGTAGAGTTTGTTTATGATACGCAGACGCATGAATTTTATTTTCTGGAAGTTAACACCCGACTACAGGTTGAGCACGGTGTAACCGAGGAGGTTGTAGGCGAAGATCTGGTCGAGTGGATGCTGCGCATTGCAGCAGGAGACCATCAATTTTTACGCAGCTATCAGTATCGTCCAAAAGGACACGCTATACAGGTTCGTCTTTATGCAGAAGATCCGGCAAAACAATTTCAACCAGCATCAGGTCTATTGACCAAGGTGGTTTTTCCGGAGAACGTGCGCGTAGATAGCTGGGTAGAAACAGGAAGTGAGGTCACTTCTTTTTATGACCCTATGCTGGCGAAAATAATTGCATATGCAGATAACAGAAGTCAGGCACTAGAACAATTAAGTCGTGCACTTAAAGCAACTTCGCTACATGGTTTTGAAACCAATCTTGCTTATTTATCAAACGTTATTTCTGACGATGTATTCGCCAGTGGTAAACAGTTTACGCGTTATCTGGATCAGTTCGAGTTTAAACCACTTACGATCGACGTTTTGTCTCCCGGTACCCAGTCCATGATTCAGGATTATCCAGGGCGCACCGGTTATTGGAATATTGGTGTGCCACCCTCTGGGCCGATGGATCATCTGGCGTTTCGTCTTGCCAACCGGATTGTGGGAAATTTAGAAGGTGTGGCCGGGTTGGAGTTAACAATCACTGGGCCAACTTTGAAATTTAATTCGTCGACCGTTATAGCGTTGACGGGTGCACCGATGCAGGCATTGCTTGATGGTATAGACGTAGAGTACTGGAAACCTGTTGCAGTAAAAGCCGGTAGTACACTGAAGTTGCGGAGCATTAAAAATAGTGGAAACCGATGCTACCTTGCAATTAAAGGCGGCGTCGATGTGCCAGACTATATGGGTAGTAAGGCTACTTTCACGTTGGGTCAATTTGGTGGCCACGGCGGCCGAATGTTGCAAGCAGGTGATGTTTTGCGGTTGAATAAGTCAATACCGTTAGATAAAACATGTAAACCGGTGCCGCCAAGTCTTGTACCTGTTTACCATAACCATTGGCAAATTCAGGTGCTATATGGTCCCCACGGAGCGCCGGATTTTTTCACAAAAAAAGATATAGAAACATTTTTTTCCACGCGCTGGGAAGTGCATTACAATTCCAGTCGTACTGGCGTTCGCCTGATTGGCCCAAAACCTGAGTGGGCGCGAAAAGATGGGGGTGAAGCTGGGTTGCATCCATCCAATATTCACGATAACGCTTATGCAATAGGTGCGATCGATTTTACTGGTGATATGCCGGTGATTCTCGGGCCTGATGGTCCCAGTCTGGGTGGTTTTGTTTGCCCGGCAACCATTGTTCAGTCAGAACTTTGGAAAATTGGCCAACTGAAATCCGGTGATACCGTCAGTTTTAATTGCATCTCTGTCAACGCAGCAAATCATAATGAACTGAGACAGGATGCAGCCATTGAAACGCTGTCAGGAGAATATGCGGCAGAATCTGAAGCGCAGGAATTTAATGAAAGCAGTTCGCCCATTCTCTTTAATCAACAAGAAAGTGAAGAAAAGGTTGCTGTCTGTTACCGGCAGGCAGGTGATAAATATTTACTGATTGAATACGGCCCGCTGGAACTGGATCTCAATCTGCGTTTCCGTGTACACGCATTAATGGAATGGATTGATAAAAGTAATGTCGAAGGCATTCTCGATCTAACCCCTGGCATTCGTTCACTACAGGTGCATTACGATAGCCGAATCATCGATCAACCAACGTTAGTGGAAAAATTTCAAGTGGCGGAACAACAGCTTTCTTCTGTTGAAGATATGGAAGTTCACAGCCGTATTGTTCATTTGCCCTTATCCTGGGACGATCCTTCCACGCAATTAGCGATCGACAAATACACCAAGTCGGTACGCCCAGATGCACCCTGGTGTCCCAGTAATATTGAATTTATACGCCGCATAAATGGTCTGGAATCTACTGATGAGGTTAAGCAGATCTTGTTCGGTGCAAACTACCTGGTGATGGGGCTGGGTGATGTGTATCTCGGTGCGCCTGTAGCTACACCGATGGATCCACGACATCGCTTAGTGACTACAAAATACAATCCGGCGCGCACCTGGACACCTGAAAATGCTGTTGGAATTGGTGGTGCCTACCTTTGTGTGTATGGCATGGAAGGCCCGGGCGGTTATCAGTTTGTTGGGCGCACGGTTCAAATGTGGAATCGTTATCGGCAGACGGCTGATTTCACGGATGGAAAACAATGGTTGTTGCAGTTTTTTGACCAGATTAAATTTTATGAAGTATCTAAAGATGAACTGCTGAAGATGCGTGAAGATTTCATTCTGGGCCGATTCAATCTGAAGATTGAACGCAGCATACTTAAACTAAGCGACTACAATAATTTTCTGCAAGAAAATGAAGACGGCATCACGCAATTTAAGCAGAAACAACAAGCTTCTTTTGAGGCTGAACGTGAACGTTGGGAACAAACCGGTCAGGCACACTACCAGTCAGATATGGCGGATGAAGTTTCAAGCTCCGATGCATCTTTCGAAATACCTGACGGTTGTATTGCTATCACTGCAACCGTTACCGGTAGTGTTTGGAGCATAGCAGTCAAACCGGGTGAGCAGGTAGCAATCGGTGACAACATGATTGTGGTTGAAGCCATGAAAATGGAAATAGCTATTGATGCAGATGAAGCAGGGCAAGTGCGAGAAGTACTCTGTACCCAGGGCGCCACTGTAAAAGCTGGCCAGGCCTTGATCATTCTGGAAGTTGAGGAGTAGCGCAGCGTGATTGAGTCAAATCAAAGTCTGACTATCAATGCCTTGTTGGAAGGTTATCGGAGTGGCCGGTTTACACCTGGAGAAGTAATTGATTACGTTATTGCCGGGATTGAGCAACAACCGGAGCGTAATGTATGGATTGACCGCTTACAGCGGGAACAATTAGAATCCTATCTGAGTGCGCTGGACAAAAAAACACCGGATGAATTGCCGCTGTATGGCATTCCTTTCGCTATTAAAGACAATATTGATCTGGCTGGCATCCCGACGACAGCTGCCTGCCCTGATTTTGCATACACACCAAAACGTCACGCCTTTGCAGTGCAATGTTTGATTGACGCAGGCGCAATACCGATTGGAAAAACCAACCTGGATCAGTTTGCCACTGGATTAGTCGGGACACGGACACCCTATGGTGCTTGTAAGAACAGTTTCGATGCTGATTATATTTCCGGTGGATCCAGTGCAGGTTCTGCGGTGGCAGTGGCTACCGGACAAGTGAGTTTTTCATTGGGTACAGATACTGCAGGTTCCGGTCGTGTCCCAGCGGCCTTCAATAATATTATTGGTCTTAAGCCAACTCGTGGGTTGGTAAGTGCCGGGGGTGTTGTTCCTGCTTGTCGTTCGCTGGACTGTGTGTCGATATTTGCACTGACCGCAGAGGATGCACAGCAAGTACTGGATGTCTGTGCAAAATTTGATTCAGCAGATACTTACTCCCGATATGCACCGCCGGTTGTGACTGGATTTAGTAAGCAATATTTTCGATTCGGTGTGCCTGCTGTAGATCAACTGGAGTTTTTTGGAAACCCTGAAACTGCACACTTATTTGATCAAACGATAGAACAACTGAAAACACTGGGTGGTGAAGCTGTAGTTATCAATTTCGAACCCTTTCTGTCTGCAGCACGTTTACTCTACGAAGGCCCCTGGGTTACTGAACGGTATATTGCAATTGAAGAATTTATCGAAAATAATCCTGCTGCCTTGTATCCGGTAACCCATGAAATTATTGCGCCCGGAAAAAATGCCAGTGCAGCCGATGCATTCAAAGCGCAGTACCGTTTAATGCAATGTAAGCGCGAGAGCGAACAGGTTTGGTCTGAATTAGATGTGATCGTGACACCGACGGCTGGAACTCACTATCGCATAGATGAAGTGGAAAAAGAGCCGGTCAAACTCAATAGTCATCTGGGTTATTACACTAATTTTGTAAATTTACTTGATCTGAGTGCCATTGCTGTGCCTTCAGGATTTCAATCCAATGGTCTTCCATTTGGAGTGACGCTGTTATCACGACAATTTTGTGATCACTCTTTGCTGGCATTAGCCGATCGATTGCATCACGCATCAGGTCTTAAGCTGGGTGCAACCGATACGTCACTGGCCTCCTCTGAAAATCGATCGCATAGTGAGAAGGGTGTCGTTGAGATTGCAGTTTGTGGTGCGCATTTGTCAGGGCTTCCGCTTAATCCCCAACTCACCGAGCGCGGCGCCTGGTTGATAGAAGCAACGACAAGCTCTAAACAGTATCGTCTCTTCGCATTACCGGGAGGGCCACCTCATCGGCCCGGAATGGTAAGGGATTCACATGGAGCATGTATTGAAGTAGAAGTCTGGGCAATGCCAGAAGCGCAAGTAGGTAATTTTCTGCAACAAATCCCGCCGCCATTGGGTTTAGGTAAACTTGAATTGAATGATGGACGTTGGGTGACCGGTTTTATTTGTGAGCCCTGCGGAGTTGAAGGTGCCATAGAAGTGACAGACCGGGGAAGTTGGCGAAAATATTTGTCAGAAACTTCCGGTTAATCACGCTGTTGGTTTTTCATGTCATCGTACGATCAAGGCAGCGGTAGGATATAGCTTCGGTTAGATGTTGATGAAGGATGTGTTCTGCATCGTCCAGGTCAGCAATAGTTCGTGCGACTTTGAGGATTCGATGACAGGCGCGCGCAGACATATTTAATCGGTCCAATGTTTTCTCGAGTATTGATTGGCACTCTGGTTGTAATTGACAAGCCGTTTTTAGTTGCTGGTTATTCAATCGGGTGTTGGTACAGGCATTGCGAGTTTGCTGATGCTCGCGCGCTCGTTTAACCCGATCCAAAACCGCTAAACTGGATTCCCCTTCAGGTCCACTGAGTTCATTCCAGGCAAGCCTGGGGACTTCTATTTGCATATCGATTCGATCCAGTAACGGCCCCGAGATTCTGCTGCGGTATTTTTGTACTTGCTCGGATGTACATGTGCATTTACCTGACGGGTCGCCGAGTTGACCACATTTACAGGGATTCATAGCGGCTACAAGCTGGAAAGCGGCTGGATAGGTCGCTCGCCGTGTAGCGCGGCTGATGCAGATATGTCCGGTTTCCATGGGTTCGCGTAGTACTTCGAGAACACTGCGCTGAAATTCGGGTAATTCATCCAGAAACAGTACGCCGTTATGTGCCAATGAAATTTCACCGGGCAGTACTGCAGATCCACCGCCAACCAGTGCAACCGCTGAGGCCGTATGATGTGGCGTTCGAAAGGGCCGCTGGAACCATTGATAGTGAGTAAAATCCTGTCGACTGACTGACAGGACAGAGGCTGTTTCCAGAGCTTCTTGTAAATTAAGTGGCGGTAGAATACCTGGAAGGCAACTGGCTAATAGCGTTTTACCAGTGCCGGGTGGACCGATAAACAGCAAATTGTGTCCCCCGGCTGCAGCAATTTCCAGTGCGCGTTTTGCATGCGCCTGACCGCGAACATCTTTTAAATCATGGCCGTTAATTTGTTCCGGTAGCGTGTTAACAGATTGCGGTGGGCTGAGTTCAGCCTGTCCATTTAAAAAAGCACAGATGTGTAACAAATGATCGGCAACAAGTGCCTGTGACTGGGCGAGCACGGCTTCAGTAGAACAGGCGGAAGGGCAAATCATGCAGCGTTGACTGGTTCCAGCTTGCAATATGCCTGGTAGTACTCCCTGTATCGCACGCAATTTTCCGCTGAGTGCTAGTTCACCAATGAATTCATGTTGTTCTAGCCGAGACGTTTGTACCTGACCGGATGCAGCGAGTATGCCCAGTGCAATCGGCAGATCGAAACGGCCTCCGTCTTTGGGTAAGTCGGCCGGTGCCAGATTAATGGTGATTCGACCCACTGGAAAATCAAAGCCACTTTGCAGGATTGCGCCACGAACCCGGTCTTTACTTTCGCGGACGGTGGTTTCAGGCAAGCCAACAATGGATAAAGAGGGCAATCCGTTGGAGAGTTGAACTTCGACAGTAACAAGTGGTGCCTGCACACCGAGTTGTGCGCGGCTGTAAACGACAGCAAGTGGCATAGATTCCTTCCCTGGTTTGTTTATTAAGCGAATCCTTCGCGGTACTTAATTGTAACTCATTCCATTTTGATTAATCGTTACTTTCTTTTAAAAGCTGATGTTCAAGGTCAGCGATCACCTTTTCCAGATCTTCTAGTTTGGCACGAGTCCGTGCCAGTACTTTTGTCTGCACATCAAACTCTTCACGCGTAACCAGATCCAGTTTGGATAAGGTGGCTTGTAAAGTTGCGCGTAAGTTCTTTTCCAGATCCGTCTGTACATTACGGATTCCCGGCGGAACGGCCGACGACAGGCGGTGGGCGAGATCATCGAGAAATTTTGCATCAATCATAATAACTACCTTAACCAACCACACTGAAAGCGTCTACAACGTTGTAATAAGGTCGCCGCACAATTTTAGTGCAATGCTAATGGCTGTGCGCACTGCGCGCCCTATTAGGGTGCATCTATTCTAGTGTGCAGACTATTTTATGATCTAACTAATTAATATTATTAGAAAATAATTATTGGCACGGGTTGTGCTCATAACCAGTCATACGCCTATTGCCAAAGAGCAATGTAGGCGGCGTAGCAATACAAAATCTAACTTAAATATAAGAGGAGTCTGTATCCAAATGAAAATTATCTCTAAAACTATACTGGCATCAGCGTTTGTAGCTGCAAGCGGTGTTGCGCAGGCAGAGATCACCGCCAACATTGCAGCCGTCAGCGATTATATGTTCCGCGGTGTGAGCCAAAGTAGTAATGCCGCTATCCAGGGTGGTATGGATTACGCCAATGAATCTGGTTTCTACGCAGGCACCTGGATGTCTAACATCGATTTTGGTGGTCAGGTCGAAACAGATATATATGCCGGTTACGGCGGTGAAGCAGGCGCAATAGGTTATGACATTGGTGCGCTTTACTATTGGTACCCTGATTCAGGTGGTGATGATACCGGTGCAGAACTTGATTATGCAGAAATCGCGCTTGGATTAAGCATGGGTATGTTCAGTGCCAACATTGCTTACACAGTCTACGGTGAAACAAATGATACTCCATTTGATGATGGTGATATTTATTTCGGTGTGAGTGCTGAAATTCCTATGCAGGACAGTTTCAGCACTACGTTAACGGTTGGTTATTACGACTTTAATGAAGAGCTCAAGGATGATTCCGAAAGCTATTTCCATTACGGAGTCTCAGTTGCCAAAGACGCGGGTGAATTTGGAGCAGTTTCGGTCAATTTGGAATTCACCGATCTGGATGAAGATCACGCAACTCTAAATGATGATGGCCCGAACGTCTGGTTGGGCTGGAGCAAAGAATTTTAAGGAAGCTATTTAATTCGAACTTCCAATTACGGGTCCGCAAATACGGCGGGCCCGTTCAGGAGAATCAACAATGAAGTTAGTAACAGCAATAATCAAGCCCTTCAAACTCGATGACGTGCGTGAAGCGTTGTCCGAGATTGGTGTGCAGGGTGTAACAGTGACCGAAGTGAAAGGCTTTGGTCGTCAAAAGGGCCACACTGAACTGTACCGTGGTGCAGAGTATGTGGTGGATTTTTTACCCAAGGTTAAGCTGGAAGCCGCTGTCAATGATGACCTGCTTGATCAGGTGTTAGAGGCGATTGCCAAAGCAGCCAATTCCGGCAAAATCGGTGACGGCAAGATTTTTGTCACTGATGTTGAACAAGCCATGCGTATCCGGACCGGTGAAACCGGCCCTGAAGCACTCTAAGGGGAGGAACAACCGTGGAAGAATTAACAAAAGTTGCGGGCAGTGTCACTGAGCTCGCTTATGCATTAGATACATTTTACTTTTTAGTCTCCGGCGCTCTGGTCATGTGGATGGCAGCAGGTTTTGCCATGCTCGAAGCCGGTCTGGTGCGTGCCAAAAGCACCACTGAAATCCTGACTAAGAATATCAGTTTGTTTGCCATCGCTTGTATCATGTATATGTTGATGGGTTACTCCATTATGTATCCGGGATCGGGTGAAGGTGGCTGGATGCCGATTTTTGGCAGTATATTAGGTAACTCTGACAATGCTGCGGCCGATGTGCTCGCCAGCGGTGGAGATACTTACTACTCAAATTTGTCGGATTTCTTTTTCCAGGTGGTATTTGTCGCAACAGCCATGTCAGTTGTATCCGGCGCGGTTGCTGAGCGTATGAAGCTTTGGTCATTTCTGCTGTTCGCTGTGTTCTTTACTGGTTTCATTTACCCATTGGAAGGTTACTGGAAATGGGGCGGTGGTTTCCTCCAGGAAGCAGGTTTCAACGACTTTGCAGGTTCCGGCATCGTACATTTGGCAGGTGCAACCGCGGCATTTGCGGGTGTGATATTGCTGGGCGCACGTAAGGGCAAGTATGGAGCTGATGGAAGAATTAATCCGATTCCTGGTTGTAATTTACCGCTGGCAACACTCGGCACCTTTATACTTTGGCTGGGCTGGTTCGGATTTAATGGTGGCTCCGAGTTGAAATTGTCCGACGTGGGTGAAGCTAATGCGGTTGCCCTGGTGTTCGTCAATACCAATATGGCTGCTGCCGGTGGTGTTGTCGCGGCACTGATTACCGCACGGTTGATGTTTGGCAAGGCGGATCTGACCATGGCACTGAACGGTGCACTGGCTGGACTGGTCGCCATAACAGCTGAACCGTTAACACCGGCGCCGCTTGAAGCGACATTGATTGGTGCAGTCGGTGGTCTGATTGTGGTGTTCTCGATTGTGTTCATGGACAAAATCAAAATCGACGATCCAGTGGGTGCAATTTCGGTTCACGGCGTAGTAGGCATGTGGGGTCTGATGGCTGTACCACTGACCAATTCCGATGCCAATTTCGGTGCACAATTACTGGGTCTGGGATCAATCTTTGCCTGGGTATTCGTCGCTTCGTTTATCGTCTGGAGTGTCATCAAGATGATTATGGGCATACGTGTATCCGAGGAAGAGGAGAACGAAGGTGTGGATCTGGGCGAATGTGGCCTGGAAGCCTATCCAGAATTTACTGGGGCTCGTGGCTCTGGTTTATAAACCCTTGCCTTGACCGGGCAGGGTTGTCGTTTAACGGGCGCTTCGGCGCCCGTTTTTTTATTCAATAGTGCCTGGCAATATAATTTATCTCGCAGAGGCGCTAAGCTCGCAAAGCAACAATAATAAAGATCTAAATTTTATTCTTGGCGTCTTTGCGCCTCTGCGAGATAATTTTTTATTGTTTGATGAATACTGAGTAAATTTTAGACCTGTTTTTGCACAATCTTCCAGGGTTTTGTAATTATCTGGTCAGTTTGGGGATAGGCAATTACAATGATCCGCATATTACTGTCATAGCTATTGAGATCCAGACACTGCTTACCGTTACTCACCTCCAACGTCCAGGTTTGTTAGCCCCTGTTTCCTTCACCCTGGAAGCGGGTGAAACGCTGTGTCTGAGTGGTCCATCCGGTATTGGAAAAACCGTTTTATTACGCGCCATTGCCGATCTTGATCCCAATCAGGGTGAAGTAATCCTCGATGGCGAACCACGTGAATCCTGTCCAGCGGCTGAATGGCGCCGGAAGATTATGCTGATTCCGTCAGAATCATACTGGTGGGCAGAGCGGGTCGGTGATCATTTTAATATGACTGATAACCAGGCATTACAACAACTGGGATTCACAGAATCTGTACTGGGTTGGGAAGTTGCCCGCTTATCGAGTGGCGAACGTCAGCGTTTAGCGGTGCTACGAGCGCTATCTTATCAACCCGAAGTCATATTGCTGGATGAACCTACAGCCAATCTTGATGAAGAGAATGTACACCGATTAGAAAAATTACTACGCGATTACCGTGACAAGCAAACAGCTGCATTTTTATGGGTCAGTCATAGTCAGGCACAAAGAAAGCGGGTAGCTGACCGGGAGTTGCGATTTACAAAAGACGGTTTGGTAGAACAGGAGCCTGTCGAATGATTCAACTTTCGTATTTTGATCTGTCACTCGCTGCTGTGCTGGTTGTTTTGTTGGCGCTGACGGCCCGGCAAATATATCCGGGTATAGCGGGTCAGTTATTAATCGCAGCTGCCCGTACGGCCATTCAATTAACGTTAATTGGCCTGGTATTGAAGGCGTTATTTTCGTCGGTTAATCTTTTATGGATAGCGTTGCTCTCATGCGTCATGTTGCTGGTTGCGGGCCGCGAAGTGATGGCACGGCAGCATCGAAAATTTACCGGCAACTGGGGTTATGGCATCGGTTTCATTTCGATGTTCATTTCATCTTTTTCAGTGACTTTATTTGCCTTGATAATTGTTGTTCGCAACGAGCCCTGGTATCAACCGCAGTATTCAATCCCGTTACTGGGAATGTTGTTGGGTAATACTATGAACGGCGTGGCGTTGTCGATGGATCGGTTAACGCAAATGGCCTGGGATCAGCGTAACGTAATTGAAGCGCGTTTGATGCTGGGTCAAAGCATGCAGCAAGCCATCGAAGATATAAAAAAGCAGGTGTTTCGTACCGGTTTAATTCCGATAATAAATGCGATGGCAGCAGCCGGTATCGTCAGTCTGCCCGGTATGATGACCGGCCAGATACTCGCCGGAGCGCCTCCAGTTGAGGCGGTAAAATATCAAATTCTAATTATGTTCCTGGTCGCCGCCGGTGCTGGTTTTGGAACTATCGCTGCCGTCCATCTAGGTGTGCACCGTTTGTTTGACGAGCGACATCGGTTACGACTGGAAAGGTTGGTGAAAAACTAAGTATCCTCTGATTAATTAGCGAGAATCTGTAGGAGCGGCTTTAGCCGCGATGGACAACTGCAAGTCCCATCGCGGCTAAAGCCGCTCCTACAGCAATTGCACGGTTCACTATAATAGTAATACGCATTATTTAGAGATATTCAGTTTGATGCATCATCTTTCCCTGCTGTCTCAAACGGCTCACTTTCAAGATATTGTTCACCGGCTTCATAAATAGTTTTCGCCGAACCTGCAATCAGTGGGTCAGGTGCGCCAGCCAGTTTGTGGTTTTTATTGGGGTAATCCAGCTGGCTTAATACAAATCGCATGGCGTTAATGCGTGCCCGCTTTTTGCAATCTGACTTGATCACTGTCCAGGGCGCATCAGCCGTATCCGTATAAAAAAACATTGCCTCTTTGGCTTCAGTGTAATTAGTCCACTTATCCAGTGAAGCCATATCAATCGGGCTTAATTTCCATTGTTTCAACGGGTCATGCCGCCTGAAAACGCCGGAATTGTTCATTGCGGCTGACAGAAAACCAGAGTTTGAAAAATTTGATTCCGCTGCGCACCAGCATCCTTTCAAGGTCGGGTGCTTGACGCATAAACTCAAGATATTCACCAGGTTTGCAAAATCCCATGACGCGTTCGACACCAGCCCGGTTATACCATGAGCGGTCAAACATCACGATCTCGCCAGAAGTCGGCAAATGTTGAATGTATCGCTGGAAATACCATTGCCCACGCTCTTCCCGTGAGGGTTTTTCCAATGCAACAACACGAGCACCACGAGGATTCAGGTGTTCCATGAAACGCTTTATAGTGCCACCCTTACCCGCAGCATCGCGGCCTTCGCATAGCATAACAATACGTTGACCAGATTCCTTGACCCAGTTCTGCATTTTTAGCAATTCGATTTGCAGCAGCTGTTTGGTTTCTTCGTATTCTTCTCTCCCCATTTTTTTCTTATAGGGATAATTCGCATTGGAAAATATTCTCTTTTTCCCTAGCTTCCTGATTTCCTTGATAGTAGCGAGTTTAGGTTCTTCCCTGTGCATGGCTAGTTCTGCCAGTGCGTTGGTATATTCTTCAGTCATGGCCAAATCTCCGTCATCTTTCATCCGTATACTTATATAGCTAGCGGCTATCTATGGATATGATGTAGATCAATAGATGATGGAAAAATTTTCTTTTGAATTTCGCAAGTTAGAATGCCCAGCGCAATCCAATACCCGCATAACCAAGATCGACGTTTGCACGTAACGTGTCAAGCAATGGGGTATGATTATCTTACATAAACTATGATAGTCACAAAATGTAAAAAAGAACCTGCCATTACAAATAAATGCCAAATACCATGAGAATGTTTTAATAGTTTCTTGTCATCTAAAATATAAAAAATAATACCAATCGTATAGGCTAAACCGCCAGCAGTTAACCAATAACGACCTGTTTCGGTCAGCGCTTCTTTGAGCGCGCTAAAATCAATTACTACTAACCAGCCCATGATCAGGTAAATTATTATTTGAAGGGTTTCATTACGTTTTTTAATGGCGAATTCCAGTGTAATGCCAATGATAGCTAACCCCCATACGGCAGATAATATCCATATTCCTTTACTGTCGATCAATGTGACTAACATGAAGGGGGTGTAAGTGCCTGCTATTAACAGGTATATCGTAATATGATCTAGTCGCTGGAATACGCGTTTTATCAAAGGGCTTTTAATGCTGTGATACAGCGTTGAAAAACTATAAAGCATGACTAACGTCAGGCCAAAGGTAACGAAACCAATAAAAATCAAGGGATCTTGTTGTTGAATGGCAATTGTCATGAGAGAGCCAAATGCCATAAGAGACAATACGGCGCCTACCAGATGAGTGATGCTGTTGAATTTTTCAGAGTAGTACATTTTATGAACTAAATGTATATGGGCTATTTCGATGTTGTACCTGTAAGACTGTCATGCATATTACATTTAAACTTCTAAAGTTTCCCTTTTGTTTATCCGATTATTAGGTAAATAAAATAATGCTTGGTGAAGATATATGATGTATAAGTCGATTTTTATCTTAATGCTTACTTTGTGCAGTAGTACTGTCTATTCCAGAGGAAGTAAAGCTAAACTGCCTCAACCAGAAGTAGATAAGGCATTGTCAGAACACAAGATATCGAGAGCTAGTAGAAAAAAACGTCCTGTCATAGTATCTGATCAGACATCGTCACAACCTAAGCTTTCGAGGCGAAGTAGAAAAATACAGCCTCAACGAGAAACTATCAGCGCATTGCCTGAAACAAAATTAGTTAGTACCAAATAGCACAAAAGTTAATATTTATGTGACATGGGTCTCATTTCAGTAACTCGGGTGTCGCCAACGCGGCTCTGTGTATATCCGCGTTATAGTATTTCGTGATAAATAGCTTTTCCTGCGCATCCATTTCGCGAAAGTCATCTAACTTATTTTTCCCTGCCATAGTCGCAGTCCACCAGCCACTGGGGTAACAGGGTTGTGGGAATTGCAGGGTATGGGTGTGGGTGAAACTTCCATCACGCATAGCTTTTTTAAGGGGCTTAATAATGCTTTCCAAATGCAATAGGGGTGACTCACTTTGTTGGACGAGTAACCCTTCTTTACCTAAAGCACGGTGGCAGTCGCTGAAAAATTTGGCGGTGAAGAGGCCTTCCGCTGGGCCAATGGGATCAGTGCTATCGACAATGATAACATCGACACTGCCGGGTTCAGCTTCTTTCATCCATTTCAGACCGTCTGCAAATAATAATTCGGCGCGTGGATCGTTATTGGATGTGCAGAGTTCCGGAAAATATTTTTCAGACAAGTGTGTCACACGTTCGTCGATTTCAACCTGTGTGACCTGTTCCACTTCCGGGTGTAGGAGTACCTGTTGCAACGTACCGCAATCACCGCCACCGATGACCACCACCCGTTTTGGTGCGGGGTGTGTATAGAGCACTGGGTGCGACATCATTTCGTGATAGAGAAAGTTATCCCGGCTGGTCAGCATGATAAAGCCGTCGATGACCATTAGATTTCCAAACTGTTCGGTTTCGTAAATTTCAATTAGCTGGTAGGGCGTTTTCTCTGCATGCAGTTTTTTGTTCAGCTTGAAGGAAATAGCGCTGCCAGAATCCTTGCAGATTTCACTGAACCAGTTATCGTCGATTGAACTATTCATAATTTTAAAGATGTTGGCGTAGTTATTTGCTATCTTTCCCAGCATGAAATGGAACGTTGAACAATCCCGGCAATTGTACAGGCTTGCTGCCTGGAGTGAAGGCTATGTCGATGCCAATGCGGACGGTAACCTGGTGATTAAGCCGCAGCATTCTACAGATACTCCAGCGGTAGACATTCATTCTGTGGCAGAGGCTATCCGTCAATCTGGATTGAATTTTCCGGTATTAGTCCGTTGTCCGGATATTCTGCAAGATCGGGTTAGGCAATTGCAGACTGCATTTATGAATGCCAGTAACAGCCTTGGCTATCAGGGAAAATACAGTGCTGTTTATCCCATCAAGGTCAATCAACAATACAGTGTAGTTTCGGACATTCTTGCCAGTTCGGACACAGTCGGTTTAGAGGCAGGTAGTAAATCGGAACTGATGGCGGTGTTAGGTTTATCGCCAGCCGGTGGGTTGATCATTTGCAACGGATATAAGGACAGGGAATATATTCGCATTGGTTTGATAGCCCGTAAACTGGGGCAACGGCTGTATCTCGTTGTTGAGAAACTGTCCGAACTTGATTTAATTATCGAGCAGGCTAAGGCAATGGATATTAAACCCTTGCTCGGTGTGCGTATCCGTCTGGCTTCAATAGGAGCGGGTAACTGGCAGAATACGGGTGGTGAAAAATCCAAATTTGGGTTGCATGCTGCACAGATAATACAACTTGTTGAGCGATTAAAATTTGCAGATTTGCTGGGCTGTTTACAGTTGCTGCACTTTCATCTTGGCTCGCAACTGACAAATCTGGATGATATTACTACAGGTGCTAATGAAGCTGCACGGTTTTACAGTGAATTGCACAGTCTGGGTGTGCCATTGCAAGTGATGGATGTGGGTGGTGGGCTGGGTGTTGACTACGAAGGATCGGGTTCAAAAAGTTTCTGTTCGATGAATTATGCACTTGAAGATTACGCGCAGACAATTGTTTCTGTGATGCATCGTCATTGTCACGAAGAAAAATTACCAGACCCGGAAATTATTACAGAGTGTGGCCGTGCCATGACTGCGCATCATGCATTTATATTGACCAATGTGGTTGATGTCGAGGCAGGTTGCAAGATGGTTGAATCGGAAAAGCAGTTTTCCAATTTGCAGACGGCAGTTGGAGGTGATGCGCCGGAAGCGCTTTATGGTAAAGCGCGGGCTATCTACGACGAATTAATAGCAAGTTATGTGGCAGGTCAAATCAGTTTAGCCAAACGTGCCGAATCTGAATCGGAATATTTGCAATTTTGTTGCAAACTCAGGGAGTCAATCAAAGACAGTCCTGAACAGCATGACTTGCTCGAATTACTCAATGATAAGCTGGCTGCAAAATATTTTATCAATCTTTCTATTTTCCAGTCGTTGCCGGATGTCTGGGCGTTGGATCAAATATTTCCGATCGTGCCTGTGTGTTATCTGGATCAGGAGCCTGACATTCGGGCAGTGCTTTATGACATGACCTGTGATTCAGATGGTCATATTGAATACTATATCGACGCTGAAGGTATCGGAAAGTCACTAGCGTTGCATAGCATTGCTGATAAGCCGGATTATTTGCTCGGTATTTTCCTGGTAGGAGCCTATCAGGAAATTCTTGGTGATATGCATAACCTGTTTGGTGATACGGATACGGTCAATCTGGTTATTAAAGCAGATGGAAGTTTTGAACTCGATCATGCGGAGCACGGTGACCGGGTTGATGAATTGCTCAAGCTCGTCCACTTTGACCCAAATCAGTTGCGGACTGTTTATAGGCAGCGTATTCAGCAAGCGGGATTGGATGATCAAGCTGCGCGGCAGTACCTTGCTGAACTGGAAGCAGGATTGACGGGGTATACTTATTTTGAAGAATAAAAAATTTTTACCAAACTAAAAACAATTCGTCCCCTCCCCCTCAGGGGGAGGGACAGGGAGAGGGGATCAGATAAAAGCAACTGCCTTAATTAAATCCCCTCTCCCCAACCCTCTCCCTGAGGGAGAGGGGGTTTATGGAGTTCTAGTGTAAATAATTACGCGGTGCAGGGTGAGTAGAGAACCTACTTTTTAATACGAATCAAAATTGCATCAATACCATTACGCTTCAGCTGGCTACGCGATGTATTTAAATCTTCAAGTTCTTTATAAGGCCCAACCCGAACCCGATGCCACTTGCCATTATCGGTCGTGACAGAATCAACCCGGGTTTCCAGGCCCAACAGGGCAAGTTTGGCCTTGAGTTGGTCGGCCTGCTGCGGATTTCTGAACGACCCGGCCTGTAATAAATAGATGCCAGGTTTTTCAACGGTCTTAACGCCTGCTTTTTTGGTGCCAGTGATTTCCTGTTCCGGAATAACGACTTCCATTTCTGGTAATAAGTTATAAAAGTCAAATCGTGGTTTGGGTGGTGGTGGAACTGGTTTGATTTTAGCTTTAGGCGCGACAGGTGTTTTTTCTTCTTCTTCAGGTGTTTCAATAGGATCGATCACCAAAGTATCTTCAGGACTATTTAGTGACGCAGGTTGAAACTGCAAATAAACCAGTAAAGCACCAAATAATCCAATCGCAAGCCCGGCAAACAACCAGGCTACGGGTGATAGCTTTTTGGATTTTTTCCTGCGAGCAACGCGATACTTATAATCTCTGGGCATTACATACTGTCCGGTGCGGATACGCCCAGCAGGTTCAACCCGTTGGCAAGTACCTGTTGGGTTGCTTTGATCAAGTTCAGGCGTGCGTTTCGCAATTCGGGTTCATCAACCAGAAACTGATGAGCGTTGTAGTAAGTATGGAAATCATTCGCCAGGTCACGCAGGTAATGGGCGATTTGGTGTGGCTCGTGGTTGATGGCTGCCGCTGTCAGAATTTCTGGATAGCGTGACAAGTTAACCATTAAGGCTTGTTCATGAGGTTCGCCGAGTAGTTTGAGATTGGCAGAGCCTTCTGCCTGATTCCATTGCAGGGATTTTTCTTCGAGTTGGCGGTAAACGCTGGCGACACGCGCATGTGCGTATTGAATGTAATACACCGGATTATCATTAGATTGCGATTTAGCTAGATCGAGGTCGAAATCCATGTGCTGTTCGCATTTGCGCATGACATAGAAAAAACGTGCGGCATCATTACCGACCTCGTGGCGTAATTCGCGTAGCGTGACGAATTCACCGGAGCGAGTTGACATCTGCATCCTTTCACCACCCCGGTAGAGGATAGCAAACTGCACCAGCAGGACATCGAGCTTGTTTGCGTCATCGCCCAATGCCTGTAGTGCTGCTTTGACGCGGGGTACGTAGCCATGATGATCGGCGCCCCAGATATCAATCACGCGCTCGTAGCCTCGTTCAAGCTTATTCATATGATAAGCAATATCTGAGGCGAAATAGGTCGTTTGCCCGTTATCACGAACCACTACACGGTCTTTTTCATCGCCATAATCAGTTGAGCGAAACCACCATGCACCTTTTTTCTCATACAATTTATCGCTGGCTTTCAAGCGGTCAATCGCTTGTTGAACAGCATTAGTCTCGGTCAGCGTGCGTTCTGAAAACCATTCATCATAAACAACGCCGAACTCTTTCAGATCCTGGCGTATATTTTCCAGGATTTCGTTCAGACCGGCATCGAAAACTTCCCGGTAATGAGCATCACTCAGTAACGTTTTCACGCGCTCGATGACACCATCTATATGCGTTTCCTTGTCACCACCATCGGGTTCATCAGCGGGTACATTTTCGAACACACTGGCTATTGGGTGACGTAATGCATCCGCATGTTTGCGGTGCAGGCTGGCGCCGATATCCCAGACATAATCGCCCTTATAGCCATTGGACGGAAAGTTGATGTTCTCACCGCATAAATCCAGATAGCGCAAGTAGACACTGGCTGCCAAAATATCCATTTGTCGGCCAGCATCGTTTACATAATATTCCCGGTGTACCTTGTAACCGACAGCTTCGAGCAAATCGGCAACTGTGGCACCATAAGCTGCGCCGCGTCCATGACCGACATGCAGCGGGCCCGTTGGATTAGCAGAAACAAATTCAACCTGTACCGTTTTACCCTGACCCAGATTGCTGCGCCCATATTTGCCTGCTTGCTGCAGGATGTCGTTGACAGTAGCGTAGTAGGCTGCTTTTCCCAGATAAAAGTTAATAAAACCTGGGCCTGCGATTTCGACTTTTTCTACTAGATCAGAATCAGGGAGCTCGGCAATCAGCAGTTCGGCAAGATCGCGGGGTTTGCAGCGCGCCGCTTTTGTCAGTGTCATCGCCAGATTGCTGGCAAAATCACCGTGTTTTTGATCTCGTGTACGTTCAATAAGGATATCGACGGGTGTGTCTTGCGGAATCTTATCAGTAGCTTTTAGCCGGGATATGGCCTGCGTGAGAAGTTTTGTCAGCTGCTGTTTCATCGAATAACACGGAACCGGGAAAACCGCCTATTATCCCTGACGCTGGCCGGGATACAACAACAGTATTAAACAAGCCCAGTCCCCACGATTAACCCAAGATTGTAGGAGCGACTTCAGTCGCGATGAATTCACTATAAAGCGATGATCGCGACTGAAGCCGTTCCTACAACTACAGCATATCCTGCGGATCCACATCAATTGACCAGCGTACTGTTCGGGCCAGTTTTTCAGATTCAATGTGTGGAATAAGACTGTCCAGTAAACGGTGTAGTTCGCCACGTTGGCTAGTCTGCAGCATCAATTGCGCACGATAACGACCAGCCCGGCGTTCCATGGGAGCCGGTAGAGGACCCCATAACTGTACAGCGCACTGTAAACCAAGCGCCCATTGTTGGCATTGTTCGAGGAACGCCATCGGCGCACCAGGTTGTGGTGCTTCCGCACGCAGCAGGGCCAGGTTGGTAAAGGGAGGTAGTTGTGCATCACTGCGTTCCTGTAACGCCGCTTTGGCAAAGGCCTGGTAATCCTGTTCGACCAATTGGCGTAACAGGGGGTGATCCGGTTGATGAGTCTGGATAATGACCTCACCCGCTTGATCACCACGACCTGCCCGGCCAGCAACTTGCAGGATCAATTGTGCCATGCGTTCGCTGCTGCGGAAATCTGATCCAAATAATCCTTGATCAGCATCGAGTATGGTAGCCAACGTCACGCCGGGAAAATGGTGTCCTTTGGCGAGCATCTGGGTACCCACCAGAATTTGCGCGGCACCGGATTGCGCTTCACTCAGAGCAGCCTGCAAACTGCCCTTACGCCGGGTAGTATCCCGGTCAATGCGTAAAATTGTGTGATCAGGAAAACGCGCTGTCAGCGCCTGTTCAACACGCTCGGTACCCTGGCCAATGGCAATTAATTCACTGCTGCCACAATCGGGGCAGTTTGGTGAAACCATACGTTGATGCCCGCAATGATGACAACGCAGTTGTTTCTTTTGCTGGTGAAAAGTCATACGTGAATCACAACGTGGGCAGTCGGCATGCCAGCCACAGTCATGACACAACAACACGGGTGAAAAGCCGCGACGGTTTAAAAATACCAACACCTGACCACCTTTAGTCAAGTGTGTTTGTATGCGTTGCAGTAAGGGTTCGGATAACATTTCCTGCATCGCTTGGTGGCGGACATCCAGCAAATGTAGTTTTGGCATACACGCCTGCCCGGCGCGTTCCGGTAAGTGCAAACGCTGATAGCGTTGTTGTTCAACGTTATAAACGCTTTCCAGTGAAGGTGTCGCAGACCCTAGAATGATAGGGATAGACAGTTTATGCGCACGCCAAACAGCAAGATCCCGTGCGGAATAGCGAAAGCCTTCCTGTTGTTTAAGTGAGGTGTCGTGCTCTTCATCAACAATAATCAAGCCGGGGTTTGGCAGTGGTGTGAAAATGGCTGAGCGGGTACCGATGACAATTTTTGCAACACTATCGCGCGCCAGTTGCCAGGCATCCAGGCGTTGCCGATCGGTTAATCCGGAATGTAAAATCGCCAGCGGCACTGGTAGGCGTTTTTCAAAACGGCTGACGAGCTGTGGTGTCAGACCAATTTCCGGTACCAGAATCAAAACCTGCTTATCATTCGCGATGACTGTTTCAATAAGCTGTAAATATACTTCGGTCTTACCGCTACCAGTGACACCTTCCAGCAGGAAGGTAGAAAAACCATTCAACTTCGCAGCAACTGTTTCTACGGCGAGCTGCTGATCAGTATTGAGAACCAGTTTTTCCTGGCTAACTATTCGGCTGATGGGTTGTGATCGATCAGTTTGCTCACTATCGATGAGCCAGCCTTTATCCTTAAGTCCAGTTAATACATTGAGTGGCACATCGAGTTCTTGACGTGGTACGCCTTCAGAATGATTTAACAACTGTGCAATCACGGCTGTCTGACGGGGAGCGCGCTTTAAATCATTTGGATCAAGTTTTCGGCCAGCATCGGTTAGTTTCCACCACTGTATTGATGCTGGTTTTCCAGCCGTCGATTTTCTTAACAAAACCGGTAAAGCCGTAGCAAAGGCATCGCCTAGAGGATAATGGTAGTAATCTGCTGCCCATTGAATCAGTGCAAACAAATGTGCATCAAGCGCGGGCTGTGCATCGAGCACTTCTAGTAACGCTTTTAATTTATCCGGTGCAACATCGGTATCAGAGAGTAAAGCCGTGACTATGCCTACCAGGCGTTGCCGGCCAAACGGCACTAACACTCGTGAACCGGGCTGGAGTGTAGCCGCGTCTACTTTCGCGGGTAAGCGGTAATCAAATAACCGATAAAGTGGTGATGGTACCGCCACGCGAACGATCTGATGTGTAGTAGCCATTTAGTGGTTATTCATTAACAGATGTGCGCTTAGGGGATGCGGATCATTGTACGTGATTTCTTTATTCAAAGAGATTATTGGAATCAGTGGCTGTGTAAGTAGCTATGATTAATTCTTGCATCTTGTCATAGTGAACAGTGCATATTCTGTAGGAGCGGCTTTAGCCGCGATAGGGCTGCGGTGTTCTTCGCGGCTAAAGCCGCTCCCACAGAATTTCGATAATAAATCAGAGGTTGCCTGGAATTTGCAGTAGAAGCATTCCAAATTCAAGCGATTCGGATTCTCACTACATTCATGATCTCGAAATCCAGTCCGGAAACGTTTTCAGTAGTCGGATAATAGGTCAGGTTAACGCGTTGGCCCTTGATATTTTTATAAGCTTTCTTGCGTTTATACCGAAACGGCGCATCACAACCTTCGATCATGAGGGTGTTAACAAACCAGTCGCCTTGTTCTCTTTGTACGTGTGATGTGACGGTGAGGTGATCGGAGTGTACGAGCTCCTGGTGTTTTTTCACCAATTTTTCGGGGGTTGAAGACTTTTTAAGCGGCATGAATTTCAAACTTGGTTGCAATTGCAACAGGCTTTACCGTTTTGTTTTCTCTTTTAAGCTCAACAAAGTCATAGTGTTTCATTGTTTTTGAAAGATTGTTCAGTTGACGGCCGTAGAGTCAGCCAATTCTGTCGTCGATTCAGGTTGTATCTCCGCAACCATTATTGAGCGAGGTTGATTTATAGAGAGGAAAAAGATTTTTAATTTGATCCCCTCTCCCTGAGGGAGAGGGGTGTACTCTTTTATAGTTGTTTGATTTCCGCCACCAGTTTACCGGCTACTTCCTGACCATCACCGTAGAGCATGCGAGTGTTGTCGAGGAAGAACAGGGCATTTTCGATTCCGGAGAAACCGGTGCCCCGGCCGCGTTTGACGACGATAACGTTTTCGGCTTTGTCGGCATCGAGAATCGGCATGCCGTAAATCGGGCTGGCCGGGTCGGTACGCGCGACTGGGTTGACGACGTCGTTAGCGCCAATGATGAGGGCGATATCAGCTTGTGGGAATTCGGCGTTGATTTCTTCGAGGTCGAAGATTTTGTCATAGGGAACACCAGCTTCGGCGAGCAGCACGTTCATGTGGCCCGGCATGCGGCCAGCTACGGGGTGAATGGCAAACTTTACATCGATATCGCGTGCTTCGAGTAATTTGGCGAATTCCCAGACTTTGTGCTGCGCCTGTGCGACGGCCATGCCGTAACCCGGAACGATGATGACTTTGTTGGCGTAGGCCATCATGGCGGCTACATCGCTGGCCTGGAGTTCTTTCATCTCGCCTTCAACAGTTTCACCACTGGCGACAGGTGTGGCGCCAAAGCCGGAGAACAGGACATTGCCCAGTGAACGGTTCATGGCTTTGGCCATTAACTGGGTTAACAAAGTACCGGCGGAACCGACCACGGTTCCAGCGATGATCATGGTGGCGTTGTTGAGGACGAAGCCTTCGAAGGCGACGGCCAGACCGGTGAGGGCGTTATACAGTGAAATGACCACCGGCATATCTGCACCACCGATGGGTAAGGTCATTAATATACCGAAGGCAAGTGCTAAGGCGAAGAACAGGAAAATAGTGAAGCCGCCTGGTGTGTCGGCATTCATAAGCATAAAGCCTAATAACAACGTTGCTGCGAATAAAACGAGGTTTATGATCTGCTGGTTTGGAAAGATAAATGATTTCTTCATCAATCCTTGCAGTTTGGCGAACGCCACCATGGAACCGGAAAACGCAATTGATCCGATCAGTGCACCTATCACCGCCAGGGTTTGAAAGGTCGCTGAGTGGAAGCTGCCTTTCATCAGTTCCACAGCGGCAATAGCGGCGGCGGCACCGCCACCCATACCATTATAGATAGCGATCATCTGCGGCATGTCGGTCATGGCGACTTTTTTGCCGGTGTACCAGGCGGCGCCACCGCCGATGCCGATGGCCAGTATCATCCAGAAGAAATTATGCAGTCCAGGCAGGAACAGTGTGGCAAAGGTAGCTACGACCATACCAGCGCCTGCCCAGACGATACCGCCGCGCGCGGTAACCGGCGAACTCATGCGTTTGAGGCCGAGAATAAATAACACCGCCGCCGCGAAGTAACTGATCTGAATCAGGGAGCTGCTCATTTTGCACCTCCCTTACTGCTTTTGAACATTTCCAGCATACGTTCGGTGACGACGTAACCGCCAACGGCGTTACCCGCACCGAGTACCACGCCGATGAAACCGATAAAGGTTTGCATGCCGGTTTCGGCATGGCCCAACGCCACCATCGCGCCGACCAGTACAATGCCGTGGACAAAGTTGGAGCCGGACATTAACGGCGTATGCAGAATAGTCGGAACCCGGGAAATGATTTCATATCCGGTGAAACCGGCCAGCATAAAGATATAGAGTGCGGTAAATCCTTCGATCATGATCCTTCTACCTGTCTGCGAATTGCGGCATGGACGATGACGCCCTCTTTCGTTAAGGCGCTGTCTACAATAACTTCATCATCCCAGTCTGGTACAAATTCACCGTCTTTAATCATCGGTGTAAGGAAGTTAAGCAGATTTTTGGCATACATTTCACTGGCATGTACCGGTAACTCGCTGGGTACATTCAGTGGGCCGTAGACAATGACGCCATTAAATTCGATTTGTTGGCCTGGCTCGGTGACTTCACAGTTACCACCACCTTCTGCTGCCAGATCGATAATTACTGCACCTGGTTTCATGCGTTTAACTGTAACTTTACTGATGATACGAGGTGATGGTTTACCCGGTATGGCAGCGGTGGTGATAACAGCGTCAGCTGCGGCAATGTGGTTATCCAATATTTCCTGCTGCTTGGCTTTTTCTTCATCAGTCAGTTCGCGTGCATAACCGCCAGAGCCGTCTGCAGAGACACCGGTCTCGACAAATTTTGCGCCCAGCGACTCGACTTGTTCTTTGGTCGCCGAACGCACATCGTAGCCTTCGACTATGGCACCCAGTCGCTTGGCGGTGGCGATAGCTTGCAGACCGGCGACACCAGCACCGATAACGAGTACTTTGGCGGGACGAATAGTACCTGCGGCAGTGGTCAGCATGGGGAAGAATCCACTCACGCGGTCGGCGGCCATCAAGGCAGCTTTGTAGCCTGCGACGGCTGCCTGGGATGATAAAACATCCATACTCTGCGCACGCGATATACGCGGCACCTGTTCCATCGCAAAGCTGAGGATCTTGCGTTCACGCATCAGCTCTACCCGTTCAGGGTGACGAAACGGCAGCATCATACCCACCACGATTGACCCTTCTTTCATGGCGTTGATTTCATCTTCAGAAGGAGGCTGAACCTTGAGGATCATATCGGCGTCGCGATATAACGCTTCGGCATTGTTAACCAGAGTGACCGATTTATAGTCTGCATCCATAAAGTGGCTGGCATTGCCTGCGCCTTTTTGTACCAGGACTTCAACGCCCAGTTTGGAAAAACGTTCAGCGATAGCTGGGACCAGCGCAACACGTCGTTCCCCGGGAACGCTTTCCTTGGGTACGGCCAGTCGTAACGGCATAAATATTCACTCCGGTGTGTCTGTGGAAGGCTGGTTTAGTAACCGTACTCACCACAGGTAAATTTCTAACTATTTTGACCAGGATGTCGAAAAATGCTTCCTGTCATGGGGTATTGCCCGTCAATCAAGCATGATAGCGGATTCCCGAGGCCAGGAAAACTTTGCTGGGCCAGATAAATATTTTATGAATTTTACTGTCCAACCGTTTACAAACCTGTCATTTTTTGGGATAAATGAGTTACTTGGTCTCTTGAGGAGGCAATGTGTACGATTTGCGTCAACAAGTTTTGCGTACGGATGCATCTGGAATGCCGCTGGAATGGGTGAATTATCAGGATGCGGTACGCCTCTATCACCTCGGGCAGGTGGCCTATAGTTGTGGCAATCTGCTGTACCGGGTGCACGGAGGCGTTTGTGCGCTCACCGGCCGCCGTAGTTATATTGATGTCAATTCGATCATCGCCACCTACGGCTATAATCACGCTCTGATGAAGGCGCGGGATACCTATAGCCCTCCGCTCAATAATCCTGCTCTCTTTAAACGTGATGCACACTTGTGTTTGTACTGTGGCGTACGTTTTTCGGCGCGGGATTTGTCTCGTGATCATGTGACGCCGATCAGTCAACGTGGTGAGGATATTTGGACGAATGTGGCAACTGCCTGCCGCCGTTGTAACAATCACAAGGCGGGCCGCAGCCCGGAACAATCTGGTATGGAATTAATGGCGGTGCCCTTTACGCCGACCCATGCGGAATATATTTATTTGCAGGGCAAGAAAGTACTGGCTGACCAGATGGAATTTCTCATAGCGCATTTTCCGCGCAAAAGCCCGATACATGAACGCTTGAAAATGTAATTAAAGGTGGTGTTCGTCTTCTTTGCAGTGTCTGCGCATGCAGTTGAGCATATACATTAACAGTGCACCACCGACTAATATAAATGCGATAGTTGACAGGAAACTGTTAGCAACAGGTTGTATACCGGAGGATGAGAGCGTTAGCCAGGTTAGAAATGCTGTAAAAGCTGCGATAAAGACAGCCATCGCGTAGGGCCAGCGTTTTGTACAACATGCACTGCATAATTTCATAGCAAGTCTCGTTAGGAAATTCGTTGTCGGTTTAGATAAAGGTAATAGGATCGATAGCGTTTTGATTTGATTCAGATCAAGTTCTTATCGTAAGCTAATTTTGTGCAGGTTCAAATTATACTGTCGTTGCAGGATTGAGTGCGTAAACGTATGTACAAATAATGAGCTTGCTAAAATAAACTGTTGTACAGTAATTTTCTCTCTGCCATCAACCGCAAAAAATTATTTAGTCATTGTGAATAGTGTAAATGTTGTAGGAGCGGCTTTAGCCGCGATGAACCTCCGCAGCCCTATCGCGGCTAAAGCCGCTCCTACAGATGCTCGCTAATTTAATTAGCGGGTTCATTAGCTGATATATGCCCTAATCACAGGGTTATTCGCTATCATGTACAATTGCAGTTGAACAACAAACGAAACTTGGGAGAAAAACCGTGGCGCGTGCAGAAGCAAGACACATACTGGTCGACAGTGAAGAGAAATGTGAATCCATCAAACAAGAAATAGAAAACGGCAGAGATTTTGCCGATGCTGCCAAAGAATTTTCTACCTGTCCTTCAGGGCAAAAAGGCGGAGACTTGGGTGAGTTTGGTCCTGGCCAGATGGTTAAAGAATTTGACGAAGTGGTTTTCAGTGCTGATGTCAATACAGTACAGGGGCCGGTCAAGACCCAGTTTGGCTATCATCTATTAGAAGTAACCAGTCGCTCAGAATAAGCCTGAATAATCAGTAAGATTAATCTTACTGACTGTGGTTACTATGTCGCTTTGGCAACATATTGAACGTTGTATCACTGATAAACTAGGCGAGCCTGTTACCCTGTCTCGCCCAGAGTCTGTCGGTGGCGGTTGTATCAATCAAGCCTACCGGGTTGAGTCTAACCCGCATGCATTCTTTATCAAAGTTAATGATGTGTCCGGCCTTGATATGTTTGAGGCCGAAGCTGAGGGTTTGCAAGAACTCGCGTGCGTAAAAAATTTACGTACTCCAATGCCCGTTTGTTTCGGTGCGGCTGACGACCATGCTTATTTGGTGATGGACGATCTGCAATTAGGTGGTTCAGGTGATCCGTCAAAACTCGGTGAAGGTCTGGCGGCTATGCACCGGATTGCTGCAGCCAAGTTTGGCTGGTCTCGCGATAACACCATCGGTGCTACGCTTCAAATTAATCAACAAGAATCAGATTGGCTGGTCTTCTGGCGTGACCATCGGCTGGGTTTTCAGTTGCGGCTCGCACAGAAAAATGGTGCAGGATCGAAACTGCAAAAAACCGGAGAACAATTGCTCGACGCATTAGCGGATTTGCTCGATGGGCATGAGCCGGTAGCTTCTCTGTTACACGGTGATTTGTGGTCAGGAAATTATGCGTTTACTAACAGCGGTGAAGCCGCCATTTTTGATCCAGCTGTTTACTATGGTGATCGGGAAACTGATCTGGCGATGACCGAGTTGTTTGGTGGTTTTGGCCAGGAGTTCTATGCGGCATATAAAAATGCCTGGCCATTGGATGCGGGGTATCCGTTAAGAAAGAACCTTTATAACCTGTACCATATTCTGAATCACTTTAACCTGTTTGGTGGCGGCTATCTGTCGCAGGCACAAGGCATGATGCAGTCACTGCTTAGCGAAACTCGTTAAGCTATTCGTGATAGGGACGGCTCAGCTCATGCACGGCATCTATCATGGCACCCGCGTGTTCTGGATTAATGCCTGGGTGAATTCCGTGACCCAGGTTGAAGATATGGCCATTACCCTTGCCAAAGCTGGCCAGTACTTTACCAACTTGTGCTCGAATGGCATCTGGCGGGGCATAAAGGACTGAAGGATCGAGGTTGCCCTGTAGTGCAACTTGTTCACCCACGCGACTGCGTGCATCGGCCAGGTCTGTCGTCCAGTCCAGGCCCAGTGCATCGGCACCGGAATCGGCCATGGTTTCCAGCCATTGTCCTCCATTCTTTGTGAACAGAATGACGGGTACGCGCCGACCTTCGTTTTCGCGTGTCAGAGATTGAATAATCTTCCGCATCGGTTTTAATGAAAATCTTTCATAGTCACTGGGTGTCAAAGCGCCACCCCAGGTGTCGAATATCATCACCGTTTGTACACCGCTTTCAATCTGTGCGTTCAGGTACAGAGTGACTGATTGTGCAACGGTGTCCAGCAATTGGTCGAGTAATTCAGGACGCTCATAGAGCATGGCTTTGATGGTTTTGAAATCCTTACTGGAGCCGCCTTCAACCATATATGTGGCCAGTGTCCAGGGGCTGCCGGAAAATCCGATCAAGGGAACCCGGCCATTTAGTTCACGGCGAATCGTTGCAACGGCATCCATTACATAACGTAATTCCTGCTGCGGGTCAGGCACGCCCAGTTTTTTAATCGAATCTTCATCGCGTAACGGATGTTTAAAGCGTGGTCCCTCACCCTCAATAAAATATAAACCAAGTCCCATGGCATCGGGAATAGTCAGAATGTCTGAAAACAGAATTGCCGCATCAAGCGGAAACCGCTCAAGTGGTTGCAGTGTCACTTCGCAAGCCAGATCCGGTGTGGTACAGAGTTGCATAAAGCTACCGGCTTTTTTGCGCGTGGCCCGGTATTCTGGCAGATAGCGGCCAGCCTGGCGCATCATCCAGACTGGCGTGGTATCTACCGGTTGGCGTAGCAGTGCGCGCAGGAATCGATCATTCTTTAGTTCTGTCATGAGTGTTTGCTTGATTTTTAAACGTTTCTAACCTGCGAACTCTACCAGTTTTTATCAGTCATATCCTTAGTATCTTGCAGTGGAAAAGCAGGTGATCTGACCGATGTGGATGGCAGGCGCGAGAGATAAATATAGAATTGAGCAAGGTGGCTGTTTTTCAATGCTGCTTGGCTTGTTTTTCTATGGCTGGACTGTGCAGGTCACTGCCGCAGGTGCTTTCAATGGATTTGATATCAGCAATGCACTCATACCTACCACTGAAATTTATCCCGGTGGGCCGCCGCGTGATGGGATACCTGCTATTGATCGGCCCAAATTTGTACCGGCTGCACAGGCTGATTTCCTTGCCGATGACGACCGTGTTTTGGGTCTGAATCGAAACGGTATCCAGCGTGCATACCCAATTAAAATTCTGAATTACCATGAAATCATCAATGACCGTATTGGTGATGAAAGTCTATTGATCAGCTATTGCCCCTTGTGTGGTACGGGCATGGCATTCCTGGCAACGCTGAAGGGTAAAGCTCACAGTTTCGGTGTTTCAGGACTGTTGTATAACAGCGATGTGTTGTTCTATGACCGTGAAACAGAATCACTCTGGTCGCAGATAAAAAAGCAGGCTGTTTCGGGGCCAATGCGTGGAACTGGTTTACAACAAATCGTTATGGCACATACAAACTGGAATGATTGGCGCCGCAGGCATCCGAATACTCAGGTACTTTCTCTTCAGACTGGTTATAAACGTAATTACAATCGGTCTCCCTATTCGGGTTATGAAAAGTCTACTCAAACTTATTTCCCGGTTCCAACGACGGATCGGCGCTATCACTTAAAAGAACAGGTGATTGGTTTAAGTTTGGATGGCGTAGATAAAGCCTATCCCTTTGTAGAGCTGCTAAAAACAAAAGGCGCTATTCGGGATCGAGTAGGAGATCATGTGTTGACTATTGAATTTGATGCAGTCAATCGAACAGGCCGGGTACTTGATGCATCAGGTGAGGTGGTTCCGACGACAATAGCTTATTGGTTTGCCTGGGTAGCATTTCATCCGCAAACGGATGTTTACAAATTGAAATCAGAATTACTGTTGACCGATTAACTCCCTCACTCTGGGGGGAGTCGTAGGATGGGTGATAACCCATCGGATACCGTTACAAATGGTGGGTTTCACACACCCTACGGTGAGACGATGTGTTCTATCGGTGCAGTAAAAGTGCGCGGAATAGCAGTGATTCAGAATAGTTGGTTAGCGTGGTAGTTCGGTTGAACCCATCAGGAATTCATCAACTGCGCGTGCGCATTGCCGACCTTCGCGAATGGCCCAGACAACCAGTGATTGACCACGGCGCATGTCACCAGCAGAAAATACTTTATCGATCGAGGATTTGTAGGCTTCACTACCTTCAGTGTCGCCATTAACATTGCCGCGGCCATCATATTCGATGCCTAGCTCATCCAGCATACCTTCATGAACCGGGTGTACGAATCCCATAGCCAGTAATACCAGATCAGCTTCTAGATCAAATTCGCTACCGGCCACTTCATTCATTTTCCAGCTGCCGTTATTGTCTTTTTCCCATTCGACACGAATGCAGTGAAGCGTTTTAACTTTGCCGTTTTCACCCGTGATCTTTTTGGTTGCGACGCACCAATCGCGTTTCGCCCCTTCTTCCTGAGAGCTGGAGGTGCGCATTTTGTTGGGCCAGTCGGGCCAGATCAGATTCTTGTCTTCCTTTTCTGGCGGACGCGGCATGATTTCCAGTTGGGTAACTGATTTCGCACCTTGCCGGAACGAAGTGCCGATGCAGTCAGAACCAGTATCACCGCCGCCAATAACAATCACGTGCTTGCCATTTGCACTGAGGTCGATGTCATTCGGAATTTTATCTCCGGCGACACGTTTGTTTTGTTGTGGCAGGAAGTGCATTGCAAAATGTACGCCGTCAAGTTCTCGGCCAGGGACAGGCAGATCACGAGACTGTTCCGATCCACCGGTTAATGCAACCGCATCAAAATCACTCAACAATTGAGAGGCGGGCATGTCTACGCCAATATGAGTATTGGGTTTGCAGGTCACGCCTTCAGCTGCCATTTGCTGGGTACGCCGGTCAATGATGTGTTTTTCCATTTTAAAATCGGGTATGCCGTAACGCATCAGACCACCGATGCGGTCGTTTTTTTCAAATAGTGTTACTTCATGACCAGCCCGGCCCAGTTGCTGCGCGCAGGCCATGCCCGCTGGGCCTGATCCGACAACAGCGACCTTTTTGCCGGTTTTATGTGCCGCTGGTTGTGGTTTGATCCAGCCATTTTCCCAGGCCTTGTCCACAATCGCGCATTCAATGGTTTTGATAGTGACCGGTTCATCCTGAATGTTCAGTGTGCAGGATTCCTGGCAAGGGGCGGGGCAAATACGACCGGTGAACTCAGGGAAGTTATTCGTCGAGTGCAGGACTTCCGAGGCAGCTTGCCATTCACCACGGTAAACCAGATCGTTCCAGTCTGGAATGATATTGTTGACCGGGCAGCCCTGGTGACAAAACGGAATGCCGCAGTCCATACAGCGCGCACCCTGGGTGCGGACGTCGGCATCACCCAATGGAATGATGAACTCTTTATAATGCTGGATACGTTCTTCGATCGGGCGATAGCCACGCTCGAGACGATCAAATTCCATAAAACCGGTTGGTTTACCCATGCCTACTTATCTCCAGCTGCAGTTCCGGCAGATTCATTTTGTAATTGTTTCATTTCATCGAGTGCGCGGCGGTAGTCGACCGGCATGACTTTAACGAATTTGGATAGCATGTTATCCCAGTTATCGAGGATATGTTTGGCAACCGAGCTATTAGTGTAGTGCAGATGTTTTTCAATCAGGTTTTTCAGGCGCACGGCATCGTAGCGTGTCATATCGGAATCTACATCGACCTTGCCGTGGGTTTCCAAATCGCCGCCCTGATGATCAAAAGCTTCTAATGCGGCGTCTTCTTCTGGAACAGGTTCCAGGTCAACCATCGCCAGATTGCAACGTTCTTTAAAATTACCGGATGCGTCCAGAACATAAGCAATGCCGCCTGACATGCCAGCAGCAAAATTGCGGCCGGTTTCTCCTAGCACGACGACAATACCTCCAGTCATATATTCACAACCGTGATCACCGACACCTTCAACAACGGCAGATGCGCCCGAATTTCGTACTGCAAAGCGTTCACCAGCCACACCACGGAAGAAGCATTCGCCACAGATAGCGCCGTACAACACAGTATTGCCGACAATAATATTTTCTTCTGGAACAATGGGGCAATCTTTCGGCGGATATACAATCAGGCGTCCACCACACAGGCCTTTACCCACGTAATCATTACCTTCGCCTTCCAGTTCCAGTGTGACGCCTTGTGCCACCCAGGCACCAAAGCTTTGTCCGGCAACCCCCCTTAGCTTGATGTATATCGTGTCATCAGGTAGCCCGCTGTCTCCGTAGCGTTCTGCAATACGGCCGGATAGCATGGCACCTACGGTGCGATTGGTGTTCATAATCGGTGTTTCTATTTTTACCGGTTCACCGCGTTCCAGCGCAGGTTTAGCTTGTTCAATCAGTTTGTTATCGAGTGCTTTGTTGAGACCATGATCCTGGGATTCACAATTGTAGCGAGCGACATCATCACTGGCATCTGGCCGGTATAAGATTTTTGAAAAATCCAGTCCGTGGGCTTTCCAGTGGTTGATCGCTTTGCGGGTGTCGAGTTTGTCGATCCGGCCGATCATTTCGTTGATGCTGCGGAAACCAAGCTGAGCCATCAGCTGGCGGATTTCTTCGGCGACAAAGAAGAAATAATTGACTACGTGTTCAGGCTTGCCAGTAAAGCGTTTGCGCAGCTCTGGATCTTGAGTAGCAACACCCACCGGGCAGGTGTTCAAATGACACTTACGCATCATAATGCAGCCTTCGACAATGAGTGGTGCGGTTGCAAAACCAAATTCATCAGCACCTAATAAAGCGCCGACCACCACGTCACGGCCAGTACGGAAACCACCATCGACCTGTACGGCAATTCGGCCGCGTAATTTATTTAAGACCAGCGTCTGGTGGGTTTCTGCCAGACCAATTTCCCAGGGCGATCCGGCGTGTTTGATAGAGGTGAGCGGCGATGCACCCGTGCCTCCGTCATAACCGGCAATAGTCACGTGATCCGCGTGTGCTTTGGAGACACCCGCGGCAACGGTACCGACACCAACCTCGGAGACCAGTTTGACACTGATGCGCGCTTTAGGATTGACGTTTTTCAGATCGTGAATAAGTTGTGCCAAATCCTCAATCGAATAAATATCATGATGCGGTGGTGGCGAAATCAAACCAACACCGGGTGTTGAGTGACGCACCTTTGCAATGGTTGCATCCACTTTATGACCCGGTAACTGACCCCCTTCGCCGGGCTTGGCACCCTGCGCCATTTTTATCTGGATGTCGTCGGCATTCACCAGGTATTCGGTGGTGACACCAAATCGTCCAGAGGCAACCTGTTTTATTGCCGAGCGCATGCTGTCACCATTTTCCAATGGTTTGAAACGTTCGACGAGTTCACCACCTTCTCCGGTATTGGATTTCCCACCGATACGGTTCATGGCAATGGCCATGGTGGTGTGTGCTTCCCAGGAGATTGATCCAAACGACATGGCGCCGCTGGCAAACCGTTTGACGATTTCTTTAGCCGGTTCGACTTCATCAATCGGTACCGGTTGATTGGCAAATTTGAATTCGAACAGACCACGCAGATTCATCAACCGTTCACTCTGATGGTTGATCAAATCAGAATATTCGGCAAATGTTTTAGCATCGTTAGCGCGTGTGGCGTGCTGCAATTTAGAAATGCTGTCCGATGTCCACATGTGATCTTCACCACGAATACGGAATGCATAATCGCCGCCGACATCCAGCGCATTGGCATAGATTGGATTGTTACCATAAGCATTCTTGTGCCAGCGTACAGCTTCATCAGCAACTTCGTTGAAGCCAGCACCTTCGATCATAGTGGCTGTGCCGGTAAAGTAATTTTCAATGAATTCAGTTTTTAGCCCAATTGCATCAAAAATTTGTGCGCCGCAATAAGACTGGTAAGTCGAGATGCCCATTTTCGACATGACTTTCAGCAAACCTTTGCCAATTGCTTTGATGTAGCGCGTATTTATTTCGCTGTCATCGAGTTTTTCGGGCAGTTCATCTTTGATGGAGATCAGTGTTTCAAATGACAGATAAGGGTTGATCGCCTCGGCACCATATCCGGCCAGTGTTGCGAAATGATGTATTTCACGCGCTGCTCCGGTTTCCACTACCAGGCCCGAATCAGTCCGTAGACCCGCTCGAACCAGATGATGATGCACGGCAGACGTTGCCAACAAAGCCGGAATCGGAATATGTTGTGAGTCAATTGATCGATCGGAAAGAATCAGGATGTTGAAACCGTCGCGCACGGCTTTTTCTGCTTGTTCACAAACTTGTAACAAGGCTGGCTCCATGCCCGAAGCACCCAGATCTGATGGGTAACAAATGTCCAGTGTTTTGGTTCGAAACGCACCTTTGGTCGCCGTTTCTATGTTGCGTATACGCTCCAGGTCTTTATTGGTCAGAATCGGCTGGGTCACTTCGAGGCGCATGTTTTCACCACCCGAGTGTAAGCCTAGTAAATTTGGGCGCGGGCCAATGAGCGATACTAGTGACATTACCAGCTCTTCACGAATCGGATCGATCGGTGGGTTAGTGACCTGGGCAAAGTTTTGTTTAAAGTAGTTTGCCAGCGGCTTGGGTTTCCCGGATAAAACTGCCAGCGGGTTGTCTGCGCCCATTGATCCAATTGCTTCCTGGCCTGCAATGGCCATGGGCATCATGAGGATCTTAATGTCTTCCTGTGTGCAGCCAAATGCTTGTTGACGATCCAGAAGCGTATCCAGGTCGACACTTGTCCCATTAACATTGGCAGGCAGATTTTTTAAATGAATCTGTGATTTGTCCAACCATTGCTGATAAGGGTGGCTATTCGCTAATTCATTTTTCAGTTCTGCATTATCAATTATGCGGCCTTGTTCCATATCAATCAGGAACATTTTGCCTGGCTGCAAACGCCATTTTTTAACAATTTTGTTGTCCGGTATCGGCAGTACGCCCATTTCCGAAGCCATGACCACCAGGTCATCGTCAGTAATCAGGTAACGGGCCGGACGTAAACCGTTTCGATCGAGCGTGGCACCAATCTGGCGGCCATCGGTGAAGGCGACAGCGGCCGGTCCGTCCCAGGGCTCCATCAAGGCAGCGTGATATTCATAGAATGCTCGGCGCTTTTCATCCATTAAAGGATTGCCGGCCCAGGCTTCCGGAATCAGCATCATCATCGCTTGAGCCATGGAGTAGCCACCGGCTACCAACAGTTCGAGGGCGTTATCAAAGCAGGCAGAATCTGACTGTCCTTCAGGTATCAAGGGCCAGATTTTTTCCAGATCATCACCCAACAAATCCGAGGCCATTGAATGCCGTCGCGCGCGCATCCAGTTGACGTTGCCGCGCATAGTATTAATTTCACCGTTGTGCGCGATCATGCGAAACGGATGAGCCAGGTCCCAGGAGGGAAAGGTGTTGGTTGAAAAGCGTTGGTGTACCAGCGCCATTGCTGAAATAACGCGTTCATCATTCAGGTCGTTGTAATAAGTGTCGACCTGGTTTGCCAGCAGCATACCTTTATAGAGCAGGGTGCGGCTAGAGAGTGAAGGAATGTAAAAGTTTTCTTTACCTTCCCAGGATGAATCGCGCACGGTGTTTTCAATGACTTTGCAAATCACGAACAATTTACGTTCAAAGTCATCTTGATTATCTAATGTATTTTCGATGAAGACCTGCCGTATGACAGGTTCGACGGCTTTGACGCTGTCACCAAGACCGTTATTATCAGTCGGGACATCGCGCCAACCGAGCAGGGTTTGGCCCTCATCTGCTATGGTTTTTTCAATGAGTGCTTCACACTGCGTACGAGTAGTATTCTGTTGTGGCAGGAAAATCATACCGACGGCATATTGTCCGGATTCGGGCAACTGAAAATTAGTATGAGCACATTCTTCGCGTAGAAACTGGTCAGGTATCTGGATCAGGATGCCGGCACCGTCTCCAGCTAGGGGATCTGCACCGACAGCACCACGATGGGTCAGATTTTCGAGAATTTGCAGACCTTGACGGACAATTGAATGACTTTTTGTGCCATTAATATGCGCGACAAAACCGACACCACAGGCATCGTGTTCATTTTTAGGGTCGTAGAGACCTTGCTTGGGTGGCAAAGCACCGTGATTCATATCCGCCCTCTATTATTGCAACTTATTGGTTTACGAAGGAATACGCGTAAGTCGCACGCACCGGGTAATGTCCTCGCGCTCTTCTGCGAGATGGCTTGGACGAATCAAACCGGGCCAGACAGAATAATAGAGAAACGGGCTTTTCGCCAGTCTTTTTAATAGCAAAACCCTTGATTAATTGGGAAATTATCCGCTTTGGTTTTTCGTCATTACCAAGCTTAGGGTGAATTTTGTTTGATAGCGGTATGTACTGATTCAAGCGTACGAGGCCATGGCTTTGATGTTTGTAATGCTTTTGGCAGTTTGGATATTTGTTGAGTTGCATCGTCGCGGCTGGAAAATACGCCATAGACTAAAATATACCAGTCATTACCCTCATGGTCGCCTCGGTAGTAAGCAACTTGATCAGTAGGTAGATCGTGTTTTTTTATAAAGCCCTGTAATGATTTTTCATTGTGAGACCCCAATAATTGCAGGGTGAAATGCGTTTTGGGTTGCTGTAAGAGCCAGCCTTCCTGTTGTATTAACCCAGTGTTATTAACGGCTATTTCTTGTGCGGCTGTCTCAGTGATCCTGGGGTGTTTTACGGCTTCTTCGAGTGCGGCTGTATCAGCAAGCTCAGGCCGGTTTTCCGTTTTTTCGATCGACGTGGCTTTGGAGAGCTCAGGTTTTATAGTGGCTATTGCTTTTTTTGTCGCCTCTACGGGCTTTATTGTGTTTTCGGGTACGGATGTCTTGGCAAGCTTAGTATTAGTTACCATTTCATTAAGCGCGACAGTTTCAGATGGTTCAGGTTTTTCAGCAGTTATTTCCAGCTCTTTATTGTCGATGAGCTTAACTGTTTTTTCAGGGGTGACGGCCTTAGCAATCTCAGGTTGTTTAACAGTTTTTCCAGGAGTAGCTGTTTCAGCAAGTTTGTAGTCTTTGAGTGCATCTTCCAGAGCGGTGGTTTCTGCGACCTCAGGCTGCGTGTCTTTGGCTGGGATGGCTTCCAGTTGATTGCGGATTACCTTGTCTTCTGGCTGAGCTATTACAGGTGTTTTGCTTAGCTGAGGTGTGTTAGCCAGGTTTATTTTATTGATGGCAACGGGTGGAACATCGAGAGGTTGCTCAGAGATTTCTAAATCGGTTGATTCTGGTTCGTTGGAGAAAAAGAATGGCCAGAGCATAGCGGCTACTACAAGCGCAGCTGCGCTTAACCAGATATTAACCTCGGGTCGTTTTTTCGATGTCCTGACGGCGGATGATTCCTGGGATAGTGCCTGGGTAACTCGTTCTTCAAGAAAGTTATTAGCCAGTCGATTCGTTTCTCGTGGCAGGCCACCGGCAGTTTTATAGATAGCTCGAACTTCTGTGGGCGAGAAAGCACTATCGCCATTGTATCCTGCCATTACAAGCCGCTGCATCAGGTAGGATGCGGTATCTTCTTCAGAAAGCTTGGGTATTTCTAGTATTTGAGGGGCTTGTTCAAAGAGTTGTTCAACATTGGGTTGCTGAAGCATAGTTGCCGTTTCTGGTGTCCCGAATAGCAACAGTCGTACCCGTTTGTTCAGTGGTTCAGCCAAGCAGGTGGATAGTTCTTGCAAGGTTTCGTGACTTAGCAGTTGGGCATCATCAATGAGCAGAACCAGCAGTGTTGCGTCTTCGGTACGGTTAATCCAGTCGGTGATTAACTGTTTAACAGGCATTCCTGGACTTCCATTCAGGCAATCTGCCAGTAAATCTTGCAGATTAATTGTTTGTGAAGCCTGGCAGGAGCAAAGCACCCAGCCGGTTTCTGCGTAATCGCAGAACTGGTTTAACAGCGTGGTTTTGCCGCTGCCTTCCTGTCCGGTAACTACAATAGCTGAATTTCCGAACTGTGTGAGGTGAGTGAGCAGATTTAGCCGCTGGGTCAGCGCATTGCTGGCATAAAAGAAACGTTCATTCGTATCTTCAGCAAAAGGCGCGCGGTCAAGGGAATAAAAATCAAGGTAATTGGGGGATTGCTGATTGGTTTCAAAATTATTCATGGTTTGTCTCCCTCGGTTTGCATAAACACAACTTGATAACCTTTATTGAGTTGATGATCACGAACTTTGAGCATTGCAGCTTCAGCCTGTTCCCTGTCAGGAAAATTATCGCGTACTACGCGCCCACCTGCGCCCTGAAAACCCCATTCTCGTACCAATGTCCAGCCTTCCAGTAAATCTTCCTGTAAATGCAAATGATAAAATCGTGGCGGGCTATTATCACCGGGTGGAACTTGCATGTAGATGCGCATGAACTGTGTATGCCGAATATATCGATTGATGCATCAAGTCAGTTCCGCCGGATTGTGAATGCGTCCATGCTCGCGGATTGCATAACGATCAGTCATGCCAGCAATGTAATCCGCTACAGCACGTGCCCGACCTTGCGCATTATGCACGGTTTCTAATTTTTTTGCGTAGGCTTGTGTTTCTGCTGGCAGCAGTCTGATATCTTCAAAAAATGCTTTGAATAATTCCTGGATTACACGCTTGGCTTTTGCGCCCATGCGATGCACTCGGTAATGCTTGTAGAGATGCTGGCGTAGAAAACGTTTCAGATCCAGATTTAATTGACGCATATCATCACTGAATAAAATTAATGCATGGTGATTATTACGAACGTCTTCCAGGGATTCAGGTGCTGTCTTTAGTAGCTGTGATTTACTGGTATTAATTAGATCGACGACCTGGCAGTTTATGAGTCGGCGAATAATTTCATGTACCGTACGCCGCTGCTGCAAGTCAGGGTATCGCTTACGTACTTCTACGTATTGTTGCTGAAATAACTTGATTTCACTGAGTTGTTCAAAATCAATCAGACCTGAGCGCAGGCCATCATCTACATCGTGGCTGTTATAAGCAATTTCATCAGCCAGGTTAGTTAGTTGTGCTTCAAGACCTGGCTGTTTTTTGTTTATAAAGCGTTTTCCCAGTTCGCCCAATGCACGGGCGTTAACGGGTGAACAATGTTTAAGAATGCCTTCGCGTGCTTCAAAAGTTAGATTTAGACCGGGGAAATCAGCGTAGCGTTCTTCCAGTTTATCGACGACACGCAGCGACTGTAGGTTATGTTCAAAACCACCGTATTCTTTCATGCAGTCATTCAATGCATCTTGTCCGGCATGTCCGAATGGGGTGTGTCCGAGGTCGTGCGCTAATGCTATTGCTTCAGTCAGATCTTCATTGAGCTTGAGTGCGCGGGCGATGGAGCGGGCGATTTGGGCGACTTCAATCGAGTGGGTCAGGCGGGTTCTAAACAGGTCGCCTTCATGATTTACAAATACCTGGGTTTTATATTCCAGTCTCCGGAATGCGGCGGAATGAATAATCCGGTCGCGGTCGCGCTGGAATTCACTGCGGTAGTTTGGCGGTGGTTCCTGGTGCAGGCGGCCCCGACTAGTGGAGTCTGTTGCAGCATAAACGGCGAGTCCGGCCTGGTTGTTAGATAAATAGTCTGGTTGTGTATTCATGAACCTGTCAGTGGAAGTTGCTGATTCAGGGTTTGATCAAGTAGCCGGGATTCGAAATTACTGCTTATTTTCGCATCGCCAATGGCAGTTAACAAAATCAACCGTAATCCATTATCCAGCGCTTTTTTGTCTACCGCCATCAATTCTTTGAACTGGCTTGCACTCATGCTGGCAGGCGGCTCTGTTGGCAGGTGGGCTTTTTTCAGGAGTTGATCCAGCTGCTGGACAGCATGATCGTCGATCCAGCCCTGGCGTGCCGATAAATCTGCAGCCATGAGCATACCAACAGCGACTGCTTCACCATGCAACCAATTTCCATAGCCGGTGCCTGTTTCGATGGCGTGTCCAAAAGTATGTCCTAAATTGAGTAATGCGCGTTGTCCACTTTCGCGCTCATCGGCAGCCACAATATCTGCTTTGCATTGACAGGATTTTTCAATAGCATAAATTAATGTTTGGGGATCGCGTTTGAGAAGTTTCTGCATGTTGTCTTCTAACCAGGCAAAAAAGTCTGAATCTCGGATCAGCCCATACTTTATAACTTCTGCAATACCGGCCGAGAGTTGCCGGTCATCGAGAGTGTTCAGTGTATCGGTGTCAGCCAGCACACAGCGTGGTTGATGGAAGGCACCGATCATATTTTTGCCGAGTGGATGATTAACTCCGGTTTTCCCGCCAACAGAGGAATCAACCTGGGCAAGCAGGGTGGTGGGTATCTGAATAAAGTCGACGCCCCGCTGATAGCTGGCTGCGGCAAACCCAGCCATATCTCCAACCACACCACCACCCAGCGCAATAAGGCAGCAATTCCGGTTAAAGCGGTGTTCCAGCAAGGTATCAAATATCTGGTTTAAAACCTCAAGTGTCTTGTATTGCTCACCATCGGGCAGGATGGCTGTTGCCACAGTAAATTCGTGTAAGGCGTCCAGTACTTTTTGTAAATAAAGCGGTGCAACCGTTTCATTGCTTACTACCAGAACCTGTTTGCCACGAATGTGAGAGATAAAAAGTTCGGGATGGCTTAACAGGCCGGATCCGATATGTATCGGGTAACTGCGCTCGCCAAGATCGAGGGGTAGTGTTTTATGCATGACGTTAAGGATATAGGCAAATGCTGCATAAGCCAAAGATGATTCAGGGTGAGTCTATGATTTCTTGCCTGATTTCACTGACAACGTCTCGAATTCGGCAGCCATCGGTATTGATGGTGATATGAGCAATCTCCTGATAGAGCGGAGCGCGAATTTGCATGAGTTCTTCAAGCCTGGCTTTTGGGTCGGGCGTTTGCAGCAAGGGTCTGTTTTGATCATGACCTGTCCGCCTGAGTTGCTGTTCAACAGAAGTACGCAGGTATATGACTTTGCCCCGGGTTGATAAATGCCTGCGGTTCTCTGGGGCGAGGATAGCACCACCACCGGTCGCCAGCACCACGCCAGGTGTGGCTGTTAATTCATCAATTATCCTGATTTCACGTTCTCTGAAGCCTGTCTCACCTTCCATTTCGAAGATGAGCGGGATATCCACGCCCGTGCGGAGTTCAATTTCCCGGTCGGTATCGAGGAACTTCAATTTAAGTGTGCGGGCGAGTTGGCGCCCTATGGTGGATTTGCCGGCCCCCATGGGTCCGACTAAAAAAAAACTGCCCGGCATCTTCATGCCGGGCAGTTATGTCAGAAACGAGACTGTCTGACAAGTCGTACTAGTTTAGCGCGATACCATCTTTAAGAATTTTAGGTGTCACGAAAATCAGCATTTCACTCTTGTCATTAATGTTTCTTTCAGTTCTGAACAGCCAACCTATACCCGGCAGATCACCCAGGAAAGGTACTCTTTCAGATTCTTGACCGGTTTCCTGCTCATAGATGCCGCCCAGAACCAGGGTTTCACCATTATCGACCAGAACCCGTGTGGTTACGTTACGGGTATTGATGCTGGGTACGCCGGCAAATATCTGACCCACACTGTCTTTACTGACATCCAGATCCATAATGATGTGGTCATCCGGTGTGATCTGAGGACGAACTTTCAATTCCAGAACCGCTTCCTTGAAGCTCACCGAAGTTGCGCCACTAGATGAAGCTTCCTGGTAAGGAATTTCTACACCCTGGCGAATCACGGCTTCCTGCTGGTTGGAGGTGATAACCCTTGGGCTGGAAACCACTTCACCGCGGTCTTCAGCTTGCATGGCGCTCAGTTCCAGTTGCAGCAAATGACTGCCAAGGCGGCCAATTGCCAGACCTAGTGCGCCAGCTGGGTTGTTGGCAGGCAGGTTTACGAGCAAACCTTCAGTACCTGCATCTCCAGGGATTAGAAAGCCTGTACCAACGGCGTCATCAGCAGAATTGCCGCCACCAAATATTACATCACCCTCTTCTTTACCACCCAAAGAGAAGAAGTGATCATTGTCAAACCGGCTGCTTCGGCTGAGGCCAAACTTGACGCCAAGATCTTTGGCGAAATCATTGTTGGCAAGCACGATGCGGGATTCAATCAGTACCTGGCGTACGGGTACGTCTAACCGGGTAACCATACTGCGAATCTGCTCCAGTTTTTCTGCCGTATCCTGTACCAGCAGTGTGTTGGTGCGGCTGTCGAGTGCTACTGTGCCGCGTTCAGACAGCATAGAGTTGTCTTCACTATTCAGCAATTCAGACAGATCTTCAGCCTTGGCATAGTTAACCTGAATGTAATCTGAGTATAACGGAGCCAGTTCTTCAATCTGCTTTTGAGCTTCCAGTTCAAGTTTTTCGCGTGCTGCAATTTCCTCGCTGGGAGCAATCAGCATGACGTTTCCGCTTTTACGTTTGGCCAGGCCTTTGGTTTTCAGGACGATATCCAGCGCCTGATCCCAGGGTACATTCTGCATCCGCAGGGTCAGGTTGCCGCCGACCGTGTCACTGACCACAATATTGGTGCCAGTGAAATCAGCCAGTAGCTGCAGGACAGAGCGGACTTCGATGTCCTGGAAGTTCAGTGACAGACGTTCGCCGGTATAACCAAATTCTTTCTTACGGCGCTGCTCTTTCTCTTCCTTGGTAGTAGGACGTACTTCAATTGTAAACTGGTTATTAGACTGATAAGCCAGGTGTTCGTAATCACCGGTTGGCGTTATTGTCATGCGTACACCATTACGTGAACCGGTTGTGTCGATCATTTGTACCGGTGTTGCGAAGTCAGTAACATCAAGACGGCGCTGTAATTCGCTGGAGATACTGGCACCCTTGAAGTCCAGAACAATCTTGCCACTTTCCTGGCGCATGTCGACTGGAATGGATGGATTATCCAGAGTAATAATGACCCGGCCTTCACCCTGTGTGCCACGGCGAAAATCGATATTACTGATATTGTCGCTATAAGCAGTGGCTGTTGAAGCAGTTGCAGTACTAGACGCAGCTGGCGCTGATGCAGTAGTTGATGAGCTATCACCTAAAACGATAACAACGTCATTGCCCTCGATATGCGTCTTATAAGAAACCATATTGGCAAGATTAACTACCACGCGGGTACGACCCTTGACCTCTACAGCCGTGACGCTTTCTGCTGCACCAATGCCGATTGACTGGGAGCGGTTACCCAGGCTGCTTTTGGTTGCAGGCAGATCGAATGCAATACGTGCCGGGTTGTCAATAGTAAAACTGGCCGGGTTAGTAATAGGCGTGCTCATTTTTAAATTAATCTGAACACGATTTCCCGACAGTCCGGTAAATGTAATGTCCTGCAACGCATTAATTTGCGGTGCTTGTCCAGCCCGCGCGTCAGGTGTGAAACTGCTCAGCAGTAGCCCGGCCAGCAGGATCCATCCAGCAGTAACCAGTACACGGGACTTTCCGAGTACCTGGCTCAAATGCCGTGAAGTTTCAAAAGTAGTTGCAGTCATCATCGTATTCCCCATTTATTTATTCGCTAAGAGCCAGTGAGGCTTGTCGTTCCATCCATCCACCAAGACCATCAGGAATGATTTCGGTGACGTCTATTGTTGATTCTGATATTTGCACAATCTTCCCGTAGTTTTGACCGGCGTAGTTGCCAGGCTTAACGCGATGGATTGTGCTGTCACTCATCCGAATCAAGGCAAAGGTGTTGCCTGTTTTTTCTAACGTACCCACCATGCGTAAACTATCCAGTGGCTCTGATTCCAGAGTCTCGCGGGCACGATTATAATCAGGTGAAAGTCCATTATCAGAAGACTGGGCGGTTTCATTTCTGGGCCGTTTGTTGCTAGGCGGAGAAAATGGGTCGCGTTCACTTACTGCGCTGTATAAATAAGTTTCGTACGGCGCGAATTCAGGCAGCGGTTCAATTTTCGATTGCTGCTGAGATTTAACTTCATCAACATAGCTTTGCAGGTCTTTCACATTACTGTTGTTACATGCGGTCAGCGCAACGGTCGAAAATAGACAGATAGTCAGGCGGTTCATTGCACAGTCTCCTCAATTTGTTCCTCGTCATCCATGTAGCGGTATGTCTTGGCGAGCAGGTCCATCGTTAGCGTGCCACTTTCTTCTTCCTTGCCGGGTACGATATTTATATCGTGAACCGTGACAATACGTGGCAAGGCAGCAACGCTGCTGACAAACGCGCCAAACTCGTGATAACTGCCTTTTACGCGAATACTAATGGGTAGTTCTGCGTAGAATTCCTTGGGAAGTTCGTCCTGAGGTTTAAACAGTTCAAATTCAAGGCCACTAGCCAGACCGCTCTGCGATATGTCTACCAGTAAGTCTGCAACTTCAGTTTTATTAGGTAGCTGACGTAGCATGGCGCCAAAAGATTCGGTCATTTCTGCCAGTTGTTGTTCATAGGCTTCCATGTTGGCTGCTTTCTTTGCCCTGACCTCAAACGTACTGCGTAATTCAGATTCAGTTGATTCTGATTTCTGCAGTGATGCTCGCTGATCCTTAATATCCAGGTAGTAGCCTAAAGCCAGGACAGAAACAAAGAGAATACCGATCAACATAATGCGTGCTGGTAACGGCCAGCCTGCAATATTACTCAGATCAAGATCATTAAGTTCTGACAGATTCATTATCCTTGCTCCTCTGTCGTTTCAGGTGTTTTGCCGTCTTGCTTGGCACGTAGAATAAATTCAGCATTTCTGCGGATTTTTCCATCTTTGGTTTCAATGACGTCCAGTTTCGGATCAGCCATCCATTCGGAACCATCGATATTGCGCATGTAAGCGGAAACCCGGGCGTTAGACTGGGCTACGCCAGACAAGGTCAGCCCTTCGCCTTTTTGGGCAATTTTTGCCAGGAAAACGCCATCAGGTAATGTCTGAACCAATTCAGACATTAAGTGAACGCTTTGCGGGCGTGAACGTTGCAGTTGTTGGATGATATCCATGCGTGCCAGCAACGCGGTCTTGGTTTTTTCCAGATCCTTGATTTTTTCAATACGTTGATCAAGAGCGCTGATTTCCGTTTTCAGGAACTCGTTGCGCTGATTCTGGCGGTCAATCAGACCGTTCATTTGCATATGTCCCAACAGAACCAGTAAGCCACCGACCAGTGCTGCGCCACCAGCAATCACCGAAAACTCTTGTTGTTTCTGCTTGCGCAGTTCCTCGCGCCAGGGTAGCAGGTTAATGTGTGCCATCAGTCAAAACTCCTTAATGCCAGTCCGCATGCGATTAGCAGTGATGGTGCATCGCCACTCAGTGATTGGGGCTTGATACCGGATGAGAGGGCCATGGATGAAAATGGATTAGCAACCGTGGTTTCAATACCGGTTCGTTCACCAATCAATTCACTGATATTCGGAATTGAAGAGCTACCGCCTGCCAGAAGAATTTGGTCAACGCTGTTGAACTGGCTTGAAGAGAAGAAAAACTGCAATGAACGACTGACCTGCTGGCACATAGCTTCCTTAAAAGGTTCCAGCACTTCAGGTTCGTAGTTTTCCGGCAGCCCGCCCTGACGTTTCGCCATACCGGCTTCTTCGTATGAGAGGCCATAACGCCGCATAATTTCTTCCGTTAACTGTTTGCCACCAAAAACCTGTTCGCGGGTATAGATTAGTTTCTGGTCATGGATGACATTCAGTGTGGTCATGGTTGCACCCACGTCGACAATAGCGACAGTGCGGTCCACGCCGTGATCGGGCACCTGATCAAGCAATAACTGGTAGGCATTTTCTGTAGCGTAGGCTTCTACGTCTACAACCTTCGCATTCATGCCGCCGGTTTCAACGGCGGCTGTGCGCATATCTACCGTTTCGGTGCGGCAGGCGGCCAGCAAGACATCCACGGTATCGGGGTTGTTTTCACTGGGGCCAAGCACTTCAAAGTCCAGACTGACTTCTTCAAGCGGATAAGGTACATATTGATCCGCTTCAAGTTCAATCTGGCTTTGTAACTCGTCATCCGACAAGTTAGCAGGCATGGGAATGGTTTTGGTGATGACGTTGGAGCCAGCCACAGCCACAGCCACAGACTTGCTGCGGGTGCCGGCTCGTTTGACTGCGCGTCTCACCGCTTCGCCGACGGCATCGACGTCGTTGATGTTTTTTTCAACAACAGAGTTGGGCGGCAGAGGTTCTACAGCATAACTATCAACACGGTAACGATTCCCGTGTCTGCTGAGTTCAACCAGTTTGACTGCCGTCGAGCTGATGTCTATACCCACTACTCGTGAGTTTTTCCGTGTAAACAGTTGCGCTATCTGCACTGTACTTTCCCTTTTAATACCCTGCTTGCGCAGCGTATCTACGGTTAAGATTAAATGACAATGACGATGGGCTGTCAATAAAAATGCATTTTCAGGCCATCATCGTTCGATTCCAGTTATCGGACGCTTTATACTGAAGTTTAGGAATCTACAGCATTTATTTTGAAATCAATCACAATCAGCCAACTTTATGACACTTACTCGCCGATTAATCCGATATTTCCTGACACTGGGGTTCTCGCTATTAGCCATGTCCGTCATGGCATTAGCGGTGGCCTATCTATATATCGGCCCGCAACTACCAAATATTGAGCAACTTCAGGATGTTCAGTATTCCGTGCCTTTGCGGGTTTACACACATGACGGTCTGCTGATGGCTGAATTTGGCGAGCAACGCCGCCGACCTGTCCATTACGAAGAGCTGCCGGAAAGGGCGATTCAGGCAATACTGGCCATTGAAGATGACCGGTTTTTCGAACATCCTGGCATTGATTATCATGGTTTGATACGTGCCGCGCTGGACGTGATCCGCACCGGCAAAAAGCGTCAGGGTGGTAGCACAATCACCATGCAAGTAGCGCGTAATTTCTTTCTGAGCCGTGAAAAAACCTATTTGCGCAAACTGAAAGAAATTTTCCTGGCGCTGAAAATAGAAAAATCACTCAGTAAACAGGAAATTCTCGAACTTTATTTGAACAAAATTTATTTCGGACAGCGGGCTTACGGAATTGGTGCTGCTGCCCGGGTTTATTATGGGATACCGTTAAATGAGTTAAGTCTTGAGCAAATTGCCATGATAGCGGGTCTTCCCAAGGCACCTTCGGCTAATAACCCAGTTAGCAACCCAAAACGGGCTATCCAGCGCCGCAACTATGTATTGAAACGGATGTATATCCTGAACAAAATCGATTCAGAGACTTATCTAGCGGCGGTCAAGCAGGAGGATAACGCTTCGATTCATGCAGCCACAATTGATATTCAGGCACCTTATGTGGCGGAGATGGTGCGCAATGAACTGGTAAAGCGTTATGGAGAAGAGGTATACCGTTTGGGTTATACGGTTACAACAACGATCGATAGCCGGTTACAACAAGCGGCTAATCAAGCTACGGTGTCGGCCTTGCTTGCTTATGACCGGAGGCACGGCTACCGAGGCGTAGAACGGCAGGTTGATCTCGGAACTGAGACTAGCGAAGTTGATTGGGAGGCCGCACTTGAGGATTCTGAGTCCGTAGGTGGTTTGTTACCTGGACTGGTGGTGCGTGTCGAGGGTCAGACCGCCAGAGTATTTATGCACGATTTTGGTGTGGTTGATCTTGATTGGGATGCATTGTCATGGGCCAAATCCTATAAAGAGGTGAATCAGCAGGGCAAGTCACCTAAAACAGCCGCCGAAATTATTAAGCCAGGTGATGTTATCAGGCTGGAATCTTTGCCGGAGGCGCGTTGGCGGCTTGCACGGGTACCGGAGGTTGAAGGTGCGCTGGTTTCGTTAAGACCAGCTGATGGTGCGGTCATGGCTCTTACAGGTGGTTTTAATTTCTTTAACAGTAAGTTCAACCGCGCTGTTCAGGCGATGCGTCAGCCTGGTTCAAGCTTTAAGCCATTTATTTATTCTGCTGCATTGGAAAAAGGTTATACCGCTGCCAGTATTTTCAACGATGCACCGGTTGTGTTTGAAGACCCCAGTTTGGAGACAACCTGGCGGCCAGAAAATTATAGCGGCAAATTTTATGGGCCAACGCGAATGCGTGTAGCATTAATTAAATCACGTAATTTGGTTTCCGTCAGATTATTACGTGCTATTGGTGCAAAGTATGCGGCTAAATATGCGATGCGGTTTGGATTTCCTGCGGAACAGATTCATAAGGATTTATCACTGGTGCTGGGGAGTAGTTCTGCATCGCCTATGCAAATGGCGCGAGGATTTAGTGTGTTTGCCAATGGAGGTTATCTGGTCGATCCGTATTTTATTGAATCGATAGCAGATTCAGAAGGTGAAATATTATTCACGGCTGAGCCTCGAATTGCGTGTAAAGATTGTGTGCAAGCCGTAAAGCTGGATGCTGCAAATACAACAGATGATAGGGTTGGTCAGAAGTTAGACGATAGTGATGAAGCAAAACCGCATTATGCACACCAGGCCATTAAACCTGCTGCCGCGTACCTGATAACTTCAATGCTGCGTGATGCCGTTAAACGCGGAACTGGCAAACGTGCCATGTCTCTGGGAAGAAACGATCTGGCCGGTAAAACAGGTACCACTAACGACCAGCGGGATGCCTGGTTTTGTGGCTACAATGCTGATCTGGTAACCACTGTCTGGGTTGGTTTTGACCAGGTAGAGCAATTGGGAAATGGTGAAACTGGCAGCCGGGCAGCTTTACCGATGTGGATTGAATTTATGGGGGCAGCGCTTAAGGATGTGCCGGAAAAAGAACTTGTGCAGCCGGAAGGAATGGTGACAGTCAGGATTGATCCTGAAACCGGCTTGCTGGTGCCTGAGGGTAGTCTGGCGGGCATAGAAGAGATGTTTTTTGAAGAAAATGTGCCTGTGAAATACAGTGAAACTTTTAGTGCTGGTGTGGAACCGGCTATTCCCGGACAGGAAGCCGAACCATTGTTTTAATGTTTGCTGATTGTAAGTCCTGGTTGTATATATAAGCACGGACGCCTTCATAGTGTGCCCTTAATCTATGGGCCGCTTTAAATACATCCCTGTACGCTTGGCAGCCGCATCCCTGCGGCTGACACCCATAGATTAAGGGCACACTATGAAGGCGTCCGTGCTTGCCTGCATCCGGTAACTATTTTTTGCAGTAACAAAACACACGATGCGAGCGCACATTAAATGGGTGATGGCTTATAGTGTGCAGGATATCCAGTGCGTGCGGCACCACTATCTACAGCCGCTTGAGCAATTGCAGTTGGAACAAAATCCATCAAGCGAGGGTCGAGTGGCTTTGGAATAATATAATCCGGGCCAAACGCCAGTTTGTCGAGTTTATAGGCGGCAAGAATTTCTGGCAGAACCGGTTCCCGGGTGAGCGCCTGTAATCCTTTTACCGCTGCTATAGCCATAGCCTGGTTAATAGTGCGCGCATGGACATCGAGTGCGCCGCGGAAAATGAATGGAAAACCAAGGACGTTATTTACCTGGTTTGGGTAATCGCTGCGGCCGGTTGCCATGATCAGGTCGTCGCGTGTTTGTAGTGCAAGCTCAGGCTTTATTTCCGGATCTGGATTGGATAAGGCAAATACAATTGGATGCGGTGCCATGGTTTTGAGCATATCCGTAGTTAGCAAATTCGGTCCGGAGACCCCAATAAAGACATCTGCGCCTTCACAGGCATCGGCCAGTGTGCGCCGGTCTGTGGTCAGGGCAAATTGTTCTTTATATTGATTCAGGTCGGTACTTTTACTGTGTACAACACCGCTGCGGTCAACCATGAGAATCTTTTTAGGATCTGCTCCCAGAGCCAGCAACAGACGCATAGAAGCAATACCGGCGGCACCAGCACCGAGACAAACCATCTGCGCATTTTGCAACGACTTACCTTTTAACTCCAGCGCGTTCAGTAACCCGGCACAAATAATAATGGCCGTGCCGTGCTGGTCATCATGGAAGACAGGTATATCCAGCGCTTCTATAAGTCGCCGCTCAATTTCAAAGCAGCGCGGTGCGGCGATATCTTCAAGATTTATACCGCCAAAACCACAGGCAATGCGGCGGACAGTGTCAACAAATTCGTCGATGTCCTGGGTTTCAACTTCGATATCAAACACGTCAATATTAGCAAAACGTTTGAACAATACGCCTTTGCCTTCCATAACCGGCTTGCCGGCTAGCGCACCTACGTTACCCAAACCCAGTACGGCACTGCCGTCAGTTATTACCGCAACGAGATTGCCTTTGCTGGTGTAGCGGTAAGCAGCAGAGGCGTCATCAGCTATCTCTCTGACTGGCTCTGCAACGCCTGGCGTGTAAGCCAAAGAAAGATCTTCCTGTGAATCACAGGGTTTGGTGAGCTGGATGGCAATTTTCCCAGGCGTTGGGTGTTCGTGGTAATCCAGAGCGGCTTTTTTTAGGTTGTCAAACATGATGACTCCAATATGGAAAATAAAGTATTCGGTTAACGGACAACCTTGACGCGTTGTCCTGATTGTATTTCACCTGCAGGGTATAAGTCATTCAGTAAGCGCAATTGTTCTGCGGCATGTTTGCTAATGGGTGATTGTCGTGCCAGAGATGCAATACTGCTGCTTCGGCCCGCAGTGATAATTTCAATACGCTGGCTATTGGCCTGTCGCTGTTCCTGCGCCGATAATTTGTGGTAGCTTTTTGCGATCGAAATGATGGTGTCATCAAATTTTCCCAGGTCACGGTTGTTTTTGTGCGCGCCCGTAAAAATAAAGGCATTGTCGCGATCATAAATTACTACAAAACGTGCAGTGCGTGTGGCGTTATTGATTGATACCGGTGCCGTTACCGTGTATGCCTGGAAAGTGCTGATCTTCAATGACCGGCCATTGCTGATATTACGTAAGCCAAGTGATTCAAGTAATTGATGTGGCGACACGCCGCGGGTGACGGGTTTTAATTCAAGTTGCAAGATGGCGTCTTTTCCGGGTGCTGTTGCTACCAGTTTGTCTGACTGGTTATCAATGCTCCACTGATCCGGAAATGTCAGTCCAAAATCCAGGGGCTTGTGAAAGAAGCGATTGCCGCGCACGATTCCATCCCGCTCACCTGAGCCGAAAGTCATGCCATCAATCTGCCGCATAAAGGTTTCGCGGCGGGTCTTAGCAGACTTATTGGCTGGAAGTTTTCCTGCTTCAGCAACGACTTCCTGCAAGCGCTGGTCGTTACTGGGATGGCTGGCAAATACGCCATGGTAACTGCGCGGCTCCCTGCCTTCTTCTTTGGCGCGCTGAGTCTCGAACAGTTCCTGATTTTTCAAAACGCCAATCACTTCGATGATGGCGCGTGGATCATAACCCGCTTTGACCAGGTATTGTGCACCCAAACGGTCAGATTCCAATTCGTGTTTACGTCCATAGCCACTGAGCAGGGCGCCGCCCATCAGATTGAATAAATTCTGTGAGCCGCGTACACCGGTAGCTGCAGTTACCACGGCACCCAATACGCCGGTTGCTGTGGATGCGCTGTGTTGGCGAACAGAATGCCGTGCTGTGACATGACCGATTTCATGACCCAGTACTGCAGCCAATTCTGCTTCTGAGTTTAAATAGGCCAGCAGGCCACGCGTGATATAGATAAATCCGCCCGGTAAAGCAAAGGCATTTACAGTGGTTGAATCCACAACCTTGAATTCAAACTTCAATGTATTTCGGTGACTGACAGCAGCGAGCTGCTGACCGATACGGTTTACATAATCGTTAAGTACTTTGTCAGGGTAGGTGGGTTGTTGTTTGGCAATTTGTTTGTTGTAGCGTTGTCCCAGGCTGATTTCGTCACTTTCAGACATCAGCACAAAATCTTTGCGGCCAGTGACCGGATTAGTAGCGCAAGCTGAGAGCCACAGTAAACTTGCTGACAGGCATAAGGAGCCAATTTTCATTTTGATTGATGTGTCTGTCATTGCCATGTTGTTGACTGTTCTAAAGGTATGATGTCCATTGCGGCTGGATGTTCCAGATTAACATGCAATTTACCACGGTGAGCATATAACCAACCGCGTACGGTAATTTTACGGCCAATCCAGCTGCGGTCAGGTGGGGAAGTGAAAAGTGTCAGGGCCGATTTTGGAATACGGATGCTAAACCTGCCGTTCAGTAGGAGCCATCTTGCTGTGGGCCGATCTTGAACTTGCTGGATCCGTCCCTGGATAAAATGGAAGCCACGGGTTCGCAACTTTAATGCGGTAGATTTGATCGGTGTATAGAACGCGTTTGACCAGACTCCCTGGCGAGATTCCCGGGCTGCGTTTTCAGCTGCTTTTAAGCAATTGGCAGTGGTGATGTTAGGAGTAACTGCAACCATCCAGCCATGTCCTTCCCGAATCAGCTGTTCGCCAATATGTTGTCCATCCGGCAGATAGAGATGGGCCAGCCATCGGCCGTGGCGATCCTGTGGTTCCTGTCCGAGTTTGACAATGACCCGGTGGTTACTGCTAAGCAGTAGCTGGCGTAACCGGTCACGGGCACGAATGGCTAATGGTTGATTCAGTTGACCCTTATGTCCGAGCTCAGGTGTATTGATACCTATCAAGCGTACCCGGCGCTGATCACCAAACACGACGGTATCACCGTCACTGACAAACCGAACAGTTGCAGGCTCACTTTCAGAAGGAGGAGCTGGGCAGGCTGCGAATAGTGGATTGGTAACTAATATCAACCCAATAACGAAAAAGGCGCCCCACTGGGGCGCCTTTGGTTTCAGTAATTGGCCAGCCATCAAGCTTTTTTCGCACCACCATATTTCTTGCGGAAGCGATCTACACGGCCACCCGTGTCCAGCATCTTTTGTTTGCCAGTATAAAAAGGATGGCATTGGGAACAGACTTCAATGGTGAGATCCTTGGCAGTAGTAGAGCGGGTCTGGAAGCTGTTACCACAGCTGCATTTTACAGTTATATCCTGATAAGCAGGATGAATTTCCGGTTTCATAAGTCTAGGCCTCAAACAAACACGCCGACTGAAGAATGTTTCTATTCAGTACGAAAGGCCGGAGATAATACGGGATATGATCTGGGTGGGCAAGGCATTACCGCCTGGCCGACCCTATTTTTTGGATGGGTATAGTTCGAATACCGTTGCCTGAGGTAGTCTTGTTGGTTGTTGGACTTGAGACAACGAGTCCTTAAGACCACCCGGGCCGGTGAGAGAATCCCACATCATATTGCTGATTTTTACGGCAGCCGATATTGGTGTTGGGCTGCGGTCGCGAATTTGATCAATTTTCCATTGCAGGCAGCGCAAGCGTTGTTGACGCTCTGGTGGGTTGTTGGCGATGGCCGATTCAATGATTTCCCGGCGCCTGACCTCAAATTTTTCAGGGTCTGACCTGGCAAGGCTAACCCATTCATCAAAATCAATTTTTGGGAAAGAGCAGGTCGCCGTATTATTGTTGTGTGCTGGCATATGATCTCCGACTTTAATCCTCAGTCTGCGCTGAGATTTTCTTATTGTCTTGATAGACAGAATACCATAGGTTGAGGAGAAGCGAATAGGTTGAGGAGGTATTATTATAAAGCATTGATAATAATGATAATTATTATTATCAGGTGGTGCGGTTAATGGGCTTATTTTTATAGAATCATGGCGATTATCTTACATATTGAATGCCGTGGTCGATTGGGTTGTATTCAGTCATCGTCACGATTGACTATCAGCGTGTCGAGATTGCCATTCAGATCGCATTTGATTTTCAATTCAATCGGTCGGCAGCATACCTGGCAATCTTCGATATAGGATTGATCACCCGCCGAACAATCCACGTTAATGTCAAAAGACTCGCCGCAATAGGGGCAGGAGAGCAGGGTAGTTTCTTGTAGCATGAGTTAGCCCTCTGGTAAAAATCTTGCGATCAGGTCATCGAGAAACAGCCAGCCCTGTTCAGTGTGTTTGATTTTATGATTATCCATAGTGAGCAGTCCATGACTGATTGCCGATTCAATATGATCTGCAATGGCGGTGTATGGCAGTCCAGTTGATATTGTAAATTCGCTAATTTTAAAACTTTCTTGCAGACGAAAATGGTTCAATGCAAATTCGAATACGGCTTCTTCAGGTTGCAGTACGGTTAAATTTTCCGTGGCTACAGGACTTCCAGCAAAATTCAGGTAATCGCGTGGTTGTTTGGGTTTGAGTGTCCGGGTTATGCGCTGCTTTGCTGCGTCAGTAATTTTTCCATGGGCACCTGCACCGATGCCGACATAATCGGCAAAACGCCAATAATTCAAATTATGTCTGCACTGCTTTCCAGCTTGCGAATAAGCCGACACTTCATATTGAGTATAGCCATGTTTTTCTAACAGTGATTTGCCCTGGCTGGACATGTCAGTTTTAGTGTCATGATCAGGTAGCTCAGGTGGCTGACTATGGAACAGGGTGTTGGGTTCGATCGTCAATTGGTACCAGGATATGTGTGACGGTTGTTTGTTGATGGCTGTTTGCAGGTCAGATAAAGCTTCATCGAGGCTTTGACCGGGTAATCCAAACATCAGGTCAATATTCAGGTTGTCAAATCCTGCGCGCTGAGCACAGTCAATGGCCTTGTGTGCTTCTTCGCTGGAATGGATACGGCCCAGGGTTTGTAACTGCTGATTGTCAAAACTTTGTATGCCAATCGACAGGCGGTTTATGCCTGCTGCGCGGAAGCCTTCAAATTTACTTTGCTCAACAGTGCCTGGATTGGCCTCCAGTGTAATTTCCAGGTCCGGTTTCAGGGGTAACCGTGCGCGGATACCGCTAAGCAAACGGTCGATTGCTTGTGCTGAAAACAGGCTGGGTGTGCCGCCGCCGATAAAAATAGTTTCTACAGTGCGACCCCAAATATGCGGTAACTCCTGTTCCAAATCATTGAGTAGAGCGTCTACATAATCGGATTCAGGTACCTCTTCTCTCACTGCATGTGAATTAAAATCGCAGTACGGGCATTTTCGCACACACCAGGGAATATGGATGTAGAGTGATAGAGGGGGTAGCGCAGTAAAGTGGAAATTGTTCATTTGCCAACGTACCTGTTTATTGCAGGAATCTCTCGCAAAGGCTCTAAGAGCGCAAAGAAAGATTAACTATGTAGTCCATTTTATTCAATTTCTTGGCGGTCTTTGCGTCTTTGCGAGAGATATTCGGGTTATCAACTAGCTAGAGCCTCAACCAGTTGCATCAGTGCCTGACCACGGTGACTCAGACGGTTTTTAACATCAGCGGCTAGCTCAGCTGATGAACATTGTTCGGTTGGTACAAAGAATATGGGATCATAGCCGAAACCATTTTCACCGACTGGATCAAATAAAATACGCCCTTCCCAGGTGCCCATACAGATAAGGGGGGTTGGATCTTTGGCGTGTTTCATATAAACCATCAGACACTGGAATCGAGCGGTGCGTTTGGCTTCAGGTACATCCTTTAAAGTGACGAGTAGTTTTTGTAAATTATCTTGATCACTGGCGTTATTACCGGCATATCGTGCGGAGTAAATACCCGGAACGCCCTGCAAGGCATCGACTTCGAGTCCTGAGTCATCGGCAATGGCTGGCAGTCTGGCGTAGTGCGCAGCATTGCGGGCTTTTAAGATGGCGTTCTCGGCAAAGGTTAAACCGGTTTCTTCGGCTTCCGGGATATCAAATTCTGATTGAGGCAATATGTTCAGCTGATGATTGTTCAACAGCTGATTTATTTCCCGAACCTTACCGGCATTATTGCTGGCCAGTACGATACGATCAGGCATCGAGTGCCGCCTTTTGTTGTATGCAGAGTTCTGCGATACCTTTTTTAGCCAGCGCCAGCATGGAGTGCATTTCTGCTTCGCTAAACGGATGGCCTTCTGCGGTACCTTGTACTTCTATAAATTGACCGCTGTCTGTCATCACCACATTCATATCGGTTTCGGCATTGGAGTCTTCCGGATAGTCCAGATCGAGTACCGCGACACCTTTGTAGATACCGACAGAAACCGATGCAACGGATCCGGTCAGTGGGTTCTCTTTTATAGTGCCATTCTTGAGTAGCGTGCCGATGGCATCAGCCAGGGCAACATAGCCACCGGTTATGCTGGCGGTACGGGTACCACCATCTGCTTGCAGGACATCACAGTCCACAGTAATAGCGCGTTCACCCAATTTTTTCATATCCACGATAGCGCGTAATGAGCGACCGATCAGGCGTTGTATTTCCATTGTTCGCCCACCTTGTTTGCCGCGTGCGGCTTCGCGCCCCATACGGCTGCCGGTCGAACGTGGCAGCATGCCGTATTCAGCCGTTACCCAGCCCTGTTCTTTGCCACGTAAAAAGCCAGGCACGCGTTCTTCAATGCTGGCGTTACAAAGAACTTTGGTATTGCCAAATGTGACCAGCACTGATCCTTCGGCGTGCATGGTGTAATTACGGGTTAATGTGACCTGACGCATTTCGTCAGGAGCGCGATTACTGGGGCGCATGGTTAATCCTCTATTGTTTGAAGTGGGTGTGCATTATAGACGTAAATTTTGGAAAGCTCTGCTTAATTCAGGAGTGTGTGCTTAATCAATGGGTCGCTGTAAATACATCCTTGTACGCTTGGCAGCCGCTTCCCTGCGGCTGACACCCATTGATTAAGCACACACTCCTGAATTAAGCAGAGCCTGCTCATATAAGATTTTGCAGGTCTAACGCAAAAACGGCTGGCAAAAGCCAGCCGTTTCCATTGGGTGGATCAGGTAAGGATTATTTGGTGGTGCTTAATCCTAAAATTTCCCAGTCCTGCATACCGCCACGGTACCATTTCATTTTATCGGCTGGGTAGCCAAATTTCAGTAATGTTTTAATGCTGGCTGGAGATTGTCCACACCACATACCGTTGCAAAATAATACCAGGGTTTTTGCCTTGGAGAAGTTGAACTGCTTGCTGGTGTTACCGGCGGCAATTGCTTCGTCAACAGAAAAACTGTCTGCGCCCTTGGCAAGGCCCACGTTGAACTCATCTGCCATTACTTTCATGATGCCTTCAGTTGTAGCGCCTTTCTTGGGTGTTAGGGCTGTCCAGGAAATATTTTTAGCACCTGGGATAGTACCCTTGGCAACCCAGTCCGGGGTGCGCGAGTCAATAACCAGGATGCTGCTGTCGCCGCCATCCATCTTTTTCAGATAGTCGATCATTTCGACTTCAGCAATGGTTTCTATGCCAGGAGCCAGAACCATTGGTTGAATACAGAATGGTGGGCAAGGACGAGATGTTTTTGCAAAAGCTGGAATCACTGTTGCGCTGTTATCCTGGTTGCGTTCAATTTTGACAGGCTTGCCATTGTGGTTAACGGTGACACTCATCAGGTCACTGGTAATACCGACCGGCTTGTTAGCTGCTTTTGCTGCCGGGGCTTTCTTGTCGGCCATGCTGGTAGATGCACATGCGGTTGTCAGCATGACGGTTGTTAAAACCAACGCGAGAGTTTTCATAGTCGTATTCCTTTAATTAATATATTAGGTATTAGTGGAAAAAGTGCCGACAGGATTGCCGGTAAATTACAGTAATATCGATACGGAGGAGCAGGCGGGTTATTCGCAGTCAGGTTCTTCGTCTTCGTCAGAAGGTTTGGTGTCTTCGTCCTTGTCTTTATCATCTTCATCTGCACAGAAGGTGCTAAAAGTTTCTATGAACCGTCCATCAAGATTAGCTAGCGAGTTTCCGGAAAAGATCAGGAGAAGTAAAAATAGAACAAAAGTGCGTTTCATGAGACTGCCTAAATAAATCTTGTTTAAATGTAAGTATCGACTGTATGCGTTACATAGTAACAGATCTTAGGCAGGGCAACATTGCATAATGCCGTTTCATTGCGGCAGATCAATTTTGCCGCCGTTTTATATTTTTTTTATTTCCGAAGCGTAATCAATGATTGCACGGTTAATGTCGTCAATAGCTTGTTGTACTGGGTCGCTGGATTCAGTGCTAGTTCTGTTCGTAGACGGACTGATTGTAGGGGTATTCGGTTTTCCTGCGCCTGAACCGGCGATCCATCGCAAGGCAACCAGGCTGATATTATCACTGTGTGGATAGCTGGTGCTTTCAGCATCTTCTGCAAGTTTGTTGGCAGCCGATTCTAAATCATAAGCATCACCCAAGCTGAGTAGTTGCTGTTCGGTTAATGCTGCCCACAAGCCATCAGAGCACAACAGAATGGTATCGTTTTTTTGCAAAACAGTGCTGGATAGAGTGACCTTGGGTAAATTGCTGCTGCCGCCAAGACAACGGCTTACATTATGACGCATTGGATGTTGCCGGGCGTCTTCCTTACTGATTTCACCGCGCGCCAGTAACTCCTGTAAGGGAGTGTGATCCTGGGTTTGTTGTACCACATTGCCTTCACGCAACAGATATAAACGGCTATCGCCAACGTGTGCCCACCACATCTGATTACCCTGTATAACACAGGCTATACAGACTGTACGAGGGTTAACCGGTGGGTTTTCTGCGTTGCCTGTTGTGAGTATGCTGAGGTGTGCACTATGAATCGCTTTACGTAAAAAACCGGCAGGGTCTGTAATGACGCTACCCTGTTGTTCAAAGTGTTCACGGAGAGTATCGACAGCAACTTGTGCAGCCAGTTCACCGCGCGGGTGTCCGCCCATCCCATCTGCGACCGCTAGTAAACTCGTGTGTTGTTTATGGATAACCAGACAGCGATCCTGATTATTTTTCCGGTTACCGAGACGATTAATTGATGTGGTATTGGTAATCACAGGCCGGCCTCAGGCAAACAAGTCTCTGGTTAACCAATCAAGTGCTGAGTTGGATTCATCCTCTTCGGTGACTTCCTTATGTAAGGCTTTGCGAAATTCACTGACTGACTGGGGACGAAATTCGGGGTCGATTTCCATGGCCCAGTCGATGGCTTCGAGTAAATTTGCCGAGTAATTCTTTCGGAAAAGTTTTAGTGCGGGGCGCATTCGATCTTTGACCCGGCGCTCGGATGCCGGTGGCGGAGGTGTTCCCTCGATACAAGTGCGCATGGTTGCACCGAATGCATAAATATCTGTCCAGGGACCCACATAACCACGGGCGTCGTACTGTTCAATAGGTGAAAAGCCCGGGCTGATGACCTGGCCCGGTTGTTCACTGCGGCTTTGAGGGAAACCATGCACCGCACCAAAATCGAGCAGCAGGGGGCGTCCACCCCGGCGGATATGAATATTGCCAGGTTTAATGTCCAGATGGAGCAAATCGTTTTCGTGGATCAGTTTTAATCCTTTTAACAAGCGCGGGAAAACGACGCGTAAAAATTTCTCAGTAAGGCCGCCATTATATTTTTTTAGATAATCCTGGAGATTGGCGCCCTCCGTGTATTCCATGACCATGTAGACAGTGCCATTAGCGCGGAAAAAATTCACCACGTTAACGATATTTGGGTGTTTCAGGTTGGCCAATGTACTGGCTTCCTGTAAAAAGAGTTGGCGTCCCTGGCTTAGTTTGGTTTCTGTTTCGCTGGAGCGAGCCACGACTTCCCCGTTAGCCTGGCGAATTGCCAGCTTTTTGGGGATATATTCCTTGATAACATAGGGCTTACCTGACCGCCGGTGGCGTGCCAGATAGACAATGCTGAAGCCACCACCGCCCAATTTCTCGAGCAGCCGGTAGTCATCCATCAGTGTGCCGGGTTTGAGACTATTTTGATTTTTCCGCATTATCTTGTTTTATAAGGGGCGGCAAGTATTGCTGCCTTACAATTAAGGGTGCTAAGGCACCAGCCGTCTGCCTCACTAATATCGGCAAAAAGCAGGAGTTACTTTAAAAAATGATTAGAAGCATGACAGCCTTTGCCAGAACCGCCGGAGACCAGTCAGATACCAACCTGGTTTGGGAATTACGCTCAGTAAACCATCGTTATCTGGATATCACCGCCCGACTGCCCGAAGAACTGCGGAGCCTGGAGCCATTAGTTCGGGAAAAAGTGGCTGCAAAGCTAGGCCGTGGCAAGCTGGAATGTCACTTGAGATATGATCGGGCGGCATCAGGATCTGAAGTTCTCCACGTAGATCAGGAACGTCTAACAGCTGTTCTAAGTGCCTGCCGAGAGGTAGAAAAGCGGTCAGCAGAAGCCAGTTCGCCAGCAACCATGGATTTGTTACGCTGGCCAGGCGTGGTCATGGAAGCAAAGCTGGATGTGAACTCGGTCACAGTTTTCGCTATTGCGCTACTTGAACAGGCGCTGGATGAGTTAATCGCAACCCGGCAACGGGAAGGAGATAAAATTGCGGACTTACTGACGCAGCGTTGTTCTGGTATCGAAGCTGAGCTGGTCAGGGCGCGGCAGCGATTACCAGATGTGCAGGCACGAATTCGTGACAAGCTGACTGCCAGACTGGCCGAATTCGATGTCTCTGTGGATAGCAACCGGCTTGAGCAGGAGCTGGTTTTTTTGGCCCAGAAGATGGATGTCGACGAAGAGCTCGAGCGTTTACAAACCCATGTCGAGGAGGTTCGCCGTGTGCTTGGACGCACAGAACCGGTAGGCCGAAGGCTGGATTTCCTGATGCAGGAACTGAACCGCGAAGCTAACACACTAGGTTCGAAATCAGCTGATCCAGAAACTACGTCCGTGGCAGTCGAGCTAAAAGTATTGATAGAGCAAATGCGCGAACAAGTTCAAAACATCGAATAGGAAAATAATCAGCTATGGCACAGGTTACGGGTACGCTCTACATCATTTCCGCGCCATCTGGCGCAGGTAAGACCAGCCTGGTCAAAGCGCTGCTAGAGCGTCTACCCGGTGTTCAAATATCGGTATCGCACACCACCCGGATACCTAGATCCGGTGAGCAAGATGGCGTGGATTACCATTTTGTTGATCAGAAACAATTTGCAGTCATGGTAGAAACTGGGGACTTTCTGGAGCATGCCAGGGTGTTTGATAATTTTTATGGCACCAGCAAGGCTTCAGTTCATTCACAACTCGAGCAGGGTAACGACGTTATCCTGGAGATTGACTGGCAGGGTGCTCGTCAGGTTCGTGAATCATTTCCGGAAGCTGTTGGGATATTTATCCTTCCGCCCAGCCAAACTGCCTTGCGGACACGTTTGACAGCACGAGGCCAGGATAATGCAGAGGTTATTGATCGGCGCATGATTGATGCGGTCAGTGAGATGTCGCATTATGATGAATACCATTACCTTGTTATTAATAATGATTTTGCGGTGGCATTGGAAGAGCTAACGGCCTTGTTCAGATCCAGCCGGCTCAGTCTGGCGAAACAGCAACAATACTGTGCCAGGTTGCTTGCAGGATTGCTTTCACCTGCTAATTAATGGCTTGGGTACAAATTTATATGAAAATTTTGACCCGGACCCTAAATCAGTTAGAATTGCCGCCCCGTAACTTTCCGGCATGGCAGTAATATTATGGCAAGAATAACCGTCGAAGATTGTCTAGATAAGGTCGATAATCGTTTTCAATTGGTGCTGGTTGCCACCAAGCGTGCCCGTCAGCTTGCCAAGGGCGTTGAACCCTTCATCCCCTGGGAAAATGATAAGCCGACAGTGGTTGCCTTGCGCGAAATTGCTGAAGACTACATTACTGCCAGCATTCTCGATGAAAAACCACCCGCCGATGACGACGAGGATGCCGAAACGGACGATAAACCAGAAATAACTTCATCCGTTATGCCCAATCTGCTGCCTGGTGTCTAATTAAAAGTTAGTATTTAATTCCCAAGCGGTTACGCAGGTAAGTCGCTGCGTATTTCTTCGTTGGTAAAAGCTGTTTTAGCAACACTATATCGCCTATTATTGGCAGTCAGACGTTAAAGCCGGACTGCCCAGCATGGCGACACCTGCATCAATACCAGAGAATACAGAATCACGCTTTCTGATCAGTGACTTGTGCCAGTTGCTGGAAAGCTATTTGTCATCTGAGCAAGTCCGGGAAGTGTACCGCGCCTACCTGTTCGGCGCAGAAGCTCACGAAGGCCAGCACCGGCAAACCGGTGAACCCTATATTTATCATCCCGTAGCCGTAGCGCGCATTCTTGCCGGTATGCACATGGACTACCAAAGTATCGTGGCGGCAATTCTGCACGATGTTATTGAGGACACCGGCACACCCAAAGAGCAAATAGAAGCCGAGTTTGGTGAGGAAATTACCGCGTTGGTCGACGGCGTCAGTAAGCTAACCCAGATAAAATTCGAGAGTCAGGCCGAAGCGCAGGCTGAGAATTTCCGCAAAATGTTGTTAGCGATGGTGCGCGATATTCGTGTCATTATTGTGAAGCTCGCGGATCGTTTACATAACATGCGTACGCTGGGTGTGATGCGGCCTGACAAACGCCGCCGCATTGCCAGGGAAACGCTGGACATTTACGCACCTATTGCCAATCGTCTGGGGATGAACCAAGTCTGTATCGAGCTGGAGGAGCTTGGTTTTGCCGCGCATTTTCCAACCCGATACCGTGTCCTAACCAATGCAGTTAGGAGTGCGCGCGGTAATCGTAAAGAAATTCTTAACAAGATTGAAACTGCCATTGGCCAGCGTTTATTGCAGGAAGATCTGAACTGCCAGTTGATGAGCCGGGAGAAACATCTTTACAGTCTCTACAAGAAAATACGCGACCGTGCTGGTTCTTTTCGTGAAGTATTTGATGTGTATGCTTTCCGGTTGGTGGTTGACAACGTGGACACTTGTTACCGGGTTCTTGGCATTATGCACAACTTGTATAAGCCGGTTCCCGGTAAGTTCAAAGACTACATTGCCATTCCAAAATCAAACGGCTATCAATCCCTGCATACCGTTTTGTTTGGTCCATATGGCGTACCTATCGAGGTGCAAATCCGCACAGAAGATATGAACCGTGTTGCTGATGCAGGTATTGCTGCGCACTGGTTATACAAGGCGGGTGACAAACCGGGCAACTATGCCCAGGCGCGGGCACGTGAATGGCTGCGTGAACTATTGGAAATGCAACAAAACGCTGGTGACTCTCTGGAGTTTCTGGAAAATGTCAAAATCGATTTGTTTCCGGATGAGGTCTATGTTTTCACACCGGCCGGTGAAATCATGGAGTTGCCACGGGGCGCGACTGCCGTTGATTTTGCTTATGCGGTGCATAGTGAAATTGGTAACACCTGTATCGCTGCAAAAATTGACCGGCGTCTGGCACCGTTACGTACACAATTGTTGAATGGTCAAAGTGTTGAGATCATCACCGCCAGTGGTGCCCATCCCAACCCGGCATGGCTAAATTTTGTAACCACGGCGAAGGCACGATCCAATATCCGGCATTACCTGAAAAATTTACAGCTGGATGAAGCGGTATTATTAGGTGAGCGGATGCTCGACCGGGCGTTACAGAACCTGTTCAGTTCACTCGATGCTATTGAAGTTGCACCGCTGCAGTCATTACTCACTGAATGTGGTTTTGAATCTCCCTATCAACTCTATGCCGATATAGGCCTGGGTAATCGTATGGCGATGTTGGTGGCGCGTCGACTAGTACCTGTTGATGGTGACATCGAACCGGTGAGTTCTGAGGCCCATCCATTGGTGATCCGTGGAACCGAAGGTATGGTGGTGCATTTTGCACGCTGTTGCTGGCCGGTTCCGGGTGATGAAATTGCAGGCTTTGTGAGTAAGGGCCGAGGATTGGTCATACACCGAGAGGCCTGTAAAAATCTGGTTGAAGTTCAGAACAAGCCAGACAAGTGGATCGATGTAGAATGGCAGACTGATGTGGAGGGGGAATTTCCTGCTGGAATTCGTATCGACGTTGCAAATCAACGCGGCGTGTTGGCGACGGTCGCTGCAGAGATTTCTGAAAAAGGATCCAATATTGAGAACATTTCCATTGAGGAGAGGGATGGTTTGGACACGTTATTGAATTTCACAGTGACCGTGACAGACCGGAAACATTTGGCGCGAGTTATGCGCTGTATTCATAACATACCTGATGTTATGCACGTCAGTCGTATTTAAGCCAAAATCTTTGGAAGCGCTGTTTAATTAGTATATAAGGGTGAGGAGTTTTGCATGACCAGAGTTGTGATTCAGACTGAGCAAGCGCCACAGGCAATTGGCACTTATTCACAAGCAATTAAAACCGGCCAGACGGTATACCTGTCAGGGCAGATCCCGCTCGTGCCAGAAACAATGGAGCTGGTAGCGGGAGATATGGAAGCGCAGATTCGCCGTGTATTTGATAATCTCAGTGCGGTAGCAACTGCCGCGGGTGGTACTCTGGCTGATATCGCTAAATTGAATATTTTTCTAACAGACCTGGTGCATTTCCCACTTGTGAATCAGGTGATGGCTGAGTATTTCAGTGAACCCTACCCGGCGCGTGCAGCTATTGGCGTGGCATCTTTACCAAAAACAGCACAGGTAGAGATGGATGCGATAATGGTGCTGGGTAGTTAATTTCCATCGCCAAGACGCAAAGACCGCCAAGAAAAATATTAACAATGCGCCTTTTAATTTTTAGTTTTTAACTTTGCGAGCTTTGCGTCTTGGCGAGAGATATATGAAGTTTATGGGTAAGAAGAACCAGTGGTAAACAACAATCGTTAATTCAGTAGTGACTTCAATCGAGGATCAACTGGGCCTGGATGCCCGCCCGGTAACTACTTTAAAAGGTGTTGGCCCGCGCGTTTCTGAACGGCTTGCAACGCTGAATATTTACAGCCTCCAGGATTTTCTGTTTCATCTGCCACGGCGCTATGAAGATCGTACGCGCGTTACACCTATTGGAGCATTGCATGCTGGCATGCAAGCAGTTATTGAAGCAGAAGTCGATCTGGTAGAAATAAAATATGGTCGACGCCGTAGCTTGTTGGTACGCATCAGTGATGGCACTGGTGCTCTGACTATCCGTTTATTTTATTTTAATTCCAATCAACAGCAGGGTTTTGTGCGCGGTCACCGGTTCAGATTTTTTGGTGATATCAGAAATGGATCGGTCACACTGGAAATGGTACACCCTGAATATCAGCGGCTACAGGAGCATGAAAGTTTGCCACTTGCAGCGCAAATGACGCCGGTGTATCCAACAACTGAGGGTGTTAGCCAAATCTTGTTGCGACGAATGACGGATCAGGTGCTACTACTTCTGGATTCAGAAAACCTGCCGGATCTATTACCCGTAGACGTGTTAAGTGAATTTGATTTAACCGACCTGCATGCTGCATTACGTTATGTGCACCGGCCTCCACCAGGGGTGGAATTATCTGCACTTGAGGCGGGGCGTCATCCAACCCAGCAAAGGCTTGCGTTTGAGGAGTTGTTAGCTCACCACCTGAGCCTTCGGCGTATACGTGACAAAGCACGCCTGTTGAGCGCGCCATCACTGGAGCCATCTTGCCCGTTGTGTGATGAATTTATACACATGCTTCCATTTCAACTCACGGGAGCACAACGCCGGGTTGTAGAACAAATAAAACAGGATCTTGCCGATCCCCATCCGATGATGCGTCTCGTGCAGGGAGACGTAGGTTCCGGGAAAACAGTTGTGGCTGCAGTTGCTGCTTTGCAAGCGATAGCCTCGGGTTATCAGGTTGCGATTATGGCGCCAACCGAGTTACTTGCCGGGCAACATTTGCAAAATTTTCAGAGCTGGTTTGCATCTCTATCTGTTTCAGTAGGCTGGTTATCTGGCAAGCTCAAAGGTAAGGCACGTGAAAAACAATTACAGGATCTGGTGGCGGGTACAACGCAAATTGTAATTGGAACACATGCCTTGTTTCAGGAGGAGGTTGTATTCAATCGTTTGGGCCTGGTGATAATCGATGAACAACACCGCTTTGGTGTGCACCAACGTTTATCCTTACGTGACAAAGGCGCAAAGCAGAATTGTTATCCACACCAGTTGATCATGACGGCAACACCCATCCCCAGGACACTGGCTATGGCTGTTTATGCTGACCTGGATACGTCAGTTATTGATGAATTGCCGCCCGGTCGGACGCCGGTACAAACGGTGGTTATTCCTGACAGCCGCCGGGATGAGGTGATCGAGCGTGTTCGTCAGGCGTGTGAGGCAGGACGTCAGGCTTACTGGGTTTGTACTTTAATTGAGGAATCTGAAGTATTGCAGTGCCAGGCTGCAGAAGAGGCGGCTACATTATTAACTGCGAGTTTACCTGATTTGCGTATTGCGCTGGTGCATGGCCGTTTGAAAACGAAACAGAAAGTGGAATGTATGGCTGCATTCAAGGCGGGAGAGATTGATTTATTGGTTGCAACGACCGTCATAGAAGTTGGGGTAGACGTACCCAATGCGAGCTTAATGATTATCGAAAATGCTGAGCGTTTAGGCTTGGCGCAACTGCACCAGTTACGTGGACGGGTCGGACGTGGCAGTGAAAAAAGCAGTTGTGTATTGATGTACCACGGATCGCTGTCCCGGTTAGCACGTGAGCGTTTGTCGATATTGCGTAATACCAATGATGGTTTTGAAGTTGCGCGTCGTGATCTCGAATTGCGCGGGCCTGGTGAGGTATTAGGTACCCGGCAGACCGGTGAAATGCAGTTTCATATTGCCGATTTGCTGCGGGATAGCGATTTACTTGTAAATGTCGAGCAGGCTGGTGAGCTAATGATGGATCGGTATCCGGATAAAGTAGCTCCATTGGTCAATCGTTGGCTGGGGCAATCAGCCCGTTACGGGGATGCATAAACTGGTTTCATAGATTTCGTCGTCAGTTACTACGCAATTGCAGCCCGCTGGAAAGGAATTACTCGGTTAGTACGTTCGAAGGCGTAAATCAATGTATTGCCCTGATTGGTGTAGTTTGGATCTAGCTGGATAGCAATTTCAATGGCACGAATACCATCATCACTACCGGCTTCAAGGAGTTGTTTGCCACATTGGAAGCTGACGTCGGCATGGGTGCGATTGACGCGTAGCAAACCCTTACACAGCATAACTATTTCTTCTTTCGGCAAGAATTCTTCTGCTAGCTTCGCATAGCGTATCGCAGTAGCACCGGTGATGGTTTCTTTGGCCGCTTTTTGCTGCAAGGCATAAAATTGATCCTGATTTTGACGAAAGCGCCAGTGCCGGTCGGTCCATTCCTGGTGTACATTAGCTTGCCAGCGTTGATCCATTTGTCCGGCGATCGTCTGCCATTGGCAACCAAACAAGGTTTCAAGGGCTGGCTGGCGTGGCAACCCGGTCCAATGTAATTCCTGATAGCCAAGCATAGCCAGTCGTTCTCGCAGGCTGCTTTGATCACTGATATCACCAGCAGCCAGAGCTTGCAGTAACCAGCGTTCAGCATCTTCCTGGTATAGGGTGCGATCCATAATTGCATTTAGATTGGTAAAGGGTTTAACGACAGGATCTGCAGTTTTTTCTGCGGCAGCAAAGATCATTGGCCAGTATTTTTTATCCAAAAAGGCTTCGCCTAACGCAGTCGCTGCGATCAATGACAGCACTTCTTTTTCATCGGTGTATTCCAGTGCTAACTGATCATGTTCAAGAATTTGTGTTTGACAGATCTCATAAGATCTTGATTCAAAATAATTGGCAAAACTAGTAATAGGTTTGCGTAACAGCCAGGCGGCTGGGAAAGTCCGTTTAGCATAATGCTGACTGAGACCCTGCCAGAAAACGGACTGGCGGTTAATGCTACTCGTACTCATTAGGCTGGATCCTGAGTGCTGACCCAGTTCTGCATTCAGGGCAACACGAAATTGTTTAAATGAAAGAAATGATAACAACGGCCAACCAATATGTAGCGTTTGCATGTATGCACCTGACATGGCACGCGTTGGAGTAATAACCAGTTTAATGCTGGCTGTTTCGGTGAGTAGTACCCGGTCAATGGGCGGCAACCCGAATTGATGACAGCGCCGTTTGACCATGGAAAATAATTCGGGTGCCTGTTTCTGTTTAAGTTCCAAACCATCAAGACGGGTAGTTTGTGTTTTTAACAGGTCATAGGTCGCCAGTAAGCCAATTGTGCCAACCAGCGCGCAGGTTTCCATGAGTAACCATTCTAATGGCGTGTTAGCAGAAAAGAACATCAAGGTGGAAACACCGATTGCAAGCAAGGTAATGAGTGGGATAGACAGTAATACAAGATTTCCTAACAGAACCAATCCCGCCAGTCGCAATAGCTGAAAACGAGTATGACTCTGACGGCGCGGTTGATTTGATGCTTGCCTTTTAGGCGAGACCGGCTTTCTCATATTAACTCCGCTGACTATTAAACTAAGGATTGGTCATGGAGTTTCGCTGACAGTTCGGGTCAGTGCCGTGAATTGCATCACGCTAAGTTGATCTTATTATTTACGTAATTGCAGTCTAGTGACATAGTTCTCGACTAATATGTGATTTGAGTGCTGTTAGGCGGTTTCGGGCCAGATATCAGACTGTGAACTGTGTCATAATGCCGCCGCTTATGGGCAGGGTATCGACAGCCGCATTTAGAGTCGGCAAACATTATTCAACTCCGGTATGGCGGCCTGAAAACCAGTGGTTACGGTATAGGTTGGCAGATACATTACGTAGTTGGCTAATGGACACTGGCTCACTGACCCAACGTATAAAACAGCACTGTCAGGGATGTTTTCGGGTGCAGGTTCTGGATCAGGGTTGGGGCTATCCTGGCCAGGATGAGCGTTCAGTACTTCACATATCGCCCCGGCAACGGGTGATCATCCGTCAGGTACAGTTGCTGTGTGATGGGAAGCCCTGGGTGTTTGCCCGCACCATCATTCCTGTTTCTACCCTGCAAGGGCCACAACGTAGATTACAATTTCTGGGTGACCGGCCACTAGGCGCATATCTATTTTCTGATCCCTCTATGCGGCGAGGATCGGTTGAGATGGCTTGTATATCACGCCAGCATGCGTTGTATGTCCCGGCAGTGACAGGTATAAAAACAAAACCTGCTCACATTTGGGGGCGGCGTTCGGTGTTTCATGTAAGTAACAAGCCGTTGCTGGTATGCGAAATGTTTTTACCTGATTTAATCAAATCTTCCCTCATTTAAGTATGTTCAATCTAAACGACCGACTGCATCAGTATGCGCTTTTGATGCGTCTGCACAGACCTATTGGTATCCTGTTACTGTTGTGGCCAACGCTTTGGGCGTTATGGATTGCCAGTGAAGGAAAACCGGATCTACTTGTTCTGATAGTGTTTATTCTGGGCGTTATCCTGATGCGCTCTGCTGGTTGTGTGATTAATGATTACGCGGATCGTAATTTTGACCCCCATGTAGCGCGCACCAAAGACAGGCCGATCGCGTCAGGAAAAGTTAATACAATTGAAGCTCTGGTTTTATTTGGTATCTTGTGCCTGTTGGCTTTTCTGCTGGTATTGCAATTAAATATACTCACTATATTGATGTCATTCGTTGGCGTGTTGTTGGCGGCGACATATCCATTTGTAAAACGCCATTCACATTTACCGCAGGTTTATTTGGGTGCGGCTTTTGGCTGGGCGGTACCCATGGCATTTGCTGCCCAAACCGGAAGTGTGCCAAAAATAGCCTGGCTGCTTTTTATCTCAACGGTTGTTTGGGCTACGGTCTATGACACGATGTACGGTATGGTCGATCGTGAGGACGATATAAAAATAGGCGTGAAATCCACAGCTATTCTGCTTGGTGAATCTGATAAACGGGTAATCGGCCTATTACAGGTATTATTCTTTTTGTCCTTATTGCTCGTCGGGCAGGAAGCAGGTCTACATACCTATTATTACCTCGGTTTGTTACTCGCAGCAGGGCTTGCTGTGTATCAACAATTCCTCATCAGAGATCGCGATACCAGCCTCTGTTTCCAGGCATTTTTAAATAACAACTGGCTGGGTGCCTTTGTGTTTGCCGGTATTGTTCTGGACTATATGTCACAGTGAAGCCGTCTTTCCATTTACTTTCTATTATCGAATCCCCTTCACATCCAAATTTATCCCGGCTGTATCAGCGGCTAAATATTAAGGAAGAGAGGGTTGGATCTATTCGTAAGGCAATCGGACAGATCAAAAAATGCCAGCCAGATTTCATTGTCGCTGAATTCTTTTACGGTTATGGTAATAATTATGCGGGTGTCAATATCAGTAATCTTGATGTCCTGCTGTCAAGCTTGCAAAAGTATGCACGGGAAGCCAGGGTGATTGTTATGGTTGAAAAATCTGAAAGGCAGTACGTCGATAAACTGAACGAATTATTTACCTTGCACACCGTACTCGTGCATCCAGTCACCGAGTCACAGCTCGAAAGTTGTTTAAACCCTGCTGATGGATAATTTTCAGCTGGATACTCAATTAGAAAAAGACTGCTTTATTATGGGTTGTCTGGGAAGCAGCATACTGTTACTTCTTAATAATGCAAAGATTCCCTGGTTTATTCTGGTGCCTAAAACGGATGTCCATGAGATTTATGAATTGGATGAGTCTGCCCAGACTGATTTATTAACTTCTATAAATAAGTTATCAAAGTTTATCAAGGCTGAATTTGCTGTTGATAAATTGAATATTGCTGCCATTGGCAATATTGTGTCGCAATTGCATATACATGCTATTGGCCGTAATAAAAATGATTATTGCTGGCCTGGTGTGGTCTGGGGTGCGGACGGTTCTGTGCCATATAACGCTGATGAGGTTGAAAAAATACGCTGCTTGCTGGAACAGAAACTGGACGGTGAATATCAATCCGGCTAGTAAATGATAGGTTTAATTATCATCGATGGATGAGTCACGTTTTTTGAATGCATCCATGATTTTATCTTCAACTTGTTCGGCCTTTTCGAGTGCCCTGACCTGGTCACTGAATACGTTATCTTCTGAGACACGGCTATTGGTTGGTTGTGTTGTTGTGCTTGGATCTTCTGAGCAGGAGCATAGCGTTACCATTACAGACACAACAATAATCAGTCTGAGAGTTTTCATGTTAAGGACCCTCTGATTAATTGTACATTTTTCATATCAAATAGTATAAATATTGTAGGAGCGGCTTTAGCCGCGATGGGTGCCGTGTTCATCGCGGCTAAAGCCGCTCCTACAGGGTTTTTTGCGAAATGAATCAGAGGTTCCTAAATTCTTTACGCGGGCAGAAAATCTATAGGGTAAGTAATCGTTATAGTGTCCACTGATTTGGCGCCAAAGCTAAACATCTTTACGCGCTGGAGCAGTTTTTGTTCCAGGCTGGGTAAAGACAGTTCGCTGGAAACCAACTCTATACCGGTTACTTTTCCGGAGGGTGCGATCGTTAGACGTAGTACCAGTTTACCTTGTAAAGAAGGATCTTTGCGTAACTCGCGATAATACAGATTGTAAATCGTACTTTTATTTTTGTCGAACACAATTTGAATTTCTTCAATGCTGCGCGAAGCCTGTAGATTAGATCCTTTGCCTTTAGCCTTCTTTTTCGTTGCGACAGGTGTAACCGGGCTACTGACTTCAGTAGCTGTTCGGCTGGTCAGTTGAGTGCTACCCGTACTACGGCTCAGTTTGGCTGTATTAATACCACCACTGGCACCGGCAATCTTAGAAGTGATCAATGAGCGCGTGGTTTGTTTTGCGGTCGCACCCCCGCTGGATAACCGCTTGGCGCCACGCAGCTTATTCACGGATGTTTGATCGCGCAAATCGGCTAATGAATCACTCATAGCTAGTAAACCGGTTGTTTTGGCTTTTTTACGTGCCTGTTCAGTTGGGTTAACGATTGGCTTTTTAGGGATCGGTTTTTTGACCACTTTGGGTGGCGGCTTGGGTTTTTTCTTCGGGATCGGTTTTTTCTTTACAACAGGCTCTGGTACCGGTTCCGGTTTTTTCTTTTCGATGGGTTTCGGCTCAGGTTTTTTCTTTTCTATTGGTTTTGGTTTGGGTTTTTTAGGTTCGGTGCGTTTTTCAAAAATCAATTTGGCCACGCGGGGTGGCACTACGATTTCTTCTACTGGTTTTTTGAACACAGGAGCAAGCGGTATTGCAATGCCCAACGCGATAGTCAGCAGCAAAGCTATCGTCAGGATGCGGCGAAAACGCCGATCATCTTCGGCTGAAATCGACCAGGGTAATGTCAATGAGTGTGAGTAAATCATGCTTAACTATCCTGTGCAGCTTTTTGAAGCACAGCAAGTGAAATGCGTTCATAACCAGCTTCAGTGCAGGACCTCATTACCTTCTTGAGTAATTTATAGGGTATATCCTTACTGCCCATTATGGTTATTTCCTGTGCAGCCTGTTTTTCAGATGTGGTGGGTAACAGGTGCTTTGCGTGCTGGATTTTCAGGGTGTTGATTAGCGGGTCGATATAATCACTATTTTCGCGCACATCGCTCATTGTCGCTACGCGGCTTCCCTGTACCAAGATATCGGTACCCGAAATCATGACGACAATATTTTGCCGGGGTTTTTGTTCTGCAATAGATTCTGGTAACTCGATATTACGAGTGGTGGGTAAAACTTCGCCATCTGATGAGTTTACTAATAGAAAGAAAACCAGAATAGTAAAAATATCCATGAGTGATACCAGGTTCAGCCCTGGTATTTGGCCCTGACGTTTATGATTGCGCTCCATTCTTATGGCTCGGCGTGATTGCTTCACAGTTGACCTCCATTATCAGAGAGAAGATCCAGAGATTCTGCATCACCTATAGATATGGCTGGAAATAATTCGGCATTCACCATTTCATTGTTTTGTTCGACGCGTACTACACGTAATGTATCCATGACTTCGACCAACCGCTCATAGGGAATGTCCATTTCCAGTAATAGCGTGATATCAGTTTTATCTGGGTGGCGAGCTTTGATTTGTTGTAACAAGCTAGAAAGTGATTTCATATCACTGCCATCAGTTGTAGCATTAATATAGTCACCAATGCGTCCTAGCTTTTGATCATCTACCTGGATGCTTTTTTCTCTTACAGTAACTTCCAGAATTAATGGCTGTTCTTCCTTGAGTGGTATGCTGGTGTTACTGGATTTTGGTACATCCAGTTCCAGAATCGTGATGCGCGAAAACACAGCCGTAAGCAATAAAAACGGCACCAATATGACCATCAGGTTCATAAAGGCCGTTATATTAATTTCTGGCGCTTGCGCCAGGTGTTTTCTACGCCAGCGACGTCTCATTAGATTCCGGCCTTACTGTTGCGTTCAGTCAAAATATTGAGGAATTTCACCGAGGCCATTTCCAGGCTATCAACCAGTTCAGTAGTCTTTGTCTGTAACACTGTGTAGATCAGCAATAATGGAATAGCTGCCATTAATCCGAATGCCGTTGTGTTCATGGCGACCGAAATACTGGCGGATAGCATGTCAGCTTTTTCAGCGGGATTAGCATTAGCAACCGCAGTAAAGGCAGTGATCAGTCCCATAATAGTGCCGAGCAGCCCAAGCAATGTGGCGATGTTGGCAAAGGTGGCCAGGTAGTGAGTGCGTTTTTCCAGTCGGGGTACAGTTTCCATCAGGCCTTCTTCCATGGCAACTTCTACATCGTCGCGTTGGCGGGAACCACCACTAGCACGGTCCAGGCCGTAACGGAGGATGCGGCTGAGCGCTGATTTGGATTTGGCTGTGACGTCTGATGCTTGCTGATACCGTCCCTCCATAATCAGCGGCATTACTTTCTTCCATGTGCGCTGATTAGTAGCGCGGGCAGCGGTTAAATAGATGTATCGTTCAGCAGCAATAGCCAGCCCCAGTGCCAATACAACAACAATGGGGTACATGAACAGGCCACCGTCCTGAAAAAATTTAACAATTGATGAGTAGATATCCATAGTGAACTCCTTATAAGTTTGTTCTCAATATATTTCGTTAATAACAGTAATTGGCTTTAATCGTTTTTGTGAACCAGGTCAAAATAATGCAATTTTCGCCGGAAGACATCTGGATCAACAGGTTGTAAGGCTTCATCGATCAAACTGTTGACGGGTCTGTCCGGGGCTAATGCTGATTCTGCTTCTTTCCAGGGAACGATAAAAAGTGCCTTGGGTAGCTCACTGTTACCAACGACGGACATGCCTAGCTCTGCTTCCTCTGCACTGGCCAATAATGGCGTCAGGATCAGGCTAACGGCGAGTATAAAAGACGGCGTTTTATTGAATACGAGTTTCATTGAGATACCTTGACGCGGTTAGAACCGGTGCGTCGTTCCAGATCGATAATCCAGTTATTCACTTGTTTGTCGGGTTCGCTGGTCAGTTGCAGATATTTTTTATAGTGATTTAACGCCTGACCCGGGAGTTGTAAATAGAGATCATAGAGAATACCAATATTACGATGTGCCAGCGCATAATCATGGTCCAGTTTTAATGATTTTTTATACGCGGAAAGTGATTCATCAAACATCCCCATTTCGCGGTAAAGAATACCCAGCTGGTGATGTGTTGCAGCGGCCTTTGAGTCGAGTTTAACAGCCGTTTCCAGCGCTATCAGCGCATCATCAAATTTTTCATTTTTACGCAAAGCAATACCAAGATTAACATAGGGTTCGGCAAGTTTAGGTTTGGACTCATTGATAGCTTGCAGCAAAGGAATGGCTTCCTTGTATTGTCCGTTTTCCATCAATGTGCGGGCTTTATTATATTTCGAGCTGGTATAGCCTGACTTTTTAGCCGTCGTACTACACGCACTGATCCAGATCAGACTGAAACATAAGACGATGATGCCGATCCGTGATGAGAGCAGGAAAGATTTATCTTGCAGCAACAAAATGCTCACTCCTTTCCTGTTTCTGGTAGCGGGCTGGTAAAAGTGCAGAAAGCTGTTCCAGGCTCTTTTTCACCCAGGAGTCATAGACGCCCGAAGCGATGTTTTGCAGATTGGTTTCATGGATTTCAATTGCTTGCTCTTCAAAGGGAAAAGCTTGTTCTTCGAGTAACAAGTTATATTGTTCGAGTGCTTCACCTTTCAGGCTACGAGGGCGTTCTGATTCCATCAGTGCCTTGCTGAAGTCGGCATATATTTCACCAATCCGGAAAGTAGACTCGGTCGTCACGTCACCGATTTCATAGCTCGCAGCCTGCGTGTAACCATTTATAGCGGCTTTCATATACTGTTTTTTTCGCGCCAGGTTTTGTTGTAATGGCTCACGTAGTTTGACGCTGTGATATGCATCATATTGAGGTTTGATCAGCGCCAGTTGTGCGTGCGAAGCCAGGAACCGGGTTCGATTTGAGCGTTGGTTGCCTGCATTACGATCAGCTTGAATGATTTGTTCCTGCCAGTAGCGCACTTGTTTGCTGTCACTTGAATCAGTGTAGAGCGAAACCAGTTTGGAACGAGCTTCCATGGCAGGTTCGACCGGTTGCGGAAATTGCGAGACATATTTCTGATAGGCCTGGATTGCACGGGGTGTTTGTTGTGCATCGAGATACAGCGATGCAGCAGTCCAGGCTGATTCGCGTTGCAGTTCAGGATCTTTTTCAAATGCCGCCATGCGTTCAAATTCTACGGCAGCCTGTAGTGGTTGTTTGTTGTCTCTATACAGAATGGCGAGTTTACGGGTGACGTCAGTCTGTAATTCACTGTCAGGATAATCGCGCCGCCATTCTTCCAGCGTCTGTATGGCGGCCGGAAATTGTTTGAGTGAGACGTAAGCATCTGCTGCATCATAACGTGCGGTTAATGCGATGGCAGATGCCGGTACTGTCGTGCCTACGCGCAGGAAGTGTTTGGCTGCCACATCCAACTCACCGGCGGTGCGCGCTTGTTCCCCTTGTTTGTAAATACTAGCGGCCAGTTTATCTGCCAGTTTCGGACGGGATTTGTCACTGGCCGGTGTTAGCAGCAGTGCTTGCTGATAGGCGGCTTCAGATTTATGGAAATCGGCAATATCAAACCAGGCATGCGCAGTGATTGTCCAGGCATTAAGTTGCAGTTCAACCGGGGCCGTTTTGTTTTCAGTTAAGGGTTGGGCGGCGTTGACTGCGGCAGGATAGTCTTTCAGAGCATAAAGCTGTTCGGCAGCACGAGATCGAACGGGTAATGCCTGTTTATGCTCTGCAAATTCCTCTGAGAAACGAAGTGCGCTATCGATGCCTTTTCGGTGCCATTCCAGTTTTGTTTGATCCTGTAGGCTAGATTCATGTTTCTGGTAAGCCAGGATAGCTGCATATCCTGCTTCTGGTGCTTTATTGTGTTCGCCGTAAAGATAGGCGGTACGTTCATATTCACCTGCGGCGCGGCCATGTTGTCCGGCAGAGGTTAGAAGTTCCGCATACAGGAAATTCATATAAGAGGTGCGTTTACTATCGGGAAATGCACGTAAATATAATTCATACCAGTGACCTGCATCGGCATATGACTGTACCGTTTTCTTTGCCTGAGCCTCAGCGTGGTAATGGCGGGCAATATCGCGTAAGTGGCGTTGCACTTGATTTAGAACATCGGGTGACTGAGCCGGGTCGTGTTGTTTCCAGTAAGCACTGGCCGGTTGGTATTGTTCGACAAACGCCTGCTTCTCTTGAAGGACACGCTTGTTAAAGCCTGCCTGTTTATAAACATTAATAACATGCGACTGGAACAAAGGTGCTTCACGATGTTGTGCATGCACAGTCGCAAAGCGCCGGTAAGTGTCGGCTGCATCGCTATAACGCTCTTTGGTCAAGTGTAAAGCGGCAAGGTTTGCGTAAATTAATGGTTCGTACTGACGATTGCCATTAGTTTTGAAATAATTTTCAACTTCATCAGCAGTACCCAAATAGACAAAACTCAGGCTGACAGCGCGTAATGTGTCAAGCAGCCGCTCCTGTTCAGCGCGGGCCAGTGATTCAGGCAGGTTGGCAGAATCATGGTCAGCAATGTTTTCATCGAGAAGTTGAGTGAATGCATTCAGTGAATGGTCGTAATGATGTTGTTTAAACCTGGCCCAACCGGTTTTATACAATGCCTGTTGGTGAAATGTTGAAGCGTCGCCGACGTCGAGGACAGCCTGGTAGGCTTGCTCAGCGGCAGCATATTCACGCCGCACGAATAAATATTCACCACGACGGAATTGTACTTCATCGTATTTATCAGAGCCGTCGTATTTTCCTGCATAATTGGAAAGTGCCTTCATGGATGGCTCGGCATCACCGTTTTGTTCAAGCGCGCGTGCCATTTGATACAGTGCGCTGTCATTCAGCTCATGATCCGGGAACCTTTCCATCAACTCTTTATAGAGCTCTGCAGAACGGGAATCTGCATGGCCAGGCAGTTGTTCTGCAATAAGGGCGGTGTCCTGCTCTTCAGCAAGATGCAGGTCTGCCAAACGCCTGATAGCTTCCGGAACCAGTTCTTTCTCGCTCGCTTCAGCCAAAAATTCTTCGTATTGTTGCATAGCATGTTTGCGGCCAAGGTTTTTCTCAGCCATTTTGGGTGTGTCGGGCCAGTCCTGGGGCTTCAATGACCCAATGCGCGATTCGCTATCATCCGAGAAGGGTGATAGCGAGCAGCCTGTTAAAATGCAGGCAATGCTGTATCCAATCAGGGTGCGCTTCATTTTCATGGCGCGTCATCCGTGTGCTTTGTCAATTGATCGTAATTTCTGGCCAGTGCATAGCGTGCCTGGTTACGGTAGCTGACAATACGTTGTTTACGTTTTTGCAATTCTTCGAGCGCCATTTTTTTCATGCTATTGCCGGTCTCTTGCATAGCTTGAGTAACTTGAGGCTGCAATGCGATTATCAGTGTCTGTAGTTTCAGGATGCGGTCATCATAACCGGCAAATCCTTCATCAGCAGTTAGCAGGGCGTGCTCGACTATTGAGAGCTTCGTTTTGTTTTCCTGCATCGGCTTTTTAAGCGCTATTAGCTGTTTTTTTATTTTCCACATCCGGCTCTTGTAGTCGGCCTGAGCCTGCCAGTAGAGCACACCTTTTAGCCAGCGTGCCTTATCAGCAAGTTTCAGGGTGCGGCTATTTTCTGGTAACTTGCTGAGCCTGTCTTCAACGGACTTAATTTTGTTGAGTTGAGCGATTTCTGCTGTGGTTGCAACACCCAGTGGTTCATAATTACTGGCTATATTGTACAAGCGGCTATTTAAATAATTCCACTCAGCATCCAGATCAATGGTTTTTTGTTTCTCGAGTTGTTTGCGTATTACCGGTGAACTTTTTTGGTAGGAAAGTCGGCGTGTATCGACCATACCTTGTAACAGGACAATAGTTTCTTCCCATTGCGTTAGTTGTCGATCCAGAAATGTCAGATCACGGAAGTTTTTCAGGTTTTCCTGAAAACGGTTATCTGAAAGCACATTGATTAGGTAGTTGTGTGCCGGTATTTCCTTGAGCGGTGTGTTGCGGCTTAACCAGCCACCGGAAATAGTGCCGGGTAGTTGTGAAACAATCTGATCGAGTATGCCTGATTCAACCACGGAGGTTGCTTCAACCAATGTTGCTTCTTCATCATTAAAGTAATCGACTGCTTTGTTATAGAAGTGCATGGCGCGTTGTTGTTTGCCAAGCCGTTCGAAGGCAAAGGGCACTGCTAACTGCGCTTCTTGAACCGGCGCATCATAACTGTCGCGTTTGATAAGTTCCTGCCAGGGAGTCAACGCATTTTTATAATCACCATTGGCGGCATCAGCCCAGCCTGCGCCGAGTAACGCGGCTTGTGAAGATGGTCCGGTGAGACGAACACGGTTCAGATATTTTCTGGCTTGTTGCGGTTGTTTGGCGCGCAAGAATTTATAACCTAATCCCAGATTGGCGCGGTCGCGCAAAGAGCGTAATTCTTCATCGCCAGTTTTTATTTCACCCAGATCATCAAGTTCCTTCTGACCAGCTTTGAGATCACCCGCACGTAACAGGGCGATACCACGGTTGATACGCAGATATTCTTCTATCCCATCAGGTGCGCGGGTTTTGCTGAGCGTGTCAGCGGCAGCCTGGTTGTTACCCATGCCCATGCTGGTGTTGGCCAGCAGTAAGCGGTGTTCTGCTGAAAGCCGTTTGTTCTTAATGTTATCAACTGTTTCAAGTTGGGTTTGTGCCTTCGAAAATTGACCGCGCTGATAGGCAATTTTTCCCAGGTAGTACCAAATTCTGTTTTGTACTGACTGTTCGGTTGTTTCATCGAGTGCGGCTTGAAATTGTTTCTCCGCTGCATTGCTCAAGCCATAGGAAAGCTGTAAACCACCTAATAGTAAATCGGCATCCTGAGTATGATTTCTCAGGTGGTTATTTTTTTGCGCCGCTAACAGGTGTGTCAGCGCCGTATAATAATCATCCTGATAATAATGGAACAGTACTTCACCATAGTGAAGATCCTGTACATTTTGCAGCTTCTTTTTACCCGACATAGCCGGGCTACTGGACAGTGCCAGTAAAAAGCATAACAGGGAGCTACTCAGCCTGACGGGCATTTACCACTCCTTGACGGCAAATTCTGGCTGGAAGTTACTGGTCCGGTCAACAATTTTCAGTTCGACATATTTTGGACCCAGGCTTTTTTTAAATTTTGTAGTCGCGCCACGTTTATAATCGCGGCCGTGCGGCCCTTTGCCAGTAAATATGGCAACCAGTTCATGCTCACCCGTTTTCAGATTGCCGATATGAATGCGTTGCACGCCACCACGTATCAATGCTTCAACTTCACGTTCGGTGTACAAATAATCAGCAACTTCTTTATCGTCAATTTTTATTTTGACAGAATCCAGGTCAAAGAAATTGCCAACATCCATGGAAACAAACACCGAAATTTGAGTATTGGATGGGAAAAGCAATTCTTCTTCGAGCGAAAACAGATCACGATTGAGTTCGACAACCTGTTTTTTCAGCGACTGGACGTTATCGTCGAGGCTTTTTTCTGCTGCGGGCTCGGCAATCGACAGAGCGGGCAATAGCAGCAGCCAAATACCCAGAATTTGATAAAAGTTTTTCATGTGTTCTCCTGACTCGCGGGTGGAACGAAATTTCTACACCGGTGAGGCTGTCTGGCTAGTCTTCCAGCAGTAGGTAGCGGCCATTTTCGCTCCCGGTTCAATCCTCTAGGTGATACAGGTCACAGTAAAACTGTGAAGTAGTTCTCAAACACTATCAGCGTACTTTAATACAGTAATGCAAGTGTTGTGCCAGCAAAGATATCTATTTATTTAGTATAACCTACCCAGTGCTGATATTTTCCCTGTAAACAACCTAAGTGTTTCTGATTAACGACAAATTTATTCGGAGATATTTAGATTTCATCCTGCTTATTGGTAAATGGAGGCTTGTTCAAGCCCCTTTGAATAATGCATACGACCTTTGTTATCGATCAGTATCGCGTCAATATCGGGTAATCGGTTAATGAGTTGCAGGCCGCGTTCCCGGCCCATCACAAAAATACTGGTCGATAAAGCGTCTGTTGAAGTGGCGTCTGGCCCAATTATTGTGACGCTTTGTAACTCACGGGCAGAATCACCGGTTTTGGGATTGAGAATATGGTGATAACGGATACCATCCAGTTCAAAATATCGTTCATAGTCACCTGATGTTGACACGGCAACATTTTCGAGTGGGATCTGGGCGGCCATCTTGTTTTTATCGCGTGGGTCGCGGATGCCTATTTGCCAGGGCCGTCCCCAGCGATTGCCGATGACACGGGTATCGCCGCCAGCCGTCACCAGCGCATTTTTTATATCCATTTGTTGCAGTAACTTAATACCATTATCTACAGCGTGTCCTTTAGCGATGCCACCCAAATCGATTTTTACGCCTGATTTGGAAAAACTGACTGAATGCTCAGCTGGCTCAAGATGTATATTGTTGTAGTTAATTACATCGACAGCCTGTTTCAGATCCTGGCTATTCGGCTTTGTGTTGGTCCGGTAATCGTATAAGAAGCCAGCGCTGGCAAAAGTTATATCAAATGCGCCGTGAGTTAGGTTGGAGAACTCAATGCTGCGTTGTAATAGCTTGAGCATTTCTTTACTGACGGCAACTTGTTGGTCTGCAGCCTGGTCATTGAGCTTAGCGAGTTCACTGTCCGGTTTGTAGGGGCTCATGCTTGCATCAATGCGCCGCATTTCATCCATGACGGCATCAATAGCGTGTTGCGCCTGTTGCTTATTTTCGTGCTCAAGCTCAACTGTAATGCGCGTGCCCATGATGTCCTGTTGATCTTGGAGCCATTCGGCGCGGATGGAGCTGCTAAAAAGGGCCGGTAAAATCAGCAATAAAAAATGAGAGCGGCGCGGAAAACTTGCCGGTTTAGTAGGGTTCATATTAATTGAACCATTCTCGTCACTGCGTTCCTTGTAAAGACGAATTAATCAGAGATTTCTTAGACATTAGAACCAGGCGGAGAGAAATATCTGATAGACGTTGGCGCCGAAGCTGTAAAACTCTTCCTCACCTGGCAAGTTGTTGCCCCTGGTAATATCCGTAAAATCATTATAGTTGAACAAGATTCTCCGGAATTTCATGTTGATTGCGGCTTTGTCAATAAAGTGCCAGCCCTTACTCAGGAATTCATAACGGAATCCCAATTCGAAAGAACGTGATCTGAAATCACTGAGTTCTTTGTCCCGGGCCAGAAAGTTTTGTGCATTCTCGTTTGGAAACAGGTCGCTGTAAAAATCTGCACCGGTTTGTTCGTATAGTCGGTAAAGGACTTCAAATGTCCATTTATCGCCGAGCGGGTGAACATAATTAAACTCAATGGTGTTTGCTGTGATGTCCCAATCATCGACATAAAATCTATATTTTCCGCCAACAGCAGCACGGTAAGGCAAATAATATTTCAATTGCCCGGAAATCGCATTGCTGGATCGGGTATTTGGGTAGACTTCAAACTGTGAGGCTGTGGTTGTGGCTGTAGGCGTAGGCAGGTAGCGTACTAAGCGATAAGGGTTATTCAAAAATCCTGAATCAGTAATAGCCTCATAGTTAATTCCGGCTATCAGTTTTTTTGTCAGAATCTGCGTCATGGACACGCGGTATTTCTGGTGGTTTGCGTCACCACCTCTATCTGGATTTGTATTGCTGGAGACTTCATCAATGCCTTTCGAGTAGCCGAGAGAAACAGTTGTCAGATCTCCAAACATACTGTGGCTGATATCAAAACTAAATGTATCTGCCTGATAATCACTTTCATCACTGTTAGAGTAATTGAAAGACATGTTTGTATCGGCGTGCAGGTAATCCACACCAAAGGACATTTCAGTCCGCTGTTCAGAATAGGGGCTACCCTGTGAAATAACATCGACTGATGCGCTGCTGATACTGTCGACATAATATTTTGCCGAAACAGAAAAGCGTCTGTTATCACCTTTACGTATCAGCAAGGCTGGGCCAGTAACCTCGACACCGCCACCATCATAGGAATGATATAAAATATCAGCGCGATCTTCCGGTAAAACACCGGCAATCACACTTTGGCTGACTACCAATAAAAGTGTGATGACTCCCGCTAGCAGTGATTGACTAGTTACAGCCACAGCCGCCTCCAGAACCACCGGTTGCGCCACGTGCCGCTTCCCTGACTTCGTAGATATGATCCATATAACCCTCAGAAATAGGGTCAGGGCTAAAGCTCATTATCGGATCGGCAAGATTGCTGCGCTCATAGGGTTTAACCCAGGGCTGAATATTGCTGCAGCCTGATAAGGTGCAAACTGCTAGCAGCAAACTAAGGGTGTGGCGTTTCACCATTATTCCCGGATCAACTTACGCACTTGTTGCTGATACTGTTCGGCATAGCCGGGTTTGTAACCCTGATGCAAGTAGCGCATGTTGCCATCCCGATCGACCAGGACAGTGCTCGGCATGGCGACCACGTCATAAAGTTTGCTGACTTTGCTGGTGGTATCGTAGAGCACCGGGAAGCTGACTGGAATGCTCTTAAGCATATCCTTGGCTTTTGTGGAATCCGCCTCCACATTCACGCCCAGGATGGTGAAGCCCAGCGATTCGTATTGTTGATAAAGTTCTTCGAGCAGCGGCATTTCCTGACGGCAGGGGCCGCACCAGGATGCCCAGAAATTAATCATCACCACATCGCCGCGGTATTCGCTCAGTTTCAAATTTTTACCCGCACTGCTTTTTAGTGAAAAATCCGGAGCAGGGCCTTTGGATGAATCGGCGTTGGCGGGCATCATACCTATCAAGCTGGATACCAGCAGTGCAGGTAACAGGTGTTTCAATAAATGTTTAACAGATTTCATAGGGTACCTCATATCTCAACGTCTTTAAGTGGTTCTAAGTTATAACGGCGTTCCTGTGGATCAGTACTGTAGAAAACGTGAACTCAGTCACATTTTTGTTGATCAACTGGAAGTCTCAGAAAAATATAGACACACCTCCGGTGAATTCCAGATTGTGATTAGTTTGTCTTTGGCCAAGTAAATCAAGTTCAAATATATGATCACGCACATCGATTCTGAGAGACAGCCAGTCATTGATTAGTACTCGGTAGCCTGCGCCAATGTTCCAGGTAAGCGCATCATCACTCGCAAATCTTGAGCCGCCAACACCACCGATTACATACAGCGCTGAGGTAAATGCCCATTTTTTGCCGACAAATCCTTCCCCAGGGAGAATGTTGAAGCCAGCAGAGCCGTTAAGATAAGAGAGCTTCCGGTCATCATCCGACAATAATTGAATATTGCCGCTGAGCCGTTCAAAACTGGTTTCGCTGGTCTCGGTTTGGCCATAGGCGATCTCAGCAAAGATATCTTCGGTAACGTGATAAGTAAGCCGTATGCCATAAGCTGGATTGGTGCCGAAATCTTCGACATTCATCACACCACCAAACAGCCCGATTTCAAAATTCTCAGTGTCTATTGCGGCGTCCTTGATATCACGCCGGTCGATTTCCGGATTGATAACCTGTTCGGTTTCTGCGGCATGGGCTTGCATCCCGGCAAACAGTGAGAGACTGACCAGGCAATAGCTGACAGGCCTTAGAAAAAGACTGCGAATCCTACGTTCCATTCGTCGATCTCCTGATTCTCGTTAGTACTCTGAAAGATTACATAATGTTTATATTGTGCGCGTAGTATGAAGCGTCGTGCCAGATAAACTCTTGCACCGACACCCACGTGGCCAAGCTGGTCCACACGATCTATTTCCTGCACCAGCGTGACTTTTGGATTGGTGCGGATCACACCGGTTCCCAGTGTGAAAAAGGGTGAGATTCGCCAGTTAGGAAAGGGGTGTGAAACCAGATTCAGATTACCCATCAACCCATCCGCAAAATTACTGAATATTTTAGAGACAGATAGTTCAACAGAGAGATTACGGGTAATTCCATAACCGCCATACAGAGTCAAATTGCTGGCATTTTCAAATTTGCCACCCAGTGTGCCAATTTCCCAGCGATGACGGGTAAATCCTGCAATATCGGGTTCCTCAATCTCGGTTTGTTCGCCACTTGGCGATAGTGTCAGCACCATCTGCTGACGCTTAACCCAGCCTTCCTTACCCCTTTCGGTGCGGACTTTGAACCAGTCGGTTTTGCGTTTAAGGATGGTAATCCAGGCATCACGCTCTTCCACATTAAATATGGGGTAGCCCCGGCCTGGGCCGGTATGCATCTCGATATAGGGATCAGCAATCTGGACGGACGGATATTCGCGGGCATGACTGGCAGGCACCACCAGGCCTTGCAGCATAAATAGCAGCAATCCAAACCACGAAAGCCAGCCGTGGTGGCTGTCCAGCAGTGTAAAATCCTTGTTCAGCTCTGTTCCCTTAACTTCTATAACCAGGCTGTATTGTAAAAAGTATCAATTAAAACAGCAAATTACTATTCTGGCGCATCAAATGGATTATTGTAGTACTGAGCGCCTATATCTACCCATTCGGCTAATAGCTTTAATTCTGCAGGAGTCAATCGTCCAGAGTGAGTGCCACCGGCTGCAAATTGATCAAAAAAGCGTCTACTGGATAGAGCGCCATTAACAGACATTGAAGCTGCGATATTAGCCACGGGCACCAGGATCGGGATCATATCGCCGTTGCCATCGAGAAGAGGATCGCCGTTAGCATCTACTTCGAATAAAGGATTACCGTTTGCATCAGTGTCCTGAACTAACAGGGGATCCTGAAAAATGCCTGCGCCGTCTGCTCCGGCCTGTTGGTCGGTGAACAATAATTCATGGTAGGCCTTGAAACGGTCAGGATCCTGATCCGACGCGCCATCGGTCAAATCTAGTTGCTCACCCGGTGAGGCACCGCTATTAACATCAGTTACTGTATGGCAATTTGTGCAAGTATCTGCACCACGGTCAACTGCCCACAACGGATGAATGTGAGTTTCATAGTTGATAACTACGCGACAGTTATTCGTCCAATTGGTAACGCAACTCCCACTCGTGGGGCTTAAAGGACTTGTCATACTGGCATCAAGATTGGCGTAACTGTAATCAAAATCGGCCGTATTATCGTTAGTCCAGACGTTGTTATATTTGATGTCCATAGATAGAGAAAGAGCGGCCGGATCGAGTCGGGTTCGCGCTTCTGCCATGGTTTCCTGATAGTCCGCAAATATTGAACTGACGGTGTTTGGAAAAGTATGGCCGTCAAATGGTGCACCGCCATTAAGCTGCAAGTAAGCATCCGCGCGGCCGTGCGACTCACCACTGGCAGGGTCATGGCAGCCATTACAGGTAACGACCTCACCCGGTCTGGTTTGTAGCCAGTTTTGGTGGCGGCCACCAATGCGCTTACCGTCCTTATCCAGAACGCTGATTGCAAGCGGCACATTGGCAGGTACTTTGATCTTCACAGAACCGTCGGGTTCTACTGGCGCATAGCCGATGATTTCACGCATTAACTGAGCGGCACTGCGGCCAAACGCAGAGTTATCAAAATCACGTGTATCGTCATCCGGTATTGCTACCGCTTTGACTACACGTATAAAACGGGCAGGACGTTCATCGGCTGTCGTTTGAACAGGGTCTGCCAGACTGGCGAGACTCGTTGCTATGCCACCAAGCGGGCTATACGTCCCAGCAAAGTCGTAAACACTCTTTATATTTAATACACCAACATTTTCATCGACCAGATTTTGAGCAAGTTCGACGCCACCCTGTTTATCGGTAATGACGTTCGGTAGTGGGCGCGGCTGTGCAGCTGACACATCGGAGTACATGAAGCCTTCTTGAGGAATGAATATCGGTAATTGCGTGCCACTATCCATGTCATAGAGGAAGACTGAATACAGAGGCGGTGCTTCCTGAGCATTGGGATCGGCAAGCCGGTCTGGTGTGCAGGGAACAATCGCAGAATTTTCAATGACACGGCATGGGCTCCAGCTAACGAGGGCGCGATTTGTTCCATCCAGGAATGGTTTGGCAGAATTGAAACGGCCGCCGGGTGAAGGTGCCATATCGGTCTGTATATCCGTCACTGATGCTGATGCCTGGGCTGGACCAACCATGCCAGCACTGGCTATGGTTGCCTGCGTATTCTCAACAAAGTTATTGGTATCGATTTGAATAATATCCCCGCCCTGATGTGTGCTGGTGTAGGGTTTTAACAGTGTCAATATGTTGCCGTCTGACAGTACCTGTGGTTGCAGAAACTGAATATCCACATTTGGATTAGTGCCAGTGTCGTGGCTGTTCACACCATAGAGCAGTTGCAGATTGGTGCCGTCCGGATTCATTTTGTACAAGCTCATCCGGTCACGGTTACCCATATTATCCCAACGGCTGAAAACAACTTCACCGCTGTCAAGAACGGTAGGATCAAGATCGTTACTTTGATTAAAGCTGACCTGGTTAATAGTTTGTCCGTCTGCACTCATTACATGTAATAAGAATGCATGTTCATTCCGGTCTTCATCGAGGGCCGGGAATTGTGGTTTACCTTCATCCACCAGGATGGCTCTGGACAGTTGCTGCCGTGTGGATGAAAAAATGATTCGCCCATCTGGTAAGTAATGCGGTGTTATATCGTGTCCTTTTTCAGCAGAAAGATCGGAGGCAATCACGCGCGTCAAAGTGTCAGTGGCAATTTCGTATTCCCAGATATCCCAGGTTTCTTCAAATAAATTGGTGTCGTCTTCCGGCATCCGCATGGCAAAAACCAGTTTGCTGCCATCAAAAGATGTTTCAACATCCTTAATGTCAGCCAGGCCACCGGTAAAGCTGAAAGTCACATTACGTTCATTGGCGCTTGGCGATGCAAGATCACGGAAGAAAAGATCAGCGCCAGGATTGAATGCAACAGGTTCACGAACATCGGCATCATCCATATCTGGCACAGCGCGTTTTACATATGCAATACCGAAATCCTGTACTAATGGATCAAGGCCACCCGATGAAGAGGTGCTAGCACCTCCGCCACAACCTGAAAGCAATGCTACCGTCAGGACTGAAGAGAGAGTAATCAGTTGTTTTGTACGATGCCCGGCTTGCTCAAGCGGACGCTTAAAATACATTGGCAATTGTTTTTTCTTCATCGGTTTATCCAGTCTGGCCATCGGTCTTAGTAAAATATGTAAATGCTATTCCGGTTAATTAGCGGCAGCACCCCTTGTGTACTTGTGCGTAACTTCTCAAATGCATAACAAAGTTGCCAGAAATTTACTGGCCCATTGGAAAATGACGACAGTGTTTCTATCTGGCGACAGTAAAATACATTTATTGTCATGCTACTTTGCTGAGTGTCTTGCACTATAAAACGACCCGTTAGTTGAATCTGAGAACCTGTTCACAGAAATTTAACACCCGCTGTAGTCCTATTAGTACCCACTAACCACCTGTTTTAAGAAACATAAATAAATGACGGTGAAAAAATACAGAAGCGTATGAGAAAACTGTGAAACCAATCACAGATTCAACCTCAACGTTTACCTAGGATGGGCCGTAACGAATGGAAAATCTATGGACTAGTTTTTGCAATGCCCGGCGAGGAGATGCCTAAGTAACAGGTAACCCGGTATGAAAAAGAATTACGGGATGCAAACAATGACGAGACGCGATGTTATGAAAAATAAATCTTACAAGATCAGTATTGGCCGTATCAGTGCAGTGACACTGGCGGTTGTTATGGCGTGTTCATCTGGATATGTTAATGCAGGCGCGCGCGAACAGGCTAAACGCATGCATGACCGATTGACTGGTGTTTCACCTAGTCCAGCTGTTTTAGATTCAATAGAAGCTGAATTAAATAACAACGGCGCTGAGTCTGCAGCACAAATGATTATGGACCCTGTGCAAAACCCGCAGGCCAAAAACTTTTATAACGTCACTTTAAAAAACTTTGCAATGCCCTGGACCAATCGTGATCAGTCAGTGTTTGAACCATTAAATGATTATGTTGCAACGGTTATAGGTATGGTTCGTGATAATGAGCCGTTTGACCAGGTGCTGTATGGCGACATTGTTTATGTGGGGCAGAGTGCCGGAGTTCCGGCTTTTTCAAACAGTAATAATAATCACTATGAGTTCCTTGAAGATAACGGACTGGATCTGAATCAGGTTCTGGTTCAACAGCCACAATCATCACTGAATGGACTGCCTTCGAGTGCAACAGCAGGCGTCATGACATCACGCGCGGCATCACGTGCCTTCTTTATTGATGGCACCAACCGAGCCATGTTTCGTTTCACTATATTGAATCATTTGTGCCATGACATGGAACAAATGAAAGATAACAGCCGTGCAACTGATCGCATCCGTCAGGATGTATCACGCAGTCCGGGTGGGGATAGTCGGGTGTTTCTGAATAACTGTGCTAGTTGTCACACTGGTATGGATCCTATGGCGCAGTCATTTGCCTATTACAACTTCCAGTATCCGGCAGGTAATGAGGATGCGGGGCAACTGGAATATACCCCCGGCAGTGTGCAGCCCAAATATCATATCAATGAAGATAATTTCAAATACGGTTACGTTACACCCGACGATCATTGGGATAACTATTGGCGGGTTGGTGTGAGGTCTGATCTAGGCTGGAGTTCATCGCTGTCTGGTAGTGGCGATGGTGCGAAGTCAATGGGCCAGGAACTGGCAAACAGTGATGCATTTGCAAATTGTCAGGTAAAGAAAGTCTTTAAAGCAGTCTGTTTGCGTGAGCCGACAGCTACAGATGAGACCAAAGCCATGAGTATGGCGACGTCATTTAAATCTGGTTACAACTTGAAAACTGTATTTGCTCAGGCAGCTGACCACTGCAGGGGGATTGAGGAATGAAAATCATGATAAAAAATCTCAATGTAACTCTATTGATTTCAGCGACAGTCTTGTTTGGACTGTCCGGTTGTGGCGGTGGTGCTTCAACTACAGCAAATCCCAATACGACAACGGTAAGCCCTTCGAACTACAGCGGACCCGTACCAGCAACGGCTGATGTTCAGTCATTTAAATTAAATGTCTGGGATAATCTTAGTGCAAGTAACCGATGTGGTGGGTGTCACGTGGAAGGTGATCAGGCGCCGGAATTTGTTCGCCATGATGATATTAATACAGCCTATACGTCTGCCAATAGCATTGTTGATTTAATTTCGCCACAAGATTCACGCATGGTCACCAAGGTGGCCGGTGGACATAACTGCTGGCTGTCAAGTGATCAGGCTTGTGCTGATGTGATACAGGCCTATATCGAAGGTTGGGCAGGTGGTGTGACAGGTGGTTCAAGGGCCATTCAACTGGCTATTCCGACTATCAAGGATCCAGGCGCGACCAAACAATTTCCAGATTCGCCTGCTGGTTTTAACGAAATATATGATCATTTAACGAGTGAAGCACAATGCTTTAACTGTCATCGAAGTGAAGCAGGTGCACCACAGGCGCCATTCTTTGCCGCATCAACAATTGCTGAGTCCTATGAGGCGGCGAAATCAAAGATTGATCTTAATAATCCAGCCGATTCCCGCCTGGTTGTACGTTTACGTGACGAGTTCCATAACTGTTGGTCCGGTAGTACATCTGCTGCCTGTGGATTAGATGCTGACGAAATGCAAGCATTGATAGCAGCTTATGCAGGAAACATACAGCCGGATACAATCGATTCAAGTCTTGTTATCAGTAAAGCCCTGGGTATTGGTGATGGGGTTGTTGCTTCAGGCGGCAGTCGTCACGAAGCTAATCAGATTGCTTTGTACGAATTTAAAACTGGTTCAGGTGATAAGGCATTTGACACGAGTGGTCTCGAACCATCCATGCACCTGAGTCTGAATGGTTCAGAAAATACAGATTTTGAATGGGTCGGTGGCTATGGCATCAAGTTAAATACCGGTGCTGCGAAAGCGCAAGCATCTACCTCCTCTAGTGTAAAAATGCACGACCTGATAAAAGCAACGGGTGAATACACCATCGAAGCCTGGGTAACTCCTGCAAATGTGACTCAGGAAAATGCCTATATTGCCAGTTATTCTGCAGGTACAGCGGCGCGTAATTTTACGCTCGGCCAGACCATGTATAACTATGATTTCTATAACCGCAGCAGCAACTCTGATGCAAATGGTGATCCATTACTGTCGACAGATGATGACGATGAGGATCTGCAGGCATCATTGCAGCATGTTGTACTGACGTATGACCCAATTAACGGACGACGTATCTACGTTAATGGTATCGATACTAATCTGGATGCAAACCCGAACCCAGACGATGTGCTTCCTGGAAATCTGAACGATTGGGATAACAGTTTTGCCTTTGTGCTGGGTAATGAAGTTTCCGGTGATCGTCAGTGGCAGGGTGTGATACGGCTTGTAGCAGTGCACAACCGTGCTTTAACACCAGAACAGATCAACCAGAACTTTGCGGTCGGTGTCGGTCAGAAATTCTTCCTGCTGTTTGCGGTGACGCACTTGGTTGATGCTGGTTTTGATCCGGTAAATGATACGCATCATGCTTTCATCATGTTCGAAGTCAGTCAATTTGATAGTTACAGCTATTTGTTTAATCAACCAACCTTTATCAGCCTGGATGATACCTATGCACCATCAAATATTCCGATTGAGAAAATGCGCATCGGTATCAATGGTAAGGAAGCAATTGTTGGGCAGTCTTATCGAAACCTGATGACTACACTCGGTGGTAGCAGCTACACGGTTGAAAGCGGACAACTCTTATCGCCAGTCGGAACCATCATTGGGCTTGAGAATGGCGCTACATCAGATGAGTTCTTCCTGACCTTTGAAAACATAGGTGGAAATCAGAATGTTGTGGTTGAAGGAACATTGCAACCCAAATCTATGGCTATATCATCCGATAGTTTTGCTGACATTGGACTGCGTACCTTTGATGAAGTTAATGCGACTATGGCAGAAATGACAGGTGTTGATTCTCAGGTGGTGAAATCAACCTTTGATGTGCTACGCCAGCAACTGCCTTCTGTCGAAACCATAGAAGGATTTTTACCAGCTCACCAAATGGGTGTTGCACAACTGGCAATCGCTTATTGTGATGCACTGGTTGAAGACGCTGCGCTAAGGGACAGTGTTTTTGGTGTAATCAACTACAACAACTTCAATAGCCAGATTGGACAGGTGACTGATGCGCTGTTTAATCAGATGGTAGGTATTGATAACGTAGGTACTGCCGTCAGTAGCGCACAGTCGCATGCCGAACTTTCTACTGAGTTAACAAGTTTAAGCGGTAAGTTATGTACAGCAACGGCGCCTTGTAACAATACGCAGCGTTCCAGTGCGGTACTTAAAGCAATGTGTGCGTCAGTAATTGGCAGCGCAAACATGATGGTTCAGTAACCAGATCTAAAAATGAATTGAGGAAAGAGAGATGGCCAAGCGAAAAAAACCTTTACACCCGGATGCTCCGCTCTATCACCGTAGTCATGCGCGGCCAGTATCGCGCCGGGATTTTCTGAGGCAGGGTATGGTTGCTGGTACTGGCACGCTTATAGGTGGGTTCTTATTAGGTATGTTTGCTAATCCCAGAACGCCAATGCGGCGCTTTCGTTGGATCTTAATAATCCAGATATCTTAACCCCGGGTTAGCTCGATTAACTGTGTAGTTGGCGGACTGGTGGCGGACTTCCGCTTATTTGTTTTGATCTGGCGGGTGGTGCCAATATTGCTGGTTCAAATGTGCTAGTTGGAAGGCAGGGCAGCTCGATGTTCTGTCGACAGCGGGTTACAGCAAACTGGGCCTGCCTGGAGATATGATTCCTGGTACCACTGAAACCAATCCAACAGCAACCAGTAATGGTGATCATACTGATTCTTCATTGGGGCTTGGGTTTCACTCTGACAGTGCCTATGCTGAGAGGTATTTTGGAAAGAGCTGGTTCCCGTATCGGTAGTATTGATGGCATAGTTATTCCAGCACGTTCCGAAAATGATTCAGGGAATAATCCGCATAACCCTATGTATGCAATTGCAGAAGCATTGAAGCTGGCAAGTCCGGATAATCCTAAAGTTTATCCTGGTAGTGTAGTCACATTGATCGGTTCACGTAATTCAGAATCGGGTGCGAATTCAATGTCTCCTTCCATGACTATAAACCCTGAAATTCGTCCAACCAAGGTCGATCGTCCCAGTGATGTCACGGGTATGGTTGATACCGGTGATTTGACTAGCGTTTTCAGTGAACCTGCAGACGTTGTTGCTGTTATGGAGTCAATGGTTCGCAACAGTGATAACAAGCTTACTAAAATTGATCCGAAACTTGGTGTGAATAATCAGGCTGTGCTGGATATGGTGCGCTGTGGTTATATCAAGTCAGCAGATCTGGCCGATCGATTTGCTGGTGTGCCAGTTGATCCAGCGACAGATCCAGATATTGTGGGTGCAGGTGGTATATTTTCCAGTGCGGAATTCGACGGCGATCGGGAATTCAGAAAGACTGCCTCTGTAATGAAAATGGTGGCAAATGGATATGCTGCAACAGGTACGATTGCCATGGGTGGATACGACTATCACACAGGGGATCGTTCAACAGGTGAAATACGCGATTTAAGAGCGGGCCGTTGTATCGGTGCCTGCCTGGAATATGCCGCACGTATAAATACACCGATCATGATTTATGTCTACAGCGATGGTTCTGTATTTAGTAACGGGGCGGTCGATAATTCTCAGGATGGGCGTGGTAAAGGCGTCTGGACAGGTGATAACCAGTCCACGGCATCATCCTTTATTCTTGTTTATAACCCAGGAAATCCACCACAAGTGATATTGCCCGGACGCCAGATTGGTTTCTTTAATGCGGGTGGATCTGTCGTGAATTCAAGTTCTGTTGCGGCAAATAACGTCAACTTGTTGGTTGAAACAGTTGTTCTAAACTACATGGCATTAAACGGTAACATCGGTCAGTTCGGTTCATTGCCCTTTAACTCTTTAGGCAGTAGTCCAGCTGCTAGTTTGGTTGGTTTTAGTGCATTAAGTTAGTGAACTGTACAAATTCTGTAGGAGCGGCTAAAGCCGCTCCTACAGATTCTCGCCCATTAATCTAATGTTGCCTAGTATTTTAAGTGAGAATTTAACTCACCCAACCTATCCTATGTGCAACTAGTACGCAGTACGAGCAATCACCCAGGCATCAACCTGCCTGGCACCTGCTTTCTTTAAAGTCTTCGCAAGCTCATTCAATGTACTACCAGTAGTTAAAACATCATCGACCAGTAAGATATGTTGGTCATTAACGTCACTCGTTACAATAAAAGCACCACGTAAATTCTTGCGCCGCTGTTTAGCAGGTAGCGTCGACTGAGCTTCTGTTGCGCGAATGCGTTTACAACATTGTGTGTCGATTACAAAATCTCCGGTTTTTCTCAACGGCCTTAATACTTCCTGTGATTGATTGTAGCCGCGTTCTGCCAGACGTTTTCTGTGGAGTGGAACCGGTATTATTCGGTCTGGTTTATTTTTCAGCTTAGTCAGATCGTCAATTAGCAGTCTGCCAAAACTCTCCAGTAAGACCAGATCTTGCTGGAACTTGATGCGTTTAATCATGTAGTCGACCGGGTACTGGTAGGCAAACAGGGCAATGCAGTGATCAAAAGCAAAAGGTTGTGTCAGGCAGCGGCCACAGATCGAACCGGCACCAACTGGTAGAGGCAGGGCGCAGCGTTGACATGTGTGTTGTAGCCAGGGCAGGTCGTGCAAGCAATTCGCGCAGAGTTCGAGGTCATTGTGACCTGGCGTAAGACATAATCGGCAGCGAGTAGGATAGAGCCAGTTTCGAGTATTAATTAACCAGTTGTAAACCATTGGATTCCTTCCCAAGTTGACAGATGTGCATCCTGCACGCATAGTTATTCACTGATATTACTAGAATTTGTTTCCTATGTCTGAAGCTCCAGCTGCACACGCCAAGATTGCCACGGCCAAACGTGCACGTGGTGCGGCAGCGGTTTTCAATATTGGCAACATCATCGCAATTTTGGTGCCGTTGCCACTTGGCATGTTGTGGTTTGGTATGTCCATGTTGGTCTATGCCCTGAACCGTCATCACCCGAATAAGAAGGTCGGTCATTACACCCAGAAAGCCGCGTATCGTTTTTATGGCATCACCGGTTTTTTTGTTGCAGCAGCGACTTTCATACCAGGCAATGATTGGACGTACTATTTGATTGCCTGGGCTGCGGCCGGATTTATTCTTGTGCCCTGGTCGGTATATGACTTGATCAAAATTAGCAATGACACCTGGGTGGATACACCCATTCCGGAGCAGACCGATGAACCAATCAGCCACTAAATTACAAAACGATGTTTCAAAAGCGCGGCATGACTGGCTGCAGTCAGAGATCGAAGCATTGTATACACAACCGTTTAATGATCTGTTATTTGCAGCGCAACAGGTTCACCGGAATCATTTTGATCCCAACGCTGTACAAATTAGTACCTTACTCAGTATAAAAACGGGTGGTTGTCCGGAAGATTGTGCTTACTGCCCGCAAAGTGTGCACTATGAAACACCTGTTGAGCCAGAAGCCTTGATGGATGTTGATGATGTAGTGGCGGCTGCCCGGCGCGCGAAACAGGCTGGTGCCTCACGTTTTTGTATGGGCGCTGCCTGGCGAAATCCACGCGGTAAAAATTTCGAACGTGTGTTGGAGATGGTCGAAAAAGTACGTGAAGAAGGTATGGAAACCTGTATGACGCTGGGCATGTTGGAAGCTGAACAAGCACAACGTTTAAAAACCGCCGGGCTAGATTATTACAATCATAACCTGGATACCTCGCCAGAGTTTTATGGTGACATCATTACCACCCGTGTGTACCAGGATCGCCTCGATACGCTGCAGCATGTGCGTGATGCTGATATTAATGTCTGTTGTGGTGGCATTGTTGGTATGGGCGAGTCGCGTGCTGATCGCGCCTCTTTTTTACGAGCATTGGCAAACCAGAATCCGCATCCTGAAAGTGTGCCGATTAATGAGTTGGTTAAGGTTGAGGGGACGCCTCTCGAAGAGGGGAGCAGCTTCGATCCCTTCGAATTTATTCGTACCATAGCGGTGGCAAGAATATTAATGCCTGAATCCCACGTTCGCTTATCTGCCGGTCGTGAAGAGATGTCAGATGAAATGCAGGCGCTGTGTTTTATGGCGGGGGCGAATTCAATATTTTATGGTGAACAACTTTTAACGACGGGCAATCCGGATACGCATCATGATCAGCAATTATTTGAGCGCTTGGGTTTGCGGCCGGTTTGATCACTATCACCATAACTTTAAAAAGAGCATCCCCTCCCCCTCAGGGGGAGGGCCAGGGAGAGGGGATATATTAAGTTTTTTAGTTTGATCCCCTCTCCCCAACCCTCTCCCTGAAGGAGAGGGGGCTAATTAAACTGCTGTGATTTATATTTATGCAAGACCTGGGTTCCGCATTAAACAAACGCCATCAACAGCACCTCTATAGAAGCCGCCAAACCTTGCAAGGTCCGCAAGATGTGCGGCTGCAAATTGAAGGCAAAGAATACCTGTCATTTTGTAGCAATGATTATCTAGGTCTGGCCAATCATCCAGAGATCATCAGCGCATACAAGGAAGGGCTAGATCGTTTCGGCGCTGGCAGCGGCGCAGCACACCTGATCACCGGGCATAGTTATGCCCACGAAGCACTCGAAGAGGCGCTTGCAGAATTTACCAGACGACCACGCGCCTTACTGTTTTCTACCGGGTATATGGCCAATCTGGGTGTCATCGATGCATTAACAGACCATAAAAGCGCTGTATTTGAAGACCGTTTGAATCATGCGTCATTACTGGATGGCGCGCGCTTAAGTGGCGCAAAACTGGTGCGATACCGGCACAATGATACTACCAGTCTGCAGGCGAAACTTGAGCAGTCTGTAGATGTAAAATCACGGCTGATTGCAACTGATGCGGTATTCAGCATGGACGGCGATTGTGCTGACCTTAAAGGGTTAAGCAAACTGGCCAGGCAGGCGGATAGTTGGTTGTTGGTTGACGATGCGCATGGTTTCGGTGTGCTTGGCCCGCAAGGGCGTGGTTGGTGTGTGGATCAATTAGGTAATGAAACCAGCCATACTATTTTAATGGCGACCCTCGGCAAAGCCTGTGGAACTTTTGGCGCTTTTGTAGCAGGCAGCGAAGATTTGATCGAATCATTAATTCAATTGGCGCGCACTTTTATTTATACCACGGCACCACCGCCCGCCCAGGCCTGGGCAACTTGCAAGGCATTACAACTATTGCGTGATGCTCAGTCACAGCGGGAACAGTTGCAGGAACTGATTAAATATTTCAGATCCTGTGCTGACCAGATTGGTTTACCGTTAATGCATTCAACGACACCAATTCAACCTGTGCAGATTAATGGCACAGTCAGGGCTGTTGAGTGGGGTGAGGCACTAAGAGAAAAACAAATACTGGTGACACCTATCAGGCCTCCGACCGTGCCGGAAGGGACGGCTCGGTTACGTATTACTTTTTCTGCTGCACACATCAAATCAGATGTGGATCAATTGTTGGATGCATTGGCTTGTTGTTTTAAGGATATCGAACATGACTCTGGCTGTTAACGTCACAGGCAGTGGCCCGAATCTGGTGTTGCTGCACGGCTGGGGTATGCACAGTGCGATTTGGTCAGGATTGATTCCTTTGTTATCGAATCGATTCACTTTACATCTGGTCGACTTGCCAGGTCATGGCGATAGTGAATTTGAAAACCAGGAAACGCTCACTGATTGGGCCGAAGCAGTGCTGTCGGTAGTGCCGAAATATGCGAGCTGGATAGGCTGGTCGCTAGGTGGGCTAGTTAGTATGCAAGCGGTACTGTTGCAATCAACACGCATTAAAAAGCTGGTATTGCTCTGCTCAACACCACGTTTTGTTACAGGTGCTGATTGGACTCACGCGATTGATCGCGATGTGTTGCAGACATTTTCTCAACAGTTTGAACTGGATTACCCCGCCACACTAAAACGTTTTCTGGCGTTGCAGGTGATGGGTAGTCAGCAATCCAGCCAGGTGTTACGTAACTTACGCCAAAGCCTGCTGGAAAAGAAAGCGCCTGATGCTTCTGCTTTGCAAGCAGGTTTGGCAATCCTACACAGTACGGACTTTAGAGTAAGCATGAATAATTTTCCGGTACCGCTATATTGGTTGCTGGCTGACCGCGACACATTGGTACCGTCACAGTTTGCTGCTCAGTATCCTAATATCCCTAAAACTATTATTCAGGGGGCAGGTCATGCACCCTTTGTTTCACATCCGGATAAGTGTGCAGACTGTATAAAAAACTGGCTGGGTATTGAAACTCAACAGGTAAAACATGGTTGATAACGAATTTAAAATCGACAAACGTCTTGCGCGTAAAGCCTTCGGCGAAGCGGCTGATAAATACGAACAGGCAGCAGCCTTACAACAGGAAGTAGAAGCTCGCTTGCTGGAACGCCTGGATCTGGTGCGGTTAAAGCCCAAACGTATGCTCGATTTGGGGTGTGGCACCGGACGCGCTAGCCATGCTTTGCTGGCGCGTTACCCAAAAACACAACTTGTTTCACAGGACATTGCCTTTGGGATGCTCAGTCATACTCGCAAACGCGGCCGCTGGTTACGTCGTCCCAATTGTGTCTGTGCCGATGCCGAACGTCTGCCGTTTCCTGAAAATCATTTCGATCTTGTGTTTTCCAATTTAATGCTGCAATGGTGTACAGATATTGACGCAGTCTTTAATGAAGTGCAGCGTGTATTAAGACCGGGTGGTTTATTAATATTTACGACATTCGGTCCGGATACCTTGCAGGAATTACGCAAGAGTTGGGCGGCAGTCGATGGTTATACACACGTCAACGCTTTTATGGATATGCATGATATGGGTGATGCACTCATGCGTTGTGGGTTTGCAGAACCGGTTATGGATATCGAGCGTCTGACAGTGACCTACAAGGATGTGCGTTGCTTGATGCGCGACCTTAAACAGATAGGTGCACATAATATAACTCAGGGTAGATTACGTGGATTAACCGGCAAGCATCGCATGCAAGCATTCATCGATGCTTATGAACAGTACCGGTGTGATGGTGTGCTTCCGGCTAGTTATGAAGTGGTTAATGGCCATGCGTGGGCGCCGGATACTTCAGTGTCTGTGACATTGGACAGGTTGCAGCGCCCATGACACAAGGTTATTTTATAACTGGCACCGATACGGGTATTGGCAAGACCTATATCAGCGTGGCATTACTAAATCAATTGTCAAAGACTGGTCTCAAGGTTGCGGGTATGAAACCAGTCGCCAGTGGTTGTGAAAAAACAGCGCATGGATTACGAAATGATGACGCCCTGCGATTAATCGCTGCTTCTTCTATAGAGCTGGATTATTCATTGGTTAATCCTTTCGCATTTGAACAACCGGTCGCACCACACATCGCTGCACAACACAGCGGTGTATGTATCGATAAACATGTAATTCAAACGTCTTTCCTGTCAATCAGTCAGCAGGTGGATTCAGTTATCGTCGAAGGGGTGGGTGGTTGGTCAGTCCCTATTAATGATACAGAAACTATGCCGGATGTTGCACAGGCTCTAGGTTTGCCAGTCATGCTGGTCGTAGGTATTCGACTGGGTTGTATTAACCATGCATTGCTAACTGTGGCGGCGATTGAAAAAAGTGGTTTACCTTTTGTGGGCTGGATTGCTAATCGAATTGATAAGCAGTGTTTAATTGCTGAGGAAAATATTAAAGCGCTTGAACAGCGAATTAAGGTGCCTCTAATGGCTGATGTTGTCTGGAGGGACGCAGGGGGTGAAACTGGTGAGATAAGTTGGCGAGAATGCGGACTGCCTGGTTTCTAAGACCGGGTTAACGCAGTTTTTTTTTGACTTTACGGAGTTCTCTTGAGGCAGGTTCGTAGCCATTTTCCTTTGCTTTGCTTAACCATTCAAACGCCAGATTGTATTTGCGTTTTTTCGCAAGCAGCTTACCGAGTTGATATTGGGCTGGAGAATAGCCCTGGTCAGCAGCTTTGCCCAGCCAGGTATGTGCAGCGTCATCGTCTTGATCGACGCCTATTTCCTTGAGATAACACAGGCCCACTTTATACTGGGCTTTACCCAGGCCAAGGTTGGCGGCTTTCTGGTACCACTCAAATGCTACCTCTTCATCTTCATCGACGCCGCGGCCTTTTTCGTAATAAGTGGCCACGTCGTAAATAGCTTCGGGGTCGCCATTACCGGCAGCAATGAACTTGCGTTCAAATAAGGCTTCGCCACCGGCCAATACCGTGAAAGGCAGTAGTAGTTGAATAATTAATAAAGCGAATAGGCTGGTTCGAACCATTCCTCGCTGCTCCTTCAGAAATAAAAACAGCTGCCTATTCCGGGGCAGTTAGTGTCCTTATACGTAAAAATACTATCGTACTATCTATATAGTTAATATTTATCGGTTTTCTGAGCTTGATCTTGAGGATGCCTGGGATTGTTTTGGCCATGGGTTTATAAGTTACTGATATTAAAATAAATAATATCCGTGCCTTTATAGGGGTGTGTTTGTATTAGGTGATCTGGAGATGTTTTCACAACCCTATATATGTACGTTTTGCCTGTTGCAGGCTCCAAGAATTAGTAAATAAAAGTAATCTAATATTCGTGCAGCCTAAGCGTATGACCACCCATAGATTTATGCCTATAATTTGAACTTTTTCTTGCACCAGTTTTGTACACTACTGTAGGATGCGCGGTTGCGAATAGTCCTGAATGTGGTATCGCCAAACTTGAATTGTGGGGGCATTAGTGGTCGCAGCAGAGTTTGATGATGTTTCGGCGATTCACCGCTTTCTGGTTCGGCCAAATTGCTCGTTATCCTGGCCTGGAGTGGTACGGTTTTACCTCGGGATGGTGACAGTATCCTTCAGTATTGCTATTGTTTTTGCATTAAAAGGTGCCTGGTTAGTATTGCCATTTGCAGGATTGGAAATGCTGGTTTTGGGGGCCGCCCTGTATTGCGTTGCCCGCCGATGTGCAAATTGGCAACTGATTACCATTGATTCGGACACTATCAATATATACGTGGCTGAGTCGGCAGAAACACCAGTCGCTACTTTTAAGCGTGCCTGGGCAAAGATTGAGTTACAGGCATCAGAAAAACGTTGGTATCCGCTGCGGTTAATCATTCGCTCGCATGGACAAGTTGTAGAGATAGGGAGTTGTCTGAATGAAACTGAACGGGAATGTTTGGCGACTAAGCTAAAAAATGTATTAAGTACCTCTGTTTGATGGTGACAACAGTGAAACAGAGTCGACAAATTTATATAAAGTTTGTGAGGAGAATCACTGGCATGTTTTTATTAAAAGTAAAACAAATGCTCGCGGTGATAAGTGTTGGCCTGTTTATGTTTGGGTCATCCACTGTGTCTGCCGAGTATGGTTTGAACTTACCGCGCGGTGTAACACCGATCAGTCAGGAAGCCTATGACTTGCATATGCTTATTTTCTGGATTTGTGTGGTGATCGCAATCGTGGTTTTCGGCGCGATGTTTTATTCCATGCTCAATCACCGGAAATCCAAAGGTGCCGTGGCTTCTCAGTTCCACGAAAGTACCGCGGTAGAAATTGTCTGGACTGTTGTGCCCTTTATTATCCTGATCGGAATGGCTATTCCGGCAACCAAGGCACTGGTTGCCATGGAAGATACCAGTAACTCTGATATTACGATCAAAGTGACTGGCTATCAGTGGAAGTGGGGTTATGACTACATTGATGATGGCGTGAGTTTCCTGTCGACACTTTCTACACCTAAAGAACAAATCTTTGGTACAGAAGAAAAGGGCGAGAATTATTTACTGGAAGTTGATAATCCGCTGGTTATACCGGTTAACAAGAAAGTGCGATTGTTAGTGACTGCAAGCGATGTTATTCACGCCTGGTGGGTGCCCGAACTCGGGATGAAAAAAGATGCCATTCCTGGTTTTGTGAATGAGATGTGGCTTAAAATCGATACGGAAGGAACCTACCGCGGGCAGTGTGCAGAGCTTTGTGGCAAGGATCATGGTTTTATGCCCATCGTGGTTGTCGCAAAAAATGATGCTGACTATCAAACCTGGTTGACCGAGCAACAGTCTGCATCGGATGCCGATGTCGAGGCAGCCGAAAAACAATGGTCGAAATCTGACCTGATGGCGCGTGGCGAGAAAGCCTATAACACCACCTGTGCCGCTTGCCATCAAGCGAATGGCGAAGGAATTCCTGGTGTATTCCCGGGTATAAAAGGCAGTGCAGTTTCCACAGGCCCAATGGATGCCCACCTGGACATGGTTTTAAATGGCAAAGCTGGAACTGCCATGGCCGCATTTGGCAGTCAGCTAAACGATATCGATATAGCCGCAGTTATTACCTATGAACGTAATTCATGGGGCAATGATACCGGTGATTTAATCCAGCCTTCTGAAGTTAAAGCCGCCCGTTAAGGGTGTGGAGGAAGAACTAATGAGTACAGCAACGACACACGACGAACATCATCACGGACCTGACAAAGGCATAATGCGCTGGGTTTTCACTACCAACCATAAGGACATCGGTACTTTGTACTTGTTGTTCGCACTGCTGATGTTCTTTGTCGGTGGTTCGATGGCTATGGTGATTCGTCTCGAGTTATTCCAGCCCGGACTGCAGTTCGTCAATCCGCAGTTCTTTAACTCCATGACTACTATGCATGCACTGATCATGATATTCGGTGCGGTCATGCCGGCCTTTGTGGGTCTTGCCAACTGGCTGATACCGATTATGCTGGGTGCGCCGGATATGGCGCTTCCACGGATGAATAACTGGAGTTTCTGGATTCTACCGTTTGCCTTTACCATGCTGCTATCCACCTTGTTTATGGATGGAGGTGCCCCGGCGGGTGGTTGGACGATGTATCCACCGCTGGTATTGCAAACCGGTGATGCCTTTCCGTTTCTTATTTTCTCAATTCACTTGATGGGTATTTCATCCATTATGGGTGCGATCAATGTCATCGTAACGATTGTTAATATGCGTGCACCGGGCATGACGCTGATGAAAATGCCGTTGTTCGTCTGGACCTGGTTGATTACCGCTTACCTGCTGATTGCGGTTATGCCGGTGTTGGCAGGAGCGGTGACCATGCTGTTAACCGACCGTTTCTTCGACACGTCATTCTTTAACGCTGCCGGTGGCGGTGACCCAGTCATGTTCCAGCACATTTTCTGGTTCTTTGGTCACCCTGAAGTGTATATTTTGATCTTGCCAGCGTTTGGTATTGTGTCGCAGATTATTCCAACCTTTGCGCGCAAGCCATTGTTTGGTTATAGCTCGATGGTATACGCCACAGCATCGATTGCATTCCTGTCATTTATCGTTTGGGCGCATCACATGTTCACCGTGGGTATGCCATTGACCGGTGAATTATTCTTTATGTATGCCACCATGCTGATTGCGGTGCCGACCGGTGTGAAAGTATTCAACTGGGTATCCACCATGTGGAAAGGGTCAATGACCTTTGAAACGCCAATGTTGTTTGCGATTGGTTTCGTCATCATGTTCTCAATCGGTGGTTTCTCTGGTTTGATGTTGGCGATTGCGCCGGTAGATTTCCAGTACCACGACACCTATTTTGTAGTGGCGCATTTCCACTATGTACTGGTAACGGGCGCCATATTTGCGATCATGGCGGCGGCTTATTATTGGCTACCGAAATGGACCGGCAATATGTATAACGAATCAGTTGGCAAGTGGCACTTCTGGTTGTCGACTATTTCAGTCAATGTGTTGTTCTTCCCGCAGCACTTCCTGGGTCTGGCCGGTATGCCACGCCGAATTCCGGATTATTCGGTGCAGTTCACCGAATTCAACCAGATTTCCAGTATTGGTGGCTTTGTGTTCGGCTTGTCACAGCTGTTAATGGTTTACATTGTTGTTTCCAGTATTCGTGGTGGTGAGAAAGCTACTGACCGGGTCTGGGAAGGGGCAACGGGTTTGGAGTTCGAGCAGTTACCATCGCCGCCGCCTTACCATACTTTCGAAACCGCACCAGTAATTAAATAATGGTAATAGGGGTGCATGGCTTTAGGCCATGCCCCCGTATTCATTCAAATGACGCAGACAGAATCAAAAAAAGGTGTAGTCAGGCTGGCAGTCTTTCTGGGACTGATAGCCGTTGGGCTGTATTTTGGTTTCATGTGGTTAGCCGCTAATGGAATGTTGTGATGAGCGGAACTGAAAACCAGAAGTCGAATGCCCGCCTCATCAAGCGTTTGTTGTTGATCATAACCGGTATGTTCGGTTTTGTTTTTGCACTGGTGCCTTTGTATGGTGTCTTTTGTGACCTGACAGGGTTGAACGGTAAAACCAGTGGTGTGCGTGCTGAAGTGGTCAATATCGAGCCAGATTTTTCACGCACCATTATTGTTGAGTTTGTGACCAGTGTTAATGAGAACATGCCCTGGGATTTTCACCCTAAGGTGGCGAGGATGGAAGTGCATCCTGGCAAGACTTATCAAACCAGTTTTTTTGCCCGCAACCAGACGGAACAGGTTATGACTGGGCAAGCAATTCCTAGCATTACACCTGGATTAGCCGCGCCTCACTTCAAGAAGACGGAATGTTTCTGTTTTACCGAACAGCAATTCCAGGGTGGCGAAGGCAGAGATATGCCACTGATATTTAGAGTTGATCCGGACTTACCGGAAGACATCAGCCAACTGACGCTGGCCTATACATTTTTTAATAAACAAAAATCTGTAAATTGAAAAAATACCAAAAGAGGATCGTGGAATGAGTACAGCACACGGTAGTTATTACATACCACACGGCACTGGCTGGCCTATCATTGGATCGATTGGTCTAACCACGTTGGTGGTGGGTGGTGCAAATTATCTAAATGGTTCCAGCATGGGCATGCCAATGATATTGGTAGGTCTTGCGATTACCTTGTTCATGATGTTTGGCTGGTTCGGCACCGTGATTAGAGAAAGTGAAGCCGGTACCTATAATGACCAGGTCGATAAATCATTTCGTTGGGGGATGAGTTGGTTCATCTTCTCTGAAGTGATGTTTTTCGCGGCATTTTTCGGTGCGCTTTTCTATGCGCGTGTATTGTCTGTGCCCTGGTTAGGTGGCGAAGATATATCTACTAACCAGTTCCTGTGGAACGGTTGGGAAGCGGCGTGGCCAACTAATGGTCCGGGTAATATTGGCGGTGAATTCGAGAGCATGGGTCCCTGGGGTCTGCCAGCTATCAACACCCTGTTGTTGTTAACCAGTGGCGTGACAGTGACTCTTGCACATTGGGCATTGAAAAAACAACAGCGTGGGCCATTGGTATTCTGGTTGTTCGCGACAGTTGCGCTGGGTACTGCCTTCCTGACTTGTCAGGTAATAGAATATGTCCACGCCTATCATGAGCTGAATCTGACGCTGGGTGCGGGTGTATATGGTTCTACGTTCTTTATGTTAACCGGGTTTCACGGTATGCATGTGACTATTGGTACCATCATGCTGGCGATTATTATGTTTCGTTGTATGAAGGGTCACTTTACACCGGATAAGCATTTTGCTTTTGAAGGTGTCGCCTGGTATTGGCACTTTGTTGACGTTGTATGGTTGGGGCTGTTTATATTTGTGTATATTCTATAGCTCAGATTTTACTGGGAAATAAAAAAGCGCCGCAATTGCGGCGCTTTTTTGTCGTTATACCAAGCGTATAGATATTTACAATCTAGCACTGCTGTCCAGTAAAGTAGTTAGTTGTAGCGATTAATCTATCAACGCATTTATTGTTATCTGGGCATGAAATTCATGCACTGCGCTATGATAAATTCGTCCCCTCCCCCTCAGGGGGAGGGACAGGGAGAGGGGGTGTAAATAAAGGCAATTGCGTTTTTATCAAATCCCCTCTCCCCAACCCTCTCCCTGAGGGAGAGGGAGTCAACGGGACAGCAGTGATAATCTAGTTTAGTTATTTGCCGCCTGGTTAACCTGATGATTGGGAGAGTACAGGCCATGAGGTTTTATATGGCCAGTTGCAATGCCGAGCATCAACAGGGCAAATAGAGAAACAGAAAGTGCAATACGAATAGTCAGTGCTTTTGCGGTACGGTCGGTTTGTCCTTTGTCTTTTACAAGATAGAACAGACCACTTGCCAGGCTGGCTACGATGGCAATGATGACGGCGATGATGAATAGTTTGATTAACAAGATGCTTGTCCGGAACCGGTATGGCCGTTGAGTATAGGTCAATGACAATGTGCTGGCGAGCCGAATATCTACTGACAGATTTGTGGTTATGCCCATGCGTCTAGGTTTTATCGAGTTCAAACCTGCGCTGTGGCCGACACTCGTCACGCTATTATTTTTAGTGTTTCTGGTGTCGTTGGGATTCTGGCAGCTGGATCGTGCCAGACAGAAACAAGAGATTCTGGATAAATACCATGCGGATCATGGCGGCACTGCTATCAGGATCGATGCAGGCTCGTTATCAGCACAAGGACATGACTACCAGCTTGCAGAGGCAAAGGGATATTTTGATACTGAGCAACAATTTTTACTGGATAATCGTACCCATAAGGGCGCTGTTGGATACCATGTGATTACACCGTTTCTGATAACCACTAAATCAGCTATTCTGGTTGATCGTGGTTGGGTGCCGCTTGGCGTGAGCCGTGAACAATTACCTGATGTTAGCGTCGATATTTCAAAACGTATCATTAATGGCAAGTTGAAACCGGTGCAGAAAGATGTGTTCATGCTGGGTCAGGAAGAACCGCGGAGAGTTTGGCCTTACCGTGTGCACCATGTGAATATTAAAAGTTTTAGTGAAGAGTTAGGGTACAGTTTGTCGCCGTATCTCTTGCTGTTAAATCCTGATGAACCCAGTGGTTACGTACGGGACTGGAAACCCTTTAAATTTGGCCCGGAACGTAATGTGGGTTACGCAGTAACCTGGTTCAGCCTGGCGGTTACGTTGTTACTGATTTATTTATTAGTTAATTCCCGAAAAGTGAAATGATATGTCTGAAGCAATGCCTGTAAAAACCTCACTGACTCGTTCGCGACTTTCATTATTGATGATATCCGGACTGTTTCTCGCACCTGTGATCCTCGCCTGGCTGGTATTCTTTGTGTTTCCAGATTGGCGTCCGGTGGGCACTATTAATCACGGCGAATTAGTGAAACCAGTTCGTCCTTTACCCGCCTTTAACCTGCAATCATTAGACGGTAAATCACTGGATGAAACTTTTTTTCGTGGCAAATGGACCTTTGTAACACTGGTACAAAACAGCTGTGATGAAGCCTGTATTAAGAAACTCTTTACCATTCGCCAGATCAGGTTGACGCAGGGCAAGAATATCGACCGTCTTCAGCGCCTGCTGTTCTGGCAGAACCCAGCGCAGTCTGCAGCTGAAATGCAGGGTTTGCAGGAAAAGTATCCAGGATTGGTGATTGTGCCATTAACGCCGGAATATGCTGAAGCAATACCACAGATTTTTCAGCTTGATGAAAATAACATATTGAATATAAAGGATTATTATCTTGTTGGGCCGTTGGGAAATCTGATGATGCGCTATAACGGTGAGATTGAACCGCAAGGCGTCATCAGAGATCTACACAGACTCTTAAAATATTCCGGTTTGGGGTAAAATACCCAGCTCACTTTCCTCTGGATACTGTTCACATGTCACATACCATGACCGCGACTACCGCTGCCCACTGGCGTGATTACGCGGGCGTGTGCAAACTCAAAGTGGTTGCTCTCATTGTGTTTACTGCGGTTGTCGGTATGTTTCTGGCCGTTCCGGGTATGGTGCCCTGGACTGCACTGATTTTCGGCAATCTTGGAATTGGTCTGGCGGCGGCTTCTGCAGCAGCGATTAATCATGTAGTTGATCAACATATCGATGCAAAAATGTCGCGTACACGCGATCGGCCAGTGGCCAGTGGTCACATCACTGGCAAGCAATGTTTGGGTTTTGCGCTGATCCTCGGAACGATTGCCATGCTGATACTGGTTCTGTTTGTAAATATTTTGACTGCAGTACTGACCTTTGCATCACTCATTGGTTATGCCGTCGTATATACCATGTACCTGAAACGTGCGACGCCACAGAACATCGTTATTGGGGGTGCGGCGGGTGCGGCACCTCCTGTGCTCGGCTGGACTGCAGTAACTGGCAGTGTCGATCCGAATGCCCTGTTACTGTTTCTGATTGTGTTTGTCTGGACGCCGCCGCATTTCTGGGCGCTGGCGATTCATCGGCGCAATGAATATGCAAAAGCCGATGTTCCCATGCTGCCGGTCACCCACGGTGTGGAATTTACCCGCTTGCAGGTGATGCTCTATACTATCTTGCTGGTTGTAGTCACGATGTTGCCCTTCGTCACCCAGATGAGCGGGCTGTTCTATCTGGCAGGGGCTTTGTTTCTTGGCGCTGGTTTTCTTTATCATGCGTGGTCACTGCTACACGATGAAAGTGGTGAGCAGGCGATGAAAACCTTTGGTTATTCCATCGTTTATCTCATGGCGTTGTTTGCATTCCTGCTGGTGGATCACTACATTCCGTTATTGCAAAGCCTGTTCTAAGCAAGCTTTATAGACTTGTTAAATATAAATGCTTTACGAGATGTTATTTCGTATATTATAATTTACTAATTAACTAGCTGGCCTCTCTGCCAGTCCATAATAACGAGGCTGATATGGCTCAAGCGGGATCTCCTAGTAGCGAACAATACAACTACGAAATCATTCGTAAGTTCGCCATTATGGCGATGGTCTGGGGCGTGCTGGGTATGACTGCCGGTGTTTATATTGCATCGGAACTGGCTTACCCGTTTCTTAATTTCGATATTCCCGCCATTACTTTTGGTCGGCTGAGACCGGTTCACACTACACTGGTTATTTTTGGATTTGGTGGCAGCGCCCTGTTTGCTACGTCCTATTATATTGTGCAACGTACTTGCCAGGTTCGGCTTTACAGTGACTGGATGGCGTCAGCGACTTTTTGGGGCTGGCAAGTTGCAGTAGGTCTAGGTGCAGTAAGCTATATGCTGGGATATACCCAGTCGCGTGAATACGCCGAATTCGAATGGCCCATCGATTTGCTAATCGCCGTTACCTGGATTGTTTATTTCCTGCTTTATGTGCAAACGCTAAGGCGCCGTTCGCAACCGCATATTTATGTAGCCAACTGGTTTTTTATCGCCTTTATTCTGGCCACAGCGATACTGCATATTTTTAACAACCTGGCAGTACCCATCGGCCTGTTCTCGCTTAAATCCTACAGTCTGTTTTCGGGTGTGCAGGATGCCATGACGCAATGGTGGTACGGACATAATGCCGTGGGTTTCTTCCTGACAGCAGCCTTTCTCGGCATGATGTATTACTTCGTACCCAAGCAGGCAGGCCGTCCGGTTTATTCTTATCGGTTATCGATTATTCATTTCTGGGCGCTTAGTTTTCTTTACATGTGGGTGGGTGCGCATCACTTGCACTGGACTGCCTTGCCGGATTGGACTTCGACACTGGCCGCTACGTTTTCCATTATGTTGTTGCTGCCATCCTGGGGCGGCATGATTAACGGCATCATGACTTTGTCAGGCGCCTGGGATAAATTGCGCACTGATCCGATTATGTTATTTATGATTACCGCGCTGTCTTTCTATGGCATGTCGACGTTTGAAGGGCCGCTGATGTCCCTGAAAAGTGTCAACGCACTTTCACACTACACCGACTGGACAATCGGACACGTGCATTCCGGTGCATTGGGTTGGGTGGCGATGATTACCTTCGGCTCTTTCTATCATATGGTGCCACGTCTGTACGACACACATTTGTACAGTACTCGACTGGTCTACATCCATTTCTGGTTGGCAACGATCGGTATCCTGCTTTACATCACGTCGATGTGGGTAGCGGGTATCTTCCAGGGATTGATGCTGCGCAGTTTTGATGAGTACAGCAACCTGGCGTATACCTTTGTTGAAACTGTAGCTTTTCTGCACAAACCTTATGTCATACGAGCAGTCGGTGGTGCCTTCTTCCTGGCAGGTACCTTGTTTATGGTTTACAACATGTTCATGACCATTCGCCGATCGAAAACCGAAGCGGCAGAAATTGAAGCTAAAATTGCTGCCAAGCTGGCTGCGGTACACACTTGATGTGCGGAGAATAGCCAGTGATTAAACACGAAAGTATAGAAACCAATTCCGGTTTACTGATCATCCTGACGTTGATCGTGATCAGTATCGGCGGCCTGGTGGAAATCGTCCCGTTGTTTTATATCAACGATACCGTAGAAGATGTCGCAGGGGTCAGGCCTTATTCACCGCTTGAATTGCGCGGCCGTGACATTTATCAGCGCGAAGGTTGTTATCTCTGTCATTCGCAAATGATTCGTCCGTTTCGTGACGAGTTGTTGCGTTACGGCCATTATTCGCTGGCGGCTGAATCCAAATATGATCATCCATTCCAATGGGGGTCGAAACGGACAGGTCCGGATCTGGCACGTGTAGGCGGCAAATATTCCAATGAATGGCATGTTGCACATCTGGTCAATCCGCGTGATGTGGTGCCTCAATCTATTATGCCAAACTATGGCTGGTTGCTGGACACAGATCTGAATTATTCTGATATGCAGGCGCGCATGCGGGCATTGAAGGTGACGGGTGTGCCGTATTCCGAAACCCAGCAAGAATACAACTTGAATATTGCCGAGTTCGGTTTAGTGGTAGCAGACCGGCTGGATATTCTTAATGCAGAGGACAGTCTGATTGAACAGGCCATGGCGCAAGATTATGACGGCCGTCTTTCGCATATCACCGAAATGGATGCCTTGATCGCTTACTTACAAGTGTTGGGTACCATGGTTGACTTCAGTCAATACGATGAAGGCTATTTTGTCGAGTTCCGTTAATCATGCCGGACTGGTTGCTCTGGTTTACCCGGTATGAGAACAGCAAGATGGTTGCCTTGTTGCTTTTTTTTAGTGTTTTTTGCGGCATTTTTATTTATCTGTTTTCCGATCGAAAGCGTTCAGCCCGGTTAGAATCATACAAATACATGCCGCTGAATGATGATCAACCTGATGTAACCACCCCCGAGGGTGAGGACAAAGGCAATGAGTGAAACAAAAGGAAAATCACAACAACCTGCCGTGCAGACTACCGGTCACGCATGGGATGGCGATATTCAGGAATTCAATAATCCGTTACCAACCTGGTGGCTGTGGTCTTTTTATGCCAGCGTTGTGTTCGCGATTATTTACTGGATATTTTTCCCTGCCTGGCCAATTGGCGATTCTTATACAAAGGGTGTGATGAATAATATTACCTTTGTAAATGATGCAGGTGTCCTGCAAACCTCGCACTGGAATACCCGTGCGCGTTTGTTGCGTGAGTTGCAGGAAGGTGACGCTGCAGCAGTAAGCAAAGTGTATCTTGAAAAAGTAGCTGAAACGAGTTATTCGGATATCCTGCAGGATGCAGAAATGATGACCTTTGCGCGTTCCGTGGCCAAGGGTATATTTGGTGATAATTGCACACCCTGTCATGGCGCCGGTGCGGCGGGTGTGATTGGTTTATTTCCAAATCTGGCCGATGATGACTGGTTATGGGGCGGTACACCGGAAGAAATTGAAGCCTCTATCCAGCATGGACGGTTTGGATTTATGCCAGCATTCAAAGCGGTGCTTGATGATAAGCAGCTTGATGATGTGACAGGTTATGTGCTGAGTCTTTCTGGTCATGAAATTGAGCAGGGAATTGTCAAACGTGGCCGGGATATATTTCGGGGTAAAGAGGGAGGTTGTTACTACTGCCATACCAGTGCAGCCACCGGGTTGAAGTCGCAAGGTGCTGCTAATCTTACTGATGCAGTATGGACGGTTGCTGATGTGATAGGTGCTGACTCATTAGAAGCAAAAAATTCTGCTGTCCGCAATGTGATCGAAAAGGGTGTGCAACGCCGCATGCCTCCCTGGTCTGAGCGTTTGACGCCTGAACAAATTAAACTTTTGACGGTTTACGTTCACGAGTTGGGTGGCGGGCAATAATCACTTGGTTGCCCGTACATTGATCTTCCACGCAGTGGTTTGCAGACGCGCTATAAATTCATCCCGGTACGCTCGGTGGCAGCATCCCTGCTGCCCACGGTCTGCAAACCACTGCGTGGAAGATCAATGTACTGTCGGGTAGTTGAATTTGCGAACCGTGCAATTACTGTAGGAGCGGCTTTAGCCGCGATGGGGCTGCGGTGTCCATCGCGGCTAAAGCCGCTCCTACAATTCCTCGCTGCTTAAACAGAGGTTCCTTAGAATTGTTATGCCTGAGACCGCTAACGAAGTTCTGATTCAGGCGAATATTCCGGTCTTTCCGCGTTCTGTTAAGGGGCAATTCAGAAATATTAAATGGATTATTCTAGGCGTTGCCTATGGGGTGTATTTTTTATTACCCTGGTTACGTTGGGAGCGTTCGGTCGGACCGGATCAAGCGGTTTTATTTGATATTGTTTCGCGTCGCTTTTATCTGTTTGATTGGGTCTTGCATGCCCAGGATCTTTTTTGGCTGGCCGGTTTTCTGGTTGTGGCTGCGTTATTGTTGTTCTTTATCACCAGTCTGGCCGGGCGTGTATTTTGCGGATATTTTTGTTTTCAGACCTTGTGGACAGATTTATATTTGTTCATCGAGCGCCGGGTGCAAGGTGATCGTGTAGCGCGTATTCGGCTCGATAAGTCGGCGTGGAGTTTTAATAAGATATTTCGCAAGACGCTGACTCACCTGTTGTGGTTGCTCGCTGCTTTCTGGACGGGTTTTACCTTTACGTTGTACTGGGAAAATGCGCCAGAGTTAATTGTTAAATTCTTTACTGGCGAAGCGCCATTTCCTGCTTACGCAACGACACTGTTTTTGACAGCGACAACGTATGTCATGGCCGGTATGGCGCGCGAACAGGTGTGTACTTACATGTGTCCGTATTCGCGCTTCCAGGCAGTCATGTTTGATTCCGATACGCGGATTGTTGCCTATGACGAAGCCCGTGGTGAAGCTAAGGCTGGCCGTCATAAAATTAATCGTGAATTAAAAACCCAGGAACAACGTCAGGCAGCCGGTGCGGGTGATTGTATCGATTGTGGTTATTGCGTGCAGGTATGTCCGGTGGGAATTGATATCCGTAATGGACTACAGATTCAATGTATCAGTTGTGCGTTATGTATTGATGCCTGTGACACCATGATGGGTTCGCTGGGCTGGGAAAAAGGACTGATTCGATACAGTTCTGAAAATCAGCTAAAAGGTTTGACCAGCCGCTTGTTAAAACCTAAATCAATTGGTTACGCGGTGATGCTGGTAGCAGTGGCCGGCCTTCTGTTTTGGAATGTAGGGCATCAATTGCCGATGGAGTTCTCAATTGTGCAGGTTCGGCAGCCTTTATTTGTGCGCATGTCAGATGGCCGCATTCAAAATAGTTACGAGTTGCACCTGGAAAATAAAACCAATGATGTTATTCCGCTTGCAGTGATGATGGATGGTTTAGCGGGTGCTGAACTTGACCTGGGTAAGCTGGCTTCGGTTGAGGTGCCGCCGCAGCGTTCTCTGAAACTTCTTGCCCGGGTGCGTTGGCTGTCTGATCACAATGTCAAAGGCGCGCGCGCGTTTCATTTTAATTTGATACCGCAGCTTAATAGTGAGCTAGGCATGATCAGTGGTGATGCCAGCTTTTATCTACCGGGTAACCGCTGATGTTCCAGTCTTTGTTTGCTTTACCGATTGCAGCACTTATAGAAGCCGGCATATTTCTTGTGCTGTATTTCCTGACGCCTATGGGTAGCCGTGCAACTGCATTATTAGTGGCATTTTTATCACTGACGACGTTGTATGGATACAGTTTTATACGTTGGCCGGGTATCGATGTGTTGGCTATGTATACTGCAGTATTATTAGTAACGGCTTACCTGTTGGCTATTATCGCCAGTGTTAGAGAAAAAAGGCGTAGTCAGGGTATTAAATCAGGAGCCTGGTTTCATTGGGCGCCGATGGCGTTGGTTGTGTTTTTTCTGGTCTTGTTTGCCGCCGACAGTCTGTTTGTGTTTGTCTCAAAAGACGGTTTGCCACAACCTATAGCGCATTGGTTGCTGCCTGATGCGGATAAGGAAACAAAAATACGATCTGCTTTCCCCGGTACCGTGCATCGAGATTTCCAGAAAAAAGAAGCTTTGTATAACGCCTACCTGGATCAGGTAAAACGGCAAAAAATACTGGGTTGGCAAATAAAAAAAGGTTGGCTAGGCAGGCCGGCTGTTGATCATGAAGCTGTCTTTCAGGTTGCGGTAACAGATCGGCAGGGTGAACCGGTTGTCGGTGCCACGATAAGTGGTTTGTATCAACGCCCGGCAGATAGCCGTCTTGATCAGACTTTCCAGATGCGTGAAACTGATATCGGTGTTTACCAGGTCAGTCTGGTAATGCCGGAGCCCGGACAGTGGGATCTAACTTTGTTTATACAAAGAGGTGATCAGCGGCATGAGTTGCACGCAAAAACGTCAGTGGATGATGTACAGGAATAGGGTAAGTTGTTAATTTGGATTTTAAATATATGGATGAATGCTTATCGCCGAAAGTAATTCAAATAGTCCCCTCCCCCTCAGGGGGAGGGACAGGGAGAGGGAATTAGATAAAAGCAACTGCCTTTAATTATACCCCCTCTCCCCAACCCTCTCCCTGAGGGAGAGGGGGGTTTTAGATGTGTCGTATTCTCAGGTATTCATTTTTGACAGCACATAACCAACAAAACTGTTTTCACTGCGGTCTGCCAGTACCCAAGGGCAGTCATTACGTTGTCGAAATCAACAATGCACAACAACCCATGTGCTGCCCCGGTTGTCAGGCGGTCGCGCAAGCTATTGTCGACAATGGGCTGACTGATTATTACCGGCATCGAACTACCAGTGCGCAGCAAGGCGAGTCACTGATTCCCGAAGAGCTGGCCGATATGCAGCTCTACGACCGCGATGATCTGCAACAGAGTTTTGTACGAGAAACCGGTGGCGAGGAGCGCGAGGCATCACTGATTCTGGAAGGCATAGTGTGTGCCGCCTGCGTCTGGTTAAACGAACGTCACGTAAAGTCGTTGCCCGGTGTGCTGGATTTTCAGATTAATTATTCAACCCACCGTGCCCGGGTTAGTTGGGATAACAAGCAGATTCATCTCAGTGGTATTCTCAAAGCTATCCATGCTATCGGTTACCAGGCACATCCGTTTGATCCGGGACGTCAGGAACAGGTTTTTAAAACGGAAAAAATACGTGCCTTGCGTCGACTCGCAGTTGCCGGTTTGGGAATGGTGCAAGTCATGATGTTTGCGGTTGCACTTTACGCCGGTGAAGGTGATGGTATGAGCAATGATGTTCGGCAGTTCCTGCGCTGGATCAGTTTATTACTCACCACACCGGTCGTATTATTTGCCGCAAAACCATTTTTCACCAGTGCATGGCGTGACTTAAAACGTTTCCAACTGGGTATGGACGTTCCAGTTTCACTGGCTATTGGCGGTGCTTATCTTGCCAGTACCTGGGCAACCTTCACGGGCCACGGTGATGTCTATTTCGATTCAGTCAACATGTTTACATTTTTCCTGTTAACCGGACGTTATCTGGAAATGACGGCGCGTCACCGCGCCGGACAAGCTGCCGAGGAACTTGTAAAGTTATTGCCGGCGACAGCAACGCGCCTGGATGATAACGGTGAACAGCGTGTACCCGTTGCTGAACTTGGACTGGGTGACCGGGTAGTGATCAAACCCGGAGAATCTGTTCCTGCGGATGGCATGATTATCAACGGTATCAGTTTGGTGGATGAATCATTATTGACCGGTGAAAGCCTGCCCGTTCGAAGGCAAGTGGGTATGCAACTGACCGGTGGTACATTGAATACCGAAAGTCCACTCATCATGCGTGTTGATAAATTAGGCGAAGACACCGTGTTGTCTTCTATTGTGCGATTACTGGATCGGGCGCAATCTGAAAAACCTTCTCTGGCAAAATTGGCTGATAAAGTAGCTGGCTGGTTTGTAGCAGCTTTGCTCATCATCGCCACCGGTGTCGCACTTTGGTGGTGGCAATACGATCCGCAACAGGCATTTCGTGTGACCTTGTCTGTTCTTGTGGTCACTTGTCCCTGTGCCTTGTCGTTGGCGACACCGGCGGCATTGACTGCAGCAACCGGTGCGCTAACCCGGTTGGGTGTATTAACCACGCGCGGTCATGCGCTTGAAACATTGGCGCGCGTAACGCATATGATATTTGATAAGACCGGTACCTTGACCGAAGGCCGGTTACAAGTAGCAGATACACTATTACTAGGCGACAAGAATGAGGAAGCATGTCTGCATATTGCAGCTTCACTTGAGCAATTTTCGGAGCATCCCGTTGCACAGGCTTTGTTAAATACGGTGACTGCGCGGTTGCCAATAATCGGCAGTATATCAACACCCGGTCGAGGCATTGAAGGCCATATAAAGGGCCTGCGTTATCGGATTGGTACGGCAGATTACGTTGCAGAAATAACCGGTCCGATTGAGCCGAAAACATCTGTGACTACAGCTCATACTCAAGTTTATCTGGGCAGCGATAATCACTGCCTGGCCATTTTTTCACTGGCAGATAACTTGCGAAGCAATGCACGTGACACCTTACGCGATCTGAATGAATTAGACATACAAACGGAGTTGCTAAGTGGTGATCAGACAGAAGCTGTCCAGGCCATCGCAGAACAGGCCGGTATAAAAACAATGCTGGCACGCTGCCAACCGCAGGACAAGCTCGATCATATCCGCAAACTGCAACAGCAAGATGCCGTCGTCGCCATGATCGGTGACGGCATTAATGATGCGCCGGTTCTTGCGGGCGCAGAAGTGTCGGTGGCTATGGGCGGTGGTACCCAGCTTGCTCACGCCAGTGCAGACATGGTGCTGTTGTCCGAGCAATTACCGCATCTGGTGGACGCTGTAAAAATGGCGCGCAGAACCCGCCGGGTAATCGGGCAAAATCTACTCTGGGCATTGGTTTATAATAGTGTGGCACTACCCTTGGCGGCGGCTGGCTGGATTTCACCCTGGATGGCAGCATTTGGTATGTCCGCCAGCTCACTGGTAGTTGTGCTTAATGCCTTGCGTTTGAGAAATACCGGAGTCTGACTCAATGAAAATTCTTTACCTGTTGATTCCACTGAGCCTGCTTATTATGGGTATCGCTATCTGGGCTTTCCTGTGGGCAATTCGTAGCGGCCAGTATGATGATATGGAAGGGCCAGCGCACCGGATATTAATGGATGATGACGATCCACTAGTTCCGGGTGGTAAACAGGATTCGAAAGACAGTGAAGAATCTTGAAGCACGGCCGTCAGTAAGATAAGCTATTGCTAATATTAAAACGGTATCACAGGTCTCGCCATGTTTACGTTTCAGGGTTTCCCCATGTTTATAGTTATTGTGTTGGTGGTAGCCGCCTGGCTGAGTTTTCTCTCGGTTATCTTTGCGGGCTAGACTAAGGAACCTCTGATTAATTAGCGAGAATCTGTAGGAGCGGCTTCAGCCGCGAAGAGCAACAACGCCCCTTTCGCAGCTAAAGCCGCTCCTACAGATTATGCACTGTTCAAAATAACAGGATGCGTGACACATCAGAGATTCTCTAAGTGTGCACATAAAAACGGCCCTCATAATAGAGGGCCGATATTTTATTTAGTGTAGTAATTTCTTGCTTATCAAGCCACAAGCATTTTCTGTAATTTCTTAATCGCATTGCTTTCCAGCTGACGAATCCGTTCTGCAGAGATGCTGTACTGCCTGGCCAGTTCATGCAAAGTGGTTTTTTCTTCCGCCAACCAGCGTTTCTGTAAAATCACCTGGCTGCGTTCATCAAGTTGACTTAATGCTTCGTTCAAACGGTTCCGGCTGTCTTCACTCCAGTCGCTGGCTTCCAGCTCTTTGGCAGGATCCAGACTGTTTTCAGTCTGTAGATAGGCGGAGGGTGTCCAGGCGTGGTCATCATCATCCTTTGAATCCAACGGATCAAAGGAGATATCCTGGCCACTCAGACGTTTTTCCATTTCCAGGACATTTTCTGGCGTAACCCCCAGATCATTCGCAACATTTTCGACTTCTTCCTGGCTGAACCATCCCAGGCGTTTTTTGGAGCTGCGCAGATTAAAAAACAGTTTGCGTTGAGCTTTGGTGGTAGCGATTTTGACAATACGCCAGTTGCGCAGAATAAACTCGTGCATCTCTGCGCGAATCCAGTGCACGGCAAAAGAGACCAGGCGAACACCCACGGTTGGATCAAAGCGCTTGACGGCTTTCATTAAACCGATGCCGCCTTCCTGAATCAGATCGGCCATCGGCAGGCCATAACCTTTATAGCCGCGAGCAATGTGGACCACAAAACGCAAATGCGAGACGACCAGCTTACGCGCTGCTGCCAGGTCGTTTTGATCGCGAAAATGTACTGCTAACTCGCGTTCATCTTCGACACTCAGAACCGGAATCTGTCTCACCTGGCGCAGATATGCATCCAGGCTGTCGCTGGGAGCGGGCAGATTCATCGATTGGGTCAGGGCTATTGCGTTCGACATGGTGTGTCGTCCTTTTAATAAATTTATGGCTGAATTTTAGCACTCGAAGCATAAGAGTGCTAATTACCCGGAAAGTTCCATTTAATACAACAAGTTAAATTCATTAATGTTTTTTAGCGGCGGAAATAAGGAGGGCTTAAGGCCTATTGCCATAATAAAAATATGGTAATAAATCGAAATCAACTCTAATAAATTAACGAACCTGGTTTGGTAGCCGTAACACTGCACAACGTGAAAACAACGCCTAACTAACAATATATAACTATAAATTGAGTTGCTATGTTATTTATACCCTTCCGCGCTGATATTGGTTTGTTGCGCATTCCATTTTTGACCATATTGATTTGTATTGCCTGCCTGGTAATTTATTACGGGCAGCACAGTAATGAAAAAAAGGTCGTAACAGCGTCGGAACAATATTGTCAGACCAAAGGCCCTGTCATGTGGCGCATGGTGCTGCAGCGCACAAATGGTGAGTCAAGTACAAAATCCTGCCTGCAGATGATGTGGGAGATTCATATCTCAGACGATAGTGCGGCTGAAATTAATAAATATTCAGACAAGGGCGCGCCGATTGCCGGAATGACGAAAGCATCGGATAAAAAACTCAAGTACGGTGTAATCGAAGCGCGTTACAAAAGTTTTACCAGGAACGTACCGCAATACGATACCAAAGAATTATGGTATCAACCGGCCAGTTGGGATGTCTGGGCCATGATCACTTCCAGTTTTTCACACGGTAGCTGGGATCATGTTATTGGCAATCTGTTTTTCTTTTTTGCTTTTTCAGCAACGGTAGAAATTATTCTGGGATCGATCGGATATCTTGGTGTGATCTTGATCTTAAGTCTCGGAACCAATACTTTTTATTCGCTGATTATGATGGCAAGACCCGATGCGATGCCTACTGTGGGTTTGTCGGGTGTTGTTATGGGTGTTATGGCGCTCTTTGTTTATCTGATGCCGACAGGGAAGATACGCTGTTTTATCTGGTTTCTATTGTTTATCCGAATTATTTCAGTGCCCGCCTGGATTCTGGCTGGCTGGTATATCGGTTGGGATGTTTATGAACTGCTTTCATCGGATGAAATGTCAGGTATTAATTTAATAGCGCATGTGAGTGGTGCTGCGATAGGCTATTTAACCGGGGTGATACTGTTTCGTAAGCAGCGCCAACAAACCCGGGAAGACCTGGCGGACATGAAGCAGAGTCAGCAGGATAATAAGATTTTGGCGGCCTGGCTGAAATAAAAGCCTTGATCAGAGTTTACGTAACGAGTTTCTACTTAAATCGTCATTGCGAGGAACGCAGTGACGAAGCAAACCCTAGGCTATGTAATATGAACATGGGATTGCCGCGCTGTGCTCGCGCCCTGAAGAATGACGCAGTCATCCTGAGGAAGTACTCCTGGGGTGCAATGACGATTAAATTATAGCTGTCTTAATTTTCTAAATGCCGTCCTACGGCTATCCATGAACCTAGCAGGCCCAATAAACTTCCAGTAAAAAATAGTGTGAAAGACTCAGAAATTGATAGCGCATTGAGTTGATAGGCGCTGTCATATAATCCGGCTAGATTTTTAACCGGATTGCTGAGAAACAGGAAGGCAGTTTGTATGAGTAACCATGCCAGCAGTGATCCAATCAGGCCATACCAGAGACCACTATAGAGAAAAGGGCGTCTGACAAAACCATTAGTAGCGCCGACCAGTTGGGTGATTCTAATTTCGTCTTTGCGGCTCTGTATTTCCAGTCGTATGGTGTTGCCAATTATCAACAGCACAGCCAGCCCCAGTAAACCGGCGATTAATCCGATACCTTGTTTTATCAGTTGAAGAATAGCATTGAGACGTTTTACCCATTGCAGATCGAGTTGTGCAATATCAACATCGGGTAGTGCTTTAAGTTTTTCTAGTAGCTTGCTGATGTTGTCAGGATCAGAAAATTGCGCAGCAGGTTTAACGGCTATGACCGGTGGCAGTGGATTCTCTTCAAGAATATCCAAAGCATCACCAAAACCTGATCGGGAGCGGAATTCTTCCAGCGCCTGATCGGGTGTGATCATCTGGATGGCTTCGATCTCTTGCCATTGTTTGAACTGATCGGCAAGATTTTGTGTTTGTTCAGCGCTGGTCTGTTGTTTCAGAAATAATGAGATTGTAGTGTCGCCGTCCCAATGCGTACTCAATCGTTGTAGATTATTGGTGAGTAAATATAAGGCAGACGGTAAGGCAAGTGCGATGGCAATTACCGCGGTGGTCATTAATGAAGCCATGGGGTCTTTCATTAATCGGCCGAGGCTATTGAGGGCAACCTGGGCATGGCGGGTTATATAAGTATGTAAAGCCGAAGGCAGCATGTCAGTGAAGATCGCTCCCGTTATCCTGAATTTGTCCTTCGTGCAAGGTTAGTTGTGAATAAGGTAAACGCGAAATAAGTTCAATGTCGTGGCTGGCAATCATGACCGTTACGCCGACCTGGTTGAACTGTGCGAACAGTTTCATAATTTCCCACGACAGTTCGGGGTCCAGATTACCCGTCGGTTCATCAGCGAGCAGAATTTTAGGTTTGTTAACCACAGCCCGGGCGATGCCAACGCGCTGCTGTTCGCCACCAGATAAGGTAATTGGTATAGCGCGCTCCTTATCCAGTAAACCCACTTTGTCGAGAGAAGCACGTACCCGGCGGCCAATATCCTGGTGCCGGTAACCAGCGATAATTAATGGCAAAGCCACATTATCAAAAACAGTACGGTCAAACAGTAACTGGTGATCCTGAAAAATCATACCGATGTTACGGCGGATAAACGGAATACGCCGCTTGCGAACTTTCGTCAGGTTTTCACCATCGATGTACAGCTGCCCGCGGGTGACAGGTTCAATTAATGCAATCAGTTTAAGCAGGCTGCTTTTACCGGCACCGGAATGGCCAGTCAGAAAAGCCATACTACCTGCTTCAAGCTGCAGGTTAATGGTTTTTAAAACATCACCACTGCCAGGGTAGCGTTTACAGACATTATCAAAGCGGATCATGGTTTTTTGTTGGGCGTCTGGTTTTTCATTTAAACTGTAGGAGCGGCTTTAGCCGCGATGGGTTGCAGCGTTCATCGCGGCTAAAGCCGCTCCTACAGATGCTGCACTACTGAATAAGATTTGGCGATCTTGGCGGCTAAAAAAAATAAACATCTAACCACCAGGTTCAAACAAAGCCTCAACAAATTCCTCCGCATCAAACGGTCGTAAATCTTCAATTGCTTCTCCGATACCAATAAAACGAATCGGAATACCCAATTTTTCAGCCAGCGCAAACAACATACCCCCCTTAGCAGTGCCGTCGAGTTTAGTCAGGGTAATACCGGTCAGGCCAATCAGGTCATGAAATTCCTGCGCCTGGTTCAAAGCATTCTGTCCGGTGCCTGCATCGACGACCAGCATCGCTTCATGCGGTGCGGCAGCGTCTAGTTTCTGGATGACACGTTTAATTTTTTTCAATTCTTCCATTAGATTTGACTGGGTATGCAACCGGCCGGCTGTGTCCGCAATGAGCACATCAATATTGCGGGCTTTGGCCGCTTCCAGTGCGTCGTAAATAACCGATGCGGAATCAGCCCCGGTCTGTTGGGCTATAACCGGAATATTATTCCGTTCACCCCATACCTGAAGCTGTTCAACGGCCGCCGCTCGGAAAGTATCACCCGCCGCCAGCATCACACTTTGCCCGCCATCCTGCAGTAAACGGGCAATCTTGCCAATGGTAGTAGTTTTACCCACACCATTGATGCCAACCATTAAAATAACAAACGGTTTGTGTTCGTCAGTAATGATTAACGGTTTGGAGACAGGTGCCAGCAATGCCTGCATATCCTCTTTCAAGGCGGCCATTAAGGCATCTGCATCGCTGAGTTGTTTGCGCGCTATTCGCTGGGTAAGATCCTTTATAATGGTAGCGGTGGCTTCCACACCGACATCCGCGACCAGTAGCTGGGTTTCCAGCTCTTCCATCAACTCGTCGTTGATTTCCTTGTGGCCCAACACCAGATTGGCAACGCCATCGGTCAGATTGCCACGGGTCCGTGACAAACCGGCTTTCAGACGGCCGAATAAACCAGATTTTCCCCCGGATTTGGAGGATTGTTCAGATTCTGACCGCTTTTTTCCGAAACCAAACATAACAAACTTTGTCTTAGGGTGGCCGCTTATCCTATCATCCCCTTTCTATTTGGGTAACCGGTGTTTCGAAACACGAAGTTTTTACGGAGTATTAAATGACAAGACGAATGTATATGCGCCATTTTGTAACCCTGGCTGGTCTCGCCGTGGCGAGTGTTTCCCTGTTGGTAAGTGCCGCACAGAAAAACGGAGCGGTGCACGAATACCAACTGGATAACGGTCTCAAGTTGATCGTTAAAGAGGATCACCGTGCACCCATCATGGTTTCCCAGGTCTGGTACAAGGTCGGATCCAGTTATGAACACGACGGTATCACGGGTTTATCCCATGTACTGGAACACATGATGTTCAAAGGTACCGAGAAATATCCGTCCGGCGAATTTTCGCGCATCATTTCTGAAAATGGTGGTCGTGAGAATGCTTTTACCAGTTCTGATTACACGGCTTATTTCCAGACCATGGAAAAAAGTCGCCTGCCGGTCAGTTTTGAACTCGAAGCCGACCGTATGCGAAATCTGCTGATACCGGATGAAGAATTTCTGAAAGAAGTTAAGGTCGTAATGGAAGAGCGGCGCATGCGCACCGATGACAACCCGCAAGCGCTGACCTATGAACAGTTCAAAGCGACTGCATTTGTCAGCAGTCCATCGCGTATTCCAGTTATCGGCTGGATGGATGATCTGGAAAATATGGAAGTCGCCGATCTTAGAGACTGGTATCAAAAATGGTATGCACCGAATAATGCCACCGTCGTAGTGGTAGGTGATGTTGATCCAGACGAAGTGCACGCGCTTGCGAAAAAACATTTCGGCCCACTGAAGGCTGACAAGATTTCCCCTCCCAAACCGCGCAAGGAAATTAAGCAGCTGGGTCAGAAGCGAATAGTTGTCAAAGCTCCGGCAGAATTACCTTTCCTGACCATGGGCTACAAGGTGCCAATTTTACTGGACGCCGAAACAGCCTGGGAACCCTATGCGCTGGATGTGTTGGCCGGTGTGCTGGATGGTGGCAACAGTGCGCGCTTATCCAGTCAACTGGTACGCGGCAGTGAAATCGCTGCCAGCGCCGGTGCCGGGTACGACATGTACGATCGTCTGGGTGGTTTTTTTATTATGCAGGGAACACCGTCTGCCGAACATTCTGTCAAAGAACTTGAAGAGGCATTGCTGGCACAGATAAAACAGATGCAAGAAAAACCGGTTAGTCAGGCTGAACTTGATCGAGTCAAAGCGCAGATCCGCTCCGCAAAAGTTTACGAGCTGGATTCGGTTTTTTATCAAGCCATGCAAATCGGCATGCTGGAAACCGTTGGCATCGAGTGGCAAGAACTGGATCGGTATTCAGGCGAGATCGATAAGGTAACGCCCGATCAGGTGATACAGGTCGCAAAAAAATATTTAGTGGCTGACAAACTGACCGTTGCTGAACTCGATCCCCAACCCATTGATCCCAATAAACCACCCAGCCGTGATAGCGGTGCCGGTCACGGTCATTAAGGAAGTTATTCGATATGCGAACAATTATTAAGAGTCTATTATTACCGCTTTTGGTGCTGGTTAGCAGTGCCTTGCAAGCAGCGCCAAAAATACAGAACTGGGAAACATCAAACGGTGCGCGCGTGTTATTTGTCGAAGCGCACGATTTACCGATGATCGATATACGTGTGGTATTTGATGCGGGTGCAGCACGTGATGGTAAAACAGCAGGTCTGGCAAAGATGACCAGTGCCCTGCTGGATCAGGGTGCGGGTGGTTTAAATGCCGATGAAATTGCAATTGGTATGGAAAGTCTGGGTGCAAGTCTGGGCGGTGGTTCTGAACGTGACATGGGTTGGCTGACGTTTCGCAGTTTAAGCGACAGGAAACTGCTGAACCCTGCACTCGCGCTGTTTAAAAAAGTTCTGAATCAACCGGATTTTCCGGAGGAAGATTTTAAACGTGAACAGAAACGCATGCTGATCTCGGCACGTTACCGCGGTCAGAAGCCGGGTTCAATTGCTGGCGAGAAGTATTACCAACTATTGTACGGCGATCATCCTTATGCTTCTATTCCCGGGGGTGACGAAAAAAGTTTATCGTCGCTAACGCGTGAACAGTTACAGACCTTTTACAAACAATACTACGTAGCCAAGAATGCCGTTATTGCCGTAGTCGGTGATTTAACGACTAAGCAAGCAAAGAAGGTGGTTAATGATTTAGTAGGTAAGTTACCCGCCGGTGAACAAGCACCAGGGTTACCTGAAGTCAGTCCGCTGAAAAAAGCGGATAAAAAAATAATCACACATCCTTCAACGCAGAGTCACGTTTTAATCGGTGCGCCAGGTGTCTATCGGGGTGACCCGGATTATTTCCCGCTGTATATGGGTAACTTTATACTCGGCGGCAGCGGACTGGTATCACGCATCAGCGATGAAGTGCGTGAGAAACGCGGCTTATCATACAGCGCCTACAGTTACTTCAGCCCCATGGCGAAACCGGGCCCGTTTACTCTCGGATTACAAACCAAAAACGATAAGCGCGAAGAAGCCATTAAAGTGTTACGTAAAACCCTGCAGGATTTTCTGGACAAAGGCCCAACCGACAAAGAAATTACCGCCGCCAGAAAAAATATCACCGGTGGATTTCCCATGCGCGTTTCGAGTAACAGCAAGATTGTCGAATACCTCGCCATGATTGGTTTTTATAAATTACCACTGGACTACCTGGATAAATTTAATCCAACCATAGAAGCCGTTACCAAAGAACAAATAATCGACGCTTTCAAACGCCGTGTCGATCCGGATAAAATGGTTACGGTTATAGTGGGCGGTGATACCTAGCAAAAGAAAATACTCTCGCAAAGACGCAGAGCACGCAAAGGGAATTGCGAAAAATGACAGAAAATGAAATTGGGAAGCGGATTATTGATGTGGCAATTCGGGTGCATCGTGAGCTTGGCCCGGGGCTGCTGGAAATGGTTTACGAGATTATTTTGGCGTATGAATTGCGGCAGTATGGTTTGCGAGTGGAACGTCAAGTTCCTGTTAGGATTGAGTATCAAGGAATAAAATTCGACGAAGGATTTCGGGCTGATCTGATTGTTGAGAACAAGGTTATAGTAGAACTAAAGTGTGTTGAAAAACTAAATAATGCACACAAAAAACAAATCCTTACTTATCTCCGGCTCACAGGGATGAGGCTGGGATACTTGTTGAATTTTTCTGATGCGCTCATGAAGGACGGCATAGTCCGAACTGTCAATTGCCTTATTGAGAATGAAAAATAAATCCTTTGCGTGCTTTGCGCCTTTGCGAGATAAATATTGGTTTTTTGTGACTGAGTGAAAAGCAAAATCCCTACAACCAAATCAGCCATTCAAGCATTGCCGCATTAGCCAGGTCATGCTTAACTACGTTCCCGCGATCAGGAAGACCGCGGTTCACGGAAGTCATTTTAAAACTCAAGGAGGAAATGCCCATGTTAAGAAAATTCCTAAGCAACTCAGTTTTGTGCTGCGCTATACCTGCAGCCATGTTTAGTCAAAACCTGTCAGCAAGCACCGTCATTTCAGAAATATTCTACGACGCCACAGGGCCGGATTCCGGTCTGGCATTTATTGAGTTATTTGGCACGCCTGGTGATTCACTCGACGGACTGCGCCTGGAGGGCATCAATGGAACCGGCGGCACGGTATATACCAGCTTTGATTTGTCTGGCGTCATTCCATCCAACGGTATCTTTGTGATCGGTGACGATAAGGCCGGTTCAACACAAGTTCCCAATGCTAATCTAATCGGCGACATCGACTACCAGAATGGCCCGGATTCGGTCGTCCTGCGCGATGACAATACGATTTTTGATGCGGTCGGTTACGGTGTATTCGGTGCTGCAAATGTTTTCGCCGGAGAAGGAAGTCCCGCTTTAGATCCCGCATCCGGCAGCAGTATCGCAAGATTTAATCCGGCTCAGGACACCAATGACAACAGCGTAGATTTTATAACGCTCTCTATACCAACACCAGGCAGTGTGCCAGGTATCAGCGCAGTTCCCATACCCGCAGCCGCCTATCTGTTTATGTCAGGTCTGCTATCCATGGTGGGTATTGGCAGACGATCAAAGGCTGGAAAATTGTCTAGATCCAGAGAGCCTCTGATAAATTCATAAAAAACTTGTAGGAGCGGCTTCAGCCGCGAAAGGAGCATCAGCGATCATCGCGGCTGAAGCCGCTCCTACAGTATTTTACAGTTGCAACGACAAGTACACACATTGATTTAAAGTGCTCACAGCTGCATTATGCGGCGTCATGTCATCACAAAAAAATCAAGTTCGCATCATCGCTGGCCAATGGCGCGGCCGAAAACTTTCTTTCCCCGATGCAGATGGTTTGCGTCCAACCACCGATCGGATAAGAGAAACCGTTTTTAACTGGCTTATGCCGGTCATGCCGGGATCGCGATGCCTGGATCTTTTTGCAGGCAGCGGCGCGCTGGGCTTTGAAGCTGCATCACGCGGTGCCGAACGGGTTGTGATGGTGGAAAATCAATTTCAGGCCTATCAAAGCCTGGTAGATAACAGCAACAAACTAACAGCAGAAAATATAATTACCCATCGAAAAGATGCCAGCCAGTTTCTGACCGGCGAACCAGAATCTTTTGATATTGTTTTTCTGGATCCACCCTTCGAAGATAAAATACTCACTGAAATTTGCCAGTTACTCGAAGCTGGTAACTGGCTAAAACCAGGTGCGCTTATTTATATAGAACAACCCAAAGCCAGCACCGCAGAAACAATACCCTGGAAACAACTCAAATCTAAAACCGCAGGGCAGGTGTCCTATGCACTTTATCAGGTAGAAAACTAATGACTGTATTCCAAAAAAATTATAAGCAACAGAATTCTCGAAAGAACACAGAAAGATAAATACTACCAACCAACAAATATCACTCAAGACCCCCTCTCCCTCCGGGAGAGGGTTGGGGAGAGGGGATCAAATTAAACATCTTTTAATCATTCGCTAAAAAACCTGTAGAATCCCACTACATGGAAACAGCCGTATACCCCGGAACCTTCGACCCCATAACCCACGGTCACTGCGACCTGGTCACCCGTGCCGCCAAACGTTTCGGCAAAGTGATTGTCGCCGTCAGCTTTGGCGCATCCAAACAACCGGCCTTTTCTGTTGAACAACGAGTCGAGCTGGCAAAAACCGTACTGGCACATCTAAACAATGTCGAAGTCGTATCATTCGACACATTACTGGTAGATTTCATGCGCAGCCATCAGGCACAAGTCATTCTCCGCGGCCTGCGTGCCGTCTCGGATTTCGAATATGAATTCCAACTGGCAAGCATGAACCGCCGTCTGGCACCTGAAATCGAAACCCTGTTCATGACACCAGATGAACGCTATGCCTACGTATCCTCAAGTTTAGTAAGAGAAATTGCAGACCATGGCGGTGATGTTTCGCATTTTGTCCACGAAAAAGTTGTGGCTGCATTAAAAGCGCGTCTGGGATAATATTAACAGCTGCTTATATATTGTTTTACCGGAGTTTTTCTAATGGCCTTGATGATCACCGACGAATGCATCAACTGTGATGTCTGTGAACCAGAATGTCCCAACGGTGCGATTACTATGGGTGAAGAAATTTATATCATCGATCCGGCTCTGTGCACTGAATGTGTTGGTCACTATGATACCTCGCAATGTGTTGAAGTTTGTCCAGTTGATTGCATCCCGCTCAATCCAGACATCGTCGAGACTAAAGATGAGCTCATGGAAAAATATAAACAACTGACTGGAGAAGAAGCTTGATACTGAAAGCTATCCGATTAAAAACTATTTTCATAGGGCCCCTGATTGGGGCTTTTTTGTTGGTGGGTTGTACGCCAGTAAAAGACACAATCAATAAACAGCAATCAACCACGCCATCGGCCAGCGCCGTTGCGACAGCACATCCTCTTGCAACACAGGCCGGACTGGAAATTCTTAACCAGGGTGGTAACGCCTTTGATGCGGCCGTTGCGGTCAGCGCCGTATTAGCCGTCGTCGAACCCTACAGCTCAGGCATCGGCGGTGGCGGATTCTGGTTATTGCACCGCGCCAGTGATCACAAACAAGTCATGATCGACGGACGCGAACGTGCACCACTGGCAGCAACCGAAACACTGTACCAGGACAAACAAGGCAATGTGATTCCAAAGCTGTCAGTCGATGGCCCACTTGCAGCGGGCATCCCAGGAGAACCGGCTGCCCTGGCACACATTTCCAAACAATACGGCCGCCTGCCGTTGCAAACCAGTCTGGCATCCGCCATTCGTGTTGCCCGTGAAGGTTTTAAAACAGATGCCTATTATCAACGCATGGCAACGTTCCGCCGTGACCTACTCGCAAGCTGGCCCGATGCAGCAAAGCAGTTTCTTGATAACGGTAAAGTCCCAGCTATTGGAAGCCGCATCGTACAACCCGAACTTGCCGATACCTTGCAAGCACTCGCCGACCAGGGCCGGGATGGCTTTTACAAAGGCGAGATTGCAAAACGCCTGGTAAAATCCGTGCGCGAGGCAGGCGGCATCTGGACGCAACAGGATCTGGACACCTATCGAATTATCGAACGGCCACCGATAAAATTCCGTTACAGAAATAACACCGTTATTTCAGCTTCACCACCTTCATCAGGCGGTATCGCACTGGCAACGATGCTGAATATCCTCTCGGAGTATTCACTCAGCGAAATGAGCGCATCACAACGAACCCATTTGATTGTTGAAGCCATGCGCCGTGCCTACCGCGACCGCTCCGAATATTTAGGTGACTCTGATTTTGTTAACGTACCCATAAAGCGGCTAACAGATCCAGACTATGCCACGAGCTTGCGAAAAACCATTCAACAAAAAAACGCCACACCCTCCAGCACGTTACCCGGCCAGCCGGATGCTTCATCGGGCCATCACACCACGCACTTTTCGATACTGGACAAAGCGGGTAACCGGGTAGCAGCAACCCTCAGCATCAACTACCCATTCGGTTCAGGCTTTGTCGCCAAAGGCACCGGCGTGCTGCTGAACGACGAAATGGATGACTTCTCTGTCAAACCCGGCGTGCCGAATGTCTACGGATTAGTGGGAGCAAAAGCCAATGCCATCGAACCGGGCAAACGGCCGCTGTCCAGCATGAGCCCAACCTTCATCGAAACTGAAAACGGAGTAGCCATTCTCGGTACACCCGGCGGCAGCCGCATCATCACCATGGTGCTGTTGGGAATACTGGAATCAGAAAAAACGATTGATCCAAAAAACTGGGTTTCTCTACCGCGTTTTCATCACCAATACCTGCCAGATGCAATACAACACGAAGCTGATGCATTCACACAAGAAACCGCTGACGAGTTACAGCTACTCGGTCACCAGCTCAAGCAAGTTGATAATTACGGCAACATGCACGCTGTGTACTGGGATTATAAAACTCAACAAGTAAAAGCCGCCTCTGATCCACGTGGTGTTGGGCTAGCCGTGGTTCCTGACCGGAAATAGCTAGCCCGGACTATCCTTCGGTAACTGATCCAGTGGACTGAACGCGCTGACGCCGGGCCTGTCGAGTACGTGCGTATAGATCATGGTCGTAGATACATTGGCGTGTCCCAGCAGCACCTGTACCGTGCGGATATCATGGTTGGCTTCCAGCAGATGGGTGGCGAAACAGTGCCGCAGGGTATGACAACCGATACGTTTTTGTATGCCACTTGCATTGGCGGCACGTTTGACAGCTTTCTGCAGAGCGCTTTCGTGCAGATGATGGCGACGAATCTTGCCGCCATATGGGTCTACGGAAAGCCGACGGGAAGGGAACAGAAATTGCCACTTCAGTTCATGGCCGGCATTCGGGTATTTTCGGTGTAATGCATCAGGCAAAACAACTTCACCATGGCCTGCTTCAAGGTCTTGTTTGTGTAAAGCCTGCACCCTTACAATCTGTTCCTGCAATTCGGCAATCAATTTCCCGGGCAGGGGTACGTAACGGTCTTTTTTACCTTTTGCCTGGTGAACATGAATTCGACCGTATTCAAAATCAATATCCTGAACCCGTAACCGCATTGCTTCCAGCAAACGCATGCCGGTTCCATAAAGCAGGCGAGCGAGTAAGCTGGAAAGACCGTTCATCTTGCTGAACAGGGTCATAACCTCCTGCTGACTAAGTACAACAGGTAAATGACGTGGACGTTTTGGTCGTGTAAAAGTACCTAGCTCCCCCAATTCCCGACCCAAAACCCTGGTATAAAGAAACACCAGTGCGTTCAGAGCCTGGTTCTGTGTGCTGGCGCTCACCTGTCGTCGAATTGCCAGATAATCCAGAAATAACTTAAGTTCATTTGGCCCGGTTTGTTCGGGTGACTGGTATTTACAAAACAGGATAAATCGACAAACCCATTGTTCGTAAGTTTGCTCTGTCCGGTAGGCAAGGCCCCTACGTCGGATTTCACTGACAAGCTTTACAAGCAGGTCATGATGTTCAGATCGAACGCGCTGTAGCGGGCCTTCGCCCTTACGCGTCTTGATAAAAGTTAACTCCTCTGGTGTAAGCTTTCGTGCATGGGTGGGATGTTCCGCATCGAGTGCGCGTGCTGCATCTTGCAAAAAATCCCAATCGACCTGCTTACAAACAGGTAATGCGAATAATTCGCAGTACAGAATCCGTATAGCATCAATACGCTGTAAAAATTGCCAGCCTTGTAATCGTGTTTGGCGGCCTATCACATCGAAATAATGAGTGAGGTCATCTACCGAGAGGGTCTTGATCTTACGGCCCTTTTGGGCCTTAATAAACGCCTCAACGTGCCGCACATACCATCGCAACGATTTTTTCGGCACACCGGATTTAACCAGGCAATTTATATAGTTAGTATAAAACCTCGATATGGCATCAGGGATGAGGTGATTGTCAGGGATGTTATGCATACGGTGACCTCCTTGTCACAGAAAAATTACCAGAAAAAAGCGCATCCAGCACTGAAGAAGGGAATGATATGGTAATGCTAGATGGAATCTATCAAAATCTGGCAGAATATTGCAAACGATCTCTGAAGGTATGCTGAGCTGTATAGACGGAATCGGCCTATCACATGCAAAAGCGGATTCCGCCTAACATACTGTTATGTGATTAAATGATCAAAGGACTTAAGATTAGTATGTCTCCTGCATTGGCATCTTTAGGTGTTATGGCGTATGTGAAGCGGCGGTACAAAAAAGCTGTGCGCTACATCGATACTGCTATTAAGTGGGCTCCAGAAATTAAAGAGCATGAAGGTGGTTACTATAATATTTACAAATTATTAAGCGAATATAAAATGAAACCAGATTCATTTGCACAAGCTAACCTTGAAAAAGCGCTTAAGATATTGAAAGCGTATATTCCTAGTGATCCAGAAATGATTGAGCCATTTGATGAACTACAGAACTATGTTGAAACAATGTTGCGAGATAAAGAAAAACATAACCAGAAGCTCCAGGCGACGCAAAAACCGCGCGCCTAGGTTATCTGAAATACCAAGGTGAAATGGTAGATGAGGGTTTCATGGACGCACGAAAATCAGCCCAAGCATTATTGGGATTTGATGAAGCTGTGAGATTCTTTGTGTTTCAACAAGCACCCGATCTAAGAAAAACAGATTTCGAGTTCCCTGTGCGGGTCAAAAAAGGTTCATGGGAAATAGTTATTCCGGAGCTTGTAGAGCTTATTAAGCTTGCTGGCAGCGTAGTTGTAACAGCCTATGGGGTAAAAGCAGCTCAGAAAATGGCTGAGCGCGACTTTGAAGGTATTGGCCTCAGGGGTATATTTCAGAAATCACTATTGGCAATACAATGGGTAATAAAAATTGGAAAGCATTTAGGAGATTTGACGCTTAAGAAATTCGAGAGTGTAAAATTTAAAGACAACAATCAACTAATTGGAATCAAGAATTCCGAGGGAGAATTTCTGTATGTACCCAAGGAGTTCCTAGACTTTTATGTGGCATCTAATCCAAGGTTGCTTGGAAAAATATCTGAATTGGTTGAAGAACAAAGAGTTCTTTCCGTTGGGGTATATCAAGATGGTCAGTTGGTTGAGGAGACGGTTACGCGGAAATATAGAAGCATATTCACCCATGAGGAAGAAGAACAAGAAGAAATGTTGTTACCAGAGTTAGAGCATGGACAAGAGGTTGTGTTGGAGGGCGAGGTAACGAAAGGGAATGAAATGTCTAATACAATGGGATTAAGCTATCAAGGACATATTCTCACTATGCTGCCTGAGTCAGGCAGCATAGTGAGGTTCAAGCCTTCATTGTTTTTAAAATGCCGTGTGCGTGGTTTAATTTCAAGATCGGATGATAAGGGAAAATTGGATGCAAAAAAACCAAAAATAATCTTTTCCCATATTGAGCCCATAGAAAATGACGCCACTCAATCATCACTATTTGAGTAAAGCACATAACAAGGCGCTCGTGAGGATGCTCTCTACGCTGCGCTTCGTTCGCACCGCACAGCTTGGTCGTTATGTGTATAAAGGATAAACATGATTGAGCAAATACTATTAATTATTGGTGCCGCAATATTCGGCATTTTGGGTACTGCTCATCTTCTTTTTACTTTCTTTACAAATAAATTTAATGCTTTTGATAAATCAGTTACAGAAGCAATGAAAAGCACATCACCAGTACTTACCAAAGAAACTACGATGTGGCATGCATGGATCGGCTTTAATGCCAGCCATAGTTTGGGCGCTATGCTAGTTGCAGCATTTTATATTCCTTTGGTTGTAACCAATATGGCATTCATACGTGAATCAATGTGGTTCTCCATCCTTCCAGTGTTTATTGGGGTGGCATATCTTTTATTAGCAAAAAAATACTGGTTTAAGATACCTTTTATTGGCATATTTATTTCTACTATATGTTTTACTGGTGCTGCAATATTAATAAACACATAACACATATGAGCCATAACTCTGTCAACAGGCATTAGTGTTTTATTTCGGTTAATGGTTTAACCAAAAAATAACCAATGAGCAAAATCGACTACTTCATCTGTCATGGTGGCTGTTAAGTCAGTCGCTTACAGCAAACACATATAGAGGATCTCTTATTGCAGTCTCACTGCTGCCTATCATTTTGTTTGTCCATAAACATTGATAGGGTCACTAGACATTCATCGGCTAACCTGGTGCTGGCACTATTCAAAGAGTGGGCTTAAGCATATGTTGCCTATCCAGTTAGTATCAGGCTCAGCTCAGGTGTAAACGACTTTGTTCATTGTTTTAATGCACGCCAATGGGGTGTCTAATCAAATCGAGGGGCTCAGGTTATGTGATGTAAAAACCGATGCGTCTGGTTTATTGCCAAGAGATGCATTATCCGTTTTAAAACATTCAACCTATTGTCCAGTTAGACTTTTTGCTCACCCCACTGCGTGGCTAACCTTTTAAAAATCGGGTTTCATCGAATACTCTCTCATTTTTTAACATGAAGTAAACACAACGACCTAACTTGTGCGCTAATGCAGAAAGTGCTTTGGCTTTACTCATCCGTTTTTGTAGTTTTAATAAATAGGCTTGTGCCTTTTTATTACCACGCAGATATAGCACTGCCGCCTCAGAGAAAGCCCACTTAAGATGAGCGTTGCCAATTTTGTTACCGGATGTACCATAGATTTTACCTGCTGACTCGGCTTTACATTTAACTAACCTGGCATAAGAAGCAAACTTCTGCACTGACTCGAATCGATTGATTTCACCTATTTCATAAATAATGGTGAGTGACAGAATGGGCCCGATACCCCAGACACTTTTTAATAAATGAAAATGTTTGGGTTTATGCTGTTTGGCTTGTTGCTGGATATACCATTCTATTTTACTCAACTCACCTGCATAGCAATCCAGTAGGGCCATATCCAAATCGATACTTTTTTGTACAGACTGATCAGGAAAAGTTGATCTCAATTGTTCACGAGCGTCTTTATTTTTTAGATTAACTTTATTAGCCGGCAGATTATATTGACTGGTCGTATTGGCGACATGCGCTTTTAAGTCAGCACCGTGGCGAACGATTTTCATGCGCCGGCGTAGTAAGTCACGCGTAGCTCGCATGAGCTTTGGATAGACATACGCTAGTGGGAAATTACCACCACGCATTAGATTGGCAATTTTGAAGGAATCAATGCGATCATTCTTTGCTTTACCACCATGAATGGCTTTCATGTACAAAGCATGGCCTAGAATAAAATCCACGCCAATGTCATCACAAAAATCGGCGACCCAGTACCAGCAGTGCATACACTCAACACCAACAATGATGTTGCCAATGTAGGGTTCTAGCAGTTGATGAAGCTTATCTTTTGAGGCGGGGATTTCTTTATGTACACAGGTGTTACCTGTCTGGTCAATGATACAAACGTAGAGTAATCTCGCGTGTAAATCAATACCACAGTAATAAGGGTGTATGTTATTGTAGAAGTTCATTGGGCTTTCTCCGGTCGGTTTTGTCACCATCAGTGTGGGGCATGTAAAAAATCAAGTAAATGCGATTAGAGACAGATTACAATATTCTGATTTGGTGCGTCATAGGGATTTTTATAGTATTGCTTTTATCAAAATCAGCAATGCCTAAAAAACCATATAAAATACTATTAGCATTAATGGTATCGTTTACAATGCCTGCTTTTATACCAGGTCATGGCGAAATTGTAATGCTACTTCCTAATGTAGCACTATTTGGTATTGCATCTCCTATTGCGAAGGTCGCAGGCATTATATTTACAGTAATAAATTATTTTATTGCATGGTTATTTCTCTACCGAATATGAAAGTTTATTAGTAACAATCCATAATTATTTTTAATAAAAAAGCTAACAAAAGTATCCACTTGACCACAAAAAGCGTCATAAATTTTGTAAAAAGACGCAAAATTTCCGTCCCTTTTTGTGGCCAGTGATACTGGCGTTAGCTTAAAGATAGATCCTAGACACATTAAATTATGTTAAATATTGGCGCATCCTATTCAACTTTATCATCAGCCGATTTACTGGAGCACGTAGTATCTCAATATTGTGTAGATAATCCCATCAGTTGTGAGTTTTGGCATCGCGGCATTAATGACACATATAAAGTTAAGTCAAATACTGAAAGTTATACCCTGAGAATTTATAGAAAAGATTGGCGAACACTTCCTCAAATCAATTTTGAAGTTGATGCTCTGAACTATTTGCATAATAAAGGGGCTAATATTTCATATCCCGTAAAGCGGCTAGACAATGAATATGTTACGCCACTCAATACGCCCGAAGGTTTGAGGTATGCTTTAGTCACATCTTTTGCCGAAGGAGAGGAACTGTCCTATGACGATGTGCAGGATGCCTATATATATGGCGTAAATGTCGCAGACATTCATTCATTATCAGCGGGGTTTTCTTCAGAGCATAAATTTAAGGTTTGAGCTTGATCATATTCATTTGCTATCTGAACCACTTGAATACATAAGGCCGTTCCTCACTCATAGGCCTGAATGTTGGACATTCATGAAAAACTTTGGTGCACTATTACTGGAAGTAATAAAGGACACGCATCACAAAAGCGTAGATTATGGACTATGCCATGGTGATTTTCATGGTTGGAACGCGCATAAGCATAAGTCTTCAAACACCTTAACGTTCTTTGATTTTGATTGTTGTGGCTATGGATGGCGAGCATATGATATTGCAGTGTTCCGTTGGGACGCTCGACTTGAAGGTAAGGAAAGCGAAAGGTGGGAAGCTTTTGTCAAAGGGTACGAGACCAAGAGGAAGATTTCTGATCTTGATTTAAAGCTTACAACCGCATTTGTGGCGATACGAGATATTTGGCTAATGGGTCTACATATGTGTAATGCTGAAGATTTTGGTCGAGGCTTTCTGGATGATGCCTATATTGATAAGCGCATTAAATTTTTAAAAACTATTGAAGAAGAGCATTTTGCATAAGTTTTTTGAATCAAAGCTAACAATCGCATCCAGCTGACCGTAAAAAGCGTCACATTTTTTGCGAAGCAAAAAAGTGCGCCTCTTTTTACGTCAGCTGATGCGGGCGTTAGATTTCAAATAAATACCACGGCAGCTATTATATACAAGTGTTCATATTGAGGTGGTTAAAATGTCATCTGCAAAAGAAGATATAAAACAGGTGCTTGAAAATCAACCCGATGATAGCTCATATGATGAGCTTCTTAGGGAATTAGCATTCAAGCGCATGGTAGATAAGGGTTTGGCTGATGCTAAACAAGGGAATGTTGTATCCAATGAGGAAATGCATAGTCGAATCCAATTATGGCGAAAATAACATGGACGAATGAAGCTCAAAAATGGCTTAAAGATATACATGATTACATCGCACTAGATAATCCAACGACAGCTAGTGGGGTAGTCGAGGGGATTTATAAACAAAGCACAAGTACTAAAGCAGTACCCTGATATCGGTTATAAATATGAACACCAATCAGGAGAAGACATTCGAATCTTACTGTACGGTCATTACCGTATCACCTATTTAAAAAATTCAGACGGTAATATCGATATTCTGGGCATTTTCCATGGGGCGCTAGAAATTGAAAACTATCTTATTTAGGTTGAAATCTAACCAGCTGCTCCAAGCGACGCAAAAACTGCGCGCTTGTGCAGTGCGTTATATTTTTTAGCAAGCCACAAATTGAGTAGTTAACACCAGACTTGACAGGGTACTCCATTGGAGTATGCTCGTACCTATATGATTACTGTTGCGGAAACCGAGCCATTTCAACGGAAGGTTGGTCGGCTTCTCTCTGAAGATGAAAAATCAGAGTTAATTGCCTATCTATCAATGAACCCAAATGCTGGCGTTCTTGTTTAGGGAACGGGAGGCATAAGAAAGCTGAGGTGGGCGCGAAGTGGTCGAGGCAAAAGCGGTGGGGTTCGAGTTATTTACTATTTCCATAATGAAGACCTGCCGCTATATCTATTAACACTGTTTGGGAAAAACGAAAAAGCCAATATCTCAATGGAAGAGAAAAAGCTGTTGTCTAAGGCAGTAAGAGAACTTGTGAAATATTGGAGCCAAAAGTCATGAGCAAAGCATTTGAAGAAATTAACGCTGGTCTTGGTGATGCCATCAAGCATGCCAAAGGCAAGAAGAGTAAAGTAGTAGTTCATAAGCCAGAAACGATCAACGTGCAAGCGATACGAAAGAAAACGGGAATGAGTCAACAACGTTTTTGCGCAACATTTGGGATATCGCTGGGAACTTTACGTCATTGGGAACAAGGACTCCGTGCGCCGAGAGGTGCGGCCAGGATTTTGCTTAAGGTTGTAAATAAAAACCCTAAGGCGGTTATCAAAGCTATTAACGAATAAAAAATATAACCATAAAATCAAGCGGACGTCAAAATGACGCGCCGCATATTTTGGCGTTATGTGTCTAAGATTGACGTCCGCTATCGATCCAGTACCCACTCGTGACTTGGGATATTGTCGATGCCATGAAGAGCGCAATCAGTTGGAAAATACCGTATTATAATGGCTCCAATCCTAGAATTATGTAGAGGAAAATACGAGTGGCTAAATTCAATTACGCTTTTGAAAAGCGCCAGAAAGAAATCGCCAAAAAGAAAAAGAAGGAAGAGAAGCGCTTGCAAAAAGCAGGGATAGACAATAGTCAGCCGCAGGACGTTCAGCCTATATCAGGAAACGATGATAAAGAGGTAACAACCGGCGACACATCGCAAAATAATCGAAGTCAATGAATATTAAATACACAAAGGAAAACACGGCATGAGTACAGGTACAGTAAAGTGGTTCAATGCAGACAAAGGTTTTGGTTTCATTACTCCAGATGATGGTGGCAAGGATTTGTTTGTTCATCATACCGAAATCCAAGCAGGCGGTGGCTATGCAACACTCAGTGATGGCCAAAAAGTAGAATACGAAGTCGGTGAAGGACAGAAAGGGCCGTGTGCAAACAAGGTTGTGCCAGTCTGATTGTATTCCACACATTGATGCCCTCAAGAAATGACACATAACCATTGCATCCAGCTGACAGTGAACATCCTCCGATAAAGTAGACCCTTCAATCAAACGACAGAAGCGGTGTAAAATAAAGTATGAGCTACTGGAGTAAATATGCGGTTATGTCATTTAATGGATATAGAATGAGGATGTGTATGAAAACTCGATATATGGTTTCAGCTTTACTTGTTTTGTCTACAGTAGGTTCAGCTGCGCCGAATACGCAAGCGGCAGAAAAAAATAAACCAGGTAAGCATTGGCTACACGAGGCTGACAATGATACAGAGAGATTTACCCGATTAGAGACTTATTTGCGGGGATTTGATCAGCCTATGTGGGAAGTGGGCCACCGTTATGAAATCGTGCACGAGGCTATTATCGATAAAAACTATGAGCTCGCTGCGTACCATTGGAAGAAAATAAAAACGACTATTAAGAACGGTTATTTAAAGCGCCCGGCTCGTAAATCCAGTGCGGATTCAATGTTTCTGAATAGTGGTGTTTGGGGTTCATTAGATGAAGCATTGCAGGGAAGTGAGCATAAAAAAATAAAAACTGCATTTGGTGTTGCCAGAAAAACGTGTATGGCTTGTCACGTTGTGGAAAAAGTGCCGTTTATGAACGAGCAGAAACTATTTCGCCAAACAAGCACTTTTCCATAATAATAATGTTGGCGCTTTGTTAGCGATCAATCGGTTTGTGAACTTCTAAATGGCTGATATCCACTTGTGGGCCATATTTTTCTTTAATTGCGTCTAATGCAACAGTTCGTTTACTAAAGAAGTGTTCGTTACCAATGACTTCGTAGAGACCTGAGCGTTTGAGCGTATCAGTGACTTTAAATTTAGGCCGGGTAATGAAAAATTCTATGCCTGCTTCTTTTAGATGTTCGGACATGTGGGTTAGCATTTCTATACCGGTTACATCTATTTGATCGACGGCTTCTAAATCTAATAAAAGAACTTTCAGTTGGGGTTTTTCTGCAACGGCGTTAAGTAATTTCTTTTCCAGATAGCTGGCGTTAGCAAAGTATAAATCCCCATCATAGCGAAACAGCGCCAGGCTTTGACTGGTTTCCATTCCGAACAGGTGTGCATCTCGAAAGGTTCCGTCACTGTCCAGTGCCACTTCCGCAAAGTGCGGTTTCATGGTTCGGTAGATGTACAGGCCAATTGAGAGTGCGACTCCGATAAAGATCCCCCATTCAAGATGCGGCGCAAAGAGTAATGTGCCTGCGAATACGGTGAAAGCAACGACGCCATCGTGAGGGTTGACTGTCCAGGCGTGTTTAAAAGGTTGGAACTGGATCATGCCTGCAACGGCGACGATGATGACTGCAGCGAGGGTGGCGATGGGAATGTGGTAAAGCAGCGGGGTGAAGAATAATAAGGTAACACCTACAATCATGCCTGATACGATGGCGGTAAAACCAGTTTTTGCACCTGCGTCAAAGGCCACGGCGGTGCGTGAAAATGAGCCAGAGACGGCATAGCCCTGGCTAACGCCTGCAACCAGATTAGCGAGACCTTTGCCGACCATCTCCTGATCTGCCGAAAGATGTTGGCGTGTTTTAGAGGCTACGGCTTTGGCAATGGAGAAGGCTTCAACAAAGCTCAATAAGGCGATCATAAATGCGGGTAATAGTAAGGATGATAAATCCTCTGAATTGATGCTGGGGATGATGAAAGAAGGCAGGCCTGCGCTGATTTCACCCACAATCTTTCCACCCTTGTCGTCGTAATTCAGTAACCATGAGAGTACGGTTGCAGCGATCATGGCAATCAGGATGCCTGGTTTTTTAGGGGCTAATTTCTTTAATGCAATTAATAAAAGTAAAGAAAGGCTGCCCATCATCACGGTTGGCAGGTGTGATTGGCTGGGTATAGCTTGCACCAGATTCCACAGGGTTTCGTAGAGGTGGTCGCCGGAAATATTTTCGATGCCGAATAATTTGCTGATTTGTAAGCTGCTAATAACGATGGCGGCGGCGTTGATAAAGCCTATTACAACAGGGTGAGACAGAAAGTCCACCATGATTCCCAGGCGTAAGAAACCCAATACAAGCTGCATTATCCCGGCCAGGACGGCCAGCATGGCTGCATAGGCAATATATTGTTCAGCACTCAAATTCAGGGGAATCAGTGCGGCAGCTGTCATCAGTGAGATAATGGCGACCGGGCCATTTTGTAATTGCCGGGATGAACCAAAGAGTGCGGCAACGATGGGTATCAGGAAGGCGGAGTACAATCCAATTTGCGGGGGTAATCCGGCTAATTGTGCATTGGCCATCGATTGTGGAATTAACACCAGTGCAACGGTTATGCCTGCAATGATATCGGCTTTTAATACCTCCGGCTTTTTGAGATCGGGTGCCCAGTCTAAAAAAGGTACGAAACGGCGTCCGGCATCGCGGAGTAGTTCGGAGATGTATTCAATCATGATGGTAGAAAATAGATAATAGCATCCGCTTATAATACACAAATATGTAAATACGCCTAAGAAACCTTTGATTAAGACGTGTCTTATGTCAGTGAAAAATGTAGGAGCGGTTTCAGCCGCGATAGCCAGTGACACCCCTATCGCGGCTGAAGCCGCTCCTACATATTATTAACGAGCCCTCTAACCCATTAGAATGCTGCGAAGCGCTATAATTGATGCGTAAACTGTTAGGTGTAAATATTTCAGTAATCCAGTGGAATCATGCAGCACGAAGAAATAATAAAATCAGTACAGCATTGGCTGGCTACCGTGGTAGTGGGTCTGAATCTCTGTCCCTTTGCCAAGCAAGTATTAGTGAATAACAGAATTCGTTTTTCTGTGACAGAGGCCGAATCAGAAGCGATGCTGTTGAAAGCGCTGCAAACTGAGTTGGAAGTGCTTAATCGAGACGAAACAATTGATACTACGTTGCTAATCCATCCCAGGGTGCTTCAGGATTTTTACGATTATAACCAGTTTCTAAATACTGTCGATACGCTACTGGTACAGTTGGAGCTGGAAGGCATTTACCAGGTAGCCAGCTTTCACCCCGATTATCAGTTTGCAGGTACCGAGGCAGATGATGTGGAGAACTACACCAATAAAAGTCCTTATCCCATGCTGCACTTGATTCGTGAGGAAAGCCTGGAACAGGTAATCGAAAACTTTCCTGATCCGGAGCGCATTTCAGAGCGGAATATAACACTGCTGAAAAGTCTAGGCAGGGATAACATGCGGGCATTATTACGGTCTTCATTTGATATAGCTAAAAAGTAAAACAGGAGTGACAGAATGAATGAGCATGAAAAAATAAATTATGTCGAATTTCCAGCAACAGATATTGCAGCAGTAAAAGCATTTTTCACGGCTGCATTCAATTGGTCGTTCGTTGATTATGGATCTGACTATGCGGCTTTCTCAAATGAGGGGCTTGATGGTGGGTTTTATAAATCTGATTTGTCTGTTTCAACTGAAAAGGGCAGTGCGCTCATTGTTTTCTATAGTAAAGAGTTAGAAAAAACGCAATCCAAGATTGAACAGTCTGGCGGGAAAATCATGAAGCCTGTATTTTCATTTCCGGGTGGCCGCCGGTTTCACTTTTCTGATCCCAGTGGAAATGAATATGCGGTATGGTCGGATGTGAAGGAAGCATGAGCGCAAGTCTGGAATTTATAGAGTACGTAAGAGGTTTGCTGGCCCCGCTGGGCGAATTAAAAGATGGAAAATTCTTTGGTGGGTTTGCCTTTAAGAGCGGTTCAAAACAATTTGCTATGATAATGGGAAATACATTGTACTTTTGTGTCAATGATCAAACACGGCCAAAGTACGAGGCGGGTGGTATGGAGCCGTTTTCTTACGTTACCAAAAAAGGAACGGTTAATGTCAGGAAGTATTTTTCTGTTCCAGAAGAACTGTTTGAAGATCAGGAAAAATTAATCGAGTGGGCAGATGAAGCGATCAAATCGGCATATTCATATTGATAAAGGTTTAATATCTCGTGACGGACATTTGTTAGCAATGATAAAACTAAATCGAATGTATTGAGGTGATCTGATTTGGCGGTGGGGAAAATAGAAAATTTAGCGGTTGCAGATGTATTTGATAAATATCCGCCGCGTATGCGTAAAAAGTTACTCTATTTGCGTCGACTGATTCTTGAAACGGCTTCTGAAATTGAATCTGTAGGAGCGATAGAAGAGACTCTGAAATGGGGTGAACCAAGTTATATCGCAAAGCGTGGCAGTACGATTAGAGTAGCCTGGAATAAGTCCAGTCCGGATCAATATGCGATGTATTTTCACTGTAAAACCCGACTTGTCGACACGTTCAAAGAACTCTACCGGGATTCATTCAAGTTTATAGGGAACAGGGCGATTGTATTTAGTGACGATGATGTAATTCCCGTGAATGAATTAAAGCATTGTATTGCCTTGTCTCTCACTTACCATCAAATCAAACATCTTCCAATGTTGGGCGTATGACCAAGCATATCTTTAAAATTCTTATTACGATATTTACCGTATTGTTAGTGGGTTGTGGCGGTGGGTCTGGCTCAGAAGGATCGGCAGTGTCTGCTCCAACACATGATGTTAAATCTTTACCCTTGTTATCTGCTGGAAAGCATTTCAGCATGATCAAGGGATTTAATGCCACGCAACCACCGCAAACCAATATAAATATGGATGCCCGCTGGAGTGAGGCAATCGCTAATGGGATGATGGTTTGAAGAATTCAATTGGTGGACTGAGATCCGCTATGCAGATGGCAGCTCAAGACCTGCATGGGATTCATTTATACAATGGGTTGTTAAATTTAAAGTGCAATAGATAGCAGCTATCTAACTAACTAAGGGAGTTGATATGGATAAAGATAAGCGTAAGGGTGAAGAGCCAGTACCGGATAATGCGATTGAGATGTTAAATCAGTTGCAAATTTTAGCGTTACGCCGTTTAGAAGGCTATGGCTGGCGGCTTCAGTTTATTCGCAGGCCATTGTTTCAGGATGTTGTCGCGGTGATGACAGATGGTGAAGGAAACAAGATCGGCGTTCTGGAGGAAGATGGAAGAATTAATATGGAACCTGAGCTTGAGATTCGTGAATAGGTGTTGTGCGCTTAAAAATAATAGTCGTGTGTTATAGTCTTGTCACTGAAAATTTAAATTCTCAAAATGGAGAAATTGTATGGACTTAATGAAACTTGGAACCCAATTACTTGCCAGCAAACTAGGTGGTGGAGCAGATTCAGGAATGATTGGTTCGGTGCTCGGCGGTCTCCTGTCTGACGGTGATGGTAAATCAAATATGGGCGGTATGGTTTCTTCAATGAAAGAAAAAGGTATGGGATCAATCGCTGATTCCTGGTTGGGTGATGGTGATAATGAATCCATTTCAACCGATCAGGTGCGTGATCTTGTTGGTGGTAGCAAAGTTTCCGAGATGGCTTCTCAGCTGAATACTGATGAAGGTAGTTTATTGGAAGGGTTGAAAGATGCCTTGCCCCAAATCATGGATAAATCCAGTAGTGGTGGATCACTGTTGGATAACATTGGCGGTTTGAGTGGTGCACTGAATATGGCCAAGAAATTATTTTAATAATTCGAGAGCCTCTGATGTGTCGTGCGGTTAGCCTGTAAATAGTGCAAAAATCCTGTAGGAACGGCTTCAGCCGCGATTGGGTCGCGGTGTTCATCGCGGCTGAAGCCGCTCCTACAGATGTTCGCTAATTAATCAGGGATTTCTGAGGTGTTTTGTAATAGGTTGTTAAATGAAATTTTGGAAAGATGTTTTTTGGTTTTATACCCTCCTTTTTATAATACTAATTGTTGCCATACCCTTTAGAGGAAATGTATCTCTGTTGGGTCTGCTTGTATTGGTCGCCAGCGGTATTACTTTGATACCGCTCTATGGTTTTTCACATCAATTGCCAATCGGTAGCGTTTCTGGGGTTGGTAAAAAGATTGCAACAGCAATATTTATTTACAATGTGTTGTTGGTTTTGGTGGGCCTGATTATGTCCGGGTATGCATTAATGACTCATTGGGGGATGGGGCAGGTTTTTATGATGTTATTAGTCATGTTGTATATGTTTGTGTTTCTTTATCCGCAATACAAATATGCGCTGAAGTCTAAGGAGCTTTGGCAAGTAGCTATATCGACCTGAGTACTGTTAACGCTGGCAATTTGTGCAGTAGACCGTCGAACGCTGGCCCAGGCGTATTTCCTTTAAGATGGCTGAACATTGCGTACATGGCTCTCCACCACGTCCGTATACGCGTAATGTCTGCTGAAAATAGCCAGGTTTACCGTCACTATTGACGAAGTCTTTCAATGTTGTGCCGCCCTTTTTGATCGAATCATTCAACACTACTTTTACAGAATGAACCAATAATTCATAGCGGTGTTGTGATATTCGACCAGCTGCACGTTTAGGGTGGATGCCAGCCATGAACAAGGACTCGTTGGCGTAGATGTTTCCTACACCAACGACCACATGGCTGTTCATCAGGAAGGATTTGATATTCAGCTTGCGTCTGCGAGCCTGATTAAAAATATAGTCGCTATTGAATTCATCTGATAAAGGTTCTGGGCCGAGCTTACATAACAATTTATGTTTTAAAGGATCTGAACGTGCCCACAACAAGCAGCCAAAACGGCGGGGGTCTGTGAAACGGAGCCGTGTTTTGTTGTTCAGCAACAGGTCAACATGGTCGTGAGGGCCAGCGGGTTTATCATTGTTGATAATTTGTAAGCTACCTGACATGCCAAGATGAAAAATTGCTGTCCCTACATCGGTATTGAGTAGTAGATATTTCCCGCGCCGAGTTACCGAGCGTACCTGTTGTCCGGTGAGTTCTTTTTCCAGTTGTCTGGGAATGGGCCAACGAAGTTTACGCTGACGAATGATAATGTCTTTAATTTTAGATCCTGTGAGATAGGGTTCGATACCTCGACGAGTGGTTTCAACTTCGGGAAGTTCGGGCATGCGTAAGAAGCCTCTATTTCATTCGTGAGAATTTGTAGGAGCGGCTTCAGCCGCGAAAGGTTGTGTCACAAACTATCGCGGCTGAAGCCGCTCCTACAGTTTTTGTACGGTTGGAAATGACAAGGTGCGTGATAAGCCAGAAGTTCTCTGGGACGTTCTGGTCACTCAATAGTTTTTTCAATCAGTTCGGCTTTACTTCCGTCGCTGACGCCTGGCAAGTTAAGAAATTCATTGCCACGGTTACCGAGTTTATACTGTATCCCGTAATCCGGCCGTGCCAATATCAGTTCTGTCTCTCGAGTTTTGATGACAAAGTTAACCGGTTGTTGTTGTCCTGCCAGGGTTACAGAAACGCTTTCCCCGGTTGTCTGCTCCAGATCTATTTTCTGAATATTGAGTGCACTGGCTTGTTGCCAGGTTTCGATAAATAGTTGCAGTTTGTCGGCGCTGACAGTTGTTTCAGGTGTCAGCTGCCATTTGCCGTCGATTTGATTGGCCTGAAAATCGGCTAGTTTGATGGCAGTTATTTTTTCATTTTCAGCAAATAAACGTCGACGAATAAAGCGCGTATAGACAGATTCAAGCTGGTTTTTATATAAATCTTCGATCAGGTTGACGCGCTTGTCATTTCTTACATAACGTAATCCTTCCAGTGGATCGATGCCGCCAAATGCGAGTTGCTGTTGATTAAGCATGATACGGATTTTGGGTGAAGCCAGTTCTACTTGTGCTAAATCCAGTTCAGTGACTGCGTAGCCGCGAGTGACCGTTTGTTCGGCGAGACGGGTAAGTGAATTAACCTGAAGTGAATCTGCAGGCAGTGGTGGTTGCTGGTCAATAAACCATGCGCTGTCTTTTTTAACCAGTACCAGTTGTGGCAGCAGGTTACGGTCAATTTGAATGCGCTCGATTTCGTCTGCTTTTAGCGTTGTCAGATAAACATCATCGGCGGCCGGTTCATTAATGCCTGGCAGATAACGCGCAATCAGGCTGAGTATGCCGATCGCCATCACTAGTAGAAAATTGGTAATCCAGCGTGATTTCATGGGTATAGCCTATTTAAAATTAGAACTTTTTCCAAGCTGTAAAGTTCGCAAAGCTGTAAAAGATTCTTAATAACGAATAAATAACAAAATCGATATTACATACTGAACATGAATAATCGTCCCCTCCCCCTCAGGGGGAGGGACAGGGAGAGGGGATTAAATAAAAGCAACTGCCTTTCATTTATCCCCTCTCCCCAACCCTCTCCCTGGGGGAGAGGGGGCTGGGTGGCGCTGTAAAGAGCAAATAAAAATTCTTGTTGGCCACCTGTATGATAGGAGTAGCTCTAATTAACTATATAAATCATTAACGCGTCCTCCGGCGCCACCAGATAAACAGGCCGCTAAATAACAGAACGGCAGGCAGAACAAACAAAAAGCCAAACCCAATAAGTATCTGGGCCGTTTTGCTGAGTTCCAGCGTCGTGTCACCGGCTGAGCGCACAGTGATTGAAATAAACTGATCGTCGTGATTCAGCCAATCGATCAGGTTCAGGCCCAGATCGAGATTGCCTCCGTTGCCAAGGTAACTGTTGGCAAGAAAATCCCCATCGCCAATAATAACGACACGCTGGCCTTTTTCGTTTTTAGACGCATCATCGTCTGACTCTTCTGGTGATCGTGTCAGAGCAAAACCTATATCCAGTGGCCCACCGCGCTCATCACTGTCGGGGTCCAGGCTAATGGTGCCATCCAGTTTACCCAGTTCAGTCCATGAGCGTTCTACTGTGGTGAGTACGGCTGTTGAGTCCCAGCCATTTTCTGTCTCGATCTGCAGGGCAACTGCCTGAGGAAACAAAGTCAGGCTATCCATATTTTGAGTGACCGGGTGTGGCCGGTAAGCGGGTACCAATGCAAAGGCAGGATTATTGATACCGAACAATTGTGTGCTGGCGTCGACAATGACGCCCGGCAGAAACTCTACACCCAGTAATTCGGCCAGTGGCGCTAAGCCGGAATTATCTTTTGGTTCAGCCAGCCATAATAAATTACCACCTTGTTTAACATAATCGACAATAAGTTTTACTTCGCCCGGTAACAGGCTGACCTGTGGGCTGGCAATGACCAGTAACCGTGTTGACTCAGGGATAGAAGGTGTTTCAGCCAGGTTAAGGGTGTCGAGTTCTATGCCTTTTTGTTCGATGATTTTGCCAAAATTACCCAGCGCATGGTTGGCTTCACCGTGTGGATCCCGTTCACCATGGCCGCTGATGAAAAATATTTTACCTTCTTTCTGACGTGCTATGCGCAACAAGGCATTGGTAACATTTTGTTCAGTAAGCTGGCTGACTTTTTCGCTGCGGCCCTGATAGGCGATGAGTATTTCACCGTCACGGGTAATACCTAATTCACGTACCCGGTCTGGTTCGGCATCCGGGTTGACAAATTTAAAATGAATGTCATTTTTAATACGTTGATAACGTCCGATCAGATCCCGAATGCGTTTGCGCAGAATCGGGTCTTCCCGGCTAAATGCAGTGATGTGTACGGCTTCTGGGATCTTCTGCAGTAGTGTAATGCTGTCATTCGACAGACTATTACTCTGGCTGGCAGACCAGTCTGTTTGATAACTATATTGCGTGCTCAGCCAGGCGATTATGCCCATGACTGCAAGCAGTCCGACCAGAAAGATCAGGTTCTGAATGTGCAGTTGACGGCGGGACTTGCGGGTAATTTTCATCCTGTTACCCGGTCAGCCGCTGATTGTCGAGGCGGCGAATGCTCAAGATCAGGAAGGTCACCACAATAATCAGGTAGTACATAACATCGGTACTGTTTAACAGGCCTTGCATGAATGATTCGAGGTGAGTTTGTATCGACAGGTAACTAAACAGGCCGCTGACATCTTCGCGTTCTGTGCCGCTCCAGTCGATGATCCACAAGAGTAGCAGGACACCGAAGGTACTGATTGCGGCAATCACGGGTTGTTCGGTCAGCGATGACATGAATACACCAATCGCTGTAAAAGCAGCTAATAACAGCATTAACCCCACTGCAGTGGCAGCGAGTTTGCCAGCATCCAGCGTCGCGCCAGCATAAAGCGACAGTGGCATGGCTAACAGCATGGTCAGCAGGATCAGAAAGAACAGGTAAATACCCAAAAATTTACCGAGTACAATTTCGGTCATCGATAAAGGCGCAGACAATAGTAGAGGAAAAGTTCCATTGCGCCGTTCGTCGCTGAATACGCGCATGGTCAGCGCGGGTGCAATCAACATGATCAGGAAGCCAGCGGTTTGTAACACGGGTGTACTGATGATATCGGTAACGCCTGGCGCGCCTTCCATACCCGCGAGCTTGGGTTGCCAGTACATATAGGTATCGAGCTGAGACAGAAATAGATAAGCCATAATCAATTGCATAACCGCTAGCAGCGCCCAGGCCAGGGGTGACAGGAACAGGCTTTTCAATTCGCGCATGGCAATAGTGAAAATCATTAAGCGGCCTCGCCATCTGCGGCTTGTTCGCCGGTGGTCAGATCGACAAAAATCTGCTCAAGACCGCGCCGCTCCAGCGCCAGCTCAACCAGCCCCCAGTTTTGTTCGCTGACCAGAGTGGCCACGCTGTCGGCCGGGTTGGCACCACTGAATATTAATTGTGCCCGTGTGGCGTCTAGCGCTTCGACATTTTCTATGCCTGCCAGGGCGCGCAGTTTTTCTGTTTCTATGGGTGTTTGGGTTTCCAGAGTTAATGCCTTTCCGGTTAAGCGTTGTTGCAAGTTATCCATGGATTCTGCGAACACCAGCTGGCCCTGATGAATAATTTGTACCCGGCTACAAACAGCTTGTACTTCTGGCAGGATATGCGTGGATAGAATGATGCCGTGGTTTTCACCCAGCTCGCGAATCAGCCTGCGAATATCCCGAATCTGAATCGGATCAAGCCCAACAGTTGGCTCATCAAGTATCACCACATCCGGGCTATGCAGGATAGCCTGGGCGATGCCGACGCGCTGCTGGAAGCCTTTCGATAAATTACCGATCAGGCGTTTGCTGGTATCACTCAGACCACAGCGTTGTTTGGCGTTATCGACGGCTTTGTTACGTTGGCCTTTTGCAAGCCGGTGTAAGCGGGCGCAGTAGTGTAAATATTCATCGACCGTCAATTCTCGATAGACTGGAGGTTGTTCGGGCAGATAGCCAATATGCCGTTTGGCCAGCTTGGCGTCTTCGAGCAGATCAATACCATTAATAGTGACGCGGCCAGCGCTGGGCGCAAGATTGCCGGTGATCATCCGCATCGTGGTGGATTTACCCGCACCATTCGGACCCAGAAAGCCCAGCACTTCACCTTGCGCCAGTGAAAAACTGACATCTTGAACCGCAGTGTGACGCCCGAAGTCGCGATGCAGTTGTTCGACGTTGATCAGGATTTTTGAGTCCATGTTATTTATGATGTGTTATTAATTTGATCCGGTGACCGGATGGCAGTTACTAAACTGGTGCGGAGCAATAGCATAACTGAAAGTTTTATGAATTGGGATAGTTAAGGAGCTTCTGATGTATCTTGTCATTGTGAGCCGCTCCTACAGATTCTAGATTATTAATTAGAGGCTCCTTAATCATGTTATCAGTAATCTCAGACACATCAAATGAGTGAACTGTTGCTAGGCGTTGATACCGGCGGTACTTTTACGGATTTTGTACTGTTTGATGGTGAATGTTTGCGCATTCACAAGGTGTTATCGACGCCTGATGCACCTGAACAGGCCATTCTGCAAGGGATTCATGCGCTGGGCTTAACGGATAAAAGCTATACGCTGATTCATGGGTCGACTGTCGCGACCAATGCGGTTCTCGAACGTAAAGGTGTGCGGACTGCGTATATCACCAATCGTGGTTTTGCTGATGTATTGACCATCGGCCGTCAGGCCCGGCGCGAACTCTATAACCTGCAACCTGACGAGCATTTGCCCCCTGTACCCGAAGAACTCTGTCTGGAAACCGGCGGTCGCTTGGCTGCCGATGGCAGTGAAATTGAACCATTGACGGATGCTGATTGTGAGCAGTTACGCAAACAATTGCTGAAACTGAAGCCGCAGGCCGTGGCGATTAATTTATTGTTTTCGTTCCTCGACGATCGATATGAGCGGCGTATTGCGGAACTGGTTGCTGAAGGAGTATTTGTTTCTCGTTCGTCTGCGGTGTTACCCGAATACCGGGAATATGAACGTGGCATAGCAACCTGGCTGAATGCCTGGGTGGGGCCGTTGGTTGAAGGTTATGTGCAGCGCTTATCAACCGCCGTGGCACCTTCTCCCGTAAGTGTGATGCAGAGTTCTGGGGTAACCGTTAGCGCAGAACTGGCAGCACAACGTGCCGTAGAGTTACTGCTGTCCGGACCGGCAGGTGGTTTAATGGGTGCGCGCAGGATGGGTCAAATCCTGGGTATTGACCGATTACTTTCTTTTGATATGGGCGGTACATCGACCGATGTGGCGTTGATTGATGGCCAGATTGGTCTGACTTCCGAGGGTGCGATTGGCGATTGGCCCGTCGCGGTACCGATGGTGGATATGCACACCATCGGCGCGGGTGGAGGTTCTATCGCACGAGTGGATGCTGGCGGAATGTTACAGGTCGGCCCTGAGTCCGCCGGTGCTGATCCCGGCCCGGCCTGTTATGGCCGTGGTGGTGTAATGGCTACAGTGACAGATGCCAATTTGTTGCTTGGTCGTCTGCAAGCGGATGCTTTTCTAGGTGGAAACATGTCGCTGGATATTTCTGCTGCACAGCAAAGTTTTGAAACGCTGGCAGCAGTGATGAAGCTGACAGTAGAGCAGGCTGCTCTGGGTGTTGTGCAACTGGCAAATGAACACATGACACAGGCGTTACGAGTCATTTCTGTACAGCGTGGTATTGATCCGGCCGGTTTTACATTAACTGCATTTGGTGGTGCCGGTGGCTTGCATGTCTGTGCGCTGGCTGAAGCATTGGGTATTCGGCAAGCATTGGTGCCGGTACATGCAGGCGTGTTGTCGGCATTTGGTATGCTGGCTGCGCCACGTGGTCGACAGCTCTCACACGCCGTGCGCGCATTATTGGCAGAACAGGATGAAGCATCATTACAGGAACGCTTTGTAGATCTTATGGTAACCGGCAAACAGGATCTGCTTAAAGAGGGCGTTGCAGTCGAAGACATCGAAACAGAATACAGGATGGATTTGCGTTATCACGGGCAAAGTTATTATTTGTCTGTGCCATTTCAAAACATCGAACAGGCCGGACAGGAATTTCATGAACGGCATAAGCAACGCTTTGGCCATTCTCTACAGACACCTGTTGAACTGGTGAATATCCGTATCAGCTTGCAAACTTCTGCACCCATGATTCCCTTGGAATTTGAGTCCAGCGCAGATCAGATAACGCAGGGATCTCAGACTAGGGTAATAGGCTGTGGCAAACAAATTCCGGTTTGGCAGCGGCAAGTACTGGTGAGTGGGCAAGTGATTGAGGGGCCCGCTTTGATCGTGGATCCGGTAGCAACTACCTGGCTCCATCTGGATTGGCAGGCACGGCTGCATGAAAGTGGCTGTTTGATGCTGAGCCATACCTAAGGAATCAGATAATTCGATAGCATGTGTAGGAGCGGCTTCAGCCGCGATAGGTCGATGGCAATCCCTTTTCGCGGCTGAAGCCGCTCCTACACTATTTTATCCGGTTCCCTAATTGATCTGGTGGATGTTATTCTTTCAAACAGATTTCCGTGAAAAGTGAATACCCGTTAAAGGATTGCCGTAAACCGGCGACCTGTAGATTATGGATGCAACTAACCTTACTCAACCCGATCTTTATATTAACCGCGAGCTGAGCCTGCTTGAGTTCAATCAGCGCGTGCTTGCCCAGGCGCGCGACCCAGATACGCCATTGCTGGAACGGCTAAAATTCCTGTGTATTGCCAGTACCAATCTGGACGAGTTTTTCGAGATTCGTGTCGCCGGAGTCAAGCAACGGCTGGAATCCGGCTCAGTTCAGGCGGGGCCGGATAATTATTCTCCGGCTGAAGTTATGAATTCTATTAGTAGCCGGGCACATCAGCTGGTCGAAGAGCAGTACCATGTGCTGAATGAAGAATTGATCCCCGCGCTGGAAGAACAAAAAATCCGTTTTTTGCGCCGCACCCAGTGGGATGAAAAACAGTCTGCCTGGATGCGTGAGTTTTTTGATCATGAACTGCTGCCGGTATTGAGTCCACTAGGGCTGGATCCGGCGCACCCGTTTCCGCGCATTCTTAACAAGAGTCTTAACTTTATTATGTCGCTGGAAGGCAAGGATGCGTTCGGGCGTTCCAGTGGTGTGGCGGTTGTGCAAGCGCCACGTTCCTTACCACGTCTGGTGCATCTACCCGAAGAATGTGCCAGTGGGCCTTACGATTTTGTGTTTCTGTCATCAATCATCCATGCCTATGTCGATGATCTTTTCCCGGGTATGAAAGTAACCGGTTGTTATCAATTTCGAGTAACCCGTAACAGTGACATGTTTGTGGACGAAGAGGAAATTGATGATTTACTGCACGCTGTGGAGGGTGAATTGTTGTCACGGCGTTATGGCGATGCCGTGCGTCTCGAGGTCGCGGATAACTGTAGTCCGACCATGGAAGACTTTTTGCTCGCACAGTTTGAGATGGGAGCCATCGATTTATACCGCGATAATGGGCCGGTTAATCTGAACCGGTTGTTGGCCATTTATGATCTGGTTGACCGGCCAGATCTGAAATATATTCCATTTAAACCGCGGCGTCAGGCCAATATTGCACCGGATCAGTCTATGTTTGAAGCGATTCGTGCAGGAGATATTCTCCTGCATCATCCGTTTGATTCGTTCGTGCCGGTGATAGATTTTTTGAAGCAGGCGGCGAAAGATCCAAAAGTTCTGGCGATCAAACAGACGCTTTATCGAACCGGCCCCGATTCTGCAGTGGTCAATGGACTGGTTGAAGCGGCACGGGCCGGCAAGGAAGTCACCGTGATTATCGAACTACGTGCCCGGTTTGACGAAGAAGCCAATATCAAACTGGCTAACCGGCTTCAGGAAGCAGGCGCGCACGTGGTTTATGGCGTGGTTGGTTACAAGACGCATTCCAAAATATTGCTGGTCACACGCCGTGAGTCGCGTCGCTTGCGGCACTATGTACATTTAAGTACCGGTAATTACCACGCTAGAACGGCACGCTTGTATACCGATTATGGTTTGATGACCTGCAACCTGGTGATGGGGCGTGACGCACACCGGGTATTTCAATTGTTAACCAGTCTGGGGACAACTAAACAGCTCAAGAAGATATTGCAATCGCCCTTTAATCTACACCAGGTGATGCTGCAGAAGATTGATAGGGAGGCTGAAGCAGCCTGTGCAGGTGAGACTGCAAAAATTATTATTAAGTGCAATGCGTTGATCGAGCCGGAAATTATTCGAGCACTTTACCGGGCTTCACAGGCCGGTGTGAAAATTGAACTGATTATCCGGGGTATTTGCTGTTTGCGGCCGGGCGTGCCTGGGGTGTCTGATAATATTATTGTGCGTTCGATCATTGGCCGTTTTCTGGAGCATACCCGGGTATTTTATTTTTATGGTCAGGGTGAAGAGACGTTGTATTTGTCCAGTGCCGACTGGATGGATCGAAATTTTTTCCGGCGTGTGGAAATTGCTTTTCCGGTTGAGGATAAAAAACTGCGGCGGCAGATTATCAAGGAAGGTCTCAATGGCTATCTGCAAGATAATACCGAAGCCTGGATTCTACAGCGTGACGGTGAATATAAACGCCGCAGCCCGGCTAAAAACCAGAAACCGCGCAGTGCTCAAAATGCCTTGCTTGAACAAATCCAGACACATACCTTGCCGGATTAGGCGGGAACTGACTTATTCATGCATCTTGCTATTGTGAGCAGGGTAAATGTTGTAGGAGCGGCTTAAGCGGCTCCTACAGATTCTCGCTAATTAATCAGAGATTTCTAGGAATAGCGCAGTTTAATCCCCATGTTTTTCAGAATTTTTATTTCCGTTTCCAGGCTGGAATCTGTCAGGCGATTTATTGCCAGCCATTGTTCAGGAAATAACAGGGAAATTTTGTCATCGCTGGCGGAGATTTTGATGGTTGGTAATGTTTCGTCTGAACGACCTCGATTCAATATAACGGATAGTCGTAAAATGATCATTAGTCGCAGGCCGACGGCACGCATCGAAGCAGGTAGCATTTCTAGTGTTACCGGTTTAAGTTTGCGGCGGTGGGCAAGGATAAGTGTGGCTAGAAAATTTTGGTCGCGTACCGAGAAGCCTGGCAAATCTGAATTTTCTATCAAATAAGCGCCGTGTTTATGATATCGGCTATGCGCTATTACCAGACCAATTTCGTGTAGATAGCTTGCCCAGTGTAACCATTGCCGGGCTTCATCGACATCCATCTGCCAGGCTTTAGCCGCCTGATCCAGTAAATCCAGTGCAGATTTTTCGACCTGTTGAGCCTGTTGCAGATCCACCTGATAGCGTTTGGCCAGTGCGAGCACGGTGGTTTCCCGAATATCCTGGTGATGCAAGCGTCCGACCAGGTCATAGATAACACCCTCACGGACTGCGCCGGTTGAATGCAGCATACGGTCGAGTTTTAGTGCATCGAAGACAGCGCTGAGAATGGCAACGCCACCGGGAAATACCGGTCGGCGGTTTTCACTCAGACCTTCGAGTTTCAGTGCGTCGGTATGGCCTAAACGGATCATTTCGGTGCGCAGTTTTTTCAAAGCTTCAGCTGAAATTCCGTTATCACTCCAACCGGCGTGCGTTACGACATCACGGATTGCGCGGATGGTACCCGATGAACCCGTTGCCAGTGTCCAGCCCAGTTTTCGAAACAGTCGTTTGACAGGTTGTAATTCCAGGCGTGCTGCAAGCATGGCGCTGCGCATTGATTCTTTGGTAATGTTGCCATCGGCAAAAAAACGTTGGCTTAAACCGACGCAGCCGACGTATAGACTTTCCAGTTCAATCGGATCGAAAGCTTCGCCGATAATCAGTTCAGTACTGCCACCGCCAATATCGACGACCAGCCGTTGTCCACCTGAATCGGGCAGACTATGCGCCGCCCCCAGATAAATCAGACGTGCTTCTTCGATGCCGGAAATAATTTCGATGGAATGGTTTAGGGCAGTTTGCGCCTGATCGAGAAAGCCGCCACAACTGTGTGCTTTACGCAGTGTGTTGGTGCCAACCGCACGAAGATTTTCGGGTGCGATGTCGCGCACGCGTTGACCAAAACGTTGTAGGCATTCCAGCGCACGTTGTGCGACCTTATCATCCAGGCGGTTGTCATCGTTAAGTCCTGACGCAAGCCGTACCGGTTCCTTGATCCGGTCGAGAATTTGCAGTTGATTATCCTGCAATCTGGCAACGATCATATGGAAGCTATTTGATCCAAGATCGATAGCCGCCATCTCGGAAGAGGTTTCGTTAGTTTTCAATGCAACCCTAATAAGGACTTATGGATGGCGTATTTTCGGGGACTTGGCGAAGTTTCTCAACCCTGGGCCGTATGTTGCCCTGAAATGAGAAAAAAGACCCTGCGCAGCCAAGGCTGCACAGGATAAGGACGGGAAGGGTTTCTCATATAAACCCAGATGCAGTGTATCCAGCTCAGTAGAGAGCGTTATTGATCTGGATCAAAAACCAGGAAACCGCTGATTAATTCGTGAATTGTACGATTTGAACAATGCAATTTCTGTAGGAGCGGCTTTAGCCGCGATAGGGGGGCGTTGTTGCCCATCGCGGCTGAAGCCGCTCCTACAGAAATTAACAGAGGTTCCCAAGCGCTTCAGCTTTGTACCAGTTGTTGCCGCATCTGGCCCGCCCATTTCAGGGCTTCAAGATAACAGGTCCTGATTTCCGGCATGGACAGCATATTACAGCTGATGGCTTCCCAATCGCCGCGTTCATAGGTCAGTACACAATTCAGGATATCGCCATGCGTGCCTTCATGGTGCAGTAATGCTTTGGCAATATGATCTGCCAGGGGCAGCTGGGTCAGGATTTCTTCCATGCTGTTATCCACCAGGGCGTCGAGTGCAGAAAACAATCCAACAGTGAAAAAGGATTCTGGGTTGGCCAGATCCATTTTAGTAGCCAGTAATTCGGCCATTTTACCGCGAATCATTGCCATGGTTACCAGTTCCACGGGTTTGTTATCGACGGATGACATGGCCAATAACAGGCTCCAGTTTTTAATATTCTGGAGGCCAACCAGCACCACGGCTTCATGGATTGATTCAACCTTGCGTGGTAAAGACAGGGAGGCAGAGTTGATATAGCGCAAAATCCGGAAACTCAGGGCGACATCCTGGCTGACCAGTTCTTCCAGCTGTTTGGCGGAAATTGATGCATCCTGTAACCGGCCTAGCAAACGCAGGATGGCTAACCGGTTGTTGGGCAATCGTTGTCCCTGGATGATGACTGGCTGGGCAAAGAAATAGCCCTGGAAATAGTCAAACCCAAGCTCCACGCAGTATCTGTACATGGCCTGGCTTTCAATCTTTTCTGCCAACAACTTCAGCGGGTATTGGCGTAATTCGGTGACATGTTCTCGAATCTGCTGCTGGTCGAGTGCCATGACATCGATTTTGATAATAGAGGCTATTTCAACCAGTGGCCGTAGTGATTCGTGAAAAATAAAATCGTCTAGTGCAAGCGTATAGCCTTCTTTTGTAAAGCGGCGAGCTGCTTGTATCACTTCCTCATCGGGATCGATGTCTTCTAGCAATTCCAGAACTACCCGGTCTTTTGGCAGTGAAACAGGCCGTTCATCGACAATAAAGCTGCGGGTTAGATTGATGAAGGCCAGGCGGTCGCCAACGATATTGTTGAGACCAATTTCCATAAAGGTATTAACAATGACATCTGCGGTTGCCTGATCACCATCGACAATACCAGCCTGGTTGGTTTTGTTATTCCGGAACAGTAATTCGTAGGCGTAGACATTCAGGTCACGGTCATAGATCGGCTGTCTGGCAAGGTAGATGTCACTCATAGTGGGTTAATCTGTGATCTGATGCTTTTGGATCTGAATTTTTGTAAGTACGATTTAAATTGTTCTTATAATCTTATTGTAGACAATTTTACACAATCCGGTTTTTTAAGCCACAAAAAAACCCGGCACTGCCGGGTTTAATTAGAACAGGCAGGTATGGCCTGCTACTTGATCTTGGCTTCTTTGTAAGTTACATGTTTACGAACCACCGGGTCATATTTTTTCAGCTCCAGCTTGTCAGGCATAGTGCGTTTGTTCTTGGTGGTGGTGTAGTAGTGGCCAGTGCCTGCACTGGATACCATTTTAATTTTGTCACGCATGGTCGCTTCTCCTAAACCTTCTTGCTGCGGGAACGGATGTCGGCGAGCACGGTATCGATTCCCTTCTTATCGATAATCCGTAGTCCCTTTGTCGAGATACGCAATTTAACCCAGCGGTTTTCACTGGCCACCCAAAAACGGTGGGAGTGCAGATTCGGCAGGAACCGGCGGCGGGTTTTATTGTTGGCATGGGACACATTATTACCGCTCATCGGCCGTTTGCCCGTGACCTGACACACTCTGGACATGATTATTTCCTCAAATTCTGGATGCAGTGGGTCTTCTGACCCGCTTACAAGAACCGCGTTTTATACCAGAAGTGGCGGCGACCCTCAAGTCTGGCAGGCAAATTCGCCCTATTTCAATGTTCATCCATGAGGTTATTGACTCTCGCAGAGGCGCAGAGCACGCAAAGTATTAATTAGGTTAATGGCTTGTCTTTGCGACCTCTGCGACCTCTGCGAGAGAAATTCTGGCTATTTATGTACAGGCGTTAGCGGATTGTTAGAGCAGAAGTCCTGAAAACGGTCGCTATTACGGGTGTAGGCGACGATAAGTTGATTATTAACTCAATTATTAGCGCTATTTTATTAATATTGCGCTATAAGTCAATAGTTAAATATTGCGTTATTTATCAAAAATGCTATCATTTAGTCAATATTATGATCTTTTAGTCAATTTATGTATCCTAATACGCTGATCAGTGACATTATCGCCGAGGCCAAACTGCAACATATATCCCAGGGTGAACTAGCCAGGCGGGCGGGTATCCGCCCTGAAACCTTGTCGAGGGCGAAAAGCAATCCGAATATCCGCCTGGAAACCTTGCTCGATCTTGCCACCGTGGTTGGGTTACGTTTGAAACTGATCCCGGATCACCCTGTCGTCGAACAGATTGATACCGGAACCGTGTTTCCGCAGACATGAGTACTGATCGGGAAGCCGTGGTCTGGACGCGCCTGGGCGGCACACCGCGACGTATGGGGCGACTCTACGTGACAGACTCGGACTGCCGTTTTACCTATGACTCTGCTTATGTCAAAACTGGTCAGCCAGGACTGGGCCTGGTTTATGCGACCGAGTATTACCAGGGAAAGACGCTGTCACGCCCACGGAAAAAGCCGTTTGACCTGTTTCCACCGCTACAGTCATTGATCCCCCCGGCGCAGGAGGATAATTTTCAGCGCAATTTGGCATTGAAATATCTGGCTTCGCAGGGCATCAAGGATCGCACTGGCTTTGATGCCGATTGGGAGATCCTGAAGGCGTCAGGGCATGGCGGTATCGGCCATCTGGATTTGTTCCCTTCTGACGATAAGGCCGAGCAGTGGTACAGCACCGTACCGGCCCACCGGCTCACTGAGATCAGCGATGAACTCGGCTTTACACTCAAGGAGTTCATGACCTGGTTTGACGAAGATATTGAGATATTGATCCAGACCGTTGGCCCCACGCCCAGCGTTGGTGGCGCTATTCCAAAACTGTTGTTGTCGATTCCGGAATCCGGTTGGGATGGCCGCATTGGATTGCCAACCCGTGACAAGACGCCGGGTGTTACCGACGTGGTATTGAAGTTCGAACAGACCACACGTTACCCAGGCATTATCGAACTTGAGGCCATGGCACTGGATATGCACCGCCTGGCGGGGTTTGATACGCCGCGTTATTGGACATGCCAGTTTAAGGGCATGCCCGCATTAGCGGTCGAGCGTTTTGATCGCGATGCCGACAATCAACCACTGTGTATGGAAACCTTATATTCAATACTGGCTTCCGGTACGACCATCAACAATCACTATGACTATCGTTATGATCTGATCGCTACCGCAATAGATCAATCCGCGGTTCGGATTGCGACCGATGCGACCGCGGCCAAAGATCATTTATTCAGCTGCCTGATTATGTCGATGCTGACCGGTAACGGGGATTTGCACCTGGAGAATCTTGCCATTCTGACTCGCGACGGTAAGCGTGCTTTTACACCTATCTATGATCCAACACCGATGCGCGCTTATTCGCAACACGACATGTTGAGTGTCATGCCGTTTGGTGGCTATGGTGAGTATCCAGAGGGTAGTGATGAGGCAACGGGATTTGTTGCGGCCATTGCACAACTCAGTAAAAATTTTGGTCTCACCACCGCCCGTTTTGTTGAATTAATTTCTGGGTTACTTGCAGCCACCAAGGACTATGAATCCCGCATTAACGCGCTTGAGACAGTCCCGGATGAAAACCGGGAGCGATTGATTAAACGTATCACTGAAGTCAGGGCGCCGTTGATTTCTATGCTGGATTAATTTCAGAAGCCGTTCCTACAGTTGTCCGCGTTCTGCCAGTGAGACAATTTCCCCATCACCGATCACAAGATGATCGAGCACCGATACATCTATCAGCGCCAATGCTTCTCGTAATCGTTTCGTTAATCGAACATCTGCCTGGCTGGGTTCCGCCACACCTGATGGGTGATTATGCGCCAGGATGACAGCGGCAGCGTTGTGTTCCAGGCACCGCCGCACGACTTCACGGGGATAGACGCTGGCACCGTCAATCGTACCCTGGAACAGTTCTTCCATAATAATGACTCGATTGCGATTATCTAAAAACAGGCAAGCAAAAACCTCGGCCGGGCGGGAACCTAATCGGGCGCTGATATAAGCGCGGGTGTCGTCAGGATTTTGTAAGGCATCATCCCGCTGCAGGCGCTCCAGCGTGTAGCGGCGTGACATTTCCAGTACTGCTTGTAGCTGGGCGTATTTAGCCGGGCCGAGGCCATGATGCTCACAAAACTGCTCAGCATTGCTTTCCAGCAAGGCGCGTAAACCACCAAATTGCTGTAACAACGAGCGCGCCAAATCAACGGCACTGCTGCCAGCGACACCTGTGCGCAGGAAGATTGCCAGCAGTTCGGCATCTGATAAGGTGCCGGGGCCATGCTTGAGAAGTTTTTCGCGCGGCCGTTCAAGTACGGGCCAGTTAGAGATTGCCATCATTACCTCCTTGTATGTGGCGATTATAAGACTCATGACGGGAATCCTTTCCAGTCAGTTACTTTCTGTTAAACTTTGAGGCAAATGAACAGCTTAGTCAATAAACGCGTTCTGCTTGGGATCACCGGTGGGATTGCTGCCTACAAATGCGCTGAACTGGTGCGGCAGTTGCGCACTGCCGGTGCTGAAGTGCGCGTGGTGATGACAGCCGCAGCGCAGGAATTTATTACCCCTTTGACCCTGAATGCGTTGTCTGGCCAGCCTGTCTATTGCGACTGGTCCGAGGTTGAGGCGGCGATGGGTCACATTGAGTTAGCGCGCTGGGCAGACCGTATTCTTATCGCGCCTGCCAGTGCCGATAGCATCGCCCGGTTAGTACAAGGACGTGCTGAGCAATTACTTGATGCGTTATGCCTTGCTAGCGAAGCGCCCATTATGTTGGCACCCGCCATGAACCGGGTCATGTGGGAAAAACCGGCCACACAAGACAATATAGCGTTGTTACGACAACGTGGATTTGAAATTCTTGGCCCGGCAGAAGGCCAACAGGCCTGTGGTGAAACCGGGCCGGGTCGCATGCTTGAGCCTGACCAATTGTGTCAGCGATTGGCAGATTCCTTTAGCAGCGGAAAATTGTCTGGTCTGCGGGTGTTGGTGACGGCGGGTCCAACCCGGGAAGCTATCGATCCGGTACGTTGTTTGACTAACCGTAGCTCGGGTAAAACCGGCTATGCGATTGCTGAAGCGGCCCTGGCAGCGGGTGCTGCGGTGACGCTGATCAGTGGGCCGACGGCACTTGCTAGCCTGGATAAAGTGCTGTGTATCAATGTAGAAACTGCTGCCCAGATGCTGGATGCCGTCATGGATCAGATAGCTGATTGCGATATTTTTATTGCCACTGCTGCGGTGGTGGATTATCGCCCAGCCGAAATTGCTGACCAGAAAATAAAAAAACAATCTGCCAATCTAGCGCTTAAGTTGGAAAAAACAGCGGATATTCTGGCTACTGTCGCGAGCCTGAATCAGGCACCGTTTTGCGTCGGTTTTGCAGCAGAAACTGAACAGCTAGAGAAAAATGCCCGAAAAAAACGGCTTGGAAAATCGCTGGATTTAGTGGTTGCTAATCTGGTGGGTCAAGGCCGTGGGTTTGATGTTGACGACAACAGCTGGCATTTATTTTGGGAAGGCGGCTCGAGTGTTTTCGAGCAGGCTTCAAAATCACAACTGGCGCGGCGTTTAATCGAAACGATAGCGCTCATGTATAGCAATAAAGCAAAGGCGATCAGTCACAACCATGAACAACATTCAGCTTAAAATTCTTGATAGCCGAATCGGTAAAGAATTCCCACTACCGGGCTATGCCACAGAGGGTTCGGCAGGCATGGATCTTCGGGCCTGTCTCGATGACCGTTTGGAGCTGTTGCCAGGACAGACCGAATTACTGCCGACCGGGATAGCCATTCATATCGGGGATCCGGATCTCGCGGCGGTTTTATTACCCCGATCTGGTCTGGGCCACAAGCACGGTATTGTGCTGGGAAATCTGGTGGGGTTGATAGATTCTGATTATCAGGGCCAGCTGTTTATCTCTTGCTGGAATCGCGGTCAGTCGGCTTTTGTGATTGAGCCGGGAGAGCGTGTTGCCCAGATGATTTTTGTGCCAATTATTCAGGTAAATCTTGAAGTTGTAGAAGAATTTGCCGATAGTCACCGAGGTACGGGCGGTTTTGGGCACACTGGAAGAGCCTGAAAGCTGACCGTTCGTCATAAGGACAATTGAAAACTAAATTTTTAGCTACGATTTACGATGATCAGGGAAAGTCATGAAGTTACCGTTTCGGCAAGATAAAGACGGCGCCAGTAGTAAGGCATCCGCAAAACCTGCCAAATCCAAATCAACCAGACGTGCTGATACCAGCTTGCGTAAGCTGTTTATGCGCCTGGTTTTGTTTACCTTGCCACTTTTGGTCATACCACCACTGGTGGTTAACTGGCAGGCGGAAAAACAGATCAAATCTGCCAGCGCCGGGCAAGCTAGCCTCTCAGCACAAATGTATGCCGGTAACGTACAGCATTGGGTAGAGCGGCAAATTGCGACCGCCGAACTGGTTGCTAAGGATGTCGAAATAGCCCGCTTGTTGCAAAATGGTAATGCGTCGGCATGGCGGACAAAAAGTCTGGCTTTAGGCTATCTGTTTCCAGACTCTATCCGGGTACGGTTATTGCCTCCAGGTCTGGCGGAAGAAGATATGAATGCGTCACCGCCGATCACCTTCGCTGCTGTCGATATGATCCGTGTTGCTGAAACCAGTGCCGACCAGCCTCCTATGGAAGTCCATGCAGCGGGAACACCGCAGCAACACATTAATCTGGTACGGCGAATTCTTGATCCCAGTGGCCGACGTATTGCCGGTCATGTCATGGTCAGCTTTCCGGCCCAGGGTTTACAAGATATGTTGAAAAAATCCAACGTACCCGGTGTGGCCGAACTGCAGCAAAGTGGTACGCTGGTATTGGCCAGCCAGGGTAATGCGGATATGAAATCAGGCGCGCCGCAAGGCAAGTCTGCTATTACTGGCAGCCGTTGGAATATTTCCTACTGGGTACCAAAGACCGGTATTAGCGGACAAAGCATGTTGATGTCTGGATTGTTAGCGGCAGCAATAGCGGCATTATTGTTGTTACCCATTGCCATGATGTTATACAAAAAACTGCTTATTGCTTTACGCAGGGATCAGGCAGCTTGTCTGACAATTGTTAAGGATTTGCGCGAGCTGCGCAGCAAACCGACGCAGCCGATTGCTGCGGTTGAAGAAATGGGTGATACCCTTGAGCTGATGTCGCGCGAAGCGGACAAAGGCATGATGAGTGCTAAGCCTAAAAAGAAAGTTATCAAACCAGATGAACGGCCTGTCGATGTAGATAACATTGAAGAAGTCGAGAGTGATTTGCTGTTTGATAAATCTGCGCTGCAAATCAGTAAAGCTAACAGTGGTTCAATTAGTGCCAGCATTTTCAAGGCTTATGATATCCGTGGAATTGTCGGCGAAACATTAACAGCCGATGTGGTTTACCAGCTTGGAAGGGCGCTTGGTAGTGAAGCTTATTTCCGAGGCGAACAAATAGTCGTGGTTGGCCGGGATGGCAGAGTGTCCGGTCCTGAGCTTTCAGAGGCATTGATCAATGGACTGAAATCTACCGGGCGTGATGTTAAAGATATTGGTCTGGTACCAACGCCTGTACTGTATTTTGCGGCGCAACAGCTAGGTACCGGTTCCGGTGTCATGCTGACAGGCAGTCATAATCCACCTGAATATAACGGTCTCAAGATGGTTATCGGGGGTGACACATTGGCCAGTGAGGCTATCCAGGAATTACATAAACGCATTGAAACCGGTGATTTACTGACGGGTGACGGCACGGTGGAAAGTGTTGATGTCATGAAGGATTACATCGAAAAGATTACCACTGATGTACAAGTCATACGTCCGATCAAGGTGGTTATCGATTGCGGCAACGGAGCAGCGGGTGAAGCAGCGCCCTTATTGTTCAATTCATTGGGCTGTGTTGTTGAAGAGCTGTTCTGCGAAATTGATGGTAATTTTCCTAATCATCATCCTGACCCAAGTAAGCCAGAGAATCTAACCGCATTGATCCAGGCCGTGCAACAACAGGGAGCAGATCTGGGTTTTGCCTTTGATGGAGATGGTGACCGTCTTGGTGTGGTGGACTCAAACGGTCGAGTTATCTGGCCTGACCGCCTGATGATGATGTTTGCCGCCGATGTGCTGTCACGTAATCCAGGTGCACAAATCATTTATGACGTTAAATGCTCCAAGAATCTGGCCAATGCTATTTCCCAGAGTGGTGGCGAGCCATTGATGTGGAAAACAGGGCATTCCCTGATCAAAGCCAAGATGAAGGAAACCGGTGCTTTGCTGGCTGGTGAGATGAGCGGACATATCTTTTTCAAGGAACGCTGGTTTGGTTTTGATGATGCGTTATATGCGGGTGCCCGCTTGCTGGAGATTCTCGCCAATGATGAACGCAGTGCTGATGATGTGTTTGCCGCTCTTCCGGATAGTTACAATACGCCCGAATTGAATGTTGCCATGGCAGAAGGTGAGCCTGCCGCGTTTATGGAGAGGCTGTCCAGTTCAACCAGGTTCGAAAATGCGCAGATCACTACTATCGATGGTATGCGTGCTGAGTTTGATGATGGCTGGGGATTGGTTCGCGCTTCTAATACTACGCCCAATCTGGTGCTGCGTTTTGAAGCCGATGACGAATTGGCATTGTTCAGAATCCAGGAAGAATTCCGCCGGGTAATGTTAGAAACAGAACCGGGTCTGTTATTGCCATTCTAAGCTTCTATTAAGGAACTTCTGATTAATTAGTGCCTGTTCATAAAACACCGGTATTTTTCTCGCAAAGGCGCAAAGCACGCTAAGACAGACTATTAAAACGATGAGTTACTACTTTGCGTGCTCTGCGTCTTTGCGAGAGTATATTGTTTATGGATGGACACCGCAGCCCCATCGCGGCTAAAGCCGCTCCTACAGCATTTGTACAATTCACTATGACTAGATGTTCAAATTAATCAGCGCTTCCCTGGTAAAAGTATTTCCAATACAGGCCTGATTTTTGGTATGTTTCAATACTGATCTGATTTTTCACGAGGTTATCCAATGAGTCTTGATTCGCAGGCCGCCATGCGGGTTGCCCAGGTGTTGAGTGAGGGTTTGCCTTACATTCAGCGTTTTCGTGGACGTACCGTGGTCGTCAAGTACGGCGGGAATGCCATGGTGGATGAAACCCTTAAAAGCAGTTTTGCCCGGGATATTGTTTTGATGCGTCTGGTAGGTATCAATCCTGTGGTGGTGCATGGTGGTGGCCCGCAGATTGGCAAGGTGCTGGAAAAGGTGGGCAAGGAAAGCACCTTTGTAGAAGGTATGCGTGTTACCGACAAAGAAACCATGGACATTGTGGAAATGGTGCTGGGCGGGTTGGTTAACAAGGAAATTGTTAATCTGATTACCAGTCATGGTGGCCGTGCAGTCGGGTTGACGGGTAAGGATGGAAACCTGATACGGGCACGCAAACTGACCATTAGCCGTGATACTGAAGGCATGGATGCGCCGGAGATAATCGATATTGGCCACGTCGGTGAGGTAGACAGTATTGATACCTCAGTGCTGGATATGATGTTGTCGGGTGGGTTTATCCCGGTTATTGCACCGATTGGTGTGGGCAGTGATGGGCATTCCTATAACATCAATGCAGATCTGGTGGCTGGAAAAATGGCCGAGGTGTTAGGTGCGGAGAAACTGATCCTGCTGACCAATACGCCGGGTCTGTTAGACAAAGATGGAAACTTGTTGACCGGTGTAGATGCCGGAAAGATCGAAAGCCTGTTTGAAGATGGCACTATCCAGGGGGGCATGAAACCTAAAATTCGTTGTGCGTTGTCAGCCGTCCAATCCGGTGTCAATGCTGCGCATATTATCGATGGCAGGGTTCAACATGGTGTACTGGTAGAGCTGTTTACGGATGAAGGGGTAGGGACGCTGATTCGCGGTTGACTACTTTTTCGTCAACGGTATTGACCGATTTTAATTCCCGGAAACGTTTCAGGTCAGATTCGAATTGTTGCCGGACGGCCTGTTGTTCTTCCAGCCGGTTTGCAATATACCGGTTATTGTATTTAATCTGTGATCTTGCATCGGTGATTTCTTTATACAACGGTTTCGGGATGGGTCTACCCGCCCGCTCCATATTGGCGGCGCGTCGTGTCAGACCGAGCAAACGTTGTTTGGCTTTTTCTGTGCGGGCGCGGGTCAAGCGGACTGCCGCTTCAATGGCGTCGACTTTGCCATTACGGGTCATGATCATGTCATCTTCGGTGGTAAAGGTATCTAACAGGACACGGTTATAGGCATTATTTTCATCGCGTAGTCGCTTTTCTTCAGCAGCGGCTTCAGCTATCCGCCTTTCTTCAGCCAGTTGTTGCTCGGTTTTGGCGGCAGCTCTGGTGTTAACCACAACGCCTTGTTCATTAAGCGTATCTTGCTTGCGTTTGGCAAATTGGGGAGGAATACGGTCGCCATAGCGAATCTGGCCCGTTTCATCGACCCATTTGTACAGCTTCCCCCCCTGAGCCGGCATCAAGCCGAGGAGTAAAACCATGAGCAATAGCGGTAATTGCCAGTAGATGTGTTTTGATAAGCCTGTGATCATGAAATTAAGTCAGCCTGCCAGTAGTTAGTATGAGTTTTACTGAACAGCTCCTGTTGTTTGCTATCTCTTTAATTGCAAATGTATTTTCTGCTTTTTCTGGCGGTGGTGCCGGTTTGATCCAGCTGCCTGCCCTGATCTTTCTGGGGCTGCCTTTTTCCATCGCGCTGGCAACTCACAAAGTTGCCAGTGTTGCCTTAGGTATCGGCGCTACCTTAAGGCACTTGAGGGAGCGACGCCTCAATTTACGGTTTGCCGGGCTGATGCTGGTTAGCGGTCTGCCAGGCGTTATATTGGGTGCCCGGCTGATTATCTTCGTTCCTGGCCGGACTGCGGAAATTGCCCTGGGGTGTTTGACCATGGGATTGGGAATATATTCCATATTGCAGCCAAAACTTGGGCAGGAGAGCCAGCCGAGGCACCGGGAGGGTTCTGGCCTTTGGCTGGGTGGTGCCGTGCTGTTTGCTATTGGTGTGTTGAATGGGTCGCTGACTTCTGGAACCGGGCTTTTTGTAACCTTATGGCTGGTTCGCTGGTACGGGTTTGACTATCAGAGGGCGGTTGCCTACACGCTGATTTTGGTGGGTGTGTTCTGGAATGGAACCGGTGCGGTGACGCTGGGATGGATTGCAGAAATTCGCTGGAGCTGGTTGCCAGCGCTGTTACTGGGTTCACTGCTAGGGGGTTATCTGGGTGCTCATTTGGCTATTCTCAAGGGGAATCGTGGGATAAAGAGAGCCTATGAAGTTATTACATTGTTGGTGGGTGTGAAGTTGATTGTTGGTTAGCTTTCTTACTGAAAAAGCATAAATTCTCTCGCCAAGGCGCAAAGATCGCAAAGTAAAAAGGCTTGTTTTCTGGTGTTGTAAACAGCGAAGTCTGACTGTCTTTTTGGGATTCTTGGTTTGAATCAGAATTCAGTTCTTATGATTTATTTAGTGTTGTTCGCGGTTAGGCTAAAATGGCCTGATAACCCGCTTAGTTTAGAGGAATAACTATAAATACTAAATTCTTTCTTGGCGATCTTTGCGTCTTGGCGAGAGAAATATTTTTACTGAATACACGCCAGGTTAAATAATCAGGTAATACCATATTGATCCCGGTAAACATCTATCGCCTGGAGAGTCTGTTGATAGTCCGGCCGGGTTGAGATAAAGGTTCGCAGTTCATCCAGGGTAACGATACTGGTAACCTTTAGTTTCAGGTCATTCTCGACTTCCTGAATAGCTGACCGTTCTGCCTTGCCGCGTTCCTGTCTATCAAGTGCAATCACAACACCCGTTGCAGTAGCACCGGCGGCATTAATAATATCCAGTGATTCACGGATTGCAGTGCCGGCAGTAATCACATCATCAATTATCAGTACACGGTCCTGTAAGGGCGCGCCGACAAGATTCCCGCCTTCACCGTGATCCTTGGCTTCCTTACGGTTGAAACAATAAGGGGTATCTACGTTGTGCTGGTCAAATAATGCCACAGCCGTTACGGCTGCAAGCGGGATTCCTTTGTAGGCAGGTCCGAACAGGACGTCGAATTTCATACCGGCATCGACGATCGCCTGGGCATAAAATCGGCCAAGTTTTGCCAGTGCGCCACCGGTGTTAAACAGGCCTGCATTGAAGAAATACGGGCTGGTGCGTCCGGATTTGAGTTTGAATTCGCCAAAACGCAGCACACCGCTATCAATGGCAAATTCTAGAAATTCATGTTTATAGTCTTGCATAGGCTTGTCTGTGGTCAGGATACGGGTTCTGTATGATACACAGGGCTTTGGATCAGGAGAATGCATGCGCATCATTACTGCGAATGTTAATGGTATCCGTGCTGCGGCACGAAAAGGTTTTTTTAGCTGGATGGTACGTCAGCGGGCGGATGTCATCTGTCTCCAGGAAACCAAGGCGCAGGTGCATCAGCTTGAAGATCCGATATTTTGGCCGCGTGGTTACCATGCGTATTTTCATGATGCGGAAAAAAAAGGCTACAGTGGTGTGGCTATCTACAGTCGGCATAAACCCGACAAGGTCATTGAGGGCTTAGGTTGGCCTGATGTGGATGCTGAGGGCCGTTATCTGGAAGTTCGCTTCGGAAAACTCAGTGTGGTCTCGTTGTATATGCATTCCGGTTCTTCCAGTGACGAGCGTCAACAACTGAAATTCAAGATGCTGGAACGCTTCATGCCTTACCTGAAGAAACTGGCGCGCAGCCGCCGCGAATACATCATCTGCGGTGACTGGAATATTGCTCACCGCGAGATTGATTTAAAAAACTGGCGCGGTAATCGGAAAAACTCCGGGTTCCTGCCCGAAGAACGTGCCTGGATGGATGAATTGTTTGATAACGCCGGTTTTGAAGATGCGTTCAGAATTAATGATCCACGGCCGGAGCAATATACCTGGTGGTCAAACCGGGGGCAGGCCTGGGCAAAAAATGTGGGATGGAGAATTGATTACCAGGTGGCAACACCGGCAATTGCACAAGGCGTCAGTCGAGCCAGGATATATAAAGACAAGCGCTTTTCTGATCATGCGCCGTTGATCATGGATTACGAATACGAGTTGGCCAAATAATATGCAAAGCTGGCTTGCAGCATTTGCTGTTTATAAAAACCGGCAGGTTTTGTCGATGCTGTTTCTGGGGTTTTCGGCTGGTCTGCCGATCCTGCTGGTATACGGTAGCTTGTCAGCCTGGCTGAATGCAGAAGGTGTAGACAAGACTACGATTGGTTTTGTCAGCTGGGTGGCGCTGGCTTACGGTCTGAAATTTCTCTGGGCACCCTTGGTAGACCGTATGGCTTTACCCTGGCTGACTCGGTTGCTTGGACAACGCCGTGGCTGGATGTTGTTGGCGCAGGCCGGTGTGATTGCCGGTCTGGTGGCAATGTCTCAGGTAAACCCCACCAGTCAGTTGCAATGGTTGGTGGCTTTCGCGGTATTGACGGCATTTTCTTCAGCCACTCAGGACATCACGATTGATGCCTGGCGTATCGAAGCGATAGAAGAGGATATGCAAGGTGCAATGGCAGGCACTTACCAGTTGGGTTATCGCATCGGGATGATTCTGGCTAGCAGCATGGCCTTTGTGATTGCCGACATTATTTCCTGGCCGGTGGCTTATCTGGTGATGGCCGCCTTTATGCTGGTGGGTGTGGTGACAACTTTTGTCATCAGTGAGCCAGACCACTCGGCGCGTAACAGTGAGTGGGAAACAGAAAAAAGCGTGATCAGTCTACTGGAACGAAATCAACACCTGCCGGAAAAAATCCGTCGGCTTCAAGCCTGGTTTGTCGGTGCAGTGATTTGCCCGTTCGCCGATTTTTTCAATCGTCACGGATGGACAGCTCTGTTGATATTGTCTTTCGTTGCGGTGTTCCGCATGAGTGACATTACTTTGGGCGTGATGGCATACCCTTTTTATCAGGACATGGGTTACAGCGGTACGGAAATTGGTCTGGTCAGTGGCCTTGTTGGCAAGTTTGTAACTATCGCGGGCGCTTTAATCGGTGGTGTATTGGTGGTTCGTTATGGGATCATGAGGATGCTGCTGGCCAGCGCAATTTTGGTGATTCTGACAAATTTGTTATTTGCCTGGCTGGCAGGTCAAGAACCTTTGGTGGTTTGGCTGATTCTGGTGGTCGGTGCAGACAATCTTGCCGGTGGACTAGCTGTTACGGTGTTCATTGCCTATTTGTCGAGTCTGACCAATCGACTGTATACCGCAACACAGTACGCGTTATTCAGTTCCATCATGGTGCTGCTGCCAAAATTCATCGGTGGCTTTTCCGGCATGGTGGTCGATGCGAGCAATTACGAAACCTTCTTTTTATATGCGGCTTCTTTAGGCTTGCCTGCCGTGGTATTGATTTTGGTATTAATAAAAAAAGGGCATAACTAATGCTCGTCGAAATCAGTTATCTGTCGGCTTTTATTGTTGGTTTACTGGGGGGTGTGCATTGTGCGGGCATGTGTGGCGGTATTGTTACGGCATTAACCCTGGGGTTACCGGAAAATGAACGTAGTGGATGGCAAGTATTGCCATATTTGCTCGCGTATAATCTGGCGCGTTTGTGCAGTTATACCCTGGCTGGTGTTCTGATGGGTGGAGTTGGTTGGTTGGCGGTCCATTGGCTGGATTTGCGACAAGTACAGCTAGTGTTACAGGCGATTGCCGCTCTGTTTATGATATTGCTAGGGCTGTATTTGGCGGGATGGTGGACAGTATTGAGTCGGCTGGAAAGTGCTGGCGCTGGAATCTGGAGTAAGATCCAGCCAATGACCCGCCAGTTTATGCCGGTTAAATCGTTGCCGCAGGCATTTGTTATTGGATTGTTATGGGGTTGGCTACCCTGTGGTTTAGTGTACAGCGTGTTGGTGTGGTCGATTTCGACCACTGATCCGGTAGCGGGTGGTTTGCTGATGTTGGCTTTTGGTTTGGGAACCTTACCAACGCTGGTGACATTGGGTGTAATGGCTTCATTCGTATCACGCTATGTTCAGAATCAGAACACCCGCCGGCTGGCGGGTGCGTTGGTGATACTGTTTGGAGTTATTCAGTTGATAAGAGTTATTAACCCGTATAGAACTGCTGTTTGAAATCAACGGTATAACTGTCTGAACTGCCTTCGGGTGTCACCTCAACTGAAAAGCGCAGCGTTTCTTCATTAGTTACCGGAAATTCACCAATATAATAAATAGCGTTGTCTTCACGTACTTCTCTTAACTTGATATCCCGGCGTTGGCCAGTTAGATTTTTTGCCGAAGCTGAAACTTTCGCTGCCACAGGTTTACCGGTTGTGCCCAGCATTTTTGTCAGAATGGCAATATTGATCATGCCGCGATTTTTACTGCGCTTAATACCGTATTGTTTGGTAACAGAGGGCGGTAGCTGATCCGTTTTAAGTGCATTGAAATGCACCACAAACTCACCAAAATCCTGTGAATTTTCCGCCTGTACCAGGCTTGAAGCCAACAGGGCAAAAATAGAGAATAGCAAAGAGGTTATGATTTTTTTCGTGGACATCCAGATTCTCCTCAGATCGGGGATACTATTAGGATAGACCGCGCGCCTGCTGTCAAGTTGCAGGTTTTATATCGCTGTAGCCTGGGAATGCATCCCCAGGCTACAGGTCAGGCTTCCGCCTGAGCCAGATCTGGTTGATCTACATTAGTAGAGTCAGGCGTATCGGTGTCGGCCTGCAGTGGCAGGTCTAATGCTATAGACAGTTCCGAGAGCACTTTGAGGTCATTTCTGTTGTCACGGTATTCCGCTTCCAACTCTTTGATGCGGATATCAACAGTATCGCGGGATTCGCTAATCTTTTGCAGGGTTTCATGGCGTTTTTCCATGCGCACCTTATGCTCATTAATCTGATTAATCAGTGGGTTCATGACTTCTTTGAGCCAGGTATCAGCATCCTGGTTAGCCTTGTAAAACAAGCTGCGGGTGTGGCTGACCAGCGTGATGAAAAATTTCTTAATGACAAAACCTTGCTCTGTCATTGTAGTTGCTGGGCTACGTCTGAACGTTTCAGCTTCCTGATAAAGCCTTTCCAGTTCGGTGCTGTATGAAGATGCATTGAACTGCCGAGGCGTAAGCGCGGGCAGGCCATGGTCTTCATGGAATTTTCGATAGGTTGCCCGGATTAGCATGCGCGTTTGTTCAGCATGTGATGTAACCTGTTCCATAGTGTCACGAGCACCGTCAAAAAATGTTTCCATGCCACGCTTCATGCCGCCAGTGGTCCAGCTTTGCTGCATTTCATCGCGGGTTTTGCCAATCAGTTTATCCAGATTTTCTATGCTGAGTGCATTGAGCATGTTACGTGCCTGATTGTGCAGTACGCGACGGCTGGACTGGAAGCTTTCAACATTTTTTAAATAGGCGTCTTTTTCTTCCTGGGTTTTACTCACCAGATGCATAATGACATCAGAGTTTTTGCCACGAATTGACCTGAGTTCATCCAGCTGTTTCTTGAACTGTATTTCTTTGGATTTCATGCTGCATAAATGCTCATTGAGCATGGCACCGACCTGTGCAACCAGATTATCCCTTACAATGGCCTGTCGGCTGGGTAAGATTTCTTCCGTCAGGTAGCGTTCCAGTGCTGGCAAGCCACTTTTTTCAAGCAGTTGATCATCTTTGCGAATTTTGCCAAGTAAGCCTTTTTGCGCCGACAGGGCAAATACCTGGTTAACCGGAATTTGTAATTGTTCGGCGGTAGTCTGCCGTTGTGATTCAATAGCGGCTTTAACTTCGGAGTCGGATTTTAATTCATCCCACAAAGTATCAATTTTGTTCAGAATGATGGTCAGGCCGCTGTCTTTACGCTGGCGTATTGAGCTGACGTGATTTTCCCAGATATTAAGATCACTTAGGGTAACGCCTGTATCAGCGCCGAGTAGAAACATAACTGACTGGGCGGCGGGTAGCATATTGATCGTCAGTTCCGGCTCATTACCCAGCGCATTGAGTCCGGGCGTATCCAGTACGACCAGGCCTTGTTTAAGTAATTCATGTGGGAAACTGATTAATGCGTGCCGCCAGTGCGGTATCTCAACTTGTTCTGGATGTTTGCCATGCGTTTTGAAATATATATCCTGGTTTTCGTCATACAGGCCAAGTTCCCTGGCTCTTTCCAGTGGGACTTGCTTAGTCTTAACGACCTCTAACAGTGCCTTTGTGACCTGCTCGGGTGATTCAGTGTCCAGAACGATCTGAGTCCATTGAATGGGGTCGTGTTTTAATTCGGCAATACTTATATCTTGCCTGCGCGATTCGATGGGCAGCAGTCTTATGTAGGATTCATTGGTCTCAGCATCGTAAAACAGCTCGCTTGGACACATGGTCGTGCGCCCAGCTTCTGAAGCAAGAAGCCGTTGCCCATAATGGGCAAAAAACAGGGCATTGATCAATTCTGTCTTGCCGCGTGAGAATTCTGCAACAAATGCGATCGTTAATTTATCTTTTCGTAGTGACTCAATTGCTTCAAACAGGCGTAGTTCCTGTTCCGGTGTCGTAAGCTGGTGATCCTCGAGCCATTCCTGGAAGCTTGTTATGGTTTGGGCAAGTTCCTCCCGCCATTCCTGGTAAGCGCCGAGTTGCTGATTAAGCGAATCCGTATGCATTATTTGACCTGTTTTCTCTTATTTTTGAGTAAAGTTATCAATATCAAACCCTGAGTCAGGGAGCGAGTTCTGGTGAATTCTAGCGGCACGCCGGGCTGGTGCTTTAGTGGCAGATAACCGGGATTATCGTTGTAGTACAGGGATTTGCCAGTTTTAACGGCTGGGCATGTAGATTCTTTCCGGGAGCAGCTGGGATGTTCTATACGAATCAGTTTGTTACGGCTTGGCGAGATATTTCATTGCTTTTGTCTGGATGTTCGCCATCTACATGTTTGCGAGTTGATGTAAGGGCGGTATCAGCAGCATCTTGGCTATCTGGATGCCGATCATTGCGACCATAGGTGACAGATCGAGGCCACCGATGGCGGGGATAAGCTGCCGGCATGGCCGCAGGATGGGTTCTGTCAAGTTGTGAAGAATCGAGGTCACCGGGTTATAGCTGCCGGGATTGATCCAGCTAATGATGACCTGGATCAGGATCGCGAACAGGAAAATATTCAGAAATAATTCCAGCAATTCACTGAAGGCGCGAATAGCAATAAAAAACGGGGATAATGGCATGCCACGTAATGACAGTATCAACACCAGGGAAATTACCTGCAGAATAAACATGGTGAGTATTGTGCTGGTATCAAATTTCCCAACGCTCGGCACGATGCGGCGTAAAGGCACCAGTATTGGATTAGTGATTTTGACCAGGAACTGGCTGACTGGATTGTAAAAATCTGCACGCACCTGGGCCAATAGAAAGCGTAGCATGAATGCTAATATATACAGGCCAAACAGTGTTTCAATAAGAAAAGTTAGTGGGTTGGATAGATAGCTACTGCCCATTATTCAGCTCCAAATTGCTCTGCCAATTGTTTCGATCGGTTGCTGGCAGACTTGAGGGCATCAGCAAACAGGCCGCGTAGATTGCCTGCTTCCAGTACCTGTAATGCACTTTCTGTCGTGCCGCCTGGTGAGGTCACTCGTTGCCTCAGGACACTGGCCTCATGCTGGCTTTCCAGAGCCATTTTAGCAGCACCAAAAGCGGTTTGTAGTGCCAGCAGGCGGGCTTTTTCAGGTGGCAGACCCAATTCACAACCAGCTGATTGCAGGGCTTCAATGACCAGGAAAATATAGGCCGGGCCACTACCGGATAGGGCAGTGACAGCATCCATCAGGGTTTCATCGTCGACCCAAAGTGTCAGGCCTACGGCCCGAAGAATAGATTCAGCGAGGTCGCGTTGTTGTTCATCAACGTAGGTGTTGGCATAGAGTGCAGTCGCACCACTCTGCACTATGGCAGGGGTATTCGGCATGCAACGAACCAGGGCTGTTTTATCACCCAGCCAGCGGTATAAATCTGCTTCCTTAATGCCCGCCGCAATAGACACGATGAGTGGTTTCTGTTGTTGCACAATAGCAGCAATATCACTTGTGACGGCGTGCATGATCTGGGGTTTGACGGCCAGTATGACGACCTCACTATCTGATATAGCTGCCGAGTTTTCAGCGAAGTTTTGCAGGCCGGAAAACTGTTGGGTCCATTGCAGTTGTTCGGGGTTTGGATCGGCAACCCGGATAGCCGCAGGGTTCCATCCATCGGCGATCAATCCACCGATCAGACTGCGAGCCATGTTGCCTGCGCCGATAAAAGTTAGCTTGGTTTGATTCATAAGCGCGACAATACCGTTCTAGCCAAGTTCTGACAAGCGAGAGAGATTCTTGTTTTAAAAGTGAAAATAAAGATCCGATATAGGGTCTTCCAAAGCCGTTATACTGTAGTTCAGAAACAGCTGATTACTTCAAGTTATAGTGGCAGCAGTCGATATGGACATCAAATTATGCTCTGAATGGAGACCTGCATGGATATCGCTGAACTATTAGCCTTCGGCGTCAAGAACAACGCCTCTGATTTACACCTGTCAGCTGGAATGCCACCAATGATCCGCGTTGACGGTGATATTCGCCGCGTTAATGTGCCTGCACTGGATCACAAGACCGTGCACAGCCTCATATATGACATTATGAACGACAAGCAGCGCAAGGACTATGAAGAGTTCCTTGAAACTGACTTTTCGTTCGAAATTCCAAATCTGGCGCGCTTTCGTGTTAACGCCTTTAATCATAACCGCGGTGCCGGTGGTGTGTTTCGTACTATTCCATCGACTATTCTGAGTCTGGAAGAACTGGGCGCGCCAGCCAGTTTTGCCGAGATTTCTGATCAAGCTCGCGGCATCGTACTGGTGACCGGGCCAACCGGTTCAGGTAAATCCACCACGCTGGCGGCGATGATGGACTATGTGAATAATACGCGTTTTGAACATATTCTCACCGTTGAGGATCCGATCGAATTTGTACACGAAAGTAAGAAGTGCCTGGTTAACCAGCGCGAAGTGCATCGTGATACACACGGGTTTAATGAGGCATTAAGGTCAGCGTTACGTGAAGATCCGGATATCATCCTGGTCGGCGAATTGCGTGACCTGGAAACTATCCGCCTGGCTTTGACTGCGGCTGAGACCGGTCACCTTGTTTTCGGTACCCTGCACACCAGTTCTGCAGCCAAAACCATCGACCGTATCATCGACGTGTTCCCCGCAGCTGAAAAGACCATGGTGCGATCCATGTTGTCTGAGTCACTGCGTGCCGTTATATCCCAAACACTGTTAAAGAAGAACGGTGGCGGTCGTATCGCAGCACACGAAATTATGATTGGCACACCAGCGATTCGTAACCTGATCCGCGAAGACAAGGTCGCTCAGATGTATTCAGCAATCCAGACCGGGCAATCAGTGGGTATGCAGACGCTGGATCAAAATTTATTGGAAATGGTACAGCGTGGTCAGATTAGTAAGAAGGACGCGCGTTCCAAAGCAGCCAATAAAGAATCATTTCGTTAGACATTAAGGCAGACTCATGGATTTTAATTCCTTACTCAAACTTCTAGTTCACAAAGGTGGCTCTGACCTGTTTATTACAGCGGGTATGCCGCCTAGTATGAAAGTCAACGGCCGTATCCAGCCAGTATCGCAGTCTACGCTGACTCCTGAACAGGCACGTGATGTCGTGATTAGTATCATGAGTGCTGATCAGCGCAAGGATTTTGAAGCTAATCATGAATGTAATTTCGCGATAAGCGCAACCGGAGTCGGGCGTTTCCGTGTCAGTGCATTTTATCAGCGTAACCACTGTGGCATGGTGTTACGGCGTATTGAAACCCATATACCCACCATAGAAGATCTAAAATTGCCACCGATTGTCAAGAATCTGGCCATGACTAAACGTGGTCTGATTATTTTTGTCGGCGCAACGGGTACCGGTAAGTCAACCTCGCTGGCATCCATGATCAGCTACCGAAATCAGAACAGTACGGGTCATATCATTACTATTGAAGATCCGATTGAATATATACACAATCACGGCGGCTGCATTATTACGCAACGTGAAGTGGGTATTGATACAGATTCATTTGCTGTGGCATTGAAGAATACTTTGCGGCAGGCACCCGATGTGATTCTGATTGGCGAAATACGTACTCGTGAAACCATGGATCATGCTATCGCATTTGCTGAAACCGGGCATCTGTGTTTAGCAACATTGCATGCTAATAATGCCAACCAGGCAATGGATCGTATTATTAACTTCTTCCCGGAAGATCGTCGCGACCAGTTGTTGATGGATTTATCCCTCAACCTGAAAGCAATTCTTGCCCAGCAATTACTGCCTTCACCCGATGGTAAGAGCCGGCGTGCAGCGGTAGAGATTTTAATTAATACACCGCTGGCGTCAGACCTTATTCGTAAGGGTGAAGTCCACGAATTGAAACAGCTCATGAAACGGTCTACCCAGCAGGGTATGAAGACTTTTGACCAGGCCTTGTATGAACTTTACAAAGCCAATGAAATCACTTACGACGATGCGATTCATTATGCTGATTCAGAAAATGAAATCCGCTTGATGGTTAAACTTAAAGACACCGATATCACTAAATCCACAGCAATGGATGATGTGACTCTGGTAGAGACACCTGATTAAGCAGGCAAATTTGTAAATACTGTTTTGGCTTCAAAAACGGGCCCGTCGACGCACACACGTTGCATGGCGGGCCCGTTTTCCGTTTCAACTTTCACTACACAACCTGCACAACCGCCTACGGCGCAAGCCATGTATTCTTCCAATGATATCTGGCAGGGTAGATCAAATTCACTCGCCAGTGCCGCGCAGGCGGCTAACATGGCGTGTGGGCCACAGGCATAGACAGAAATTTCGTTACGCTGTGTTTCATCGAGTGAGCCAATCCAATGGCGGGCAAGGTCGGTAATGTAACCGTCATAACAGCCGGGAAAATTCTGCAAGCTGGCGAGTCGACTGGGTATTTTCCAGTCTTCCATCAGGGGCATGGCAGCAATGGTGCCGTCAGGTAGGCCAGGTACAATGATTGTTGAAGGTTGCGTAGTAAATGGGAACGGGACTTCTGAACCCATTAATACCAGTGGTTGGTAATCCCCGGCATTTCGCAATTCTTCGGCCAGAAAAACCATGGGCGGAATACCCACGCCACCTCCAAGCAACAAGGCGCGTGGCCGTTGTGGATCGAAACTGAAGGGCACCCCAATAGGGCCGAGTATGCTCAACTGTTCATCCGGTTTGCGTTGTGAAAGCAGGCGGGTTCCTTTACCAATGGCTTTATACAAAAAGTCTACCCAGCCAGCCGCCGAGTTTACACGCATTATCGATAATGGTCGGCGCATCGGTAATGCAGGGTCGCATTGCAAATGAGCAAACTGGCCAGCACGGGCATAGGATGCGCAATCAGGGGCATGCACACGCAGGATATACTGGTCGCCGGAAAAAGCTTCATGACTGATAATGCGTGCCTGTTCCAGGTAGATGGAATCACGCTGTGATGGTTTCATGCTTTTTCAGAGGCTGTGTAAATAAGCTTGCCATCACGCAGGGTGTAGCGAACCCGGCCGGTCATTTCCCAGTCGAGGAAGGGTGTGTTTTTGCCCCGGCTATTTATGTTGTCCTGGTTAAGTTGCCAGGTTTCTTTAGGATCAAAAATACAAATGTCTGCGGTCGCACCTTGTGCCAACTGACCGTATGGAATATTCAGGATGGATGCAGGCCCACAGGTTAACCGGGCAACCAGATCTGGTAGTTGCATACACTGTTCATCAACCAGACGCAGTGCCAGTGGTAACAGACTGTCGAGACCTGAAATACCCGGTTCGGTGGCCGGGAAAGGGGCTAATTTTGCATCCGGTTCGTGCGGTTGGTGATCAGAGCATAGTGCTGATAAGTCAGCGTCAGCCAGTCCAGTTCGAAGTCCATCCCGGTCTGTCTGGCTGCGCAAAGGTGGTATCAGGTGATAGTTCGGGTCAAAGCCACCGGCATCAAGGTCAGTCAGAAACAGATAGGGTATTGCCGTATCCGCAGTAATGGGTGCGCCATTGTAATGTGCACGGGCTACCATTCGGACAGCCCGTTGGGTAGTCAGACGGCAAAAGTGCGCACGTGCACCGGTTTGTTCGATCAGCGCCAGATCTCGGGCAACGGCAACCGTTTCAGCCGCTTCAGGAATGCCGGGTAAACCCAACCGGGTAGATATTTGGCCTTCATGGATACAGCCTTTGTCAGCCAATGCATGATCATTAGGGCAAAGAAATACGGTCAAGCCGAAAGTCGCCGCGTATTCAAAGGTGCGGCGCGCCACCAGCGTTGAAACCAGGGGATTTCCAGCATTGCTGACTCCCACACACCCAGCCGTTTTCAGTGCGGCCATTTCGCTGAGGTGTTTGCCGTCCAGGTCACGTGTTAATGCTCCAAGAGACAAGATGCGGGCAGCACCGGCCAGTTTTGAACGATGTCGGATCAATTCAATGACTGCGGGTGTGTCTATGACTGGATTAGTGTCGGGCGGACAGACCAGTGTGGTGATCCCTGCAGCGGCAGCAGCCCGGCATTCACTGTCTATGGTTGCCTTGTGTTCATGGCCAGGCTCTCGGGTGCGCGCACACAGATCGATCAAACCGGGTATGACAATCAGCCCAGTGGCATCAATGGTCTGGTCAATTCGAAAATCATCAGGTGCGCTAGCGATTCCGGCTACCCGGCCATCGGCAATAAACAGATCAGTTTGCTGGTCGATGTTATTGGCCGGATCTATTAGCCGACCGCCCTGTATTTTAATCTTGACGTTACGCTCGGCCATGATTTAACTCGTCACACTACTTTGTTGCATAGCCATGGACATCACTGCCATTCGGACAGCAATACCATAAGTCACCTGCTGGAGAATGACCGAGCGCGGGCCATCAGCAACCTGAGAATCCATTTCCACTCCCCGGTTGATTGGTCCTGGATGCATGACGGTTACATCAGGTTTGGCGACAGACAGTTTTTCTTCAGTCAGACCGAACAAATTAAAGTATTCGTGCTCACTCGGTAATAAGGCGCCTCGCATGCGTTCATTTTGCAGGCGTAGCATGATAATGACGTCGGCATCCCGAATACCATCGCGTAAGTTGTGGTGTACCTGAACGCCCAGTGATTCAGCGCCGATAGGTAGCAAGGTTTTTGGGGCCACGACACGCACTTCACCCGTATTGAGCATATTCAGGGCGTGAATCTGGGAGCGCGCCACGCGTGAATGGAGAATGTCTCCAACGATGGCGACACTCAAGCGGCCGAAATCATCGCCCTTTTCGCGCCGGATGGTAAACATGTCCAGCATGGCCTGGGTCGGATGGGAGTGACGTCCATCACCAGCATTTATTACACTGACATGGGGTTGCACATGGCGGGCAATAAAATGTGCAGTGCCACTTTCGGTATGACGTGCCACAAACATGTCCACATGCATGGCTTCAAGGTTGCGCAGGGTATCAAGCAGGGTTTCGCCCTTGGCGGCACTTGAATCGTCAACATTGATATTGAGCACATCAGCGGATAAACGCTTGGCGGCTAATTCAAAAGTAGTGCGGGTGCGGGTACTGGCTTCAAAGAACAGGTTGACGATAGTTTTACCGCGTAATAACGGTACTTTTTTTACAGATTGTTGGGTGACACCCGCAAAGGATTCAGCGGTATCCAGGATTTCCTTGAGCAGACCATGATTCAAACCCTCTATAGATAGAAAATGACGCAATCGACCATCATCACGAATTTGCAGGTTGACCTGGCTCATGCCGTCTTTTTTATCTCCAGTGCAAGGGGTTCTGGTCCGGAAAGTTTAATATGTTCGCGTTGCTTGAGTGAGATGTTCTGTCCAACCAGGCTGGCTTCGATGGGTAATTCACGACCGCTTCGTTCGACCAATACAGCTAATAAAATACTCGCTGGTCTTCCATAGTCAAACAATTCATTCATCGCTGCGCGCACCGTGCGGCCGGTATGTAATACATCGTCGACAAGGATAATATGCCGGTCATCGACACTGAAGGGTAGCTGAGAGGGTTTGACCTGAGGGTTGATGCCGATGCGGGTAAAATCGTCTCGGTAAAACGAGATATCCAATTCTCCCAAAGGTGCTTCAAGCGCCATCAGTTTATGCAATTCTCTGGCAATCCAAACGCCGCCGGAATGAATGCCGACCATTAAAGGAGGCTGGCTGTATTGTTCAGTCAGCTGCTTTAGCTGCTTAGCTAGGCTTGCCAGCAGTGCCTGAATATCAATATTTTGGTTCACTTACCGGGTGCCTTTTTGTTGTAACCAGCTTTCAAGAATAATTTGTGCTGCAACTGCATCTATTTTGCTGGAAGAATCGCCCTGTTCTTTAAGTAGCGACTCAGCCTGTACTGAACTTAACCGTTCATCAGCACGGTGTACGGGCAAATTAAAACGGCCTTCCAGTTGCCGGCAAAATCGTTCTGCTGCTAATGTCATCGGTTGTTCGCTGCCGTCCATATGATACGGGATTCCGACGACCAGTGCGTTCGGTTGCCATTCCTGGATCAGGGTTTCGATAGCTTCCCAATCCGGGGCGCCTTGTTTGGCGGACAGTGTGATCAATGGGTTTGCAGATTGCGTAATGGTCTGTCCGGTTGCAACACCAATGCGTTTTTTGCCGAAGTCGAAGCCAAGTAGTGCCTGGTTAGTCTGCATTGCTTTCTATCATCAAGCATGGCCAGTATCGCTGGACAGTAAATCCAGGTCGATTCCCAGTGAAGCGGCTGCTGCATTCCAACGCTCATCATCGGCAGTGTTGAACAATATTTCCGGATCAGCAGGTCCGTTTAACCAGGCATTGTCTGCCAGTTCCTGTTCCAGTTGACCTGCACCCCAGCCGGCATAGCCTAGTGCGACCAGGTACGTTTCTGGCCCTGACTCACTAGCTAATGCTTTAAGAATATCGTTCGAGGAAGTAATGCCGATCCGGTCGGTTACTTTCAGTGTGGCTTCCCAGTCACCCAATGGATTGTGTAATACAAATCCTCGGTTCTGTTGTACTGGCCCACCTAGATGGATAGCTTTTTGGCCGGTATCCGGGCTGGTGTTTTGAAGATTCATCTGTTGCAAAACTTCTGTAAGCTGCATGTCCAGTGGACGGTTTATAACCAGGCCTAACGCACCTTCTGTATTGTGTTCACAGATATAGGTGACGGTATGAAAAAAATTGGGATCTTCCAGTGCCGGCATGGCAATCAGGAAATGATTGGTCAGGAATTGCTGCGCTGCCATAGGCGATAGTATCCGGCAGACAGCCGATCAAAACAAGGGGTATTAATGACCCTGCAAACGGTTACTACTGGTAAATTCCCAGGTGCGGGTTATGTGCAATATATCGGTTTCTTTGCGAATGTTATCCGGCAGTGGTGCGAAGGGGGCTCCCAGTCTGACTATGCGCACCGCAGCATCATCAAGCAGCTTGTGGCCGGAAGGCCGGACTACCTTGATTTCCAGTACCTCACCATCCTGATCGATAGCGACATCGACTATTAGGCTACCGGATAATTGTCTGCGGCGGGCTTCATCCGGATAGTTCAGGTCACCCACACGTTCCACTTTGCTGACCCAGTCACGCATGTAACTGGCATATAGAAATTCTCGAGTGCGTGCCGAAATATATTTTTGTTTGGGTGCATTTGAATAAGCCTTGAGAGACTGATTGATTTCTTCATTCAAGCTGACCATCTCCATGCTGCGGTTAATCAATTCTGCCGCACTGGGCACATCGTTTTCAGCAGGTGTTTCGGTCATTTCCGGGCTCTGTAATGTGCTGTCTTCGCGGGTGATGACCTGGGTTGTTGCCTGTTTTTCACTGGGCGGTGGGGTAGCCATAGACTGGGCGATGGTTTCTTGTTGAGGTTTTACCTTTTCTTCCGTATTACCGGAACCATCCTGACTGGCTTCAGCAAGGTAGTCGTATTCTTCCGTAGGTAAATTGCGATTCGGATTAACAATAATAATATCCAGCGTTTGTGTGACCGGATTTTGTTCGCTGCGATCCAGTGGGTTAAAGCCTATGCCGAGAATAATCAGGGCATGGAATGCTGTCGCGATCAACAGCATTAGCACTAGCCGGTCGTTGGTGAATGAGTCGTTGGATGATTTAGATACAGTTTTCACGGCAAGCTCTGGCAGGTTTTGAAAAACAGATAGTAAAGATTAACCATTATCTAATAACGGCACTGGTTTGTTGATCCTTATTTCCGGTTCAAGATCACTTTCAATTTTCAGCAAATTAGCCATGGCGGGCGTGGTATGCAGAATACCCTTGGCATCAACCATTAAAACATAATTAATTTGCATGGCGCGAGCAATAGATTGCCATTGTTTAGGGCCAGCTACAAACAGGGCAGTGGCAGCCGCATCGGCAAGTGCTGGTTTATGGGCTAATACCGTCACTGACCGTGCACCGGTTGCTGAGTAGCCGGTTTTAGGATTTATAATGTGATGAATGCGGTTGTCGTCTCGTTCGGTAAAGCGTTCGTAATCACCCGAGGTGAATAAGCATTGGCCTGATGTTAGTTCTATACTGGCCATAACACCGGTATTGCGCGGGTGACGAATCCCTACTTGCCAGTTGCGTTCCCCCGGCTGTCCGCTGACACACAGATCACCACCCGCATTAATCAGCGTGTTATGAACACCGTTTTCAGTCAGTGTTTCGATTGCCTTACCCAGAGCATAGCCTTTAGCGAAAGCACCGAAATCAAGTTGAACGGCAGCATTGCTACTGGTTACTTCATTGCCATCAATCTTCAATTGTAAGCTGCTGGGAGCCAGTGCAACCAGTGCTTGAATCCTGGCGGGGTCAGGTGATTGCCATTGGGGGGCATCATTTTGTTGAAATCCCCAAACGCGCAATAATTTACCAATCGCAGGATTGAACAGGCCCTGGCTTTGTTTTTCAAATTGTTGGGCAAGGCGGATCAATTTAATAATAGACGCTGGAGGCGTTGCAGCTTGATCGGTTGCAATGGCGCTATTGAGTTCTTGTAAAGCGCCAGGTTCCCAGGCGTGCCAGCTACGGTGCTGTTGTAGAAACAGGGCTTCGACTGTCTGTGTTGCAGCAATTGCCTGGGTTTTATTGATACCGTAATAGCTGATATCAATCAGCGTCCCAAAGGCAAAAAATTGTTGGCTGATTACCTGATTTTGTGCCCGGCTACAGCCGTTAATCAGCAGGGTAAGCAGTACAATCCTGATCAAGCGCTGGAATCCAGAATTGTAGAAATACTATTCATCAAGTCGCCTGCAATGTCCAGATTATAGAGTTTGTCTAGTTCGCGAATACATGTCGGGCTGGTCACATTTATTTCAGTCAGGTAGTCACCAATGACATCAATACCAACGAATAAAAGACCGCGTTTTTTTAGCTCTGGACCTACCTGTTTACAAATCCAGTGGTCGCGTTCACTGAGTTCGACCCCTTCACCACGGCCGCCAGCGGCCAGGTTGCCACGTGTTTCCCCCTTTGCCGGAATGCGCGCAAGGGCATAAGGCACTGGTTCACCATTGATCATAAGAATGCGTTTATCGCCGGCAGAAATCTCTGGAATAAAGCGTTGTGCCATCGCCATTTGCTGGCCGTGATCAGTCAGTGTTTCCAGAATGACGCTGGTATTCGGGTCATCTTCACGGATGCGGAAAATCGAGGCACCACCCATGGCGTCCAGTGGTTTAAGAATGATGTCTTTTTGGCTGGCTAGAAAATCACGGAAACGTGCGCTTTCCCGGCTTACTAACGTGGGTACGCAGCAGTCCGGAAACCAGGCGGTAAACAGTTTTTCGTTGCAATCTCGTAATGACGAGGGGCGGTTTACAACCAGCAGGCCTTGTTGTTCGGCACGCTCCAATAGATAGGTGGTGTAAAGAAATTCCATGTTCATGGGGGGGTCTTTACGCATCAGTACCACGTCCAGATCAGCCAGACGGATATCCTCCGCAATAGATAGCTCAAACCACCCGTCAGCATGATCCTGGACTTGCAGGCTGCGCACCGATGCCCGGCTTTCTCCATCCTGGAGGTATAAATCCTCCTGTTGCATATAAAACAGTTGCCAGCCGCGTGCCTGAGCTGCCAGCAGCATGGCGAAGCTACTGTCCTTGTGGATTTTGATGGAACCGATTGGATCCATAACGATGCCGAGAGAGATGCTCATGATTATTCCCTGATCCCCAGACTTGGGGCGTTGATCTGCATAAAGTTTACCGAATTACGGACGATAGAACCGGGTAGCTACAACTATACCGCATTTTATATGGCGAAACGGGCGCTTGGAGTTAATCAGCAGGTCATTAAAAACGGCCACTGACAGCTTTCAAGCTAAGCAGGTTTAATCGATCGGGTCAGGTACGTACCAGATGCAAACTATTGTTGAAACTGAAGAATCTAAAGAGCTTGAACTCCAGTCCCTGGAGGCTGAGAGCGTTGACACTGCTGAAGTGGCTTTGTCATCAGTCAAGGTTATGGTCATTGATGACAGCAAAACTATACGGCGTACTGCTGAGAGCCTGTTGAAGAAAGAGGGTTGTCAGGTGGTAACGGCGACGGATGGTTTTGAAGCGTTGGCTAAAATAGCAGACGAGAAACCGGACATTATTTTTGTCGACATCATGATGCCACGTCTAGACGGCTATCAGACTTGCGCGTTGATTAAAAATAATCAGGCTTTCAAGCAAACGCCGGTGGTGATGCTGTCGAGCAAGGATGGCTTGTTTGATCGTGCACGAGGCCGAATCGTGGGCTCAGATCAATATGTGACCAAGCCTTTTACCAAAGACCAGTTGCTGGGTGCTATTCGGGAACACGTGCGCACAGCTTGATACAGAGCTGAAGATTTACGGAGTAATAATCTTACACCGCAGAGTCATCAGCTGATACGGAGATGTATTTCTCCCAGGGGACGGAACATGACGCAGATATTAATTATTGATGACTCACCTACTGAGACGCATATTCTCAAAGGTATTCTGGAGAAGCACGGTTTCCAGACTGATACGGCTGAAAATGGTTCAGAAGGTGTAGAGCGCGCAAAGGCAATACAGCCTGATCTTATTCTGATGGACGTGGTCATGCCCGGTCTCAATGGTTTTCAGGCTACGCGGCAGTTAAACCGGGATCCGGATACTACTAATATCCCAGTCATTATAGTGACAACCAAAGATCAGGAAACGGATCGGGTTTGGGGTATGCGGCAAGGGGCTAAAGATTTTGTCACCAAGCCGGTTGCCGAAAATATTTTGATGGATAAAGTAAAAACTGCCTTGGCAGGTTAAAACAGGGAATTCAATACTATGTCTAAACCTGCGAAGCAGGAGCCGCTGAAGTGGCTTGCCCATGTGGAATCGATGTGTGTCAAGCATGCGCACGGATTACCACAACAAAAAATTACTGAAAAGGAATGGGTTGGCATTGGGTTCCGGATTGGAGATGTCCAGTTAGTCTCATCACTGGGTGAGATAGTTGAAATTTTAACGCCTCCTGAGCTTTCTGAAGTGCCTCGTACTAAACACTGGGTTTGGGGCGTTGCAAATGTGCGTGGCAATTTGCTGCCGGTCATGGATTTGCAAGGATATTTAAAAGATATACCGAGCAAGATTACCCGCAACAGCCGGATCTTGGTGGTTAATGATAATGGTGTTTATTCAGGTTTGGTGGTTGATGCCGTGCTGGGTTTGCAGCATTTCAAGAAAGAATTTCGTTGTAAAGAATTACCAGGTGATGACAAACAGATGCAAGGTTACATGACGCATAGTTTCAAGATGGGTAGTGAACATTGGGGTGTTTTCAACATGCACAAGTTGATACATACCCCGCAATTTATCGAGGCGGCAGTTTAATTTGGATAAGCCTTTTTCAGTTAATTGGGAAGATCAGGTACGAGGTTAGGAGATAGGAAATGAGCGCAGAAAATCAACCCCACGCAAAGGTGGGTTCAGGCAAGACAACCCTGGTTATGGTAGGGCTGGTGGCATCATTTGTCGCCATGGCTGGTGTGTTCTGGTACACAGGACAACAAACTGCTTATGACAATGAATACGTTGCCTATGCAGGTGAGCAACAGGTGTTATCGCAACGTATTGCCAAACATGCGTTGCAGGTATCCACTGGTATGCAATCAGGGTTTGATGAATTGACTGTTTCTCGTAACAGATTCAGGCAAACGCTGGGCTTCGAAAAAAATGGTAACGAAGAGACTGGCTTGCCACCTACGGGTGAGGCCGTTGCTGCTGAGTTGAATCAGCTCGACACGGCATGGAATAAATTCCAGGAGAGTGTCGAATTTGTTATCGGCGGAACCGAGACTGTTGTAGCAACGTCTACTATTGGTCAGACCGTGAATGATGTCATACCCAAACTGCAGGCATACGACGAAGAGATTGTCGACATCCTGCTGGAAAATAGTGCGACTCGTGACAAAGTGGCTGTGGCAACGCGCCAGCTAATGCTCAGTCAACGCATTGTGAATAATATGAATAATGCTTTGAACGGCCATCAAGTCGATTTGGCTATTGAGCGATTCTCTGAAGATGTTGAAGAATACGGAACAGTGCTGGAAGGCATGGTGCAGGGTAATGAAACTGCCAGGCAGGTCAATAATGCTGATGTTCAGGCAAAACTGTTTGAAACTTCCATGTTGTTCAAGACGGTTGCAGATAATATAGAAGAGCTACTGGATCTATCTGATGGTTTACAGGAAATCCAAACTGCCGCTCGGGAGATTGCTGCACAGAGTGATACGCTCTTTTCTAGCTCGCAGAGCCTACAGAATGCGTATGTAGCTGCAGCCGACCAGCGCGCTATAAAACCTGAAATGGCTTATGTATTTGCCGGTATTGCTGCGCTGCTGCTGTTGATTCTCAGTAAGCAGGTTTTCAGTGACCAGGAAAAACGCCGTCAAATTGTAGAGCAGGAAAATTCAGCTAACCAGGATGCTATTCTGCGGTTGCTCGATGAAATGGGTAATCTGGCTGACGGTGACTTGAGTACGCATGCAACTGTTACCGAAGATTTTACGGGTGCCATTGCTGACTCGGTCAACTTCACTATCGATGCTTTGCGCGAAATGGTAACGACCATCAACACGACGTCCGGCCATGTATCTTCCGCTGCCAGGCAAACCCAGGAAACTGCCCGTCATCTGACCGAGGCAAGTGAGCACCAGACTAAAGAAATCACCACCGCCACCAATTCTATCAATGATATGGCACAAGCTATCGATAATGTGTCGAAAGATGCAGCAGAAACGGCAAGCATGGCGAGAAAATCGGTGGATATCGCGAAGAATGGCGGTGAAACGGTGACTCGTAGTATTGATGGAATGGATCGTATTCGTGAAACCATCCAGGAAACTTCAAAACGTATCAAACGTCTGGGTGAAAGCTCACAGGAAATCGGTGACATCGTTGAGTTGATTAACGACATCGCAGAGCAGACCAATATTCTGGCTTTGAATGCAGCCATCCAGGCAGCCATGGCGGGTGAAGCCGGGCGTGGTTTTGCGGTGGTTGCCGACGAAGTTCAGCGCCTCGCTGAACGTTCCGGTAATGCAACCAAACAGATCGAAGGACTGGTTAAAGCCATCCAGGCCGATACCAGTGAAGCGGTTATCTCCATGGAACAAAGTACCGCAGGTGTGGTTAACGGTGCACGTTTGGCGGAGGATGCGGGTAAGGCGCTTGATGACATCATGAGTGTGTCAGAAAATCTGGCTGGACAGGTTCAGAATATTTCTGGTTCTGCGCAGAAACAATCATCCTCAGCAACCAGAGTGTCTGAAACCATGCACGTTATTCAGGAAATCACCACGCAAACTTCCGAAGGTACCAAGGAAGTGGATAGCGCTATCGGTAACCTGACTAGCCTGGCTTCTGAAATGGGTCAGTCTGTAGCTGGCTTTAAGCTGCCTGAGTAAGCCCGGCAGTTTAATCGCCTGACTTTTTGCCAGGTGTTTTAACCGCAGGGTTTGTGTGAAAGCAGCACACATGGCTTGTTTTAAATAGTTATTGGCTGATACCTGAAACGGTATCAGCCATATAGAAGATGTAAGTACCTGTAGTGCATAAACGTGCAGGTTGACAGGTAAACAAGGAATTGGAATGAACGAAGCAATCGACTTCAGTACGCTGAGATGGGTTAAATCAGAGCTTGATGAAACGCTAAAGCAGGCGCGTCAGGCGCTTGAGGCGTATGTCGAAAATTCAGATGATAGTGCTCAACTTGATGAGCTGGCAGCGCATTTGCATCAGGTATTTGGTACCTTGCAAATGGTTGAACTGTATGGTGCTGCCTTGCTCGCTGAGGAAATGGAGCAAGTCGCCATTGCGCTGGGTAAAGGCAAAATAACCCAGCAGACAGATGTCTTCGAAGTGTTAGTGCGGTCGATCCTGCAACTACCGGACTACCTGGATCGACTGGCGGCCGGACATCGTGATGTGCCTCTGGTATTGCTGCCTCTGCTGAATGATCTGCGTGCTCTACGTGGTGAGAACCTGATGTCTGAGAGCACCATGTTTTCACCCAACCTGGATGCGCCGTTACCTGAACAGATTTCCAGTCTTAATATTGAAGGCGATATCAGTCAGCGTGCGCGTGAGTTACGTCATAAGTTCCAGCTCAACCTGTTGGATTTTTTACGCGACCAGAATACCGAAGTAAGTCTTTCGGCATTGAATGAGATTTCAGAAATCCTTACTGCAATGAGTGCGCGTAAGGATATTAGAACATATTGGTGGATTGGTTCGGGCGTTATTCAGGCGCTGATGGAAGGCTCGCTGCAGACTAATGCAGCACTCAAAATGTTGTTTGGCCGGATGGATCAGGTTTTGAGACGTTTGATCGACGAAGGTGAGACTGCACTGTCTACGAAAGAAACCACCGAGATGTGTAAAAACCTGTTGTTTTATGCGGGTCAGTCCAAGAGTGATAACGCTACCATTACTGAAATCAGAGCAACTTACCAGCTTGATACGTTGCTTCCCAGTGATGATGAAATGGAGTCGGCTCAGGATAGTCTGTCAGGTCATAATACAGATTTGTTTAAAACAGTTGCAGGTGTTGTCAAAGAAGAATTGAAGCATCTTAGGAGTGCGCTAGACGTGCTGGTGCGTGAAGATGGCAGTAACCTGGATGGTGTTAAACAGGTTGCTGTAAGTTTGAGATCCATGGCGGATACATTGGGTATGCTGGGAATGGGTGCTCAGAGAAAGGCGATACTGGGTAAATCTGAAGATTTACAAACTGGTATTGACCAGAGTGAAGCGCCATCCGAAACAGCACTAATGGAAATCGCCAGTACCCTATTATTGGTTGATTCTGCAATGAGTCAGATGGAGCAAGGGCGTGCTGTCAAAATGCCCGAGACATCAGATGATATCAACGCAACCCTGGCAGAGTCTGAGTTCGATCAGGTAAAAGATGTTGTGCTCAATGAAGCGCTCACCGATCTGGTTCGTGCCAAAGAAGCCATAATGGAATTTATGGATGAGGGTGACGTAAAGCTGGTTGGTGAAGCAACCCAATTACTGGGTCAGGTAAAAGGTGGTTTGTTATTGCTGGATGAAACACGGGCATCCTCTTTGCTCGGTTCTGCGGCAAAATATATAAAACAGACTATGACTGATGTCATTAACCTTCCTCCAGAGAAAGACCTCAAGGCATTGGCAGATACTATTTGTGGTGTTGAGTATTACCTGGAAGGTCTGCGTGAGTATCGTTTGTTTGGCGATAATGCGATGGATATGGCGGAGCAAGGCATTGCTGAGCTGGGCTATACATCAGAAGATTATAAAGTTGATCAACAGCAGATTGTCGATGATATGCCTGTTGTTATTGAGGGCTTTGATTCAGAATTTACAGAAGCTGAATCAAATGCAGACACTGAACCTGATGATGAGCCGGTTGCGGAAACAGTGGTGCCGGAAGAAGTCATTGAAGATCAAGTCGAAGATAAGATTGCTGCGGATGATAGTGTTGATCAGTCAGAAGTTGATGCTGGGCAATCAGATAATGTAGTAAATACACAATACGATGAAGAAATGAGTGAGTTTCCGATACTGGGCGAGGAAACTGACGAAGAGATTCTTGAAATATTCACTGAAGAAGCCGAAGAAGAGATTGCTTCGATTGGTGAGCAACTTCCAGCCTGGATTAGTGATCCAGAGCAAACAGAAGCGCTCGAAACCATGCGACGCTCCTTTCATACGCTTAAGGGTAGTGGCCGGCTGGTCGGTGCGATGCGAATTGGTGAATTCGCCTGGGCATTTGAAAGTCTGCTCAACCGGGTTCTCGACAAAACCATCGCTCCATCACCAGAGGTGCATGATATTCTGACGCAATCGCATGCGGCATTACCTTCTTTGGTTGCCCAGATGCAGCATGGTGTGCCTCTTGATAAACCGATTGCCTGGCTGATGTCAGCAGCAAATGCTTTGAGTAAGAGTGAGCCTATACCTGCTATAAATGTAACTGAAATTGAAGAAGAGTTTGTTGAGGAATCAATAGTCAATGAAGAGCAGGAAATTGTTGCTGATCTCGTTGATAGTGACACTGATACCGCAGATGTTATGGATCCAGTGTTATTCGAGATCTACCAGGCAGAAACAAACACTCATTTTGCGGTGATCGATGACTTTGTAGAAAGCGGTTCAAGTCTGGCAAATGATGAACTGGTACGTGCTCTGCATACCTTGCATGGCAGTGCCGCTACCGCATCTGTTTTCCCCATCGCCACTGTTTCTGCAAAGTTAGAAAAATTCTGCAAGCTATTTTTTGATGCGGATAAGCAGTTGCAAGATGATGATGTACTAGCCTTGATGGAAGGCCGGAGCATCATGGGTAAGCTGTTTGAACAGTTACCCGCTGAAATTCAGGACGTCGGTGATAGTGAAGAATTTCTGCAAGGACTTGGTGAGCTGTACAATAAAGCCAGCGATGAAATTGCGACAGAAGAATCTGTTGAGGCTGTTGAAATACCAGCACAACCAGAAGCTGAAGCAGAGGTAGAAATAACCGAGCAATCCGATGCCCAGCAAACCAATGTGGCCGTAGAAAATGATCCCTACGCTGACATCGATCAGGAATTGTTGCAGATCTTCATGGAAGAAAGCAGTGAGATCCTTGAGCGCAGTGATAGCGCGCTTGCCAGTTGGCAGGCTGACACTGCCAATCAGGAAGCACTGGAAATTTTGCAACGTGAATTACACACCTTGAAGGGTGGTGCGCGTATGGCTGATCTTGCCCCGGCGGGAGATTTGGCGCATGCGTTGGAATCAGTCATTATTTCTATTGTGGAAAGTGGTTCGACTCAGCCTGAAGGGCTGGATTTAATACAGACTGCGCATGATCGGTTGGCCAGTGAAGTTGATCGAGTAGGTCAACGTCAGGCCATGAGTGACATAAGCGAAATAGTCAATCAGTTGAACAGTCTGCAGATGTCGTTGAGCGGGTCAGACAGTTCAATAGAGACGCAGGAAGATGCGGCGATTGAAGATTACGGCGATCCAGAATTGGTTGAGATATTTATCGAAGAAGCCGACGACATTTTGGAGAATAGCGAACAAACGTTACAGCACTGGAAGGAAGATACCGGTAATACCGAGTATATGGCTTCTCTGCAACGCGAATTGCACACCCTTAAAGGTGGTGCTCGAATGGCAGATATTACCGATATAGGCGATCTTGCGCACGGTGTTGAATCATTAATGGTTATGTTGGCAGACGGTGAATTACAATCTTCACCTGCAACTTTTAATTTGTTTGAGCGTTCCCATGACCGGCTTGCAGGCATGGTTTCCAAGTTGCGAAATCGTCAACCCTTGAAGGCAGCCTCTGATTTATTAGAACAACTGGATGCATTACGTAACGGTGAAGCTGTTAGTGAAATAGAACAGCAGCCAGTTAAGGAAGAAAAACCATCGGTCACTGAATCGCGTGTTCAGACAAGAGATACTAATGAGCTGGTGCGAGTCAGGGCCAACCTGCTCGATGACCTGGTTAATAATGCGGGTGAAGTGAGCATTTACCGTTCCCGCCTTGAGCAACAAGTGGGTGCTTCCCGCTATAACCTGGTAGAAATGGAACAAACGGTGTTGCGTCTACGTGGACAGTTGCGCAAACTTGAAATTGAAACTGAAGCGCAGATTCTGTTCCGCTACGAAAAAGAGATTGATAATGCAGACGATGATTTCGATCCGCTGGAAATGGATCGATATTCAAATTTACAGCAATTATCACGTTCGTTGATGGAGTCAGTAGCTGACTTAACAAGCATCCAGAATATGCTGGAAAACATCAGCCGTGAATCTGAAACGCTGCTGTTACAACAATCACGTGTGAACACGGAACTGCAGGAAGGTTTGATGCGGACCCGCATGGTGCCTTTCCTGGGTCTTGCGCCGCGGATGCGCAGAATTGTCCGCCAGATTTCGGATGAATTGGGTAAAAATGTCGAGCTGGAGCTGAGTGGTGCAGATGGTGAAATGGATCGCACTGTCATCGACCGCGTAATCGCACCGATTGAACATATGCTGCGTAATGCTGTTTCTCATGGAATAGAGTTACCAAAGGAACGCAAGGATAAAGGTAAGCCGGAAGCTGGCACGATCCGTATAGAGTTTGAGCGTGAATCATCAGACATTGTTTTGAAGATTTCTGATGACGGCGCAGGAATAAATTTGGATAGTGTGCGTAAAAAAGCCATTGATCGCGGCCTCATGAATGCTGATAGTCAATTGTCGGATAATGATATATTGCAATTTATTCTTGAGGCGGGCTTTAGTACAGCAGAAAAAGTCACCCAGGTATCCGGGCGTGGTGTAGGCATGGATGTGGTAACTACCGAAGTTAAACAGTTGGGTGGTACGTTGCATATTGCATCGGAACAAGGCAATGGAACGGTATTCACCATTCGGCTGCCCTTTTCACTGGCTATCAATCAGGCTTTAATGATTGAGGTTGGTGAGGATACTTATGCTGTGCCGCTGTCTACAGTTCATGGTATTACACGTATTGATAAGCATGATCTTGAGAAATATTATGCGGATACTGAGTCGCGTTTTACTTACGATGGTGTCGAATATGAAGTACAGCACCTGGGAAGTGTGCTGGGTACTCATAAACCAAATTTTGAAGCGCTTCAGGAGCGTGTACCGGTAATGTTGGCACGTGTAGGCGAACGTGCGGTTGCTTTACAGGTAGAGAATCTCCTCGGTAGCCGTGAAATTGTGGTTAAATCAGTTGGTCCGCAAATCAGTACGGTACGCGGAGTGTCGGGAGCTACTATACTCGGCGACGGGCGCGTAGTGATGATTCTTGATGTGTCTGCACTGTTGCGCAGTGGTGCTACTGTCATAGCGCAAATAGAAGATCTGATGCAGCAGCCTATGAAAACCGAAACTATTACGGTTATGGTTGTTGATGATTCAATTACTGTACGTAAAGTTACTACTCGTTTACTGGAACGCAATGACATGCAGGTTATAACAGCAAAAGATGGGGTGGATGCAGTTGCCAAGCTGCATGAAACTGTTCCGGATATTATGTTGCTGGATATTGAAATGCCACGCATGGATGGATTTGAATTGGCCACGCATGTACGTAATGAAGAACGCTTGAAACATATACCGATTATCATGATTACTTCGCGAACTGGTGACAAGCATCGTCAGCGGGCAATTGAAATTGGTGTTAACCATTATCTCGGTAAACCATTCCAGGAAGCTGAGTTACTCGAAAGTGTTCGTGACCTGCTGGAAGGATAGACGATATGTCAGTCCACTCTGACCCGCTCAAACTTGCGGTATTGGCAAGGCGTAATATGAGCAGGGAAGCTTCAGATAGCTTGCAGGAAAAAGGGTTAGAGCTTGTAGCGCAGCATGTAATCGGGGAAAACATTTCATCCGATTTGAATCAGGCACAAGTTATGCTGGTCGAGCTGGGTATGCATGTAGACAAAGCATATTTGGCAGAAATTCTTGATCACATAAGTATTCCGGTATTTCTCTACGAGGGCAGTATTGAGCAAGCTGACACCTGGAACGCACAACTAATCGAGCGCTTGCATCGCCTGGTAGACGGAAAGGATAAAAACTCATCGTTAGTAACCAGTGAGCCATTAGTTATTGTGTTATGTGCATCTGTTGGTGGCCCAAAAGCGATTGGTTGTTTTTTCGAACAAATACCTGCAGATCTGCCCGTCGTATTCTTGTTAGTGCAGCATATGGCTGAGGAATTTCAGACGTTGCTGGGTAAACAGCTTTCTCGTATTACCGGTGCGCGAGTCAAAGTGTTGGAAAATAATCAGACCTTACAAGCAGGTGATGCCTGGATTATACCGGCAGACGCTCAAATTACTGTTGATCAGGATCGACGTTTAAAACGGTTGGATACTATCTGGGAAACCGTGAACAGACCCAGTATGGATGTTGTGCTGGAGATGGTAGCAACTGAGTTTGGTCCAAATTGTGGTGCAATCATGTTCAGCGGGATTGGATATGATGGCCTGACAGGGTGTGATGTGATTGCCGAACAGGGTGGATTTGTCTGGGCGCAATCAGCCGATAGTTGTGTGTCATCCCGTCTTCCTGATTCAGTCAGAGAGAGTGGGCATGTAGAAATAAGTGGTTCGCCGGAAGAGTTGGCGGCAGCTTTGTTTCAGCGTTGTCAAACCCATTACCAGGCTTCCTGTTGAACCTGTTGTGAAAGGAAATACAAAATGAGTGCGATAGTAGAATCAGTGAGAAGTCTTTGGGTGCCTCTGGAAGGGGGCAATTTGCTAATGCCGAATGTTGCCGTTGCGGAAGTCATCGGTTATCAACCCTACGAACTGGTTGAAACAAATACTGAGTGGCTGCTCGGTTCATTACGCTGGCGAGGACTGATTCTTCCAGTTGTATCAATGGAGGCAATGTGTGGTTATGACCTGCCTGACAGCAGCAGAAATGCCCGTATCGCTATTGTGAATTCAACTCAGTATCGCTCAAAACTGGATTTCTACGCCATTGTCACAGCGGGTATTCCACGCCTGATTAACGCAGACAATGATGCGTTAGGAGAGGCTGTCGATGTAGATGATTTACCCGCTACAGTTGCCAGCCAGGTGCAGATAGGCAGTGAACGCGCAATGATTCCTGACCTGCAACAGGTACAATTGAAAATAGAAGAAGCCTGGTCAGAAATCGTCTAGCTCTGGACTCTAATTCAGGTCACCCCACAATGTTTGAAGCGCGCTCAATGCGGCAATTGCTGCCGTTTCGGTGCGTAAAATTCTAGGGCCAAGGCTTACATTAATAAAACCTTGCGCGCATGCGGCCGCCACTTCAGTCTCGTCAAATCCACCTTCGGGTCCGATAAGAATTTTTAATTCTTTATTTGTCGGTTTCACACCTCCCAGTTTCTGTGTCGCCTCTGGATCCAGAATCAATTTCACGCATTCGGTGTTGCTGTCTTTGCACCAGTTTTCAAGAGTGATTGGACTGTCAAGTTCTGGCAATATCAGGCGCCCTGACTGTTCGCATGCTGAGCGTATAATTCCGCGCCAGTGAGCTAGCCGTTTTTCAAGGCGCTGGCCTGCTAGCTTAACCTGGCTACGCTGAGTCCATATCGGGGTAATTCGGCTAACACCCAGCTCCACAGATTTTTGCAGGGTGTAGTCCATTTTTTCACCACGTGAGATGCCTTGTCCCAATGTAATGTGCAATTCTGATTCGCGAATCGGGTTTGATTTCTCAGTCAATAGCACAGTTACAATAGATTTTTGGATGCTTTGTATTATTGCCAGGTACTCGAAACTATCACCATTGAACACCAATAATGCGGCATTTTGTTTTAGGCGCAATACTCGACTAATGTGATGACTGGGTGATGCTTCCAGTTCAATTGAGTGATCAACCGCAAGAGATTGTGTCGTGAAGACTCTGGGGGTAGGCATACTGCTTAATGACCAGTTGCCTTTTCGATACCCAGTTTTGCAACACGAATCATATCTGCGATCTGCTCTTCCGTTATGCAATAAGGTGGTATGAAGTAAACTACATTACCGAGTGGGCGTAATAACACGCCGTTGTCCAGACCCTGCAGGTAAACTTCCAGGCCGCGTCGTTCTTGCCAGGGGTAGGCTTCCCGGGTTTTTTTATTTTTTATCATTTCAATTGCCAGAATCATTCCATGTTGTCTGACTTCGGCTACGTGTGGGTGATCAGATAGATCAGCAGTCAATCGTTTCATGGTTGCGGCGAGTATTTTATTATTTTCAATAACCGGCTCGTCACGAAAAATATTCAAGGTTGCCAGTGCTGCACGGCAGGCGAGTGCGTTACCTGTATAACTGTGTGAATGCAAAAAGGCGTTCAGTTTTGAGTAGTCATCGTAAAATGCATCATAGACATGATCGCCTGTTACTACGACGGATAATGGCAGGTAACCACCTGTCAGACCTTTTGAAAGGCATATAAAGTCTGGGCTTATGTTGGCTTGTTCACAGGCAAACAGTGTACCTGTGCGGCCGAAGCCAACGGCTACCTCATCGGCGATCAGGTGTACTTGATATTGGTCGCAGGCTTCACGTAACAGTTGTAAATAAACCGGGTCATACATGCGCATGTAGCCTGCGCATTGCACCAGCGGTTCGATGATAACACCACAAACAGTTTCTGAATGTTGTTCGAGAGCCAGCCGCATCGGTTCAAACAAGCGGCGGCTGTAATCGGCACAAGATTCGCCGGTCTCACGAAAATAACAATCCGGAGATGGCACGCTGATGGTTTCCATCAATAGTGGCCCGTAGATGTCACGGTACAGTGGCACATTGCCAACTGCTAATGCTCCCAGGGTTTCACCATGGTAACTATTTTCCAGTGTTATAAATTTTGTTTTCCCCTGCTTCTCCTGGTTACGCCAATAGTGAAAACTCATTTTTAGCGCAACTTCTACGGCAGATGAGCCATTGTCAGCATAAAAACATTTATCCAGACCGGCAGGGGTGATATCGACGAGGCGTTCTGATAGTTCGATAACCGGTTGATGGGTGAAGCCTGCAAGCAGGCAATGTTCCAGTGTATCGATTTGCTGATGCAGTGCTGTATTGATGTCAGGGTTACAGTGACCAAACAGGTTGACCCACCAGGAGCTGATAGCGTCCAGATAACGTTTACCGTCGTAATCTTCCAGCCAGACACCTTCACCACGCCGGATCGGAATCATGGGTAAGTGTTCGTGATCTTTCATCTGGGTGCAGGGATGCCAGACTTTGGCAAGATCGCGAGTTATCCAGTCAGTGTTTGGCACAGATCAGTAGCCAGTGTTAATAATTGTTGGAGTGTAGTTGAGTGGTGTGCAAAGCAATTCAATCAACCGAGGTTAAATTGAGGTTGTTCCAGATCGCCGTTGTGGGGCCAGACCGATTCATCGTGTAAAAATGCAGGCCAGGAGCATCGGCGTCGAGCAATTGTTGGCACAGATGAGTGATAGCTTCTTCACCAAAGGCCTGAATTGAGGCGCGGTCATCGCCAAAGGTTTCCAGCCGTTTGCGCATCCAGCGAGGTATTTCGGCGCCGCACATATCGGAGAAGCGCGCCAGCTGAGTATAGTTCGTAATGGGCATAATGCCGGGGACGATCGGTAGTGTCAGGCCGCGCGCCTCACACTGTTCTACAAAACTGAAATAGGCATCCGCATTGAAAAAATACTGGGTGATTGCACTATCGGCACCGGCCTCGACCTTGTTTATAAAGTTATCCAGATCGGCGTTTGCATTACTGGACTGTGGATGAACTTCTGGATAAGCCGCCACTTCAATATGAAATTGATCGCCGGTTTCGGCACGAATAAATTCAACCAGTTCGTTGGCATAACGAAATTCACCGGGCTGTCCCATGCCGGAGGGTAAATCACCGCGTAATGCAACAATGTGCCGAATACCTCCAGCACGATAGTTATCCAGGATTTTACGTACCTTGTCGCGGGTGGATCCGATACAGGAAAGATGGGGTGCGGCTTCAATGCCAGAGTCTCGCTGGATTTCTGACACGGTTTCAAAAGTACGCTCCTGAGTGGAGCCACCTGCGCCAAAGGTTACCGAAAAAAACCGTGGCTTGAGTTTTGCCAACGCATCACGTGTGGCGCGTAAGTTTTCCACACCTTTGTCAGTCTTGGGTGGAAAAAATTCGAAGCTATACGATTTCGGATGTTTTTTTTGTGTTTCCATTTTTAACCTTAAGTACCGCGTAGGGTGGGGTTCGCAAGCTCACCTCACCCTACAAATAGTATTTTTTAAACGCTAAGATAAATATACTATCGATCAATAACGATAATGATCCGGCTTGTACGGCCCATCGACCTTGATGCCCAAATAGTCAGCCTGTGCCTGGGTCATCTTCGTCAGATTGACGCCAATTTTTTCCAGATGCAGCCGTGCAACTTTTTCATCCAGCGTTTTTGGCAACACATATACTTCGTTTTTGTAGTCAGCCGTGTTGTTGAACAGTTCCAGTTGAGCCATCACCTGGTTAGTGAAGGATGCTGACATGACAAAGCTCGGATGGCCAGTCGCGCAACCCAGGTTTACCAGGCGGCCTTTGGCCAGCACAATGATTTTTTTGCCGTCTGGAAATATAACGTGGTCCACTTGGGGTTTGATTTCTTCCCACTGGTATTTTTCCAATGAAGCAATATTGATTTCAGAATCGAAGTGGCCAATGTTGCAGACAATAGATTCATCTTTCATGGCTACCATGTGGTCGTGGTCGATCACATTCACGTTGCCGGTGGTAGTGACAAAAATATCACCCTGGCTGGCAGCATCATCCATTTTAACGACGCGATAACCTTCCATCGCCGCCTGTAAGGCACAGATGGGATCGATTTCAGTGACCATGACAGTTGCACCCATGCCGCGGAACGCCTGTGCACAACCCTTGCCGACATCGCCATAACCCAGCACCACGCAGACCTTACCGGCAATCATGACATCCGTTGCACGCTTAATACCGTCGAGCAGTGATTCGCGGCAACCATACAGGTTATCAAACTTGGACTTGGTGACCGAGTCATTGACGTTCATGGCAGGGAAGAGTAATTCGCCCGCTTCCATCATCTGGTACAGGCGGTGTACACCGGTCGTGGTTTCTTCAGTGACACCCCTGATGCTGTCGGCCATCTTTTGCCATTTGCCGGGTTCGTTTTCCAGCGTGCGGCGCAGTACGTCCAGAATGGCTACCCATTCCTCGTTATCATCCGCTTTAGCATCCGGTACTTTACTGGCTTTTTCAAATTCAACGCCTTTATGAACCAGCAGGGTAGCGTCACCGCCATCATCGAGAATCATGTTGGGCATTCCACCGTCTGGCCAGTTCAGTGCCTGTTCGGTACACCACCAATATTCCTCGATGCTCTCGCCTTTCCATGCATAGACTGGAACCCCACTGGCAGCAATTGCTGCAGCGGCGTGATCCTGAGTGGAATAAATATTACAGGAGGCCCAGCGCAGTTCGGCACCCAGATCTGCGAGGGTTTCGATCAATACAGCGGTCTGGATGGTCATGTGCAGGCTGCCAGTAATACGCGCGCCTTTAAGGGGATTCTTGCCAGCGTATTCTTCACGCAGCGCCATCAAGCCGGGCATCTCGCTCTCGGCAATAGCGATTTCCTTGCGGCCCCAGTCGGCCAGCGTGATATCTGCAACTTTATAATCGGAATTTGTATCTAGAACGGCACTCATGCTTCATCTCCAAAAATCTAAAGATGAGCGCCGTTGTTTTGAAAGCTGGTTTCGCCGAGCCTGACGGGTAATCCCGCTGCAGCGCCCCTCGGAGAACACAGCTTGTTGAACCGGGACTTAGTTCCGATTCCTTTAATCTAGACAATTATAGCAAATTTAGTCTAACTTGGGTCAGATCCTAATTTGTTACTGGTTATTAGGGAAAACTACACGACCTTAGCAGTATTTTTAACTCCTGCGGCTTCGCGCAGTGCGTCTGCACGATCGGTCTTTTCCCAGCTAAAGCCGTCTTCTTCGCGGCCAAAGTGACCGTAGGCAGCGGTCTTTTTATAAACCGGTTGCAGCAGGTCAAGCATGGTGACCATGCCGCGCGGACGCAGGTCAAAATGTTCACGCACCAAAGCCACTAGCTTGTCCTCGTCGATGACCCCTGTACCAAATGTATTAATGCTGATGGAGGTAGGTTCGGCGACCCCGATCGCATAAGAAATCTGGATTTCACAGCGCTCAGCTAACCCGGCAGCGACAATATTCTTGGCAACATAGCGGCCGGCATAGGCCGCAGAGCGATCCACCTTGGACGGGTCTTTGCCCGAGAATGCCCCTCCGCCGTGACGCGCCATACCGCCGTAAGTGTCGACAATAATTTTACGGCCGGTCAGGCCACAGTCACCCACAGGTCCGCCGATTACGAAACGCCCAGTCGGGTTAATTAAGTATTTGGTTTCTTTGTGTATCCAGTCAGTGGGTAATACAGGCTTAATAATTTCGTCCATCACCGCTTCATGCAACTCTGTCTGAGAGATAGACGGATCGTGTTGAGTCGATAGCACAATCGCATCAATGGCGACGGGTTTGCCGTCCTGGTAGCGGAACGTCAGCTGGCTTTTGGCATCCGGCCGTAACCACGGCAGTGTACCGTTCTTGCGAACTTCGGCCTGGCGCTTGACCAGGCGGTGTGCATAGGTGATCGGTGCCGGCATCAACACTTCGGTTTCATTACTGGCGTAACCAAACATCAGTCCCTGATCGCCAGCCCCTTGTTCGTGGCCTTCGGATTCGTCGACACCCATGGCAATATCCGGTGATTGTTTACCGATGCCGTTGATGACAGCGCAGGATTCCCAGTCAAAGCCCATCTCTGAACTGTTGTAACCGATCTCTTTAACGGTCTCGCGGACAATAGCTTCGATGTCGACCCATGCCGAGGTAGTTATTTCGCCGGCAACCAGGGCCATGCCTGTTTTGACCAGCGTCTCGCAGGCCACACGTGCTGATGTATCTTGCTCAAGAATGGCATCGAGAATGGCGTCCGAAATCTGGTCAGAGACTTTGTCCGGGTGGCCTTCAGATACAGATTCAGATGTAAATATAAATTCACTCATTTTAGTCATGCTCCTCACCCAATAAAAAACCCGCAGAAGCGGGGCTCCAGCGGGTTTGCAAATTCAATATTTGAAGACTCGCTTTAGCCGTTTTTTTATAGCGCCCGCAATCTGATTTCAAATCAGCGCTGTAGAGTTGAATTGTAAGCAGTCGATAGCGCCAAGTCAAAACGAGTCAGCGAATTAACAGCGCTTGAGTTACACTCTGCAAATCGTAAATAAGCATGATTGAAGCAGGAGTAGAGTAATGGTCTCACTGGAAACCCCGGCCTGCGATTTTGGCCTGTCGGCAATAGAATTTGAGCTGCCAGGTGTGGATGGCAATCTTTGGACGCTGGATAAGTGCCGTGGTGACAAGGGTTTACTGGTGATGTTTATTTGTAATCATTGCCCCTACGTCAAAGCCATTCTCGATCGCCTGGTACGTGATACGTCGGAATTGCAGCAATTCGGTATAAACAGTGTGGCTATCATGTCCAATGATCCGACCGATTACCCGGAAGATTCATTTGAAAATATGCGGAAAATTTCCACTGATAATGCCTTTCCATTTCCTTATTTGATGGATGAAAGTCAGTCAGTAGCAAAAGCATACGGTGCCGTGTGTACACCGGATTTTTTTGGCTATAACGCTGATTTACATCTGCAATTTCGTGGCCGTCTGGACGCTAGCCGTAAAGCAGCGGCACCAGCGGATGCGCGTCGTGATCTGTTTGAAGGTATGCAACAGGTTGCAAACACCGGTAAGGATCCAAAAGAACAGATTCCCAGTATGGGATGCTCTATAAAGTGGAAAGAAGCAGAAGCCTGAAACACAGTATCGTCAATAAGTCGTCGTCTGCCTAAATCAACAGTTGCCGAAAGGGCTCATCTGTTGGAGAATGGCGCGCTCGATTAAAGCCGCAGAATGGGTTCAGGGTTAACCAATGCGGTATCGGGATTTTTGTTAACACAGGACGGTGTTTAGTCCCTGTGAAACAACACCTGAAGCACCAATGAAATTCTGACAGTCGCGCCGCTTTCAAAAAAGCAGCGGCGGCTGCGCTGCTGCTGAAAAAGCGCAGAAAACTATTTATCAAAACAATCAGGAGAGTCCTATGGCCTCGCGTAAAGACCTTGCCAATGCAATCCGTGCGCTCAGTATGGATGGGGTTCAACAAGCAAATTCTGGTCACCCGGGTGCACCAATGGGTATGGCCGACATAGCCGAAGTGTTATGGAATGATTTCATGCAGCACAATCCTAAAAATCCGGATTGGGCTGATCGTGACCGGTTCGTTCTGTCTAACGGTCACGGGTCCATGCTGATTTATTCCCTGTTGCACCTGACCGGCTATGACATGCCAATGGAAGAATTAAAGAACTTCCGTAAGTTACATTCAAAAACACCGGGACATCCTGAATACGGATATGCGCCAGGTATAGAGACCACCACTGGGCCGCTAGGCCAGGGTATTTCCAATGCGGTTGGTATGGCACTGGCAGAAAAGGTTTTGGGTGAGCAGTTCAATAAAGACGGCCATGAGATTGTTGACCATAATACCTACGTATTTTTAGGTGATGGCTGTTTAATGGAAGGCATTTCTCACGAAGCTTGTTCATTTGCTGGCACCCTGGGTCTGGGTAAACTGATTGCCGTTTACGATGACAATAATATTTCAATTGATGGCAACATTGACGGTTGGTTTGGAGACGATACACCCAAGCGTTTTGATGCCTACGGTTGGCATGTCATCCCTAATGTTGATGGCCATGATGCGGATGCTGTAAAAGCTGCGATCACAAAAGCAGTGGCAGAGACCGGTAAACCGAGTTTGATTTGTTGTAAAACAGTGATCGGAAAAGGTGCGCCCAATAAAGAGGGTGGCCATAATGTTCATGGTGAAGCGCTGGGTGAAGAAGAAGTTGCCGCAACCCGTAAAAATATTGGTTGGTCACATCCACCCTTCACAATTCCGGATGATATCTATAGTGGCTGGGACGCGAAAGATAAAGGTGCGGCTGCTGAAAAGAGCTGGAATGACAAGTTCGCAGCTTACAAAAAAGCATTTCCAAAAGAAGCTGCTGAGTTTGCTCGTAGAATGGCAGGCGAATTACCTGCTAACTGGGAAGCAGAAACACAAAAATTTATTTCAGCTGTTAACGACAAGGCCGAGTCGCCCGCTACTCGCGCTGCATCAAAAGGTGCTTTGAACGGTTACGCACCGATGCTGCCAGAATTTCTGGGCGGTTCAGCTGACCTGACGCCGTCCAATAACACCTTGCATGCTACCAGCGTGCGTATTAATGATGACAACGGTTCCAGCAAAATGAATTTTGCCGGTAACTATCTATCCTACGGTGTGCGTGAGTTTGGTATGAGTGCCATCATGAACGGCATCACGCTGCACGGTGGTTTTATACCTTACGGTGCAACCTTCCTGATGTTCTCGGAATACGCGCGTAACGCGTTACGTATGGCATCACTCATGAAGATCCAAAGTATTTTTGTTTATACTCATGACTCGATTGGCTTAGGCGAAGACGGTCCTACGCATCAGGCTGTCGAACAGATTCCTACCCTGCGTATGATTCCTAATATGTCCGTTTGGCGTCCTTGCGACACACTGGAAACAGCCGTGGCCTGGAAGCATGCAGTTGAATACAAAGGTCCAAGTTGCCTGATTTTTTCTCGTCAGGGTCTACCTTTCCAGAAACGTGATGCAGCAACGATTGCAAATGTCGCCAAGGGTGGTTACATCTTGCAGGATACTAAGGGTACTCCCGACGTTATTGTGATTGCCACGGGTTCTGAAGTAGGAGTAGCTGTAGAAGCGGCCGCAGCGTCGGGTAAGAAAGTGCGCATTGTGTCCATGCCATCGGTCGATGTGTTCGAGCAGCAAGACGATGCCTATAAAGAATCCGTATTGCCATCAGCAGTGACAGCACGCGTTGCTGTAGAAGCGGCCATCATGGATGGCTGGTGGAAGTACGTGGGTCTCAAGGGTACGGTCGTCGGTATGACAACCTTTGGCGAGTCTGCACCTGCTGGCAAGTTGTTTGAACATTTTGGCTTTACTGCAGATAACATTGCTAAAGCTATTAACAGCGTTGCCTGAAAACTTTTGTAGCGTCTGGTAATACCGGGCGAGTGACTACTTCGTATTTTATAAAATGTGTTTGAGGAGAAAGATATGACAATTAAAGTCGGTATTAATGGCTTTGGCCGCATTGGCCGTATGGCATTCCGTGCCATCGCAAAAGATTTTAAAGATATCCAGGTTGTCGGTATTAATGACCTGCTGGATAATGATTATCTGGCCTACATGCTTAAGTACGATTCAGTGCATGGTAATTTCGACGGTGACATTTCTGTATCCGGCGATACCATGACCGTGAACGGTAACAAGATCCGTCTGACAGCCGAACGTGATCCAGCCGACTTGAAGTGGGGCGATGTCGGTGCGGATCTTATTATTGAATGCACAGGCTTCTTCCTGACGGAAGAAAGCTGTCAGAAGCACATTGCTGCGGGTGCCAAGAAAGTCGTTCAGAGTGCGCCGTCTAAAGACGGAACACCCATGTTTGTGTATGGCGTTAACCATGAAACCTATGCCGGTCAGGCAATTGTTTCAGCAGCATCTTGTACCACCAACTGCCTGGCGCCAATTGCTAAGGTTGTCAATGATAACTGGGGTATCAAGCGTGGCTTGATGACCACTGTGCATGCTGCAACGGCGACTCAGAAAACTGTAGACGGTCCTTCCATGAAAGACTGGCGCGGTGGCCGTGGAATTCTGGAAAACATTATTCCTTCATCAACCGGTGCAGCCAAAGCTGTGGGTGTGGTGTTACCGGAATTGAATGGCAAGCTGACGGGTATGGCTTTCCGGATCCCCACCTCTGATGTTTCAGTCGTTGACCTTACCGTTGAACTTGATAAAGCAGCCAAGTACGAAGATATCTGTGCGGCAATCAAAAAGGCATCCACAGGCTCAATGAAAGGCACGCTCGGATATACTGAAGACAAAGTGGTTTCGACCGATTTCCGTGGTTGTAGTCAATCATCTATTTTTGATGCCGGAGCTGGTATTGCGCTGGATGGCACCTTCGTCAAGCTGGTTTCATGGTACGACAACGAGTACGGTTATACCTGTAATATGCTGCGCTTTGTTCAGCATATTGCCTGATCAGCAGATCGATTGTTTTGCAGTAGTTAAGTATGAAACTCCCAGCCCGGTTTTCCGGGCGGGTGTTTTTAAACGAGTAGTAGGGTTTGTTAAGTCGTGAAGATTTACCAAACTGTATTTTATAAAATTTCTCAGGAGTTGTTATGTCCTTCATCAAGCTGACTGATCTCGATCTTGCCGGCAAGCGCGTATTGATCCGTGCAGATCTCAATGTTCCAGTCAAAGATGGAAAAGTGACCTCCGATGCGCGAATAACCGCATCCATGCCGACAGTTGAGCATTGTATGAAAGCTGGCGCTAAAGTCATGGTGATGTCACATCGAGGCCGTCCAGAAGAAGGTGTGGCCGATGAAGAAAATTCGCTGCAGCCTATTGCCGATACAATGTCGGCCAAGCTAGGTACTACCGTTGCACTGGTTAAAAATTATCTGGAAACGCCGCCCCACATTGCTGATGGTGGTGTTGTATTACTGGAGAATGTGCGCTTCAACAAGGGCGAGAAAAAAGACGACGAAGCATTGGCTAAAAAATACGCTGGCCTGTGCGATATCTATGTAATGGATGCTTTTGGAACAGCTCACCGCGCCCAGGCTTCTACTCACGGCGCAGGTAAATTTGCACCAACGGCCTGTGCTGGATTGTTGCTATCCAGTGAACTGGATTCTCTGAACAAAGCATTGGCTGACCCTGCGCGGCCAATGGTAGCGATTGTCGGTGGTTCAAAGGTGTCTACCAAGTTGACGGTGCTGGAAGCCCTGTCAGAAAAAGTTGATCAATTGGTCGTCGGTGGTGGCATTGCCAACACTTTTCTGAAAGCAACCGGCAAAAATGTGGGTAAGTCATTATGCGAAGATGATCTGGTCGATACGGCTAATAAATTAATCGATAAAATGGCCGCACGCGGTGCCAGTATTCCAATCGCCGTCGATGTGGTTTGCGGCAAGAAATTTGATGAAAACGAACCTGCTGTCTTAAAGGATGCCGGTGATGTTGTAGACGACGATATGATTTTTGATATTGGTCCAAAATCAGCAGAAGAATTGGCTGAGATAATCAATAAGGCCGGTACCATCATCTGGAACGGTCCGGTAGGTGTGTTCGAATTCGATCAGTTTGGCGAAGGCACTAAAACAGTTGCAATGGCGATCGCCAATGCCAAAGGATTTAGCCTTGCAGGCGGTGGTGACACTATTGCGGCGATTCAGAAATATAATATTTATGACAAGATTTCCTATATCTCTACAGCGGGCGGTGCTTTCCTTGAGTTTCTCGAAGGTAAGACACTACCGGCAGTAGCCATGCTGGAGGATCGGGCCAAATAAGCCGACCATTATGTTCCGAAGAACTAAAATAGTTGCAACGCTGGGACCGTCTACAGACGATCCTAAAGTGCTGGATGAAATGATTCAGGCAGGCGTGGATGTGGTTCGCGTCAATTTTTCACACGGTAGTCACGAAGACCATCAGAAACGTACCAAAGATGTTCGTAATCGGGCACGTGCATCCGGCCGGCAAGTCGGTGTATTAGCCGATTTGCAAGGCCCGAAAATACGCATTGCACGTTTCAAGCAAGACAAAATTATACTTGCCGAAGGCGATATGTTTACCCTTGATGCCGCTATGGATGATACTCAGGGCGATCAGGATCGGGTGGGTATTACCTATAAAGATCTGCCGGGTGATGTCAATCGTGGTGATACATTATTGCTTGATGATGGTGCGATCGTACTGTGGATTGAAAAAGTCGAAGCTAAAGAAATTGTATGCCGCGTCAAAGTGGGCGGTGCACTCTCAAATAATAAAGGCATTAACCGCCAGGGCGGTGGCCTTTCTGCCGGTGCGCTGACTGACAAGGATCGCGCCGATATTATTTGTGCCGCTGAAATGGAAGCAGACTATCTTGCGGTGTCTTTTCCTCGCCATGCGCAAGACATACACGAGGCTCGTCAGTTGTTGCAGGATGCGGGTGGCAAGGGTGGTATCGTTGCCAAAATCGAACGCGCTGAAGCAATGGATGAACTGGAAGCAATTATTGAGGCCGCCGATGTCGTCATGATCGCACGTGGTGATCTCGGTGTTGAGATTGGTGATGCAGAACTGCCCGCTGTACAAAAACGGATTATCCAGATTGCCCGCAGTATGGATCGTGTTGTTATAACAGCAACACAAATGATGCAGTCTATGATTGAAAACCCCATTCCGACCCGCGCCGAAGTTTTTGATGTTGCCAATGCAGTTATCGACGGTACCGACGCGGTAATGCTATCGGCTGAAACAGCGACGGGTAAACACGTCGCAAAAGTCATTGAAGCCATGGATCGTATATGCCGAGGTGCAGAACGTCAGCCTGTGGAAATGCGTTTTGATCGTCGTACCGGTGCACAGTTTCAGCGTATTGATGAAGCTATTGCCAAGGCAGCGATGTACACTGCAAATCATACCGGTGTAAAAGCAATTGCCGCCTTAACCGAATCAGGTGCTACGCCCTTGTGGATGTCACGTATCAGTTCCGGTATTCCGATTTATGCATTAACACGTCACGTTGCAACGCGTAGAAAAGTCACTATGTACCGGGGCGTCTATCCAGTCAGTTTTGATGTCATGACCACCGATCATGCGGAAATGAACCGGGAAGTGATCGACGAATTAGTCCGGCGTGGCGCTGTGCGGGACGGTGACCTGGTAATTATTACCAAGGGTGATTTGCATGGCGTGCTGGGCGGTACTAACGCAATGAAGATGATTCGTGTCGGTGATGCCATCGAGAGTGTCGAATAAATTGATAGCCACAAAAAATGTAATGGTGAGCATTTCAGCAGAATCATGCAGAATATGCAGAAATTACCTATATTTAATTCTAACAATCCACTTAAATAACACCCCAAGGAGACCATTATGTCTTTAATATCCTTGCGCCAACTACTTGATTATGCGGCCGATAATAGTTTTGGTATGCCTGCCTTCAACGTTAATAATATGGAACAGGTTCACGCCATCATGCAGGCTGCTGATGAAACTGACAGCCCGGTTATTATGCAGGGCTCTGCCGGTGCGCGTTCCTATGCAGGCGAACCCTTCCTGCGTCATCTGATTTCAGCGGCAATCGAAATGTACCCGCATATTCCTGTTGTGATGCACCAGGATCACGGATCTGAGCCAGCTATTTGCTTGCGCTCCATTCAGTCAGGGTTTTCATCCGTCATGATGGATGGCTCGCTGATGGCTGACATGAAGACACCGTCCAGCTATGAATACAATGTAGACGTTTCCCGGCGAGTTGTAGAAATGGCACATGCAGGTGGTGTTTCTGTTGAAGGTGAGTTGGGTTGCCTGGGTTCACTCGAAACCGGCATGGCTGCTGAAGAAGACGGTTCCGGTGCAGAAGGTAAATTGACAATGGATCAATTACTGACTGATCCTGAAGAAGCCGCGAACTTTGTAAAAGATACCGGTGTTGATGCCCTGGCTATCGCGATCGGTACTAGCCATGGTGCTTATAAGTTCACGCGCCCACCAACCGGTGACATCCTGGCAATCAATCGTATTAAGGAAATTCACGCGCGAATTCCTAATACCCACCTGGTTATGCACGGTTCTTCATCAGTGCCACAAGACTGGTTAGAAATTATTAACTCTCACGGTGGCGATATGGGTGAAACCTATGGAGTGCCCGTAGAAGAGATTCAGGAAGGTATCAAACACGGTGTACGCAAGATCAACATCGATACTGACCTGCGGATGGCCAGTACAGGTGCGGTGCGCAAGCACTTGGAAGAAAACAAGAGCAACTTCGATCCACGTAAATTCCTTAAGGCTGCGACTGCGGGTATGAAGGATATTTGTAAAGCGCGTTATGAAGCTTTTGGTTGTGCGGGTCACGCATCCAAGATTACCCCGCTTAGCCTGGAAAGCATGTTCAGCCGTTATAGTTCGGGAGAGCTGGATCAAAAAGTAAATTAACCTGTATATAAACAGGCAAATAAAAAAGGCGGCCAAAAAGGCCGCCTTTTTTTATGGTGAGAATTAATTACCCAAGAGGAATGCGAATTTTCTGACCGGGATAAATAAGATCAGGATCTTGAATCACTTCCCGGTTGGCTTCAAATATTTTTGGGTAATCCATCGCATTGCCAAGAAATTGTTTGGCAATTTTTGATAAAGTGTCACCTTTCTGGATGACGTAGTATTCAATTTTAACTTCCGGAGGCGGAGGAGGGGCAGAAATCTTATCGGCTGATACATCGGTTACGCCCTTAACGTTACCAGCAATTAACACGGTTTTTTCTACCACCTCTGCACTATCTGCGTCACCGCTTAAATCAACCTTGCCACTATTGAATGCTACGCCAAGATTTCGGATGCCGGGATTGCTTGCTTCGATATGCCCTTTTATTTTATCGGCAGGATCATCATCTTTACCAAATAATTTTTTACCGTAGTCGATTGCAAAATCAAACAGGCCCATTGTTATGCTCCTTTGTTCTTTGGTTTACTGAAGCATAAGCATAGCACAGCTTGATTATTGTACTATCCGTCGTTCTTAGCCTGTTTTTTAGTAAAGAATATTGGATCAGGTGTGGTATCACCAACCAGCTTGTGACCTTCGATTGAAGTGATAACCGCCCGGCCATCTTCCAGCTCGTAGTGAGCATATTCGCGAACTTTACTGATCATTTTTTTCCCGTCAATCTCTATCACTTCGGTAATTGTTGAGTTTGAATCGGCGCTTAAGCCATCAGACGCAACATTAATAACCGTATCGGTTCTTTCATAGTTATAAGTTTTTGAATATTTCCAACCTTCCTTGATCAGAGATATATATTTATCTCTGTTGAGACGAAATGCCGAGTCCCATTTTTCCATAGGCAGTTCAATATATTTGGCAAAATCCTGACCTAAGTATTTTTCTATACCGGACGCATTGCGTTGCTTTGAAGCAATATCGGTTTTAGCGATAACACTCTCAACGTCATCTTTAGAAATACGATCTGCCGCAGATACGGTAAAGTTTATTAGCGATAGAACAAAAAGTAATAAGGTGAATTTCAGGATGTTCATTTTTTATTATCCTTATAATATTTTTTATAGTTATGGCCTGATTCTCTACGCCAGGGATCATCCTGTCCAGCAAGGTGCTAGTCCCTGTTGCGTAAGTTATTGGAATTAAAGGATGTGTGACTTTGGTTGCCACAGGATAATAGGTGTAGATTAGTCTGAATAAACTAAGGGGGCTGCTGAATATTTGGCGGGAATCTGTAGGAGCGGCTTTAGCCGCAATGATTATCGAGTACCCATCGCGGCTAAAGCCGCTCCTACAATGTTTTATACTTCTTACGTAAAGTGGTGCCCATTTATTTCTTTTTCATTAATGATTCAAGCGTACCAAAAGGGTTATGCGTAGCATGATTGTCGCTTTTATCACTATCAGACGAACCCTGGGTATATTCATTGTCCAACAACCGAGAATGCTCATTGTCGTGACAATACAAACAAAGTAATTCCCAGTTACTACCATCAGCTGGATTGTTGTCGTGATTATGATCACGATGATGCACAGTCAGTTCGTGCAGGTTTGCGCGAGTAAATTCACGAGAACAGCGGCCACAAACCCAAGGGTACATTTTTAATGACTGCTCGCGGTAACCCAGTTCGCGTTTGTCGCGGTTGCGGTGAGTTTCTGCGACAAGTGCATCAAGCTTGCTTGAACCAGAAGAATTGTTTTTTATACTCATGTTGGAGTTCCAGTCAATTATCGAATCGGCGGTTGTTCCAATGCGGCTGCCTGTTCCCGCAATGAAAGTATATGCTCTTCCCAATAGCGCGGCGAATCAAACCAGGGAAAGGCGAGTGGAAAAGCGGGGTCTTCCCAACGCCGGGCGATCCATGCAGCGTAATGCATGATGCGAAGGGTGCGTAGTGATTCGATGAGCTGAATGCTTGAGTAATCGAAGTCATAAAAAGTTTCGTAACCCTCCAACAAGTTATCCAGTTGATACCGCATGTCATCTGTATCGCCGGATAGCAGCATCCAGATATCCTGAATAGCCGGGCCAGTGCGGGCATCATCGAGGTCGACGAAGTGGGGGCCGGTTTCAGTCCATAAAATATTTCCGGGGTGGCAGTCACCGTGCAAGCGAATCCGTGCCACAAAATCGGTTGCGGCAAAGCGTGAATTTATGATGTCGAGTAAATCTTTGGTGAGCGTGGCGTAAGCTTCAGTCAGATAATCTGGAATAGTATTACTAGACAGCAAATAATCACGTGATTCGTCACCGAGTGATTTCACATCCAGCAGAGTGCGGTGCTGGAATCGACTGGTTGCACCGATGGCGTGTAATCTTCCCAGGAATCGGCCCATGAGTAACCAGTCATCTTTGAGATCCAGGTCTGGCCAACGTCCGCCTGAGCGTGGATAAACAGCGAACATAAATTCGTTGTAATCGTTGAGTGTTTGATCGTTTGAATTTTTAAAGGGTGCAATGACCGGAATTTCCTGTGCTGCTAATTCCCAGGCAAAACTGTGTTCTTCAAGAATGGCATCACGGCTCCAACGGCCAGGCCGGTAGAATTTGACGATTACCGGTGTATCGTCTTCGATACCAATTTGGTAGACGCGATTCTCATAACTGTTGAGGGCCAGCATCCGGCCATCGCAATGGTAGCCCTGTGACTCTACTGCATTCAGGATCAGGTCAGGTGTCAATTTTTGGTAAGTGTGCGCTGCGTTATTCTCGTCCATCCGGTCATCATATCAATATTTCACGAGCCAGATTAGCCAACTCCTTAAAATATTTACCCAACAGATAATTATCAAAACGTGAAGGGCCATCAACGCAACAAGGTTAGTTCACAGTTGGGAAATGACAATCATAGTCATGGCTGTACGATTGGTTTTTGCATTTCTCGTATTGCTTCCGTTACTCCTGGAGGTGCTTCAGCATTATCTTTATCTACGATTACCCTGGGCCAGTTTAACCTCGAATTGGGGTTGTTGGGGGACTCCATTCTAGTCAACACTTTATTACCCAGATCTAGTACGGGTCTAAGTGCGGTAATTTCTTCTTTGCTGGGCCAGTAAGTTGTAAATTTTTGTTCGATTAATTTTTTATCTTCGAGCCAGATCTCAAATTTCCAGTCACCTTCGACCAGTTCGTAATCCTCATCGAAACCATAACCTGTATAAACAATAACATGGTTGCTGCTAACTTTTCGTTTGACCTTAAAGTCAGAGCCTGACGTAGTTGATCCATCAGGCAGCTTCATTGCCGGATGTTTCAAGACTCGCCTGAGATTAATGTAGGCTGGTTGATCCGGTAACGGCCAAATCCGGTATTGCAGATACATTTGGGCGCCCTTGATCAGTGGAATACGCGCTGTTGATTCGACGAGTTGGATTACTGGCTTGGAAACTACTTTTCCAGTTGTTGTTTTAGGGTCATCCACCACTCCGCTGCTGCGCACCATTCGGTAAAGACCACGCTGACTGACTTTTCCCTGCAGGGGGTTCTCAAGATAGCTCTGGGCCGGTTCAGCCGTATCATTTTCTGATGGAATTGCCGTGGCGTTGTCCTGCGGCTCTGGCGTATTTCTTTCACAACCGGTTAGCGCTACTAGTAGTGTAATGGGAATCAGATACTTCATGGAATAACTCTCTTTAGTCTATTTTCGGAGTGTCTGCATTCATAAAATAAGCATACACATTTGTGTCTCAATTGAAAATTACATCTGTTCAATAAAAGAAAAACCCGGCGAACCTACACGCCCGTCGGGTCTATTGAAAACCACTTTCAGCCAATGACTTTATTCAAGTATCAGCAGTTGTGGGTTGCGAGGCTTACTGATTAAATGCCTCGTGGATGTGCATCACCATACGTGGATCAAGTGTTTCGATGTCACCTGGGCCGATAGCTGGATTGGAGACCGCACCACCGCGATTAACCCAGTCAAACTGCGCAATCGGCATGGCGCAACCAGTGTTACCGGCTGGGTCATTTGGATCACCATTACATTGTCCACTGCCGTCACCTGCCAGCGTTCCTCCATCCTGATGGGCTTTATCTATGAGGTATTCATATACCGTACCGCCCGGGACAAAGCACTGGTTGGCAGGATGACCAGGACCAGGTTGACCGTCATTGTTTTTGTCACAACCTGCATTACCTGCAGAAACGCCTACGTACAGAGTCTCAACGTCACACGCATCCAGATCGTTATGACCCGGGTTGATGGCTTCACAACCAGGCCCGGAGATACGATTGATGCTGACACCAGCGATGACGTTCACACCTGGATCAAGGGCAAGACTGCCAGTTCTGTGATTTTCACCGGGATCGACGACAAAGACATGCTGACGAAACACGCTTGGGTTACAGGCGGATCCAGGACCCTGAGGGCTGGCACCCGGTGCTTCACCTCTAACACAATCACGCGAACGGCTACGGCGGGTACCGAACAGGGAACCGTCCTCGGACATCCGAATAGCACGCAGGTTGTCACGGCGTTTCGGGGAATCGAAGTAAGGTTCGTCATGGTAGTTAAGCGGATTCGTGGCATCTCCTGAATCATCGTGGGATAGATCGATTACGCGGAGAACCTTGGAGCGATTCCACCATCTATTTAGCCTAAAGGGTCTATGACGGCGGAACGGCCGGTTGGAGCCTACCCCGCGACTGTGACGATCGATCCCGCGCTTCCAGTCGACAACAAATACCGCGTCGCCGTGGAACATACTAATGAATAATCCCTCGGAGCTGATCAAGACACCGGCCGGGCAATTCCACCGTGGATCATTCGCATAGGGTCCCCATCTGGGAATACTGTACTCATCGATGGCTGCTAACGAATTTTGATCGATAACAAGGACACGGCCATTCCTGGCGCGTGCACGGGGGCTATAGACCGGTGGGAAGTACATCCAGGATGAGTTGTCAGGCCTGGCATCGCCTGTCGCCGGATTAACTGCACTTTCACCCCATCCAAATGGGGTCGAGTTGTTCGCGTTGAAAAAATTGGCGTCACATACTGTCTGCGCGATGTTGCCGTTCGGCATAAATCCGTTACCCAGTATGCGTGGCACATAACCGAAATTGCCACCATTCCGTGACGGCGATGTCGGCCAGACTGGATTAGTTTTGATTGGAGTGCCGTCACGATGGTGTTCGATAAGGGCATGTTGGGCAGCGCTGGTCAGGAAGGCATGACCATCTTCACCACCAGATGTGTTACCTGTTGGTTTCCAGGGACCGGGGCAGGAGACATGGTCTGGACAAATCGCCGTGCCAACATTTCCGGGTGTAAAGGGGACATCAACTGTAATACCCCGTTCACCGGTTGTGGTGTTCATCTCAAGCAAGCGACCAGGGCCGGGGACGTTTGAAAACGGCGCGTTCTGTGCATCGGCCATCATAATATTGGATTCCAGACAGACCGGCGTTCCGGCTGATGAATTGCCTGAATGCGCCATGGTATTGCTGGCGAGCATGCTCATGCCTGCAGCGATACCTATCGCAATACTGTGTTTAGTATATTTATTCATGTTTACTTGTACTCCTCTGATATACGTAGCTTCTACACAAGTTTTGACTTTTTTAGGTAGGTAACTATTTCACTAGAGACTATGAGCAAGAAATTTATTCCAGCTTACTTTTTAAAATGTATAAATAATTACTTAATAATATTATTAAGTTAATTTGAAAATTATCGTTAATAAAAATAAATGGAATACTTCTTTGCTTGTGGTTATCTAGTATATCTAAGTGGATTCTTTATAGGGAGGCTGACTTATATTGAAAATAGTATATTTGTTAGCCATGAGAATTTTTGATGTGCTTAAAATAATTTGATGTAACCTTGCGGCACTCTTTCTTTTCAGAAAGAGTGAATTAATAGAACTAGGAGGAAAATAATGCAAATTCCTATAATTAATCTAATTCGGGTATGGTTTATTATTTTTGGCGTCTTTGTATTTCTTGCGTTCTTGGCAAGCAATATACAGGCGGCAGAAGACAAACCATTTGCAGAAAAAAAGGTCGTTTTGCAAATCAGCGATAATGATCCATCAAAACAATCCCTGGTATTAAATGTTGCCAGCAATCTCATAAAGCACTATGGCCCTGATCAGGTCGAGGTTGAGATCGTAGCCTTTGGTCCTGGCTTGCGTCTGATGTTTGCTGATAATTCCAATGCGAGGCGAATTGATGGACTCAGCAGTAGCGGTGTCAGGTTTGCGGCCTGCGACAATACCATCAGCCAGATAACTAAAAAACTCGGCAAGCCACCGGTGTTGAATCCGCACGCTGTTCATGTTGATGCGGGTGTGGTTCGAATTCTGGATTTGAACAGTCAGGGATATCAAATTATTAAACCCTGATTACTTACAGAACACCTTGAGATAACACAATTATAGAAATCAGCGGGAGGAGAATTATGCTCAAAGCATTCAAGATACTGGCGATAATAGTTGCCTGTACCGGAAGCTTGTTCGTGACTGAATCAATTCAAGCAGCTGATTGGCTGTCGCTTCAAGGCACAGAGCCGGCAGGTTCTTCAGCTCGTGCAAGAATCTGGGGCTTTATACAGCCACAATATGTTGATATGGACGGCACAAGTATCAAAGCCGGGCCATGGCAAGGCCAGGATGCGATTTTTAATGTCATCAGGCCGGACAATGACAGTGAATCCGGTTTTTTGCTTCGACGCGCCCGGTTAGGAGTAAGAGGTACAGGATTCCCGCTTGACAGTAATGTGAATTATTTTCTGTTGGCAGAGTTTGGCAATAATGGTGTTACCCGTTCCTCTGATGGCAGCGTCAAACTAACCGATGCCAGTGTGACGCTGAATCATTTCAAAAAATATACCCGTTTACGCTTGGGTCAATTCAAAACGCCTGGTTCTGAAGATGGTTTACAAGCCATTCATGTCCATAACTATAACAACTTCTCTCTGGTGGCAGATCAGTTACTGCTGGAGCGATTTCGTGATACCGATGGTGTCGCTGCATGTAATGCGGCTGCCACACCTGAATACCTGGCGCTATGTTCAAAAGGTAATGGCCTGAACGGTTCGGTTGGTGCATACCGTGATATTGGACTCCAATTATTCAATACCTTCACTTTGAACAAAGGGTCGGGTAAATATCCCTGGGAACTCAGTTATGCTTTTATGGTGGGCAATGGTAATGGCATTGACCGGGGCGATAACGACGATAACCGGGAGCTATATTATTATTTGTCGGTTGGACAGATATTCGGGGGTAAAGGTGCGCGGCGTGAAGACTGGAAATTGTATGCCTGGTATCAGGACGGCGAGCGGGAAATATTTGATAGCACAACAAATAGCATCAGGGATTTCGACCGTACACGCTGGGGTTTAGGTGGCACACTGCGTTGGAAAAAATTCCGGGCATACGCTGAATACATCAGTGCTGATGGCATGATTGCCAACGGCACAGATGGTGGAGCAGTCCCAGGCTCACTGAATAATGCAGGTACTGTTACTGCCACAGCTAATACCCTGACAGATAATGAAGCAGATGGTTGGTACATCGATTTTGGTTACAAGGTATTACCCAATCTGGAACTCGATGTGCGATATGACGAACTGGATCGTGGCACTGAAAATGCTGCAGGACTAGAGCGTGATTTTACCCGCTGGACAATTGGCGCTCAGTATTTTTTTAACAAGAAAAGCCGATTTACCCTTAACTATGAATTCCGTGATATTGATGCGCCGGGAGGCAATGCGACCGCTAAATCTGTTGTAAATAGTATCGATGATGTATTAAGCGCCCAGGTTCTGATTATATTTTAATTAGCAGATTAGTAACTAACATTTATGGTTTTACAAAGTAAATAAATTTACGTTGTAGATTGAGGTATGCTGTCAAATAGAATCAGACTTAACAACGTACTCTATAATAAGGCGTACCTATGAAACGAATAATTCTTGTTTTTGCCGCTTGTTTTTTAAATATCTCGATAGCCTATGCAGACTCAGGCTTGATTAAAGTTAAAAGCCCTCACAGTGTCAGCGGCACTTTGGATCGTTTTGAAGAAGCCGTACGATCAAGTGGCATGGCTATTTTTGCTCGTGTGAACCACACTAAAGGCGCAGAAAAAGTTAATTTAGAACTGCTTCCCACTGAGCTGTTGATTTTTGGAAATCCGAAAGTTGGCACATTGCTCATGCAAAGCAATCAATCAGTTGGCCTGGATTTGCCATTGAAAGTATTGGCATGGAAAGCGCAGGATGGTGCTGTCTGGTTAGCGTATAACGACCCCGGTTATCTGGTGGCGCGCCACGGTATTGCTGATAAGCCTGAGGTAGTAGAAAAGATGCGTACTGCCTTACAGAACTTTTGCGAAATAGCGATAGAAAAATAATATTTCTGTGGAAGCCGTTTAAATTTCTGCGAGTGATTGCACCTTAACGTATGACCAGCCTGCCTGAAGTTTGGCAACAATATGGTCGAAGGCAGTTTCATCGGTCGCGATTCCCTCGATTATATTCGGCGCTATGCCTTTCTTAATAAGTCCGCGAATACCTGCAGCACAGGCAATGAAGTGGACATTGGCATGTTTTTTCATTAATGCTTTCACTTCGTTTTCGTAAGGTGAAACACCCTCTCGTAGCAGGTCGAGTCCGCCCGCATGCGCAACTACCTCGATTTGTCCTTCGCCTGTTTTTTCGTGTTCAGTGAGGAATGTTTTCACAAAGGCAAGCGCCCTGGAAAAATGCGCTGGATTGGACTCGCTGACGTGGAGGATTAGCCGATCCTGGTGGGCTTGGGCTAATGCTGACACACCAGGATCGTTTATTTGTTTGCCCGTATAAAAACCTAATACGCCACTGCTTATTCCAATTACAAGTGCAAGGATTGCTGCTGCAAGACCACTAAACTGTGGCAATCTCCAAAGCCAGTATTCTGATACGGCAGGTGTTTTCAAAGGTGCCTTTGCATCTTTGAATGACAATTTCATTAGATCTTTGGCGCGGCGGAATTGATACACGCGTTCGCGTACTTCTGGATTTTCTTCCATGGCCTGGATAATCATTTCAGCCCTGACCGTGTCGACCTGATCATCCACAAAGGCGCTCAAAGTGATGTCATCAAATTCTTTGCGTTCCATAATATTACTACTCCACTAACCTGACATTTTCTATCCCGGTTACGGGTTGACGTGTCTTAGTTTCCAGTTTAGTTAATAAATGTTTTCTCGCCCGGTGCAGGCGGCTCATGACGGTTCCCATCGGGATATTCAGAATGTCACTGACTTCCTGATAGGTAAAACCCTCAAGATCGACCAGGGCAATTACTTTGCGTTGATCTTCGGCCAGCGATGCCACCGCTTTTCTAACCTGAGCTACAATTTCAAGTTCCTGACATTGGTTCATCGGTCCCTGTGTTTCTGCAGGTTGTTCATCATCCAGTTCAAGGTGAGCTTTTTTCTTTCTCAGGTATTTAATCCAGTTGTTATGCAAAATACTGTACAGCCATGCAAACAGCCGTTTCTCATCTCTTAACTGCTGGTAATTTACAATGCCGCAGGCAAGCGTTTCCTGCACCAGATCATCAGCCACCATTTCGTCACTACACCAGGCAAGTGCTACCTGATAAAGGCGATTCCGGGAACCAGCGATTTGTTGTGTAAGCCGTTTTTTCTTGCTAAACACGGACGTTGTCATTACACCTTAGAGGCGATGAGAAGGGGAATTATTCCAGAATTATCGAGGATCTAGCAAATATGAAGGTGTTATTTCTGGAGAGCTATTTGTATCTAGCTAATATAGCTTGATTATTTTTTATCTTTAAAATTAAGGACGCAGGGTGTTACGGCTTTTGTGGCGCTTTTTATTTCGAATGATCTTTAGTGATTTCCCCAACTGACGTATCTTTATTGTTGTGTGAATTAAGCCTGATAAAAGAACCTGTTTTGTCTACTCAGGGTTTTCGACGAGGGTAGAAATTTTTATGTTTTTTAACCAGATGTCATAAATATTGTAATTAATGGCATCTTCGCGCACTTGATAAGACAGCGAATATATACCGTCACTACCCTTAAATATTTTTCTAATTGTCACCCTGTTATTGGCAGGGGTCTGGTAAATCAGCAACAGGGTTTGTTTCTCACGTATCGTTTTGATGATTTTAAACCCAGGATCGGCCTCTATCCGTTGTAGGTACCATATTTTCAGGTAATTATTGAGTGTCGCTGGTGTAAAGGTGAGCTGATTTTTTACCACTTCTACGGGTGACTCAAAACTTTTCCCTTCCGGTACCCTGTCTATCAGTATCCGGGTAAGACTTTTTTCCTGAATTTTAGTATTCCAGCTGCGCTTATCGTCACCGTTATCAAAGGCAATCTGTTGCTGTGGTGATCGACTATTTACTGCGAACGAATTTGTGGCAATTAGTGAAATGAAAAACAGAGGGAATAGAGTAATTATTAAACGCATAAATTATTTTACCAGCCAGCTGGACATAAAGGGGGCTGTTTTTATCAGGATTAACAAGCTGTAAGGCTCTGACTGGCCCGTGTCGCAGAAATCATCCAAAAGTGTCAGTAGCTGACAGTATTGACATAAATATGTCATCAGGCTATATCAAAATATAGTTACTTGCTAATATTTATACTGTGTGCTACCTGCCTATATATTAAGGTAAATTTGGTTAGCCGGTAGTTTCAGCGATGGTATTCGTTGAGCTGGCATTGGAATTGCTACTTAATAAATTGACGGAAGGGTTCTCGTGGGTTGGCTATTGTCTCCTGCCGAACACGTTGTACCTGACGTACCGGATGTACATAACTAAAACTCGAGTCAATCACCTCTGAAATAGGAGGAGGAGTTCAATATGAAGTTTAATAAATCTCTTGTAGCGACAGCTACAACTGCAGCGCTGGGTATGGTTGCAGGTAATGCACAAGCATTTAACTTTGGTGAAGTCTGGGCAACAGACCAGGAAAATGGCCGTTTGCATATTTACAAGCAGTCTGAACTAAATGATCCAACCAGATCTGCCAATCCTTCGATCGTCGACCTGGTTCAGGCCGGCAGTCCTGCTAATAACCACATCATCGGTTTTTCAAACCATGCGGGTCTGGATCCTTCTAGCCGTGCAATCCTGACTTTTCTGGGTGGTACCTTTGAAGTTTGGCGGACTAATGGTGGAACTGGTTCACCTTCTAAAATCGCTTCACTGGAAGCATCTACTATTAATGCTTACGGTCAAGAAGGTCTGGGTGCTCCTCAAAAGGGCAACACAGTTCATGCCTGTGGTGGTAACCCACAGAATGACCAGATCCAGTGTGCTTCTATATTCAACGCAGACTTTTCTCTGTTCGAAGCTGACATGGCAACAGATACTTACACCCGCATTGGTATCTACAAAACGGGTAATCTGACAGTGTCACCTAGGTTGAGACCTCGTCTGAAAAGAAAAGTACAAAAAGCTTATGATGCACTGGTCGCTAATGACGGTGACGGTCAGCCAAACAACATTTGTTCACAGTACAGCGCAGACGGTAACCTGTTATATCTTGCTGTTCAGAACAATGTGATTGATGGTGGTGTGATTGTAATGGATGTTAGTGATCCTACTAACCCAACCATTCTGGACGCATTTAACCACGTAATGGCAGCAGGTTGCGGTTTGGTTAACAACCCGGATGGCAGAACTCTGTGGATCACGCATGGCTTCAACAAGCACGGCGATCCAGAAGAAGTTTCCATCTGGAGATACAGCCGTGCTGGTAAACGTCATGGTCCTATCAAACGCATAAAACTTCCAGCTGATGACAGCCAGGTTTTATACGGCGGTGACGCTCATGGAGCCCAGTATGCTGGTTTGTTCCAGTCTTACTTATGGCAGACCATGCGTGTTGACGATACGATTCATGTCATCAGAAACCGTGGCCGCAGAAGTAGAATTGTGAAAACTATCAATCTGGAACGTCCTGGACGCACCAACATCCAGCCTGACGTATTAGATCGTTCACAGTTTGGTACTCGCATGTATCACACCACACGTGGTTCAACACCGAATACTGCAATCAGTACTTACTACTTCAGTGATCGTAGTGGTAAAGCAGGTGTCGATGTTTTGGGTACTTTCTGGGGTAGAAATGGTCGATACCTGAAGACTGAACCAATGACGAGCGGCAACACTGAATACCTGTGTCCTAACCCGGATGCAGCGAAATTCTACGAAGTGAAGTGTGCTGCTGGCGATGCTGGAGCAATTGCAGTTGATACAACTGATCCACATGGCCTTAAATCTTTGAACTACCTGTCTGGTTTCTAAGACAGCGTTCACTGGTTTAGCTCGTAGCCGGTATATTGGCTAACGAGTAAAAAACAGAGAGCCGGGGAAACCCGGCTCTTTTTTTGTCTGGAATTTATGGAAAATAAATTTAATACTTTTTGGGTGCGCTGTAGGTCGTAAACCCCCAGAAGGTCCAGGATGTGATCCCGCCATGATACCAACGAATTTTATGCGCCGGATATCCAGCATCAAGTAATACTCGGATAGCTTGCAGAGGTGATTTGTCCGTTTGACTTTGAGCCCAGATAATTAAATGTTTAGCCTTGGTGAAGTCCCAGTCTGCAGTAACTTCACTGCTACCAGTTAGACCAAAATTTTCCAGTTGCTGGTTTAACCAACTAACCTCTCCACGTCGTTTAGCACCTAATGTTTCCAGAATGGCATCAAATTCAGTGTCTCCAGGCCCTTTCTGAATTGTCTGAATGAAATAATTAACCGAACCGGGAATAGTGCTGGCAGAGTAATATGACGCATTGCGTACATCAATCAGAATGCCGGTATTGTCACGTAAATGGGTAGCCATGAAATTAACAATTTCTGCTTCGGATACAGATTCGACGGGTAGATCATCCAGCTTTAAAGGGCGCAGACAGAATGGGGGGCAGACTTCAGCATTATAGGCTAATGAATTGCGGATATTGGAGGGCACCTTAAACGCCTTATTTAGATCCCGAATAATCTTAATTGAGCGGCCCTGATGTACCACAAACAGGTAGGGAATATCTTCTGCCAGTGGTGCAGTGCCTGTGCCTTTTCCGCCATCAGCAAATAAGGAATTTGGGTACCCACTGGCTGTAGTGCCAGCTAATACTAATAAGATACTGGCAGCTGAAGCCTTGAGTTTATTGTTCTGCACTTTTTTCTCCAGTCGGTTTAGTCAATGCACTTTTCAGGGTGGCTACGTTGTCCCCTTGAGTGACAGGTGGTGCTAACCATTTTTTATCAGCAGCAATGCCGCTGTCCAGTGTATGCATAAAGGTTTTGAGTTGTTGCAGCTGATGTGGTTCCAGTTTTAGTTTGGTTAGCATACTGTGTCCAAACGGTGGTATGGGTACATCATTGTAGTGTTCCATAACCGCATCCAGGTCTGCGAATTGACCAGAGTGCATATAGGGGGCGGTTTGAGTGACATTTCTTAATCCGGGCACCTTGAAGCTACCTGCCAGGTCATCCCCCACGCGTTTGATAAATCGAAGTTCACCACAGTCCGCAGGTTCTGCATCACTGTACTGACTCAAGCAGTTAAATTCTGCGTGGATAACTTTTTGTACACCAATAGAGCGTCCAAAATCAAACGGCTTGCCTTTCACGGACGGCGTGCCGATGTTTTGAAAGCCATCGTTAGAAAATAAGGGGCCGTTGTGACACTCAATACACCGTGCTTTGCCAATAAACAGGCGCAGGCCTTCAGCTTCGTCAGGTGTTAATAGTTTGTAATCGAATGCAGCGCCTTGTTTTAGTGATTCAGCGTAGGTGTCGAATCGGGAAGGTGAGGGTGTTAGTAATCGCTCGTAAGCTGCAACTGATTTACCGATATTAGTATAAATCCGGGTAACGGCATTGCGGTCATCTTCCTCCATTCCTATCCAGGCTTCGGCGACGGCCGGGTTGGCCTGCTTATCAACAGGACCTGCTAATGATGGAAATCGCTGGTTATTTGAAAGATCAGGTAAAGGGCCGAATAAATTTTCATACTGTTGTCGAAAATTATCATCACCGGCTATCAGATGAGCGTATTGCATGCGTGAACCACCGTGTTCGACAGCGCTTTCCATAGGTCCGAGTGCCTGAACCCATTGACTGTCAGCTCTGCCATCCCAGAATATAAATGGGTGGTAGGCTGTGCCAACGATGGACGGAGAGCTGCGTCTGGTAATACCCATACCGACAGCCACCGCTTTACCATCCGTAAAATGTTTATCTGGCTGGTGACAGCTAACGCAGGCGACCTGCCCATTCCCACTGAAACGTTTATCAAAGAATATCTGGTGTCCCAGTGCAGCGGCGGCGGGATTGTCAGCGACAGCATTGCTTGGGTCTGGAGGCAGCGGTGGCAGGTTATCTAACCAGAGCGAGATAATGTGTGTTTTTTCTTCATCCGTCCAGGCTGGTTTGGGGTATTTCTGTGCATCATTCCAGTACCAGGCACCTGCGATAGTGAAACCTAATAAAGAAAGTGCCAGCAGAGTGATCAGTGATTTTTTTAACATGCGGCTAAGTGTTTAAGTTAAGGCCAGGCTCGTGTTGGAAATAAATTCCTTTCTACATGGTGATATCGAATGCAACGCTATCAGTTTTCCCGTTTGCAGTAATATCCAGGAACAGCACCCATGGGCCTGGCATGCTGAACTTGATGCCTTCAATAAGATATTGGCCGTCTTCAATTTGTTTTGTGGCTTCAGGTTGGGTTGGGAATCCATGGTTATGGATCGGCATGCCACCGCCTACCTTGATTTTAGCATCTGTCACAGGTTTACCATCCTGAGTACGAATCTCGGCTGTCCAGGCATGCATGCGTCCCAGGAGGAGCGGTTTTAACCAGCTATCAACAGTGACATGATAAATTCCGTTGGTGCTGATACGGGTTTGGTTTTCCTGAGCGTTTGCCCCAGATTCCGCAAAACAGTTTGCGTTCAAAAGCAGAACCAGGATTGTTAATAAGGAATATATTTTTTTCATGAAGAATATTGCCCGCTGATCATTTTTGATGTTGTGAATTTTAGCAAAATCTTAACAAGATTAGGCCAATTTAACCTGAAATAACAGTGTATTTATTAGGCAGTTGGCAATCTATAAAGTTCGCCTATTTATGTGTCAGGAGAATAATTACTCGGCACCAAATTTTGGCTATACTGAACCCTGTTTATCTTCCTAATCTATCAAAAAAAGGTGATTTGGTGACAATATGTCAGTGAGCACAGGCCAATTTCAGCTATATAAAAATATTGTACCCCTGACAAGGGAAAATCATGGTCATCTCTATATTGAGCGGATAGATAATTTTGCTTATACCAGAGATACCAATACTGTCTATGTGTTCTGCATGGAGTTCATGCGTGTCGCGAAGGAATATCCGATTATTTTTAATATGAAAACGGATGAGATCTATCCTGTGGCGCTGTTGGGTCTTCAAAATGGTGTGAATGAGTTTTTGGACAAGGATGCTAACTGGATAGGTGAGTATGTACCTTGCTACGTAAGGCGGTACCCCTTCATTCTGATCAAAAACCCGGAAGATGGTAAGGCAATAATTGGTATTGATGATGACTATCCGGGATTGAATAAACGTGGACGTGGTGTACCTCTCTTCGGTCAAGTAGAGGATGGGCCTATGTTGACCGAAGTGAAAGACTTTTGCAGAAAGTTTCAGACCCATATTGATCGTACGACGCAGTTTTGCAAAAAGATGCAGGAGCTGGACTTACTGGTTCCAATGCGTATTGATGACAGCGAGGTTGGTGGTAAAGTTGATATTGACGGTTATGCAGTCGTTGAGAGGCAACGTATCTGGGATCTGGAAGATGATGTGTTATTAGATCTGATGAAATCAGACACCATGGAGCTACTTTATATGCATCTGTTTTCTATTGGGTTGCTGTATACCTACAAAGAGCGGTATCTCTAAGCTGTTTAGAAAATCACTTTCAGGCTTTCCGTAATGCAACTGTTAATCCACTGACGGGTACTCCAGCTTCCTTTCGGTACGATGTATCGTTGCAGGATAGTACGGAGAGCCCGCGTCTGGTTGCAAGGCTGGTGATGTACTCTCTGGAATGTGAGTAACGGGCAGTTTTAGAGAGTTTGTATGCTTCGTCACCCTGGTGTGTTTCTACTGTGAAAAGAAATAAGCCATTACTCCGTAAAGCACTGGTGATAGCCAGAAATATTGATTCCAGATCACCGACATAGGGAAACATATCTGCCGAAACAACCAGATCGGTGTCATTCTGATGTTTAACTAATGCGTTCAGTATTTCGTTTTCCTCCAGTTCGTCGTAAATACCCCGTTTCCTGGCGGCATCAATCATACGCGGAGAAATATCAATACCTTTTAGGTTGCGAGCTATGTGTTTAAATTTGATACCGCTTAGACCAGTGCCGCAACCAATATCAAGAATATCCTGGGATTGTTCGTTTCCATCGGGGAGGAACTGTTGTGCTAAGGCCGCGAGTAGTTCAGGCCCGTTATATTCAATATTTGCTAAAGATTCATCATAAGTGGGTACAAATTCATCAAATAAACGGCGAACATAGTCGTTGTCAGGTTTTGCCGGTGGCGGTAAGTTTTGTTGGACTGTTGCTAAATGATATTTAGCCTGGGCGTTATCTGGATCAATATCCAGTGCATCCTGAAATGCAGCGGCTGCTGCTTCCAGGTTATTTAATTTGCGGAAGGCATCCCCTGCGCGCATTAAGGCCTCAATATTATTTGGATTGAGTTCTATGGCGCGTTTATAATACGCGAGCGCTTCAGTGGGCTTAAAAAGCGCAGCATATAATCTTCCGAGGCCAACATAAGCCGGTGCGAATGAATCATTTACCTTTATAGCTTGTTGGTAGAATTCTTCAGCAGCTGAGTAATTTCTTTGGAAAGTTAATACATCTGCCTTGCAACTTAAGGCATGTTCCAGTTGTGGATTCGCTTCTAATACTTTTTCAAAATAAGGCAGCGCTGCGTCAGGGTCACCTTTTTCCAGGAGGGCCCGGCCTAGATTAAACCGTGCATCGTGGAAATCCGGTTTAATTTCTAGCGCTTTATTAAAGGTTTCTGCTGCAGTTGAATAATCACTTTTCCCCAAATAGGCATTGCCGAGAATATTATAGGCATTGGCATAGTCTGGGTTAATTTTTATTGCCTCTTTGCAGTACTCAATGCTTTTGTCAGGATTGCCTTCACCGATACTGCACATTGCAGCATTCACACGAATAATGGCATCCGTTTTACTGCTGCGGATACCTTTCTCAAAATGTTTTGATGCCTCGGATAGTTTTCTCTGGCTCATCAAGATCGTGCCAAGAAGATTAAGCGCCTTACTATCGGCTGGTTTTAATCGAACAAGCTCATTGGCGCGATGTTCTGCAACCTCCGTGCGGCCTGCCTGATGATCAATCATGCCCATAAAATAAAGGGCGTCAGGATTATTTTGGTCGGTATTTAGCACGCTGAGGAAAAAATTTTGAGCCTCATCGTACTGACCCTGTTTAAACAGGTCGACGGCCTTTGCGAGTGTAGCATCAGTTATATTGATCGTGGTCATAGGTCGCTGTTCTTTAATTTATCTTGATTTATCTTGCGATTAAATAATGCGTTTATTGTGCAGGTTTTTCATTAATCGATTTTGCTGTATCCAGTAAGCGATTTATAATTTCATTTCGCCTGGGAATGGCGTATGTGAAGGCAGTGTCGCCATCTAAATCTTTTAGTGTGATATCGGCACCGGCTAACAGAAGTGTTTTGGTTATGTCTTCCTGCGCCTTGTTAACTGAGAGCATAAGCGGTGAGAGGCCTTTAAGGTTTTGATAATTGATATTGGCGCCGGTCGCTATTAGCTTTTCTACTACGGCTTGCCTGCCTGAGCCAATGGCATAAAACAGAGGGGTTTCTCCTTTATTGTTTACTGCATCGATATTAACGCCTTTGGCGAGTAGCAAGTCTACTATTACTGTATTGCCGCCTATGGCAGCATAAAATAACGGAGTGCTGCCGGCCTTGTTTGTGCGGTCTACATCTGCACCTTTGTTTAACATGAGTTTTACAGTCTGGACATTGCCTTCGCGCAGCGCATCCATGAAGAGCGTTGAGCCAGCTGCGCCTAATACCATATTAACATCAACACCTTCGATAGCTTTTTCAACTAATGGAAACTGATTGTTACGGAGGCCATAGATTAAGGGTGTTGTATCTCGATTATCCGGCGTCGTGTAGTCCGCACCTTTTCCAATGGCGAACATAACCATGTCGAGCTTTAGTGCGTTAGAGGCTAGTATCACAATGCCGGCATTATTTTTATCTCTAGCATTTATATCGGCACCATGATCCAGGAGTTGTTGTGCAATATTGGTATCACCTAGAAATGCAGATTCCATGAGTGGTGTTCGGCCATTCAGGTCGGAACTGTTTATATCAGCGCCCAGATTCAAAAGCGCATCAATTGCATCTTTTGACCCTTTTCGGGCTGCAAAATGTAAGGCTGTTTTGCCTTTGTCATCAAATTCATTGATATCTGCACCGTTAGAGGCAAGTACTTCAATATTTTGTAACTTGCCAGCATTGGCAGCCAACAATAGGGCAGTATGACCCTTGTCGGTTCTGGCGTCGATATCCGCTTTTCTATCAATCATTGCTTCAAGAAGCGAAGTATCATCCTGTGCTGCGGCATACATGAGTGCTGTTTTGTTGTGTTTTTCAGGAATGTTTACATCTGCTCCGGCTTTGATTAATAACTTTGCCGTTGCGATATCTCCAATGTGTAGAGAACGGATAAGTGGAGTTGTATCAAAATTATTTTGAGCGTTAATATCAATTCCGCTATCTAGTGCAACTTTAATGACCTTTGCTTGCTTTGATTCAATGGCATGATGCAGGCAGTTACGTTTGGCTACGTCAGCGGCAGTAATATCGGCGCCATTTTCTAGTAAGAACCTAATAATATCTATATGTCCTTCACTACAGGCCTGTAGTAAAGGGGCATTGCCTTCTCTGCCAGTAACTTCTATTTTTGCTCCACTAGTAATAAGGAGATTGACTATCTCCATATTTCCTTGCTGCGTGGCAATAATTACAGCAGTGTTACCATTGCCTGGTTCAGAGGCATTTAGGTCGACATTTTTTTCTAATAACATTTCAACAATGCCTTTAAATTCTTTCCTGGTGGCGGCCATGAGCGGTGTAATGCCAGCAAAAGAGTCGTTACCAGGGTTTGCGCCTCGTTGGATCAATAGTTTTGCGGCTTCAGCCTGGTCTGAAAGAATGGCAGAAACCAGCGCGCCTTTATCCTGAAAGCTAACAGTTTCAATATTCGCACCTGCATCGAGTAGTGTGTTGATTATATCAAGATGACCTGCTTCAGCAGCCGCAATCAGCGGTTGTGTGGCAGAGGTTTTACCATCAACTTTTAAAGGTTCGAGGATGGCGCCGTGTTGTAATAACAACTCGACGAGTTGTTGGTTGCCGCGTTTTGCCGCTTCACTTAGCGGTGTTTCAAATTTCTGGAATAAAACATTTACTTCGGCATTACGGGAGATGAGTTCACTTACCGCCTCTGTATGTCCAGGTAATGCGGCATAGGCGAGTGCTGTAATTCCAGTCCGGTCTGCCAAATTAACATCTGCACCCGCTTCAGCCAGAGTGGCGGTAGTCGTTGTATGGCCACCATATGCGCTAAACATAAGTGCTGTTCCATGTTCTTTAGAAATGGCATTTATATTTGCGCCTTTATCAATTAAAAAGCGTACAGTTTCTTCATGACCTGCCTCAGCGGCAAGCATTAACAGGGTGCGCCCTTTGTTATTTTTGCTTTCAATATCTATTCCATTGTTAATTAGATTGCCCAGTGATTGGGTGTCGCCCTTACTGGCACTGGTAAATGCATCGGCTAAATTTGATTGTGTCTGTCCTGGATTTTTGTCTGCGGTTTCTGAAGTACCAGATTGATTGTCACTGCAGCTACACAGAATAGAAGCCAATAACAGTATGATGATAAGTTTAGTAGTCTGAAAGTGGTGCGGCATATGAAGTTCTCTTGTTAGTATTGTCATCGGTTCAGTTAGCAGTTAATGATAATTATGGTGCTAGGATGAATGTGTGTCAGTGGTCGAACTCAACCTCTTGTTTTGACCCAGTTGTTCTTGCTTTCTGTTGCTCTTTATAAATTTCCGCTTCTTTAGAGTCGTCCCAATCGACACCTAGATCGTCATCAGGTTGTGAGGCATCCGCTGTATTAGTGCTAGTGCCAGAAGTATTGGTTGTGGTATCTGTGACGGAGAGTGGTTCTGCAGGGTTATCAACTGCGGAGTTACTATTAATAGGGTCAGTAGTAATTGTGTCAGTAGATGATTCTGATTCCGTGGATTTATTGCTACTGCTTTCAATGGGTGCATCAAACTCGAAATGAAACGAAATTTCATTGCCGTCGCGTTCAATGATGATGTCTACTGATGTTGCAGTTTTCAACTCTTTTAGTTTTTCGAGTGCTTCGAGACTTTCGGACAATCGCAAGCCATTGACTACGGTAATCAAATCGTGATCCTGAATGCCGAGTATTTCCATCATCTCAAGGCCTTCTTCTCCCAGTGCCCTGACGGTGAAGCCAATAAACCCACCATTTTTATAGGCTGTATCAAAGCCAAACAGTTTGACCAGATCCTCGCCATCACCATTGAGAACCCGATTGCGGAAGTCAGTTGCGGTACGTTTTCTTGCAGCCTTCACAGCGGCACTGCTCAAAAAGTGTTCTCTTGGTAAGGCGTCTTCAGGTAAACGTAGCGTTTCAAATTTTCCATTCCGCAACAGAATAATCCGGTCTTCATAAATCTCTTCCAACGTTGCCAGGCCGAAAACCGATTGTTTAACGGAAAAAGGCTTTTCATCTTTTTTATTGTCTTGTTGAATAATTGCGATCCCCAAATGTTTCTGGTCTTCAGCAATGATGCCTCGCAGTGTCAACTTTAACTGGGTTACAGGAGCGACTATTTGTTTTTTTGCGGCTTGTTTTTTCTTCGCTGCCATTTGCCCGAATAAATGCAAGGAGGCTATCTTGCGGCTGACGTTTCCTGAAGTAACAGTTATCTGTTTTGGTATATTGTTTGTATCAACAAGAAAGACAGTTTCATTTTCCGGGTACATTAAGTTCAGAATGTGTGTGCCCAGTTGATAAAACAGATAGCTCAGCAATGCCAGCATCAAACCATTGGCAAGGATGGGTAAGAGTTTGTTTGGCGTGTGCCAGGGAGATGGTTTATTCAGTTTTTCGGTTAACATGCAATTGCACCAGCTAAGTATGTTTCAATTTAATTGTTGTTATTTTACACGGGATATCTAGACCAACAAACTGGTCCATTGATCCAAATGTACTGTTTCTTGTAGCGCATAAAATGCCGTAGCAACAAGAACGGCTAATTTTTCATGTGTTGTATTTCGAGTTCCCGGCACGTCGATGCCGACATCGCGATAGCGTTTAATCAGGCGGTAAAGTTTGCGTTCGGTTATGCCCAGATTATTGGCAGCTTTGCGTCTGGATCCATTATATAACTTGAGCGCGCGCAGTACCTCTTCACGGTCTACTCCCAGTACATAACGCTCGAAATCACTGTTTATGGGTAAATCATTTTGCTGGGTTGTAGTGTTCTTTTTGCTTAGTGTTGATTTCTTCCGCCAATTAACTACTGAGTCTGGTAAATGTTCTGGTTTCAGTACGCTGTCATCCATTGCGTTTAATGCTGCAAGTTCAATAATGTGTTTGAGTTCACGCACGTTGCCCGGATAAGGATAGTCTTCCAGAATTTGCTGTGTTTCCGGGGTGGCCGTGGCAGATTTGCCAGCTTTTTCCATAAAATAACAGGCCAGTTTAGTGATGTCGGATTGTCGTTCGCGTAGAGGGGGAACTGATAGAACATGTCCAGCGATCCTGTAGTAGAGATCAGCTCGGAATTGACCTGATTCGACCATTGTCTGCAAATTCTTGTTGGTGGCAGAAACAATACGCACATTGGATTTCAGGGCGGTTGTTCCTCCGACACGGCGAAATTGTCCTGTTTCAATAACTCTTAACAGTTTGGCCTGAATGACCGGCGATATTTCACCGATTTCATCCAGAAACAGTGTGCCACTATCGGCTAATTCAAACAGCCCGATCTTACGTTTCTGTGCATCTGTAAAGGCACCGGCTTCGTGCCCGAATAATTCCGATTCGAACAGGGTTTCACTGAGGCCACAACAATCCAGGGTAACGAAGGGCGCATCTTTCCGTTTTGACTTATTGTGTATGTGATGTGCAAGTCCTTCCTTGCCAACACCACTTTCACCATGGATCAGTACGGGCATATCGATGGAGGCCAGCAGCTTTGCTTCCTGAATGGTTTCAAGAAATTTGGGGTGATCGCCAATCAGGGTGTTATCTTCGAGCGCCTGATGGAGTTCAATGGGTCTCAATTGTTCGCCCATGTAGAGAATTTCCCCATCATCACCGTAGATGGGATAGGCGCAAATCTCGATGCAGTCTTTGGTTCCATCGGGGCGTTGATGAATATGAATGGCTTTCTCCATCTGACCACTCTTAAACATGCGTTGATGTGGACAGTCTTCACCCATTTCTATGCAGGGCTGATCAGAGTGATGTGACACTTCATGACACTTTCGTCCTACTACCTGATCGGGTGTCTGCTGATACCGTTCAGAATAAGCTTTGTTAGCAGCGACAATAGTGTAGTTTCTGTCGACTAATACAAAAGGCTGCTGATAGAGATCCAGCAGGGACTCAATGGCTCTAGGCACTTTGGGTGTGTTCATGTTTTCCTGTCTTGTTGCAGTTTTGTTGTTATATGCGCGCACAGCTTCAAAGTGTAAATATTGTCACAGTGATAATACGTATATTTTAACTGTACTAAGATCCAGGATCTACTATAAATACATTAAAAATGAATGGGTTAAAGATGACCGAATAGTTTGGAGTGTCTGCCGGTTCTGCCATTATTCCTTAAGATTGTTAAGGGTGATTTAGAGAGCAAGTGATTGTTTTGACATGTGATATTCACCGGTCAATTCTGTAAAAAGAGTGGCCCAGAAATTTAAACGACAATATTGTCAGATAGTGTCGATTAAATAATTTTACATTGTGATGACGTGGACACATCGATTTCCAGAGGTTGTGGTTTGGAAATGGCATACCCCTGTGCGTAATTGACGCCAATTTTCTTCAGTGTCTGGCGAATCTCGTCGTTTTCGACAAATTCAGCAATGGTCTGGATAGCCATCACTTGAGCAACTTTATGAATCGATTCGACGATGGCGTAGTTAGTTGGATTGTCGTGGATGTCTTTAATAAAATTCCCGTCTATTTTCAGGAAATCGACTTCCAGGTTTTTTAGATAAGCAAATGAAGACATGCCGCTACCGAAATCATCCAGTGCAAACAGGCAGCCGTATTTTTTTAATTCACTGATTAATTTTGTTGCCTGACTGAAGTTGGCAACGGCGGCTGTTTCAGTTACCTCAAAGCAAATTTTGTGTCCAGGGATGCCAAACTTCCACAAGTGTTCCACAACATAGGAGAGAAAAGTTTCATCGCTGAACGTATGACCGGATAAATTAATAGTGCAAAATGCAGTAGTTTTCAGTATGTCCGGATTTTCATGCAGCCATGTGAATACAGTACGTACTACCCAACGATCAATTTCCGGCATCAGATTGTAGCGTTCTGCGGCGGGAAGAAAAGTACCCGGTAGAATGCAGTTGTCCTCAATGTCACGCATACGCAGCAGGATTTCAAAATGACACAAATCCTGACCATTGCTGTGAATGGCTTCTATTGATTGTTGTAACAGGTAGAAGCGGTTGTCTTCAAGCGCTTCATGTATTTGTGATACCCATTGCATTTCACCCTGGCGCTTTGCAAGCTGAGTATCATCGGCACGGTAAATATGAATACGATTCCGGCCGGAGTCTTTTGCCATATAGCAGGCAGAATCAGCCTTGATGAGAGCACTGACTGCGCTTTCGGTTGTTTCGTTTATCTCTACAATGCCGATGCTGACACCCGTGACGAAAATGTTGTTTTCCCAGCTGAATCGGTAACCGCGGATAGATTCAACGATTTTATCAACACTGCGCACGGCTTGATCAAGCGAGCAATTACTTAATAACAGACCAAACTCATCACCGCCTAGCCGGGCAAGAAAATCACTGTGCCGGACATTCTTAACTAAAAGATTTGCGAGCTGACGGAGTAATTCATCACCGGCAATATGGCCGCAAGTATCATTGATGATTTTGAACTGATCCAGATCGATGTAACAAAGGACGTGTTGGACGTGGTCAATTTGGGCAGTGCCCAATAACTCTTGCAGTTTTCGTTCAAAGGCTTGCCGGTTATGCAGACTGGTTAATGCATCGTGATTAGCCAGGTAATCGAGTTGCTTGGCCATTGCCTGAGATTCTGTTACGTCCCGGAACATCACCACGGCACCGGTGATAGTGCCTTCATCAATGACTGGCGAAACGGAATATTCAACAGGAAATGAACTGCCGTTTTTACGCCAAAGAACTTCTTCGTTAACACGGCTGCTCCGGCCATGCTGATAGGCCTGATAAACCGGACATTCTTCTTTCGGGTAAGGCGTGCCATCGGCATGCGTATGGTGGGTTAGTTTGTGCATGTCCGCCTGGGTGATTTCTTCCATCCGGTAGCCGAGCATAGCAAGACCGGCATGGTTAACGAATGTGCATCGGCCGTTTGTATCAATACCAAATATGCCTTCACCGGTAGATTCGAGCAATAAGCGGTTGTGTTCTATCAAGCGGCGCAGATTTAGTTCTGTTTGTGTGCGTTCCTGGATTTCAGATTTAAGGCCATAGACCAACTGATTGTTTTTATCCACTATTTTGAAGCTGTTTTTAAACGACCGTTGTACGTTCCAGGCAATTGTTGATAACACTATGAAGGCAAGACCTAATAGTACGCTTGCGCCGAAGTAAATATTTGAATCGCCAGAAAGGTAAAAAGAAATTGTTAGTGGAATAAGTGTAGGAATAATAAAGGCGAGATATACCGAGAGTATATAGGCAGTCATCGCGGTGGCCATTGCAGCCATGCCTAATAAAACAGCAGCTATGAAGGCCTGATAGACGAATGAAGTGGTGAGCACCGTGAAGACGGCGAGTGCGCCCCAAAGAATGCCATTCACTGCGCTGGTTATGAGTGCGCACCATTTCCAGCGCGATGTTTGACGTGTAGATGGGTCTTGCGCAGCATAGATTATTGCCAGGAAATAGCGTGTAGCATTGAGTAATAACACGGCAGTCAACCATGGAACCAGTTTACTGATTGGCAACACGCTCATTAACACTGCCGCCGTTACCACGGCGGTCACACTGGTGCTCAGGGCAGTGCCCGGCATCTGCCTGTACAAAAGGTACAGTTGATCTGTTTGTGTGCTGTCTTGTGTCATTGTTCTCTGTGGCCTCAAACCTGTGGCTCAAGCATAAAAGTGAATTTAGGTAACCGTTATACTTATCAGCATTCATGCCAACCCTGTGAAGTTTATGAAACTGCAAGTTTTACAGGGTGTTGTATAAGTGAGTGAGCGTATTGCAAGTACGAGGGGCTGCGACAGTAGTTGCTAAGTTCTTGTGATTTGCGACCCGTGTCGCAGGGTGATTGGGATGCCTCTGATTTATTAGTGAGAATTTGTAGGAGCGGCTTCAGCCGCGATGGGGTGCGCGGTGTTCATCGCGGCTGAAGCCGCTCCTACAGAATTTGCACTGTTCACAATGACAAAATATTCGAGCTAATCAGAGCTTCTATATTAATTCTTGCTGATTATTTTTCGACGTCAGATGATTTTTTGCTGCGCACCAGACGTTTATTTAATGCTTGCCGGGTAAGCCCCAGCATGCCAGCAGCTATGCCCTGGTTACCGTCTGCATGTTTCAGTGCTGCATCAACCAAATGTTGTTCAGCCTCTTTCAAAGTGGGTAAGCGATCTGGGAATAAGGCTTCGATATTGGCAGTGTTAGAAGCCGTTGCATTTATACCGGCCATCTCTGGATTTGCTCCAATGGCATCTCGAAAGGTATCCAGTGATAAGACGCCACCCTGGTGGCAGGCAACGGCATTATGAATCATGCCTTCCAGTTCGCGTACGTTGCCTGGAAAGCTATAAGTACTCAGGAGAGTAATGAGTTCAGGGGGTGGGGTAGGCGCTTTTTTATCGAGTGAGTCGGCGGCCTTGTCCAGAAAATGTTCTGTCAGGAGAGTCAGGTCGTCAAGCCGTTCATGCAGTGGCGGGATATGAATGCGATGTGCGTGCAGCCGGTAATACAAATCTTTCCGGAAGTTGCCATTTTCTACGAAGGCATCAATATCACAATGGGTAGCGACAATGATCCTGGCATTAGTACGGCTGGCTTTATCAGAGCCAATCGGGAAATAGGTATGTTCCTGTAATAAGCGTAATAACTTTATCTGTGAGGATGGCGTCAGGTCGCCAATTTCATCCAGAAACAGGGTGCCGTCTTCCGCTTTAGCGATCAGCCCCTGACGCGCACGATCGGCACCGGTGAAAGCACCCTTGGTATGACCAAACAGGGTGTCAGCAAATACCGTGTCATCCAGACCAGCCACATTATCGACGACAAAGTCACCGTCACGTCCGGACAGTTCGTGCATGGCTTTTGCGAAAAGTTCTTTGCCGGTGCCGGTATCGCCGGTGATGAGCACTGGTTGTTGGGACGGTGCGATGGCTTCCATATAGCGGAAGATGGAAAACATCGCCTGATTTTGTGTGATGATATTGTTAAAAGCATCCTGGTGTTCAATTTTATTGGTAAGCAGGCGGTGTTTTAGATGCCCCACTTCGTTGTGCAATGCGTGTATTTCCAGTGCCCGGTGCAGTGATGAAACCAGCCGCTCCTTGTCCACTGGCTTGATCAGATAATCATAAGCGCCGAGTTGCATGCATCGAACTGCCGTATCGATTTCATTAGAAGCGGTCATGATGATGACAGGTATGCCAGGATGGTCTGAGTTAATGCGTTCCAGGAGTTCCTGTCCTGACAGACCAGGCATGTTTAGATCCAGTACCACAGCACCAACCCGTTGTTTTGCGAGTAAAGGTATAACCTCCTGGCTATTATCCAGGGTCAATACCTTTTTAAATCCGTCCGAGCGCAACAACAGACTCGCACTTTTGAGTAATTGGGTTTCGTCATCAACCAGTAATACCGGTTGATGACGAAGATTTTGATTGGCCATGTTGTTTTTTATAGGCAAGAATCAAGCCTCTTTTAAATTCTGCTGCAGGTGTTTTTAAACAACTGCTTACAGCGTGGCGTCAGATTATCATCTTAGACATGCTTGCGACAGTTTTTGCGACATACCTCGTGCGCCAGTGAATTGCTTGCTTAATCAGTGTAGTAGGTCAGGATGCTTTTGTCGCATCAGGCCTTAATGTCGCAACCTTTTTTCGTAGTGTTTAAAGTTCTTGAATAGTGCTTGTTCATAAACAATTATCTCTCGCAGAGGCGCAAAGCACGCAAAGGCAAGCCATAATTGGGTAATTAATATTGTTAGTTAATACTTTGCGTGCTTTGCGCTCTCTGCGAGAGCTAGTAAATGGTTTTAAATAACACTAAATAGTTATTGGCAGATGAATGACGGCCTGTGTACCTTTTTTTTCAATTGATTTAAAGCTGAGATAACCACCCTGTTCATTTATTAATGTCTCGCTAATAGCAAGCCCAAGCCCCGTGCCACCTGTATCGAGTTTGGTACTGAAAAAGGGCTCACGGATTTTTTTAAGTTGACCTTCGCTCATGCCAGCGCCTTCATCCGCCACTTCTATCTCAATCATTTTTACAGTTGGGCTATACCGGGTCGACAGGCTGACTGCAGATTCCCGGTCGGGCAGGGATTCGAGCGCATTGATAACCAGGTTGATGATGACTTGTTCAATTTTCTGAGGATTACCTTTTAAAAACGGCAAATCATCAGCAAGTTGCAAATGGAAATGGTTAGTGTTGCGTTGAATCAGATGTTTTAACAAGGGCAATGCATGTTGTACTGCATCATTCGCCTGATATTCCTGCGCTTCGTCGGTCTGTCCGGGCCGGGCGAAATTCCGAAGTGAGCCGACAATGTTCTGAATGCGTTGAGTGCCATCTTTAATATCGGTGATTAATTCGGGTAAGGTATCCTTCATCTCTTCATAGGGCAGGCCAGCTAATTGCCATGCTGGGTTTTTTTTATTGTATTGCTCCATTGCTTTAGCAATCTCTGGCCAAGCATCCTGAAGGATTTGTGAGTTCATCATTACCAGGTTATTTGGATTATTAATTTCATGCCCGACGCCAGAGAGCAGGGTACCTAATGCGGTCATTTTGTTAGCCTGGATCAATTGCAATTCCTGTTGCCGGGTTTTTTGTTCCAGGCCAAATTTTTCTGTTAAATCCCGGATTTCCAGCACCAGAAAGGCTTCGTCTTCAAAATGAAAGACACCACCTGATATCTGGGTTAAACGCTTTACACCGGATCTGGTTAAGAAAGTCATGTCCAGTTCCCGGATTTGGGAGTGCGTTTTTAATAATGTACGAATTTTCTCTCCTTCAATGGAGTCGTCCCACAGATTCAATTCATGAGGTGTCCGGCCCAGTACTTCGTTTTTGCTGTACCCGCTTATTTGTTCAAAGCTCTTGTTAATATACTGAAAACGTGCATCGCGTAATTTGGTGATGCACATGGGGTCAGGACTTGAATCGAATGCTTTTGAAAATTTCTCCTCAGAAGTTTGTAGGGCCAATTCGGATTTAAGCCGATTGGTCACATCAACGAGTGAAAGCCAGGTGGATTTCAGAAAATCCCCTTCAACCACGCCTTGTGCATTATTCAGAAAGTACTTTTTGTTACCTTTTAAATCCTTTGCGTGGAGCAATACGCCAGAAGCTTTGTAGCCTGAGGTGATATAAGACAGCATGTTTTTTACATTGTCAGGGACAGACGCGTCGATATGGAAACTCAGGTTTTTACCCTGGCAATCTTCAGGTGAATTGTAGCCTAATTGCTTGGCTAGGACTGAATTAACCTCTACGGTGTAACTATTTTCCATGAACAACCCAAGTTGTTTTTCTGCAGGAAGATTAATCGGAATTGGTGGCCGATACTCAACATTAAGAATACCTGCGGTATTGGTCTCAACAAATCTCCGGTAACGTTTTTCGCTTTGACGAAAAGCAAGTTCGGCGTGTTGTTGTTCGGTTTTATCTTGAATAGTACCGAATAGCCCGGTTACCATTTTATGCTTGGTGATGGTTTCTGCCTGAACATCGACATATCGGATCTTGCTATCTTTACGGGCTATTCGAAATGCTATATTTATTGTTTGCTTTCCGTTTTGAGTGTCTTTTACGGCTTTGGACAGGATGTCACGGTCATCCGGATGCAAATGTTTTGAAAAGAATTTCCCTGTAGGTTGGACGGTCTGCGGTTGATAACCAAATAGGCGGAATACTTCATCACTCCAGCTAACAGTATCGCTGGAAAAATCCCATTCCCAGTTTCCCAGATGGGCAATACGTTGCGCTTTTGACAGACTTTCCTGGCTTTTATGTAAAGAAGCAGTGTGTTTTAGTACCTGATTTCTTAAGAGTCGATTCCATAAGAGGAAAAGGAATATCAATAGGGCAGACCCCAGCAGTACACGTTTCAACAGTGCGTAGTCGTTGTGCTCGACATATTTATTTTGCATCCATGACTCAGCGATACGGAATTTTTCTGCTTCATTCAGTGTGGCTATGGCTTTGTTCAGTATGCTGTGCAGTTCAGGCATATCCTTGCGAACACCCAGTCCAATTTTGACGGTTACAGGCACCTGGCCAACGATTCGAAGATTGTTTAACCCCATCTGATTAATGTGGTAGCTGCTCAAGTTGAATGACGCCAGAAAAGCGTCATTGGAGCCTGTCGACACACTTAGCAAAGCTTCCTGGATATTCGCTACTTCTACGAAATTTATATCTGGATATTTATTAAACAGTTCCCATATGTAGCCGTAGCCTTCAATGATTGCGATGCGTTTATCGGCTATTTCATATAGATCAGAGATGAAATCTTTCTGTGTATCCTGCATGACTATAGCCATCGGGAACTTCAGATAGGGATTGGTAAAATGCAGTGTGCTTTTAACCGCTTCGTTACCAATATCATCGGACAATACATCGACCTGGCCACTATTGGCCATGTGCATTGCTTTTAGCCAGGTGTCGCTGGGAATCTTTTTAAAATTAATTCCGGTGCGTGTTTCGATAAGATGCAGCACATCTGCCACAATGCCGATGTATTCGCCTTGTTTGTTGAACGCTTCAAAAGGCAGCCAGTTCGGATCACCTGTGAAGCGTATGGCAGGATGTGATGCCAGCCAGGATTGTTCTGCTTCTGTCAACACTACTCGCATTTTTGAAGCTAGTGACAAATCCAGATTTGTTACCCAACGGTTCAGAATGACATTAGTTTCCTCGAGCGAAAGTGACTGCAGGCCTTTCTGGAGGATGCTAGCAAGTAACGGTTGCGATTTTGTGATGCCAATACGTAATTCGTTTCCACGCAACGGCACATCACGAACGACTACTTGTAAATTTGAAAGTTGCTGGTGATCCATTAAATAGGCAGCAACTTCGACACTGCCGAAATAGGCATCTGCCTGTTTGTTTTGGACAGCCTGAAGCGCCTCAAGAATAGAATTCACGTTTACATGTTTGAAATTAGGAAGCCGGGTTCGGAGTAATTCAATATCGGCAAAACCTGTTGGTATAGCGACACGTTTGTCTGCCAGGTCACTTAGCGACTTTATCGTGGTGTTATCAGGATGGGTTATCACACCGGATGGTGACAGCGCGTAGGGAGTCGTGAATAAAAAGTCTTTTTGCCGACTTGGAGTGGGGGCAATGGCACAAACAGCGTAGAGCTCACCCGAGCGTACCTGGTTGAGCATAGATTCCCAGGGCAGGCTGGTCTCGACTTCAAAGCGCACACCCAATCGGTGACCTATTGCCTTCAGAATATCGGCGGCAACTCCGACATGGTTTGCTTGCGCATCAACAAAATCGTAAGGCGGCCAGTTAGTTTCGCCGCCGACACGAATCACGGGGTGATCCGCCAGCCATTGGTGTTCTGCCTGGGTCAACGGCACCTGTGACTTTTGTGTTACCGAAGTATCAGCATGCATTGCAGCCCAGCAAGGCTGGGAGCCGCATAGAAAAAGGACGAAAATCTGCAGCCACACCCGCATTAAACACGGCACCTTTTCAATATTCCATCACAGCGAAGTATTAAAGCATAAGCCAGATGTTTTGAAAGCTACCATGAGTAAATAGACAAAATACTTGACTAAACCGACCGGTCAACTATAATATGAATTATGAATGCATCAACTGACACCCAACAACGCATTATTGAATCTGCCCGTGAGCTGATTTACTCACGCAGTTATACCGATGTGGGTGTAGCGGAGATCTGTGAGCATGCGGGAGTCAAGAAGGGTAGTTTTTATCATTTTTTCCCCAGTAAACAAAATTTAACCCTGGCTGTGCTGGATACCCTTTACCTGGAATTCAAAAATGATTTGTTGGATCAGGCATTTTCGGCCCAACTGATGCCCTTGCAACGGCTGGATAAAATGGCAGAGCTTATCTATCGTTTTCAGCAAGATATATTTACGGATACCGGCCAAATGTATGGCTGCCCATTTGGTAATCTGGGCGTTGAATTATCAACCCAAGATGAAGCTATACGGCATAAAATCGATGCAATTTTTACCAAAATGAAAAGTTGTATCCGGCAAGCGCTGGTGGATGCTGTTGAACAGGGTGATGTCGATGCCATCGATGTTGATGCGACTGCCGATGCCATTCTTGCTTATATAGAAGGTTCGATGTTGGTGGCCAAAACCCGTAATGATCCTGAAGTATTGCGCCGATTATTGCCAGCCATGCGGGGTATACGGTTGTATCCCGAGCAGGCCTGAAATTTATAGGCGGAAAAAAATTTACCCTATTTAGTAGACGACCGGTCTACTAATTTCCAACCATAGACAGGAGATGTAACTATGCAAACAGCCACTGAAATAAACACGCAACCTTTACTTCAGCCCGTTCCTCCGGCTGGCCAGGAAGACCAGGTGGAGCAGATTTTTTCTGGAATTAAAGAGCATCTCGGTTTTGTACCTGATGGCTTGCGTTTGTATGGCATCAGCCCACCCTTACTCGAAGCCTTTGTGGGTAATGTGGGCTATTTTATGGGTGAAACAAATTTGCCACCCGAGTTGACCACCATGATCCGGTACCTGATTTCCGCACAGGCGGGCTGTCAGTTTTGCATTGATATGAATGAAAGCTTTCTGTTGCAGCAGGGGCATCAACTGGATGATGTTCGCGCTGCTCGCAGCAACCCTGAAAAAGCACCTCTGGATGATAAGCAAAAGATTTTATTGCGGCTGGCATTGAAAGCGATTGATGATCCCGAGGCAGTCAATGCTGCGGATCTCGATGCAGCGCGCAAAAAAGGATGGACAGATCGCGATGTATTTGACGCTGTTGTTCAGGCGGCTAATAACCGGGCGTTTAACTTTGTGTTGCGGACATTCAAGGTTGAAACACAAGGTGTATTCGCCTGAAGCAGACAAACAAAGCTATAGTGTGTTGATCACTAAAAAAGGGTACGAAGGGCTAAGTCATCGCATCTTTGTTCTTCGTGCTGTTTGATATCTATAGTATTTAGCATTGATAACAGGAGATACTTATGCAAGTAACTGAAGCGATACAAACCCGTCGTTCAATTAAATGGTATGACGCAGATCATGCTATGCCTGAAGCAGTATTTCAGAATATGATGGAGCTCGCCATATTGTCACCAACCGCTTTTAACATTCAGAACTGGCGGTTTGTGAGAGTGACTGATGCCGAACAGCGAGTTGCGATTCGCCAGGTAGCCTGGGATCAGGCACAAGTTACCGATGCTTCGGAGCTGTTGGTGTTATGTTTTGATAACGCGGCATGGAGTCGGGAACCGGGGCGTTATTGGAAGCATGCTCCACAAGAGGTGCAGGATATTCTTGTGCCAGCAATTCATGATTACTATAACGGTAAGCCGCAAGTTATTCGCGATGAAGGAATGCGTTCCTGTGGCCTGGTTGGATACGCCATTATGTTAGTTGCTAAAGAGCTTGGTTATGACACTTGTCCGATGGACGGTTTTGATTACCAAGCGGTAGGCAAGATCATTAACTTGCCAGTAGACCATGACATCGCTTATATGATTGCTATTGGTAAGGGTACCAAGGATCCCTGGCCACGGCCGGGACAGTTGGCGCTGGAAGAAGTGTTGATCAATAACAGTTTTTAATTCAGTGCGTGATTAAGCGCCTGCCTCAATTTGTATACCAAGTTTCTGTCTCGTAATTACGCAGTAAGGAGACTGCTGGCCCTTTCTTTGGCATTCTTTTTGCAATTTTAAGCAAAATCGTCAATTTATTGCCGTGTGTCTGCGGGTTGTTGTGCTGTCTGGAGAGAAAATGCAAATTTCAAATTGTTTTAAAGGATTAATTGGTTTGGTATTGGCAGGGATGCTGCCTCTTCAGGTGCAATCAGCCGCCCTGTTTCCCGGTAAAGTATTTTCAGTAGGATCAAATCCTGAATCTGTGACTAGTGCGGATTTCAACGGTGATGGCAAGGCCGATTTGGCCGTTGCTAGCCGTGATACTAACGACGTCAGTGTGCTATTGGGTGATGGGGCATCTGGCTTTGCTGCAGCGGTCAGCTATGCGGCTGGGGCGGCTCCAGAATTTATTTCAAATGCAGATTTCAATGCCGATGGCAATATAGACCTGGTGGTGGCTAACCAGGGTTCGGATAACGTCAGCGTATTGTTGGGTAATGGTGCAGGTGGATTTTCCAGCGCAGCAAACTTCGCTGTGGGTTTAGTGCCTTTCTCTATTACGAGTGCAGATTTTAACGGTGATGGTGATGCAGATATAGCGGTGGCGAACCGTGGAGATATTATTAACGGTGGTGGCGACATCAGTGTGTTATTAGGTGATGGCACGGGTAACTTTTCAGCTGCTGTTAGCTTTGCAGCAGGAACAAGCCCTTTTTCAATCACCCACGCGGATTTCAATAAAGACGGTAACATTGATCTGGCTGTAGCGAATAGTGGTACCGATGATATTGGTATGCTGCTAGGCGATGGCACAGGTGGCTTTGCCGCTGCAGTAACTTTTGTAGTAGGCACGAAACCGGAATCCATTATAAGTGCAGATTTTAACGCTGATGGTAACCCGGATCTGGCTGTCGCAAATCTTAATTCCAATAATGTTAGCGTGCTGCTGGGCGATGGTGTGGGTAGTTTTTCTAGCACAGTAAATTTTTCAGTAGGGTCAGGTCCGGAATCTATTATCAGTACGGATTTAGATGGTGATGGCCATTTAGATTTGGTTGTGGCTAATCAGTTTTCCAAAGATGTCAGTGTGTTGTTGGGGGATGGTGTGGGTGGCTTTGCAGCTAAAGTTAATTTCGTTGCAGGTTCGGGCCCCGCCTCTGTTGTGAGTGCTGATTTTGATTCGGATGGCACATTAGATTTGGCCGTGGCAAACCGTACAACCAATGATGTTGGTGTTCTATTGGGTGATGGTCAGGGCGGGTTCGCGGCCGCCATGAGTTTTATAGCAGGCGCAAAACCGGCGTCTATTACTAATGCGGATTTTGATGGTGATGGTGTATTAGATATTGCAGTCGCGAACAATAATTCCAATGACGTCAGTGTGCTTTTGAATAATGGTGCGGGTGGATTTCCAACTGCCACGAACTTTCCGGTTGGAACGAACCCTGTTTCTGTAACGAGCGAGGATTTCAATGCCGACGGTAATGCGGATTTAGCTGTGGCAAATCTTACATCCAATGATATCAGTGTGCTGCTGGGTGATGGTGCAGGGGGCTTTACTGCTGCGGTGAGCTTTGTTGTAGGCATGAACCCTCTCTCAATTACAAATGCAGATTTCAATGCCGATGGCAATGTAGATTTGGTGGTTGTTAATCAGTTGTCCGATAACGTTAGCGTGCTGTTAGGGGATGGTGCTGGAAGTTTTTCAACTGCGGTAAATTTCTCGGTTGGAATGATGCCTTCTTCCGTCATAAGTGTTGATATTAACGCTGACGGTAAAGCAGACTTGGCGGTATCAAATCAAAACTCTAACGACGTCAGTGTGTTGTTGGGAGACGGTACAGGCGGTTTTGCAGTTGCAGTTAATGTTGCTGCAGGTGTTTCTCCTTCCTCTATTGAAAGTGGATTTTTCAATGCAGATGGAAACGTGGATCTGGCTGTAGCAAATAAGTCATCCAATACTGTGAGTGTGTTGTTAGGCGATGGTATTGGGAGCTTTGCCGCTGCGGTTAACTTTGCTGTGGGTATAACACCTGCTTCTGTCATAAGTGCAGACTTTGATGTGGATGGTAACGCTGATCTGGCGGTAACGAATCGTTCATCAGGTAATGTTAGCGTCTTGTTGGGTGATGGTGCGGGCAGCTTTGCAAGCGCAGAGAATTTCATAACAGGCAGAATACCTGTTGCCATTACGCATGCAGATTTCAATGCAGATGGTAACGTGGATCTGGCAGTAGCAAATAATGGTTCAAGTAACCTGAGTGTATTATTGAATCAGTCGCCGGAAAGTATTCCGCCTAACGGGACAGTTATTATTAATGCAGGTATTACAGCGACAAATTCCACGGCAGTAACCCTGACCTTAACCTGTGACGATGGCAATGGTTCAGGTTGTACTCAGATGCAGCTCTCAAATGACAATGTTAATTTCGATCCGTTAGTGGCTAATGCCACTAGTTCAAGCTGGATGCTGACTGCTGGTGCAGAGGGTGTGCGCACTGTATATGCGCGCTTTGTGGATGCTGATGGGAACATATCTAACACTGTTAACGATACTATTAGCCTGGATACGCTGGCACCTTCTGTGCCTGTTATTGCAGCACCCGCTGACAATACAGTTACCCAGGCGGTGGCCCAGCCGATCATTTCCGGTACTGCGGAGGTCGATGCAGTTGTCACTGTGAGGGATGGAACAGATGTTCTGGGTATGGTGACAGCAACCGGCGGTAACTGGGGTCTGGCTGGTGGAGCTGTGCTTAGTGTAGGTGAGCACAGCTTTACAGCTGTTGCAACTGATCTGGCTGGCAATAGCAGTGCAGCCTCAGTTGGCGTGACTTATACGGTAGAGGCTCCAGCCTCGTCATCTGGTGGCGGCAGTGGGGGTGGCGGTTGTAACCACAGTCCAAAGTCCAGGTTTGATCCAATGATGATTCTGATGCTGTTGTTTTCTTTGGTCTACCTTGCAAGGCGTAGAAATCAAGCTTGAAAATATCAAGTCAGTACTGAAATTAGAAGAGGTTTTTTCGCATAGTCGAAACTGTGTATACTGCTTGCACAGCCAATAAAGGATAAAAAAATGATTGATGATTTTGCGAAAAGCTATCTCAGTATCATTGAAAATATCGGAGAAGATCCGCAGCGTGAAGGATTATTAAAAACACCTGAACGCGCCGCCAAGGCGATGGCCTTTTTAACCAAAGGCTATAATCAGAACCTGAAGGAAGTATTAAATAATGCGGTCTTTCCTTCTGACAATGACCAGATGGTGATTGTAAAAGATATCGAATTGTATTCTCTCTGCGAACACCATCTTTTACCCTTTATTGGCAAGGCGCACGTTGCCTATCTGCCTAAAGGTTCCGTTATAGGTTTGTCCAAAGTTGCACGTATTGTTGATATGTTTGCGCGGCGCTTGCAGATTCAGGAACAACTTACAACCCAAATTGCTAATGCGGTTCAAGAAGTGACTGGAGCGGCGGGTGTAGGTGTAGTGATTGAAGCTTCACACCTGTGCATGATGATGCGGGGTGTTGAAAAGCAGAATTCGGAAACTGTGACATCCATGATGACCGGTGCCTTCCGGGAGAATTACCGCACCCGTACCGAGTTTCTTAAGCTGATAGGCAAATAATGCTCACTATTCGCATCAGTAATTTGCGTTTGCGCACCTATATTGGCTTCAACGAGGATGAGTTGGAAAAACGCCAGGATGTCGTGGTAAATGTTCGTTTTGACTACCTGGCTGAAAAAGCTGCCGACAGCGATGATGTTGAGTATGCGGTGAATTATAAAACGGTAACCAAGCAGATTATCTCCCTGGTCGAAAGCAACAAGTTCTTGTTGCTGGAAAAACTGACCACAGAGGTGCTTGATTTAGTTATGGAAAATCCTCTGATCAAATATGCTGAAGTTCAGGTCGAAAAACCGCATGCCCTGCGTTTTGCGGATTCGGTTTCGGCGAGTTTGAGCGCCAACCGATAGCCCCTCCTTAACCAGGGTTTCTGGTTAAATACTAACCACTATATGTTGTGTCTGGCATTTTGGGCCATTAGTTTGCTGATAATGCCTTATATTCTCGCATTTTATGCGCTTGAATGAATATAAGTAAATGAAATTATTATAATAATTATATATGGCATTAAATGGATTTGATGCTTGACAGGCCTGCCTGATGGGCATAATCTTATTCTTCTAAACACAATATCTAGTAGGCCTGCCAATAAACACATACAAGTCATTGAATGTGGGGTTTCTACACTTAAAGAATAAATACCGCCCTTGGAGGGATAACGCACTATGACCGCTCAGCTGAAATCAGTGGCCAGCAGCAGTACCGGCATTCCTATGCAGGCTGCTTCTATGGATATTTGGGATATGAAATACCGGCTCAAGACCAAGGACGGTGACGCCATCGATAAAACGGTTGATGATACTTATCAGCGGGTGGCAAAAGCGCTTGCCGAGGTCGAAGTGACGCCGGAAAAACGCGAACACTGGCATCAGCAGTTTCTTTGGGCATTACGACACGGTGCTATTCCAGCTGGACGGATTACGTCCAATGCCGGTGCGCTGAAACACAAACCAGCAACCTCCACAATAAACTGTACCGTATCCGGTGCGATCCATGATTCCATGGACAATATCCTCGAGCGTGTTCACGAAGCCGGCCTTACCTTGAAAGCGGGATGTGGTATCGGTTACGAATATTCGACGCTGCGGCCAAAAGGTGCTTACGTGTCTGGCGCCGGTGCCTATACATCAGGTCCACTGTCGTTCATGGATATCTATGACAAGATGTGTTTTACCGTCTCCTCCGCAGGTGGGCGCCGTGGTGCGCAAATGGCAACCTTCGATGTCGGCCATCCTGACGTCATGGATTTTATTCGCGCCAAGCGTGAAGCCGGCCGTCTGCGTCAGTTCAATTTGTCGTTACTGATAACGCAGGAATTCATGGATGCCGTGAGTAAGGATGCCGAATGGAAACTGGCATTTCCGGTGACCGAACACGAAGTCAAAACAGATGGCCTGGACATTTTCAATGCGGATGAAGTGATCTGGCGCGACTGGCCCGTCAAGGACAATTATCTGCAGGATGATACGGGCCTGGTGGCGTGTAAAGTCTATAAGACTATTCGGGCGCAGCATCTGTGGGACATGATCATGACGTCTACCTATGACTTTGCCGAGCCGGGTTTCATTCTCATCGACAAAGTCAATGAAATGAACAACAACTGGTTCGACGAGGATATTCGTGCAACCAACCCTTGTGGCGAACAACCGTTACCACCCTATGGTTCCTGTCTGCTGGGTTCGGTGAATCTGACTAAATTTGTGCGCCAGCCGTTTACTGAAGAAGCTGAATTCGATTGGGAAGAATTTTGTAAGGTTGTGGCGATTTTCACACGCATGCTCGATAACGTGGTTGAAATAAACGGCTTGCCACTGGAGCAACAACAGGATGAAATTCTGCGCAAGCGTCGGCACGGCATGGGCTTTCTGGGTCTGGGTTCAACCCTGACCATGTTGCAAAGTAAATATGGTTCTGAAGTCTCGGTTGAGTTTGCTGAGCGGGTGAGCCGCGAACTGGCATTGACGGGTTGGCATACTGCTTTGCAACTGGCGCAGGAAAAAGGACCAGCGCCTATTATGGATGAAATATTTAAGGTGACCGCCGAGATGCTGCGTAAGCGGCCAGAAATGGAGCGCGATGGTTTCCGGATCGGAGATCAGGTGCCGGGCAAAGTGTTGCATGCACGTTATAGTCATTATATGAAACGTGTTGCTACAGTAGCGCCTGAGTTGGTCGAGCAACTGGCGGAAACCGGTGCGCGTTTTACTCACCATTCATCGATTGCACCGACCGGCACTATTTCACTGTCATTAGCTAATAATGCCAGTAATGGAATAGAACCCAGTTTTGCGCATCATTATTTCCGCAATATTATCCGCGAAGGTAAGAAGAGCAAGGAGAAGGTTGGCGTTTATTCTTTTGAATTGCTCGCCTACCGTGAATTGATCAATGCTGATGCGATGCCATTTAGTGATAATGAAGCGGAGAAGTTGCCAGATTATTTTATCGCCGCAGATGATATTACGCCAAAAGAACACGTCGATATCCAGGCGGCCTCGCAGAAGTGGGTGGATTCCTCAATTTCGAAAACCGCCAATGTACCAACCGATTTTCCGTTTGAAGATTTCAAGGATATTTACCGGTATGCCTATCACAAAGGTCTGAAGGGTTGTACGACGTTCCGTTTTAATCCTGAAGCTTTCCAGGGTGTGCTGGTCAAAGAGAAAGACCTGGAAAATACAACCTATCAATTTACCCTGGATGACGGTTCAACCGTTGAAGTCAAGGGTAATGAAGAAATCGAATATGACGGCGAAATGCATACCGCCGCTAATCTTTATGACGCATTGAAAGAAGGGTATTACGGCAAGTTTTAACTTGTTGTGGAGAAGCATATGGCTATTAAAATAGATAAGGCAATTGTAGGTTACGAAGTCGTTAAGGAAAAAGCAGGCAGTGATTCTTCGGAGCCTGCACATGCTGCGCCAATTGATCAGGAAGAGTCGCATGACGACAACGTGGTGCAATTACACGAGAAACTGAAACGGCCGGAAGTCCTGCTGGGTTCAACCTATAAAGTAAAAACCCCACTCTCCGAGCATGCGCTGTATGTGACGATTAATGATATTGTGCTTAATCAGGGTACTAAGCACGAACTGCGCCGTCCGTTTGAGGTGTTTATTAATTCCAAGAACATGGATCACTTTCAGTGGATTGTTGCGCTAACCCGTATTATTTCTGCGGTGTTTCGTAAGGGCGGTGATGTTACTTTCCTGGTTGAAGAGCTGCATTCGGTGTTTGATCCGAGAGGCGGTTATTTCAAGAAAGGCGGTAAGTATATGCCGTCACTGGTTGCGGAAATTGGTGACGCCATTGAAAGTCATCTGCGTTTCATTGGTATGTTGAAAGACGATGAACCCGACGAGCATCAGCAGCGCTTGATTGATGAAAAACGCAGTGAATATGAAGATCGCATTACACGGCATCAAACGGATGAAAGTGACTTCCCGGCTGGTTCGCAACTGTGTAGCAAGTGTCAAACTAAAGCTATGATACAGATGGATGGTTGTCTGACCTGTCTGAATTGTGGCGAGTCTAAATGCGGTTGAAGTAGGGTAGAAAAATAAAAGTTGATGTGCCAGAAATCTGTCATCGACAGATGTAACTGACATATGTAGTTAAGTCAGACCGGAGGAGAAAAAACAAGTATGTTAGTGCACAAGCCGATTCCCGGGTATTGGTATGCCAATATCAAGGGGCAGTTAATGCAGGTTCGAGCGGTACTTTACAAAGGCACCAAGGCAAGTCGTACAATTCTTGAATATATAAATGGACGGCGCGAAGTCATCGCAATTGACGATTGGTACCGGTTGGAATTGTCGTTACATTCGCCGGGAATTGATCAACGCCGCAACCGCAACCGGCGTGGCCAGGCTGAGTAATTCTAGTCTTATAGAAGGCTCGGCAGGCAAGATACAACTGGTCGTTGATGAGCCGGGTCAGGATGCTCAAGCCTTGGCTATCATCTGTCACCCGCATACCCAACATGGTGGCACACTTTCCAATAAGGTCGTTCATCAGATTGCCCGGACTTTTACTGCATTAAATGCAGTTACTGTGCGTTTTAATTTTCGTGGTGCGGGCGACAGTGAGGGCCATTATGACAGCGGCGTGGGTGAGGTTGATGACCTTACCCGGGTGGTAAATTGGGCGCGTAACCGGTGGCCAGGTGTTCCCTTCTGGTTGGCAGGCTTTTCGTTTGGTGCTTATGTTGGGCTCAAGGCTGCAAAGGCACTTGCGCCTGACTGGTTAGTGAGCATTGCACCACCCGTTAATCTTTACGATTTTGATTCTGTCTGTGTGAAAACACCGAACTGGTTGTTGATTCAGGGGAGTGATGATGAAATTGTTCCAGTCAGTGATGTGCTAGCCTGGGCAGAGGGATTACAGCGACAGCCCCAGATTGAGATTGTGCCAGAGGCGGGTCACTTTTTTCATGGCCGCCTGAATCTGATCAGAGATCAGTTGATGGTAAATGCGCCCCGGTTTTGATCCTGCTGATCGTGTAGTTTCTCAACAAATTTAAACACATCATTTGCTGATTTAAAGGTTTTTGCTTGTGCGTGTTGATCGATGAGGCAGGTCCAGTAGGCAGGGATAGCATTCCCTTTGTAGACGGGTCGCGCGGTAACAGCAAAACCATTAATCGTTTTTTCTACTTTTGCAGTCATGATCTCCACCTGGCTCGATTAGGTCATTCTCTTAGCTTGGGTATACTACTATCTATTGATCGAAGACGTCCGCTGGACATGTATCTATTACTTGCAACCCAAACAATTTCAGTATTGGCTTCAAGCGAAGTGGTTATTATCCAGTCTATGCAGTAATTGTATAATTTTACAGGCATAATAGTAGTCTGATAGTCAAACTACCGGTGTTATGTACGAGCAACACTTCGGTCTAACCGAGCGTCCTTTTTCCATTGCGCCTGATCCGCGCTTTCTCTATATGAGCCAACGCCACCAGGAAGCGTTGGCCCACCTGTTGTATGGTGTGGGAGAAGGCGGAGGATTTGTTCAGCTAACGGGTGAAGTGGGAACCGGTAAAACTACGATTTGCCGTAGTCTGCTTGAGCAGTTGCCTGATAATGTTGATGTCGCTCTGATACTCAACCCCCGTGTATCCGGGCTGGAATTGATCAGCACCCTGTGTGATGAATTGCGCATCAGTTATCCTCATGGAACCACTAGCATCAAGGTTTTGACGGATGCTTTGAATAAATATCTGCTTGATGCGCATAGCAAAGGCAGGCGCACCGTCATGGTCATTGACGAAGCACAGAATCTGGATGCAGAAGCGTTGGAGCAGGTACGTTTACTGACCAATCTGGAAACCACGCAGGAGAAGTTGTTACAGATTATTTTAATCGGTCAGCCGGAGCTGCGTGAGTTATTGGCGCGCGATGATCTGCGTCAATTATCACAGCGTATTACGGCACGTTATCATCTTGAACCTATCACTGATACAGATACGGCGGCTTATATTCGGCATCGTCTGGAAGTCTGTGGTGGTACAGAAATGATTTTCAATGACAAGGCAGTAAAGCTCATTCAGGAGCACTCAAAGGGTATTCCCAGATTGATTAATGTCTTGTGCGATCGTGCAATGCTAGGCGCGTACGTTGAAGGTAAGCGTATGGTTAATAGCCAGGTTGTGCAGCGTGCAGCCGCTGAAATAATGCCCGAGGTTAAAAAAGCCAGGCCAGAAAAAATTACCTGGTGGAGCACACTCTTTGTAGGGCTCGCATCTGTGTTGCTGGCAGTATGGTTGAGTCCGCGAATACTCAAGGAATTTGATAAAACCAGTGCTGTGGATACAGTTTCTACGTCTTCTGCAATTGTTAATAAAAGTCAGAGTGAGGTATTGCTGCCGACTGAAGAAGTTATATTGCAAGAAGATTTACCTGATGAAATTGAACCTGATGTTTCCGAGATATCGTCTATCACGGAGGAGGATCAGCCTGATCTGGAGCAGCTATTAGCTGATACCGGTTCTGATGCGGTGTCTCAAGCCTGGTCAGGATTATTCAGGGAATGGGGATATGAATCCACTGCTACAACTCATCAACTGGCTTGTGCACAAGCCCGCCGGATTCAGCTTAAATGCCTGCAACGCAGCGGTAGCTGGAATGCAGTCATGCAATTCCAGCGTCCGGTATTGTTGCTGCTGGCTACTACCGATGGCCGTCGTGTTCCGGTTTTGATGCGTTCGGTTACCGATGATATTGCAACCGTCGAAATCAATAGAGCCGAGATTCAAATATTACGTTCTGATTTACAGCGCTTCTGGTTTGGCGATTACCGTTTACTTTGGCAAATACCCCCGGGGAAGCATGCTGTGTTGCGGCCAGGGGATAAAAGCAGTGACGTGATTTGGCTGAAAGAACAGTTGCAGATTGCCCTGGGTCTGACACCTGTCCTAACTGGTTCAAATGTTTACGATCAGGAACTCAAATCTTTAGTTGAAAGGTTTCAGCTAAGGCAGGGTCTCAGGGCTGATGGAGTAACTGGCCCGGAAACTTTTATTTATCTTAATACGGCAACCAAACGCCCGGGTGTTCCTCTGTTGCAAACCACAGGGGATGAAAATGAACCTTCAGTACACCTGTCTGGAAGTCGGTAATGTCTTATATTCTTGAAGCGCTCAGAAAGGCTGAACAGCAACGACGATTGGGTGATGCGCCCAGTCTTGATGAAGCGCAGCCTGTAGAGACCCCTGTAAAGCAAGGTTGGAAGTCGGGGTGGATTGCACTGGGTGTCATTAATGCTGGGTTGTTGATCGCAATATTGTTTTGGCTGAATGGTAAAAATTCTGGTCAGGACGTGGCGCGTATTACTGACAACAACAGTGATGCTGTTTACCAGTCTGAGTCAATACAAGCTACACCTCAGGTGCTTCCGGATATCAAACAGAATCCATCTGTAATGCTGCTACCGGAGCCTCAGGATGAAGTTGTAATTGCTGTGGATAGTACGCCGCCCTTGAGAACTATACCGCCTGCAGTACGCTCCGCGCCGGAAAAAATAAAGCCAGGACGTGTTATTCATGCTGAAACTGTGATTGAACCTGAAGATGAAGTTGTTGACAAAGAAGTAGAATCGGCTGACCTTCCGGTCTGGCCGCAATTGCCTGCTGGCTTGGTTGGGCAGCTGAACGATGGATTGAAGCTGGATGTGCATGTATATGCGGAACGTGCGGAAGAAAGATTTGTTTTAATAAACCTGCAAAAATACCGTGAAGGTGAACAATTGTCTGAAGGGCCGACATTGGAAGCTGTTACACCTGAAGGGGTGATAATGTCTTATCAGGGTGAACGCTTCCGTGTTAATGCAAAATAATTTGGGGAGATTTATTTAATGAAATGGAAAACCAGCATCCTGTTGTGGCTGAGTATTGTGCTTGTTCCAGTCGCGGGTTTTTCTGCCGCAAGTGAGATGTTTAACAATCAGATCATCATTAAGTACAAGGCAGATAGAGAAGCGAACAGTGGTAAAGTTCGTCCACAGCATGTTGTGAATAATCTAGAAACGCCAGGCGGTGAACAACTGACTTTCAAACGCCGACTGGGTGATAATAGTATGGTTATGCAATTGCCAGAGGGTTTAACAGATGAACAAGTACAGGATGCCTTGAATGCTTTGATGTTGGATCCTGCCGTAGATTTTGTGCATGTGGATAAGCGTATGTATCCTGCCTTTGTTCCAAATGACCCACGCTATGCGGAACAGTGGTATTTGCATGAACCATTTGGGATCAATTTACCGAGTGCCTGGGATATTTCAACTGGCAGTTCGGGTGTTGTCATTGCAGTGCTGGATACCGGCGTTTTGCCGCATCGGGAATTATCAGCGGGACGGATTCTAACGCTGCAAGGTGTTGACTTAATCTCGGATACTTATACGGCTAATGATGGGGATGGTCGTGATTCTGATCCCACTGATCCGGGTGATAAAGTTGATCCAAATGATCCTGATTTTCTGGCGCTTACACCTGAGCAAAAAAATAGCCTGGCAGGCTGTTTGAATAACTCGAATAACTCCCAAAGTTCCTGGCATGGTCTGTCGGTTATTGGCGTCATGGCGGCCACAGCAGATAATACGTCAGATATTGCCGGAATTGATTTTGCAGCACGTATATTGCCGATCCGGGTGCTCGGAAGATGTGGAGGTTCTGTTTCAGATATTGTGGACGCCATGCGTTGGGCGGTTGGCCTGCACGTTAATAATGTGCCGGATAATCCCAATCCCGCCAAAGTTATCAATCTTAGTTTGAGTGGTGATGGTGAGTGCTCAGCTGGAGAGCAGGCAGCTATCAATGATGTCCGTTCAGCAGGCGCCATTGTTATAACGGCCGCTGGCAATGAAGCCGAGGAAATTACCAGTAATCAATCCGAGGGTATCCCCGGAAAGAGTCCTGCTAACTGTGAGGGTGTTATCGTGGTTGGTGCAACTACACGTAGTGGTGATCAGACCAGTTATGTAAATTTTGGTACGGCTGTTGATGTGAGTGCGCCGGGTGGTGATAGTTCTGATGGTGTGCTTACCTTGTCAAATACTGGTACTGATGGGCCAGTACTCGATACTCTGGCTTTAATACAAGGCACCAGTTTTACAACCGCACAGGTTTCTGCGGTTGCATCGCTAATGTATTCAGTGAATAACTCATTATCTCCTCAGAGTGTTGAAGCTATTTTGAGCAATACTACTCAAGCCTTTCCTGCTGGATCAACTTGCACGACCAGTACTTGTGGGACGGGAATCGTGAATGCATCAGCAGCATTGAGTGCAGCGCAGTCATCGTCTGACGGTGGTGGTGGCTGTTCGTTGAACACAACCCAAAAATTTGATCCGTTATGGCTATTTTTCATGATGCTGGCGAGCTTTCAATTAGCACGAAATTATTATGCGAGCCGGCGAAAGAATCAGAATTTTAATATCTGATGATTTGGTGATTAAGGGATTATCGTCTTATTTTTTATAAGCGGCTAATTATGTGGTTTACAGGCTAGGGTGCCTCTCGATTAAATTGTGAGATTCTGTAGGAGCGGCTGTAGCCGCTCCTACAGAATCTCCTGGTTTGTGCGACCTGGAGTTCCATTCTTTTGTTAAAACGTATTCAATCTTTCTTTAATCAGCAAATAGATACTGCTACCTCAGACGGCGAGCATGGTGAACATGCCTTGGCGCTAGCTACGGCAGCCCTGCTATTTGAGGTTACCCGGGCAGATTTTGAAGTGCTTGATGTTGAAAGAGAGGTTGTCGAATCAGCAATCCAGAAGATTTTTTCGCTTTCTGAGGCGGAAACTCGTGAACTTGCAGATCTGGCTGAGAGAGAAGTTGAAGAGGCGGTTTCGCTTTACCAGTTCACCGGATTAATCAATCAGCATTTTTTGCCGACAGAAAAGGTCAGAATTGTTGAAATGCTTTGGCAGGTAGTGTTTGCTGATGGGATTATTGCCTGCTACGAAGAGGCCATGGTGCGTAAAATTGCTGACCTTATTCATGTGCCACACCGGGATTTTATTCAAGCAAAACACCGGGTGGAAAAGGCTTTAAAAAAAGCATAAAAAAGGCAGCTTAAAAAAGCTGCCTTAAAAATAAACCTAACTTACCAGCATTTGTAAGCTGGGTGTGACCTGGGATTGGTCAAACAGGCTTAAATGTTCTGCTTTACACCATATCTTTCAATGCCTTAAGCGCGAGCACCTTAACAACGTTACGGGCTGGCTTGGCTTTGAATACCATGGCTTCGCCCGTGAATGGGTTGACGCCTTTACGGGATTTGGTCGCAGGTTTACGCACAACCTTGATCTTCATCAGACCAGGGACTGTGTAGACGCCTGGGCCATTTCGTTTCAGGTCACGTTTGATCAGAGTACTCATTGCATCGAATACTGCACCAACATCCTTTTTGGTCAAACCAGTTTTGTCAGCGATGTAAGAAAATGATTCTGATTTGGTAGTTGCTTTGTTAACTGCTCTGGAAGTTTTCTTCTTCGCAGTTTTCCGGGTGGCTCTCTTTTTCTTTACGGCCATGCACTCAGCTCCTCTATTAAGTTGTTTCGCAGGGTGAAGTAACTCCGTAAAGATAGCACAAAATAAAAAAAGTAAAAGCACTAATTGCAATTTCAGGTCTATATTTACGGTTCAAAACACGTGCCAATGAATTATTGTTGTGTGTTTTACCTGCGCGTTGACAATTATTAGTGACTCAAATAACAACTCTAAAACTACTTTCAGTTCGAAACGGTGTTGTTTGTCTTGTAACAGCTTTACTGAGAATGGATGATCATTTTTAGTTATAGAGTATGAGAAATTCGGAATGGCTGTATTCAGTAAACAACGACGGATAGTTTTACAGTTAAGTCTGTTGCTTTCTGAGCTGAAAAGTCGCAGCAATATTTTGCTATAAACGGGTCAATTTCAGCTAAGTCAGCAGCGCTTTTGGTCGCTAACAGGGTGATCAAATTTATCCTTTTTCGACCTGTTTTTAGCCGGTAAGACGGCCTGGTAAATCATGGCAATAGCAGAAAAATCTATAGAATATAGTGTGTTGCAAGGCCTTGTGCCGCTCGACGCCTTATCAAATTCGCATCTGAAAGAACTGGCAAATAAAGCCGTTATCGAGGAAATCAGCGCTGATCAGTATGTGTTCAGGGCAGGTGATCATGATAATCAAACGGTTTATTTGCTGGCAGGTGATGTCGAACTGATCAATGCGGAAGGTAAATCTGTCGGTAAGCTTTCAGTGAAAAGTGCAACGGCAAAGCATCCATTAGCACACGCACAACCACGCCAATTATCTGTCAGGGCGGCTGGCAATGTGTCGGTTGTAAGGGTCGATTCCAGTCGGCTGGATGCATTGCTGGCCTGGAGTGAGTCGACAGGATACGACGTTGAAGAAATTACTGCTGGCAGTGATGGTGACTGGCTTACCCGACTATTACAGTCAGAGACATTTTCGCGTCTCTCACCGGTCAATATCCAGCAATTATTGTCCAGCATGGAGTCTATGCCGGTTCTGGCAGGTGATTTGATCGTTGAGGAAGGCTCATCCGGTGAATATTTTTACGTCGTGAAGCAGGGACGATTGTCCGTAACACGCAAGGGTGCCGTAGAGGGTAAGGATGTTTTGCTTGCAGAGTTATCAGATGGCGCCTGCTTTGGTGAGGAAGCGCTTGTTGCAGGCACGCAGCGTAATGCAACCGTCACAATGTTGACGGATGGTGTTGTTATGCGCGTATCAAAGCAGGACTTTGATGAATTGCTGCGCACACCTTTAGTTAAGTCCATAGATTACACTGTAGCAAAAGCAGCAGTAGAGGGTGGTGCTCTGTGGCTAGATGTACGATTAATCGATGAATTTAAAAATTGTTCGCTGGCAGATAGCATAAATCTACCGCTTTCTGAGTTACGTGACAGGTTAGATGGGTTCGACCAGCAGTCTCAGTATATTATCTGTTGTGATACCGGTCGGCGTAGTGCCACAGCTGCATTTGTATTATCTCAGCATGGTTTTGACGCAACCGTACTAAACAACGGTCTGTTGGAAGTGCCTTGGGAAGATTTGCTTGGTGATGTGGCCAATGTCGATGAAAGCGGCGCTGAAGAGGAGGCAGATCCGGTAGCTGACAATGGATCTGTCGCAGAAAATGCGGCACAGACGGCAATCATCCGTGATTTCCAGGTGCAAATCGAACAGCTTGACGCAAAAAATAATCGCTTAGTCAGTGAGCTGGAAAGTGCCCAGCTTGAATTACGGCATCAAACTGACGAAATGGGCAAAGCAGTACAATCCAGCCAGGAAGATGCATCAGATTTGAACGCTGCGCGTATGACGCTGGCGCGCACCCAAAATGAAAAACAAAATATCCTCAACGAGCAAACTCGTCTGACTCAACAGGTACGCAAGCTGAAACGTGAAAATACTCAGCTGCGAAAGGATTACCAGCACGAATTGGAAAAAACTGGTGGTTCTGCAGACGATGTAGAAGCACGGGTTAACCTTGTGCATGAACACTCGGATGCGTTGCAGAAGGTTGAGCAGCTATCTAATGAGTTGACGAAAGTTAAAGCCAAGTATAAGCAAGCCGTAGGCGAGAAAAAAGAACGGATTGCTTCACTGGAAGCTTCGCTCGAATCTGAACGTGAAGCTGTCCAGCAACAACTCGATGAACTGATTGTCTCTGCTGAAACGGAATCACAACAGCAATCATCTGAAATGCAAGCCGTGGTCAGTGCTCATGAGGAAGTTGTAAGTGATGCGGGTCAAAAAATCAACAGTCTGCAGTCTCAGTTAGAACAGGTGGCAAGCGAACGCGATGCCATTGAGACTGTTTCACAACAGGCTAGCCAGGATGCTGATAAATTACGCGCTGAGTTTGAAGTTAACCGTGGTTTAGGGGAGATGCTGCCGGAAACCAGTGGCAGTGATTTACAGGCAACCGTCAATCAATTAAAAACCGAGCTTGATGCAGAAACTGCACAGCGTGTGTGTGCTGAACAGGAAGTTTCGCGCTGGAAAACTGAAGCCAAAAAACTAGAATTTACTGCGGAGTCACGGGTAGAAAGTAATGCCGTGACACCGGTTGTCAGTGTGCCTGTACTCAATCACGAGCCAGAAGATATACAGTTCACAGCGTACACACCTGATGTTAAGCCTGCGACTGCCGCCGCTCCACCATTTGAAAGATTCGTTGAGGATGACGATGGCATTATTGGCAAAGGCTTTATTGGTAAATTGATGGTGTTTCTGGCCATTGGAGCAGTGGTTGGTGCGGCTGTGCTGTACTGGTTACCCGATTTAAAAAAGCAGGTGGAACTACAATCAACGCCGTCTACCGTAGTAATGGAAGAACCAACGGATGAAAACAGTGGCACAGATTCAGAGGTGGTAGAAGAAGTTACATCAAAGTCACCTGATAATAACGTTCAAGGGTTCGAGGCAGTAATTCGCGATGACGTACAAGTCTCACAAACAGTTGCTGAAACCGTAGCGGCAATTGAGGCATTGGAAGCCACATCAGGTACAACAGAGCAAGATCTTGCTGTGCAGGAGCCACCCGAGGCGACACCTGAAAATCGGGTAATAAAAATGCAACCAGGCAAATTATTTAGTGACCGTTTAACCAATGGCAAGTCTGGCCCGCGTATGGTTCAGATACCAGCAGGTATGTTTACTATGGGTAGCGCCATGTCTTCTGCCAATTTTAACGAGCGGCCGCGTCATGAAGTGACATTATCGACATTTGCTATGGGTAAATATGAAGTCACATTTGAAGAGTATGACCAGTTTGCGCGGATGACTGGTCGTGGTTTTCCATCTGATGCCGGTTGGGGGCGAGGCCGCCAGCCGGTTATTAATATTAGTTGGAATGACGCATTAGCCTATACCCAGTGGCTCAGTAAACAATCTGGTTTTAACTACAGATTACCTACAGAAGCTGAATGGGAATATGCTGCACGTGCTGGAACAGTGACGCATTATTGGTGGGGCAATAAGCCAAAAGCCGAGGGTAAAGCCAATTGCTTTAATTGTGGTAGTAAGTGGGATGCGACCAAGCCCGCAGCAGTAGGCAGCTTGCCGGCTAATGCGGTGGGTGCGCATGAAATGACAGGTAATGTGATGGAATGGGTGCAGGATTGTTATCTGCCCGACTATAAGGTCGCCAGCACAGTAGGCGCTGCGGTTAATCTCACCCCCTGTGACGCGCATGTGGTTCGTGGTGGTAGCTACACAGGGCCAGTGAATACTTTGCGCAGCGCGGCACGCTCACGCCGCGTACCACAGTCTCAGATTGATAATTTAGGCTTTCGAGTGGTGCGAGCCAACTAGGAAACGCTGCGTTATAATTATCTAGAACAACGATCAGGGTAACTTTATATTAATTACACACCGCTTCGGGTTTGTTTTCAACAAGCCCGCGTAATATATTCGACTAATCATAATGTCGTCTGAATCAACAAACATCCTGCTGTGCCCTTTGCATGAATTGCCCGAAGCATGCAGCCGCAGTTTTGTGGTGAAAGCCAACGGCGAAACTATTGATCTGTTCCTGGTACGTAAGGAACAATCCGTGCATGCCTACAAAAACAGTTGCCCGCATACTGGTGGTCCATTGGATTGGATGCCTGATCAGTTTCTGAATATTGAGGGTGACCTGATTCAGTGTGCAACGCATGACGCACTGTTTCAGATTGAAAGCGGTTTGTGTGTTTCTGGGCCCTGTACAGGTGATCGATTGACTGCCGTCAGGGTAATTATTGAGGACGAAGCAGTCTGGCTTTTAACCGACGGTTAAATTTACACCTGTTTTTTGATTCAATAAGACGGTCTAGTCGTCAAGATTTTCGAGCATTTCTGCAATATTAAGTTTGGCAACATCAGGCGTTGGTTCTGGCGTAATTTCCTGGCTACAAACAGGCTGTAAGGCTGTCAAAACCAGCGGCTCGTTAGCTGCAGGGAAGTGTGTTGCTGAAGCGGTTTTCAGCTTATCGCAAGGTTGATCAGTTGCAATACGTTCGCCGGTAAGCATATCAATAATGAATGTCACAGCCATTCCTCTCTATGTTGCCTGTCTTAGTATTTATCGGCGTGGGGCTATAAACATTGAATCGCAGATATATTGACTTAAATTGGGAACTTAGCGGAGCTAAAATAAAAGAATAAGAAAAATCCGAAGACAGGTGGCCCTGCCTCCGGATGAGAAAATGCAGAGCTGATGCTCCGCACTGGAGGAGCGGTTATTACGGAAAAGCGGGCATCGTGGGTTCAATACCGTGCATGTCTGCCTCCGGGTGATGGTGTTTAATCATTTCTGTTACTTGATCAACGTGATCTTTTGAGACGTCGACCATCATTAAAATTTCACCGTCTTCAACGGAACGTTCAAATTCCTTGAGGCGACTGTTTGGGATATCAGTACCAATCATGCCCGCTACCCAGGCACCAATAAGTGCACCCGCCAGCGCGCATGCTAAGACTGCCCAGCCACCTATTGCCAGTCCGTCAGGGGGGAAAGATAGAGCAATTAAACCAGCTGCTATTCCGGTAGCGCCACCGACACTGAGGCCTAGTTCCACACCGTGGACAAAGTCGCTGCGTTGCAGCATATTGGCTTCCGGCAGGTTACTAAGATCGGTACCCTCTTTAGCCAGTACATGAATATGATGATCATTAATACGCGCCAGTAATAATTCATCGACGACCTGGCGTGCACGCGCAATGTCAGGCAGTAGAAAATAGAGTCTTCTTCTCATTGCCAACCTCCTTATCCCTATGCAAGCGGATAACTGGTAAAATCATTTGCCATCAATGCGGTGGCTTATAGTATTAAGTATAGTCACAATAATAAATTTTGCAGGCTCGGGACTCACTGAATTTATTACAATATTTTATAGAATGAATAGCAATATCCGGAGATCACAATGAAAATTGTTGTGAGCAATTTGTAAAATCAATCGATGATTATATTTTTAGTAACGAAATCAGGAGATAAATTTTGAGTTGGTGGGGGAAAATACTAGGCGGTACATTTGGTTTTATGCTTGGTGGGCCATTGGGCGCATTGATGGGTGCATCTTTCGGGCATAATTTTGATAGAGGCCTGGGCAGGGTTGCCTCAGGTCAATTTGAGTCTGGCGATCAGGAGCGCGTCCAGGCGGCATTCTTTACGGCTGTTTTTTCCATTATGGGGCATCTGGCCAAAGCCGATGGCCAGGTTACGCGGGATGAGATCCAGATGGCGCGTGACGTCATGACGCGTATGAACCTGAATGAGCAAATGCGCACAACGGCCATTAATTTGTTTAACGAAGGTAGGCAGGAAGATTTTCCGTTTGATGAAGTGATTAGCCAGTTCCGGCAGGAATGTCATCGCCGCAAACACCTGATGCAGATGTTTATGGAAATTTTACTGCATGCAGCGTATGCAGACGGTCATGTCCATCCTCAGGAGCGCAACTTACTCAATCGAATACGCGAACATCTAGGTTTTACCACCCTCGAGTTCCAGCATCTGGAAGCACTGGTACGTAATGCCAGTCATTTTGGGGCAGGCACTGGCGGCGGAGCGCAAGTACCACCCGCACAAGTACTCAAAGAGGCCTATGAGATACTAGGCGTGACCCGGACTAATACTGACGCAGAAGTTAAAAAGGCCTATCGGCGTTTAATGAATCAACATCATCCGGACAAGCTGGTTTCTAAAGGCCTGCCGGAAGAAATGATTAAACTGGCAACTGAGAAGACGCAGCAAATAAAACAGGCCTACGAGACTATTAAAGCATCTCGCAAGTAGCAGATTTAACTGTGCATCTTGTTATTGCTAATTAATCAGAGCTTGTCTGGATTGTTTAAATAACGATGCCACGCTACAACAGCTATTACTATCGGGAAAATCCAGATTACCCGGCCTTGATAACGATCAGCAACAGTTGAAAGACTTCCGCACACGGCCGCATTAATAAACAGGCCTGACAGCATAATGCCAATTAAATAATAATCGCATTCACGTAAACGTATCTTTTTTCGATAACTATGGACAAGCAACAACAGTGTTGAAAATACAACGAGGTATTCCAGGGCATGAAAACTTTTAATTAATTTCCTGTGTTTGGGGGCTCGCGTTTTTACAACTGTCCATTCATTATTGTCATCACGTTTTATATCCTGATTAAAATTTAACTCGGCATAACCAAAACTTACAAGTTGTCGAAGTGTGTTCCAGGCGATTCTTTGCAATGTTCTGAATGGATATTCTAGTGATGCACGTTTTAAAATAATCAGCTCTTCTGCGCGGATTCGATCCATCTGATCTGCAGTGGCTTTATTTCTTAGGCCGTTTTCGCCCCATAGAAACTCAACCAAACTAATCGGGATGGTTTCAAATATTTCACAGACAGCATACTGATATTTTTGACAGTTTTTTTCCAGGTGCCATCTTGCCGGGCCATCACTTATAGAGCGTGCCAGAGTGACCGGGAAGCGTTTAGCGACGACACTGGTGTCGCCAAAACCAATATAATTAATTGCCATAGTAACTGTAATTGCTAATGCAAATGGTACGGCAACCCAGAAAGATTGTGTAAATGGAATTTTGTTTTCTGTTCGCCGCCGTCGATAAAGAAAGCTAGCGAATGTTAGTAATACTAGTCCCCCTACCAGAGGTATATGACTCGTATGGGCGGTAACCGAAAATGCGGTAATCACGGCTAATAAAATCTTGTGTGTCAATGATAGCTTTGCCGGAAATGCAACCAGCATTGCAATGCACAGGATGGCAAAGCCAGAAAATATATCTGGCATCGCATAGGAGATATACCATGGTGCACTTGTCGATAAGGCCGTGATAATAGCTGCAGGAATAAAGAGGATAAAATTTAAACGGATCTTATACAGGTGTAAAAGGAGTAGTAAAAGATAAGCAAAGATTGCTGATTGTGCTGCAGTCAACAGTAGTAGTGTTTTCTGTGGGCCATGCAGTAGGTAGGTAAAGATGCTATAGGTTGGAGAGCGCGCCCCTGAAAAACCAGCAGCCTTGATTCGTGTACTTTCAGTTACAACTCCCTGGTCACCTGGAGCTTCATCGTCAGCTGACTGATTCGGTAATGCCACGCTTTGGATGTACTGCAAGGCATGTTCCCCACCATTTAAATATGAGGCGGTATCCTGATAGAAACTGATCGCCTTGCCCGTCATTAATGCGGGCCATATAAAAATTACTGTAAGCAGCAAGAACTGCAGCATGCATCGTGGAGGTGAGATTCTGGCTGGTTTGAAAACCTGCCCATCGGATAAAGCAGACATCATCTTATCTTTCAGCAGACCGTTTAGTGATCATGGTGGTGTCTGGATATATTCAGCATGGCTAAATCTCTAAATAAGAAAGTTTTATTACTTTAGGTGCCTCTGATGTGTCGTGCATTTTCGCTAATTAATCAGAGGTTCCTTAATATGTTTTTGTTTATATGGTATTTACTATTGTCCTGTTAACGGCAAAATGGCAGAGGAAATTAACCGGTTTTACGAGAAAATTAATACGCCCTCATGTGGCGAATTAAAAATAACGGCCTCCAGAAGCAATTGCAATCACAGCTAACCCAATCGATAAGTTTATGCCGATCAGCAAGCGTATTTGGTTTAAGCTTTTTCCTGCTGTCGGCCAGTCAGATGCATTGACCGAATATTTAAGCCGTTTAAACGGTGAAAAGTAAAGGTGAATAAATAATAAAATCATGATCCAGCCAAGTCCGTGCATCAGGTGAACATAAAGGCCAACAGACGCCATGCCACCAAAAACGTTGAATATCATCCAGTAACCTGTTGCTGGCAGCAGTATAATAAACATCCAGACCCAGGGGAAAAAGCGACTGAAACATTGTGACCATAAGGGTAGGCGTTGAGGTGGCTCAAGTTGTTGCGCGGCAACCGGCCTTAACACAAAATACGCGAAGAACATCCCGCCAACCCAAATGACAGCGGCAAGCATGTGCAGAGTGATAGCGATTGACATCTTGTTCCTTAATCTAGATCTTGATCGAATTCGATCCTAACCTGACTAACTATATCAGCTCTCACTGGAATAGTAGTGATACCACAACTAAATCAGGTGTAGATTTTTTCGAATAGGGCTTATATCTTCTAATTGTCTACCAACTCAAGCGGTTGTATTGATCCATGCATAATTTATTTTCTTCATTAGAGCATTATGTGACACATGATATTCCCGTCGATAAAGTGCATGTAATTCATGTTCGGGAATACGGGAATCAACTGGGTGTCCCCGTCATTTTCTTGCATGGAGGGCCGGGTTCAGGTTGCAAGCCGGAACACGCGTGTTATTTCAATCCAAAATATTACCGCATCATTCTTTTTGACCAGCGCGGTTCAGGTCTGTCTACTCCGGTTGATGAAATAGCAAATAATCAGACTGGCGCGCTGGTAGAAGATATAGAAGTAATCCGCAAACATTTGAAAATTGAGCAGGTGGTTGTTGTTTGCGGGATCTTGGGGGGCAACATTAGGGCTGGTTTATGCAGAAACCTATCCTGCCTGTGTGACCGGTTTGATCCTGCGTGGTGTATTTCTGGCGCGGCAAAAAGATCTGGATTGGTTCTTTGGAAATGACGGTGTTGCACGACTATTTCCGCAAGCCTGGCATGCCTTTTCAGCATGGCTACCTGAAGTTGAACAAGAAAATTTAATTGAATCTTATTTCAATCGTTTGCAAAGTGAAGAGTCAGCATTGAATACACAAGCGGCCAAAGCCTGGTCTGCCTGGGGAGATACTATTGTCACGAATGGTTCTGTGAAGCAGCCGCCTGAAGTGAACGACAACGCTGTCATACCAAACGGATTACTGACCAAAACTCGCATTGAAGCGCATTATGCAAAGCATCATTATTTTCTGTCAGAAAATTATATTCTCGAGCACATTGACCGGTTACCTGATGTGCCAGTGTCAATAGTCCACGGTAAACATGATCTGGTCTGTCCAATTGAAGCGGCCTGGACTTTACATCAAGTCATTCCTGGGTCCCGTTTAATTTCTGTTGATAGTGGTCATCTTGCCAGTGAGTCAGAGATGGCCGCTGCATTAGTGAATGAAACAGAGCGGTTCGCTAATTAAGTGTTTCGCCTTTAAGCAGCTTTCTGGAATTCGGCATGTTGCGAAAAACCAGAGGCGTTTCATTTTTACCGGCCGTGGTTTGCAGCTGTGTGAGTTTGTCCAGTAACTCACCGTGATGGGATGATTTACTGCACACCGGATCAGCATTTCGGACATCCCCTGTGAGCATATAGGCCTGGCAGCGGCAGCCGCCAAAATCCTTTTCGCGTTCCGGACAGGTTTTGCAGGGTTCCTTCATCCAGTCATAACCCCGGAATTTATTGAAATCTTCAGAGTCATTCCAGATGTATTCGATGCTGTGATCCCTGACATTGGGGAAAGATAATCCAGGCAAGGTGCTTGCAGCATGGCAGGGTAAGGCCGTGCCGTCTGGTGCGATGGTCAGAAATACCGAACCCCAACCATTCATACAGGCCTTGGGCCGATCCTCATAATAGTCGGGCACGACATATAAGATTTTCATCTTGCCTTGCATTTTTTTCTGGTATTCATGGGCGACAGCTTCAGCCTTAATAACCTGTTCACGTGTTGGCATCAAAGCATCACGGTTTAACATTGCCCAGCCATAATATTGGGTGGCTGCCAGTTCGACATAATCCGCATTAAGTGCAGCCGAGAGATCCAGAATCTGTGCTACCTGATCCTGATTCTGGCGGTGCAAAACAAAACACAGCACCATTGGGTAGTCATATTTTTTTACCAGGCGCGCCATTTCCAGTTTGTGTTCGAAGGCATCGGTACCGGCGATATAATTATTTAATACTTCATCACTGGCCTGGAAACTAACCTGGATATGGTCCAGTCCGGCTTCTTTAAAAGCCTTGATGCGAGCCTCATCCATACCCACACCACTGGTAATCAGGTTGGTGTAGAAGCCCAGTTTTCTGGCTTCAGCAATAATGACTTCAAGGTCCTGCCGCACCAGGGGTTCGCCGCCGGAAAGTCCCAATTGTGCAGCACCCATAGCACGGGCTTCACGCAGTACGCGGATCCATTCATCTGTTGTCAATTCCTGTTTGTAATTGGCAATATTGACTGGATTAGAACAATAGGGGCACTGTAACGGACAGCTGTACGTCAGTTCTGCCAGCAGCCATAGAGGTTTAGGTCGTTCGGGATTTGATCCAGCCATTGTCATGGGCGGCCTCCAGGAATTGGTAGACATCATTTTTCAGGTCGACACCGGGAAATGCTGTATTCAGATCAGTTATGACCTCGTTAACATTTTTTACGCCATCAATACGTTTCAATATTTCAGCTGCGGTGGGATTCAGTTTGACCATACCTTCCGGGTAAAGGATGACATGACGATTCTGTGCTTCTTCCCATTGCAGGCGAAAGCCTGGGGCGATAGTAATGATATTGTTCCCTGTTATCTGCATATTAAATCAGTGACTCCTTAAGTATTGACGTTATGGTAGGGCGGCTTCTTTTCAATATAGGCCATCCACATGCAATCCAGCATGGTCCATAGAATATCCAGCTTGAATTGCAACACGTCGAGCATGAATTCCTGCTGTTCCCGTGTCTGGTAATAATCAAGCGTGATATCCAGTCCGTGTTGCACATCACGGCGCGCTTCGTTAAGGCGTTTACGAAAATAGCTGTAACCTTTTGCATCGATCCACGGATAATGTTCGGGCCAGTTATCTAGACGTTTTTGATGAATTTTGGGGGCAAACAATTCGGTCAGTGACGAACTGGCGGCTACTTCCCAGGGTTGCTGGCGGGCAAAGTTGATATAGGCGTCAATGGCGAATTTAACACCCGGTAATAAATGTTGATGTGAGTGCAGTTCTTCCCGTGTCAGACCAACAGCTTCACCTAGCTGTAGCCAAGCCTCTATGCCACCGTCTTCACCTTCAATGCCATCGTGATCGATAATGCGTTGTACCCATTGCCTGCGCACATCGCGGTCGCGGCAATTGGACATGATTGCAGCATCTTTGATGGGGATGGCGGTTTGATAATAAAAACGGTTAGCTACCCAACCCTGGATAGCCGGCTTGTCGAGTTTGCCGGAGTTCATCAGGATGTGGAATTCATGGTTAATGTGGTAGTACTTTTCCTTGGCGCGTAATTGTTGCTCGAATTCTTCACGCGACCAGGGCGCTTTAACCGCCGTATTAGCTGGCATAGTAGACACTATAAAGTTATCTCCATACCGTCGAAGGCAACCTCAATCCCGGCTTGCTCCAGCGTTTTCCGTTGCGGGGAAGCTTCATCCAGAATGGGGTTGGTGTTGTTGATATGAATTAAAATTTTACGGGGTTTGTTTAAGGTATTCAGTGTATTCATGATGCCGTTTTCACCCGACTGATCCAGATGCCCCATGTCCTGCCCACGTTTGTTATTGATCCCGGATTGAATCATTTCATCATCAGTCCAAAGTGTTCCATCGATCAACAAACAATCAGCAGCATTCATGTAGTCGTGAATGTTGGCTGTGATCTCGCCTAGACCTGGCGCATAGAACAGACTTTTCCCGCTAACGGTATCTTCGATGCGCACACCAATATTATCGCCGGGCACAGTATTGTGTCGATGCGGTGAGTAGGGTGGTGCTTCACTTTTTAACGGTACGGCAGTGAATACCAGGCCATCTATGCCAGGAATTGTGAAGGAAGATTCATCGGTCTTGATCTCGTGCCAGTTCACGCCCCTGAAATGGCTGAGGATGTTAAAAATCGGGAAGCCGGTGGTCATATCCTCTTTAACTGCAGCCGTACAATAAATATCCCAGGGTTTTATGTGTTCCCGCAACATTAACAGTCCCGTCGTATGATCGATTTGTGCATCCACAAGAATAATGGAACAGATGGCGGTATCACGAATTTCACGACCCGGTTGCAACGTGGGGAAGGATTCAAGTTGTGCGCGTATATCAGGTGAAGCATTGAAGAGCACCCAGTTTTCACCATCCGTACTGACAGTGATCGATGATTGGGTTCGGCTGCTGGCTTTAATCGTGTTTGAACGCAGGCCTTTACAGTTAGGGCAGTTACAATTCCATTGAGGAAATCCTCCCCCAGCGCCTGAGCCTAAAACACGTACGTACATTTTTCTTATAATTATTTCTCAGAAAAAGACATCGCCCTTTCGGGCGATGCCAAGTTCAATTCATTTAGCGGTTACAGATGTACATTGTGATTTCGAAACCGAAACGAATATCTTTATATGATGGTGTTTCCCATTTCATGGTGGAAATCTCCGTTTGACTAGTTAAAAAAAGTAACAGGTATTAATCCTGTCAATTGTCATAAAGCAGACTTCGTGCCGGTTTTCTAAAAATATAAATAGTCAATTAAAAACAGTAAGTTATAAAATTTCTCATGAAGAAATCATAAGATATTTCTTGTTAAATTTCGGGAATTTGGTTTATACAACCAGCCATATGGTTGATATCAACCATAATGGCGAACGGTCAGAAACAATATTTCGTGGAAAATATCTGGAAATGATCTTCGCAAGTATTATTTATGATTTCGAGGGCCAAAATTGCGTTTTAACCAGCCATATACGGTTTTGATTAAGATATCTTCGCTGCCCGAAAAAAAATGGTCGGCACCTTCTATTTCGGTTTGCCGGTAGTATTTGTTACCGGCTTTTCTTGCGGCTTTAGCGCGCTGTTGTGTTGAACTTAGAACGCCATCAAGATCGCGGCTGCCATAAAGATCCAATACGGGAATTTCAATTTTTTCCAGCGCAAGCGCAGCGTTCATTTTCTCGTCAAGCTCGATCACACTAAGGCCGATGGCAACAAAGCCAAAAATATCTTTAGGTTTAGAAGCAGCAAGATAAATAGCGCCCATTGCTGCACCGAGGCTGTGTCCCGACAGTACAATTTTAGTATGACCTTTACCCTTCAGAAAATTAACCGCAGCATCAATGCGCGGACCGGCTTCTTCGAATAAGGGGGTATAGTCTTTAAGTGGCGCATCGTTGGACAGTATGGGCATTTGGATAGAGAGCGTGCTCCATTGATGCTCTGGCAGTTCACTACGCAGTGGATTGATCACTTCCGGCCAGTCTGGATGAACCCCCATACCGTGCAGCAGGATGATGACTCGTTCGCCCGGGCCATTGCTGGCTTCCGTGTAGATTCCCAGGAATTTTGCGCCCTTGGCTTCCAGTTCAGCTGACTCGCCAGTCAGCAGGCTATCGACAATCTGCTCAGACCAGCGCTTTTCCTTCGCCTGGTCAGAGCACCAGGCGATCGGTTGGATTGCTATAAAACTTAATAAAATCAACAGGTAGTGTATTTTTTTCATAACTTATTGGGTGTCAATGTCTGTGCCGGGAACGGTTACGGTCTTATACCTCTTTCAGTGGGCTGAAATCAGGGCGTTGTTCAGGTAAAGTCCCCCGTTCAATTTGCCTGCAGACTCAACCAAGAGGCCCAAGATTATGTCAGATTTCAAAATTGCCCCTTCCATCCTCTCTGCCGATTTCGCCCGTCTCGGCGAGGAAGTCGACAATGTGCTCAAGGCAGGTGCCGATATTGTGCACTTCGACGTTATGGATAACCACTATGTCCCCAATCTTACCATTGGCCCATTGGTTTGCGATGCATTGCGCAAGCACGGTGTAACAGCAGAGATTGACGTACATCTAATGGTCAAGCCGGTTGATGCGCTGGTGCCGGATTTTGCCAAAGCGGGTGCCAGCTATATTACTTTCCATCCGGAAGGCAGCGAACATATCGACAGAACTTTGCAGCTAATTAAGGGCGAAGGTTGTAAAGCCGGTCTGGTATTCAATCCGGGAACGCCACTGGATTGTCTGCAATGGGTTATCGACAAAATTGATATGGTGTTGTTGATGTCTGTGAATCCAGGCTTTGGTGGCCAGAGTTTTATCCCTGCAACGCTCGACAAACTGCGTGCAGCACGCAAGATTATTGATGACAGTGGCCGGGATATTCGCCTGGAAATAGACGGTGGGGTCAAGGTCAATAATATCCGTGAAATCGCTGAAGCGGGTGCTGATACCTTTGTAGCAGGTTCTGCGATTTTTGGTGCCGCCAAAGACAGCGACCCAAGCATTTATGATTCGGTCATTGGCGAAATGCGTGGTGAGCTCGGCAAGGCGAAGAAAGCGGCCTGATGGGGCTTCACAAGCCATCGATGATTCTCATTGACGTGGATGGTACGCTTGTCGATAGCGTGCCTGACCTGGCTTATTGCGTGAACGAAATGATGCAGCAACTGGGGCGTGAACCGAGAAGTGAAACCCAGGTTCGTGACTGGGTGGGTAACGGTGTAGAGCGGTTGGTCAAGCGCGCGTTGGTCGGGCAACTGGAAGGTGAACCGGATGCGGGTGATTTTGAAAAGGCCTATCCGGCATTTCTCGATTTGTATGCCGATAATACTTCCAAGCGGTCGATGCTATACCCAGGCGTACGAGACGGTCTGGATTATCTAAAAGCGGCGGGCTTTGCGGTGGGGTGCGTGACTAACAAGGCTGAGCAATTCACATTGCCTTTACTTAAAGCACTGGGAATTTACGACGATTTCTCGATCGTGGTCAGTGGCGATACGCTTGAACACAAAAAACCGCACCCGGCACCCTTGCTGCACGCGGCAGAATTTTTCAAGGTTGAGCCTGGCAATGCGTTGATGATTGGTGACTCGGTCAATGATGTAAAAGCTGCGCGGGCGGCAGGTTTTATGATTGCCTGTGTACCTTACGGGTATAATCATGGCGATGATATTCGGGATGCTGAACCTGATTTGGTGATTGATTCGCTGGCGGCTTTGCGAGTTGAATTAGAAAGAGCGGCGTAGATTGGGCTTTGTACGCTGAACTTGGTAACGGACACTGAAATATAAACAGACCGTCCCCTCCCCCTCAGGGGGAGGGACAGGGGATCAGATAAAAGCAACTGCGTTTAATTATATCCCCTCTCCCCAGCCCTCTCCCTGAGGGAGAGGGGATGTTAGTGAATATAGAAAGTTTATATTGGAATTTGAAATGCAATTACAGAAAGAAGTTTTAAAGCGCAAATGGGATGGCCGATGGCAGGCCTGAGGGTTGGCTGTTGGTGATCTGTTTGTGTTTATAAAACTTCTACGGTGATTGTAATGACTCAAGAACAATTCGAACAACTCGTTGCGGCGGGCTATAACCGAATCCCAATGATGCGCGAAGTGCTGGCGGATCTGGATACGCCGCTGAGCACCTATCTTAAACTGGCCAACGGGCCATACTCCTATTTATTTGAATCTGTGCAGGGTGGTGAAAAATGGGGGCGCTACTCGATCATCGGCCTGCCTTGCCGTACCGTATTGCGTGTTTATGACGACCAGGTAGAAATATCAACGAATGGCCAGGTCACGGAACGGGTTACAGCGGCAGATCCACTAGCATGGATAGAAAATTACCAGCAAGGATTTAAGGTGCCTGAACTCGAAGAATTGCCGCGTTTCGCTGGTGGTTTGGTCGGATATTTTGGCTACGATACAGTTCGCTATATTGAGCCGCGTTTACGTGACGGTGTGAATGATGATCCGTTAGGCAACCCGGATATTTTATTGATGCTGTCCGACGAGGTTGTGGTTTTCGATACCTTGTCCGGCAAATTAATGATTATTGTCCACGCTGATCCGGCAGAGCCAGATGCCTATCACCAGACACAGGCTCGTCTCGGTGAAATTCAATCTAAATTATCCCAGCCTGTAACGATGCCAGGCCCGTTAAAACGGTCTTCTAAGGTTGACGAGTCGGATTTTATATCCGGCTTCAGTCAAGATGAATTTCAGGCGGCCGTCAATCGCGTCAAGGAATATATTGTCGAAGGCGACGCTATGCAGGTGGTGTTATCGCAACGCTTGTCAGTGCCGTATCAGGCACCACCCCTGGACCTTTACCGCGCATTGCGTTGTTTGAATCCATCACCTTATATGTTCTATCTTGATCTGGATGATTTTCACGTCGTCGGATCTTCACCGGAGATTCTGGTGCGGCTGGAAGACGGTGAAATCACGGTGCGTCCGATTGCGGGTACGCGGCCGCGGGGAGTCGATGAGGAACAGGATATTGAACTTGAAGCAGAGCTGCTGGCCGATCCTAAGGAGTTGGCTGAGCATCTGATGCTTATTGACCTGGGGCGTAACGATGCGGGGCGTGTTAGTCAAATCGGCAGTGTAGAACTGACCGAGAAAATGATTGTTGAGCGTTACTCACACGTCATGCATATAGTCTCCAATGTAACCGGTAAAATAAACCCGGGGATGACCGCTATCGATGTATTACGCGCAACTTTTCCGGCCGGTACCGTTAGTGGTGCACCCAAAATAAGGGCGATGGAAATTATCGACGAACTTGAGCCGGTTAAACGCGGTGTTTATGCAGGCGCTGTTGGCTATCTGGACTGGACGGGGAATATGGATACCGCGATTGCGATTCGAACTGCAGTGATAAAAGATAATAGGCTGCATATTCAGGCGGGTGCCGGTATTGTTGCGGACTCGGTTCCGGAAAATGAATGGGCCGAAACCATGAGTAAGGGCCGGGCTGTCTTTCGAGCGGTTGCGATGGCGCAAGCCGGACTTGATGGCAGCCACAAGTAGAGGGGGCAACATGTTATTGATGATCGACAATTACGATTCCTTTACTTATAACCTGGTGCAGTACCTGGGTGAGCTGGGTGCTGATGTTCAGGTGTTCAGGAATGACCAAATCACTCTTGAAGAAATAACCAGCTTGTCGCCGCAGCGGATAGTCATTTCGCCGGGGCCATGTACGCCAAATGAAGCGGGAGTTTCAGTTGCAACAATTAAAACCTTCGCTGGAAAAATTCCGATTTTGGGTGTCTGTTTAGGTCATCAGAGTATTGGTCAGGCATTCGGCGGAAATATTATCCACGCCGGACAGATTATGCACGGCAAGACATCCCAGGTGCATCATAAAGACAGTGGCGTATTTAAAGGGCTGAATAATCCCTTTGAGGCGACGCGCTACCATTCACTGGTCATTGAAAAAGCCACATTACCGGATTGCCTGGAAGTCACCGCATGGACAGAAGATACGCAGGGTGAAATCGATGAAATCATGGGTGTAAGGCATAAGGAATATCCTGTCGAAGGCGTGCAGTTTCATCCTGAATCGATATTGACTGAACACGGCCACGCTATGCTGAAAAATTTTCTGGAGTTTTAATTGTGGACATGCAAACAGCCATTGATAGTGTCATTAAAAAACAGGATTTGTCGTCAGACGATATGATGTCCGTCATGCAAACCATCATGACCGGGCAGGCCACACCGGCACAAATCGGCGGTTTTCTGATTGGCTTGCGCATGAAAGGTGAAACCGTCGATGAAATTGCGGCGGCGGCAAGTGTCATGCGTGAGTTGGTTACGCGAGTTGATATTAAAGGTGATCATTTGGTGGATACCTGTGGTACCGGCGGTGATGGTGCTTCGACCTTTAATATCTCTACCGCCAGCGCCATGGTGGCTGCTGCTGCCGGCGCGCAGGTTGCCAAACACGGTAATCGTTCTGTTTCCAGTAGCTGTGGCAGCGCCGACGTACTTGAAGCGGCTGGCGTTAATCTTGAGTTATCGCCAGAGCAGGTCGCCCAGTGCGTGAATGAAATCGGGGTCGGCTTTATGTTTGCTCCCAAACACCACGGCGCGATGAAGCACGCCATTGGGCCACGCAAGGAAATGGCTGTACGTACCCTGTTCAATTTGCTCGGGCCACTCACCAATCCAGCGGGTGCGCCGAATCAGGTGCTGGGTGTGTTCAGTGCAGACTGGGTTGAGCCGCTGGCGCAGGTACTAAAACAGCTCGGCAGTGAACACGTGCTGGTTGTGCACGCTGATGATGGGTTGGATGAGATCAGTATTGCTGCTCCGACTAAAGTTGCTGAGCTAAAAAATGGAAAAGTAGAAACCTATAATATTACACCCGAGCAATTCAATTTGAAGCGCAGTAGCCTGGAAGGATTGTCGGTTGAGAATGCCGAACAAAGCCTGACACTGATTGGCCGCGTGTTTGATAATGAGGCAGGCTCAGCACGAGACATTATCGTGTTAAATGCAGGCGCTGCAATTTATGCCGCTAATCTGACGGACAGTTTGCAAGCTGGCATTGAAACAGCAGCTGAAATTATCGCCTCCGGCAAAGCCAAAGAAAAATTCGCTCAGTTGATTGCGTTAAGTGGATCATTGTAAAGACAAGCTGTATTTGCTATGAAAAACACGCCCGATATTCTAAAAAAGATACTTGCCCGGAAAAAAGAAGAAATCATTGATCGTAGCGCAAGTATCGATTTGCGAGAGATGCGCAGACGTGCAGAGGCAGAGACTGGTGTGCGGGGATTTGTCCGTGCACTACACCAACGTATCGATCAAGGTGAATCGGCAGTGATAGCCGAAATCAAAAAAGCATCACCGAGCAAAGGTGTGCTGCGTGAGAATTTTGATCCAGTGGCTATTGCAGAAAGCTATGAGCAAGGCGGCGCAGCCTGTTTATCTGTGTTGACTGACATCGATTATTTTCAGGGGGCGGATAGCTATTTGCAGCAGGCTCGCCAGGTTTGCGCGCTACCTGTTTTGCGCAAGGATTTTACGATTGACCCTTATCAGATTTATGAGGCACGCGCCTTAGGCGCAGATTGTATTTTATTGATTGTGGCTGTTCTGGATGACGTGCAGTTATCTGATCTGCTGCAGTTGGCAGTTAGTTTGAATATGGATGTATTGGTCGAAGTTCACGATGCCAGTGAAATGCAGAGGGCATTGGCAACACCTGCAACTTTGATTGGTGTGAATAACCGTAATCTCAGAACTTTTGAAACCAGCCTGGATACAACGTTAGAAATGTTAACTGGCTTTCCTGGCGACCGGTTGCTCGTCACTGAGAGCGGAATACATACTCATGCTGATGTTAAACACATGCGTGAACACGGTGTGCATGCCTTTCTAGTCGGAGAAGCCTTCATGAAAGCCGAAGAACCCGGGAAAAAGTTGGCTGATTTATTTGCAGGTTAGCATCAGCTATTAATGTTAAGAATGCTTTCGCAAAGGCGCAGAGGCGCTAAGAAAAGATGTTGGTGTATTTTTTTATAACTTTGCGATCTTTGCGTCTTTGCGAGAGCTATTTTTTTGATTGTATTAACTTTTAACGCGTTCCAAATATCACCATGGTTTTACCCTTGGCGGAAAGCGATCCTTGTTCTTCCAATGTTTTTAAAACCCGGCCAGCCATTTCACGTGAGCAACCCACAATGCGCCCGATTTCCTGACGTGTAATCTTGATTTGCATACCATCTGGATGTGTCATGGCATCGGGTTGTTTACACAGATCCAGTAATGTACGCGCCACACGGCCAATTACATCCAGGAATGCCAGATCGCTGACTTTGCGGCTGGTATGACGCAAGCGCCCGGCCATTTGTGAGGCGAGCCTGAATAAGATATCCGAGTCTTCATGGGCTAGCTGCTTATAACGTGCGTAGCTGACTTCGGCCAGTTCACACTGGGTACGTGTACGTATCCAGGCACTGCGGTTACTGTCCTCACCAAACAGTCCCATTTCACCAAAGAAGTCTCCAGGATTCAGGTAAGCCAGTACGATTTCGTGGCCATTATCATCTTCCATCAAAACAGTGACAGAGCCTTCGATAATGTAATAAAGAACATCAGGCTGATCACCGGCGTAGATGATGACACTTTTAGCTGGATAACGCCGACGGTGGCATTGTTCCAGGAAACGACTAATGGTTGATTCTTCAGAAGCTATGGGTTTGGGTATTGTATTCAACATCTTCTAAATGTACCTTCGCTGACCCGCTACCCTGCGGTTCTTTCGCTACCCTGCGGTGCTAATAATAATCATGCACTTGTGTGCACCGTTGTAAGATAGTAGCGGTCTGAATTGTCTTTTCTACAGTGCTAATCTGCTCTTAAAGCGGATGTACTGTACGGGATGATGTATTTGTGACTGGCTTCACAAAATTGATAAATGATCGATAAATCAGGTGGTTAATTATGCAGGCAAGAATTAAATGGGTGCAGGATGCTACTTTTATAGGCGAAGCGGGCAGTGGCCATGCAGTGGTTATGGATGGCCCGCCAGACCATGGTGGGCGAAATTTGGGTGTCAGGCCTATGGAGATGCTATTACTGGGGATGGGTGGATGTACCGCTTTTGATGTGGTGATGATTCTGAAAAAATCTCGCCAGCCGGTTGTGGATTGTGTGGTTGAGCTGGAGGCGGACAGAGCCGACTCCGAACCCAAGATTTTTACTCGTATCCATGCGCATTTTATTGTGACCGGGGATGGGCTATCTGAAAAAAAGGTTAACAGCGCAGTACGCTTATCCGCTGAAAAATATTGTTCTGCATCCATCATGCTTGGCAAGACGGCTGAGATTACCCACGACTTTGAAATCCGCGAGACGGCGCGATGAAACGGCCTGATCCCACAGCAGGAATGCGGCATGTCGCGCTACATGTTCGTGATTTAGAGTCAGCAGAACATTTCTATGTTCAGCTGATGGGTATGACGGTCGAGTGGCGTCCTGATCCAGATAATGTCTACCTGACTTCAGGGAATGACAATCTGGCACTGCACCGTGCAAAAGAAGATTTCAATCCCGCAAAATACCAGCAGCTTGATCATATCGGCTACATCATTCGCGAACCTGCACAGGTTGATGAGTGGTACGTTTTTTTATTGTCACATGAGGTTGAAATGAAAACCGAACCGCGCACTCACCGTGATGGCGCGCGCAGTTTTTATTGTGTGGGCCCGGAAGGAGTCACAGTGCAAATAATTTATCATCCGCCGATTGCCAACACCTGACACGTTTGAATCATTATGAAGAAGTCTGCCCGTAAAAAAATCAAACTCGAAGGGTTTAACAACCTCACCAAAACACTAAGTTTTAATATCTACGATATTTGTTACGCCAATACGCCTGCACACCGAAAGGAATATATCGAGTATATCGATGAAGCTTACAACGCCGAACGCCTGACCGATATTCTGACCGGTGTGTGTAATATCATCGGTGCCAATATTCTGAATATTGCACGTCAGGACTATGACCCGATGGGTGCCAGTGTCACCATGCTCATCGCCGAAGAAGATATCGAAGTGGCAGATGTCTCAACCTCAGCAAGGCCTGGGCCTCTGCCAGAAGCCGTAGTGGGGCATCTGGATAAAAGCCACGTTACCGTACATACCTATCCGGAAAGTCATCCAGATAATGGCGTCAGTACCTTTCGTGCTGATATAGACGTAGCAACCTGTGGTGTTATTTCACCCCTGAAGGCGTTAAATTACCTGATTCACAGCTTTGAATCAGACATCGTAATTTTAGATTACCGGGTGCGCGGTTTTACCCGCGATGTGCGTGGTAAGAAGCATTTTATCGATCACAAGATTAATTCGATACAGAACTTCCTGTCACGTGATACTTGTGAGCGCTACCAGATGATGGATGTCAACGTGTATCAGGAGAATACCTTTCATACAAAAATGCGGCTAAAAGAATCCACCCTGGATGATTATCTATTCGGAGTCGGCGAAGAAGCCCTATCTCCAGCTGAAAGTAAAAAAATCAGCAAGCGTGTAGAACACGAAATGATGGAAATATTTTACGGACGGAATATGGTACGGCTTTGAGGGTCTGGTTTCGGAAAATACCCGTCATTGCGAGCTGCAAGAGATTGCTTCGCTGCGCTCGCAATGACAAGTTGAGGTTGAGAACCATCTATCACGCTAAGTTTTCAACAAGCTAGAAATTGCGCCTATTTCAATATATGTGCTTTCCTGATTCAACAATCAGGCGACTGAAACCACTAAACCCGATACGCTGTTTCAGTCATAATATTCGAAGCTAGCTGCATTAATTTTTTGACCGGTTGCGGTAATTCAATGCCTCCAGATGCCTTGGCGTTGGCACCATGCAGGGCTTCGTCCTGTTTCATCTGTTCAACGATGGCGCGGCTTTTTTTGTCGTTTTCTGGTAAACGGGTTAGATGATCTTCAAGATGGTCGACTACCTGGCGTTCAGTTTCGGCGATAAAGCCCAGACTCCATTTGTCACCAATAGCGCCTGCTGCTGCGCCGATACCAAATGAACCTAAATACCAAAGTGGGTTTAGCAGGCTGGTATGACTATCGAGTTCCTTGACGCGTTGTTCGCACCAGTCGAGGTGGTCGTTTTCTTCGCGGACGGCCTGTTCCATACTACTGCGTGTTTTTTCCAGGCGGGCGGTCAGGGCCTGGCCCTGATAGAGCGCTTGTGCGGCGACTTCACCGGCATGATTGATGCGCATCAGACGTGCAGACTCGGTACGTTCTGTGTCGGTTAATTCGGTATCTTCCTGCGTGTTTGCAGGGTTGTCCCGCCCAGTAACCAGCGGCTTTCCCGCCAGGGTACGTACTGCCTGGTCAAGATTGATGATCAATCGATCAAATGAGTTGTAGTGTCTGGTTTGCATTTGCCCAGTTTACTCCATGTTGCGGAGTGTTGCCGTGTTGTGAGTGGCGTATAGGAATCAGCTTATAATAGTGATATGGAATAATTACAGAGCGCGTATTTATGTCTTATTATAAATATCATGTGTTCTTTTGCACCAATCAGCGTAGCGGTGACCGAGCCTGCTGCCAGCGATTTAATGCCAAAGAGATGCGTGATTATGCCAAGCAGCGCAGCAAAGCGTTGGGTATTGCCGGGCCAGGCCAAACCAGGATCAATACTGCGGGCTGCCTTGACCGGTGTCAGGAGGGGCCGGTGTTGGTGGTGTACCCGGAAGGTACCTGGTATCGCTATGTGGATCAGGAGGATATTGATGAGATCTTGCAAGAGCACCTGGTCAATGACCGTGTAGTGACAAGATTAATGCTAGAAAAACAATGAGATACTTGCGTGTGATGTAGATGAAAGTCTATTTATTGGCCCATTAGGCAATAAATTTTAAATATAGGTTGACAGAACTAAATTATATTATAAAATACTAATTAACTGATCGAGCAACCCCCAACCATTGTTGCTTGATCAGTCTCCTCCAATCCTCCTTTGGTGGTTATTTAAGCGCAACTCCTCCAAGTTGCGCTTTTTTTTGTCCGGAATTTGTGGCCAATAATATCTGCAGACCTTGAATCCTAAAGGGGCATTCTGTACTATTCCCGCTCTTTTACTTAGCACGATTCTTGTTTGGAGCAGTTCCTGATGAAAACCTTCAGTGCAAAAGCGCACGAAGTTCGGCGCGATTGGTTTCTGGTCGATGCCAACGGAAAAACGCTGGGCCGTCTGGCCAGTGAGATTGCGCGCCGTTTGCGTGGCAAACACAAGGCTGAATTTACGCCACACGTGGATACGGGTGACTATATAGTTGTTGTCAATGCTGACAAGATACGGGTAACCGGTCGTAAAGCATCTGACAAGATGTACTATCATCACACCGGTTATATTGGTAACTTGAAGTCAATTAGCTTTGAAAAGATGCAGCAGAAAGCGCCTGGCCGGGTATTGGAGCTCGCCGTCAAGGGGATGCTGCCTAAAAACCCGCTGGGGCGTGCCATGTTTCGTAAACTGAAAGTTTACGCAGGAACTGAGCATAGCCACGCAGCACAACAGCCGAAGACGCTCGACATCTAAATAAAGTCAGGAAAGTAAAAATTATGAGTGAAACCTATTACGCAACTGGCCGCCGCAAAAGTTCTACAGCGCGTGTATTTATGAGTAAGGGCAGTGGTGAGATCACCATTAACAAACGTCCGCTGGATCAGTATTTTGGTCGCCAGACAGCGCGCATGATTGTTCGTCAGGCGCTGGAAAAAGTAGAATTGCAGAAAGATTTCGATGTTAAGGTGACAGTGAAGGGCGGGGGTACAACCGGTCAGGCCGGTGCCATTCGTCATGGTATTACCCGTGCGTTAATTTCTTTCAACGAAGAATTGCGCAGACCGTTACGTACTGCAGGATTTGTAACCCGTGATGCGCGTGAAGTCGAACGCAAAAAAGTCGGTCTACACAAAGCTCGCCGCGCACCACAGTTCAGCAAACGTTAATTTTTTTACGCGTAGACTTGATGCTAATTTGGCGGATCGTCTAACGGCAGGACAGTGGCCTCTGACGCCTCTAATCTAGGTTCGAATCCTAGTCCGCCAGCCAACAAAATATGAACCCGCCGTTAGGCGGGTTTTTTTTGCAGCGGAATCCACGAAAAACATGGAATATGAAGCCGTACGCAAGTCATCCGGCACAGTTTTTTGTGGCTCGCTGTAAATACATCCTTGTACGCTCGACAGTAGCATCCCTGCTATTGACGGCCACAAAAAACTGTGCCGGATGACTTACGTACTCAGTTGATATAAATAAGGGTTTTTCCGTGGATTCCGTGGCAAATAAGTAACATTGTAAAAAACACAGCTACAATAACCCTGATGAAAACGAATTCAGTTTATCCGCCGATCCAAATCGTGCTTCTATGGTTATTGGTGTTTGCCGTGGCTTTGTTCTGGTCGGCTATCGAACCTAAAGATCGTTTCACCTGGTTTCTCGAAGTAGCACCAGCCGGAATTGTGTTGCTGGTGTTGGCATTTAGTTTCCGGCGATTTCCACTGACACCACTGGTTTACTGGTTACTATTAGCACATTGCATTATCTTGATGATCGGTGGTCACTATACCTATGCTGAAGTACCTTATTTTGACAGGCTCGGCGACTGGTTTGGTGGCGAAAGAAATAACTTCGATAAGGTAGGGCATTTTGCGCAAGGATTCGTGCCTGCAATGGTGGCGCGTGAGGTAATGATTCGCTTAACAGTTGTACGTACGCGGGGCTGGTTAAATTTCCTGGTGATCTGTTTTTGTCTGGCAGTCAGCGCATTCTACGAATTGATTGAGTGGGCAGTTGCAGAGCTGACTGGCGAATCTGCTGAGGCGTTTCTTGGTGCTCAGGGTTATATCTGGGATACCCAGACCGATATGTTGATGGCGCTGATAGGGGCGATAACAGCAATCGTTATTCTAGGAGCCGTTCATGATAAGCAGCTTCAAAAGTTTGAGCGTTCTGATGCCGGAAAATAATTTGCATTCATCAACAAATATTATTTCTCGCAAAGACGCAAAGACCGCTAAGTAAGATTGCTAAATTCATTAAAAAACGTTTTTGTTCAAACTTTGCGTTCTTTGCGCCTTTGCGAGAAATTTAATGTTTATTTAGGTAATGCTGAGCAAATGAGTCAGCAACGCCTGCAGAAACTTCTCAAGCAGGTGCGTTCTTGCCGTGAATGTTCAGAATACCTGCCATTTGAGCCTCGGCCAGTGGTGCGCGCCCACAGTAGTGCCCGGTTATTGATTGTTGGGCAGGCGCCAGGAACCCGGGTTAATGAGACGGGTATTCCCTGGAATGATCCAAGTGGCGACCGTTTGCGAGATTGGATGCAGGTAGATCGCGAAATATTTTACGATGAAAAATTGATTGCCATAGTGCCTATGGGCTTCTGTTATCCAGGCAAAGGCAAGTCAGGTGACCTGCCGCCACGGCCCGAGTGTGCAGAATTATGGCATGGAAAAATTATCGAATGCCTACCTGATCTGAAATTGATTTTGTTAGTGGGTGCGTATGCTCAGCGTTATTATCTGAACGCGTGTAAGCCTACGCTTACAGAAACAGTTAAAGACTGGAAAACATTCTTACCCCATTACTTACCCTTGCCACATCCGTCACCACGTAACCAAATCTGGTTAAAGCGCAATTCCTGGTTTGTAAAAAACGTTGTGCCTGCATTGCGTATTCAAGTTAAAACACTGTTGTCAAATGACGACGATTCGTTTTAGACTGCATCTGGAATAATTATAGCGTTGGAGGTTGGGATAGTTTGAATACCAGCGCAACCAAATTTGGTTCCGTTTTCTTGTGTAAGAATTATAGGAACTCCGATAAAAGTGTGATTAGGAGGATGCATGAAGCAATTTAGTGAGAATTTCAGTAAACGATCCCGCCTACTACGTGTACCGGAACTGGGCGACACGCCTAATGCTGAGCTGGCTCTACTTGAGCCAGATGTTTTAGTAGAACGTTTGCAGCAGGTATTACATATTCAGAATGATTTTTTCCCCTGCTTTGACTGGACATTCCCACCACCGTTACTGAATAAGTTTGACCCACCGGAATCAGCAGCAGAACTATTTTCCAAACCTTCAGTTGAACCTGGCCGCTACAGCCTCTACTTACATATTCCATTTTGCAAGACACTGTGCAGTTTTTGTTACTACACGGTCTTACCGGGCAAAGGTATAGAACAGTCTGATTCATATGTCGATGCTCTGGTCAAGGAAATGCAGATGTATGCGTCGGTATTACGCGATCAATTGTGTGAGTCAGTTTATATCGGTGGTGGTACCCCGAGTTATTTGAGTGACGAACAGATACAGAAACTGTTTGCTGCTTTGCAGGTTAATTTTGCCATTGAAGACGGGGCCGAAATCTCTATGGAAGCGGCGCCAGGTACGCTACCGCAAGCCAAATCACGTTTGTTGAAATCACTGGGAGTGAATCGGCTGAGTTATGGTATACAAACGCTCGACAGTGAATTACTGGCTACGATGAACCGCTATTATTCAGTCGATGAAGCGATCGTTGAGCTGGAAGGTGCGTTGGAAGAAATCGGTAATGTCAATGTCGATACCATGTATGGTTTCGAGAATGAACCGGATGATGCGCTGCAGAATACTTTGATTCGTTTCCATAGTCTGGGAATTCCCAGTCTGTCAATTTATTCGCTGGATACGCAACGTAGTGAATCTGGCAAGTCACTGTTAGGTCCGCCCAAGGACGAACTGTATCGTCAGAAAATCCTCCGCTTTGCTGAAGCGGATGAGTTGTTAACGGGTTTTGGTTATAAGCCTGTGCTGCAGAATGTTTACGCAATACCTGGTAAAGCTTCTTATCGTCATCAGGTTCGCCGTTGGGATAATCTGCCGTTAGTATCATTAGGTTTGGCATCACAAGGCTATGCTCCGCAAACGCCTTATCAAAATGTAGGTTCGATCAAGTTCTATTATCAGCATCTTGAGGCTGGCAGATTACCGATCGCAACTGTCGATCGTCTTGATCCCGAGTTGGAAATGATTCGTGAAGTTTCCAGTCAGTTACGCTTTACTAAAGTAGATGTCGCATCGATCCAGCGTAAATACGGTGTTGATCTGGATTTTGTATTCGGTGATTTAATTCGGTCGTTGACTGAATTAGGTTATTTGCAGCGTCATAGTGATGAGTTGTCGATGACCAGTGAGGCAGCCTATTACAATAACTTGATCCCCATGCTGTTTGCGCCGGATGCATTCAAAGAAAAGCTACTAGCACTGCCGGAAGAATATCTGGCTGATTATCCAGTGCCTTTTGTGATGACTCAGGTCGGTTGTACGCAGTCAGCAGCCATCGATGTGAGGTTGCCTGGATAACTAATTATTATCCCGGGCCCCGATTAATTGGTGAGAATTTGTAGGAGCGGCTTTAGCCGCGATGAGCGCCACACCCCATCGCGGCTAAAGCCGCTCCTACATGATTTGCATGGTTCGCAAGGGATGGCAGATAGTAAAGGTTATTGATTGGTTGTCAGGCGGGTTTTTCTGCCCGCTGTCTATGCGGTATTATGAGGCCGTGCAAGAAAATGAAACGCTGTTAGAATTCCCCTGTGATTTCCCTATCAAAGCGATGGGTTTATCTACGTCCGGCTTTGAAATCCGGGCGCTAGCCATTGTGCGCCGTCATGCTCCAGATTTTTCAAGCGAAAGGATGTACAGCGCTGCCAGTAAGCAGGGTAAATATATTTCTGTAACTTTTACATTAATGGCAACCAGTCAAGCGCAGTTGGATGCGATTTATCGTGAATTGACCAGTTGTGAAGACATCGTGATGGTGTTGTGATGTGTGCAGAGGCCGCCAAACAAGAATCTTTTACAGCCAGGTTAAAGGTGCGGCAGCTTGGTCTTGCTGACTACGCAATCGTGGTTAAAGCGATGCAGGACTTTACGGCGCAGCGCGATTCATCCACACAGGACGAAATCTGGTTTGTCGAGCATGCCCCGGTATTCACGCTTGGCCTCAATAGTAAGTCTGAACATCTTTTAAATACGGGTGATATTCCAGTCATCCAGTCTGACCGTGGTGGGCAGGTGACCTATCACGGGCCTGGCCAGTTGGTGATGTATGTTCTGCTGGATATCAAACGTCTCGGTATCAGCGTGCAGCAACTGGTGCACTATCTGGAAGCCATAGTGATTAAATGGTTGTCAACTTATGCTGTTATCGCCGAAGCGCGGGCTGATGCACCGGGTGTTTATGTTAAAGGTGCCAAGCTAGCATCCCTGGGATTGCGTATAAAGCACGGCTGCAGTTATCACGGTTTAAGCCTTAATATTGATATGGATACAGAGCCTTTTTCCCGTATCAATCCCTGTGGCTTGGCGGATACGCCGGTATGTCAGTTAACCGATCTGGGTATTCATGTGTCTACCACCGAAGCCGCGCAGGGTTTGCAAGCCCATCTAGTAGAGATTCTGGGCTACACTGTTGAGCCTGACTAACGAACTCTATTTCAATGACTGATCACTCTGACAAACATCAGCGCGGTGCGGCGAAAACAGCCCGGATTCCGATCAAGATCGAACCGACACTGCGCCCAGCGCGCAAACCTCCCTGGATACGTGCAAGGTCTCCAGCCGGGCCTGCTGTACAGCGATTAAAAAAAGTATTGCGCGAGCATCATCTGCACACGGTTTGCGAAGAAGCATCCTGCCCAAATTTGGGCGAATGTTTTACCCACGGAACCGCAACGTTCATGATCATGGGTGACATATGTACTCGGCGTTGCCCTTTCTGCGATGTTGCTCATGGCAGGCCAGACCCACTCGATGCAGATGAACCAGAAAATCTTGCGCGGACTATTGCGGCCATGGGCCTGAGTTATGTGGTGGTAACTTCAGTTGACCGGGATGATTTACGTGATGGTGGGGCAGGGCATTTTGTTGCCTGTATTGATGCCATTCGTCAACATAATCCTGAAACAAAAATCGAAATTTTGGTACCGGATTTTCGCGGTAGAAAGGATCGTGCGCTCTCAATAATGCAGGCATCTCCGCCAGATGTGTTCAACCATAACCTGGAAACCATCCCCAGGCTGTATAAAAAGGCTCGGCCTGGTTCTGATTACCAATGGTCATTAGATCTGTTGAAAACTTTCAAAAGCCAGCACTCAACAGTACCTACCAAGTCTGGTTTGATGCTTGGGCTTGGTGAAACACTGGATGAGGTTGAGCAGGTGATGCGTGATTTGCGTTCACACAATGTAGAAATGCTCACACTTGGTCAGTATCTTCAGCCCAGCATTCATCATCTTCCTGTTGAGCGCTTTGTGCCGCCAGAAGAATTTGATCAATTGCGTGAGATTGGTGAGGCGTTGGGATTCAGGCAAGTTGCCAGTGGTCCAATGGTGCGTTCTTCCTATCACGCTGATCAGCAGGCAGCTGGCGTACTATAGCTATTTAATACGTGCATCTAGTCGTCGTTATAACGCCACATGGTTATGGCCATGCAGCGCAAGTCGCTCCAGTGCTCAATGCGCTGCAACTTCAGATCGATGCTTTGCAGTTGACGATTCTGTCTACTTTGCCAGAAGAATTTTTGCGCTCGCGTATTGATGGAGCATTTAATTATATCCATCACGCTGCTGATTTTGGCCTGAAAATGAAGTCCTCTTTAGAGATTGATCTGGTTTTCAGCGCTGAAACCTATAAAGTCCTGCATGCCAACTGGAATAGTAACGTTAATGCGGAGTACGAAATTTTAGCGTGCCTGGAGCCGGATTTTATCCTTGCGGATGTGCCATACGTGACACTGGCCGCTGCATCGAAGTTGAGTGTCCCCGTATTTGCCATGTGTTCGTTAAATTGGGCTGATATCTATCGGCATTATTTCTCAACACGACCAGAAGCAGCAGGAATTCTTGATGAGATGACGGAGGCGTACCAACAAGCTGACATTTTTTATTGTCCAGAGCCTGCTATGCCCATGTCATGGTTGAACAACCGTTATCAAGTTGGTCCGATTGCAAGTAAGGGTTTGAACAAACGAGAGGCAATACTGCGCAGTTTGAAATCGCCCGATAAGCAACGACTGGTTGTTGTTGCGCCAGGAGGTGTTTCAACACGATTGCCTATGAAAAATTGGCCGCGCAGTGCAGGCGTGTCATGGTTGGTTAAGGATGCGACAGATTGTAAGCACCCGGATATTTATGAGATTACTGATGTAGGTCTAAACTTTACTGACTTATTGGCATCGGTGGATTTGGTGCTTGGTAAATGTGGTTACGGTACAGTTGCCGAGTGTGTAGTAAATGGCACGCCGTTACTCTATATTCCGCGACCTGACTGGCCAGAAGAGGCTTGTTTGCTTGACTGGATGGAGCAACATAACGGCTGTCTTCCGATTGATAAGAATAAGCTTGTGAATGGAGATATGCTAGATGAAATTGAGGCATGTGCACAACTTGAAGTTGATACGGTCAATGCAACGGGCGCGCTTGAAATTGCAAAAGGGATTTGTTCGCGGTTGGGCATAACAAGTACAAAATGAGAATGTTGATCGGCAAATGAATAGTAGAGAAGTAAAACAAAAACGATGGTTGTATGTAGTTTTTATACTGTTGTTGTTTGCGGCGTTATATCCAACCCAAATATTATCCGGTGTTTTAGCTGGCAGGGTGCAGGATAGTGGTCATATTATTCTGGGTGCAGTAGCTGCGTTACTATTTTCTGGTATTGGCCGGATACAAAAAAGTAAACATGATCTACTCTGGGCCTGGGTTATTACTGTAATTTTCCTGCTGATAATTGAGATCGGTCAGATGCAGTTAAATCGAGATGCTTCCTGGATCGATTTGTTGGTGGGTGCTAGCGGAGCAGCCGCTATATTGATCATTATTAATTCTGTTAAACAGTCGAGTTCTTTTTGGCGATGGTGTTACAGGCTTTCCGGTATAATGATTTTATTGCTTGCTTTATCGCCACTGCTATTCACCTCGACTGCCTATGTCATAAGAAATATTAAATTCCCTGTGCTGGCTGATTTTTCGTCGATAACGGACAACGAGTTTCTTCATACGCGTAGTGGGGAGCTCATACAACAACAAGGTGTTGTCATAAATGATGAGAAATTTCTTGCCAGGCTTTGTCTAAATCCTGGAGATTGGCCAGGTATTTCGATTGATGAGGTTGTGCCTGACTGGAGCAGTTATGGAAAATTGAGCATGGTGTTGTTTTCGGATATGGCAATCCCAGTGGATTTGGTTTTACGTGTACATGATAGGCAGCATAATCATCAATTAGATGACCGTTATAATTTCAAGTTTAGTTTACTACCGGGTTTCAAAAGAATTGAGATTGCGCTAGATGATATAAAATATGCGCCTGTCGGACGCGACATGGACATGCATTCAATTCAAGGTATTGTGTTGTTTTCAGCCACACTTGACGAGTCAATATGTGTGAATTTGGGATCGATGCAATTGTTGCCATGAATGGTGTCCCTTAGATTTCTGCCAACCGATTGGTTTTAGAATATGAAAGATGGATCAATGTTAGAAGCAGCAGGTAATCTGACCGTTGTTGTCAACGGTGACTCGGTGCTTGAATATGATCGAGGCAAAGAATTGCCGATACATCAACAGTCTTATCTGAATAGAATGGACACACAAATGGATGCAGGTGTAATGCTAGGTGGTCAATATTTTCAGGCACCAGATCAGCTACAGCGCGCCCAGTTTGTTGCTGTGAATTTGGTAGAAGCCTTGCAGCAGGATAATGAACCGTTAACAGCCGCCTCTTGTGCCTACTTGGCAGCCCGCATACCGGAGCTGAAACAAATTAAGGCAGAACTTAACGATGAGGGTATGCAGGTTGACCTGGTGTTTGACAGTGCTTATAGCAAGGAAGTGCGTGTCGAACTGGGTATGCCTTCATCGAGTAGGAAGCATTAATTAATATGACGCAGGGGCCAATTCACTGTTCGGTTTACAAGTGTAACCGTAAGTCCAATTATTTTTTGTATGTTGAGCATGCGGAAGAATTTACGAGAGTACCTGAAAGTTTGTTAGCAATGCTGGGTGAGTTGCAACATGTTATCGATGTGCAATTAGATGATCAGCGAAAATTGGCGCAGGCAGACGTACAACTGGTTATGCAACAAATTCATGAGACAGGGTATTATCTGCAGATGCCGTTAGATAGTAAAAGTAAATGGCAACAATAACGGTTATTGCGTAGCGTTGGATAATGCCTTGGTGGTGTCACCAGGAAATTCAATGGTACCTTTTTTATTCTGTTCAGATAATCGGTTTAGCAATCCGCTGAGTCCCGTGCGTTGAATTTCATCATTGAAACTGGTGCGATAAGTAATGGCCAGGCTAATTCCACCGACCCGAATATCATAAATTTTCCAGGCGCTATCGCTCAGGTATAGCATGTACTGCACATCAATTGTCTTGCCGTTCTGTAGTTTGATCGCAGCACGGACAGTAGATTTTTTATCGCCATCCTTGAAGCGTGAGGGTAAGTAAGTAATCTGATCACCTGAAGCCAGGATCTGGTCAGCGTAGGTTCGCATCGCCGTTACATAGGATCGAACCAGCATCTGACGGACTTCATCAACCAATTGTTTTTTCTGGGCTTCGTCTGCAGTTCGCCAGTGCTTGCCAATGACCAGCCGGGTGATGCGAGGAAAATCCAGGTAGGGAATAACCAGCTCATTACTAAGATCGTAGGCGAGCTTTTCATTTTCCTTAATTTCGTCAATCCTGTTCCGTAGCTCGATTAACAGCTTTTTGGTATTACCCGCTATCAATGTTTGTGGATCCTCTTTTCCATTGGGGCTGGATTGTACGGCTGAGGTCCATATGGCAGTGCCCAGAAAGCATAAAACGGTCAGAATAAGAAGATAGTTGTTTTGTAGTTTTGGTTTATTCATATTATTAATCAATGAGATGCAAGTGTGCGTGATCCCAGGCTCCAGTTTATTACCTATAAACTGACCGGATAACAGGATTTTCGTTCAGTCTATATAAGATAACACATTGCCAGGTTATTTTTGGGTAGCACCCAGATGTTGTTGTCCTCTGGTTTTAGCCAGGATGATTTGCCGTTGGCGTTCCTGTGCCGATTGGCGCTTTTCTTCCGTTTGGGTGTCGTAGCAGTAAGGGCAGCAGACACCCTCAATATAGTGTTCAGACTGTTGGTCAGTTTCAGTTATTGGGTGGCGGCAGCCGTGACACAGATCGTACTGTCCTGGTTGCAGTTGGTGATCCACGCTAACCCGGTCGTCAAATACAAAGCATTCACCTTGCCAGAGGCTGTCCTCTTCCGCTGTATTTTCAAGATATTTGAGAATGCCTCCCTGCAAGTGGTATACCGCCTCATAACCCTGCTTCAACAGATAGGACGTAGCTTTTTCGCAGCGGATTCCGCCGGTACAAAACATAGCGATTTTTTTATGTTTTGAGGGATCTAGATTATTTTTTACGAAGCCAGGAAAGTCTCTGAAACTTTCAGTTCCGGGATTGACGGCATTTTTAAAAGTGCCAATAGCAACTTCATAATCGTTTCGCGCATCGACCAATAATACGTCTGGGTCATCAATCAGTTCATTCCACTGTTCGGGGTCAACATAGGTACCGACTTCTTGATTGGGGTTAATGTCTGCCACGCCCAGTGTAACGATTTCTTTTTTAAGCCTGACTTTCATGCGCAGGAATGGATGCTCGCTAGCCCATGATTCTTTGTGTTGCAAGTGACACAGGCGCGGATCACTACGCAGCCATGCTAGTACTTTTTCAACACTATGCTTGTGGCCTGCAATAGTGCCGTTAATGCCTTCGTTAGCGAGCAGAATGGTGCCCTTGATATTTTCGTTCTGGCACTGCGAAAGCAGATCAGTCTGAAGCTCGGCGGTATTGTCCAGCGGAGTAAAATGATAAAAAGCGGCAACCAAATTTTTCATAATTTAAACCCAGGGAACCCCTGATTAATTAGCGAGAATCTGTAGGAGCGGCTTTAGCCGCGATAGGGCTGCGGTGTCCATCGCGGCTAAAGCCGCTCCTACAGCATTTTCACAGCTCACTATGAGAAGATGCACGAATCAATCACAGCTTCCTCAAATGTCAAACTGTGCCCAGATCGGGCAATGATCAGAAGGCTTTTCCATGCTGCGAATATCGTACAAAATACCGCTGCCCGTACATTGCTCTGCCAATGAAGCAGTAGCCAGAATCAGGTCTATGCGCAGGCCGCGTTTAGGATCGCGCTCAAAGGCCCGGCTGCGGTAATCAAACCAGCTAAACTCATCATTGCTATCGGTGTGATGCAATCGATAGGTATCTATCAAGCCCCAGTCGAACAACTTTTGCAGCCACTCGCGTTCTTCGGGAAGAAAACTGCATTTACCGGTTTTTAACCAGCGTTTTGCATTATCAAGACCAATACCAATATCGATATCTTGCGGTGCGATATTCACATCGCCCATAACAATTAACGGTTGATCCGGGCTGTATTGGGTTTCCAGCAGGTCGATCAGGTCAGCATAAAATTTTTGTTTAGCCGGAAACTTTGTGACATGGTCACGGCTTTCACCCTGCGGGAAATAGCCATTGATGACAGTCAGGTCTTCTCCGTTAGGTAAATGATAGACGCCGGTTATCAGCCGTCGCTGTGCCTCATCAGTATCACTCTCATAACCCTTGATGACTTTTGCTGGTTGTTGGCGTGATAGCAGGGCTACGCCGTAATGGCCTTTCTGGCCATGAAAGTCAGGATGTAGTCCCAATTCATCAATCATCGGAATCGGGAAATCTGGATCCTGAACCTTGGATTCCTGGATGCCAATAATATCCGGTTGATACTGGTCAACCAGTGCATGCAACTGGTGAGGACGGGCACGTATGCCGTTGGTATTGAATGAGACGATTTTCATGGTGGTTTGTACTAAATAGTTGCCGTGCATTTTAGGTGTTGTTAAGGCATACAGCAATACGGTGGCCTGGCACACTTATTTCACCTATGCATGTTGGGTAATTATAATTTATCTGCCAACAACATGGCATAGCGATAGCTGCAGACGGTAGAATGGCAGGTAATCTATGGTTCAGGAAAATGCTATGAGTTCAGTTATTGCCGATCAAGGGGTGTCTGCTGTTGCCCCAGCAAAAGTTCACCCGGCCTTCGAATGGGTGCGCAGTGAAACTATCGCTTCACTCAAGCTGACGGTCGAGGAATACCGACATCGTGGAACGGGTGCAGCTCACTACCATCTGGCTGCCGATAATCCGGAGAATGTTTTTCTGGTCGCGTTGCGCACCGTACCCATGGATTCTACCGGCGTTGCGCATATGCTGGAGCATACTGTGCTCTGTGGCAGTGAACGTTATCCGGTGCGGGATCCATTTTTTATGATGATCCGCCGTTCGTTGAATACCTTTATGAACGCATTTACATCAAGTGACTGGACCGCCTACCCATTCGCCAGCCAAAACCGCAAGGACTTTAACAACCTGCTCGATGTATATCTGGATGCGGTATTTTTCTCGCGCCTGCACGAGCTCGATTTTGCCCAGGAAGGTCACCGTATTGAATTTTCAAATTCTGATGATCCTTCCAGCGAGCTGGTTTTCAAAGGTGTTGTGTTTAATGAAATGAAAGGTGCAATGAGCCCGCCAGTCAGTGTGTTGTGGCAAACGCTGACCAAACATTTGTTTCCAGCAACCACCTATCACTATAACAGTGGTGGCGATCCAGAATGTATTCCGGATTTAACCTACCAGGGTCTGAAAGATTTTTACAAAACCCATTATCATCCGTCTAATGCTGTCTTCATGACTTACGGCGATATCCCGGCGCATGAACATCAGGAGCGCTTCGAAGAGCAGGTATTAAAGCGTTTTGAGCGGCTGGATATTCATATTGCTGTGCCCGATGAGCAGCGTTATCACTCACCGGTCATTATCCAGGAAAGCTATGCACTCGATCCGACTGAACCGGTAGAAGATAAGACACATATTGTTTTAGGTTGGTTACTGGGTCGCAGCACTGAATTGCTGGGGCAGTTGGAAGCACATTTGCTGGATGGTGTGTTACTCGATGACAGCGCTTCTCCTTTGCGGCGCGCGCTGGAAACCTCTGACCTGGGAAGTGCGCCATCCCCTTTGTGCGGTCTTGAATCATCCAACCGGGAAATGAGTTTTATGTGTGGCCTGGAAGGCAGCCGACCGGAACGTGCCGAAGCGGTTCAGGAGCTGGTCATGTCGGTTCTGCAGGATGTGGCAGAGAACGGTGTTCCGTTGGAGCGCTTACAGGCGGTGTTACACCAGCTTGAACTGGGACAGCGTGAAGTGTCAGGTGATGGTTATCCGTATGGTTTGCATTTGATTCTGGAAGGCTTGTCTGCAGCGACACATCACGGTGATCCGGTCGCCTTGATGAATATTGATCCCGTACTGGAGACATTGCGCAAGAATATTGAAGACCCGGATTATATTAAACGACTGGTGACTGAGCGGTTACTCAGTAATCAGCATCGGATACGCCTGACACTGGTTCCGGATACCGGGCTGGCTGAGCGGCGTGACCAGGCTGAAGCCATGCGTCTGTCGACTATCAAAAGTACACTGTCCGATGCGCAACAGCAGGCAGTGATCAAGCTGGCGGCTGATCTTGAAGCGCGGCAACAACAGGACGATGATCCGGAGATTCTCCCCAAAGTCAGTCTGGACGATGTGCCAGCAGAAATGCATATTGCCCAGGGAGCTACAACTGATAGCGATAAGTTGAAGATCTCAGTGTACGACCAGGGCACGAATGGCCTGGTGTACGAACAGATTGTTATTGAATTGCCGCAGTTGGAAGATGATTTACTGGAAGTCTTGCCTTATTACACGCGCTGCCTGCCACAGTTGGGCAGTGGTGGGCGTGATTATCTGCAGACTCAAGCTTTGCAATCCAGTGTTACCGGGGGGCTGTCTCTGAGCAGTTCAATACGCAGCCGTATGGATGACGTTCAGTCGCTGAGCGGTCATCTGGTGTTTTCCAGCAAAGCATTGGTGCGGAACTATCAGGCTATGTCCAATCTGTTGCGTGAAACACTAGAGCAGCCAAGGTTTGACGAACTGGAACGTATTCGTGAACTTATTGCGCAACAACGCGCCCGCAGTGAACAAAGTGTTACTGGCAATGGACATGGGCTGGCAATGACTGCGGCATCAAGTGGTCTGAGTGCCGGTGCAGCCCTGCAGCATCGTTTAGGCGGGCTGGCAGGAATTAAATATTTGAAGTCGCTTGATGATGAGTTGGCGCAAACTTCAGCCATTGAAAAACTGGCGGAAAAATTCCAGCGTATTCATAAACAGGTGTTGTCGGCACCCCGGCAGTTCTTGTTGGTCGGTGAAGAAGAGTATCGGCAGAATCATTTGAATGAACTGGTTAGCCTTTGGAAGGATGTGACACAACCGGGTAAGGTGAGTGCATTTTCCGTAGAGCCTGTTCAGAAAACAGTTAAACAATGTTGGATAACCAATACCCAGGTTAATTTCTGTGCCCGGGCTTATCCCACCGTTCCAGTCGAGCATCCCGATGCAGCTGTGTTGTCTGTGCTCGCCGGTTTTATGCGGAATGGCTTTTTGCACAGGGTGATACGTGAGCAGGGCGGTGCTTACGGTGGTGGTGCCAGTCATGATGCAGATAATGCAGCATTCCGGTTCTATTCCTATCGCGATCCGCGTTTGTCTGAAACCCTGGATGATTTCGATAAATCCGTGCAGTGGTTACTAGAGAGTAAGCACGAACACCGTCAGGTTGAAGAAGCGATACTGGGTGTTGTTGGTGCAATTGATAAACCCGGTTCTCCCGCTGGAGAAGCAAAAGACGCTTTTTATAGTGACTTATATGGCCGCACACCCGAAAAGCGTCGACAATTTCGGCAACGCGTGCTTGCAGTCACTATGGATGATTTAAAACGTGTGGGTGAAACCTATCTGCAATCGGAGAACGCCAGTACCGCAGTAGTAACTAATGGTGCCAAGCAGGAAATCTGTGAACAATTAGGTTTGGAAATTTGTCAGTTATAAGTCTTCTGGATAAGCGTCTTCGAACATTGCCGGGCTAGTTGTTTCAACCGGATCCTGATTGTTGGTAATGGCTTGATTGATTTCTGACATGTCCATTACTTCAACCTGTGTTGTATCTTCTGCTGATTTTACAGAATTTGTAGTGGGTGCAATAATGTTTTCGGTAAGATTTGAATCTGCGGATTCCAGGATGCCGGATACTTCAGGTTCCTGACCGGGTAATTTTTCTATCAAGTCTGATGCGGTTTCAGATTCTGGTTCTGTGACGAGTATTTCGTTGCTTGTTTCGATTGTATTGACTGGAACATCAATCGATTTTGTTATTTCAGTGGCTATGATTGGCTGCTTCACAGTAGAAGATACGGGTGTTTTTTTAATGTCAGCAGTCTTAACTGGATTAATTGTATTAACCGGTTCTGAAATGGTTAGTTGCTGGGTTGGGGTAACGGCTGTTAGAGGGTTCTGTTCAATACTGGATTGGCTGATGATAAAACGTGCAGGGTCAATTCCTGTTTTCCCCAGAGTAAAGTAAGCAGATACACAGACTAGCGTGAGAATTAACAGGCTAAGTCGTATATAGGACTGCGGTGATGCTTCTTCATCAGAATAGTCACCGTCTAACCGACTCGTATCTCTATGTCGGACTGATGTATTCCTACCCTTATTTTTGCGTGTCTCTATCGCCATCTGCTGGCTGTGCATGCCCATCAATCGTATCAGTTGTTCCGGAGGTAATTCCATCGAAGGGTGTAATGGATTAAACGTCATCCGCTGGGCGGCAGGTTTAGTAGATTTGGCTGGAATAGAGCCTGAGTTGTTCTGACTGTTTAATTTACGGTTATGAAGTCTATGTATGCGTTCTGCAAGCTCTCTGGCAAATGCAGTCTCTTTTGATTCAAAATTCTCAAGCGATATATTTTCAGCAAGATGTGTTGTGTTTGCAGTCACGTAGTTTGCCTGTTTGAAATGAGACCGGGTAAAAAAATTCCCCCGCTAATAATAGCGACGAATCGACAATGATTATTAAGCAGTTAGCAGAATAATTGTGTGTTTTAGCTCTCACTTAATGACAAGAAAATAGTTATTATGTGAACTCGTTCACATAATAATTTGTCTACAAACTTAATATAGGGTAATTACTCCTGAATCAGCGAGTTAAACGCGTTGAAGCGTACAAGTGTTTGATCGAAGGATCGTCACCAATGTTGCTGGTGAAGATATTTGCAATAAAGATCAATCGCTTGAAGTCTAGTTTTACAAATTATTCCTGGAGATCCAGGTGAAATCGTTCATGGACGTTTTATGAGGTTAAAAAATGAAAACTATATTCATACATAAAAAACAAACTTTAGTTGTTCTTTTGACAGGAATTTTAATGGTTCCTATGGCGGTGGCCCGTGCTGCAGGACAGGGTGGTAATCTTGATATTCAGGTGCTGGAAACAAATGGGGAAAATTTGAGTGGTGCTGCTGTTTGTATTGGTACTGCAGCCGATACAGCGCAATTTGGTTCTTCAGTGACCGATGAGCGTGGCATAGTACAGTTTCGTTCGGTACCCAAAAGTCCATTGCAAGTAACGGTTTCGCGTCCCGGTTATCAGGCAGAAACGCGGACTATGGATCCATTATATGAAGATCGTATGCTGGTTATGAAGCTGGCATCAGGCTGGCAAAAAGGCCCAACCTGTTCTATATCAACATCGGCGGCGGATGATACAGTAAGCAACTTGATGATAACCCAGCTCGATCTGGTTGCCTCAGCTGCAAAACGTGGTGTTGTTCAGGTGACGACACATGTACGTGGTGATGCCAAGCAGATGCGTATCAGTGAATCAGCGAATTTTGCAGGTGCGAGTTGGCAGCCCTATAAGACGTCTGTAGGCTATTCACTAGGTCGTGGCCAACAGCTTTATGTGCAAGTAAGACGATATGTAAAAGCGAATGGTGCTACATTACAGTCGCTGTCACCGGTAGCGACTGCACAGGTTAAATAAGATTACGCGTCGATATCCGGTATCAGCTGGCTGGCAATTTTTTTCAGCAGATCCTTAAGGCGTAATTTACGCTTCTTGAGTCTCTGCAATTGTAGCTGATCCGGATAATCCGATGCGGTGAGATGATGGATGACATCATCCAGATCACGGTGTTCAACCTGTAATTCATCAAGTTTCCCCCTGAGTGCCTGGATCTCTTCTTCGTTGAGTTGCTTATTGATGGCGAGTCTCCAGAAACAGATCAATCAGTGATGTCCACGCCGCGGACGCCGTTTGCGACCTTCGTAGCTGGCGATGGATTGGGTGATTTTCTGATATGGAAATTGTTCGATAGAAGCATAGACTTTTATACCATAAGCGATCAGGCCGACAATGTCTTCCACATCTGTGCGGCTACTTAATTGTGGGTGGAGTATTCGTTGCAAGCCTGTCATGCCACCATTTTGAACCTTAATCTCTTTGGTGTGGGGAAGTGGGTCCTTGATGTTTTTGAGTTTGAGGGCGAATCTGGCGTTGTTACGCAGCAGTTCTAGTAACTGAATACAGCGCTGCTGCGATGTTGCCGACTCGCAGCTAACACCTTCCCGGTCAGCCAGATTAAAACGTGTTGCACATAGGCAGCCGCAATGCCGGCTTAGAATGGATTTCTCAAAAGCACAACGCCGTTGGTTAATGGCGTGGTAAGTGGAACGGAATTCGTCTTCCTCAACCATGTTGGCAGGAAGTTATTTTTCCCATTCCCGAAGAATTGGCGCATCGCGTTTTTGCATTAATTTCTCTTCAGCATCCAGCTCTGAATCCGCAAACATGACTTTGATACTGAATTCATCCGGGTTGTCCGTTCCAGCACGCAAGCTGCGTGCGCTGTTTTTAGCATCCTTGAATGTTTCATGTACCTCAAGTTTTTCAAGGTGCTTGATTAAAGCCGTCGGACCCTGAGTAATTTTGTAAATATAGTAAGGCATTATCTAATATGTCTAGTGGAACTTGGAAACTAGTATAGCAAGTTGCCAGCCCCATATTACAAACCAATGCTTTCAATGCGGTTGCCCAGTGTGATTACGAAGCCATTTTGACGTGTAGCACCTTCTGGACTGTAACTAAACTGGAAAACGCGCCTGATGGACATTGAGCCTCTTTCATTGCGGGCGAGCCGCGTACGTTGTAATTGTACGGTGCCGTCGAGGAGCTGTAGGCTTTGGCGATTGCAGGTATCACGGGCGGCGGACGCTGCTGCCTCATGCGCTGACATATTGCTTTGCCAGAGCCATATAGCCAGCGCTAGAAGCAGCAATAACGATAATATGCCCACTCAGGTGAAAAGATTACCAGGTGTAGGCAACCCCGGCTTTGTAGGTATGGTCAGTACTTTTGGTGCCATCAGGTGCATCACCATTCCAGTCTATGTCATATTCAACAAAGCCATTCAAGCCCATTACCAGTGGGAAGCGTGCACCTGTCTGAGCTTTGATAAGGGTGTTGTCAGCGGATTCCAGGCTCTGGATGCCACGGTGACGATGGAAGAAGTCGATCATGCCGTCAAAGAATTTTTGTTCCCAATTGACGCCCCAAACAAAACCCGCGTAGGCATTATCATCTGCATTGATAAAATTATCATCGGTATAACTCAGGCCGGCCTCAGCCGACAGTTTAAGGTCATCAGTGTTGTAGAACTGGTGACCGGCACCGACACTAAAAATGCTGCGTAAGTCGAGATCCTTGAATTTGTCTTTCTCAAAATCCAGTGCGACAAAACCATACCATTTTTCGCTGAAGAAGCGGTCATACTTGCCACCCAGTAAATACTGGTTTTTGGTAGTGGTGCCATCTGTTTCTTCTTTGTAGTAATTGGCATAACCGGTGACACGTTGCACCGCTTTTTGTTCGCCAACGATGCGTGATCCCAGACCCACGGAACTGGTATCGGTATTACCCTTGGTGACATTTCCGGACAATGCTGCGTTACCGTGCCAAACAAAGGGCAATGTGCCAGTAGGTGGAATAGCACCTATCGAACTGATTGAAGCCAGCCCCGGCAATTGCATGCTGGACTGATCAGTGCCAGTGACTGTTAGTCCACCGTCAGGCGTAGAGCGTAGAGTACCATTAATAACTTTGCCGTCTTGCAACACAAATTGCATCGGAGCATCAGTGTTCATCGATCGAACTTCTGCCAGGTCAACTTCTACTGTACCGGCGTAAGACGTATCAATTTTGATTTTTCCAGCAGTTTGTTCGGTGACTGTGCCAGTCAATTTATCACCGTTGGACAATTCGACAGTATCTGCCCAGGCCAGGTGGCTGCACATTATCAGCGGCAGTATCTGCCCGATTACCCTTTTATTCATTGGTCTCACTCCGTATATTGTCAATAATGATAGTTGCAAAAATCGCCAAAATTATAGCGTGATCAAATAATTAAACCGGCATCAGCATATACGAATAGATATCATTATCAAGTCATGACAGCCAATATCAGCATTCAACCTAGCGGTCACGCCTTTCTTGTTGAGAAGGACGAAACCATTCTGGAAGGAGCATTAAGATCCGGTTTGAATTTAAATTACCATTGCAGTAATGGTACCTGTGGGGAATGTAAAGCACGTATTGTCAGCGGCGCTGCGGGTCAGATACTGCACCATGATTATGTGCTCAGTGCACAGGATAAAACGCAGAATAAAATTTTACTCTGCCGTGCCCATGCAGCATCCGATATGGTATTGGAAGCATCTGAAGCGGGTAGTATTGATGATATACCGGTGCAGCAACTCACCACGCAGGTGCATAAAGCTGAGTTTCCAGTCGAAGACGTGGCGATGATTACTTTGCGTACACCGCGCAGTCAAACGTTGCGTTTTTTTGCGGGGCAACATATCACTCTGAGATTAAACGGCTTGAAGCCACGCAATAAATCAATTTCAAGTTGTCCCTGTAATGGTATGTATTTACAGTTTCATCAGCGCCGGGTCGAGGGTGATGAGTTTTCGGATTATATTTTTTCCAGGCTGAAGCAGCGGGAAAAAATTGCCGTTGAAGGGCCGTACGGTGGTTTTGTACTTGATGAAGCCTCTAAACGACCGGCTATTTTTATTGCCTATGACACTGGGTTTTCACCTATCAAAAGTGTCATTGAGCACGCAATATCTCTAGATGTACCACAAGCGATCAGGTTGTACTGGATAACCCGTAAATTATCAGCGCATTACCTGGCTAACTACTGCCGGTCGTGGGAGTCTGCGCTAGATGATTTTAGTTATTTACCTCTAACCAGTAATCTGGATCAGTTGGTTGACAGTGATGTGGAATCAGATGAACTGGATCCGGATGAGCGAGCCATGGTGCAAACTGCAAAACGAGTGATTCAGGATTATCCGGATTTAAGTGGGCATGATGTTTATGTCAATGGTCCGCAGACAGTGTTACAGGTGATGCGTAAATTATTGCTTGATCATGGATTGCCAGTTGATCGGTTATTTATTGATACATTAAAACGTTACTGATTACGATTCTTCCCATGAGTAATATGAGGAATCAACGCTATAGGTGTCCGATTTACCCGTTCAAAGCATGCTAAGATATTAGCGAGTCCGTAATTCTCTCCGGGTTCGTAGCGAAGCAGGTAAACAGGTGAATAACGATGTCTGAAATGACCCATGAAGAGCGTCTGGAATTAACCCGCGGAATTTTAAATATGCTGGAAGGCTGGGAAATAAAAGCCAGCGATCAACTGCTCTTGCTGGGTATTAAGGGTGTGCCTGCACGGGAATTAATTCGTATACGTGATGAGCGCGCTATTCCGGATGATCCAGATATCATGATGCGTGTTGAGCATCTGATCAGCATTGCTGATGCGTTACGTACCACTTTCCCGTTTAGCCGTAAAATGGGTAGCTTGTGGATGCATAAGCCAAACAGGAAATTCCGTCAGCGCTCACCACTCGAAACAATGGTGCAAGATGGCATGACCGGACTCATTTGCGTGCGTTCCCATCTTGACTGTACGTTTAGCTGGGATCAGACGGGTTCAAAAAGTTAAGGGGCATTTGATAATCTGTAGGAGCGGCTTTTGCCGCGATGGGGGCTGCAGCGTTCATCGCGGCTGAAGCCGCTCCTACAAAATTTGCATTATTCACAATAATAAAATGCACGACACATCAGAGGCTCCCTGGAAAATAATATGGCATCCTTGATATTGCATCCTGCTGATGCGGACTGGCATCCAGACTGTATCGATGATTTGCATTCCCACTTACAATCTATCGGGTTTATCGGTGAGGTCTTGCCAGAGAATTTTAGCCAGGGGTTTTTGATTGGTGATAAATTTTTGACCCTGGCGACCTTTATGGGTTGTGCGCCTGCGATTAATCTGCGACCTGATATAAAGCATCCAGATCATGAGTTTTGTTCGATTCGGCTACGGCTTGAGACGGAGGTGCCATATTTATTTGTTGCAGAAAAATATTCAGTGCCGCGTTGTCCTCACTGCCGAGCAGCAGTAAAAGTTGATATAGAAAATATACCTGCAGAAACGCAAATGACTTGTGATCAGTGCAGTGAATCCACTCCCTTACATGCATTGAACTGGCGACGGACAGCAGGTTATGCGCGTTGCTTTATAGAGATCACCGGTGTTTATCCGCAGGAAGCATTGCCTACGGAAGCGCTACTCAATGTTTTGCAGAAATATAGTGACTGTGAATGGCGCTATTTTTACAATTAAAAAATCCTTAATAATCTGTAGGAGCGGCTTTAGCCGCGATGGGGCTGCGGTGTTCATCACGGCTAAAGCCATTGCAATAGATTCTCGCTAAATTATTTAGAAATATCCTAAATCAGTCTCAGTCCCTGCGTAATTTACTTGATGTCGCAATCGGTGTCGGGTATCGGGCAACAATAAAATACGATGAGGCGATGAATGTTAATAGAGTGGCCAGTTGAATCAGGTAGGATGCCTGTTCACCAATAACCTTAGATTCAGTCGCAAGTATAGCGATCAATAGTGAAAACTCGCTGATTTGACCGAGCCTTACGCCGACTTCAGCTGATAGGTTTTCCGTTTCGCCTTCATAAATCCATAATTTTTTAAAGATCCAGGGTTTTAATAAAAGGCTGATTGCCGCCAGTATTGCCGCTGGAAAAAATACTTGTTGCATAGCGCCAAGGTCAAAGCTCGCGCCCAGACTAAAAAAGAAAACCACAAGAAAGAAGTCGCGTAAAGGGCGTAAGTTGTCAGCGATAAATCGGGATATAGGTTCTGTTGCAACAGCAATTCCAGCGATGAATGCTCCGATCTCAGGAGATAGGTTGAGCGATTCGGCAAGCTCAGCCATGCCAAGGCACCAGCCAATCGCTAGTAGAAAGATATATTCCTGAATGGTATCGAAGCGCGCCAGTAAACGGGTCAGAATAAAACGCGAAAAACCAAAGGCGAACAATAACAAAACAGGTAAGCTCAGGCTTAATTTGATTAATTGTTGTGAACTAATGAAACCATCACTGGTTCCGTGCAGGATCATGAGAATCAGGATGGCGATAAGATCTTGTAATAACAGAACGCTGATGATGATCTCACCTGTATGCTGGTGATGGAGGACGGTGCTGGGTAGCAATTTGAGGCCAATAATCGTACTTGAAAACATCATGGCTGCACCGATAACCAGACATTCAATGAGTGCATATCCGAATGACCAGGCAGTAATGGCACCTAATACAGCAAACACAGTAGAGCTGATTAGCGTGACCAGCGTGGCTTTGCTGAACATGCGTAACAGATTCTGTGGGTGCAGGTTTAGACCTAGCAGGAATAGTAGAAATACGATGCCGACGTGGGAAAGATCCTGTAATAATTCGACGTCTCTAACCAGTCTCAATGAATGAGGGCCTAGTAGCATGCCCAGAAATATATAGGCAACCAGTAATGATTGCCGCGCATACAGGGCAATAGTGGCCAATACCGCAGCACCGGTAAATATGAGAAACACCGAGAATACGATGGAATGCTCTGCCATAAGATACTATGTAGCCACGTTGGGACTAGGTTAACATACCAGATAATCAACATTCGAATATTCCATAAATTAGGGCGTGTACCTCCTGGTGCAAGAGATTAATAATGTATAAAAAGTTGCCGAGTAAATTACTTCAGTTAGTTAATAGTGCCACGGTTGCTTGCAGTATTTTTCTGTTGTTGTTTATTGTCGAAGCAAAGGAAATCAGTGCGGCATCCAAGGATCGGCCGGTAGTCGTTGCAATAGCCGAGATGCAGGAGATGGCGCCAATAAATTGGTATCCGGGGACGGTAATTAGCCGTGCTCAAACTGAGGTGTCCGCAGAGGTTGAGGGAAAGCTGATCTATAGCGTCGAAGTAGGTGCGCAGCTAACCAAAGGCGATGTAATCGCAAAAATTGATCCTGAAATCTTAGAGCAGGAGAAGTACGCCGCCGCTGCCGAAACGCAGCGTGTTAAGGCCAAGCTTGTATTTCTTAAAAAGGAAGCCAAACGGTTGCAACGGCTCGCAAAGCAAAATAATGCGGCACAGAGTCAACTCGAACAGTCTTCTTCCGATCTTGCAGCAGCGAAAAGTGAATTAGCGGCAGCAAATGCGCAGGAAATCCTGGCAAAAAAACGCTTGCAACGTTGCGTTATCACTGCGCCATTTGAAGGTGTGGTGACACGCCGCATGCTTGAAGCCGGTGAATGGGCGGATAGTGGCGCTGTAGTCGTTGTAATGATCGATACAAGTCGTCTTGAAGTGCAAAGTTGGGTGCCAGTTTCTGTATTGCCTTTTGTAAAAACAGGTGTAAATCTTGATCTTGATATTTATAAACAGGCTTCAAAAGCGGTGGTTCGGGTGGTTGTGTCGGCTACTGATTCTCAATCGCGCTTGTATGAATTGCGTATGACGCCAGAACGTCAGGATTTACACGTGGGTCAAAGCGTGCGTGTCGCAGTACCTGCCGCCTTGCCACGGAAAGTGTTAGCCGTGCCGCGTGATGCTCTAGTATTGCGGCGTAATTCGATCAGTGTTTTTAGAGTCAATAACGAGAATGTAGCCGAAAGCTTATTGGTAATAACCGGTATTGCCAGCGAGGAAATGATCGAAGTAAAAGGTGAGCTGCAGCCTGGTGATCGGGTTGTGATTCGTGGTGGCGAGCGATTACGTGACGGTCTTTCAGTTATGATCCAGCCGCTGGATAACTTACAGTGATACTAACCCGCGCTGCACTGAGTAATCCGGTTGCTGCGCTAGTTGCAGTGTTAATGTTAGTGCTGTTTGGCGGGATAAGTTTGTCGCGATTGCCTGTGCAACTGACGCCCGAAGTTGAACGTCCCGAAATTACTGTTTCTACCAATTGGAATGCAGCTTCACCCAAAGAAATTGAATCTGAAATATTAGAGTCTCAGGAGCGAGTCCTACGAGGTACGCCAGGGTTGGTTGAAATGCTATCTCGTGCAAGCCGTGGTAGCGGTAGCTTGACGCTGAGCTTTGATATAGGCGTTGATCTACAGCGTGCCCTGATTGATGTTTTGAACCGGCTTAACCGGGTTGGAAATTATCCGGAAGATGCTGATGAACCCCAGCTATCAACTATCGGGGCACGTAATAGGCCCGTTGCCTGGTTTTCTATTAGAACATTGCCGGGTAACACACGCGATATAGAAACTTACTACACACTGGTTGAAGAACTGGTGCAAACCCGTTTTGAACGAGTGCCTGGTGTTGCGCGTTCTGAAGTCCGGGGTGGGCGTGGGAAAGAACTTCGGATTAGCTTTGACCCCTATAAATTAGCTGAGCTGGGTGTGCAACTGCCCGACCTGCTTAGCAAGGTGTCGGGCAACGAAGATGTATCTGCTGGTCAGGTGGATGTCGGTAAACGGCGTTATACGATCCGGTTTTCCGGGGCTTATCCAGTAGAAAAATTTGGTGAAATGATTATCGATTGGCGTGATGGTCAACCCGTATTGCTACGTGACATTGCCACTGTAGAATTAAAACTAAAGGACAGAGGAAGTTTTGTTATCAATCAGGGTGGCAGGGCGATTGCAATAAACGCTTACCGTGAAACGGGTGTCAATGTTTTACAGATGGTGAAACACCTCAAGCAGGCAGTTGCTGAACTTGATCCAGCTTTGCAGCAAGCCGGTTTGAGTATTCAGCAGGTCTATGATGAAACGGTTTATATTGACCGGTCTATTAATATGCTGGCCGGAAATCTTCTGCTCGGTGTCATCTTGTCTGTTGGTGTGTTGTGGTGGTTTCTGCGCAAGTTGCGCGCCACATTAATCATCGCTGCAGCAATACCTTTGTGTTTGCTGGCAGCCTTTATTTTTATTGATTTAAGCTCACATACATTGAATATGATTTCACTGGCCGGGTTAGCGCTGGCGGTGGGGATGGTGCTTGATGCGGGTATTGTTGTGCTTGAGAACATTGTGCGTTTGCGTGAGTCTGGAAACAGCAGTGAACAGGCCGCACTGCAAGGTGCGCAACAAGTCTGGGGTGCCTTGCTAGCGTCAACCGCAACCACTGTTGCAGTGTTCCTGCCGGTTGTGATGTTAGCGGGAGAGGCGGGCCAGTTGTTTGCTGATCTTGCAATAGCGATATCTGCTGCTGTAGTTGCCTCATTGCTGATTGCTTTATCGTTGGTGCCCGTTGCGGCGCAGCATTCATTGGCGCAGTTTAATCTGGTAGATCACCACGCAAATTTATGGCGCCGAATCACCGATTGGATAATGCAACATACTCAGTCTTCGGGGCAACGCTGGCGTGTGATTATTCTGTTATTCAGTTTACCGGTTGTTTTGGCCATCTTGTTAATACCCGAGGCAGACTATCTACCATCAGGGCACCGTAACAGAGTGGCTGTCAGTCTGTCTGTGGCTCCTGGTGTTAATGTAGCGCATGTTGAGAAGGAATTAGGCCAGGTAGTTGCACGTCGGCTTGAACCTTATTTAAAAGGCGAAAAACAACCAAAGATTGGTCACTACTTTATCGTTGTTTATCAGGGTGGTGCCTTTATGGGAATTCGGGCGGAAGACCCTAATCAGGTTGATGAACTAGTGCCATTGATAAATGAAATGGTGCAGGGATTTCCAGATACGCTGGCCTTTGCACGGCAAAGCGCATTGTTTGGCGGCATGGGTGGTGGAGGAGGCGTTGAAATGAATTTGCAGGCGCGTTCGCTGGAAACATTATTGGAAGTTGCACGGCTAGGTTATGAATTAATAGAAGAAAAAATACCTGGTACCAGTGTGCGGCCGCAACCTGGGCTGGAAATGGCTCAGCCCGAATTGTTACTGCTGCCTGATGAACGCAGGCTCGCCGAAGCTGGATGGACTCGCCAGACGTTGGCGCGTATCACTCGTGCATTTGGTTCTGGCCAGTATGCGGGTGATTATTTCGATGGCGAACGGCAGCAGGATATTGTGGTGCGTGCATTGCCCTGGAAAACGCCAGAAGCACTAATGGCAATGCCTGTCGTTACGCCAGGTGTCGGTGTCTTACCTCTAAATGAACTTATCCAGCTGAAGCGTTCAGCTGGCCCCGAACAAATTCGCCGGCTGGATCGCCGACGAACTGTAACCCTGCAAATTCGGCCACCGGATGGCATGTCACTGGAATATTTGCTGGAACAACTACGCACCGAAATTGAACCTGAACTGCTGGATCGTTTGCCTGCAGATGGCAGTATTCGCTATTCAGGTAGTGCTAAAAAATTGCAGCAGGTGTTGAGTAGTATGAGTAGTAGTTTTTTGCTTGCTGTTGTAATTCTTTATTTGCTCATGAGTGCATTGTTCCGATCTTTTATCGACAGTTTACTGGTATTGCTGGTGTTACCGCTAGCGGCAGTGGGTGGTGTGATTGCATTGCGTTTGGTTAATCTGGTGACATTTCAACCTATGGATCTGCTGACCATGATCGGTTTTATTATTGTGCTGGGTCTGGTTGTTAACAACGCTATTTTATTGGTTTATCAGACACGGAATGCAGAGCGAACCGGCATGCTGCGTTCTGATGCAGTTCGGCAGGCTGTACAGATTCGCTTGAGGCCGATCCTGATGAGCACATTAACCAGCTTGTTTGGTATGTTGCCATTATTGTTGATGCCGGGTGCGGGTACTGAATTATACCGTGGGCTGGCTGCAACAATTGTTGGTGGTCTGGCAGTGAGTACGTTGTTCACGCTGATATTGCTTCCAGCCTTGCTGCGAATGGGTGAGCAGGGCGCTAATCTCAAAACAGCTTGAAATAAGCTCGGTAAACCCCCATATCTGTTGTATTGAACCTGTCGTGCGAGTGGTGGTTCAGAAATCTAAGAGGAAACATACTTTATGTCTGAGGCAGTTAAAAAGCCTGGTGAAAAAATGAAGCAAGGGGTTCGCCAGGTAGGGCATCTCTACCATCCTGAGACCCTAAAACAAAAAGGCTTGTTATGGTCGAGCATGTTGTTGCTGGTCACGGCTATCGTATTATTGGGTTTATTGGGATGGTACTGGAGTCAGGAGCCTGAGGCACCCGATATGCAATTGATCACTTCGAAATACATTGATGATTCGAGCCATCAGGTGGTGGGTGCTAGCTATACAGCTACGCTGATTGTGCTGGGTGAAACATTGCTAGACAAGCGTGGCGGCTATTTATCCAATGATGTCATGCCACCCGGAGTTTGGCTGGATAATATCCCGAACTGGGAGTTCGGAGTGCTGGTCGTATTACGCGATGCGAGTGCCGCATTACGTAATCATTTCTCGCGTTCGCAATCTCAGTCTATAGAAGATAAAAGTCTGTCTCGTGCCGAACCACAATTTAATTTTCAAAATGATTCGTGGATTTTTCCAGCTACTGAAGGTGAGTACCGGGATGGTTTGGAAGAGCTTGAAAACTATATAGCGCGTCTTGTTGATCCCCAGCAACAAAAGGCACAGTTCTATGCGCGGGCTGATAACTTGCGCCAGTTTCTGGAAATTATTGAAAAGCGATTAGGTAGTTTATCCCAGCGCTTGAGTGCAAGTGTTGGACAGGAACGGGTTAACACGGATTTGGCGGGAGATAGTGATGCGCGTCAATCCACGGGCGTGCCAGGCACTTTGCGGATCAAAACGCCCTGGTTGGAACTGGATGATGTGTTTTACGAAGCGCGAGGTGCAAGTTGGGCATTAAGAGCTATGTTGCAAGCAATCGAAGTGGACTTTGATTCTATCTTGCGTAAAAAGAATGCGGTAATTTCATTGCGCCAAATCATTCGGGAGCTAGATGGAACACAGCAATCTATTCTCAGTCCAGTGGTGCTCAATGGGGGAGGCTTCGGTGTATTTTCGAATTACTCGTTGACCATGGCGAATTATATCTCGCGTGCCAATGCGGCAGTGATTGATTTGCGTAGTCTGCTTGAACGGGGATAATGTAAATAAGCATGTAAACTACCCGATGCAATTTTTCGTTACCGTTGGCAGCAGGGATGTATTTACAGCGAGTAACGAAAAATTGCATCGGGTAGTTTACGTGCCTTCTGTAATTCTTTAATCGGTTTTATTTTTCAGGCCGCGTTTCATAGCATCGATATCCAGTTTAACGACGACTTTGTCTTGCGGTTCGTCAATAAAGCGTGGCCGCATATTCATGTTGCGGCCGGCAGATTTCGCTAATTCCTGCTCGCGTGAGGTTATGACTGAAAGACATTCCCTGATACCTTGAACCGTTGATTCAGCCAGCGGGTGTTTCAGTCCCGGTGTAACGTGAGTGTCTTTGGCAATATCGGTCAGGACGCGTTTCATCATCTTTAGAATGCGTTCTTCCTTAGCTAGAGTTTCGTTTTTCATTTGTTGGTGCCTGGCAGGTTAAGTGAGACCGCTAACTTTTAGGAAGGCTCTGATTAATTCGAGCGCTCTGTCAATGTTAATAGTGCGGATTCTGTAGGAGCGGCTTTAGCCGCGATGGGGCTGCGGTGTTCATCGCGGCTCCTACAGGTTCTCGCTAATTAATCAGTAGCTCCTTAAGCATTGTGCCATAGCTGGCTGTAAGCCGGGTTATTACCACGCTTAGTGTAAGCAATTATCAATCATTGTCTTCAAGCGCTTCCCAACGCGTATAGGCTGTTGTCAGCTCAGTCTCAATATTTGTGAGTTGTTCTTTAAGGCTGGCAACCTCGTCAATATTTTTTTTATAAAAAGACGGGTCAGACAGCTTCAGGTGCAGTTCACTTTGTTGCTGTTCCAGTTTTTCGATATGTTTTGGCAATTCTTTCAGTTCACGTTGTTCTTTATAGCCAAGCTTTTTCGCCGGTATTTGCTGAGTGGTGTTGGATTTATTAGATGTGGTTTTAGGGGCTGTGTCTGACTCTGACCGGCGTTGTCGTAACCAGTCCTGATAGCCACCAATATATTCACGAATCTGGCTATGATTTTCGAACACCAGTGTACTCGTGACGACATTGTCCAGAAAAATTCGGTCATGACTAACCAGCAGCAGGGTTCCCTTGTAGTCCACTAGTAATCCTTCCAGTAACTCGAGAGTATCTACATCCAGATCATTGGTCGGTTCATCCAGTACTAATAAATTAGCTGGCTTACTGAACAGTTTGGCTAATAACAAGCGGTTGGATTCTCCACCGGACAGAGCCTTGACCGGTGTGCGTGTTCGTTCTGGTGAAAATAGAAAGTCTTGCAGATAACTGATGACGTGGCGTTCATGGCCGTTAATGGTAATTTTTTCACGGCCATCAGCCAGATTGTCGATGACGCTTTTATTTCTGTCGAGCTGGCTACGCATCTGGTCGAAGTAGGCGATGGTCAGGTTACTGCCGAGGTGTATGCTGCCCGTATCCGGTTTCAGATCGCCGAGTAATAGTTTCAGTAAGGTGGATTTACCACAACCATTCGGTCCAAGAATACCAATCTTATCGCCGCGTATAATTGTTGTGCTGAAAGGTTTAATAATTGGCTGTGTGTAGTAGGAAAGACAGGCATCTTTAACTTCGATAACCAGTTTTCCAGAGCGGGACTGCTCCAACTCATGGAATTTTGTCGAACCTGATCGGTTACGACGCTGCCGTTGTTCCTCGCGCAGTTTTTTCAGCGCTCTTACCCGGCCTTCATTACGCGTTCGTCTGGCCTTGATGCCCTGGCGAATCCAGGTTTCTTCTTTAGCCAGTTTTTTGTCAAACGCCGCCGCTTCGTTGGCTTCATTTTCCAGCCAGGTTTCTTTTCCAGCAACATATTTACTGTAGTCGCCCGGCCAGTCTGTCAATTGGCCTCGATCGAGATCGATAATGCGTGTAGCCATGCTCTGGACAAATTGCCGGTCGTGACTGACAAACATCAACGTGCCCCGAAAACTGAGTAAGAATTGTTCCAGCCACTCGATAGATGCGATATCCAGATGGTTAGTGGGTTCGTCCAGCAGTAATAAATCAGGTTCAGTGACCAGTGCCTGTGCCAGCAACGCACGCCTTTTCTGGCCGCCGGATAATGTATTGAAAAGACTTTCAGCATCGAGCCCAAAACGTGAAACAGCGCTGTTCACGCGCTGTTGCAGGCTCCAGCCGCCATTGGCTTCCAGTTGATGCTGGATGGATTCAAGTTCTGCCAGTTGGCTACTATCTGCTGAGTCTGATAATTGCTGGCTGAGCTGATGAAAGCGTTGTAATAATCTGCCGCATTCCGGCAAACCACTGGCAATAACATCGAATACGGTAGCCTGGTCGTCAATTTCAACGACCTGTTGATCAAGCAAGGCAGTGCGTAATCCTTGTTGGCGTTGTACTGTACCTTCTTCAGCCGTTAGTTGACCGGCCAGTATCTTGAACAGAGTGGACTTGCCGGCACCATTTCGTCCTACCAGGCAAACTCGTTCACCGGCTTCGATGACGAGATTTACACCTGCAAGGATAGAAGGGCCGCCAAAGCCTAGTTTGACATCGCGTAGCTGTATTAATGGCATAGGCGCGCAAGCATACGTCCCGGTTCCTGTCACAGCAACCGAACATATGTTTGTTCAAAAAGATTGCTGTTGGCGGTATGAATGGTATGATTATACGTAGGCGCTATTTTCTTATATCTCGTTCGAGATGGAGATGGTTTCTGTCAAAATATTTAAGTTGATGCTGGTTTGATAATCTGTCTGTGAATCGCGGTAGGATTCACACTTTCTGCAATCTAAATGTGTGGCCTGTCAGGCTGCTAAGAATGGACTTCAACGATGATTCATAAGTCTGAATACTATGCTCAGCTAACCTGGTTTGACCGTTGGCAATCTACCAGCGTGCAATTGTTCAGAAAGTGGACCAGGCAATGGCGTGCCGAGTTGTGGAGCCGGATTTTCTATGTGTTTTCTGTGCTGTGTTTTTTGAGTCTGGCAATCATTGTCACTGATTTTGCTATGGCGGCAGGTGGTTCGATGTTAACTATGACGGCCGTTCAGTCTGCTGCGAATACCATTGCCGTGGCCATGGCGCTTGGCGGTGGTGTGCATTTTCAGCGGCTTGCCCGTCAGGCTGCTGCCCTGCAGCCAGAAGAGTCCGGCCGCTCTCAAAATTCAAAAGCCGTTACACCTGCAGAATTACAGTTATTTTTCATGGAAACCCATAAGGCCGGTATCAGTGTCACTGTAGCGCGTAGATTACTGGCAGCAGGGATCAGCAGTATCAAAGCGCTGACCATGACTGAAGATTATGATTTGCTTGAAATAAAAGGGATCAGTCCGGTTACCGTACACTTGTTACGGCAACGTTTTGTATCACTTTCCTGATTCCAGATCTGTATAGCAGTCTTTGGTAAATCGCGGCGAACAAATCGCATAAAATACTAACTCGTTTGGGCTGGTGCAGGTGATGCGTTGTGCTGTTCCGGGAGGGATAAGCACCAAATCTCCGGGTGACACCTGTGTTGGTTCCAGTCCTTCAATTTCGACTTTGCCCTCACCTGTGATAATTAGATAGCGTTCGGTTGTATCACGTAATTTATGCCAATGGGTGGTTTTTCCGGGTGCCACTCTGGCTCGGGCGACCGAAACCGATGGATCGGCATCGCTGTTGAGTATTTCCAGGATATGGCAGCCTTCTTCAAAATAATATTCTGACTGGATATCTGGTTTGTAGATGTCTGGTTTCATGTTGTATTTATTATAACTACTAGTAAACCGTACATAAGTTACCCGGCTCGAACTCTGTGACTCGCAGTAAATACATCCCTGTATGCTCGGCAGCAGCATCCTTGCTGCTGACGGTCACAGAGTTCGAGCCGGGTAACTTATGTACTCATTGAGTGAATGGGCCATAGTAGCAATCCTGGAAAGGTTAGGTATAGCATGTCATTAAGTGCAGAAAGTAATCAGCAGCAAATGTAACAAGGAGAACAGGATGCAGGCATTCCCGGAATTTTCAATCCATGCGCTCGAACTCGGGCCGATGGAGAATTTTGTTTATTTAATTGAAGACAAAACCAGCGGGCGTGCGGCGGTGGTTGATCCTGCCTGGGACGTGCCAGCAGTACTGGGGTTGGCTGAGCAACATAACGTAAAAATTACCGATATTTTACTGACCCATAGCCACCACGATCATATTAATGGTATCGAAGATGTGCTTAAAAAATATGATGCCCAGCTACATTTGCTCAAGGCCGAGGCAAAGTTTTGGGGGGCAGATCTGACTATGCCGTCGCTGCATCATGGTGGCGATAAAATTCAGTTGGGTGAAACAGAGATCGACGTTTTACATACCCCAGGACATACGCCGGGTTCTGCTTGTTACCGGATTGGTGAGCGGCTCATCACTGGAGATACTTTGTTTGTGTTCGGTTGCGGCCGCTGTGATTTACGCGGTGGTGACCCGGAGCAAATGTATTCGACATTAAAAGATATGGCGCAAAGTCTTCCTGCTGAAACAGTCATACTGCCAGGGCACAATTATGCGGAAAAAATGACTTCAACATTGCAGGAGCAAGTTGAGGGTAATCCTTTTATGCATTTTGATGAGTCGAGTCGCTTTATAGAGTACCGCATGCACTATCATGACCAGCATCGGCATGGGCCTTACGGCCCGATGGCTAAGGGTCAGGAAATGCCGGATTGAAATAGCCGAGGAAGAAACGGAAAAAAGCTTTGTTTGGATGTGTATATATTGGAAACACTACCTGATTATCTGAAACCAGACCTGCGTATTCTTTCAGTTGGATTGAATCCATCAATTCCATCTGTCGAGGCTGGCTTTTATTTTGCCAATCCGCGCAACCGGTTCTGGAAGGCGTTGCAGCAATCTATATTGGTTGATGAAGTACTAACGCCGGGTGTGGTCTCAATTGAAAAAATGTTTTCTGATCACGGAATAGGTTTTACCGATTTAGTAAAACGGCCTACACCTGGCATGAAACAATTAAAGGCGGTTGATTACCGTGCGGATGCCCCTGTGTTGTTTGATAAAATCATGCGTTATAAACCTGTGGTTGTCTGGTTTCATGGCAAGGTCACCTGGCAGAAATTTTTGCGCTATGCCATGCAAGAAAAGTGTGGTGAAGTTGGCGGCAGTGAATGGGGCGAGCAGCCATTAAAATTTGATGGTATCCATTTCTATGTAACGCCAAACCCTAGTCCAGCCAATGCAGCTTTTTCATTGGATGATCTGGTTGCCTGGTATGACAAACTTGCCCGCTATCTGATATCTATTCATGAACTATAAAATCTCACTAAGCCGCACAGCACGCTAAGGAAGCTCTGATTAATTAGCGGGAATTTGTAGGAGCGGCTTCAGCCGCGATGGACGTTGCACACATCGCGGCTGAAGCCGCTCCTACAGAATTTGCACTGTTGTTCGCCATAACAAAATGTACGACATCAGCGGTTCCCTAAATATTAACAAGCCGTCTTAAAGATATTTTTAAAATCTCTCCTCGGCGTGCTTTGCGTCTCTGCGAGAGAAATACAGGTGTTTATGAGAAACGCTACCTGGATGTTTTTGGTTTGTGATTGACAGACTAAAATCGGACAGGCACACTCATCGCATGAATAAGGATTACTCTCTGATTGCAGCCCTGAAGGCGATGCGCGTATGCAAATGGCATATTCGAGCAGTTGGTTGCGTGCCGGAGGAAAGTAATTAGTTTAGGTTAGTATCCAAGCAATTTTTCCAAAGGCCGCAGATCGAAAGACTGCGGCCTTTTTTGTTTTTTAAAGGTGAACATTATGTCTGTCCCGGCAGCATTTATCGGCGTCATACTAATCTGGTCAACAACACCGCTGGCAATTCAGTGGAGTAGTGCTGAGGCGGGTTTTTTATATGGTGTGATGGCGCGCATGCTGCTTGGATTACTGGTCTGCCTGTTAGTTTTACGGGTCATTGGTATTCCGTTGTGCTGGCATCGTGAAGCACGCCGTACTTATATCGCAGCCGGAATGGGTATTTATGGTGCCATGACCTGCGTTTATTGGTCTGCGCAATATATTCCATCTGGATGGATTGCAGTTGTTTTTGGCTTGTCGCCATTGTTAACCAGTTTGTTGGCATTCTGGTGGTTAGGCGAAGGCCGGTTGTCATTGTTACGCATCGCTGGTTTGTTAACCGGTGTTGGTGGTTTGTTGGTTATGTTTGGTAATGGTGCCACGTTAGGGCCAGATGTCGCTTATGGTGTATTGGGTGTTTTTCTGTCTGTTGTGTTGCATTCGATCAGTGCGGTTTGGGTAAGGGCTGTGGGTGGAAATATCCCGGCGTTAGCAGTGACAGCAGGTGGCTTGAGTATTGCTACACCTTTGTTTGTGTTGACCTGGTTTATCTTTGATGGACAGTGGCCTGTTGTTCTGTCAGAGCGGACGCGTTTTTCGATTGTCTATCTGGCCGTGTTCGGTTCGGTACTGGGATTTTTTTGGTACTTTTATTTATTACGCAAGATGGAAGCGGCGCAGGTTAATCTGCTGACATTGATAACGCCGGTGACAGCATTGTTACTTGGCCATTGGTTAAACAATGAGGTGTTGATGCCACAAATCTGGTTTGGAGTAGCGTTGATTACGGCTGGGCTGTTTTTTTACCAGTGGGATTTGTTACAGGCACGTCGTTCTGGCTGACAAATTTGTTCCAGCCGCCTTCTTTGCCGGGTGCCAGGTTAACGCGTTCCTGGTAGAGAACGGTCGTCATATCTGCAACTGCATTGGTGAAATTCATGTTTGGATTAACAGCGCAGTAACCTTCCAGCCAGTTAAGAATATCGTCCATACTCTTGCCGCCGCGGATGTCATAAGTACTGGCAGCAGCGTTGTTGACCGCTGAAAAGTAACCGGCCAGCCAATTGTGATACCAGCGCTCGGACTGGTTGCTACGGTCTCTGGCAACCAGATAAGTGGCACAGTTCTCAGCCCCAACGCCAAATACCGCGAATTGCTCATCGACATCCCTGGCATGACCAGGAGCAGTTAGTAAGAGTAAAAGTAGACCTTGAAAGAAAGGTTTTAACGCCATGATGAAAATTTTGAGTATCAAATACAGTTGAGTTAGCCTTACATCGGCGGTTAGCTGGCCGAACTAAATCTGGAATAGAAAACTGAATATTTTGGTAGGGATTAATACTAGTGTGTCGAGATTTTTGACATTTTGTATCGAAGGGCTATCTATTTGAAATTTAAGGATATTGACTCATTCTAAATAGTTATATTTGTCGAATAATTTGACATTGTGACCTTTGCTGGAAGTGGGTTAATTTTAAGTAACTGTTTCAATTGCAGTATAATTTGTGGCGCGGGATTTGCTTTATTAACGTGAGAGAGTGCGTAATCTATACTGAATACGCGTATTAGGAGGTTCAAGACTGCGCGGTGAGAGGCCGGTCTTGATTTACGGAGGAGAGGAATAATGAATAAGCGCGGAATCGCGACATATTTTGCGTCAGCAGTATTGCTGGCAGCAGTTTCAAACGTTCAAGCATCTACAGTCTACGACTTTAGAAGTAACGGTACGAGCTATACAGAAGTTAATGGGTCAGGCTATGGTAATGGCTTGGACTTTGGCAATATGACAGCAACAGCCTGGGCTACAACAGGTGTACCGACTAATAATAATTCCCTAATTGACAGCGCCCAAATTCACCAATGGGGCACTGGCCTGGGTTCTTGTAATAAAGAAGAGGGGCTGGCCTTTGGTGGTTGTAGTACTAGTACCGAGCACCAGGTAGATAATATTGGTGATGATGACTACGTTTTGTTTCTTTTTGACCAAACTGTACAGTTTGACAAAATAAAAATTAACCCTTTCTTCTCATCTGATCGCGATGTGAGTTACTGGATCGGGAATATTTCCAGTGCAAGTGTGATGATGGGTTTAGATCCTGCTGATCTGGATCCTTCAAATACACCTCCACCTTCAGGTAGTGCAACAATTAATTCAACTGATTTTCCTTTCTATAATCAAAAGAATTTTGGTTCGGGTAGTAGCGTCAAGACAGTAAATTTTGCAAATAATGCTGTTGGTGGCAATATTGGTAATGCTTTATTGTTCGCTGCTCGGGCGGATGCAGGGAATGGCTATGATAATGACTACTTCAAGATTCGTTCTTTAGAAGTCAGTACTGTGGTACCAGTTCCGGCGGCAGTCTGGCTGTTCGGTTCAGGTCTATTGGGCTTAGTCGGCGTTGCACGCCGTAAAGCCAGCTAGATTTATACTGTTCAATAAAAAAGCCCGGCATTGCCGGGCTTTTTTATGGTCTATACTTTTTTGCAGGAATAGATAATCAGGAGAATGCAATCATGAGCATAGCCAGCGGCGTCATAAATTATCTGGTTGATCAGCGAGTAGATTTTGATGTGGTTAGTCACCCGCGTTCAGTAACAAGTCAGGAAACGGCCCAAAGTTCCCATGTGTCAGGTGATAATCTGGCCAAGTCAGTGGTTCTTGAGGATGAGCGCGGCTATCTGCTTGCCGTATTGCCTGCCAGTTGTCGGGTTGATCTTGGGGAATTGCACCGGCTAACCAACCGTAATCTGGGTTTGGCTACAGAGTTTGAGTTGGGGGCTTTGTTTGATGATTGTGAAACCGGCGCGGTTCCACCGCTTGGTTCGGCTTATGAGTTGGAAACCATCGTTGACGATAGTCTGGCAGAGCAGCCAGATATTTATTTTGAAGCAGGCGACCATGAACAGTTGATCCATGTGAGCTCAGAAGTATTTGATACGCTAATGTCGGAGGCCTACGTCACGCATTTCAGTCGGCATATATAATTATCGCGGCTATTTTACATTGCGGTCGCCATAAAATTGACGGGATTTATGCTTGTTACATCGAGCGCCCTATTTATTCTGCAAATTGAGTCCCTCCGCAGTTGACACCCATTGACAGGTAAATCACAATACCCGGCTTGCATTGCGGAGGGGTTCCCGAGCGGCCAAAGGGATCAGACTGTAAATCTGACGGTTCATCCTTCGGAGGTTCGAATCCTCCCCCCTCCACCAGGCTGAGAGTTTTAAAGGGGACAGACCCCAATTTTTACACTACATGAAAGATTTTGGTGAAAAAATTGGGGTCTGTCCCCTTTAAAACTTTTAATACTGCGGGTGTAGTTTAATGGTAGAACTTCAGCCTTCCAAGCTGAATACGTGGGTTCGATTCCCATCACCCGCTCCATAATGGGTGTAAAGAATCATGCTCATATAGCTCAGTCGGTAGAGCACTTCCTTGGTAAGGAAGAGGTCATCGGTTCAAATCCGATTATGAGCTCCATTTGGGTAGTAATGTAGACAGCGTGCTTTTAGGTCAGCATTACGATTTGAGATTTATTTTTTGATATAACTGGAGAGATAACCGGTATGTCCAAGGAAAAATTTGAACGAACGAAGCCACACGTCAACGTAGGGACGATAGGTCACGTTGATCACGGCAAGACGACGTTAACGGCGGCCCTGACGAAGGTGGGTGCGGAGAAGATGGGCGGCGAGTTCAAAGCCTATGACCAGATAGATAACGCCCCGGAAGAACGTGCCCGCGGCATTACGATTGCGACCGCACACGTAGAATACGAGACCGAAGCGCGTCACTACGCGCACGTGGATTGCCCGGGACACGCGGATTATGTGAAGAACATGATCACCGGTGCGGCGCAAATGGACGGTGCGATATTAGTCTGCAGCGCAGCGGACGGCCCGATGCCGCAAACCCGTGAACACATTCTACTGGCACGCCAGGTGGGTGTACCGTTCATCGTGGTGTATATGAACAAAGCCGACCAGGTGGATGACGCTGAGTTATTAGAGCTGGTCGAGATGGAAATCCGTGAATTGCTGGACAAGTACGATTTCCCCGGTGACGACACCCCGATCATCACCGGCTCAGCGCTGAAAGCGCTGGAAGGCGACACCAGTGACATTGGTGTGCCGTCGATTGAAAAACTACTGGAAGCGCTGGATAGCTACATTCCAGTGCCGGATCGTCCCATCGACAAGCCGTTCCTGATGCCGATCGAAGACGTGTTCTCGATCTCTGGTCGCGGTACCGTGGTCACCGGACGTATTGAGCGCGGCAAAGTGCTGGTGGGCGACGAGATTGAGATTGTAGGTATCAAAGACACCACCAAGACCACCTGCACCGGTGTGGAGATGTTCCGCAAGTTGCTGGACGCCGGTGAAGCCGGTGACAACGTGGGTGTGCTGCTTCGAGGCACCAAGCGCGAAGAAGTGGAGCGGGGTCAGGTATTGGCCAAGCCGGGTTCGATTACACCGCACACCAAGTTTGAAGCCGAAGTGTATGTGTTGTCGAAAGATGAAGGCGGGCGACATACGCCATTTTTCAACGGCTATCGGCCGCAGTTTTACTTCCGGACGACGGATGTGACAGGTGCGTGTGATTTACCGGAAGGTGTTGAGATGGTGATGCCGGGTGACAACGTGAAGATGACGGTGGCGCTGATTGCGCCGATCGCGATGGAAGAAGGCTTACGGTTTGCGGTGCGCGAAGGCGGCCGTACGGTAGGTGCCGGTGTCGTCGCTAAAATTATTGAGTAATTAAATATAGGCCAGTAGCTCAATTGGCAGAGCGACGGTCTCCAAAACCGTAGGTTGGGGGTTCGATTCCCTCCTGGCCTGCCATATTTATTAAAGAGAGACATGAATACAGAAACGCAGGCATCCAGCCTGGATACAGTAAAACTGGCACTGGCGTTGCTATTGCTTGGCGGTGCTGTTGTGGCTTTTTACTGGTTCAGCGATCAGTCTTTATTGCTACGTGTGCTCGGTTTACTGGCTGTTGCCGGTGTTTCAATCGCAATCGCAGCGCAAACAGCACTTGGACGGACTACCTGGGGTTTTATAGGTGATACTCGCACGGAAGTGCGTAAGGTAGTCTGGCCAACGCGCGCAGAAACAGTCCAAACAACCATGGTGGTCATGATTATGGTGATCATTCTGGGTGTCATTCTTTGGATGCTGGATATGTTTTTGTTTTGGGCGATTCGTGTACTCACCGGACAAGGGGGCTGATTCATGTCGTTGCGCTGGTATGTAGTACACGCCTATTCCGGATTTGAAAACCGAGTCAGGGAATCCTTGAATGAGCGCGTTGTGCGCAGTGGATTAGAGGAAAAGTTTGGTGACGTCATGGTGCCGACCGAGGAAGTGGTTGAGATTCGTGATGGTCAGAAACGTAGAAGTGAACGAAAATTTTTCCCCGGTTATGTGTTGGTGCAGATGGAAATGGATGACGATACCTGGCACCTGGTCAAAGATGTGCCGAAAGTGCTTGGCTTTATTGGGGGTACATCGGATCGACCGGCGCCCATTTCTGATAAAGAAGCTAACAATATATTGCAGCGCGTACAGGAAGGAGTCGAAAAACCGCGGCCAAAAGTTTTATTCGAGCCGGGCGAGGTGGTACGTGTGACGGATGGGCCGTTTAATGACTTTAACGGTGTCGTGGAAGAAGTGAATTATGAAAAGAGTAAATTGCGTGTTGCAGTTATGATTTTCGGGCGTTCCACACCGGTTGACCTGGATTTTGGGCAGGTCGAAAAAGGTTAGTTATTTATATTGTAGGGGCGGATAAAACCGCATCTACAGCAATTTTAAACAGGGGAGCTGATAATAAGTAATTTATCAGCGCTTGTACCCACAGGAGTAAAACATGGCTAAGAAAATTGAAGCTTATATCAAGCTGCAGGTGCCTGCTCAGGAAGCTAATCCTAGTCCGCCAGTGGGTCCAGCGTTAGGTCAGCACGGCGTGAATATCATGGAATTCTGCAAGGCGTTCAACGCTAAAACGCAGAACATGGAAAAAAGCATGCCGGTGCCGGTTGTGATCACAGTTTACAATGACCGCAGCTTTACTTTCATCACTAAAACACCACCGGCTGCGGTCTTGCTCAAAAAAGCCGCAGGTATCCAGAAAGGCTCAGGTACACCTAACACCGATAAGGTTGGCAAGGTTAACCGGGCGCAACTCGAAGAGATTGCCAAAACCAAGATGGAAGATCTGAATGCCGCTGACCTGGATGGTGCGGTCAAAATTATTGCTGGTAGCGCCCGCAGCATGGGCCTTGATGTTGAAGGGTTGGATTAAGCCATGGCCAAATTAACAAAGCGTAATAAATTAAATAGCGAAAAAGTTGAGATCGGCAAACTGTATCCAGCTGACGAAGGTCTGGGCCTGGTGCGTGAATTATCCAAGGTCAAGTTTAACGAGTCAGTCGATGTCAGTGTGAATCTCGGTGTCGATCCGCGTAAATCTGATCAAGTTGTGCGTAGTTCAACAATCTTGCCAAACGGTACCGGCAAAACAATACGGGTTGCTGTTTTTACCCAGGGTGCTAGTGCCGATGCTGCTAAAGAAGCGGGCGCTGACATTGTTGGTATGGAGGATCTTGCTGAAGAAGTCAAAAAAGGCAATATGGATTTTGATGTGGTCATTGCCAGTCCGGACGCAATGCGTGTGGTCGGTACCCTGGGTCAGATATTGGGCCCGCGTGGCCTGATGCCAAACCCGAAGGTGGGCACAGTTACCCCGGATGTGGCAGCTGCGGTGAAAAACGCCAAGGCAGGTCAGGTGCGTTACCGTACTGACAAGGCGGGCATCATTCATTGTTCGATTGGCAAAGCAGACTTTGAAGTCACTGCGCTGAAGGAAAATTTACAAGCCTTGTTGGCTGATTTGAATAAATTAAAGCCCGCCTCATCAAAAGGCGTGTTCCTGAAGAAAATTACAGTATCCAGCACCATGGGTCCGGGCGTTATCCTGGATCAGGCGAGTTTGGAGCTGTAGAAAAGTTTTAACGATTTTGACGCTGCCGCTGTTTTGGTAGCCGTCAAAGACCGTAGGCGCTCCTGATGTTAAGGAGCTCAAAATAACAGCCTACGCAGATGGTGGATACCGTGTTGTTGCGGATCACCGAAACCGGAGTGCATCTTGCCAGTCGGCAGGGCGCTCCATGACAAACAGCGGGAATATGTATGACTCCTGTCTGTTGGAGGTAATAGAAGTGGCACTGACTCTGGAAGCGAAACAAGCTGTTGTTTCTGAAGTCGCTGAGATCGCCAGTCAGGCGCATTCGGCAGTCGCAGCGGAATACCGTGGTTTGACCGTAGAAGAACTCACTGAGTTGCGTGTGAAATCGCGCGATGGTGGTGTGTATCTGCGTGTGGTCAAAAATACGTTAGCGCGGCGTGCGGTCGAAGGTACTGACTTTGAGTGTATGCAGGAAGGCCTGACCGGGCCGTTGATCCTGGCTTTCTCGCAAGAGGAGCCTGGTGCAGCAGCACGTGTCATGCAAGATTTTGCCAAGGATCACGATAAATTGATCCCCACACTGATTTCATTCGGTGGGCAATTACTTGCAGCGTCTGAACTGGATCGCCTGGCGAAATTACCGACTCGTGATCAGGCGATTAGCCTGTTAATGGCCGTGATGAAAGCACCGGTAGAAAAACTTGTCCGTACAATGAACGAAGTACCTGGCAAGTTGGTGCGTACAGTTGCAGCCGTCCGTGATCAGAAACAATCAGCTTGATCTTTAAATTATTTGAAATTAAACCGCCTGCCTGGCAGGCAGTAAATTAGGAGTTAACAAAATGGCAGCGTCTCAAGAAGACATTCTGGAATCAATTTCCAACATGAGCGTGATGGAGGTCGTTGATTTGATCTCTGCGATGGAAGAAAAGTTTGGTGTATCTGCGGCTGCGGCCGTTGCGGCTGCTCCGGCAGCTGGTGGTGATGCCGGTGGTGCTGCAGAAGAGCAGACTGAATTTGATGTTGTGATGTCCAGCTTTGGTTCTAATAAAGTTTCCGTCATCAAAGCAGTGCGTGGTATCACCGGTCTTGGCTTGAAAGAGGCCAAGGAGATGGTTGAAGGTGCGCCTGTTACTGTTAAGGAAGCTGCTTCTAAGGATGAATCTGAAGAAATCAAGAAGACTCTGGAAGAGGCCGGCGCTAGCGTCGAGGTCAAGTAACGCGAGTGACAAACGGGACAATCAGTCTCGAGATGTGCAGCGGTTTATAGCGGCTGCGACGGGATGGCTGGTAGTGTTTCACTGCCGGCCTTTTCCCGCTTGTAAGACACTGTTGAATTTGGCCTGTTGTAACGACAGGCTGTGACACTATTTTAGCGAGGAACACCCATGGCCTATAGCTTCACTGAAAAGAAACGCATCCGAAATGATTTCGGCAAACGCCCCAGCGTTCTTGAGGTTCCTTACCTGTTGGCGACTCAACTTGAGTCGTACCACGATTTTCTACAAACCAATACTGACGCTGATCAGCGTATTGACAAGGGTTTGCATGCGGCATTTTCATCGGTATTTCCGATTGTCAGCTATTCTGGAACAGCGGCGTTGGATTATGTGAGTTATCGGCTCGGTGAACCGGCATTTGATGTTAAGGAGTGTCAACTGCGGGGTCTTACCTACGCAGCGCCATTGCGCGCGTTGGTGCGTTTAATTATTTATGATAAGGAAGGCGTTAAGCAGTCCATAAAGGATATCAAGGAACAGGAAGTTTATATGGGCGAGCTGCCATTGATGACCGATAACGGTACCTTTGTTATTAATGGTACTGAGCGCGTCATCGTTTCCCAGTTACACCGTTCGCCGGGTGTGTTCTTCGATCACGACAAGGGTAAAACGCATTCTTCCGGCAAACTGTTGTTTTCCGCGCGCGTGATTCCCTACCGTGGTTCCTGGCTGGATCTCGAATTTGATCCTAAAGATGCGCTGTTTGTGCGTATTGACCGTCGACGTAAATTACCAGCAACTATATTGCTGCGCTCACTGGGTTACAGTACTGAGAAGATTCTTGAGATGTTCTTTGAGACCAATACCTTCCATTTCGCCAAAGAGGAAGTGAAGTTAGATCTGGTTCCGGAGCGCCTGCGTGGTGATATTGCAACCTTTGATATCAAGGCCAAGAGCAAAGTGATTGTCGAAGAAGGCCGGCGTGTGACTGCACGGCATATTAGTGAGTTGGAAAAAGCCAGTATAAAAACATTAGTAGTGCCAGAAGATTATGTGATCGGTAAAGTGCTGGCGCATACCGTGGTTGACAAAACCACCGGTGAAGTCATTGCCAATGCCAATGATGAAATTACACCGGAAATGGTTGAGGAATTGCGGGCAGCGGGTATCAAGAAAGTCCAGACGATATATACCAATGACCTGAATCGGGGTGCCTATATTTCTGACACCTTGCGAGTCGATCCAACCACGACTCAGCTGGAAGCGCAGGTAGAAATTTATCGCATGATGCGTCCTGGCGAGCCGCCCACCAAGGATGCTGCGCAGAATCTGTTTAATAACCTGTTTTTTACCTTTGACCGCTACGATCTATCAGCCGTAGGGCGAATGAAATTTAATCGCCGTGTCGGCCGTAAAAGCGATGAAGGCGAAGGTATCCTGGTGGATTATTCCTATTTCATCTGGCAAACAGCATCAGTCTTCACGCCGAAAGTAGAAAAGGATAAAACCCGGGCTAAAAAAGACGGCAACTTCGATTTTATGGAAAAGCCGGTTGTGGATTTAACCCCCTGGCCCTGGATTGTTCAGCTTATAGAAGCATCCGGGCATAAAAGTGAAAAAATCAGTTACGGTAAGCTCAAGGAAATCCTCACCGCGCGTGGCTCGGATATTATCGATGTCATGACGACTTTGGTGAATATCCGTGATGGTCATGGTTTTGTGGATGATATCGATCACCTCGGTAACCGGCGAATTCGTTGTGTCGGTGAAATGGCGGAGAATGTTTTCCGTATCGGTCTGGTTCGAGTAGAGCGTGCGGTCAGAGAGCGCTTGAGTGTGGCTGAATCCGAAAGCTTGATGCCGCAGGAGTTGATAAACGCTAAACCGGTTGCAGCAGCAATCAAGGAATTTTTTGGTTCCAGTCAGTTGTCGCAATTTATGGATCAGAATAATCCGCTTTCTGAGGTCACTCACAAACGCCGGGTGTCCGCATTGGGCCCAGGTGGATTGACACGTGAACGCGCTGGTTTTGAAGTGCGCGACGTGCACCCAACACATTATGGCCGTGTCTGTCCGATTGAAACACCGGAAGGTCCAAACATCGGCTTAATAAATTCGTTGGCGGTTTATGCGCGTACTAACGATTACGGTTTCCTGGAAACGCCTTACCGTAAGGTTGAAAATGGCAGTGTGACAGGCCAGGTGAATTATCTTTCAGCGATTGAGGAAGGTGAATATGTTATTGCCCAGGCAAACGCCACGCTCGATCCAAAAGGTAAGTTTACCGATGAGCTTATTTCCTGTCGGCATCAAAACGAATTCACTTTGTCAGCGCCTGATCGTATTAACTACATGGATGTGTCACCCAAACAGATTGTTTCGGTTGCGGCGGCATTGATTCCATTCCTGGAGCACGATGACGCCAACCGTGCCTTGATGGGTTCGAATATGCAACGCCAGGCTGTACCAACTTTGCGTGCTGAAAAACCATTAGTAGGTACCGGTATAGAACGTACTGTAGCTATTGATTCCGGGGTGACCGTGGTTGCGCTCCGTGGCGGTTTTGTTGATTCGATCGACGCTGGCCGTATTGTTGTGCGTGTAAGAGATGATGAAACGGTGACGGGTGAGCCCGGTGTAGATATCTATAATCTGACCAAGTACACCCGCTCTAACCAGAACACCTGTATTAATCAACGTCCACTGGTAAAATTAGGCGATGAGGTAGCGAGAGGTGATGTGCTCGCTGATGGCCCGAGTACCGATATGGGTGAGTTGGCGCTGGGTCAGAATCTGCGCATTGCCTTTATGCCCTGGAATGGCTACAACTTCGAAGATTCGATTTTAATATCGGAGCGCGTTGTTGTAGAGGATCGTTTTACAACAATTCATATCGAAGAGCTGACCAGTGTTGCGCGTGATACCAAGCTGGGGCCAGAAGAAATCAGCGGTGATATTCCTAACGTCGGTGAAAGTGCGCTGGCGAAACTGGATGAATCCGGCATTGTATACATTGGTGCAGAAGTTAAACCGGGTGATATTCTGGTCGGTAAAGTGACGCCGAAAGGTGAGACTCAGCTGACGCCGGAAGAAAAACTTTTGCGTGCCATATTTGGTGAAAAAGCGTCAGACGTGAAAGACACTTCGTTGCGCGTACCGTCAGGAATGGATGGTACAGTCATCGATGTGCAGGTGTTCACCCGCGACGGTGTCGAGAAAGATGCCCGCGCACTGCAAATTGAAGGCGAGCAGATCGCAGGCGTCAAGAAAGACTTCAATGATCAGTTGCGCATCATGGAAGCTGATATATTCCAGCGCGTCGATAAGCTGCTGGTTGGTAAAGTGGCTGAAGGTGGTCCCAATACACTAAGTTCAGGTGCCAAGATTACCCAGTCTTACCTGGAAGACATAGGTCAGGATAAGTGGTTTGAAATCCGCCTCAAGAGCGACGACGCGAACCAGCAATTGGAAGCGGCAGCGGAACAGTTGAAAGATTTGCGCAAGACTTTTGAAGAGCGGATGGAAGAGAAGCGCGCCAAGTTGACAGCCGGTGATGATCTGGCGCCTGGTGTACTAAAAATGGTCAAGGTTTACATGGCTGTAAGACGTCGTATTCAGCCGGGTGACAAGATGGCTGGCCGTCACGGTAACAAGGGCGTTATATCCATGATCGTCCCGGTGGAAGACATGCCTTACGACGAACATGGAACACCAGTTGATATTGTACTTAATCCGCTTGGTGTGCCCTCGCGAATGAATGTCGGGCAGGTACTGGAAACCCATCTGGGATGGGCGGCGCATGGCATCGGCCAAAAGATCGGCAAGATGCTGGAAGCGCAGGTTAAGATTCAGGAGATGCGCAAATTCCTCGGTGAAATCTATAACAGCAGCGGACACATGGAAGATATTGATTCCTTGAACGATGCGGAAGTTTTCGAACTTGCCGGTAACCTGCGTAAAGGTGTGCCTATGGCAACACCTGTGTTCGATGGGGCATCCGAAGATGAAATCAGAAATATGTTACGTCTGGCCGGGTTGCCAGAGAGCGGTCAGACACAGTTAGTTAATGGCCGTACTGGCGATTTGTTTGAACGTCCAGTGACTGTCGGTTACATGTATATGCTGAAACTGAATCACCTGGTTGATGACAAGATGCATGCACGATCAACGGGTCCATACAGTCTGGTTACCCAGCAACCATTGGGTGGTAAGGCGCAGTTTGGTGGTCAGCGCTTCGGAGAAATGGAAGTGTGGGCGCTGGAAGCGTATGGCGCTGCCTACACCTTGCAGGAAATGTTGACGGTCAAATCTGACGATGTGAACGGTCGAACCAAGATGTACAAGAACATCGTCGATGGCAACCATTATATGGAAGCTGGCATGCCGGAATCTTTCAACGTGCTGGTGAAGGAAATTCGTTCGCTGGGTATTAGTCTTGAACTCGAGCAGGATTAAGGGGATATCATGAAAGACTTATTAAATCTGCTGAAACCGCAAGGGCATAACGATGACTTTGATGCGATTCGCATCGGTCTGGCATCGCCCGATCTAATTCGCTCCTGGTCCTATGGCGAGGTCAAAAAACCGGAAACAATTAACTATCGTACCTTCAAGCCTGAGCGTGATGGTTTGTTCTGCGCCAAAATATTTGGTCCGGTAAAAGATTATGAATGTCTGTGTGGTAAATACAAACGTTTAAAACACCGCGGTGTGGTTTGTGAAAAGTGTGGTGTTGAAGTCACGCTGGCGAAAGTTCGCCGCGAGCGCATGGGTCACATTGAGCTGGCTAGTCCAACTGCGCATATCTGGTTCCTGAAGTCTCTGCCATCACGCATTGGTCTGCTACTCGATATGACGCTGCGTGATATCGAGCGTGTTTTGTATTTCGAAGCCTTTGTGGTGATCGATACAGGTATGACGACACTGGAAAAAGGGCAGCTGTTGTCCGAAGAGGCTTACCTTGAAGAAGTTGAAGAAAACGGTGATGAGTTCGATGCCCGCATGGGTGCTGAGGCTGTCTTTGAGCTGTTAAGAGAGATCGATCTCAAGCAAGAAATCGTCACCATTCGCGAAGATATGGGTAAAACTAAGTCCGAGACTAAATTGAAGCGTCTCGGCAAACGTCTCAAGCTGGTCGAGTCGTTTATCGAATCCGGTAACAAACCAGAATGGATGGTGATGACAGTTCTGCCGGTGCTGCCGCCAGAGCTGCGCCCGTTAGTACCGCTGGATGGTGGCCGCTTTGCGACATCTGATCTTAATGATTTGTATCGCCGGGTTATAAATCGTAACAACCGTTTGCGCCGTCTGCTTGAATTGAGTGCGCCAGACATTATTGTGCGTAATGAAAAACGTATGTTGCAGGAATCGGTTGATGCGCTGCTGGATAACGGCCGTCGTGGCCGTGCTATTACCGGCACCAATAAGCGTCCGCTGAAATCTCTAGCCGATATGATCAAGGGTAAGCAAGGCCGTTTCCGCCAGAACCTGCTCGGCAAACGTGTTGACTACTCTGGCCGTTCGGTGATCGTGGTTGGCCCTGCATTGCGTTTGCATCAATGTGGATTGCCAAAGCGCATGGCGCTGGAATTATTCAAGCCCTTTATATTCAGCAAGCTGCAATTGCGTGGTCTGGCTACCACTATAAAAGCTGCCAAGAAGATGGTCGAGCGTGAAGGCGCAGAAGTTTGGGATATTCTTGAAGAAGTCATTCGTGAACATCCAGTGATGCTCAACCGTGCGCCAACCTTGCATCGGCTTGGTATCCAGGCCTTTGAGCCTGTACTGATCGAAGGCAAGGCGATTCAGTTGCATCCGCTGGTTTGTGCTGCCTTTAATGCGGACTTTGATGGTGACCAGATGGCGGTGCATGTGCCTCTGTCGCTGGAAGCGCAGCTCGAAGCGCGCACGTTAATGATGTCGACGAATAACATACTTTCACCAGCTAATGGTGAGCCGATCATCGTGCCATCACAGGATGTGGTGTTGGGACTGTATTACATGACCCGCGAACGTATCAATGCCAAAGGTGAAGGAATGATGTTTGCGGATGTGCTGGAAGTGCATCGTGCCTATGAAAGTGGCCATGTCCAATTACAGGCCAGGATAAAAGTTCGGTTGCGTGATACGCGCAAGACTGAAGAAGGTGAAATTGAAGTCAATACACGTATCTTTGAGACAACCGTCGGCCGGGCGCTGTTATCTGAGATTTTGCCAGAAGGTATGCCTTTCGAATTGGTTGACAAGAATATGTCAAAGAAGGCTATCTCAGGTGTCATCAATGCCTGCTACCGTAACATCGGTTTGAAGGCGACGGTCGTGTTTGCAGACCGTCTTATGTACACCGGTTTTTCCTATGCGACGCGTGCTGCAGTTTCATTTGGTATTGAAGACATGGTTATTCCTGAGCAGAAGGAAACCATTCTTGCTGAAGCAGAATCGGAAGTGAAAGAAATTGAAAACCAGTATGTCTCTGGTTTGGTTACCAATGGCGAACGCTACAATAAAGTGGTGGACATTTGGTCGCGCACTAATGATCAGGTTGCCAAAGCGATGATGGGTAAGCTGGGTAAAGAAGACGTAGTGGATGCTGAAGGCAAGAAAACCGAGCAAGATTCATTCAACTCTATATATATGATGGCTGATTCAGGCGCGCGTGGTTCCGCTGCGCAAATTCGTCAGTTGGCCGGTATGCGTGGTCTGATGGCCAAGCCGGACGGTTCGATTATTGAAACACCTATCACGGCAAACTTCCGTGAAGGTCTGAACGTGTTGCAGTATTTCATTTCGACACACGGGGCGCGTAAAGGACTTGCAGATACCGCATTAAAAACGGCCAATTCCGGTTATCTGACGCGTCGTCTGGTTGATGTTGCCCAAGATCTGGTAGTGACAGAAGTTGACTGTGGAACGGGCGAAGGTCTGGTAATGACACCGCTGGTTGAAGGTGGTGATGTCGTTGTAGCCTTGAGTGAGCGAGTACTGGGCCGGGTGACTGTCGGCGATACATTGATACCGGGTAGTAAGAAAGTTGCAATCCCTGCTGGAACCCTGATCGATGAAAAATGGGTGGAGCATATGGAAAGCGTCAGCATCGACGAAATGGTGGTGCGTTCGGCGATTTCCTGTGAGACGCGGCATGGCCTTTGTTCGTCGTGTTATGGGCGTGATCTGGCGCGTGGGCATCAGGTTAATATTGGTGAGGCAATCGGTGTTATCGCAGCGCAATCTATCGGTGAGCCGGGCACCCAGTTGACCATGCGTACCTTCCACATTGGCGGTGCTGCAAGTCGTGCTGTGACAGTTAATAGTGTGGAAGTAAAGAATAACGGCAAGATCAGATTACATAATATTAAAACCATCACCGATAAAAATGGCAACCTGGTTGCGGTGTCGCGTTCTGGAGAAATCGGTGTGCTGGATGAGCATGGTCGTGAGCGTGAACGTTATAAAGTACCTTACGGTGCGGTTATCACGGCTGGCGATGGCGTCAAGGTTGACGGTGGTCAGATTATTGCTAACTGGGATCCGCATACGCATCCGATTGTTACCGAAGTGGCCGGTAAAGTTCGTTTTGCTGATTTTGTTGATGGTGTCACGGTGCAAACCCAGACTGACGAGATGACAGGTTTGAGCAGTTTAATCGTTACCGATCCAAAACAACGCGGCTCTGCAGGTAAAGACCTGCGGCCGCTGGTTCAGCTGATTGATAGCGAGGGTAAGGAGCTTAAGCTGCCGGGTACAGATTTGCCTGCGCATTATTTCTTGCCAGCCGGGGCGATTGTTGGATTAGCGGATGGCGCCGATGTGGAAGTCGGTGATTTCGTCGCGCGTATTCCGCAGGAATCCTCAAAGACTCGTGATATTACAGGTGGTCTGCCGCGTGTTGCTGATCTGTTCGAAGCGCGTAAACCAAAAGACCCTGCCATTCTAGCTGAAATTTCAGGCACGCTGACCTTTGGTAAGGAAACCAAGGGTAAACAACGTTTGGTTATTACTCCTTCGGAAGGTGATACCTACGAAGAGCTGATTCCCAAGTGGCGGCATATTTCAGTGTTCGAAGGTGAGAAGGTCGTCAAGGGGGAAACCCTGGCGGATGGCGAGCCAAACCCGCATGATATTTTACGTCTGCTGGGTGTGACAATCATGACGGAATACCTGGTCAAAGAAATTCAGGATGTTTATCGTCTGCAGGGTGTTGGAATCAATGATAAGCATATTGAAGTCATTATTCGTCAGATGTTGCGCAAAATCGAAATTTCAAATGCGGGTGAAACCCGTTTCCTTAGAGGTGAACAGGTCGACCGTGCCCGCGTTCTTGAAGAAAATGAAACCATAGACAAGGATAAGGAGCCAGCGCAATGGATACCTATATTATTAGGTATAACCAAGGCGTCACTAGCAACCGAATCATTCGTGTCTGCGGCATCCTTCCAGGAGACGACGCGGGTGCTGACCGAGGCATCCGTGCGTGGTTTGCGGGATGATCTGCGCGGTCTGAAGGAAAATGTCATTGTTGGGCGATTGATTCCGGCTGGAACGGGTCTGGCCTATCACGCAGAACGGAAACGTCAGCGTCAAGAGAAGGATATATCGGTGATGATTCCGGCTGCTGAGAAGACTGAATCTGACGATGCGGCCGTTGATGTGACTGAGGGCTAGAGCCTAAAAGCTATAGAACACGGGGAAAGGTGATACAAGCTGGGGTTTTTCTTCCGTGTTCTGTGGCTAAGCCTTTTTGATTGGTATGTATGTGGCGGGTTTTTGACGAGCTCTAAAGGATCGCCATAAAGTGCAATAAGTTAAGATTCAGGCAGCAAATTTGCTTGACAGTCTGGCGGTGACTACCTACAATTCCGCTACTCCGACAGGCCGGTTTATCCGTCCTGTCGTTTATTTTCAGGACTTTAAAAACTTCTAGCGCCCGAGTGCTATGCAAGTCGGGTAGAGTTAAGTAATCGATGACCACAATTAATCAGTTAGTGCGTAAACCGCGTGTTCGAAAACGCGAGAAAAGTACTGTGCCAGCGCTTGAGGCATGTCCTCAAAAGCGCGGTGTGTGTACACGTGTTTATACAACGACGCCGAAGAAACCAAACTCTGCTTTGCGTAAAGTCGCGCGTGTGCGTTTGACGAATGGTTTTGAAGTAACAACCTATATTGGTGGTGAAGGCCATAACTTGCAGGAGCACTCGGTGGTACTGATCCGTGGTGGTCGTGTTAAGGATTTGCCGGGTGTGCGATATCACACAGTACGAGGCAGTCTGGATACACAGGGTGTTACGAGTCGTCGGCAGGGCCGTTCCAAGTACGGCGCCAAGCGGCCCAAGTCCTGAACCATATAACCGAATTGAATAGCTGAAACAGACGAGACGCAGTTAATGTCCAGAAGAAGAGTAGCAGCAAAACGGGAGATTTTACCCGACCCCAAGTTTGGTAGCGAGATGCTGGCCAAGCTGGTCAATATGGTTATGCAATCCGGTAAAAAATCGGTTGCCGAACGTATTGTCTATGGTGCGCTGGATCAAATGAAAGAGCGTGGTTCAAGTGATCCGGTTGAGACGCTTGATACTGCATTGGATAATGTCAGGCCGACCGTTGAGGTGAAATCCCGGCGTGTTGGTGGTGCTACCTATCAAGTGCCGATCGAAGTTCGGCATGTTCGCAGGACTACATTAGCGATGCGTTGGGTGATCGATGCAGCGCGTACCCGCAGTGAGAAATCCATGGCCTTGCGGCTTGCCGGTGAAGTTATGGATGCCTCTGAAAATCGTGGCTCTGCGGTCAAGAAGAAAGAAGATACCCATCGTATGGCGGAAGCAAACAAAGCCTTCGCGCATTACCGCTGGTAGCTGGTCGAGTGAAGGAATTTAGTCGTGGCGCGCAAAACCCCGATCGAGCGTTATCGCAATGTCGGTATCATGGCGCATATCGACGCGGGCAAGACAACAACGACTGAGCGAGTACTGTATTACACAGGCGTTTCACACAAGATTGGTGAAGTGCACGATGGCGCAGCCACCATGGACTGGATGGAACAGGAGCAGGAGCGAGGTATAACCATTACTTCTGCTGCAACAACCTGTTTCTGGCGTGGCATGGATGAGCAGTTTGAAGAACATCGTATCAATATAATTGATACGCCGGGCCACGTAGATTTTACTATCGAGGTGGAGCGGTCCTTGCGGGTGCTTGATGGTGCAGTGGCCGTATTTTGTGCGGTGGGTGGTGTAGAGCCTCAGTCAGAAACAGTATGGCGTCAGGCTAATAAGTACCATGTGCCACGCATGGCTTTTGTGAATAAGATGGATCGCGCAGGAGCAGATTTTCTGCGTGTGGTCGAGCAGATTAAAGAACGTCTGGGCGCTAATCCAGTGCCGTTGCAGCTGCCAATTGGCGCTGAGGACGACTTTGAAGGTGTGGTCGATCTGGTTCGTATGAAAGCGATCTACTGGAATGAAGCGGACATGGGTGCAACCTATGAGGCGCGTGAAATTCCAGCTGGCATGGCTGATGTCTGTAGTGAGTGGCGCGAACAGTTGCTGGAGTCGGCTGCAGAAGCCAGTGAAGATCTGATGGAGAAATACCTTGAAGAGGGTGACCTCAGTGAGGCAGATATTCACACAGGCATCCGTATACGTACGCTGGCCAATGAAATTGTACCGACGCTGTGTGGATCGGCGTTCAAGAATAAAGGCGTGCAGGCTATGCTGGATGGCATGGTTTATTTTATGCCTTCACCGGTTGATGTGCTGGCAATTAAAGGTACGCTGGATGATGTAGAAGGATCTGAAGCGGAGCGTCAAGCCGCAGATGATGAGCCGTTTGCGGCGCTGGCCTTCAAGATTGCAACGGATCCTTTTGTGGGTACGCTGACATTTTTCCGGGTCTACTCCGGCGTGTTGAAATCGGGTGATACGGTTTATAACTCGGTCAAAGGTAAAAAAGAACGGATTGGCCGCATCGTACAGATGCATTCCAATTCGCGTGAAGAAGTAAAGGAAGTGTACGCTGGCGATATTGCGGCAGCGGTTGGTCTGAAAGATGTCACTACGGGTGACACGCTGTGCGCTGTAGATAAAGTGATAACGCTTGAGCGTATGGAGTTTCCCGAGCCGGTTATATCGGTTGCGGTTGAACCAAAGACCAAGCCCGACCAGGAAAAGATGGGTGTTGCGCTGCAAAAATTGGCGCAGGAAGATCCTTCTTTTCGGGTGCATACAGATGAAGAGTCTTTGCAGACGATTATTTCCGGGATGGGTGAGTTGCACCTGGATATCATCGTCGACCGCATGAAGCGCGAATTTGATGTCGAAGCTAATGTGGGTGCTCCCAGGGTTGCGTACCGGGAAACCATACGCAAAGCGGTTGAGCAGGAAGGTAAGTTTGTGCGTCAGTCAGGTGGGCGCGGCCAGTATGGTCATGTTTATCTGCGTATAGAACCTGTAGAGCAGGGCGCTGGTTATGAATTCGTTAATGAAATAGTTGGCGGTGTCATACCAAGAGAGTATATTCCTGCGGTCGATAAGGGCGTGCAAGAACAGATGCAAAACGGCGTAATCGGTGGTTATCCGGTTGAAGATGTGAAGGTTACGCTCTATGACGGCTCGTATCATGATGTTGATTCGAGCGAGATGGCTTTTAAAATTGCTGGCTCGCTGTGTTTCAGAGAAGCTGCCGGTAAAGCTGATCCGGTGTTGCTTGAACCGGTAATGAAAGTGGAAGTAGTTACGCCGGAAAATTATTTGGGTGATGTCATGGGTGACCTTAGTCGGCGCCGCGGTATTACCCAGGGAATGGATGATTCGCCGGTAGGTAAAATCGTTCGTGCCGAAGTGCCATTGGCTGAAATGTTTGGTTACGCGACTGATTTACGGTCCGCAACCCAGGGTCGGGCAAGTTATTCGATGGAGTTTCTGAAGTACGCTGAAGCGCCGCAAAATATTGCTGACGCGGTGGTTAAAAAAGCATCCTGATTAATTGAATTGTGAAAGAGGTATTACGCTGTGTCCAAGGAAAAATTTGAACGAACGAAGCCACACGTCAACGTAGGGACGATAGGTCACGTTGATCACGGCAAGACGACGTTAACGGCGGCCCTGACGAAGGTGGGTGCGGAGAAGATGGGCGGCGAGTTCAAAGCCTATGACCAGATAGATAACGCCCCGGAAGAACGTGCCCGCGGCATTACGATTGCGACCGCACACGTAGAATACGAGACCGAAGCGCGTCACTACGCGCACGTGGATTGCCCTGGACACGCCGATTATGTGAAGAACATGATCACCGGTGCGGCGCAAATGGACGGTGCGATATTAGTCTGCAGCGCAGCCGACGGCCCGATGCCGCAAACCCGTGAACACATTCTACTGGCGCGCCAGGTGGGTGTACCGTTCATCGTGGTGTACATGAACAAAGCCGACCAGGTGGATGACGCTGAGTTATTAGAGCTGGTCGAGATGGAAATCCGTGAATTGCTGGACAAGTACGATTTCCCCGGTGACGACACCCCGATCATCACCGGCTCAGCGCTGAAAGCGCTGGAAGGCGACACCAGTGACATTGGTGTGCCGTCGATTGAAAAACTACTGGAAGCGCTGGATAGCTACATTCCGGTGCCGGATCGTCCCATCGACAAGCCGTTCCTGATGCCGATCGAAGACGTGTTCTCGATTTCAGGTCGCGGTACCGTGGTCACCGGTCGTATTGAGCGCGGCAAAGTACTGGTGGGCGACGAGATTGAGATTGTGGGTATCAAAGACACCACCAAGACCACGTGCACCGGTGTGGAGATGTTCCGCAAGTTGCTGGACGCGGGTGAAGCCGGTGACAACGTGGGTGTGCTGCTTCGCGGCACCAAGCGCGAAGAAGTGGAGCGGGGTCAGGTATTGGCCAAGCCGGGTTCGATTACACCGCACACCAAGTTTGAAGCCGAAGTGTATGTGTTGTCGAAAGATGAAGGCGGGCGACATACGCCATTTTTCAACGGCTATCGGCCGCAGTTTTACTTCCGGACGACGGATGTGACAGGTGCGTGTGATTTACCGGAAGGTGTTGAGATGGTGATGCCGGGTGACAACGTGAAGATGACGGTGGCGCTGATTGCGCCGATCGCGATGGAAGAAGGCTTACGGTTTGCGGTGCGCGAAGGCGGCCGTACGGTAGGTGCCGGTGTCGTCGCTAAAATTATTGAGTAATTAACTGAATTGAGGGGTGGTTTTAACGCTGCTCCTGTTCTTTAGAGGTTAAGATGGCAAATCAAAGAATTCGCATTCGTTTGAAAGCATTCGATCATCGTTTGATCGATCAGTCGGCGCGGGAGATTGTCGAGACTGCGCGTCGTACAGGTGCGCAGGTGCGCGGTCCTATTCCGTTACCTACCAAAAAAGAACGTTTTACTATTCTGATTTCACCGCACGTCAATAAAGATGCGCGTGACCAGTATGAAATTCGTACGCACAAACGTCTGATGGATATAGTCGATCCGACAGACAAAACAGTTGATGCATTAATGAAGCTGGATTTAGCGGCTGGCGTTGATGTGCAAATCAAACTGAATTAAGGATTTAGAGCGATGACAATCGGTTTGGTAGGTCGAAAAGCAGGCATGACAAGAGTCTTCACTGAAGACGGTGCGTCAGTGCCAGTTACAGTATTGGAAATAGCGCCTAACCGGGTTACTCAGGTTAAGGGGCTGGATGCAGACGGTTACCGGTCTGTACAGATTACGGCAGGTAGCCGCCGTGCTTCACGTGTCAACAAAGCAGCCGCAGGTCATTATGCCAAAGCGGGTACTGAAGCTGGTCGTGGTCTCTGGGAATTCCGCCTGGCAGATGGCGAGGGCGATGATTTACAAGCGGGTGGCCAGATCGGTGTGGACATGTTTGAAGCGGGTCAAAAAGTTGATGTCGCTGGAACGACGATAGGTAAGGGTTTTGCGGGTGGGGTTAAGCGCCATCATTTCCAGATGCAGGACGCTACTCACGGTAACTCACTGTCACATCGTGCGCCGGGTTCAATTGGTCAATGTCAAACACCAGGCCGTGTTTTCAAAGGTAAGAAAATGGCCGGCCACATGGGTGCCGTGCGCCGTACTGTCCAAAACCTGGAAGTTGTCCGGGTGGATCAGGAGCGCAATCTATTGTTGGTAAAAGGTGCTATTCCTGGCTCTAAGGGCGGCAACGTAATTGTTACTCCTGCGGTCAAGACGCGGTAGAGGTCGGTACAATGGATATTCAAATTCAAGGTGGTAGTAGTCTGAGTGTTGCAGATGCGGTATTCGGGCAGGATTTTAATGAGGCACTGGTTCACCAGGTGGTGGTTGCCTATATGGCAGGTGGTCGTTCTGGAACCAAAGCGCAGAAAACCCGCTCAGATGTACGCGGAGGTGGCGCTAAACCATTTCGTCAAAAAGGTACTGGCCGTGCACGTGCAGGTACTTCGCGTAGTCCGATATGGCGAGGCGGTGGTGTAATATTTGCTGCAAGACCGCGTGACTATTCACAGAAAGTAAACAAGAAAGCCTATCGTTCTGCGGTGCGTTCAATATTGTCAGAACTCATCCGTCAGGAACGATTGATCGTAGTTGAAAGTTTGGCAGTTGATTCGCCAAAAACCAAACAGTTAGTCGAAAAACTCAAGGCGATAGGTCTTGAAGGTGCGCTGATTGTTAGCCATGAGCCCGACGAAAATCTTTATCTGGCAGCGCGTAATCTGCGCAATGTCGATGTATTTGATACTGAGTTGGTTGATCCGGTTAACCTGATTAATTATGACAAGGTTGTAATGACTGTTGATGCGCTGCGCCAGTTCGAGGAAAAACTGTCATGAGTATGGATCGACTGAGTAAAATTATTGTAGCGCCCGTTGTATCGGAAAAAAGTTCGCGCCTTGCGGATGCGCATCGGCAGGTGGTGTTTAAAGTGTTAAAGGATGCTTCTAAACCTGAAATTCGCCGCGCCGTAGAGAAAATGTTTTCTGTCTCTGTGACATCGGTAAGTACTGCGAGTGTGCGAGGTAAAGTTAAGCGTTTTGGACAATCAGTTGGCCGCCGCTCCGACTGGAAAAAAGCCTATGTGACATTAGCAGAAGGCTCAGATATTGATTTTGCAGGCGCTGACTAAAGCGTTCTGAAAAAATAGGATTTTATCTAATGGCAATTGTAAAAACGAAACCGACATCAGCAGGACGCCGTTTCGTCGTCAAAATTACAGACAGTCGGCTGCATAAAGGCGAGCCTTACGGGCCACTGCTGGAAAAGAAAAATAAAACCGGTGGCCGTAATAATGCTGGACGGATTACTACGCGACATCGTGGTGGCGGTCATCGCCAGCGCTATCGTGTTATCGACTTTAAGCGTGATAAGGATGGTGTGCCAGGCAAGATTGAGCGCCTGGAATATGATCCAAATCGCAGCGCAAATATTGCCCTGGTGTTGTACGCTGACGGCGAACGCCGTTACATACTTGCGCCACGTGGGGTTGACGCTGGTGCAGAAATTAATAATGGCATACACGCTCCTATTAAACCGGGTAACGCGATGCCTTTACGTAACATTCCGGTCGGTACCATTGTCCATAATGTTGAAATGAAACCAGGTAAAGGTGGGCAGATTGCACGCAGTGCAGGTACTGGTGTGCAACTGGTTGCACGTGAAAGTGGCCACGCTACATTACGCTTGCGGTCTGGTGAAATGCGTAAGATACCAGCCGACTGCCGTGCAACAATCGGTGAAGTGGGCAACCACGAACACAATTTACGTTCACTGGGTAAGGCAGGTGCAAAACGTTGGCGCGGTGTGCGGCCAACGGTCCGCGGTGTTGCCATGAACCCGGTAGACCATCCACATGGTGGTGGTGAAGGCCGTACATCAGGTGGTCGTCACCCGGTATCCCCCTGGGGCATGCCAACCAAAGGTTACAAAACTCGTAGTAACAAGCGTACCGATAATATGATCGTGCGCCGTCGAAACAAGAAATAATTGAATAGAGGTTAATACAGTGCCACGTTCAGTGAAAAAAGGACCCTTCATCGATCTACATTTGATGAAGAAGGTAGATCAGGCTGTTAGTAGTAATAGCCGTAAGCCAATTAAAACCTGGTCGCGCCGTTCGATGGTGTTGCCGGATATGGTTGGTTTGACAATCGCTATCCATAATGGCCGTCAACATGTGCCGATTCTGATCAACGAAAACATGGTCGGTCACAAGCTGGGCGAATTTGCAGTGACGCGGACTTTTAAGAGTCACGCAGCTGACCGGAAATCGAAGTAAGGGGCATGACAATGCAAGCCACTGCCAAATTGAGTAGCGTTCGTATTTCGCCACAGAAATGCCGTCTGATTGCTGATCAGATTCGCGGCCTACCTGTTGAGCGGGCACTGGAAACGCTGACATTTAGCCAGAAGAAAGCGGCGCAACTGGTTCGCAAGGTGCTTGAATCTGCCATCGCAAATGCAGAGCATAATGAAGGCGCGGACATCGATGAATTAAAAGTGGCCACCATCTGTGTAGATGAGGGTCCGGTATTTAAACGCTGGAATGCGCGTGCCAAAGGCAATGCAAACCGGATATTGAAACGCACCAGTCACATTAAAGTGACGGTTGCTGAACAGTAATTAATTAAGGCTGAGAGTACGGCATGGGTCAAAAAGTACATCCAATCGGTATACGTCTGGGTATTGTTAAAGACTGGAACTCGACGTGGTATGCGGATTCCAAAGATTACGCCAACTTCCTGAATCTGGATTTGGAGATCAGGGATTATGTTAAAAAACGTCTATCGCATGCATCGGTTAGCCGCATACAGATAGAACGTCCAGCAAACAATGCAGTGTTGACTGTGCATACGGCGCGTCCAGGCATTGTTATCGGCAAAAAAGGCGAGGATATTGAAAGGCTGCGTGGTGAAGTGTCTCGTAAAATGGGAATGCCGGTGCACATCAATATCGAAGAGATACGCAAACCGGAAATTGAAGCGCAATTAGTTGCTGAAGGTGTCGCCCAACAGCTTGAGCGCCGCATTATGTTTCGCCGTGCAATGAAGCGCGCCGTGGGTAATGCTATGCGACTGGGTGCGCAGGGTATCAAGATAAAAGTAGGTGGCCGGTTAAATGGTGCTGAAATTGCCCGTAGCGAATGGTATCGCGAAGGCCGGGTGCCACTACACACGTTGCGTGCCGATATCGATTACGGATTTACTGAAGCCAGCACAACATACGGTGTGATTGGTGTAAAAGTGTGGATTTTCAAAGGTGAAATTCTGAGCCGCGAAGAGCAACAGGCGGAATCTGAAGCACCTAAGAAAACGGCAGCAAAGAAGTAACGAGGTTTAGATAAATGTTACAGCCAAAAAGAACGAAATTCCGCAAGCAGCATAAAGGCCGCAACCGTGGACTTGCACAAAGTGGCAGTAAGGTCAGCTTTGGTGAATTTGCATTGAAAGCGACAACGCGCGGCCAGCTTACAGCGCGTCAGATTGAGGCCGCGCGTCGTGCTATTAGCCGCAAGGTAAAGCGTGGCGGTAAATTATGGATTCGGGTGTTTCCGGACGTGCCTATTACCAAGAAACCTATAGAAGTGCGTATGGGTAAAGGTAAGGGGAATGTCGAATTTTGGGTTGCCAAGATTCAGCCGGGCCGTGTGCTCTATGAAATGGAAGGTGTTTCCGAGGAAATTGCCCGCGAAGCATTTAAACTGGCTGCAGCCAAATTACCCGTACAAACCACCTTTGTTAACCGGACGGTGATGTAATGAACGCGAATGATCTACGGCAGAAATCTGCACAGGAATTGACGCAGGAGCTGGAAGATATGTTGCGCGAGCAATTTAATCTACGTATGCAGAAAGGCAGCGGCCAACTGGCGCGTCCTGATCAGGTCAAGAAAGTACGGCGTGATATTGCGCGAATTAAAACAGTGATGAATGAAACTCAATCAGGTGATGCGTCATGAGTGAAACAGCGAAGCTTGTCAGAATTCTGACTGGTCAGGTTGTGAGTGACAAAATGGATAAAAGTGCAGTCGTAATGGTTGAACGGCGCGTCAAGCACCCTTTGTACGGAAAATTCATTCGCCGTTCGACCAAGTTTCATATCCATGATGAAAAGAACGAATGCAAGCAGGGTGACAAGGTTACGATTAAGGAGTGCCGCCCGATGTCCAAGACCAAGTCATGGAAGCTTGTTGAAGTAGTTAATCGTCCTGCAGTTTAAGTGCTAGATACAGAATTTAGGTAAAAGATCATGATTCAGATGCAGACAATGCTTGATGTTGCAGATAATAGTGGCGCACGGCGCTTGCAATGCATCAAGGTACTGGGTGGTTCACACCGCCGTTATGCGGGTATCGGTGATGTCATTAAAGTGAGTATCAAAGAAGCGATACCACGTGGCAAAGTCAAGAAGGGCGAAGTTTACAATGCTGTGGTAGTGCGTACTGCTAAAGGTGTGCGACGTCCGGATGGATCGGTCATTCGCTTTGATGGCAATGCAGCAGTATTGTTGAATACCAAGCTTGAGCCAATCGGCACGCGTATATTTGGTCCGGTGACTCGCGAGTTACGCAGTGAACGTTTTATGAAAATTATTTCTCTCGCGCCGGAAGTGCTGTAGAGCAGTCAGGCAGGAGTATTAGTCATGCAGAAAATTAGAAAAGGCGATGATGTAGTGGTTACGACCGGTAAGGATCGGGGTAAGCGTGGTAACGTGTTGCGCGTAATACCTGAAAAAGACCGGGTAGTGATTGAAAATGTAAATATCGTCAAGAAGCACACCAAGCCGAATCCGCAGCGCGGAGTTGCTGGTGGCATTGTCGAAAAAGAAATGCCAGTACATGTGTCTAATGTGATGCTGTACAACCCGCAGTCAAAAAAAGCTGATCGAGTGGGTATTCGTGTTCTTGAAGACGGGCGCAAAGTGCGCGTATTCAAATCCACCAATGAAGTCGTGGATGTTTAATAGAATTTAGGTAATTAACATGGCCAGGTTACAAGATATATATCGCGAAGAAATAATCAAAAAGCTCACTGAGCAGTTTGATTATAAGAATGTTATGGAAGTGCCGAAGATCACCAAGATCACACTGAATATGGGTGTAGGCGAAGCCATCGGCGATAAAAAAATAATGGAGCATGCAGTTGGAGATATGACCCGGATTACAGGTCAAAAACCAATTGTTCGAAAGGCGAGGAAGTCAGTCGCCAGCTTTAAATTACGTGAAGATTGGCCGGTCGGCTGTAAGGTTACCTTGCGGCGGGAAAGGATGTATGAATTTCTCGACCGTCTGGTCAGTATTGCGATACCGCGAGTTCGTGACTTTCGGGGATTAAACCCCAAAGCGTTTGATGGTCGTGGTAATTACAATATGGGTATCCAGGAACAGATTATTTTTCCAGAAGTGGAATACGACAAAATCGACGTGCTGCGTGGTATGGATATAAATATCACCACAACAGCCCGAACCGACGAGGAAGGCAGAGCGCTGTTAAAAGCATTTAACTTCCCGTTCAAGAACTGAGGTTGAAGTAATGGCAAAAGTTTCAATGATTCAGCGCGAAATAAAGCGCAGCAAACAGGTCAAAAAGTACGCAGTAAAGCGTGCCAGCTTCAAGGCAATCATACGTGATATGAATAAGTCCGATGAAGAGCGTTATGACGCACAGCTGAAATTGCAGGCCCTGCCGCGCGATGCCAGTCCAGTGCGCCATCGTAATCGTTGTCGTATTACAGGACGGCCACATGGCTATTACCGCAAATTTGGTTTAGCTCGAAACAAATTGCGTGAAGCGGCGATGCGTGGCGATGTGCCAGGACTGGTTAAGGCTAGCTGGTAATATAACCAGTAAAGATTAAAGAGTAGGAGTAAAAAGAACATGATGACGGATCCGATTGCTGACATGTTGACGCGTATTCGTAATGCGCAGTCAGCCGGCAAAGTGTCGGTGAGTATGCCGGCTTCGAAATTGAAGCATGCCATAGCAAATGTACTGCAGGATGAAGGTTTTATCGCGGGTACAGAAATCGATGATGCGAATGGCAAACCAGAATTAACTATCGCCTTGAAGTATTACGAAGGTAAGCCGGTCATTGATAATATCAAGCGTATCAGCCGCCCTGGATTACGTATATACAAAAATAAGGACGAGCTTCCAAAGGTGTTGAATGGCCTGGGCGTTGCCATCATCTCGACATCAAAGGGTGTTATGAGTGATCGCCGTGCGCGCAGTACGGGTGAAGGCGGCGAAGTGTTGTGTTACGTGTCATAACGACGCTGTAATCTGAAGAATTTATTGGACAAGAGCCATGTCAAGAATTGCAAAAAAACCGATTGAAGTGCCCTCTGGCGTAGAAATTAAACTTGCTGGGCAACAGGTGACTGTTAAGGGCAGTAAAGGTGCGCTTGAACACGAAATCAATAGCGCAGTAGAAATGAAGCAGGATGACAATGTGCTGACATTTGCGCCGCGTGACGGCTCTAAATCAGCAATGGCGTTAGCCGGAACTACACGTGCACTGATTAACAATATGGTTGAAGGTGTTAGTAACGGGTTTGAGAAAAAGCTGCAGCTGGTTGGTGTGGGTTATCGTGCCCAGGTTCAGGGTAAAAAACTTAACCTGACGTTAGGTTTTTCACATCCAGTGGATCACGAAATCCCAGAAAACGTCACTGTTGAAACACCGAGTCAGACAGAAATTATTATTAAAGGCATTGATAAGCAGGTAGTAGGTCAAGTTGCTGCGGAAATACGCGCCTACCGTCCACCTGAGCCTTATAAGGGTAAAGGTGTTAAATACGTGGATGAAATCATCGTGCGTAAAGAGGCCAAGAAAAAGTAAGCGTCGTATTGGGGCGGTTATTCAGTCAACAAGATTTGAAGGTAGCGGAATGGATAAGAAAACATCGAGAATACGCCGGGCGCGCAAGACCCGTGCAAAAATACGTGAACTGGGTAAGCCACGGTTGTGTGTTTATCGGACGCCGCGCCACATTTATGCGCAGATTATCGATAGTGCCGGTGACAAAGTGGTTGTCTGCGCATCTACATTGGATCGTGATTTGCGAAAGAGTATAAAGGCAACTGGCAATGCGGAAGCCGCTGCATCGATTGGGAAAGCGGTTGCAGAGCGTGCAAAAGCGGCAGGTGTTACACAAGTGGCATTTGATCGTTCCGGTTTTAAATATCATGGTCGTGTCAAGGCGCTGGCTGAAGCTGCGCGTGAAGGCGGATTGGAATTCTAAAGGGTTAAACTATGGCAAATGTCGAACACCAGGCAAACTCAGATGGTTTGCAGGAAAAATTGATAGGAATTAACCGGGTTGCTAAAGTGGTCAAGGGCGGACGTCAATTTGGTTTTGCCGCGTTGACAGTGGTCGGTGACGGTGAAGGCCGGGTTGGTTTTGGCCGGGGTAAAGCCCGTGAAGTGCCGGTAGCTATCCAGAAAGCAATGGAAAATGCCCGTAAGAATATGCAAACCATTGCGCTGAAAGAAGGCACGTTGCAATACGCAATTACTGCAAGACACGGTGCTGCCAAGGTCTACATGCAACCTGCATCTGAAGGTACCGGCATTATTGCGGGTGGTGCAATGCGGGCTGTTTTTGAAGTCGTTGGCGTACGTGATGTGCTGGCGAAATGTATTGGTACTAATAATCCGATCAATGTTGTTCGCGCAACCATGCGTGGCCTGGCTGAAATGAGCTCACCCGAGTCAGTTGCAGCCAAGCGTGGCAAATCGGTTGACGATATTCTGGGATAAACCATGGCCGAAAAGAACCTTAAAGTAACCTTAACCAAAAGTACCAGTGGTCGGCTTAAGACGCATAAAGCCTGTGCAATTGGCCTGGGTTTGCGCCGTATTCGGCACAGTGTGATTGTGGCTGCTACGCCAGAGAATCGTGGCATGATCAACAAAATTTCTTACATGCTCCAGATAGAGGATGCCTGATATGCGTCTGAATTCAATTAAACCGGCTGCAGGTAGCCGTACCGATAGAAAACGTGTCGGCCGGGGTATTGGTTCCGGGTTTGGCAAGACCTGTGGCCGTGGCCACAAAGGTCAAAAATCCCGTTCCGGTGGTTTTCATAAAGTGGGTTTTGAAGGTGGTCAAATGCCTTTACAACGCCGCTTGCCAAAAATCGGCTTTGTTTCCCGCAAGTCCCGCTTTATCGAAGAAGTCCGCTTGCATGAACTGGCCGGTGTCGAAGCGGATGCCATTGATCTCGTTGCGTTGAAGGCGGCGGGGATTATTGGCCATCATACGTTACACGCTAAAGTCATTGCCTCTGGAAAGATCGAAAAGGCAGTAACGCTACGCGGATTGGGTGTGACCAAAGGTGCTAAAGCAGCCATTGAAGCTGCTGGTGGCAAGGTCGAGGCATAGGGTAAAGCACTGATGGCAGGTCCAAAATCAGCTACCGGCGGAATTGGCGATATTGGCAAGCTCACTGAGCTGCGCCAGCGTATCTTATTTGTATTGGGTGCGATATTTGTTTTCCGGGTGGGCTCATTCATTCCGTTGCCGGGAATAGATCCGGTTGTGTTAGCAGAATTAGTTGATCAGCAGAAAGGTACGATCCTGGATATGTTTAACATGTTCTCAGGAGGGGCTTTAGCCCGCCTTTCATTGTTCGCACTGGGTATCATGCCCTATATATCTGCATCGATTATCATGCAACTACTGTCATACACGGTGCCAACGCTGCAACAATTGAAAAAAGAAGGCGATGCTGGACGGCGTAAAATTACCCAGTATACGCGTTACGGAACAGTGATCCTGGCAACTTTTCAGGCGATAGGAATATCAACAGCACTACAAAGTCAGTCAGTCGGCGGTAGTAATCTCATCATTCTGCAGGGGCCAGCTTTTGTTCTATCTGCGGTCACCTGTTTAGTGACAGGTACGTTGTTTTTAATGTGGCTCGGTGAACAGGTCACTGAACGCGGTATCGGTAATGGTATTTCGATCATTATCTTTTCCGGTATTGTGGCCGGATTGCCCTCGGCTATCGGCGGCACACTGGAACTGGTGCGTACCGGTGAAATGAACACGCTGACGATCCTGTTTTTATTCGCGGTTGCCATAGCGGTCACAATGTTTGTAATTTTTGTCGAACGTGGTCAACGCCGGATTACCGTGAACTATGCCAAGCGTCAGCAAGGCCGGAAAATGTATGCCGGGCAGAGCACTCATTTGCCATTGAAGTTGAATATGGCCGGCGTTATCCCGCCAATTTTTGCATCGAGTATTATTCTGTTTCCAGCGACACTGGGTAGCTGGTTTGGTAGCACTGAAGGCATGGGCTGGTTGAAGGATCTTTCCTCGACCATATCACCTGGCCAACCGCTTTATGTGTTGTTCTACGCCTGTGCGATTATATTTTTCTGTTTCTTTTATACGTCTATCGTATTCAATTCCAAAGAAACAGCGGACAATTTGAAAAAATCCGGAGCCTTTATTCCCGGTATACGTCCTGGGGAGCAGACCGGTAAATATATTGATGGCGTGATGACCCGGTTAACTATGGCGGGCGCGATATACATTACGATGGTTTGTTTGCTGCCAGAATTTCTGATTTTGTACTGGAACGTCCCCTTCTATTTTGGGGGTACGTCATTATTGATTATTGTCGTAGTGGTAATGGACTTTATGGCGCAGGTACAGGCGCATATGATGTCCCACCAGTATGAAGGGATTATGAAAAAAGCAAACTTGAAAGGCCAGGGCCGAAGCGGTTTGCTGAGATAAAATGAAACAGGTGAAACTATGAAAGTGCGTGCATCGGTAAAAAGAATCTGCCGGAATTGTAAGATTGTCCGTCGTAAGGGTGTTGTACGGGTTATCTGTAAGGATGGCCGTCATAAGCAACGTCAGGGCTAAGATCTGGCGCTTATAAACCCGTAATTTAATTGATTTTAGACGTGGCTACAGGTATCCTTTCGGGTTCGCTGCAAGGTCATCAGCCGCGTCTGTCAGGAGAGAGTATTCATGGCTCGTATTGCCGGAATTAATATTCCGACCCATAAACATGCGGTTATCGCGTTGACTTCGATCTATGGAATCGGTCGTGTCGCTGCGCAGAAAATTTGCGAAGCAACCGGTGTAAAACCGGACACCAAGATCAAGGATTTGTCAGAATCTGAAGTTGAAGGAGTTCGTAACGCGGTTGCGAAATATACTGTCGAAGGTGATCTGCGCCGGACAGTATCGATGAATATTAAGCGCCTCATGGATCTGGGCTGCTACCGGGGTATGCGTCATCGCCGTGGTCTGCCACTTCGTGGACAACGCACCCGTACTAATGCCCGTACCCGTAAGGGACCACGGCGTCCTATTCGCAAGTAACAACAACGGTTCAGAAAATAGATCATGGCTAAAGCGACAGCTACACGCAAAAAAATTAAAAAGAATGTGGTCGACGGTATCGCCCACGTTCATGCTTCGTTTAACAATACCATCATTACCATTAGCGACAGGCAAGGCAATGCGCTGGCCTGGGCAACGGCAGGTGGTTCTGGTTTTCGTGGTTCGCGTAAAAGCACCCCGTTTGCAGCTCAGGTAGCAGCAGAACGTGTCGGTGAAATGGTTAAGGAATTTGGCATGAAAAATCTTGAAGTTGAAATCAAGGGGCCAGGTCCGGGACGTGAGTCTGCAGTGCGCGCATTGAATAATGTTGGTTTCCGCATTACTAACATTACTGATGTAACGCCAATTCCCCATAATGGTTGCCGCCCACCTAAGAAACGGCGCGTGTAGGTAAATAGATCATGGCTAAATATATTGGATCAAAATGTCGTCAATGCCGCCGTGAAGGCAGCAAGCTATTTTTGAAGGGCGAGAAGTGTTACACCAGTAAGTGTCCGATGGAAAATCGTCCCTTCCCGCCGGGCCAACATGGCCAGCGTCGTGGTCGTTTGTCGGATTACGCCACACAGTTACGCGAAAAGCAGAAACTTCGTCGTATCTATGGTGTGTTGGAACGCCAATTCCGTAACTACTATAAAAAAGCTGCGCTACGTAAAGGTGCGACAGGTGAAAACCTGCTGCAATTACTGGAGAGCCGTCTGGATAATGTTGTCTACCGTATGGGGTTTGCTGCTTCTCGCAGTGAAGCGCGTCAGTTGGTCAGGCATTGTGCGATTGCTGTTAATGGCCAGCGTGTCACCATACCTTCATATCAGGTTCAGCCTAACGATACGCTGACGGTGGCTGAAAAATCACGAAACCAGTTACGTGTTCAGGCTGCCCTGCAATTTGCTGAGCAGCGTGGATTTTCAGACTGGATTGATGTTGATCCTAAAAAGATGCAGGGTATTTTCAAGTCGCGTCCAGAACGTACTGATCTCCCTGCCGAGATCAACGAGCATCTAATTGTTGAGCTGTACTCCAAGTAAGCTTAACACCTAAGTTAAAGAGGGCTACACATGCAGGGCAATGTTAATGAGTTCCTGAAACCGCGCATCGTCGATGTGCAATTCAGTGGTGACAAGCAAGCCAAAGTTGTGCTGGAACCACTAGAACGTGGATTTGGCCATACGCTTGGAAATGCGTTACGCCGCATATTGCTTTCATCCATGCCTGGTTGTGCGATTACCGGCGTAGAAATTGAAGGTGTATTGCACGAATATTCTACGCTTGAAGGTGTTCAGGAAGATGTCATGGACATTCTTTTGAATCTCAAAGGTGTCGCGTTACGCATGCATAATCGTGAAACGGCTACCCTGAGAATCAGCAAGAAGGGCCCAGGTGCAGTAACAGCGGGTGATATTGTTATTGATCACGATGTGGAAGTGATTAATCCAGATTTTGTTATCGCTAACCTGACCAAAGGTGGCGAAATAAATATGACGTTGCATATTGCCATGGGGCGCGGCTATGAGCCGGCAACTGCTCGAGTTAGTCAGGATGATGAGAGTCGTCCAATTGGGAATCTTCAGTTAGATGCCTCTTACAGTCCGGTTTCTCGAGTTGCTTACAACGTTGAAAGCGCGCGTGTTGAGCAGCGTACAAACCTGGACAAGTTGATCATAGACATTGAGACCAACGGTACAATCGATCCAGAAGAATCAATTCGCCGTGCTGCAACAATATTACAAGATCAGCTGTCTGTATTTGTTGATTTGCAAGGTAAAGAAGAAGTTCAGCCTGACACCAGTGAAGCGGATATCGATCCAGTACTGTTGCGTCCGGTTGATGATCTGGAACTGACGGTTCGTTCTGCTAACTGCCTTAAGGCAGAAAGTATATATTTCATTGGCGATCTGATTCAGCGCACCGAAGTTGAATTATTGAAAACACCAAACCTGGGCAAAAAATCGCTGACCGAAATCAAGGATGTGCTGGCTTCGCGTGGTTTGTCATTGGGTATGCGTCTTGAAAACTGGCCACCAGCCGGTCTTCGGGATACCGATAAAATTTCTGCCTGAGTCAGCTCAGGCTTCGAGAATAAAGAGATAGGTATCAGGTCATGCGTCACCTAAAGAGCGGGCGAAAATTAAACCGTAACAGCAGCCACCGTAAGGCTATGTTCAGCAACATGGCGGCTTCGCTTTTACATCATGAAGTCATCAGAACAACCTTGCCCAAGGCGAAAGAATTACGCCGCGTCGCTGAACCATTAATCACCCTGGCTAAAGTAGACAGCGTACACAAGCGCCGTATAGCATTCAGCCGGTTACGTGATCGTGACGTGGTGACAAAATTATTCAATGTACTGGGCCCGCGCTACAAAGAACGCCCAGGTGGGTATCTGCGAATTCTGAAAATGGGATACCGCACCGGCGATAAAGCACCCATGGCACTGGTTGAATTAGTGGATCGTCCGCAAGAAACAGAAGCAGAAGAACTGGCTGATTAAGTTTAGCTAATATAAGTCGTATGAAAAGCCGGGTTTAATCCCGGAATTCCAAAACTTTACCCCAACAATTCCTCCAGCGCATAAAGTGTTTTCTGCGGAAACAACGTGCTTGGATAATATTTTTCTATCGTACTAATGGCCTGCTCATACGAGTGGATATTCAAGTATCTGAGCAAATACCTGACATCCGCCTCGTCATGAAACTCTGCCCCTAACCTCATTGCCAGGCATTTCATGGCCAGTAAATATTCCGGTATTGCTGTCATGATTTTCAGATGACTGAGTTCCAAATAGTCCGAAAATTTTCCTGTATCACTGAGATAGCCTTTTACTGCATCATTAAGCCAGTCCTCTGGCATTTGGGCGGCCAGAGCTACTTTATTGGCCGCTTCCCGGATAATCGCGGCCGGTCGAAAAAAACCATCCACATCCTTGGTTGCCGCCCGCGCATCGAATACCAGACACATGACGGCGCCACCCACCAGATACAGTTCACCGGTTTCATTTTTACGCGCAAGTTCTGCATTTAATAACCCAAACAATCTATCTATATCTGCAGCGCTGAGTTCCATTAAACGCGTGCGCCTATACTGCTATCAATAAAAATATTTCTCCTCCGGAATGATGGGAGCGCGTGAGTCAGGAGATACAAACGCAAGTTTATAAGTTCAGAGGCAAATACTGGCTCCTTAAGTGGCAGGATCTGCTTCGTCCAACTCGGCGACCGAAGCTTCCGTTTTACCATTGCCTGTTCAATCATGGCAGCCAGGTAATTTGATAAATAACCATCCAATTTTCTCTGCGGCGCAACAGCAACTGCAATCTTGAGTTCTGATGTACTTAGCCGGGTTAGAAAATCATTTAATTGCGCTAACGCATAGGAAGGTTGATTGCTATCCCCCAGTTGTTTACAAAGCGCCTGGAATTGAGTCTCTGGCTCAGGCAGCAGTTTGCCCAACACCCATTTTGAAACTTCCATTCCGACCTGCTCGGCGGCCCGCTCGATGTGCTGCTTTTCCCTGGGCGTCACTCTGATTTGCAACTGTTTTGTTTTCTTCATGCTTTTAGCCTAGTAGCAGAGTCAGTCAATGTCAATACAGTGTAATGACATATAGGTTAAATAGTACCGGAAGAAACATATCCAATTGTAATATATGTATATTTTATTAAACTCAAGAAATTAAGGGGTCAATGTACTTGAAAATGCATATTAACAAGTAGCACATGAAGTAAAGGTGTCAGATTTATTTAACGACCAAGGAAGGTTGTAATATTCAGTAAAAGCCGGGTTAATCTACAGATCTTCTATGGCTTGGCAAAAATGGAGAGTAAGTACCTAAGCGATCATGAGCCATTGTTATCAGTTTTTGGTAATAAGGGTAAATGCAATCGGCTAAATATTTATCGACTAGTTGGCTTGAGATATTGATGTTGGTATCTAATGCCGTGTCTATTTTTTTGGCCAGTGCGGCTGGGTTATTAACGGGTACCAGCCACTCAGCCAGTTCACCGGTCAAGATTTCCGCAGGCCCGGACGGACAATCCGTGCTGACTACTGGTGTGCCACAAATTAGTGATTCAATAATAACAGTAGGCAATCCTTCGCGTTCGGAAGTCAATAGGGTGAGTTTTGCTTGCTTCATAAAAGGGTAAGGGTTTTCCTGATGCCCCAGGATCAACACCTTATCTTGTAACTCCAGTTTAGAAATCATGTTGTCGAGTTGCTCGCAGGGATTGGCGAGCAAGACTAATTTAATGTTGTGTTTCAGCCTTGCATAGGCTTCTAGCAGGATGTCGTGACGTTTTACTGGTCTGAAAGCTCCGGCGTGAAGAATGAAATCTTCGTCTGGTAACTGTTTGGGTTTGGCGCATGCCAGGTTGTGTATTGTTTCAAAATTGAATGGATTGAAAATAGTTTGTATGTTCCGGGGCTTTATCTGTAGCTCATTGAGCAGGTCATTTTTAACGCCGTTTGAAACTGCGATGAGATTCTTGCCAGAATAAAGTGTTTTATAGAGTCGCTTCTTTCTGATGGCGCGTATCCAACGCCGTTGTTGTTTGAATTCTGCGATTTCGCCTGTATAGCTGGAATGAATACAGTGCCAGGTGTTTGGCAAGTGGCAGCGAGCGACGACCTTATCCGCAGCGGGTAAGTGTGATAGAAACAGACCAAAGGGTGTTGGACCAGAATTATTAAGTTTATCGACAAGGCGTTGTAGCTTGTTTGCCAATAATCGGTCACCTATTTTTCCAAACCATTTATAAAATTTACGATTCCTGGTTAAAAAATGTAGTTTGATTGATGGATCGACAGAAAAATCAACGGTGTGTTCTAACAGGAATAAGTCAACAGGATGGCCGTGTGCAATAAACATTTCGGCAAGGTTTAAAGTAACTCTTTCTGCACCTGACCCCGAAAGGTTTGTGATGACCATGCCTATTCTGGATGGGTGCTGGTTTGCCATTTGTGTCTAGGGTGCCTCTGATTTATTCTGTAGGAGCGGCTTCAGCCGCGATGAACACCGCGTGCCCCATCGCGGCTGAAGCCGCTCCTACAGATTCTTGCTAATTAATCAGGATGCCTGACGCTGCTTTTCTTCGCGCGCCATTAACGGTTTCAGAAAATATCCGGTCGATGAATCCGGGTGTTCTGCAATTTCTTCCGGTGTGCCGGTGGCAATGATTTCACCGCCACCGTTGCCGCCTTCTGGACCTAAATCAATCACCCAGTCAGCGGTTTTTATAACGTCGAGGTTATGCTCAATGATGACCATCGTATTACCATGGTCGCGTAGTCGATGTAACACAATCAACAGTTGTTCAATATCGTGAAAATGTAAACCGGTCGTTGGTTCATCAAGGATGTAGAGCGTTTTTCCGGTGTCACGTTTAGAGAGTTCGCGTGATAATTTAACGCGTTGAGCTTCACCGCCTGATAAGGTGGTTGCGTTTTGTCCGAGCCGTATATAAGACAAGCCAACATCCAGTAAAGTCTCTAATTTACGCGATAGTACCGGTACGGCGCTGAAAAATTTGGCGGCATCCTCGACAGTCATGTCGAGCACATCATGAATATTTTTCCCTTTGTAACGAATATCCAGGGTTTCCCGGTTATAGCGTTTGCTTTTGCAAGTATCACAGGGTACGTAGATATCTGGCAGAAAGTGCATTTCAACCTTGATGAGACCATCACCCTGGCAAGCTTCGCAACGTCCACCTTTTACATTAAAACTGAAACGGCCCGGTTTGTAACCGCGTGAACGGGCTTCCTGGGTGCCAGCAAACAATTCACGGATCGGTGTAAACAATCCAGTGTAGGTAGCCGGGTTTGAGCGTGGCGTGCGGCCAATCGGACTTTGATCAATATCTACAACCTTGTCGAACTGGTCGAGTCCACTGCATGATGCATAGGCTGCTGGCGCGGTGGAAGCACCATTCAGTTCTGCCGCCACAATGCGGTACAAAGTGTCATTGATCAATGTCGATTTACCGGAACCGGATACACCGGTAACGCAAGTCATTAACCCAACCGGAATATGCAGGTCAACTTTTTTCAGGTTGTTGCCAGTTGCTTTGCGAATGACGAGCTGACGTTTTGAGTCATTGGGCGTGCGTACCGCTGGGCCAGTAATGCAACGCTGACCACTCAGGTACTGTCCAGTCAGTGAAGCTTTGCACGACATAATGTCATCCGGCGTACCCTGGGCAACGATCTGCCCTCCATGCGCACCAGCTCCGGGACCCATATCAACAACATGGTCGGCTGCACGAATCGCATCCTCGTCGTGTTCAACGACGATCACGGTATTGCCCAGGTCGCGTAAATAATTAAGCGTATTCAGCAGGCGTTGGTTATCGCGTTGGTGTAAACCGATAGAAGGTTCATCAAGAATGTACATGACACCGACCAGGCCAGCGCCAATCTGGCTGGCAAGGCGTATTCGTTGAGCTTCACCACCGGACAGGGTGTCAGCGCTGCGTTCAAGGGATAAATAATTCAGTCCGACATTAACTAGAAAATCCAGACGTTCGCGGATTTCCTTGACAATTTTTTCAGCTATTTTGCCTCGGCTGCCCGCGAGCTGGAGGCCGGAAAAGAACTCCCGGCATTCGCCGATCGACCAGGCGGTAATCTCTGGCAGGTTACGTTCATCAATGAATACATGCCGGGCTGCCGTGTTGAGCCTTGTGCCTTTGCACTCTTTGCAGGGGTGGGTATGGAGAAAACGCGCCAGTTCTTCGCGAACGGCGTTGGACTCGGTTTCCCGGTAACGGCGTTCCATATTGCATAGAATGCCTTCAAAGGTATGGCGACGCAGCGTAAAGCCACTGCGTTCATTGATGTACTGAAACTCGATCACTTCCTTACCACTGCCATACAACACCACTTGCTGTATTTTTTCCGGCAATTCATCAAAGGGTGTATCGATATCGAAATTATAATGCTCAGCCAGTGAATTAATCAGCTGAAAATAATACGCGTTGCGCCGATCCCAACCACGCACGGCACCACCGGCCAGGCTCAGATGTGGATGTGCTACGACGCGTTGTGGATCAAAAACCTGCTGATGGCCTAAGACCATCACAGCTCGGGCAAGCGCCAACCGGGTTGTTGAATGAAAACAGGCGCGGCTCGAGTTCACTGATTGAGTAGCCGCATTTGGAGCAGGCAAATTTGGCGGAAAATACGATTTCTTCGCCATCCGTTGTATCCATTGGAATAATTCGGGCGCGGCCATCGGAAAGTCGCAGTGCCGTTTCGAAAGATTCTGCCAGCCGCAACTTGATGTCATCGCGCACTTTGAAACGGTCGACTACCGCTTCGATACTGTGTTTCTTTTTTGGATCCAGTTCAGGGGCTTCATCGAGATTGATAATTTCACCGTCAATGCGCGCACGAATAAAACCCTGCGCGCGTAATTCTTCGACCGCCGCAATATGCTCACCTTTTCGGCCTTCGATAATCGGTGCCAGTAACATCAGACGGGTGTCGGCTGGCATGTCAAGCACATGGTCGACCATCTGACTGATAGTTTGGGCTTCCAGTGTTGTGCCGTGATCCGGGCAGAGCGGTATGCCGACGCGAGCAAACAGTAAGCGCAGGTAGTCGTATATTTCGGTAATGGTTCCCACCGTCGAACGTGGATTGTGCGAGGTGGATTTCTGTTCGATAGAAATGGCGGGCGACAGCCCTTCGACATGATCGATATCCGGTTTTTCCATCATCGACAGGAATTGCCGGGCGTAAGCGGATAGCGATTCGACGTAGCGCCGCTGTCCTTCGGCATAAATAGTGTCGAAAGCTAGCGATGATTTACCAGAACCGGACAGGCCGGTAATCACAATCAATCGATCACGGGGTAGTTCGATATCGATATTTTTCAGGTTGTGGGTGCGTGCCCCGCGTATTCGAATACTCTGCATACTGATTCCGGCTAATAAGCTAACCTGCTACTATACGATGTTTGACCCAACACGACCAAAACCAGTTTATCCGCATGTCCCCAGGTAACGATCCCATCTCGCAGATGAGTGCAGTTGAGCGCCGTGCTGCACTGTCGCTGGCCAGTATTTATGCCTTGCGAATGCTGGGGTTGTTTATGATTTTGCCGGTGTTTGCGTTGTACGCGGATGAATTGCAGGGCGTGACCCCAGCGCTGGCGGGTCTGGCAATTGGTATCTACGGCCTGACTCAGGCGATGTTGCAAATACCTTATGGTCTGGTCTCAGATCGCCTGGGCCGTAAACCGGTGATTATATTCGGGCTACTGGTATTTGTGCTGGGCAGTCTGGTGGCGGCGGCGGCTGAGTCTATACAGGTTGTCATTCTGGGCAGAGCGATTCAGGGCGCTGGTGCCATTGCAGCTGTGGTCATGGCGCTCGCAGCGGATTTGACACGTGAGCAGCACCGGGTCAAAACCATGGCCATTATCGGCATGAGTATCGGCGCATCGTTTATGCTGGCGATGGTGCTGGGTCCAGTGTTTAACACTCTTGTTGGGGTCTCTGGAATTTTCATGTTGACTGCAGTGCTAGCGGTTTTTGGTATTGTGGTCGTCTGGAAGGTAGTACCTAACCCCGTCATCAGTCGTATACATCGTGATGCTCAACCCGTGCCAGCGCAGTTTGCTAGGGTACTAAAAGATACTCAGTTGCTCAGGCTGGATGCAGGTATTTTGATCCTGCACATGATACTGACAGCCAGTTTTGTGACCTTACCTCTCGTATTACGCGATATTGCCGGGTTTGATCCTGCACAGCACTGGAAGTTGTATTTGCCTGTCCTGGCTTTGTCGGTGTTATTAATGATTCCGTTTATACTGCTGGCTGAAAAATACCAGCGTATGAAGCAGGTGTTCCTGGGTGCCATAGTCACCATCACGGTAGCCTTGCTGATGCTGTTTGGTTTCCATCAGCAGGTCTGGGTAATCGCGGTCCTGCTGGTTATTTTCTTTGCAGGTTTTAACCTGCTCGAAGCAATTCTTCCTTCGCTGATTAGCAAGCTTGCGCCAGCCGATAGTAAAGGAACGGCGATGGGATTCTATTCAAGCGCGCAGTTTTTTGGTGCCTTCCTGGGTGGTGTGATGGGTGGCTGGTTACACGGTAAATTCGGTCTGGCTGCGGTATTTTTGTTTTGTGCAGTCGCTGCATTGATTTGGTTGGTGATAGCGGCAGGCATGAAGAATCCGCGTCATCTGAGCACTCGGTTGATTAAAGTTGTTGTCTCCGGTTCACGCGAGGCTTCCAGTCTGGCCGATAAAATTACCCGGATCGCCGGAGTCACTGAAGCCGTAGTGATCGCTGAGGACGGGGTGGCCTATCTCAAGGTTGATCCAGAGAAACTGGACGAACAGGCGCTTGGAGCATTGGCAATTTCCGGTTGATCTGCTGGCTCAACTGCCAATGCAAGGGTATGATTTACGTCTGTACAGGGACTGTGCAGCAACACAATATAAATGAGGAGATAGTAATGGCACGAGGTGTAAACAAGGTTATTCTGATTGGCCGCCTGGGCAAGGATCCCGAGGTGCGTTATATGCCCAATGGTAATGCTGCCTGTAATGTAACGCTGGCGACCAGTGAATCCTGGAAAGATAAACAAACCGGTGAGCAGAAAGAGCGTACCGAGTGGCATAACCTGTCTTTTTTTCGTCGGCTTGCCGAGATAGCCGGTGAGTATTTGCGTAAGGGCTCACAGATTTATGTTGAAGGCCGATTGCAAACACGTAAATGGCAGGACAAAAACGGTAATGACCGTTACACCACTGATATTATTGTTAACGAAATGCAGATGCTGGACAGCAAGGGTGGCGGCAGTGCCGGATTCTCCAATGCGTCCGCGCCAGCGCCAGCGCAGCAATCCAGTAGTCCTGCAGCACCTGCGGCTGCACCAGCGTCATCGAGTAATGACTTTGACGACGATATTCCGTTTTAAATAAGCCTCTGGCAATTCGGTAACTGTAGGAGCGGCATCAGCCGCGATGAATGCACTGCGCCCCATCGCGGCTGAAGCCGCTCCTACAGAATTGGTATGGTTCACAATAAGGTGAATAACACATCGAAGGTTCATTAACCCACCTTTTCCAATTCCATATCTTCAGGCTTGGGCTCCGGCCGGAATACGTTGAGTGGAATCTTCAGATAACGTTTCTCGTTATCCTCTGGATCTGGCATCGCGCCAGCATCAATATTGACCTGCACGCTCTGAAATAGCAGTTTGGGTGCATTCAGTTCTTTGTCCCGTTCCGAACGGAATTTGGTGAACTTGGCTTCACTCACGTCGGCCGTGAGCTGAATATTATGTTGTTTTTGCTCGCCGACCGTTGTTTCAAAGGCGAGCTCGCGGCCACCTGGCTGATAATCATGACCGACAAAAACACGGGTTTCATCTGGCAGTGTATAAAGTTTGTTGGTAATGGAATCGTACAAGTCATGCGCACTACCGGCCGGGAAATCACAACGCCCGGTTCCCATGTCGGGCATAAATAAACTATCACCCGTAAATATGGCGTCGTCGAACTTATAAGTTGCACAAGCAGGTGTATGGCCGGGTGTAAAAATAACTTCAAACTTCAGGGTGCCGGCAGTGACTGTTTCGTTATCTTTAAACAGCCGGTCAAACTGGCGTCCGTCCGTCGCAAAATCTTCGGGTAAGCCAAAAAAGTGTTTGAAGGTTTCCTGGACAACAGTGATTTGTTCACCAATCGCAATTTGCGCATCCGGAAAAGCTTCCTTGAGCATTTGTGCGCCAGAAATATGATCAGCGTGTGCGTGGGTTTCCATCACAAAGTGCAGTTGCAATGATTTCTCGTTCAGAAATGCGATCACTTTATCAACGGATTCTGTCCAGATTTTCGAACCGACCGGCTCATAATCCAGTACCGGATCGATGACAACGGCATCTTTAGAAGCGGGATCATAGATCACGTAGGTCATCGTAAAAGTACGATTATCAAAAAATGGCGTTATTTCCATATATATGGCTCCCGTAAAAGCTGAAAAGCATGAAATATTTAGAATATTAGATCATATTAATATAGATATTACAATGGCATCAATAAAATATATTATGGATGACCATCTATGATTGCCTCACTTTTTAAGTGCTACACAAACAAGTGATCCCAAGCTGCTGATTTCTAATTTTATTCATATTGAGTCTCATTTCGTAGACTGGTTAGAAAGGGTCTAAAGTACGCTAAGTTATTGTCAGGAAAGAAAGATTCTCTCTATTTCCCCTTGACAGTTATGCCTTCTACTACCTATAGTGTTATCTAGTGGGCTTTAGTGGTAATTAATGGTTAATTAGTGCCTGCCAGGGGTGATTTGTGTTTCGAGGGGGTAGTACTGTCAATTTGGATGCGAAGGGCCGCCTGGCGCTTCCGACCCGTTATCGTGATTCGATCACTGAACGATTTGATGGCTGCCTCGTGCTGACTGTCCACAGTGATGGTTGTCTCCTGTTATATCCCCAGCCCGAATGGCAAGACATCGAGCGAAAATTGATTCGTATGCCCAATCAGGATCCGCGTACCCGTGCTTTACAACGCATGCTAATTGGACATGCGGCAGAAGTCGAGATGGATGGCCATGGCCGGATTCTGATTGCGCCTCGTTTGCGCGAATTTGCCAAGCTTGAAAAGCGTGTTTCGCTGGCGGGTGTGGGAAATAAATTCGAAATCTGGAACGAGGAAGTCTGGGATCAAAACTGCGGTTCATGGACGACGCAAGATGACGGTGGTGGCGAAATGCCGGATCCGTTTGCATCACTTACGCTCTGAGAGATGGAGCAAACCTATGAGCATCGTCCGGTCATGCTACAGCCGGTACTGGATGGACTCAATCTTAAATCTGGAGGTGTTTACATTGATGGCACCTTTGGTCGTGGTGGTCATAGCGCCGCTATGTTGAAACAGCTAGATGCTGAAGGACAGTTGCTGGTAATGGACAAGGATCCAGATGCCTATGCGGTTGCCTGTGATCTTGATGCGGCTGATCCGCGTGTGACAGCGCGTAATGCCAGTTTTGTGGATCTGGAAGAAGTTATTCGTGAATTGGGTTGGGAAAATAGTGTGGACGGTATTTTGCTGGATCTAGGTGTGTCTTCACCGCAGCTTGATGATGCCAGGCGAGGCTTTAGCTTTTTGCGTGATGGTCCTTTGGATATGCGCATGGATACCAACACTGGGCAGACAGCGGCAGAGTGGTTGATGGTGGTGGCCGAAAATGAGCTGGCAATTGTACTGAAAACCTACGGTGAAGAGCGCTTTGCGCGGCGTATTGCACGCGAAGTGGTGCGTGTTCGTGCGCAAGAGCCGATCAGTACAACGCTGCAACTGGCTAAGCTGATTGATAGTGCGGTTCCTTTCAAAGAGAAACACAAGCACCCTGCAACGCGTAGTTTTCAGGCGATTCGAATTTTTATCAATCGTGAACTGGAAGAGTTGAAAATGATCTTGCCGCAAACTATCAATGCACTGGCTCCAGGAGGGCGGCTGGTCGTTATCAGTTTTCATTCACTGGAAGACCGGATTGTTAAACGTTTTATGCGCGATGAACAACGTGGGCCGGTATTGCCGCCAGATTTGCCAGTAATGCCAGAGGCTTATGCACCACGCTTACGCATTGTTGGTAAACCAGTGCGTGCCTCCTCTGAAGAAACCAAAGCTAATCCCCGTGCACGCAGTGCTATTTTGAGAATAGCGGAGCGTGCGGCATGAGTTCTGTTTTGAGTTCAGTGCTGGCGTTGTTGCTGCTCAGTTCTGCTTTGGGTGTTGTCTACGCAAAACATACCAGTCGTAAATTATTTGTTGAATTACAGCAGTTGGAAACCAAACGTGATGCCATGAATATCGAGTGGGGGCAATTACAACTCGAACAAAGCACGTTAACAACACACGGCCAGGTTGAGTTATTTGCCCGTGAACGTATGGGTATGAGTACGCCCGAACCACAATCAACCGTGATCCTGCATCGATGACCAATCTGATACGCCATCGTATGTTAATGGCGCTGGTGCTATTTGGTTTTGTTGCGCTGTTAGCCAGGGTTGCCGAATTGCAATTAATTGACCGGGATTTTCTGCGCCATCAGGGTGAAGCGCGGCATTTGCGTACCGTCAGTGTCGCCGCACACCGTGGCATGGTGACTGACAGGAATGGCGAGCCGCTGGCAATCAGTACACCAGTAGAATCTGTCTGGGCAAATCCTGCCGAATTGTTAATGAATCAGGATGAACTGCCGCGGCTGGCGGAAGTGCTTGGCAAATCTGCAGACAGTTTGTTGCAACTATTAACCCAGCGTCAGAATCGTGAGTTTGTCTATCTGCGCCGTCATATTTCTCCGGTAGTGGCAGAACAAGTCATGTCACTCGAAGTGCCAGGTATTGCATTACAGCGCGAATACCATCGCTATTACCCGGCTGGTGAAGTGGCTGCGCACCTGATTGGTTTTACCAACATTGATGATGCCGGGCAGGAAGGTCTTGAACTTGCCTATGGTGACTGGCTGCGTGGAGAGTCTGGAGCCAAGCGAGTTATCAAGGATGGCCGGCACCGCATTATTGAAAATGTTGAAAACATTCGAGCGCCCCGGCATGGCAAAAATCTCAAGATCAGTATTGATCGTCGTATACAGTATCTTGCTTACAGGGAACTCAAGGCGGCAGTAAAGCTACACAATGCTAAATCTGGATCCGCTGTAGTGCTGGATAATATTACCGGCGAAGTGTTGGCCATCGTCAATCAGCCCTCTTATAACCCGAACAACCGGCGGCGGTTGCGCGCCAGCCGCTTACGTAACCGTGCAGTCACCGACATCTTTGAGCCGGGTTCTACATTAAAACCTTTTGTTATTGCCGCCGCATTGGAAACCGGGCGCTATACGCCAGGTACGCGCATCAATACTGCGCCAGGTGTGTTTCAGGTTGGGACGCATGCAGTGCGTGATATGCATGACTATGGCACGCTTGATTTAACCGGCGTCATTCGTAAGTCCAGCAATGTCGCGGCTGCGAAAATTGCGCTTGATCTTAAACCCAAAGCCTTGTGGTCTGTGCTCAATGACTCTGGGCTAGGCATGATGACGGCCAGCGGGTTTCCTGGTGAGGCCAGTGGATTCTTGCCGGACTATCACCGTTTGCGGGATTTTGAACGTGCAACACTGGCGTTCGGTTACGGTGTATCTGTGACTACTTTGCAACTTGCTGAAGCCTACACGGTGTTTGCGAATGACGGTTATCGTATGCCATTAACACTAGTGAAGCGGGAAGGGCCGGTTGCACCGCAACAGGTTTTAAATCCGGAAACTGCGCAACGCGTGCGGCAGATGATGGAAGCTGTTGTGCGGCCCGGTGGTACTGCAACAGATGCTGCGGTCAGTGGTTACCGCGTAGCCGGTAAAACTGGCACCGTGCATAAGTCTATTGCAGGTGGTTATGCCGAAGATCAATACGTGTCTATTTTTGCGGGTATGGCGCCCGCCAGCCGACCGCGCCTGGTGATGGCCGTTATGATCAACGAGCCGCGTAACGGTGATTACTATGGTGGCAAAGTGGCTGGCCCGGTGTTTTCAAAAGTGATGTCCGGTGCTTTACGGTTGTTGAACGTCCCGCCGGATGATTTGCCTTTGTTGCAGACGCGTAATAGTGGTGCGGAGGAGCCAGCATGATGGCGGCAGAATCTATGTCACATGGGGTCATGCTGAGTGATTTGTTGCAAGGTGCACTCGATGCGCCGTTAATGCGTGACGTAGAAATTTATGGCCTTGCTATGGATAGCCGTGCAGTAGTTCCAGGTGATTTGTTTTTTGCGGTGCAGGGAACGCAGGGACACGGGCTTGCGCATCTTGATCAAGCCGTATCGAAGGGGGCGGTGGCCGTGTTGTGGGAGCCGGGTAAAGACAGTGCATTGTCTGACATTGTCAGTCGATGCAAGTTACCTTGCTATGCGCTGGATAATCTGGCTGCCCAGATTGGCGGGATAGCCAGCAAATTCCAGGGCTGCCCGTCGGAACAGATGCACTGTATCGGTGTTACCGGCACCGATGGTAAAACATCTGTGTCACATTTTATTGCCCAGGTGCTACATTCAATGCAGAGTCCTTGCGGTTTACTGGGTACCTTGGGCTATGGCGTGTTTGGAAAATTACAGACGCCAACCCACACCACGCCGGATGCGGTGCGGTTACAGAGCGAACTGGCAAGCCTGCGTGATCAGCGGGTTAAAAATCTGGTTATGGAAGTGTCATCGCATGCGCTCGACCAGCATCGAGTCTCCGCTGTTTACTTTAATACGGCTGTCCTGACTAATCTTAGTCGCGAGCATCTTGATTACCACGGTGATATGCAGAGTTACGCTGCATCCAAACAACGTTTGTTTGGTATGCCGGATCTTAAAACGGTCGTGTTGAATCTGGATGATAAGTTTGGCGCAGAGTTGTTATCCAAAACCTCTGGCAACCACCGTGTGATCACTTATTCAGTCAATGTTAATTTTACGCCACCCGCGCAACACGAATGGTTGTGCGCAAGGTCTATTAAAACCTTGCAGCGTGGCATGTGTATTGAACTGGATTCAAGTTGGGGTGACGCAGTAATTGAAACTAAATTGCTGGGAATATTTAATGCCGCGAATTTGCTTGCCGCAGCAGGCGCATTAATTGCGGCAGGAATGTCTTTCACTGAGGTTATTCGGCATTTGTCGAGAGTGACTACTGTGCCCGGCAGAATGGAAGCCTTTGGTAATCAGCATCAGCCGCTGGTGATTGTGGATTATGCGCATACGTCTAATGCCTTGCAAAAAGCCCTGCAGGCTTTGCGTGAGCATTGTGTGGGCAAACTGATTTGTGTATTTGGCGCTGGTGGGGATCGAGATCCGGGTAAGCGGCCGGAGATGGGCGCTGTTGCTGAACAGGCTGCAGATCAGTTGATCATCACCAGTGATAATCCCCGTACGGAAGACCCGGGTAATATTATCGAAATGATCGTTGACGGTCTGCGGCAACCAGACCAGATCCAGAAAATTCCTGATCGTGCGCAAGCAATTACAACTGCAATAAAGCTGGCTAACAAAAATGATACGGTATTGATTGCCGGTAAAGGTCACGAAACCTACCAACAAATTGGCAGTCAACATCTGTCATTCAGTGATCGTGAACAGGTTATCTCTGTATTGCAGGAGGGCAAGGCGTGATGACCATGCCTTTGTCAGAGGCGGCTGAAGCCTTGGATACGCGCTATTCCGGAGGCGATACAATTTTTTCCGGTATCAGTACGGATACCCGCAGCTTGTCAAAAGGAAACTTGTTCGTCGCTTTGCAGGGTCCAACCTTTGATGGCCATGACTATCTGCAACTTGCTGCAGAGCGGGGCGCAGTCGCAGTGGCTACCAGCAAGCCAACGGCTGCAAAACTTCCCCGGCTGGAAGTGGCGGACACGCGTATTGCGTTGGGGCTATTAGCGAGTCACTGGCGGCGTCGTTTTAAAATTCCTGTGGTTGCGATCACTGGCAGCAATGGTAAAACCACGGTTAAGGAAATGCTGGCTGCCATCCTGGAGTTGTGTGGACCTACTTTGGCGACAGCGGGAAATTTTAATAACGATATCGGATTGCCGCATACCTTGTTTCGCCTGGATCAGCAGCACCGCTTTGCAGTGATCGAGTTAGGCGCTAATCATCCTGGTGAAATTGCTTATCTGGCGAAGCTGACAAGGCCAGATATTGCGTTGGTTAATAATGCTGCACCGGCACACCTGGAAGGTTTTGGCTCTCTGGAAGGTGTTGCGCATGCCAAGGGTGAGTTGTTCGCAGCGTTGTCAGAAAATGGAATGGCCATTATTAATGCGGATGATCCCTTTGCGCCGCTGTGGCGGAAATTATCAGCACAATACTCAGTGATTGAATTTGGGATGGAAAACCATGCCGATATTACCGCGCAATGGCAGCCGGAACTCAATGGTAGCCGGATACAGGTTTCAACACCTGCGGGTGAATTCACAACTACTCTCAAGGTTCCCGGGCGTCATAACGTCATGAATGCTTTGGCGGCATGTGCTGCAGCAATCGCGTTGAATATTGACATTGAAACTATTGCTTCCGGACTGGCGGCTTTTAATTCTGTTAAGGGTCGCTTGCAGGTTCAATCTGGCATACACGGCAGCCGGTTAATTGATGATACTTACAATGCTAACCCGGCATCGCTGCAAGCTGCACTGGATGTTTTAGCCGCACAGCCTGGGCAGCGTTGGCTGGTGTTGGGCGATATGGGTGAGCTGGGTGGGGATAGTGAAGCTTTACACGGCCAGGTTGCAGAGGCTGCGCGCAAAGCCGGTGTGTCAGAACTTTATGTGCTGGGTGAGCTAGCGGAAATTTCGGCGGCTGCCTTTGGAAGTGGAGCGGTGGTTTGCAGCGGTATGGACGAATTGATCAATGTCTTGCATGAGAAACTGCAGGCGGAAGTGACCGTATTGATTAAGGGCTCACGTGTTATGCACATGGAGCGGTTGGTTGAAGCGCTTGCGGATAAAAAATCCAACCACAGTGAGGTGTCAGGCTGATGTTTGTCTATCTTGCAGACTATCTCAGTCAATATTATAGCGGCTTTAGTGTTTTTCAATATTTAACGCTGCGCGCCATTCTCGGTGTGCTGACTGCCTTGTTGATTTCTTTTGTGGTGGGCCCGGTGATGATTCGCAAGCTCAGCCAGTATCAGATTGGACAGCATGTGCGTGATGACGGGCCGCAATCTCATTTGAGTAAAGCGGGCACGCCGACTATGGGTGGCGCGCTGATTCTGATAGCTATTGGTGTGGCGACCTTATTGTGGGCAGATCTGCATAACCACTATGTCTGGGTCATGTTGTTGGTCACTCTGGCCTTTGGTGCTATCGGCTGGGTTGATGATTATAAAAAACTTATATCCAAAAATAGTAAAGGGCTTTCTGCGCGCAATAAATATATTTGGCAGTCGGTGGTAGCGCTGGTCACGGGTGTGGTGTTGTTTACGACTGCGCAGTCGCCTGCTGAAACTGAATTGATTGTGCCATTCTTTAAGCAGGTTGCTGTGGATTTGGGTTGGTGGTATGTGCTGGTGGTTTATTTTGTAGTGGTCGGTTCCAGTAATGCAGTGAATCTGACGGATGGTCTGGATGGATTGGCAATTATGCCAACGGTAATGATAGCGGGTGCATTAGCTGTATTTGCTTATGTGACCAGCAACGCAAATTTTTCAAACTATCTCAGTATTCCTTTTATTCGTGAAGCCAGTGAAGTGGTTGTTTTTTGCGGTGCAATGGTTGGCGCCGGGCTCGGTTTTCTCTGGTTCAATGCCTATCCTGCTCAGGTGTTTATGGGTGATGTCGGTGCGCTTGCATTAGGTGCGGCGTTAGGTATCAGTGCGGTGCTAGTGCGTCAGGAGCTGGTATTTTTTCTAATGGCGGGTGTGTTTGTCATGGAAACAGTTTCAGTTATTTTGCAAGTGGCTTCGTTCAAGTTGACCGGCCGGCGAATTTTTCGAATGGCACCCTTGCATCACCATTTTGAACTTAAAGGGTGGCCGGAACCGCGTGTGATTGTGCGTTTCTGGATTATTACAGTCATCCTGGTGCTAGTGGGTTTGGCAACGTTGAAGATTCGTTAGTGAGTTAAGAAATTGGAGCAAACAGAAATAGTTGTGGTTGCTAGGCCGTACATAAGTAGTCCGTCTTCCTGTCACGGGTACGCGGTAAATACGTCCCTGTACGCTCGGCGGCAGTTTTCCTGCTGCCGACGATCCGTGACAGGAAGACGGACTACTTATGTACTTATCGGTAGCGACGTGAGGTTGTAGTTAATCGATATGTTGTTTTTTTTGATTGTTGTGAGATGAATTGATGCATGCGGTATCGCCCATGGTAACGGAAACGGAAAGTCAGCAGCCAAGAACGCTTGTGGTTGGTCTGGGTAAGACAGGTCTGTCTTGCGCGCGTTTTCTTGCCCGTGAGGGTGTGGAAGTGGCTGTTACCGACAGTCGCGAACAGCCGCCGTGTAGTGAGGAATTATTGCAGGAAGCGCCAGACGTGCCGGTATTTTTTGGTGGCTTTGATGCGAGCGTATTTAATCGTGCCGAGCGCATTGTGGTGAGTCCGGGTGTATCGGTGCAAATTCCTTTGCTTGTTGAAGCACGGCAGCGCGGTATAGAAATTATTGGTGATATTGAACTGTTTGCGCGAACTGTGTGTGCGCCGGTTATAGCAATCACCGGTTCGAATGGTAAAAGTACCGTGACAACATTGGTTGCTGCGATGGCGCGGCGTGCCGGGCTTGATGTGCGGGCGGGTGGCAATCTGGGTACGCCAGCGCTTGAGCTGATTGAGGCTAATGAGCCTGATCTATATGTGCTGGAGTTGTCGAGTTTTCAACTGGAAACTGTGTATAGCTTGCAACCAAAAGCCGCTGTTGTGCTGAATGTCAGTCCAGACCATATGGATCGTTATGCAACATTGGAACAATACGCACAAGTCAAACAATCAATTTATAAGCGTGCGCAACACCGGATTATTAATCGGGACGATCCATTGGCTGCAGCGCTTGCTGAACAGTTATCAGCGCATGACGTTTTTGGTATTGATACACCTTCGGGCGTAGGTTATTCACTTGAGGAAGTAAACGGAGCTACCTGGTTAACGCAAGATGGTGAGCGCTTGTTACAGACTGATCAGGTGCGAATACCAGGGCGTCATAATTTAAGTAACGTACTGGCGGCTTTGGCATTAGGCAATGCTGCGGGTATTCCAATGTCGGCCATGTTGCAGACGCTGCAGGAATTTAAAGGGTTGCCACACCGCACTCAGTGGGTCGCTGAATCCAATGAGTTGCGTTGGTACAACGATTCAAAAGCAACCAACATTGGTGCTGCACTGGCGGCTATACGAGGTATTCCTGGGCCGATCGTGTTGATTGCAGGTGGTCAAGGAAAAGGTGCGGATTTTTCAGAGCTTGCGGCGGGCGTGAATGACGAGTTACGCGCAGCTATATTAATTGGTGAAGATGCGGCTTTGATTGCCGGTGCGCTGGAACAAAAAACCGCCTGCCTGTTTGCGGACGATATGGATGCAGCGGTTGCACAGGCGCAAACACTCGCGCAACCGGGTGATGCGGTATTGCTTGCACCCGCTTGTGCCAGCTTTGATATGTTCGGAGATTATGCGGAGCGGGGCGATGCCTTCATGGCCGCAGTGCGCAGGCAGGTGTCTCAATGAGCCTGGCTATGCTGTTACCCGGTGTTGCTACTTCACGTGGTTGGCGTAGTGCGCGTTTCGACAATGCCTTGTTGGTGACTATCGGCACTTTGTTGTGTATCGGTTTGGTAATGGTTGCATCTTCTTCCATGCCAACTGCGGATCGTTATGACCTGGGTAGTTTTTATTATACTTTCCGCCAGGCAACGTATATGGCGCTGGGTATCAGTCTGGGTCTGATAGTGCTACGCATACCGATTGCCTGGTGGGAGCGCGGCGGCTTTGTTTGTTTAATGCTGGCACTTGGTTTGTTGGCATTGGTGCTGGTGCCGGGGATTGGTAAAACGGTTAATGGCAGTACTCGCTGGATCGATCTGGGTGTGTTTCGCTTGCAGGTTTCTGAGGTCGGGAAATTTTTGTTGATTGTGTACATGGCCGGATATCTGGTGCGGCATCGTGAACAGATTGAAAAAACTACCATCGCATTTATAAAACCGATGTTACTCATGTCGATTGCAGCCTTCCTGTTGCTACTGGAACCAGATTTTGGCGCGACAGTCGTGTTGATGTTGACCAGTCTGGTGATGATGTTTATGGCGGGCGTCAGGCTTTGGAAGTTCGGTGTCTTATTGCTGATTGCGGTGTTGGCATTCGCGGTACTGGCTATTTCATCTCCCTATCGGTTGCAACGTTTGACAGCATTTCTTAACCCCTGGTCTGATCCTTTTGACAGTGGTTTTCAGCTGACGCAATCTTTGATTGCCATTGGCCGGGGTGACTGGTTCGGTGTTGGTCTTGGCGGCAGCATTCAGAAGCTGTTTTATTTACCGGAAGCGCATACCGATTTTGTTTTTGCCGTGTTGGCGGAGGAAGTCGGTCTGATCGGCGTCAGTATTGTTTTGTGTTTGTATGGTTTCGTGATTTGGCGTAGCTACCGGATTGCTGCTACGGCACAGCAAAATGGAAATTCCTTTGCCAGTTATCTTGCCTATGGAATTGGTACCTGGTTTGCATTGCAGATATTAATCAATATCGGTGTTAACACCGGTTTGTTGCCAACTAAAGGGTTGACGTTACCGTTATTGAGCTATGGCGGCAGCAGTATGTTGTCTATGTGTGCAGCGATCGCGCTGTTATTGCGAATAGATTATGAAACTCGTTGGACAGCTGAAGGGCTTTCTGCAACCGGTTCTGAAACTGCTAAACGACGGCGGGTGCAGCAATGAGTCATTCGCAGCGTCCTGTTTTGATCATGGCCGGTGGCACTGGCGGCCATGTTTTTCCTGCATTGGCCGTGGCGGAACATTTGCTGGCTGCGGGTATAGCCGTAGCCTGGTTAGGAACACGTAATGGCCTGGAGGCGCGGGTTGTGCCACCCACGGGTATTCCAGTTTACTGGATCAAGGTCAGTGGTTTGCGTGGCAAAGGATTACAGCGTTTGTTAGTGGCACCCTTTATGTTGTTCTGGGCGTTGGTGCAGGCTTTATGGCTGATGATCCGATTACGTCCCGTTGCAGTGCTGGGTATGGGTGGTTTTGTCACGGGTCCCGGTGGTTTCATGGCCTGGCTGTTGCGTCGGCCACTGCTGATTCATGAACAGAATTCTGTGGCGGGTTTGACCAATCGTCTGCTTGCACCCTTGGCTAGCTGTGCTATGGAGGCTTTCCCTGGCAGTCTGAAAAACGCGGTGCATATGGGTAACCCGGTGCGTACATCGTTGTTATCTATTGCAGAAGAAAAAATCATTACCGACAAGCGCACGCTACGATTATTAGTAGTTGGTGGAAGCCTGGGTGCGAGTGTATTTAACGAAACTGTGCCCAAGGTATTGCATGATTTGGGTGCTGATTGTCCTGACGTCTGGCATCAAACAGGGTTGAAACATTTTGATGCTGCACAAAAAGCGTATCAAAATGTAGCTATCGAGGCGCGCATCGAACCCTTTATCGATGATATGGCGGATGCCTATCAGTGGGCGGATCTGGTTTTATGCCGTGCTGGTGCGATGACCATTGCAGAATTGGCGGTGATGGGTGTGGCTTCAATTCTGGTTCCTTACCCCTATGCCGTTGATGATCACCAAACTGGAAATGCCCGTTATTTATCAGACGCGGGTGCGGCAGTGTTGATTCCGCAACCAGAGTTTACCCAGCAACACTTAACAGAAGTTTTGCGCACCCTCAGTGACCCGGAAAAATTAAATGTGATGGGCCTTAAGGCCAGGCAATTGGCGATGCCGGATGCTGCGCAACGTGTTGCTGATCGCTGTTCGCAGTTATCGGGCCAGACTTTGGAGAAAGCCGCATGATGGCTGCAATGCGCAAAGTCTCTGATCAGCCAGATGCCATGGGCAGGATACGTCGCGCACATTTCGTCGGTATTGGTGGTGCCGGTATGGGAGGTATTGCAGAAGTATTGCTTAACCTGGGTTATGAAGTGAGTGGCTCAGATTTGCGGGCTAACTCAGTAACACAGCGTCTGGATTCGCAAGGTGCCCGTATTCACATCGGCCATGATGCAAAACATGTACAGGGTAGTGATGTGGTGGTTGTGTCCAGTGCGGTCGATGAAACTAATCCGGAAGTCATGGCGGCACGTGAGCTACGCATTCCAGTGGTGCCGCGTGCAGAAATGCTTGCTGAATTGATGCGTTTTCGTTACGGCATTGCAGTAGCAGGTACGCATGGAAAAACCACGACTACAAGCCTGGTCGCCAGTTTGCTGGCTGAAGACGGATTGGATCCTACGTTTGTAATTGGCGGCAGATTGAACAGCGCAGACAGTCACGCGCGGCTCGGCAGTGGTCAGTACCTGGTTGCCGAAGCGGATGAAAGTGATGCGTCGTTTTTATATTTGCAACCTATGCTAGCGGTTGTGACTAATGTCGATGCTGATCACCTGTCTACTTATGGTGGCGACTTTCAGCGCTTACGCCAGACCTTTATCGAGTTTCTGCACCACTTGCCTTTTTACGGACTGGCAGTGCTCTGTCTGGACGATGATGAAATTCGTTCGATGCTCGATGAGATCACTCGCCCGGTACGAACTTATGGTATCGATTCGGCGGATGCTGACTTGCAGGCTGTCAATATTGAACAACAGGGTGCAGTAATGCGCTTTACCGTACAACGGAAAGAGGCAAAGCCTTTGCTGGTCACCCTGAACATGCCGGGTTATCACAATGTACTTAATGCGTTGGCTGCAATCGCTGTCGCTATGGAGTTGGGTGTGTCGGATCAGGCGATACAAACCGGGTTGGAGCAATTTGCGGGTATCGGCCGCCGCTTTCAGATTAATAGCGAACTAAATTGGCAAAACGGTTCGGTGCTGTTAATTGATGACTATGGGCATCACCCGCGTGAAATTGCGGCAACGATTCGTGCAGTACGTGAAGGCTGGCCAGAACAGCGGTTAGTAGTCGCCTTTCAGCCACACCGTTATACCCGTACCCAGGATTTATTTGAAGATTTTAGCCAGGTGTTATCGGTAGCAGATGTCTTGTTGGTAACGGAAATCTATGCGGCGGGTGAAGCGCCCATAGCTGGTGCAGATGGGCGTGCCTTGTGCCGCTCAATTCGTAATCGTGGCTGTGTCGAGCCGGTGTTTGTTGAAGATGTTGAAGACTTACCCGTAGCGCTATCTAATTTGTTGCAGGCAAATGATGTTGTGCTGACCCTCGGTGCAGGCAGCATTGGTAATGTCGCGAATTCACTGCTGCAGGCGCTGACTGAAATTGGTGATACAGGCACCAGGACAACGCAATGATGGCGGCAGAATCACAACCCATGTTACGCGGTGAGCTCAAAAATGACGAGCCGATGTCCAGCTATACCAGTTGGCGTGTGGGCGGTGCTGCAGATATTTGTTACCGGCCTGCTGATCTCGATGATCTGGTGGTGTTTCTGCAGACCTTGCCTGTGCAGACATCAGTTTACTGGATCGGGCTTGGCAGTAATTTACTGGTGCGTGACGGTGGCATTCGTGGCGCAGTCATCTTGCCATTTAATGGACTTAACACGTTGCAGTTAATTGAACCGTCAGTTGTTTTTGCCGGTGCCGGTGTGACCTGTGCAAAAGTTGCAAAGTTTTCTGTTCGTGCAGATTTGCTGGGGGCAGAATTTCTGGCCGGGATACCCGGCACCCTGGGAGGTGCACTGGCGATGAACGCCGGTGCTTTTGGTAGTGAGACATGGCCGCTTGTCAAATGTGTGCAAACGATTTCACGTGACGGCGCTCTGCACAGCCGTGAGCCTAAGGACTATCAGGTCAGTTATCGTACGGTGAACGGTCCTGCGGAAGAATGGTTTGTTAGTGCTGAATTGCAATTACAGTCTGGTAATGGTGAGCAAGCCCAGCAACGTATTAAGACATTGTTAGAAAAGCGCGGCGCGACACAACCCACACAGTTACCGAGTTGCGGCTCTGTATTCAGAAATCCGCCCGGTGATCACGCAGCACGGTTAATCGAAGCCTGTGGATTAAAAGAAGTCAATATCGGTGCGGCACAGGTCTCGGCAAAACACGCCAATTTTATTATTAACACCGGCGGTGCGGCGGCGAGTGATATCGAAGCATTGATCTACCGTGTGCAAAGTGAAGTAGAGCAGCAAACGGGTATTACATTGCAAACAGAAGTGAGAATTACCGGGGAGGCCAGAAGTGGTAGCGAATAACGCAATCAATTTTGACAACCCTGACCACTTTGGCAAGGTCGCAGTACTGATGGGCGGGCAAACGGCTGAACGGGAAATTTCTCTGCAAAGTGGCAGCGCCGTATTAGCTGCATTGAAGGCAAGTCGCATCGATGCAGAGGCGGTTGATCCGTCGTCACAAGAAGCATTGCAGAGTTTGACGGCACAGCAATATGACCGGGTATTTAATGCATTGCATGGCCGTGGCGGTGAAGACGGTGTGGTGCAGGGTTATCTGGAAATGTTGCGAGTGCCTTACACCGGTAGTGGCGTACTGGGTTCGGCATTATGTATGGATAAATTGCGCGCCAAACAACTCTGGCAGGGTGCCGGGTTACCTACACCAGAGTGGGAGTTGCTTGAAGAAGAAACTGATTTGCAATCCATTGGCGAGCGGATTGGTTTCCCGATGATTATTAAGCCAGTGCGTGAAGGCTCCAGTTTTGGCATAAGTAAAGTTAAGGATCAGGCCGGACTGGAAAAAGCCTGGCGAGTGGCAGATCAATATGATCATCAAGTTATTGCAGAGCGTTGGATTAGTGGCCCTGAATTTACTGCCGGCATTGTTGGTCGACAGGTATTGCCTTTGATACGTCTGGAAACACCGCGCGAGTTTTATGACTACGAAGCTAAATATGAAGCAGATACAACGCAATACCACTGCCCCTGTGGTTTGGCAGGCGATCATGAAAGTGAATTACAAACACTTGCGCTGCAGTCATTTGATGTCCTCGGAGCCAGTGGTTGGGGACGAGTCGATTTTATGCTGGACAGTGATGATCAGCCCTGGCTAATCGAAGTGAATACTGTTCCGGGCATGACCAGTCATAGTCTGGTGCCAATGGCAGCACAAGTTGCTGGTATGGATATGCAGGAATTAGTCTGGCGCATTCTTGAAACCAGCGAGCGGACAGAGGCATGTTAATGGCGGGTAATGCAGTTTTACTGGGCCGTAAAACACCGGTACAGATAGTGCAGCCGGTCAACTGGTTGCGCTGGGGTGTTACGTTAACCGTCTTTGTATTAAGTATGGCGTTGCTGGTGTTGAGTGTTAACTGGCTCGTCGATCCAGTTCACTCACCATTGCGGAGTGTCAAGATCGAAGGCGAATTTAAGTTTATCGATAAAACACAGTTGCAAACTACACTCACGCCCTTGCTAGAAAACGGATTCTTCAAAGTAAGTGTTGCTGAGATTCAGGGCCGAGCCGAAGCAATGCCCTGGGTAAGTCAAGCGTCAGTACGCCGACTTTGGCCAGACCGATTACAGATTAATATTGTTGAACAACAGCCTTTCGCGCGTTGGGGTGAGCAGGCGTTTTTGAATGCTCGTGGTGAAGTGTTTACACCAGTTGCACAAACGGCAGGCTTGCAGTTGCCTTTATTCAGTGGGCCGCAAGGACATGCCAACCAGGTTTTAGTTAATTACAAACGTATGGGTGACATGCTAAAGGGTCTCGGTTTGGTTATTGACGAGTTGCATCAGGATTCGCGCAGAGCCTGGCGTCTTAAATTAAGTAATGGTATGGCTGTAGAGCTGGGTAGAACTGATCCAGTCAAGCGGTTGGCACGATTTATCAATGTTTATCCCACCATACTTGCGGCAAAAGCTACGGCGGTTATTGAACAGGTGGACTTGCGTTACAGCAATGGTTTTGCGGTGCGCTGGTCACAACCTGTGAGTGATGAGGAGACGGGTTAAAGGCTATGCCGAAAAAATCTGAAAAAAATATGATAGTAGGTCTGGATATCGGCACATCTAAAATTGTGGCGATTGTCGGAGAGATTTCGAGTGAGAGTGAAATTGAAATTATTGGTATTGGCTCACATCCTTCCAAAGGTCTTAAGAAAGGTGTGGTGGTTAATATTGAATCGACAGTTCATTCCATTCAGCGGGCCATTGAAGAAGCGGAGTTAATGGCCGGGTGTCAGATTCACTCGGTTTATGCCGGTATTGCGGGCAGTCATATTCGCAGTTTGAATTCGCATGGCATCGTGGCGATCCGTGACAGAGAAGTGACGGCGGGAGATGTTGAGCGGGTGATTGATGCGGCACGCGCAGTAGCCATCCCTGCAGACCAGAAAATTCTGCACATCCTGCCACAGGAATTTGTCATCGATGATCAGGACGGCATTCGTGAACCGGTGGGTATGTGCGGTGTGCGCATGGAAGCCAAAGTACATATGGTTACCGGTGCGGTAAGTGCTGCACAGAATATTATTAAATGTGTGCGCCGCTGTGGCCTGGAAGTGGATGACATCATTCTTGAGCAGCTTGCATCGAGTTATTCAGTGCTGACTGAAGATGAAAAAGATCTTGGTGTTTGTCTGGTAGATATCGGCGGTGGAACAACAGACATCGCGGTGTTTACTGAAGGTTCGATTCGGCACACGGCAGTGATTCCGATCGCAGGTGACCAGGTAACTAATGATATTGCCGTTGCCTTACGCACGCCAACCCAGTACGCCGAAGAAATCAAAATTAAATATGCCTGTGCGCTTACCCAACTGGCAGCCAGCGATGAAACTATTGAAGTACCGAGTGTTGGTGAACGGCCGGCGCGCCGGTTAGCACGGCAGACATTGGCAGAAGTTGTTGAGCCGCGCTACGAGGAATTGCTGACATTAATTCAGGCAGAGTTACGCCGCAGTGGTTTCGAAGATTTGATTGCAGCAGGTGTAGTACTGACTGGCGGTAGCGCCAAGATAGAAGGTCTGGTTGAACTGGCAGAAGAAGTGTTTCACATGCCGGTTCGGTTGGGTGTGCCACAAGGTGTTTTGGGGCTGGTAGATGTAGTGCGCAATCCCATCTATGCCACCGGCGTGGGTTTGTTGTTGTTTGGTCACAAGAATCGATCGTATCGATCGTTGGATGCGGGGTTTGGTGGTGTCAAAGGTGTCTGGGATCGGATGAAAAGCTGGTTCCAGGGAAATTTTTAATGTTGTTTTTTTGTTGTTTGATGTGTCAAGAGGAGATGTGAAATGTTTGAATTGATGGATTCCTATAGTCAAAGTGCAATTATTAAGGTAATTGGTGTGGGTGGTGGTGGCGGTAACGCTGTCCAGCATATGGTCGAGGCGGATATTGAAGGTGTCGATTTTATTTGTGCAAATACCGATGCACAAGCGCTGGATAGTATGAATGCGCGTACCACCTTGCAGCTAGGTGGCAGTATTACTAAAGGGTTAGGTGCCGGTGCGAATCCGGAAGTTGGCCGCCAGGCTGCGATGGATGATCGTGACCGGATACAGGAAGTGATCGACGGGTCGGACATGCTTTTTATAACTGCTGGCATGGGTGGTGGAACAGGCACAGGTGCGGCGCCGGTGGTTGCTCAGGTTGCCAAAGAAATGGGCATTCTGACGGTTGCTGTGGTTACTCGTCCTTTCCCGTTTGAAGGTGCTAAACGTCAGGATGTAGCGGCACGCGGTATTCACGAGCTGGGTCAGTATGTGGATTCACTGATTACTATTCCGAACGAAAAACTCCTGGCGGTGCTCGGTAAGGATGTGAGTTTGTTGAATGCATTTAAATCGGCCAACAATGTTTTGTTAGGTGCCGTGCAGGGTATTGCTGAATTAATTACCCGTCCCGGTTTGATCAACGTCGACTTTGCTGATGTACGCACAGTGATGTCAGAAATGGGTATGGCAATGATGGGATCAGGAACGGCATCCGGTGATGAGCGTGCTCGTGAAGCGGCAGAAGCGGCGATCAACAGTCCGTTACTGGAAGATGTTGATCTGATGGGTGCGCGCGGTATTCTGGTCAACGTCACCGCTGGCCTGGATATGTCGATTGGTGAATTCGAAGAGGTCGGTAATACCGTTAAGGAATTCGCATCGGATGATGCAACAGTGGTTGTCGGTACGGTTATCGATCCGGATATGCACGATGAATTACGTGTCACCGTGGTAGCGACTGGCCTGGGTATGGAAGAAGGCGGCGAGATGGAAAAACCGGTCAAGCTGGTCAAGCGCAACCGTAGTGGTGAAGTGAATTACGGTGAGCTGGATCGTCCAACGGTGATTCGCAAACGGGTTGCCGGTGATCCTGCGCCTGCTGCAGAGGAAGGTGATCTGGACTACCTGGATATTCCGGCATTTTTGCGCCGTCAGGCTGACTGATTGCTTTAACTGTGTAGGGTGGGGCGCCCACAAGTTGTCGGCAACCCACCCTGGCTGTGTGTATTCATGTCTATGCGTGAAACAGGTGGGTATCGGTGTGGTAATATTCACGGCTGGTCACCCAGCCTGTTTGGAATACCACTATGATTTGTCAACACACACTGAAAAACACTGTTCGTGCCAAGGGAATCGGGCTGCATTCTGGAAACCAGGTATTGCTGGCTTTATTACCTGCGCCGCCCGATACAGGGATTGTTTTCCGTCGCACAGACTTGCAACCTGCGGTAGAAATCAAGGCCAGTTGTGAAAATGTGGGTGACACACAACTGTCCACTACCCTGCAAGCAGGTGATGTGCGTGTATCAACGGTCGAGCATTTATTGTCTGCTTTATCCGGGCTGGGTGTTGATAATGCTTTTGTCGAATTGAGTGCTGATGAAGTGCCGATCATGGATGGCAGTGCTGGACCTTTTGTTTTTTTAATCCAGTCGGCGGGTATCGTTGAGCAACAAGTGGCAAAGCATTTTATCCGGGTCAAGAAGGAAATAAAGGTGACAGATCAGGATAAATGGGCCAGCTTTACACCTTATGAAGGCTTCAAGGTGGGCTTTACGATTGATTTCCACCACCCTTTATTTAAGGAGCGGATCCAGACCTCTGAAATTGATTTTGCTATTACGTCCTATGAAAAAGAAGTCAGCCGTGCCAGAACCTTTGGTTTTATGAGCGATGTAGAACAGTTACGTGCGCGCCAGCTAATTCTTGGCGGCAGCCTGAATAATGCGGTGGTGCTTGACGAGCAACAGGTAATGAATGAGGACGGACTTCGCTATGACGATGAATTTGTCAAACATAAGGTGCTGGATGCGATTGGTGATTTGTATCTTCTTGGGCATAGTTTGATTGGCGAGTTTACAGGTTACAAATCTGGCCACTCGCTGAACAATCGCCTGCTCAAAACGCTCCTCGACCAACCCGAAGCCTGGGAAACGGTCAGTTTTGAAAATGCCGATGCAGGGCAAACACACCTTTCTGCCTCGCTTGGCGTGGTGTCCTAAGTGTGCACTATTTCTCAGTTTTTCAGTTCAGACTTTGCGCGAATGCGCCGCTATTCTAACCAGGGATGCACTCAAGTCTGGATGATCGATTGCGGATGCAATCTGTTCGAGTAACTGCCCTGTTGTGCCGGAAATTTTCATCCTGGTGTGTGATTTAGGCTTGGGTGGGTAGGTTAAAGGTAGAACTTTAATCTTTATTTTTAATGGGTTAGTAGAATCTTTCTGGCCAAAGGGGTTGTTGAGTTGCGGTGCAAGAAAACGCAGCCGAGTGGCCCAAACCGGGCTGTTCGCAGCCAGGAAAAGTGTATTGTCACGGAAATTGATGATCTGACACTGTTTGTGAATTGAGTCAGGGAGCTGGTTTTCCAGCCAGCGTTGTAGTCTGGATAGCTTGTGGGCGTGATTTAGCACCGAAGTGTTATTACCCGCCTGAATGAAGCGAAATGCTGATTGCATCGTTTTTGATCGCATATCACTGATATAAAATTGATTTTAAAAGAGTTTATATGAACGACCTTACTCAAACAAGCGCTTATAAGCAGTCAGAGTGTATCCAGCTGAATCGCCCTGAACTATCCCCGTCATTTTTTGCTTTAATTGCCGCACTGATTGCCGCCGCCGCTTATCTGGGTTATCGCCTGGGCAACCCGGAACCCTCTGTACCTGTGGAATATGCCGCGATAACCGAAATGCAGATCAAAGTTTTCGAGCATAAGGACGAAATTTCCCAATTAAGACAGAATTCCCAGGCACATCTCGATGCGCTGGCAATGCGTATGGGTAAAATGCAGTCTGAATTAATACGTATTGAAGCTCTTGGACAACGTTTGGCGGCCATGGCAAAGCTCGATAAGGGTGAATTTGATTTTGACCAGGTGCCTGCCCAGGGTGGACCGGCAGAAGTGGGCGAATCTTTGCAATTTGTCAGACCAGAGCTGAAGCAGGCACTGGATGGCCTGGAAACCCAACTGGATAATCGCGCTAGACAATTGGAAGTGCTTGAACGTCTGGTGATGAACAAAGAATTGACAGAGCAACTTTCTCCTGCGGGACGGCCGATTACAAAAGGCTGGACTTCATCCTACTATGGCAAGCGGACAGATCCATTCAATGGACGCCGTGCGATGCATAAGGGAATGGATTTTGCTGGCAAACGGGGTGCTGACATTAATGCTACCGCAGCCGGTGTCGTGACCTGGGCTGGCAAGCGGTATGGTTACGGAAATCTGGTTGAGATTAATCATGGCAGTGGTTATTCAACCCGCTATGGTCATTGCAGGAAAGTATTGGTTAAGGTCGGTGACAAGGTAGAACCGGGTCAGAAAGTCGCTCTGATGGGATCAACTGGCAGATCTACAGGCCCGCATGTCCACTATGAAGTCCTCAAAAATGGTCGGCAAATCAATCCCCGCAAATTTATCCGCGCCAGCCGTTAATTCAATTCGGGTCAGATCCGAATGGCGCTTACTTTAGCGATATACCCCGTCATTGCGAGCGTAGCGTGGCAATCTCTTGCTGCTTTCTCCGAACTAGAGATTGCCGCGCTACGCTCGCAATGACAGGATCTTGCCCCAATTAAATCAAACCCCTTGAAAACGCGCATACCGCCTCCACATACGGTATGATTTCGCCTTTATTTTTTACACATTACTAACCGGAAACTATGGCCAGTTCACTACTTAGCAAGGTCTTTGGCAGCCGCAATGACCGCCTCCTCAAACGTCTGTCAAAAGTTGTTGCCCGCATCAATGCGTTTGAACAAGATCTGGAGGCGTTGAGTGACGACCAGCTCCGCCTGAAAACAGATGAATTCCGGCAACGTCTTGCCGACGGTACGGATCTGAATGATCTAATTCCCGAAGCCTTTGCCGTCGTGCGTGAAGGCAGCCGCCGTGTTCTGGCGATGCGTCATTTTGATGTGCAGCTAATTGGTGGCATGGTTCTGAACGATGGCAAGATTGCCGAGATGCGTACCGGTGAAGGTAAAACCCTGGTGGCAACCCTGTTTTGCTACCTGAACGCACTGCCTGGAAAAGGCGTACATGTGGTCACAGTTAATGATTATCTGGCCAGCCGTGATGCCGAATGGATGGGCCGGTTATATACTTTTTTGGGTTTAACCACCGGCGTCGCAGTTGCCGGTATGTCGCACGAAGAAAAACAGGCGGCGTATAACGCCGATATTACTTACGGTACCAATAACGAATTCGGTTTTGATTATCTGCGCGACAACATGGCGTTTCGTGCTGAAGATAAAGTGCAACGTGAATTGTATGCCGCCGTTGTCGATGAAGTCGATTCCATTCTGATAGACGAAGCACGAACACCGTTAATTATTTCTGGGCCGACTGACGATAATTCTGAACTCTACCAGAGTATGAACAAACTAGTGCCTCAGCTTGTCAAGCAAGAGGAAGAAGACGGTCCAGGTGATTACAGTGTGGATGAAAAACAAAAACAAATTCATCTAACTGAAGACGGTCACGAGCATGTTGAAGCATTACTGCTCAAGCTAGGTCTGCTTGAAGAAGGGCAAAGTCTTTATGACGCAGCCAATCTGACCCTGATGCATCATCTGAACGCAGCCTTACGGGCGCTTGCTTTGTATCAGATAGATGTTGATTACATTGTCCAGGATAATCTGATTGTCATCGTCGATGAATTTACCGGCCGTACCATGCCGGGTCGGCGCTGGTCTGAAGGTTTGCATCAGGCTATCGAAGCCAAAGAAGGCGTAACCATTCAAAATGAAAACCAGACGCTGGCATCGATTACCTTTCAGAATTATTTCCGCTTGTATAAAAAACTCTCTGGCATGACCGGTACGGCAGATACTGAAGCAGCCGAGTTTGAACAGATTTATGGACTTGAAGTCATCGTAATTCCGACACACCGGGATATGGTCCGCGATGACAAGGGTGACCTGGTCTACCTGACTCAGGATGAGAAGTTCGATGCTGTGGTTGAAGATATCCGTGATTGCCAACAACGCGGTCAACCGGTGCTGGTGGGTACTACCTCCATCGAAACCTCGGAGTTGTTATCGAGTAAACTGGACAGTCTGAATATTAAACACCAGGTATTGAACGCCAAACAGCATGAACGCGAGGCGCATATTATCGCCGAGGCAGGTTGTCCTGGTACAGTCACCATCGCAACTAACATGGCGGGTCGTGGTACAGACATCGTATTGGGTGGCAATTTTCAGGCTGAGATTGATGCCCTCGATAACCCTGACGAACATACACAGGCGCGTATTACGAAAGACTGGGATGTGCGTCATCAGCAGGTTCTGGATGCGGGCGGGTTGCACATCGTCGGTACGGAACGGCATGAATCACGGCGTGTTGATAATCAGTTACGCGGCCGTTCTGGTCGTCAGGGTGATGCCGGGTCGAGTCGCTTCTACTTGTCACTGCAAGATAATCTGATGCGTATCTTCGCTTCCGAGCGCGTCAGTAAATTAATGCAAAAACTTGGCATGCAGGAAGGTGAAGCGATTGAACACCCCTGGGTGAGTAAAGCCATAGAAAATGCCCAGCGCAAAGTTGAAGGACATAACTTCAGTATTCGAAAAAATCTGCTCGAATTTGATGATGTCGCCAACGACCAGCGTAAGGTGATTTACGAACAGCGCAACGAGCTCATGGAAACGGATGATGTCTCTGAAACGATTACGGCGATTCGTGAAGATGTCGTCGATACCTCCATCAATCAATTTATCGCCCCGGGCAGTTTGGATGAGCAATGGGATGTAACAGGTCTGACAGAAGCAGTTGAAACAGATTTTGGTATAAAACTTGAAATACAGCAATGGTTAGACACTGATGACAAGCTGCACGAAGAAACGCTGCGCGAAAAAATTCATCAAGGAATTGATACGGCCTACAAAGATAAGGAACAGCAGGCTGGTGTAGAAGTCATTCGGCATTTTGAAAAAGCCGTCATGTTGCAGGTGTTGGATCAGAGCTGGAAAGAACATCTGGCTGCCATGGATCACTTGCGCCAGGGTATTCATTTACGCGGCTACGCGCAGAAAAACCCCAAGCAGGAATACAAGCGCGAATCCTTTGAGATGTTTACTGAGTTGCTGGATCGCCTCAAGCACGAAGTCGTGACTGTGTTATCAAAAGTTCAGGTGCGCGCAGAATCAGATGTAGAAGCTGTCGAAGAACAACGCCGCAGTAACGCACAGGTCGAATACAGGCATGATGAAGCCAGTGCCATGCAGGAAGAGGGCGAGGATACAAACTCTGATACTTCTGAACATGATCAGCCATTTGTGCGTAACGGGAAAAAAGTTGGCCGTAATGAGCCCTGTCCCTGTGGTTCCGGGAAGAAATATAAGCAGTGCCATGGCAAGTTAAGCTAGCGAATCTGATTAATATTTGTAGGAGCGGCTTTAGCCGCGATGAACACTACGCTCCCATCGCGGCTAAAGCCGCTCCTACAGGATTTGTACTTTTCGTAAAGATAGGGATTTAGAATTAATTATCGATTTTCTTGCGATGTTTATAATGCGCATGGGATTGAAATATTCTTACCAAAACATGAAAAACCCGTCCCCTCCCCCTCAGGGGGAGGGACAGGGAGAGGGGATAAATTAGACAAGTGCCTTTATCTAATCCCCTCTCCCCAGCCCTCTTCTGGAAGGAGAGGGGGTTTAAGAAGTTTAATGAATTGAGCTTAATAAATGGCCGTCGGATACTCAGAACTCCCTCAACTTCTCCCCATCAATGGTATTCGCCTGGCATCCACTGTCGCCGGTATCCGCTACACCGACCGCGACGATCTGGTGGTATTCGAAATTTCTGAAAATAGTCAATGCACGGCTGTATTCACGCAAAATAACTTTTGTGCTGCCCCCGTACATGTGGCACGCCAACATTTGTCAGCAACAAATCCAGGCTACTTGTTAATTAATAGTGGTAACGCTAATGCCGGCACCGGTGCAAAAGGTATGGAAGCTGCACAACGATGCTGCCAGGCAGTAGCGCAACAATTTAAATGTGATACGGCCAGCGTATTGCCATTCTCAACGGGTGTGATCGGTGAACAATTACCGGTTGAGCGTATTGAGAAAGCAATGGCGCAGATACCAGAGCACTTGGTTGCCGAAGGTTGGCGTGCAGCTGCGCACGCGATCATGACAACAGACACAGTTGCCAAGGGCGTGTCCTTGCAAACTAAAATAGGCAGTCACACCATCACAGTGACAGGTATCGCCAAGGGTGCCGGTATGATCCGTCCAGATATGGCAACTATGCTGGCCTTTATCGCCACCGATGCCAAGATTGGAAAAAATTTGTTACAGACCTGCTTGCAACAGGCGACCGATAAATCATTCAATCGAATCACCGTCGATGGTGATACCTCAACCAATGACGCGTGTGTATTGATGGCAACAGGTAAGGTCGATATGCCGCAACTTATTGCAGGCAGTGCAGATGCAATGGTATTCAGTCAGCTAATCACAGAAGCCTGTCAAACGCTTGCACAATTGATTATTCGGGATGCAGAAGGGGCAACAAAGTTTGTCACTGTTGCTGTAAACGGCGGCCGCGACAGCGCTGAATGTTTACAGGTTGCCTACACCGTTGCGCATTCACCGCTGGTAAAAACAGCCCTGTTTGCCAGCGACCCCAACTGGGGACGGATATTGGCGGCTGTAGGACGTTCTGGGTTAACAGATTTGTCAATCGAGAAACTGGAGCTATACCTGGATGATGTTTGTATCGTCCGTAATGGCGGTGTTGCAGAAGACTACACAGAACAACGAGGTCAGGCTGTCATGGATCAATCCGAAATTACTATTCGAATAGAACTTGGCCGAGGGGATGCACAAGAATGCATCTGGACCAGTGACCTGTCACATGACTATGTCAGCATCAATGCAGATTACCGTACCTGAGCTACCCACTAATCCCCTCCCCCTCAGGGGGAGGGTTAGGGAGAGGGGATCGATTAAGGCAGTTGTTTTTAAAAGCTGACAGTCTCGTAGGATGGGTGATAACCCATCGGATGCCACAACAAATGGTGGGTTTCACCACCCTACGGTGAATTTACAACAACCTCCCCAGGGGAGATGGGATCGATTATGGCAGTTGTTTTTAATAGGTGGCAGTAACAAGTAATGACACGAAAGTTTTACACCAGCCTGCTGGCCTTAACATTACTAGCCTGCCAACCAGCGGAACAAATCCCACTGACAGAAATTTTGGAATTACATCTACCTTGTAACATTGCCACTGATGGATGTACGGTGGGTAACGACAATGTTCAACTTTCCATAAAGTTCGATCAGAATTTCGGCGCGCTGAAACCCTTTACGCTACAACTACAGCTTGATCAAAATACACCGGTTAAGGTCGATGAAATCAATCTGATATTTTCCATGAACGGAATGAATATGGGACTAAACAAATACCGCCTGATCAGGAAAGCCGATGGGCTTTGGACGGCTACCGTAACTTTGCCGATTTGCACCAGCGGACGATCGGATTGGATTGCAGATTTTGAAATACAATCAATCAATCAAAAGTGGAAAGCCCAGATTCCCTTCGTACTTAAATAGTAGATGGCATTAACCGTAGGAGCGGCTTTAGCCGCGATGGACACCTGCAGCCCCATCGCGGCTAAAGCCGCTCCTACAGAATTTGTAAATTTAGCATTAATTGATTAGATGTTTCCTAGAAATGAGTATCTTCCTCAGCCTCATTCGGAAACACCGGTGTTGTCTCATCCGGAATCCGGTTCCGTTCTTCAAACCAGTCCCCCAAATCAATCAGCTTGCAGCGTTCACAGCAAAATGGCCGCCATTTATTTTTCGGCGACCAGGCCGCCTGTTTCTTGCAGGTCGGACATTCAACACTATGTAAGTCAGTTTTACTCATAATACAGTACAACACTAAGAGAGAGTGAGTATCTGTAGGAGCGGCTTCAGCCGCGATGGTCGGTATAGTGCCCTATCGCGGCTGAAGCCGCTCCTACAGAATTTACACAGTTCAAAATATATGACGTAATCAAAGCTTCCTAAATCATGCAACAACTTAACTCAAAAGGTACTTTCTGTATTAATTGTTGCGTATGACCATAAGCATCCGCATAGCGCATAAACCGAATCGTAAAACGATGTCGGCCACCACTGATCTCCGCAAAGCAGTGCGTATCTTTTTTGAGAGCAACACGCACCAACTGGCAAGGATGATTAGGATCCATGTTTTTCTGATAGAGCCCCTGATCGGCGACAACCGCTTTGAGAGGATTGCTTTCCCGGATCAGGCGGAGAATCAACTGGATCGCACTAGCGATAGACTCAAAATAACTTAGCCAGCCAGATAAATCACGCAGTTGTTTTTCGGCAGATTGTTGTAACCAGTAATGATAAGCGGGCATATCAAAATCACAGGCACCCCCAGGAATGGCGCTGCGCTGCCGGATACTGCTGAGGAACTCATTTTCCTTCAGGCCGGCAGCAATTGGCCCATGAAAATTATGCAACTGCTCAGAATACTGATCCAGCTCCTTGATAATTTCGTTGAGACGCTGGTCATCCACATTTGGATTGCGCTTTAAATGACCGAGTGCAGTTTGATGCCGCTCGAGCTCCTTAATGGTTTCGGTCTTCAAGTCGGTTCGTTCGAAAATCGCCATAATATCCAGCAGGCTGCCCATCGCACTACGGCTTTCCCATTGATTCGATCCACGCAGAAAGTGAGCCGCCTGGGCAAACAGGAACTCAAGCCGCATAAAAGTACGGGTTCTTTCGTTAAGTGGTTGCTCGTAAATGATTTTATCGGTCACGGGAAGACAGCACAGTTTCTAAACACAGTATTGTCCACCAGTGGGCGGCGGCAGGCAAATCAGAGAGAGTTATTGTTGGCCAAGGAATACGGTAAATACTTGATGAAAAGTAATTCTGAGTCTGGTTTCCTCAAGGCTAATACGCCTTATTCCTTATCATCACGAGATACTGGCAACTGGTGAATACGGATAGCCGTCCTGGTTATAGTAACCATGGCGCCGTTTTGTAAATGTGCATTTATTTCCGGCCAGACTCGCTGCAATAGCGAGGATAATTTGGAACCATTCAGGCCTTCTTGACGGATTCGTACAACCGAAGGTGAGTTAGCGTTCGTAACAGCAAGCAAGGTATGGAAGTCAGCATCCAGTGTTATCACGATTCGGTGGCATTGTCGTGCGTATTCAAGAATTTCTAAATCAGTCGCACGGCTGAGCTCTACTTCACAAGCATGTATGACGTCCCATCCTACATTACGTAAACAGTCTGCAGCCGAACGAGACAGACCTTGATCCAGTAGAATCTGAATCAAGCAGCACCTAACGAAATGATTTGGTCATCAAGATTGTCGGCTGCAAACTCAAGAGCCTGTCGAATATCCTCATCTTCCAACTCTGGATATTCAGCCTTGAGTTCTTCACGGTTCGGATACATGGCAACGGCATCGACCACCCGGCGTACTGTTAGCCGCATCCCACGAATACAAGGTTGGCCATTCATCACTTCAGGGTTTGCAGTAATACGGTTGAATCTAATGCTCATGAGCTCAAGCTCCAAATTTATTTCAGCTAACCAGATTTTACCATTAATCTGAAGACACCTCTGATTAATTAGCGAGTAATTGTAGGAGCGGCTTTAGCCGCGATGAACGCTGCGGCCCCATCGCGGCTGAAGCCGCTCCTACAGAATTTGTACTGCTCGCAACGAGAGGATGCAAGAATTAATCAGAGGCTTCTTAAGCTTCAACCTGAGAAGCCAACTCCAGATAAGCCACATGCAACTTATCAAGTTCACGATAAAAATGATCCATATTGCCATCATTGATGACCACATCATCAGCCACAGCTAAGCGCTCTTCCCGGCTCGCCTGACTGGCTAACACCGCTTCGATTTGTGATTTATCCAAACCGTCACGTTCGGCAACCCATTCATACTGGTTACCTTCTAATGTATCGATAACCAGAATACGATCAAGCTCGATTGGGTAACGGGTTTCCACTAATAACGGAATAACGATCAGGCAATAAGGTGTTTTTGCCTGCAAAGCCCGTTCAGTCGCGCGGTCACGAATACGGGGGTGCAGTATGTCTTCCAGTTGCAGCCGTTTGGTGGTGTCGCTGAAAACCAGTTCACGTACAGCATCACGATTTAATTGGCCATCAGTATCCAGTACCTGATCACCAAACAGTTTAATGATTTCCTGCAAGCCAGATTCACCCGGTACAACCAGTTCGCGGGAAAGAATATCGGTATCGATAATAGGCACGCCCAGTGCCGCAAAATAATCCGAGGCGGTGGTTTTGCCGCTGCCAATACCGCCCGTAAGGCCTATGCGCAACGCACTCATTCAGCTGCCCAGTCCTGAGAAATTCATATAGGAGGTTTTTATCTGTTCACCCCAGAGCATAGCAATCCAGCCTGCGGCAGCCAGATAAGGCCCAAAAGGAATCGGTGTCTGCCGGTCGCGTCCCTGCACCGTAATAAGCAGTACACCCACCACCGCACCCACCAGTGACGACAGCAGAATCACAATCGGCAGCGCTTGCCAGCCGAGCCACGCACCCAGTAAAGCCAGCAGTTTGAAATCACCAAAGCCCATGCCTTCCTTACCGGTCACCAGTTTGAAAACCTGGTAGACAATCCATAAAGATAAATACCCGGCGATAGCGCCGATCAGCGCCGTGCGCATGTCAGCAAAAAGAGGAAACAGGCTCAGCGTCAGGCCCAGCCACAAAAATGGCAGGGTGATGGCATCGGGTAGTAACTGGGTATCAAAATCAATCACGCTCAAAGCAATCAAGGCCCAGGTTAAAACCAGTGCGGCCAGTGCCTGCCAGCCAAAGCCAAAGTGCCAGGCAACGACGACTGACAGCAGGGCGGTAACCAGTTCTATAACTGGATAGCGGATCGAAATGGTTGTTTTACAGTCTGCACATTTCCCACGCAGCAACAGCCAGCTAATGACCGGAATGTTTTCATAAAAACGAATTTTGTGACCACAGCCTGGACAAGTGGAGGCTGGTTTGGACAAAGAAAGTGGTTCTGCCTCTGCATCGCTTTCCTGCTCCAGATACTCACGGCACTGTGCCTGCCAGTCGCGCTCCATCATTTTCGGCAGGCGCAGAATGACCACGTTCAGAAAGCTGCCCACCATCAATCCCAGCACAAAAACGGTACTGAGAAAAAAGATAGGAGTAGATTGGAGGAGGTTAACCAGTTCCATGTGGTGAGATTGTACTCCACGACCGCATGGCCGTGGAGTCAAATATAATTAAACGACAGCGCCGAGTTTGAAGATCGGCAGGTACATGGCGATGATCAGACCACCGACCAGAACACCCAGTACAGACATAATCAAGGGTTCGAGCAGGCTGCTCAAGCTATCAACCGCGTCATCAACTTCTGTTTCGTAGAAATCAGCCACTTTAGCGAGCATGGCATCCAGTGAGCCGGATTCTTCACCAATTGCCACCATTTGGTTCACCATATTTGGAAACAGGCCAGTCTGAGTCATCGCAAGAGTCAGCTGTTGACCGGTTGCAACACTGTCTCGCATTTCCAGAATGGCTTCCTTGTAAACTTCGTTGCCGGCTGCACCTGCAACCGATTCCATAGCTTCAACTAATGGCACACCGGCGGCAAACATAGTTGACATGGTGCGTGCGTAACGGGCGATAATAGATTTAGTAATGATTTCACCCATGATCGGGAGTTTAAGTACTAACCGATCCAGGCCATGCCGGAATTTGGGTGAGCGCAGTTTGGCCTGACCTAAGCCATAAATTGCGCCTACGATAATAATGAGAGCTACCCACCAATATTTTTGCATCCATTCGGAGATACCAATAACAAACATAGTAAAAGCAGGTAAATCGGCACCAAAACTTGAAAATATTTCCTGGAACTGTGGAACTACGAAAAGTAGTAAGATGGTAGTGACAATAAAGGCTACGACAACAACTGCAATTGGGTAAAACAGTGCTTTCTTAATTTTTGCCTTCATGTTTTCAGTTTTTTCTTTATAGGTTGCAATTTTGTCTAGCAAACCTTCAAGGATACCGGCTTGTTCACCTGCTTGTATCAGGTTGCATACTAATTCATCAAAATACAACGGATGCTTGGCAAGTGTGTCTGACAAAGTGCTGCCAGATTCAACATCACTTTTTATCGACAGAATCAGTTCCTGCATGGACGGGTTTTCATGACCACGGCCGATGATTTCAAATGACTGCACTAGTGGTACGCCAGCGCCCATCATCGTGGATAACTGGCGCATAAAGATTGCAATATCCTTTGGAACGATAGCTTTCTTTTTGGCGCTACTCATCAGGGCTGACTTTTTCTTAACCTTGATAGGTGCAATACCCTGGCGACGTAGTTCGGCTTTTACAATGGAAGGACTATTGGCCCGTGATTCTCCCTTGAGCTTTTTACCCTTCTTGTCTGTACCTTCCCAGGCAAATGTACTTAGTTTGATTGCTGCTGCTTGTGCCATGATTTAGTCCTTGGTAACGCGGTTAATTTCATCGAGGCTGGTCACACCAGCTTTCACTTTGTTGAGGCCGGATTCACGCAGGTCGGCAATACCTTCTTTTTTGGCCTGGTCGGCAATATCCAGGGCATTGCCATTTTCCATAATAATTCGTCCTATCGCTTCGGAAACCGGCAAGACCTGGTAGACACCCACTCGTCCCTTGTAGCCGTCGGCGCACTGATCACAACCAACCGGGCCGTAGACTTTCAGATCTTTGATATCTTCTTCAGTGAAGCCTTCTTCAAGTAAGGCTTCTTTAGGTATATCGGCCGGTTGCTTGCAGTTATTACATAAACGTCTGGCAAGACGCTGGGCAATGATCAAATTCACAGAAGAGGCGATGTTGTAAGGCGGTATACCCATATTTGCCAAACGGGTCAGGGTCTGAGGCGCATCATTAGTATGCAAGGTAGACATAACCATATGACCGGTCTGCGCGGCCTTGATGGCAATTTCAGCGGTTTCCAGGTCACGAATTTCACCCACCATAATGATGTCTGGATCCTGGCGTAGAAAAGCACGCAAAGCCGTGGCAAAAGTCAGGCCTGCCTTGGGATTCATATGACACTGGTTGATCCCGGTCAGGTTGATTTCAACCGGGTCTTCACAGGTCGAGATATTGCGGTCTTCGGTATTGAGTATATTCAGGCCAGTATAGAGAGAAACCGTTTTACCGGAACCGGTCGGCCCGGTAACCAGAATCATTCCATAGGGTTTATTCAAATTTTCCAGGTAGAGTTGCTTCTGTACTTCTTCGTAACCCAGGGCATCGATGCCAAGTTGTGCGCTGGTAGGATCAAGAATACGCATGACTATTTTTTCGCCGAACAGCGTCGGGCAGGAACTGACACGAAAATCGATGGAGCGTTTTTTGGACAGCTTCATTTTGATGCGGCCATCCTGTGGTGCACGCCGTTCGGCAATGTCCATTTTGCTCATCACCTTGATTCGGGAAACCAGTCGGGTGGCCATAGCGACAGGCGGTGAGGCAACTTCCTGCAAAACCCCATCCTGACGGTAACGAATACGGAATGACTTTTCATAGGGCTCGACATGAATATCGGACGCACCCCGATTGATCGCATCGAGCATTACCTTATTGACGAAGCGTACGATGGGTGCGTCATCAATGTCGGCATCGGCCTTGTCATCCTGGGCATCGATATCATCGCCGCCAGTGATGTCAAGATTGTCCAGGTCTTCATCCAGTAAGTCGGACATGGAAGAAACAGCAGAATCCAATGCTTTTTCGATGGCCTTTGTAAGCTTGTCTTCTTCAACCAGAATGGCTTCAGTGCTGATGCCGGTGTTGAACTTGATTTCATCCAGCGCCTGGAAATTGGTCGGATCCGAAACGCCGACAAACAAGCGGTTGCCACGTCTAAATAGGGGTAGGGCATGGTGCTGGCGGACTAATTTTTCATCGACCAGAGAGATGGGCGCATTTTCAAGCTCGAGGACGTCCATATCCAGCAATGGTACCCCGAACTCATGAGAGGCAGCCGCTGCAATTGCGGTGCTATTGATTAGCTTGTTTTCGACCAGATAGCTGACAAACGGCGTCTTGCTTTTCAGTGCCTTTTCGTAAGCTTCAACAGCTTGTTCATCGGCAAGCAGATTATCTACTACCAGTCGGCGGGCCAGCCCACTGAGTTGTGTTGTCGGATTGGGTGTTGCCATGTCGTTGAACAGTATCCCTGTTGAGTTCATGTCTTCCGTGACAGGCTTGGCACTTTAGCGCAGATTGCAACCAAAGCACACCTGTGGATTTCAAAATAGCCAGCCACGGTAAAGTTAATAGTGCTGGTTGAGTTTTTCGACCTATGTAACAGAATCTTTAATGATCAAGACTGAATGGTATAACTGAATAATGTTCAGAAAGAGCAACTTGGAGGATAGGGGAGTGCATCCTGGAGATGTTAAAAAAAGATCCCTCGTAATGAGGAGTCCGTTTTAGTGATCAATAGAGTCTGACACCATTGATTTTGTGATTAATAATAAAGAAAAGCCCCGCACGAGTATCTATTGTGCGGGGCTTTTCTTATCAGCTTATGCGTTTAAGCTCGGCATTCAGCTGGTACATATGCCTCATTGGTAGTAGTGGCGCAAACCCAGGTTATTGGATTGCCGAGACCAGCTGTTGGTGCTAAAGTTAATGCTGTATTGCCACCCGTTACATCCATGAGAACGGATATGATGCCAGTTGCACACGTCACTGAAGTAACTGCACCTGTAGCACCAAGATTGGTGATGCCATCACAACTATTGGCGTCGACAACACCGCCATTATTAGCAATATTTTCACTTACTGTAGCTTTGAAGCCACCAGCCAGTGACAGGCCTTCAGTTACACGTGCACGGATGGTGTAATCCTGATAAGCAGGCAGCGCAATCGCGGCCAAAATACCAATGATCGCCACAACGATCATCAATTCGATAAGGGTAAAACCCTGTTGTGCTTTCTTCATGAGTAAATCCTCTTAAGTTAAAAAATAAAGTTACATGTCTGAAGCGGGTCCAGTACTGGTGGGTTTGTGACCCGGATCAGTTCGACTAACTTCTGCTTAGGGTTAAAGCAGCATCCGTGCCAGTTTTCCGGCAGGTGGCCGTTTCGGGGTTGAAAATATCGGTTGAAATCCTGATTAAATTATTTAAAACAATAAGTTAACAGAATTTTATTGAAGGCTATTGGCGAGTGTGCATGATGGTTTCCTCCCTGATAAGTGGTCATTTCTTCCTTGAATCAAGCATAAAATATTGACGTATTTTGTTTCCAGGTGACGTAGCGTGTCACATTTTCAGGGTTGCTGCCAACTGGTTGCTATTTCCTACTCTATAAACGCGCGGATAGGATAATGAAGGAATCCGGCAGAAATAAGTCAGTAAACCATGCTATAGTTGCAATAGGTGCAACTTGGTAGGACTGTTATATGAAAGCGACAATGGGCGTTAAGCTGGAAGACGAAACCCGGAACCGATTGAAGGTGCTTGGAAAACGGAAAGAACGTTCGCCTCATTGGTTAATGCTACGCGCCATTCTGGAATATCTGGATCGTGAAGAAGCCTATGAAAGTGAAAAACAGGAAGACTTCCAGCGCTGGCAGCAGTATCTGGACACAGGCGAAGCCATCAGCCATGAGAAAGTGAAAACCAGGCTTAATGATCTTGCGGCCAGGGCGCGCAAGCAGGCCAAAAAGGCCGAATGAAAATACATTGGCTGCCTGAGGCGCTACAGGATGTTGAGCGGTTATATGAATTTCTTGTCGAAAAAGATCCCGGTGCGGCGGCTCGTGCCATGGGCGTTATTCTGGAAGGAGTGGATAGTCTCGAAGCTATGCCCAAAATTGGCAGGCCAATAGATGACAATACAGGTCGGAGAGAGTTTTACCTGCCATTTGGCGCTGGGGCCTATGTGTTGCGCTACAAGTTAGATGAAAGAGCCGTGGTGATAATCCGTGTTTGGCATAGCCGTGAACATAGGAAATAGTTTTATAGGTCGGGTTAGCGTGAGCGTAACCCGACAAGGTACTGAATCCGTTGGGTTACGCTCACGCTAACTACAGAATGTGGAAATACACCATTTCACGGATTAATCAGAGACTCATAAAGGTGCTGGTTAAGATAAAAGACGTGTCATGCCGCTTTGGTTAGTCCCGCATGGATCACTATCTCATCATAGGGTGCAGATAATACGTCCTTTTTACCCTTTACTATCAATCCAAGCTCTTCCAGATTGCTGACATCGGTATAAACATTTTTATAATCTCTGCTTAATGTCTGCGCTAGTTGATGGGTATTCAGGCTGTCCTGATGTTGTGCCACGTAACGTAAGAGTTCGAGGCGTTTCTCTGTGATGGTTGAAAACAGGTCTTTAATACTGCCGAAAGAAATCCGTGGTTTGACAGTCTTTCCGGTTTCGGCTCGATGCCAGGTTTCTACGGCTGTCTTAAGCGCATCGCTGGAATGCATGATTTCAATTTCAAGGCGCTTCACTGTCACCACTCCCAGTCCGCTAACCGGACACAATCGTTACGGAAATCTTCAACAAGTTTTTCTATCGACTGGAAGCGATAGTGTTCTTCCTGATCGCCATAATGGCGATGATCGCCTTTGCCTGTTTCATTGTCATACCGAACGAAGCAGGTTTGTGCGGTGCCGCAAAAAAAACGATATTTAAGTCGGTGCGGTCTTTCCGCCGAGACTTCTGGCATTTGCCAGAGCACCATTTCCACGATTACATCATCATGGGTTTCCTTGTGATAGAAGAGCTTCCTTGCTTTCATATGGTTTTGTACACCATAATGTATTATGGTGTCAAGAATGGTGGTGCTGGTTATTACTTAGCTAACTATTTGTTTGTGGTATCACCCACGGTTAACAGGAATCAGAGCAGAATGGCACTGATTTAAGTCAGTGCCATATTGGGAAACCCTGAATAAACGGCGGGTTATTTTCCTACGGAATTATCAGCATTTTCCGTATTGCTGTTTATTTCAGGCGATGGTTAACTGTTTCCAGGCGGCCAGGGAGGCTGTTATTTACGCAAGTAAATATTTTCAAGGAGGCGCGTATGACTATGAAATTTCTAAAGGGCGCAGTTTCAAATTGTGCTTCATTCAGTAGTACTCCAATAGCAGCTTTCTTCTATTTATATATACAACACCAATTAGTACCGGCCTGGCTCGGTGTGCAATTGGATCCAGCTATCTAACTGATACAAGCACGGGGAATGACCGGGTTCAGAGGGTGAGCGCAGCAAAGTATTTTATCCTACTGCCAAAAGGATTGGATATTGAGCGCCAAGGAAGGCGTGAGTAGATTGTGTTGCGCTTACCCTCTGAGCCTGGTTGATCGTAAAAACTGTGTTCTGACTCTGATCCGCACTGCATGAGTTGTAACACGTTAGCCGAGCAATTCACCCTATATATGAGGTGATGAATTACCATATTATGGTAAAATATGGTAATTTTTATTTTAGGTGCGTAAAGATGGCTAAAAATACCAGTATTAATCTAGGTGAGCATTTTACTACCTTTATCGGTTCACAGATTAAACATGGCCGGTATGGCTCTACCAGCGAAGTGGTTAGAGCGGCATTGAGATTACTGGAAAACCAGGAAACCAGACTCCATGCTATACGCGAAAAATTAGCCGCCAGCGAACGGCAGGCGGATAATGGTGAGTTCGCCAGCTACAGTCTTGAAAAACTGATCGAGGAACTGGATAAGGACAGCACTGCTTAGTGGCCAGATTTAAACTTACACTCGATGCACTCAACGATCTGCGGGATATTGCACGTTATACCGGGCAACAATGGGGAAGAGAGCAACGAAACCAGTATCTGGCTGAGATTGACAAGCGTTTCCACTGGTTGGCAGAAAGTCCGGAATTAGCCGTTGAGCGTGATGACATTAAATCTGGTTATCGCTGTTTTCCGCAGGGAAGACATATCATTTTTTTCCGGGAGCAAGGTACTCATATCGAGATTTTAGGGGTGTTGCATCGAAATATGGATGTAAAGCAGCGTCTGTAGTGGTGAAGCGCGGCCATGTTATTAATCTATGTCTACTCGATGGCATCTAGTATTTCCCGCAATTGAGCGGGTGTTTTAATTCCAAAGTCAGTTTGTCCGTCTAATTCAAGCAATGCCTTGTCACCAGTCACCAGCATTTCTGCATACCCATTTGCTGCGAGCACGAGAAATTTTTGATCATCGTTATCATGGCATAAGGGCAATTCATCCTGGCTATTTTGTTGGGTAATCACTTCGGTAAATGGCAGGAAATCTCCTGGCACGGTTTCAATTTCTGTCTGGGTCAATTGAAATTTAGGGTAGGCAAGCACCCGTAGTAGTTCGCGGATAGTTTGCTGATTTACCGGTGGGGTAATCTGGCGTGTTATCCATGTATGCCTTAGCCAGGTTAGATGACCCTTTGAAAATAGTAATGCTGGTAAAACTACATTGCTATCCAAACACTACTTTCATGATTTAGTGGGTTCTAGCCCATTCAATCGCTTCTGAAATATCCTGTTCAGCAATTCCAAGCTCTTCCAGTTTATCGCGAACCTGATAAATATGATCAGGCTGGACTGGTCTGAGTATAATTTTGCTGTTCTCTACTTCAATATTGAAATAATCGATGCCTGGAAAGGTTTCGGCAATTATTTTCGGTAACGTGATCTGGTTTTTTGAGGTTTTCTTGACGCGCATGGCGGTATTCCTTGAAAAGGATAAAGTAAGGATATCTTACTTCCTTGCTTTGTCGAATGACTAAGGTGATAAACCCCGAATAAACGGCGGGTTATTTTCCTACAGAATTATCAGCATTTTCCGTATTGCCGTTTATTTCAGGCAATGGTTAACTGTTTCCAGGCGGCCATGGAGGCTGTTATTTACTCTAGTAAATATTTTCAAGGAGGCAAGTTATGACAAGAAAATCTCTTAAGGGCACAAACTCAAATTGTGCTTCATTTGGTAGTTATCCAATCGCAACTGTCTTCTTTTTATATATACCGCACCAATTAGCACCGGCTTGGTGCGGCGTGCAATTGGTTCCAACTACCTAACCGATATTTGTACGGGGAATGACCGGGTTCAGAGGGTGAGCGCAGCAAAGTATTTTATCCTACTGCCAAAGGATTGGATATTATGCGCCAAGGAAGGCGTGAGTAGATTGTGTTGCGCTTACCCTCTGAGCCCGGTTGCACGTAGTTGTTTTGCTGGCACCGATGCATGGTATATACTAGTGGATATATATCATACTGAGTGGAATAATTGTCATGAGTGCCAAAAAAGCCAAAATATTCATGAATGGCCGAAGTCAGGCAGTGCGGTTACCCAAAGAGTTCCGTTTTGAAGCTGATGAGGTCTACATCACAAAGCGAGGGGAAAACATCATTATTTCTGCAATCAAACCAACCTGGGATGAGTTTTTCGATTCTAAATCTGCCTTTGATGATGATTTCTTAAAAGACAGGCTCGATACCCCGCCACAAGAGAGAGATTTTGATTAATGTATATGCTTGATACAAATACTTGTATCTATGTTTTGAAAAATCATTCCAAAAAGCTGCGGCATAAATTCAATGCTATAAAAAATATTTGTATTTCATCAGTGACATTTGGTGAGCTGTGTTTTGGAATTGAGAATGGTGAAAGCACGATTAGAGAGTCACGTTGGGAACAGCTTGATCTTTTTACTCAAAGATTACTCATTGATTCCTGGGACGAAGATGCCGCCCGGCACTACGGTTTTATTAGAGCGCAGTTAAAACAACAGGGTACCCCAATTGGTAACAATGATCTTTTAATTGCATCTCATGCGAGAAGTATGAATGCTGTGTTGGTAACAAACAATGTTCATGAGTTTAATAGAGTGCCTGATCTCTCATTAGAGAACTGGGCTGGATAACTGGGTTGGCGCTAATCTATTGACATTGCCCTATCCTGCACGGGGGATATTCTTACAGAATTATCAGCATTTTCCGTATTGCTGTTTATTTCAGGCAATGGTTAACTGTTTCTAAACGGCCATGGAAGCTGTGATTTACATCAGTAAATAATTTCAAGGAGGATTGTATGACAAGAAAATTTATACAGAGCACAGTCTCATGTTGTGCTTCATTCAGTATTACTCCAATAGCAACTGTCTTCGATTCATATTTACCGTATCAATTTCTACCGGCCATATTCGGTAAGCGTACTCGAAATTAATTCAGGGGTGACCGGGTTCAGAGGGTAAGCGCAACAAAGTTTTATCTGCTACCAAAAGGATTGGGATTTGAGCGCCACGGACGGCGTCAGTAGATTCTGTTGCGCTTACCCTCTGAGCCTGGTTGCCAGGGCTTGATTGATAAGTGGTTTTGGAGACTAAATTGTAATGAAGGCCTAAAGTTACACACACATATATGTTCACTGACTTCATGTTATTTTGATGAAAAATATAACTTTAAGTGCTGATGATCAGCTGATCAAATTGGCGCGGGAAAAAGCCCGCAAGGGACAAACTACTTTAAATGCCGAATTCCGGCGCTGGTTGCAGAGTTATGTCGAAAACAGCGATAGCGTAGAAAAGCGGGTACTCGCTTCGAGGAAAATAATACAGAAAATTAAAGATCAGGTCAGTATTGGACGGAAATTATCCAGGGAAGAGGTAAATGAAAGGTAAGCTGGCAGATTTCCGGTATCCTTATTTGGAAGACATGCGGCACAATCAGGCTATCGAAGATTTAAGGATTGTTAATCCTTTTGTGTTATAGCTGTCGGCGTCGCTTATTCCAATCCCAGTTTCTTTAAACGATAACGCATGGCACGAAAGGTAATGCCGAGTAATTTTGCGGCGGCGGTTTTGTTCTGGTCAGTTTGGTCGAGCGCATTGATAATGGCTTGTTTTTCTATGCCGTCCAGATAGTCTTCCAGGGGGACGCCATCAGGTGGTGTCAGTGTGATTTCGGAGTTCGTGGATTGTGTTTCTGAATCAGTTTCCGGAAGTTGCAGGTCATCGGGCGTGATTTCTTTTTCATCACACAGTGCCAGTGCGCGTTCCAGAATATTTTCTAACTCACGAACATTACCTGGAAACGAATAGCGTTGTATGCAGGCTAATGCGGATTCGCTTAATAATGGTTTAGCCAAACCATTTTGTGTAGTCAGTTTGGCCAGGAAATGGGCCGCCAATTCGGGTATATCTTCGCGCCGTTGACGCAAGTTGGGGACTTTCATTTCAATTACATTGATGCGGTAAAATAAATCCTGACGAAACGATCCGTCTTCGACGAGTTTGCCCAGATTTTTGTGTGTCGCTGAAAGAATTCGCACGTCCACCGGTATTTCCTTGTGATCACCCACTGGCCGAATAGCTTTTTCCTGGATAGCGCGCAGTAGTTTGACTTGCATCGGTACCGGTAGTTCAGCGACTTCATCCAGAAACAGTGTGCCGCCATCGGCCGCCTGGAATAAACCTTCTTTGTCATTGACGGCACCCGTGAAGCTGCCTTTTTTATGACCGAAAAATTCACTCTCCATAAGTTCTGATGGAATGGCGCCGCAGTTGACGGGGATAAAGGGTTGCTCATTGCGTGGCCCCTTACTATGGATCAGCTTTGCAACCAGTTCTTTGCCGGTACCCGATTCGCCACTGATATAGACCGGCGCCTGGCTGCGTGCAAGTTTGGTAATCGTAGAGCGAACCGTTTGCATGATGGCCGAATCACCCAGCAATGTATCGCGGCTGCGGCGATCTGTTGGTGGTTTGGCGAGTTTCAGTGCGCTGGTGACCAGTTTGCGTAGATTTTGTAAATCCACGGGTTTGGATACGAAGTCAAATGCACCGGCTTTTAGCGCATCAACGGCCAGTTCCATATTGCCATGCGCGGTAATAACAGCGACCGGTAGTTCTGGGCAGTGTATCTGGATGTGTTTGACCAGCTCGATACCATCTCCGTCAGGCAGGCGCATATCGGTCAGGCAGAGGTCAAACGCGTTGGTTTCGAGTAATGCCTGGGCATCAGCAACGTTTGCCGCTGGCATAGTATTAATCTTCATTCGCCCCAGTGTCATTTCCAGCAGTTCGCGGATGTCTGGTTCGTCGTCGATTATTAGAGCGAGCGGTGAGGTCATGGTCTATTTTTCCGTAGTGAGTCTATTCAAGCCGTCAGGCTGACGGAGCTGTCCGCTTCAGTTTTCACGATGCCCGTGTCACTTTTTTGTTGGGGAGCAAAGTGAATTCTGAAACAACATCCACCTGTAGCGGCAGGCAGGTAGCTGAGATGACAATAATTAATTTCACACAGTTCACGAGCGAGGTATAACCCAAGCCCAGTACCGGTGCTTTCCGTCGTAAAGAAAGGTTCAAAAATCTGCCCGGCTTTATCGGTTGGTATACCTGATCCATTATCGATAATGTCGAGACGGGTTAACTGGCCTTCTTTGTCCGGGACGCGAAGCATTAATTGGGCGGGTGTACCGGCGTGACGTAAACCGTTTTTGCATAAATTCCAAACCACCTGGTGCAGATGGGCGGGGTCCATGTAAACAGCTTCTGTGTTATCAGCAAGCACTAGTTTAAAGGCGTCAGCGGATGCTTTTTCAGATTCACAAAACTCAGTAACAAAATCTTTCAACCAATAGTTAAGGTCAATACGTTGAGGTTGTACTGGTTTACGCCGGGACAGGTGTAGGATGTTTTCGATGATGGTGTCGACACGCTGGCTATGCTTATCAATGATTTCAATCAAGCGTTTGTCAGCAGCGTCTAGTTGATCAGATTCTTCCAGTAATTGTGCCGCATGGCTGATAGCACCCAGCGGGTTACGAATTTCGTGTGCAATACTTGCCGATAAGCGACCCAGTGAGGCAAGTTTAAGCTGCTGGCTTTGTTCCGCCAGAGTGTTGCTGTCATCCAGAAAAATCAGTGTGCCGATGCCTTGAGCCGTTTTTAGCATGGAGAATCTGGGTAACAGTGTTTTGCCTTCGTGGTCGTCATCCGTGTGGATGTTTTCCGGCCGCCAGCTATGATCATTCCGCCAGAGCTGTAATTGATAGAGCAGTTCGGGATGAATTTGCGACAGCAATTCAGGTGTGTCCGGCAGGCTAAGAAATTTTTTCGCTGTGGTGTTACTCATGCGGATGCTGTCATTGGAATCGATGACCAGGACACCTGATTCCAGATGTTGTATCACGTGCTGATTGAGTTGTTCCAGATTGGCCAAATCGATGCCGCGTTTTTCTGCTAAAGCTTCACTTTCCCGAATCCGATGTGCCAGCATATAAGCAAGCCCGGAAGCTGTGAACATCACCATGCCGAGCAAGCCTGCGCGAGTTACCGTATCTGCGGTTGCTTTTGCAAGGGTCAAAACTTCATAGCTGGATTCCGCCAACACAGCCAGTGCCGCGATTGCAGCAAACAGGAATGCGAGACGCCCAGGTAGCAACAATCCACCGGCTGCGACGGCAACCACCATGACAACGGCCAGTCCGCTGCCGATGCCATCACTGGCATACATGAGTATGGTCAGTGTGACAATATCGGTTAATATCTGCAACGCAGACTGGAACTTATAACCCGGCCAGCGCAACCTGGCAGAAAATCCTACCACCAGGCTGAAGCCAAGATAGGCTAGCAGCGTTTGGGCAAATAATTCCTGATGTGAAACGTTAAACGGATTGGCATCACGCAGAGAAAAGAACAGGACAGTCAGGAGTCCGGTAAGGATCAGCCGGTAAAAAGTCAGTAGGCGTAGTGGACGCCAGAGGCGCACAGCAGCATTGCTGTCCTGTAGATCAGCCTGATTTTTTGTGTTGTGCGTCCCTGCGGTGTTGTTCGCAGCAGTAGAAACTTCCATTGAATTCGATGGCTTCCTGTTCCGGAATATAGGTGCCGCAATGCTGGCACTCCACCACCTTATCGACATGCTTGGGCTTTTTTTCAGTTATTTGGCGAGAACCACGGGCGAAATGGACGAGAATGGCGATAACCAGCCCGACGCCGATCAACATGAGTAATATGCGAATTCCAAACATAGCGCCAGTGTTACGGGTTTTCAGGCTGTGCGCAAGCACTTGGAGCTGGCGACAGGTGTGAAATTTGATCGAGTCTGCAGGGAAATGGAAAATTCGACTCTGACGGTTATAAATCGGACAATAGCGGCATGTGTGATACGGGTCGCAATAACAAACAAATCCAACCGGAATAACAATGAGTATATTGATAGATAAGTCGACACGCGTGATATGTCAGGGCTTTACAGGTAAACAAGGTAGTTTTCATTCGGAACAGGCCATTGCTTACGGCACGCATATGGTCGGCGGTGTAACGCCTGGTAAGGGTGGGCAGCAACACCTGGGTTTACCGGTGTTTGATACCGTTCGCGATGCTGTCCAGGAAACCGGAGCCAATGCGACTATGATCTATGTGCCAGCACCGTTTGCCGCTGATGCAATCTTCGAAGCAGCTGATGCTGGTATAGAAGTGATTGTTTGTATCACTGAAGGCATCCCGGTGTTGGACATGCTCAAGGTCAAATCTGCGCTGGCGGGCAGTCCGGTCAAACTGATAGGCCCGAATTGTCCCGGAATGATCACGCCGGATGAATGTAAAATCGGCATTATGCCTGGCTCGATTCACAAACCTGGATCAATTGGTATTGTTTCACGTTCAGGAACCCTGACCTATGAAGCGGTACATCAGACAACTTTAATGGGTCTGGGGCAGAGCACTTGTGTTGGCATCGGTGGTGATCCGATTCAGGGTCTGGGTTTTATTGATTGCCTGGCTTTGTTCGAGAATGATCCAGCCACTAAAGGTGTTGTTATGGTTGGTGAGATTGGTGGCGTAGCAGAAGAAGCGGCGGCTGAGTACATAGTGGATCATGTCAGTAAACCGGTCGTTGCCTATATTGCCGGCGTAACTGCGCCTGCCGGAAAACGTATGGGGCATGCCGGCGCTATTATTAGTGGCGGTAAGGGAACTGCGGAAGCGAAGTTTTCTGCGTTGGAAAGTGCTGGTGTGACTGTAGTCAGGTCTCCTGCTGATATGGGGCGAAGGATGCAGGAAGTGTTGGCAAGGTAATAATTTTTCATGCCTTTTCGATTAGGGGATCTTTGATTAATTAGCGAAAATTTTATAGGAGCGGCTTTAGCCGCGATGAACGCACTGCACCCATCGCGGCTAAAGCCGCTCCTACAAATATTTACGAATTAATTCAGAGGATCTAGCGTGATTAATATCAAAGGCAGTTTTTATTTTATCCCCTCTCCCGGAGGGAGAGGGGGTCTATCTGGTTATGGTAAATGATGCTTGAAAAAAATGTAGTCTCTACACTTCGTATAGTCATTGCCCAATGCAATTTATATGTGGGTGACGTTCCCGGTAATGCTGAACAGGTTATCAGTTTAAGCAAAACCGCGCGTGATACACATAAAGCCGACCTGATTGTTTTTCCTGAACTCACCCTGACCGGTTATCCACCTGAAGATTTATTATTGAGGCCCGGTTTGCAGCGCATGGTGGATAGGGCGCTCGAAAAGATTATGTCTGAAGTCAGAAACATCCATATTCTTATTGGGCATCCACTGCAAGAAGGTGATAAGCGCTTCAATGTAGCTTCAATATTATTCAACGGTAAAACCCTTGCCGTCTGCCACAAACATGACTTACCGAACTATAGTGTGTTTGATGAAAGACGTTATTTTTCATCTGGCAAGGGCTATGCAATAACGTCAATAAAAAACATAAAACTCGGAGTCACAATTTGTGAAGACATCTGGCGTCCCGAGCCCGCCCGCCTGGCAACCGATGCGGGTGCGCAGTTACTGGTGAATATCAATGCTTCACCTTTTCATGCGGGTAAAGGCGTAGAGCGCGAAGCCGTGGTTGCGCAACGGGTTAAGGAATGTGGAATTCCAGTAGTCTATGCAAATTTAGTCGGTGGCCAGGATGAGCTGGTGTTCGATGGTGAATCATTTGTCATCAATCAGCAAGGCAGCGTTACGCAACGTTGTCCTGCATGTGTTGAAGATTTATTTCCGGTTGATTTTGAAGTCACAGCTGGAATAGTTAAACCGATGCCCGCTGAGGTTACTGTCCAGTTACCCGATGTGGCGGCAGTTTATCAAACACTCGTGCTGGGTGTGCGCGACTATATTAGTAAGGCTGGATTTAAAGGAGCGGTCATAGGTTTATCGGGCGGTATTGATTCTGCGCTGACATTGGCGATTGCTGTGGATGCCCTTGGAGCCGAACAAGTTGAAGCGGTAATGATGCCTTCCCGGTACACAGCACAGATGAGTCTTGATGATGCGCAGGCACAAGCAAATGCACAGGGTGTTGCCTATCAGGAGATTTCTATAGAACCCGTTTTCAATGTTTTTCTTGAATCATTAAGCGATGCTTTTAAAGGTACAAAAACGGATACTACCGAAGAAAATATTCAGGCACGTTGCCGCGGCGTTATTCTAATGGCGTTGTCGAACAAACGAGGCCTGATTGTGCTGACCACTGGCAACAAAAGTGAAATGTCAGTGGGTTATGCAACTCTATACGGTGATATGGCCGGGGGATTTGCACCCATCAAAGATGTTCCAAAATTATTGGTTTACCAATTGGCTGAATACCGGAATTCTATAGCACCGGTAATTCCACAACGGGTTATCGACCGGCCCCCTTCGGCTGAACTGGCCCCCGATCAGAAGGATGAGGATTCATTGCCACCTTATGATGTGCTCGATCCATTGCTGGAAGGGTATATCGAAAAAGATCAAAGTATTTCAGAACTGATTGCTCAGGGATTTGATGAGGCAATAGTACAGCGGATTGCGGCGTTGGTTGATCGGAATGAATACAAACGTAGGCAGGCACCGCCTGGAGTACGAATTAGCCGTCGGGCATTTGGCCGTGACCGCCGCTATCCGATTATTTCAGGTTATTTGAAGGCTCAATTAAAGAAATAATATTTAGGGAGCCTTTAATTTATTTCATAAAAGTACCTGCCTGTAGGAGCGGCTTCAGCCGCGATGGGTGTAGTGTTCATCGCGGCTGAAGCCGCTCCTACAGTATTTGTACTATTTGCTGTGACAAATTGCACAAATTAATCAGAGCCAGTCTTACGATTAGTTGCTGGCGTTTATAGCGACCAGTCTGCGTTCCAAGCCATTCCTCAGTAATTGCGAAAGATCTTCAACCGGGCTGATATGGTCAAACGTCGCGAGTATTAACTGGTTGCGGTTGGCCACTTTGAATTTTTTGAACAGTTTTGCCAGATGCATTTTGACACCCTGATGCGACAAGTGTACTTCTTCAGCAATTTGCTTGATGGCCAGCCCCTTGATCACCTGACAGAGCACTTCGACTTCGCGTTTGGTTAACAGGTCGCATAGCTGATCGATGTTGTTGTAAAACTGTGCTTCGACAACCTGATCCAGATCATGTTGCGTAGAGATAAAGCGTTGCATGATATGGCGCTCGAACCAGTTGCTGCCCGCAAGAACACTATCCAGGGCTTTTTTGATATGGTCGCCATTCATGCGCTCGTTGATATAGCCATGGACACCAGCCCGCACCAGGCGATAGAGATGATCGTCATCCATATCCTTGCCAAAAACCAGCACGCGAATATCCGGATACTCTTCCATAATGCCTTGAAGAAAACGCTCCAATGGATCGCGTAGAGCTTCATTCTGAATCATCAGTACGTCTGGTTCAGTCGCAACAAATTTCGCCATGCAGGCATCGCCCGGTTCTACGCAGGAGACAAGGTAGTTGTCATTGTGACCAGCGAGCATGCTGACCAATGCATCAATAGAAAAATCCTGGCGTCCGACAATAAATATTTTTGTTTTATTATGCGTGGTTGCATAGTCAATAGATGTGACATCGCTTGAACTTAGACTAACACTGTTCATAGTACTGCTTCCTTCTATTATAAATATTAAAAATATCTTGCAACATTAAACCGGAATGAATTCTCACGCCGAAAGCTGTACAAGAAATCCCCAGGGTCGGTGTGAAATACACCGCGTGCTTCAAGTGACACTTTCCAGCTATCACCGATACGTCGTTCTGCTTCGAGGTTATAGCTTCTGCCGGTGCCTCCTGCATCGACAATAATGCCTGCTAATATTTGTGTGCTTTGAGTATCATTTAGAGTTATCCGGGTACCCATTAACAAATCATTCTGAAACTGAGATTGTGCAGAGCGGCCTCGGTCATCGTAGGAATATTCCATGAGTGCACCGATTTCTATGCCGGATTCCAGAACAAAGGTGTACTCAAAACCACCAACGGCTGCAAAATAGCTGTGCTCACTAAAACCTGAATTACGAATGCCTTCAAATTTCAACAGCCAGGCACCGAACGCTCCCTGAAGTTCAACACCCGTCTGATTGATTTGTTTGTATACCGGCGTCAGTACCGGAGCGGTGATGGCACCCGTCGGTGTAAGTACTAAATCAGGGGTGCGAGATGTACCCTTGAAATGTGACAGTCCTATTTCCCAATCACCGATGAGTTGAAACCAGCGCGCAGCCAGATCAATGTGTGTCTGTTCGTTGCTGGATTCATAGATTTCGTTATCCTGGTCAATTACCAGACCGGCACGTGGCCGTCCGGCCTTGCCAGCGAAAGTACGCTCACGGAAGTAGGGCAGGATGAACAGGTTCAGTGTTCCTGCATCGGCGACATAGGCAGCGTTTAACATCGGTTGACCAAGCTTATCTTCTGTGTCGGCGTTTTCGACAAAGTCAGTCTGGTTAATAACATCGACCAGGTGCTGTGACTCAGTAATACCCCAGTACACTTTGCTTATGCCGGCCACAAATTCCCATTTATTGCCTGCATAGCCCGCATGCAGCTCACGAATATCTGCATGAGAGCGCCGTGAGTCGAACTGGTTACCGCGAAAAAACGGTTCAAAGGTGAACCAGGTTTTGCCTCTGTCCCATTCGCGGTGGTAGTCCGGTTCCAGTGAAAGTGATAAGTAACTGCGATGCTGGTCATTCGATAAGGCTTCTTTACCAAAGGTCAGCCATTCGGCTGCCACATTACCCGACCAGTTACTATCAGCATTTGCATTCAGACAGATGCAGCAACCGATTAACGGCATCATCCAACGCAACAATTTTGATTGTTTCCGCATGAGTATTTTTCCTGACTAGATACTATCTGGCACGCTTCAATGCGTTACGGTCAAATTCGCGGTCGCTAAGGCCGATGCTAAACTCGTAATTACTCCAGCCCAATGTGGTGCTTTTACCTGTCTGGTGATTGATCATATCCATTTTGCTTGCGCGCCAGAACTTGTCTTTATATTGCTTGTAATCATTAAAGGTTAATGTTTTCAGCAGTGAATTTTTACGGTCAAAATAATCAATTTTTTGTACGCGGTATTCTGACTTATCCATCCATACAACCTGGCGTGTATAACCAGAATTTTTATCAACCGGGTAGCGTTCAAAAACAAAGGTGTCTTCACTATCGAGTTGTTCGTCATTGAGATACTTGTAGGTGTACTTCTCGACTTCCTGTGACGAAATGTCTTCATAGGCAAATTCACTACCCATGAACGGGCCAGATTTATTATTTGACGCAATACGTTTTACACGTTTCAGTGCAGGTAAAAACAACCACTGGTCGTCACTGCCTTTTTTATGGCTGAATGTCAGCAACGCTGTGCCTTTAACATCTTCAGGCCGGTCAAAAATAGTCAGGGTTTTATCGCCATCGTCCTTGGTTTCAAGCGTTTTTGAACGTATGTCACGCCTGCTTTCTTCACCTTGCTTGTTGCGAAGCGTCATAACCATGTCTGCAGTGAAGTCCGCAAACCCGCTGTCACGCTTGTCAGCTTCCTGTGCAATGGCAAGACCCTGTTCTTCAGGGGTTTCGGCAAACACTGCTGTGTTTGCGGTTGAGAGTAATGCCAGAGGCAATGTCAGTTTCAATAATGTGTTCATTACTTTTTCCTCGCTAGTTTTAGCATCAGTGGTGGCAGGAACAGAAAGTCTGCAAACAGTGCCAGTCCAATCGTAATTGCGGTGAGTAATCCCATTCCCGCGTTCATCTTGAAAGAAGATAATGCGAGCACAAGAAAGCCTGCCATTAAGACAATAGATGTCATGATTAGTGCCACACCGACACTGGAAAATGCGCTACGAATTGCATCTTCTGCGCCCAGTCCCTGTTCGCGCCGCGCACGTAAATATTTGCTCATGAAATGCACCGTGTCATCAACCACAATACCGAGTGTCATGGCGACAACTACCGATAATGACACGCCGACTTCACCGACCAGTAATCCCCACACGCCAAAGCCCATCACGGCAGGCATGAGGTTTGGTACAAGACTCATGACACCGTATTTAAAAGAACGAAATGCGAAGATCAGCAAAAACGATATAAGTACGATGGCAATAAGATTGCCGGTGAGCATGCTTTTTATATTTCGCGATGTGATATGCGCAAACATGATGGCCGGGCTGCTGCCCTCTGTGTGCATCGATTCCGGTGCATTGTTTTTAAGCCAGTTCTGGCCGCGGTCTTCCAGGTTGATTAATTCATTGGTGGTGAGATTTTCCACGGTTACCGTCATGCGGGTTGCAGACTTGTCGACATTGACCTGATTATTTAGATCCAGGCCAAACGGCAGTGACATTTCGTAGAGTAGAAAATATTGTGCTGCAAGATCGCGTTGTTCGGGAACCTTGTACCAACTTTTATCATCACCATGCAGATTCATGTTCAGTCGTTTGACTATGTCGGTGACGACGTTGACATGAATAACTTCCGGTTGTTCGCGATACCAGTTGGCAAACTCTTCGATCTTGGCCAGCATGGCAGGTTCATTGATGCCGTTGCTGTCACCGGTTTCCAGTGAGTAATCGATGTTGTAAATACCGGTCAGGTTATCGGTGACAAAATCGGTGGCGCGGCGAAATTCAATACTTTGATCAAAGTATTCAACAAACTGGTCATTCAGTTCATTGCGTGTGACTGCAGCGGCCAGAAATACCATCAGTACCAGATTGCCCCAAAACAGCATTTTCCTGTTTTGGATTACAAATTCCCCGAGTTTCCCCATCATCTTGCTGACTTTTTCCTGATTGGCGTGTGGTCGCACTGGCAGGAAACTGATCAGTGATGGCAGGAAGACACAGGAATAAATCCAGCCAGCAATCATTCCCATAGCGACGACATTTCCAAGATCCCGGAACGGTGGGGCATCCGAAAAGTTCATACTTAGAAAACCAATAGCCGTTGTGACGCTGGTAATGGCGATGGGTCCAAAATTAACCCGCAGGCTTTCCAGTAAGGCATCACGTTTATCCATCTTGCCATTCATGTAGTGCATTAAAGACACCAGGATGTGCACGCAGTTTGCGACTGCCAGCGTCAGGATAATACTGGGCGCACTGCCGAGGGGTGGCGTTAGCTTGATACCGAGGTGACCAGCCAGACCCATGCCCGTGATGATGGAGAAAAAGACGACAAGTAAAGTTGTGAATATGCCGGTCAGTGAACGCGTTAGTATCCAGAGTGCAATAAATACCACGGCAAACATGATTGGCATCAATTTGCGCATGTCATTTTTGGAGGCTTCCGGGAAGGCGTTATTCATCATCACTGTTCCAGTCAGATGAATATCCAGATGCGGGTAGGTTTCACGGTACTGCTCGGTCATATCGCGTACAAAGGCAACCACAGTGGGAATTTCAGTGACCGTATCCTTGCCAGGCACCTGGATAGTAATGTTGATGCCAGTGACTTCACCGCTGGGTGATATCAGTCGTTTTACTAGCAAGGGTTCGTTCAGTGCCACGTTTTTAATACGCTCCAGATCGGAGTCCATCAAGTTTGCGCCGTCAGTGACCAGTGCTTCTACAATCAGGTCATCTTCTTCAGCAATGGTATGCTGATAATTGGAAATAGAATCGACTCGAATAGAAAAGGGAACCTGCCAGGACTGATCGGTAATTTCTTCTACGGCCTGTAGTGTTTTACGGGTAAAAATCTTGCGATCTTTGGGTGCAAGTACAATCAGAATGTTGTCATTCTTGGTGTAGGTATTCTGCATTTTATCGAAGGCAGTCAGCTGTGGATTTTCTTCGCTGAAAAATACGCGGTAATCCGTAGTCAATTTTAATTGTTTCATTCCGGTTGCTGCCCAGGCGACAAATGCCAGGGTTAGAATGATCCAGATTAATCGGCCACGCAGAATAGTGTTAGCGAGTGCTTTCATTAATTTCCAGTTCCTTAACTTTTTGAAGTTTTAGCAGGCTGCTTGATGTCAGCGCGCTGGTGCGTTGTTTTTTATCCAATAGGTATTCTGGCCGTGGCACACCTGCCAACGGTTGGATCTCATTATTCGGGCCAATTCGTTGCGGTAACGGATTGACTAAAGTAATCCGGTTCAGTACTGGATCCACTGTGTGGTTTGGTAAAGTTTGCAAGTAGTAAGCAACGACTGCGGTAGCATCGACAATGCCACCGAATTTATCTTTGAGTACTTTGATCTCTAGCGCTGATGAACGGTTGATCTTGCCAGGAAGATCTAGATACCAGTAGCCAGCGACCGAGTAGTAACGTGCGGGATCCAATACTTCGCCATTAATGCGAATGTCGCTGGCGCGCAATCCCCATTGATTGTTTGGGTCAAGTTTGTAGGTGATGCCGGAAAACGCAATGATCCAGCCACCACCCCAGTAGCCAACGAAGTTGGTGAGCGAGCCTTGTGCCCCGTTTTCAATCATCAGCCGGAGGTCATCACCCGAAATCAAGCCGCAGGCAATTTGTGGGCCGATGGGGATGTAATGGTAAATGTCTTCCAGCTTGATCGCGCCAGGTGCGATATGAGTGCCGTAGCGGAAACCACGCATGATGCCGACGTCGGATTCACAAGCGCCGCGGAAAGCATCGGCAAGAAAATCATGCGATGAACCTTCGACCACTGCCGGCATGGATTTGGCATCAGCATAGTTGGAGCGGTGCAGGGCTTTTTTTGTATGACCGATAACTGTGTCAATCGGTGTGCGCAGCACGTAGCCATTCATCGGATTGACGTGCGGTACAAAATCAGCGCCTTTTACAAATTTCTTGCGTATCTCTTCAACCTTTTTGGCGATGACAGTATCCGGCTGGTTGTTTTCAACCGTAATGCGGTGTGCTTTGAATGTGTAATCGACAATTTTGCGGTCTTTGATGACCAGATTCATTTCGCCGACCATGGTTCCGTCCTGGCCTTCTTCGACCAGAATGGTGCCGCTTTTTGATTTCAGAACCTGCCAGGTTTCTTCGTGCATGTCAGAAGACAACACTACATCGATACCAGGATAAGTCTCGACCAATTCCAGATTACCCGCCAGACCACGTTCGGAAATCAGGATTAATAAATCAACTTTTTCCTCATTCCGCAGTTTGGGGATAGCCACTTCGAGCTCTTCTTCACCGGGCGTCAGATAGAGGCCATCCATGACACGTGTGCTGACCGCTTGCGGGCCACGATCTGCAGTCAGGCCGATGATGCCAACCTTTACGCCGTTAATTTCTTTGATGGCATAAGGTGCAACAACGCGTTGCCCAGCCAGCTTGGCATAAGGAGTTTCTGGAAATTCGTAGAGTGTTGAGTAATACAGATTGGCGGACAGAGTTTGCCAATTAAAAACAGGTTTGCGGCCGTCAACCTCTGCGAATAATTCACGGAAGCCTTCTGCACCAAAAATAAAGTCCCAGTTGCCCGGAGCAAAATAATCAATCTCGAAGAGGTTGAGTACTTCGGCCATTGCCAGACCTCTGGAATATAGAGCCTCGGCTGAACCCTGAATGGTATCGCCGGTATTAAATAGAATAGTGTTCTGATGTTCTTTGCGAATCTTTTTGACCTGGTCGTAGACATACGCCAGTCCGCCCGACATAACGCCCCGGTCAGTATCGCCGTCACGCATATTGGGGCGTGGCACCAGATGACCGTGTAAATCACCGAGATGTATCAGTGTTAATTCACCATCACCGGCAGACGCCATAGCACTGCACAAAGCAAGCGGCACAAGCAGACTGTTAGAGATTGTGTGGCGTCGTGTCATGGGTGATCCATTAAGGGCGAATGTAGGCCCAGCCCTGGTGTTGTTTCTCAACAATTTCGGCTACACCGGAAGTAACGTAGCGCACGTGTTGCAGCATGTCGGACGGTCGTAATTTGTGGATACGCATGGCTATTTCGGAAACAACAATACGCACACCTTCTGTGGTCAGTTCTTCAACTTTGTCGCCAATGGGGATCGGTGCGTAGTACTTTAGAGTATTTACGGCATCACCGAAGGCGACAATCTCCACATCGATATTATCTGGGCCAAACTGATGCTGCAGATTACTGGCAGTATTCAATGCCAGGTTCATACGATCGATACTGTTCTCGCTGACCTGTATTACTACGCGGTATTTAATTTGTTCAGCCGCATGTGCGGACAGGCTCAGGGTCAGCAGCAATGTGAAGATCCAGTGTTTGAATGTCATAGTGTTTACTCTTGAGTTAAGCCACATAGTGAATGTTTTCTTTGCCGATCGCTTGCGACAGGCCAGTGCGCTCTAGTAATGCGTCCAGTTTGTTGTTGCGTAACCAGAGCACCATGCTGCCACCACTTTGTTTGCGCTTGCTGACTTCGGTTGCCAGCGCGGCAACACCGGCTTCATCCATATTGTCGATGTGTTCACCGGCGATGATTAACATCTTCTGGCGATGGTCTTCATGCGCTATATCCGCAAAGGCACGCTCAATACTGTGTGTGGAGCCAAAGAAAATACTGCCTGACAATTGCACGACCGTAGCGTCTTCGACACCTTCCGGCATGTACTGGTGAGCTTCATTTTCAAACAGAACATCTATTTCAGGTTTGGAAACTGCACGCAAATATAAAATGACAGAGGTGGCAATGCCGAGCATAACTGCCCATTCCAGTCCGCCATAAACAGTTGCAAACAGCACCAGCAAAAACGCAGTACGGTTTTCGCCTCGCACTGCCAGCAGGGTTTTAATGTCCTTCAGATTGATCAATCCGGCACCAACCAGGAACAGGATGCCTGCCATGACTGATAATGGCATTTGGGCAATCACCGGTGCAGCAAATACCACCAGTGCAGCCAGACATATCGCTGAGACTATACCTACCAGCGGTGTTTTGCCGCCGGTTTCAATATTTGAAGCGCTGCGGTTAAACGAACCACAACTTGGATAACAGCTTAGAAAGCTACCGACCACATTGGACAGGCCCTGGCCGGTGACTTCCTGATCAATATCGATATGTTGACCGGACTTGACGGCCATAGCACGGGCGATAACAGCGGATTGCATCAATCCCAGAAAGGCAATCATAAAGCCACCCATCATCATGCCTTCTGCAGCTTCATAAAAAACCGTCGGGCTGAAATCAGGGGCTGATAGGGGTAGCGCTTCGAGTGATAAATAACCCAATTTATCGATATTGGTTACTTCACTGCCGAACAGGAATTCAATGATCCATCCGCCGAGCATGCCGACAATAACCGCCACGATAATGGCTGGCATTTTCGGGTAATAACGTTTGACGAGCAGACCGGTTACTACTGTTAGTACGCCTAATGAGGTAGCCCACCAGTTGGCTAGCGGAATTCTGAAGAGCATTGTATACAAGGTATCTTCAACCGGTTCGCCAGGATTGACGGTCAGTCCCAGGAAGTTTCCTAGCTGTTGAATAATGATAATGAAGCCAACACCGGTGATGATTGCGACCATCACCGTGTGTGAAAAATAGTTAAAGACTACCCCGAGTTTGAAAAAGCCAAACAGTAATTGAATGACACCGGCGATAAAGGTTAGCGTTAAGGTGTAGGTGATCCAGTCAGGGGTGCCTACGCCTGTATAGGCGCCGACCACCATTGCTACCATGACTGAAATAGAAGTATTGGGGCCGGACAGGACGTGCCAGGACGAGCCGAATAAGGCGCAAATAATGACGGGGAAGATCGATGTATAAAGACCGACTTCAGGTGGTAGACCAGCCATGGTAGCCAGTGCAATAGCCTGCGGCAGAATCAGAATTCCTGCTGCAATGCCGGCCCAGATGTCATTGCGAATAGTTTTGCTATCCAGCATTGGCAACCAGTCAGTAAAGGGCATCATGCGCGAGATAAAGCTCGGCGCTTGCTGTCGAGCAGGCATCGAACTGTCTACGCTTTGTGTGGCGTTTGCGTTAGCCATCAGCGTGCGCCACCACCACCGGGTTTCATTTCAGTGCGGTTCTTGAAGAAGGACACGCGCGGATCGTCTGGACGGAAGTGGATCCACATGTAGGCGGCAATATCCAGCGCCTCATCGTCTGTTAATGTGTAACCAGATCCTAAAGGCATATTGGCTTTTATAAACTGGGCGGCGGTTTTAGTCTTGTTCAGACCTGCGCCGCGATTAAATGAATCACCACCCCAGACCGGTGGAAACATATAGCCTTTGCCGTTACGATTTTTCTTGCCTTCGCCATTTTCACCGTGACACAGAGCGCAGCGTGCTTGATAAATAATTTCCCCATCCGTAGTAGATGGATCATGAGTTTTTTTGATGTCTGCGAAACCGCGGCCTGGCAAGGCGACACCGACCGGTGCGCCTTTGGAAAGCCATTTTGAATAAGTGACCAGTGCATCCATTTCTGGTGCATCAACAGTGGGTGCAATGCCATCCATACTGTATTTAAAACAACTCTGGACGCGTTGTTGGTAAGTGACCACTTTGCGTGTTTTGTTACGTGCTACTGGATAGATAGGGTACGCAGCCCATAACGGTGCAGCGAAGGGTTGACGGCCTTCAGACAAATGGCAGCTCACACAATTCAGACCATTGCCCACATAACGTGCAGCATATTTTTGTGTATCTACAAATATGTTCCGGCCCCAACGAATCATATCGCCGGTGTCATCATCAGGGATATCGTCAACCATAGGCGGCACGAAAAATTCACCCGGGTTAACGACCGGCACGGTAATCAGGTTGGTTGGCAGACTGACCTGAGGTTCAACCAGCGTGGGTCTGACTTCAAGTGGATCAGTTGTTTCGGCCTGTGTATTCAATGCTGCGACTGTAATCACAGCAGAAAGAAGGCATTGTGTAATGAGTTTATTCATACCGGTTACTCGCCGTTAATACTGTAGGAACGGTTGCTGTAATAACGTGCTACATTAACTTTGTCGCCATCTGTCAGCAGGTTTGCGGTGTTTTTCATCATCGCCATTTGGTCATTGTCACGTTCACCGCTTTGCCACTTATTGATCTGCTTAATAATGTATAACGGCGGCTGTCCAGCCAGTGGAGGAAAATGTTCGCCGAAACCTTCTCCGTTAGGGCCATGGCAGGAGTTGCAGCGCGGCATCAGGTATTCGGGCTTGCCGCGTAGTGCGAGTTCCTGGCCGCGTTCGAGAGTCTGGAAATCAACAGCTTCTGGATTAGTAGTAAAGGGTAGACTGCCGTAATAATTTGCCAGTTGATCAATTTCCTCATCCGATAATTGTTGTGCAATCGGGTTCATCATGGCATCGACACGAATGCCCGGTGAGAAGATGGTTAGATCTTTATAAATACCCGGTGTTTTTTCGTAATCACGTGAAATGGGATCCACTTTGACGCCGATATCCAGTGGGTCGCGTGCAAAATCATGTAATTGTTTGGCTATATATTTTGGGTGTAAACCAGCAAGCCGGGGATAACCCAGTTCGAAATTACCTTCACCGTTTTCACCGTGACAGCCGGTACAGGCTGCAACACCATCGCGGCCTTTCAGCGCAAGGTCTTTACCGGCGACGGCAGAAACCATATTGACCTCGACTTTGTAATTTTTCGGTTTGTGGTGGTGCAGAAACGCAGCGCCAACACCGACTACCACCAAAAAAGCGATGATCAGTCTGCGTGCGCGTGTGTCTAGCCAGGTTTCATTAGCCATGATTAATCGTCTCGAAGTCGTGGTTAGTGATGATGAGATTCAGGTGAGTCTAGCGGGCTGGCACCACCATCTGGCTCATGGCTGTGACGCAGGTGCAGGGCTTCAAAAAAATACATGCCGACGGCCATAGACATAATGAATGTCAGAACAGCACTGTTACCAGAAACTGCTGAAACCAGTGCGGGGCCCGGGCAAAATCCGGCAATACCCCAGCCAATACCAAATATTGCAGCACCACCAATCAGCCGGGCATCAAGATCCATCCGGGTTGGTAGTTGAAAGTTTCCACCGAACACAGATGTTTTGCGGGATAGTGTCAGTCGTTGGCCGACAAAATAGGTGGCAACGCCTCCGAACATAACCAAAACCAGGCTTGGATCCCAGTTACCCACAAAGTCGAGGAAGTTAACAACTTTATCAGGCTGGGTCATACCGGAAATACCCAGGCCAATAGCGAAAACCAGGCCACAGAGAAAAACAATGATTTTTCCCATCATTAAATATTTCCTCCAAAGACATGGTTGATGACAATGGCAGTCACAGCACCGGTTGTCATAAAGGTGCCGGCAGCGGCAATGGATCTCGGTGCCAATCGGCCGATGCCACATACACCGTGTCCACTGGTACAGCCATTACCTAAGCGAGCGCCAAATCCGACCAGTAGACCGGCTACCATGATGCTGATAGTGGAGCGTTCGATTTTGAATTCCAGGGATTCCGGGTAAAACAGGCGGAGCAATATTCCACCGGCAATTAGTCCGGCAACGAAAAGCACGCGCCACAGCGTGTCTCCTCGTTTGGTATGGAGTAGACCACCAAAGATACCGCTGATACCGGCAATTTTTGCGTTAAATAACAGCATGGCAACTGCAGCCAGGCCGATCAATATTCCGCCAACCAGTGATGCCACTGGCGTAAAGTTTTCCATGGTCCCATCCTTAATTAAAACTAAGATTTTTGTGTCGCCACTGGAGTGGCGGAGTTACTGTTGTGGCTGCAGGTACGTTAGTACTAAGCAAATGTCTATGTGTTGATATAGACTGATGGCAATAATAGCAAATACAAGGCCAACTTTAAAATATAAATATTTATCAAGTAGATAGTGCAACTAAGGTGTAAAAATTTAGGGCTGGAAGCTGCACTGCGACAAAGTGTCACAGATACCGACACTAGTCTATGTGTAATGCTATATATTGCTAGATTATTGTATACGGAATAATTAACATAATAAATAACTAATTTACTTATATTGATGGGTTGGTTAATCACTGTGGTACATAATTTATTGAATTATAAGCATAATAATAAATGTTTTGATGTAAATCAGTATTTTATTAACTAATGAAAAACTGTAAGTTAATTCGACAGCTTATTGCGTATTCTGTCAATTTGTCATGTCAGGATGGCAATTGCCGTTTTTTTATAAGGTCTTGAGTGTGTTATTTTTTTACTTCTTGGATGATATTATTATAGACGAATGTCTATGACGGTTTTTTTCGGGCTATTCCATTAGTTGATCTTCACAAGAATAAAGATGTTCAAGCTTATCAGTGGGGGCGTCGAAACATGTCTTATGGATAAAGTTTGTATGTCTAGATTCTACGCACGTCTGTTTATATTCAGCAGTCTGCTGAGTCCGTTTTATGCGCATGCTCTGCAACAGCAATTTCAAGCCTCCATGGAAGTATCTGCCTGGCATGTTGATACTGCCAAAAACAATTGTTCCTTGAGCCACACTATTCCACGGTTTGGTGTGGCACGATTCAGTCAGGCATCCAGTAAACGTTTGCAGTTTGAGATCGAGGCAGTGCAACCTCCTGTTGTACCGCAAACGGTTCGGTTGATATCCCATTCGCCTCTCTGGAAGCATGACAATGTAGAGCGTGACTTAGGTTTTGTTAAGTTTAAAAACCATAAACCACCACTCCGGATTTCGCGTGATAAAGCGTTGCGGCTGTTTTACGAATTAGAGCAGGGTAGAATGCCTGTGCTGTTATTCAATGACTGGGCGGATGCGGCCGATCAGGTCGAAGTGCGTTTGTCACCGGTTCGCTTCAGAGAATCACTGGCAGAGTTTCAGGCCTGCACCGATCAATTAGTGTTTCTTGATTTTGAACCCCTGAGCGAGCGCACAATAAATTTTTCCACTAACAGCACTGCGTTAAAACGTGCAACTCGTAAATCGTTGCAGCAAGTTGCCCGTGAATTTCAAAAACAGCCTGCTGTGCGGATCATTCTGGGTGGCCATGCTGATAAACGTGGCAGTGATGACTTCAATATGAAGCTGTCTAAAAGACGAACTGCTTTCGTTGCGCGCTACCTGATATCACGCGGAGTTCCAAAGCGGGCAATTGAACAACGTTATTTTGGAGAAGCACTGCCTGTTAACGAGCAAGATGATCAAACTGCGTGGGCTAAAAATCGCCGGGTAACTGTCTGGATTGCAAAATAGTGATTAACACTTTGCTTATTCCTTAACCGGTTTCTTCGCCAGTTTTCTTTGTAGACTACGCCTATGCATATTTAGTTTGCGCGCGGCTGCAGATATATTACCGTCACAATCTGCCAGTACTCGCTGCAAGTGTTCCCACTCTAGCCGTTTAATTGACAGCGGGTTGCCCGCAACGGGTACACTCGCATCGCCTTCGTCTTTATGTAACGCAGCGAGAATTTCATCGACCTCTGCTGGTTTTGTCAGGTAGTGAATGGCACCAAGTTTTATAGCTTCTACAGCGGTGGTAATGCTGGCATAGCCAGTCAACATGACTATGCGAGTGTTTTCATCCAGAGCATGTAAGCGTTCGGCCAGCGTCAGCCCTGACTCCTGCCCTATACGTAAATCGATAATGGCGTATTCCGGATTGTTTTTTTCAGCGATAGCTAGCCCAGTATTAATAGTGTGTGCAGTATGTATTTCATAGCCACGATTTGTCAGTGCATCAGCCAGTACGTCGCAGAATAATTCATCATCATCAACAATCAAAACAGTGGGTTTATCCGGATTCTCTGTCATAGGTTCACATCACTATCAAAGGTAATCGAATACGGGTGCAGGTGCCGCCCTCTGGCCGGTCAATGAGTTCTATGTCTCCACCCAGCCGCTGAATCGTTGCATGCGTTAGAAACAGGCCGAGACCCATGCCGTGTTCCTTGTTGCTATTCTGCCGTTGACCAAAAGCTTGAGTGGTTTCAGGGCGAATGCCTGGGCCGTGATCGAGAATTTCTATGATTAACTCATCGGTATTCCAGGTGGCATTAAGCAGCAGATTATCCGGTGAAGCATCCGCTGCATTATTTAACAGGTTAATAATTGATTGTTGTAATGTGCGTTCGTTGAGAATCTGCGCTTGCATGTGAGTGGTTTGCAGAGAAGTTTGCAGTTCCATATCAATTCGTTGACCTTTCCACAGAGAGATGACCTGCTCAATAAATGCGGGTACAGGTATTATATTGCCACCCTCTGCCTGTGTGGCACCCGCTGAAGCGGTAATAACTGACAGTGCTTCTTTGCAACGCAGCACCTGGCTTTGGAGGATGTGTAGTTTATCCTGTACAGGCTGAGGTAATTCGTTGTTTCGCTGCAGTTCGCCAGTAACGATGGACATGGTTGCCAATGGTGTGCCTAGTTCGTGTGCTGCGCCCGTGGCGAGTGTGCCGAGCGCAATTAATTGTTCATCTCGCAATGCGCGCTCCCGCGCATTAGCCAGTGCACGATCGCGTTCACGCAAGCTTTGCGCCATGCCGACGATAAACCAGGCCACCAGAACGGCGCTGAGTACGAAACCGAACCACATGCCAAATACATGTTGACTAAATCCGGAGTCGTGGTGCATGTGCGCCTGGCCTGCAAGTGGCAGGAACTTGAACATTAACAGGCTATAGCAAACGGTTGTCAGGCCGGCCATCAACCAGGTAATCCACTGTGAAAGTACTGTTGCAGCAATCATCAGCGGGATCAGGAAAAACCAGGCGAAAGGATTAGTTGCACCGCCTGTGAAATACAGAACAGCTGTTAGCGCAAAAACATCGAAGACTAATTGGAAAAAGAGCTCAGCATCTGTGATATCTGCATTACCTCGGGCGCGTTGCCAGGTCCAGATATTAACCACAGCCATTAGGCCAATGATTCCAAAGAGCGGTAGCAATGGTGGCTGCAAGTTAGTGAAACTTCTGATTGCCAACAGCGCGATCAGTTCACCGAAGATTACCAGTGATCTCAGGTAGGCTAACCTTTTGAGATTGCGGTGGTTACTGGTCTGATTGGGTTCATTGTGATGCATGGATGGATTGTACACTGGGTTCAGTCAAGTCAGGTTGCGACAATTTGCCACATTCCGTACAGGATGGTTCCCGATTATCATATTGATTCCAGAGTGGAGGTATGGAGTGCCAGAAATAAAATAGGGAAAAATATAAATATAATTTAGGTGTCAATGATAATGAAAATTCAAATCGCCATCATATGCGGGATAAGTCTTATAACTAGCAGTGTTCATGCAATTGATCACAGTCAACATGCGAATCACCATGATCATACGGATTATTCACCAGCTGGTGTGATGGGTAGTCATACCCATCCTAAAGGGTCGGTGATGTTTTCTTACCGTTATATGCGGATGCAAATGGAGGGTATGCGTGATGGGTCGGACGACCTGACTGATGCTGAGGTATTGCAGGATTTTATGGTGACACCGACAAGAATGAGTATGCAGATGCACATGTTCGGCGCTATGTATGCACCTACTGATCGCCTAACGATCATGGCGATGATGCCATGGGTCAAGAAAGACATGGATCACATAACTCGAATGGGAGCGCGTTTTACTACACGCACCGAAGGACTTGGTGATATTAAATTAAGCGGCTTGTTTGTACTTAAAAACAAAGGCAGGCAACAAATACACCTGAACGCTGGTATCAGCTTACCGACCGGAGATATCGATGAAAAAGATGATACACCGGCCATGACCAATGCGCAGTTGCCTTATCCCATGCAGTTAGGTTCGGGTAGTTGGGATCTTCTGCCGTGTATCACTTACCTCGGAAACAATGATGCATTCTCCTGGGGTGCGCAGCTAATGGGAACGGTTCGTCTGAACGACAATGACAACGATTACCGGCTGGGGAATCGTCTCGAACTGACAGGCTGGGGGTCTAAAAAAATCAATGCTACCTTGAGCGCATCGTTGCGATTGAAAGGGATGGCCTGGGGTGAGATTGAAGGTAAGGATCCCAAACTCAATCCGATGATGGTGCCGACTGCCGACACCAGCCTGCAAGGTGGCGAGCGTATAGATGTTCTCGCTGGTATTAATTTCCATTCCAGCGGCGGTAGTACTGGACACCGGTTAGCAATCGAAGTAGGTGCGCCCGTGTATGAGAATCTTGATGGCCCTCAAATGAGTACTGGTTGGATGCTTACCGCTGGATGGCAGTATGCAATGTGAGGTTTATTCCCTATAACTGTTGAAGATGTTGGGCAGCTTTAGGTTCCATGTCTAAGCAGGATTCAGCATTTACCGGCTAAAATTCAGAGCTGGTCTAATTCTAAAATATGACAGCTATGTCATGACACAATGTCACGACATAGCTGCAAGCGTCGATATATTTTACATTCTGGCAATACTTTATATAACTGTTTTATATAGTAAAACAGAATGTTAATTAATTCTAAATTTAAGATTTATTAATTAAATATATTATAGTGTGCCCAACGATGCTTAACTAATAATTTTACTAACCTATTGATATAAATAAGGGTAGTGATTAATTGTCAGAGTGTCTTTAAAAAGTGTCCTAGTTACCAGATTCCAATCTGTCGTCGATATTTACACTTCTGCCAGTTTCTGCCTAAAAGATGTCATGAGCTGTCAGATTCTTTTTTAAAGCTATGTAATTAATAATGAAATATTGTTTGGTATGAGTATTGCAAATACTTGTATATATTCATGACTAATTAAGTAAACAATATGGATCGACCAAAAATACCCAAAAATCTTGCATCACTTATGGATGTTTACGAGCAACCATTCGTCATGGTGGACAGGCACTTTACTATTGTCGCGGCGAACAAAAAGTATGCTGAGCAATTTGGCCAAAACCCTGAAGATATTGTTGGCTGTAAGTGCCATCAGATATCTCATAATTCTGAGCGCCCCTGTGCCGAGCACGGCGAAGATTGCCCCCACCTGCGCATGTTTAAAAGTGGCAAGGTTGAAGAAGCTTTGCACATCCATACTCGCCCGGACGGTACCAAGGATTGCGTTGAGATCAAAGCGCACCCTATTTACGGTGATGATGGCAAGATTCAGTATATGGGTGAATTGCTAAATCCCATCGATAATGAAGAATCCATGCGAAAAAATGAACTGGTAGGATCGTCTGCTGTTTTTCTGGAAGCAGTGCGTGAAGCCAGCTTATTGGCGTCATCAGATTTACCTGTGCTGATTACCGGTGAGAGTGGTGTTGGCAAGGAGCGCTTTGCTAATTATGTACATGCTCGCTCGATACGCAGTAAAGAAACCTTTATTACGTTGGATTGCTGTGGCCTGAGCGAAACACTGTTTGAATCAGAATTATTTGGTCATGAAGCGGGCGCTTTTACCGATGCGCAGAAAAAGAAACAGGGTTTATTTGAGCTGGCCGACAATGGCACCTTGTTTCTTGATGAGATCGGCGAAATCTCACCGACGTTACAAGCAAAGTTATTACGTGTCATAGAAACGGGAACCTATCGCCGCGTTGGTGGCACGCAAACATTAAATGCAAACGTGCGCATTGTGTCGGCCACTAATTGTGACTTGCTGGAAATGGTAAAGGAAGGCCGGTTCCGCAGAGATCTATATTATCGTCTTGCTGGGCATACACTGTGTTTGCCAGCGCTGCGTGATCGCAGCGGCGACATATCACAATTAATGTGTCATTTTATGCAGCAGCAGAAATATAAAACTGCGCCGACGGCAGATGCATTGCGGTTACTCGAAGAATATAACTACCCGGGTAATATTCGGGAACTCAAATATATAATCGAGCTAGCCTCACTCAAGGCGGGGACTGGCAATATTAAACCTGAACATATGCCGTTCTGTGTGCAGGATTATTCGGCTAGTTTGCCAGCTACAGAAGAACGTGCTTCGCGTGCTAATGATTTATCTCAGTCAAGCCACGAAAATCATCCTGTAGGACGCCGTAAGGAAGATCGAGAGATCATGGGTATGGATGCCAATGCTGTATTGGACATACTAAAGAATGTAAAAGGCTCGCGGCGCAATGCGGCAAAAGAGCTGGGTATCAGTGAACGAAAAATCTATCGCTTGATCAAAAAATATGAAGATGCAGGTTTTGAAGTGCCTCCGCCTTACCTTTAATAAACAGAGGTTATTTTGTTATTACAAGATTTTTAGATTTTCCGTTACGTGATACGACAATATCGAGTTTTTCATCTTCAGCTATAGCATCAATGGCTTCAGAAACATTAGCGCCAGTATTCATAACATGACCATTGACGCTGGTAATGATATCACCAGGCATTAGGCCTTTACTCATAAGAATTTTATTATCATCCTCTTCTTCTGGGATTAACTTGAGTCCAGCAAGTTTGCCATTAATCATAGCTGGCTCGAAGTCGAGGTATTCCCAGAATTCTTCATCCTCTTCGAAATTGTCATCTTCTCCAATATCATCAGCCAGTTTATTTGTCGGTGCCGGTATTACTTTTTGTACCGAAGTTTTCCGGGTTTTTAAGCGGGGCGTTCTGACTGGAATCTTGCGGGATGAATCAAGCTTTGGTAATTGCAGTGTCTCGTATTGGCCGTTTCTGGACAGGATAACCCGGTTGGAATGAATTTCTTCCAGTTTTGCCAAACCAAATATACTGTCCCCTGTTTTAAAGTGTTTTTCTTCTTTATTGGGTTGCTGAATGATGGCAAGCCCTGCGAGCTTGTCATCTTGAGCGGCAATACCGCGTAATATTAGTTTCAGCTGCGTTTTAGGTGCGACCCGCTTTTTTGGTTTGGCGGGTGTTTGCTTGACAGACTGCGTGCCAAACAGGTGCCAACGAGCAATTTCCTGATGATTAACCCGGCTGATTTTTTGTGTGGCCGGTATAGTTGTAAACTGTTGCGATGTGCGTGCGGGGGGCGTTTGGCTTTTAGCCGTAAAAAATTGCTCCGAAAATTTAGAAAAGCCGATAGCCAGCGGAACAATGAGCAGTACATTGATCAGAGTGGGTAATCCATTTTTTATGAATCGGCTTCCGTTACCTTGTGGAATACTGGGCATGGCAATCAAGAGTTATGGTCTGACACAATCTGTAATAATAGCGTAGAGAAGGGTAGTGGTCACTTGGTTTATACCTGTTTTATATATAAATATATTTAATAACAATAAGATAGGATTTAGAGTGGTCATATATTTAGGTGTGGGGATGGTAGGTCTGTGCTAGATCTGTCAGAAATTCATCGGGAGTTTGCGAAAATGCCGGTTGATCAGGGTGTGTTATTAATCGGTTGGATATGAAATTACGAGTCGTTGCGGACATGCCGTAACTAGTATCGGAGTCAAAGAGAAATGGCAGAAAAACTAAATCATTACAGCAATCGGATTACTGGGCCTAAATCCCAGGGCGCTTCCCAGGCTATGTTATATGGCACCGGCCTCAAGCCGGAAGATATGCAAAAGGCCGAGGTCGGCATTTCCAGTGTTTGGTGGGAAGGTAATACCTGCAATATGCATCTCAATGACCTGGCTGCCAAGGTCAAAGAGGGCGTGACCGCTGCCGGGATGGTTGGGATGCGTTTTAATACCATTGGTGTCAGCGATGGTATTTCGATGGGAACTGATGGAATGAGCTATTCCTTACAGTCTCGCGATCTGATTGCTGATTCTGTCGAAACAGTCATGAATGCCCAGTGGTATGACGCGAATATTTCGCTGCCAGGTTGTGATAAAAATATGCCGGGAGTGTTAATCGCAATGGGGCGGATTAACCGGCCTTCGTTGATGGTTTACGGTGGCACGATCAAGCCGGGACATTGGAAAAACCAGCCGCTGGATATTATTTCGGCGTTCCAAAGTTACGGTGAATTTATCGCCGATAAAATTGATGACGATGAACGTCAGGCAATTGTTCAGCATGCTTGTCCCGGTGCAGGTGCCTGCGGTGGTATGTACACGGCCAACACGATGGCCTCTGCGATTGAAGCTATGGGTATGAGTCTGCCGTACAGTTCTTCCACACCGGCGGTTGATCAGGGCAAACTGGATGAATGCGTGCAGGCAGGACAGGCAATTCGCTTATTGCTGGAAAAAGATATCAAGCCACGTGACATTATGACGCGTGATGCTTTTGAGAATGCCATGGTTATTGTTATGGCGCTGGGTGGTTCGACCAATGCTGTTTTGCATTTAATTGCCATGGCACGGGCGGTGGATGTTGATCTGGGTGTGGATGATTTTCAATCCGTCAGTGACCGGATTCCGTTCCTTGCAGATTTAAAACCCAGTGGACGTTATGTGATGGAAGATTTGCATAACGTGGGCGGTATACCTGGAGTCATGAAATACCTTCTGGATCAGGGTTTACTGAACGGCGGTTGCATGACGGTAACCACTAAAACAGTGGCTGAAAATCTTGCAGATTTACCGGGGTTAAAGGCCGGGCAGGATGTTTTTCTGTCCATAGATAATCCGATTAAAGCAACCGGTCACATACAGATTTTAAAAGGTAATCTTGCTCCAGGTGGCTCGGTTGCCAAAATTACTGGCAAGGAAGGTTTAACGTTTACCGGCCCGGCCCGTGTTTATGATCGTGAAGAAGCGATGCTTGCCGGTCTGGAAAATAATGAAATAAAGAAAGGCGATGTCATCGTGATTCGTTACGAAGGTCCTAAAGGCGGGCCAGGAATGCCAGAAATGCTAACACCGACTTCTGCAATCATGGGTGCTGGTCTGGGTAAAGATGTCGCTTTGATTACCGATGGACGTTTTTCCGGTGGTTCTCACGGTTTTATTATCGGGCATGTGGTTCCAGAAGCGCAGGAAGGTGGGCCGATTGGCCTGATAAAAAACGGTGACGTAGTGACTATTGATGCTAATACTAAAATTTTGAACGTGGATGTCAGCGAGGAAGAGATGAAACAACGCCGGTCAAACTGGTCAATGCCACCTTATGCTGCGACACGGGGTACTTTGTTTAAATACATCAAGAATGTAAAGAATGCGTCGGAAGGTTGTGTGACGGACGAATAATTATTTACAAAGTATCCCAGCTGGATTTTTTCCGCCAACGGATGCGTGGAATAATCAGTCCAATGATTATTCCGAATAATACGACCCCGGCACCGACCATGAACCAGTCCCGTGCGGTGCGGCTTTTCAGCTGCGTATTGTCCTGTTGCAAGGTTTGCATTTGCCGCTCATAGGCGATGATCCGGGTTTTAAATTCTTTATTTTCAGCGTCGATGGCCAGCGCGCTGGAGGCGGTGCGTTTAATGTCTTCCAGCTGTTGACGTAGTTTCTTGTTTGATCGACTGATCTTGCCGAGGTTATGGTCTGCTGAACCCCGCAGATTTCTGAGCTTGTCGATCTCAGTCGTTAGTTTGCCATTTTTAACTTCGAGTTGTGCCAGGCGTTGTTCAGTTTCATTTAATCGTTCTCGAGAAGTTTGTACGGGTATCAGAAAGCGGCTCAAGATCCAGCCTTTAGTGCCGCTGGGTGCCCGTGCCCGGGTATATTCTTTGCTGGTTTCCAGTATTTCAAGTGGCGTGCCACTGGGAAGCGTGCGTACAATTTTATATTTATTGCCTTTACCTGCGCGCATATAGATTTCCAGTTGATCGCTGACGTACAGGGTTTTTGCCATTGCCGGGGAAATAGCTAACAGGCTGATCAGGAAGATTCTGCAGATAAATTGCACCAAAGCACCTTTGTTACAGGTTAAAGTAAGCATGGATTATTTTATTGTAACGGATCATCGGACAGTACGATAATGTTTTACAATAATCACATGCAGCTGACAGATGATAAAAACTGGATAGTAGATGCGCGGCGTGTCATATCGCCGAATTGTGATGAGCGGCCTCAGCATCTGCCGGTTAGCCTGCTTGTAGTCCATGGAATCAGTTTACCCCCTGGAAAATATGGTGGATCCGAGATTGACGAGTTTTTCTGTAACCGGCTTGATCCTGATGCACACGATTATTTTTCCTGTATCAAAGATATGCGGGTTTCTAGTCATCTACTTATTAGAAGGGATGGAGAAATGGTGCAGTATGTACCATTTTCAAAACGGGCCTGGCATGCGGGGCAGTCCTGCTTCCAGGGTCAGGAGGCGTGCAATGATTTTTCAATCGGTATCGAGTTGGAGGGGCAGGATGATGAGGCCTATACTGAAGCCCAGTATCAGCAACTGGCTGCCGCGATTTATTTGTTGCGTAGCTATTACCCGGCAATTGACGATCAGTCAATTATTGGGCATAGCGATATTGCACCGGGTAGAAAGACAGACCCGGGTCCGGCTTTTGATTGGCAACATTTACATGTCCTGCTTCAGATTGGACGCTAGAGGATTTTTATGACATTGATAGCAGCCCTGATTGGAATATTTATCGATCGTTTGGTCGGACATCTTAACTATTATCGACACTATAATTATTATCTCGCCTGGGTTGACTGGGTGAAAGGCCGTCTCCCGGAATCACTTGCTAATGGAGCAGCCGGGTATGTGCTTGCATTTCTGCCGCCGGTGTCACTGATCTGGTTTGTACAGACCAGGTTATCAGGTTGGCTACCGTGGGAAATTTTCGGGTTATTGTTCTCTATTGCAGTGCTGCTGTATTGCCTGGGCCCGCGGGACATGGCCGCCGATGTGGATACGTATTGCGAAGTCTGTACATCAAACGACGATTCGTTACGGGAAAGGGCGGCGAGCAGACTAACGGATAGTGATGTGGCACCCAAAACGGTTACTGAAAGTATTGCTCGTGTAACTCGGGCGGTACTGGTGCGTGCTAATGATCGTTTGTTCGCCGTGCTATTCTGGTTTGTGGTGCTTGGCCCAGTGGGCGCTGTAGTATTTCGCGCGTCATCAGTGCTTTTTAAACAGCGCAAGTCGAGCGATAGCTTTGGCGGTTGGGTGGCTAACATACACGGACTTTTGAGCTGGATACCGGCAAGGCTGACCGCGCTGGGTTATGCTCTGAGTGGTCATTTTGATTCGGCATTGGAAGGCTGGCGTGCTGTACATTTCGAACCGTCCAAAGGTATTGCAGATTCAGATCGGATTATTGCGGAAACGGGGTTGGGTGCGTTGAATATGCGTGATGATTCATTAGAGCTTGATGATTATCAGAAACCGGTTCGTTCTGCGATGAAACTGGTATGGCGTAATCTTACCGTCTGGTTGGTTGTAATATCGCTGATGACTTTGGTGGGCTGGGCTACCTGAAGTTATGGCCTGTGTCTGTTCTGAAAGAATGATTCTCGCTGAGGCGCAAAGACGCAAAGAAAAGATTTTAGTCGAAGGAAACTCTGATTAATTGTAATATTCTCGTCATTGCACCCCAGGAGTACTTCCTCAGGATGACTGCGTCATCCTTCAGGGCGCGAGCGCAGCGCGGCAAACCCAGGTTCAGAAGTAGTCGCTTAGGGATTGTTTCGTCACTGCGTTCCTCGCAATGACGAATTAATCAGAGACTCCTTAATAATAAAATTGTTGGAGCTTTGCGATCTTTGCGCCTCTGCGAGAGAAATATTACCGTTTATTAAGATGTATATTTTTAGCCGTATAGTATTTCTTTGTTGTGCCATGTTACCAATGGCCAGCCTGTCAGACATTCGTGTAGTCGATGACACGGGAAAGACAATTGTGCTGGAGGAAACTGCGAAACGTATTATTAGTCTGGCGCCTCATGTGACTGAACTATTGTTTGCAGCGGGTGCCGGTGAACAGGTTATAGCGGTTTCCGCCTACAGTAACTATCCGCAGCAAGCGCAAGATTTGCCGGTTATTAGTGCCGGAACGGGCCTCGATATTGAGCGCATTATTGCTTTGCAGCCGGATCTGGTGATTGCCTGGAAAAGTGGTAATCCGGCTACTCAGGTTACACAACTGGAGCAATTGGGCTTGCAAGTGTTTTATTCCGAGCCGCGCGAAGTCGATGCTATTGCTGTAACACTGCAACGTTTTGGTCTTCTATCGGGCCATGTAAACCAGGCTAATGTGGCAGCCTCTGAATTTCGCGAACAAGTTGCAGCGTTGCGTAGTGATTTCAAAAATAAAAAACCAGTGAGTGTATTTTACCAGGTCTGGCAAAAACCATTAATGACAATAAACGGTCAGCATATGATCAGCCATTGGCTGACGCTGTGCAGCGGAGTAAATATTTTTACAGACTTGCCAGGACTGGTACCGGTTGTCGATACTGAAAGTGTTCTGCTTGCTAATCCACAGGTGATTGTGACTGGTGGGTATGCCGGCCAGGATAATAACTGGCGTGAATTATGGGGTCGATGGCCGAAACTTGCGGCTGTTGCACAAAAGAATTTGTATTCGGTGCCGGCAGAAATCATGGATCGTCAAACACCGCGTGCTGTTATTGCTGCACGTGAGTTGTGTGAAAAAATTGATAGAGCTCGGACGGAATGAAATGAGCTTTATATCCCCTCTCCCTGATGGGAGGGGGTTTTAGGATAAAATAATACTAAGGAACCTCTGATTAATTAGCTGGCATCTGTAGGAGCGGCTTTAGCCGCGATAGGGTGCGGCACATTCATCGCGGCTAAAGCCGCTCCTACAGAATTTGCACTGTTCACATTGATAAAATAAACGACACATCAGAGATTCCTTAACTTGAATTTCGATCGTGTTTCCATAGTACATCAGGATTCCCTGTTTGCTTATTCAATTTTCTCGCCATAACAAACAAAAGATCAGACAGTCGATTGAGATAATGCAGGCTTTCCTGATTGATTTTCTCCTGGTCAGACAGGCTTACCAAACGCCGTTCAGCGCGGCGGCAGACTGTGCGAGCGAGGTGGCATATGGCAGCTGCTTCACAGCCGCCGGGAAGAATAAATTCTTTGAGTGGTTGCAGGTCAGCGTTGAGGCTGTCGAGCAGGCGTTCCAGTGCAGTCACATGATCGGCAGAGATGGCCTGGTAGCCCGGTACCGATAGTTCACCGCCCAGATCAAACAGCTGATGTTGAATATCAATTAATGCAGTGTGTAGTGAGTCTTCAATTGGATGTGTGAGTAACAGGCCAATCAAACTATTTAATTCATCCACAGTACCAAAGGATTCGACACGCAAGTGATCTTTCCTGACCCGTGCCCCATCGCCCAGGCCGGTATCGCCTTTATCACCGGTGCGCGTGTAAATTTTTGATAAGCGGTTAGCCATGTTTTAATTATCTAAAGGTTGGTAATAAACCAGTATTTGCAACGTCAGTGAATCGAGTGCGGCTTTATCCAATAGAGTATAACCGGATATGTTGCTAATTATAATGAAGCAATCCGAAATATAGTAAGTATGAGCTTGTCATTTGTTTAGGGGTTGAAGCTTCAGGTAAAACGGCGACACACTTTTGTTAAAGTGTTGATGTTATTGAGTCAACGACAGATTAATATAATAGAGAGGCATCTATTCGGGATTAATATGGAAAATTGGCAAGAGCTATTCAGAATTGCCTTCAAGGGCAGTTTTTCAGGAATACTGCGTTGGCATCAGCTGGATGATTTCTGGGCTAGCATGAAGCAGAAAGCAGATAGCGAATGGTATATCTACGCAATCGGCGAGCCACCGCCTGATGCTACTGCCAGTGCGGAAGAACTACTGCGCTTTATTGACGAAGTGGATACTTTGTTACGCAGAGATCACAACGAAGATTATTGCGGCATCGTCTATGTGGACGATTTCAGCGAACCGGCTTTAGTGAAAATTTTCGACCCGAATAACCTGGGTGTGTCGTGTGGCTATAGCGATAATCCGCCGTTGCCAGGCTGGATTGTTTCCAGGCTGAGGCCAACCGATCTGCAAGCGCCCGTGCCTCTGCCCGGGAACCGGCGTCGTTGGTGGCGGCGGCTTTTTTCCAGTTAATTGTTTTCATTATCCAAACCTCCACAATAACATCAGTTCATACGCAATCAGTAGTCCATAGACTGAAAGCATTATTTGTAGCACCTGTTTGCCGGTGGTTAGACGCAGGATGCTAAAATGCGCGTGCATCAGCAAAAACAATACTGAACCGGACGTAATCGCCATCTTGACGATAACGAAGGTGCGATCATTGATATCCAGCAAGTGAGCCATAAAAACATTGGCTTCATAAGCGCCCTTGTTCAGCAAGGTCAATGTCAACATGGCATCCATGCAGCTAAGCAGCAGGATGCCAATGCTGGTAATAACCAGGCGCGGATCGTACCAGTCAATGTAGTAATTCTCGCCTACACGCCGAGGTGTTTTACGGCGTCCGCGCCGTTGCCAGCCGCAATATAACAACGTACTCAGATTGTGTTGCCGTCGATCCTGTTGGTTTCGCCTTTCTTCGGAGACAGGTAGATCCAGGTAAGCTATTTTTTGTCGATTGGGCATGAATTTTCCTGATTTTTATAAAATAAAAGCAATAGCCGTGCCTGTAATAACAACGCTTATTTTTCAATAACTTGATAAAAGTGTATCGTTAGTATTGTAAATATTTCTGACAGGTAAATTGCAGTAGCTGTTTGGCTGGTTTTGGGAATTGTGTCTTAAATCAATGGTTCATATTCATATTGAAAACAGTGTCTAGATAAAGCTATGTTAAGTATTCCGACACTTTATTTGTGAGATTGCTTATGCTGGAATCCACACCGGACCGGCTTTGCTCTGTAGTTTTTCCAGCCGATGACCGTAAAGTTGTTGTAGATTTTCCGTTGTCATAACGGCTTCTGCCGTGCCTTGTATAGTCTGACCATCACCCATCAGCAAGATACAATTATCCGCCAGTCTTGCGGCAAGATTAATGTCATGAATCGACATGACCAAAGCGCGGTTAGTGTCTCGAATATAAGCACAGAGACGTTGCAAGAGTGAAGTTTGCTGATGCAAGTCAAGATGGTTTCCGGGTTCGTCCATCAAGTAAAGATCGGGTGACTGAGACAGCAGGGTGGCGATGCCTACCCTGCGGCGTTCACCACCGGATAAAGTATCCAGGGTGCGTTCTGCAAATTTTTCCAAATTAACAAATTCCAGTGCCTGTTCAGCCAGCCGCAAATCGTTTGCAGTTTCCCATTGCCAGGCGTGCAGGTGTGGATGACGTCCAGCGAGTACAGTTTCCATGACAGTCGCAGGAAACGCGTCGTGATGTTCCTGAAATAAAAAACCAATGTGTTGTGCGATATTCTTATGTGACAGTGAGGCCAAGGGTTGTTCTTGTAACTGCAGCACCCCATTTTCTGATGCTAATAAACCAGCCAGTGTTTTCAGCAGAGTTGTTTTTCCCGCGCCATTTTTCCCTAGTAGGCACCAGCATTCACCGCGCTGTATTTCCAGATTTAAGTTTTGTACAACACGTATATTGCCAATGCTGACATCGAGCACCTGTGCTTTATAAAAACTCTGGTGTTCAGTCATTGTTGAAACTGCTATGCAAAGAACGGTTGCGATACAGCAAGAATAAAAACACAGGTACGCCGATTAATGCTGTGAGAACACCGACAGGTAGTTGAGTGGGAGCAAGTATTGAACGCGCCAACGTATCGGCTAGCATCAGAACGCTACCACCCAGTAACAGACTGGCAGGTAATAACAGGCGATGATCGCGGATGCCCAGTAATCGTAACCAGTGAGGTACGATTAACCCGACAAAGCCAATGGTGCCCGCTAATGTGACTGCGCTGGCAGTGAGTAAAGAAGCCGTTAGGTAAACCCAGCGGCGTATACCGGCAACATTGACACCCAGTGCAGCAGCTTGTGCATCACCGCTAATCATGAGATTGAGGCCTCGGCTCATGGACAGACTGATAACAAGACCGATGAGTAATGCGATTGCTGACCAGGCAGGAAGTTGGGCACCGCTAAAGTCGCCCATTAACCAGAACAACATGCCACGCAAGTGTGTATTTGGACTCAGACTGAGTAACAGACTGATTAAGGCACCCCAGCCAGCAGCCAGGACAACTCCGGTTAACAATAAGCGTGTTGAATTCCAGCTACCTTTGCCGTGTGCTAGTACAAACACGATCAATGTAGAAAACAGGGCGCCACCAAATGCCAGGCTGTGTAACCAGATTCCGGCAAGCCCAAGCGATAACGCTGACAGTGCGCCAAAAGCAGCCCCGCCCGATACCCCTAGAATATAAGGGTCGGCAAGTGGGTTTCTTAAAAGTACTTGCATCAATGCCCCGGATACAGCCAGTGATCCGCCGACGATGAAAGCACTGGCGGCGCGTGGAAAGCGCAGTTCACGAATGATTTGATGTTGTAGAACCGCATCGGAATTCCAGAGGCTTGAAAGTGAGACCGGTACACTGCCTTGCAACAGGCTGAACAACAGGCAGCAACAGGCAACTGCAAGCAGGACAAGTAACGTAATCATTAATTTTACAGGCGACATGAATTGGGAGTATGTCGCGAATTAGTCGCGCAAGGAAATGATCGGCCAGTTACCGGCGAGTGCTGCCTGGCGGAGCTTGTCATCAGGATCAACAGCAATCGGATGATCGACCTGGTTTAGCAGCGGCAAATCGTTATGTGAGTCACTATAAAACCAGCTGTCTTTGAGCGTTGCCTGATTTTGTGTCAGCCACTGTTGTAACAATTCAACTTTGCCCTGTTGGAAGCAAGGCGTGCCTGCTACGGCGCCAGTGTACTCACCATCACGTATTTCCGGTTCAGTTGCCAGCAGATGCTCGACACCAAAGCGTTGTGCAATAGGTTCGGTGATGAACCGGTTGGTTGCGGTGATAATTAACAGCGTGTGTCCCTGGTCACGATGTTTTTTGAGGAGTGAATACGCTTTATCAAGCATGACGGGCAGAATTTTCTCGTTCAGGAAATCTGTGCGCCACTTTTCCAGCTGCTGTCTGGGGTGGGCGGCTAGCGGCTTGAGCTGAAATGTTAAAAATTCACGTATATCCAGCGATCCTTCAAGATATTGCGCGTAAAAGCGTTGATTTTCGCTTTCATGGAATTTTCCGTCTACAATTTCCCGCTCTACCAGAAACTGGCCCCACAAATAATCACTATCCCCGGCCAGTAGGGTGTTATCCAGATCAAACAGCGCTAAGACCATGAATTTTCATCCGGTTTTCGATTTCAGGACGAGCCAGCATAGTCGTCGTATGCAAAAAGGTAAAATCATGCTGTGAGTATTTGCCCTCGCAGTCAGCCTATGTGAGAATAATTGCGTAGCCTATTTCTTCAGGTTTTATTTTAAGTGATTGATAAGCAAGGATATAGACCAAACGTCGGGATCATCCTAACCAACCGGGAAGGAAAGCTATTGTGGGCGCGTCGAATTCATCAAGATGCCTGGCAATTTCCGCAAGGTGGCATCCGAAAGAGCGAAACACCCCAACAAGCCATGTACCGGGAGTTAGAAGAAGAGGTTGGTCTTGCCTCTGAGCACGTCGAAATACTCGGCTCCACGCGTGGCTGGCTACGTTATCGTTTACCAGAACGTTTTATTCGCCACTCACAACAACCGCTTTGCATCGGTCAAAAGCAAGTCTGGTTTATGCTCAGGTTGATCAGTGAAGAAAACAATGTTCGGCTTGATCTCAGTAATAAACCCGAGTTTGATCACTGGCGATGGGTGGATTACTGGTACCCGTTAAGTGAGGTTGTGCCGTTTAAACGCAAGGTATACCAGAAAGCATTGAATGAACTCGCACCCCTGGTTGAAACTAAATAATAAACCAGCGGGTTAACTGCTCTTTACATCCCATTTTTAAATACCCTTGCTGCCCACCAGCTTAGGGTCAACCGGAATCCGAAACGTGCTCGATATTTTGCGTCGAACCATCCAGGAGGTAAATAACGCACCTGACCTGCAGCGTGCACTGCAGATTATCGTTGAGCGCGTTAAACAAGCTATTGTGGTTGATGTCTGTTCGGTATACCTGGTTGACCAGGAAAACCAGCAGCACGTATTGATGGCTACCGATGGCTATAACCCAAAAGCAGTCGGTCAGGTAAGACTGGATTTCAAAACCAGTCTGGTCAGTGTGGTAGCGCGCCGTGAGGAACCACTCAACATGGATGATGCTTCTACACATCCAGACTATGTTTTTACTCGGGAACTTGACGAACAGCCCTATCATGGTTTTCTGGGTGTGCCGATCATTCAGCATCGTAAAGTAGTCGGCGTTCTGGTTGTCAGACAACGTGATAAACGGCGCTTTGCTGAAACCGAAGAAGCTTTCCTGGTCACACTGGCTGCTCAACTGGCAGGCGCTATCACGCATGCTGAAGCGACTGGTGAAATCACTCACTTGCTACAGGATTCAGGTGAGCGACGTTTTGCCCTGAAAGGTAAAACGGGTATATCCGGCGCTGCCATTGGTTTTGCGCATGTTGTATACCCTCGAGCTGACCTTGATGCGATACCGGATCGTCGTGTTGACGATATGGAATCTGAGATTGCCGCGTTCCGGGCCGCTGTCGCACATGCGGAACGTGACATGCGGACTATGTCGGCACGCATGGTTGATGCAATACCTGCAGAAGATATTGCATTGTTTGATGCGTTAATTTTAATGTTACGCAGTGAAAATCTTGTCGATGGAACAATTGAACGTATTCGTGCAGGCAACTGGGCGCCAGGTGCCTTGCGTGACACCATCCATGAGCATGTAAAAGTCTTTGAAGCAATGGATGATGCTTACCTGCGCGAGCGTGCCAGTGATGTGCGTGATATAGGCCGCCGGGTTTTGGAACACTTACAAAATATCAGCCCGGCTAAATTAGATTACTATCCACGCACTGTCCTAATTGGCGAAGAAATTAGTGCCAGCCAGTTAGCCGAAGTACCGGCGAATAAACTTGCCGCTGTCGTCAGTGCAAAAGGTTCCAGTGCATCGCATGTCGCGATACTTGCGCGCGCACTCGGTATTCCTGCCGTTATGGGTATCGGTGATTTACCGGCGGGTCGGTTGGATGGTCAGGAACTTATTGTCGATGGCTATGAATGCCGGGTATTCGTTAAACCTTCGCACACATTGCGCGAAGAGTTCCAGCGCCTGGAACGCGAAGAGTCAGAATTATCTGAGGGACTGCGCGACTTGACCGATCAACCCGCCGAAACACCGGATGGTCATAAGGTACCGTTGTATGCCAACACGGGTTTGCTTACAGATATCACGCCTTCATTACGATCCGGCGCTGATGGAGTGGGTCTGTACCGAACTGAAATACCCTTTCTGGTGCGTGACCGCTTCCCGGGTGAGGAAGAACAGAAACAAATTTACCGTCAGGTACTGGAAGCGTTTGTACCCGCACCGGTAACCGTGCGAACACTCGATATTGGCGGCGATAAGATGCTGTCGTATTTTCCTGTGCGGGAAGAAAATCCTTTCCTCGGCTGGCGTGGTATACGAATATTACTGGATCACCCGGAAATATTTTTGACGCAACTCCGCGCAATCCTGCGTGCTAACGAAGGTTTAAACAACCTGCAGTTGTTGCTACCCATGATTACCGATATTGGTGAGATTGATAGTGCCATTGGTTTGATCCGGCGTGCCGTTGATGAACTGGTGGAAGAGGGTAAACAGATTGATTTCCCACCATTAGGCGTCATGATTGAAGTGCCATCGGTGATTTACCAGATAGATGCGATTGCCAAACGGGTAGACTTCTTTTCTGTCGGGAGTAATGACCTGACGCAATACTTACTGGCTGTCGATCGTAACAATTCGCAAGTTGCAGGATTGTACGATTCACTTCACCCGGCGGTTCTGCGCGCTATCAACCAGGCGATTAGCAGTGCACATGCTGCGGGTAAACCTATCAGCGTCTGTGGTGAAATGGCGGGTGACCCAATGGCCGCTTTATTGTTACTTGCCATGGGTGTGGATTCCTTGAGCATGAGCGCCGCTAGTTTGCTGCGCGTGAAATGGGTAATCAGGACGGTCGAACACACAACAGCAAGAAAAATACTCAATGAAGTGCTGGCACTAGAAGATGTGCATGCTGTACGTGCATTGATGCATAAATATTTTGAGGAAGCTGGATTAGGTGGTCTGGTGAGAGCCGGGCGTTAAAACTAACAATTAGTTTTATCTGATTTTTAGCAGTTTTTCCACTTCGGTAAAGTACTTGCCGTGGGCAATATGAATGGCAGAAATTCCTTTGTTATTTTTAATGTCCGGATTGGATCCAGCATCCAGTAAGCGTCGGGTCATTTTATAGTGATTTCTGTCAACTGCTATCATTAACGGTGTCTCGCCAAGTACGTCAGCATTATTGACATCTGCTCCCGAAGCAATCAATAGTTCAACCATGTTGAGGTTCGCATATTGTGCAGCATACAGAAGAGCTGACCGGCCTAGATAATCAGTCTTGTTAATATCTGCTGCATGGATTAATAATTGCTTGGCAATATCAATGCGATTATGTCTGGCTGCTAGCGAGAGAGGGAAATGCCCCTTTGCATCTCTGAAGTTTATATTGGCACCACCGGTAATCAGCTTTTCCGTCATCGTAGGCGTTAGTTTACTATCGGAAATTATGAGTGCTTCAAGTAAAGCTTTTCCACCTCGTTCAGAGAAATCTTCTGCATATGAAATAAAGTGATCAACAGCCTCCATATTGCCTTTTTTCACTGCAATTGAAACAGCGGTTGAACCATCCAGTGCAATGTAGTCAAAGCTGGCGCCAGCCTGTAACAGCTCTGAAAGACAGGCATTATTACCGGACTCAGCGGCGATCATCAAAGGCGTGCGTTTTTTGTTATCGAGGGCGTTAATATCCGCACCAGATTCAATTAGAGTTTGTGACGCTTTACAGGAGGCTGATTTAATCGCGTGTACCAGGGCAACATAACCGTTTTTGTCGCGGGCATTTATAGCGGAACCTGTTTTGAGCAGTTGCTGTATTTGCGAATGGTTATTTGAGGCGGCGGCTTCCATGAGTGTAGTGACAGACTGGCTGTCCGTAAATTGAGAATTTTCGTTTTCATGGGCGCCAGTGTAAGCATCGCTTGCCCGCTTAATCAGTTTATAAACACTGCTTGATGCTCCATATGAAACTGCATAATTTAATGCAGTATTGCCAGTTTTGTCCTTGAATTTAGGATTGGCACCTGCTTCGAGAGCGAGACTTATTTTAACAGGAGACCCGCTTCTTGCGGCGTACATCAGTGGAGTCATACCTTTGGGGCCAATCCTATTGACGTTGGCACCATATTTCAGCAAAGCTTCAATAGATTCCGGATTGCCGTTACGCAGTGCATACATTAAAGGCGTCTTGCCTCGATAGTAGGCGGCCGTCTTGTTTGCATCAGCACCGGCTTCAAGCAACATTTTAACGGCTCTGGTATTCCCCTGGCTTAAAGCCGACATTAAGGGGGTTTCGCCGAACTGTGTCTGATCAATATCCACATCATCAGCAATAAGAGAAGCGATTTTATTGTATGCCTTTTGATGAATCGCATTCATCAAGTCATTTATGGCATCAGGCGGACTATACAGACAAGCCGGGATGATATGTTCAAAGTATTTCTGGCTAATACTTGAAGATGTGCAGCTCCATTGAATACCCTGTAAGTTACTTGCAGTAAATTCGGGAATGAAAACGATTGAGGCATCCTCAGACACCTTGCCATTAAAATAAACAGTGATGACACCACCCTGAGAAATTGAAACGCTTTTTACTGAACGCCCATTAACTGACTCCGGGTCAGGCAAGCCTGCTTCACGATTGCTGTTGGGCGGTTCACCGGTTTGCTGATAATGCTCCACAATCCCAATTTTGACCTGGGCAACAAGATTCATCGCTTCTGCAATGTGAGCCGAAGCAATATATTTTTGGGTAGTAAAATAATTGAAGAGTTTGACTAGCACTACTAATGTAATGATAGAGATCAATGTAAACCGGGTGGTTTTATTATTCATATAGACTTACTTATCAAGGTCGGCTTAAAAAATATTTAATATATTTGTCTGTACAGATTTTCTGCCCGATCCATCTCTTTTTTATAACGTGACAGATTTTTACCGTATTTTCGGCTACAACGCCGCCACCTTTTTTCTTTCGTTAAATCCGGTATTATCATGTCAGTCTCTTTTGGATCAGGGCCGCACCGGTCGAACACGTATTCTCGTTCTGCCTGATATCTTGTTCGGGCATTTTTAAAGTCAGTATTCACTTCTTCTCGTACCTGTGTGCTACCTGCACGTAACCGCGCTGCCCAGTCAAGCGCGCATTCGAGTTCACCGATTGAGCGCGTTAATGTTTGCTGTCTTTCGTTCTTAGCCTGTTGTGATTCAGGAGAGTAACGCCGTGAAGCAAGCTGTGAACGCATGTGCGAATTTAGGCTCTTACGTTGTTGCGTCAGGCTCTTGCGCCAGGATTGCGTCTTACTATCAAGATTGCGCAATATATTTTTTGGTTCATTAGCAGGCCCAGGAAGTTTTTTCTCGCCGCAGTATTCATAGTCAAGGCGTCGATTCACTGTGACACGGGAGCTGTTTACTTTGTGCAGTTCAACCTTTGCCTCTTGCCCAGCGGCCTGTTTTTCCGGTTGGATCTGACTGAAATGGGTTTGACCATTATTGTCTGTCCATTTGTACATCTTGCCTGCAAAAGCATTAGTGAATGGCAGAATAAGTAAAAAGATTGCAACTAGTTGTTTTTTCAATTTATTTTACCTGGTGGGCAAGTCGATCAGTTGTTATGGGGTATCTATCTATATAGTAGCGTTGATATGGCTAAAATATTTAGACGGCTAGGTGCCAGTGACATGTATCAGCTAGGCAAGTATTCAAAATGGAAATGAACAGCGCAGCCAGAGTGACTGCGCTGTGAGGGTTATTTAGATAATCAAATAAGACGTGCTAACACAGCTAGGGTGTTGCGATGATACTGGTGTTTCCAATTGTTAACTGACTACCATCGCTGGCCAGGAAAGTGGCAGCTTCAGTTTGCATTTCCAGGGTAACTGCTGGATCAGCTGCCGGAGACAATATAGAACCATGGTCACCAGAGCTGAAGCGTACCAATGCTCTTAAATCTGTACCTGACGTACTGGTTGCAAATTGGGTCAGGCCAAGTCCAGGGTTGGCGATGTCTGCATCTGCACCGGCCAGGGGATCACTGCCAGAAAGTGGTCCGGGTATTGTGTTGCTGGTGTCATTGCCATCAGGCACACGGTTGGGAATAGTCAGGTCTGAAGGAATGCCTGCGCCGCCAACCACTTCAAAAAACAGAATACCCCGGCCAGTGGCTGCAGCTGTGGTGTGATTGATTGGATCACCTGAATCTAACGCTGTTTGTGCGGCTCCGAGAAAACTTTCATATTCCGGCGTGCCTTTGATCACACCATTGGCAGCGAGACCTCCGGCAATAACCGGCCCGAAATTTGCTGAGCCATCGAGCAGTTTGGCGATACCGCCACCGGTCATTGCGACAACGGCATCTTTGACCGATGTTGGGGGTTCAATGGCGAGAAACGTCAGACCAACAAGGCCACCAAGTGAGTGGCCGAGGAAATAGACATTGCTAGTATCAAAGGTATTAGCGCCAGCGCTCATGGCAGAGAGTGCATGTGTCAACGCAAACAGGTCAGAGACGCTTTGGCGTACGTTGTCGCGAGAATTAAGCAGGTTGGTGAGATTGATATAGTGACTGCCAGAGCTATCTGTTGTTCCATCCGGCCCTGCGGCTGTTGTGCTACCGGTAACAGGATCTTGTGTTAAAAGGTCAAGATCAAACGTGCGTTCAGACGGACTCTTGAAATTCTCAGTACCGTTGGTTTCGTTACCCGTTAAACCGTGCATGGGCATATCAATGGCAACAACTGCAAACCCGGCTTGTGCCATGGAGTCAGCGATTGCCAGCATGGTGGCGCGGTTGGTAGTAATACCGTGTTGGTATATCACAGTTGGGTAAGGGCCAGCGCCACCTGGCTTGGGTATTGAAACCATCAACGGTATGGTTTGTGTCGAGGTTGCTACCGGACTGGGATTAAATTGAGTGACATTGCTGCCGCCTGCGCCTTGCCAGAAAGAACCTAGGGCAGCAGGGTCATTAACACCTGCAGAGGCAGTTAAGTAATAAGGAACGTCAACTGTACCTACATAAATGTCAGCACCGCCTAGCGGAGAATCTGCAGTGCTATCGACTAGTGCTGATGCAGGTGCAGCAGCTGCACGAATATCGGTTCTAACTTGTGTTAACACTTCGGTAATCGACTGGGTCGTAAAGCTCCAACTAAGAATAATCTCTGGTTGTGTCAAAGCAGGCGTTATAGAAGCTGCAACTACAGTTGTTTCGCTGCCGTTGGTGAGTTGGCGTAAAGGTTCCAGCGCGGTTGCTTGAGCATCACTTAATGTGGCCACTTGGCTAATTCCGCCACCATCAACCAGGGGTGCTGCACCTTTGGTTAATGCATAGGGGCCACTTGCACCAAAGCTACCGCCACCTGCGCTGCGAAGTTGATTAGTGATTACGACGTAATAAGATGTTTTTGGTGTCAATGGTTGTAGCGGCAAGATTGCCAGTGTTTTCCCTGTGCTGTCAGCACTGCTCACGGCAGCAACAAAATCTGCACCAAACACCAACTCACGAGTAACACTTGCAGCAGGGCCACCCGGTGCAGCCAGTGCAACCTCGAATACTCTGACGGATGCATTCAGACTGGTTGGATCAAGTGCCCCACTGAAACCTGTTGAGAAAGGTGCGACGGTGGAAAAACCATCCAGCCCGTTCAGAGCTACCTGAGGGTCAGCTAAATCATTGGCATCAGCTACCGGTATATTCAGAGTGCCGTCTGTAGTGCCGTTGAATAACAGGTTATTTGGGAAGGGGATAATACTGTTGGCTGGATCGAAATCGCTGGCACCTTGAGTCTGTGAGAGATCGTCTTGCAGATTATCATCCGAACTGGTTTTACAACCGGATATTACTATCAGTGGAATCAACAAAGCAGGAAGAAAGATTAAACGCATGGCTGTTTCTCCGAATAGTTATTATGTTTCGATTAGAAGTTCCAACGCACTTGTGCGCTGAGAATGTCAACCGAAGCTTCATAGGTACCTGTTAAGGTGGGTGTCGCAGTCGGTACACTGCTTTCGAGTTCGTTGTCGATATCGGTATCAGGAATAAACAAATGTGAATAGCCGAAATCAAAGGTGAATACATCGTTGTAAAACCAGGTTGCGCCTAGTGAAACCCAGGTGCGGTCATTTCCGGGTACTCGCGGTGTCCTGAATTTGGAATTGGGAATAGGCGTCTGATCGTATGCTAACCCACCACGAAGCTGCCACTTAGGGTTCAACGAGTAAATTGCACCCAGTGAAACCCGCCAGGAATCATCCCAGTCTTCAGTGGTAACACCATCTGGTTGTGCTGGATTATCAAACTCGATTCTCAGCTCTTCGAATGAACTCCAGCCTGTCCAGGTTGTATCGGCTAGTAGAGCAAGTTTGTTGTTTAGTTCATGATAGAAACTGAGTGAAATGCTCTCAGGTAAAGTAACTGTTGCTTCCAAATCAGTATCAACAAAAGCACCGCCTCCCAGTGCAAATGCTGCAGCTGAAGGAACTCTGAAGTCTGCATCGCCTTTTACATCGTGTTCTATCTCAGATCGGTATGACAGGCCAACACGAGTTGCATTACTAAACTCATACAATAGGCCGAGGTTAAAGCCAAAGGTCAAGTTGCTGGCATTGTCGGCTGTTAGTTCGACAAATCCATCCGCTTGTTGTGGCAAAGCACCCAAAGATGCGCAGGTCCCACCGCCTAGTGCCGCTACACAAATAGCGCCAAAATCAATCGCACTGGAAAGTATGACATCTGCATATTGCACATTGAGGCCAGCACCCAGTGACAAGGCGTCGTTTACTTTAAATGCAATAGACGGGTTGATGTTGACGGTCCTTAGATCGGATTCGACAGCGTGGTAACGTCCCACCCAATCATCATCGTAGTCAGTTTTCAGACCAAAGGGTGCGTTGATGCCTAAACCCAGGGTTATTCCGTTTTGCAACGGGTATACAACATAAAGGTTAGGAACAATGGCCAGGAATCCTCCGTCATCGTCACTTCCACTAAGTGGATTTCCGCCAAGTAACGCTGAATCGGTTGAACCCTTATTATCAAAATCTGCGTCAGGGATAATTAAATGTCCAGAAGAGACAACTTGTCGTTTGGATAACCGTGTCATACCAGCCGGGTTGAAAAAGATAGTGCTGGCATCTTCTGCAACGGCAGCAGCGCCGGCATAAGCGTTGCCCTGACCACTTGCGTTATTTTCTATTACGGCAAAGCCGGCGGCATGAACTGTGCTTGCGAGCATGTGCCCGGCAAGGAGTGCACTTGTGATCAATATCCGTGAGGATGGATATGTCATTCGGATTCTCCATGTTAAAGTGTTAATGATTGTTTCAGTAGCGCAGATTTATTTTTGCCTGTTTTCATTATTGAGTTTAGTAAGTACTGCTGGGACGAATACTCGCTGTGTGACGCTTTCGCGGAGCAAATTCCACTTCAGCAATATAGGCGAAGAACGTAATAAATCAGAACCAGACTAAATATTAACCCTGAAGAATAAAAATATAAATGTTTGTGTCGTAAAGTTGACTAACGGCCAAGTTATTATTGTAGTCTAGTAGTAAATAAACAAATGCTCATGCTTTATAGTAACACTACGTATGCGGTGACAAGATTCGCCAATAAGCCAGAATTTATTTAGTTAATATTTTTACTAAAAAAGAAAAGGCGGCTAATAGCCGCCTTTCAATTCATTAAACATCTAAAACTTGTCTAGTGATTACTCGCCGAGGTTGAGTGTATCATTACCCGCATTACGACGCGCAAAGGTAATGGTAGATTTGCCGAGCTTATAGTTTTTATCGAGCCAGTACGGATTCCATGAAGGCCAGCGGGTACTGGTTGTTGCATAGAGTGCAACTGCGCTGGTAAACGGTGAGGCGGCACCACCATTGTCAGCATTTGGACGACCTGACATTTTAATAAAGCCGCGTCCAATAGCGCTGCTGACATCGACAGGATTACCATTTAGATCAGAATAATCCAGGGTAGTTACATCCGGTGTGACGTGGACAGATTTCGGAGCGCTATCGCAGCCATCTGTGACACCCATGAAATCACCATCAACATCGAATACCTGGAATTGCAGCGTACCCTGTGTTTCACCTGAATTAACACAAGAGAAATGCTGGCCTCTCTCGAAACGCATCATACTCATTTCACCACTTGGGTTAGGCATGCCAACAAAATTATTCCAGACAATCTGTTTCTGACTGTAGCGTTTTTTGATATCGACAAAAATATCAAACTTTTTGCGTACATCAAGCTGACCGGTTCTGACAATAACGCCCTGTCCATACTTGGGTGTTTTTAGATAGTCTTCAATAGCAAACTGAGCGCTTTGGTTTGTGCCGCCGGGGATGTGAACTTCAATATGGCCAATACAGGTACCTGGCAGACTGACAACGTCTGAAGCTTTGTTATTATAGCCCACTATTTTGTAGTTTCCTTTCCAGATATCCAGTCTTAAGTTTGTATCCTGAGAGGTGGGGGTACCACCGACAGACTGGAATTCATTATTGGTGGAAATGATATTTTTCATTTTTCTTTTGTTAAAGAACGCGGTCGCGTGTGCATGACCGCCGGTTGTGCTTTGGCAGTCACCCTGGACAGCGGTGATCGTTACTCCATTGCCAATGCCGACAGCTTGCGCAAAACCTGATGACGATAATGCCATTACAGCGGGAATTGCCAGCTTAAATAGTTGATTTTTCATATTGCTACCTCCAAATTATCGATGCGCCACACGGGCGTGGTTTCCCGTGTATACGGGTTATTTAAAATAGTACGAAGAATGATGGAGTTGTAGCGTCAATAACACGAAATAAAAAACGGGGTTTAAGCACCGCTGACTGTGCATTTGCACAGTTATGGTTGCGGCTAATAACGGTATACTTGCAAAAACTACAATATTTCAGTGAACGTGATTCTAAATAAGTACGCAAATATATTCTTGAGTGTGGCTTTGTTGACTGTGATTTCCACAGTCATTTTATATAGTCTGGATAATTACTACAGTTATATAGATAACAACCAACGGCTTGCAGAGCGGTCTGTGCTTAGTACCAGCCGTGAAATTGAATATTTTATTAATGAACGTAACCGTTATCTCAGTCTATTTGCTGATCAGGAAAAGAACCTGTTATCTGGTTTGATACAGGATCCTCAGAATCAATCTGCTCACCAGGAGTTGGAAAATAAAATAAACGTCTACTTCCCGAACCGGTTTGCGTTTACGGTCGCTAGCCTGAATGGCAATCCCTTGTTAATCCAGGGCAAGGATCTGATCGGAAAAGCCTGTCGAAAAGATATACGAAAATTTGCCGGGAGTCATGAACAAAATACGATTTATGTTCATCAAAGCCCTAAGACTAGTCGACAACACTATGATGTCATGACCTCTATACAGAAAGAGCCTGGTACCGAGTATGTTTTGTTTGTCAGTTTTTTCCTTAATGATATATTCAGAATTATTGAGCACGGCTCGATAGAAAATCATCATTTAATTTTGATTAAACGTGGTAATCCTTCAGTGATAGAAGCGTCTACGCCGGACTCTGTCGAGTTATATGCACAATACGGCCATGAATTTAATTTGATACCTTCTGTTAAACCTAAAGAGTTTCGAACGGTCTGGCCGGATAGTCTGGATGAACTTGTCAGTGCAGCACATTCAGTTGAGGGAACAGAATGGGAGCTGCTTGATGTGCTAGCTCCCGGTCTTTTGCAGCGCTATAAAAACCGTCTTGTGTTGCAGGCCGCAGGTATATTATCGCTATTTGCAATGATGACTCTGGCAGGGTTCAGGCTGGCAAAAAGGATCGGTACGATATCGGGTGATACACGGTCGGTGCTTGCCAGTGTTGAAAAAGAACGGCGGCGAATCGCAATGGATTTGCATGACCAGGTACTAAGTGACATCAGCCACATAAGACGTGATTGCCAGCAATTGGTGGCAGATAAGAGGAAAGATGGCGGCGTAATAAATTCAGCAGAAGGAATGGATGGTGAGTTGGAGAAAATCACCAATTCAATTCGTCTTATTATCGATGATCTGCATCCCCAGAGTATTGAATTACTGGGGCTTGGAGAAACTATACGCTCTTATTACAAAAAGCATTTTGAACAATATCAGAATATGGAAGCCAATTTATCGATAAACAACTGGGATGAAAAACGACTCAATAAAACAGAGCAGCTAAATATATTCAGAATCTTTCAGGAAGTCATACATAATATAAGCAAGCATGCTAGTGCTGTACATTGCGATATAACATTGGAAATGACACCGCAAAAATTACTGCTGTCTATTCTCGATAATGGCATCGGTATTTCAGATGAGACTAAACAGCATAACCAGGGTCGTGGCATGACTAACATAAGAGCAAGGGCGCGCATTATCCATGCAAAAACTGGTTGGGAATCATCCAGCAATGGCACTCAATTTTCATTGGAAATGCCATTGATATCGTGAACAATATGCAGCTAACTGATAACACTATTATTGTAGCCGAAGATGCCCCTCGGGACCGTGAGTTTCTTGCTGGTGCATTACCCGACTTCAAGCTCATCCTGGCTAACGACGGACAGGAAGCTGTGAATCTACTTAAATCATCAGACATACACTTTGTTATCAGTGATCTGCAAATGCCAAATATGAATGGTATAGAATTAGCACATGCAGTCTGGGAATACCGCCCAAACGCCAGAATTGTTTTCTGGTCGCATTACAAAGATGAAATCTATTTGCGTTCATTGTCGCGCATAATTCCTGCGGATACAGTATATGGTTATGTGCTCAAAGATTCGGCATCAGATATTTTAATAAAAGCAGTCAGGCAGGTATTTATTGAAAATCAGTGCTGGATTGATCCAAAAATACGTTCTGTGCAGGCGCGTGGACAACGTCCAGTAGATAATATTACTGATGCAGAGTATGAAGTATTGATCGATATCGCGTTGGGCTTAACTGATAATATCATTGCCCGTCGGCATTATCTCTCCCGGCGTGGTGTGCAAAGCCGGTTGAAATCACTATATCAGAAATTAAATATTGAACGTAGTCCAAAAATTGAAGCCGATGGAGAAGTCATGAATCCGCGATCCCGCGCAGTGGCCATTGCTTTCCAGCGCGGATTGATTAACAGTGAAGAGCTTGCAAGCGAAGAAAAGCGTCTGGATGCCTGGTTTGATCGCGAGGGATTACAGGGAAACGGGGAGCGGAATGCGTAAGTTTGTTTTTGTGCTAGGAATACTGGCCATTATTGCTGTTACGTTACTCTATGGTTTTCGTTCTGATACCGGTGTAATAGTGACCACAGTGAATGTAGAACGTGGAGATATGGAATCTATTATTCGTGTCACAGGGCATGTGATTAATGATCGAACCGTTACATTGACAGCACTGCTCGATGGCCAGGTGCAAGGTATGCTGGTGCAGAAAGGCGAATCAGTCAAGTTAGGCCAGGTGCTTGCTCATCTCGATAAACGCGAAGCCGATGCAGAACTTGGCAAAGCTCGGGCAGAGTTGGCGCGCGAACGGGAATTAGTAGTGCAGTTAACCCGCAAGCTGAAACGGCTAAATAAAGTTTCGAGTATGGGTGGTGAGTCGCGTCAGGTTGTAGATGATGTTGAGTCAGCGCTTAGCGCAGCCAAAGCGCAAATGCGAGTAGCAAAGGCGGATTTACATATTGCGGAAATACATCGGGAAAAAGTCGATATCACAGCACCGTTCGATGGTGTGATTACCGATAAGGCAACTGAAGTCGGGCAATGGGTTGAAGCCGGTACAAAACTGCTGACACTGGTTGCCAATGACGGGCGGGTAATTGAAGCTAACGTCGATGCCGCTGACAGTGGTTTGGTTGCAGCAGATCAATCGGTTCAAATCAGTTGTGACGCATTCCCTGGAAAAGATTGGACGGAGTCGGTGCAGTGGATTGCACCAGCCTTGACGGAAGATGATAAGGAAACTGCGAATACCTTTGCAGTTCGAATGAGCCTGGGTACTGAGGCGCCACCTTTGCTGCTCGGCCAGCAAGTTGATGTGAGTATTTCGTTGATGCAGCGCGAAAACGTTCTCAAACTTCCCTACGGGGCGATACTTGACACGGAAGATGGTGGGCATCAGATAGCGTTGGCCAAAGAGGGTTATATCCATTTGGTCCCGGTTGAAATTGGTATTGAGAATCTAACGCATGTTGAAATAACAGCAGATATAGAAGCTAACGATGTCGTTGTCTTGCCTGAAGGGAAAAGCCTGCAGGAGGGTGACTTTATACAAATAAAGTCGAGAGCGGCACATTGATAACACTACAGGCGGTTCAAAAAACCTACCATGTGGGTGATGTAGTGATTCCGGCATTAGCCAACATCGACCTCCAGATAAATAAGGGAGAATTCATCGCCATCATGGGCGCTTCGGGTTCGGGAAAAACAACCTTGCTCAATGTAATCGGCTGTCTCGATGCAATTGAAGCGGGAACCTATCGACTAGAGAATACGCAAGTTGAACACGCCGATGACGATGAGCTTGCTAACATTCGTAACCGGCATATAGGTTTTGTATTCCAACTATTCAATTTGATTCCACGTATCAATGCAATGCGAAATGTCGAATTACCCATGATCTATGCTGGTATATCGCCACGCGAACGGCGTCAGCGCGCGCTGCAAGCACTCTCACGGGTAGACCTTGAAGACCGTGCTATGCACAGACCCAGGCAACTTTCGGGTGGTCAACAACAACGGGTAGCTATCGCACGTGCGCTGGTGAACGATCCGGAACTGTTGGTTGCTGATGAACCTACCGGCAGTCTTGACAGTAAGGCTGGTCGTGAAATTATGGGCATGTTTAAAACATTGAATGAGGCAGGCGTCACCATTGTTATGGTCACGCACGAGGACGAAGTAGCAGCGTATGCAAAACGCACTGTCCAGTTGCGTGATGGTCATATTGTTAGTGATGAGGAAAATCTGTGAACCAGACGTTTTCCCTGCGAATGTTCCGGGACAGCTTGATGCAAGCATTCTATGCACTGCGCGATAACCGGCTACGTACTGTGCTGAGTATTATGGGTATTGCAATCGGCATTGCTGCCGTGATGGCGGTTGGCGCTGTGAGCAAGGGCGGTAGCCACCTCATCTTTTCAGAACTCGAAACTTTTGGATTGAACTCTGTCTGGATATATCGCGATAGTAATGACAAAGACCCACACAGGCTGGTTCGCGAAGGTAGTGGTATACGCAATGACGACTATATAGCTATCATGGCTGGCTGCTGTTCAGCGCTGAGACATGTCAGCGCTGTAGTCCATGGTGACAAACGTTATGTCATTCAGACCCACAACCGCTATAGCAACGCCAGTGTGCAAGGTGTCGATGACAGTTTTACCAATATTAGCAATGACACAATCATTCAGGGACGTGGACTGCGAAAAGCAGACGTTGTCAGCCGACGTGCTATAGCACTACTGGGTCCCACTGCGGTAGAAGATTTATTTGGCAAAGGCAGTTCACCGATCGGCCGGGAATTTCGTATTGACAGTCGTAAATTTACCGTCGTGGGTTTACTGCAAGGTAAGAGTCGGGATTTTCTGGCAAGCATCGGTTCAGCAGGCGGCAGAGATGCCAACAATCGTATTTTGATTCCATATACGATGTTGCAACAGATGAATGGTGATAAGGAAATCAGTTTTCTCCAGGGCGAAGCTGTCTCGCTGGAACAGGCACCCGCTGCTGCTGCACAAATTATTGATACGCTCAACTGGCGTAATGGCCGTAACTTTAGCTACAAATCAGAAACCATGGCCAGTTATATCCGCACAACAGACAACATACTGAATGGCGTTTCCATCATAGGCATCGTCGCTGCTTCGGTTTCCCTACTAGTAGGGGGTATGGGAATTATGAATATCATGAGTACATCGGTGTTGGAACGTACCCGGGAGATAGGCTTGCGAAAAGCAGTCGGCGCCCGCAGCAATGATGTCCTGATGCAGTTTCTGCTCGAATCAGTTGTCATCAGCACCATTGGTGGTGCAATCGGTCTTGCACTGGGTACGCTTGCCAGTGTTGTCCTGGCTGTTATAACAAAGTTTCCATTAGTGCCGTCGCCGCTGCTAATCTTGTTGGCCCTTCTGGTTTCGGTATTGGTAGGTGTTGCATCCGGCTACCTGCCTGCGCGACGTGCGGCGCGTTTGCCGCCGGTTGAAGCGCTGCGATATGAATGATTAGAGTGAGTCTGAGTAGTGAGTTTCTGAGATCATAGGAAACAAATCGTACAATAAAAGTGCATTTACAGACATGTATATAGGGAAAATAGGTACTATAATAATTCGGGTGTCAGTAAAATCATAATACGACTCAGTATTGATATAATCCTTGGCAGGATGATGTAAAAATTTCTCCTGAGGTTGCTCAGAGCTTCCTTAGGAAATCTACTTAAATTGATCTACAACCATTTCTCTGACTAAAGGAGATGAGTGTCATGTTGATGCAAGGAGAATCTGTCCATATTCAGACTGTTGAAGATGGAATTTTTGAGGTTATTTTTGACCGAAAAAATGCAGCCATAAACAAGTTTGATCAGATAACATTACAAGAACTTCAGCAGGCTATAAAAAGCCTTGAAGGGGTTGAGGGGCTACAAGGCGTATTTTTTAGCAGTCCAAAAAAAGATTTTATCGTCGGTGCAGATATTACCGAATTTACCGGTATGTTTTCTCAAACCGAAGAGGGAGTCTATCAACATATCCTGGAGCTAAACAATATTTTCAATGCCATTGAAGATCTACCTTGTCCTACGGTTTCCGCCATCAATGGTATTGCCCTGGGAGGTGGTTTTGAACTTTGTTTGTCTACCGATTATCGTGTTATGTCCGATTCTGCCAAGGTTGGGCTGCCAGAAGTTAAACTCGGCATTCATCCTGGCTGGGGAGGGACCGTTCGCTTGCCAAGATTAATCGGTATTGATAATGCGAATGAATGGATTTGTGGTGGGGGTCAAAAACGAGCCGATGCTGCACTGAAAGAAGGCGCAGTAGATGCAGTTGTGCGGGCAGATCAGGTAAGAGAGGCGGCGCTGGATCTGATAAAGAAGTGTATTGCAGGCGATATAGATTACAAGGCGCGCAGAACAGAAAAAACCAGTCCTGTTAAGCATAATGCGATTGAATTGATGATGGCATTTGAATCGGCTAAAGGTGTGATTGGAGCCAAGGCAGGGCCGCATTATCCTGCACCAATGCAAGTTCTTAAAACCATGCAAAAATCGGTTGAGCTAGACCGGGAAAGTGCTATAAAGGCTGAGGTAAGATCTTTTGCAAAACTGGCTGTGAACGATGTTACAGCTGCGCTGGTCGGGCTGTTTCTTAAAGATCAATACGTTAAGAAAGTCAGTAAGCAATACATGAAGGATTCAAAACCTGTCTCGCTGGCTGCGGTTCTCGGGGCGGGTATTATGGGCGGTGGCGTGGCTTACCAATCTGCCTCAAAGGGCACCGCTATATTAATGAAAGACATCAATGAACCGGCTTTGCAACTTGGAATAGATGAGGCAACAAAATTATTATCCGGTCAACTCAAGCGTGGCCGTATTGATGTTAAAGGAATGGCAAAAACTTTAAACCTTATTACGACCACATTGAGTTACGGTGATTTCGGCCGAACTGATCTTGTAGTCGAAGCAGTTGTTGAGAATGTTAATATTAAAAAGAAGGTGCTCGCCGAAGTGGAAGAAGCGATGCATGACGGTGCTATTCTGGCATCAAACACATCTACTATTTCTATTACTGAGTTGGCGACAGCATTAAAAAGTCCTGAGCACTTTTGTGGCATGCATTTCTTTAATCCTGTACATCGCATGCCATTAGTCGAAGTTATCCGTGGTAAAAAAACGGGAGATGCGGCTATCGCACAAACAGTTGCTTATGCTAAAGCAATGGGGAAAACGCCTATTGTTGTCAATGACTGTCCAGGGTTTTTGGTAAACCGGGTGTTATTTCCTTATTTTGGAGGCTTCACTGCGTTAGTAAATGATGGCGCTAATTTTCGCCAGGTGGATAAAGTCATGGAAGGTTTTGGATGGCCAATGGGGCCAGCTTACTTGCTTGATGTTGTGGGTATTGATACCGCTCATCATGCAGATGCAGTGATGGCAGAAGGTTTTCCTGATCGTATGAGTCATAAGGGTGAAAATGCAATTGACCGCATGTATGCAAAGCAACGTTATGGTCAGAAAAATGGTAAAGGCTTCTACCGATATGAACCAGACAGGCGTGGCAAATTACAGAAACTACCGGATGACGATGTTGATGCGCTATTAAAAGGTATTGTTGGAGATGGTAAAGAATTTAGTGATGAAGAAATTATTGAGCGCATGATGATCCCATTATGTATCGAAATGGCGCGTTGTCTTGAAGACGGGATTGTTGCAAGCCCAGCCGAAGCAGATATGGCTTTAATCTATGGTATCGGTTTCCCGCCTTTTCGGGGTGGCGCGATGCATTACCTGGATGATTTCGGACTGGATAAATTTTGTCAGATGACAGAAAAATATAAACAGCTCGGGCTGTTGTACCAGCCTACCGATAAGATGAAATCCATGGCCAGCAATGGCGAAAAATACCTCCAACACAACAAGGGGGTGCAGTCATGAGCACAACTATCAGCGATGTTGTCATTGTCGATGGCGTACGTACCGCAATGGGTAAATCCAAAGGCGGTACTTTCCGGAATGTACGTGCAGAAACTTTATCAAGAGAGGTTATCAAAGCCCTGTTGAAACGTAACCCTGAAGTTAAGTCTGATGATATAGAAGATGTTATCTGGGGCTGTGTTAATCAGACGCTTGAGCAGGGATTTAATATTGCCAGAAATGCGGCATTGCTTGCAGGACTTCCGCACTCGGTTGCAGGTCAAACGGTTAACCGGTTATGTGGTTCATCCATGTCTGCACTGCATATTGCAGCGCAGTCTATTGTTTCGGGTTATGGTGATATTTTCGTTGTGGGTGGCGTAGAACACATGGGGCATATTTCAATTATGCATGGTGTTGATATTAACCCCGAAATGTCAAAGTATGCAGCTAAAGCTGCTATGATGATGGGTCTTACTGCCGAGATGCTGGGAAAGATGAATGGCATCGATCGCCAGATGCAGGATGAATTTGGCGCTCGTTCTCATCGGCTGGCCCATGAAGCTACCTTGCAAGGCCGTTGGAGTAATGAAATTATTCCCGTGGAAGGGCACGATGAAAATGGCTTTAAAGCAGTGCTTAAAGAGGATGAAGTTATCCGGCCAGAAACCACTGTGGAATCATTATCAAGCTTAAAGCCTGTCTTTATACCAAAGGTTGGCACAATTACCGCAGGTACATCGTCATCATTTTCCGATGGAGCGTCAGGGTTACTGGTGATGTCTGCTAAGAAGGCTAAAGAGTTAGGACTGACTCCGCGTGCTCGTATCAAGAGTATAGCGGTAGCTGGTTGTGATCCTTCTATTATGGGTCATGGGCCAGTTCCTGCAACTCAGAAAGCATTGAAGCGTGCGGGTCTGGATATCAAAGATATTGACACTATTGAACTCAACGAAGCCTTTGCAGCACAAGGCTTGTCAGTACTTAAAAATCTTAACCTGCTTGATAACATGGAAGAGAAAGTTAATCTGAATGGCGGTGCCATTGCTCTGGGTCACCCGCTAGGTTGTTCTGGTGCAAGAATTACCGCAACACTTCTCAACATAATGGAAGGTAAGGATGCAAATCTGGGTCTGGCGACCATGTGCATCGGGATGGGGATGGGAATATCAACCATTATTGAACGCACCGGTTAGCCGTTCAGGCTTAATCAGAGGTTCCTTAAGATTAGTCACTCACTGGTTTAGGTTTTATTCCCAGTAGCCACGAGAGTGCGGGTAACAGAATCAATGCGCCGAGCATATTAAAAATAAACATGAAGGTTAGTAAAACACCCATATCTGCCTGGAACTTGATGGGAGAAAATGTCCAGGTAAAAACGCCAATCGCTAGCGTAATACCAGTAAAGGCCACGGCATTACCTGCATATGTCAGTGCATATTTATAGGTCTCAAATAATGATGTGGTTTTATTTAACGCTTCTTGCATCCTGCTGAATATATAAATACCGTAGTCAACGCCGATACCTACGCCCAACGCGATTACGGGTAAGGTAGCAACCTTGACACCAATATTCAGCTTTGCCATCAGCGCCTGGCATAACATCGACGTCAGCATGAGTGGCAGGATGACGCAAATGACACTTCTGAAACTTCTAAAAGCAATAAAACACAAAATAATCACGACGCTGTAAACCCAGATCAACATTTTAGTCTGAGACGCTTGGATTACTTCGTTTGTTGCCGCCTCGATACCCGCATTTCCTGCAGCAAGCGTGAATTGTATTTTTGCATTGCTATGTTCCGCAGCAAAATCTTTACTGGCAGTGACAATATTGCTCAGCGTCTCGGCTTTGTGATCATTTAAAAAAACCAGGATGGGGGCCATTGTACAATCGGAATTCATTAATCCTGCCGGTATACGGGATAACGTAGCATTAATGACTGATGGATTTCGGCTAAAACCAAACCATTTTAATGAACCTTCATTGAGCGCCAGATTTCCAAACTTTACAACATCTGCTAACGATAATGCGTTTTGTACTTCTGGCATATTCTTTAGCATCCATTGGTATTTATCCATCAGTATAATATGTTCATAAGCCACACATTGTTCTGGTTCCGTCTCGACCATCATGACAAACACATCAGTGCTATTGCTGTAGTGTTCGACAAGATAGGCGTTGTCCTGGTTGTAGCGTGAATTTGGCCTTAGCTCGGGAGCACCAGCATCAAGGTCGCCTATTTTCATATCTTGTGCAATGGTGTAGCCAAAACCCGCGATAATTAGTGCGCTAATAAGCGCAAAAATTGCGCCTGACTTTGTTGAGAATCTGGAAAATAGTGTGACGATGATGGATGGTTTGTTGGTCGGCTTCCTCGAATTTACGCCGCTGTAGCTCAATAGCAACGGCAATACAATTAAATTTGTAATAATAATCAAAGCTACGCCAATACTTGCGGAAATGGCCAATTCACGTATGACTTGTATTTTGATAACCATCAATGTTGTAAAGCCGATCGCATCACTAATTAACGCCGTAAGTCCGGCGATAATTAATGTTGTAAAAGCATATTTTGCACGGGAGAGTTTATTTTCAGATGTATTGTGAATCATGGCGTTTACCATTTGCACACCATGACTCACACCGATGGCAAAAATCAGAAATGGAACCAGCATTGAATACGGATTGATGCCGTAGCCCAGGCCGTGTAATACACCCAGTTGAGAAATAACGGCAAGTAGTGAACAGCCGATAACAAGTAGGGTGCTGCGCAGACAGCGTGAATACAGCAAGAGCAACAGGCTGGTAATTGCAATCGTGATGAGAAAGAAAAGCCCAACCTGAGCGGCGCCTTTAATCAAGTCACCGACGATTTTAGCGAAGCCAACAATGCGGATATTAATTGTTTCGCTATTATATTTTTGACGTATGTTAGCCTCTAGCTGTTCTGAGAGTTCATGATAGCTCAGTTTTTCACCCGTTTCAGGATGCACCTCATTGAGTGGTGCATGAACCAGACTGGATTGATAATCATTGGATACTAACGAACCCAGCTGGCCTGATTTTAAAATATTGCTGCGCAGCTGATCCAAAGATTTCTCGCTGCCATCATATTTATCGGGTATGACTTCGCCGCCAACGAAACCGTTCTCGGTAACTTCTGTCCACCTTACATTGGGTGTCCAGAGGGATCGTAATTTACTCCGGTTAACGCCGGGAATAAAAAACACGTCATCGGTAACCTGTTTTAATACTTCCTGATATTCTTTGCTAAAAATCGTGCCGTCTTTACTTTCAACAATAACGCGGATGCTGTTACCCAGCGCGCTTAAATCATTCCGGTATTTGAAAAAGTTTTGCACATAAGGGTGCGATGTCGGAATCATTTTACTAAAGCTGGCTTCGATGCTTACCTGGCTACATAAATAAGCTAATACAATGAATACGAGGCCAAACAAAACAAGAATTGTTTTTCTATAGTTAAAAATACTGTTAGCAAGCTTCGATCTGCGAGTATGATTTGTGTCGTTACTCATAAGTAAAGTATTTTTATTGATTGCAACTAAAAACGCCCCCAGTGCCAACGCACAGGGTGCCTTCTTCAGAGTTAATTATACTGGCAATATGAGCGCCAGCTGAATGACGTGTGATTTCCATTTCTGGAGCAGACTCAGTCAGTTTTCCAATCAGTCCGCCCTGGCCGACAACGAGAATTTGATCAGTGGTAAGTGTACTACTAAAAATCGTGGCGCTGGATGAGTTTTTTATTTTCTCCCAACTTTGACCTAGATCATGTGATCGTAATAGCGTGCCCTGTAGTCCATAAACCAGAATGGATTGTTCTCCGTAGGCAAGCACACCAAATAAAGACCCGGTGTATTCAGTGCAAACCTGATCCAGTGTTTTACCATACTCCCCCCAGCAGCGAAGGTCGGGTTTCGAGATTGTGAATGCGACAGGTATCTGTTCCCAGGTTAACCCGGAGTCATTGGACAGGAAGAGTAGTCCGCCTTCACCGGCTATAAATAACTGGCCACTATCGTTGATTCCGAGACTATTGAGATGAAGGCGCTCAGGATTATCAAGCCGGTCAGAGACGAGCGCCCAGTTTGATCCGCTATCTTCGGAGACGAGTAGCGTCCCATAGGCGCCGACGGCGAATATCAATTTATTCGAGACAAAAATAACATCGAGCAGCGGTAAGGAAGGTCCAGTTTTCTCTTCAATACCGATATCTTCAACGGCGTACTGCAGTTCTTCAACTTCAATCGAGAGCTCTTCATTGTCAGGATCTTGCTTTAATGCCTGCTGTGCAATTTCCAGTTCCCGGTTTAATTGCACTTTGCTCAGCTTGAGTAAGTTAAAGCCGTCAAAAACCTTTTCCCATATTTTGCCGTCATTTGATCTTATGATTATCCCATCGTGCCCGACAGCGACTAATTGATCATCGTGGCTATCCACTGCAGTGAGGTTGGTGCTACTAGGGTTAGCTGCTTGTGCCCAATTATCAGGCATCCCAATCAAGATATGACCGCGCTCGCCGACGGCAATGAAATTGTTTTGATACTGAATAATATCTAACAACAGGCCCTGTTCAGCCAGATGAGAAAGTGTAGAAGTTGTCTCTAATTGATCGCTTGCATGCGCTGGATAAATATTGATCAGTATGAATATTGTGAATAGGCACTTAAGCATATTTGAATTGCGATATTTCATAATTATTATTGAATTCTGCTCCACTAAATTAGTTTTGCATTATTTAATGAGAAACGCACAACACTTAATTTAAGGTATAACTGAATGCCATGTTGTTGTCAATTGGAAGTGAGTCGTCGTGCGGATGCGATTGAATAACCTGTGGGAGATAGGCCACCAAATTACATGTAAGCCAAGAACGTTTGACTCTTAATAGAAATATAATAGTTTCATGATATGAACAACTCTTTGCTATCCGCGATAGGAACAGTTACGCCTGAGTTAGAATATGTCCATAGTTATGGGGTATTACTCGGTATAACAACCAATTTGAGTTATACTGATTTTATTCTAAACGGCCAAACGTATGAGGATAATACTATGATCTCGAAGTTTATTATGGTCTCTACACTTTCACTCGTATTGATGGTATCGCAGGCTCAAGCAGTAACCTCTGAGGAAAAGGCAGCTGAACTGGGTAAAACGCTGACGCCAATCGGGGCTGAAATGAAGGGTAATGCCGATGGTAGCATTCCTGACTGGACAGGTGGGTTAAACAGTAAAAACTCAAAAGCAAGCGCCGATCCTGGTCGACCCGTAGATCCTTACCCAGACGACAAACCCCTGTTTACCATTACCAAAGATAATCTGGACGAACACAAAGCACACTTAACACCCGGCCAGCAGGCTATGTTCGCAAAGTATGCAGACTATCAGATGCCAGTTTATCAAACTCGCCGCACTGCGGCGTACCCTCAGGCTGTTTACGATCTTGCAAAAAAAAATGCGGTCACGGCAGAGCTGGTCGCTGGCGGGAATGGTTTAAAGAACTTCGATACGACCATTCCTTTCCCTGTTCCAGGCAGTGGAGTAGAAGTCATATGGAATCATGTCACTCGGTATCGGGGCGGAGCCGCCCAGCGTGAGGTAACAACCATTCCTGTACAGACTAATGGCAGTTTCTCGCCCATTGTCATCACGGATAAAATTGCCTGGCCCGAGGCTTTCAAAGACGGCCGTACCAAGAAGGATGACAATATCCTCTTTTACTACATGCAGGTAATTACTTCTCCATCACGGTTGACCGGCAGTTCACTCTTAGTGCATGAGACAATTGACCAGGTCAAAGAAGCACGCAAGGCATGGATATACAATACCGGATTACGCCGTGTACGGCGCGCACCGAATGTGGCTTACGATGGCCCGGCCACAGGTGTGGATGGGTTGCGCACAACCGATAATTTCGACATGTTCAATGGTGCACCGGATCGGTATGACTGGAAGTTACACGGCAAAAAGGAAATCTACATCCCCTACAATTCGTATAAATTATTATCAAGCTCTTTGAAATATGACGACATAATCAAAAAAGGCCATGTGAATCCCGAGCATCTGCGCTATGAACTTCATCGTGTCTGGCATATCACCGCCGAACTCAAAAAGGGAGCACGGCATATTTATAAAAAGCGCGATATGTATATCGATGAAGACACCTGGGGTGCAGCTGTAATCGATCACTATGATGGCCGCGACAAGCTTTGGCGCGTCAGTGAAGCCTATGCCATACAATTTTACGATAACGATACTAGCTGGGTAGTGGCCGACAGTATCAATGACCTGAATTCGGGACGTTATCTCGTAACCGGTCTGAGTAATGAACTGCCTAATTATTTAAAATGGGGTTATAAAGACAAGGCCAAACGCTCAGACTTTTCTGCCTCAGCACTGCGCCGAGCAGGCCGTTAGGTTAATAACAGCCATAATTGTCTTAGCGTTTATACGCCGTTTTGTTCAGATTATATAGACGCTAAAAGTGAAAGATATATAATTCTGGTGCAGGATTATATCCACTGAACAAAATAAAAAGGGGGCGTCAATGCCCCCTTTTTATTTAATCGTCATTCCGGCGCATGCCGGAATCCAGGGAAGTACGCCATTGTCCGGGGCAACTGGATCCCGGCATGCGCCGGGATGACGTCGGTTTCAAATTAAATACTATTTTTGTTTACGACGGGCTACACCTACCAGACCGAGGAGACCAGACCCAAACAGCCATACTGCAGCAGGTACCGGGACGACAGCGGCACTCGGGTTTACGAAGGTACCCTCTCCGATTAGTGTTGATTCTCCAGAACAGTCAGCAGCTGAAAGCCTGGAAGGTTTCGTTGTCAAAATCATAAACGGCATAACTCGGGAGGCCGGAGGTAGGTTGTCTATCAAAGACAGTCAGCTTGCCCGTTAAGACACCACCGCTAACGGTTAAAGCAGAACCAGCAGCTTCAGGGGTATCGCGAACTATTGACGAAGTGCTGCCGATTCCAGCGAACGTAGTTGTAGCGGTGTCAGTGTATCCAACACCAACGAAGTTCGAGGGATCAGAGCTTTCGTTTATAACAACGTTAGGGTCTCCAGTTTCGGCAGCAAGCGCTACAGCATCGTAAACACCGTCAGAATCCGGTATCTGGACGGTAATTTCCACCTCGTTGACTGCGAAAATGCCACAGATAACCCCGGTACAGTTAAAACCAGTATCCTGGATTGTCACCGTAGCCGCGTTAGCGGTCATGGAGGCTGTTGCCAGTATCAGTAATAATCCAATATTTTGTAATGCTTTCATATTTTTTATTCTCCAATACAGACCTTTGTAACTAAGGGCTCATTACCTCAGAATTTCTCTTATGTTATTTAATTCAGGGTGTGGAATACCAGGAGACTTGTAAGTAACTGGAATCTGACCTGAACCTGTAAAATCACTGGACAAAAAAAGGGGGGCACTACTGTGCCCCCCTTTAACCAAGTTATTTTGTTGACTTAACTTGCTTTACGACGTGCTACACCAACCAGGCCGAGTAGACCAGATCCAAACAGCCATACTGCAGCAGGTACCGGCACAACAGCAGCACCCGGGTTTGTGAAGGTCCCATCACCAACCTGTGATGAGCCGCCAGCAGCGTTAGATAAGAAAGCAAGGAAGGTTTCGTTGTCAAAATCATAGATAGCAAAAACCTTGAGGCCAGAGGTCTCGCCTGAACCGAACACTGCCAGCTTGCCTGTTACAACACCACCGCTAACGGTTAAAGCGACTCCTGCAGCTTCAGCGGTATCGCCATTGCTTGTATTACCGTTTATATCGGTGTAAACGGTAATGGCAGTGTCCGTATACCCGTCATTAGCGAAGTTCAACGGTATAGAACTTTTATTTAAAAGAACGTTCGGGTTTCCTGTCTCGGCTGTAAGCGCGGTAGCGCCGTAAACACCATCAGAATCTGGAATCTGGACGGTAATTTCTACCTCATTGACGGCAAATGCCGCGCAGATGCCACCAGTACAGTTAAAAGTGTTAGACGGGATTGTTACTGTTGCAGCGTTGGCTGCCATAGATGTCGATGCAAGGATCAGCGACAAAGCTGTGTTTCGAAAGGTTTTCATTTCTATTCTCCTGGAAATTTTTTAAAAATACTAAAAAATATAGGATTTAAAAATTTAGATAATGACCCAGACCTGAAATACAGTTCATGACTCACTACCTTGCGCTACCGACCTAAAATAACGGGTAGCAACCTCTCTATATACGTACTCTCTAAATACGTACTCTCTCACTTACAAAGTGTAGCAGCATTCGTACCAAAAGGTATAGTTACAGAAAATACCTAATAAAATTAGATGGTTAACTTTTACATCCTAAACTGGTTACCTGTTGTCAACATAACCATGTCAAGAATTCCGACGTATAATTATGATGCGTAATTGAACACATGTTGATATTTTTATAATTAAAACAAATTGTTATATTGGTTTATGCAAATTTAGGCCACTAACAGCCATGCGTTAAGTATCTCGACAATGTAAGACAAAAAGTTTTGTTTTTATGGTCTTTGAAAAACTTAGTAAGACGTGGATCATGAATATTAGTTTGCTTTCCACAGAAAAGGCATGCCTTCCCGTAGGGCCGAGTGGATTCGGCCCTACCGCGAAATCTACGCACTCGATCAGAGGAAGAGCCAATATTGCTATAAAGACAAAGAAAAGCTGATAGATGCAAAGTCTTTATCTGTCTGGACATTATAATTCCCGCCATAAAATACGGTATATCCAAGACTGAGGGAGTATTTTGATTGGTATTCGAAGGGTACGGTTAAGCTGATGGCTTTTCTGCCCTCCTGGAATTGTTGAGCAGGTTCCGGTGAATAGCCATTCACATCGTGCGACCAGGCAAGGGAAGGATTTACGCTCATACCGAGAAACAGGCTGGGGTACTGAAGCCTTGCCAGTAAACGGTAACCCCAGGCGCTGGCGGTAACAAATCCATCTGAACGACAATCTCCATTAATAGCGGTAATGGCACCCGTCAGAAATGCACAGTCTACAATCGGGTTTGCAGGAGACTGAAAATCTCCCAGGCCAAATACAGTATTTCTCCCGTATCTCTGGCCAGTCTCGTCTATGCCTATACCATCTGTTAATACGACGCCTACTTCTCCCACTAAAACAAGCCGGCTAGCGGCCATTACATTATCGATAAACTTTATTCCTGTAAATTGAATCTGGGTGACATCAAATTCATCAAATCCGTTTACCCGTTCTCCCAGGCCGACTGCCTTGATCCGTGGTGTCAGCCGGAATACATCGTTTTCTGTCACGGCTGCGTTTAATATTTCTGCGCCATTTATCTGGATGGGTGTGTCGGGTTTGTACGATATCTCGCCACTGAAGGCAACACCGCCGATGGTTGTGGAAAAACTGAGACCATAAATTTTCAGGTCTTCCGGGTAAGCGATGAAGTATTTTGGGTTCAAAGCCCAGTCCGGCCTGGTAATATCACCTTCAAATGGTAAAAGCGGATTGGGATTGGAAGTGCGTAAACCTGCGATCAATGGCAGCCTTGAATGAAGATTCATAAAATAGAAACCAAACTCAGTACCGTTGAATAAATCAGAGAAATAACGGGCAGAAATTCCATACTGACCTAAATCATCCGGCTTATCATCGGAGGTTCTGGTTATAAATTCACCTTGTTTCAAAGACTCTTGATCGTTACGGGTGCGTATTGAAACGACATTACATCCTTCTGCTACAAAATCTGCGGTTGAGAAATACGTACCACATCCGTCTATAGTTGTTTTTTCCCACTCGAATTGATAGAAAGCTTCAAGACTTAACTTCTCTGTAAGCCCTGCATTAACAGAAAACATGCCTATGGGTAGTAAACCTTCCTTGATCTCAGCACCTGGCCGACGAAAAGCACTGACATCAAAGGGGTTGATAATATTAAGACCGTTTTGAATAAACGTGCTTTCTCCCCAGCTGAGTACGTGCCTGCCTAATTTAAGGGAAACCGGTATATCCCCGATATCGAAATCACCGTAGAGATAGGCATCAAGTAAAATTGCACCCTTGAACTTGGCTAATTGCGAAAAACCGTTATCTTCCAGTGGATCGTTGGTTTCATAACCATTAAGAGAATTGCCATGGAGCACATCCTTTTGATCAAGCGCGTAGTCGTACCAGGCCTTACCTCGCGTAAAGAAGCCATAATTATCTTTTGAAATATCCAGTTCAACAATGCCTTTTACTGGCGACGTAAAAACATCATATTTCTCGAAATTTTGAGTGCCATCATCTGTTGTTGATGGCCCGCCTTTCCCACCATTTGATTCACCAATGTAGTCCGGATCAGGATCTTGCATTCGGGCGCTGGCGCCTACACTGAACTGGGCATTAAGCCGCAATGTAACATCGTCATTCTTTCCCAGTGTAAAATCCTTGCCGTACGCGGGTGACAATAGAATGAATGGTGTGATTAGCAAACAATAAGCTGGATATATATAATTTCTGGTGTGATTTTTCATAGGCACTTCCAAATTATAAAGATTGCGTTAGCGATGAAATATTTACTTTGAGTATGCTGCTTATAATTAGGGTATAAAAAGCCGGGTTTTGCAAAATATACTCTAATTGAAAGATTTTTATTACACAAGAGAAATTACCCAGGTATCTCACTAGGCATTAATTCGTCTCACCCTTATTTATCTCGGCTCATTTTCAGCGCTCAGCCTAATGGCCAGACGGGTTCCTTGATCAATGGCAGTTTTTGCATCCAGCTCATTGGCAGCGTCTGCACCACCAATCAGGTGTACCGGCTTATTAACTGCATCGAGTAATTCCCGCTGGGATTCCTGACCGGCGCAGAGCACAATATGATCGACTTCAAGTAATTCAGTTTTACCATCAACGGTCAGATGTAATCCGGCATCATCGATCTTTTTATATTCGCAATTATTCATCATCCTGACACCTTTCATTTTCAGATCAGCGCGATGGATCCAGCCGGTAGTTTTACCCAATCCGGCACCGACCTTTGAAGCTTTGCGTTGTAACAGGTAAACCTCCCGTGGTGAGGTCTCTGGTTTTTTTGCAATGCCAGCAATGCCTCCACGGGCTTGCAGTGTCATGTCTATACCCCATTTTTCCATAAATACCTGAATATTACGGCTACTGTCTTCAACGCTTTTTGTCAGAAATTCACAGCTATCAAAACCAATGCCACCTGCACCAATTACAGCTACCCGTGTGCCGACGTCAGCTCCGTTAATCACATCGATATAGCTAAGTACTTTTTTATGCCCAACCCCTTCGATTTCCGGTGTGCGGGGCATGGTACCCGTAGCGAGTATGACCTGATCACAATCGCTGTTGTTAAGCTCTTCAGCGGTTACCTTTGTACTAAGTCTTACATCAACACCTGTGATTTCCAGCTGTCGCGCGAAGTATCTCAGAGTTTCATAAAATTCCTGCTTACCTGGAATCTTTTTGGCCAAGTTAAACTGACCACCAATTTCTTCTGCCGCATCAAACAGCGTGATCTGATGACCACATTTTGCAGCAGTAATTGCGAAAGCCAGTCCAGCAGGTCCGGCACCTACCACAGCAAGTTTTTGTGGATTGGTCGATGGCTTAATCCGTAACTCGGTTTCATGGCAGGCCATTGGATTGACTAAACAGCTAGTCAGTTTGCCGACAAATACATGATCCAGGCAGGCCTGGTTGCAGGCAATACAGGTATTGATTTCATCAGCTCGTCCCTGCTTGCTTTTGATTACAAATTCCGCGTCTGCCAGAAATGGACGCGCCATGGATACCATATCGGCATCACCCTTTTTTAACACGGCCTCAGCTATTTCTGGTGTATTGATACGATTGGAGGTAATGACAGGAATGGATAATTCTGTTTTAATTTTTGCACTAACCCAGGTAAATGCAGCCCTTGGAACTTTAGTGGCAATAGTGGGAATGCGGGCTTCGTGCCAACCTATACCCGTGTTGATCAAGCTTGCTCCAGCAGATTCAACCGCCTTGCCCAGGGTAACAACTTCATCAAAAGTGCTGCCTCCCTCAATCATATCCAGCATGGAGAGTCGGAAAATTATGATAAATTTCTCGCCCACCTGCGCGCGAATCCGGCGCACAATCTCAACAGGAAGTCTTATGCGATGGGCATATTCCCCACCCCATTTATCCTCACGCAGGTTAGTCTGAGCGGCGATGAACTGATTCAGAAAGTAACCTTCAGACGCCATTACTTCCACACCATCATAACCGGCGTGCTGTGCCAGCATGGCGCAGTTAACAAAATCATCAATTTGTTGTTGTACTTCTTCAGTACTGATAGCCCTTGGGGTGAAAGGATTTATCGGTGCCTGTACTGCTGAAGGTGCGATGAGTTTGTCACTGAATGCGTAACGCCCGGTATGCAGGATTTGCAGACAGATCTTGCCATCTGCTTTATGTACTGCGCGTGTGACCTGTTGATGTTCCAGTAGTTGAGATTCATCTACAAGAATTGCCGCGCCGGGATGCACTGCTCCTTCCCTGTTAGGCGCAATCCCTCCGGTAACGATTAAACCAACACCACCATGTGCACGTTCTGCATAGAATACCGCTAACCGCTCAAAACCACCTGGGAGTTCTTCGAGCCCCAGATGCATCGACCCCATTAATATGCGGTTTTTCAATTGGGTAAAACCCAAATCCAGGGGTCTGAAAATATGCGGATAGTGAGACGAGGTTGTGCCTTTTTTTGAATTGGTTTGCATTTTTACCACGACTGATCTCTGTATCAGGAGAAACGTATTTACTGAATGTTAGAGAGGCGCTTATTAATTCATATTTCTTGCGGTAGGTGTGAATGAATTCACACCTGAGACAAACAAACGGCGCTTGATGCGCCGTTTGTTTGTCTGGTAAATAACAATTGCAATCAACCGTGTACTTTATGACCTCTTTTTCTCCCGAAAAAGCCCATTCCAAATAAGCCGGAAATTAATAACGGAAGCGCAGCTGGCAGTGGAACGGCCATGAGTGACATGGCTTGTTGTAGTGCAGCATCTGCAATTAGAGCGTGACCCGCTGTAGTCGGGTGAATATCATCCCAGAAGAGATACTTACTTGGATCGGTACAAATTGAAGGGCCAGCAATGTCTAGACACTTATTCGTTACATTGGTTAGCCCAAAAGCTGCCGGATCCGCATCTATATTATTTGATGCAGTAAATATGTCTACCAGCTCTACACCACTTATACCGGCCAGAGCTGCTGCCAGTGTCGAATTAAAAAGGTTAGATAAAGCAGTCCCGCCAGCTGGATTGGCGGCCGAAATCGGAGCGTTACCAATATTAGGAACATTCAGCACTAAAATACTTTGAGCGCCTGCAGTTTTTAGGTCGTTCACCAGCGTTGCTACGTTATTCGCGTCTGCTGTGAGGTCACCTGTTGTTGCCGCCCCGTTAGCAACATCCTGTATATCGTTACCCCCCGTCCATATTGTGTATAGTGCACCGGGATCTGCTATACCACCACCACTAGTAATATAGTCACTAACCTGGGTTGCTGTTGCAGGGACGCTGGGTGCGGAATTTGTTCTTGCTCCACCCCAGGCAAAGTTTGTCCCACCGGCTAACGAGGGGGTGGGTGCAGTCAAACCGAGACTGATTGCCAGAGCTTCATTCCAGACCTGGCCGTTTGAGAACCGGCCATTGAAATAGGGTGCTGGGGGGTTAGTGCCTGTGGTGGCTGCGAAAACATTGCCGGTATCCGACAGGCTGTCACCAAATGATATTACTTGTGTAAAAGCGGCATGTGTCAGACTCGATATCAACATGCCAACAAGAAACACAGCAAAATTGCGGGTGATGGGAAATAAATTCATGTGAACCTCCAGGTTTCATAGATACATCAAGTACTGTTCTTAGAAATTTTCATCTAACTCCACTGGTTTGCGGTCATTGCTTAACTGCAGGCGGTGGAGCTGACCAGTACGCTTATATTTATTCTTTAACTCTGTAGTTCGATAATCGTCCTGTTGTTAGAAATTAATTTTCACCATGAAATCGTCGCATGAGAAGCATATCAGGCTTACTCATACAACCTAAAACATAGTTAGTTTCACGGCTCGCGTCAAATAAAGCACTACTTAGATTAATTCCAGGCCAGATATTCCGTCAAATTAAAAGGAAGCAATAAGTGCTGACACCTGAATTTACTACTCAAATCAAATAGTAGTGTTTTATCGTCATCGTTTAAACCGTCGCCAAATGATATTCCTGCCAGGTAGTCAGAGTAGAACGGGTGCCTTGGAAGCTGCTCTACCCGACAACTACCAATAAATCTGTCTATCACTTGACATTGAGAGGAGTCAGGTAAAATATTGCGGTATTCCTGTCGCTGTAAATAGCGTGTTCTGTACATTGTTGAATGTACGTAAATCATAAGTAAGAAATGTTGGGGAGCCACCATGACAATTACAAGAAGCCTGTTCCTTTTATTATCGGTACTTTTTTTATCAAGTCTGTCGATTAACGCTTACGCGGGTCCGATGTGTGGCGACAGTGATATTGAAGGTACCGAAGAATGCGATGAAGGCAATATCGCAGCTTCTGATATCTGTACGAATACAACGACAAGCCAGGGCGGTGGTGAGTGTACACTGACTTTTTGTGGCGACAATGTAGCTCAGCCTACAAATGGTAATAATGTAAGCGAACAGTGTGATGATGGGAATAACACCAACGGTGACGGTTGTGACGCTAGTTGCCAGAATGAATCTCAGCCAGTCTGTGGTAATGGCATGGTTGAATCAGGTGAACAGTGTGATGATTTAAATCTCCCAACCGCTACCTGTGATGCAAGTTGTATGATTATAGGGGGGCCTATCTGTGGTAATGGTGTGGTTGAATCAGGTGAACAGTGTGATAATTTAAATCTTCCAACCGCTACCTGTGATACAAGCTGCATGACTATAGCGGCACCTATCTGTGGCAATGGTGTAGTTGAGTCAGGCGAACAGTGTGATAATTTAAATCTCCCAACCGCTACCTGTGATGCAAGCTGTATGACTATAGCGGCTGCTATTTGCGGCAATAGTATAGTAGAAACGGGCGAGCAGTGTGAACCCCCAGGTACAGCGACTTGTGATACAAGCTGTCAGACCATAGTGGTAACGCCGCCTCTAGACGCCAGCACTGTAAATGAAATTCTCCCATCTGGTGAATCTGTAATTATCTCTACAGGTTCAAATCAGACACTTTCCAATGTCAGTTCTACTGCGGCAGTTAACGGACCTGAGGATGTCAAAATCCTGTTTGGCGTTATCAGCTATGAAACAACAGCACCGGTAGGGGGTACCCAACAAGTGCGGCTGACATTTTCATCTAAAATGCCTGATGATGGCCTGGTAGTTTATAAGGTTCTCAATTCAGGCGCATTCGAACTGCTACCCAGCAGCACCTGGAAACGGATTGACAAAAAGACCTTGATTGTTTTTCTTACGGATGGTGATCCCGCTACCGATTTGGATGGTGTTGTAAATGGCATGATCGTAGACCCGATAGCAATCGGTCAGTTCAACGATATTGGCGGTTGCACTATTGGCGGCAGATCAGTATTCGATCCTCTCTGGTTGTTGTTATTTGCGGTGCCTGCGATTGGGTCCCTGCGTAACCGAGCCAGGAAATAAATGTTTTTTTAACATCAGTCAGCATAAAGAGCTGGGCATTGCCCGGCTCTTTGTTTAATGTTGTAGCGCATCATTATCAATCCTGATGCTTCATCGCTACGAGAAAATCACGTAATCGTTTATCTGCTATTGTCCTCCCTTCTGGAGCTGACCAGATATTTGTGGTCAGTCGAATTACAAGTTCTCCACCCGGCCTGCGATAGGGTGATTGGTCCAATGCCAGCAAGGCACGTAGAATTTCTTTACTAGTCCCGGCTGTACCTTCATACCAGTGATAGGAAAGCATGCGTCCATATTTTCGGCTGTTTGTGATAACTGCCTGGACAGGATTACTGACCCCTTCCAGCACCACATTGAATTGATCCTCAACCAGCGACATCTCTCTCGGGAAAGCATTTTTTTTAGAAATCAGACTGTGATCACGACGCAGTCGATCGTTAAATCCAATGAATACAGTGATCAGGTCATTACCTCGTGCGTAATGGCGGAACAGGCTGGAACTGTAACGGACTCCCCCAAGGAACAGGCGATTCTCACGTAACTCACCTCCCATTTCCCAGCCATCCATTTTTTCTTTAAGGCTGATGTCTCTAGCGTGGTGTTGTGAAAAACTAGACCATTCTGGCAGCCCAATTGACAATAAGAAAAGAGTTGAGAATATTCCTGCAAGGATTATCAAGTGCCTGTGTTTAGGCCTGATATTTTCCTTAGCAGAATAACTACCAGCATGCGCATTAACCTTGTTCCTGTGTTTTGCGATCAGGCGTAACACTATATTATCTACCGCATATAGCAGAGCAAAACCAATCATAAAAAATGCAATTCCCTGCACGAGATGAATCGATAATATTTCTTTCTCCGGGTTTAATATAAGGCTGAAAGCCCTTAACAGGTTAACTGCATAGGCAATAAAAGGGGCCGACAGCACCAGAACAATAGTATGTAACCGGGAAACTGGAAAGATATACGCATAGGCAAGAGCAAAGATCAGCAGCCATTTCATGAAACCCAATGCAGTACAGGACTCAGCGACCCGAACAACACTCCCGCCAGGCATTACAATCCTGTCGCCTTCCTGGATTGACGTGATGCTGATCATATCCAGTAACCAGGCGCTGTGTTCAGCAGTCCAGAGTTGAAACGGAAAAATTATCTGGTTGATCAGAGCGGCAGGCCATGGAATTGCAAAGGTCAAAATCAGGACTGGTATAAGAATCTGACGGGTCAATCGCTTACCTGATAAAAACCGTGCAGCTCCAAAAATCATGAGTAGAAATGACATATAAACAATACTGCTAACGCCTATATAACGCCCCCAAATATAAAGTGATACGCCTGGTACGATAAACAATAATGCTGTAAACGGCGTTCCTTTGCCGTTGAAAGCCCTGGCAATATCTTTTCGACGAAGATATACCAAAGCGACTGAAAGCATATAAAGGAACTGCGGAGAGGTATCTGAAAAATTGAAAAACCAGCCTACATAATTTGGAAGGCTGTGAGATGAGAGGCTCCACAGAAATATTTCTCGATAGGCAAGTACAGCAAGAATAATAACCGCGCCCAAAAGCCATTTATCTTTACCGGGACTGGTGGCGTAATGCATAGACATGGGTTGTCGATTCAGATTCATATTGAGAGGGTAACAAGCAGCCTATGATGCCGTTGATGGAAATAACTATCTATCAATTAACGCCGCCGTTTAAACCACATCCAGGTGCCAGTCAGGCTGAGTAGTATCAGCAGGATTGCAGAAGCATCAATAAACCAGGGGCCGAGTTTGCCGAAGAAACGCCCACTGTGCAGGTCAAGCAATACACGCTCTACAGGAAGAACTTCGCCACGGTAATGGTATTGCAACATCTTTTTCAGATTGTCGTCGGTCGGGGCGGGTGTTGCCCAGCTTATCTCAGCCACGTTTCCTTTCCAGTGCTCCCAGCTTATGAAATCATTTTTTGATGTGTACAAATCATGACTGCCTTCGACAATAAATAGATCGGACTGATCGACGCCAATCCGTTTCATACCTGCGGGTACGCCATCTTTTTCTTTTAGCTCCTCGATGAGTTCTCCGTCTGCGCTCATAAGCAGAATACGGTCATCGATTGCGATGATGAGCATGTCGTTATTATTGACAGCGCCGATCAGTTGCTTGAATTCGCCATTTGCTTCCAGTTCGCCAATATATAAATGTTTGCCCATCAGCGTGATGTGTCTGTCACCCGCAACAAAAGAAAGTAATTCGTTCGGTGCCTCTATACCGTACCAGTCGAGGACGCCATCGGATTTCACGTGTTGGCTGTCGAATTGAAAATATTCAGTGTGATTCAGTAAAATTCCCGTTACTGCAACCAGCACCATGAAGCCGGCCGCGGTGATGCCCATATAGCGATGCCATATGTAAAATGAGCGGAGTTTGAAACGCTGTTTTCTAGGGTGTTGCTTGGACATCGCTGGTTTTTATTGTGCTATCCAGGTAAAGCGCCAGTGTAGCCAGTTTTTTCATAGCGCGCACGGACAGAGTTGCGCCAGAAATGCCATCAATGTTCCGATCCAGTTCTATTTTGTTGGTTAGGGCGGCGTCTTTAAACTGGTCGGTAAAAAAACCATGCCGAATTTCCCAGCCACGGCTTTCACGAAAGGTGAGTACTTTTATAGTATCCAGACGTTGGTTTTCCACAACTAGACCAACAGTAATCGGTAAATCCTTGCCAATTTCTTCCAGTATCCAGGCGCTACGATTATTCTGCTGCCAGTAACGAATGCGTAAACTTGTATAAGGGTGTCCGAGTATTTCCTGGGTGCGTTGTTTTTTATTTCCTGTTAACCAGACCACAGCAGGATCAGGCACTTTTTTATTGAACACTTCAACAAGAAAATCATCTGCAGTTTGATACACACCGCGCGCCAGTGCAGAATGAGTGCTCAAAAAAGTCAGGGCTACAAATAGAATTGGGCGGATTAGCATAATTAGAATAGTACCACTTTAAAGTTAAGCGGCCTCCGCTATAACGTGCATCTCGTCACTGTAAACCTACAAGTAATTGTAGGAGCGGCTTTAGCCGCGATGGGCGCTACACCAATCGCGGCTAAAGCCGCTCCTACAGGTCTTCACGAATTAATAAACGGTTCCTTAGGGTTTTAGAACTGATACCCGACACCAAGATTAAAGCCGTTGTCATTATTCGTTGTACCTTCATTGTCCTGTTGTTGCAGATCCACTTTCAACACAACATCCGGATGAGGCCAGAAGTTAACCCCTACATCATATTGTTTGCGTTCTGATTTAGTACTGTTACCCGCCTGGTTATCCCACTGGTTATAACGCGCAAAGACGCCAAACCTGGATGTGATTTTATAAGACGGTTCGATATAAAATCCCTGTTGCTCATCACGGCCAACGGCGCTCGCGCCACTACCATCGATATCCCACAAGGCAAAGAGCGCACGCAAACCAAATGGTCCGCGTTTCAAATCAGTGTGTATTTCATAGAGCCAGGCACTCGCATCGTTATCAACGCCCTGGGTGATATTGTCCTGATATTGTAATGTTGCGCCGACTTCCACACCGGGCATGCCGGTCCATTTGATACGGCCGGTTGCAGCCAGATCTGATGCATTGGCTTTACTGGTTTTTTGTCGGCCACTGCGAATATTGTATCCGGTATTATCAAGACCTTCGTGCAAGGCGACATCATAACTCCAACCTGCAGCCAGTTCTCCGTTGAGCGCTGCACCACCGGCCCACCAGGTGGATGGGATAATATTCTTTTCAACTGGGTTGCGTTCTACACCGTAGAAAGTAGGGGGTTCATGTGTTTCGTTCAAAATGCCCACGGGTAATATAAACAAACCGCCTTTAACGTGATGATTCTGGCTCAAGTCATATTCAACATAAGCTTGTTCCAGCTCCACTTCACCGGCTTTGCCGTCACCAGATTCTGCATGCTCGATTTCAAGTTCTGAAAAAAACCGCAGGCTATCGGTAAACTGGTGACCGAAGAAGAGTACGAAACGATGGAAATCAATTTGTTTCTTACTGTCCAGATTGTTGTAGTGCAGTTCGCCGTAGCCACCGATTTGGGTATTATTTAATAATCCTGAGTCACTTTGGCTGTTTTCTTCTACGGCGACCACTGCTGCTTCAGCTTTTTCTTCGGTCGCCTTTTGATCGGTTTTCAGGGCTTCGATTTCCTGTTGTTGTTTCTGGATTATCTCCCACATTTCTTCCTGGCTGGGAGGCTTCGCTGCCATGGCATTAGTGGCAAGCAAACTGGCTACGAACAGGGAGACTGATAGTAACTTACTGTATTTCATTAAAATATCCCTTAATAGAAAAGATCTGTTGGCTTCATTAGAGTGAGATTATATAGACTGCTAAAACAAATGCAAATCATTCTTATTTAGAATAGTATCTGAAACAGCAGGATTTGTGGTTAAGACAGAGCGTGGGTTTGGTCATATGTATGACGCACCGTGATAGACTGTTTCTAATAAAATTGTTGATCGAAATTAGGAGAATTACATGAACCAGGCTGTTGCAGTTGAGTTTGCGCCTACTTTGAGCGAATCCGATTTACGGTTAACACCAGCGGCCACCGAAAAGATGGCAGAGTTATTCAAGGACATTGATGAAGACCTTGATGCGATACGTGTCTTTGTATCGGGTGGTGGTTGTGGTGGTATGACCTACGGCATGACCTTTACCGATAGCAAAACACCTTATGATTGTGAGTTGAGTGCTGAAGGTTTTAATCTATATGTAGATGCGGTTGCGTTGAATTTTCTGCGCGGTGTGGAAATTGATTACGTCGAGCGTTCAACCGGCGCGAGTTTTGTTTTTAATAATGTCTTTGCGGCAACCGGTGGTTCTGGCACCTGTGGTGCATGTGGTGCAGCTGGCGGTGGTTGTGGCGCCTGAATAATATTGCCACTAATAAGGATTCACCTCAGCACCCGCGTAAGCGGGTGTTGTTGGTTTCACCCCCCAATAGTTATCGTATTGCCGCTTTTATCAAGGCAGCCACCAAGCTTCAGATTGATGCCGTCGTCGCCTCACCTGGCGAACATTCATTAGTCAGCGCAGTTGCATCTGGTTTACACATAGATCTAAATGATCCGGCAGCGTTAGATGTTTTAATCGCTGCTTCAGCTAAGCAACCGTTCCAGGGTGTCATCGCAACCGATGATGCTGCCGTCGAACTGGCCAGTCGCGTTGCACAACAACTAAGTCTTCCACACAACCCGCCCAGTGCGGCCGTACTGTCCAGGCGCAAAGATCTTGCGCGCGCCTGTTTGCGAGAAGCAGGTATTGCTGTCCCTGAGCATTGCATCATCAATCTCGATACAGCCTTACAGCCGCAACTAGCGTCTATCAAGTACCCGGTAGTGATCAAGCCAGTAAGTCTATCTGCGAGCCGCGGTGTAATTCGTGTCAATGACGAGCAGGCTTGTTTACAAGCTATTGAACGCATCAAACGGATACTTACCACAGAAGAGCAATTACCTACCGAAGAAACCAATAAACTATTGATTGAAACTTTTATACCAGGACATGAGATTGCGTTAGAAGGATTATTGCGTAACGGTGATCTCGAACTGCTGGCAATGTTCGACAAACCAGATCCCATGCAAGGCCCGTATTTTGAAGAGACCTATTACATAACGCCTTCTAGTTATAGCGCTGAGATTCAACAGGCCGCACTACAAACAGTACAAGCGGCATGCCGTGCTTATGGTCTTGTAGAAGGGCCAGTGCATGCTGAATTACGTATCAACGATGATGGCGTCTGGATAATCGAAGTCGCCTCCCGCACCATTGGTGGAGAATGTGCGCGGATGCTGACCTACGGTACCGGATACGACCTGGAAACACTGGTGATTAAAAAAGCATTGGGCGAAACGGTCAACATTGCAGCACAAGATGAGGCATTAGGTGTGTTGATGTTACCGATCCCCGGGGCGGGTGTGTTGCGACGAGTTGAAGGTATACAAACGGCACAAAAAGTACCGGGAGTAGAAGAAATATTAATCAGTGTGCGTGAAGGTTATGAACTTGTGCCGTTACCAGAAGGCGGTAGTTATCTCGGATTTGTTTTTGCGCGTGGGTCTTCGCCAGTAGTAGTCGAAGCGGCGCTTAGAGAAGCGTATGGGGAATTGAATATTGTTGTTGCGCCAGTATTCAAGATGGCGGATCAGCGGGTTTAATAATTTTTGGTGGCAGTCTACTGTTCTCAGATTTTCGATATTCAACTCACTCTACTCCCTCTCCCTCAGGGAGAGGGGATGATGTGTGGCCAGCATTAATTTTGTGCCACAGAACCTATAAGCTATTTCTTCCCGCCAGCGGCCTGAAAACCTTCCGGCATTTGGCCAAGCTCACCTTCCTTAAACAAAAAACCCAGCATGTGTTTTTCAATTACATCGATGCTCTGGGGATCAGCTGTGCTTAAACCATTTTCATTGATGATCATGGTCAGGCGTTCCAGCCATTGGTTCCAGCCTTCTTTGGAAACACTGTCATAAATTCGCTGCCCTATTTCACCAGGATGCGGCGGGTTGTCCAGGCCTTCGGCTTCGCGATTCAGGACGATGCATTCTACAATTCGAGTCATGTTCTACAACCTGTTTTAAATTTAGAGAACTTCATGATGTGTTGTGCATAATCTGTAGGAGCGGCTTCAGCCGCGATGGGGCTGCGGCATTCATCGCGGCTGAAGCCGCTCCTACAGATTCTCGCACAATTCAGGGCTTCCTGAGTAAGTAAATAGATGTGGTCAAAAAGGCCTGACGACTGCCAGTACTACCACGATAATAAGGATTATAGCTGGAAATTCGTTAAACCAGCGGAAAAATGTAGCGCTGTAACGGTTTGATCCTTGTTTGAAGGCTGTAATCAGTTTCCAGCAATAAGCGTGGTACAGAATCAGTGCTGCTACCAATGCCAATTTGAAATGCAGCCAGCCTTCGGTCAGTGGCCAGTGCCATTTGAATAGCAGGATAAAGCCAAAGAGTGCGGTGAGTACGGCACCGATGGTCATGATAATAAACAGTTTGCGTTCCATTATAAGGAAGCGCTGGTGCCCCGGTTCATCGTTGCAGGCAGCATGGTAGACAAATAAACGTGGCAGGTAGAGCAGCCCGGCAAACCAGGTCACCATGAACATCACGTGAAATGCTTTTATCCAGAGCATGGTTTAGTCGAAATGACCCAGATGTGCAGTTTGCACAGGTAACATGGTTTCTATGAGTGTCTGTATTTTTTGCATATTCAGTACGCCAGTTTTCTGATGCGCGATCTGACCATCGGGTGCGATTAAAAAAGAGGTCGGTGTGAGGCGCACATTACCAAAAGCTTGACTGACTTTACCGTCTATATCCAGTGCAATGGGGTAGGGAATTTGTTTTGCCTCAGTCATCGCAATAACGTGATCCGGACGATCCTGAGGTGTAGTGATGCCGATGATTTCCAGTCCATTGGGAGATAGTTTTTTATAGAGCTGTATTAGATGTGGCATTTCTTTGAGACATCCCGGGCAGTAAGTGGCCCAGAATGTGACCAGCACGGGTTTGCCCTGCAATCCGGCAAGGTCGATGGTTTCGCCTTGCAGAGTTTTGAGAGAAATGTCCGGTGCGTGTGAAATGCCGCGAGGTGTTATCCAGACGTAAGCTATTGCACTGACCAACAGCGCGCTAAACAGACCCAGCAGGATAGTCTTGGTTTTCATGACTGAAATACTAGCGGTTATGGTTTCGGTTCGGTAGCGTTTTTCTTACTACCCGTGTTTTCTTCGGGGTTTTCATCGGATTCTTTTTCAGCCGGTTTTTCTACAGGTAATGGCAAAAATTGTCTTGAGAGTTCGCGGTATATCGGTGATGGGCAAACCAGGCGCGATGTCGCAAAGGCGATCAAGGCAGTGGCCATTAAGGGTAAGAGTAAATCGTGGTTGTCGGTCATTTCCATCACAATCACAAACGCAGTAATCGGGGTTTGAACAACGCCGGTAAAATATCCCACCATGCCGAGGATAATAACTACGGCGACCGGAACACCCGGTAGTAAGTCTGCGAATGCGGCCCCAAAGCCTGCGCCGGTGGCCAGGGAGGGTGCAAAGATACCCCCAGGTATACCACTCAGATATGAGAACAAGGTGCTGGCCATTTTGGTAAGCGGGTAAGTGTCCGGCAGTGCGCCGGTATGGGTCAGGATGATTTTCGCTTCATCGTAACCGGTGCCATAGGCTGTGCTGCCGGAGATAAATCCTGAACAGGCAATGCCCAGACCACACAGGGCGGCAACCCGGTAGGGGAATCTGCGTGCAATGGGAATAACGCGGCGGGAACTTTGAATCAACGCGGTACTGAACAGACCGCCGAGCAGGCCGCCACCGATGCCGCATACCAGCACAGGTAGCATAAGATTGGATAAATCATGTCCGGCGGAAGTCGAGCCAAAATAAGTATAATTACCCTGGATAGCGACGGCCGTGATGCCGGCGATAAACACGGCGGTGAGTAACACCCCGGATGTGCGTTCTTCAAATGAGCGGCCCATTTCTTCAATGGCAAAAATTATCCCGGCCAGCGGTGTGTTGAAAGCAGCTGCGATACCTGCCGCACCGCCCGCCAGTATCAAGCCACGATCCATATAATGGTGGGGAAATTTTGCAAATCGGCCCAGTGCGAACATTAATGAAGCGCCAATGTGGACTGAAGGTCCTTCGCGTCCTATCGATGCACCACTCAACAACCCCAGCAGGGTAAGGAATACTTTGCCGACGGCGATACGAAATGAGATTAGTTTGGAGCGAGCCGCGTGTTCACTCATTTGCAAAGCTGCGATGGATTGCGGGATGCCACTGCCTTGTGAGCCAGGGAAAAACTTGCGCGTTAGCCAGGCGACGATGATCAGGCCGACAGGTGTCACTATAAAAGGGGCGTATTCCGAGAATTCCAATACACGCCGGAACAGGTCTTCAGCGTGCTCGGTTGCAATGGCAAATCCAGATGCTACCAGTCCAACCAGGACTGCACCGATCCACAAAACCAGACGGATTTTCCAGGCGTCGGGTGAAAGTAGTGCGTGTCCGGATTTTAGAAAGTGGCGAAACATCGATTATATAAATGTGCATTTAATACGTTACAGTACACTATATGCTTGCCATGCAAATGAAAAGACGCCAAGAAAGAATTTTAGTATGCTCTTGAGAACAATTACTTATCAGTTTGGATCTTGGCGAGCGTCATTGTTTCTGAATAGAAGCAAATTTAGTTCGCAGAGATAAGGGAATAGCATGATCAAAGTCGGCGTCGTGGGTGGAACGGGTTATACAGGCGTGGAAATGTTGCGTTTACTAGCAATGCATCCTGACGTTAAAGTTCAGTGCATCACCTCGCGCTCAGAGGCAGGCAAGCCTGTTTCTGAACTATTTCCGAATTTACGCGGCCATCTGGATTTGCAGTTTGTCGAACCTGATCCGGAATTGCTCAGCGCATGCGAGCTGGTGTTTTTCGCCACGCCTAACGGTATCGCCATGACCCTGGCAAAGCAGTTGCTTGAAGCCGGTGTGCGTCTGATCGATCTGGCGGCCGATTTTCGCTTGCGTGATGCGCAGTTGTGGCAAACCTGGTACGGCATGGAACACGCTTGCCCGGAATTGCTGGATGAAGCGGTTTATGGGTTGCCAGAAGTCAATCGTGCAGCCATTGCAGATGCCCGGCTGATTGCCAACCCAGGCTGTTATCCGACCGCAGTGCAACTTGGTTTCTTGCCGTTGCTGCGAGCAGGTGTTGTAGACGCGAATACGCTGATAGCCGATTGCAAGTCTGGTGTCAGCGGAGCAGGACGTAAGGCCAATGTGGGCGCTTTATACAGCGAGGCCAGCGAAAATTTCAAGGCTTATGCAGTCCCGGGCCATCGCCACTTACCGGAAATCCGTCAGGGGTTAGCAGCTATCACGGGACAATTACCGGGCTTAACCTTTGTTCCTCATCTGACGCCGATGGTACGGGGCATTCATGCCACGCTGTATGCCAGGTTGAACACAGACGATACTGATTTACAGGCATTGTTCGAGTCAACTTACCCGAAAGAGCCCTTTGTCGATGTGTTACCGGCGAATTCTCACCCGGAAACGCGTAGTGTAAGAGGTGCAAATTACTGCCGTATTGCCGTTCACCGTCCTAAGGGTGGTAATACCGTCGTTGTGCTTTCTGTGATTGATAATCTGGTAAAGGGTGCAGCCGGTCAGGCGATACAGAATATGAATATTATGTTTGGTTTGCAGGAAGCCGCCGGTCTGGAAGGTGTTGCCCTGTTACCTTGAAGACCATTATTTACGGACAGATATAAAGAAGTAGAAATCAGCGAGTGTCTAACAAACTTAAATTTTCACAACTCGGCCGTAGCGGTTGGCTCATACTAATACCTATAACGATATTGGGTGCTTATAGTGCCTGGTTGTATGACTATGGTAAGCGCAATGCTTCCGGTGAACTGGTTAAACTACGGCAAACCCATAAAACACTAGACGATAAGTTCAGTGAGCTGAAGAAGGAAAAAAAGAGCTTCGTAGAACAGACTGCTATCCTGGAACGTTCGAGCCAAATCGATCGGCAGGCAAATCTGGGCGTGCGTGAAGAAGTGGTGGCATTACAAGATGAATTGCACGATGTCCGCAAGGAGCTTGAGTTATATAGAGGCATTATTTCTCCGGGAGATGTTAAGCCGGGTCTGCGGGTTCAACGCCTGGATATAGAAGCTGCAGAAAAGGAAGGCCTGTTTTTGTTCGACCTAACCTTGACCCAGGTGAAACGCCGGGGCCGTTCCGCGCGGGGTGTTGTCGGCCTGGAGGTGCTGGGTGAGGATAACGGTAATAAAGCTGTTCTGGTGTTCAACACGCTAGGGGATGATGGTAAAAACCCCCTGAAATTTAAATTTCGTTATTTCCAGCATTTCCAGGGGGAAATACGCTTGCCCAAGGAATTCAAACCACGCCGAATTAGCGTCAAACTCACGCCACAAGGTAAAAAACGCCCCCCTGCTATCGAAAAAGAATTTGCCTGGCCGTTCCGCAAGGGCGCTCATAATACTTGACTAGAATAGTAGGAAAATAGATAATTTAAGGTATTGAAGTACGACTGGAGATGACAGGTATGACTGAAGGTGTTGCACAAGATATAGATCAGGCAGAAAGTCCGTTGGACTTTTCCGATGCAGCCGCAGCAAAGGTTAAGAGCCTGATTGCCGAAGAAAAAAACCCAGATCTCAAACTGCGGGTGTTTATTTCCGGTGGTGGCTGTTCAGGATTTCAATACGGGTTTACCTTTGATGAAGCCGTTAATGACGGTGACACAGAAGTTGAAAACAGCGGCGTTACATTGCTGGTTGATCCTATGAGTTACCAGTACCTTGTGGGTGCCACGATCGATTATAAAGACGATCTTGAGGGTGCGCGTTTTGTGATAGAAAACCCAAATGCCACGACAACCTGTGGTTGCGGTTCTTCATTTTCAGTATAAAATCCTCTGCCTGAGACAGCGGCATGTAAATTATTAAAGGGGCGTTTTAACGCCCCTTTGTTATTATCTGTTCGATACGCTTTAACACTGACCTGCGAAGACAATCTATGAGTGAATACTTACCCGGCCTCGAAGGTGTTCCGGCCACCCAATCCAATATCTCTGATCTGGATGGCAGTCGTGGGTTACTGACTTATCGTGGTTACCGGATTGTTGATCTGGCTCGGCACAGTACGTTTGAAGAAACTACCTTATTGTTGTTGGATGGCCGTCTGCCAACTCACGCGGAGCTGGCAGAATTTGACGATGATTTGCGCCGTAATCGTGTTGTGAAATACAACGTGCGTGAAATCATGAAATATCTTCCGGCGACCGGACATCCTATGGAAATGTTGCAAACTGCTGTTGCAAGTTTGGGCATGTTTTATGCGGGTGACGAATGCCTGACCGGTTCGGACGTTTGTGAAGATCTGAATTACGTGCATAACATGTCGGTCAAGATAATTGCGCGCATGGCAACACTGGTGACCATGTGGGAGCACGTACGCAACGGCTATGACCCGATCCCGCCACGCAAAGACTTGGGTTATGCGGAAAATTTGTTGTACATGTTCAACGGTGAAGACCCTGATCCTATGCTGGCTAAAATAATGGATGCTTGCCTCATCCTGCACGCTGAGCACACCATCAACGCCTCCACTTTTGCGGCGTTGGTAGCCGGTTCTACGCTTGCCAGCCCTTATTTGGTGATGGCTGCTGCGATCGGCACCCTGGCCGGTCCTCTGCACGGTGGAGCTAACCAGCGGGTAGTAGAAATGCTCGAGGAAATCGGCCGGCCTGAAAATGCGAAAGCCTGGTTGGATAAAAAACTCAAACAGAAGACCAAGATCTGGGGTATGGGTCACCGTGAATACAAGGTAAAAGACCCGCGTGCCACGATTTTACAATCAATGATGCACGAGCTAATGGAAAAACGCAGTGGCAATATGGGGTCGTTGTTTGAAACGGCATTGGCATTGGAAGAAGCCTGCGAAGAAAAGCTGTCACCAAAAGGTGTGTTTCCAAACGTGGATTACTATTCAGGGATTCTTTACAAAGAAATGGGTATACCGCCCGATCAGTTTACCTCTATTTTTGCAGTCGCCCGTTCCGCAGGCTGGCTCGCTCACTGGCGCGAACAACTCGGTGATAACCGTATATTCAGACCCACCCAGATGTATGCCGGTCACTCTGAACGTGATTACGTGGCAATCGATAAGCGTTAAATGCAAATACCAGGGAACCTCTGAATAATTCATTCATTTTGTCATTTTGAAAAACACAGGATCTGTAGGAGCGGCTTCAGCCACGATGGGGCGGCGCAGCGTTCATCGCGGCTGAAGCCGCTCCTACAGACTCTCGCTCATTAATCAGAGGTTCTCTGGAATCAAGCCTGGTAAATGCCGCCAAGAATAACAAGTTGTTTTGCCCCGGTAACCGACGGCAGGTTAGCTGGTTTCTTTTCCAGCGTTTGTTTTGCGAACCAGGCAAATGCAATTGCTTCTACCCAGTCAGGGTGTACGCCATATTTTTCTGTACTTTCTATGGTTAAGTCCGGTAGTAACTTCTGAAGTTGTTCCAGCAGATAAGTGTTATGCACGCCTCCACCGCAGACCAGTAGCCGTTGTGTATTGCTGGCATAGGCTTGTATTGCCTCTGCAATGGTTATGGTTGTCAGTGCTACCAGCGTGGCCTGTATATCGGCTGCGGGAATACTGTCGAATGATTGCAGTGAGTTTTGTAGCCAGTCCAGATTAAACGTTTCCCGTCCCGTGCTCTTGGGTGGTTTGAGATTAAAAAAATCATGTTCCCGTAAGCGTTGTAATAACGCTGAATGAACAGTTCCACTGCGTGCCCATTCACCTTGATTGTCAAAAGTGATGTCAGAGTGTTGGCTGATCCATGCATCGAGTAACACATTACCAGGGCCGGTATCGAAGCCAGTGACGGTACTATCAACAGCCGGTAATACGGTAATGTTCGACATGCCGCCGATATTTAACACAACCCGGTTTTCATCAGGACTACAGAAAACTTGCCGGTGAAAAGCCGGTGCAAGCGGGGCGCCTTGTCCGCCCGCTGCAATATCGCGGCGCCGGAAATCAGCCACGGTTGTTATTCCAGTTTGCTCAGTGATTGTGTTCGGATCTCCGATTTGCTGACTGAATGCAACCGCAGAATCAGGTTGGTGCAAGACGGTTTGTCCGTGGCTACCGATGGCTTTGATGGTGTTCGTTGCCAGTCCGGATTTTTCAATCAATGCGGTAACCGCCGATGCAAACCAGCGGCCAGTTTCGATATCGAGGGTTGCAAACTCGGTGATAGAGCTGTGCGGATTTTCGGCAAGTGTCTGCAGGCGGGTTTTAAGATCTTCTGGCCATGCATAGCTTAGTTGTTCGATCAACCGGGGCGTTGGCGATGAGAAGTCGACCAGCACAGCATCGATACTGTCCATACTGGTGCCGGACATCAGGCCTATATAGTTGTCAGCCATGTGCGGGTCGCAGAGTGCGTAACAATAGAGCTATTCTTTGAGTGCGACTGACTCGTGTTTGGCGAGTTGCAGTAATGCCAACGATGATTCTGTGACTTGCTTAAAATCATCACGGTATTTTTTAGGTAATGGTGATGCACTGGGCAGTTTAACCGTCAGTGGATTGCGATGTTTGCCGTTAAGCCGGAATTCGTAATGCAGGTGCGGGCCAGTTGCCAGGCCAGTACTGCCGACATAACCAATGATCTGTCCTTGTCGTACCCGGCTGCCCTGTTTCAGGCCGCGCTGGTATCGGGACAGGTGTGCATAGAGCGTGCTGTATTTTGTGCCGTGTTTAATGACGACAGTTTTACCATAACCGCCTTTTCTGGCGCGGTGGACAATTTTACCGTTACCGGCTGATTTAACTGGCGTACCTCTGGGAGCAGCGTAGTCGACACCCTTGTGGGCACGAATTCGATTCAGGATAGGGTGTTTACGCCCCATATTGAATTTAGAGCTAATGCGCGAAAAGGATACCGGTGTGCGGATAAATGCTTTGCGCATACTGCGGCCATTGGGTGCGTAGTAATCAACGTCACCTTTGGCATCAGCAAAGCGTAAAGCCTGGTGTGTTTTACCGCGATTGGTGAACTCGGCGGCAATGATGTTTCCAGGGCCAATCATTTCGCCGTTAAGAAAGAGTTCTTCGTAAACCACGGCGAATGTATCGCCCGACCGTATATCAAGTGCAAAATCGATGTCCCAGCCAAAGATGTTGGCGAGTTCCATAGTAACTTTCTCAGGAAGATCGGCTTGTTGTGCTGCCAGGAACAGGGAATTTTCAATCGTGCCTGCAGTGCTGGTTGTCCGTCTTTCCGGAACCTGAACAATTAATTGTGTTTCAAACTTTTCATCCACGCGTTTAACCTGGATGGCGTTTAGTGCATTCAGGTCGTATTTTAGTTCGACCAGACCAGTTTCTGGTGTGGTTAGAAAGTTGAGAATCTGTCCAGGATGAATGCGGGTCAGTTGTTTGGCTGCAGGCCCGCTTTTGAGTACTGCCTGTAACTGACGTGGATCCAGTTTTTCTGCGGCAAAGATTTTTGCCAGGCTATCGCCAATTTTGACGGTGACGGATTTCCAGTTTTGAGGTGCAGGTGTCTGTTCAGTGACTTCGGGGGAAGTGACCGCCGTATCGTTGACGGGTTCCAGTGGCTGAGCCAGGGTTTGGATGGGGCTAGCGGTTTTGTCAGCCTCAGTTGTTTTTGCTATTGCTTCTTTAGTCGGTGCGCTTATGCCGGGTAATTCCAGGGCAGTTTCTTTAATACGTAACGCTTTGGCATCGTTGGACGGAAGCGCCAACAAAAGAACGCCTAATAAGGGGAGTAACAGTGCAATCCAGTGAAACGGTGACAGGGATCTGGTTCGTGCCGGAGGGGTAGTCCAGGTTGATTGGTGGTCGCGTTGAGAATCTGGACGGTATTTCACGGAAAATCCTTAAATATAATAATAGAAACTTACTAATCTATTCAGCTCAGGTCAATAACCATTTCTAAATATATGGGGCATAAAGTTGAATTTTTACCTCGATTAAGTGTTTTATCGGCTTTTATAGGAAAATCTGATCATAAATAGACGCCTGCGAGGCAAGTCTGCACAGCTGGATGCGCAGGGCTGTGATAACCTTGCGCGTCTTTTAAAACCAAAATCACAGAGAGAGTATCCAATGGCGCATTCAGCGGCACTGGCACAAATCAAACGCGGCGCGGATGAAATTCTGGTCGAATCGGAGTTGGTTAAGCGGCTTGAAGAGGGTCGAACCCTGCGTGTTAAGGCTGGTTTCGATCCGACTGCTCCCGATTTACACCTCGGTCATACTGTCTTGCTTAATAAGCTGAAACAGTTCCAGGAGTTAGGGCATGAGGCGATTTTCCTGATTGGAGATTTCACCGGCATGATCGGTGACCCAACCGGAAAGAATGTCACCCGCAAACCGCTGACGCGAGATGAGGTGATCGAGAACGCCAAGTCCTACGAGCAACAAATATTCAAAATTCTGGATCCAGATAAAACCCAGGTAGTGTTCAATTCCAGTTGGATGAATGAGATGGGCGCGGCTGACTTAATTCAGTTGGCGGCAAAACACACGGTTGCACGTATGCTGGAACGGGATGATTTCAGCAAGCGCTATGGTTCCGGTCAGCCGATTGCGATTCACGAATTTTTATACCCGCTGGTTCAGGGCTATGACTCAGTAGCTTTAAAAGCTGATGTCGAACTGGGCGGTACGGATCAGAAATTTAACCTGCTGGTCGGGCGCCAGCTCCAGGAAACCTATGGCCAGAAACCACAAGTCGTTTTGACCATGCCGATTCTGGAAGGGCTGGACGGCGTGCAGAAGATGTCCAAGTCGCTGGGCAATTACATAGGCATTGCCGAGGCGCCCAATGAGATGTTTGGCAAGCTGATGTCTATTTCTGACGAATTAATGTGGCGTTATTTCGAATTGTTAAGTTTTCGGCCGCTGGACGACATTGCCGGGCTGAAAACGGCGATCGAAGCCGGCCGCAATCCGCGCGATGTGAAGTTCGAGCTGGGCCAGGAGATTGTGGGGCGTTTCCATTCCCGGCAAGCAGCGGAAGCCGCGCAACAGGCGTTTATTGAGCGTTTCCAGAAAGGTGCCCTACCGGATGATATGCCCGAGGTTCAATTAACAGCAGGTGCTGACGGCCTGCCGATCGCCAACCTGCTTAAAGAGGCTGGGCTGACAGCTACGACCTCGGAATCCATGCGTATGCTTAAACAAAGGGCGGTGCGAGTCGATGGTGAGCGGGTTGAAGACAAAGGGATTCGCTTTGCGGTGGGCGTAAGCCATGTTTTTCAGGTAGGTAAACGCCGTTTTGCCCGGGTTACGCTGGCCTGAAAAAAGCGCAGTTTATTATGGCCTGGCCCTCCCTTGAAGACTGTAAACTGCAGTCTATACTTAAACTGTTGACGGGCTTTTAGCGGGCTGTATAATGCGCGCCTTTCCCGGTCGTTGTCATGGCCTGGGATCTAAAAATTAGTCAACACAAGCGGTTGACGCTCAAAG
>CBDDAF010000003.1:2510000-3140474 GCA_965224815.1 Gammaproteobacteria bacterium
GGACGTTGTAACATGCGATAAGCCTCGGTGAGCTTGTAAACTAGCTTTGATCCGAGGATTTCCGAATGGGGAAACCCGGCCACTTCGGTGGTCATCCATAACTGAATACATAGGTTATGGAAGCGAACCCGGGGAACTGAAACATCTAAGTACCCGGAGGAAAAGAAATCAACCGAGATTCCCTAAGTAGCGGCGAGCGAACGGGGAACAGCCCTAAACCCTTCAACGATGTTAGTGGAACAGTCTGGAAAGTCTGGCGATACAGGGTGATAGCCCCGTACACGAAAACGCGTTGTTGGTTATTCGAGTAGGTCGGGACACGTGACATCCTGATTGAATATGGGGGGACCATCCTCCAAGGCTAAATACTACCTGTCGACCGATAGTGAACTAGTACCGTGAGGGAAAGGCGAAAAGAACCCCGGTGAGGGGAGTGAAATAGATCCTGAAACCGTGTGCGTACAAGCAGTGGGAGCATCTTCGGATGTGACTGCGTACCTTTTGTATAATGGGTCAGCGACTTACATTATGTGGCAAGCTTAACCGTTTTGGGGAGGCGTAGGGAAACCGAGTCTGAATAGGGCGAATTAGTCGCATGGTGTAGACCCGAAACCGGGCGATCTATCCATGGCCAGGGTGAAGGTGAGGTAATACTTACTGGAGGCCCGAACCCACTTATGTTGAAAAATGAGGGGATGAGCTGTGGATCGGAGTGAAAGGCTAATCAAGCCCGGAGATAGCTGGTTCTCCTCGAAAGCTATTTAGGTAGCGCCTCGTGTATCACTCTAGGGGGTAGAGCACTGTTATGGCTAGGGGGTCATCCCGACTTACCAACCCATGGCAAACTCCGAATACCTAGAAGTGCAATCACGGGAGACACACGGCGGGTGCTAACGTCCGTCGTGGAAAGGGAAACAACCCAGACCGCCAGCTAAGGTCCCAAAATCACAGTTCAGTGGGAAACGATGTGGGAAGGCACAGACAGCTAGGAGGTTGGCTTAGAAGCAGCCATCCTTTAAAGAAAGCGTAATAGCTCACTAGTCGAGTCGGCCTGCGCGGAAGATTTAACGGGGCTTAAACTGTGTACCGAAGCTGCGGATTCATACTTTGTATGAGTGGTAGAGGAGCGTTCTGTAAGCCTGCGAAGGTGTGCTGTAAGGCATGCTGGAGGTATCAGAAGTGCGAATGCTGACATGAGTAACGATAATGGGGGTGAAAAACCCCCACGCCGAAAGCCCAAGGTTTCCTGCGCAACGCTAATCGGCGCAGGGTGAGTCGGTCCCTAAGGCGAGGTCGAAAGACGTAGTCGATGGAAAGCAGGTTAATATTCCTGCACCTCCTGTTACTGCGATGAAGGGACGGAGTAGGTTAGGCTAGCCGGGTGTTGGATGTCCCGGTTTAAGCGTGTAGGGAGTGGATTTAGGCAAATCCGGATCCACAATCCTGAGACGTGATGACGATCCTCGTATGAGGAGAAGTAGTTGATACCATGCTTCCAAGAAAAGCTTCTAAGCTTCAGGTAACAGGGGTCCGTACCCCAAACCGACACAGGTGGGTGAGATGAAAATTCTAAGGCGCTTGAGAGAACTCGGGTGAAGGAACTAGGCAAAATGGTACCGTAACTTCGGGAGAAGGTACGCCCTTGGTATGTGAAGGCCCTGCGGCTGGAGCAGAAGAGGGCAGCATTGAACTGGTGGCTGCGACTGTTTACTAAAAACATAGCACTCTGCAAACTCGCAAGAGGACGTATAGGGTGTGACGCCTGCCCGGTGCCGGAAGGTTAATTGATGGGGTTAGCTTCGGCGAAGCTCTTGATCGAAGCCCCGGTAAACGGCGGCCGTAACTATAACGGTCCTAAGGTAGCGAAATTCCTTGTCGGGTAAGTTCCGACCTGCACGAATGGCGTAACGACGGCCACACTGTCTCCACCCGAGACTCAGTGAAATTGAAATTGCGGTGAAGATGCCGTATACCCGCGGCTAGACGGAAAGACCCCGTGCACCTTTACTACAGCTTTGCACTGAACTTTGAATCTATCTGTGTAGGATAGGTGGGAGGCTTTGAAGCGGCGACGCCAGTTGTCGTGGAGCCACCCTTGAAATACCACCCTGGTATATTTGAGGTTCTAACCTCGACCCGTTATCCGGGTTAGGGACAGTGTATGGTGGGTAGTTTGACTGGGGCGGTCTCCTCCCAAAGAGTAACGGAGGAGCACGATGGTACCCTCAGCGCGGTCGGACATCGCGCAATGAGTGCAAAGGCATAAGGGTGCTTGACTGCGAGACAGACATGTCGAGCAGGGACGAAAGTCGGTCTTAGTGATCCGGTGGTTCTGTATGGAAGGGCCATCGCTCAACGGATAAAAGGTACGCCGGGGATAACAGGCTGATTCCCCCCAAGAGTCCATATCGACGGGGGAGTTTGGCACCTCGATGTCGGCTCATCACATCCTGGGGCTGTAGCCGGTCCCAAGGGTATGGCTGTTCGCCATTTAAAGTGGTACGCGAGCTGGGTTTAGAACGTCGTGAGACAGTTCGGTCCCTATCTGCCGTGGGCGTTTGAGATTTGAGAGGAGCTGCTCCTAGTACGAGAGGACCGGAGTGGACGTACCTCTGGTGTTCCGGTTGTCATGCCAATGGCATTGCCGGGTAGCTATGTACGGACAGGATAACCGCTGAAAGCATCTAAGCGGGAAGCCCCCCTCAAGATGAGATCTCACTGGACCTTTAAGGTCCCTGAAGGGCCGTTGAAGACTACAACGTTGATAGGCTGGGTGTGGAAGTGCAGTAATGCATGAAGCTAACCAGTACTAATTGCCCGTGAGGCTTGACCATATAACACCCAAACAGTTTGGGTCAGGTCAAGATCAACAACCCAACGCTTTACAACTTTCCAATTCGACATCAAGGGGTCAGAGTACTTGAAATTACTTAAGTCTGACTTGTATGAGTTTCAAGTACTCTGACCCCTTGATGTCAACCAGTTTGCCTGGCGGCCATAGCGAGTGTGAACCACCCGATCCCATTTCGAACTCGGAAGTGAAACCGCTCAGCGCCGATGATAGTGTGGGGGCTCCCATGTGAAAGTAGGACACTGCCAGGCTTTAATACAGACCTCTAGCATCTTAGATGCTAGAGGTTTTTTTATGCCTGCCAGAATTGTGATCTGAACGGATTTTCTTTCTCTTGGTATTATCAGATCACGCGATCATTACCACCATCAACAGGAATCTGAGCACCGGTGGTTTTTGAAAATACTGGGCCAGCCAAACAGCAGACCAGATTGGCCACATCTTTGGAGGTGATTTCTGTGTGCAGCAGGTTTTTGGTTTTATATTCCTGAACTGTCATACCGTAATGTTTTGCACGTGCCTGTAAAATTTCATCAGTCCAGATGGCGGTATCAAACACCGCATCCGGATGGGTGATATTGACGCGCACACCATCATTGGCAAGTTCCATGGCGGCGATTCGCGCTAACTGATTCAAACCTGCTTTTGCAGCTGAGTAGGCCGATGCACCAGGACCCGGTGCAGGTACATTTTTAGAGCCGATAATCACCACAGCAGGTTTAACGCCGAGTTTCAAATAAGGAATGCAGGCTTTTAACAAACGCTGGTGGCTGGTTAGATTAATTGTAATACTAGCATCCCAGGTAGCATCTTCCATGTCAGCGATTGTCTGACTGTGGGGAAACATACCCGCGTTACTCACCATAATATCTATACCGCCATAGGTTTTTACAGCCAGTTCGATACAACGTTTGATGTCATCACTGTTGCGCATATCACAAACTAAACCCAGTGCATTCTGCGAACTAAATAAGGTGGTTATATCCGGATTAATATCCAATGCTACAACTGCAGCGCCCTGACTTTGAAGTTGCTCAACGCAAGCTTGTCCAATACCGCTGGCCGCACCACTCACCAGTGCCACCTGCCCCTGGAAAACCGGCGCGCTAGTATTTTTGTTCAGCTTGGCCTGTTCCAACTCCCAGTATTCAACATCGAAAATATCTTTATCCGGCAGCGCCACCCAGCCACCTAACTGTTCTGCCCATTGAATACAGCGTACGGAATGTTCGACAATATCATTGATAATACCGGTTGCTTTTGCAGAAGTATCGAACGCAACAGTGCCTACACCTGGCCATACTGCCCAGCGTGGTGCTGGATCGAGGCAAGTCAGGTTTTCACTATCCTGTTTATTGAAATATTGCCCGTAGTCATCAATATAATGCTGTACAGCAGTACTCGTGTCAGGGCTAACAATCAGTGGTTTCTGCTTGGTGCGAATCACATGATCCGGTGTTAACGGCCCACGAGTCGCAATAGATGCGACGTTTTTCAGTTGAGAAAACCCTTGTGCTGCAGGGCTGTCGGTTAATTTTGCCAGCATTGGTTTAGCTGCAATTTTACTAACCTGTTGCCGTAATTCTGCAAGTTGTAAAGCATTAAACGTATCTCCGGATGATGATGTGCTCGCTGTCTCCCAGGCATTATTGGTTTTTAAATATTGCTCTGCTTCATCGACCAACTTGATCATACGTTCGTAACTGATCCTGGCATCATCGTCGAATGAAAAGATGCCATGACTCATTAGCACCATACCTTCGTACTTTGACCAGTCTACGTCACGGGTTATTTCGGCAATCTTCCTGGCCAGTATAAAGCCCGGCATCACATACGGAATCACCAATACGCGATCACCATAAAGTGCCCTAATGCGCTCTTCACCACCGGGTGTATTAGTCAGTGTGACCACGGCATCAGCGTGTGTATGGTCGACATAACGAAACGGAATGATGGCGTGGAGAATAGCTTCTACAGAAGGATTTGGTGCGGAAGGTTCCAGTGTAGCGGCGCGCTGTTGTTTTACCATTTCGGTGTCAGAAAGGGTTTCCAGCGTTGCCAGACGTTTGAGTGTATCGAGTTTTACCGGTGTAAAACCGGGTGCCTCAATGGTTGCCAGATCCCAGCCACTGCCTTTAACAAACAAAACATCCTCAACATCACCAAACAAATTGGTCACGGTGGATTTAACAGAGGTATTCCCCCCGCCGTGTAACACTAGATCAGGGTCTTGCCCGATTATTCTTGAGCTATAAACACGCAGCTTCAGATGATCGTCGGCACAGGCGTTAGCCTCGGTTTCATTCCACCGGCTTTTCATAAGTGAGATCCTTGTGTTGAAAAAATATCGGGCAATTTTAATCAATCTCTAACCACAAAAGCGAATAGTAAATAATACGATCGATTGGCCGTGGAAAAGCAGTGAGTTCAGATTAGAATGCGCTGAGGTTGTAAGCGCCTATGTTAAACTCCGCACATGACAACCCGGCATCAATTGATCCAACTCCTGGCTGATGGTGCCTTTCATTCAGGTGAATCCCTGGGCGAACATCTTGGCATTAGCCGGGCCGCTGTCTGGAAACAAATCCGGGCATTGAATGATCTTGGGCTGGATATTCATGCTGTGCGTGGTCGGGGTTATCGTCTGTTATCAGCGCTGGAATTGCTTGACCAGGAAAACATCCAGCAAACCATTTCAGCGAGTTATTCAGATTGCCTGGAGTCTTGCGAGGTGATGCAAACGCTGGATTCGACCAGTGACCACTTAAGACGTACGGTCATCCCGGTGCAGGCAGGCAGGGCGCATGCCTGTCTGGCTGAACAGCAGCAGGCTGGGCGTGGTCGGCGTGGCCGTCAATGGGTGTCACCTTACGGGGCTAATTTATATCTTTCGCTGGCCTGGGGTTTTGATGATGTGCCGGGCAGTTTATCCGGCCTGAGTCTCGCTGCTGGTGTCGCTGTCATTCGTGCGTTGAATTCAATTGGCGTACCGGATGCAGGTTTAAAATGGCCGAACGATATTTTGCTTCACGGCGGAAAACTGGCAGGTATACTGGTCGATTTGGCGGGCGAAATTACCGGCCCCTGTTCGGTTATTATCGGTGTGGGAGTGAATATGAAAATGCCTGCCCAGGCTGCCAGTAAAATCGACCAACGCTGGAGTGATTTATCGGATTATCAGGACAAAGTGAGTCGTAATAAATTGGCGGCTGGATTGTTGAATGAATTGTTGGGTATGTTGCATGAATTCTCACAGCATGGCTTGTCTGGATTCCTGGATGAATGGCGGCGTTATGATGCCATCGCAGGGCAGGCAGTGAGCCTGCATACAGGACAGGGAATGATCCAGGGCACGGTATGTGGTATCGATGAACAGGGAGGTTTACAAGTGAAGTCGCAGGGGAAAATAAATAGTTATCATAGTGGTGAAATCAGCGTGCGTATTGCCTGATGATGTTATTAATTGATATCGGCAACAGCCGGATTAAATGGGCGCTGACAGATGCAGAAGACTGGCAAGCTGGTAATCCTTTGTTGCGTGGAAAGCATGCCTTCAAAGATATTGCGCGGCCTGCCTGGAAAGATCTGGAACCGCCTGAACGGGTCATCGTTGCCTGTGTCGCGGGTGATGATTATGCCAAATCAGTAAAAACCTGGATCAAGCGGCGTTGGAAAATCGATCCCGAATTTATTAAAACTGACGCACAGAACTGTGGTGTAACCAATGCCTATCCAGATCCGGAACGACTGGGTGTCGATCGTTGGGCCAGTCTGATTGCTGCACATGCGTTATATGATGCGCCGGTTTGTATTGTCGATTGCGGCACGGCAATTACCATTGACGCCGTAGCAGCAGACGGCAAACATCTGGGTGGTCTTATTGTGCCCGGACTCGACCTAATGATTTCATCGTTAACCAGCCAGGCACCAGGAATCGACCTTGATAAGGCGATGCAGCAGGAGGTTTCATTGCTCGGGCGTGATACAGAGTCGGCCGTACAGGGTGGTACTTTGTATAGCGCGGTAGCTTTGATCGATCGTGTGTATAACGATATTTCGGATGAGCTTGGACGATCTACCGTCAGCGTTATTACCGGCGGGGATGCTGGGCGGATATTGCCTTTGTTGAGTAAGCAACCTGACCATGAACCCGATTTGGTGCTTAGGGGATTACAGATTTTTGCCGGTGAGACTGAATGCGTTACCTGATCGGGTTTTTACTACTCGCCAATGGGGTTTATTTTTTCTCAGATCCGGATGCAGATTCTGAATCGGTACGCAATTCCAAATTGCCTGCCGACAACATACCGCTGATGCTTTTGAGTGAACGCCAACTAGTAGCACCTGACCAACAGCGAGCCAAAACCAAAACTGATAAACCAGAGCTAACAACTATCCAGGCCAATGCGGTGTTGTCCTCCCGCGATCGTAAAAAGCGTCATTGCCTGACGCTGGGGCCATTTTTTGATAAAGAGCAGGCAACATCATTAGCAAACTGGCTTAGAAAAAAAGCCTTTGAACCCGGCATGCGTGTCGGAAAAATGGACGTGCCAGCCGGCTACTGGGTTTATTTACCGGCTATGCATCAAAACCAGGCACGTACCATCATTGCCAGTCTAGAGGAGCAGGGCATCAGTGATTATTTCCTGGGTAAGGAACACATGATTTCACTAGGGAGTTATGTCGAACATAGCAAGGCGGCAACCCGCCAGGAGCAGATTATTGCGTTGGGCTACGATGATGCTGAGTTACAACGGCATTTCCGCGTTCAGCAGGCATACTGGTTGGATGTTGAAGATACGGAGCAACCGCTGCAATCTAATCTTGCGTGGCGTCAGCGCATGCAGGAAACCCCGGAAATCACTGCTCAAGCGGTTAGCTGCGAATAAATTGCCATGTCCTGCAGGCTTGCATACAATAGCCGCCTTGGTCTATCCAAAGCCGGAATAGCTCAGTTGGTAGAGCGCCTCACTTGTAATGAGGATGTCGCGGGTTCGACTCCTGTTTCCGGCTCCATTTAATCAACAACTTAGAATCTAAGTGTTGCAGTTACTGATCTAAAAGGCGCACTCACGGCGCACTTCACCACAAGAAACCACAACAAGGCGCACTGACTCTGAATTTCATCGGTCAGTCGTTGCCTTGTCATGCCATCGATATTTGTAGCCTGAACAGGGCCAGAAAAGGATTTTTTGCGCCTTGCGTGCGCCATAATTGCGCCATTCATTCATGGCGCACTGCTATATAACAATAAATACAAATAGTTATAAATATACAACATCTCAATACATATGCTGTGTTGCTATTTATTGTGCTTTAACGTAGTATTTTTTTACGTCTTATAAATAGACAGGCCGCCAAGGTGCACCAACACCCGGACGGCCCTTATCACGACCAACCTGTAATGGAGGTTCGGCATGACTAACAGCAATATTACCACGGTGGATGCTTGTTAATGGCTTCCATACGCAAGCGAACCAACAAGGATGGCAGCACCAGCTACAGGGTAGATGTCCGGTTAAAAGGTTTTCCTTCACAGCGTGCGACATTCAACAGACTGACAGATGCCAAGAATTGGGGCAGCGCAACTGAAGCCGCTATAAAAGAAAACCGTTACTTCAAAACAGCGGAGGCCCAAAAGCACACCCTGGGTGAATTGATAGACCGCTACATTCGGGACGTACTACCTACCAAGCCGAAACATGAAGCCAGCTTACAGGGGCAACAACTTAACTGGTTCAAGTCTGAAATTGGGGCGCACACACTGGCAGACGTTACCCCTGCAAAGATAGTCGAATGCCGGGATAAGCTGTTAATCGAAGTCCAGCCAAAAACCAAGAAGCCACGCGCACCGGCTACAGTTGTTCGCTACATGGCGGCTTTGTCCCATGCCTTTACGATTGCAGTCAATGAATGGGGCTGGCTTGATGATACGCCCATGCGCAAGGTTAAAAAGCCTGCCTTACCACGTGGACGGGTACGGTTCTTATCTGAAGACACAACCGGCCTGAACGGAAAGAAAGTAGACGGCGAACGTACCCAGCTATTAAAAGCCTGCGAGCAATCGGGTAACCCTTATCTATACACCGTCGTCGTTCTGGCGTTATCCACCGGCATGCGACAAGGCGAAATCATGGGCCTGACCTGGGATGACGTGGATTTCCATCAGGCAAGAGCTACCTTGCACGAAACCAAGAATGGGGAAAGGCGCGTAGTGCCCTTAACAGGCAAGGCACTGGAACTGCTAAAAGAACACGCCAAGGTACGGCGTTTGAATACAGATCTGTTGTTTCCAGGCAAGAATCTGAACAAGCCAATGGATTTACGAACGCCCTGGGAAGTGGCCTTAAAAGTGGCGTGTATTGAAGACTTTCGCTTTCATGACCTGCGTCATAGTGCTGCATCGTATCTGGCGATGAATGGTGCGTCCCTGGCTGAGATAGCAGAGGTACTGGGGCATAAGACGCTACAAATGGTGAAGCGTTACGCACATCTTAGTGAAGCACATACAGCGGGTGTGGTGGCGCGAATGAATGAAAGGATTTTCGGAGCATGACCGACTTTCACAGTGTAAATATCCGATTAGCTGTGTTGGACATTATGGAAGCTACTGGTCGAGATGAAAGTGCAGTACTGCAGCTCCTATCTGAAAGATTGCGGGATAACTGGGTTATTGGTCAATCAGATATCCATCTACAGCATGGGAAATTCTATCGTATTGATCGCGCTTTGGCGGAAACTCATGTGCATATGATTTTAGAAGGTGATTTTAAGTGGAGCGATCCTATTACAGTAGTATCGGACGATGAAAATAATAGGGTAAAGGTATCTATTCCTTTTGAACAATTTAGTTTCTTGTTATCGGATATTTTCTTGTTATTAAATAACCAAATTAATCTTGAAAAAACAGGTTTGATAAATAAATGGGAACATGGACGACCATGGAATGAAGGTGCGCGTCTTCCAAAGGATGCGATTAAGCATCCCATGAGTCATGATCCTTGGGAAATAGATTATGTTTATTGGGGTGATCTAAAAGCATGGAGATTACAAGAAGCTGTCCATTTAATTTCACGATTACCAATTGAACCGTCAATAGGGAAAGGAGATCCGGTTCCATTTTATCGTGAAGCGATTAAAAACCTAAGTTACCCACCATGGATGAGTCTCCCGCAGTATATTAATCTTAATGTTAGAGTTCATTTATTCGAACGAATTTTACCCTCTGCAAAAAGGTCGGTACAAGCTGGAATACTAAAGCCATGTAACAATACCCAAGCGAATCATTCCATTGACGATATATTGTTAAACCCTGTTGAGTTTTTGGAATGGGCAAAAGGTAGTGGTTTTGGAATACCTAAAGAATTAAATCACTTGTTGAGTGCCCCGGATGATGTGAGTAGTAACTATCGTTTCGATGACATGGGTCTGCTGTATGACAAAAAACAGGATATAGAAACTAAATTAACAGCATTAAATGATCCAATAAAATGCTCAAATGATGACTTTAGTCAGCAGCAACTAAGAGATAGCGCCATTGCTGCCCTCAATAAACAGCTCGACGATCTAAATGAATTTCTCGAACCCAACCTTGAGAAATATAATACGGCTGAGAAATATAATGCACGTATGGCGTACCTATTGGACGAACCTGAGAAGTTGGAACCTGTAGAACATAAGTCTGGGGATGCAGACGTTGTAACGCATGCTGATGATTCTGATTTTGAAAAGGGAACCCACAAGCCTGGTGATTTAATTGTGATTGTGGATGACGTTAATGATGTTGTGAACGTTCGTTCAATTAACGGTAAATATAATACTAAATTCGGACGTAAAGATGTAGTAGGCAAAGGAACAGTTACTTGGCTCTTATTGGTAGCCTTCGCGAAATGCAATGGTTCGCTTGAAGGGAATTCTGATACTGATGTGAAAAAACTAAATACACCAGCAAATCGTAAAAATCTTAGTGGAAAGTTGGTGAGTTCAATGAAGTTAAATACGCAACCTATTGTTAAAGGAAGATCTGGAATAATGCGTTTTCAATCCATCCGGATTGCTGGCGGCGCTTCAAGTATTGACGCACTGGATCGTGAAAAAATTAGTTATGACGACCAAGCAACAGGATTTTTATCTAGTAATGGTGATCATATGCCTGTGCCCGATTAAGTTGATCGAAAGTTAATCTCAGTTAATCTATCTTAACCCGCTGTTATAGCGGGTTTTTTATTGCGATAACAAAGTTGACCCGCATTGGTGAGTAGAAAGTGGCAACGAACCACGTGCAAATTTATTTGAACACCAATGAGGGCAAATTATGACAATACCTACACTTCTGACTGTAAAGCAGTTCAATCTGAAACACCCCGCGTTTCCTGTTGGTGGTCTTCGCCACCGAATTTTTCATGCTAAACAAAATGGACTAGATGCTGCTAGCGTTTTGGTTCGGAATGGCCGCCGAATATTGATCAATGAAGAGCGATTCTTCGAGTGGCTGACAGGGGGTGAAAAATGAATGCTCCACGCACTCGCAGAGCCAAATCACAGAGTTCTAAAATAGATGGCAACAGCAGTGCAGCACAACGACAACGGTTGTTGACTGCCTTAAGGAAAGGCCCAATAACCACGCTCCAAGCCCGTAAGAAGCTCGATATATTACATCCGGCTGGCAGGGTGCAAGAACTAAGAAAAGAGCACTACAACATCGTCACACATTGGCTAACGGTCTACACAACAGGGAGGCGGAAACACCGTGTAGCCCGTTATGTCCTGTTCTCAGGTAAAGGCGGTGCTACATGAGTCTTCGCAAAGCTATCAATCAAAAGAGCCGTGAGTGTATTCACGACGAAAAAGCGGCAGGAACGTGGCTAAAACAGGTCGAAGACTGTACCAGCTACCAATGCCCTCTTTATCTCGTTCGACCGCTCACAGGTCAAACAAAACGGCAAAACGCTGTCAAAAACGAGCAACCCGAGGGATTAAAGAAATATCGGGAGGCGGCAGCATGAACAGAACAGAAACTCCGAGCCTGGCTGGCACCAGTAACCCGGATGATTTGGAATTACTTAACGCCATTAAGTCTACGCCAACCGGGCAGCCTTTGGTATGCCCTTGCTGTAATCAGATGCTGCCTTTTCAATCTCTGAAATGGTTGGAGGAATTACCTACGCTGGTATCAAGGCATGACGGCATGGGCCTCGAACCTGATCTTGTGTGTATGCGCTTGATAGAACGCTGGGGTATTTATAACTGGCTAAGTCGCTTAGAGGACTAGTAATGGCTAGAACTCGTCTGAAGGTGAAAGGCCGCAGAGTAAGCGGATCTTTTGTCAGTCTGCCTCATGCACTATTGGAGCACTCCAATTATGCAGCCTTAAGTGCCAGGGCTGTAAAGCTGCTCATAGACCTCTATGCCCAGTACCGGGGTAAAAATAATGGCGATCTATGTGCCACGCTATCAGTCATGAAAAAACGGGGCTGGAACTCAAATGATCAAATTACAAAAGCCAGGAATGAATTGCTGCAATCCGGGTGGATCGTTCAAACTAAACAAGGTGGCTTAAATCTTGGGCCTAGCTTGTTCGCTGTTACCTTCCAGTCAATTGACGAATGTGGTGGCAAACTAGACTGTTCCGCAACAAGAACAGCATTAGCTTATTGGAAGCTTGGCTATAACCCAGAATTAAAGTTGCCACACCGCAACACGGTACAGACTGAACCGCCACACGGTACAGTAGAGAGGCGAAAACCATGACTACTGAACCGCCACTCGGTTCGAAAACAGCCAATTTCAGCACCTTCACTGAACCGCCACACGGTGACCTTTATAGAATTATACCAAGGGGGTTGTCTTTTTTACTCGTGTACAGGTATTTGAAAGAGAGAAAGAGTGGATGACTAATATCCCTGAAGCCCGTTGTGCTGAATGCCTGAACCTAGAATCTGATAACTGGTGCAAGGCCAGAAAGCGAACTGTGCCTGGTAGCCGACACAAAAGGAACTGTTCATATTTTGAACATGGCTCAGCCAATCCTAAACCAGAACGCCCTGGCAAGCCCAATCATGCGAACCTGGTGCAATGTTCAAGTTGCCAGCAATTTGCTGGTTGGGGACAGTGTGCTGATGGCTTGCATCAATTCGGATTATTGAATCCGCGTATCTGGAGAAATTGCGAGTATTTTGTACTCGGCCAAGTATTAGGCTGCTGCCAAGCCTGCGTATATTTGAAGACGCAGGTCTGCATGCAGTCCAGGGATTATGTTTCTAACCCTGAGGTCTCCACAACCTGCCAAATGTTTACCTCAGTCGATTTATTAAGTAACTGGCGCAAATGAGTTATCGCTTGCTAACCTATGCGTAACAGTTTGGCTGATTTCTGCCTGAACATACTAATTCAATCATGATTGAAAATTAATATTGACAATATTTAGTGAATCAGCACAATCAGCTTACAAATTAACCTAAGGATCAGGTATGCCAAAAATAATATTTTTTATAAGAAATACTAGAGCAATCGTCATAAGTGCTACTAGATGACCGTAGGAGATGGAATATTTTGGTCAACAATACTGGTTCTGATCTTTATCAGTATCTACCTGATTACAAAGCACCGAAGATGGAAGCTTGTCGCTAAGGTTTTAGGAATGCTTATTCTGTTTATCGGTATCGTAAGCGGGGCGATATGGGGATATTTCGAGTATGAGAACCAACTAGCCTTAGCTACTGAGCTGAACGGAATTGAGCTTGGAATGACCGAACTAGAAATCACACTAGCAAAGGGGGCGCCAACAAGAAAGCTAGATACCAATGATAATGATGATAGGAAATATCTTATTTATGGAAAAGCATTGACTACTGCAACAGTTGCAATTCTAAAAGAGCATGAGGGTAAATTCAGGGTTACCGACATATGTGATAGAGGCGGTTACGGCGATGTATTAGGATTTAACATATTTAGTACGGAAGACGCCATAGTATCAAAGCTTGGCGAACCATCAAGTACAAGCATTAATGAAACAGGCACGTCAAAGATTATTAATTACCCGAAATGGAACGCTGCATTCGAGATAGCACAACATCGCGTAGTCAAAACATGCGTAACAAGCAGGGTAGAAAGGCGATATGCAACTGAGTATGAAGAACAGATAAACAATAATTTAAGCTACTGAGCTATGTATTCTAAAACGCTTGAACCGAGAATTCTCAGCCGTCCTTTACAGCAAGAGTAGCAAAAAAACTTACGCATCAATCAGAAACTTTCCATTATTCATGAACAGGATATAACTATACTGAACCTGACCGACGCACGATGCCAAATGTTGCAAGGATGCCTGATGTCAACATGGCCGCCCTATATGGGCGGCTATGTCATTTTTTTGTTTAAGTATTGAGCTATGAAAAAGCAAGCGGAACACTCCATGGAAATATTCATATTCTGCATATTCCGTGCTCATGAATTGATAAAATAATTACTCTGCTTTTTCTTTTCTTGAGAATTGCGTCATGGGTAGAGCCATTTTAGGCAAATTCATTCTGCTGCACTGACTCATAAGATACTCTCTCCAATATGGCCACACATGATAGCTGGCATTATTTAATGCGAATTCTTTGAGTGCATCGTCACCAGGATGTTCCTTTATTATGTATTCCGCAATATATGTTGATTCAATCGTTGCGAGAACATTTAGTGGATCACCATCTTCGTTAGATTGGTTTTGTGCTTCACCATCAGATGATTCATCTTCATGAGTCCAGCGTGCCCCTACCTCTATGAAGACTCGAAAAAGTGATGTTTTACTACCATCTTCTGTGAGTTGTAGTATCTGACCGGCAACAACCTCATGTTTATGCTCAACAGTTAGCTTTACTGATTCTTGCACGTGCTTTGGCTCAAAACCGTCCTCGATATCGCAATGAGAATGTCGTAAAGATATATCGCTAATAACCAGAGATTCGATTGCTTTTTGTAACGACTCGTTCATCCTGTTTTTTGGAGCTGTTTTTGATAAGTCATCGTGTCAATTACTTGAAGATCTTTTACTTGTGGTGCTGAGTCAACAGTCTGCGATACATGCCATCCTGAAGCTTCGAGACAAATGCGAGGTGTGCATCTATATGCAGAATAATAAGAAAGAGCATTAACTAAGTATTGGTTCAAACTAACAGCTTCAAATAATGCAGTCTCACTTAAAATCCTGTGCAAACTTTTTGGAATGCGCAGAGTGACTCGCCCGCTATATTCATCAGTGGTTTGAAAAGGCTTAGGTAAATGCTTCCCCTTTTCCAAAAATATTTCTGCAGTTGTTTCAATTGTGTCGATAGCCAAGTTATAGGCTTCTTCAAAAGTGTCGGCATATTCAGCAATATTCGGGAGTTCGTGCACCCTTGCTTCAAAACAAATCGCGTCAGAAAAGATACCTTTCTTGACTGTAATATTGTATGCATGAGGATCAATCATGGCTTACCTCTCGTTTGTCTGTTTTCAACCAGTCGTTAAGTTCAGACTCGTGTTCACGTATTGTTCGTATAATATTAGTGATATAAGGTCGTGTTACTTCGGGATTTCTTCCATGTCCGCAACTAAAGCTACTTGAAGTAAAACTAACCAACCCATCATGGGTGTATATTTTATGGCCTGGACTTTTTCCATTTCGCACTTCAAAACCAAGACTTGATAAATGGCTTATTACTTCGTTACATCTGATATTTGTGCCAGATGACTTAAGAGTAATTATTACTGATTGAATAATGTTGTCTGCAATCATGTGACACCATATATAGTGTCATATTCGGTTATATCTTTAACTTTTTCAATACCTGATATCATTGAAGAAATCACAGATTTAAAAATAATTATGGAGAACAGGTGCTTAGCTAGTAGGTTGGGCCTAATAGTCATACTTTCCCAGCGGAAATTGCAGCTGATTGATGGGTGTAAATAAAATAAGACCATCCTTAGATAAAGCTTCATAAAAGCTATTTTCCTTCGTGCGCCAGTTTTTCGGAACTAGGCTGCACATAATACCTTATTGATTTATATTACAAATTGGTCTGAGCGAGAGAATTTTAACTTTCATCCCTTCACACGAACGAACCGACAAGACGAATTCTACCCGAAAAATGTGGGAGCGGGATATACAATAATGTGTATTTGTTCAAGCGGGGCTGTCTTAATAGACCTGATTGCTCCCCTGTTCACCTAATGGTTAACTTTGCATATGATTTCGGCAAAAAGGAATAATTCATGGGTGGTATGAATTCAGGCGCTTGGCCACGCTGGAACACGAAAAGCACAATCGATGAAAGCCGTGATTTTGATATCCGTGTACTCCACAGACAAGGCAGTTTAACTCCAGGCCTTAGGTGTACGTATAGCTGGTCTTGTGGTGGCGAACCCAGCGGCTCCATTGGGTACCAGGTAGAAGATAGAAAAATCATCTTGTATTACCGGCACAGTACAAATAACGGTGAGTGGGAAGACATTAAAGAACCCGTTTTTTTAACCTACACGTCCTGCAATTATGGTGGTCAACGTCCTTGGTTCTTATGCCCTGCAGACGGATGTGGTCGAAGAGTCGCTGTTATTTATGGGACTGGTAGATATTTCGCCTGTCGCCATTGCTATGACCTTGTGTATCAAAGCCAGCGTGAGTGCATCTTAGGTCGCGCATCGAGGCGTAGCAGGAAAATTATTACCCGGCTGGGTGGAGATCCTAGTATTCCTTACGCCAAAAAGCCTAAAGGGATGCACTGGAATACTTATAACGGTCTCATGGAAAAAGTTAATCAGGATGAAGATTTGTTATGGGCCGCCATCAACACGCATCTGAAGCCGCGCCATTAAATCAATTGTCTACGGTATGCGCTGCAAGCATGCTGCTACCAGTATTGTTGAATTCAGCCCTCCCCAAATAATTAGAGACCTGTTTATCCCCGAAAAATGTGGGAGTGGGATAACCTATGGCAGCGTGAATTGAAAGGGGGGGTACCACATGGCGCACTCGCGGCGCACTGACTCTTAAATAATGGCAGTTATCCACAACAAGCAGTAATGAAACAAGTCGTCTAGTTAATTGATTCGGTTGTTATTATTTACTGCTGTGTATTGTTAATTATTGTTTGATGGGCACTTGTAATGAGGATGTCGCGGGTTCGACTCCTGTTTCCGGCTCCATTTTTTTAATTCCAATCGCCTGAAAGAATAGGCCTAATAATTGATCCACCAGGTCGTGAAGTTCGATATCGCGGTAACGGCTGGATTTCAATATGCACTTTGCATACAGCGCTTCACGTAAAATACCCTGAAACATCAGGCTGGCTGTTGAAGCGGATGCAGTTATCTCGTGACCCTCTTCAGTAAGATCTTTCAATCCAACCATGATGTAATCCGAGAAAGGTTTCCAACGGTTTTCAAAAAACTGCCGAGTGGCGTCCGAACCTTCTAAAACGCTGTGCATTTCCATGCGTAAATAATCTGGATCACGCGCAACGCTATCTACATAGATGCGGGTAATACGCCGCAACACACTGGCAAAATCTGAATCGCCTGTGACAATGGCATCGACATAACTTTCCCGCCGACAGGCGATCTCGTTCAGGACTTCTTCATACAGGGCTTCTTTTGAATCAAAATGCCGGTATAAAATAGCCGGGCTAACACCGAGACGGGTAGCAATTTCGTCAACAGAGACGCCGTGATAGCCTTTATCCGAGAACAGAAGTTTGGCAACGGCGAGGATAGAAGCGCGGCGTTCCGTCGCCTTTAAACGCTTGGACATGGCATCAGCTTTTCTTGATATGAAACTCGAATTCACCGCTGGTTTCTTTTGAATCCATGAGCTCGTTGCCGGTTTGTTTGCAAAACGCTTCGAAGTCTTTTACCGAGCCAGGATCAGTTGCGATTATTCTCAATACCTGGCCAGCTTCCAGGCCATTCAGGCTTTTTTTCGCACGTAGAATGGGCAAAGGGCAGTTTAAACCGCGGGCGTCTAGTTCTTGATCGTGTGACATATCAGATTTCCTATATATGATTGTTATTGCTGCGTTAAAACTAAATATCTAACTATGTTAGTAAACGTTCACTTAATATAGTTTACCTATGGTTTGTTGTCAAGACTGCAAATATTAATTTAAGGAGGGGGCAGAAATGAAATTGTATGATTCACAAAAAACCGGCGCTATTTAAGCGCCGGTTTGAGTGTTACAGATTAGAGATTTAGATTAGCGTTTTCTGGCAAAACCTACTAAACCTAACAGTCCTGATGCAAAAAGCCAGACGGCTGCAGGAACAGGTACGGGTGCTGCTGTGAAAATAAAGTCAGCTGTATCGTTTGCTGCCTTACCTCCATCCCAGGTTGTTCCCCCATCAGTACTGAAATCGAGCCAGCCCCAGCCTGATATACCAGCAAAGCTGCGGTGTCCGGAACCATCTTCGTCACCAAGGGTGAACGTTTCAGAACCGTTTCCGTGACTACGTAGGGCAAAGTTACCCAAGCCACTATTTACGGTACCGAAGTTGGCGTGGTGGCCATTTGAATCATCAACCACGATATCATTCAATCCGCCTTCACCACCGGGTTGGGTAACGCCAGTACTATAGGTAAAGTCTAAGTTCCATGTTGCGGTAGATCCGGACGCATAGCCGGTACCTGTATCAGAGCCGCCAAATGCAGTACCAAAAATATGGACGTTAGACCCATCGTAGGTCAATTGCATGTTGCTGGAAGCGTGTTCGAAATCGAACGTGTAAATATTATGGCCAAGTAACCCATCAAGCCGCATTCCATAAGGGGGCGGGTTCTGAGCTGCATTGGGATGGTTGCCTAATGTATATGTACCAATCGAAACTGCAGATGCAGTCAATGGGATCAGTAATAAAGCTAGAATAGAAAAGAAGCCACCAAACAGGTGCTTCCGTAGAACGGACGTGTAGATCATTCTTGTATTCTCCTCTCAAGCGATTCAGTACAGAATCGCATCTCCTCCAAAAATTTTACGCTTGCTCTCCAACAAGCGTACTGAAATATAAGCATTTTTTATGCCTGGTTAGTAAAATGTAAGTGGATTAACAAGTTAGAAATTTAAAGCTAATACTATATAAACAAGTGTAAGAAATTCTGATATTTTTGGTCAGAAAAAGTTGTGTATTTAATAAGCTAGAATTAATCTAACTCATTGTATAAAAAGTAATTATTTCTCTTAAATAAAGAAAATCAACTCTGTAAAGTTTATCGACAAGATAATATTTCTTAACGGTTTGATTAAGCATTTAGCAAGAGATTGGATTTATTCAATAATTTTAAAAATACTACAAAATTAAGGTCATAACCTACGGGTCGATACCTCAATCAGTGTGGTTTTTATTTGCTGAAAATTGAGGGTCATTAGATGCGTGTTCCAACGGGACTGAAAATAATTATTCTTATGCTGTGTGCTGGCATATCTACAATGACGTCTGCAGAAATTTTTAGCTGGAAAGATGCGCAGGGTAAAGTTCACTTTGGCGACCGGCAGCCTATCGATCATAAGTCAGAGCAGGTCACGGTTCGAGTAAATACCTATGATGCGCCTCCCGTAATAACCAAAGTTAAATCTTTGACGATTGCTAAAGGAAAAGTAGTTCTATACACCACGCAACGCTGCGGCTATTGCAAGATGGCCAAACAATTTCTAAAGAAAAATAAAATCAAGTATTCGTCGTATGACGTTGAGACCTCGAAAAAAGGTAAGCGTGATTTTAAAAAACTGAAAGGTAAGGGTGTGCCGATCATTCTAGTTGGTGATCAGCGTATGACTGGTTTTAGTGAAGATCGCATGGTCAGTATGCTGAAAAAATCGGGGTATAATTTATAAGGCAGGTAATCAGAGCTCGCTAATTCTGCCAGACTCCATATCCCTGACTACGCAACCAGTCTGCCAACGCTGCTTCTTTAGTTTCTTCTGGTAGATCTTTTTGCGGAAAACCGTCAATTAACTCAAGGGCGAGTTCAATACCAAACATTCTTGGGTATTTGCTGCTACGGTAACCGAGCTTGTGTTGTTCATAACGTTCACCCGGTTCATGAATCGTCATGCCGACGTAGACGCAGGGCATACCTTCAATATAGTCAGGATTAATTAATTTAAATTCTTTACGCCCCATCACGTCTGGATGAAGTGTGATTACGTAGAGGTTTCGTCCTTGTTTTTTGCGGGCGGCACGTTTGGCTTTTAGTTTCCAATCTGCAATCCGTGCATCCCTGTACAGGTCTTTTTGGTGAGAACGGTCTGTATCAGTTATTTGTGTCACTGGATTCACATTAAGAGGTAATTAAACCAGAATCTTGCTGTCTTCCAGTAGAATTGGAGCTTCTTTAATGCTGGAATTGTTATAGCGCGAATCAATGGCCGAGGCTTGTAGAGTATAGGGTAATACAGGTTCAAAGAGTGGGTATAGGGTTTCTGTATTCTGTTTTTCATTCAACCATAAATCAGCATTATCGGCATTCAACATGACTGGCATGCGATTATGAAATTGTTTAAATTCAGGTGCGGCTTCAGTGGTCACTATTGAGCACGATAAAATATGTCCGGTACCATCAGTCCAGTAATCCCATAGTCCGGCGAACGCCATGGTCTTATCCGTAGCAGAAAATAAGTAAGGCGATTTTTTATTTCCATTGCGTTGCCACTCAACAAATGAATGTGCAGGAATGATGCAGCGTTTATGCCGGAAGCAGCCTTGATAAGCCCGGCTTGTTTCCAGCGTTTCACAACGCGCATTGAACATCGCATATTTTGTTGACGGGCCATCACTCCAGTGAGGTACTAACCACCAGCGCATATCACTGATAATCCGTTTGCCTTCCCAATAATGAATTACAGGTACCTGATCAGTAGGCGCTAAATTGTAACGCACGGGTAGTGGGCCAAAATCAACATTTAATTCTGCCAGAAAGGCGTGAATTTCAGGGTCATCAGTCATATTAAATCGGCCACACATCAAGCTATCTCTGTCGGCATTGGATCAGGATTTCTATGTATGTTTATTTGTCTGCGCGTCCCTGGGTTCAGGAGTAAAGTTGCACATTCTTCTTGTGTAAACTGTGCAACTCCTTTAAAGCGAGTAATCACTGGTTCAATATTTACTGTCATCTTCTCAAAAATATCAACGCGTTCTTGTTCACTCCAGGCATAGTGGCGCTGTGCCTGGTGTTTTCCAGTAATTCGGAAAAGAGGAGGAATTATGACATGGACTAACCCCGAATCCACAAGCGCCCTAAGATAGCGATCAAAAAGAATCAGCAGCAAAGCACGCGCATGTGTTCCATCTACATCCGGATCAGCCAATATCAAAATACGGGAAAATACTAAATCACCTGGTTTACAGTCATCTTCAATGCCACAGGCTAATGTCTGGAAAATCTTTTGACAGGCTTGGTTTGCGAGTACTTTTTCTGCAGTGGCTTTCTCTACATTCAGCAGTTTGCCCTGAATAGCGATAACGCTTTGAGTGGCCTTATTCATTGCCTGACGCACAGTGCTGGCAGCAGACTCACCCTCAACGATAAATAATTCCTTTTCTGCAGTCATTTAGATGGGTTCCATTTTCCACGGGTGGATACACAATTCTATGCCTTGTCATTTTACAGGAATAGAATAAAATGCAAGCGAAATTGTTACGTATTATTGAAGTGGCTATATATTTAACTGAGGAAAGCAATGTTAAAACAGATAGAAAATGGTATGGAAGGAGTTATATTTAAAAGTCGCTGGCTATTGGCGCCATATTTTATCGGGTTAGTCTTTAGTATTGTTTTATTATTTATAAAATTCGCTCAGGAGTTTTGGCATATAGCATCACATGTTTTTACATCACAAGAGAGTGATGTGGTCATTGGTATATTGGCGTTGGTGGATATGACTTTGGTGGGTAGTCTATTGCTAATGATAATATTCAGTGGCTACGAAATATTTGTTTCAAAAATTGATGTGGCAAACCATCAAGATAGGCCGGACTGGATGGGTAAGGTGGATTTTTCAGGCTTAAAGCTCAAAGTAATTGGGGCAATTGTTGCCATTTCTGCGATTGATTTATTAAGAACATTTATGAATATCCCAGAACAGCTTAATGATGCAGATACAAATAACCTGATGTGGAAAGTAATTATCCATATGTCTTTTGTTTTATCGGGCGTGTTGTTCGCATTAATGGATTTGATAGCAGGGCGGACTACTAAACATTAATATTTGCTAAAGCAGTTAGCGTCTTCTTTACGTATCGAACAGTGTAAATACTGTAGGAGCGGCTTCAGCCGCGATGGGTGTAGTGTTTATCGCGGCTGAAGCCGCTCCTACAAGTTCTTAATTATTAAATGGCCGTGCCAACCACGTTTGCCAGGTATCTAAAGCGGGCCGGGCATTAAGATTTTCATCGTAAAATCCAGTGTCTCGCCAGATTCTCCCTACATCATCACTGCCGAGTACAGTTGTCCATAACGTATCGTAATCGGCAATACTAAACCAGATAACAAAAGCAGCGTTTAGGCGTTCTGCTTCATTTAGCATAATGTCAGTGAACTGGTTTTGATCGTTATTGCTAATCGGCAGATTGATCATGAATGTGGGTATAACCAGATCCTCTGCAGCCCAGGCCGTTTCTGTAACTGCAACAGGCTTGCCAGGTGCCAGTGTATTAATCTGACTCATCCAGTCTGCCGGCAAGGTTGCAGGGTCACCTTTATCAGCATGATCGAAAAATGCATAGGGATAAATGCTAATGCCAGCCATATCCACCTGGTTAGTGATGCGCGCAAATCCAGTCTGGGTGATTTGCATTTCAGCATTGTCAGGTGTTTTGAGTGATAGGGAAACCATAACGATTAAATTTGGGTGTACAGTTTTTATTCGCGAATATATCGCATCAGCAAAGATTACAAAGGCGTCATACTCAGCAGGACTGTTGAACATCAGTCCAGATATCTCAACCGCGTAGTTAAAATAAACAGGATCGAAACGTGCAATCAAATCCAGCGCGAAATTTCCATAAGCCTGTATAACTTCAGGTGAATCAAAGGTTCGTGTAGCCCAGGCACCACTACGGGGTTCATTTTGTGTTGCCCCCAAATTAGGCGCCAGTTCAGTTCGCGGGCCATCGAGTGAATCGATCGACAAGTACACTGTTTTACCCGGCAGTGTTTTTGTTAGTCGGGTCGAGATTTCATCTTGCAGAGATTGTGGATAGGCTGTTCCATCTAATGCTTCCTGCCAGGGTATGCCGCCCATAAAGTGATGACTAATGATGTCGCCATTTTGCTGTATTTGGTCATAAACATAATCCTGAGCAGTAAAGCTCGCTTCATATAACCACGGCGTGAATCCCATCTGTATGGATCGTGTATCGACATTAGAATCTGAACTGCCACCGCTGCCACCACCACAGGAGATAGAAAGAAAGCTAAATCCTAACAGGGCCAGGCAAAATATTGATTTATTCATTGAGGTTCAAAGGCCAGATGTACCCATAGATTGATCTGATAAGAGGGAGCCGTCAACAGTCTCTCTACTAAGAAAATTTACAATTTCAGATGCTGCGATACGGTGGCCATTTGCGTTCCAATGATAGTCACCTTTAATATATGTGTTGTCGATGCCAGCCTTATTAAGTTGTTCATGCAAGTCTAAGAATGGAACGTTTTGTGTGATTGACCAGTGATTGAGAAACTGGCGTCGTTCTCTATCTTCCTTTGTGTCTCTCTTCCCAGGCAAGTAGAGTAATACAAGTTTTGCACTTAAGTTTTGTGTTTCTTGATAAATACGGTTGAGTAATGCTTTATTGAGGTCGTAACGATTACGGTTTGTTATTTTATACCAGTAAATTTCATACGCAGCCTGGGTAAGATGTAGTTTTCGCCATGCAGATCCACCCGGGTAGGCTTTTGAAGCTAGCTTTCCATTATTTAATTCGTATTTTGGAATTGTAAATCCCATCCCGGCATATCGTGGCATTACCCTTCGAAAATCATCTGTATAAACTGCAAGTATAACGATATCTGGATTTATCTTAGAGCCAAACTTTTCTAGTGCGCGCAGCATGAGATCCATGCCCCATCCACCCATCCCGAGATTGTCAACACGCCACCCCGGTATTTTTGTTTCGAGAACTTCAGTTAGACGGTCTTTGCTGTTAACTCCAAGCCCAAAGACAAATGAATCACCAATTATCAATAGCCGTTTTTCATTTCCTGGCGCTCCAAATTCGCGAGGATTGCGAAAGCCATCAGAATTAGAAACGATATCTGTAATATGTTGTGCTGTAGATGGGTATCGGTCGAATGTAGATGTTGATGGCCAAAGATGGTAACCAACATCGTTATCAGTAACAAATAGATCAGGTCTTGTTGGAGAGGGTGTACCGGAGGGCGTAAAAAGTTTGAGTACTCGCAATCCTGATTCAACGCATCCAAGGACGACTACAGTAATCAGGCTATATATTAATAAATTTATAGAAAAAGATTTCAATATGCTGCACCGATAGTCGCTTGTAATAATTAACTGAAATTATATAAAGTTTGCACGTCATCATTATACAAATTATTGTGAATGAATGGTGTCGAAGTATGCGTTCATTATCTTCTTCGATGAAGTGACTGATTACGGTAGCGAATAATAATTGACACCTGGTCGAGCCTATTTCGTAGGCATAGTCGAATGCAATATTCTGAGAAAAGCATCAGGATCAAGGAACCCCTTTCCCCAAGCTGCATCTAAATCAGCATTAGGTTTCAAGGCGATGATTTCCTCAATTGTCTTGCCTTGACGAACCAGTTTTTGCATGCGGTCTTTAACCGTCACCAGCATATCGCGGTAGTTCTCAAGTGCTTTTTTGTCACCTAGTGGGCCATGTCCAGGAATGATTTTTGTTTTGTTATCTGCCATCGCAATAACAAAATCAACCGCAGCAATCACGCCATTAATACTGCCATTGCTGGAGGCATCAATGAATGGATACAAGCCATTAAAAAACGTATCACCCATATGGATGACATTGGCCGATTTAAATATAACCATGCTGTCACCATCGGTGTGGGCATTGCTGTGGTGTACAACCTGTATCTCCTGTCTGTTCAGGTGGAAGGTCATGGTGTCATTAAAGGTAATAACGGGAAGTGCGATTTTGGGGGCGGCAGGGACTTTCTTGTTGAAAGCAGCGATAAAGTTATCTTTGGTCATACGCTCACGCACATTATCGTGCGCAACGATAACGGTGCCTTCTTTACCAAGGTTTTCATTGCCGCCCGTATGGTCAAAATGCCAATGGGTGTTTAAAACAAAGCGAATCGGTTTATCAGAGATCTTGGCGACGGCGGCCTTTATTTTTGTGGTTAACGGAGCAAACTGATCATCAATCATGAAAACACCATCTTCACCAGCAGACACACCGATATTTCCGCCTTTTCCCATTAGCATGTAAATGCCATCACTTACATTTATTGTTTTAATTTCGATACTGCTGAATTCATCGTTTGCCTCTTTAGCAAAGGCAACCGGAGAGCTTGCAAAACACATCAGGCATGTGATCAATTGCAGTAATTTTAAAAATTTCATTTCGTTCTTCCTAATTAAATTCGTTACTAATAATAGTATGGGGATCAGGCAATGGTGTAGAGCTCATTTTTCCCGTTCAAGTGTCGCACATCCTGCGGTGGCCTGTTCCCATGTTTCAACATAGCAGGCGCCTATCTTGTTGTCGCCAAGAATACGGCCATGATTAAACCCGCGGCTGTTGCTGGAAACCCAGGTAAAGGAGATATTATCCGGATATATAACACCAAAAAAGTTTTTTGTGCCATCGGGGTAAGTGAAGGTTCCACGGAAACGCCGGTCTTTTTGCTCGGTTATATGGACGATTTTATTATTCCAGGTTTTGTAACCCTTCAAGTCTGAAACGATCGCATTCTTGCCACTCCAGGTACCAATTAGGTTGGGGATATTGGAGCCTTTGTCTACTATCTTTGATTGATATAAGAAAAAAAGTGCAGCACTGTTAATAATCACCAGTAACCATAAAAAGAATTGAGAGTATTTCACTAGATGTTCCTCAAACAAACGGAAAATAAATGCCGTGTCAGGTTGGATTATAACCTAGCTATTAACCGCATGCAGCGATCCAAGGGGGAGTAGTTGGTCATATTAAGTTACCGGTGGTGCCAATGACCTAGGGATACTTTGGCTTTAGAACGCCCATGGTTCAGGGGTGGTATCTAAACGGTTCTTTCTGGCTTCACTAAATAATTCTTCCGTGAATTTATTTGCATCTAATAACAGATATATTTTTCTCGCATCATTAGAATAAATAATAGTCACTGTACCGGCCTCTGATTTCGGATTAGGCCATTCTTCTTTTGGAGTGTTTTCATGTAATCTCGGCAATAAGTGTTGATATAAATCATCAATATTAAAAGTGCCTGTTTTTAACTGTTGGAATTGAGGTAGTGCTCCATAAGTGAGCCGTGATTGACCACTTCTTTCAACATAGAGTGTCGTTGCTCCCTCTGGATAAGCCATAATTATAGTTTCAATATGGCCTATATTTTTATTGCATCCGGTAGATGTAAGAGAGATCAATACCAAGCATGCTGAGTAAATTACTTTGATAATAATTCTATCTCCATTCTATCATTTTGAGTGATTGATTTGTCTGAAGTGAATAGGTGCTAGAAAAAAATCTCTCTGGTTATATTTATACTGAGTTAAAGTTCCTCAATATAACTCCGGGCAATCGGCGTCTGCACATAACGTTTTTTACCTTCAGTAGTTGTCCAGAAATAATAGTAACCCTTGGCGGGTTCGCTGGTGACTTTGCCGTCCTTAACAATCCAGCTTTTAACATGGTTTCCATCTGCGTAGGTGATTTTATAATCGCCTTCCAGGAATGTTATCCCGAGACGTGATATTTTATTTTGTTGCTCTTGAGTGCAGCTAGTTAGTATTGTTAAAGACATAACCAGAAAAATAAGTAATGTGAACTGTTTGAAATTAGTGATTTGTGGTTCCACTCTGTTCTCCCCAAAATGTTACTAAACTGTAAAATTTCAATAATAATAGTGAATATTTATATATTGACCTGTGTTGAAAGCCAGGATTTTGCTAAGTGGTTTAATTTGTTTGTACTTGTATTCTGGGTATAAATACTGCTGATTATTTCCATGCACGCTTGATGTCTTTGTATGGCGACACTACCAGTGTTGCCGAATTAATAAAACATAAATCACATCAATGATTTGTTGTCCTGGTATGTATATTGCTCTTACATGACCGGATAAGCCATTGTTGTGGAATAGCAATTGATCGGAGTCTTATTTACCGAGCTGTGATCAAGTTAACAGAAACTAAGTTTTATACTGTTATATTGAAAGTAATTTTCAATAACTATACCAAGCAGCAGGTATGAAGTTAAACCAACAAATTTGTGCGGGTTAATAGTTATGAAGTACGTTGTCAAAAAAATAGTTAGATTATTCGAAATAGTTGCATTATCTGTTTTAGTGGCTTCATTCAATCTTGAAGTCAGTTATGCAGATGATGGCTCCATTCATGCTTTTCCAGGTGCCGTTGGTCGTGGGGCGATTTCTCAAGGCGGTCGTGGAGGGGATGTTTATCATGTTACTAATTTACAAGATGATAAAAGTGGAAAAATACCGGGTTCTCTCAGATATGGGTTAGAAAAAGCCAAAGAGCACACGACAATAGTTTTTGATGTGGGTGGAATAATACATTTACAGGCCAGATTGAAAGTCAGGAAAAGTTATTTAACGATTGCAGGACAAACAGCGCCTGGAGAAGGAATAACCCTGGCAGGTTATCCGCTTGATATTGGAAAAGACTGTCCAGCCGCCCCTTTAGGGCAGGTGTATTTCAGTGGCTCCTGTGGAAAAAGTTTTGGCTTTACAGATATTATTATTCGCTATGTTCGCTTTCGTCCAGGTGATTTTAATGCAAGAGGCGTTAAAGGACATCGTAATGCAAACGGAATTATAGGCGCAGGGAATGGAAATGGTGACTTAGGCGGTGATGGGGGAGATGCTATATTTTGTGTTAATTCTGAAAGAATAATATTTGACCATGTTTCAGCTTCGTGGAGTATGGATGAAGCAATAGATTTAGCCTGGTCCAGTAATGTCACGATACAAAATTCTATTGTTTCAGAAGGCTTGCTTAACTCCTTTAAAGGGAAGCCACACAGTAGAACATTTCTTACCATTGGCTTTGATAAAATCAGCGATATCAATCAAGGAAAAGGCGGCTACACTTTGTACAGAAATTTGCTTGCGCATTCTAATATGAGAAACCCGCTTGTAGGAGGGTACGCAAAGTACAAAAAAACTAAAGACAGCAACGGAAAAACAAAACGAACAAAGATCCCTTTAACTGCAGCGGAGCTAAGCCCGACAAACCCTGATGCACTTTTTCAACGAATGGATTTTATCAACAATGTAGTTTATGACTGGGGAGAAAGAAGCGGGCATACAGGAAGAGGAAATATCCTGTTGAACTATGTCAATAATTACCTGATTTCGGGGCCAAGCACTAAATCAAGTGGTACCTCGGGAGGAGGGAATAATAGTGGCGTTGCTATGCGTGAAGAGAATGATGATGAGAGTACTTTTCATATCTATCATGCTGGCAATTATATGGATCTTGATAAAGATGGAAATCACGATGGTAATCCGGCATTAGGCAGTGCATTTGCAGGCTTTGAGCCAGGTGAAGTTAAATCTCAGCCACTATCATTTATGATGTCTGGTTTCATTTCTGCACAAAATGCGTACACCAGTGTATTAGCGGATGCAGGTGCATCACTGCACAGAGATGCGGTTGATGCCAGAATTGTGAATGAAGTAAAAACACGAAAAGGTAAAATAATTGATTCTCAATATGACGTAAATAGTTTGGATAATGTTTTAGAGGATGCAGGTATATTGGGTCCGACAAGTTCCGCGCAAGATGCCGATAGAGACGGTATGCCAGATAGCTGGGAAACTGTTAACGGCCTTAACCCTGGGGACGCTTCAGATAGGAACGGAAAAGGATTAAGTGTTGTTGGCTATACAAACCTCGAAATATATCTCAGTAGTCTTGTTAGAAAGATTGAAGATGACAAAGCGCCTGGTGCACCTGCCAACTTAAAAGCGAGTAACATCACCCAAACCAGCGTAACACTTAACTGGAACGCCGTTATGGATAATGTAGGTGTTGCGGGATACGAGATATTCCAGAACAATGCAAAAGTAAAAACTGTCGCAGGCACCACCGCCACCCTTACGAATCTAACAACTAATGTTAACTATAGCTTTAGAGTAAGAGCTAAGGATGCAGCAGGTAATTTGTCGGCTTTCAGTAATTCTGAAACAGCAGTGACCGATTCCTCCCCGCCAATAGATATTCCATCGAATAATATATTGACCGTAACAGCAGGCAATGACAAAACATTAACCTGTGTAAAAATAATGCTGACGCTTGCAGCCTCTAGTAATAGCTCGCAAACGGGTATCTATAGCTGGTCCACAAATAATGGAAATATCATCTCTGACCCGAGGCTTAAAAACATATTGATTGATGAGCCGGGCGCTTACACCATAACCGCCAATACGGGCAATCAAATAGCTACTGATACTGTAGACGTCAGCAAGGTGTGTGACGACAGTCCAGTTGTTGAAAAAATAACTGTCATTTATCAGGCTGAAACGGGTGGCAGCATTGTTGGCGAAGCAAATCAGATCATCGAGAAAGGCAGCTGCTGGTACGGCAGTGAATGCAGTGCCTGACAAAGGTTATCGCTTCGTTGACTGGTCAGATCTTTTAAGCGCCTCGAATAGGACGGACAGCAATGTGACTGAAAACATCACACTAACCGCCAGGTTCGTCAAGGTCGCGGACGATGCTCTCCCATTGAAATCCAGTGACTCTGCTAATTCTGATACTGATTCAAGTGGTGGCGGTAGTTTACATCCAGCAGGTTTATCGTTGTTGGGGCTATTGGTTGTCATGCGTTGTATAAGACGCCACAAAGTAGTCGTGAAGCTGTAGTAAAGGTGTCAGAATTATTTATCTGTTGTAAAGGGTTGTTATGCAAAAGTATAAAAATAAATCTGAAGTAATATTTGCAGCTGACCTATTTTATTGGTGTGAATAGGTATGCTGTCCCAGTAATTAATTAAAATAATTATTGAGATGTTTTTCGAAGGCAGGCTCAATCCAGCTTGTATCTCCTGCGATGACATCTCCCGCATGAAATGTAGGTATCTGATTGCGAATGCTTAGATAAGTATTGGTCATGATTAATGGTTGAAGTACATCATCTATGTGTTGCGCATTTTTTAATACGAACCCGCTTCCTAGATCACTGCTTTTTAAATTTGATGTGGCAACAATCATAAAATTGTTAGCCGGAATTTTCCCACCCTCACCATATTCTTCTGTGATAACAAAAGTCTTTTCATAGAGGAGTACCTGAGCAAGCCATTTCACCATTGGTGCGGGCATATTGAACCACATCACTGGCATAATGTAGATAATAGTTTCAGCCCAGAGTAATTTTGATACCTCTCTGTCCACATCCCATGTATCTTTTGTGACATCGGAATATTTTATCTTGTGGCCTTTAATGGAAAGATTCTTTTCAGTTAAATGAGCAAGAAAACCATTTAATTGTCCTTTGGCGTCAAATATCGAATATCCCGCAGTTACGATTAATATGTTCATTATCATTCTCCGCTTAAAAAATAAATTTGTAAATTGACGGATCTCTGGTGTTTTTCAAACCCAATCGACCAGTACAATCTTGCCGATAGTGTTGCCTTGCTCAAGCATCGCGTGTGCCTTGCGCAGGTTTTCTGCATTAATTGGTTGGTCAGCTTTACCCACCGTTGTTACGATGACATCTTTATCAATGAGATCAGCTAAAGTATTGAGTAACCGTTGTTGTTCTATCATGTCAGGCGTCTGGTACATGGAACGAGTAAACATAAACTCCCAAACAAAAGTGGCACTTTTGCTTTTCAGTAAGTCAAGATCAACACTCGAGGTTTCTACAATCGAACAAATACGTCCTTGAGGTTTGATGGCTTCTGCCATTGCTGACCAGTGTTGGTCTGTATTGTTTAAACAGAGTATGTAGTCAACCATCGGTACATTTTCAGCAAGCAGTTCTTTATTGACGGGATTGCGATGGTTGATCACCTGGTCGGCACCCAGCTGTAAACACCAGTCACGTGATTCATCACGTGAAGCCGTTGCAATGACAGTCAATTTTGCCACTTTACTTGCCAGCTGGATGGCAATCGAACCGACGCCACCTGCACCACCAATAATCAGAATAGATTTTCCCTTATCGTCACCGTGAGGGGAAACACCCAGCCGATCGAACAGGGCTTCCCAGGCAGTAATGCCAGTGAGCGGCAAGGCGGCGGCTTCCGCATAAGACAGGGATGCAGGTTTTCTCCCAACAATCCGTTCGTCGACGAGGTGAAACTCGCTGTTTGTCCCTGAACGCGTAATGTCCCCTGCGTAATAGACCTGATCACCTACAGCGAAATGTTCAACTGTCGATCCAATGGCAACGACTTCGCCCGCGGCATCCCATCCCAATACACGTGCTTCAGTTTCAGTGGTATCTTTCGGTGCGCGTATTTTTGTGTCCACAGGATTAACCGAAACTGCTTTTACCGCCACCAATAAGTCATGACCACTGGCTTCAGGTTTTGGTAAAGTAATATCCTGAAGGCTGTCTTTATCTTCAATAGGTAAGTACCGATATAAGCCAATTGCTTTCATTGCTTGCCTCCTGCCGGTAACACGGCATTGCTTTTAAACTGAACCTCAATTCTTATACCTTCAGGACCGCTGATAAAAACCTGATGCTCGCCGGTCAAGGGTACGCTTCTTTCAAAATAATCCAGTTGATGACGTTTCAGACGCTCAATCAGTTCAGGGTAATCACTACCGCTAAAGGCAATATGATCAACCATTCATGTGCCCTGTGCCTGCAGATACTCTGTTTGTGAATCATCAACTGGGTTGCCTTCACTCAAATGGATCAGTGGCGCGTCATTGCTCCATAGCCAGGCGCCTGGAAAAGGGAAAGGTGGCCGATGGCCATTTTTCAAGCCGAGTGCTTGCTCAAAAAATCGGATCATTCCTTCCATATTGAGAGGACGTAATAGTATGTGGTTGATAGTTATGCTCATTGCGTTCCCTTTGTCCTGAATGAATCTGTTAAGCCGCAGTATAATACTTGCGATAACTGCTGATAATTGCTTAAATAATGAAATCATTATTCACATAAACTGAATAATATGGGCGCAATAGATAACATGCAGTTATTTGTTCGTGTGGTGAAAACAGGCGGTTTGGCCGCTGCAGGCCGTCAGATAGGGTTGTCTCCGGCGAGCATGACAGCGCGTATTAATGCGCTGGAGCAGCACTACAACACTCGGCTTTTACTCCGCACGACACGGCGTATTTCGCTGACCGATGCCGGTCAGCGATTTTACGATGCTTGCTTACGTGTATTGGCCGAGGTTGAACAGGCAGAAGCTTCATTGAAAAGTGACGAGGCCTCTTTGTCCGGCCAGTTACGCATTACCGCGCCCTCTGATTTTGGGCGGCAATACGTTGCACCTGCCTTGTCTGAATTTGTCCAGCAACATCCCGCGGTAACCCCATATCTTCATCTCACAGACGGTGTCGTGAACCTGGTCGAACACGGATACGATCTTGGCGTCCGATTTGGAAATTTACCCGACAGTAATTTAATTGTTCGCCCGCTTGCGGATAACCATCGCGTGTTGGTTGCTTCGCCAGGCTATCTAAAAAAGCAGGGGATACCTGAACACCCAAATGATCTGGAAAAACATCGTTGCCTGGTAATGGAGCGGCTTAGCGAACCCTTAAATGAATGGCATTTTCATACTGGCAAGAGCCGTCAAACCATCAAGGTTGAACCTGCATTTACCAGTAATGATGGTGCAATCATTCGCTACTGGGCATTATCAGGAAAAGGTATTGCGTATAAATCCATATGGGATGTGCAGCACGATATTGATGCAGGTAATTTACAAACGATGCTAGATGATTTTGTGCTTGGATTCCAGCCAAGTGATATAGAAAAAACCGGGTTGCAGTTAGTTTATCCAAACCGTAAATATCTGCCAGCACAAGTGACGGGGTTTATTAAATATTTCAAGGCCAGTATATGTCGTGGTCATGCATCGTAAGTACCCTTATAAACAGAAGGGGTGCGGAGTGATTATTATTTATTCCATCCGTCACCTTATTTGTATGTAGGATGGATGAAGCCTGCGTAACCCATCATTCACCAAATCCTCCATCCTTAACAATACAATCACCTGCAGCCCAGTCGGCCAAATATACCCCCGCCCTCATATGGTAGTGAAATGTTGAATGCGGCCAGTCTATTACTTTCTCAGCATGTCCATGTTTGACCGGATTGTAATGAATATAATCCATATGATGCCGCCAATCATTTTCATCGCGAATGAAATGCTCCCAGAAACGACTGCCAAATACCACGCTGCCAAATACCACGCTCGCCTTTTGATAGTCGGCTCGCAGAACGTGGTTCGGTTTTTGGCAAGCCACGGGAAAACCGTGTTTTGAGTGTTTGCCACCGCTTGGAGTAATTCGCGTCCCCTGTGGGCAGTGTCCAGATCGCATGAAGATGATCCGGCAGAACAACCATCGCATCTATTATGAAAGGGTATTCACAGCGAGTTTCCCTGATAGCTCGTCGCAATAAATGAATATGTTCAACCAGTAACCGTTGTGAACGGTCTGCCAGATTTACAGTGAAAAAATAGCTGCCACCAGGAACAAAACATCGTCTGTAATCGGTCATCCATGACCTCCTGTTTGATTGTCGATTTTGATGGGTTACGCGAGCTCTACCCATCCTGCAAAGTGAATTATATTAATTTACCATCTTTTACGTAGGATGGGTGCAACCCATCTTATACCCATGCGTTATTTCGTATTTTGATGGGTTACGCAAGCTCCACCCATCCTACGCTACTTACCATTAGTTCCTAATTAAATATCAATGATTTTCATTATCCGCTTTTTCTAAACCCAGCACGCCAGGGCTGTGATCGAGTGAATGCATTTCCCCACACGAATAGAACGAGGCTAGTGCATCCGTATCTATTGTGATTGATAGATCGTCATGATTTAGACTGTAATCGATAAACGATTTGTCGTCATTGTATATTCGAAATATGAAGCCACGCGATGTTTTTATCAGGACTCCTGATATACCGGACGCATCTGTCATATTAGACACCGCGTGCCTGTAGATATATTTATCTGCCATAGTTTTATTTTACGTATAACGCCATGCTAACTTGCCATTTTATACAGAGCGAAGTGTAACGAAGCGGCGTATAAAATGGTCATGGTCAATGTTGAGTTAATTGTTAGATTTTTTACGTAACACCATCAATGAAGACGGTTTGTTATTGTTACAAAAATTAGTGATACCTTGATTCATAATGAATGCCGTAATACGCGCAGCTAAAGCACTAGCCCCTATCCTTAAATCAGCAAGCGCTGTCACTACAATACTTGCTATGAAGCTATTATCCAATATTGAATTTATACCATCTTTTAACCACGCTTGATATACATCTGATTTTTCATCACAAATATATTTGTACAGTTTTCTTTTAAAACCCCCCAAAACTATAGAGCCAAGGTTTTTGTTTTTAATAACTTCTTTAGGGCCTGGTAATCTTTTGCGTTGTTCATATGAAAGTAGGTTTTTAGAAATACTATCGATTCTAAATAAATAATCTTTAACTGCTTCAGGCACTGAAGCTCCAAGCATTTCCCGAATATCGTCTTCACTTTTTCCTTGTTTTATAATTTCGACAGCAGCCTTATGAATATCATTTTCAGAGTTGACACTAATAGAAGGTGATGACTCAGCCAAAGCTGCTAGTGCACCTTCTTGATCGAACCTTCCGACAATAGTTGCCCTGAACTCAAACCTTTTACTTTCTGATTTTATGACCTTATCATTTTGCAGTACCTCAGCCATTAATGGTTCTGCAAGATTTATATTTTTCTCTCTTAAGTAACAAATAGCCAAAAGCGTTGTAGCTTCTAGATGAAGTCGTGTATTTTCATTTGCATTATTACGAACAAATTGAAAACCTTTAATTGCTACAGGAATCTGCCATGCCTCTAAGGCTGCCTCGTAAAGCTTAAGATAATTTTCTAAGATTCTTGCTTCATGAAAATATGCACTAAGAATTACTTTTAGGTCATTAAGTATTAATTTTGCACTTTCCAAATTGCCTTTCTTTAATTCGACACTGAATCTTGACTCTAAATCGTGGACCCTAGCGAGTTGTTCTTTGGGTAATTTGATGGGTATTGGCATAAATATATTTGTACTTTTATTCTTATAAATCTAACGTTAAGCTAAGCCGCGCGTGTTTTGCGTCGGTTTGAGCTTTTTGTTAGATGCGCTACCCATCTCTAAGTCTCGGATCATCTATGTCCTTCAGTGCCATGCGATATGCTTTTAAATATAACTTGGCCAACACCCAAATTCCTCGCACCCTATGACCCCGTTGCATATCTAAACGCGCAATATTTCGCAAGGCAAATATATTACCTTTAACTGCTGCTTTCTGGTAATACTTGCGTGCAATTACTAAATCTTTTTTAACACCACGACCAAAATAGTGCATTTTACCAAGCAATATATTGGCAGTTGATGAACCACAAGCTGATGCATTTAATAAATGTTCTTTTGCCTTATCATAATTAATATCTACACCCAAACCATGATAGTAAGCCCTGCCTAATCCTTCATGGCCATCAGACGAATTTCCCTCACGTACTGCACGTTGATACCAATAAAATGATTTTTCATTATTTTTCTTCAGCTCACCAAAATCGTATTCATATAAATTTGCAGCTTCTGCGTAAGCCTCTATAACTCCCTTTTCCGAAAGGGTTTCAAAAATCTGGCGAGCTAGGATCAAATTACCTGATAAAAATGCCTCTCTTCCTTTATCCCACTCAACTAAATATTCTTTTTCCATACTTACCTATTTTCAGCATCTAACAGTGTGTTAGACAGAAGCAGCAGTATTGAGTGATAGGTCGCTTCCGCCTATTGTGTGAATGACAGATTCGGATTGTCGAAATCAATGGGGACAGTTTCGATTGATAACTAACGATAAGTCCGTTGCACATACTCATTAACCATCTCCTGAAACTCTTCAGCAATATGCTCACCTTTTAACGTCACTGTTTTTTCACCATCAACATACACCGGTGCAACAGGACGTTCGCCAGTCCCGGGTAGACTTATACCAATGTTAGCGTGTTTGCTTTCCCCCGGCCCGTTAACAACACAACCCATCACTGCGACGGTCATGTCTTCCACACCTGGATATTGTTTGTGCCAGACGGGCATTTGTTCGCGTAGATACGCTTGAATGTCTTGTGCAAGTTTCTGAAAGTAATCACTGGTGGTGCGGCCGCAGCCGGGGCAGGCGACGACGGTAGGAGTGAAGGCGCGTAACCCCATGGATTGCAGAATTTCCTGGGCGACGATGACTTCGTGAGTGCGGGCACCGCCGGGTTCGGGGGTAAGTGAGATTCTAATCGTGTCGCCGATGCCTTCCTGTAACAATATAGATAAGGCCGCTGTTGAGGAGACAATGCCTTTGGCGCCCATACCGGCTTCGGTGAGTCCGAGGTGTAACGCGTAGTCGCATTGTTTTGCCAGCGTACGGTACACGCCGATCAAATCCTGCACGCCGCTCATTTTTACTGACAGGATGATTTTGTCTTTGCCCAATCCCAGTTCTTGCGCGCGCTCTGCATTATCCAGTGCCGATGTCACCATGGCGTCATGAATAATTGCTTGTGAGTCTTTGGGTGTTTTACTCGCGGTGTTTTCATCCATCAGACGAACTACCAATGCCTGATCCAGGCTGCCCCAGTTCACACCGATGCGTACTGGTTTGTCATAACGGCAAGCGGTTTCGATCATGGTGGCAAACTGCTCATCACGCTTTTTACCGCGGCCAACATTGCCCGGATTAATGCGGTACTTGCCCAGTGCCTGTGCGCAGTCCGGATATTTACTCAGCAGTTTGTGGCCATTGAAATGAAAGTCGCCAATTAATGGAACCGTCACACCTTGTGCATCCAGCTGTTCACGAATCGTTGCCACGGCAGCGGCGGCTTCATCAGAATTCACCGTAATGCGTACCAATTCGGAACCAGCCTCAGCGAGTTGAGCGACTTGCCGCACTGTGGCATTGATATCCGCCGTGTCGGTGTTGGTCATGGATTGCACAACAACAGGGTGATCACTGCCAACGCAGATCGCGCCTACTTTTACCGTTATAGTCTTATGCCGCTGGTTTGATTGGAGGGGAGTGCTCATTCGTTGTGCTTCATGAAATTCAGGTGGCCTAATCATAACGGATTTTCAAAGACTAAGCAGCGCACATACTGCTAAGGAACCTCTGATTAATGAGTGAGAATCTGTAGGAGCGGCTTTAGCCGCGATGGGGCTGCGGTGCCCATCGCGGCTAAAGCCGCTCCTACAGCATTTGCACAGTTTACTATGACAAGATGTGCAACAGATCAGAGCTTCCCTAACAGAGTACGTGAGTTACCCAATCTCTCTATTTCATTACCGTTGGCAGCAGGGATGCTGCCATCGAGCGTACAGGGATGTATTTACAGCGAGTAATGAAATAGAGAGATTGGGTAACTCACGTACGGTAGCCTAAATGCACTCTTGCATCTTGCAAATAACTGTATACACTTACAGTACACTGTATAAAAACACAGGAACCACGAAATCATGAGTAAATTAACATCTCGCCAACAGGAAATACTTGAATATATTAGAGATTTTGCCTATGAAGAAGGGTGTTCCCCAACCCGGATGGAGATCGCAGAAGCGTTCGGTTTTCGTTCGCCAAATGCCGCTGAAGAGCATCTCAGAGCGCTGGATCGCAAAGGTGCCATCGAATTATTACAGGGATCATCACGCGGTATTCGCATTCTTGGTGATGATAGGGAAGAAGATGGCTTGCCGGTGATAGGCCGGGTTGCTGCCGGTAGTCCGATACTGGCCGAAGAACATGTTGAAGACCATTATCCGGTCGATCCCGCCCTGTTTCATCCGCGCGCCCATTACCTGTTGCGGGTGAGTGGTCAGAGTATGCAGGATATTGGCATTATGGATGGCGACTTGTTAGCGGTGCATCGTACTAATCAGGCCACGAATGGCCAGATTGTTGTTGCCCGGCTGGATGACGAAGTCACGGTAAAACGTTTTCGTAAACGCGGATCGATCGTAACTCTGCTGCCTGAAAATGAAGAGTATGAACCCATACGAGTGGATCTGCGTGAAGAGGATCTGGATATCGAAGGATTAGGTGTCGGTATATTAAGAAATGGTGACCCACTATGAAACAATCACATGCACAGTTAGATCAGTCAGATTTCTGGTCAGAAGCGGCCAATCAGAACCTGCCTCAATCCGTTTTAAGCAGTGGATTTCCTGCGTTAGATGCCGTCTTGCCAAACGGTGGCTGGGCGCGAGGTGATCTGGTGGAAATACTGTTATCACCTGAGAGTATAGGTTCGATGCGTTTATTATTGCCGGTACTGGCACAGCTCAGTGTTGAACAACGCTGGTTAAGCTGGGTGTCGCCACCGTCTTTGCCATCGGTTTCAGCACTTGCAACTGCTGGAGTCCGGCTGTCCTGTATTCGTTTGGTGCGACCCAAGTGTTATCAAGAAGGTTTGGAGATTGTTGCTAGCAGTCTGGAAAATGGAAACTGCAGCGCAGTACTTGCCTGGCCAATGATCAACGATGAAGTTATTTTTAAGCGCTTGCAACGTGCCGCGAGAACTGGAAACGCATTGGGCTTTATGTTCCGGGATATCGAAAAGGTTGATCAGAAGTCGTCGGCGTCGTTACGTTTGCAACTGGAAACACGAGCACACGGTAACCTGGAAGTCAGCATACTGGATCAACAGGGGAATGTAATTGCGGAACCGGTGAGTCTGGGTGGTAAACCTGTGTTGCCACGCGGTGTTGTTTCAGGCAATCGACTGTTGGGCAGGACGCACAGCCGACATCTTCATGCAGCCCGTCCGCTGCGTACATCGTCTTTATATTGCCGGTAATATTTCATCATCTTATGCCATGACGCCCCCGGTTTCCCGTTGCCAACAGGATGGCCATCAAGCCGGGTGACCGGAACAATTTCACGGGTTGAACTGGTAATCCAGATTTCATCAGCACTTTTCAGCGTGTCTACATCGATATTAATTTCCTGAGAGTCCAGGCCATGTTGTTGTGACAGTTCCAGTACCAGATCGCGCGTAATACCAGGCAGTAACTGTGCCCCTTTCGGTGGTGTCATGATATTGCCGTTTTTTACTACAAATAAATTACTGGCCGAACCTTCAATAGCATTGCCATCGCGAATCAGGATGGCTTCAGAGGCATCATTATCTTGTGCATCCTGGCGTAGCAGTACATTGGGCAGTAAGGTAATTGCTTTGATGTTGCAGCGTGCCCAACGGCTGTCTTCGAGTGTAATAGCGGCAATTCCGTGTTCTATGATGGCAGGATCTACGGTTGCGATAGGTTGGCTGCTGACAAAAACTGTGGGAATCACTTTGGCTGGAAACAGGTGATCACGTTTTTCGGCGACACCACGCGTGACTTGTAAATACACCGAATAATCTCGCTGTGAATCCGTTTCGACACCATTTTTCTGCAACAGCGTGGTGAATATCTGTTCCCATTCACTGTCACTTAAAGGGTTTATCAGGCGGATACCGTCCAGACTGTTTTGCAAACGATCTATATGGTGCTGAAAGCGGAACAGACGGCCGCCGTAAACAGGGATAACTTCGTAGACACCGTCACCAAACAAAAAGCCCCGATCCATGACTGGTACACGGGCTTGGTCTATCGGTAGAAAGTCCCCGTTGAGATAAACGATTGTCATGCAGGACTATTCGAAGTAGAGCAGTACTTTGTCGACCAGTTTTTGAAAGATGCCGCCTTCCTCAACAGCAGTGAGTGCGACCAGTTCTTTATCAGCCAGCACCTGGTCATCGAGACGAATCATGACGCGACCCAGCATGACGCCTTTACCGACGGGTGCCATGATCAATTCACCGATCTTCATCGAGGCATCTAAATTTTGATATTGACCACGTGGGACTGTGACATACAGTGTTTCCTGCAAGCCCAGGTCAACATTCTTTTCAGCGCCTTGCCAGACACGTGTGTTGGTCATTTTGCTTTCAGCGTCATATAACTTGTGAGTTTCAAAAAACCGGAAACCATAATTTAATAACGCCTGGCTAGCGTCAGCACGGGCATTTTCACTATTAGTGCCGAGTACCACAGTCACAAGTCGCATGTTTTCGCGTACTGATGAGGTTACTAAACAATAACCGGCTGAATCAGTATGTCCAGTTTTGATGCCATCGACGGTAGCGTCGCGCCATAGTAATTTATTGCGGTTGCTTTGCTTGATACCGTTATAGGTAAATTCCTTTTCCGAATACCATTTATAGTATTCAGGAAAATCCCTGATCATGGCACTGGCAACTTTTGCGATGTCGTGGGCCGTGGTGTAATGCTCGGGACCAGGGAGTCCGGTGCTGTTGGTAAAGTTGCTATTGTTCATGCCAAGTGTTTTGGCATGTTTGTTCATCAAGTTGGCAAAACTTTCTTCAGTGCCGGCAATTTTTTCGGCTAATGCGACGGTTGCATCGTTACCCGATTGAATAATCATGCCTTTGAGCAAGTCTGCCACGCTGACTTTGGTATCGACTTCGACAAACATCCGTGAACCCGGTGTTTTCCAGGCTTTTTTGCTGATCAGAACATCATCAGATAATGACAGGCTGCCGTCACGTATTTCATGGAACACGACATAACCGGTCATCAGTTTGGTGATACTGGCCGGTTCTATTTGTTTATCGGCATCTTTTTCAGCAATCGTCTGACCACTGTTAAAGTCTTCGATCAGATACGATTTGGCAGCAATGTCAGGTGCTTTAGGCACCGGGTTTGCGGCGTGCAGCGAAATTGCAAAGCAGGTAAAGAATAAGAAAGTCAGGGATCGGAATTTATACATCATTAAGTCTCAGGAAAAAGCAGGGGCTATTGAACACGACTTGTGCCGTCTATTCAATAACAATTCTCGGTGAAGTAATGCCGCGAGGTTCCAGCATTTTTGTCAGTGATCTTGCGCTGTCACTGTTTTCCAGTGGGCCGATTCTGACGCGGTAAATCTGTTTGCCGTTATTAAGCAGTGTTTCGGAGATATGCACGTTTTGAAAATTGGATTCAGTCAGCTTCGTTTGCAGGCTAATCGCGTTAGTTTGTTTCGAAAAAGCACCGAGCTGCAAATACATGGAAGATTTCAAGTTGGGCTTAGTCACAGGTAGCGTGGCATTTGCAGGGATAGTGGTGACTTTCGGTTTGCTACCGGCTGGCGAATCGACCTCAATATCAACAAGCTCGTTACTGCTGGCTTCCAGGGTCTCTATTTTTACGTTGCCAGTGCCATTTTGCATAATATCCAGTTTGGTAGCCGCGGCGTAAGACAGATCGATCAGCCGGTTGCCATGAAACGGGCCACGATCATTAATTTTTACAATGATCGAACGATTATTATCAATATTGGTTACGCGCGCGTAAGTTGGTAGTGGCAAGGTTTTATGTGCAGCAGTCATCGCATACATGTCGTAGGTTTCACCGCTCGACGTGCGATGGCCATGAAATTTTGTGCCGTACCAGGAAGCCGTGCCACTTTTATTATAATTCTTACTGGATTTCAGGGTGTAATAGGTTTTGCCAAAGACTTTATAGCTGACCGGATTACCGTAACGGCTGCGCGGTTCAGCGCGTGGTATCGCGTCTGGTATTTGAGCGGTTTCTACTTCTTGCTTGGCCGGGGCGCTATCATCTTTCTGGGAGTATCGGCCGGGTTTATGGCTACATGCACTGATCAGTGTCAGGACAGTTAATGTAACAATCAAACGGAATGGTAGGTGAAGTCTCATAGGTTATTTATCCTGACTGCGCAGATATTCATCACGGATTTCCTGGCTCAATTGATAGACAGCCATGGCATAAAGTGGGCTACGATTATAACGGGTAATCACATAAAAGTTTTTCATCGTCAGCCAGTATTCCGGGCCTTTCTTTTGTTCCAGAGAGAGCAATGCAGTAGGCGTCTTCGCGGCCAGGGGGTTTTTTGCGGTAATGCCAAGCGTGCTGAGATCCTGCGCAGTACGGGTTGGTTTCAAACCTTCATCAAGCAAAGCCTGTGCTGGTTGTTGTTTGACTATCGCAGGAATAGCCACAGGTTGTCCGTGCTTCCAACCGTGTTTGTGAAAATAATTTGCGACGCTACCAAGAATGTCTTCCATGCTGTTCCATAGATCACGTTTACCGTCTTTGTCCATATCTACCGCATAATTCCGATAGCTGCTGGGAATAAATTGACCCAGTCCCATGGCACCCGCATAAGATCCTTCGGCTTTGGTTAGCTCGACCTGTTCTTCACGTGACAGAAGCAGGAATTCTTCCAGCTCTTTGCGGAAAAATTTGCTGCGTGGAGGGTAGGCGAAGGCCAGGGTTGAAAGGGCATCCACCACCCGGTACGAACCGGTATTACCCCCGTAGCGTGTTTCCACGCCGACGATGGCAACGATAACGCTGGCATCAACACCGTATTCTTTTTCAGCCTTACTGAGGATGGCCGCATGTTGCTTCCAGAATTTGACGCCACCGTTAATCCGCGACCGGGTCAGAAAAATAGGCCGGTATTCGTGCCACGGTTTACCTTCAGCGGGTCGTGATATGGCATCCAGAATATCCTGACGTCTTTTTGTCTGGTTGAAGAGTGAAGTCAGTTCTGCCTTGTCGAAATCATGACGGCTGTGCATTTCGGCAATAAATTTCTTGGCTTCAGGGTCACCTGCAAAGGTGTCATTAGCCGCATTGGCTTGTGAAACACTGCTTAGTAGCACAGTGAACAGCAGATTCTTCATGAATTTGTGACTGGTTTTATAGCGTCGTGTGTGTCGCACAATACATCCTTAAGTTGCCAGTAGTTTGCGGTGAGTCTGGATAGACATCAGGATACCGAATCCGGCCATCAGGGTCACTATTGATGTGCCTCCATAGCTGACCAGCGGTAGTGGCAGGCCTACCACAGGAAGAAGTCCTGTCACCATACCGGTATTGACGATGAAATAAATAAAAAATGTCATCGCCAGGCTGCCACCAAGCAGGCGTGAATAAGTATCCTGAGCCTGGGTTGAGATATAGAGACTGCGTAATACGATAAAAGCATACAGCAGTAATAAAACCAGAATGCCCGCCAGGCCAAATTCTTCACCCAGTACGGCAAAAATAAAATCAGTGGAGCGTTCAGGCAGGAATTCCAGCTGTGCCTGGGTGCCGTTGAGCCAGCCTTTGCCAAACAGGCCGCCCGAGCCGATAGCGATTTTTGACTGGATAATATGGTAACCGGCACCCAGCGGATCTTGTTCTGGGTTAAGCAGGGTAATAACGCGTTGACGCTGATAGTCGTGCATGAAATGCCATAACACCGGTGCACCCGCTGCGGCGAGCAGTGCTAATCCACTGAGCAGTCGCCAGGACAGACCGGCAAAAAACAATACAAAAAAACCTGCACTGGCAATCAGCAAAGATGTACCCAAATCAGGTTGCCTGGCCACCAGTAGTGCTGGCACGATAATCAACAAACCTGAAATCAGTAACTGCCGCCAGGTCGGTGGAAGACGCTGATCGGATAGGTACCAGGCGACCATCATGGGTACGGCCAGTTTCATCATTTCCGAGGGCTGAAACCGCAATACGCCCAGATCCAGCCAGCGTTGTGCGCCCTTGCCGACATCGCCAGCCACCAGTACGGCGATTAACAGCAGGATGCCCGTACCGTACAACCAGGGTGTCCAGCGGTGTAGCCATTGCGGTCTGAACTGGGCAACCACGACCAGTGCAAAAAAGGCAGCACCCAGGCGGACTAACTGCCGTATCAGTGTGGCGTCGCTCTGACCGCTGGCGCTGTATAAAATCGACAGGCCAAAAGCACAGGTTAGCAGCAGGCTGATCAGCAGTGTGGCATCGAGGTGCAGCAGGTGTTGCCAGTCGCGGTTACTGGCATCTTCACGGCCTAGATCAATGTACTGTCTCATGATTTAGTTGGCTTGAAATAAGCGTCCATGATTTTCCGGACTATGGGTGCGGCTACGGCGCTACCACTGCCACCATGTTCGACAATGACCGATACGGCGATACGTGGATTGCCAACCGGTGCAAAGGCGATGAACAGGGAATGATCGCGCAATTTTCTGGCCAGGGACTCGGCGTCATATTCTTCCTCTTCCTTGAGGCCGAAGACTTGTGCAGTTCCGGTTTTACCCGCGATTTCGTAGTCTAGTTTATCTGCAATGCGTTTAGCCGTGCCTTTTTTACCGTGTACCACTTCCCGCATTGCGTGAATAATGCTTTTCCAATGTGGCAGATGATAAATGCTCAAATTCGCTTTTTGTTTAACCGGCTGAGGGATCAACTGTTTATCCTCTGGTCCTTTTGTGGATGACACCATGCGTGGGCTGACATGACGACCAAAGTTAGCCAGTGTGGCGGTCGCGCTGGCAAGTTGAATCGGTGTGGTCAGCATGAAACCCTGACCAATACCGGTAATGATGGTTTCGCCTGGATACCAGGCAGTTTTTCTCGAAGCACGTTTCCATTCGCGTGAGGGCATGAGTCCAGGGGCTTCCCCGCTGATATCCAGACCGGTGCGCTCACCAAAACCAAACCGGCTTAGATATTCGTGTAATCGATCGATGCCCATGGTATGTGCCAGATCGTAAAAATAAACATCACAGGATTGGGCAATCGCCTTGTGCAGATTAACTGTCCCATGGCCAGTACGTTTCCAGTCCCGATACTTTCGATCTTTACCTGGCAGACGAAAATAACCTGGGCAATATGTTGAACTATGGCCGGTGGTGATACTGGTTTCCAGACCCGCTAATCCAACAAAAGGTTTGATGGTGGATCCAGGTGGATATTGTCCGCGTAAGCCGCGATTAAACAGCGGTTGAAGTTCGTCCAGGCGTAACGCTTTGTAAGTTTCAGTATCGATGCCATTAACAAACAGGTTGGGGTCAAAGCCTGGCTGACTGACGAAAGCCAGTACATCACCGGTCTGGATATCCAGTACGATAGCGGAGCCGGATTCTTCACCAAATAGTTGTTCTGTTTTGGCCTGCAGGCTGGCGTCCAGTGTCAGGTAAAGGTCACGTCCTGGTACCGGCGAAGTTCGTTTTAAGGTGCGTAAAGTTCGGCCTTCGGCATTGGTCTCAACCTGTTGGTGTCCTGCTTCACCGTGCAGGTCATCTTCATAGGTTTTTTCAATACCCACCTTGCCGATATGTGTTGTACCACTGTAGTTCGATGTGTCTATTCGTAGTAAATCATTTTCATCAATACGTCCAACATAACCGAGTGCGTGTACCGCCAATGCACCATGCGGATAGTGCCGTGACAGACCGGCGACGATATCAACTCCTGGGTACAGGTGCCGGTCAACCGCAAAGCGGGCAACTTCTTCATCATTGAGATGAAACCGTAACGGCACGGGTTTGAACGATGGTGTGCGTTTACGCAGCTTTTCAAAACGTTTGAGATCTATATCCCGAATCGACACCAGTTTATCCATTGCCGCCAATGTGGCAGGCATATCTTTGATAAGTTCAGCGGTGATTTCTAGCCGGTACGACGGCAGGTTTTCAGCTAGCAACAAGCCATTACGGTCATATATCAAGCCGCGGTTAGGTGACAGAGGCTGTATCTTTATGCGGTTGTCATCTGACAGCGTTGCATAGTGATCGTGGGACAAAACCTGTAAATAGACCAGCCGTGAAACCAGTGCGCCGATTAAGAGCGTTGCGATAACTACCATTGCAACTGTACGCCGCATGAATAAACGGCTTTCAAACAAGTAATCCTTGATGGTAAGGCTGCTAACCATTTTAGCGGACTGAAAACCCGTGACGCAGAGCACGTAATAGTGAATAGATGAGTGGCCATATCGCGGCGCCAATCAATGGTGCAATCCAGAAGATGAGACCCGGGCCAGGACGGCCGATCACACTGTTGGTCCAGAGTAATACCAGCTGGTGTACAGCGAGTAAAATCAGTACGGCCAGGGCTTGTTGCCAAAGTGGGAATACACGCACCTGTTGGTGAATTTTGATCGTTAAATAGGCCACTAGACACAGTGCCAGGGCGTGTTGGCCGAGCAGGCCACTGGTTAAAACATCCAGCAACAGACCGGCTAACCAGCCAGAAAATACGCCGACTCGTTCAGGCAGTGCGAAACACCAATATATTAATACCAGGCCTACCCAATCCGGCCGGTAAGCGTGCAAACTTTCTGGAAGTGGGGCGATGGTAAGCACCATGGCTAGAGCGAAAGTGAAGACAATAACTTTGCCACCGCGATGAGGTATAAAAATCATTGAGACGTGTCTGCCTGAGTGTTGTCTTCAGTCAGGGTGTCTGCTTCAATAGCCAATCGATTTTCTGTTGGCCAGATCAGTAATACTTCCCGGCTGCGGTTGAGCAGTGCGCGTGGTTTTGCGGTAATAAATGAAAAATCCTGTCCAGGATCCTGTTCAATCTTAATAACTTCAGCAACTGGATAACCAGAGGGGAAGCGCCCTCCCAACCCGGAAGTAGTTAACAAGTCGCCCACCCGAATGTCTGCGTTGTTAGGAATGTGCGGTAGTTCAAGACGTTCGGTTGTACCAGTACCCAGTGCAATAGTACGCAAACCACTGCGGTTAACCTGAACTGGAATAGCATGGCCTGGATCTGTGATCAGCATGGCAGTAGCGGTAAACGGGCCGACCTGTACCAGTTGGCCCATAATGCCTTTGCTATCGACTAACGGCTGGCCTTCGTAGAGATTATCCAGACTACCTTTGTTGATCTGGATTTGGTGGCGGTAGGGGTCGAGATCAACGGCCATCAACTCAGCTATTAACATTTGTTGTTTACCCACGTCGAAAGATGCATCTAACAGTGCGCGCAAACGCAGATTTTCTGCTTCCAATGACTCGAGTTTTTGCAGTTGGGTTTGCAGCATCAACTGCTTGGTATGCAGGCTGGCGTTTTCTTCTTGTAAACTATGCCGGGATGCCAGTGATTCCTTGAACCAGCCGCTGGTTGCTCGCGGTAGATCGACCAGTAGTTTGAACGGATAAACCAGCGCAGACAGACCCTCACGCAGTGGATTCAGATGGTGGTAGCGATGATCCACCGTCATCAGGGTAAGAGACAGCAGGCTGAGTATTACCAGGCGGACTGTCAGTGCCGGCCCTTGTGTGAAAATCTGCTTGATGGCGTTACCTCGTGTCAGCAACGCGCCAGGAAAAACGCGCGCACTTTTTATTCAACAGCAAACACATCGCCACCACGTTCATCCAGTAATTCCAGCGCGCGTCCACCACCCCGTGCCACGCAGGTCAGAGGATCATCAGCGAGCACGACGGGCAGACCGGTTTCTTCCATCAGCAAACGATCCAGGTCGCGGAGTAATGCGCCACCACCGGTGATCACAATTCCGCGTTCAGCCACATCGGCACCCAGTTCAGGAGGGGTTTGTTCGAGTGCGGTTTTTACAGCGCCGACTATCGTTGAAAGTGGTTCCTGCAAGGCTTCGAGGATTTCATTACTGTTAAGCGTAAAGCTTCTCGGTACGCCCTGCGCCAGGTTACGCCCCTTGACTTCGATTTCTTTCATTTCGGCACCCGGATAGGCAGAGCCGATTTGTATTTTGATGTCCTCGGCGGTCGCTTCGCCGATCAGCGTGCCGTAGTTGCGCCGTACATAATTGATAATGGCTTCATCAAACTTGTCGCCACCGGTGCGCACGGATGAGGAGTAAACAATGCCATTAAGTGAAATAACCGCGACTTCTGATGTGCCGCCGCCGATATCCAGCACCATGGATCCGCGTGCTTCATCGACCGGCATGCCTGCGCCGATGGCTGCAGCCATGGGTTCCTGGATCAGGTATACCTCACGGGCACCAGCACCCACGGCAGATTCTCTGATGGCGCGGCGTTCGACCTGGGTAGACCCACAGGGTACGCAAATCAGCACCCGTGGACTGGGCCGGAAAAAGCGTGCTTCGTGAACCTTGTGAATAAAATGCTGAAGCATTTTTTCTGTCACCGTGAAATCTGCAATCACGCCTTCCTTCAAAGGCCGGATGGCGGTGATGTTGCCCGGTGTCCTGCCCAGCATGGCCTTCGCCTCGGCGCCCACGGCAGTAATGCTTTTGGGTCCACCCGGCCCACGATCCTGGCGAATTGCCACCACCGAGGGTTCATTCAGCACCACACCCTGATCACGTACATAAATCAGTGTATTGGCTGTTCCCAGGTCAATAGACAGGTCATTTGAGAATAATCCCAAAAGGCTTCTTATTCCTAACATGCGGGTAAGGTCTGCTTCGATACTAAAAGGTGTAATCTAACAATGAGGGGCAGTTGGGGCAAGAGAGCAAGTGTGCTACTTTGTCGAATTATTTGAATTGGCGGAGCTGCAATGGGTCTGAAGAGTGAGGAAGTCGCTAAAATAGCGTGGTTAGCGCGTCTCGGCGTGGAAGAGTCAGAGTATGACCAATACGCGCAGAATCTTTCTAATATCCTGGCTTTTGTTGAACAGCTGGATGCGGTGGATACAACGGGCGTCACGCCGCTTGCCCATCCTCTGGAGGCGGCGCAACGTTTGCGTGAGGACAAGGTAACCGAATCTGACCAGCGCGGGAATTTTCAGAAAATAGCCCCGAAAATTGAGGCCGGACTGTATCTCGTGCCCAAAGTCATCGAATAACCCTGCTTTCAGGAGTCAGAGAATTACATGTATCGCAAGACAATAGTCGAACTGGGCGCAGGTTTGCGTGCCGGTGAGTTTTCCAGTGAGGAATTGACCAGCTCACTGCTGGATCGTATCAATCAGTTCGATGAGCAGTTGAATGCAACGGTGACTATCGTCGCGGATAAGGCGCTTGAGGCAGCGCGCGCGGCGGATGCAAAACTTAAACAGGGTGATGCGGGGCCGCTGACGGGGATTCCCTATCTGCATAAGGATATTTTTTGTACTCAGGGTGTTAAAACCAGTTGTGGTTCGCGCATGCTGGATAATTTTGAAGCACCGTATGATGCCACGGTGACTGCAAAGTTGGCTGCAGCCGGTGCCGTCATGCTGGGCAAGACTAATATGGATGAGTTCGCGATGGGTTCATCCAACGAAACCAGCTTTTATGGCCCGGTTAAAAATCCCTGGGATCTGGAGTGTGTGCCCGGTGGTTCATCCGGCGGGTCAGCCGCCTCAGTTGCCGCCGCACTTGCACCTGCTGCGACCGGTACAGATACCGGCGGCTCGATCCGGCAACCGGCTGCCTTGTGTGGTATCACGGGACTTAAACCAACCTATGGCCGGGTTTCGCGCTACGGCATGATTGCTTTTGCTTCCAGTCTTGACCAGGCAGGGCCGATGACGCGCAGCGCTGAAGATGCTGCGTTAATGTTGCAAGCAATGGCTGGTTTTGATGAGCGTGATTCGACATCTATTGATCGTCCTGTTGATGATTACCCGGCGACTCTGAACAACCGGTTGGATGGTTTGAAAATTGGTTTGCCTAAAGAGTATTTTGATGAAGGTCTGGATGCACAGGTTGCAGCGGCTATTGAAGCTTCTATCAATGAATTTAAAAAACTGGGTGCTGAAGTAAAGGAAATCAGTCTGCCTAATACGTCATTAGCCGTGCCTGCTTACTATGTTGTGGCACCTGCGGAGTGCTCTTCAAACCTGTCACGCTTTGACGGTGTGCGTTTCGGTTACCGCTGCGAAGATCCGCGCGACTTGCAGGATTTATATGTGCGATCACGTGGCGAAGGTTTTGGCCCTGAAGTTAAACGCCGGATTCTGGTGGGAACCTATGCCTTATCGGCAGGTTATTACGATGCCTATTATCTGAAAGCACAGCAGGTTCGGCGATTGATACGGGATGACTTTCTAAAAGCATTTGAAGATGTCGATGTCATCATGGGGCCAACTACACCGACCCCGGCGTTTCGGCTTGGTGAAAAGTCTGATGATCCAGTCACCATGTATTTATCGGATATCTACACCATTGCCGTGAACCTGGCCGGTTTGCCGGGTATGTCAATTCCTGCTGGTTTCGTCAATGATTTACCGGTGGGTTTACAATTGATCGGAAATTATTTTGAAGAAGGGCGTTTGTTGAATGCTGCCCATCAATATCAGCAGGTAACAGATTGGCATTCGCGTTTGCCGAATGGGTTTGAGTGAAAATCACTGCAATATGAAAAAATCGTACCCTCCCCCTCAGGGGGAGGGACAGGGAGAGGGGATTTAATTAGACAAGTTCCTTTATTGAATCCCCTCTCCCCAACCCTCTCCCTGGGGGAGAGGGGGCTTAGAGTGAGATATACATAAGGTGGAGTTTAGATTACATGCAATGGGAAACAGTGATCGGGCTAGAAATCCACGCCCAGCTAGCAACCAAAAGTAAAATATTTTCAGCCGCTTCGACTGCCTATGGTGCCGAACCGAACACGCAGGCGTGTGCGGTTGATCTTGGCTTGCCGGGTGTGCTGCCGGTGCTGAACAAGGAAGTAGTAGAGATGGCAGCGCGATTTGGAATGGCAACGCATTCGACCGTCGCGCCACGTTCAGTGTTTGCGCGTAAAAACTATTTTTATCCGGATTTACCCAAAGGCTATCAGATAAGCCAGATGGAGCTGCCGATTGTGCACGGAGGCTATATCGATATTGATCTTGAGGATGATAAGGTCAAACGGATTAATATTACCCGCGCACATCTGGAGGAAGATGCGGGTAAATCATTACATGAAAATTTTCCCGATCAAACTGGCATTGATTTGAATCGTGCTGGAACACCGTTGCTGGAAATTGTATCTGAGCCGGAAATGAGTTCGGCAAAAGAAGCCGTTGCCTACATGAAAAAAATTCATGCCCTGGTGCGCTACCTTGAGATTTGTGATGGCAATATGCAGGAAGGTTCTTTCCGCTGTGATGCCAATGTATCGGTGCGTCCCAAAGGTCAGACAGAACTCGGAACCCGTGCCGAACTAAAAAACATAAACTCATTTCGTTTTGTAGAACGGGCGATCAATCTCGAAATCGAACGGCAAATTGATGTTATCGAAGGCGGTGGCAAAGTTGTCCAAGAAACACGTCTGTACGATGCAGTTAAACATGAAACACGGTCGATGCGCTCAAAAGAAGAAGCCAATGATTACCGGTATTTTCCGGATCCAGATCTGTTGCCGGTTGAGCTTGATGCAGAATTTTTAGAAAGTGTAAAAGCGACCTTGCCAGAATTACCCGATGCACGCCGCCAGCGTTTTGTAGAACAGTATGCCTTGTCACATTATGACGCTGGTATCTTGACTGACAGCCGGGAAATGGCAGAATTTTACGAGCAGGTGGTTAGTGCGGCCGGGGGTGAAGCCAAGCTGTCTGCAAACTGGGTGATTAGCGAGCTTGCGGGTCAGTTAAACAAGCAAGATAAGGGCATTACTCAAAGTCCGGTATCAGCAATCCAGTTGGGTGGAATGATCAAGCGCATTCAGGACGGTACGATATCCGGAAAAATTGCCAAGCAGGTCTTCGAGGCCATGTGGGCCGGTGAAGGTGATGCGGATTCTGTGATTGAGCAGAAAGGCCTGAAACAGATTACCGACACCGGTGCGATAGAAAAAATAATTAGTGAAATTCTGGAGAGTAATCAGAAACAGGTTGAACAGTACAAGGGCGGACAGGAAAAACTGCTAGGGTTTTTTGTTGGCCAGGTGATGAAAGCGACACAGGGTAAGGCCAGTCCGGGTGAAGTGAATAAACTGCTTAAAAAGATGTTGTTGTCTTGATTGAATTTATTATTCCTGGCTATGTATCAGTGAAAATAGAATTAATAACGTAAGCTGAATGTGATTGTTCACTAAAACATGAAAAGAACGTCCCCTCCCCCTCAGGGGGAGGGACAGGGAGAGGGGATTTAATTAGACAAGTTCCTTTATTGAATCCCCTCTCCCCAACCCTCTCCCTGGGGGAGAGGGGGCTGATAGGGAGATAGATGACCATTCGTGATAAAGACTGCCTGTTTCGATTTGTATTCGAACATACCAATGTGCGCGGTGAACTGGTGCACCTTGATGCGGCATGGCAGGCGATTCTGGAACGGCACGAATACCCTGAACCCGTTAGAAACTTACTTGGGCAAATGATGGCAGCCGCAGCTTTATTATCTGCAACCATCAAAATTAATGGTTCTTTACACCTGCAACTGCAGGGCGATGGGCCGGTTTCCATGCTGCTTGTCCAGGCTGGGTCTGATCGCGCATTGCGTGGATTGGCGCATTGGCGAGAGGGTGATATACCCAATGACTTCCAGTCGCTGGTTGGCGATGCGCGCTTATCGTTGACAATTGATCCAGGTGAAGGCGGTGAGCAATACCAGGGTATTGTCGCTGTTGAAGATGATAGTTTAACGGCCTCGCTGGAAAGTTATTTCAGGCAGTCGGAACAGTTAGCGACTCACCTTTGGCTGGCGGTTGATGATAGCCGCGCCAGTGGCATGCTGTTACAGCAATTGCCAGGTGAAAGTGAAGATGCCGATGCCTGGAGCCGCGAAGTGCAGTTAGCATCAACGATAACTGATCAAGAATTATTGGCATTGCCGGTACGCGACCTTTTACACCGGTTGTATCACGAAGAAGATGTGCGCCTGTTTGAAGCAGAGCCAATGAGCTTTCGTTGTAGCTGTTCGAAACAAAGAATTGAAACCGTACTGCGCGGCCTGGGCTATCAGGAAATTCAGGATATTCTTGAAGAGCAAGGTGCGGTAAGTGTAAATTGCGAATTTTGTAACCAGAATTATTCCTTCGATGCAGTTGATGTGGAAGAATTGTTTGCAGCGTCTAATCAACCAGATATACCCAGTACCCGGCATTAATAATGCCTGTTCATTAATAAGGGTGACAGATTATGGAATGGCTAAAAAACCTCGACCTAGGTAGTACGCAACTCCAGAATATTGTAGTGATCGGAGTAGAAATATTTGCTCTGATTGCGCTCTATTTCGTACTTAGTCTTGGAATCCGATTTATTCAAAACAGAATTCAAGCTTCTCAATCATTGGCCTCCCAGGAAAAACGAATCACTGGATTTTGCAAATTATTCCGATTGATTCTCAGATTATTACTGTTGGTTTCACTATTAGCCGTAATTGGCGTTAATGGTTATCAGTGGTATCTCGGTAATGATCTGAAAACTTTTACCTTTGACTGGTTTCAAAAAATACCACCCGGGTTCTGGAAGGGGTTGGGCATCAGTGTGGCGAAAGTGGTCGGGCTGATTATTGCTGCCCGTTATTTTATTCGATTCAATGATCGAGGCATTAACTTAATATCGGATAAAGCGGTAAATTTTGATCAGATTGAGGACAATGATGATAGCGTTGCCTTCTTTTTTAAACGCTTAAACTCGATTCAAAAAGCGGTAGTCTGGTTGCTGGTATTTTATACGGCCAGTCTGCTCTTCGGGCTACCTGAGGTCGTCGGTGAATATATTCTGATTGCGTTAAAAGTGTATTTAATTATTTCTATTGGTCTGTTGCTAGCGAATGTTATGTCAGTCATTGTAGATACGCTGGATGGCATCAGTAAACGTTATGCGGAATCAAATGACCAGCTGCATTTTTATGATCATCTAAAAAACCTGGTGCCGTTACTAAGGCGCACGCTTGAATACATTCTATATGCAGTTGTGGCAACGCTGGTGTTATCGCAGCTCGATTTTATTTCGCATCTGGCAGAATTTGGTCCAGGAATAATTCAGGGTATTGGCTTATTCTTTATAGCTCGAGTAGTGATTGAAATTATAAATTTACTGCTTGATCGTGTTGCCAATACAGATGATGCCTCTGAAGAGGTAAAACAACGCAACGCGACAATATTTCCACTGTTAAAAAGTATTATTGCGGGGGCAGTTTATTTTGTCGTCTTTGTTTTAATTTTGCGTGGTTTGGGCTTTGACCCTATTCCATTGCTTGCTGGTGCGGGCATATTAGGTATGGTGATCGGACTTGGGGCGCAGTCACTGGTCAATGACCTGGTGTCAGGATTCTTTATTATCTTTGAAAACACCTTGCGGGTTGGTGATTACATCGAAGTTAAAGAGACAGTGGGTACAGTGGAGTCAATAGGTTTGAGAACTACTCGGGTTCGAGGACGGGACGGACAGCTGTTTATTTTAAGAAATGGAGATCTAAACGATGTTGTAACCTATTCCCGCAGTTATACAAATGCGGTCGTTACGGTGGGCGTTGATCACGAATCAAACATAAAAAAGGTTTACGAGGTATTAAATATAATTGGTGACGAAATAAAACGGGATAATGCGGATGTGCTGGAGCAAACAAAAATCGAAGGCATCGAAGACTTTAATGGCCCAGAGTTGTTGATCCGTACTGTTACAAAAGTAAACCCTGGGTGTCATGAGAGTGTCGAGCGTGAGTTGAGGATGCGTATGAAAGAAGCTTTTGATGATGAAGGTATTGTCATTCCATTCGATAAGCGTTATCAGCTGGCATAGAATAATGATTCAACAATTTCTGGTGTTTCTTCTTCTGCTTATTACTGCATATCCGACGCTTGCAATGGGTGTTCTGGATCGTGAGACCTGTGTTTATAACGGCAAAAAGCTAAACAAAGGTATTGCGAAAGAATCGGCGACTGAAACTCCTAAGTTGCCAGTTGACTTCACGGGTACTGCGGTTTGTTATGATTTGCGGAGCAAGCGCCGTACCGAAGAGATTGATATCAAAGACGGTAAGAAACATGGTTTAGAGCGCCGCTTTAACCGTGATACAGGAAAGATATCTGAAGAGATTAATTATGTGAACGGTGAACGTCACGGATTGATGAAAAGATATGATCATCGTAATGATGGTTTACAGCAAGAAATGCGGTATGAAAAAGGCCAAATTCAGGGGGTTCAAAAATCCTTCTATTCTGAAAATGGACAAATAGAACGCATTCAGTGGAGATCCAAAGTCAGGTCAGGCAAGGAGACGACTGAAATATATTTTAATAAAGATGGCAGCCTCTCGATGCTTAGTTGTGGCGCGCAAGTTATTTCAACTCAGGATTCTAGTTGGTGCGGACGTAACGGAGTACGCAGTAAAGTAGTGCTCTACTCGGATAGTGGCAAAGATAAAAGTTGGCCACGTGAAATCAGACATTATAAAAATAGCGTGCTTGATGGAGAAGTAATAAAGCTTAATATTGAAGGTCAGATGATTCGTAAAGAGAGCTACGAAAAGGGTGAGCAGCTTAGCAGCGAATCTTTTTCTAATGGCAAGCGCGTGCATATTGAAAAATATCAACAAGGCGGGCGTTCGGGTGAAGAAGTGGCTTATTTTGAAGGCACTGAAAAAATCAAGGTGGCCGTGCAATGGAAGGATTCTAAAAAACTAAAGCAGCTCGAGTTTTATCAAAATGGAAAACCCAAGGAAACACAGTTATTTGATGGCGAGACGGTGACAATAACCCGTTACAGAGAAGATGGTGGCAAGCAATTAAAGGGAGTATTTATTGAGAGTGGTTCTGCCTGGTGGCCGTATATGGTTTCGCATGGCGTTGTTAAATACTTTTCTGAAGAAGGCCATCTAAGTGAAGAGGCAGTTTATAGCTATGGAAAATTAAACGGCCCACGTAAGTTATATAATTCAAAACAAGAACTATTTCGTGAGGAATTATATAAAAGTGGAAGTATGTTAAGCGCTAAGGACTATGATCGGTTAGGCGAAATCATTCGCGAAACAGAATATTTTCCAGATGGTTCAGTAAAAGATGATGCTGAGCTGTCACCTGGATTGTAATTTAATATTTAAGCAGTCACTGATAATGTAGGTGCGGCTTCAGCCGCGATGAACGCGCCGCATCCCATCGCGGCTTAAGCCGCTCCTACAGATTCTTGCCAATTAATCAGGGGTTTCTTAATCGTTATAGTCCTTGTGGGTCTGGCACAGTGCTTAAATAGAAATTCTTTTGCATCAGCATTACTAATTACTTACTATCTGAATAGTCATTAACAAACAGAGGACGAAAATAATGAGCGACCTGGCAGAAAAATTGGCAAAGTTTAAAGCTAATGCAGAAGAACAACTTGCGGCAGCGGGTGAAACTAATATTGATGATGATTTGCTCAGTCAGTTAGTTAATAATCTGAAGCTGGTTATCGACAACAAAGATGCGCTTGCAGTTGCAGGGTCAGACCCATCAGAAATGGAAACAGTGCGCGCAAACTTTGTGGTCAAAAAATTAGGTATTGATGACAAAGATAAAGGTACTGCGGCTGTTTCTGCGGTTGCCGAAAAAATGTCAGGCAGCCATATGAAAAATCGGGCTGCATTTTATTATTTGGTTCAAAAAGAGCTGGCATAAAGCTGCATCCTTTTGCCATTTATAACGGTATAAATACTGTAGGAGCGGCTTTAGCCGCGATGGGCGCTACATCTAATCGCGGCTGAAGCCGCTCCTACAGGTCTTTACGAAATAATCAGAGGTTTCTTAATCTTGCCAAGACTAACGCGCGGATTCCCGGCGAGGTCATGACAAGTTTCTATATTTGCGTACTCATTTTCCTGAAATAGCTTTTGAACAGCTGCTTGTTGATCATAGCCATGTTCCAGTATTAACCAGCCTTCTGGTTTTAGAAGGGCAACAGATTGTTTGATGATTTGTTTAAGGTCATTCAGACCGTCGGGTCCTGCAGTCAGGGCATGCAGGGGTTCAAAGCGTACATCGCCGCTGGATAAATGTGGATCATTTTCTGCAATATAAGGTGGGTTGCTGACAATGATATCCAGACTGTTCGCTTTAAATGAATGACACCAGTCCGTGCAAATAAAATCTATATTTTTCAAGCCTAGCTGTTCGGCATTTTGTTTTGCGAGTAATACACTTGAATGCTCCCGGTCACTGGCGATGAGATGGCAGTGAGATCGTTCTGAAGCAATGGCCAGTGCAATTGCGCCACTTCCGGTTCCCAGGTCAGCAATCGTGATTGATGCGCTTACGGTTATTTTCTTTAGCGTTTGTTCTACGACTAATTCAGTTTCGGGGCGAGGTATTAAAGTGGTGTCATTGACGGTTAAGGACAATGACCAGAATTCTTTTTGACCAGTTAGATAGGCTATCGGTGTTCCTTGCTGGCGTTTTTCGATGAGGAATATATATCTTGCCAGTATGGTTTCATCAACGCTGTCCTCAGGGTGGCTGTAAAGATAGCTACGTTGTTTTCCAAGTGTGTGAGCCAATAGCACTTCTGCATCGAGCCGGGCGCTGTCAGATGGTATGAGCTTTTCTGTGGCAGCTGACAACAGTTGCGAGAGGATTGGCATTCGGTCGGTGGAAAAATCAGGCAGATTCACTCAGCGCTGTTAGCCGGTCAGCATGGTCTTCGCTGATGAGAGGATCAATCACCTGATCTAGCGCGCCCTGCATAATATCATCGAGTTTATAAAGTGTTAGATTGATGCGGTGATCGGTCATCCGGCCTTGTGGAAAATTATAGGTGCGAATTCGTTCTGAGCGGTCACCACTACCGACCAGGTTGCGCCGGGCTTCGGTTTCCTCCGCATGACGTTTTTCCTGTTCGGCTGAATGCAGGCGTGCAGCTAGCAGTGACATAGCGCGGGCGCGATTTTTATGTTGTGAACGTTCGTCCTGGCATTCGATAACCGTACCGGTTGGCAAGTGTGTAATACGAACGGCGGAATCCGTTTTATTAATGTGCTGTCCGCCAGCGCCAGAAGCACGGTAAGTATCTACTTTGAGATCCGCCGAGTTTATATTAATTGCTTCCTGCTCCGCAGCTTCAGGCAGTACAGCAACAGTAGCGGCTGAAGTGTGAATCCGTCCTTGCGACTCAGTTTCTGGAACACGTTGTACACGGTGGGCACCGGATTCAAACTTTAACCGAGAATAGACGTTCTGGCCTGACAGGCGGGCAATGATTTCCTTATAACCACCATGATCACCTTCATTCTGGTTGATGATTTCGACAGTCCAGCGCTGAGTTTCAGCATAGCGCGTATACATGCGAAACAGGTCGCCTGCAAAAATAGAAGCTTCGTCACCACCCGTGCCGGCACGGATTTCCAGAAACACATTTTTAGTATCGTCCGGGTCTTTTGGTATTAAGTGTTTTTGTAATTCAATTTCAAATTCAGCTTTGCTGGTCTCAGCTTGTTGCAATTCCTCATTGGCCATTTCTTGCAGTTCGGGATCCGGGTCACTCATCATTTCCCGTGCGGAGATAATATCCTGATCTGCTTTTTGCAAGGCATCAAAGCACTGAACTACAGGATGTAATTGTGAATATTCAACAGACAGGGATTTGAATTGATTGTTATCCGCCAACACTTCCGGGTCTGCCAGTAAAGCACTGACTTCCTGTATGCGTTCCACAATGGTTTCCAGTTTCCGGGTGAGCGAAGGATTCATGACTCTTGATCCGGTTTAAAAATTTCCATAAGTGCATCCATCAAGTCTTCACGATTATCTTCACCCGCCTGGCGTAATCGTTGGGTGGGTTCGTGAATCAATTTGTTGGTCAAGGTGTGAGCCACATATTGCATGACCTCTTCGGGTGTTTTACCCGCTGCAATCTGGCGTTGTGCCTGTTCCAGAACTTTGTCACGCTCTTGTTCGGCTTGTGAACGCAGTGTCAAAATTCGTGTCACAGCACTTTGGCTGCGAACCCAGGCCATAAACCGATCTACCTGCACATCGATAATTTCTTCGGCTTGCTCAGCGGCTTGTTGCCGTGATTCAAGATTTTCCTGAATAACTTCTTTCAAATCATCCACGGTATACAGGTAAACATCATCGAGTTTCCGGACATTAGCATCGATATCGCGAGGAACGGCAATATCAACCATAAAAACCGGGCGATGTTTGCGCTTGCTGAGGGCTGTTTTTACGATGTCATAATCGAGAATAACCTTGTCGCTTGCGGTAGAAGAGATAACGATATCGGCTTCGGCAAGGTGCGTGGGAATTTCGTCTAGCCCAATACCATATCCCCCATACCGGGTTGCCAATTTATGCGCATGATCCAGTGTGCGGTTGGCGATGATCATTTTACCCAATCCCTGCTCACGTAAGTGCCGCGCGGTCAGTTCAATGGTTTCGCCAGCACCGATCAGCAAAGCGGTGTGCTTATTAAAATCACTGAATATTTGTTTTGCCAGGGTAACGGACGCAAACGCTACCGATACCGGACTCTCACCGATCGAGGTATCCGTGCGTATTTGTTTGGCGACCGAAAAGGTGTGCTGGAACAAATGAGTCAGTAGCTGGTCTAGAGTTCCAGCCTCAGTGGCCTGTTGATACGCCTGTTTGACCTGGCCCAGAATCTGCGGTTCGCCGAGGATCAGTGAATCCAGCCCACCAGCAACCCTGAGTATATGGCGAACTGCTTCAGCATCAGGATAGGTATAAAGGTGTTGCTTAATCGAGCTGGCATCAATGTGATGAAACTGGCTTAGCCAATCAGTCACAGGCCGGGCAATATTGGCTGTGCTGGCACAATAAACTTCGGTGCGGTTGCAGGTTGAGAGGATGGCAGCTTCACTAACACCGGGCAGGGCTGCCAGTTCCTGCAGGGCAGCGGGCAGCTGGGAATCCCCAAATGCCACCTGTTCACGCAATTCGACGGGTGCGGTATGGTGATTTATGCCGAGCGTTATTAGGGCCATAGTCAAACGGATGCAGGATTCATGAGTAACGCAAACCGGAAATTCTGCGTTATGGTACCGGTTAATACAAGTGTTCTTCGGTGCTTTACTGTCTACACGGCAGCGAATTGCGTATAGTAGACAGGCTAAGAATGATTAAATTACCGGATCAAATGATTGGTTTTAACTGGGTAAATCAAATTGGCTTAACCGGCCTGCTGCTGGCATCACTACTAATTAGCGGCTGTGCCCGCCTATCTCAATCGCCCGTGCCTGAAGAAACTGCGGCGACAACCGAGCCAGACACAGGCAGTGTAGAAGTGGCTCAGCTGCCATCGGCAGGTAAAGAAGATCTAACGCCATCACTGCTTTATGGAATTCTGCTCGGTGAAATTGCCGGTCAACGCGGCCGTATGGAAGTGTCGGCACCCAGTTATCTTGAAGCTGCCCAGCACTCGGAAGACCCGCGAGTTGCTGAAAGAGCCCTGAAAATATCTATTTTTGGCAAGCAGCAGGCGCCAGCACTGGAAGCCGCCCGCCGTTGGGTGGAACTGGCACCCGATAATAAGGAAGCACGCCAGGCGTATGCGGCGTTGGCGTTACGCAGTGGCCAGGATGAAGAAGCCCAAACCCAGTTAAATCAAATAATCCAGCAAAGTGACGGAACTGCCGACCAGGCGTATCAGTCATTGTTGGGGTTACTTGCGCGCGAGCCTGACAAAGAACGGGCATTGGCAGCGATGGAGCGCATAGTCTCTGAGCGGCCGGATGATGCAGATGCCCACTTTGCCTACGCACGGCTGGCATCACACAGTGAGAACTGGGTGTTGTCCCTGACTGAAGTTGAAAAAGCCCTCGTCATTCGACCTGACTGGACACCCGCCATTATTTTGCGTGCCCAGATAGCAGTTAAACAGGACAAAGGCGATTTAGCGCGTGAACAAATTACCGGTGCATTACAAAAAAGTCCGGATGATCTGAAATTGCGGCAAGCCTATGCGCGTTTGCTGGTTGATCTTGAGGATTTGGATGGCGCCCGTGAGCAGTATAAAAAACTGATTAAGCTGCAACCTGCCAATGGTCAGGTTGTCTATTCGCTGGCTTTGTTGTCACTGGAAGACGGAGAGCTGAAAGAAGCTAAAACTAATTTCCTTCGCTTGCTTGAGTTGGAATACCAGACTGCACAGGCTCATTATTACCTGGGCGCTATTGCTGAAGAGCACAAAGATTTCGAGAAGGCGCTTGATTGGTACAGCAAGATTGACAAGGGTGATCACTGGCTCGAGGTTCAAATTCGCATTGCGCGTATTGATGCGAAAACTGACAAGTTGGATCAAGCCCGTGCCCGGCTGAAGAATTTGCGATTTACCAAACCTGCGCAAGCACAACGCCTGTTGTTGGTAGAGGGTGATCTGCTCAGTCAGCAGAAAATGCTTGAAGAAGCGTACAGCTTATATGGCCAGTACCTTGAAGCTCACCCGGAAGATTATGATGTGCTCTATGCGCGATCACTGGTTGCTGAGAAGCTTGACCTGCTCGATGTCGCCGAACAGGATCTGAAGAAAATTATTCAGGTTGAGCCGGATAATGCCCGTGCAATGAATGCACTCGGCTATACGCTGGCTGATCGAACCACGCGTTATCAGGAAGCGCTGCAATTTATAGAGCAGGCAATCAAACTAACCCCGGATGATCCTGCCGTCATGGATAGTATGGGTTGGGTGCAGTTTAAACTGGGCGAGTTACAGAAAGCCCGGGAGTACCTGCAAAAAGCCTACGATCAGACGATCTGATGCTGAAATAGCTGCGCATCTGGGCGAAGTGTTGTGGTCGATGGGTGACCAGGCAGGCGCCAGGAAATTATGGGCAGCGGGTAAGAAAAAGGATTCTGAGAATCCTGTGCTACTCAAAACACTTGAGCGTTTTTCAAATTAATTAAGGAACCTCTGATAATTAGTAAGAATTTGTAGGAGCGGCTTTAGCCGCGATAGGGCTGCAGCGTTCATCGCGGCTAACGCGGCTCCTACATATCTTCTCAAATTTAATCAGAGTCGCCTTTACCCTGTCTGCCAATCATGCGTGTTTTATACCTGTCAGTTTTTAGCCTATTGTTTATATCCAGCTGTGCGACCCGGCAACCACGCGTAGCTGACCCTGAACAACATTGGCAAAAACATCTTGCCAGTGTAGCGGGCTTACCCTCCTGGCGGGTTTCCGGCAGGGTTGCCGTCAAGACCGAACAGGATGGCTGGACGGCTTCATTTAGCTGGCGGCAAACCGGCGATGATTACACGATTCGCCTGCACGGTCCTTTGGGCCGTGGCATGGTTGAGTTGTCAGGTAATCCACAACGCGTCTTGTTAAAGCAATCGGGCCAGCCGGTTCAAAGCGCTGCAAGTGCCGAAGACTTACTTTTTCAGGCAACGGGCTGGATGTTTCCGGTCAGTGGTCTGCGATACTGGATACTGGGAGTCCCAGTGCCGGGTCAAAAGGAACAACATAGCCTTAGTGCGGACGGTAGCTTGCAACGTCTTGATCAGGCGGGTTGGCAAACTGATTATAAGAAATACCATCAGGTTGAAGGTTTGAATTTACCGGCAAAGTTGCACCTGGCCAATGGCAAGATCGAGGTTAAGCTGATTGCCAGAGAATGGCAGTTGAGTGAATAAACGTGAGTGAGGCCGCCATTAATCCCGCTGGACCTTGGCCTGCACCCGCAAAGCTCAACCTGTTTTTGCATATAACCGGTCGCCGCCCGGACGGATACCACGACTTACAAACCCTGTTCCAGTTTCTCGATTACGGCGATGAGTTGTGGTTTGACGTTGATGATTCCGGCGAGATTTGCAGATTTTCAGGGAATGAGGCGGTGGAACCTGATCAGGATCTGGCATTAATAGCCGCCCGTAGGCTGGCAGAAGTGAGTCAAAGCCGCCATGGCGTCTCATTACGGATAGAAAAACGCTTGCCGTTAGGTGGCGGGCTGGGCGGTGGTAGCTCAGATGCGGCTACCACGCTAGTCGTACTGAATCGGCTTTGGTCACTGGGCCTGGAGCATAAGCAATTGTTGGATATCGGATTATCCCTGGGTGCCGATGTGCCGGTTTTCATCGCCGGTCAGGCTGCCTGGGCGGAGGGGGTCGGTGAGCGGTTGACGCCTATCGATACATTGGAGGAGCCCTGGTTTCTGGTCATCCACCCGGCGGTAAATGTTTCTACAGCGGCGATTTTTTCCGACCTGCAATTGACACGGAACAGTCCGCAGATCAAAATAGCCGACTTTCTTTCGGGTCGGTGTAAAAACCAGCTGCAGACTGTGGTGGAGCGGCTCTATCCGGAAGTTGCGGAGGCGATAACCTGGCTATCCGGGCATCGACCAGCACAAATGACCGGTAGCGGTGCTTGTGTGTATGCCGCCTTTGCTTCGCAGCAGCAGGCGCAGTCGGTTCTGGAGCTGCTGCCAACACCCTGGACGGGGTTTGTGGCGAAGGGCTGTAATCGTTCACCGTTAAACCGCAGATTAAACCAACTGGTGGATTAAAAGTTTTTGGGACGTCGCCAAGCGGTAAGGCACGGGGTTTTGATCTCCGTATGCGCAGGTTCGAATCCTGCCGTCCCAGCCATACTGAATAGAGTATCGTAATCACTGAATGTGTTGTTGGTGCAACACATCATAAACAGGTGTAGCTAGGCATGAATGGTTTTCCAGCCACAAATGATGAAAACCGCATGATGGTGTTTGCTGGGAATGCAAATCCACCGCTTGCGCAATCCATTGCCGGTTTTTTGCACTTACACCTGGGTAAGGCCATCGTCAGTAAATTCAGCGACGGCGAGATTATGGTCGAGATTATGGAAAACGTCCGTGGTAAGGATGTTTTCGTGGTGCAACCAACCTGTGCACCGACCAATGACAATTTGATGGAATTAATGGTGATGATCGATGCGTTAAGGCGCGCATCAGCAGCGCGTATCACCGCAGTGATTCCTTACCTGGGTTATGCCCGGCAAGATCGGCGGCCGCGTTCGGCACGAGTACCGATCACCGCAAAAGTGGTCGCGAAAATGATCAGTAACGTTGGCGCAGACCGGGTATTAACAATTGATTTACACGCTGATCAGATCCAGGGATTTTTTGATATCCCGGTGGATAATGTCTATGCCTCACCTATTTTACTCGGTGATGTCTGGAGTCATAATTATCCTAACCTGAAAGTCGTGTCACCCGATGTAGGCGGCGTGGTTCGCGCCCGGGCGCTGGCCAAACGGCTGGATGATGCAGATCTGGCGATTATTGATAAACGCCGCCCCAAGGCCAACGTTGCCAAGGTGATGCATATTATTGGTGAGGTGGAAGATCGTACTTGCGTGCTGGTCGATGATCTGGTCGATACAGCCGGTACATTGTGTCAGGCTGCACGTGCCTTGAAAGATAATGGTGCCAAACGGGTATTGGCTTATTGCACACACCCGGTGTTGTCAGGCAATGCCATTTCGAATATTACTGACTCGGATCTCGATGAGTTGGTAGTGACCGATACTATTCCGCTGCGGCCGGATGCACAGGCCTGCACGCGAATTCGCCAATTGAGTGTGGCGGAAATGCTGGCCGAAACCATGCGCCGAATCAGTGATGAAGAATCGGTTAGTAGCTTGTTTATGGATTAGAGAAAATTGGGGTCTGTCCCCTATTTTCAGTAGTGTCTCTCCTGGTCGCGGGGGAGTTTTTTGTAACCTGAACAGACGGGAGTAACGTCATGTTAATTTTTGAACTAGAAGCCGAAAAACGCACGGGTACGGGGAAAGGTGCGAGCCGCCGCCTGCGTCATGACGGTAAGGTACCTGCCATTATGTATGGCACGGGTGATGAACCACAATCTATAACGCTGGAACATAATGAAGTCATAAAACGGCTTGAACACGAAGCTTTTTATGCACACATTTTGACTATCAAACTTGATGGTACAGCCAGTAAAGTTGTATTGCGTGATTTGCAGCGCCATCCCAGCAAGCCGGTCATCATGCATATGGATTTCATGCGTATCGATGAGAACAAGAAAATTCGAGTCAATGTGCCATTGCACTTTGTTGGCGAAGAGATTGCGCCCGGTGTGAAATTAGCTGGCGGAATGGTTGCCCATGATGTGACTGAAGTTTCTCTGGATGTCTTGCCGAAACACTTGCCTGAATATATCGAAGTTGATGTTTCAGCACTTGAAATGGGCGAGTCGTTACACCTGTCCGATCTTAAAGTACCGGAAAGCGGTGTACTCCTAGAGCTGGCGCGTGGTGAAGGTCATGACCAGCCAATTGTCTCGATCCATGCACGTAAGGCTGTGGTTGAAGAAATCGACGAAGCACCAGTAGCGGAAGAAGGTGAAGAAGCCGCTGCCAGTGACGAGGAAGACAAGGACAAGGATAGCGATAAGGATAAGGATTAACTTCCTGATTCGTTAACCGCAGGTGTCTGCAATTCAGTTGATAGTCGGTCTCGGTAATCCCGGTGCTGAACATGAACCAACCCGGCATAACGCCGGGTTTTGGTTTGTTGATGAACTGGCCAGACAGTGTGGTGCTACCTTTAAAAATGAAAAACGATTCTTTGGTGAAGGTACACGTTGCCAGTCCCAGGGATTGGATTGCCGTTTATTGAAACCCACTACCTATATGAACAGGAGCGGGCAGTCAGCGAGCGCAATCAGTCGTTTCTACAATATACCGGTAGAAAAGATTCTGGTAGTACATGATGAACTGGATTTACCCGCCGGAACTGTCAAGCTGAAAAAAGGTGGTGGGCACGGCGGGCATAACGGCCTGCGTGATTTGATCAGTCATTTCAGCAGCAAGGATTTTTATCGGTTGCGTTTGGGTATTGATCATCCCGGCCATAAAAGCCAGGTTGTCGACTATGTACTGAAAAAACCTTCAAAACAAGATAAGCAGTTGATTGAAGCAGCGATAGACGATGCGATTCGTGTTATGCCGGAAATAATCAGCGGAGAGTTTGAAAAAGCAATGCATCAGTTGCATAGCCGAAGCTGAATTACCACTGCAGCGATATATAAAGAACTTCCCCTCCCCCTCAGGGGGAGGGACAGGGAGAGGGGATAAAATTAAAAGGCATTTTTTAATCCCCTCTCCCCAACCCTCTCCCGGAGGGAGAGGGGGTAGTGGAGTGGCAAGGTTCATGTGTTTAATTTAAATGAATTTAATAATCTTAGTGGTCAAAGAGTCTTCAGTGGTTAATATATATGGGATTTAAATGCGGCATAGTAGGTTTACCCAACGTCGGTAAATCAACCTTATTCAACGCGCTAACCAAAGCGGGTATCCAGGCAGAGAACTATCCATTCTGCACCATTGACCCGAACGTAGGCGTTGTAGCAGTACCTGATCCACGCATGGATACGCTTACCGATATTGTAAAACCGAAAAACACAATCCCAACCACCATGGAATTTGTAGACATCGCTGGTCTGGTTGCCGGGGCATCCAAAGGTGAAGGTCTGGGTAATAAATTTCTCGCCAATATTCGCGAAACCGATGCTATCGCCCAGGTGGTGCGTTGTTTTGAAGATGACAATATCGTGCATGTGGCCGGTAAAGTAGACCCCATCAACGATATTGAAGTCGTCAACACAGAGCTGGCGCTAGCTGATCTGGAATCCGTTGAAAAAGGTATCCACCGTGTTTCCAAAGTTGCCAAGAGCGGTGACAAGGATGCCAAATCAAAACTGGTCGTACTTGAAAAAGCCAAAGCGCATCTCGATGAAGGCAACATGGTGCGGGCATTGAATCTGGATGAAGATGAACGTGCAGAACTCTATGACCTTCACCTGCTCACCATCAAACCAACCATGTACATTGCCAACGTCGCAGAAGATGGTTTTACCAATAACCCGTACCTGGATGTCATACAGGAACTAGCGGCAAAGGAAGGTTCCGAAGTGGTTGCAGTATGTGCCGCGATTGAATCTGAGCTCATCGAACTTGAAGACGAAGAGCAGAAAGTATTTCTTGATGAGTTGGGACTGGAAGAGCCCGGATTGAATCGGGTGATCCGAGCCGGTTATCAATTACTTGGCCTGCAGACCTATTTCACCGCAGGCGTTAAAGAAGTCCGGGCGTGGACAGTATCGGTCGGCGCATCCGCGCCACAAGCTGCCGGCGTTATTCACACCGATTTTGAAAAGGGATTTATCCGCGCCGAAGTCACGGCCTATGATGATTTTGTTGCCTGTAAAGGAGAGCAGGGTGCCAAGGAAGCCGGAAAACTTCGCCTGGAAGGCAAGGAATACATCGTAAAAGACGGCGACGTGATGCATTTCAGATTCAACGTCTGATAGTGCCAACTGGACAGAAACGCTCCAACAACCTAAAATTGCGCCTCTTCAAAAATGAGAAAGCGGGTACTGATCCGACTTTTTTAATATCTACAAACGGCTATGTAGCTCAGCTGGTTAGAGCACATCACTCATAATGATGGGGTCCCCTGTTCGAATCAGGGCATAGCCACCATTTTAACTAGCAGTGTGCTTACACTGCTTTTTTTATTTCTTCCCGGATCACTTTACGTAGCGTGTCTTCGAGCGATTTATTTTGAGTGTCCATCTGTGTGCGCAAAGCATCATTAATCAGAGTTTGATAGTTCCCACCACCTGCTTTATGCACAAGCTGTTTGAAGTGATCGAGAATATCCGCATCAAGGCGAATAGTAATACGCACCTTGTTGGGGTCGGGTGTTACGACTGGGCCCCGTTTACCTTTGCTGAAATCATCACTCATATCACAAGCCTTTATAATACTGTTCAATCTCTTTACGACGCGCCCTGCGGGCAGAGATGATGCGGATACAGTTTTTACGCTGTTCTGCATGAACCACAAATAACACTTTTGAGTATGGCCCCATACCAAGTGTTTTAAAGCGCTGTTCTTCGTGATCACTATCCTCGATGGTGAGGGCGTTTTCATCCTGCAGTGCGATCACAGCATCAGCAAAATCTACCTGGTGTTTGCGTAGATTTCCGGACGCCTTCCATGGGTCCCATTCGTAGTTCATAGGATAATTGTATGTACAAATTGTGTACTTTGCAAGATTTTTATCTCTTACTGGAATTACTTGAGAAATTTTCTGTTTATCGCTCCAGATGGTAGGTGTTTTAGGCAAGTGGTTGCATTTTCTGGTATCTAATAGCAATATACACAAACTAATACACATAATAAGGTGTATCGCTATGCGAACGAATATCGTACTGGACGATGAGCTGGTGCAAGAGGCTCAGGCTTTAAGCAAGATAAAAACCAAACGTGAATTGATTGACCTTGCGTTGCGGGAGTTCGTTAACCACCGAAAACGTTTGGATCTGCGAGAGTTAAAGGGTGTTGGAGGTATTCGCGATGATTACGATTACAAAGGTCTGCGTGCAGGGAAAGACGAAACCTAATGTATCTGGTCGACACCTCAGTATGGATAGGTTACTTAAAGGGCCGGGATACCGAACAAGTTCGGTTTGTCGATCAGTTACTAAATAACCCACTGGCAATCGGTATCACCGATGTCATCTACATGGAAATCCTGCAGGGTGCATCCGATCAGGATGCTTTTGATCAGTTCCGTCATTACTTTAGTGGCCAAAGATTTTATCGTTTTCCAGATCCCGAAGTTAGTCACACTGCCGCAGCACAGATTTATTTTGATTGCCGACGAAAAGGTATCACGGTGCGGTCAACGCTGGATTGCCTGATTGCTCAATGTGCTGTTGAACACGAGTTGATCCTCTTGCATCATGATAACGATTTTAAATATATGGCGTCTGTGCTACCGGCATTGCGGCAAAAACATTTTCTTTAAAAATTATCGGCGTCGGTGACAAATGATAATTATTGCGTATTGCCACCGACTCCATTAATAATCACGGAACAAGTGCGAGACGCCACCGGTTGAGTTGGCAACATTGCTCAGTGCCTTGAGCAGCACGACTGGATTTCCATCCTCAATGGCTGCATTCAGATACTCGGCAGCCTCTTCGGGAGATTGCAGGTAATCTGAAGCACGATACGGTGTGGAAGAATTACTTGCGCTCATTGTAGTTTCTCCAGTAAGCCTTAGCATTTTCAATATCTGTTTGCTGAGTGGATTTATCACCACCACAAAGCAGTAAAACAATCTGTGGAATTGTGGAGGCTGTATACTTAAAGTCTAAATCAGGCCAGATGGGATTATTAATTAAGTATACTATCCCCGTATTTCTAAATGAAATTTAGTCTTCTTCATCAAAAACATAAGGACTTGATTCCTTTGATACTAGTGATCGATACCTAATACCAGCTGCACTTGTGCATTGTTCAGTGAGTGCATCGACAAACTTCACTAAATTATATGTTTTACCCTGATTTACTATTTTCCCATTGTTATCTAACAGGCTAATATTTACATTTTCTTGAAACCTATTTCTATTAAAGATAATAGCTGCATCTTTTTCTGATGCTACGTTATATTCTTTATCGGTTATATTATGGACTGGGGCCTTAACTACAATTCCATTGGAATACGTTAACTTGGCTACTCCGAATTCAATGGGTTCACTTGGAAAAGTCAATTTGACAAAAAGCTTAAAATCATCATTGCATTCCATTGAGAATGTTGATTGGCCATCCTTACTGGATATACTTGACTTGTGGGTGGCGCTCTTGTCATTGATTTTCCAACCATCTGCTTTTGCTGCTTCCATTTTCTTCTGTTTCTGATGCCCGTAGTATCCGCCTGTTAACCATCCAGAAAAGCTATTTGTTGAAAATAATATAAAGGATATAGCGATTAGAATATTGAAAATTTTATGCACAGTTGTATCTCCTTGTTATATGCAGCTATTAGATCGTCTTCGTACGACAAAGCTATTGTACGAAAACCCACCCATTTTTTACCATGCAGCGTTGTATCATTTCTTTCTTACGATCCATTTTATCAAGTGGGCCATAAGCAGCTAATCCTACAATTCCTCCCGTAACCAAAGCGCCAGTTATATCATCACTATCCATTTGGCTTGCGCCAATATTTTCAGAAATTTCTTTACATGCATGAAGATCATGCTGATATTCGCTAGGTTCTTTGATGCTGTTTTTGTAATCAACAGAGCGCTGGCCCTTTACCCCTGTTGCTGTGCATCCCAACACGATAGTAATTACAACTGATAGTAATGATATTTTGAGCATGATTTTCAATTGCGTGAATAACCAAGGCATAGTCCACCTCTTATCCCTGTCACTTTTTATTTGCGCTTTTTTCTTTCTATGAATTTCATCATATCAGTTCCAGTCATATAGTGCTCGAATCCGGAATCCGGGGGCAATTTACTTAAACAGAAGTCTCAACTGACAAATGTAATGAAACACCCTGTTTGAAGCTAAAAGGGGGCGGAGAGTCATCGGCTATCTATAGCGTTTGTTCGCTTGTGAATTTTATGGGAAAAACATAAACTAGGTTTATGGTAATTACTTCAAGGAGGAAGTTATGACAAACGCAACCATAGTACTAACCTCGTTAGTTCCTATATCGTATAACCGCTACATAAATTATTGTGTGCGCCGTGTGTTTTGTGGTTGTGTATGTACGGCGTATTTATAATGAAACTGAACTATGAAAAGCTTCGTGAAGATGTACGAAAGGTTGGTGTGGCTATGATTCTTGGGGGCGGACTTGGTTTCTTTACTGATAAGGTTACCAGTTTCGAAGCCTTGTTTTTGTCGGCGTTCGGTACTATCGTTTTGTTAACGGCTTTATTTGAAAATGAGAGTGGCCATGTTTGATAGTATAATTGTGTGGGGTCTATTAGTAACAATTGTTATGCTGGCTGCGCTTTACTACGCAAAACATCACTGACGAATTGCTGCTGGCAAACCACTTGTCTATCATGCGTCTTCCTTTATGGAATCAAAGGGGGATTTATTTGATAGGGAAACTCTGATTTATTAGCGAGCGTCTGTAGGAGCGGCTTTAGCCGCGATGAACCGCTGCGCCCTATCGCGGCTAAAGCCGCTCCTACATGATTTGCATTGTTCACAATGTAAGATACTCGACACATCAGAGGTTCCATCAGGTGCTGATTCCCATCTAAAACTAATCTACTCCCTTTGCAGAATATCCCGGTCACAAATTTCAACGTGACGCCCCGCGCTAAAATGCCTATCATTACGCACTTTTTCCACCTCACCCGATTGAGAGGCATAACCCGTGCAAGAAATTCTACCCGGCCAGCGCTGGATCAGTGAAGCCGAGCCTGGCCTTGGTTTAGGGCTGGTTGTCGAGGTCGATGGCCGAACGGCTACCGTTTTATTTCCTGCTAGTGAGGAACAGCGGGTTTATGCGCGTCAGGAAGCGCCGTTGTCCCGGGTGCAATTTCAGCCGGGTGATACGATCGGTGATCATGACGGCCGTAGTTTGAGCGTGCAATCGGTCGATGAGGAAGAGGGTATTCTGTTATATACCTGCCATGACGATGCTGGGGCGGTGGTGATACTGCCGGAAACACGTCTGGATCATCGTATGCGGCTGGTGCGTCCTCTGGAGCGGTTGCTGGCTGGGTTGATCGATAAGACTCGCTGGTTTGAGTTGCGTCAGGATGCGGCGCGTTGGGCGGGTGAGGCGCAGCGGTCTGCAGCGCGTGGATTGCTGGGTGCGCGCATCGAGCCGATTGCGCATCAACTCTATATTGCCAATGAAGTCGGTCAGCGCAGTGCTCCCCGGGTTTTGCTGGCGGATGAAGTCGGGTTGGGTAAAACCATCGAAGCGGGTTTGATTCTGCATCAGCAATTGTTGACCGGGCGAGCGAGCCGGGTGTTGATTGTGGTGCCTGAAAATCTTGTCTTCCAATGGTTCATCGAGATGTGGCGCCGGTTTAATCTGCGGTTCAGCATTTTTGATGAAGAACGTTGTCTGGCTATTGATGCCGAGAATCCGTTCCTGGCCGAGCAGTTGATTCTGGTGGGATCTGATTTTTTTAAACAAAATCCTGAACGGCATGAACAGGCTATTAAAGGTGAATGGGATTTGCTGGTGGTCGATGAGGCGCATCGGCTGGAATGGCATGCGGACGAGCCGGGTGCAGATTATTTGTTGATCGAACAGCTGGCTATCGATTCGAAAGGCGTGTTGCTACTCACTGCAACACCGGAACAGTTTGGCCGTGGTGGACATTTTGCCCGGTTACGGTTGTTAGACCCGCACCGGTTTCACGATTTTAAGACCTTTTGTGAGGATGAGGAACACTATCAACCGGTCGCAGAGATTGTAAATAGTTTGCTGGATGAAAAAGCGTTAAGCGAAGAGCAACAGACAACATTAAAAACATTGTTGGGTGATTCTTCATTAGAGGATGTTGACGGTGTGTTGCGGCAACTGGTTGACCGGCATGGCACGGGCCGGGTTTTATTCCGTAATACACGTTCTGCTATTTCTGGATTTCCACAACGTAAGGTGATCGCTCATAACCTTGAGGAAGCGCAGTCAGAGGAAAAGACTGGTTTTGAAAATCACGTATCGTTTGATGTACTACCGGTGCAGGATCAAAAGCGGACTGAATGGTTAGCAGGTTTATTACGCGAACTTAAGCCGGAAAAAATATTGGTGATTTGTTCGGCCGCTGAAACCGCTGTGTCGATATCCGCTGCTTTAAAAGATAAATTCGGTGTGCTGGCAGGTGTGTTTCACGAAGGTATTGATCTTATCGCACGTGACCGTGCGGCTGCCTGGTTTGCAGACAGGGATGAGGGTGCGCAAATATTAATTTGTTCCGAGATTGGCAGTGAAGGTCGGAACTTTCAATTTGCACATCATCTGGTGTTATTCGATTTACCTGATAATCCGGATCTTCTCGAACAGCGTATCGGGCGGCTTGACCGGATCGGACAGCAATTCGATATACAGATTCATGTGCCTTATTTACCCGACACACAAGATGAACGTCTATACCGCTGGTATCACGAAGGATTAGACGCCTTTGAAACCACCTGTGCTGATGGCGTTACTGTTTACAATCAGCTGGGTGACCGGGCTGATGGTTTATTAAAAGGTGATTGCGACCTTGATCAGCTGATCAGTGACACACAAAAAATTCACCAGGACTTGATCGAAAATGTTCAACAAGGCCGTGATCGCTTGCTTGAATTTAATTCCAATAATCCTGAAATAGCAAAGTCGCTGATTGAAGCGATTGACGAAGCTGACTTTGATGATCACCTGACTAATTTTCTGAACCGGGCCTTTGATGCCTTTGGTATAGACACGGAAGAGCTGAGTGCACATATCTGGCTGGCCAGACCGTCTGATCATATGAACATCGATGCGCTGCCAGGATTACCGGAAGATGGTATTCGTTATTGTTTACGCAGAGACATTGCGCTGTTACACGATGATGTCCAGTTTATAACCTGGGAACATCCGCTGGTTGCCGCACTGCTGGACGTATTGAATACCACAGAGATGGGTAACAGTGCAGTTACCGTTATCAAAGATGATGAGTGGAACAAAGAGCCGTTATTGCTGGAAGCGTTGTTTGTAGTTGAATGCAGTTCACCGGTTCAGCTTGATTTGAACCGTTTCTTTGAAGCAGAAATATTTCGTGTGCTGGTTGATATGAAGGGCAAAGAAATTGGCAAAACCATGCTGGCAGAGGATATCGACGGTTATTGTCTGCGCCGTGACCGGGTGACTTCGGGCAAGGTATTGCGCAGCCAGCAGGCACCGATTAAATCATTGTATAAGCATGCGTTACGTCATGCGGAAAAACAGTTGAAAGATATTATTAAGCACGCTTCAAAAAAAGCGGATCTGGAAATGACGGCTGAAGTCGAGCGTTTAAAACAATTGCAGGCTGTTAATCCCAGTGTGCGTGATGATGAGATCGAATATCAGCAGTTGATGTCGGATGCTGTTAGCAAAGCGTTAGCGGGTGCCGGACTGCGGCTGGATGCAGTACGGTTGGTTATTGTGAATTGATTTAAGCAACCCAGATGTATCGTGCATCTGTAGGAGCGGCTTTAGCCGCGATGGGGCTGCGGTGTCCATCGCGGCTAAAGCCGCTCCTACAGGTTCTCGCTAATTAATCAAAGATTTCTTAATTATTTTGCTGCGGAAGTCGTGACTACTGTATTGAGGTTACTGCATAGTGTCCAGACGCTGGGATAACTGTGACTGAATCAGTGAAATCAAATCACCCAGTGCCATTTGTTCAGGTACTTCCTGGATATTGGAAAACCAGATATCGTCGACAAGATTATTCTTGTCCGGGGCTTTATCACTGACCAGTGGCAAGCCGATAAAAACGCCGTGTTGACCATTTTCCATACAGACAGTCACCAGCTGTAACGGGATCGGTTTTACCGGTTCGCTATCCACGATTTGTTCGTCATTGCTATGATTAATATCCATATCAACTGTTTAGCATGGACTATGCCAATGAGTTTACAGGTCAAACGTGATTGAGGTTGTACACCAGGACATCACCACGCTGGTAGTGGATGTCATTGTTAATGCTGCAAATTCTTCCCTGTTAGGGGGCGGCGGTGTAGACGGAGCTATTCATCGTGCAGCTGGCTCTGAACTTGTCGAGTACTGCCGGAATCTTGGCGGTTGTCCAACGGGTGAGGCCCGACTATCGCCCGGATTTAATCTGGCTGCAGACTGGATAATCCACACGGTCGGACCGGTGTGGCAGGGTGGAGATTCAAACGAATCGGATTTACTCGAAGCTTGTTATCGAAACAGTTTTAAACTGGCGCTTAAACAGGGATGCAAAAGCATCGCCTTTCCTTCTATCAGTACCGGTGTCTACGGTTATCCTAAAAATCTGGCTGCTGATATTGCGATCGATGTAATGCAAAGCTACCACAGCCAGTTTGAATGCATCGTTGCCTGTTGTTTCAGTGCAGAGGATGCACAGTTATATCGGTCAGGGGTTTCTTAGTGTTGAAGCTCTACACGCAATACAGAATTGACACCATCTCGATCATTGGGGATTTCCATCGAGTTGGTTGGATCCTGTTGCCACTTTCCGTCAATCAATAACTGATATTCATAAATACCGGGTTCGACATTAAATACTTTTTGCCAACGGTTGTTAATTCTGCGGGTTTCGACATTTTGATCGGGTACCCAGTCATTGAAATCACCGGCAATTTGCATGATCCGGCATTCTAGATCATCGAATGTTAAAACAATCATCTGGTGCGTTGGATGTTTTACAACAGCATTCATGACCAGTTACCTCCAGTTTCAAACATAGATTAAGACTTGTTTTCAGGTTGTTTGGAAGGATTGAACGGTGGTGAAGCACACCGTCCAGCGGTAAGTTGCTGGTTGCAATGCTTCGAATGACTTTTACAAGACAGGCTTTGATTCAAGCAAGCCCATCTCGGAAGAACTGCGTTATCGGAAGTTAACGCAGAGTTTGATTAAATGTCAAGAAAAACAAATAGCACAGAATGTGCGGTCGCTGCATTATTTATTAAAGTTATTTTTATACGTGGAAATAAAAAGGCGGTCGGTGCATTCATCGCGGCTGACCGCCTACACATGCTCGCAATTTATTAAAGTTTGGTTTTAACTTACTGTACTTGTCTGGGTGTGGATGGTGTGACGAGATCAGAACTTTGTGAGCTAAACCAGGCAGCCACATCTTTTTGATCCTGCTTCGATAATGTAGTGGCAAATCCGGACATGATCGGATTTTTACGCGCACCGCTTTTATAATCCATTAATGCTCTGACTAAATAGTCAGCGTGTTGTCCAGCCAGTTTAGGGTATTGTGTATTGGATCCATCGCCATCAACACCATGGCAGGCCTGACAAGTTTGTTCAGAGATAGCTTTACCCGCAGTGGCATCACCGCCAGCAATGGCAACTTGGTAGCCACACAGACTGGCAACAAGTAGAGCGAATGTTATTGATTTATTCATAATGGTTTGCCTCATGATTCCCGTATGTTCTAGTTGCTGGTCTGGCTGGCGAAGAAAGCAGCGATGTCCTGCATATCCTGTTCGCTCAGGCTGCCTGCCTGTGCCCGCATAGTAGCGTGTGAACGTTGGCCGGATTTGTAGGCTTCAAGGGCTGAAACAATATATTCGGCATGTTGACCGCCAATTTTGGGTACGTGGTAACTCGGGTATACATTGAAGTAATCAGGTATGCCATGACAGCCTATACAGGTGAAGGCCTTGGTTTTACCGGCAGCCGCATCACCGGCTGCTGATGCGGCTAATGGCAACAGGCCAAGCAGCATAACGGTCGACAAAATCGTATTTTTCATAATCTTCGCTCTCATAGTGATGAATGAATAGACGCCAAATATGGCGCTATTAGTGGTTCTGAGTCTTATTGTCTCTTTTATGGGGGATGTAACCGGGCGCATTATAGCAGAGCTTGGAGATCAATATTAAGGGCGGAATATCGACAGGGTTGAATGCTAAACTGGTCGAAAATTAACTCTCTACTATGCAATTACAGCCACTCAAACAACAAATCGAGCTCTGCCTGGCGGCGGATGTGCCACGGCTGTTGAAACAATATAACCAGCTTGAACGGCGTCGGGTCTCCGGCAAACCGATTGATCAAGGCTTGATTAAATTAAGCCAGCACATTGAAACTTCTATGGGGCATTGTCTAAGTCGGCGTGAACAATTGCCGGTGCCAGACTATTTGTTACCACTGCCGGTGTCCGATCGGCGTGAGGAAATTCTGGAAGTTATCGATCAGCATCAGGTGGTTGTGCTTTGCGGGGAAACTGGTTCCGGTAAAACCACGCAATTACCCAAGCTCTGTTTGGAACTAGGCCGGGGTACACGCGGTAAAATTGGTCATACGCAACCGCGCCGGATTGCGGCACGCAGTCTTGCAACGCGTATTGCCGAAGAGTTGCATACGGAAGTCGGTCAAGCCGTCGGTTACAAGGTTCGCTTCCAGGATCGTATTAATAAAACAAGTGTTATCAAAATAATGACCGATGGCATTCTGTTGGCTGAAACGCGTGCCGATCCCGAGTTCCGGGAATACGACACACTGATTATTGATGAAGCCCATGAACGCAGTCTTAATATTGATTTTCTGATCGGTTACTTGCATCGTCTGTTACCCAAACGCCCGGATCTGAAACTGATTATTACTTCAGCGACTATCGATCCACAACGTTTCTCCAGGCATTTTAATGATGCACCGATAATCGAAGTATCTGGCCGCACCTATCCTGTTGACCTGCGTTATCGCCCAATCATTGGCGATGAAGATGATAAGGATCGTGATCAGGGTCAGGCGATTATCGATGCGGTTGATGAGCTGGCGAAACAAGGGACCGGCGATATTTTGATTTTTTTGCCCGGTGAACGTGATATCCGTGATGCGGCTGAACTGTTACGTAAACACCATCCGCCACAAACAGAAATACTGCCCCTGTATGCGCGGCTATCAGTCGATCAGCAGAGTAAAATATTCAAACCCCATAAAGCACGGCGCATTGTATTGGCGACCAATGTTGCTGAGACATCGTTAACCGTTCCCGGTATACATTATGTAGTCGATGTGGGTACAGCGCGTATCAGCCGCTACAGCTACCGAACTAAAGTTCAGCGCCTACCTATTGAAAGCATTTCACAAGCCTCAGCAAACCAGCGTAGCGGCCGCTGTGGCCGTGTTGCAGCGGGTATTTGTATTCGTCTTTATAGCGAAGAAGATTTTATCGGCCGTGCTGAATTTACCAGGCCAGAGATACAGCGTACAAATCTGGCGGCTGTGATTCTGCAAATGGCATCGCTCAAACTGGGCGACGTTGAATCATTTCCCTTTCTTGATCCGCCGGACGCGCGTTATGTGCGTGATGCTTACAAATTACTACAGGAACTGGGTGCGGTCGATGCAAAGAATCAGTTAACGGAATTAGGCCGCAAGCTCGCGCACTTACCCGTAGATCCACGCATCGGACGCATGGTATTAGCTGCCAGTGAAGGGCAATGCCTGCGTGAAGTGTTGATAATCGCTGCAGGATTGACCATTCCTGATCCCCGTGAGCGGCCGCTTGAATTTGCGGCGGCGGCTGATGAAAAACAGGCGATATTCCGTCATGAAAAATCTGATTTCCTGGGCTATGTGCAACTCTGGAATCACTTTCATGAACAGAAGAAACATCTCAGTCAGAATAAATTACGAAAATGGTGCCGGGATCATTTTATATCCTATGTGCGGATACGTGAATGGCATGATATTCACAGCCAGCTGTTTACCTTATGTAAGGAATTAGGCTTGCAGTTACATGAGACTGAGGCCGAGTATGAAGCCGTGCATCGTGCTTTGCTGCCGGGCCTGTTAGGTAATGTCGCGTTCAAAACCGAGAACCGTGAATATACCGGAGCACGTAATCTGAAATTCAATATTTTCCCAGGTTCAACGCTGGCTAAAAAGCCACCGCAATGGATAATGGCGGCCGAGTTAGTTGAAACTGGGAAGCGTTACTTACGAACGGCTGCAATGGTCGATCCAGCGTGGGTTGAGGCCGCTGCGGGTGACTTACTAAAACACAGTTATTCAGAACCACATTGGGCACAGAAAAAAGCCCAGGTGATGGCCTATGAGCGTGTCAGCTTGTACGGGTTGCCATTAGTCGTACAACGCAAGGTTAACTTCGGATCCATAGATCCGGTTATTTCGCGCGAATTGTTTATCCGTCACGCACTGGTAGAAGGGGAATACCGTAGCCGGGCTGATTTTGCGCTGCATAACCAGCAGGTACGGGAAGAGCTGGCTGAGCTTGAAGCCAAAGCACGGCGTCCGGATTTGTTGATTGAAGAACAGGCTGTGTTTGACTATTTTGATGAGCGTATTCCTCAAAGTATTGTGAGTGGTGCAAGTTTTGAACGCTGGCTAAAGAAAACCAATAGTGAGCAGGCGGATTCGCTAAAACTCGATCGAGAACAATTGCTGCGCCGGGATGATTCTGAATTAAATGAGTCGCAATACCCGGGTCATCTGGAAATTCACGGTATTCACCTGCCAGTACACTATCGATTTACACCAGGACATCAAGCGGATGGTCTTTGTATTGATATTCCAGTTGCGGCGCTGAATCAGTTCGATGAAACCGATTTTGAATGGTTGGTGCCCGGCTTGTTGCAGGAGAAAGTCATTCAACTGATTAAATCTTTACCGAAGCAGTGGCGTAAACATTTTGTTCCGGCGCCTGATTTTGCACAGGCCTGTATTGATAAGCGTAATGATTATTCGGGTTCATTAATAGACTATTTAGCTACTGCTCTGTTGGACATGACCGGTATAGAAATACCGGCAGATGCCTGGCAATTAGAACGTTTGACACCACATATGTTTGCGCATTTTCAAATATTGGATGAAAACGGTCAAGGCATGGACGAAGATTCTGACCTGGCATCATTGCAGGCTAAATATACGGCTCGTGCAAATCGCGATTTCCAGAAGCACAGCATGCCGGAATTTAATGAGCGTGAGGTGACGACCTGGGACTTTGGCGATCTTGGAGATGCAATCGAATTGTCTACGGGAACAGTAACGATGCGTGGCTATCCTGCATTGGAACTAAACGGTAGCAAGGTAATTTTAAAATTATTCGATCACCAGGAAAGCGCAATAAAAGAACATCGATTGGGGGTTTTGAAGTTATTCGAGAACAGTGTTAATCGTTCTATTAAAGATATAAAACGCGGCTTACCTAATATTCAACAGCAATGCCTTTGGTTTGCACCCTTAGGTAAGAGTGATGAATTAACGGGCGATATTATACAAGCTGTTCTGGGTGCGGTTTTTCTTCCGGGAGATGATTTGCCGCGAACTGAACAGGATTTTAACCAGCGCCTGGAATTTGGCCGTCCGAAGTTAATGGAGATGGCTAATCAGATAGGTGGCTGGAGTGCTGCTGCATTATCTGAATATCACCAGCTCAGTCGTCAGTTGAAATCAAAAATACCGCCCTATGCATTACCGGTCGCAAGTGAGATTCACCAACAACTTGACTGCCTGATTTATCCGGGATTTGTCGGTAACACACCGGTTAAATGGTTGCCGCATCTGGCACGTTTTATTAAGGCGGCACAAATTCGGTTTGAAAATTGTGGTGCAAATACTCAACGAGACCGGCAGCAGTCGAAGGTTATTAATTCGTTCATAGATCGTTACCAGAAATCAATTCAGCGTAGTCCTGATAATGAAAGCCTGCAAGAATTTCGCTGGCTAATTGAAGAGTTGCGCGTGTCATATTTTGCTCAAGGCCTAAAAACTTCGGTCAAGGTATCTGAAGAGCGTCTTGAAAAAGTATGGAAAATAATTAAGTAGCCTCTGTTTATTAGCGAGCAATTGTAGGAGCGGCTTTAGCCGCGATGGGGCTGCGGCGTTCATCGCGGCTAAAGCCGCTCCTGCAGAATTAGCAAAATGCACGACACATCAGAGGGCCCTCAAATAATCATTTGGTCAAATTGTGAAATTTTGAATTGTGGAAGAGGGAAATTCATAGATGTATAATAACAAGTCGACTTAGAATTATTAATTTTTGGAGGTGGTCCTATGAAATGGTTATTTTCTATACTTGCTGTTGCCCTGCTGGCATTTTTCTGGCGTTCGAATGATCAGGGTACAAACACAGATGTTGCAGTGACAGGAGATACCGGCGTTGAAATGACAGAAAATGCCGCTGGTGTTGTGGATGAAAATATAAGCTTAGATATGGCAGAAAATGCAGGCGCAATTGCTGAAGACATTACTGCAAAAGAGGGAATGGATGAAGTCGCAGAGTTTAGCGCCTTCACCAAAGAACTGGCATCCGGCTTTTCGCTGAAAGGTAAGGCGAATGGTATCGAAAAATCTCTACTGGACTTCGTGGAAAGTGATACGCCTGTGGATAAAACTACCTGGTTTAATTTTGATCGGGTAACTTTCCGCACCGGTAGCGCAGAGATCGATATGAATGCTTCGTCAGATCAGCTAACCAATATTTCGGAAATAATGAAAATCTATCCAGCAACAACACTGAAAATCGGCGGCTACACTGATAATACCGGTTCTGAAGAAGCCAATACGCGTATCTCACAACAACGGGCTGAGGCTGTGGCCAATGCGTTGGCAAGTTTGGGTGTTGATCCTGGCCGGTTAGATCCTGAAGGTTATGGCCCGCAACATCCGGTAGCCAGTAACGATACTGAAGAAGGTAGGGCATTGAACCGCAGGATAGCAGTTCGGGTTAAAGAGAAATAATCAACAAGTGACTATTCATTAACTGTTATAAAAAAAGATCCGGCAATGCCGGATCTTTTTTTAAACAACAGAACTGTTTCTTACTTTACGATAAGAATCTTATTGAATAAATGCGGCTAGTTTTTCCATAAGCCCATCAACAACTGGCTTGATGATTGGGCCAACACCGGGTATCTGTTCCACCTTATCAATAGCTGCCTGAAGGGTACCCATACCATTTCCAGCAACTGTACTAACTGCGCTTTTTGCAGGGCCAGGTAATTTATCAAACATACTGCTCAGCCCGCCAATTTTGCTTGTTGCTTCTGTGAGCGCAGGGACGGCGGCTTTAGCTGATTCAACATCGGTAATGCTTCCCAGTGCATCGGTGCTGGTACTGAATATATTTGTCAGTTCATTGCCAATATTCACATCAGTCAATTGGTCGAGTGAGTCACCCGCTGACTCCATTGTGTCGGTGACAGTATTTTGAGTGGATTGCCCAGTCATATAGTTATAACCCATCCATAACAGTCCACCGATGATGGCTAGTGGTAACAGTTTGCCGAAAGATGATCCCTGCTTTGCGACCGGTGCGGCAGGCTGGTGGGAAGGACTGGCTTGATTACCGAAACCGGCTGGCATGGCATTGGCAATATTGTCTTTCTGACCGGATAACATATCGACGACACTGCCTGCATTGATGCCACCACCGCCCAGCATTTTACGTTTGATAATACCAAACACTATAGGAGCCAGAAGGCCCATTAAAGAGTTTGCCGAGCCGCGTTTCATACCGCTGAAACCGGTGAGTGAACCGAGAATACTACCCAGTACATTATTACCCAGCACAGAACCCAGCATTTTTGTTCCAGTTTCAATCAGTGAACCGGTGCCACCTCCGCCTAAAACGCCGGAGAGGTTATCCAGTAAACTATCATCCGTATCATTGAGTGCACCGGCCAGGACACCGCCGCCGTTGCTACCGGAAACTGACTTTAGTAATCCATCGAGCATACCGGGAACTGCGCCACTGACTGCCTTTGCTGTCGTGTCGTCACTTTCGCCCAGTAGCCCACCCATTTGACCAACTACCGCTGCACCTACCTGATCTTTGATTAAATCAACAAGATTAAATGACATAGTTGTCTCCTCTTTATTTTAATTAATAGTTCCTAGAAAATATAAGACTAGCAGAAAACCAGTCTTGTAGAGTAACTTGTATCAAATAGACAACACAATACCGATATATACTGATGTCTTGTATGTGACAATGGTTTACCGGGATGTATTCGCAATATTGTTGGATATTTCGGCAATGTTAGAATATTAGCTGCTAATGAAAGGAGTAAAAAGCGATGATGAGAATTGGACTTTTTCTGGCCACAAATCTCGCTGTTCTATTCGTGCTCAACCTGATTTTTACGGCGTTGGGTTTAAATCAACCGGGTATGAACTGGATGCCCTTGCTGATCATGGCGGGCGTCATGGGAATGGCGGGTTCTTTTATTTCTCTCATGATGTCGAAAAGTATGGCCAAACGTTCTACGGGCGCACGTGTCATTGAAACACCGAGTGATGACAACGAACGTTGGTTAATGACCACGGTCGCATCACAAGCCGCTGCAGTAGGTATTGCCATGCCAGAAGTTGCTATCTTTGATTCTTCAGCGCCGAATGCTTTTGCAACGGGCGCGAATAAAAACAAATCGTTGGTAGCTGTCAGCACAGGTTTGTTGAATACGATGCAGAAGGATGAAGTCGAAGCAGTGCTTGGCCATGAAATGACGCATGTCTCAAACGGGGACATGGTTACGCTGTCGTTGATACAAGGAGTTGTGAATACCTTTGTAATTGTATTTTCACAAGTGATCTCAATGCTCGTGGACAAACGGCGGGGTAATCAGTACAACCGCACCGGTTACGGTTTTGGCCGCGGAATGGGCTATCGTGCGACCTATAGCATAGCGCAGTTAGTGCTGGGATTTCTGGCAACTCTGGTGGTGCGTTGGTTCAGCCGTTGGCGGGAATTTCATGCAGATAGAGGCGGAGCAAAACTGGCAGGTCGTGAAAAAATGATACAAGCATTGGAACGCTTGCACGAACTACAGACTCCCGCGCAGTTACCTGCGCAAATGCAGGCGTTAGGCATTAACGGTGGATTGTTGGGTGCATTTGGATTGAAGAAGTTGACGATGACGCATCCGCCGCTTGAAGAAAGAATTGCTGCGTTACGTGCAATAAATCAGTTTTAATTAGCGAGTATCTGTAGGAGCGGCTTCAGCCGCGATGGGGGTCACAGTGTCCCATCGCGGCTAAAGCCGCTCCTACAGAATTGTATTTTTCACAATGACAAAATGCACGACATATCAGAGGTTACCTAGTCACTAAAACGTTGGAGAATCAACGTGGCATTTGTGCCACCAAAGCCAAAACTGTTGGACATAATAGTCTTTAGTCCGACGTTGTCTCTGTGTTCACGAATTATCGGGAAGCCGTCTGCAGCGGGATCCAGTTCCTCGATATTGACTGATGCGCAGAGAAAATCATTTTCCATCATAAGTAATGAATAAACGGCTTCGTGTACGCCAGCTGCTCCTAGTGAGTGGCCGCTGAGTGATTTGGTTGAGTTCACGGCAGGAATGTTGTCACCGAAGACATTACTAAGCGCTTCTAGTTCACGCATGTCACCAACCGGTGTGCTGGTACCGTGGGCATTAATATAGTCGATCGGTGCATCGACAGTCGCCATAGCTTGCTGCATACAACGTACGGCACCTTCACCAGAAGGCTGTACCATATCGTAGCCATCAGATGTGGCACCATATCCAACTAATTCGGCGTAAATTTTTGCACCGCGGTTTTGTGCATGTTCAAGTTCTTCCAGTACCACCATGCCACCACCGCCAGCGATAACAAAACCATCGCGATTGGCATCGTAGGCGCGTGATGCCTGGGTGGGGCGATCATTGTATTTTGATGAAAGCGCGCCCATAGCATCAAATAATAAGGTCAGCGACCAGTGCAGTTCCTCACCGCCACCAGCAAACACGATATCTTGTTTACCCATCTGAATTTGTTCGTAGCCATTTCCAATACAGTGAGCGCTGGTGGAACAGGCCGAACTGATAGAGTAATTAATGCCTTTGATTTTGAAGGCGGTCGACAGACAGGCAGAGTTGGTGCTGCCCATCGTCCGTGGCACCATAAATGGACCCACTTTTTTCGGGCTTTTTTCGCGCATCAGGTCAATTGCAAGACTGACATTTTCGGTTGAGGTGCCGCCTGAACCAGCAATCAGACCGGTTTTTACATTGGATACCTGATCATCATCAAGTCCGGCATCTTCAATAGCTTCCAGCATGGCGATGTAATTATAGGCTGCACTACTGCCCATGAATCGGCGCAGTTTTTTATGAATAAGGCTTTCGATGTCAATATCGACGGAACCATGTACGTGACTGCGAAATCCAAGTTCTTCATATTTGTCGCAGTGCACAATACCCGAGCGTTCCTGTTGTAGAGATTCCAGGACTTCCTGCTTGTTATTGCCCAGGCTTGAAACTACACCCATACCAGTAATGACAACGCGTCGCATATCAATAACTCTCAGAATGATTCAGTGGAAGTGAATAGCCCAACCCGCAGGCTTTTTGCGGCGTAAATTTCTTTGCCGTCGAGTGACATTGTAGCGTCTCCGATACCCATGTGCAGTTTACGCTGGATAACCCTGCGGATGTTTATTTTATAGGTGATCAGTTTACCTTTTGGGGTGACCTGGCCAGAGTATTTTACTTCCCCGGCGCCCAATGCACGTCCACGACCAGGGCCGCCGAGCCAGCCAAGATAAAAACCAATCAATTGCCACATGGCATCGAGTCCGAGGCAACCTGGCATAACCGGGTCAGATTCAAAATGGCACTTAAAAAACCATAGATCCGGATTGAGATCCAGTTCAGCAATGATTTCCCCTTTGCCATAACTGCCACCAGTTTCGCTGATGTGGGTGATGCGGTCGCACATCAGCATGGGCGGCATTGGCAAGCGGGCATTGTCGGGGCCAAATAATTCGCCATGACCGCATTGCAGCAGTTCATCATAGGAATACTGGTTTTGCGTGTGTTTGGTTGAGGGGGCTGGATTACTCATGAATAAAATGCCGATTATTTAATGATTTGAGGGGGCTATTTTAACGGTATGTGAAGCGAGTAGAAAGCCTAGTTGCATGGTATGTGTTAGTGGCCCATTATGCGGCCCAATCTATTGGGATAATTGGAGCGATTAGTGAGCGAAGTTTCATTTTCAAACAAGGCCCTCCTGCTGCTGGAAACATTACAGGAAAGGATGGAATCAGTCGAGGCGCTGGAAGATCTGGATATGGATCTTATAGACGGCGTACTGACGGTTGAATTCGAAGACGGTGGCCAAATGATTGTCAATCGTCAGTCATCTGCAGAGCAAATCTGGCTTGCCTCACCACTGGGTCCGGCGCATTTCAGTTTTGACGTAGATAAGAATGATTGGCTGGATGATAAAACCTCCGTTTCACTAAAAGATACCCTTGAACAGGCATTCGCCAGCAAGTTGGGTCAAGCGGTACATCTGGATAATTTTTAGTGGCAAAAAGTGTTATTGAGTTAATCGCGGAAATTTATAAATTGGAGGGGTACGTCCAGTTTAGAGTCATTTAGTAGACCGATGACGTTTTGCAAGTCGTCGCGTTTCTTGCCGGTGACGCGAACCTTTTCTCCCTGGATGCTGGCCTGAACTTTCAGTTTTTTCTCTTTAATTAATTTTACGATTTTGCGGCTGGTATCCTGATTGATACCTTGTTGGACTTCGATAGTCTGGCGTACCTGATTATTACCCGCTTCCACTTTACCTGCTTTTAGTGAAAGTATATCAATACCACGCTTGGCCAGCTTAAGGTTGAGAATATCTTTTACCTGGCCAAGCTGGAATTCATTGTCGGCTTTGACGGTGATCTGGTTTTCTTTGTTCGAAACGCCTGCGGATGAGCCTTTGAAATCAAAGCGATTGCCAACTTCACGGGCAGTCTGGTCAATAGCGTTCATTACTTCCTGTAAATCGACTTCTGATACGGCATCGAAGGATGGCATCGGGAATTCCTCTATTATCAAGTTGACTATTATACTATGTACAATAATTTAAGCAGGAAGGCGAATTTTATCAAGTGAATATTCTGCGATTATTGAGAAAGGCGAGTTTTCTGTCTCCTGCCCGGCAGCTACAGCTGTATCCGCCATTTTTTCTAATGGGTGTAAAAGTGATTGAGCTGGAAGAAAACTGGAACCGGGTTCGTTTGCGGTTGCCACTGACTATGCTGTCAAAAAATATGGGCAGTAGTATGTTTGGCGGTTATGTGGCCGCCATAGCTGATCCGATTGCTGCTTTGGCGTGCGCCCGGCAGTTCCCAGGATGCGATGTCTGGACGCGAACTTTGTATGTGGATTTTATCAAGCCGGGTAATACCAATCTGGAATTGCGGTTTGATTTTGATCCAGTGATTAAACAACAGATTCAAGATGAATTAGCCAGTAAGGGACGCAGCACACCTGAATTTGAATATGGTTTGTACCGGGAAGATGGCAGCTTATGCAGCCAGATTCATTGCCGTGTAGCTATTCGTCCGGCCGGTTATAAGAAACCTGAGCGGGCTAGCTGATTGATCAGGCGGGCTCTGTTTCAGAGCCTGAAGTGACAGGCGTGTTATTAAATAATGTGCGTCGAATTGTTTCCAATTGTTGAGCATATTGGTTGCCGTGTTGAGTATTCCAGCTTTCCAGTAATGGGAAAACAGCCCGGGCAATTGCATTGATATCACCACTCATTGGTGTATTGAAACGCAGTGAAGTCATTGCCTGAATAATTTCATCCGCTTGTGCGGTAGCAGGGGCGGGTACTTTGACCGGGTTTGATTGGGCCGGTTCTGGCTGGGATGTTTTGACGCCAGGTTGGATGCGGTTTCCACCATCAAGCTCAGCAACTTTTAGTTGCTGGCGGGTATCTTCTAACAGTTTGGTGAACTGGGTGCTGTGATTAAATACGGTTCCGGCAATACCGATGCTTGCAGTGACTGTCAGGAGCTTACCCATTATGTTGAACTGGTGTTGTTCAATACGTTTTTTGAGTGCGTCAGCAAGATATTTTGTGCCTATTGGGTCGGATGAGGGCAGTAGTAATGCAAATTCCCCATGTCCCAGATGCGCCAGCGAATCCTCACGGCGGCGGCCTTGGGTCAATAATTTAGAAAATTCGCGGAGTAATTCCAGCGCGAATGCTTTGCCGTGACGTAAAAAGTGGATTTTATATTTGTCGAGCTGAATACTCAGTAATGCCAGTTCTGTATTGTGCCGGACTGCAAAGGCCAATTGTTCTTCACCGCGCTGTTCAAGTGCCTTCTGATTGAATAAACCCGTGACAATATCAATGCTGACCTGTGATTCCAGTTCGATATTGGCAGATTCAGATGCTTGTAGTGCCAGGGCAGTTTGTCGTTGCTGCTGAAGTAATTTCGCAGAAGCGAGTAACTGGGCCTTATCAAATGGTTTAATGATGAAATTATTGGCACCTGCTGACAAGGCTTTTTCCTTGCTGCCATCATCATCTTCTGCGCCAGTGGCAATAATAACTGGTATATCTCTAAGGCGTGGATCTTCACTTTTTCGCAAACGGCTGAGTAATCCGAGTCCATCCAGGTTTGGCATGGAAAGATCTGACATAACGATTTGCAATGAGGTTTCAGCTTGAAGAATTGACCAGGCATCTTCCCCATCTTTGGCTTCGGTCACACTAAAGTCACTGCTGAGTATTTTTTTTGCGGCTACCCGGATAAGCCGGGAATCGTCAACGACAAGAATGCCGGGTTTATTTTCAGTTTGACTATCTGGGACCATAATTCAAATCACGCATCAGGGGTTGAATACAATTTTTAATGCATCGGCCTTGGAGTGGCTTTCTTTAGGATTTCAGAGGGTTAGGGGCTTCTCGTGGGTTAGCTTTTATGATTGATTAATCTATATTTTACAAATGGTTAGTCGAGATAATAAAAAAGGCCCGCAATTGCGGGCCTTTTAAGGAACTACCTGATGCCTTTATCTACGGCGCCGGGTTGCTCTCTTCTTAGTCGTACGTTTTTTGGTGGCCTTTTTCTTGGCGGTCTTTTTCTTAGCCCGCCGTTTCTTGGTCACCCGTTTTTTGGTGGCCTTTTTCTTGGCGGTCTTTTTCTTAGCCCGCCGTTTCTTGGTCACCCGTTTTTTGGTGGCCTTTTTCTTGGCGGTCTTTTTCTTAGCCCGCCGTTTCTTGGTCACCCGTTTCTTGGTAGCTTTTTTCTTAGCGGTTTTTTTCTTAGTCCGCCGTTTCTTGGTCACCCGTTTTTTGGTGGCCCTTTTCTTGGCGGTTTTTTTCTTAGTCCGCCGTTTCTTGGTTACACGTTTTTTAGTAGCCTTTTTCTTAGCGGTCTTCTTTTTAGTAGTCCGCTTCTTGGCTACCCGTTTTTTAGCTACCTTTTTCCTGGTTGCTGGTCTTTTCTTTCTCACTACCTTTTTCTTCTTGGCGGTGGTCTTGCGTTTACCTGTTTTCTTCCGTACTGCCATGGGATACCTCCTTACGAGTACCTGAGTTCGCGCAACGTAACGGCGTTCACAAACGGAACTTTAATGAAAAAAGAACAAATTACAACACTTAAGTGAAGTTTCGCTCTATTATTGTCTTGTAACTTGAGTCTATTTTTACGAAACTGAAAACCGACCAAGCTTGTTGAATTGGCTAGCACTTTTTTTGGGTGGGTCAGCTTTGTAAGTAAATAATAGAGTGAAAGTGCTTTGATGATTGTTTCACTAGTTGGGTAAGCTTGTTATGATTTGGGTAAATTGAATGCGATTAATGACTTAAATGATCTTGAAAAATATTTTAGATAAAATGTAATAAAAGACTAAAGAAAATCAACTATTGGTATGTGCGCGTTGCAATTTTGCAACAAAATTCGAGTTAACAGAGAGAATGTATGAGTCATTTCATTCAAAATTTAAAAACACAATGGACTGATTATTTCTGGTCTGATAACACCAGGCTAACTGGTATACAGGGTGTTGTTATACGGATTGTACGTTTGTTTTATGTGTTATTACGGCATTTGTTACGTGGCGAGTTGACTTTACGCGCCATGAGCCTGGTTTACACAACATTATTATCATTAGTTCCGTTACTCGCGGTGAGTTTTTCAGTATTAAAAGGTTTTGGTGTTCATAATCAAATTGAACCACTGCTGTTAAAATTTCTTGCGCCGTTAGGCCCACAAGGTATCGAAGTAGCAGACAAAGTAATTGGTTTTGTTGAGAATGTAAAAGTCGGTGTGCTGGGTTCATTGGGTTTGTTGTTTCTTCTCTATACCGTTGTTTCTCTTACACAAAAAGTAGAATCCTCGTTTAATTTTGTATGGCGTGTTGAGCGCTTACGTGGCCTTGCACAGCGCTTTGCTAACTATCTCAGTGTCATTCTTGTTGGCCCTGTTTTTATGTTTGCCGCGATAGGTGTTACTGCAACAATTTCCAGTAATACACTGGTTCAACACCTCGGCGCTATCGAACCGTTTGGCAGGTTGTTCATAATGACGGGCAAACTGATTCCTTACTTATTAGTGATCGGTGTGTTCACTTTTCTTTACATGTTGGTGCCCAATACGCGTGTGAAATTGTTTCCAGCGTTGGTGGGGGCGACTGTCGCGGGTGTGCTGTGGGAAACAACCGGTTGGGGGTTTGCGACCTTTATTTCCAATTCAGGCAATTATGCGGCGATTTATTCGAGTTTCGCGATACTGGTTTTGTTATTAATCTGGGTGTATTTGAGTTGGTTAATTCTATTAGTCGGTAGTCAGGTCGCATTTTATGTACAGTTTCCCCAGTACTTAACTCGCTTTCCTGTGCAACTGGATTTGAGTAACCGATTACGTGAACGTTTGGCGTTACACATTATGGTGGTCGTTGCTGATCGTCATGTGAATCAGGGTGAACCCTGGACGTTGGAGGGTTTGGTCACTCATCTTGGGTTGCCTACACAGCCGGTCTACAAGATGTTGGGGTTATTGTTGGAAACAGGTTATTTATCAGAAACTTCTGATGATATTCCTGCGTATCTTCCGCGCCGTGATATCGACACGATTTTAGTCGCCGATATGTTGCAAGTGGTGCGTACGGCGGGTGAAAACCGTTTTCTGTCTTCTGTACAGTTACCACATCTTGCTAAAGTGGATGCAACACTCGACAAATTACAGGCGGCAATGGATGGTGCATTGGGAGATTTGAGTCTGCGCCAATTGGTTAATAACTCACTGGATACATCTGAAATCTCTGATTAACGCGTGATGCTCTGCTAATCAATGGGTCGCGGCACCCCAGAGTGCCCTCTCTTGCTCCGCAATTCACCTTGTAAATACATCCCTGTACGCTTGATGACCGCATCCCTCGGCAATTGCTCCTGCATTGCTCTACCTTCGCCCATCCATGGGCTCGTGCGGCCAACATCCATTGATTAGGAGAGCATCACGCGTTAATCAGAGATAGTCTTGTATTGATGCTATTGCAGGCTTGCGAGGGATTGCGTGGTATCTATCTCTGTTGCAGTTAGATAACGCACCGAAATCCATTCCGGCAAATGACTGCGAACACTTTTCAGGTAAACAGTTGGATCGACCGTACAGGTCCAGTTTGGTAGTTTACGGCGGGTGGTAAACGACCAGGCCGGTTCATTGCTACTTGTTGATAATCCTTCTGGTTTGTCTGGGCCGTTTTTATTGATCAGTGTACCCATCAGCACCCAGCCAGTCTGACAGTGTTGTTGTTCAGCTAACCGGTAGGCCCGGTAAAGTTCATGGTGAATCAGGGTTTGCGCAACGGCTTCGGTCGCTGCGGCGCTGGTTGGCAGATTCGCAATCAGGTCTTCATAATATTGTTCTTTGTTGTCAGATTCGGCCTGGCTGATGGTAGAAAAACCAAGTAGTGCCAATATTCCGCAAAGCCGGGCAATGGGTAGTAGGTCTTTTGTGTTATTCAGCATAGTAACTCAGGCAGGTGTCTCTCGTTGCAGACACTTTAGCAGGCAGTACCAAGGGTTTCTGTGAATGCATTCTCAGATAGAATGCCGACCGGTCGTGAGTTTTGCATACGAGGTGGATATTTTGCAGAAAAAACATACCTGGCTAAGACGAGGTGCAGAGTTACTCATTATTCTTATGATTTTCCTGGCGGTGCATGCCTGGCAAACACGTCATGCGCCGAGTGGCCTCGCGCCTGCGATTAGTGGCGTATTACTGGATGGATCTCCCGTATCGCTTGATCAATACCGGGGTAAGCCGATGTTGCTGCATTTCTGGGCGACCTGGTGCCCGATTTGTAATATAGAGCAAAAGTCTATCGCTGCACTGGCCGATGATTATCCTGTATTGACGATCGCGATGGATGAAGCGAGCGCCCAGGAGATTCGTGAGTATATGAAAAATAAAAATGTCGATTATCCCGTGTTGCATGATCCGCAAGGCGTCATTGCAAAGCGGTATGCCATCGCCGGTGTGCCCAGTAGTTTTATTATTGGCCCAGCAGGTGAGGTTCGCTTTGTTGAAGTAGGTTACACCACGGGTTTCGGATTGCGTTTGAGGCTTTGGTGGGCTGGCTTTTGATCAGTCAGATGGATGACCAGGTGATTGCCGTGCTTGATGCGATTTGTAATCAGGGTTGTGATTTTGTTGACAGTTGTATCGAAGTGCTAACAGCTAATGGTATTCCTGAACAGACTCAAATATTGTCAGATCAGCAACGTAGTAGTTTGTTGGATGAATTACAGTCGATTATGGCTGTTTATCACGCTAGAGAATAATTTTCGCAAAGCTTCCTTGCTTTGCTTATGCTTCTTACCAAATATATCTAGGCAATCTCCGATTATTTAGCAAGAATTTGTCGCATCCCATCGCGGCTAAAGCCGCTCCTAACACATCAGAGACCCCCTAAGCTGAACGGGCGGATTTTTTACGTTCATGCTCTTCAAGTAATTTTTTCCGTATCCGCAGAAAGCCGGGTGTGACTTCAACGAGTTCATCTTCGTCAACAAACTCCAGCGCTTGTTCCAGTGTCATTCTGATCGGTGGTGAAAGTACAATATTTTCATCGGTTCCGGATGCGCGGACATTGGTCAGCTGTTTGCCTTTGAGTGGATTGACCACCAGGTCATTGCTGCGTGCATGAATGCCGATCACCATACCCATATAGACTTCTTCGCCGTGCCCAATGAACAGGCGGCCGCGTTCTTGCAGAGTGAATAATGAATATCCCAGCGCCTTACCATTACCATTGGCAATCAACACGCCGTTAATCCGTTTGCCGAAATTACCTTTCTTGATCGGCGCATAATGATCAAACACATGGTAGAGCAGTCCGCTACCCTGAGTAGACGTGAGAAACTCAGTACGAAAACCGATTAGGCCCCGCGAAGGAATGATAAAGTCCAGGCGTACCCGGCCTTTACCATCGGGCTGCATATTTTGTAAATCACCCCCGCGTTCGCCGAGCTTTTCCATCACGGTACCTTGGTGCTGATCCTCGACATCCACTGTTAACTGTTCACAAGGTTCCTGCATTTGACCATCGATTTCGCGCACGATGACTTCTGGACGCGAGACACCAAGTTCATATCCTTCCCGGCGCATATTCTCGATCAGGATTGACAGGTGTAATTCGCCACGCCCGGATACCCGGAACTTGTCTGGATGTTCGGTAGGTTCAACACGCAGTGCGACGTTATGAATCAGTTCGCGGTCTAGTCTTTCTGAAATCTGGCGGGAGGTGACATATTTGCCATCGCGTCCGGCAAACGGTGAGTTATTAACCTGAAAGGTCATGCTCACTGTGGGTTCATCAACACTTAATGCAGGTAAGGCTTCAATAGTGTCTGGATGGCACAGTGTGTCTGATATTTTCAGACCGTCGATACCAGTAAAGGCGATGATGTCACCAGCCTGTACAGTTTCAGCTTCAATCCGTTCAAGACCAAGAAAACTGAACAGTTGCAATAGTCGGACATTGCGTGTCTTACCATCATGGTCTATCAAAGTCACCTGTGAGTTGGCAGAGATTTGTCCGCGTGTGATCCGGCCAATGCCGATAACACCAACATAACTGTTGTAGTCCAGTGCGCTGATCTGCATTTGAAACGGGCCATTCACGTCAACATCAGGTGGGCTGACTTTGTCGATAATGGTTTCGATCAACGGAGTCATATCACCCTCACGGGCTTCGGGATCAAAGCTGGTAAAACCCTGGAGCCCCGAGCCATAGATGACCGGAAAATCCAGTTGTTCATCTGTCGCGCCCAGGTTATCAAACAGATCGAAGGTTTGATCCAGTGCCCAGCCCGGTCTTGCACCTGGACGGTCTGTCTTGTTGATAAAAACGATGGGATTCAGGCCGCGCTGCAAAGCTTTTTGAGTGACAAAACGGGTTTGCGGCATGGGTCCTTCGACAGCGTCGACGAGTAGCAGTACTGAATCGACCATGGATAGAACGCGTTCTACCTCGCCACCAAAATCGGCATGGCCGGGCGTGTCGACAATATTGATGCGGTAGTCTTTCCAGCGAATGGCGGTGTTTTTGGCAAGAATCGTGATGCCGCGTTCTTTTTCAAGGTCATTGGAGTCCATCACGCGCTCTGTTGTGGCCTTGCGGTCGTCCAGGGTGCCGGACTGGGCAAGCAGTTGATCGACCAGGGTGGTTTTCCCATGGTCAACGTGGGCGATAATGGCAATGTTGCGTAAACGGCTGATCACTGTGAAATCCTGCTGAGTCAAACAAGCCATTATAGCTTAATTTTTGGTCGAATGGCTTGTTATTGGGTGTGGAGGTTCTGAATAAGTCGTGAAACTCTTTATCAATGGGGCGCTGTAAATACGTCCCTGTACGCTTGGCGGCCGCTTCCCTGCGGCCGACACCCATTGATTGAGAATGCCATGACTTAATCAGAGCTTCCTCAATGAGTTTTATGTGAGTGAGTGCTAGTTTTTACTGCGAGTTACCAGGGTTCCCACCTAGCAAGTCGTCTAGCGGTGTATTAAAAGACGAGGTGCTATCTGCTGGTTTGTCTGTGAGCAGTTTTTCTGGCTCTTTGTTCTGTTGCCCGAGTTGAAACATCTCAATCGGTTCCTGACATAATTGTTGAGAACTGTTAGCCAGGTGTTGGTAGACATCCCGATAACTCTCGGTCATTTTTTGAACCAGCGTTGACGTTTGTTTGAAATGGTCGGTGACTTTTGATTTATACTCAGTCAGCTCTTGTTCAAGACGGTCAACTTCTTCTTGAAGTTTTTTCGCCCGGCCGAAGTTATGCATAAAAAGTAGTGCCAAGCCAATTCCTAATATCACGCCGAAAGCGACAGCAATCAACGAGGTTCCCCAAAGCCAGCTGGTTTCTTGTCCGGTCACAATCTCTAGTCCATACTTGATCCAAGTATTACAGTATACCGTGAGTCATCAGGGATCGACAATCTGCTTGTCAGCCGAAGTTGCGTGATATCTATTGCAATGATAAAAATTTTTACTTCAAGTGATAATTTATTAATCCACCACTACCAGAATCTGCTGGAAAATGCGGGTTTTAGTTGTGTTATCAAGCAATCGTATTTGTCCGGTGGCGTTGGTGAATTGCCACCGATTGAGTGCTGGCCGGAATTATGGATAGAGGATGATCATTTACAGGACAAGGCGATGAGTCTTATACAGTCTTCTGGTAATACGGATGGCGGGACTTTTTGGCAATGCCCCTGTGGTGAAAAGCAAGAACCACAATTTAATATTTGCTGGAAGTGTGGCAGCGAAAGAAAAGAGTCGTTATGATACATGCAGTAAATTTTGTAGAAAGTCTATTTCTGCAATCTAAAAACAGGAATCCCAAAAGGATGTCGGGGGAATGGAATGAAATCTATCTACGTTGGCAATCTCGCCTTAGACGTAACACCAGAACAACTTGAAGCATTGTTTACACCGCACGGCAATGTGCTCTCCGTTAATTTAATTAATGATCGTGATTCCGGTGAACCACGAGGCTTTGCTTTTGTTGAAATGGATGATGAAGTTGCAGATCAAGCGATCGAATCAACCAATGGAATAGAATTTTGCGGCCGGAATTTAAAAGTTAATTTTGCTAAACCGCGCGGTGTGCGCCGATTGCGGCGCCCTCATTAGCATGCCTGGCGATTAGCAACCCGTCAGGTCGCCAACGGGCTGGTCATCATTAGCTAAAAAAGACTGAATGTTTTCTGTGATGCCATTAATCAGGCGTTGCCGTGCCGCCTGACTTGCCCAGGCAACGTGCGGGGTGACGATCAGGTTTGCCAGATTTGCGTTGAGTAATGGATGGTTTTCCCCGGGCGGTTCAACGTCTAAAACATCTACTGCGGCAGCGCCGATGTGTCCCGATCCTAATGCATCCAGTAGATCCAGTGAATTAACAATGCCGCCACGTGCTGTGTTGATCAATATTGAATCCGGTTTCATCAGGGACAACTCATTCCGGCTGATCAGATTGTGGGTATTTTCGTTGAGCGGACAATGTAGACTCAGAACGTCTACCTGCGGTAATAATTTCTCTAAAGGCAGTCGATCTGTGTGTGGTTTGGTGCCAGGGCGTTGTGCGATGAGGATATTCATAGACATCGCACGGGCCAGTTTTGCGACTGCTTGTCCCAGTTCACCGTAGCCGATGATTCCCAGAGTTTTCCCTGCCAGTTCCTGTATAGGAATATCGAATACACAGAAATGTTCTGAACCCGGCCAGGTAGCTGTAGCAGCCCGGTAGCGATCCAGTTGCCGGGTCAGTGTTAATAACAACGCAAAGACATGTTCAGTAACAGACGCGGTAGCATAGCCGCGTACATTCTTTACCGTGATACCCTTTTGTGCGGCGCATTTTGTATCAATATTATTGGTGCCCGTTGCAGCAACGCAGATCAGTTTGAGATTTTTTGCTCCCTTGATCATGCGGTCATCCAGTACCACCTTGTTAGTAACCACCACAGTTGCATCCTGGATGCGCGATGCACATTCTTCTGCAGTGGTTGCATCGTAACGCTGCCAGTTGTCAAGGCTTGTTAGTAAAGGCTGACAATCCAGGTCTTGTGGATTCAGGCTGGCTATATCCAGAAAGACACCTTGCATGTACTACTGACCCAGTATGCCTTTTTTTAGATTTTCATCGGCCGGTTTGTCTCCGATCCAGACCAGTAACAGAGATGAGAAAAAGTCATCACCTTCGACATTGCCACGTGACTCTCCATTCAATACGACTTCAGTTCCGACACCGGGTTGGAAGTTCATTTCGATGACATCGTTTTTCTGGAGGTCGGGAAATAATTGATTAAATTCTTCAAGGCGCGCTTCAATGGCCGTAAATTTATCCGCTGCTAGATTATTTTTAAGACCTTCAGTCCATGCATCACGGATTTTCTTTGCGCTGATGCTTTTGTAAATAATATGCATGCGCATCGATTTATTTCCACCAGCGGCGATGAGTTCATCGGCTTGATTGGAAGGTTTTGCAGCATATAGTGCACCGGCATAAACTTTGATGAAAAGTTTTTTACGTAGACCGGCACCCGTCAGTAGCAGTGTTTGTTCACCAAGGGTCAGGGATTCAGAAAACTTTGCGCCGCCAACTGTGGTATCGCCGGCAACAAGCGTTGGGATGGTGCCAAGGATCAGGAACAAGGAAGCAATCATCAGTTTCATGGTCTAGCCTAAAGATATGGGTTGTTGGGGTTGCAGTTTAACATGCCATGAAGGTGTCAATATTCCGGCGAAATGTGAGCCTGCTCAAGCGGCATTTACCTGTGGAAATGATGACATCCATCAATGTCCTTTAGAGGGCGGCTTGTTAAAGTTACTGCTGTAGAAGGACGATAACTCTAGATGGAAGAGATGTAATGATATGGAGGTTGTATGGAACACCGGTGCAGTATCCGCAAGCAAATTGCGATTCGCGTACTGTTTTACAAACACGGTCTGCCGGTTCAAAGTGGCCAGAGCCGTGATCTCGGTCTGGGTGGGGTGTTTATCGAAACTGATCCCTACCGATGGCATAAAAATGAATGTATCGATGTTGAATTTATCAGTACTTGCGGTGCAAAATTGCGGCTGCCAGCGCTGGTTGTTCACCAGCGCAAGCAGGGCGTTGGGTTGATGTTCGATGCGGTAGAAGCAGAACAGCGCAAAGTACTTCGTGATATTTTATTTAATACCAAATTGACAGACGCCTTTCGTATTCCTCAAATACAAGTCAACAATAGCTGTCAGGTAGCATAAAGTTTAAGGAGTACGGCGAGGGTGTTTGATAATATCGCCGATCTGTAACGGAAAACCGTTACCTGCCTTGAAATCACGATAGTAGCGAAGTAACGTTTCCTCGACGACTGGAAACGCCAGTTCATCCCAGGGAATTTCAGCTTCGTTGAATAATTTGCACTCGAGACTTTCTACGCCAGGTGAAAATGAACCGTCGACCAGAGTGCCCCGGAAAAACATGTAAACCTGGTTGATGTGCGGGATGCTGATAAGACTGTAGAGCGAATCGATCTCTATTCGGGCGTTTGCTTCTTCCCAGGATTCACGCAGTGCACCTTGTTCGGTAGATTCCCCATTTTCCATAAAACCAGCTGGCAGCGTCCACAGTCCGTGTCGAGGTTCAATAGCGCGCCGGCAGAGGAGTATTTTTTGATCCCATTCCGGGATACAGCCGGCAACAATTTTCGGATTTTGATAGTGAATAGTCTGGCACTGATTACAGACAAAGCGTTCCCGATTATCGCCTTCAGGGATAAGTAATGAGACAGTGGTGCCGCAGTTGCTACAGTATTTCAAATTGATGCCCGTTTTTTGTGAAAATTTGTAGGAGCGGCTTCAGCCGCGAAAGGATTGCTGGCCATCACGGCTGAAACCGTTCTTGTAAGACTCCACCGTGGCTGTGTAACCATATTATCACAGTGATGCCAGCATCAAGCCGACGACCGTTTTGGCATCGCGTATGGTTCCATCCTTGATGAATTGTATTGCCTGTGGGTAATCCAGCCAGTGAATTTCTATTACTTCGTGTTCTTCATGTTGTATCGGGCAATCTCTAAGTCCAGTGGCGCGAAATAAATAAATGATTTCATCACTAAAGCCAGGAGTTGTCAGGGTGCTACCCAGTGGTTCAAGCTTATCTGCCAACTGGCCTGCTTCTTCTGCCAGTTCACGTTTTGCCGTGGTTAACGGGTTTTCACCGGGATCAATTTTCCCGGCGGGTAACTCCCAAAGCCAGCCCCCGGCTGCGTGGCGGTACTGACGTATCAAACACACTTTGTTGTCGTCATTGACCGCAACCACAGCAGCGCCACCTGGATGATGAATAACTTCCAGATCCAGGGTTGTTCCATTAGGTAGCTCAACCGTTTCAATCGCCAAATCAATGATGCGTCCCTGATGGATGATCTGTTTTTTCATGTTAATTAATATCGTAAGCGGCCAGTGTCTGACCTGAACCTGATAGGGCGAGTGGATCCAGATAAAGCGATGCCAGCGACAGGCTGGGTGCCGGTTCGAATGCGTCGCCCCAAATGATTGTATCGAATTCTCCACCCCCCAGAATCTTTTGCGCCGTTGTCAGATACAAACGATCCAATGCCTGTCCAGCAGCCAGTGTGTGATGTACTGATGGCCCGGCAATCGCGTAAACGAACTTATAACCTCGAGCTTTGATATGTTTACGAATCAGGGCTCCATCAACTTGTCGCTCTGAACCACAGAAAATAATTTCAGCATGAGTGTTCTTGAGTAAGGTATCGCATCGACCGGGGACAGCTTGCTGGCCAGTAAAAATAGTTACTTTTCTATGCCGGTAAGCCTTTAATGCGTTCACGGGTATATCAAGACTGGCGCTTAAAATAGCAATATCCGGCTGCTCTTTTAGTCCGTGTTTAATTCGCCATTCGCGTAGATCATCGAATTCACCAGATGATCCAACGGGTAGTTGATCCTGAGCTTCACTGTTCTCAGACTGGCGAAAATAACGGGCGCTGGTAATCAGCAAGTCTGCCTGGGTAGCGAGTTCCTGATACAGCCGCCAATCACGTGGGTTACCCGTAGCCGCTGGTACCTGACGGGTCTTTTTACCCGCTACGGGCAGGCCGATACGCCCATCAATACTGGTGATGAAATTTGAATAGATAAACACATCCTCTTTACCTGGCTGTTGGCGGATGTTTTGTGACAGGTACAAACCTTCAAGGTTGTGCTGTTCGCCGGTTGCCGGATAGAGCTCGAGGATTTCTTTTGTCATAAAGTATATATAGTTACAGAAGCTGTATAGGGTCGATTCTATCTTAAACCAGACAATAAAAAACCGGAGCCAGGGCTCCGGTTTCAATACCGATTAACTTGTAGCTATCTCAGTCGTTTTTCTGTTGGTAATCAGAAATGGCAGCTTTGATTGCGTCTTCAGCCAGTACCGAACAGTGAATTTTCACTGGCGGTAAAGCCAACTCATCTGCAATTTCGGTATTCTTGATCTGACCCGCTTGATCCAGCGTTTTACCCTTGACCCATTCTGTCAGTAACGAGCTTGATGCAATGGCAGAACCACAGCCGTAGGTTTTGAACTTGGCGTCTTCGATGACACCAGCGTTATTGACCTTGATCTGCAACTTCATGACATCACCACAGGCAGGAGCACCGACCATACCCGTACCGACCGAAGTGTCGCCCTTTTCAAAAGAGCCGACATTGCGTGGATTTTCGTAGTGGTCGAGTACTTTGTTGCTGTAAGCCATGATGCATTCTCCTGTGTGTGTTGCCTGTTACTGACTCAGGCAGCTGAAGCTGATTGCTGGAATCCAGGACGGTATGGCGCGTCTTTATCGCTTTTCTCTTCCGGTTTCTGGTTGACTGCTTCAGCAAGCGTCACTTCGTTCAGATAATTGAAAATACGTTCGCTCAGCGAGTTCCACATAATCACGCTTTGTGGCCATTCTTCACCGGGGATACGCTCACGCCGGGCTGGCATCGCATCATCAACCGCGCTGAGGATTTCGGCAACCGTGATTTCTGTGGCTGGACGGCGCAGGCAATAACCACCACCAGGACCGCGCATACCGGTTACCAGGCCATTGTTACGCAAGCGTGCGAACAGTTGCTCGAGATAGGAAACAGAAATAGATTGTTCGACTGAAATGTCAGCCAGGGTGACTGGGCCTTGCTCACCGCGCAGTGCCAGTTCCATCATTGCAGTAATGGCATGACGGCCTTTGGTTGAGAGTTTCATAATTTGCCTCGCTATTATAATAATATGTATGGCATGAGGCAGTTAAATACCTCGTTAGTTCTGCCAGCCCGGATATTAGATAATACTTGAGTCTTTTAGTCAAGAATAAGCTCGGTGAGCCAGGTAAGGAAAGATAGAAAATAGGTTGTGTAACTAGTTGTAATTATAAGAAAATATCTGAACTATCTAGTTAGAGCTTATGGCAGAAATTCCCTGGTTTGGATCAGGAGAAAGGATTTTATCAGGGTTATTATCCAGCTGCAGGAGCTTTTCAAACTGCTGAACAGGCACCGGTTTACTGAACAGAAAGCCCTGTAATAATTCACAATTCAATTCTTGCAGAATTTCCTGTTCGGCCTGGGTTTCCACGCCTTCCGCCACAATCTGTAAATGCAATGCATGCGCCAGGGTAATGATGGCAGCGACTATCTCGCGGCCATCCTGGCTTTTGGTGATTTCCTGGGTAAAAGTACGGTCGATTTTTAGTGTGTTAATCGGAAATTGCTGTAAATAACTGAGTGAAGAATACCCCGTGCCGAAGTCATCAATGGCAGTTTGCACGCCGATATCCTGCAACCGGCGCAAGACATTCAGCGTCTGGCTCACATCATTCATCACGCTTTGTTCAGTGATCTCGATTTCCAGATATTCCGGTTTCAGGTTGTTGGATAGTAGGCTTTCCTGAATAACAGCAACCAGATCACCATCGGTGAACTGACGGGCTGAAATATTAACCGCCACCTGTAGGCCCGCATACCCCTGTTCGTGCCAGGCCGCAGTTTGTGTGCAAGCGGTTCTGATAACCCACTCACCTATAGGATTAATCAATCCGGTATCTTCGGCAAGACCGATAAATTCATCCGGCTGAATAAAACCATGTTCAGGATGGTTCCAGCGTACCAGGGCTTCAGTTGCTTTAATGCGGCCCGTTTGACTATCAATCTGCGGCTGATAGAAAAGCTCCAGTTGGTCATTGGTAACGGCTTTGCGAAGATCCTGTTCTAGATTGATGCGTTTAATCAGACTGGTGTGCTGATCCTGCGAGAAGCAGGCCCAATGGCCACGTCCCTTGCGTTTCGCTTCGTACATGGCGGCATCAGCATGTTGAATCAGTGTGCTGCCTGTTTGTGCATCTTCAGGATAAAACGCAACACCGATACTCGCAGTTGGCTGCATTGAATGCTTACGTATGGTGACCGGCTCGCCAATGATTTCCTGAAGTTTAATGATGACCGGCTTTATATAAGATTCTAAAGGTGTTTCTTCGATATCAGAAATGATGACAATAAACTCGTCGCCACCGAACCGCACAACAATATCGATACTGCGTAGTGACTGAGTTAAGCGCTGGGCAATCACCTTCAGCATCTGGTCACCGGCACTGTGACCGAATGAATCGTTGACGGTTTTGAAATCATCAAGATCCACAAACAAAATAGCGACGCAGGTGTTTTGCCGCTTGGCGCGGTTAATGGAAAGATTCAGGTGATCATTCAGTAGTTGCCGGTTGGGTAGGCCGGTAAGCGCGTCATAATGTGCCTGCTGGTAGAGACGTTTTTCCCAGGCGGCATTAGCGACAGCGACCGTTATCCGGTCAGTGTAATTGCACATTTGCTCCAGTTCTGTGGTGGTGGGAACGGCATCGTAAATAAAACCAAACCACAAAAGCCCAAACGTCCGCTGGGCGTTTTTAATTGGTATCGCGTGCCAATTAAGCGGCTGGTCTGGAATGGAAGGAAAACCGGTGTCCTGTATCCAGGGATCTGATTCCGGAAAAACCAGATTGGAATCTTCCTCGATTTCCAGTTCCACACTGATGCGAACCGGCAGTACCGTGTTGATTTTTTCAATGGTACTGTTCTCATCAGACGTTGTCCGGTAGAGCACACCGTGGCGTTGCTCATCATCATTAAATAAAATCACAGTAACTTGCTGACAGGCAACAATGTCACAGCTGCGTTGCAGGATTGTTTTAACAATACTGCTGATATCCAGCGTGGAAAGAATCATCCGGTCGATTTCTGACATGACTTCCATGCGCTGAAATTGCTGGCGAAGATGATTGGCCATCTGGTTGAACGTTCCGCCTAACTGGCTGAATTCATCACCGGTATCAATCTCGACCTGGGTTGACAAGTCACCATCACTGACCTGTTTTGCCGCTTCATGTAACTGCCTTAAAGGTTTTAGCGTGTTGTTCAAAAAACGCATTGTGAAGAAAGCGACGATCAATAAAGCCAGCAACATAACCGGTGGCAGTACGCGGAAGAACTTTTTTATGGGTGCGAGTGCAATTGATTTGTCCTGATAGACAACACTGCTCCATTCATCATGGGTGAATTGGCCGCCCATAAAAATTGGCCAGTTTGCGGTCAGTAAATCAGCCTGTCCGTTCATCATATTCTGAGCAGAGTCTGATTGTGTGCAGCTGATGACCCGATCATTCAACAGCAGACAGGCATCGATATCAGGGGGCATGTGGTCTGCAATGGGTAGTAATTGTTTTATATTCAGTTCTGCAATCAGTAGGTCATCACTGGGTTTGGTTGCTGCGCCAATAGCAACAGCTAGAAATAAACTGTCTTGCTCAAGAAACAACAGGGCTGGTAATTGTTCCAGTTGCTTATGAATAGTCTCCAGAGGGGTTTTTGGAGTCAATGCTTTCCCAAACAGGTGCTTTGCGCTTTTATTATTTGTCTGGATACGAATCAGCGAATTTATTTCACCCTTGGGTAAGGTGGCGATAACAGCTTTGATCGATGATTGTCCAGTAGCAACTGACAGGCCCGCTGCGATTTCTTTTAGAGTATTTTTCTGTCGCTCAAGATCACCGATAAAATTCATACCAACTTTCTTGGCGGTAAAGTGTAATGCTTGAGTGCGTTGTTCTTTCAGCTGATCCACAACAAAACGCGTTGAGAGCAACGTTAATAATGTAACGGGGATAATGGCAGCTAGCACGAAAGATATAAATATCTTACGTCCGAATTTTCCGCTGGGATTATTGACGGCCATACTAGAGTTCGAATTTGCGAACTAGTAATCTTTAGCCATGCCGATGAATCGTCCATTTCTGCCGCGGACAATATCATCAAGACTTCTGGAGCTATTTAATGTCGTACTTGAGCGTTTGTTTTTACCTTCACTGTACAAATCGTAGTCAGAATTGATAGGTATATTGTTTAGGTCTTTTCTAGCGCCAGCAGGATTAGTTGTAACGTTGGTATATTGGTACTTTTTTTCCCATGGATCTTCTTCATTGTTAGCGCCAATTTCTGCAAGTCCGTTTGGATAACGGTTGTTCGCTACATAAAAACGTTCAATAGTATTGGCCATTGCAGAAATATCAGACATTGCATCTGCATTATTTGCTCGATCGACATATTCTGAGTACGAGGGTATAGCTAGACTGGCTACAATGCCTAAAATGGCAATGGCTATTAGCATCTCAATTAATGTAAAACCATGAATTTTAATCATATTATGTTCACGCTAGTTGTTTTCTATAGAGTCTTTTCAGCACTTTTGCACTTTAGTGTAGCGGCAGTTGTGAACTAAAATTAACCTTAAAAATCAATTGCTAGACAGGATAAATCTAATAAAACAGAGGAGGTTTAATAGTATGCTTAGGGTGCATAGAAGAAAAATTGACAGGGCCATAATGATGGCTAAAGTAATGTAAAAAGATGGTTTGAGAGTACAAGTAACTATCTGATATTAATTGGAAAATTTTACGCGAATGTTTTTCGTCATCCTTTCATTCTTGCCTTTGGCTAATACATCTGGCTTAATTATAGGGGATATCAGTAAGTAAGGAGGCTCTGGTTGAAGGGTCTCCGAGTCATTTTCTGACCAGTAGATTCTTCTCATACCTAAGTTTTCAGTACGGAACTCACTGTTGAGGAGCAGTAGTTTTCGTATTACTTTCTAATTATAAAAGCGTTGAGGAGAGAAGTAATGAGAGCAACTACTGTCGCCGTTATACGGCGCGTTTCCGGTTATCTTTTTTTTGTACTTTTGTCAGTACAAAGTAATGTTTATGCCCAGGCAATAGCGAGCAGTACAATTCTTTGGGATACTTTCAAAGTAGAGGTCAATGGAGCTGATATTACGAATCAAATTTCATTTTTTAACCCAAGCAGTTATATTTCATATTCGCTTAATAGTGGTGTACCTATTTTTCAGACTATCCCCGGCTGGGATGTGAATTTATCTGCTTCTGAAATAGCTGACTCTATATCAGCGACGGGTGATGCAAATAGTTTTACAGCAGAAGCAGTTTCTTCTATTAATGGCGATACAAATAACTTTTTCGTGCGGACAGGATTTTTTAATGCGCCTATTGCCGGCGATTACAAATTTTCAATTGACTATGATCTATCTGCACATACAGATACATTTAATTCTGACGATAATACTATTGATGTATTTGCATTTCCTTATGCTGAATTACAATATGTTCAGGATGGCGTGCCAAATGGGAGTAGCCCCCCAGGCTTTTCATTTGCGTACAATCCCGATATAGAAGCTAATAACCTTGATGGAAAGTCTGTTTTTCAGACTGGAACGATAGAGTTATTTGCTGTTCGATCATTTACAGCAGGTGAACTCATACGCATCGATGGTACAGTACAAAGCTCGAGCGACAGTGTTTTTAGCGGAACTGTAGTAACAACACCTATCCCCGCTGCGCTCCCTCTTATGATCGCAGGTTTGCTGGGTCTATTCGGAGTCGCCAAACGAAAATCGCATTAAGTTTTTAAGAGCAATAAAAAATACAGGGGCAGTTTATCTGCCCCTTTTTTTATTTTGAAATAAAAGTGACGTTGTCTGAATCAGGCGGCCAGTCTCTTGGCCAGATCATCCAGTTCTTCACTGTTAGCCAGAATCTGTTCAGTTAGTAATCTAACTGTCGTTTCTTCCAGCCCCAGCATTTCCATTGCAAAGAGTGGTAACTCCGGTTTCTCCATATTGCTGATGCCATACAACGCCAGTAAGCGGTTGGCAACGAAGATCAGTTGTGGATAGACAGCGTGTTTTTCCCAGTAACCTTCATCGTGGTGATGCCGTACCGCGATGATTAATTCATCCGGCATTGCCCAGCTTTCCATCAGCCAGGCACCGATCTGGTCGTGGGTGACGCCGAGGATGTTTTTTTCCAGTTCGTGCGAGGACATGTTTGGATTTGACTGGGCAAACTGGTTAAGGATATAAAACTCAGGTTGGAATGCATGTCCCAATACCAGTCGGCCGATATTCTGTATTAAACCTGCCAGATAGGCAGTACCGCGTTGCGGGCGTTGTTTGCCGGGTAATTGGCGGGCCAGTAATTCAACCAGCCGGGCGGCATAAATCGAATGTTTCCAGAAGGCGTTCAGTCCGAAGGGTCCGTCTGGTGGAATGCGCAAGGTTTTGCCGATTGTCAGGCCGAGTGACAGATTTAGTACAAATTCAAATCCCAGCACGCGGGCAATCGCTGATTGTAGATCTTTGATGCGTCCGGCATAGCCATATAACGAAGAGTTGGCATAACGCAGAATTTGTGCGGACAGTGAAGGATCCTGTTCGATGATGGCGGCCAGTTGTTTGGCATTGGAAAGCGGATTGGATGCCAGGTGCAGAATACGTGTCGCGGTGACCGGTAAGGCGGGTAATTCATGTATGTCTTCCAGACTACGCCGCACGCGTGAGGGAATCAGTTGTTCAAAATATTCGTCCAGTGTGTCCGATGCTTGTTGAGTGCCCAGATCTGACAATACCGAAGGCGGCAAGGAAACCACGGCACTTTGTGCCTGGTCATACAGGGTTTGAAAGGCTTCGCCGGACATGCGTATCAGCGCCGTATGCGAGCCGGGTTCAAACACAACATCTTGCCAGTTTGCGAGCGACGCATCGATGATAACGTTGAGACCGTAACTGTTTGCCAGTGGCGGTAAGGATCCGGCTTCACAATCGTCAAAGATTTCTGCCAGGCGGTCTGCGGGACAGAGTTGTAACTCGCGTTCTGTCAGAATGCAGAGCGCTTCAAAATCCAGCAGGTGATTCGCGGGTAACACCACCATTAACAAGCCCTCGGCATCGGCTAGCACCACCGCACGGGCGAGTTGTTCAATAGGTAACTGGCAGGCGTTGGCTGCTTGCAGTAACGAACTGGTTCGATCGTGCCTTATAACTTCATAAGGCAGGTTTGTCTGTTGCAAGAAGTTCCTGATATTCTTTGGCATTCCCATGACTGTGCTCCACCATGAACGGGATCGTTACCTGTTGGTTAAAGCAAATTCCGAACCATTGTTGAAAAATCTAAAGAATTCAGTATCCTGACTGGCACACTTTGTGCTCCTGGTATGGCAAGTGTCGAACTGATGGCGCTTTGAGATATCTAATAATATGAGGATTGAGGGACTAAAAATGGCTACAACTGAATACAACCCCGAGAATGATCGCCGTAACCGATCACAAGATAAACTGGCGACGTTGGTTAAAACCAGGACCGAAACATTGTCACGTTATACCGAGTTGGCTAACCATCGTCCCTTCGTTCAGAACCAGGAAATTACCGAGTCGTTGCAGGAATTTTGTCAGGTGCTGATTGACTACACAGCCAGTGCACATTTTCAGTTGTACCGGTATATAACCGATAAACTGGAAAGACGTACTGCAGTGCTAAAACTGGCCGATAGCGTTTACCCACATATCGCACAAACAACCGATGCGATTTTGCGCTTTAATGATAAGTATGACGGTGCAGATTTATTAACCAGTGAGAAAAAATTACTCAAATTACTGGATGAAGATTTGTCCAAACTTGGTGAAACGCTGGCTGAACGAATTCAGCTTGAAGATAAAGTCATCGGTGCTTTAACCGGTCAGCTTCACTAATTAATTTATACAAGTTTGTAGGAGCGGCTTTAGCCGCGATGAACGCGCCGACCCCATCGCGGCTAAAGCCGCTCCTACAGATTCTTGCTCATTAATCAGGGGTTCCCTGATTATTAATTGATAGCAAGTCATCAGCCTCAGCTTTGCTTAGAAATCTCCAGGGCAGGGGGATCAGTCCAGGTACCGCATTTATATAACGCCGGTATTGTTCGCCATAACTATCAATCAGTTTGTTTTCTTCGAGCCGTGATCCAATAATGAGATAAAGTGTCAGCGTGATGGCTGTTGCTAACAAAGCGGCATTCATTTCACGGCTCCAGATCATCACCAGTCCGAAAAAATACCAGGGGTGTCGCACATAACGGTGTAACCACGATAGCGACATCGGTGCTGTTTCTGTCAGGCTTTGATGGCGGTTTCTAAATTGTGTCAGACCGATAAAATCACTGCCATGATACAGCGTTATGCTCAACACAAATCCCAGTAATGCCAGCAAGCCGAGTGTATCAGCGATCGGTTTAACGATGCTCGGCCATTGCCATAAAAGATCACCTTCATAGCTTTGTAATAACCAGAGTGGAACTATTAGTAACAGCAAGGCTGTGATATTGAACAGCAGGCGATAGGCGTAAAATTTATCAGGATAGCGTTGTTGTAAGGCTCGTTTGATACGCAGTGATGCTGTGAGTGAATGTAGAATGCCATAGGCAATCCAGCTAGTAATGAGTGCAATCAAATGAAGGGTTGAAGTATCCATGGCTAAAGTCTAATGAATCATTAATTAATACGCGAGAAATTGTAGGAGCGGCTTCAGCCGCGATAGGCGCTGCAACCCATCGCGGCTGAAGCCGCTCCTACAGTTTTTGTATTGTTCGTAATGATAAGATACACCAATAAATTAGCGGTTGCCTAACGTTAAAAAAGGTGAGTGAGTATGTGTGAAAAATCGATAGCCGGACTACTCGACATCATGCGCAGGCTGCGCGACCCTGACACCGGTTGTCCCTGGGATCAGGAACAGAACTTTGAGTCTATCGCACCTTATACCCTTGAAGAAGCCTATGAGGTTGTCGATGCTATTCAGCGTGGAAGTTCCGATGACCTAAAAGATGAACTGGGTGATTTACTGTTCCAGGTTGTGTTTCATGCGCAAATGGCAGATGAAAATGGCTGGTTTAAATTTGATGATGTTGTTGTGTCGATATGCAGCAAAATGATCCGGCGTCATCCGCATGTATTTGCAGATGAGAAGATTGCTGATTCTGCAGAACAGTCAATAGCCTGGGAAGCACACAAGGCGGCAGAGCGTAAAGGTAAAACAACACAGGCTGCCAGTGCACTGGATCAGATACCCGTTGCGTTACCTGCATTGGTGCGAGCTCATAAAATACAGAACCGTGCAGCCCGTACAGGATTTGACTGGCCTGATATCTCCGGTGTGATTGATAAACTGGATGAAGAAGTCGAGGAATTTAAACAAGCTGGCAGTATGGAGGGCGATACACTGCAACGGCAAAGAGAAGAACTTGGTGATCTGATGTTTACCTGCGTAAATCTGGCGCGGCATCTGAATACCGATGCTGAATCGTTGATGCGTGATGCCAATACAAAATTTGAACGACGATTTCGGGCGCTCGAAACACTAGCGGGTGATGCTTTGCAAGCTCTGACAATTGATACACTCGAACAGCTTTGGAAGCGCGTTAAATCTGAAGAATAATATTTTAGCTTAGGGAGCCACTGATTAATTTATGCTTCTTGTCATTGTGAACAGTGCATATTCTGTAGGAGCGGCTTTAGCCGCGATGAATGCTGTAGACCCATCGCGGCTAAAGCCGCTCCTACAGATTCTTGAAAATTAATCAGTGGCTCCTAGAAATAATATCACTTCCCCATAAACCCTCTATTTGTCTCGCAAAGGCGCAGAGCACGCCAGGACAAGCTTTTAATTTTTTTACTTTGCGTGCTCTGCGCCTCTGCGAGAGTAAATTTTTAAAAAGTTGTTAATTCTTGACTCTTTATTTTCCCTGCATTAGAGTTGCGCGCCTGTTGTCAGGTGCCGTTTGCGTTTCCACGTAAACGGTGAAACGGGAAGCCGGTGAGCTACTTAATAGCGATTCCGGCGCTGCCCCCGCAACGGTAAGTGAGTAAAGACAGATTCAGACGCCACTGTGTAACAACGGGAAGGCAATCTGTCCGTAATTCTGCTCATAAGCCCGGAGACCGGCCTGACGTTTATATTAACCCTTTATCCGCACGGGGTGGTGCGGTATGGAGAGATTTCTTATGCCCGTTATCGTTCCCGTTCTAAAAATTTCTGTACTCACTTGTCTGTTGCTTTGCTCGCTTAATTCTAAAGCAGATTCAATAGACGAACTTGAACCCGTGATTGTTACTGCAACCCGTACCACACAAACCGTGGATGACAGTCTTGCCTCGGTACAAGTTATTAATCAAAAAGAAATCGAACAAGCGCAGGCGCGTGATCTGGCCGAGCTGTTGCGATTTCAGGCCGGTGTTGAAGTGGCACGCAGTGGTGGGCCGGGTCAGCAAACTTCTATTTTCTTGCGCGGTACGGAAAGTAATCACACGCTGTTATTGATCGACGGTGTCAAAGTCAATAACGGAACCGACAGTGCGGCTTCCTGGCAAAATATTGACCCTGCCATGATTGACCGTGTTGAAATTGTCCGTGGTCCAATGTCGAGTTTGTACGGTTCGGAAGCAATCGGGGGTGTCATACAAGTATTTACCAAAAAAGCTAATAATGGCATTCGAGAAACGGGTTCAATCGGGATAGGAACCAACAATACATTTACCGGTTCTGCCTATGTGGGTGGTTCAGAAGGTAAAGTACGGGGTGGGCTAGGGTTATCGATCTATGCAACCGATGGTTTTCAGACCCGGACAACCGCGACTATCGACCGAGGTTATACGAACGTACAGTTTTAATCTGAATGCCGGTGCTGACCTGGGTGTTTTAGATGTTGATTTCGCTACCCTGTGGTCGCAGGGTAAGACTGAATACCTGAATTTTTTTCTGACGCCGGTTGATCAGGATTTTCAGAATAATGTTACCTCAGTGACGTTCAGTGCTGCACCTGCTGATGTATGGTCTTCAGTGCTGAAGCTCAGTTACAACCTTGACAATATCCGGCAAAACCAGAGTGCAGATAAAACAACGACTAAACGTTGGGCTGCAGATTGGCAGAATGATTTTCAATTAGGTAAGCATCAACTGCTGACTGCAGGCGGCTATTTTGCCAAAGAAAAAACCGATTCGATAATTTTTGGCGGTGGGTTTTACGGTAAGGACAAAGATGTTAAAGCTGTATTCATACAGGATCAGCTGAGCTTTGGTGTCCATCAGTTGTTATTGGCAGGGCGCTATACGGATGATGGATTCTTCGGTGACAAATCTACCTGGAACCTGGCTTACGGCCTGGATATAGGGCAAGCCACACACCTTTATGCGAGTGCTGGTACCGGTTTTAAGGCACCCACCAGCCTGGATCTGTTTGGCTTTGGCGGCAACCCGGATTTGCGCGCTGAAACATCCAGGAATTATGAGTTGGGAATCCGGCATAGTTTTAATAAAGCCAATCGTGTTGAACTGTCGCTGTTTCAAAACAAGATCGAAAACCTGATCAACTTTTTTGACCCGGATGGGGATCCAACAACTTTTAATAGTCGGAATGAAAATATCGACAGGGTACGTATTCGAGGTGTGGAATTCAGGTATCAGTATGGGATGAAAAATTTATCCGGAGATTTATCTGCCATTTATCAAAATCCTGAAGACCGTGCAACTGGCGATCAACTGGCACGGCGCGCTGAAAAAAGTCTAACGGCAACGATAAATTATAAGGCCGGTAGTTACCTGCTAGGCGGTAAATTATTATTGGTAGGCGAACGCCCCGATTCATCTTTCAACACGGTTGAGCTGGATGATTATGCCGTCGTTGATCTGAACCTAACTCGAAACTTTGGTAAACATATTGCGTTGCAGGCCCGGCTTGAAAACGCCCTCGATGAAGATTATCAAACGGCAGGAACGTTCAAGTCACAGGGCCGTGCGGTCTATTTGAATTTTCTGGTTAATAATTAGAGAACCTCTACTTGATTCATGACACCCTGTAGGAGCGGCTTCAGCCGCGATGGGTATTGCGCCTATCGCGGCTGAAGCCGCTCCTACAGTTATTAGCTAATTGCGATGAAATAACTTCCATAGTAATACAGATGGTCAAGCCAGGTTGTTAAAGTTACACGTTTATGGCTGAATATGTTTGTGAAATGGTTATTTCCACCTGGACATATTTATCTTTGTACCGAGACCTGAACATTTCGTCCCCTCCCCCCCACCCTCTCCCGGATGGAGAGGGAGCTAATGGCGGTGAGATAATTGTCTTGACCACTTCAATCAACTGGATCCTCTTCCCATCTGCCGAAGACGTGGCGCTCGATACCGCCAGACGCATCCAGTCTACAGCAGCTTCCTGTATTAAAGAGCACGGACATTTCAAAATTGTTCTGGCAGGCGGTACAACCCCTGCAGCCAGTTACAAACATCTCATAGATACCGATACCGACTGGTCGCGATGGCAGATATTTTATGGTGACGAACGCTGTTTGCCAGTGGATCACCCCGATCGTAACAGTGTAATGGCATCGAGAGTCTGGCTGGATCATGTCAATATTCCCGTTGCTAATATTCATTCGATACCTGCAGAATTAGGGGCAACCCAGGCAGCAAACCAATATGAAACTGTCATTAAACCAATGTTGCCATTTGATATGACATTGCTCGGCATCGGTGAAGATGGTCACACCGCGAGTCTGTTTCCAGGTCACAGTCACCCTGAAGGAAAATGGGTGGTGCCGGTAACCAATGCACCTAAACCACCCTCAGATAGAGTTTCCCTGTCTTTTGAGGCACTTGCCAATAGTAATAGCGTGATCGTTCTGGTGACAGGGGCAGGAAAACGGGATGCCGTGGTGAAATGGCAGGCAGGTGCTGATATCCCGATTCAGCAATTATCCAGTCAAATAGCTGTCGATGTTTTAATCGATCAGGATGCTATTCCCGGCTAAGTGCTAATGAGAGTATGCTGTTCCAATGGCAGAACAGCACAGTACGCTTGCTACCGCTGCTAAATTAATAGCCTTAACTTTGAAAGACTATGGCATTGATGCCGAAGACTTGTTCGATCAGGCCGGTATTGATTTGGCAGCGATTGACAATACTTCAGCACGGTTTCCTGCAAACAATATGCAGAGGCTGTGGCGTCTTGTGCTCGAGAAAACTGGTGACCCTTGTTTTGGTATTGCGGTGGGCGAACATATACAGCCTGGGGCAATGCACGGTGTAGGATTTGCGTGGTTAGCCAGTGATACGTTGTACGATGCGCTCACCCGCCTGATACGCTATCAGCGTGTGTTATCAACAGCCGCAAAATTTCGTCTTGAAGAGGATGACGGTGCCATTCGATTTGTTGCCAACGCTCGTAAACTCCGTGTAGATATAGAAAATGCCACATTGGAAATGGCACTGGTCTTAATCGTCCGTATGTGTCGCCTGGCATCGGCCAGTGGAGTTAATCCTGACCAGGTATCTTTGCGGCGTAGTAAACCTGAATGCGCAAAAAAGATAGAAGAGTTTTTTCAGTCACCCATTGAATATGAGGCTGAAGAAAACAGCCTGTGTTTCGACAAAGAAAATCTATTGGTGTCATTGCCGAATGCGAATCCCGCACTGGCACGTGCTAACGACCAGGTGGTAATTGAGTATCTGGACAGATTTGATCGCAGCCAGATATCCATGCAGGTACGAGCCCGTATTATTGAAGCACTTCCATCCGGTAATCCGACCCAGTCAGACATCGCAAAGTCACTGAATCTTAGTCTCAGAAACCTGCAACGTAAGTTGCAGGCTGAGAACACCAATTATAAAACCCTGCTCGACGATACCCGTAAGGAACTCGCCACGAATTATATGCGTGAGACACATCGGTCGATTGGAGAAATTACTTACTTGTTGGGGTTTGCCGAGACCAGTAACTTTACGCGTGCTTTCCGGCGCTGGACCGGCAAATCACCCAAGGAATATCGTCAGTTGGATTGAATACTTTGTGACTCTTGTATTGCTGGCCTGGATAAAATTGTAGGAGCGGCTTCAGCCGCGAAAGGTGTATCAGTAATCTTCGCGGCTGAAGCCGCTCCTACAGGGCATTACGAAATAAAATAATCAGAGGCTCTTAGGCGACTTCTTCACGCGCAATGGTGAGTGCTTCTGGCGCGACTATACCCAGGCGTGATTGGTTACCGTTAACCCGGGTGAGGGTAATACGGATGGGTTCATCACCGAATAACTCCCGAATAGTCGTATTCGGATCCAGATCATTTGAAGGGAAGATAAAAATCGATTCGCCTACGCGTCGTGTGAGTACTAACATGATTGCCTCCTGAATCAATAGGCAGGCTGTTGCCTGACTGTGCGTAATTTAACGGCATATGAGTCATACAGGTTATTAAAAAGGTTATTCCGTATACGCCAGATTACTGGCCGGAGGCACCCTTAAAAATGGAGGCTGGAAGGGTCGTAAATCTTATAACTTATTGATATATAAATAGATGTTATAAATACAGTCGGATATTTTGAGTTGTAATTATTTTAAAATCCCGGCCAATCTGATGAAATTGGTCGGGGCGAGAGGATTTGAACCTCCGACCCCTTCGTCCCGAACGAAGTGCGCTACCAGGCTGCGCTACGCCCCGAGTGATTATTGCTAATAGCTTCGATCGACAGAAAATTCTGCCAGTCCGTAAAGTGCATTTTTAAATGGGCTGTCTGGAAGTACCGCCAGTGCGTCGATAGCAAGATCCGCTTCTCTTTGTGCCGAATCAACAGTGTAAGTGATGGCATGGGTGGTTTCAATTGCTTCCAGAACAGCATCAATGTGTTCTAGTCCACCGTGTTCAATGGCTTCCCTGATCACAGCAATCTGTCCCGGAGTACCGTGTCGCATGGCGTGGATCAGTGGCAGAGTAGGCTTACCTTCGGCCAGGTCATCACCAATATTTTTGCCGATTTCGCGTGCTGAAGCGTTGTAGTCCAGTGCGTCATCGATAAGCTGGAATGCAGTGCCCAGGTGCATGCCATAGCTTGCCATGGCTTGAACGATTGTCTCCGTTTGTGTGCCTAGAATAGCGCCGAGCTGTGATGATGCCTCAAAAAGTTTTGCAGTTTTGTGGCGGATGACTTCGTAATAGCGTTGTTCGGTAGTTTCCGGGTCATGACAGTTAAGTAGCTGCATGACTTCGCCTTCTGCAATAGTGTTCGTGGTTTTGGCGAGGATCTCCATCACCTGCATATTGCCGATGTGGGTCATCATTTCAAATGAGCGTGAATACAGGAAATCTCCAACCAGAACTGCCGTTTCATTACCCCAAATCGCATTGGCGGTTTTTTTGCCGCGGCGTAAATCAGAGGTATCGACAACATCGTCGTGCAACAAGGTGGCGGTATGGATAAATTCGATGACGGCAGCCAGTTCTATATGTTGCCTGCCCTGATACTCGCACGCACGTGCGGCCAGTAGAACCAGTAACGGCCGGATACGTTTGCCACCACTATTGATAATATACCTGCCCAGTTCATTAATCAGCGCTACATCGGATTGCAGGCAGTTGAGAATGAATTGATCGACGTCTTTATAATCACTCTCTACAAGCGTGCGAATTTCGCCAAGACCCGAATTATCCTTTTGTTTTAAAAGGATATCTTTGTTAATGGGTGTAATTTTTGATGTATTCATAGGTGGCGGTAGTCTAACGGGCTGCAGGCCAGTGTGCCAGAGAGAGGACGAGTTGACCGAAGAGTGTGTGCTCTGTAAAATTCCCGCTTTTACGGCGCTGTAAATTGAGTGGAGATTCAGCCATGTATGCGGTAATTATGACCGGCGGAAAACAGTATCGAGTTATTCAGGGCGAAAAAGTCCGGGTTGAAAAGCTGGATGTTGCAGAAGGTGATTCGATAGAGCTAGATAAAGTTTTGATGGTGGCTGATGGCGATGATATCAAGATTGGAGCTCCCTTTGTTGACGGCGGTAAAGTAACAGCCAAGGTTAATGCGCACGGCCGTGGTGATAAGGTTGAAATTATCAAGTTCAAGCGGCGTAAACATCATATGAAGCGTCAAGGCCATCGGCAGGCCTATACTGAATTAGAAATTACTGGAATTTCTGCCTGATAAACTACGTAGAGGTTAATACACAATGGCACATAAAAAAGCAGGCGGCAGTACCAAGAACGGTCGCGATTCCCAATCTAAACGGCTGGGTGTCAAACGATATGGCGGTGAAAACGTCATTGCAGGTAACATTATTGTTCGTCAGCGCGGCACGCATTTTCATCCAGGTGTCAATGTGGGTTGTGGCAAAGACCACACCTTGTTCGCCAAGGAAGACGGCATTGTGAAGTTTGTTACTCGCGGTGCACGCAGCCGCAAGTTCGTGGATATCGTGACGGGTTAAGAACTGACAAGTTTTAAAAAAGCCCCGTCATCGTACGGGGCTTTTTTTATGGTGTTACAAAGGCCACATTGTCATTGAGAACAGTGCAAATTCTGTAGGAGCGGCTTTAGCCGCGATGGGGTCGCGGTGTTCATCGCGGCTAAACCCGCTCCAACAGATTATCGTTAATTATTCTGAAATTCCTTTATTATTGCACTATGAAATTCGTTGACGAAGCCACAATTCAAGTCAAAGCCGGTGATGGCGGTAACGGTGCTGTCAGTTTCCGCCGTGAGAAATATATACCGCTAGGTGGCCCTGATGGTGGCGATGGCGGTGACGGTGGAAGTGTTTTTCTGGAAGCTAATGAGAATTTGAATACCTTGGCTGATTTTCGCTTTTCGCGTAATTTCCAGGCTGAAAGAGGAGAGAACGGCCGGGGCAGAAACTGCACTGGAAAGAGCGGTGAAGACCTCGTTTTACAAGTTCCTGTGGGCACTCTGATCCACGACGAGGAGACTGAGGAGCTAATGGGCGATCTGGTTAAATCCGGGCAACGTGTTTTGGTTGCGCGTGGTGGTTTTCATGGGCTAGGTAACGCACGTTATAAGAGTTCAACTAATCGGTCACCACGGCAGTCAAAACCAGGTACGACGGGAGATCATCGGCGATTGTTTTTGGAGCTTAGTTTGTTGGCGGATGTAGGTCTGTTGGGCAAGCCTAATGCGGGTAAGTCAACTTTTATCCGGTCTGTTTCTGCGGCGCGTCCAAAAGTTGCGGATTATCCTTTTACCACGCTGTACCCAAATCTCGGTGTTGTCCGTGTTGCAGAGCACCAGAGTTTTGTAGTGGCCGATATTCCTGGTTTGATTGAGGGTGCTGCAGAAGGTGCCGGTTTGGGTATTCAATTCCTGAGGCATTTGTCGCGTACTGGCTTGTTGTTGCATATTGTCGATATCGCGCCGTTTGACGGGAGTGATCCGGCGCAAGATGTCAGGGCTATTGCCCAGGAACTGGAAAAGTTCAGCAGTGAACTTGGTCAACGGGAACGTTGGTTGGTGTTAAACAAAGTAGATCTGGTGATTGATGAGGAGTGTGAACAGCTCTGTCAGGATATAGTGCAGTCACTCGACTGGCAGGGGCCAGTATTTCGAATTTCTGCACTTGCAAAATCGGGTACGCAAGCGCTGACACATGCGATCATGAACCATCTGCAAACTCAACAAGAACAACAGGCCTTATGAAACCAATTAAGTCAATCGCAGCGGGTAAACGCTGGGTGATAAAAATTGGCAGTGCGTTATTGACCGATAGTGGGCAAGGACTTAATCGTACCGCAATAACAGGTTGGGTACAGCAAATTGCAGCGTTACGTGAGTCCGGTAAGGAAGTGATTCTGGTGTCGTCCGGCGCAGTTGCAGAAGGCATAAGCCGACTTGGCTGGAGCAAGCGCCCGAATGAATTATTTGCGCTGCAAGCAGCGGCGGCTGTTGGGCAAATGGGTTTGGTGCAAGCTTATGAATCCGCTTTTCAACAGCATGGGTTGCATACTGCACAGGTATTGTTGACGCATGATGACCTGACCAATCGGACTCGATATCTCAACGCTCGCAGGACACTGCGTGAATTGCTATTGCTGGGTGTGATTCCAGTTGTTAATGAGAATGACACGGTTGCCTGTGATGAACTTCGCTTCGGTGACAACGATACTCTGGCGGCATTGGTGGCCAATCTGGTTGAAGCGGATGTACTGGTTATTTTGACCGACCAGCCTGGATTGTTTAATAAAGATCCTCGCAATAATAAAGACGCTGAATTGCTAGAGGATGTGCAGGCAGGTGATCCAACGTTAAAAACCATGGCATCAACACATAGCAGTAGTGGGCTGGGGCGCGGTGGCATGAGTACTAAAGTACTGGCCGCAGAACTGGCTGCACGATCCGGCACGACGGCATGGATTGCTAATGGGCGTGCACACGAAATATTGCAGCGTATGGCTAAGGGTGAATCACTGGGCACCCGTTTTCATCCTGCCAATGAACCCTTGTTGGCCCGTAAACAATGGTTGGCCGGGCATTTGCAGGTCAAGGGTGAACTGACGCTGGATGCGGGTGCTGTAAAGGTATTAAAGCAATCTGGCCGAAGTTTATTGCCGGTCGGTGTGGTCGAGGTCAGCGGTGAATTCAAACGCGGTGAGGTGGTTAACTGCCGTAGTGTCGAGGGTGAAAATATTGCCCGTGGATTGGTGAACTATAGCGTGGAAGAGGCGCGGAAGATTATTGGTCAGTCCAGTGATCAGATCGAGGCAGCGCTTGGCTATGTTGATGAGCCGGAGCTTATTCACCGGGATAATCTGGTGTTACTGTGAATCTGTTAAATAACAGAGTAGGGGGCTTTTAAGATGCAGCCTGCTGCATCAACGAAAAAGCCGGTCAATGACCGGCTTTTAAATTATCTTGTTGCAATTCGTCTGGTTTCACATACCGCGAACATGCAGGTTAAGCCGACTCTTATGACGGGCCGCCTTGTTTTTATGCAGCAGGCCTTTCCCGGTCATGCTATCAATGACGGGTACGGCTTTTTTATAAGCTTCGCTCGCCAGGTCTTTATCACCAGCAGCTACTGCCTTCATAACATTCTTAATATAGGTGCGCAGCATGGAACGTTGCCCAGCTTTACGTATACGGCGATTGTCCGCCTGACGTGCGCGCTTTCTTGCTTGTGCCGTATTAGCCAAAATCGAACTCCCAAACCCGGTCTAAAAGAGCCGCGTACTATGCGTTTTTCCAGGGCATTTGTCAATCCAATAGCGGTAATTTCCACGTTATGAGTAGCCAAATAGTCCGTAATACTGCGGTTGTCAGTAGTATGACCCTAATTTCCAGGGTGCTTGGACTGGTCAGGGATATGGTATTTGCGCGCTTTGGTGTCGGCGTCGGCATGGATGCCTTCCTGGTGGCCTTCAAAATTCCCAATTTTATGCGCCGGTTGTTCGCAGAAGGGGCCTTTTCCCAGGCATTTGTGCCGGTTTTGACCGAGTACAAGACCACGAATAGCGAAGCTGAAGTTAAAGCCCTGGTAGATAGAGTGGCAGGGACATTTATCGGTATTCTGGGTTTGCTGACACTGGTTGGTGTGCTCGCTAGTCCTTTGCTGGTCATTCTATTCGCGCCAGGTTTTATCGATGAGACTGAAAAATTCAATCTGACAGCACAGATGCTGCGATTTACCTTTCCGTATCTCATGTTCATGGCGTTAGTGGCTTTCTCAGCCGGTATTCTGAATAGCTACGGTAAATTTGGTGCTGCCGCGTTTACACCCGTCTGGTTGAATGTTGTTTTGATCGCAGCAGCTCTCTGGATTGCGCCAGGGCTTGATGAGCCCATGTTGGCACTGGCCTGGGGTGTGTTGGTCGCCGGTTTTGTGCAGCTATTATTTTTATTGCCAGCCTTACACTCGATTCGGCTATTACCCAGGCCGCGTTGGGGCTTACGTGATCCGGGCGTGCGCAAGATTATGAAGCTGATGGTGCCAGGCATCATTGGTAGTTCGGTTGCACAAATCAATTTGTTATTTGATACGCTGATTGCTTCTTTTCTGATTACGGGTAGTGTCAGCTGGTTGTATTTTGCTGATCGCCTGGTCGAGTTTCCGCTTGGAATTTTCGGAATAGCATTGGCTACGGTCATTCTGCCATTGTTGGCAAAAAAACATGCCTCTGGTGAGACTAAAGCCTTTTCGCAGACAATTGATACGGGCATGCGATGGGTGCTTTTAATCGGGTTGCCAGCAACAGTCGGTTTAATTCTGTTGGCTGAACCGGCGATTATCACGCTGTTTCATTACGATGAATTTTCTAAGCAGGACGTTTCCATGGCCAGTCTGGCCCTGGTTGCCTATGCCACAGGTCTGCCAGGCTTTATGCTGGTAAGAGTGCTTGCACCCGCGTTTTACGCTCGCCAGGATACGCGCACGCCGGTACGTATTGCGATTACTGCCATGGTGGCAAATATGGTGATGAATGTTTTGTTCGTCGTACCCTTATTATTAATGGACATTGAGGGCGCTCATGCCGGACTTGCTCTGGCTACCGCTCTGGCCAGCATGTTGAATGCCGGGTTACTGTATTACAGGTTAAGACGTAGTGGTGTGTTTATGCCCTTGCCAGGCTGGAAGGTTTTTGCGTTACGATTGTTTATTGCGAATCTGTTGATGGCGTTGGTTCTGATATGGGGAATACCTGCGTCTATCGATTGGCTCAGTATGCAGGGTAGGCAGCGTATTTTACAGCTTGTGTTGTGGGTAATGGCTGGAGCTGGTGTGTATCTTCTGGCGCTTAGGGTTTCGGGACTGCGCCTGTCGATGATATGGTCGCCGACCGGATCTTCCGGGGATACATGAAATATGTCCAGCGTTCGTTATAATCTCTGTTTTCGAAGTTGCAATGGAGTTCATAAGGAAGTCTGATTAATTGATGCTATTTGTTACCGTGAACAGTATAGATACTGTAGGAGCGGCTTTAGCCGCGATAGGACACTGCGCGTTCATCGCGGCTAAAGCCGCTCCTACAGGTGTCTAAGAATTAATCAGAGATGCCCTAATTTATGAATTTATTTAAAAGCCATGGTTTTGCATGCAGCTGATCAGAGGGATTCATAATCTGCGTGACTGCCATCGAGGTTGTGTTGCAACTATCGGAAACTTTGATGGTGTTCACCGTGGGCATCGTGCTGTACTGGAACAACTGGAAGCACATGCAGAGCGATTAAAATTACCGGTCACGGTAATTACCTTTGAGCCGACGCCACAGGAATTTTTTGCACCTGATCGTGCGCCAGCTCGTTTATGCCGGTTACGCGAAAAACTGACTGCGTTTAAACGGCTCGATGTTAACCAGGTGCTGTGTTTGCGATTTGATGCGCAATTGGCGGAGCAAGCGCCGGAATTGTTTATCCAGCAGATTCTGATTGAGGGTTTGGATATTCGTTATCTGGTAGTCGGTGATGATTTTCAGTTTGGTAAGCTGCGCAGCGGTGATTTTTCCATGCTGGAATCGGCCGGTCGTCAACATGGTTTTCCAGTAGAGAATACCCTGACCTATATAGATGAAGGTGAGCGGGTAAGTAGCACGCGAATTCGTGAAGCGCTTGGAAACGGTGATCTGGAGACGGCGCAACGGTTACTCGGACGGCCTTATTCAATACAGGGCCGGGTGGCGTTGGGTGATCAACGCGGCAGGACTATCGGTTTTCCGACAGCAAATATTCGGTTACATAGACAACGAACACCGCTGTCAGGTGTGTTTGCTGTAACTATTGATGGTCTTGAGGAACATAGTTTGCCCGCGGTAGCGAACCTGGGTTCCCGGCCAACAGTGGGTGGTACCGAACCTGTGCTTGAAGTACATATTTTTGATTTCGACCGGGATATTTATGGTGCGCATGTAGAGGTAAATTTCGATACCAAGCTGCGCGAGGAAAAAAAGTTTGAATCCTTTGATGCGCTGAAAGAACAAATTCAACTCGATGCTATGGCGGCGCGTGATTGTTTTAGCAGCCAAATGCATAATCGTAGAGTGTAGAGTTTTCTCAACTGTAACAGACAAGTTTAATTTATTGGTGAATATTGCGTGACTGATTATAAAGATACATTGAATCTACCCAAAACAGCTTTCCCTATGAAAGCAAACCTGGCAAATCGCGAACCAGAATTATTAAAGCACTGGGACAAAATTGATTTATATAAAAAGCTGCGCGAGCAGGGCAAAGGCAAACCTCGTTTTATATTGCACGATGGGCCGCCCTATGCAAATGGTGATATTCATATCGGTCATGCCGTTAACAAGATTCTCAAAGATATTATCGTCAAGAGTAAAACCCTGAGTGGTTTTGATGCACCCTATGTGCCGGGCTGGGATTGCCACGGCTTACCGATTGAGCTTAATGTTGAAAAGAAAGTCGGTAAGGTTGGCAAGAAAGTAGATGCACCCACCTTTCGAAAGAAATGTCGGGACTATGCGCAAAGGCAAGTTGATGGGCAACGCAAGGATTTTATTCGCCTGGGTGTGATTGGTGAATGGGATCAGCCTTATTTGACCATGCAATACGAGTACGAAGCCAACATCATTCGAACCTTGGGGAAGATTGCCGACAAAGGTCATTTGACCAAAGGTTTCAAACCGGTTCATTGGTGTACCGATTGTGGTTCTGCGCTTGCTGAAGCCGAGGTTGAATACGAAGATCGCACCTCACCAGCAATTGATGTTCGCTTTGCTGTTAAAGATGAAGAAGCCATGTTGGCCTGTTGTCACCATGCGGATGATAAGGGTGAAGGCCCTTTGTCAGTTATCATCTGGACAACCACTCCCTGGACGTTACCCGCAAACCGTGCTGTGTCTTTGAATCCTGAACTCGATTATGCCGTTGTACAGGCTAATCTTGGTCATGGGCAGGAACGAGTAATTGTCGCCGAAGCTTTACTGAAAGATGTCATGCTTCGTTATGATTGTGATGAGTACCAGGTGATCGCTTATTGCCAGGGTGCTGCGCTGGAAAATATGCTGCTCGACCATCCATTTTATGATCGTGAAGTGCCGATCATTCTCGGAGAACACGTCACCACTGAAGCCGGTACAGGTGCTGTACACACCGCGCCAGGGCATGGACAGGATGACTATATTGTTGGCCAACGTTATGGTTTGAAAGTTGATAATCCGGTCGGATCCAATGGTGTGTTTGTTGAGGGCACTCCTATGTTTGCCGGGCAGCATGTGTTTGCAGCGAATGAACATGTGATTGCAACTTTAAAAGCTAAAGCGGCACTGGTACACGAGCAGGCTTTGCAGCACAGTTACCCGCATTGCTGGCGGCATAAAACGCCGATTATTTTTCGTGCGACGCCACAATGGTTTATCAATATGGATAAACAGGGACTACGTGATCAGGCTTTAAAAGCTGTTGCAGAGGTGCAGTGGCTTCCCGATTGGGGGAAAGCACGTATCGACGGTATGATCGAAGGTCGTCCTGACTGGTGTATATCCCGTCAACGTACCTGGGGTGTGCCGATAACTTTGTTTGTTGATAAACAAACCGGTGAACTGCACCCGGATACATCACGCCTGATTGAAGAAGTTGCCTTGCGTGTTGAACAGCAGGGTATTGATGCCTGGTTTGAACTGGATGTCAGTGACATATTGGGTGATTCGGCGGGCCAGTATGAAAAAGTAGGCGATACACTGGATGTGTGGTTTGACTCTGGCGTGACACATGCTTGTGTACTTGATCAACGTGAGTCACTTGGCTTTCCTGCTGACCTGTATCTCGAAGGTTCGGATCAACACCGCGGCTGGTTCCAGTCTTCCTTGCTCACTTCAATTGCTATGCGCGGTGTACCCCCATACCGGCAAGTGTTAACACACGGTTTTGCCGTCGATGCACAAGGACAGAAAATGTCCAAATCGAAAGGTAACGTTGTTTCACCTCAAAAAATTGTAAACAGTTTAGGTGCGGACATTCTCAGGTTGTGGGTGGCTGCTACAGATTACCGGGGTGAAATGACGGTGTCTGATGAAATTTTAAAACGTTCCGCCGATGCTTACCGGCGGATGCGCAATACGTCGCGATATTTACTTTCTAACTTATCGGGTTTTGATCCAGCCATAGACGTTATTGAAATTGAAAAAATGCTGGTGTTAGACCGGTGGATAGTCGAGCGCGCACGCCTGTTACAGGAAGAAATTGCCGGTTGGTATGATACTTACGAATTTCATACGATTTATCAGCGGATCCATAATTTTTGCGCCATTGATCTGGGTAGCTTCTATATTGATGTCATCAAGGATCGACAATATACGATGCCGGAAAATAGTCTAGCAAGACGGTCTGCGCAAACTGCCTTGTACTTAATTTCCGAGTCACTGGTACGCTGGCTGGCGCCTATTCTAAGTTTTACTGCGGAAGAAATCTGGCGGAATTTGCCGGGTGAGCGAGGCGAATCTGTCCTGCTGGAAACCTGGTATGAATTGCCTGATATGTTTGCAGGTAGTGATGGAGTGGGCGACAAATTCGGCATTGATTACTGGCATGAAGTGCTTGCTGTGCGTGAACTTGTTAGCAAGGAACTGGAGAAGCTGCGTGTTGCTGGTGAGATTGGTTCGTCGTTAGCTGCCGAAGTTGACCTTTATTGCGAACCTGATTTGTTGAAAAAGTTGCAGCAACTTGAAGACGAATTACGTTTTGTGCTGATTACTTCCTATGCGCGAGTTCATGATATTGCAGATGCGCCTGATATTGCTGTGGCTGCAGAGGTTAATGGGAAAAAACTAGCGATTACAGTGCAGGCCTCAGCACACAACAAATGCACCCGTTGCTGGCATCATCGGGAGGATGTAGGTTCTCATCAGGATCATCCAGAACTTTGTGGACGTTGTGTGGAAAATGTAGTGGGTGATGGAGAGCGTCGGCAGTTCGCTTGAGTACCATCGCTATACTATGAAAAATCCGTCCCCTCCCCCCCTCAGGGGGAGGGAGTCTAGGGGATAAAGATGAGCAGTGGTTGTTATGAAAATTATACAAAATAAAGATTCAAAAAATGACTAAATGGCTATCACTTTCCGCACTGGTTATCGTATTTGACCAAATAACCAAATACATAGCCAATCACAATCTGGTTTATGCCAGCCCGGCTGAAGTGATGCCATTTCTAAACTTTACCTTGTTATATAACCGGGGTGCGGCGTTCAGTTTTCTAAACGATGCCTCCGGATGGCAACGCTGGTTTTTTATTACAATTGCTTCTGCTGCAGTCATATTTATTTTTTTATGGTTACGAAAATTAAAACCAGGCCCGGGACAGACTACTCTCGCGATTGGTCTTGCTCTAGTGTTAGGTGGTGCTGCAGGGAATTTAATTGACCGTATTCTGTATGGTCATGTCATCGATTTTATCCAGCTGTATTACCAGGACTTTTACTGGCCAGCATTCAATGTTGCAGATTCAGCAATTTTTGTGGGCGCAATATTGCTAATCTGGAATGGGATTTTCCAGAATACTGACAAGGCCTGATGCTTTGCAGATAGCGCCCGGCAGTCAGGTGACGCTGCACTTGTCCATAGTATTTCCTGACGGCACTGTGGTTGAAAATACCTTTGATGATGAACCAGTAACGTTCACAATAGGTGATGGGTTCCTGGATGAAGGGCTTGAATTAGCGTTAATAGGGTTGAAAGCCGGCGATCAACAAAGTCTGACACTCATGCCTGGTCAAGCCTTTGGAGTACTCGATTCCGAATCGATAAAGCTTATTCCTTTGAGTTCTTTTAAAGATGATATGTCTCTGGAACCGGGTGTTATAATTGCTTTTACATCATCAGAAGGTGAAGAACTGGCTGGGACAGTTAGAGAAGTAAGAGAGGATGATGTTGAAGTTGATTTCAATCATCCTTTAGCGGGGCGTGAAATCATTTTTAAAGTAGAAGTGCTCAGTGTAGATAACTCAGCCTTGTAAGTTCGTCACCACACTACGAATATTTAGTCCCCTCCCTCTCAGGGGGAGGGCCAGGGAGAGGGGATGAAAATAAGGCGTTTAGCTTTTTGATCCCCTCTCCCCAACCCTCTCCCTGGGGGAGAGGGAGCAGAGTGCTGGAGTAATAAGTTACCATACATGAAAGTTTTACTCGCCAATCCCCGTGGCTTCTGTGCCGGTGTCGACCGCGCAATAGAAATTGTCGAACGCGCACTTGAGCTGTTTGGAAAACCCGTTTACGTACGCCACGAAGTTGTTCATAACCGTTATGTCGTAAATGATTTGCACCAACGAGGAGCTGTTTTTGTTGAAGAGCTAAGCGATGTTCCGGCCGGTGCAATTGTTATATTTAGTGCACACGGTGTATCAAAAGCAGTTAAAAAAGAAGCAAAGCAACGGCAGCTCAGAATATTTGACGCTACTTGTCCGTTAGTGACAAAAGTACATTTGGAAGTATCACGCTGTAGCAGTAACGGTACTGAATGTATTCTTATTGGACACGCAGGCCATCCCGAAGTGGAAGGCACCATGGGTCAATATGATTGTTCAGCAGGCGGCAATATTATTCTGGTTGAATCACCAGAAGATGTGGCAGGTCTTGAGATCAAAAATCCTGATGACCTTTACTATGTATCACAGACAACATTATCAATGGACGATACCAGTAAAGTTATTGAAGCATTACGTGCACGTTTTCCTAAGATTCAAGGGCCAAAAAAAAATGACATCTGCTATGCCACACAAAATCGTCAGGATGCAGTCAAGAAACTTGCGCAGACTGTTGATGTATTGCTAGTAGTTGGCTCAGCAAACAGTTCGAATTCAAATCGTTTACGTGAACTGGCCGAACAGCAAGGGATACCGGCCTACTTGATCGATGATGCTGAATCGGTAGACCCAGTTTGGCTTGAAGGTTGTCAGACGATTGGGTTGACTGCCGGAGCATCAGCCCCGGAAGTCCTGGTAGATACCACCCTGGCGTATTTGAAACTACAGGGCGTTAAAATTGTAACCGAAGCAGAGGGGCGTGCGGAAGACGTAACTTTTGCTTTGCCCAGAGAGTTAAGAGTTACCAGCAATCATTCGGAGTGATTCCGGAATGCTGTCCAGTGAGGCTTCTTACACCTATGCTGGTTAGTGTAAAGGTTCCGCATTTGTCGCTGGCCTGAGGGCCGCCTGCAATGGGTGCTGCATGTAATGTATAGCTTGTTTGAGTCGCTGCATCGATTGTCAGGTCGTACGTAGCTGTGCCTCCATCTAAAGGACATGTTGCATTATAGACGGCGGGTATTGGTGTTCCTGTATTTCCAGCAGTGGCACCAGCCCCTAGATAGGAGTTATTGGTTGTGAAATGGCGTTCCATCGCATTAGCTAACCCCATCAAAGCACCGCCGCATTCTGCGCGTCGAGAACTCCTTACCTGTTCCTGATAAGACGGATAGGCAATACCTGCCAGGATGCCGACAATGGCAACCGTAATCATCAGTTCAATGAGTGTAAATCCTTTTGTAAATCTTATTTTCATTGCTGTCTCCAGTATACAGATCAGGTTGACTTATTTACGTTCCAGTCCGGTCCATGACATGCGACCTGATGGTTTTTCGCCTGTTGGTTTAATGGCTGTAGCAGATGCAGGGTTATTATCAAACCGGTAGTTCGGAAGTATGGTTACATCTGAGGGGATGTCTCCTGATTTAATGCCACCGATAACAGTGCCAGCTACAGTGTCATGGATATCAACCACACCATCGCCATTGATGTCCACCGTTGGGAATGCAGGTTCACCACCATTCAGTTGATCGACTACCATCAGCCAGCCTGAGCCACCATAACCACATGTACTGGTGGGCGGTAACATAGTGTTGAAGAACACAACATCGCCAAGGGCCAGGGCGTCTACAGTGACACGTTCTGTGGAATCAAGATCGATATACCAGCCGTATTCAGTTGAGCTGCTGATGGGCGTGGAATAATTAACCGGATCGTCACTGAGTGTTCTATACACCGCTGTCGTCATTGTCTGAGGTTGAAGAACACTGCGGTCTGAGACAGCGTTGCCAGAATCCCAGATGCCATAGAAGGTCTGTTGATCCGAAGTGCCGTTATCGGTCGTCGCAATGTATTGGCCTGTTCCAAAGTAAACCATCAGGTTTGGTGCTGTTGCATTTTCCCGTTTGATAGGATGACGAGCGACAGTCGGTTTTGAGGTAATGGGTTGAGGATTAATACATCCTGCGTCAGCACATGCGCGGAATAACGGGGTTGCACCGTATGACCTAGACCAGGATGACTCTGTGCCAGTGACATCAAAGGCCCACATATTGCCGTGTAAATCACCTGCATAGATGCGGTCAATGTTGCCGTCACCGTTGAAGTCAACAATTTCAGGAGTCGAAAGACCATTTAAGTTAGTAGGCGTTCCCACCCCGGTAGATAGAATTTTCGGACTACTTCCATCCAGGTAAACTATAAACAGTTTGGCAGAACCATCGCCCTGGTTGTTATAGCCATTGCCTAGAATGGCTGCCCATTTGCCATTGTTCATTCTGCCGATCTGAATTTTACTGAAACTGTGGCCCAAATCAGCAAAAGCACTATCACTGGAAGAATATTCCCATTTAATGGCATTCTGTGGATTGCTTGCCAGACTAGCAGGGTCGGTAACATCCAGAGCAAAAATGCCCTTGCCGCCACCGCGTAAACCACCCACCAGGTATGTCTTCCAGGAACCACCAACAAAAACATCTGCTGCAGTGGCAGTGAGATCAACATAGTAGTTATGTGTATAGACTGGATCAGTCAGTGTGTGCAGCCCCTCTCCTGAATCATTTGAGTAAAGCATGCTCGGTATGTAGGCAAAAATTTCCTGGCCATCGTTATCGGCATCAAACGCATGTAGCATGCCGTCATTTGCGCCAACATAGACAATTCCGCGTCTATTCTTTTTACTGGCTGCAAATGTAGAGTAGAGATTGACGCCTTCTATATCATCCGGGTAACGTGTTACCGGAGCACCTACAAAAGTGGGAGATGAGTGGACGATATCACCCAGCAGGGAATTCCTGTTACGCATAGACTGAGAGTTAAATGTATTACTGCCATCAGCAAAGCTGCACGATTGTGGTCCTGAGTAAGTGCTCTCACAGCCCTGATGGCCCCGAATATATTCCAGCCGGGCTTTAGCTTGTGCATCATTGACGCCACTGCCTGCTCGAAAGTCATTTTTCTGTGCGTTAGTCAGGTTGCTCCAGGTGAAATCAACGCCGTTTGTTCCATTGTGAGTAACAATCTTTCGCGATGTATAGTTACGTTCATCCAGGCCCTTGTTGTCCGTGGTGAAAGCGCTGCCAGTCGTGGCTGACCATTCCTTGGTGAGTCCCGTAATACTTCCGGTAGTATCCAATGCCAGAGATATCGCATTGAGTTCACCTGTCCAGTCTGCTGCATCAAATGATGACTGGAAAACCAGGCTTCCTGATCTCAGAGTTGTAGTATTGAATGATACAGGGGCGGCGGACTCGGTTTTTGATTGTATATCATCAATCGCCGCAAGCATTGCTGCTGCAATTCCTTGCGGGGTAGTAGCATTTAGCATTTCGCCACGTCCATTTATAGCAGCATGATAAAGATCATCAATCTGTTTGGGATCGCGAGCCGAGTTAACATCAGGCCATACAGGTGGTGAAGCATGAGCATCTGCTGTTGTATTATGAGTGACGTTATAAATAGTGCCCGTTGCATTTAGTCCAATGGTGTAAGTATTCATATGCAGGTTTTTATTGCAATCAAGTAGCGGGCTGGGTGTTGATCCACTGCAGGCATTCGGAATCTTTACATCCTGATTGGGTATGTCTGGCCGAAGATTTAGATTGAAATAATGCATTGCAATATCACCCATGGTATTACTGTAGGTATCTGCGTAGGGAGCTCCTTTGCTACCATCCTTGTTATTAATGCCCAGGCCACCTATGCCGCCGAGAGATGAAAATCCATCCGTGAAAAATACAGTAAAACATTTCTGGCAACGATCAGTTATTGGCGCATTATTATCAGTACGCATATATTGCAGCCCAGCATGATTTAGTGCTTGTCGGTTTGGGGTGCCACCGCTCGCATCAATATTGTAGATGGAAGCATAAAAGGCATTACGCTGGGTGTCTAAATCGAGCATGTTGACATTGACACGTTGATTGATGGTGAACATGCCTGCGCGAATGCCACTGATGTTTTCGAATGCATAACCGACACCACCACGCATTGCGGATTTTCTTTTACGATAATAGGTGAACCAGTTCGAAAAGTTTTGCATTTCAGTCGCGGCTGGAACTATTGTATATTTTTTCAGACAAGCGCCATCTGGGCCCAGTGCATCGACATCACTGCTGGCGAATGCGCCTGGATTATCACGGAAGGTTATAAAATCAGCTGGGTCAGGTGTATTACTGCAGTCTTTGGTTGTAACTGAATTATTAAGGGAGTACACACCTGTTTTAGTGTTCAAATAGTACGTAGGTGCGTAATAACGAATGCCTACGTATGTCGAGCCAGAGACAGGTTTATCTGAAGTTGCGGTTAACCATGCACCACTACTGTTGTAGTGTGTCCCTTTAGTAATAATCATACCGTTATTCATATGAAAAGTATGATCAGATGCAGTAGAAAGAATATCTGTAGTCAGGTTGAATGTAGTCGTACCGTGCACCGGGTCGGAAGGGGCGGCGGTAGCTGTAATGTCTGAAAACGTTGTGCTTCCATAACTCACCCAGGGTTCATACGTAACACTGGGATCATAATATGCTTTGTTATAGTCAGGGCTGCGCGTAAAGGCGTATTGGGGTAGCGGAGGGATTGCATAATGGTTATGGTTAGGGTTAGGGTTATTGCCACTGTATCGACGCTGACCAGTGCCCACGCCTTGTCCATTTGGAAATAAATAGACATATTTTCCGTTTTCCTTGAAATTGATGATGCCGGGTGAATCGACACCGACAAAACTCTTGCCTGAATTACTCCACCATAGCGCACCATCGTTGGTTGGCAACAAGACCTCAAAGTCCATGCTGCCAGAATCGTCGATGGCAAGCATAAGATTATGTTTAACCGCTTGTTGCACAAACAGCGGAGATTTTGCAAGACTTCCTGGCAGTGAGGTTGTATGTCCGAGGCCAGATCCACTTGACAGCAGAATGCCTGCGACAGTTGTCCAAAGTGGTTTTAGATTAAATGCCATTTTTTCGTTTTTCATCATGTTAGCCTCGGTAGTGCTATGCAATTTATATAACAATTACTCAATAATTATTTCTAATCGTGCAAGTCAGGTTAGTTCAATGTTCTTTTAAATGTGCTTTGGGCCAGGTAGATGGTGGTGTCATCTGCACCCCAGCCGATAGTGGAAATACGGAAAGCATATTGCCTTATATCCGATTGTGTAGCGTTGAGTGGAAGCGGGCCAGCTCTGCCCATGTATTCAATAATGTATTTAGGTTGTTTTGTGCCAATATTGGTTAGCGAGGTCGATATAGGCTGCCCATTGCCAATGGTTTCCCATTCAATTGGGTTGTACACATCAAAGCTTACAGCTGTGGTAGCAGTTGCAGGTGATGGGCGGCGTAACGCGAACAGTTCGGGTGTCGAGCCATCAAAAGTTGTTTCCAGCGTAGCGGCTATCATGATATTTGCAGGGTTATTTAACCAGGCTTCTGCGTCTCGTAACGCTGCACTTGCAGCTTGAAAGGCGATTTGCCGTTGCTTATGGTTGTTAGCCATTTTTTCTTCCAATGTGGTCGTGCCCATAGCAGTAATGCCGATCATAGTTGTCACCAACAACATTAACAGGCTAATGATAAGTACGGCGCCTTTTTGTTGATCTGGCGAGGTTGGCAAGATTATCTTCATGTGTCGAATCCAGTGTCTTGTAATAATAATTTGGTTATAAAAATATTCTGGTTTATCGGTTTCTCAGATCGATGGTGTGCGTAATGGTCTTGGTAATAAGACTACCGTTGTTCATTCTGTCAACAGAATCCATGTTGAGTGTTACTTGTATGTTAGATACGTTGTTCAAGCCTGCTGCAGTTAATGCAGCACTACTTGCAGTGACAAATCGTTCAACGCCAGGCGTACCATCTGAATCCAGTCCATATACAATCTGCATATCTTGAACACCATCCACGAGGATTGAACCATCCTGGCAGAGCGCAGTATTGGTGCCTAATGTACCAGCACACAAAGCATAAGTAGTGGTGGCTACTTTTATTGCAGTTGCAACTGAGCTCACTTTTGTACCATATAAATGTTGCAAATCATTTTTGGAGTTATCTGCATAAGCAGCAAGATTTTTCAAGCCTTCATTCGCATGTCCGGCTGGTGGTGACAGACCAGGGTCATGCCTAAGGATTCCACCGCTAGTCGCAGGATTATTAGTAACCATGAATATTGATGTTGACCAACAATCAGATACCGCTAAAGTATCCCACTGTTCAAGCGTATTGTAATTGGGTGCTGTAGCATCAACTGATAACGGGCCTGTCTCTATTAACATTTTTGTAGCTAGTGGAACATTCGAGCCTGTAAAAGCACGGCGAATGCTGATGCTGTCACTTCCATTCAACCCGGTTCCATCAAATCCGGTGATCGGATTTGCAAAATCGTACGCGATTGTAGTTGCTGTTGCGCTGGAACTATCCAGTGCATTGGTAAGAAGCAGGTTGTTACCCAGATCAACGCCACTTGAGTCATCACAACCCATATAACCTGCCGTGCTTAGGTCTTCACCCAAGCGGCCCATTGCAAATCGAATATTTTCCTGCATGCGGGCAATACCTTCATTGGTTCTGTAGCTCTGCTTGGAACCTAAAAATACTTGTATCACTCCACCCATTAATACCAGGCTGATTATCATGGCTATCATTATTTCAACGAGTGAAAAGCCTGAAGTATTTCTAATGGTTGAATTATATTTGCGCATATTATTCTCTTGGAAGACCAGGGTTATGGGATCAGGTCAATCGAATGACACATCAAATCAGCCGGATTAGCCGGATTGCAGCCAACACCAGTCACGCCGGTTCGTGCGTCATCCCACATAACAGTTACAGTAAAAATAGTGCCAGCACCAGCACCTGTGACTGTCGCTGTGCCTGCTGGTAATTGTGAGCCCAATTCGGTATACCATTGGGCGACATCCAGATCTCTGATCGCGCTTGGAGAACAGGTTGCAGCGGTGCAATTAGGTGCTGTAGTAATACTGGTGCGTGTTATTGCGTTATAGCCGTTGGCGGCAACACCCGCTGCATTGGAACGAATTCGGTCTGCAAAATCATTTGCAAGAATTGTTGCTACTGTTCTGTAATAAGAGTTTTGGTTGTTTCTGAGCGCGTTCATTTGCAAACTGGCGAGTCCAAGCAAACCGATAGATAAAACCAGTACGGCAATAAGTACTTCGATCAGAGTGAAGCCGCTATCATTATTTAATCTTTGATGACGGACTTTCATACGGGTATTTCTGAGTGAGATCATGAACAGCCACCATAATTCCGATTGAGGCTAATTTGTCCGGTTGCAAATATTGTTAGTCGGCGGCCAGTTTCACCAGTGCGGTTATCACAGATGTCAAAAGTGCCAGTAACACCCGCTGCGCCCTGAGGGTCATAGGAAAGTTGACTACCACCGGATGAAGTTAAGGTAACGCCAGTATTATTGAATCCATCATTGACACGGATTTCTTCACCCGGATCAAGATTGTTGTCACCATCTGTATCAACCCATATTTTCCAGCCTTGTGCCCAGCTGGCGTTACGTTTTATATTGACGGTTCTGCCTTGTTTGATCGCTTCGCTGCGGGCAAGACTGAGTGACGTGACCAATTCATTAGTCTTGGTGCTCAGGCGGTTGTCCTTAATAAGATTTGCGAAACTGGGTACGCCTGACGTGAGCAGTATGGCAGCTATAGCCAAGGTCACCATCAATTCGACTAATGTAAATCCGTGATATTTCATCATGGCTGTAGTATTGCTCCGGCATATTCAATCTGTAAATTCAATTCCGACGGGCGCATGAATTTTTGCGACAAGTGGTAATTCCCTGTCTTTTCAACAAATGTAATGCTTCCGTGCAGGCATGTTAGGGGATATATAGGCAGAAACTTTATAATTAGATAGGCAGAGTTGAACGTAGGTCGGATTACAGTCGACGAACGGTCACTAACGGCAGATGAAAGGTATACTTTAGGGGAACTCTATTTGAACTACGTACGTCTTGTCATTACGTACTGTAGGAGCGGCTTTAGCCGCGATTGGCGTTGCATTCATCGCGGCTAAAGCCGCTCCTACATGGTCTTGCGAACTAATTAGAGCTGCTTAGGTGTTTTGATGGTTATTATCAGTCGAAACGCGATATCCATTTCCCATTATCTATTCTGACATTTCTACCAGTAACAGATTGTAATATCAGGCTATGTTTTCCAGATGGAATACCCCAGTTAATGTCTACCTGGTTCTGATGTCCGGTGATTGATAACGGACTGTTTTTCCAGGTTCGATTATAGATTGTTAAAGCAGAATTCACATTATCCTGCCCAACAGTTTGTACTGGCTGAGGCAGCGAAGCTAACAGGCGTTGCTGATTTAGTTTTTCGAATCCTAGCTGAACTGCCTGGGTCCTTTGCGTACTCTCGATATGGTTGCGCCAGATATTGAGTTGCAAGCGTGCAATTGCCAGAAAACCAAAGCTGATGACTAATACAGTTAATAGCCCTTCAATAAGTGTAAAACCATCTTGCCTGGGCTGTTTCATCAGAAATCCCGCCATGTTCCTAGTAGCCGGGGTATTTTGAGTATTGGAAATTTCAAGGCAACTTCAGGATGAGAAGCCTGGCTAATATGCGCTAATTTCAGGTGTTCAGAATAGACACCTAACGATCCGTTAATGGCCATCGTGCCATATATGTCACCCTGTAGCGGCTGATTGCTTGCTGTGCAGTCAGACTCATAAAAAACGATACCGTAAATGATAGTACCAGCAGTTATTGCAGGGCATCCTAGATTGGCTGGAAACACTAATACAATTGGTTGTTGCGCTGTACCTAATGATTGCGTCCAGTGGCCGTTCTGTAGATCTGACTTGTTGACCAACCAGTAATGACGTTGTTGAATATTTTGTTTCTGGCTTAATTCGGAAGCTACCAATTGTGTATACTCTGTACGGCTTACAGAAAACAGTAAATTCCATAAATTTCCAGCTTTAAATCTTTGGCTATTAAGTATGCCGTTATGTAAATCAACATTTTTCAGGTTATGGCAGGGCTGTTTCATGGATGACCAAATAGCAGAACTTTGTTGAAGAGTGAGTGTTTTAGCAGGATATAAATCTGGGTGACCTGACGTGTCCATAACACAGCCATTCAAAACAAGCGGTGGAGCCTGTTCTCCTTCTGGAGAGAGTATGCTGAGTGGACGAACTGTCTGCTTTATTTCTAGAGCGTATCGACTATTTATAGAGTTACTGGCTTTCGAGGTAATTTCGATGAATTCAGGTTGTTGCAACGATCTGGATAGTGTCAGTTGTAATTTTCGATGCTGTGTATCCAGCTTATTCAACCAGGCTGAAGGCATGGGTGGCTTATCAGTTTCTTGACTGCTGCCATTATTTATCCAGTTGATTTTATACAATTGGTTGCTCAGGTATTCAATGGCGTAATCAAGCCCTGCTTCAGCCAGCAAATAGTCTTTAACAGAATCCCGTACATTCCCATTGGCGCGACTGTTTAATAATTGTGCGTGAACAGTGGCGAGTACCATTGATGAAGTGGCCATCATCAGAGCCATGGCAGTCACCAGGGTCGCAGCTCCGCTCTGATTTTTAATTTCCCGAACTGCTTTCACAATGAATCTCCAGCTAATACAAATCGGTCATTGCGAATTTCTATATGGCGCTTTAAATTAATCTTTATATCTTTTCTTCTAACGTTATGTGCAGTTAGAAAAATGTCGGCGGATCGTACATCTTGCCGGTCAATATTGTTATCGCAGGGCATGGTGCTTGTGGCAAGATTCAGACATATAGATTTCAGATTAATGGAGAATTGTGTTACAGACATCGAGCTATCTGTTACTGCTTGCCAAAAACCCTGTTGGCAGTTGAAAGCATTACCGGCATAACGCATCTGAATAGCATTGTTTTTGAGTCGAAATCCAAACTGCTCGACATTATCTGCATCTGTCTGTGTTGCACAGCCTTTTGCTGGGCATTTACCGACGCCAACTTTGCCATCTTTGTCCAGGTCGTAGGAAAACAGGACGCATGATTCAGCCTGTTCACCTTTTTTTGCGCCAGTCTGCAATTGGTTGTGAAGGCTCTGAAAAGGATTATTTCTTAATTGATCTTTGCCGGGAGTGATATGCCAGTATCCAGCACGCCGCACATCGGCACTGATTAAATCCATTATTCCCTGAGTCGTACTGTGTAGGTGTGCAGTTTCAAGCTGGCGCATAGTTTGTGTTGCCGTAGCCTGATATATCGTGATGACTGCTGATACTGCTATCAATCCAATCGTCCCGGCAATCATCAGTTCGACCAAGGTTACGCCGCGTTGAGTCTTCAGCATGAGGCATACCTCGCGTCGCTATTACTACATAAGCGCACACGCCCTAATGGACTGAGGATGACAGAGATGGCTTTATTTGATGCGGCTGATAAATTAAATCTTCCACCGTTGACGGTGCCACGCACGGGCGTAAACCGAATCATCCCATTGCCGGCAAAAGAGGGTTTTGCAAGAGAAATATTTGGGAAATCACTCGACCGAATTGTTTTTCCTGGAGGCGGCGTACCGTATGAATAGGACCACTGTTTACCAGATTGGTACTGAAGCCGTATCTGCTGCGGTATATTTAGTAAAATGGCGATTCGGCGCGCTGCTCGTAAATCATCCGCAATGATTTCTGCGGCGACGCGGAGCCGGGCGTTTAAAATAAGATCGTGATAAGCAGGTACCGCGAGACCGGCAAGAATGCCAAGCACTGCCAGTGTAATGAGTAACTCTAAGAGCGTAAATCCAGTCTGCCTTTGATCTTCCATGATCGGGCTCCAGAAAATTGTGTTCCTTATTGAACGGGAGTATAGCCTGTTTTGCAATGATCAAGGGATGATATTTTTGTAGGCACCGGTATACTTATGTTGTCAGCCATGGAGTAGGGGACAATTTGCGTGTCATCTCTATTTGTGGCGTTTAACAATTTGTCACAATGGAGAGTGATATGGACAGGAAAAATGCTGCATACGGATTTTCATTAACTGAATTACTGATTGTAATAGCAATCGTTGCAATACTTGCCAGCATTACTTTGCCGTCATACAGCAGCTATGTCTATAAAACCCGGCGGGCAGATGCCGTTGCCAGCTTGTTGCAATTGCAATTGGCCCAGGAGCAATGGCGTGCAACCTATGGTGTCTATAGTATGGGTCTGCAGGCGTTAGGCTGGCAAAATCAGTCAGCTGACAATTTCTATAAGCTGGCTTTTGAGACGGCACAACCAGGTGCCTGGTTAGCGACCGCAAAACCGGTTGGCGTGCAGGCTGGTGATAGTTGCGGTTTATATGCCATTGATCATCAAGGCCCGGTATTTGGTGGTCGGTTTGCTAGCCACACTTGCTGGAATCGATAGGTAAGAATAATTTTTAACCGAGTGTACTCAATTGAGTGATGTCATCGTTGTCGGTGCCGGTTTAATCGGTATGCTCTGCGCACGTGAATATGCACAGTCAGGTTTGACTGTGACTCTGCTGGAGCGAGGCCAACCCGCTGGAGAATCATCCTGGGCTGGAGGCGGTATCTTATCGCCATTATATCCCTGGCGTTATCCTGATTCCGTAACTGAACTCGCACGTTGGAGCCAGATACGTTATGCCGCTTTATGTGACGAACTTGAACATGCTAGCGGTATTGATCCGCAGTATCTACGCAGTGGATTATTAGTTCTTGATGACGACTATTCAAAAATAAAAGACTGGGCTGATCGATTTAAAACAAAGGTGGCATTATTATCATCTGCTGAAATTTCGGATATTGAACCCGCACTGACGTCAGGTTTTGAACGGGCAATATGGATGCCTGAAGTTGCGCAAGTCAGAAATCCACGTTTTGCTGCGGCATTGCGGCAGGATCTTGAAAATCGTGGAGTAGATATTCGTTCGCAGCAAACAGTCACTGGTTTTAATATCGTGGGTAACAAAGTCACTGGCGTGAAAACCGATCAGGGAATATTGCATGCGGGTCAAACGATTATTGCTGCAGGTGCCTGGAGTGCTGAATTACTCGAACAAACCGGTTTTGCTTTGCCGGTCAAACCGGTTCGCGGTCAGATGATTTTATTCAAAGCCAAACCGGCACAGATTAATCGCATTTGCCTGTATCGAGATCACTATATTATTCCACGGCGTGATGGCCGGGTGTTAGCAGGCAGTACGCTGGAACATGTTGGTTTTGATAAAACGACCACTAGCGCAGCCCAGGAAACATTGCGCGATCATGCCTTGCAACTGATACCAGGGCTTCAGGATGTAGCGATTGAACATCATTGGGCGGGGCTGCGTCCGGGCTCACCTAAGGGGATTCCTTATATTGGTCGGCACCCGTCATTAGAGCAGTTGTATATCAACGCGGGGCATTTCAGGAATGGGGTAGTGCTGGCACCGGGATCTGCCCGTCTATTGGCGGATATCAGCCTTGGCCGTGAAACAATACTCGATCCAGTGCCATATCTTATTGAATAAAAAGAATAATATTAGAGGTTTCAGAGGATAGACTCGCCCTTGTCGGGCAGCGTATACTTATTCGATGTTAGATCAACTCCTGGCTGAATTAATCAGCGAAAAAGAAGCATCGCAACGGCTACAGTCCCGCGATATTTTACCGACCCTGCAACGCGTCCAGATTGCCCGTGTGCTGTTGGCGAAAGACCAGCATCTATCAGCTGACCAGGTACTCGATAAGGTTAATATGGCCGGTGGCCGGGTTTCAAAAGCCACGGTTTACAACACGCTAGGGCTATTTGCTAAAAAACAACTGATCAATGCCGTTATTGTTGACCCAACCCGTGTGTTTTATGACACAAATACTTCCGTACACCACCATTTTTATAATATTGATACTGGTGAATTGACGGATATCAGCAATGACGCGGTTTCTCTGAATAGTTTACCGGCATTGCCGAAAGGTACAGTGACGGATGGTGTAGATGTTATCGTCAGAATTCGTCAGGAAGAATTCAACACCTGATTCTATTTTCTGTACCCGTACCAATCGATCTCTTATAATTCCACCCTTGCCGGAATAGCTCAGTCGGTAGAGCAGCTCACTCGTAATGAGAAGGTCGGGGGTTCAATTCCTCTTTCCGGCACCAGTTTCCAATCTCTATTTTATTTAATGAATCTTTGATTGATTTGTGCATTTTCTCAGTGTGAAAAAATACAAATAATGTAGGAGTGGCTTTAGCCGCGATGAGCTCTGCAGCGCCCATCGCGGCTGAAGCCGCTCCTGCAGGGTTTCACGAATTAATCAGCTGGCTAAACGGTGGTAATAAAACTCATCGACAGATCAATAGCATGTAAATCTTTTGTCAGTGCACCGATAGAGATGTAATCGACACCGGTTTCTGCGACCTTGCGAAGGTTGTTGAGCGTGATACCGCCCGAGGCTTCCAGTTCAGCGCGGCCGTCGATCAAGGTGACAGCTTCCTGTAGCTTTTCAATAGAAAAATTATCCAGTAACAGCCGTTTTGCACCCGCATCGAGTGCTTCCAACATTTCAGCCAGATTCTCCACTTCAATTTCGATTAGTAAATTTGTATCAAGAGATTTTGCAGTATCGATAGCTTGTTTAATAGAGCCAGCTGCTGCGATATGATTTTCTTTAATCAGAAATGCATCATATAAACCGGCGCGATGGTTGTGGCAGCCACCACAAAGCACGGCGTATTTCTGAGCAAGCCGCAAGCCGGGTAAGGTTTTGCGAGTATCGAGTATGCGTGTCTTTAAATCTTTAACAATTTCCGCATACTGATTCGCCAGAGTGGCAGTGCCTGAGAGTGTTTGTAGAAAATTAAGCGCAGTCCGTTCACCGGTGAGTAATGCGCGCGCTGGGCCCTGTAAACTACAAATCACGTCGCCACTATTAATTTTATCGGCGTCAGTCGCTTGCCAGTTTATTGAGATAGTTTCATCAATTAATCGAAACACAGCATCGAACCAGGCACGGCCGCAAATCACAGCAGTGTCACGGCAGATGACATCGGCTTGCCAGATATCATCCTCAGGGATCAGTTCTGCGGTGACATCACCACTGCCGATATCTTCTTCCAGAGCAAGATGAACCAAAGAGAGTGTTTGTTCATCGAGTGTTTCTAATAACATTATTCGGAAATTTCCAGTGGTTCAATTTCAAAGGTCAGCGTTGCATTGTACATAAACATCACCAGGCCAATCGCAACCCTGCAAAAATAAATCGTTTATCCGCCTGGTAAAAATTCCTGAAACTGGGTCTCTTTATAGCGGGCCGGGTATATAAACTACCACCCCGCAAGCTGAAATGCTCACCATCAAACCAGGCTTGTGAATATTCATCATAGGGAAAGGCTTTGAAACCCTGATAAGGATGAAAAGTATTTTGACACCATTCCCATACTCGTCCGGTGAGTTGCAGTTCCTGTAACCGGGAGGCAGTTTCCCACTGATATTCATGCGGCAAACGAGCGCCCGCCCAGTTGGCAAAGGCACAGGCTTCATGGTAGCTCAGTCCCATAACAGGTTCATCAGCAGCAAGTTCGTAAGGGCCACGTACACCGATGGCGTACCAGTTGTCGTGTTTATCTTGTTGCCAGTGGTCTGGGTAGTGATATTTATTTTGTTTTTGCCAAAGCAAGCTTTGTTCATCCCATAAGTCGGAACGGTGGTAACCGTCGTCTTCCATGAAACCCAGAAATTCTGCATTACTGACCGGTGTGCGATTGATTTCAAACGGGTCTAAATCAGCTTGTTGAGGGGGTAATTCATTATCGTAAGCGATAGGCTCCTGGCCGCCCATTCGATAATGGCCTGCGGGCAACGCTATGCGATTGTTGGTTATCTTTGTGCTTTGTAAAGGCGATGATGATAGATAGTCTGTTTTTGTTTCTGCTAATGCCTGGCGTGTGAGAATGATCAGCATGGTTTCATAATGCTGGCTGTAGTGCTGAATCAAAAAATGTAGCAGGTAATCGTTGTTGAACAATTTATTTGCAGCAATCTTTGCAGGCAGGTCTTGCAGTGTTTCAAGGTTGATCGCCTGCAACTGTCTAGCCCAATCCAGCAGTGTTTCGCAGGCGGGTAAATGTCCACCTCGTTCAGACTTCGGCGTGCGAGGTGGGGTATAGAGATCAGCGAGTGGTGCAGTTATCTGACTGTTGGAAGAGATTATTTCATGCAACCAGTAACATTCGGTAAACACACAATGGCCAAGGTGCCATCCGAGTGGACTTAGGTCGGGATCAGTTTGCTGATTGTAGATAGCTGAGTTTTGTTCGACCAGCGTAAGCACTAGAGACTGGGACAGTTCCAGCTCATTAAGCAGTTTACTGTTACTCACAAGTCGATAAACTCGGGCGGCTCTTCCGGGTCAATGATCAGAATCTGGTGCTCTGGAACCGGGTGCCAGAAATCGGAATGCGTCATGCGTTCCGATGCAATTAATTGTGCGCCGGGGAACTGTTCATCATCGGTTGTTAGATATAAGGACGGACAGTCGTCACCGACAGCGTGCCGTACAGCATAGATACGGTTGCCATCGGTCACAATGAAATTTAGTAAGGCTGGATTATCATCCAGCATGGCTTCAGTGCGTCGAACCATCTCTTGTAATGCTTCGTCCAGTGAACTGTCCTGATCTTCATCGAGTATTTGGCGCAATAATGCGAATAAATATTCCGACTCAGTACAACCCTTTACCATGGATAAAAATTCAGGTGCCAGTTCGTGACAAAACGTGGCCTTAACTTGCTCGTGAAAATTAGCTATAAAACCATTGTGATCAAACAATAGACTTTGATCGGCAAACGGCTGGGTATTGACGTGATTGACTGGGTTGCCAGCCGTTGCACTACGGACACTGGCAATCCATAAATCACTGCTCAAACTCTTTGCCAGTGCAGGTAGGTTTGGATCATTCCAGATAGGCGCTGGATTGATATAGTGCAGAGGTGCTTCTGCCTCGTCATACCAACCGAAACCATATCCGTCAGCATTCAGTTTGGCATAGCGCAATTCTTCAGGTGCCCAGGCCTGGTGATACAGACTATGCGGCGGCTCTATCAAAAAGGCCTGCAAGGAAACGGGTTCTCCAAGATAAGCAGCTAACCGGCACATAAAATCCTGTCATGGGGAAGTTTCTAAAACTCAGCAAGCATGTTAGCCTACACAGGTGCTTCGGCCAACTACCAGTTGCTCGCAACGGACAAAAAATATGCAACTACCCGATATTACCTGTCATTCCCGCCTTAATCTGCAGACCGTTACACCTACCCGCCCGCTTTCAAACATCGTCGAGGATGCTCGCCAGAATCTGCTAGCCAAGCCGAGTGCGATGCCGCCTAAGTATTTCTACGACCTGCGGGGCTCTGAACTGTTTGATGCGATTTGTGATACCCGTGAGTATTATCCTGCCCGCACAGAGGAAGCATTGTTACGTTGTCATGCGCAGGAGATTATTAAAACCGCCGCGCCACTGCATATCATAGAATTTGGCAGCGGTACATCGCGTAAAACCCGCCACCTGCTGGATGCCTGTGACCGTATAGATACGGTTTACTGGCCGTTTGATGTTTGCGAAGCCATGTTAATAAAAACCGGTGAACAACTAGTGTGTGAGTATGACTGGCTGGATGTGAATATCCTGGTGGGCGATTATCTTGGTGGGTTGCAGGGACTACCGGTTCAGGAAGGTGCTTGTCTGTATCTGTTTTTGGGTGGCACCATTGGTAATTTCACGGCGTCAGAAGCTGGCTGGTTTTTGAACGAACTTGCACTGCACATGAAACCAAATGATTACTTGCTGTTAGGCGCAGACCGCATCAAGGATAGTGATGTCTTGCATGCAGCTTACAACGATAAGCAGGGTATCACTGCCGATTTTAATCTTAATCTGTTAAAAGTTTTAAACCACAAATTAGAAGCCAATTTTAATCCAGAACAGTTTGAACACAAAGCTGAATTTAATACTGATGCTGGACAAATTGAAATGTATCTGGAATCCAGTTGTGATCAATCAATCGAAATCGCCAGGCTTGATGCCGAATTGCATCTTCAGCAGGGTGAACGTATTTTGACCGAGATCAGCCGAAAATTTACCCAGGCTGGACTTGAAGCATTGCTGGCGGATGCCGATCTGCTAGTAGAAAATCATCTGCAGCCCGCAAATGGCTATTTCTCACTGGTTTTAGCCCGGAAAAATACCGGGTAAAAAAGTCGGTGCGGCAATAGCCTGTTTTTTATGCTGCGTTCAACATAAAGCGTAGCGCATCAAATTCGCGATAACCCACATGTTGCAGCATCAGGCCTATGCCGTCTTTATCTTCGTGTACCACATAGGCAGGCAAGCGATGCTCAGTTGTTGTGCCACGCGCTTTCGATGTGAAAGCAATTTCCAGGCGTGATTGGGCGGGAATGTGGACGCCTTCTAGTTCTATATACATACCTTCCAGGCTGATGTTGCGGGTTTTCCCGTTCAGCGTGCCCAGCGGTGGATAATAGAGATCGACATCCAGAGTCAGGTCTTTGCGGTTACTCCAGCGGTGTTCAACGTTCATATTACTTTGCTCCTGTGTGTAAGGATAAAAACTTGACGTTTTTCTTACTGGTAGCAAAGACAATGCCAGAACCTGTTTCCGGCCTGGGTAGACCTGAGGTGATTGTATAAAATATTTAATACTATCAAATAGATAGATTAATATTAGTCAATTGGCGGCGCAACGAAGCTACGGAAACTACACACGGAAACTGTTTGATCTTTCGCGGAGTATGTCTTTTATCTAGCTCAGGTTAACAGAAATTCCAGCAGCGCTTTTTGTGCATGTAAGCGGTTTTCCGCTTCATCCCAAACCACACTTTGTGGTCCATCTATAACATCGGCTGAGACTTCTTCGCCACGGTGTGCTGGCAGGCAGTGCATGAACAGTGCATCTTTGTCAGCATTGGCCATTAATTCATTATTGACCTGGTAATTGGCAAATATTTTTTCCCGTTGACGTTGTTCTTCTTCCTGACCCATGCTGGCCCAGACATCGGTGACAACCAGATTCACATCTTTTGCCGCAGCCATAGGATCTTCGAATAGTTTTACGTGTTCACCCGCTGCCGCAACAATATCAGCGTCAGGTTGATAACCTGAGGGCGCTGCGACATGTAACGTGAAATTGAATTGTTGTGCGGCATTGATATACGAGTGACACATATTATTGCCGTCACCGATAAAAGTGACGGTTGCCCCTTTAATGTCTCCACGGTGTTCAGTCCAGGTTTGGATGTCAGCCAGTAATTGGCACGGGTGATATCGATCGGTCAAGGCGTTGATGACGGGCGCACTGGAGTATTCAGCAAAGCGCTCGATTTTTTCGTGTTCGAAGGTGCGAATCATAATGATATCAACCATGCGTGATAACACGCGTGCACTGTCTTCAATGGGTTCGCCGCGGCCGAACTGGGTGTCCTTGGGAGACAGGAACATGGCGTGGCCGCCAAGTTGTGCCATGCCAGCTTCAAAGGAAACCCGGGTACGGGTGGAGGACTTTTCGAACACCATCGCCAGCACTTTATTTTTCAGTGGTTCGTGCATCCGCTTTTCACGCTGCCAGGTTTTTAATTCAATGGCGCGCAGTAACAACCAGCGTAACTCTTTTGGGGTGCAGTCCTGCAAACTGAGAAAGTGTCTTACGGTCATGATGCACTGTCCAGGAATTTGATGATCAATTGAGAAACAGTTTCAATGATTTGTTGTGCTTCATCTTCATTGAGAATAAGTGGCGGTAGCAGGCGAACGACATTATCTGCAGTGACGTTTATTAACAGGCCTTGCTGCAGACTATCAGTGACCAATTGCGCACAGGGCTGTGCCAGTTCAATGCCCAGCATCAATCCTTTGCCACGAATTGAAACAACACCCGGTTTATCTGCGAGAGTTTGTTGAAAACCTTCGAGCAGGAAGTTACCGGTAGTGGCTGCTTTCTCGACCAGATTTTGATCTTGAATGGTTTTGATAACGGCCAGTGCTGCACATGCGGTCATATGATTCCCGCCAAAGGTTGAGCCATGGTTGCCAGGTTTAAATACCTGTGCCGCAACACCGTTGGCCAGGCAGGCACCTATAGGTACTCCGTTGCCGAGCCCTTTGGCAAGGGTCATTACGTCGGGTTTGATACCGTTGTGTTGATGGGCAAACCAGCGGCCAGTGCGGCCCATTCCGGTTTGTATTTCATCTAACATCAGCAACCAGTTGTGTTCATCACATAGCTTGCGCAGTTCAGGTAAATAATCTTCAGAAGGAATACGAATACCACCTTCACCGGTGATGGGTTCGACCAGGATGGCAACTATTCCGCTACTGTTGCTTGCAATGGCTTGTATTGAATTGAGGTCGTCATAAGGGGCGCGCAGAAAACCGGGTACCAGGGGTTCAAAACCAGCCTGAATTTTACGGTTTCCGGTGGCGGTCAAGGTCGCCAGTGTGCGGCCATGAAAGCTACCTTCGGTAACTATGACCTGGGGTTTCCTTATGCCATTCTGATGGCCATATAAGCGCGCCAGTTTTATGGCTGCTTCATTAGCTTCGGCACCGGAGTTACAAAAGAAGGCACGTTCCATTGCTGCGACATTACATAACGCTTCTGACAATTTGATCTGTTGTTTATTCTGGTACAAGTTGGATGTGTGTAAAAGCTTTTGGGCTTGCTGGCAAATCGCATCGGTGATTGCAGGATGCGCGTGACCGAGACCGCACACGGCTATGCCGCAGAGTGCATCAAGATATTCTTTGCCGTCTGTATCGTAAAGACGGGTACCTTTGCCGTGGTCGAAAGTGACCGGCAGTGGGCTGTAGATATTCATCAAGTTGTTAGCCATGAATGACACTATCCTGTAAAAAAAATGACAGCTACAAATATCCAACGATCAGGGCTGGACTCGTTGGAAAAATATATTTCCGGAGCCAGGCTGCTTGCCTGCGAAAACCGGCTATTTTATAGGTGAAAACCGGCTTTGTCCAAACCGATCAGAGTGATTTTCTGCGGATAAAAAAACCCGGCCGATGGCCGGGTTTTAATGCTTTGCGAATGTGCCGGTTTAGTACGGTAGATTATGTGTATACGCCGTCATGCAAAGAAGCATGGGTATAGACAGCAGGGTATTGGTGCGTGATGCCATGAGGGCAATTTTTTTGGCGCCAGCGATTTCTTCAGCCGTAGCTTCTTTCATGCCAAGGATTTTTTTCTGGTTTGGCCAGATCAAGCCCCAGACGTTGAACAGCATAATGGTGCCTAACCAGGCACCAATGCCCATAATTGATGTATTACTTTCAAACGTGAAGCCTTCGAAAGAAAATGCCTGGCTCGTGATACCCCACTTTTCCAGAGCTGCAAAACCGGTTATCCATGTTGCTAGCGCACCCCAACGGAACCAGGCGAGTGCAGTAGGAGCAATATATTTGTTAATGGCGGCTGGGCCGGGGCCACCATTGTTGGCTTCGGACAGGGCTTTACCAACACCAGGTACCTGCACGAAGTTGAAGTAGTAAAGTAGACCGATCCAGACTACCCCGGCCAGTACGTGGAACCAGACTATAAGTTCCATCATATTAAGTTGGCCAGAACCAAGAGCAAAAATGATTACAGCAGCTAGAATAAAACCGGAAACAATGGTTCCGATAACTGAATTAAGTGGATTCATGAGATGCTCCTCACCCGTTGGCTATTTAAATTAGGTATTTTTATTGCCAGCTGAAAAGCCGACTAAATTACTCAGGAATGCGAGCATACGGCAGAGATAGGTGCTTTGCAACGTCCGTAACCCGCTAGTGTACCGTAGATTAATATAGTTAAACCGTACCTCAGTTAGTCGGATTGATTTTTCGTGACTCGCTGTAAATACGTCCCTGTACGCTCGATGGCAGCATCCCTCGGCAATTGCTCCTGCATTGCTCTACCTTCGCCCATCCATGGGCTCGTGCTGCCAACGGTCACGAAAAATCAATCCGACTAACTGAGGTACTTAATGGTCAGGCATAATCGGGATATGGATGCGATTTCGCTTAGTCTGTTTTCCAGTCGAATAGCGGCTGTCTGTGATGAAATGGGTGCTGTGTTGAGACGCGCGGCATTTTCTACCAATATCCGCGACCGGCTGGATTATTCATGTGCTGTGTTTGATGCGCAGGGTGAATTGTGCGCACAAGCTGCGCATATCCCAGTGCATCTGGGCAGTATGGCTTTTGCTATGCAGGGTTTAGTAAATACACGCACCTGGCGGCCCGGCGACATGATGGTGGTCAATGATCCTTTTCAGGGGGGTACGCATTTACCGGACGTGACACTGGTTGCTGCGGTTTTTGTTGGGGGTGACTGTGCAGGCTTTGTGGCTAATCGTGCACATCACGCTGATATAGGTGCAGCAGTGCCAGGGTCGATGCCCATAACATCCAGGCTTGCTGACGAAGGTTTGATTATCCTGCCCACTTTATTGCTAGAGAACAGTGAGGTGATACAGGAAACGCTTACATGGATTTGTAATGCAACATCTGATTCAGTGTTATCAGAAGGTGACTTTTCTGCACAAATCAGCGCCAATATTTGTGGAGTCAAACGTCTGCAGACTTTGGTGGCCGAGTCTGGTTTGTCAGCGTACAACAACGCATTGGGTGAGTTGAATGCCTATGCGGAACGGTTGTCGCGTCAGGCACTGTCTGAGATACCGGACGGAATTTATCACTTTGAAGATGTCATGGATGATGATGGTTTGGGTAATAGCGATATTCCCATCAAGGTGGCTGTACACGTGCAGGGCCACACCATTGATGTTGATTTTTCCGGAACTGCTGCACAGGTTACCGGTAATATAAATTGTCCATTGTCAGTTGCGGCGGCAGCTGTGTTTTATGTATTTCGTTGCCTGATGGCGGTGGAGACACCGGCCTGTGCCGGTGCGTTCCGTACTATTAATATACAGGCTCCCGAAAGTTGTTTACTGAATGCGATGCCGCCTGCGGCAGTGGCCGCTGGTAATGTTGAAACCAGTAGCCGGGTAGTTGATGTAATACTGGGAGCGTTGGCTCAGGCCATTCCCGAACGGATTCCTGCCGCCAGTCAGGGCAGCATGAATAATCTTGCCATGGGTGTGCGGTGTAAGCACGGTAACTGGGATTACTATGAAACGTTGGCAGGCGGAATGGGGGCGCATGCCTGTGGCAATGGATTAAGTGCTGTCCAGACGCATATGACTAATACACTCAATACACCCATCGAAGTGTTTGAAGCAGCCTATCCTGTGCGGATCAAACGTTATTGTATCCGGCGGGGGTCAGGGGGTTCCGGTCTTTACAGCGGGGGTGACGGTTTGATTCGTGAATTTGAATTTACGTCGAATACAGACGTGACCTTAATCAGTGAGCGGCGTTCGCACAGACCCTGGGGTTTACAGGGTGGCCATGCCGGACAGCCTGGTGAGAATAGTTTAAATGCTGGAAAGTTACCTGCAAAAATAGAATTATCTGTGAAGGCAGGTGACCGGCTAACAGTATGTACACCGGGTGGCGGTGGTTTTGGTTGTTAATAGACTTTGTTGTTATTCCGTAATATGCCTTACACTTCATCGGTAGAAAAACCATGAGTATTGTTATGAAAAAAATTCACACTCTTTTTCTCACGCTGTTATTGCTTCAAATGACAGGCTGTGCATCAATGCTGGCTGGTGGCCTTGCTAAAGGCGGTTATCAGTCATCTCCACAAGACCGTGATACGACAGCCAGGGTCGAACAACACCTTAAGATAAATTCCAGATTAAATGTCAGCCGGATTCGGGTTAATACCTATGAGGGCACCGTTACACTTAATGGTAACGTTAACTCATCTAAATCAATTCAACAGGTGATTGATATGACTCGCAGGGTGCGGGGTGTAAAACGGGTTATTTCCAGGCTGACAGTTTCTACCAACTAGTGTTTGACTAAAAAAAATAATTCTCTCGCAGAGGCGCAAAGCTCGCAAAGAACTAAGGAATCGCTGATTAATTTATGCAATTTGTGTGACTTCTGTAGGAGCGGCTTTAGCCGCGATGAACACTCCGGCCCCATCGCAGCTAAAGCCGCTCCTACAGATTCACGCTATTTAATCAGTAGGTTCTCTAACTAATCATTATTAAAATAAGCTAAAATATTTCTTTGCGAGCTTTTCGCCTCTGCGAGAGAATTACTTTTACAAGTTTAATAAATTATTCAAGCGGCAGTTTAAAGGATGAAAATTAATGTGCGGTATTTGTGGTGAATTACGTTTTGACGGTTTGTCTGCCGATCCAGTAACACTGGAGCGCATGTTGGCCCGGTTGGTACATCGTGGTCCGGATAACGAAGGAAAATATTTAAACCGACAGCTTGCTTTGGGGCATCGCCGCTTGTCTATCATCGACCTTTCGGCGGCGTCTAATCAACCCTGGATAGATCACGAGCAAGGGCTGGCGCTGGTATTCAACGGAACAATTTATAATTACAAGGAATTACGCTCAGAACTCGAAGCAGCCGGACAGAAGTTTGTCAGTCAGGGTGATACTGAAGTTATCTTGCGTGCTTATGCAGAGTGGGGTGACGATTTTGTACCGCGCCTGCACGGCATGTTTGCCTTTGCTATTTGGGATATGCGCCGCAATCGATTGTTCATGGCGCGGGATCGTTTCGGAATCAAACCCTTCTATTATTCGCAGACCAGCGATTTCTTTCGATTTGCTTCTACCAGTCAGGCGCTACTGGCTGCCGGTGATATTGATCGCGGTATTGATGCGACTGCATTGCACCATCATTTTACATTGCACGGTGTAGTGCCGGCCCCGCTAACCCTGATCAAGGGAGTACGCAAGTTACCGCCTGCACACGTAATGATTGTCGAGCAAAATGGTAAGCATCAAGTACGGCCCTATTGGCAATTAGACAGCACGACGCCTAAAAATGAGTTAAGCGAAAACGAATGGGTGGATGCAGTGCATGAATCGCTTGAACGCGCTGTTAAACGCCGCCGTCAGATTGCAGATGTACCTGTGGGTGTCCTACTATCCGGTGGTCTGGATAGCAGTTTACTGGTTGCTTTGTTAGCTGAGCATGGTGGTGCTGATAACTTGTTAACCTTCTCTGTCGGTTTTGAAGATGATGTGCGAGAACGCGGTAATGAGTTTGAATTTTCTGATCAGGTCTCAGAACGTTACGGGACTATTCACCACAAGTTACGGATACCCAACCATGAGGTGCTCGAACATTTGCCCGATGCGATTGATGCAATGAATGAACCGATGCCCGGTCAGGATGCAGTGGCATTTTATTTGTTATCTCAGCGTGTTTCAAAATACGTCAAAGTAGTACAAAGTGGCCAGGGTGCGGATGAAGTTTTTGGTGGTTATTTCTGGTATCCACAAATGGATGCGGCGAGTGGGTCGGATCTGGAGCGCTTTAATCAATTCTATTTTGATCGTGACCATGATGAATATTTGCAAATGGTTCAATCAGGATATCAAGGTTCTGATCATACATCAGCTTTGGTTGAGGAACGGTTACATGCAATCAAGGCTGACTCCTATTTAAATCGGGTGCTGAATTTTGATGTGACAACATTGATTGTTGACGACCCGGTTAAGCGTGTCGATAACATGACCATGGCTTGGGGGCTGGAAGCACGCGTACCGTTCCTTGATCATGAGCTTGTGGAATTGGTGGCGGGGATGCCAGTAAACTATAAAATTGGCTCCGATGGGAAGCATCTACTTAAACGCATTGCACGTGGGCTGGTGCCCGATGATATTATTGACCGTCCTAAGGCGTATTTCCCGGTACCGGCATTGAAATTTGTACGTGGCCGGTTCCTCGAATTCATGCGCGATATCCTGAATTCAAAAGCATGCCGTGAGCGAGGGATCTACCAGCGTGATTATGTTGAGAAGTTATTAAATGACCCTGAACAAAATCTAACCCGCATCCAGGGTAATAAGCTTTGGCATTTAACGGTGCTGGAATACTGGTTACAACGTAATCTCGATGCAATAACCCCTTGAAAAACAACTTTTCCATCGCCACATTGCTGGTTAAACTAGGCGCAATTGAATATTTATAGCTACGAATTATGAGAGGTGATACAGATGGACGTTATGGAACGTATTGATCAAGCGGTTAAAAGCAGTCCAATTGTTGTATTTTTAAAAGGCACACCACAATTGCCCAGTTGTGGTTATTCCAGCCGGACCGCACAAATGTTGCAGGCCTGTGAAGTCGAGTTTGCACACGTTAACGTGCTTGCGGATCCTGAAATTTTTGAAAACCTGCCGCGTTACGCTAATTGGCCGACATTTCCGCAATTATATGTTAATGGGGAGTTAGTGGGTGGTCACGATATAGCGATGGAGATGTATCAGAAGGGTGAGCTAAAACCTTTGTTGCAGGAAGCAGTCAAGAAAGCAGGTTGATAGCTTACTATTAATTTAGCCGCCAAGAACGCCAAGTTTTTTTGGCTACCGTGCTTCGCGCGGTGCCAGCAAACATGAACATAAGACTTACTTTGCGCCTTGGCGGCTATTAAATAGAAATAACTGGAATTTATAATGCGCTGCCAGTGAACAAATGCTTGTTCACCAGAAAGTGTGTCCAGATACTTGCCGCGTAGCCTAGCGCAATGGCCCAGCTCCATTTCAGGTGTGTGAAAAAGGTGTAATAACCACGCGCCTGACCCATCACAGCAACGCCTGCAGCAGACCCAATCGATAAGAGTGATCCACCGACACCCGCGGTGAGAGTTACCAGTAACCACTGGCCAGTATCCATAGCTGGTTCCATGGCGAGCACGGCAAACATCACCGGTATGTTGTCGATGATAGCGGACAGAAAGCCAACCAGGATATTGGCATTGGTTGCACCCATGCCGCCATACATTAATTCAGAGCCGACCCGCAAATAGCCCAGGGCGCCCAGTCCGCCCACACACAGAATAATGCCGTAAAAGAACATCAGCGTATCCCATTCGGCGCGCTCCAGTGACTTGAATATGTTGTACTCAGTTTGTTCCTGATTAACCGGTGGTACACCTTCAATATCCATCGCCAAATCGCTCATTTCATCGGCGGGTGCTGCAGGCAGATGACTACGCCGTTTCAGGTAATAGCCGAATAATTTCAGGAAGCCCAGTCCGGTCATCATGCCAAGCACTGGCGGCAGGTGTAAAAAGTTGTGCGCAGAGACTGCCATCGCAATAGTCAGGATAAACAAGCCAACTACAACCCAGGCACCGTGTTTGAGCTCAGCTTTTTCAGTCACTGCTTCAGGTTTGCTCTTGGGTACGGTCAGGCTCAGGATGACTGCAGGTATTATCCAGTTAACCACTGAGGGGATAAACAGAACAAAAAATTGTTCAAACGGAAGAATACCCTTTTGCCAAACCATTAAGGTAGTGATGTCACCGAATGGGCTGAAGGCACCACCCGCGTTGGCAGCGACGACAATATTAATACAGGCAATAGCAATAAATTTTGTGTTAGTGCCACCGACTGCCATGGCAACAGTCGCCATCAGCAGTGCAGTAGTCAGGTTGTCTGCTATAGGAGAAATAAAGAATGCCAACAGTCCGGTCAGCCAGAAAATTTGTCGCAGCGTAAAGCCACGCGTCACCATCCACACACGTAGCGCATTGAAAACACCACGTTCATCCATGGTGTTGATATAGGTCATTGCTGCGAGCAGGAACAGGAATAGCTCGGCATATTCCATCAGGTTATGCCGAACCAGATGTTCGGCCGTGTGTGTATCTCCACTGGCGGAGAAGACCAGTGCAACAATAGCCCAGATCAGGCCGGCAGCGACCATGACCGGTTTGGATTTGCGTAGATGCAGGTTTTCTTCGGCAATAACGAAGGCATAGGCTAAAACAAACAGGCCAATCGCAAGCCATCCAGCCCAGTGATTTGTAAAGTCGGCATTCGACATATCGGCACTGCCTGCCGCCGCTTCTGCCGCTAAAAGTTCAAGTGGCAGGAGTGAAAATACCGAAGTAATCAGGATGAGGAAGACTGAAAGAGATGTTTTGCCAGGATTCCGCATAGACTTTCCTTGTTAGTGGTGTTTATGCAACCTGATTTCGGCCGCAGGATTTTGCCTGGTACAGTAACTTATCGGCGTTTTCAACGACATCTTTCCAGGAACTGTTTGCGCAGTCTACGGCTGAACAAGAGGCAATGCCAATACTTATTGTGACAACTTTATACGGACTTTTGCAATGTGGTATTGCCGCAGCATACAAATCTTCTACCAAACGGTTCGCAAGAATTGTTGCACCACCCGGTTCTGTATCAGGTAATAGTAGCAGAAATTCTTCACCGCCATAGCGGTACAGGCGATCAGATTTACGTATGGTTTCCTCGAGTGTCTGGCTGACCTGTTTCAGACATTCATCACCGTCGAGGTGACCATAGTGATCGTTGTAGAGTTTGAAATGATCGATATCGATCAAGGCAACGGTGTAAGGGTGTTTATAACGCTGCATGACGGCATGCGTGTGGTCCATGTCTACTTCCATTGCACGCCGATTACCGATACTGAGTAGGGCGTCTTCCATAGATAGCGCGTGCAGTTGCTCGTTGGCTTCCCTTAATTCTCCGGTTTCTGATTCGATGGCGCGTTCAATGATTTCACGTTGCATTTCGATGACGTGGAAATGTGCATTGGCGAGGTCGGTCTGGGTTAACAGGCCGACCAGCTTGTCCTCGTTATCAACCACGGGAAGATGGCGAATCTTTTCAGCCCGGGTGATCGCCAGTGCATCAAACAGGGATTGATCGATATGCACGGTGTGGGGTTCACGTGCCATGATTTCATCAACCTGGTGCTCCGGCATGCTGGCATCTGTCATCATTTTATCCAGCATTTTGACCAGGTCACGTTCAGTCACAATGCCTGTAGGGACACCGTTTTCACCAATGATGACGCAAGAATGCCGGTTGTCGCGCATTTTACGGACTACCTTTTTTAGACAGGTGTCCGGCGTCATCATGTCTACCCCCGATGTCATCAGGCTGGTAATGGGGATTTCTTTCATCTTTTTTCCTTATACTTTCGTCTATATAGTTAGACGATTGCAGAATCCATCGGCATACGGAAAAAATTCTTAACTATATTGTTATTAAAGGGGTTTTAGTGAAAATCAACCTTGTCTAGCTCTTTGAGGATTTGCAGAACCAGTTTTTCGCCTTCCTGGCCCATACCTGCGGTGAGTTTTTCCGCATCACGTTCACCTTCAACCAGTGGGCGGAGAATGCCGGAAATCCGGGCCATATCACCCCCGGCCTGTAACATTTGTTGTGCCATACCGCCCAATAATTGCAAAGTTTCAAGGTTGCCCGATCGGGCACCATGCACCATGGCGGCGATGCCAGGGGCTGCCATACCGCCATCGATCGTTTTGGTGAGGTCTGGCAAGGTGTCGGGGTTTTGCAGGCCGCGCAGGATGGAATTAATGATTAACTTGTCTTCTTCGTCGAGGTTATTCAGTAGCGCTTCGCTGCGGTTACCCGCCAGGATCTTACGAATAGTGGCTACCAGCTTAGCCCAGTCGTTTTGTTCGGCCTGCTTGAGTATCTCTTCAAGGTCGGGCACTGCATCCGCTTTCTTGCAGGCAATCACGACACGGTGAATCAGGCCCATATGAGCATCGATAATTTGTTGATCTTTTTCTGGAAGTGTCGCCATTGTTAATTCCTTATTGCTTAGACAGGTAACGTATTGGCTATTTAAGCATCTACTATATTGAAAGTAGAATCCCAACGATTAACAATGTCGCAAAACAGGTCAGCAGTCCGTTCGGCATCGTACTTCGCAGAATGGGCTTTTTCCTGATCCCATTCAATACCGGCTACCATTGCTGCGCGCGCTAATACAGTTTGGCCATAGGCCAGTCCACATAATGTGGCAGTATCAAAACAGCTAAACAAGTGGAACGGGTTGCGTTTGATGTTACATCGATTAGCGGCGGCGTTAACAAAGCCAAGGTCAAATGATGGATTGTGACCAACTAGTATGGCTCGCGTGCAACCGTTTTCTTTGACAGCTTTTCTGATGGGTTTAAAAATTTCTCCCAGAGCATCGGACTCTTTTTTGGCGAGACGAAAGGGATGGAATGGATCAATGCCGGTAAATTCCAGTGATTTTTCATCCAGGTTGGCACCGGGGAAAGGTTCGACATGGCAAGCTATGGTTTCTATAGGCTGTAACTCATCATAGCCTAGAAGTACTGCTGCAATTTCCAGTAAAGCATCACGTTTGGCGTTAAAGCCAGCGGTTTCAACGTCGACAACTACGGGAAGAAAGCCGCGAAAGCGGCCTCCCAAGCGACTTGGTTCTGATTCATCATTCATGGGTACAGCATAACTAAACTAAATCTGTAAGGCGATCTGTCAGGGAAGTGCTGATTAATTTATGCTAATCATAGTGAGCATTCAGATTCTGTAGGAGCGGCTTTAGCCGCGATAGGTGTGTGGTTCATCGCGGCTGAAGCCGCTCCTACAGGTTCTTGCGAATGCATAAAAGGTATTTAGAGGTTTAATCATGTTTTATAGTAATAAATTTTTGTTCAGTCGGTTCCTGTTGTCGGTTGTGCTCGTTTTCTCATTTGGCTGGGTTAATGCCAGTCAGTTTGATAAAGGCTTGCTCTGGAAAGTCGAATCTCCTGGTGGTAAAACCAGTCATTTGTTCGGGACAATCCTGACGACCCCAGAGTAACGACATTGCCTGCACCAGTAAAAAAGGCATTCGATAAGTCAGCCAATGTGGTGCTTGAAATAAAAATGGATGCTTCTGTGTTGATCAAGCTCAATCTCGCCATGATGTTAACGGATGGCAGAACTTTGGAAAGTATAGTGGGTAAACCACTTTATCAACGTACATTACAGGCAATGGAAAACTACGGCATGCCAGAAATGGTTGTCGCTCAAATGAAGCCCTGGGCAGTGGCTACTACATTGATAACACCTAAACCTAAAACCGGCATTGTGCTCGATATGAAGCTTTATCAGGATGCGGTATCTGCCGGTAAACAGGTCGACGGTCTTGAAACACCCATGGAACAGTTGAGCGTGTTTGACGGCATGGATGAAAAGTTACAAATCAAAATGCTCAAAGATGCGCTTGATCAGCTACCCGAAATCAGCGCTATGTATAAAGAGATGGTGCAGATCTACCTGGAACGTGATCTTGCAAAGATGGTAGCCATGAGTGACCGGTATATGAAGCAGTCTGATTCTGACCTATCCGATCACTTTAACGAGCAGGTTATTGTCAACCGGAATCATCGGATGGCTGAACGTATGCAGGCACATCTAAAAACAGGTGATGCGTTTATTGCAGTAGGGACTTTGCATTTACCGGGCAAGGAAGGGCTGTTGCACCTGTTGCAGCAAAAAGGATATAAGTTGTCCCGTATTTACTAAACCCTGCCTTACATCGCACGAATGATGTATCGATAGCCGTCTTAATGACTGTCATTCACTTCTTTGTTGTTCTCGCTGATCGCCTTGAAAGAGGCTGAAAACCCTTTGTAATCAACCTCGAAAAATAGCTCATCAAGTCCTGGTTATTTGGGTCGATGAATAGCTGATGGCCGGATAAACCTTCGGTCAGGTAGAAGCGCGTGTGGTCTGGCTCAGGTAACAGCAGAAATGTTAGGAAAGACATGAAATTAGATAGTAATAGCATCAGGAAAATGACGAAGCTTAAGCAGTTGTTTCACAAAAAACTGGGTAAGCGGTTTTCACTGGCTGAAACAGATTCGCTGCGCGCTATGCTTGAAATGGCAGCAATGTCTACCGACGATGAAATTCAGGCGGCCTTTTTGGTTGCATTTGAATCACTGGATGAGAAAGATCAGGCATTGATTCATACCAATGTTCATACTAAAGCTGCTCCAGAAATAGCTGCTCCAGCGCCAGTGGAACAAGTAAGTGCGCCAACCCAGCACCAGCCTGGCGAATTACCTGAAGGCGTAACCAAAGTCACTTACCGTGGTCAGACAGTCTATAAGAAGGATGGTGAAGTGATCGATAATCCATTCGCAGAAGAATTCGATACTCCTGAGAGAGTAGCTAATGAATTACCGCCTGGTGTTACCAAAGTGACCTATCGTGGTCAAATTATTTATAAGAAAGACGGTGAAGTCATTGAAGATCCAACTTTTGAAGATTCAATGTTTGCTTGAGTATTGTTTCCAGCATTGACGATACTTTGATTGATTTACAAAACATGTAAGAGCGGCTTCAATTAATCAGTTTCCAACAGACTATCTCCCCCGCCCGTAGCGGCACCAGTTGTTGATTGCCCATTGGGTAACTGGCAGGCACCTGCCAGCTTTCTTTTTTTAGCTGAATGGTTTGCTTATTACGGGCCAGTCCATAAAAATCAGCGCCAAAATAACTTGCAAAACCTTCCAGTTTATCCAAAGCCTTAGCCTGTTCAAATGCCTCGGCATATAGTTCTATTGCTCCGTGTGCTGTATAGATTCCCGCGCAACCACAGGCCGTTTCTTTTGCTGAAATAGAATGCGGTGCGCTATCAGTCCCCAGGAAAAATTTTGGATTTCCACTGGTTGCAGCAGTGATTAATGCTTGCCGGTGTTGTTCCCGTTTTAATACCGGAAGGCAGTAATAATGTGGCCGTATACCGCCAGTAAAGATGGCATTACGGTTGTAGAGTAAATGATGTGCAGTGATAGTCGCCGCCACATAATCAGGTGCAGACTGTACAAATTGAACGCCTTGCTCTGTGGTGATGTGTTCAAAGACGATTTTTAATTCCGGGAAATCTTTGCAGAGCGGTGCCAGGTGCCGTTCGATAAAAACTGACTCACGATCGAATATGTCGATGTCTGGATCGGTCACTTCACCATGAACCAGCAATGGCATGCCGTGTTTTTGCATGACTTCCAGTACAGGATAAGTATGTTTTAGATCCGTAACGCCAGAATCTGAATTTGTGGTAGCACCGGCCGGGTAGAATTTTACCGCGTGGATAATCCCGCTTTCCCTGGCACGGGTGATTTCTTCAGCCGGTGTGTTATCGGTCAGGTAGAGCGTTAATAAAGGTTCAAATTCTGCACTTTTCGGAACAGCGTGAATTATTCGGTTACGGTATTCCGCTGCCTGTGCTGTAGTTGTAACCGGCGGGTTAAGATTAGGCATGATTATGGCGCGGCTAAATTGTCGAGCGGTATGCGCTATGACAGACGCTAATGCGTCGCCATCACGAACATGCAAGTGCCAGTCGTCAGGGCGTGTTATGGATATTTGCATCAGAAAAACCAGCTGTGCGCTTTCAAAGTGATCATGGTGCATATTATGGCCACGGAACCCACGGAAGAACACGGAAATATTTTTTATAGTGAACGGTGCAAATTCTGTAGGAGCGGCTTTAGCCGCGATGGGGCGCGATGCATTCATCGCGGCTAAAGCCGCTCCTACAGATTCTTGCTAATTAATCAGCGGTTTCCAGCGTACGTTTTACCTGGTTGCAGCAGCTGTAGATTTTAATTTGAAAGACAGCTAGCCAGTTGTTCAGTTAAATCTTGATTTAGCATTGATTTTCAGGTTTTCTGATGGGTATTTACCTTGACCTGATTGACTAAAACAAAGATCATATCGCGCTTATTCTTGTACGGGCGCATGCGCGGTAAAAAACACGGGATGTAACGCTGAAAAACATATAGCCCCTTGTTTTTATTCAAGAAATAATTCATTCAATGGCTCGCCAGTGACGCGGGCTGTATCAGCTAAAGTTGAGGAGCCTCATGAACCTTGCCGACAAAAAACGGCTTTTGCGTGAGATGTTGTTTGCGCGTCGCTTTGAGGAACGCTGCTACGAGGCCTATGTAGAGCGTAAAATTGGTGGATTTCTGCATCTCTATCCGGGCCAGGAAGCCTGTGCTTTCGGTGTGCTGGAAGCGGCAAAGCCGGGACATGACTATGTCATTACCGGTTACCGTGATCACATCCATGCAATCATATGCGGTGCCGATCCAAAGAAAGTAATGGCCGAACTGTATGCCAAAGAAACCGGCTCATCTAAAGGCCGCGGTGGTTCCATGCATATCTTTGATGTGGAGCATCACTTTATGGGTGGCTATGCATTAGTCGGTGGGCCTTTTCCATTAGCTGCCGGTATGGCCAAAGCCATCAAGATGAAAGGCGGAGACGAAATCGCCATTTGTTTTCTGGGTGATGCGGCCAACAATCAGGGCACTTTTCACGAAACACTGAACATGGCAAAGCTGTGGGATCTGCCGGTTCTGTTTGTGTGTGAAAATAATCTGTACGGTATTGGCACTCGTATTGATCGTTCCACAGCAGTTGTTGATCAGTATAAGCGTGTGTCCGGGTATAACATTCCATCCGCGCAGGAAGACGGTCAGGATGTCGAGAAAGTTTTCAAGGCGGCAAAAAAAGCAGTTGATTATGTGCGCTCCGGTAAGGGCCCATACTTTCTTGAGCTGATGACCTATCGTTATCGCGGCCACTCGATGTCAGATTCCAATGCCTATCGTCCAAAAAATGAAGAACGCATGTGGTCGGATCGTGATCCAATTATCATGTTACGTGACCGGCTGATTGAAGCCGGTGAACTGAGCAAAGATGATTACAAAAACATGGACACCGAGATACTGGATGAAATCGAAGACAACATTATTGCCTTTTCCGAAGCTTCACCTGAACCGCGAGTAGATGAACTGGAAAAATATACCCTGGCTGAAAACGATCCCTGGGTTTACGGAGGGGGTCGCTAATGACTGAGATCATGTACTGGGAAGCGATTCAGCGTGCGCACGACGAAGAAATGGCCAATGACCCATTGGTGATTTGTATGGGTGAAGATATCGGTATCGCCGGTGGCACCTATAAAGCGACGCAGGGACTGTATGAAAAGTACGGTGCAGAACGTGTCATGGATACGCCCATTTCGGAAAATGGTTATACCGGTCTTGGGATTGGTGCATCGTTTCTGGGAGTGCGGCCGATTATTGAACTGATGTCGGTAAACTTTGCCTGGTTAGCGCTGGATCAAATATTTAACAGTGCAGCAAAAGTGCGCTATATGTCAGGTGGTCAATTGACGGCGCCGGTGGTTGTCCGTTCACCGGGAGGCACGGCACACCAGCTGGGTGCGCAACACTCGGCGCGTATGGAAAAGATTTTCATGGGCATTGCCGGGTTACGCGTTGTTACACCGTCCACATCAAAACAAGCCTATGGCTTACTGAAATCTGCTGTACGCTGTAACGACCCGGTGTTCATCTACGAACACGAATTGATGTACAACATGAAAGGCGAAGTGCCGGATGAAGAATTCTTCCTGCCACTGGAAGGATCAGATGTAACTCGGGAAGGTAGGGATGTTACTCTGTTCGCTTATAACATTTCAGTACACTGGTGCTTACAGGCAGCAGAAACCTTATCAAAACAGTTCGGCATCGACGCTGAAATAGTAGATCTTTATTCGCTAAGCCCACTAGATCGTGCCGGAATTACTGCATCGGTACGCAAGACACATCGCGCTGTTATTGTTGAAGAGGCTGAACCTGCTGTTGGAGTCGGCTCTGAAGTTATGGCCATTATCAATGAAGAATGTTTTTTTGAACTGGATGCTGCACCCGTCAGAGTGTCTGCTGTTAATGTACCGGTTCCTTATAACCACAGTCTGGAAAAAGCGGCAATTCCTGATGCCAGTAATGTTGTTGCAGCGGTTAGAAAACTGTTAGGTAAGTAATTTTTAACTTTTGAGAATTTCTCTGAGACTGAATATATAACCGCGACTTAAACAGAGCATTCCCTCCCCCTCAGGGGGAGGGACAGGGAGAGGGGATCAAATAAAAGGCAGTCACTTTCTGATCCTCTCTCCCCAACCCTCTCCCTGAGGGAGAGGGGGCTTAAGGCAGAAGAGACTTTTCATATAATTTTTTATTTTGGATAACTAAATGGCTGAACCCTACGTCATCAAAATGCCCCAACTCTCGGACACCATGACCGAAGGTGTGGTAGTCAGTTGGGAAAAAAACATCGGTGACAAAATTGAACGCGGTGACATTGTTGCGACCGTGGAAACCGACAAAGCTATCATGGATGTCGAAGTATTTCGTGATGGCTACCTGTCAGGGCCATTAACACCGATAGATAGTACGGTACCCGTCGAAGGTGCCATCGCTTATCTAGTTGCCGAAGCCAGTGAAGTCCAACAAGAGGGTGATTCCCCTGCAGCGATAGCGGCATCACCCACTACTGAACAAGTCAACACGGAAAGCAGTTCACCTGAAGGCGCGTCATACACTATTACTATGCCGCAACTCTCGGACACTATGACCGAAGGTGTAGTAGTCAGCTGGGATAAATCACCTGGCGATAAAATTAAACGTGGCACCATCGTTGCCCAGGTCGAAACTGACAAAGCCATCATGGATGTCGAAGTGTTTCGTGAAGGTTATTTATCGGGTCCGGTGGCACCGATTGATGCCGTCGTACCCGTTGGTGGTGCGCTGGCTTACCTGGTGGAAAAGAGTGATCAGGTTGTCAATGAAGAAGCAGTACCCACCGTTGCAGCAAGTGCTGCGACATCTGCTATAGAAACTAGTCGTTCACCTGTTCAATCTACATCTCCAATCATATCGGTGTCAGGCTCACCAGCAGCTCGTCCACAAGGCCGTGGCGCAACTCCTTATGCGCGCGCACTGGCCGGGCAACGCGGTGTCAACCTCGATCAGGTCAGTGGTACAGGAAAGGGTGGTGTGATCACCGCTGCAGATTTACAGAGCGCACAAACTGCTGCTGCACCCATGGCAGGTTTTCCGCAGGCCGATGTACCTGGCAACGGCCGCCCGATGAACAAGCTGGAAAAAGCCATCAGTGATGCCATGTCTGCATCGTTGAGTATGCCGGTATTCCGCATGACTGCGATGATCAAACTGGGTACATTAATAAAAGCATCAAAGGCGCAGGGCGCATCCGTTACAGTGACTATTGCAAAAGCCTGTGCGCTGGCCATGCAGGCGCACCCGAAAATGAATTGGTGTTATCAGCCGCAGGATAAACTGGTTGAGCGCGGTAATGTCGACATTGGTATGGCAGTTGCCGCTGACGGAGGTGGTCTTGTAGTGCCAGTATTGCGGGGCTGCGAAACACGTTCACTGAATGAATTAAATACCGATTGGAAAGACCTGGTCGAAAGGGCGCGCAAACGCCGTCTAAAACCAGAAGAGTATTCCGGTTCCACATTTCAGATTTCTAACATGGGTATGTTCGGTGTTAGTTCTTTTGATGCCATTACTACCCCTGGTATTACTTCGATACTGGCCATCTCATCCAATACCGATCAGGGCAGTCCGTTTACGCTAACCTCGGATCACCGAGTTGTTAACGGTGCCGATGTTGCCCTGTTTTTAAAGGAATTAAAAACCTTGATAGAAAAACCTGATAGCTGGATGGGCCCAACTGGCCCTGCGATTCCGGAAGGTGACTGGGATTACGAAGTGGTAGTTATCGGTGGTGGCCCAGGTGGCGAAGATTGTGCACGCGATTTAGCGGGGCATGGTCTGAAAGTGGCGCTGATAAACGATGCAGCTTTTCCCGGTGGTGAATGTTTATGGCGCGGCTGTATTCCATCCAAAGCCTGGCGTGCTGCCGCTGATCGTATTCGTGATCGCCTGGATGATGGCCACCTGGGCATCAGCACCAGCAAACCCAAGCTTGATTGGGATACCTTAGAAAAAACGCGCCGCCATATTCTCGAAACACGCGGTGACATGGCACTCAAAACCGACAAGGGTGTGAAGATTAAATACATCCAGGGTTTTGGCCGTTTTGTCGATGATCACAAACTATTACTCGATACTGCTGGTAACAATAAAGACCCACATGCACGTGCGCCGGTTGGAGACAAACCGCAAGGTGAGACGGTAAGTTTTGGTTGCGCCGTGATTGCAACTGGAGCACCCCCTTTTGTGCCGCCGATTCCAGGTGCAGTGGAAGGGTTGGTCGAAGGTGGTGGTGTTCTGACCTCTGACACGGTTTGGATGTTAGGTAAGCAACCGAAGAAACTGGTAGTGATTGGTGGTGGTGCCATTGGTCTGGAAATGGCGCAGATTTTTCAGGACTTTGGTTCGCAGGTAACTGTACTTGAAGCACAGGAACGTATTCTCGCCGAAGTCGAACCGGAAATTGCCAAACACCTGACCACGGTATTGAATGATGACCCCCGGCTCAAAGTGCATACCTCAGTAAAAATTGACAAGATTTCTGGTAAGGCCGGTGCGATCAGCGTGAAATATAAAGATGCTGAAGGTAAAGCGCATACCACTAAAGTTGATTACGTCATCATGGGTACTGGCAAACGCCCCGTGCTGGATGGACTTAATCTGGACAAGGCGGGTGTGGTTTTCGACAAGGGTGTTATCAAAGCCGACAGTCGCTGCCGGACAAATGTGCCACATATCTTTGCTATCGGAGATGTCATCGGCGGATTGATGCTCGCGCACACTGCCGCACAACAGGGTCGTGTAGCAGCCAATACCATTCTCGGCGAAGACATGCGTTACGACCAGGACAAAGACTGCGGTGTTATCTTCACCCGGCCAGAAGCGGCCTTTGTCGGTTTATCTGTTGACCAGGCCAAAGCCAAAGGCTTCGATGCGGTTGAAGTCAAAGTGCCGATGAACATCGATGCCAAAGCAATGATCAATAATGAACAACACGGGATGATCAAAATAGTTGCTGACAAGCAATCACAACGGATTATCGGTGTGCATTTGTTAGCTGACCATGCAGACACCTTAATCGGCGAAGCTGTGATGATGGTTTCTGGAAATATGACCCTGGAACAGGTTGCCAATGCGATTCATCCGCATCCGACACAGACGGAATTGTTTGGTGAACTGGCGCGACGGTTGTTGTCGCGCTTACGGCGTAGCGCAAAGGTAAAAGCTAAATAGTTTAAGGTGTAAACCACATGTATTATTAGGTGAGCGCTTTTGTTACCTGCCAATACAGATTAAATAAGTTTTCATCACTGAGCAAAAAACAAATCGTCCCCTCACCCGGAGGGAGAGGGAGCCAAAGGAACGAAGTTAGGTAATTCATTATGTCCAAAATCAAAAAAGTAGTCCTCGCTTATTCCGGTGGTCTAGATACCTCCATCATCCTCAAATGGCTGGAAGACACTTACGGTTGTGAAGTCGTCACCTTCACGGCTGACATCGGCCAGGGTGAAGAAGTCGAACCTGCCCGTGCCAAAGCCCAAGCCATGGGTGTCAAAGAAATCTACATCGAAGACCTGCGCGAAGAATACGCGCGCGACTATGTGTTCCCGATGTTTCGAGCCAATACTATTTACGAAGGTGAATACCTGTTAGGCACATCAATAGCACGGCCGTTAATTGCCAAACGCCTGGTTGAAATTGCTACCGAAACCGGTGCCGATGCAATCTCGCACGGTGCAACGGGTAAAGGTAATGACCAGGTGCGCTTTGAACTAGGTGCCTACGCTTTAAAACCCGATGTCCATATCATCGCTCCCTGGCGTGAATGGGATTTAAACTCACGCGAAAAACTGATGGCCTATGCTGAGCAACACAACATCCCGGTTGATTTCAAGAAAGGTAAAAAATCACCGTACTCCATGGATGCCAACTCACTGCATATTTCCTACGAAGGCGGCATCCTGGAAGATCCCTGGGCAGAACCTGAAGAAGACATGTGGCGTTGGTCGGTTTCACCGGAACAAGCACCAGACAAACCAATTTATATCGAACTGAGCTTTGAGAAGGGCGACATTGTTGCTATAGACGGCAAGTCAGTTACACCCGGCGAAGTCATGGAAATGTTGAATAAACTGGGTGGTGATAACGGAATAGGCCGCGATGACATCGTTGAAAACCGCTATGTCGGAATGAAATCACGCGGTTGTTACGAAACACCCGCCGGTACCATTATGCTAAAAGCACACCGTGCGATGGAATCACTGACATTGGATCGCGAAGTCGCACATTTAAAAGATGAACTGATGCCGCGCTATGCCAACCTGATTTATAACGGCTACTGGTGGAGTCCTGAGCGTACGATGTTGCAGGAAATGATTGATTCGTCACAGCAGCCGGTTAATGGCAAGGTACGACTTAAGCTATACAAAGGCAATGTCACTGTTGTTGGGCGCATGTCAGAAACAGACTCACTTTTCGACGAACGTATCGCTACCTTCGAAGACGACGAGGGTGCCTATGACCAGAAAGATGCTGAAGGTTTTATCAAACTTAATGCTCTGCGGTTAAGAATAGCCGCCCGGAAAAAATCATGAGAATGCTACACACCATGTTGCGTGTCGGAAATCTTGATCGCTCGATCAAATTCTACACAGAAGTGCTGGGCATGAAACTGCTGCGCCAAAAAGACTATCCAGATGGAAAATTCACCCTGGCCTTTGTTGGTTACGGTGATGAATCCGAAAATTCGGTCATTGAACTAACCCACAATTGGGATACTGACAGCTATGATTTGGGCGACGGCTATGGCCACATCGCGTTAGAAGTCGACGATGTCTACCAGTCAACAGAAGAAATCAAAAACCAGGGCGGCAAGATCATCCGCGATGCGGGCCCCATGAATGCGGGGACGACAGTGATTGCGTTTGTCGAAGACCCAGATGGATATGCGATCGAGCTAATCGGCAAGAAGCCGTAGTCGAATCATTTGCCTTGTTAAGGCCGCATTCTACTGAGGAGCCTCTGATTAATTAGCTAGAATCTGTAGGAGCGGCTTCAGCCGCGATGAACACTGTGCCCCATCGCAGCAAAAGCCGCTCCTACAGGTTTTGCACTGTTCAACACAAGATACATGACACATCAGAGGTTCCCTGGGCAATCACTCAGTAGCAACAGGAAGCCCTGCTTTTCTCCAGCCCAAAAATCCATCAGCATAGTTTTTTACATTCGTGTAACCCATTTCCTGCAATCTTGCTGCGGCCATTGGTGTTCTGATGCCGGCACCACAGTAAACTACGATCAGAGTATCTTTGCTTAGTGCAGTCCTGGTTACCCGATACTCCAGCCAGCCGCGAGGGATGTTGGTGTTTTGTGCTGCCTTAATATGTCCTCCCATGTTGTTAATCTCTGAAGGCATACGAACATCGATCAGCAGCATATCCAGTTCAGTATCCAGTACTTTTACAAGTTCATCTGTACTTATATTTGTAACAAGTTTTTCGGCTTTGGCCTGTAGCTGTGCACCGGTTGTGATGCCTTCAATTTCTGCCTGGCTAAGTGGAGAAGCTAGAGTAGTGACGATTAATAATCCGGTAGAGATAAAGGTTGAGACTTTCAATTTACGCTCCTTAATTTTGCTGCAATAGCGGTTAGTATGCATAAATTGTTGTTGCCAATAAAGGCATTTGAATGCCTTGGGACAATACTTTATACGCTCCCTATATAAATTATATATTTAGATATTAAACATATAGTTACGGCATGCATTTAATCAATTATTTGCCATCATTAAATAAGTGTATTCTACGGGCCGATAACCGTCCCATGCTGAATAAGCCATCCTGTATTTTACGCTGAGTTATAAACCGTGAATGTAACACCTGCCTCCGTACAGTCGTATCCGGATATTCACCCCCGGTCTGCTAATACACAAGACTCAAAACATGGGCAACAATCCACTAACAATCCGATTGGTCAAATCGAGTTAACTGAAGCCGAAACACGGCAAGTCAGAGAATTACAAACGCGGGATCGTGAAGTACGAGCACACGAGGCGGCGCATAAAAATGCTGCAGGTAGTCTTGCTAATGGTGGTGCATCATTTTCATATCAAACTGGGCCAGATGGCCGCCGTTATGCTGTTGGTGGTGAAGTCAGTATTGATACCGCTAAAGTGGAAGGCAACCCGGAAGCTACGATTAGAAAAGCGCAACAAATACGCCGCGCGGCCAACGCACCTGCCAATCCATCAAGCCAGGATAATGCGGTCGCTGCACAGGCTACTCGAATGGAAGCGGAAGCCAGGCAAGAACTCAATGAGAATCGAGCATCACCGCAAAATAATGATAAACGATTGCATTCTTTCCACGAAAATCAAGAATCACAGAAGCAACCATTCCCCGGCGAACTATTTGACGAAGAAGCCTGACCCAGGGTTTTGTCAGGGTTTTTATTTTCCCCTAACTAACTATAAGAATGAACAGAAAATGAAACATGTAATTAATAAAGAATCAGAAAAGAATAATATTGTTGTCGTTACGTCAGATCTCATCATGGTTGGATCATGCGAGAAAGGTCAATGCGATGATATTGAATCCAGATTATCTAACGGGGTGCTTTTGGTTGAAATAATACCTAAAGAGCAAGTCAAGTTGTTGCCACTATCCGGTGTTCAGGAATTAATCAGCCGAAGTACGGATGATGATATTGAAATTGAGTATGTAAAAGATAATAAGGAAGAGGATATTACCCTCGAATTCCAGAATCCCGAACAAAAACAAATATGTCTAGCTGCGTTAAACCAGCACTTTCCTGCTCATTTAAGCCAGCAAGAACATCAGCAGGGCAAGTTGGCCAGTATTGTTCCTTCCTTGGTAAGTCTGGCTTTAGCGGCATTAGCTATTTTTCTCTTTTATACAAAAATGCCCAAAACTACCTATATAATCGGCGCATTTTGGATTTTTGTTTCGCTAATTAGCTTATATAAACGTTTTACTAAACCACCTGTCATTACTCGCTGGACAGTTGATCAAGGTTCGTTATCAAAAAGCTTCGAATTTATGAAGCAGGTTTATACAGGAGCTATTGTACTTGCCATTATTGTGGGTCTAGCAAATGCATTGCCACAAGATTCCGGTCCCGCAGTGATTTATGATCATGCAGTAAAAGAAACTCTGTATGAAGGGAATATAGCTGAACTATTAGAGAAAGATGCTGATATAAATTATAAAGACGGCAGTGGGAAAACAGCTTTGCACCATCTGGTCGATCAGGCGGACTTTAGGGCTTACGAGATCGGTGAGAACATGGTAGCTGCTGTATTTTTTAAGGCGGCTTCCGGAAAAAATAGTCTAAACAAAAAGAAACTGCAGAATAGACCAGAAAGAACAGCTATTGCACTGATTAATGCAGGTGCTGATGTGAATGTAAAGGACAATAACGGGAAGTCATTAATGCAGTATGCGATCGAACACTATTCGGAAGATGCGTTGTCAGTCGCCTTGTTCGAAACCATGTTAGAAAAAGGGGCAAGGCTGGATTTTGTTATGACGGAAGATCGTATTTCACCTATCGAATATGCTAAAGCATATACAGAAGAAAAAATATTTGATGAAAGGCATCTGGCTGATTTGTTAGCTAAGTATATGTAGTTTAAAAAACCAAGGCGGAGGGAATAACGTTTAAACAGTTGAGAATTTCTCAGTTCTTACAGAGTTGGCTACTTCTCATCTGTCCTGGCTTGAGGCCAAATTTCTTATTAATCTGTCAGCATCAAACAAATTCTGGGTTGAAATCGATCACTGCCGATGGGTTGGCAATAGTAAGCCGCCTTGCGAATTAGCTGTAAATCTTCCTGGTCCAAATCGTTTGTAAATAGGTTTCGATACGCATGGCATCGTGCGCTGGTCGTCGTACCCAAATGCAGGTAGTCCTTATGCTATTGTAGCCAACCTCAATCTTCCCATCCATTGACGCGGTTTTTTGAAATAGTAGCTCACATCATGCGTAGTTGATTACCTCGCCTGACTGGGCAAGCGGCGAATGCTGGCATCCAGTTGAGCAAGTTTTTCTTCGATACATTCATAACCGCGGTCAAGGTTTAAAAACGCCTGTGGTTTTCAAGCGTTCTTACTCTATGATCCGCGCTAGATTATTTATATGCATATATATGCAGATGATACCTATTACACTTTTAGTGTTACAAGTCTATTGATACTATTGGACACGCATGCATTCATGTAAACGCTGCCGGATCTTGTCAAGGATGTAGTAGCTGTTTTGTTCAGTATGTGAAATCTTAATACTCTAAAGGAATAATTATGAGGCAAATATTATCAGTCATATCAGTTGTATTTCTTCTGGCGGGATGTGCGGCAATCGGCAAGTCTTCAGATAAAACTGTAAAAGAAACCTCTACGCCGTCCAAAGCGGTAGCTACAACTGCAGTTAATTCAGTTTCTGCAATACGTATTCAGTCATCTATTCCCTTCAAAGCCGAAAACAGGATAGCGGCTAATATAAAATCGGAATGTAAACTGGGGGAGCGCCTTTCGGATGCGCTTGGTATTTTTGCAGTAAAAAATGGTATTGGTATTATTAAGCAGGATAAAATTGATAAAGCTGCTCAAGGCAAAACTCTTTATATAGAAATTACAGATGCGGTGAGTGGTGGCAATGCATTTATAGGCCATCGAAAATTCGCCAGTGTTGCAGGTACTCTTTATAACAACGGTAAGAAAGTGGCTGCGTTTACGGGCGCGCGTCTTTCTGGTGGCGGATTTTTTGGTGCCTACAAGGGATCTTGTGCAGTACTGGGAAGAACAACTAAAGTATTAGGGAAAGATATTATTAACTGGTTGGGAAACCCGGTTGATGGAGCGCATCTGGGTGACCGAATCTAATAAACAGTCATTCTATCGGCTACTCAAAATGCTATCAGGATTATTTTACCAAACTAATAGAGTTGTTATCTTACGCGCGCGTAGTTGATTGCCTCGCCTGACTGGGCAAGCGGCGAATGCTGGCACCCAGTTGAGCGAGTTTTTCTTCGATACATTCATAACCGCGGTCAAGGTGATAGATACGATCAATGACGGTTTCGCCTTCGGCAGCCAGTCCGGCGATTACCAGGCTGGCAGATGCACGCAGGTCGGTTGCCATTACGGGTGCACCGTGCATTTTTTCAACGCCACGTACAATAGCTGTATTCCCCTGTAGTTCGATATCTGCTCCCATGCGTTGTAGTTCCTGGACGTGCATGAAACGGTTTTCAAAAATTGTTTCCTTGATAGTTGCGGTGCCCTTTGCCAGGGAGTTCAGTACCACAAACTGGGCTTGCATATCAGTCGGGAAAGCAGGGTAGGGGGCTGTGGTTATGTTGACCGAATTGGGTCTGCCGTGCATGTCGATTTCGATCCAGTCCTTTCCGACGGTGATACTAGCGCCGGCTTCCTGGAGTTTATCGTATACGGAGTCCAGTATAGTTGGATTTGCTTTACGTAGCTTGATCTTTCCGCCCGTGACAGCAGCAGCAACCAGGAAAGTACCGGTTTCTATCCGGTCAGGGATGATGTGATGGGTTGCCGCTCCCAGTTCCCTGACACCTTCGATAACGATAGTGTCTGTACCAGCACCGGTAATTTTGGCGCCCATTGAAATAAGGCAGTTTGCCAGGTCAGATACTTCGGGTTCGCGTGCTGCATTTTCCAGATGGGTGATACCTTCTGCGAGTGTCGCTGCCATCATTAAATTTTCTGTGCCGGTGACTGAGACAACGTCAAAAAATATCCGCGCACCTTTCAGACGTTTGGCGCGCGCCTGGATATAACCATCCTTGATTTCAATCTCTGCACCCATGGCTTTGAGTCCCTGTATGTGCAGGTTGACAGGCCGTGAGCCAATGGCGCAACCGCCAGGCAGTGACACATCGGCTTCACCAAAACGTGTCAGTAAAGGGCCGAGCACAAGGATGGATGCGCGCATGGTTTTGACTAGTTCATAGGTGGCGCGTACCGAATGGATCTGGCTATTGTCTGCAACCAGGTCCATGTTCTCGTTTAATTCGATGCGCGTTCCAAGCTGACCCAATAATTCCAGGGTGGTGGTGATATCGCGCAGGTGAGGCAAGTTACTAAGACATATCGGTTTGGGTGATAGCAAAGTAGCAGCGAGGATCGGCAAAGCGGCGTTCTTGGCGCCGGAAATACGGATATCGCCACGTAACGGGCCGTTGCCAGTGATGCAGAGTTTATCCATTCAGTTCTTCAACGCCGCAAAAGCATCCACTATCTGGTCGATCTGTTCCGTCGTGTGCGCAGCGCTGACGCTGCAACGCAGTAGACTGTCGTCAGTTGGCGAGGCGGGTGGCATGACCAGGTTAACGTAGACACCGTTGTGCAGCAGGGTGTTCCACCAGCCGATGGCCTGGTCACGCTCGGTGATGGTGACGGCTACTACTGGACTGACTTGCGGGCTGACTGCAAAGCCATGTGCTTTCAGACCGTCATAAAGTTTTTGTGCATTATCCCAGAGCTGGGTGCGTAACTCTGGACGTTCCTGCATTAAACGCAAAGCAACGCGTGTCGATGCGATGACCGATGGAGATGGGGATGCTGTAAAAATATAAGAACGGACGGCAAACCGGACGGCTTCCAGTTGCGGATGATTGCTAACGCAATATCCACCGATAGCGCCGAGACTCTTGCTAAAGGTACCCACAATAAAATCAACGTCGTCCTCAACACCCTGATCTTCAGCAACACCACGTCCGTGTTCGCCGAGCATGCCCAGTGAATGGGCTTCATCTACCAACAGGAAACCACCGTATTTACGTTTAACCGCGGCGATGTCGGCAAGTGGAGACTGGTCCCCCATCATGCTGTAAATACCTTCTACAATGATCAGTGTATTACCGGTACGATCACCCAGCCTGCGCAGGCGTTTTTCCAGATCGGCTGCATCGTTATGTCGAAAACGGATGATGTCTGCGCCACCCAGTTTAACGCCATCGTAAAGGCTGGCATGACTATCGGCATCCAGTAATATGACATCTCCTGGTCCTGCTAAAGTAGACGCCATACCCATGGTCGCTGCATAACCGGTTGAAAAAACGATGGCGTGTTTGCGATCGAAATAGGTGGCCAGTTCCTGTTCCAGATTAATGTGTTCAGCAAAGGTACCATTAGCCATCCGTGAGCCAGTTGTCCCGGTACCCTGTTCTTCAATCGCCTGTTTAGCTGCGGCAATGCATTCGGGATCAAAGGTCAGGCCAAGATAATTATTGGTGCCCGCCAGAATGACCTTGTGACCGTCAACGATACCTTCTGTGGCTGAAATGAGTTTTTCAGTGACGGCACCAAACGGCATAATACCCAGATCCGCAAGGTCTGAGCGGATATCAATGATGGGCTGAAATTTGTCGAATAGGCTCATTAACGGGTCAATTTTTCGAGTTGCTCAGCCAGGTCACGTACCGTGCGGATATCCGGCAGAATGTTCAATGGGATTGAAATATCAAAGTGATCTTCAAGCTGCTCAATCAGTTCCATAACCTGCAAGGATGTCAGGCCCAATTCTGTGACTAGTTCGCTGTCTTCATTCAGTATGATGCCCCGTTTAGCGAAGGGGCGAAGAATTTCATATATGCGAGTCAGAAAAGTTTCGTAATTGGGCATAGGTTATGAACGGGTCTGTGATAATAATCAAGTTGGCTATTGGCTTGCAGCAGGTGCAGTTAACCGTTAGATTCAATGACGAATTGTACTTGGAGTTGGGTTGAACTGCCATGGGCACCCAGGGATCTGGACATTTTACTCATGGGTAGAAAATACATTAATGTAGACCCATCGCGGCTGAAGCCGCTCCTACAGATTTTTGCGTACTGATCTGAGGAAACTTATTTATTAACAGGATAGATGTATTGTGGCAATGGAGTCAAAAAGCAATCCAGTTACGGACCAGGCTGCCGTGCCACGGGTGTGGCTGATCGCGGCGTATCGTGCCGGTGAATGGGAACAGATGCTGGCACTCGCAGAAGCACTCGGCTGGCCATTCGAAATTAAGGAAATTAGCCGTAAAAAGTTTGCCTGGCGGACAAATTTATTTCGTGGCAGTAGTCTCAGTGGGATTAAGCCGTCAGTTTCCAGTCCGCTTGAATCGCCCTGGCCAGATTTAATTATTTCTGCTGGCATGCGTAACGAACCTGTTTGCCGTTGGATTCGTGATCAATCAGGTGGTCATTCAAAAATTGTTCATATTGGACGTCCCTGGGCTGATCCAGATCAATTTGATCTGGTGATTACAACCCCACAATACCGGTTACCGGTTCGCCCAAATGTCTTACAAAATGCCACCACCTTGCACCGCATAACACCGCAACGCCTGGCGCAGGAAAAGAAACAGTTTAGCGCCGCAGTTGACCATTTATCGATGCCTTATGTTGCAGTGATTATCGGCGGTAACAGTGGTCCATATACCTTTGGAAAAAAAGCAGCAAAACGGTTAGCCGCACAGTCCAGCGCGCTGGCAGAAAGAATGGGGGCTAGCCTGTTGGTGTCAACCAGTGCACGAACTTCTGATGTTGCGCTGGACGCTTTGAAAAAATGGACGCGTGTTCCGGCACAATTTTATCGCTGGAAAAAAGATGATGGCAAGAATCCTTATTACAGTTACCTGGCACTTGCTGATGAAATTATTGTCACGGCGGACAGCATATCCATGCTGTCTGAGGCCTGTGCAACTCGTAAACCGGTGCATATGTTTGACCTGAATATGGGTAAACAGGCGATGCGAAGACAGGCGTCAAACGCCGAAGACCAGAATGATTTCAGGTTGAGTGCAGAAATTTATCAGTGGCTAATGGAGTCCGGCCCGAAACGATTGAGCCGTGATATCCGTTTAGTGCATGACCGGTTAATCAAGGAAGGGCGTGCTGTGTGGCTGGGTCAAAAATTTCCTGGAGAGGCGCTACCTGAATCTCCTGATTTGGGAAGAGCTGTGCAAGCGGTACGTGCCTTGTTTGGTCGGAGTGATTAGCTTGGGAAGTTCATAAATATATCTTTCTAAGTCTATAAAAAACTGTAGGAGCGGCTTTAGCCGCGATGGTCGGCATACCGCCTTTCGCGGCTAAAGCCGCTCCTACAGTTTTTGACGAATTAATCAGTGTTCAATTAACCAGATGTGCTTGACCGTTTTTTAGGCGGTAAACGCGATCGGCCGCTTCCACCATATTAGTTTGATGTGAAATTGCCAGTATGGTGAGTTTGCCGCGAAGGTTTTCTACTGTTTTGCGTATTTCCAGTTCACTGTCGGGATCCAGAGCGCTGGTGGCTTCGTCAAGAATGAGCAACTCAGGATTGTTGACCAGGGCGCGGGCTATGATAATGCGCTGACGTTGGCCGCCTGATAGTTTGCTGCCACGCTCACCCACAGTGCTTTCCAGTCCTTCTGGAAGTGCCTGAACAAAATCCCAGGCGCCTGCAGCCCGCAGTGCCATTTCGGCATCTACATCACTTAGTTGCGGATCACCTAGCGTTACATTATGCGCAACCGAATCGTGTAACAGCAGTGTTTCCTGTGGTACATAACCGATCATGCGCCGCCATTTTTTACTATCCAGATTGGATGCAAGTTGCTCGTCAATTAAGACGGTGCCGGATTGTGGTTGTAATAGACCAATGACCATATCTATCACCGTTGTTTTGCCAGAACCCGATGAACCGATCAGAGTGGTTAAACTGCCAGCAGGAATTTCAAGCGATAGCTGATTCAATATTTTTCGTTCTGCATAAGCAAAATCTACATGGTCGAGCTTTATATTTTGTTTGAGTGTTGGGGCGGAACCTTTTCCAAGTGCTTCTTCTGCCTGAACTGCTTCCTTGATAGTTTGCTTCATAGACCAGAACGCACTTTCTGAGATGGCCATTTTCTGGTATTGCTTTTGTACTTTTCCGAACTGGCTGAGCATTCTGCCAATAACCACGATAAGCACCATCACAGTTGAAAACGGCATGCCGTATTTCACCAGTGCGATGAACATGCCCAGCGCCATGACGATAGCGAACATTTCTTCCTGCGCAGCACCCAGTACTGCTTTGCTGAACACCTGTTTTTGCAGTGCCCGGTTCATTTTTGAGGTTTCCATGGAGAGGACTGAATCTACCAGGTGTTCTCTGCCCATAGCCTTCAAAGGCTTTACAGATTGCAGTGTGTCTGTCAGCCGGGTGAGTAGCGAGGTGTACAGTTTGGTTTGTTTTTTTCCGGCATTGCGTGCCATACGCACCAGAAAATGTGAGAGTCCGATAATAACTGCACCTGCGACGATGCTTATTAACGTGGCTTTCCAGGAGACAGCAAGGGCAATAAATCCATAAATGACCGCTTGTATCAGAAAAGTGAAGGCAGTGGCGCCATTGACAAAAGCTTCTGAGGTACGTGCGGCTTCAGTTGCGAGGCTGTTTGTGAATTTACCGATGGGTTGATGGACGAAATATTCCCATTTACTACGCAGCACGACACTGAGTAGTTCCAGGCGTAAATCGGTGGTTACCTGTGCTGCCGTGTATCCCACTTGTTTTTTGGCAACCAGCAGTAGCAGGCTTTTTATGGTCACCCCGATAACGATGATAATCAGCAAAGGTCCAATGTCAGGTTCAATGCCCATCCGATTCAGAAAATCGGTGACTATCTGTGAAAATTCATTGTCGTTGCCCGTGTCACCTTCACCTGCGGACTGTTTGTTTATGGCAATATTGAGTAATGGCAGCAGTGCAGAGAGGCCAGCGCCTTCGGCAATCCCTGCGAACAGTAATGCCAGCATCATGATCCCACCCCTAAGTGGGTAGGCGCGAAAGAAATATATCATTAAGCGCATAGACGTAAGTCAGATCAGATGAGTGTGGTTAACAATTCAGAGAATCGTGAATTATGCCTGTAAGCAGGGGTGGGGACAATTAATGCTTAAGGACACTAAACCATTCGTTTAAACAGCAGAAGGGCAACAATGGCAACGATGACAACAGGAATGGCCGTCAATAACCAGGGGGCGGCGCCCATAGCAAGTCCGGAAGTTTGTAGAACCTGGCTACCCAGATAGAGCACAATACCGGCTACGGCACCTAATGCTAATCGCTTTGCCAGGTTAGAGGTTCGTTGCGTCGTACTGGAAGCGCCAATAGGTATCGCCATGCTGACCATGGCAAGCATAGCGACAGGCATCATTACTTTTTGCCAAAAGGCCAGTTTGATGCGCTCACTGCGTTGATTCGTCGCTTGCAGATGTTTGGCATAAAAGTACAGTGATGTGACAGACATTGCAGATGTGGAAAGCGATATTAATGGCAGTTCACTTTTCTTCCAGAATGGTCCCATATCCAGTTCGTTGATAGTTTCTGTTTGTAGCTTTTCTGTCCAGGTTTTTTTATGGACATTGATGAGGCTCCATTCCCGGCTGTCATCCAGATCAGCCCGGTCAGCGTGTGCAAACATGACCAGCTTGCCTTCGGGTGTGAATTCAAAATAGTCAATATCGCTGGGAATGCGGCCATGTTCCAGATGGCGGACGTTGAAAAAACGCATGCCTGCATTTGACCAAAGACCTTTCCCGTGCAACAAACTGGAGCGGCCGGTACGCATAACCGAGCGTTGTCCTTCTGCCTCTTGCTGTAGCACCGGTGCTATATATTCTGCAACCAGGAGAACGGAAACCGCCATAAGCGATGCGGGTACCATGACAGAACGAAATAACTGGCCAGGTGATAAGCCAGCGGATCGCATCGCAATCAATTCGCTGTGTCGTGATAAATTGGCCAGGCCAATTAGCGTACCTAGTAGCGCGGTTACCGGGGCGAGGTCGAGTAACAGTTGTGGCATGGTGCGAAGTACGTAGAGTGACGCATGAATGGTTTTATAATTACCGCCAACGTGTTCCAGTTCCTGAACAAATTGTAATAGACCGAAAATCGACATCACCACAATGCCAACCAGTAGCCAGCCTTTTATCAATGCCATGGCTATATATCGGTCAAGTGCTGGCATGGTTAGATCCAAAACGTTTTAGATAAGGCCAGTAAAACAGTACGAGGAAAAGTAAAAATGCCAGCATGTAAACCCACCAAATTCCGGGCAGTGCACCGATTTTTTCCTGTTCCAGCCAGTTACGGGCCATGCTGGCTAAATTGAAGAGGGCAATATAAACCAGTATTGCTAATGCAAATCCGCCATAACGGTTTTCACGCGGTGCTTTGCGGCTTAGTGGAACTGCCAACATGGCTAAAAGCAGAGTGGCTACGGGTGTTGAAAGGCGCCACTGGTATTCGGCGATTTCCTTGGGTTTATCTGAAAGGCGAAGTTGCGCAGTGGGGATGGCTTTACGTTTGCGTGATTCTGTCCGTGCATCTTCCTTCAGGTGAAGCACAAGTGATTTAAATTTCAGGACAACATCGTTTGCACCGGTACGATCCAGCAGGTAACCATACCCGTTCGTGAATTTAACGCTTTTAGGGATGCCGGGATCTGCTTGTGGCATATGCGCTTCCTGCGCATAAATGATTCTGGACTTTTCAGGTTCGCCGGTTTGCATAAAAACACCAGTGAGTTTGTCATTTGCTTTGTCAACACCATTTGCAAATAGAACATAAGTATTATCCTGCAACTCAAGAAACTTGCCAGGTTCTATCTGGTTAATATTAAACTCTGCTGCCGCTTCAGCTTCCAGCTGGTAGCTTTGCTGATAAGCCCAGGGCCGTCCAAAGATGGATATAACGGCAACGATCAGTGCGATGAAAATTGAGAATTTGAGAACTGCCATCAAAATTCTGGGTTCGCCAATACCGGCCGCATTCAAAGCGGCCATTTCGCTGTCCCGGTAAAGGCGGCCCAGGGTTGCTACTATAGATAGATACAGGGCTGTGGGTAGCAGAACTTCCAAAGCGACCAGCGTATTGAGAAAAATCAATTTTGCAACCGTTGCAGGTTGCAGTAATCCAGTAGCATCGGTCAGTTTGACGGCTGAACTGTATCCGGCAAAGATCAGTACCAATAGGCCAATCCCCAATAGCATGGGTTTGGCAATTTCACTGGTCAGGTAGCGATCGAGTATCAAGGCAGTGTAAATAGTTGGTTAATAGATGTTGAGATGTAACATTATATCATTTGCATGCTATCAGAGTACCCAGCTTGCAGAAGGTTGCAACTTAATTATTGCTCCAGCCTGTTTGCTTCGTGCCCGCCGCTGAGTTTTTCGGTAAGCTTAAGGAAGCGCTGATTAATTCGTGGATATTGTCATAGTGAATCGTGCAAAATCTGTAGGAGCGGCTTTAGCCGCGATGAACGCGTTGCGCCCCATCGCGGCTAAAGCCGCTCCTAAAGATACTCGCTAATTAATCAGAGGTTCCTTAACTTTTACTGTTTGACTGAGGGTTTAGCAATCGTTTCCAGGGATGTTATTACTGATAATCCGGTAGTCTGGGTGTTGTCAGGATTCAAAGCAGGTGATACGACTCAAATGCTTGCTCTGGCGGATGAGCTTGGCTGGGGCTATGAGGTTAAACAGTTTGTTTACCGGCGCACTGAGCTGCTAACCAATCGTCTAATCGGGGCGACGCTTGCGGGTATTAACCAGAATAAATCCAGTAAATTGGCAGCGCCATGGCCAGATCTGGTTATAACGGCGGGTCGGCGAAATGAACCGGTTGCCCGATGGATAAAAGCACAGAATCCTAACACGCGTCTGGTGAATTTAGGGCGGCCCTGGTCTGCCATTAATTGTTACGATCTGGTTATTACGACACCGCAGTACTTTGTACCTCCAGCGGGTAATGTTTTACAGATAGCTTTGCCACTGCATCCTGTCACGCCCGAGAAACTGTCGGTATGGCGTCAGCAATGGCAATCGAAGTTTTTTGATATGCCAGAACCACGCTGGGCAGTGATGCTGGGTGGTAGCAGTGGTCCGTTTGTATTTAATCCTGAAAAAGCCACCCGTCTCGCTGACTGGTTAAACCAATCAATCCAGAAAACGGGCGGCTCGGTTCTCGTTACCAACAGCCCAAGAACATCATCTTTTTCATACCAGGCTTTCTTGAACACGTTGCGCGTGCCCTGTTTGCCTTACCACTGGACTGCGGGTGATCCAGGTAACCCTTATCGAGGATACCTGGCCTGTGCTGACAATTTGGTGATTACAGGAGAAAGTATGTCTATGCTTGCCGAGGCAGCGGCGACGGATACACCCATATATATTTACGATTTATCGGATTGTCCGGAAGGATTGAATATCGGTTGTAAACCCTGGTGGCGATACCCGCATAACTTTCGCTATCGTCCTTTGGTGCACCGGCTTGCAAAATATATAGCACCGCAGCGTATGAAACGAGATGTGTCGCGTATACAAAAGCAGTTAGTTAACACTGGCCGGGCTGCCTGGGTTGGACAATCTGGGAATAATCCGGTGTTAACGAGTGGTTCAGATATGCAGCTTGTAGTAAAGCGTGTAAGTTTATTGATGAAGGTGTCCACAAATACCAATCAAGATTCTTAGTGAAGGGAAGCGCTGGTCATTGCGTACAATAAAAATATTGTAGGAGCGGCTTCAGCCGCGATAGGGCCGATGCGTTCATCGCGGCTAAAGCCGCTCCTACAGAATTCACTTAGGTTGTTTCCCGCTCACCCTGTGTTTTTGCGATGTAAATTAAAGCTGGCCATCGCTCCACTGAATAGAAATAACCAATAACGCCAGTCACTGTTAAGCATACGGAAGTTAGTCAGCATGCTTAGAATAATCAGAGCCATTCCGCAGACAAGAAACAGAAAAATGTCTGGGTCGATGCGATTGTCCTGGTAAGCAGACCAGCCTGCGCGCAATGTCATCCACAAGCATAGCGTTAATAAAATCAATCCTGCCAGTCCATAGCGTACGAGAATATCAATGGGCCCGTTATGCCAGTCATTGAGTTGAGAAAAAAACTCAACTTCACTTTTTTGTAATAAAATTTTTGAGGCGGCTGGTCCTTTACCAAATAATGGGTTTTCTATCCAATGTTGGAGGCCGGTTTTGAGCATCAACAAACGAATGCCGACACTGTTACCCTGTCCTTGCTCATTAATGCTCGTTATCTTGTTAAAATCACCTGACAACACATGAGAATAGGTTTCCTGTTCGAGTGTCACTCTAGTGAACAAGATGTCCCGGTTCAAATGAAGCAAAAGAACGGTACTAGTGATCAACACTATTAACAAAGTCCATCGACCCGTTTGGTTGATAGTTTTTAGATTAGTCCACGACACCATCATTAGAATTGAGGTGATAACCAGCACTGAAGCCCAGACCGCACGTGATTGCGAAATGACGATGCCTTGTACCATCAAAGGTGTTAAAACTGTCCATACAAGAGCCAAAGTTAACCGGGTTAATACTGGCCAGGTTTTATTGAATATTCTTGGTGCAAAAATTAGTAAACCCAGCATGGCTGTAGCGGCATAAAAGCCAAAGGCAATTTCTGGCAATCCCAGACCCTGGCGTAGTTTCCACCACGATGTGGCTGATGCAAAGGACCAATCAACATACCAAAGGCGGGCGATTAGAAAGCCTGAAAATGCAATAACAAATACGGTTAAGATGCGTTTTTGACTGGCAGCCATATGCCAGGCGATCAGCAGGAACCCACACAAATAGAAAAATCTTAATCCATCTTTTAGATGTAAATGAGCATGGTCGCTGTCGCTGCTAAACGACAGAAATGTTCTGGCGAGTAAGTATATTCCTACACTAATAGTTACCCAAGTTAGCGAGGAGTGTTTCACCGTACCCCAAATAGCTTTCCAGTTAAGCAGGGTGGCAAGCAGCATAAGGGTCAGCCCGGTAATAGCTACGCTTTTGTGCAACCAGGCGCCAAAAGAAAAAATGTAGAGGCCAGCAATGCCCATGCGGTCAGCCAGTCCTTCAATTTCAACCGGTGATGAATAAGAATGATATTTAGTTCGAAGCATAGCTGTCCATTATTCCAAAAAATCCTTTTGCTAGACAAGCTATAATTAATAGTAGAATGTTTTATGTGTTCGTCAGTGGATTAATATACACTGAAGATCAGGAAGTCAATGACGACATGGGTCGAATAAAATGGCATTAGGAAAGCGAATCTACAATATTCTGAGGTTTGGTCTTGGGCCTCGGGCTCTGGAAAAGAAGAGGGCCATAAAAGCCGAGCGACGGCTGTCGATCTTTGAATCGGATCGTTGGAAACGAGATGAGGGTATAGCACAACGGAATTATAGTTCGTACAACGACTATGTAGAGCATCAGGTAGATAAGCTAGACCGAATCAAGCACCGGTTACATGAAACTGAAGTAGCCGATGAGACACGTTTTAGAAAAGACTTTACTCAGTGCGAGGCATTGAAGAATGTCCGGTCAGTGCTTTGTCTGGGAGCGAGGTTGGGGACAGAAGTTAAAGCGCTGCGGGCCCTGGGTTATTTCGCATTGGGCATTGATTTGAATCCCGGCAAGGACAATCCCTACGTACTAGCCGGCGATTTTCACCAGTTAGACTTCCCGGAAAATTGTGTGGACGCTGTTTATACTAACTCGCTGGATCACGCCTATGATCTTGAAAAGATTTTAACCGAAGTACGACGTGTGCTAAAACCTGAAGGTATTTTTATAGCGGAAATGCACAAAGGTTACACAGAAGGATTTACACCGGGTAATTATGAAGCATTTCATTGGCAGTTCCAGGAGGATTTCATCAAACAAATCATCCATTACGGCGAAATGCCATTGGTAGAAAAGCGTGATCTTGGGTATTTACGCCGGGATATTCTGACGCAGGTTATATTCCGTAAACCGGCTAGCGGTATAGTCTCAGCAATACATGCAAAAGTCCGCCGGGAAGTCGAACATCAATAGCCGCTACTGTAGGAGCGGCTTTAGCCGCGAAGAATACCGTACGCCCATCGCGGCTGAAGCCGCTCCTACAGGTTACGAACTAACTAATCAGAGATTTACTAAGCCGCTGAAAGCTTCAGCGGTGGATTACCCGGTGGTTCCAGGTCAGGTGTTTTTTCCAGCACCTCGAATGCATCATGTCTAACATGGTTATGCCGCATTTCATCCCGCAACATGTCTTCTGTAACGATACCCTTGTTGATACATTCCTTAAGCAGCCCAAAAAATAATGCTGATTGGTTTTGGTCAGGGTGTTCTTTATATTTACCGAGCAACGCATATTCACCGAACAGGTGACGTCTGGCGCGCATTAACCAGGCTACGGGTGGAAATAACCGGAAGCGTTCAGCAGGACGCCAGTCGATTGGCAGACCGGCTTTCCATGGCTGGGTTTTACGGCGGGTGGAATGCAGCATTTTTGTTTTAGATGTCAATTTATCGAAGTCATTCCATTCATTTTCAAATAGACCGATGGTGTCACGATCTTCCTTGCGCAGACAGATCCAGGGCATGTAATCGCGTTTGAAGTCGAACATTTCGTTGAAAGACTCTTCGACTTTCCAGTGCGTCAGTTTTTCGCAATCCAGCAACATAACACTACTCGCCAGGCAACGGTCGATAATACCTTTAGTGCCAGAGCGGGGACGGCACATGATGGCTTTACCTTGCATATCCCGTGTTAGCAATTCCCAGATGTCCGCAACAGCAAAAATATCCGGATCCATAACTATTGCGCGTCCTTTGTAACCCATGATTTCCGGTGGCATAAACCGAGTGGGAGTAAACGACTGTAGATCGTCATTTAACCAGGTGCGCTTGACGCCATCGCGTAGATATAGCTGGCCTTCACGTGCCTTGAAGAAAGGGTAATCGTTGGAATCGATAACCTTGACCTCAAACTGGTCATTGTGATCAGAGTTTCGGCGCAATGCATACTTCGCGACCATAGCACCGACCATCTGCTTGTGATTGGTCTGAATAAATACGCAATGTTCCATTACTGATTCCTCGTAGAAATGCCTGGCTGAAAATTGTACCTCAATCCCGGCAGGACGCCTAAGCTAAATGCTATTGGCTTGCAGCCATCGGATCGATGCCAGGTGAATCTTTGTAGCCAAACGATGGATCCAGTTTTGTCTGAACCAGTTGATTCATCGTATCAATCTGTGTGTCATCAAAATAATCCCGATATCCGCCTACTTTTGCCTTGCGAACCTTGAATGAATTAGGGTTATTTCGGTCTTTCGCGACCATACGACTGCCGCTGAGCCAGAAGGTTCTTTTGGTTTCCATATTGCGCATATTGTCGATCGAGGCAAACCGCACTGATTCCTCGATTTCATCTTCGGTGCCGGGAGTTCCCAGAAACTCAATAATACGGGCTAACACTTCAGCCGTATTGGTGCGCATATCCTCGTATTTGATAATAAGTAACTTATTGATTTTATTTGATTCTTCTTCCCAGAGGTTCAGGTAATCAATGATTTTAGGCAGGCCGGCATCCTCCGACATGACAAAATCATAAATATCGGTATCGCTACCGTGTGATGGGTACTGATTGAGCGCCTTCTTGCCCGGACGCATGCGGTATTTCCATTGGAAAAACTGCGACACGGCAACATCCAGCGGATTGCGGATCAATAATACGACTTTCTTATCATAGAAATCCGCTTTGGTATCCACATTGCCCGTGTAGTCCTTGATGTAGTTATCATGGGTGAAAAACAGCTTCGGAATTGCGGAATTCTTCTTGTGCAAGTTATCAAAACCGATCAGGTGGCGTTCACCCAACCCATACCTGACCTGAAAAAACCGCGATAGCATGACACGAAGCCAGGTACGGCCACTTTTACCGAATGACACAATGACGGCATCTGACAGGTGTAATTTACGAGCCTCTTCCCTGCCTCTCAGCCAGCGATCAATGCGGATTTTGCGTTCTTTGGGTAAGAAAAAAAGCAGGCCAAGGACGAGAAATCGTGTGACCTTTTTGAGCAGGGTGTGCATGGGTGGATTACCTGGAAAACTTGCAGCTAATATCTAAAGTGGGGTGAATTTTATCATGATTGCTGGAAGTAGGCATCCATCAATGCCGATGTTGCTTACCGGTTATCTCACCGTATGATAGCTGGCTAAATGTCCGATTTCGAAAAATAATCAGGAATCAATATGTGTGGCCTTACTGGTTTTATCCAATCTGTACCTGACCCACAGTCAATCGTATCTAGAATGGCGGATGCATTACAGCATCGGGGCCCTGATTCCGGTGGAATTTGGTGCGATGAAGCTGCAGGAGTTGCGTTAGGACATCGTCGTTTATCCATACTTGACCTGTCAGAAGCCGGTCATCAACCCATGCAATCTCGATCCAGCCGTTATGTGCTGAGCTATAACGGCGAGATTTATAATTTTCCGGAACTGCAGAAAGAACTTGTCTCGGCGGGCAGTATTTTCAGAGGGCACTCAGATACCGAGGTTCTGCTGACAGCCATTGAGCATTGGGGGCTTGATACAACATTACAACGCATCAATGGCATGTTTGCCTTTGCGTTATGGGATCGGTCGGAGCGTGTTCTGACATTAGCCAGAGATCGAGTTGGTAAAAAACCGCTCTACTATGGCTGGTCTGGGAAGGCATTTTTATTTGGTTCCGAACTCAAGGCACTAACTGTACATCCTGAATTCAACTCGGACATTAGCAAGGACGCGTTAGGCCAGTATATAAAATATGGCTGGGTGCCTGAACCGTTATCGATCTATAGCAATATTCGTAAACTTGCACCCGGTTGTTTGTTACGTCTTCCAGTGAATGCACCTGCCTGGTCGGTAAAACCTGAAGCTTACTGGCAGGCAAATCGTGTTTGTGAGCAAGCGTGGGAAAAACCATACAGTGGTTCCCAAGCAGATGCAGCCAATCAGCTTGATCAGTTATTAACAGCATCGGTAAGCGACCGGATGGTTGCCGACGTTGATTTGGGCGCATTACTTTCGGGGGGGATTGATTCGACAACTGTTGTCGCTTTAATGCAAAAAGAATCAGACCGGCCTGTAAAAACATTTTCAATAGGGTTCAATGAGCCCAAATTTAATGAGGCCGGATTTGCTTCGGACATTGCTGCATATTTAGGAACGGAACATCATGAACTCTACGTGACACCGCAACAGTGCCTGGATGTGGTGAGCGAAATACCTGTTATTTATGATGAGCCATTCGCTGATATTTCTCAGGTACCTACCTTGCTGGTTTCCAGGATGGCTAGAAAAGGCGTGACTGTTGTCCTGACTGGTGACGGTGGAGATGAATTATTTGGTGGTTATACGCATTACTTTGAAGCCTTGAAGCAATGGCGACGGATTCAGTCTTATCCACAAAAGTTGCGCAGTGTAATGACAGATGCAATAACCACATTTGCAGGGTTTAACTGGAGCATGTTAGAAAACAACTCTGTTAACAATGGCAAAATAGCTAGTTGGAAACGAATGAGTGCCAAGCTTCAAAAACGCATGCGTGGACTTAATGCGAACAACCCGCAAAAGTTATTGCTTGACCGGTTTGCCCGGTATTCGCAGCCTGGGAATCTGGTTGTTGGCGCGTCAGATATACAGGTGGATTTAAGTAACCCTCATAACTGGGTTCATCAAGGCAGTCCATTATTGCAAATGCGGCATCTTGATTTTATCGGATATTTATCCGGTGACATTCTGGTAAAAGTAGACAGGGCGAGTATGTCTACAGGCCTTGAAGTTCGCTGCCCTATTCTTGATGCCAGGGTAGTGGAATTTGCATGGAGCCTGCCCGATGAATATTTACTCGACGCGCGAGGTGGCAAGAGCGTGCTTAGGAATGTAATGAATAAGTACGTACCCAACAATTTAACGGACAGGCCTAAACGGGGTTTTGGAGCACCAGTGGAAGATTGGTTGCGTGGGCCATTGAGAGACTGGGCAGAGGAACTACTGAATGGTTCAATGCTGAAAGAGCAGGGTCTATTTAATGGAGATGAAGTCAATAAAATATGGAATCAACATATGTCAGGATGGCGCAATCATACAAACTTGCTTTGGGCGTTGTTGATGTTTCAGTCCTGGTTAGCTTCCCAGCGCTTATAATTCGTATGCCAGGGATTATCGTATTACTGTGATAATGGTTATGTCCTCGGAGCTATTCAAGGTGTTCAGGATTTTATCGGTTATTTCCTGATAAACAGATACTCCGCATTTCCAGTACCAAAGACACCGAGCCTTTTCCTGGTTTTGAAGGCGTGTTTAAGGATGAACCCGCGTTGCGAAAAAAATGATTCAATTTCTTCGGGTGATGCGGATTCATACGGGTAGCCGCCCAGCCAGTCGATCACATCGTAGTACCATTTCATGCCACGTTTTTTATCGCTGTGGCGGCGGATTTTCTTGAATGGATTTTTAAACCTGAGCAGGTCCCGGAGCATTTTCATACCAATGAAAATCCATACCAGAAACGTTTTTATCAACTGAGGACTGTCAGTGTATAGTTTTTTTTCCCATTGCCAGAATTTGCATAGCCCCGTTTTTCTGTAGATTGCGATAGCGAATAGTCCTTCCGGTTTGACCAGTTGAGTAGCCATATCAATGGCATTCCACATGTCGCCCGTATGATGAAGTACACCCCAGCTGTAAACAATATCGAATTGGGGAAAAGAGTCCTTATTTACTTCGAATATATTCTGCTGTTCAATCTTGTAATTATCATTTTCCCAGTATTTCTCCAGAACCTTGCGCGTGGTATTAACAGAATTGGGATCTATGTCAATTGCATGAACTGTTGCTGCCCCCAGCTTGAGTGCAGACAATGAATGAATGCCTGAACCACATCCAATATCCAGAAATGATTTACCATTCAGGTCTTGCAGGCCCAGTAAATGCCGTAACTGGTCTTTTGCCGAGTTAATGTCATTATCAGAAATTGTTTCACTGTAAGCAGACCAGTTCTTGCCAAATTCGAAATGCGTAGACTGGTCAAATTTGGTATCTGTTTTCATCGGCAAATTACCACTGTTGAATAATATAAATCTGAACGAGACATGATGTAGTGCCAGGCTGCCGGATATTATCTGTTTTTAGATTCCGAATTGCCTGGAATTGTTTGCTAATCGGGTCTTACGCCGATCGCACTGTTAGCTACTCTGGTTAGAAGAATAGGTATTTTATGATGAGCCAGGTATTCATCTACAGCATCCTTGTTGCCTTTCCATCGATAGTAATCGTCTATGATCAACACGCCCTTCGGAACGAGTAAAGGCATTAAATATTCCATTTCCACTTTAGTTGATTCATACCAGTCTGTATCGAGTCTGAGAATGGAAATTGTTTCAGGCTGAGTTACTGGCAAGGTGTCTTCAACCTTGCCTTCCACAAAAATAAAATTATCCTGATCATAAGGCACCGTTGACAGGTTCGCCTTGACATCAGCAAGGCTGGCGCAGCACCAGTCTGAGGAGTCTTCGCCAGTCTGCGTATCTATAAATGTCTGGGGGACATCAATATCGCCGGTGCCTGGCATGGGCACATCTTTATTTGTCGGATGTGACATACCAGCAAAAGTATCGTACAGATAAAACTTCCTGTCAGCGGTTCCAATCTGATTTAGCGTATAGGCGGCAGCCATTATGGCACCACCACGCCACACGCCACATTCAACAATATCCCCCGGAATAGAATTCGTTTGTATGTAGCGTATTGCCTGAATAAAGGCATAAAGCTTTTCAGGATTAAGTAGTGTGAAATCTTTGGTTTTTAGCGCCGTTTCTCTAGCCTGTTGATCTAGCATCTGCAGCCGTTTATTAAATTTCCTCTCTCTTCTGCGCAGCATGGTGCTTTCCCGAAAGGGGGCTTTAAGGGGTCTAATCAAAGACTTAAGCATAAAATTAACTTTATTTGTGGTGGTTGGATAGCAGGAAATTCAATCTATTAAACCACGGATTTTAGTGAAAAATCCGGGATTATTAAAAGAATTCTTTTTTTTCTGGCGTAATCGCTTGCGCAGTTCACGCCATGGCGTCAGGTATTTAAAATTATTCCCGGTTGGCCTGGTGGCAGAAGCGATTTTTGAGGTTTCGGGTTTTTCCTTGTTTTTATCCCATTTAATCATCTGATAGTCGCTTTGCAGGGGCGGTTTTTTGAAAACAGGTTTGTCTTCCATGCGTTGAGCATGAACAAATATACTCACTGGTTTGTCGTTAACGAGCTGAACACGCCGACCTATTTTAGCTGGATCCATTACGTCATACATGTCGAAGAAGCTGCTTGCCTCAATACTTAACAAAGGTGATTCAATACAGGTCATTCTTTTAACTGTAAACCCGTTTTCTTCGCTGAAAATACGATAGAAAAACTCCGGGCTGAACTGGTAAAAGCCGTGACCGCACATGTTGTTTGCTGTGGTAAGAATAAAAACATTTCCACCGGTTTTTACCAGTTTCATGTAATTGGATAGCGCTTGTTTGATATCGAATATATGTTCGAGAGTACCGCCGTCAATCAGGGAGTCATACTGTTTTTCCATCTGGGTAGGTATTGGGGAATTGAAATCATGCAGGATGTCCGCATGTTGGTAATCAGAGTAGTCCATGGACAGGACAGAAGCCGCTCCCAAATATTGCCTGATAAAATCGTCTGCAAATTTACTCGTGTTCAGGTTTATACTTGCTTTATCAATACCCAGCGCGCCACTTAATTTTGACAAGTCTTTTTCGGGAACCGCGAGTGATTGGCGACCGATAGTGACAGTGTTTGTAAAATCTGCACCACCAACTCTGGCCTTAGCGAGCAGGGCTGCAAAACTGGTATTTATACCCATAGATCTCTGAACTGAATTAAATAACTTGAAATGTGGTGATTGTGCAACATTAAATACCTGATTATTATGCTGGCATGGTTGCATACCAATAGCATTGCTTGATGCTATTGGTAGACTGTAGGCAGTATTTTAATAAAATTCTCACCTGAGGGTAAGTGTCTATTGTCATTTTCTGCGTGATATTGCAGAAATAAAATCGCGATTGGGAAAGAATTAGGCATATATATCTTCGATGAAACTGACAATCTACATAAGATCGCTCAAGACAGCACGGGGAGCCGAACAAGTTTCTGCAAATGTTGCACGTGGTCTTGCTAGCGCAGGGCATCAGATTGATTTTCTGGTAGAGGAAATGGATGGATGGCTAATTGATGCGCTGAGCCAGCACGAAAATATTACTGTCATCAATATTCGCGCATTTTCTAACAATGGCGCTACCAATCGGCTTTTCCAGGCGATGGCAATTTTTCGTAGCTTGTTGCTTGTGCGTAAAGTTGCCAAGAAACCGGGTACAGGTTGGTTAAGGCAATTGTTCAGGTTTGTCGGTAAAGAAAATCCACCGGTTTACGGAATTCATAAATATATAGCCACATCTAAACCGGATGCTGTGCTTTCGTTTCTGAATTATCCCAATATAGCACTACTGATGTCATCACTGTTTGGTAAGTCTAATACCCGGTATGTGGTTAATGTGCGAAATCATATATCGACATCTGCGGCACAATCGACTTCAAAATGGGTGCGCAGCGTGCCTAATTTAATGCGACTGTATTTTCCACTGGCAGATAAAATTATTGCGCCATCATCTGGTGTTTCTGACGATATAATCAAATTACTGGGTTTAACTGAGGGTAGTGTCGCGGTTATTCATAATCCTGTTTATAGAAGTGAGATTATCGAGCAATCCCTGATGCCAGTAGAGCACGTATGGTTCGTAGAGCAGGATATACCGATCATCGTTGCAGCAGGAAAGTTAAAACCACAAAAAGATTTTAAGACGCTGCTTAAAGCATTTGCTTTGCTTAGACAAGAAACCATTGCAAGATTAATAATTATGGGAGAAGGGGTTGAAAGACCGGAGCTGGAAAAAATTATAATTGATCTCGGTATTGCTAATGATGTCGAGATGCCTGGATACATAGAAAACCCATATCCTTATTTCAAAAACGCATCAGTTTTTGTGCTTTCTTCGGCATGGGAAGGATTGCCAAATGTATTAATCGAGGCTATGGCTTGTGGTTGCCCAGTTGTGGCGACAGAATGTCCAAGTGGCCCGGATGAAATACTGGACAACGGACGAATTGGGCATCTTGTTGCAGTCGGTGATGCGGCGAGCATGGCGCAGGCAATTGAGCAGTCAATAACTTCACCCTCACCAAAAGAGATATTTATAGAGCGTGCTAAAGAGTATTCTTTTGAAAATTCTATTGATGGTTATAAAGCGGTGTTAACTAGCCGTGGATGAATGGCGTTGGTATAAATTATTTGTCGGGTAGAACCTCAATGGCAGGTTTTCTATTTCCAGGGATAACAGTGATCTCTTTTCGCCGGGTCAACATATCCTGACGCAAGCGCATTAGATAACCCCCCAGTGCACCGCCACCGAGCGCTAGCGTTAACAAGCCCAGTGTCAGAAACTGGGTGAAAATCATCAGCGTTCCTGCACCAACAATCCCAATAAAGCCAGCACCAAGCTTAAAGTTTGTTTTGGCGTAGGCGCGGTTGGTTTCCTTGCGAATCTGTTCGTGGCTTTTTTTAACAAGCCGGGTTTTTTGCCGTTCGGCGTTGACGCGTAGATTTTCACGTTCTTTGGAGAATTCATCTTTAGCTTGTAACAGGGCATCTTTTTTAGCATGGCTGGCGATGGAGCCGAACCAGAATGCTGTCACAACTCCTATGATTGAACCGAGTAACACTATCGCCAGCAAAATTTCTTGATCGCTGGATTTCAGCGCGGCGAGCGTCATGGCCACTGTTGCGGCTTGTATGATTAAAATGCCGGGTAGATATTTGAGCATGTGCGTATGTTAGTCAATTCGTTGAAATGAAAACAGTGCATAAAATTTAGATAGATGACTGCAGGGATGGTCTGACAGACTTGTTCAGACTATCCCTAGGCATATATCATAAATTATAGTATTATTGATTCCTCGGCACATGTTGACAAATGCCCAGGAAATCATAATATAACCGCATGAAAGAGAAATCCAAGCGACAGCAGGTAATTGATCTGGTTCGCGCACAATCCGTTATTAGGCCGAGAGACCTTACCGAGCACAATCTACCCAAAGATTACCTCTATATTCTTGCTCGGGAAGGTGTGATTGAGCGAGTTGGGCGCGGATTCTATCAATGGCCAGATAAAGACCTGGGTCGGCATCAGTCCCTGGCAGAAATTAGTAAGCTCGCTCCTAATGCTGTAATTGCTCTGCTGTCTGCGCTCAATTACCATAACATGACAACACAAAATCCTCACCAGATCTGGCTAGCTATAGATCGTAAGAGTTGGCGACCTGAAATATCTTATCCCCCTGTTCGATTTATAACCATGTCCGGAGAATCCCTTCATTCGGGGGTTGAGGTACATTCGATTGAAGGGGTGCCAATTAAGGTATTTAACCCCGCTAAAACCGTTGTAGATTGTTTCAAGTATCGCAGCAAAGTGGGGTTGGACGTAGCACTGGAAGCACTACGTGAAGGTTGGTCTGCTCGTAAGTTCACCATAGATGAACTGATGAAATATGCAAAAATCTGCCGCGTGCAAAAAGTCATGCAGCCCTATTTGGAGAGTCTTGTATGATCTGTTTAAGGATAACGGGCAGTAAAACCTAATGACAAAGGATATAGCTGCGTCAGTACGTCAAAGATTACGTAACCTTGCTCGTGAACGTATGGAAGATTTTGATTACGTATTACGTCAATATGTTATGCAGCGTTTACTGTACCGACTCAGCTGCAGTGAATATGCTGATCAATTTTTACTCAAAGGTGCTTTGTTGTTTTGGGTATGGAGTGAGGATTTTCATCGGCCTACACGTGATATTGATTTGTTTGGTTTTGGTGACAATGATGTTCCTGGCCTTGAGAAGGTGTTTCGAGAAATAGTAAGCCGGGAAGAAGATGACGGTCTGATATTTGATATTGATTCTGTGGCGGCCATTGAGATTAAAGAAGATGCTGACTATTCAGGTGTGCGCATAACAGGGGTTGCCAACTTGAAAAACGCACGTATTCCGTTTCAAGTTGATATCGGTTACGGCGATGCTGTGACACCTGCTGCTGAGGAGGTCGAACTTCCTATTTATCTTGATTTCCCTGCTCCGCAGTTAAGGGCTTACCCCGTATATACGGTTATCGCAGAAAAATTTCAGGCTATGGTGATGCTGGGTTTGGCAAACAGTCGTATGAAAGATTTTTATGATATTCGAGTTATTGCGCATACGATGGCATTGGATGGGGATATTTTAGGGCGAGCCATTAAAGCTACATTTGAGACTAGAAAAACGATTATAGCTAATGATGCGCTTACTATTTTTAGTGATAGTTTTAAACAAGATGCTGGTAAAAATACTCAATGGAAAGCGTTTCTAAACAAGAATAATATAACGGGTGAGGCCAGCTTTACCGATACTGTAACGGAGATTCAGCAATTCATTAATCCAGTTTATCAATCAATAGCTAAAGAGCAGTTGTTTGTATTGCAGTGGTTGCCTGAGGGTTTTCAATGGAAGGAATAACTTGTGTCTGATAAAAATGGGGCGTTTATATCTTCTATTCACATGTGCTTAAAACCGTGAGGCATTACCGCACAAAACAATAGACATCACGACAAAAGCAATTTCGCTTCTCCCTGAAATGGGAAAAGGTGACATGGGAAGGTGTCCCTATTCTTGAAATAGGGCTGCATGTAGTGGTCAAGTAATTTTGGCTGCTTTATGCACGGGTTACGATTTTTCAGGGAATCGTAAAAATATATAACTAAACTGAGGTTATTACTGGAACTGTTTGTTTTAAATATATCTTGTAGAATTAAGTGGTTCTCTAGGGCCTGTCATTTATCGTCAGACTGGATAACCGTTAGTAAAAAACAGTATAGTTTCGTTCACAATAAAAAAAGGGTAGGGAGTTTCCATGGATCGTAAAGATGATATGCCCATCTGGGTGTTCTTGGGTTTAATGAATATCGAAACCAGAAAAGGTGCGCTGATTTTGTTTTGGTGCAGTCTGGCTTTCGCGATATTTTGTATTCCGCTGTCTCTGTATCTCGAAGACTGGAGCTGGGCGGCGATGATGTTTCCGATTACGCTCTGGTATTGGTTGTCAATGAAGTGGGTTGATAAAAACTCTACCTGGGCTGAGCCGTCAACCTGAACGAATACGGCGCCTTTCTAAGGAACCTCTGATTTAATTCATACTATTGTCATAGTGAACAATACAAATACTGTAGGAGCGGCTGAAGCCGCTCCTACAGATTCTCGCTAATTAATCAGAAGTACCTTAAATCGCTGACTCGTCAGAGGGCGTACGGGTTATTCGTGAATTCGTTTGCGTAAGGATTTTAAATTCCCGTGCTTTGTTTTGTGATCGAGGCGTCTTTTCTTTGAATTTTTACTGGGTTTGGTTGGCTTTCTCTTTTTTGGGACGTATAAAGTACGAACAATTAATTCTTTAAGCCGCTCAAGCGCCCCGATACGGTTTTTATCCTGGCTGCGATAACTCTGAGCTTTAATGATAATAACGCCTTCTTTGTTGATTCGTTTATCTGAGAGGGCGAGCAATCGCAGTTTAATATCGTCCGGCAGTGATGATGCCTTGATATCAAAGCGTAAATGGATTGCGCTCGACACTTTATTAACATTCTGCCCACCCGAGCCCTGCGCGCGGATAGCGCTTATTTCGATGTCTTCGCTGGGTATTGTTATTTTATGTGAAATAAAAAGCATCTGTTAGCCGTATGCTGGTTCATATTTTATATGGCGAGTATTATAGCAATAGAAGTATATAGAAGCCCGTAAGATTGGAGGTTAGCAATTAAATAAAACTGTAGGAGCGGCTTCAGCCGCGATAGGGTATATCACCGACCATCGCGGCTGAAGCCGCTCCTACAATAGATCTAAACTTTCCAAACATCATGACAAGGAGTGTCAGATGAAATCAGCACGTTCGTTCATTTTATTTATTCAATTAACTTCTATCCTGTTTATTACAGCTTTCCCTGTTTCAGGGCTTGCTGATGTACCTCTGCCGCCGGTTACGCGGCAAAGCGCTTCGATAAAACTATCGATGTCAGTCAGTATTGGGTCAGCGAAAAGCTGGATGGTATTCGTGCCTATTGGGACGGTGAACATTTGATCTCACGGCAGGGTAATCGGTTTAATGCACCTGATTGGTTTACACAGGGATTTCCAAAGCAGTCATTGGACGGTGAACTTTGGACAGGACGTAACCAGTTTCAGTCATTGATGAGCATTGTGACTAAGCAGAAGGGCGATGGCGCAGGATGGAAGCAGGTGAAATATTGTGTCTTCGATTTACCATTACATGCCGGTACTTTTTCGCAAAGGTTGAAGGCATTACAACAATTGCAGACTCCATCAAAGCAGACTTATTTAAAAGTGGTTGAACAGTTTCGGATCCAGACTTCACAGGAATTGATGCAACGACTTGATGACATCATTCGTGCCGGTGGCGAGGGATTGATGTTACAGCGTGCCGATGCCAGACATGTGATGGGTCGTAGTAACAATTTGCTGAAACTGAAGCGCCACCAGGATGCTGAAGCAAGAGTGCTCAGTCATTTGCCAGGAAAGGGTAAATATAAAGGCATGATGGGTTCGCTGCTGGTTGAAGATGAATTAGGTGTGCAGTTTCGAGTGGGTTCTGGCTTCAAAGATAGTGAACGTCTTGATCCACCACCTGTTGGCAGCCTGATCACCTATAAATACTATGGTAAAACCCTCAAGGGTAAACCGCGGTTTGCCAGTTTCATGCGCATGCGTGATTTGCAATAAAACACCCGTAGGGTGGGGTGAGGTACGAACCCCACCGGGGCCTGCGGAAAATGGTGGGGTTCGTGCCTCACCCCACCCTACAAGTCTACGTTTATTTTTAATCAACTTGAGATATTGATGAAATGAATCGCAGACCGCTTAACTGCTATACTCTTCGTCTTATCCTGCTAGCGCACCACTATTTTTGATGCAAACTGCTAAACCATTATTTTCATACCGGCCTTTCTGGGCAAAGCGCTTTGGCATTGCGCAAGTGTTGCCGACTACACGCGAGGAAATGGATGACCTGGGTTGGGATTCCTGTGATGTCATTTTGGTGACCGGCGATGCCTATGTCGATCATCCCAGTTTTGGTATGGCAGTCATCGGGCGGGTATTGGAAGCACAGGGTTTTCGTGTTGGCATTATTGCTCAGCCAGACTGGACCGGTAGTGATGATTTTGCCGCGCTTGGGAAACCGAATCTGTTTTACGGAGTCACCGCCGGCAATATGGATTCAATGGTCAACCGCTATACCTCGGATCGTAAGAAACGTTCCGATGATGCTTACACACCCGATGGCGAGGGCGGTAGCCGGCCTGATCGTTCGGTGATTGTTTATGCGCAACGTTGCCGTGAAGCTTTTTCTGATGTGCCGCTTATTATTGGTGGTATCGAAGCCAGCCTGCGGCGTATTGCACATTATGATTACTGGTCGGACAAGGTGCGGCGTTCCGTGTTGCTGGATGCCAAAGCAGATTTATTGGTCTATGGGAATGGCGAACGACAAATCGTAGAGATTGCACACCGGTTGGCGGCAGGTGAAGCGGTTGACCAGTTGACCGATATTCGTGGTACTGCCTATGTTTGTAAAGCGGTGCCCGAGGGCTGGACCGAGATCAATTCCACGACTGTTGACACGCCAGGCCGTGTTGATCCGCAACCTGACCCTTATGCCGAACAAGCTGCCAGCAATAGCTGTGCAGATTCAAAACCGGGTCTGACAGAAATACAGGTGCAGTTTAACAAACGCCCAATCATTGATAGAGCTATGTCAGTGATCCGGATGCCAGCGTATGAAAAGGTCAAAATCAAACCGGTGTTATATGCGCACGCCTCACGCGTGTTACATCTTGAAACCAATCCAGGCAATGCGCGTGCTTTGGTACAAAGGCATGGTGATCGCGATGTCTGGCTGAATCCGCCACCGATCCCTTTGAAAACCGAAGAGCTGGATCGTGTCTTCGAACTACCCTACACGCGTCAGCCACATCCTGCTTATCAAGATGCCCGTATTCCAGCCTATGAAATGATTCGATTCTCGGTGAATATCATGCGTGGCTGTTTCGGTGGTTGTACTTTTTGTTCTATCACCGAACATGAAGGGCGGATCATTCAAAACCGTTCCGAAGATTCCGTGGTACGGGAAATTGAAACGATCCGCGATACGGTGCCTGGATTTACCGGCATAATCTCTGATGTCGGTGGCCCAACGGCCAACATGTACCGGTTGGCCTGCAAGAGTGAAAAAATTGAAGCGGCGTGCCGTCTTCCATCCTGTGTTTATCCTGATATATGTTCCAACCTGGATACTAACCATTCACCCCTCGTCCGTTTATACAAACGTGTGCGTGAGTTACCCGGCATCAAAAAAGTACTGGTGGCATCCGGCTTACGTTACGACCTGGCGATACGATCGCCCGAATACGTGAAGGAACTGGTAACACACCACGTAGGTGGCTATCTGAAAATTGCGCCTGAGCACACACAAGACGGGCCATTATCAAAAATGATGAAACCGGGTATGGGAGCCTATGATCGTTTCAAGGAACTATTCGAAAAATACACGGCGGCAGCCGGCAAGAAACAATATCTGATCCCGTATTTTATCGCTGCACATCCAGGTACTACAGTTGAGGATATGCTGCAGTTGGCGTTGTGGTTAAAACGTAATGGATTCCGTGCCGATCAGGTGCAGAACTTTTTACCATCACCGATGGCCACTGCAACAGCCATGTATCACTCGGGAAAGAATCCATTACATAAAGTACGTCACGATGGTGAAGATGTGGCTATACCAAAAGGTCTTAAAATAAGACGGCTGCACAAGGCATTTCTGCGTTATCACGATGCAAACAACTGGCCACTATTACGTGCCGCTTTAAAAGACATGGGGCGGTCTGATCTGATCGGTAACGGTAAGCGTCATTTAATACCAAACTGGCAGCCTGAAGGTACCGGTAAGCAGGGTGAAGGAAACAGAAAACATCAGCCCGGTAAGCCGGGTAAATCGTTTCGAACCCAGCATACGGGTTTGCCGGATAATCCAGCGGCAGCGCGGAGAGGTAAGAAATCTGAGGGTCGCCGGAAATCGCATTAGTTAGATCAGAGCTTCAGGGAGTGGTGCTAAACTTTATAAAATCGTCCCCTCCCCCTCAGGGGGAGGGACAGGGAGAGGGGATCAGATAAAAGCACTGCCTTTATTAGACCCCCTCTCCCCAGCCCTCTCCCGGAGGGAGAGGGGGCTAACAAGGCAAAGTGTTAAATTGAATTTGTTTCCAGTATTTTTTGTCGCTATCCCAAATACGTTATCTCAATAACAGTATAAAGTTTTTCACCTTTTTCAGTACGCACTATCACTTCATCATCAACCGATTTCTTCAACAATGCCCGCGCCATCGGCGCATCAATACTTACCCAACCTCGAGATGGATCAAGCTCATCAGCTCCAACAATCCGGTAAATTACTTCATCACCTTGCTCGGTTTCCAGGGTGACCGTGGCACCAAAGAAAATCAGGCTCTGGTCGGTGGGTGGTTCTGAGACAATTTTTAATTCTGGCAAACGTATTTGCAGATAGCGAATTCGCCGGTCTATTTCACGCAGTTCTTTTTTACGGTAAATGTATTCAGCGTTTTCAGAACGGTCACCCTCAGCGGCGGCGGCTGACAAGGCTTTGGTGACACCAGCACGGCGCTTCCAGATAGCTTTGAGTTCCTGTTGCAGGTTTTCAAAACCATCACGGGTGATGTAGAGGGAAGACTTAGGAGTAGGAGGACGGTATCGGCCCATAAATTAAAAAAGGGGGAATCTTGCTCTGCAAAATTCCCCCGATGTCCGGTAAAAAGTTCCGATCAGTTATTGTGGATGGACGTTAGCCGCCTGCAGGCCTTTTGGGCCTTGTTCCACGTCAAAGTTGACTGATTGACCTTCGTTCAGGGTTTTGAATCCGTCGCCCTGAATTGCGGAAAAATGGACAAAAACATCTTCGCCACCATCAGCCGGTGCAATAAAACCAAATCCTTTGGATTCGTTGAACCATTTAACTGTACCTGTTGCCATGAATATTACCTCGAATAAAAATTAATAGTGCTAAATTGCAGATCACATAGGAGGGATATGACAGGAGAGACCAAACGGAACTTCTGAGTAAACCTAAAGAACGTGCAATTATCATTGTTTTTCTACCGATAAAATACGTATAAATATAACCACTGTTACCGATTGACGACAGTCAGTATACACAAATATTTTGAAATACACCTTATTTTTTATGGCTTGAGAAATGCGGAATTTGAGTCTATTCAAATGTATTAAAACACAGGTTTAGAGCCTGTCTTAATCGACTTGTTATTACATGGATAAGATTCACATGATCCACGGAATGTGATGTTCGTGGAAGCTAGCGTTGGCTGTTCAACAGATGCCCATCGATACAGAATGCTTGTTACACTGGATCAGTTGCATCAACAAACACATTTAAATTAAAGTATTACAAATGAAAGCTAATGAACTGAAAAGAGGTATGATTTTCCAGCTTGATAACAAGCTCATCCTGGTAAAGCAGGTACAAGTCCAGTCACCGTCTTCACGCAGTGGCAGTACTTTATATAAGGTGAAAGGCCAGGATGTAGTCTCGAGGCAGAAATTCGAACGTAGTTTCAAGGGCGACGAAACGGTTACCAGCGTGGACGTTTCTCGCCGGGCGATACAGTTGCTGTTTCGTGATGGCGATGGCTGCACCTTTATGGACATCGAAAGCTATGAGCAATACACGCTCTCCGATGCGGCGGTGGAGGATGAGTTATCTTTCCTTACAGATGGACTTGAAGGGGTAACTGCATTGGTGTCAGAAGGAGCCTTGATAGGTATCGAACTGCCCGCATCGGTTGTACTCACGATTGAGGAATGCCCACCGAGCATGAAAGCCGCTTCTTCATCGGCTCGAACCAAACCGGCGACTTTGAATACCGGCCTGGTAGTGCAAGTCCCGGAGTATCTGTCACCCGGCGAACAGATTAAGATCAACACGGATACTCGGGAGTTTATCTCCCGCGCCTGATGTCGTGTTTCCCATACAGAGCTGAAATATTTTCTCGCAAAGACGCAGAGGCGCAAAGAAAAAATTCCAGGATGCTCTGATGCGTTGTGCATTTTGTTATTGTGAACCATGCAAATACTGTAGGAGCGGCTTTAGCCGCGATAGGGGTGCAGCGTTCATCGCGGCTGAAGCCGCTCCTACAGGTGCTCGCTAATTTATCAGAAGTTTCTTGCTAATGACTTTGCGAACTCTGCGTCTTTGCGAGAATGAGTTTTACTGAGTGGAAATAAATTCAATGGCCGGACTAGATCCTGACATACTTACCCAATACAAACAGCAATTGCTCGATAAGCGGCAGACATTGCTTGATTTACGGGCGACCAGTCGCGATGCTTCACAAACAGTCGAACTGGATCAGACCAGTGTAGGACGATTGTCACGTATGGATGCCTTGCAAGGGCAAGCAATGTCAAAAGAAAGTGAACGCAGGCGAGAGATTGAAGTGCAAAAGATTAACGTAGCACTGGTACGTATTGAATCGGGTGAGTTTGGCTACTGCGCCAGTTGCGATGAACCGATTGCCAGCAAGCGGCTGGACTTCGATCCGTCAGCTGCTTTGTGTATCGATTGTGCGAACAAAGCCGATAGCGGAATCCGCTAGCATGTCACTTCATCATGTCCAACCGGTCAACGATTCACAAAAACAACAGATACTGAATGCAACCAGCCGTTGTCTGCAACAAGCCTGTCAGCTTTTTGAGCTTGATTACCAGACGATACCGGTCAGTTTTGATTTGCGTGGCCGTGCCGCAGGTATGTATCAGGTACGTATGGGCAAGCAACGTATTCGTTACAACCCCTGGATATTTTCCAGTCACTATGATGCAAATCTGACTGAAACTGTGCCACACGAAGTAGCGCATCATGTGGCCGACCGGTTGTTTGGACTGCGAAGTATCCGGCCTCACGGTAAAGAGTGGAAAACCATCATGCGCGCCCTGGGGGCAGAACCGCGTGTGACAGCAGATTTTGATCTCACCGGAGTGCCAGTGCGGCGGCAGCGGCGTCACAGCTATGCTTGCAGTTGTCGTGAATACCAACTAACTACCAGTCGGCATAACAAAGTCTGCCGCTATCAGGCAAGATACCATTGCCGTATATGCGGGACGGAATTAATAAAGCAAGATAAATGAGACGAACACCGTCTGGTTAGCCCCCTCTCCCTCCGGGAGAGGGTTGGGGAGAGCGAAGCGAGGGGCCGGGGATCAAATTTAAGGCAGTTGTTTTATCTGACCCCCTCTCCCTGTCTCTCCACCTCAGGGGGAGGGGACGATATGTTCATTGAGTCGTGATTGACCGTCATGTTCAGCTTGTAATAAAAGTGTGTAAAGATTTTATTCGTGAATATATCGTTTTAAAAAGTTACTCTACGAGCAGCAATGGATGTGTACGGCAAACGCTGTAGTAGCGGAGCCAAGCTCAATTTCTACTTTCATCGTGTAATCAAAGGCGCTACATGACCTGGAAAGTTTACATGCTACTGTGTACTGACCACTCGCTATATACCGGCATAAGCAACGACGTGGAGAAGCGGATTACCATGCACGCCAGCCAACGCGGTGCTAAATATTTCAGAGGTCGCCAGCCGCAACAACTGGTGTATCTTGAAGGTGGGCATGACCGTAGTTCGGCCAGCCGCCGTGAAGCATCGATAAAACAACTTCTGCGCCGTGAAAAAATTGCTTTGCTGGATTCAAATATGAATGAACTGAAAAAGAACAAAGAATAAAGTATGGAAGAACAGGCTGTCCTAACTATCGCCGGTATTGCAACTCTGTCCATTGCCTGCCAGTGGTTTGCCTGGTGGGTCAAACTACCGGCAATTCTATTTTTATTGCTCGCGGGTATTCTCATCGGTCCAATTGCTGGCCTGATACACCCTGACGCTTTATTTGGCCCTTTATTGTTTCCCTTCGTTTCCTTGTCGGTCGCAGTGATTCTGTTTGAAGGCAGCCTGACGCTGAAATTTTCCGAGATCAGCGGATTGCAATCGGTGGTTCGCCGCATGGTGACATCAGGCTTGCTGGTCACCTGGACGGTCATCACGCTATCGACTTATTATTTGCTGGATTTTCCTTTCGAACTGGCGTTGTTGTTTGGCGCTCTGGCAGTGGTTACCGGGCCGACGGTCATTGTGCCCATGTTGCGTACCGTCAGGCCGAACCCGCGCATCTCCAGCATTTTGCGTTGGGAAGCCATTGTTATCGATCCTATTGGTGCCTTGCTCGCGGTGTTGGTGTTCGAGTTTATTGTCTCGGGACAGGACGGTGAGGCGCTAGGCCGCACCCTGATCAGTTTTGCCAAAATTTTATTTGTGGGTGTTGGTATAGGGGCAACTGCCGGTTATTTACTAGGGCTTGCGCTCAGGAATCACTGGTTACCGGAATACCTGCAAAATGTGACAGTACTCGCGGCTGTATTTGCCGTGTTTGCCGTATCCAATGAAATCGAAAGCGAAGCGGGTTTGTTGACGGTAACGGTGATGGGTTTGTGGTTGGCCAATATGCGTAAAGTACCCATCGAAGGTGTTATCGATTTCAAGGAAAGCCTGTCAGTGGTATTAATTTCGACCTTGTTTATCGTACTGGCAGCGCGGATTGATTTTGATCAGTTCAGATCTCTGGGCTGGGGCGCACTCGGTGTGCTGGCAGCCATACAGTTTATAGCCAGGCCGTTAAAGATTATGGTCGCAACCTATGGTTCTTCGCTGACCTGGCAGGAGCGCAGTTTGCTGGCCTGGATTGCGCCACGCGGTATCGTGGCCGCCGCAGTAGCCGCTCTGTTTTCTTTACGCTTACAAAATGCGGGCTATGAGCAGGCCGAATTACTGGTGCCGCTAATCTTCATGGTGATAATTGGGACTGTTGTTTTACAGAGTGCAACCGCAGGCAGTCTGGCGCGTTTGCTTAAGGTGGCTGAACCTGAGCCGCGCGGTTTTCTGATTATCGGTGCAAATCCGGTCGCAAGAAACATTGCTGTTGCATTGAAAAAACAGGGCTATGACAGTCTGTTGTGTGATAACAGCTGGTCAAATGTGCGCGCTGCACGGATGCAGGGATTATCGACATTTTATGGCAGTGCAGTGTCACAATATGCGGATAGAAAGTTGGATCTGGTCGGTATGGGCCGTCTATTGGCTATGTCTACACAACAGGAGATCAATGTTCTGTCGGTGCATCGATATCGGCGGGAATTTGGGGACAAGCATGTCTATACACTACACGCGAAACCACCGGTTGATGGTGGGAAACAAATGTCGAGTCACCCAGCAGGTTACACTGCTTTTGGGGACGATGTCTCCTATGAACGTCTGGCACATGCACTCAGTATAGGGGCAGAAATGCGCGAAACTCGCTTGACTGAAAACTTTGATTTTGATGACTACCATAGAAAGTACTCTAAAATGGCGATACCTTTGTTCGCGTTGGATGCGAAACAGCGTTTGCATATCTTTACCGCAGAGAACAAGGTGGTACCAGGCCCGGACTGGAAAGTATTGAGCCTGATAGAGCCGGAAGATGAAGAACTGGCGATAGAGTCTGGTATCCAGACTACTGAGGGACAATCGCCGGATAGATCATGATAAACAAGACTGTTGCGCTGTTGTTATTGCGCGCGTTTACCTAAACATTTAATCAATGGAGAGCAAGTATGTTTGAACCAATCTCAATCCCGTTTGGCTGCGTCATGTTATTCAATGTTGTCAAACTGAAAGAAGGTGTTGCCGTTTCAGATGTGGAGCTAGCGCTGGGCGAAATGTGCAATGTCGTCAAGAATACTTATGGCGATGATGAAGGCGGATTTATCGGTGGCCAGGTCTATAAATATAATGGCTTTGTTTCTAATGAAGGCACGTTTGATTCTAAAAAAATGACCGAAGATCACATCGTTATCATGACCTACTGGAAGTCATTTGATCAGCATGAAAAGTCGCATTCGGATAAAGCCTTCAACGAAAAATTCAGCGCGCTGCAAGAATATTGCGATGAAACTTACGAGCTAGGTTACGAAATGTTGTGGCAGGGCGTCCCAGAATAATAATTACATAGATCATGTATCTTATTGTTTATATTAATTATATAAAATACTAGAATCTGGATTAAGTATGCATTCTAGTGGCTGGGTCAACTTAACTGCGGCGCAATCGAAGTCTATGTGGCTTATACTGACGCAGCAAATATCTGAATTGACTAAACCCAAATAAGGAGAAGCAATATGCTCGGGGGACTTCTAGAAACCATTCTCAAGAGCCAAAATGGCGGTGCAGTAAAACAGCTCGCAAAAAACTTTGGCTTGAGTAACGACGACACCATGCGGGCGTTATCGCAGCTGGTACCAGCGCTGAGCCGGGGTGTTAAAAGTAATATTTCTAACCAGAACGGACTGGAAAGTTTAATGAATGCTTTGTCGAAAGGTAAGCACGAGCAGTACCTTGATAAGGCAGATCATTTAGGCCGACCTGAAGCAGTTCAGGATGGCAATAGCATTCTCGGTCATATTCTGGGCAGCAAAGATGCCAGCCGTCAGGTCGCACACCAGGCTGCTTCCAATACCGGGCTCGGTGCTGGCCTGCTCAAGAAAATGCTACCCGTCGTGGCCAGTATGGCCATGGGCGGTCTTTTCAAGCAGAGCAAGACAAAAGGTTTGTTGGGCGGTGCGCTGGCTTCAGGTGCGGGCGGTATCCTGACTTCGATGCTGGATCGGGATAATGATGGTTCAGTGATCGATGACCTGTTTGGTATGGCCCGGAAATTGTTGTAGAAACGGCAATAATCCAGGTGCACAATGGCTATGCTCTCAGGCATAGCCATTTTTGTTTCAGGATACAGCTGATTAATTGATAACCAGTCATAGCGAATAATACCAATACTGTAGGAGCGGCTTCAGCCGCGAGAACGACGTCACCAGCCATCGCGGCTGAAGCCGCTCCTACAGATTCTATCTAAAATCAATAAAAGGACTCACCATGAAAAAGAATACTCAGGTTCGTTCAGCAATGCTGTTCTGTTTGCCCTTGTTATTCATGCTTACAGGGTGCGGCATCAACAATATTCCTACCTATGATGAAGCAGCCACGGCGGCCTGGAGTGATATCCTGAACCAATATAAACGGCGTGCCGATCTGGTGCCTAATCTTGTTAATGTGGTCAAGGGTTACGCAGCACATGAAAAAGATGTGTTGACCGCAGTGGTGGAAGCGCGCTCAAAAGTCTCACAAATGCAGCTGCCGGAAAATATCGCCAGTAATCCGGACGCTTTCAAGGCCTTTCAGCAAAATCAGGACGGCTTGAGTTCTGCCTTGTCACGATTGATGGTGGTTGTCGAACGTTACCCTGATCTTAAAGCGAGCCAAAATTTCCTGACCCTGCAGTCACAGCTGGAAGGCACTGAAAACCGCATAGCGGTTGCTCGTCACGACTATATTACTGCGGTGAAACATTACAACACGGAATTACGCACTATCCCTGGCCGGTGGTGGAAATCCCTGATGTATGCCGAGTCAGAGCCCAGGGAAAACTTTACCGTGAGTCCTGAGGTAGAGCAGGTTCCAGACGTTTCATTCTAGGAGAGGCGCTGATTAATTCGTGTAAATTGTGATTGTGGACAGCTCAACTATTGTAGGAGCGGCTTTAGCCGCGATGAATTCCGCAGCGCCCATCGTGGCTAAAGCCACTCCTACAGAGAATCACGAATTAATCGAGATTCCAGGCCAGCCCATAAGTTTTAAGGAGAAAATGTGACCCTCAGGTTGTTACAACCCTGGCTGCTGTTGCTGTTTTTTATGCAGAGCACCCAGCTGTTGGCAGCGCCCGATTTTCCTACCTTGACTGGCCGTGTTGTCGATCAGGCTAATATTATTTCACCGCAATCCCGTGCCAGTCTCACCCAAATACTCGAAGCGCATGAACAGGCAACCAGTAACCAGGTCGTTGTCGTCACGTTAAAATCATTACAAGGTTATGCCATTGACGATTATGGTTATCAGCTAGGTCGACACTGGGGCATCGGACAAAAAGATAGCAATAATGGGGCGCTACTTATTGTTGCGCCAAACGAACGCAAGGTGCGGATAGAAGTCGGTTATGGCCTTGAAGGTGACCTGACCGACGCACGTTCGCATCGCATTATCCAGACCGTCATCTTGCCGTATTTTAAAAGCGGAAACTTTGAAGGCGGTATTAACGCAGGTACCCAGGCTGTCATCGACAGCATTCAGGGTACCTATCAACCGCAACCCGACAAGCGCCGTAAAAGTGATTTGCCTGGGGAAATGGTGACCCTGTTTATTTTCCTGACCATACTCGGTGAAATGTTTGGCGGCCGACGTGGTGAACCCAAACGCCTGATTTCAGCAGGGGTACTTGGCGTGCTGGGCGTACTGGTTGGCGGGTTTTTTGTCGGCTCCTGGTGGATAGGCGTCATCATGGGTGTGTTGATCGCCTTGTTTCATTATTTTGCAGGCGGTGGTGGTTCGGGATCAGGTGGCCGTGGAGGTTATGGCGGATATTACGGCGGCAGTTCTTCCGGTGGGTTTGGCGGTGGTGGATTCAGTGGCGGAGGCGGCGGCTTCGGTGGCGGCGGTGCGTCCGGGGGTTGGTGAATATGGCATTTTTAACAGACAGTGAAAAACAGACCATCGAGCAGGCCATCGCCGATGCCGAAAAAAAGACCAGTGGTGAATTGGTGGCCGTGATCGCCCATGCGGCGGATGATTATCTTTATGTATCGTTACTGTGGGCTGCGCTGATCGCATTAGCGGTACCCGGACTCATCGCACTGTCTGGCATTCAGGAACTGCAAGCCTGGCGATACGTAACACAAATTGCGGTGTTTTTATTCCTGGCAGTGATATTCCGCTGGCAACCGCTGCTGGATTTCATCGTACCGCGTGCCTTAAAACACCGGCGGGCACACCGCCTGGCGGTCGAACAGTTCCTCTCTCATAACCTGCACCAGACCCGTGAGCGAACCGGCGTCCTCCTGTTTGTCTCAGTTGCAGAACACTATGTTGAAATCATTGCTGATGAAGGGATCAATGCCAAGGTCGGGCAACCGCAGTGGGATACAATAGTAAACAACTTTACGGATTCAGTAAGGGTTGGTCGGGTTGCCGACGGATTTCTAAAAGCAGTGACTGACTGTGGTGAACTGTTGGAGACGCATTTTCCCGTGGGTGATGATGACATCAATGAATTACCAGATCACCTGATAGAAATTTAATATTCGTTCCCTCCCCCTCAGGGGGAGGGCTAGGGAGAGGGGATAAAATTAAAGGCAGTTGTTTTATCAGATTCCCAGCCCCTCACTTCGCTCTCACCAACCTTCGACTTGAGGAAGATGAACAGTTTCGTAGGATGGGTAATAACCCATCGGATGCTGTAACAAATGGTGGGTTTCACCCACTCTACGGTGAATTTACAACACCCTCCTCAGGGGGAATGTTAGGGAGAGGGAGTTAAGAAACACCGGTAACCGCGCCTCTATTCCAGACACACTTAAAATACGGCATAATCAAACACATTCACCAAGCACCGGAGCAAGGTAGTGAAGTTCAACGTTGAAGAATTCCGCGCCTGGAAAAACAGGAAAGTCACCTTGTTAGGCATGTCAGGTGTCGGCAAAACCTATTTGTCAGCATTGCTGCGCAAACATAACTGGTTCCATTATTCCGGCGATTACCGGATTGGTACCCGCTATCTGGATGAACCTATCCTTGACCTGATCAAGCATCAAGCCATGCAGACCCCATTTTTGCGTGACTTGCTACGCCGCGACTGGATCTATATTCGTAACAACATCAAGGTACATGACCTGGGTCCGGTACTGAGTTTTGTCGGTAAACTCGGTAATCCAGAGGAGGGCGGTGTGGCGTTAGAAGATTTCACCCGCCGCCAGGCGCAGTATCGTGAAGCAGAAATCGCTGCCATGCAGGATGTGCCTGCATTTATCAGCAAGGCAAAAGAAATTTATGGTTACCAGCACTTCGTCAATGATGTGGGTGGCAGCCTGTGTGAACTGGAAGAACCCTCGGTGATTGACTTGCTGGTCGAACATACGTTGATACTCTATATACAGGTCACCGACGAAGCAGAAGAGAACAAGCTCATCGAACGCGCCCAGAGCGATCCGAAACCCTTGTATTACCGTCCGGCATTTCTGCAGGAACAGCTTGCACGCTACTTGAAAGAAAATAGCCTGTCCTACGCGGCAGAAATTAACCCGGATGAATTTACCCGCTGGGTATTCCCACATTTGTTCCGGTCACGCATCCCACGCTACGAAGCGATTGCCAAACCGCATGGTTACACCGTGACATCCAACGAAGTTGCACAGGTGCGTGATGAACAGGATTTTCTGCAATTGCTTGAAACTGCCATAGCGCGCACGAAGTAGAAATACCATGCCACTGGTTGCCCACAATAAGTTACCCACGTTTGAGCGCCTGCGTCAGGAAGGCATCAAAATACTGGAACCCGGCCGAGCGCAGAACCAGGATATCCGCGAACTACATATCGGTCTGCTCAACATGATGCCCGATGCCGCCCTGGCAGCAACCGAACGTCAGTTTTTACGGCTTGTAAGCGAGAGTAATCCGATCGCCCAGTTTTACGTGCATCCTTTTACCTTGCCGGAATTAGAGCGTGGCGCTGACGCAAAAAAATACGTTGACCAATATTACGAAAGCTTTGATCAGATACGAGAAAGCGGTCTGGATGCCTTAATAGTGACCGGTGCCAACGTCATCGGAGCGGAATTAGACAATCAGACTTTCTGGGAACCGTTAATCGATGTCATCGATTGGGCTTATAACAATGTAACCTCAACTTTTTGTTCCTGTCTTGCTACACATGCCGTATTACAGTTTCGTTATGTAAAAAAGCGCATCGCTCAGGGTGGCAAAATCTGGGGCGTCTACCCTCATCGCGTGGTGGAGAAAACGCACCCACTGGTTAACGACATCAATACCCGTTTTGACGTACCCCACTCGCGTTGGAATGCCATCACACCCGAACAATTTACCGAGGCCGGGCTGCACATTCTAGTGAGTAGTGAAAATATCGGTGTGCATCTTGCGACCAGCCCAGACGGATTACGCTTTATCTTTTCGCAAGGCCACCCGGAGTACGACACCATTTCCTTACTCAAAGAATATAAAAGAGAAGTGTCGTTATACGCCCAAAGAGAACGCAAAGACTACCCCCTGTTTCCAAAAGATTATTTCCGGCTGCAAGAAAAAACCCTGCTCAATGAATATCGAAAAGAGCTTGATATTGCACTGAACGCAGGTACTGTTGTGCCGGAATTTCCAGAATCACTCATCACCGACCGCCTAGACAACACCTGGCACGACACCGCCGAAGGCGTAGTCGCCAACTGGATGGGCCTCGTCTACCAGGTCACCCACAACGACCGCCGCAAACCCTTCATGGACGACGTAAACCCCGACGATCCACTAAATCTCTATTCATAAATCACCACCACTAATACTAATACTACTAAACCCTCTCAATTCTAATCCCCTCTCCCTCCGGGAGAGGGCCAGGGAGAGGGAATCAAAAAAAAGGTGAGCGCAGCGAACTCATCCACCAAATAAATCCCACCCAATTAACCCCATTCCCAATCTCCCGCGTTAACACCCATAACAACAACCCCAAGCAGGAGAAAACAATGCCTCATATCAGAGTCTTACAAAAAACCGCAGTAGCTATTTCCACCGTATTAATCTTAGCCTGTGCGCCCAACCAGCCATCAGATCACCAAACCAATAACCAACAAACATCGCCACCAACACCAGATAAACTCTCAAATTCAGACAACGATTTACCTGCCATCAATTCAGTGGATTCAGTAGAAGAAACAGGAAAAGAAAACGATAAAAAAGTCTTTTCCGAATACAAATCAAAACGATTTGAATCAGAACAGAGCGTGACAGGACTCGCAGCCAAAGCGCGCACATCGATTGCGCAGGATGCATTCAGCTACCCACAATCAATGCCAATACGCCAGGCTCTTGAGCCAGTAAACCGGGAAAACTACGCACACTTTGAAAACAACCCCGTTAAACGCGTTGCAGAAAGTCCCGTATCCACCTTCAGCATCGACGTCGACACCGGCGCTTACAGCAATGTTCGCCGCATGTTGAATGCCGGTCAATTACCCGTTCAGGACGCCGTCCGGGTCGAAGAAATGATTAATTATTTCTCCTACGATTATCCGCAACCCGACAACAAACGCGTGCCATTCAAAGTCATCACCGAAACCGGCCCAACACCCTGGAACAAGAACACACATCTATTACACATCGGCATCAAAGGCTATGACGTTTCACGCGACAAACTACCGCCCGCCAATTTGGTGTTTCTGGTAGACGTATCCGGCTCAATGCAATCAGCCGATAAACTCGAATTACTGAAATCTTCACTACGCTTGTTAACTAAACAACTTCGCAAAGAAGACCGAATCTCACTCGCCGTCTATGCAGGTGCTTCAGGTGTCGTACTTGAACCCACATCGGGCAATGAAAAAAGCAAAATACGCCGGGCATTAGATGGATTGACAGCGGGTGGTTCGACCAATGGCGCTGCAGGCATTCGTCTTGCCTATGACCTCGCTGAAGAAAGCTTTATAGAAGGTGGTATTAACAGAATCCTGCTGGCAACGGACGGCGATTTCAATGTCGGCACCGTGAATTTTGAAACACTGAAAGACTTGATCGAAAACAAACGCAAATCCGGTGTCTCGCTCACAACATTAGGTTTCGGAACCGGTAACTATAACGATCACATGATGGAACAACTGGCCGATGCCGGTAATGGCAATTATGCCTATATCGACACACTCAACGAAGCGCAGAAAGTTCTGGTCGATGAAATGGGCTCTACACTACAGACAATAGCCAAGGACGTAAAAATCCAGGTCGAATTCAACTCCGCTGTCGTTTCGGAATACAGACTGGTTGGTTATGAGAATCGTACCTTACGCCGCGAAGATTTCAATAACGACAAAATCGACGCCGGAGAAATCGGCGCCGGACACACCGTCACAGCAATTTACGAAATCACCCTGACAGGCAGTGAAGGAGGGCGCATCGATGGATTGCGTTATGGTAAAGACACAAAGCCAACATCGAACCATACCAACGAACTCGCCCTGTTAAGACTGCGCTACAAAGCACCCGACAGCGACACCAGTCAATTGCTCGAAAACCCAATACATAAATCCAGCATTGAAAATAAAATCAAAGCAACCTCAGACCGCTTCCGTTTCTCCGCAGCAGTAGCCGGATTCGGACAACTACTCCGCGGTGGCGATTACATGGAAGCATTCGGCTACAACGAAGCGCTAGAACTAGCACGCGCTGCACGAGGCAACGATCCCTTTGGCTACCAGGGTGAGTTCATCAAATTGGTAAACCTTGCCCGGTCGTTGGATAGCACCCCTGAAAAAACAATTAACTGAAGCTACAGTTTGCTGATTAAAAACCCCCTCAAAATATCGAGGGGGTTCTTATTTCCAGATAAATACATGCAAGCTTGTAGAAGCGGCTTCAGCCGCGATAGCCGCTGCACCTGTTTAGATTATAACCGCCCCATATATTTGTAAAGTTCATAAACTTGTAGCGCTGGGTCGCACAGTCAAAAGGAATGTTATCAAGAACGCTGCAGATCATTTTCTCAGGCTTTCATAAGATAAAATAAAAAGTTATGATAATCAAAGCTTCTATTCATAAATAAACAAGGAGGTCAGCAAAGTGATTACCCGCAAAGGCTCGAATAACGCCCCAATCAGAGGTGAAAAAAGCGCCCGCTTGTACTTTCATGTTATCAGGCGTGTAGTGGTTCAATCAGTTGTTAGGTCTCAATAAATGAAAGCCGTATATCTCTCTATAGTTTTAGGTGTAGCAGGCGGTGTGTTTGGTTACATGGCTGGAAAATACCAAACAGAGCAGGATATAGAGATGCTACTCGTTTGGGGTGAAGCAACTTCATTAATGAGCAGTGTTCAAGTTTTATCTGCCATTAGAAAAGGTCAATTTCAGCAAGCTACGGAGTGGTTAGAACACTCAGTTGATACAAATCTAATTACTTTATCACCGCACAAGGAGGTGGCGCTGGCTGAAAAAGACGTCGTAGTTCTGTCATCATTGAAGCTTGCGTCATTGTATAGAGAGTTATACAAAAATGAGTATAAGGCTTTTGAAAGTGAAAGCGCCGACGTGGCGCGAACTATTGAAGAGTCATTGGGGTTTGGGGAAAAATATGGCGAATACACGCATAAGTATTTCATTGATAAGTATTTAAGCCCTAACCAGTCGCTCAACCAGAACGCGCCATAAATCGACGCGCCTGTTAGCTTAACCGTTGAGGCTGTAGAAAAACCTAAGGGATAAAATTCATGAAAAAATTGACTCTCTCAGATGCGCTGTATGCGACGATCTCATCTCCGGGAATGGTTTTGACACCCCTGAAACCATCTCTTTTTTTAAATGCTGAGGTTTTTCTACAGCCACGTTATACGCCAAAATGAATGAAGAATTGAACAATGAAACACCACAGCAAGATAGAAGTGCTGCCATTATCAGTTGGCTTGCTAGTGGCGTGATCAGAATCGCCAGCGTTATTTTTTGGTGTTTTATCTATATCGGGTTTATATGGTTCCTTGATGACAGAACTGGCCTTGAAAAGTTAATTGGATTTACAACCTTAATCTTAGGTGTGGTTGGTGTGTTTACGCCAATGAATGCTATAGGTAAAAAGTGGTGGTTAGGTATTTTGGGGGCTTTTTATGTTGGTGGTTTATTTTTGTGGGCTATTGTGTAGTCGGTATAAAAGTGACGGAGGGATTAAATTATAATCCCTCCGTCGCCTTTACGTTCTCGAAAACCCGATTTACAAATCAAGCATTGAAAATAAACTCAAAGCAACCTCAGACCGTTTCCATTTTTCCGCCGCAGTGGCCGGATTCGGACAACTACTCCGCGGTGGAGATTACATGGAAGCATTCGACTACGACGAAGCGCTAGAACTAGCACGCGCAGCACGAGGTAACGATTCTTTCGGTTACCAGGGTGAATTTATCAAACTGGTTAACCTTGCCCGGTCGTTGGATAGTACACCGGAAAAAACAATTAACTGAAGTTACAGTTTTCTGATTAAAAACCCCCTCAAAATATCGAGGGGGTTTTGATTGCCAGATAATAAATAACAGGCTAAATCCTGTGAACTCCAGATAAATACATACAAGCCTGTAGGAGCGGCTTTAGCCGCGATAGCCGCCACACCTATTTAGATTAAACCGCCCCATTTACGTTATTAAGAATTTGCTCGATAAGAACGGATTTTACTGTTATCCAGTCATGTGCAATTTAATATTGACAAGCTGCAATGAATCAGCACAATCAATAGTCAATTCAAACAAATAGCAAAGGAATTCCAGCTAATGGAAAAGGAATGTTATCTAGCACCTGTTCGTATATTACCGTATACGGGTAGTTATCCTGCACAATTTCATAAATTCACGTTATCTTGCATTTGTGAGATAAGTACCAGTTAGACGACCAAAGCGGTAGTGAATAACAATATAAGCGTATTTTCGAGTCCTTACGGTAAATATTTGGCGTTCTTCTGGATAATGCCCATGGCTTACCTGCCAGGCGCAAACTATTTTCTTGAGTCTGTTGGATATGAGTGGCCGTGGTATTGGAGGGATTTGTTCTACTACTATTATGGTCATGCTACCTTGATTATAGCCACAATCATTATAGGTGCTATCGTAGGTATAAGATGGAAAGCAATGCTGGGGAATGATCCTGATGTACCAGATTTAGTTCCATCACTTAAACTTACGTTCCTTATTTTCCTCTTTTCCATCGCAGCGGCATATGCACTTTTTGTTCCCTTGTCGTATGTAGCACCTGAATTTGTTCAATGGTGGTATATAGATGCGCCTGAGATCATTTACTTAGATGTCGGCGTTTATCCGATTCTTGCTAATGTATTGAGCCTCATTTCGTTGGTGGTAATTGCTCCAATCATAGAAGAAGTTGTCTTCAGAGGCATGTTGTTACCTAGATGGTCTAATAAATGGAGCTTGAGAAGTGGAATCATAGCTTCTTCATTTTTATTCGGTATCATTCACACTGATCCAATAGGTGCATTTGTATTCGGAGTCGGTATGTGCATCTTGTATCTAAGGACACAATCACTTTACATACCAATATTGTGCCATGCGGCAAATAATCTGGTCGTGTGGGTAATAGAAGTGGGGTATAAATACGTCAAAGGTCCTGAGTATAAATACACAATGGATGAATTAAGGAATGAATGGTATATAGGTTTTGTATGTGGTGTTTTAGTCATCGCTTGGGTAGTTAAATACCTTAGAGAGCCGAAGGACCTAAAGGAATGGAAATTACCGGTCGTCTAGTATTAGTATAAAAGTGACGGAGGGATTAAATTATAATCCCTCCGTCGCCTTTACGCCTTTACATTATGCGCCGCGACACTTCGCTCTGCCCTGTATAAAAAGGCCGACTAACTCAAACGTTATGTGCCTTGAGTAAACTTAATGAAGTTTGTCTTGCCATTAATAATTGCATATACGTTACTTAGTTGTAGTAACGAATCCAAACCAAAATCCGAATTATTAGGGGTTTGGATATCTGACAAGGAAAAAACATTAACATCAATCGAAGGTGGTAATTCTATTCCAGATGATATGAAATATTATCTAGATAAAAATCTAGGAAAAATGGCCTATATATTCAATGAAGGTGGGACTAATTTTATTCCCGTTGATTCACTCAATGAAATAAATGAACTCTTTAATTGGGATGTAGTTGAAAATACAAAAAGCGCAGTGACTATAAAATTACACCAAAGTTGGATAACTGATGTTGATGTACATTTCATCAAAGAAAATAATTGTCTGGGCATACAAAATAATGCATATAATTACATAGAGTATTTTTGCAAAGCCAAATGAAATGACAAAAGCAAAGATAGGAGCTGCACATAACAAAAGCGAGGTGCGCTGTGTCGGGTCTTGCAATGCAACATTGAGCGCTATATTTCAGCTTGAGACGCGAGATTTTAAGGTCAGGCCTCATTGACTGTTAAAAAAAGATAAGGGAGTAGGTTTCTTGAAAGAAGCATGGTCATTATGGGCAAAGAAGATTGATAGTACAAAACTATTCCAGGAATTGTCTGCTATCTACATGGGGCCATATACAATATTTATTGAGGGAACAAGCATTTCAGGCCATGCTGGGGAGCATTACAAGAAAAATAAAAGCAAGTCGAAGTATTTGCCTCAGATTACAACAATGAATCCCAAGCCAAAGTGTTTTTCTTGCCTGGCTTCAGAGTCTTTCTGGAGGGGCATGATAGAGCTTAGCGAGACTCATGCTGAACCGGAATTATTTTGTCATTTCTTTATTTACAGAGATTCTATGCCTTTGCTGGAGTGGTGGGATTCCTTTTCAGATCCGTTATATTTTTCCAAGTCTGTCCCGGAAAAAGAAATTAATGGCATGGCAACTAAATTTGGACTTAAGGTTGAAATCGTTCGAGGAAAAAGTGGTTAACAAGCAACTCCAAGCGACGTAAAAACCGCGCGCTTGAGTTGGAAAATAACTGTATAAAGGAAGCGCGAGATATGACGAAGTTTATTAGTGCAGCTGTCATTGCCGTTTTGTTCTTTACTATGGGGGCGACCTTCGGATTTAATAAGGTGTTAAATGAATTTTACCACCTGGAATCTATTATTTTAGGCCGCATCGCAACAGACTATGCTAAAAAACTCGACTCACCAGAAGAAAAAGAACTAAATGATGTTCGTTGGTATATTGAAGATAAAATAGATCGTGGATTAGACGGATATCTGTGGTACCGAGAAGAAGGAAATACTGTTTTTTCAAAAACCTTTCTGAAAGAGCACTACAAACAATATCGAGATAGTGCAAAGGTACTAGCTATTTATAGAAAAAAATATCCCGAAAAGGATGTTAGCTCAGAGATGGGGTATTTTTCTAAAGAATACAGAATTAACTTCGATCAGCGAAGGCAATTAGTAGCGGAGCTTTTGGGGGAGTGACTACAGTTTAAAGGTGCAGACTGAGCGTGGTCGAAGTGTAGGGACGGGTAATGCCTACTTCATTATAAACAAATGTAATATACTTACTAACAATCTAAAAAATAACACGAAGCCACAACCCTTGAGTAAAATAACAAAACACCTTTTAGTGATTTTCGCAGCTTTTTCACTGCTGATGCTAGTCATTTGGTTTGTACTGACACAACCAATAGGCTTCACCGATAGCAAAGTTTATACTCCAAAAGCAGACCCTGCAAAGCTAAAGAGTTACGTGGAAATGCTAAGCCAAACCTTGCCCCCACGTTTGCCAAAAGAAGTATCATTAGAACCAACAGTTAAGTGGATTGAATCTCAATTACAAGCTTACGGTTCACCACAGCGACAAACATACACTGCCGATGGCGAGTCATTTCATAATGTTATTTTACAATTTGGCTCAGACAGCAAAGAGATAGTTGTTGTTGGCGCTCATTATGATTCAGCCGATGGATTATCAGGAGCAGATGATAATGCCAGCGGGGTGGCAGGTTTAATCGAGTTAGCACGTTTATTATCCCAAGCTAAGTTATCAGCTCGTGTAGAATTAGTCGCATACACTTTAGAAGAACCACCCCATTTTAGAAGCAATAAAATGGGAAGTTATATTCATGCTAAAAGCTTAAAAGAATCAGGCAAAGATGTTACCTTGATGATGTCATTAGAGATGATTGGGTATTTTTCTGATGCGCCGAATTCACAGCACTATCCTGTAAGTTTTCTAGATTATATTTATCCAAGTGAAGGAAACTACATAGCGATTGTGGCAAACCTCAGTAATCAGTCGACAGTACGTAAGGTTAAAAAAGGCTTTAGCCAAGCGAGTAGCCTACCCGTTTACTCTATCAATGCACCTGCACTGATTCCTGGTATAGACTATTCAGACCATCGAAATTATTGGCGCATGGGCTATCCTGCGGTAATGATAACGGATACTGCTTTTGCACGTAATACGGCTTATCACACTCCGCAAGATACCGCTGACCGCTTAAATTATCAAAAGATGGCGGAGGTGGTTGAAGCTATCTATCACACGGTTTTACAACAGCTTGAGAAAACTAAGTGAGCTTGTTATGTCAGGTCTTGCAATGCAACATTAAGCTGTGCAGTTTGGCTTAAGATGCGAGATTACAAGACCAGACCCCATTAGTGAGTGATCCATTAGTCGTTTACCCATCTCAGCCCTCCATGACCTGTATAAATATACAGGTATATTAAAAACCCATAAAAATACCGAGTCAAGTATTCTGCGCGTATAGCATGCTCAATATACCACTACATTTTCAGCTTCCTTGTTATATCAGTTGCTTGTGGTGCTTTGTTCATCTATCAAAATGTCACGTTATAAAGCATATGCTTGATAAGATCGGGTTTTGCTGTTATCCATGCATGTGCATTTAATATTGACAATTCTTAACGAATCAGCACAATTACTAGTCAATTCAAACGAATAACAAGGAATTCCAGCCAATGGAAAAGGACTGTTATCTAGAACCTGTGCGTATATCACCATATGCGGGTTGTTATCCTGCACAAATTTATAAATTCACGTTATCTTGCATATGTGAGATAAGTGCTAGTTAGGCACAATAATATGAAATTGTCCCAACCTGTTAAATATTCTATATTTTTGGGGATAATTATTGCATCACCATTTGCATACACATATTTCATGATGTACTGGTCTTTCATGTCGATGCCCGTGGTTGAGTATTTTGAGCCATCAACAGGTGCTATCGCAGGCATTCTGATGATTACAGCTAATACTTTGGGGATAGCCGTAGTAGGTGTGATACTTTCTTTATTGCTTACTGTTTTATTTTCCAAGCATAGTTTTATTCCAGCTCTTGTTGTAGTTGTAGCGATAGTTTCCTGGAATCTACGTTTTTGGGTTCTGCATCAAGAAATTCCCAACTACATTACGATGATCGAATGGTTTACTGTGCTTACCCTCATCCCTGTTATTGTGGTGTTATTTAATAGGCGTAAAACGGATGAGGGCGAGAGCAGTTGTGCCTAACAAGGTGCCCAAATCGGACGGTTTCGCCGCTGCTTGGCTTAGACGTGTGTGCTGGGCACGGTACTTAACTAGTCAGGTGAAAGTCCTGATACCAGGTATACGCAGAGCCGAATAATCAATAGAGTCAGGCTCGATTGATATAGATTAATTGCTCTCTGTAATAGGAGTTATCATGCGACATATTGTTTCGATCTGCCTGCTTGGACTATTAAATTATGGATGTAGTGATAACCACTCAATTTCTGGTGAGTACACAGGGAGAAGCATAGTAGAGATTCTTGGAGGCAATGCAGCCGGTCGAGGGGGTGTCGTCATGAGCGCAATGATTACGCAGAAAAATAATAATATCACCGTGCAATTTCAATCTTGCAATATTAGTTTTGAAATCTACGATACTGGACTAGCTAAATTTGTAAAAGGTTCATCCTGCACGATTGATCCTGAGGTGGATGGCGGTACCAATTTTATAATTACAAAAGGCCAGGCATTATTTGGAGATGATGCATTTGGCATGGAGGTGCATGGAGTTTCTAGCGACAACGCTACGTGGGATTTTATATTTTCGGGAGTTAGAAAATAGCTATGAAAGATATGCAGTAGGCCCCTCATCAGTTAGAGTTAGATCTAACAATTGATATCAACATGGCAAGAAATAAATCACTAAAAATTAGGTGTCAGAGAGAAAATGATTCTAATATTAACAATAATTGCTTTCTGACCCAGTTTTTAGAAATTGGCGGCTCACGATTGAATTCAGGGATAGTAACGTAAACAGCTTAAATTATGAGGATTATCACTAATGGCTAAGCTTATCCGGCACATCCTGGCGAGTTCATTAGGGAGGTGTATATCACTCCCTTTGAGCTTAGTGTAAGGAAGGTTGCCGAGAATCTGAACGTTTCTCCCTCTACGCTTAATCGACTATTAAATGGTGAGAGTAATATTTCACCAGAAATGGCACTGCGCCTATCCAAAGCGCTGGGTCGTAGTCCGGAAAGTTGGTTGGCGATGCAGGATCAATATGATTTGTGGCATGCCAGGAAGAAAATAAGTCTTAAACATGTAAAGAAACTGAAGCTGTCTGCTGCGTAATAATTTTCTTACCCAACTTTTCACTCTGTAATAGATCAAGCTGATAATATTGCATTACTATGAATAAAATCACTGATGGGTGGCTAAATTTACCGAGTTTATCGTTACCCTTACGTACATTATTTACGGGATATTTATTAGTAACCGGTCTTGGCTTGTTAATGGCCGGAGCGCAAATATTATTGACTCACGGTATGGCGGATGGAAAATTTGGGGTTTCTGTTGACGATATTGTTTTCAGTTATTATGGCAATAGAGGGAATAGCCGTTTAGAAGCGAAATTAAATGGTTCCATGAAAGATAAAGCTTCGGTAGAAGTACGTACCGAAATTATTCAATGGGTTCAAGATGGTGCTCCTGATCAGGAGTGGGAATCCAAAGTCAAAGATCTTTTTACAAGTAATTGCACACAATGCCATGGCACTATTCCAGGCCTTCCTGACTTCAACAATCTCCAGATTGTTAAACACGCCGCAGAAATTGATAAAGGCGCGTCAGTAGATTCTTTAACCCGGGTTTCTCATATCCATTTATTTGGTATTGCATTTATTTTCTTTTTTGTTGGTTTGGTCTTTAGTCTTGCAGTAGGGATTCATCCTCGTGTGAAAGCGATCATTATTCTCATTCCATTTGTTTTTCTTATGTTAGATGTAGTGTCTTGGTGGTTGGTTAAATGGTATCCAAGTTTTGCTGTTCTAACTATCATAGGTGGCATTGGGTATTCCGTAGCATCTGCGTTTATGATCTCAACTTCTCTTTATCAAATGTGGGTATTACCTTTTAAGGGTGGTATTTATAGTGATAATACCTGGAAAGGGTAGTACGTTTCGCTAATCCATTTTTACCAATGCTAGGAATCTAACATGGCTGATATTATCCATAGAATCGGTATCAAAGGTGCTGTTAGCGAAATCTATCATGCGTTAACGACAGATGAAGGTCTCTCGCGTTGGTGGACAACTGACACTTCTGGTGCGGGTGATATTGGGTCTATCATCAAGTTCAGATTCGGTGGGGGTGGGCCGGATTTCGAGGTTGTTGAATTGCAGGCGGACTCATTAGTACGTTGGAAACATTCGGGTAACATACCAGAAGCCTGGATGGGTTCAGAGGTGTCTTTTCAATTGAAGCCAGAAGGGAGGCAGGTGCTTGTGTGTTTTGCGCATTCCAACTGGAAGCAATCTTCAGATTTTATGGCGCACTGTAGTACCAAGTGGGCTGTGTTTTTGTTGAGTCTTAAACAGGCAATTGAAACAGGGAAAGGGCAGCCGTTTCCTGATGATGTTCAGATTGATTACGATTAATTCGCGGATTTTGTCATATTTAGCGGCGCGAATTCTGTAGGAGCGGCTTTAGCTGCGAAGGGGTGCAGCATGTTCATCGCGGCTGAAGCCGCTCCTACCTATATATTAGAGATTTCTTAGGTTTTCTTCCGCCGGGCTATTCCAGCCAATCCAAGCAGGCCAGTTCCGAATAACCAGATTGATGCTGGTAACGGAACAGGTGTTGTTACTTCACCCAGGGCGAAATAGGTTGCTTCGTCGTCTTCTCTCACCTGGAAAATGATTAGGTCAGGATTGGGTGGGGGTGTGGATGTGTAGCTGCTGCTCGAGAAGGGATTTGTAGTGAGGTAAATATATTCGACTTCCCATTCGATGATTGCGTTGTTAGTTTCACTAGCAACACTCCAGACATCGGTAGTGGTTGTTCCTGGGGTAACCGTGATTCCAAAGATGTTAAACAGGGCTGCTGAATCGTCATCCGCGATTTGATCATTGACGATGGCGACGCTGGATTCAACACCATTAGTTGTTACGCCGAGCCCCGTTATCGTACCTGTGCCACCAGAAAACACGTAGTTAACTTCATCCGGAGGGAAGGGTTCGACTATACAGCCGCCACATGAATCGCCGTAGTTAAAACTGCCTGAGAACATTGAAACGTCCGGGGTTCCACCCGTGTAGGTGCCTGTTGCAGTGTCTTCAATGATAACCTTGAGTAAACCGGTCCAATTGAGAGTGGCCGCTCCTGCGCTATTTGTAACACTCAGTAATATAAATGGCAGGAATACCGAGGCTAATAATCGTCTTAACGATATCTGGCAAATGGTGCGCACAGGTTTATATGCCCGGTGGCATATTTCATTTTGATTCATTCTTATACTCCTTATACCAGTTGGTTGATGCTTCTCTCTCCAACTGCCCACCCGTCAAAGGCGGTTCCGTTCTCCTCAGTATTAAATATAGCTAGTTATATTGTTATTGCAAACTGAGCCTACGGGGTTCCATGAATAAACCATAGAATGCTTAGATTAGGACTAAGTCTCTGATAAACTATGTAATTCACTGAATGCTTGGCTGTGCTGGTTCGCATAATAGGCCGCATTCAGTTACATAGGATAGATATGAATAAGAGATCACCTTCCCAGAACGAATTTGTAACATTATCGTCCCAGTTAATTGCCGAAAAAGATCCGCAAGCCGCGTCGATGCTGGCCGAGAAGCTCTGGCGAATGACGTATCGCAGTAAGATTCCTGATGAAGAGATAACTCTGTTGGATCGGAGTAGTCAGGAAGCCATTAATTTTAATTCCCGTGTTTTGAATACCTATACATGGGGAACCGGGACACCCGCGTTGTTAATTCATGGCTGGAATGGGCGGGCAGGTCAAATGGCAGAGATTGCTAGTGCCATGGCCGATGCTGGTTTTAAAGCAATCGCATTGGATTTACCCGCGCATGGTAATTCAAGTGGTGATGAAACAGATTTGTTGGAAATCATCTCAGCTATTCAGTTTCTCAATCAAACTAAAGGGCCTTTTCACTCCGTCATTGCGCACTCTTTTGGGGGGATTGGTTTGTTTAAGGCGTTACAGCAGGGTATGGCGGCTGAACGTGTGGTTTGTATTTCAACACCTGCACATATTGAGACGTTGCTGAATAAATTTACATCGACATTTAATCTTTCTGAGCAAGTATTTCTGTTAGTAAAAGAACGTCTTGAAATGACCTATGGTGTTGAGTTCTGGGATGAGTATTCGATGCAGACGATGTCTAGCAATATCGATATCCCTGGGTTGTTGATCCATGATTCCAAAGATGAATATGTCGGTATAGAAAGTATGTTTGAGATTAATGCAGCCTGGCCGACAAGCACCGTGTTACCGACGCAAGACCTTGGTCATACCAAGATATTAAATGATCCGGCTGTTATTCAGGCGATTACACAATTTGTATTGCGTTAAGCAAGGTAAGTTTAATTGTGGAGACCTGTAGGAGCGGCTTCAGCCGCGAAAGGGAAGTATGCCGACCATCGCGGCTGAAGCCGCTCCTACAGTTAATTTACAGGGCTAATTAAAGGCACCTTAGTTTTGATTAAGTTGTAATGTAATTATCCGGCTGCCGAGTAGGTTTCTGATTGATGCAGAAGTTTTGAATAGATGCCAAAGAAAGCGCCATTTTCTGCGGCAGTGTGCAAGAATATTTTCAACGGCATTAATTTTAAAACGTGAATCCCATTGTGCAATATCATGAGGGTTATGGGGTGACCAGCGTATTTTAGGTATGGGCCGAATATGCTTAAATTCAGTGACAATCCATTCTCTACCAACTGAAACACTGGCAAAGATTTCCAGTAGCATCTGGCCATTGGGAAAACGGTCAGCAAGTGTAGACATAAGTGCTTTAGCTTTATCCTCAGGTAAATAGGGTAGCAGTCCTTCAGCGATTATCAGTACAGGTGTTGAGTTGTCTTTAATGCACAGGGAGTCTATCCAGGTGTAGTCCAGTACATCCGAGGCAATAAACGTCTGTCGTTCTGATTCGTTAATATAGCGTTTACGCGTTTCGATGACTTCTGGTAGATCCAGATCAAACCAGCGAACCTGACCATTATCCAGTTCGCTGAACCGGTTATCCAGGCCTGCTGCCAGGTTGATGATGACAGAATTTGGGTTTTTGTTGAGGAAGGATTTAATCGCATCCTGGAACAGTTTTGTTCGAACAGCGACACAGGCTTGTGTCGACCATTTGTTGCAGTGGGAGAAATCGTAGTCAAGTGAGTCGACGATTTCGACGGCTTTATCATCGCGGATTAAAGGTGTTGGGCTGCGCGTTTCCTGCGCGCGGTAAAATAAAGGAACCAGTAGTGTTTCAGGAACGCCATTGAGCTGTATATTTTCTGACACGAGTTTACCCCCTCATAGTATTGTTATACCAATTCATAGTCAGCGTACATCAGACTAAGTACATTATGTGTAACAGAGACCTTTTTCATGTCGAGAACAGGGCCGATATCCTTAAGAGCACTGATCAACGATTCAGTAATAACATCAAACTTGCTATCAGGTGTACAAAGCGGGATTGCGAATCGAATCATGGTGGCAGGTGCAAATTCACGGGTCATGCCAGTCATGTGCATGCCGCTGCGAATACCGGTTTGTGTGTATAGCCAGGCCAGGAATGAGACAACCGGATTTTTGTAGTTTGCAATTTCTATATAATCTGCAATGTCTATGACCACGCAGTGTCCGGCTGCCGGTTTAGAGACGGGTAAATTATTTTCAACTAAAGCAGCATGTAAGCGAGCGGCCTGATCAACCCGGCGCTGTACATTGCTCTCAACGAAATCCCAGTCCTTCAGCGCAGCATTGATGGCTGCTTTGTCAGGCGTCGCCAGCCCTGAACCGTAGGTGGCAATAGCATCCTGAGCACGGAAATAAATCTTTTCATCATTGGTAGCAATCAAACCACCACGGCTAATACCATAGTCTTTAGCCAGGCTACAGGTCATGGAATCGAAGTAACTGCAAAATTTTCGTACAATATTCTGTATCGACATTTTGCTGTAGCCGGATTCAAAGCGCTGTATAAGGAATGCATTTTCAATGAGGCGGGTTGCATCAACGACCATCGATATGCCGTGTTGTTTGGCGATCGCATGAACTTCTTCGATGTGCGCCATGGATACCGGATAACCACCAGCCCCATTGTTTTCTGCTTCGATGTAGATATAAGCGACGCTATTAGGGTCTTCGCTATCTAAATAATTTTGTAGTTTTCCGATATCGAGATTACCACGAAAAAGATCTTCAGAATCTTTATTAAAGATATGATCGACCGGCATTTCAATCGGTGTCATACGGTTGATGATAAGGTGATGTCGTGTGGTTGGAAATAACAGGTTCTGGATAACTTTTTTATCTTTTTTTGCCGCAGCTCGCCAAAACCAGGCTTCTGCTACACGGCCCTGTGAGACGTTTAGAAAATTCTTGAATGGATAGATTGAAGCTGCATGTTGTTCGGTATCATTATAATTAATCTGTCCGTACAGGGACGTCATGCGGTCATCAATTTCTGGCGATACCAGTTCTGTCCATGAATCCGTCATCATGTCGAATTCCACCTGAGATGGATGAATGTTGAGCACGTTATAACGCGATGATTGTAAAATCTGTTCGCGTTCGGTGAGCTCGCCAACCTGTTTGGCGGTATTTACATCCATCTTAACTCCTTTGTTAGTTAGCAGACCCCAAAATCATCATGAGATCGTTCAATTTTCGTTTTCCGGCATCGGCTGGACGTGCAAGATACATGGTGTTCTTTTGCGGACGGTATTTATTTTTATACTGAGCGTTTGCATCACCATTCAGATAATCAGCCTTGCGTAGTTGTGCAAATAAATTATGCACGTCAGGCGATCCATTTTCATGTTCGAACAAATCAGTGGCCATAGTCAGGCCCAGGCTGAGTACTTTTCTGCCTTCTGATTTAAAGATTTCGATGATCTGGCTTAAAGCGAATTCAGTGCTGCCCAGCGGCATGTCTTTCGCGTAGAACTCAAGATCCATTAAATAGCCGTCATTGAAATTGTCGCGTGACAATACAATAACGTTATCCAATGTTTCATTCCGGTATGTCAGGAAGAAACGGTGATCACTGGCGAAGCCGCCTTGCATAATCTGTGCTTTGACAGCAGGCACGAAAGCCGGATTTTGTTCTTTTAGTTCGACCCATTGATCAATGACCTGGCAAATTTCTTCGTCAGTTTTTGGTTGAGTGCCGGGTTCATACTCGAAGGTTTTACACTCACCACTTTTGCGGTATTTTTTCACCAGATAGCGCAGGCGGCGCATTTTTTGGCCATCCGTTGTGAACGTGGAGAGCGGTTCGATACGCTGCCAGATACCCATGGGTGTTGTAGTAAAACCATTGGATTTCAGATCGCCGACACGTATTTCCTGTGCCATCAGGTTGATCTGCAGCTCATTTGAATCTGCGTAGGCTTTAAGTTCTGTCAGGGCCGAAGGATAATCGTTATCTTCTCCCACAAAGCAAACCACAAACATAACACCGGCATTACTCTTGAAGTAAAACAGTGCATTTTTATCTGCTGTCATGAAGATGAAATCGGCCATATGCTTTCGGTTTATGGCTAACGCATCATCTGCACCATATTTATTAAGTAGCTGCTGAACCGCTTCGCCATGCGTATTCTGTGCGTCTGTATCATTTTCCTGAAATACAAATGAATCGAATGTTTGTACCGGGTCAGCAGCTTCTATTTTACTGGTCGATTTGTAATCGAACAGTGAAACTACCTTACCTTTTTGAGTGGCCGGTACAATGACAGGCGTAACAGAAACAGGAACATGAATATCAGCGCCCTGTAATAAGGCGGCCAGTAACTGATTGTGTCTTTGAATCAGTTGTAAAGCGCTGTCACGTTGGGCGTCTAAATGACGCTGTAGTGCATTCAATTGCGTAGCTGTTTCAACGTTTGCCATGATTAAGCCTATTGTTAGCCATTACTAACGGAAGTATCGCCGATTTCATTTTGCAAAAATTCCACCAGCTCATTCAACGTCGTGTATTCAAACAACAGGGTGGCAGGCAATTCGATGTCATAGCGTGTCTCCATGTCTTTTACCATAGACATGGCGGTCATTGAGTCAGCTCCCAGTTCCATAAAGTTTTGATCAGGATCAATGTCGGTTTCGTGCATTTCTACTGCTTTTGCCATCATGGATCTGACATAGTCGTAGAGGTCAACCGGCTTGTCTGATGAAGGTGCAGGCGATTCAACTTCTGCTGGAGCCGGGGCTTCTTGTTCAGGTTCTGGTGCCATAGGCGGCGTTGGGATCACTTCCAGAACTTCTGGTTGGTATGTTTCAACAGGTGTTTCCAACGGCACAGCTTGTGCTACTTCAACGGCTGGCATTTGTAGTGATGCATTACCCATGGCACCTGACAAGAGGGCATTCTGGCTCTCGAATAACTGTAATAACATCGCGCGTTGTTTTTCAAATTCACTGGTTAGTAGCTGAATGTTGCCACTGCCAGTTACCTGTGTGGGTGTTTCTTTCATGACACTGCTCATCGTGATTTCCTCCTGCGCGGGTTTGACCGCATGACTACGTCCAGGCTTGGATTTTTTATCCTGTTGCAGACTATTCATATTTGCATTCAGGCCCTGTCGTAGACTGTTGATATTAGATGCGATATGTCTGGCGTCCATAGAGCCAGGAACAAACGCGATACTCTTTTTGTTGCTGAGGATCAGTTTTTCAAGTGCTTCCATTCCTAACTGACCGGTGATGTGTAAAAATCCATTCCGCTGCATGCTTTCCATGACGATATCTGATACTTGTTGACCTAACGCCCAAGCTCCCCACTGAATAGAGATAAAGCGGCATGCACTGTTAACCGGTTGCACAAAAGGAATGGCATCCATGTACGCACAGCTAGCGCCATAATCACTCTGGCCAATATTTCCCGTCAGTCCAGACATTGAGGAGAACAATACAAAAAATTCGGGTTGGAAGGGTGTTACCTGACGCACAAGTTCATGCACCCCATTGACGCGCATTTCCATCATATTGCGATAACCGGCCCAGTCTTTCTGCAAGATCATCTTGTCATCAAGTTGTAGGGCAGAAAAATAAACACCGTTCAGTGCAGGCTGGGTTTTACTGATGGTTTCCAGGCTGGCGCGAATGGAATCCGCATCACGTACATCGGTTCGAATGTAGGTTACCCTGGAACCCAGGGCTTCGATTTCACGAATGGATTTGATGGTTTCAGTAATCGAATCAGAATGCGTGCTTGCATACTTGTCGTACTCTGCAGGATCTGGCAACTCGCGTGAACCACTTAACACCAGACCGGCTTTGTAACGGCTTGCTAGATAGCGGGCAAGCACCTGGCCGACACCACTGGTAGCGCCGATAATCCAGAACGTTTTTTCGCTATTAAAAGTAGCTTCACGATCATGATCAACTGTGAGTTTGACGGATTCAGCTTCGAGGCTGAATCGTTTTCCATCACGGTATAACACTTCAGGTTTCTCACCGGTATCACCGCCTTTTGCAATCAATTCATTGCGAATGCTGGCGGCGACGTAGTCATCATGGGTATTACCCAGATCGACCTGACGAATATCCAGTAGTGGGAATTCAATGCGCACGGAGCGTAGAAAACCGGTCGATACTGATTTGCGGATGTCGAACTCACCTTCATGGCCTTCGATCTGGCAGGCGTTGCGAGTCATCCTGATGAAACGGATTTTCTTGTAATCCTTATGTTTGCGTGTGTGCGAGATAATCGCCCGGAAGATCCGATAGAGGATACCCATGGTGTGAGTATCTGCGGCGTCATCACAGGTAATAGGTTGTTCGTAATCACCGCAGAACAGAATGCCATCGACAGATTCAGCGCTAGCAAAAATATTTTGCAAGTCTTCCTGGCTGGCATCTTTGTAGTGGTTGAATGGAACCAGCAATGTATCAACGCCGGTATCTGCAAGTTCTGTTGCAATACGTTGTTCAACTGCAGTGGGTGATCCTAGCACTAACCAGCGGGAGGGTTGTAGTGGGGTTTCACTAACGGGGTTTTCCTGCCATGTCAGACCGAAAAATTCAGCGGTCTGGTTATGGTGATCTGCCTCATTAACGGTATGCAGTTTGGAACGCTGCGGTTGTTTTTTACTGGCGGGCATTCGCCTGACCTGCAATTTTCGGATTCCAACACAGGGGATTCCTTCAGCATTACAGATCGTGATGTTGCAACTAATGATGTCATTGTTGACGTCACTGCCCGATTCATTATCGAGGGTGACATGGGAGATATATTCGCCGCCTTGTAAAAATTTATAGATGCAGATCGATTCAATACCGATCGGCACCATCACGGGAATAGTCTGGTCTGCATCTTTACGTTCCATTTTCGCAAGTAATAAACCTAGCGTAGCCTGGAATGCAGAGTCAAGAATACCGGGGTGCAAATAATATCCGCGTGTCCAGTGTGCCGGGTTAGTTTCAGGTGGGCGCAAGTGAGCTAAAACTTCGTTTTCAGAAGCGCGCATGGAAACGATCTTGCTATGAAATGGGCCGTATTCGATACCGCAGTCACTAAACAATTGGTAAACGGTTTCACCACTGTAAGAATGAGGTAAGCGTTGTTCAACATCCTTGACCTGAACCTTGACAGGCACTTCACTAGAGGTTTGTGTTTTTGAATGACCTTTGAAAACAACACGGCCTTTTGCATCAGTGACAGAGAAGCTCTTTTCCAGATTGCCACTAAATGTTGTGGTCAGTTTTGAATTGCTTAGCCAGGGCTGATGGAATGACAGGTTGCGTAGGCATTTAGGTGGATGGTCAAAGGATTCAGTGTGCAGGTGACAGATTAAGTCACATTGCCCAGCACCCGATAACATGGGTGTTTTGTGTACCACATGATCACGGAATATAACTGCATCTGGATCCGGTACGAATTCATATTGGTCGTCACCTATACGTCTGAACAAGTGACGGAAAGGATAAAGCTGATTACCGACCAGGCGGAACATGCTGCGGCGTTCCAGTGGATAGGTGGGGACGCTGATCATACGTCCGCCAGAGACACTGGTTTTTAGGGCGTTGCGCTGTTCTGTATCGCCAAATTTGGATTGTAATTGCAGGCGGCGTTCACCATGTGAGGCATAATATTGTTGCCAGGCGATATCAATACCATTGGCGTACAAACCAGCCAGTGTTGTCGCCAGGTGCTGGGCTTCATGGGTATCGGGCGTATATTTAGGCAGTGAAGATAAGATTAGTGTTTCGCCATTTGCAATTCTGCGGGTCAAACCCGTCAGGTGAGCCTGTGCACCGATTTCCAGAAAAACGCCTGTACCGGCAGTGGCCAGGCACTGAATACCTTTGTGGAACTGTACCGGTTGACGAATATGATTGACCCAGTAATCAGGTTTGTTTTCATCACCTTGATAGAGTTTACCGGTGACATTAGAGATCAGCGGTATTGAAGGTGGATTAATACGAAACCCGGACAGGTATTGTTTGAACTCATCGAGTACAGGTGCCATGAGTTTTGAGTGGAAGGCATGTGAAACCTGTAACGGAGCATAGGTTAAGTTGAGTTTGTCCAGTTGCGCGTGTAATTTTTCCAGTGTGTTGAGTTCACCCGATACAACCGTGCTGGTTGGGCCATTAAAGGCGCTGATTTCCAGCGGCAGGCCTAGCGTGTTGATCTGTTCTGATACTTTATCAGCTTCCAGCAACACAGCGGTCATGCCACCACCCGTGGGTAACGAACCCATTAATGCGCCACGTTTAATAACTATCTTCAGTGCATCTTCAAGTGAGAATACACCGGCAAGACAAGCTGCAACATATTCGCCGACACTATGGCCGAGCATGAAGTCCGGTTTAACGCCCCAGCTTTGCCACAGCTTTGCCAGTGCATAGTCCATTGTGAAAACGATTGGCTGGGTAATTGCGGTAGAACTGACTTCTTGCTGTGAAGTCGAAGCAATCAGTAATTCACGTAATGATGCACCGAGTAATGGTTTTGCAATTTCGTCACATTGATTAACGATGTCCCTGAATACTGGTTCAGAGCCAAACAAATGCCGACCCATGGCCGGGTGTTGTGAACCCTGGCCACTAAACAGCCAGGCAATTCTGCGTCGCATTTGTGGCATGCTTGTCTTTTCAATCAGTGTGGCTTGATCAACGCGGCCACCGCTTGCCAGAGTGGCAGCTTCTTCAGCCGTTTTTGCGACAATGGCAATGCGGTTCTGACGGTAGTGGTCACGCCGCGCGGCATAGGTATAAGCAATATCCCGCATGCGGGTTTCGGCAGGGCAATTTTGTACGAATTGTTTAAAGGCATCTCTTGATGCGCTCAATGAATCTGCACTTTTTGCGCTTAAACACACGACATAAGGCTCATCTTTCAACGCAGGCAGTTGATGATGATCTTCTTCGTGATACGGACTGCTTAGAATGACGTGTGCATTGGTTCCGCCAAATCCAAATGAGTTGACTGCCGCCAGGCGGTTAGGGCCAGATTTTGGCCAGGGCACGGACTTGTGGGCAATGAAGAAGGGCGTTTCTGCAATTTTTAATTCTTTACGTTCGTTTTCGCAATGTAGGGTTGCTGGTATGCGTTTGTGATGCACGGCCAGTGTGGCTTTAATGAGTCCGGAAATTCCGGCAGCGGCTAACTGGTGACCCAGGTTGGTTTTCACCGAGCCAATTGCGCAGGCTTGCTTGGGCGCGGGCTGCTTTTCATTAAAGGCTAGTGACAGGCTGCGAACTTCGATCAAATCTCCGATGTTGGTGCCGGTGCCATGTGCTTCGACATAGCCGATGTCTGCTGGATTAACATTTGCCTTTGCCAGCGCTTCTTTAATAACGTTTTCCTGACCTTCAGGGTTCGGCGCCATAATCCCCAGAGAAGCACCATCATTATTCATAGCGCTGGCTTTGATAACCGCATAAATCCGATCGCCATCATCGACGGCTTGTTGATAACGTTTTAATACGACTGCACCCGCACCTTCACCAGGCACAAAGCCATTTGCTTTGTCGGAGAATGCAAAACACCGGCCTTCGGGTGAAAGAATGCCAGCGTTAGAAAACAACAAATAAATAATCGGTGTTTCCATAATCTGAACACCACCGGCAATGGCAATGTCCGATTCACCGCTGAGGATACTTTTACAAGCTAGGTCAACCGATACCAGAGAAGATGAGCACGCCGTATCAACTGACAGTGAAGGCCCTTTAAGATTATAAACATGGGATACGCGCGCAGCAGCCAGGTTAGCCAGCATGCCGGTTAACGTTGCAGGAGTCAGGGAAGTGTTGTCGCGTTGTTCCTGGTAGAAACCAGTGCCGCTTGCACCCACAAAAACGCCGATGTTTGAACCTTCTATACTCGAAAGTCCGGCATCTTGAATGGCTTGCCAGGCGGCGTTTAGGAAAACACGTTGGTGGGGATCCATTTCAATGGCTTCATTCTCACTCAGGTTAAAAAACTTGGGATCGAAATGGTGGTTTTCTATAAAGCTTCCCCACTTACAAACCGTCTGTGAAATATCGGTATTTTCTTTGTCAAAGTATTGGTGTATGTTGCCGCGATCAGTCGGAAATTCTGTGATGCAGTCCCGGCCTTCCATCAGCAGGTTCCAGAATTCTTCGATGTTATCGGCCTGTGGGAAGAGGCAACCCATACCGATAATTGCGATGTCTTCATCGCGTATTTCATTTTTATTCGAGTTTAGATGTGCAGTATTTTCTTCTGCTTCTACAACATCAGCGACTGCTTTCGCATTCCCCGGATTTACCTGTACAACATCATGCAGTTTGCACCTGACGTTGATGTTTTCATGGGCGATGTGAGTGGCGAGTTTGTGAATAGTGTCGTACTGCTTGAACATTTCATGTGTGATGATGCATTCGACAGATTCTTCGGCCAGTGTCAGTACTTCAATGGCCTTGAGCGATGTTCCTCCGAGCGAGAAAAACGGATCGTGATCGCCGATGGCTTTTTGTGAGATTCCTAAAACCTCCGACCACCAGTGCCGGATCAGTAATTTCATTTCAGCAATGGTGACGTGTTTGCCAGAATCTGAGTCACTGTTTAAATCAGGTGCAATTTCCAGCAATTCAATCAGGTTGACACACTGATTGGTAAAGTCACCTTTAATGTAATTTTCGAGTAGTTTATGCCGGATGATCTTGCCGCTGGTGGTCTTGGGAATTTCACCCGCGGACTTTAACAGTACAAACAGTGTTGGCGTAACGTCAAAACACTGGTTAATTCGCATCTGTACCTTGCGCAAGATGGCTGTCTTTTCACGTGCGCCCGTATATTGTTTACCACTTGCGACAAAAGCCAGTATCTCATCTTCATTATTTTCATCGTTATAGTGACCCATAACAACAAGCCGTTCCAGGCCTTCAATATCTTCACAAGTATGCTCAAAATCATGAGAGTAGTAATTCTGACCGTTAACAAAAACAATATCTTTAATGCGGCCCGTGATAATAAAGCGATCATCATTAACAAAGCCGAGGTCGCCAGTTCTAAACCAGTCGCCACAAAATGACTGCCGGTTAGCTTCATCGTTGGCATAGTAACCGCGCGTTAGGCTGCAGCCAGTGATCTGAACATGACCTACCGTTCCAATCGGAACTAACTGGTCATTGTCATCAACGATTCGTAAGTCCATTCCATCGACAACGGGGCCTTCATCGGCGAACAAAGTCGCTCTGGCATCATCCGCTGCAATATATTCAATTTGATCTCCACAACCCAGTGCGTCACGATTCAGACTGTGTTGTTTTAGTAACTCGCCTCGTGGTGCAATTGTTACCGCAAGGCTGGCTTCTGCCAGACCGTAACCGGCCAGCAAACATTCTTTGTGTAAGCCGCAATGTTCATTCAATAAATCCAGAAACTGGTTGGAGGTGCGAACCGAAATAGGTTCTGCGCCGTTTAATATGACCTCGAGACAGCTTAAATCCAGTGGTTCAAGATGTTCTGGGCGCACTTTTTCGAGTATGCGTTTGAAACCGAAGTTAGGTGTAAAGGTGATTGTGATCCGGTGCTGGTGAATTTTTGTCAGCCATAGCAATGGACGACGGACAAAGGTGAAAGGTTTCATGGCGACAACTTCACATTTTCCAACAACCGCCATAAGATGACCGGCGATGATGCCCATGTCGTGGTAAAAAGGCATCCAGTTAAGTAAGCGTGATGCTTCAGTGACACCTAGCGATTTGCTCATGCCCTGGATAGTGGCAATGACATTTGCGTGTGTTAACTCGACTCCTTTGGGAAAGCTGGTACTGCCAGAGGTGAATTGCAGGAATGCCAGGTCATCTGGTTTGCTATCAAAAATAATTCCTTTTTTATCGCTGTTATCAATATCACTAAAGGTTGCAATATGACAGTTTGGCAGCAATTCACTTGTTGCTGATTCATCAGAAGCTTTGTTGACGGCGATTGCATTTTTATCGCTCATCAAGATATGAGCCTGACCCAGCTGAGCCGAAATCTTTTGCAGTTTTCTAAAGCTGCTGTCTCCCGCATTAGCTACACGGAAAGGTAGAACGGGTACCGGTATCAGTTTTCCCAGCACACAGGCCCAGAAGCTGACCAGAAATTCCTCAAGCTCATCGAGTTGCAGGATGACTGCCTGACCTGGTTTCGCACCCAGCGCTTGTAAAGCTGCCAGGGCATGAGTGGCCTGTTGCAGAAGATCGCTGTAAGGCAATTCTTTTTCTTCATTACGATCATTAACAAAGATGATCGATTTGTTACTGTCTGCGGCGCGTTTAAGCGCTTGCGTCAGAGTGGTGGGATAATCTGCCGAAGATTGAAGAGAAGTGCCTTTGAGAATTGAGGGTTCTTTTCCAAAACCGTTCTTGTTTTGGTGAGCATTAACACTATATACGTTGCTTCCTTGTACATTTGGATCTGTTGTAATTTGTGTGTTGATTTTCCTCATTACCAATCCTCAATTACTTTATATTTTTTAAATATGATCTGTGCGCTTGGTGAAACAGGATTCGGGTTGAATCAGGCTATTACGGGTTTGGTCTTCTGGAGGGAGGGTGCAGGCAAAACCGGTCAGTCTTACGGTCAAGCAAGATGCAGGTTTAAAATCTGACAGTGTTGCTATATATATTAGGTAATACTTCAAAACGACTGCACTCCTCGATCTACTCCATAAAAATTTGTGATCAGGCGCCTGTCCGTGGAGGTTCTATATTGCTTGAAAAAGTACTCAGTGTTAGCTGGCTAAGCGTATATAATTACTAGGGATTTTGATTCGGGGCTAGAGTTCAACATAGACATGCGTATAGTAAATTGAGTGTTGAACAGCGCTGTTAGTTTATTGCATCATATAATTTATTTATAGAACAATAGGTTGAACTACGTACTGAGTAGACAATAGGTTTCTACCAAAAAAGGTGGTTTGACCTGGATTTTTCTGGTTTAACTGATGAGCAATTAAGATGATGTCATGTTTAATCCTAATTTAAAAAACCAGTTAATAGAGCAGGGGCATATCTGGTTAGCCAACCCGGAACAGAATTTTGATCCTGGAGTGCTATCAGATTTTCGCCGGATTCTTTCTGACGATGAACTTGCGCGACACCAACGATTTCGTTTTGACAAAGATAAACTGCACTTCCTGGTTTCACATGCTTTGTTGAGAACGGTGTTATCAAACTATGCCGATGTTCCTCCGCAGCAATGGCAGTTTGATCTCAATAGTCACGGCCGGCCGGAGTTGGCCCAGACACATGCGTTGCCCTGGTTGCGATTTAATTTATCGCATACAAATGGACTGGTGGCTTGCGTCGTAACAGAGTCGGTTGACTGTGGCATTGATGTGGAAAATCTCACGCGACACTGTGATTACAGGGCTATTGCCAGGAAAATGTTTTCTGAGGCAGAAAATAGATTCCTCAATCAACTTAAGGGTGAGCAGCAATCAGAAAGATTTTTCAGTTATTGGACATTGAAAGAAGCATACGTCAAAGCACGTGGGCTGGGTTTGTCTTTGCCGACCAGTAAGACCAATTTTGTGATTGGAGATATCAATAAGATTAGTGTCGGTTTCGACACTGACATCGAAGATAAAGCAGGAGATTGGTGTTTTACACTTCATCAACCGACATTAACGCATGTTCTGGCGACTGCAATCCGCAGTGGTGAGGGAAATGAAATGGATGTTATTTTCAAGAATGAGTTATCAAGCAACTGCATCTAAATAGACCCCCTCTCCCTCCGGGAGAGGGTTGGGGAGAGCGAAGCGAGGGGCCGGGGGTTAAAATAAAGGCAGTTAAAAATTTTAATTAGATCCCCTCTCCCTATCCCTCCCCCTGAGGGGGAGGGGACAGTTTTTTGTGAATCAGCTTGTTACTCATTTAACCCCATCCTTAATTTACTGCGTTTATACAAAGACAGGTGGGGTTTGCTGTTTTCAGATGCAGTGTAACCGCGTATTCTCTACGTATTATGCAGAACGATGAATCTGATGAGCAGCTAATGCTTGACTACAAGGCAGGTGATGACGCTGCTTTTGAGACCCTTTATAGAAAACATAAGGGGGGTGTTTATCGTTACCTATTGCGTGGCAGCAATATGGCAGTGGTCGATGAGTTGTTCCAGGATGTATGGATGAAGTTGATTAATGCGCGTGAGCGATATGAGGTCAAAGCTAAATTTACGACCTATCTCTATCATCTCGCTCATAATCGACTGATCGATTACTACCGGCGCAGTAAAATTACTGTTGTTCACAGTGATACAGAATTTACTGAGACAGTTGCAGCCGCGAGTAATCAACAACCGGATCAGAAACTGCAGCAAAGTGAACAAGTCGATCGGTTGCTTATGCTTGTACAGCAATTGCCGGAAGACCAGCGCGAGGCATTTTTATTGAAACAGGAAGCTGGATTGACCGTTGCTGAAATTGCCGAGGTAACCCATATAGGGCAGGAAACTGCGAAAAGCCGTTTACGCTATGCCATGAATAAATTGCGTGATGGAATGGAAGGCTGGTTATGACTGAATTTGATCAACAAGACGATAAACTGTCAGCGCTCTATAAAGAGGGCAGTGATACGCAACCCCCTGCGCATTTAGATCAATCTATTCTTGCGGCCTCAAAAAAGAATACAGGTTCGCGGTCACGTTCCACGCCTGTTAAACCCGATTACTGGCGTTTACCGGCCGCCCTTGCGTCTGTGGCGGCTGTGGTTGTTTTGTCATTGTTGATTGTGCCTTTGATGCTGGATAAAACGCAACACGATGATGAGCTGGGTTACAGTTACGATCGCAATGATAACTTTGAAGTGATGGAAGAAGAAGTGCAATCTGCACCTGCTATGCCACAGCGTGCACCGATGGCAGACAAGGTTGAACATAAAAAATCGGCGCCGGCGAAATCTATGCAGCAACGAGAACTCAGATCGCGCATGAAAAAAGAAAATACAGAGGGAAATGCCGAATTAGATACAGGTGTGCTTTTTAATGCGCCAGCCGGTATTGCTGCCGCCGAAGCTCCAAAAATTACGGCTGAACAATGGATGGAAGCAATCATGCAACTTTCGACAGAGGGGCAATACCAGCAAGCACTCGATGAGCTGGCACTATTTCGCCAAACCTATCCTGATTATGCGATTGATGAGTCTTTTAGCCATACTTTAAAAGGCAAAATTGAGCCTACCCCAAGCGTGCCTGACGCGGTAAAATAACACCAAAAATGAGGAGCTGATCATGCGTTGGAGAAAAGGCCGAAGAAGCAGTAATGTTGAGGATCGCCGTGGTTCATCGTCGCGCATGGGTTTGCCAGGTGGTTTGGGCGGACTAGGTGGTCTGTTTCAAAAGCGTACCGGACGCCCGGTTCGGCGTGGCGGTGGCAGTAGCATTATGATGATTGTGATCGCCCTCGGTGTGATGTATTTTCTGGGCATTGATCCCCGTGCCTTGTTGCAGGGGGGGTTACCAGGTGGCGGCACAACGACAACCCAATCTCCAACCCAACGGACTACCCAGCCTGGCGCTGTCCAAAAACGCAGTCCGGCAGAAAATCAGATGGCGGATTTCATTTCCGTTGTCCTTGCCGATACCGAAGATACCTGGAATACAATATTCACCCAGTCCGGCAAGCGCTACCAGGAACCCAGGTTGGTTCTTTTTACCGGGGCTGCGCAATCAGCCTGTGGATTTGCGCAAGCCGCAATGGGGCCGTTCTATTGTCCTGCAGATCAAAAAGTCTACATCGATCTGAGTTTCTATGAAGATATGAAAACACGTCATGGTGTTTCGGGTGATTTTGCCCAGGCTTATGTGGTCGCTCATGAGGTCGGACATCATGTGCAGAATCTGCTGGGGATCAGTGACAAAGTACAATCAATGCGCCAGAGAATCAGTAAATCAGAAGGTAATCAGTTGTCCGTACGTCTGGAATTACAGGCTGATTGTTTTGCCGGTGTCTGGGGGAATCACGCCAATCGCAGCCGCAAGATTCTGGAGCGGGGCGATATCGAAGAAGCATTACGCGCTGCAACCAGTATCGGTGATGATCGTTTGCAGAAACAATCGCGCGGCTATATTACCCCTGAATCCTTCACCCACGGCACCTCTGAACAACGTGTGCGCTGGTTTAAAACCGGTATTCAGTTTGGTGATTTAAGTAAGTGCAATACTTTTGAGACCAACCGGCTTTAACGAATCTCTGATGTGTTGTGCATCCTGTTATTGTGTGATCAGTGCAAATTCTGTAGGAGCGGCTTCAGCCGCGATGGGGTTATGGTATTCATCGCGGCTGAAGCCGCTCCTACAGGCGCTCGCTTATTAATCAGAGTTTCCTTAGTGATCATGTCCGTGTGCACTATGCACGTGACCGTGTTCTATTTCTTCTTCGGTTGCGTCACGAACATCCATCACTTCAACGTCAAAATTAAGTTCAACACCGGCTAGTGGGTGGTTGCCGTCTATATTCACTTTGTCTTCTTTCACTTCGACAACGACAATGCTGATGGCCTGACCATCAGGCCCTTCAGCGTGGAATTGCATGCCAGGTTCGATGTCAACATCGGCCGGAAACATATCGCGAGGGACTTCTTCGATACGTGAATCATCACGCACACCGTAAGCCTCTTCCGGAGCAACTGTCACACTCATTTTGTCGCCGGATGTTTTGCCGACCAGGGCATTTTCAAGACCAGGAATGATATTGCTTGCGCCCTGCAAATAAATAAAACTGCTGTCACTCGACTCATCAATCAGCGTCCCTTCATTGTCTTTCAGGGTGTAATTGAGGGTGACGACCTTTTTTTCTGCTATTTGCATTGGAAAACCTTTGGGATTGAATCAAGAAAGACAAAGTGTGGCACCATACAGCAATGCTTCCATCCTGTTCAACATTACATAGGCAGGCGCTCATTCTGAGTGGCGAAAATCAGTGGTGTCTGCAGCAGGCAGCGGTGATTGAGCAGCGTTACTCTGCGCTAGATATTGGTGTATTGGCTGACACGAAACCCAACTTATTGGGTCAGGAACTGGATATATTGATTGTCGATGCCTGGCAAGGTTTCGATCCGGATTATTTTGGACAGGCAGCGGGTGCTATACGTGGTGGCGGTTTTCTGGTTCTGCTGACACCCGAATTAGATGGCTGGGCAGAATTAGATGATCCGCAGAGTGAACGTCTGAACGTCGCTTTATATCCTGCCTCGAGTCTGAAGGGGCGTTTTATACAACGCCTTGTGATGATTGTTCGCAACGATTCAAATGTTGTCTTGATCAGGGAAGGCGAAACCATACCTGAACTGAACTTATTAAGTGAAGCCAACGATGAATCTCAATCAACAATAACAAGCACCCCGGATCAACAGCAGGCGATTGAAGCTATCATCAAGGTTGTCACTGGCCAACGCCGCCGTCCAGTCGTGCTGACATCAGATCGTGGCCGTGGTAAATCTGCCGCGTTTGGTTTTGCAGCAGCTGCACTACTGAAACAAGGTAATGAACATATTATTGTGACAGGGCCGTCTATACAGGCTGCCGACGCCTTGTTTAAACATGCAGGACAGCAACTTGAAGGCGCTCACAGTAAGCGTGGCTTGCTGAACTGGAACAATGCATCTATAAAATTTATTCCGCCAGATGACCTGGTGGATAAGCAACATCAAACAGATCTCTTACTGGTAGATGAAGCAGCGGCCATTCCAACGCCGATACTTCAAGCACTACTGGGCAGGTATCCGCGTATTGCATTTGCTACTACTGTACACGGTTACGAAGGCACCGGTCGTGGTTTTGCGGTTCGATTCCATCAAACACTTGATACACAAACCCGTGGCTGGAAAGCATTATCACTTGAAACGCCTATCCGGTGGGCACCGAACGATCCTGTTGAACAACTGGTTTCAGATATGTTGTTGTTGAATGCAGAAGCTGTTCCTGATGATGCAATTAATGAAGCAAAACCCAGCATATGTCAGATAGAAAAGCTCAATAGAGACGAGTTGATTAATAATGAGACTTTGTTGTCGGAATTATTTGGTTTGCTAGTGCTCGCCCATTACCGAACCCGGCCATTTGATCTGCGGCACTTGTTAGATGGCCAGAATGTATTGATTTACGTTATGCGACATAAAGGACATGTTGTTGCCGTTGCATTGGTTTCAATAGAAGGGGGTTTTGATGCTGAAATATCCAGACAAATCCGGCTCGGAAATACTCGGCCGCATGGACATTTATTGCCGGAAATTCTAGCAGCTCATTTGGGTCTTGATCAGGCGCCACAGTTAAAATGTGCCCGTATCATGCGTCTCGCAGTACACCCAAATGTTCAGCAGCGTGGGCTCGGTACAGCACTACTACAAGCGATAATCGATGATTCTATAAAGCAGAATATTGATTACATTGGCAGCAGTTTTGGCGCAACAATTGACTTACTTCGTTTCTGGCATCAGTCAGGTTTTATACCCGTCCGACTTAGCATAAAACGCGGTGCTACTAGTGGTGAACATTCAGCCGTCTTGCTGCAAGGATTAAACAAATATGGTGCTGAACTTGTTAACAGTGCGCGAGATAGGTTCGAGAAACATATATTTCAACAACTCGGTGACCCACTCCGTGATATTGATCCTGGTATGGCAATGCAGTTATTACTGACTTCACGGTCCCATCAAACATCACAAATGGACGAAGCTGATCGGCAGGACTTATCCGATTTCGCAACCGGTAACCGGCTCTATGAAACCTGTATGGGGCCGGTTCATCAGCTGGTTAAGGGCGCAGTGTTACAACACAGCGCCATCAATTATTTAACCGAACAAGAATATAAACTTCTCATAGTGCGCGTGCTTCAAGGTAGAAGCTGGCAAGACTCTGCAACAATAATTAATGTAGAAGGACGAAAACAGACGGTTGAAATTCTACGCCATGCTATTGATAAATTATTACAGTATCTCTGATTAATCCTAAAGTTGTAGGAGCGGCTTCAGCCGCGATGGCCAGTAACACAGCATTCGCGGCTGAAGCCGCTCCTACACCTTAGGATTATGCGGCAGCCTTATTCATAACTGTTCCAATGATGTTCGTGCCGCTGAGTCGTTCTACAGCGCATTCAATATGCTGTTTTTTAGTGACCCCATCCTCAATAACGAGTAAAGCAGTGTCTACATGCGGAGAGAAAGCCAGTGCTTCGGTTGTCATCAGGACAGGTGGCAGGTCAAAAATTATAATCCGTTTGTCATCGGAAGATTTCATTTTCTTTATGAGTTGTTCCATTTTTTCTGAATTCAGCATTTCGGCTGAATTTTCTAACGCTTCACCGGCGGGTAAAATAACAAGATCATCATAGTCACTTGACTGGATTAACAGATCTTCGATTGGAATATCTTCCGTCAGGTGTTCGCTTAACCCGTTATATTCAGGGAGTCCTAATTGTTTCATCATCGCGGGATGACTCAGATTGGTATCCACAAGCAGAACAGAATGATCGATTTCCCTGGCCATGCTGATAGCCAGATTAATGGCTGTCAGTGTTTTACCTTCACCTTCTCCCGGACTGGTAACGGCGAGTGTGTTCCAGTTGTTTTCCTTAAAGCGCCGTAGAATTTGTGAACGAAGCAGATGGTAGGACTCGGTAAACAAGCTGGGCTCAAGCCCGGTTAAAATTCTATTTTCCTGTAACACCGCTTTATCGAGGGTGACGAACTCTGCCTGAGTATAATCAATTAGGTTTTTATCAATACGCGGGATGTTCATAGCCATCAGCTGCGTATCTCGACTAGACAGTTTATGCCAACCGGTGTTTTCTACGGATTGAATCATGTTTTGCATAGGTTATTTTCCAAAATTTAGTTAAGAGGTATTGATAAATGGGTACATATTTTCATTGCGAACCGAACAAATATTGTAGGAGCGGCTTCAGCCGCGATGGTTGGTTGCATCACCCTTCGCGGCTAAAGCCGCTCCTACACGTACTCACAAATATATTGCTGCGTTTATGCCATTTTCATCCAATTTTCACGGCGGCCAACCACGACCAGCCCGATCATGCCAGAGAAAAGCAAGACAGCAGCGGGTGGAATCGGCACGGCTTTGATCCGAAGCGCATAAGTACCTGAACCACTGACCCCTGGTATTGCGGCCAGATGAGCCAGTAATGTTCCAGGTTCAGTAACGTTGAAAGTGAATGTGCCCGTATCAAATCTGAAGCCAAGTGGCGTATCACCCTGAGTAATCCCTAGTGACAAAATGCTAAAGATGGATGGATATTCAAAATCAACTAACTCAGCCTTGTATGATCCTATCTGAGTCACCTCAAACGGGGTTGTAGACACTGTATTTTCTGAAACCGTCTGGAAATCTTCATAAACCACTGTCGAAGCTTGAGCGCCGCAAATTCCCAATATGAACACGGCTAAACCAGCAACAGTAGGCAAATATTTTCTTAGTCTCATTGGTTCTCTCCTGTCAAAGTTAGAGTTGCCATTACATGCGGTTCAAAACCAATCAAACCAGCAGGAGGTGTACACTAGCGCACGTTTTTAACGGATGCGGCGAAGGCCGTCACTGAATGGGTGTGACTTCTGTTATGGAATTGTTAATACACTTAAGACAAGTTCACATTATGATTTTATAGATGAGGCTAGCTAACTGTGTGTCTAACTCTTGATAATTGTTTTTCTATTATCAAGAGAACCCCTGATTAGTTTGGTAATAACTTGTAGGAGCGGATTCAGCCGCGAGAACGATGTCACTGGCCATCGCGGCTAAAGCCTCTCCTACAGTATCTGTACTGTCCACTATGACAAATTCTATGAACCAAACCCAAGGTTTTGATTCCTTATCTATCCATGAAGCGCATCTTGTGATCAAATACTCATTCTCTGCATTAATTTTGAAAAAACATACTGCAAACTACTCGGAGGCTGGATAGATGGGTTTAACCAATCGGTTGAGTATTCGATCAAAATTGGTATTTTTATTACTGGCAACGAGTATTGCCAGTATTCTGATTATTGCATGGCAAGGTTATCAGTCTGCCAAAGGGGCGCTAAATGAGGCGGCGTATGATCAGCTAAGCACCTTAAGAGCTGCCAAAACCCAGCAAATTAACTCTTACTTTAATAACATCAGCAACCAGGTTCAGGGTTTTTCAGATAATCGGATTGTCATTGACGCAATCAACGAGTTTCGTACGGCTTATCATCTTGCCAGCCGGGAAAGCGTTTCAGAACAGCAGCATCTATCCGTTGAGGAATTCTATCGGCAGGAGTTTATCCCGCAGTTGAAAAAACGCATAGGCGGTGAGCATGAAATTAAGCATTTTATCCCGACTAGAACAGCCCCAGCTTTCCTGCAATACCACTACATTGCCGATAACCCGAATGCAATAGGTAATAAGGACAAGCTGGTAAAAGCACAAAAAGACAAAAGCTATTATGCTCAGGTGCATGAGCGCTATCACGATAGCCTGCAAGGGTTAATCAAACAGTTTGGTTATTATGATCTTTTTCTGATCGACCACAAAACAGGCGATATCGTTTATTCCGTTTTCAAGGAGATAGATTTTGCAACCAATTTGTATGACGGCCCATTCTCTTCCAGCAATTTCTCCCGTTTGATTCGAAAAGTGTCAGAAAACAATGTGCGTAATGAAGTTAAATTTCAGGACTTCGATCTTTACATGCCCTCATATGGATCACCTGCCGCATTTGCAGCAATTACCATCTATGATGGCCTGGAAGTGGCTGGTATTTTAGCAGTGCAGATGCCAATCAGTGAGTTGAATAATGTGATGACAAGCAATCGGAGCTGGGAAAATAGTGGTATGGGTGAAACCGGTGAAGTATTTTTAGTCGGCCGAAATCACCTGATGCGAACCGATTCCAGGTTTCTGGATCAACACAAGGAGCGCTATCTGAAGCGGCTAGCCAACATCGGTACGCCGGAGAAAACTATTCGACTCATCGATACATTAAATACCACTATTCTTTTTCAGAGTATCTATGGTGAATCCGTCAACAAGTCATTCAGTGGGCGGACGGGTACAAGTCAGGTGATAGATTATCGGGGTATTCCAGTGTTTAGTGCTTATGCACCACTGCGCATGCATGGCATGGACTGGATCATTCTTGCTGAGATGGATGTCGAGGAGGTTAATCAGCCGGTCGATAAATTCAGGCGTACTGTAATGGTCTATGCCAGTGTGCTCGGCATTATTATCACGCTGCTGGCTTTATTGGTGGCTAATTATTTTACCAAACCATTGCATACTCTGGTGGCTGCATTACGGCGTGTCGGTAAAGGTGAAACAGATATTCGTGTTGACATTACACGTGAAGACGAAATGGGTGTGCTGAGCAGTTCCTTCAATAGCATGATGGAGGGTATCCAGCAGCAACAAACACTGATAAGCGAAAAAGAACTTGAAAACAAACTATTGTTGCATAATATTCTGCCGGAGCAGATTGCTGAACGTATGATTGCTGGTGAAGACCCGATCGCAGATAAGATTCCTAATGTTTCGGTAATATTTGTAACGCTGACCGGACTTGATGATACAGATGATAATCCTGATTTAGCGATTAAAAAACTAAACAAATTAATTACTGATTTTGATGCTGCCGCAGAAGAAGCAGGGGTCGATAAAATTAAAACAATTGGTGATGATTACCTGGCTGCCTGTGGGCTGCTTACCCCACGTCTGGATCACAGCAAGCGTGCAGTAGAATTTGCCCGCAAATTAATTATGATTTGTCAGCGTCTTGGGCAGGAATTCAATCAACCATTAGGGCTTAACGTAGGCATTCACTCCGGGAGTGTTCTGGCCGGTGTAATTGGAGACAAACGATTTATTTATGATGTTTGGGGGACAACGGTTAATACAGCTAATGCCATTCGTAGTCATGCCGGTTCCAATACTATCTTGATAAGTAATACCACTTATGAAAATTTACCTGACCATGATCATTATAAAAAAGGCAAAGTAATTTCCTGTTGCGGTAAAAACGAATTACAGTCCTGGCAGTATATTGGTGATCTCAATGATGCCTGACTGGTTAGGAAATGAAACATGGCTAGCCTGGGGTATTGGCCTGCTGATTGGCTTTCCGCTACTCATGGTGCTATTCGGTGAAATGCTCTATCGGCTGGAAGGAACACGCAATAGCCGTCATGCACTTATAACTAATGCCCAGTATTTTGTGTTTCCAAGTCTGGCAATTTACCTGTTACTAAGTCAGGTTCTTGAGTTGACGCATGAACACCTGATTATAAAGGTTGTCGCGTCTGTCTTCTGGATCAGTATTCTTTACCTGTCTATTACAACCTTCAACATATTCTGGACCAACAAAAGCATGGATGATGATGCCTGGCAAAGCCGGGTTCCCAATCTGATTCTGAATATCGCCCGCTTGTTTTTCATACTGCTAGGAATCGCCTTTATCATTTCGGCGATCTGGAATATCGACCTGGGACAAATGTTGGCTGCACTTGGTGTTGGTTCAATTGTGCTTGGCCTGGCATTGCAGGACACACTCGGTGGGTTATTTGCAGGTATTACGCTGATTTCGGCGCGTCAGTTCCAGATAGGAGACTGGTTAAAGACAAATGATGTTATTGGCCAGGTTATTTCTATTAACTGGCATTCCGTCACGCTGAAAACCTTTGAAGAAGATTTACTGGTCATTCCAAACTCGGTACTCGCGAGTAATACATTTTATAATTATAGTCGGCCAGACAAGATACATATGGAACGCGTTACGACCATTTTTAGTGATGACCACCCACCCAATATGGTTCGTGAAGCATTGATGGAGGCGGCACTGAGCACGCCGGGTGTTCTGCACGATCCACGCCCAATGATTCATTTACGCGACCTGAAAGAAGATGGCGCCTACGAAGCGATGCTCTATTACGATGATTATGAAATTATTGATGATATCGTCGATGGGTATCTTACCCGTGCCTGGTACGCTGCAAACCGGCATGGCGTGATCTTTCCTTATGAGGATTACCGTATTTATAATTCCCGTGGTTCTGATTTAGATTTGGGAGATACTAACCCAATTTACGAAGCTGACGTTATTGGTAAATTACATGAACTGGGAACATTTAACCTGAAAGATTCCGAACTCGATCTACTAACAAAAAATGTTCGTGTGCATCGCTATGGAAAAGGAGAAGTGGTACTTGAGGCCGGAGTAGAATCTAGAGGGCTGTACGTTGTTCTTGAAGGTCAGGTTAAAAAATCCATGCTTGATGCCCAGGGTCAGAATAGAGATCTTGGATATGCTAACTCGGGTGATCTTCTTGGTCTCGTTTCCGTTATCCACAGAGAAGATAATATCGCCAATGCCCGTGCTGAAAGTGATTGCCAGATTGCCGTTCTTGACCGGGATTCTGTTTATGCAGTGTTAAAAGGTAATCCGAAATTTTCTCATAAAATCGAGCTGGGCATAGAGGTAAGATTAAAAACGGTGAACGCAATAAGAGCCCAGCAGCAAATCAACCTGGACAATCAACACAATGAACAGAATCGTGATGTGACACTAAAAGATCTATTGAGAAAACAACCACAGCAGGGTGCCCGAAAAAGTTGATTACAAGATAGTCCAGGCAGTCCATTTATTTTAACGAGTGGCGTAACGCCAGGGTTAAAACCTCTTCGGCATTACGATAGCTTTCTGTTATTTTTTCTGACCAGATATTTTCAAGTTCAGCTTGTTTTCCTTCACTGACGTCTTCAAGTCTTTTTCTATTTTTAGTGAAAATAGCAGTGATCTTCGGATCAAAACTATTGAGCTCACTAACCGGCAGGTAATCGATAAAATCACGGGCTTTTATGATGGCAGTCGTCAATTCAAGCATGGCAACAGTAGGATTTTCCTGCAGTATTTTTTCCGCCTGGTGGATTAATCCTGTCACTTTTTGTAAGGCTTCGAATTGATAGGTGATCATCACATCAAATAACGAATTTACCAGTGTATATCTGAGCTGGCTGGTAAAAACATCATAGGCCTGGTTTGATCCCAGCGGTTTAGATCGATAAGGTTGCGGGAAACCTGCCGGTACTTTTTCTGATAGATAGGTAGTTGGAAGGATGGGTAATCTCCCTACCTTTGGATCGAGTAATAACTCCTGCCCGTCTTCTGTGAGCAAAAACTCAATGAATTGTTTTGCTTCTTCTGCATTAGCCGCATTTACAGGAATGCCGATATTTGCTGGTACGAATACCGTGGCCGGTGGGTATACAAAATTAACTGGTTTGCCCTTCGCCAGGGCAGCCAAACCATAATAGTCAATGACAATGCCAGTAGCTGCTTCTCCACCAATCACAGCCTTAGGTACATGAGCACTTTTTTCCGTAATTTGTTTTGCATTACCAGCGATAGATTTAATGATAGACCAGCCCCTGTTCCAACCGTATAACTGCAGGATGGCCTCAAAGGTTAGATGCGTGGTGCCGGACCGTGACGGTGCTGACAGGGAGACATGAGTAAAATATTCCGGTCGAGCCAGATCAAGCCATTTTACAGGCGCAGATAACTTCAGGTCTTCCAGGTAGTCCTGGTTCCACATAATGCCGTAACCGGCGACAGAAAAACCAGTATAAAAACCATCAGGATCATTTACCGGGTAACCGCTAACCCGGCGTGGAATGCCTTTCGCGATCGGGCGATAGGTTTGCAGCAGTTGTTTCTCTTTCAGTACTTCGAACGCGTCAGGTGCAGATACCCAGAAGAGATCAATCGGATTATCTTCAACGTAAGCAATCCCTGCGGTGGTTTTCTTCTTGATTATTTCTATATCAACGGACGGATGTTTTGCTTCGTAGGCTGATTCAAAAAGACTCGTCATTTCTGACGGAAAAGATGAAACAATAACCAGTTTATGTTTATCAATAGTATCTTCAGTACCGGATGTATTATCCGCCTGCGAAGCAAGGGCAAAACAAGCGAGTAAGGTGGCTGTTATTATTTTCATTAGAAATATGGCGATATAAGACATATTGTGATGTTACTATATTGAGGCAGCATTGTTGCCACTTATCTGATTAACAGTGAATTCTGTACAAATATTTTCAATCGGAAAAGTAATAGTGGTCTGTCCCCTAATTTATGTCCCTAACGGATGTGTGTTGCTCATTTGTTTTGCCGGGTGTGCTTACGTAATAATTTATGGATCACCCGTGACACAGCTACAAAACCAAAATTTGCAGTCACAAAGCTGGCTGAGCCGTATCCCATATTGCAATCAAGATTGACGCCGTGTATCCCTGGTTTCTGGTGACCGACGCTGCCGTCTTCTTTTGGGTAAAGTTGTTGTTGACTGGAAAATACACATTCGATGCCGAAGTAGCGTTTTGTTTTACGTGAGAAATTGAATTCTTCCCTGAGTTTTGCGCGTACTTTGGCAGCGAGTGGGTCGTTAAAAGTGCGGCTTAGATCTTTTATCTGAATCATGGTTGGATCGGTAAGGCCACCCGCACCGCCTGTCGTGATGACAGGGATCTTGTTTCTTTTGCACTGGTAAATGATGGCGGCTTTTAATGAAATACTGTCGATGGCATCGATTACATAGTGGTAGTTTTTGTCCGGTGATAAATAGTCACGGATATTATTTTTATTCACGTAATCATCGATGATGTTACAGATGCAATCTGGATTGATTTGTTTAACTCGGGATTGTAGTTGCAGAGCTTTTTTCTGACCCAGTGTCGCGTCCAGGGCGTGAATTTGCCGATTTATGTTAGTCAGGCAGATTTCGTCATGGTCGATGAGTGTCAATTGACCGATGCCAGTGCGGGCGAGGGCTTCTACAGCCCAGGAACCGACGCCACCCATGCCGATAATGCAGATATGTAATGAATTGAACAGTTCGAGACTGCCTTTCCCGTATAAGCGCTCGATACCGCCAAAGCGTTGTGTGTATTCCTGTGTGTCCGATGCGGTCAATTATGGGGTCTCTGATTCATTTGTAGGAGCGGCTTCAGCCGCGATGGATGCTGTGAATTCTTCGCGGCTGAAGCCGCTCCTACAGGATGTGTGCTGTTCATTTTAACACTATGCATGACACATCAGAGGTTACTTAATTCAGGTTGAGTACTTCACGTACATTACGGGTTGTTTGTTTAGCAATCAATTCCGGAGTTGTTTCGCGGATGTCAGCGATGGCGGTTAAACAGTCCGGTAAATATTCCGGACTGTTACGTTCACCGCGATGTGCAGAGACCACCATATCGGGTGCGTCGGTTTCTAGTACCATCGTAGATAGGGGTAAGGCTTTTGCGAGGGCACGAATTTTATTGGAGCGTTCATAAGTCATGGTGCCGCCAAAGCCGAGTTTGAATCCCAAATCGATAAACTGTTGTGCCTGTTGCAGGCTGCCATTAAATGCATGTGTGATACCGCCTTTGACAGGTATACGTTTGAGGGTCTGTAAAACCTGATCGTGTGATTTACGCACATGTAGAATGACTGGCAGGTCTGTATTTTGGGCAATATTCAACTGTGCTTCAAACAGATTTTGTTGTTTGTCTTTATCCAGCGATTTGATAAAAAAATCGAGACCGATTTCACCAACAGCTATCGGGCGATGTGTGTCAATGATATTTTCCAGTGATTGAATATCATTCGGTTGATGTTTGTCGACATAGATAGGGTGCAAGCCAAGCGCAGGACGCATGATCGTGAATTGTTGGCAAAGCTCCAATAGCTTGTTCCATCCAGGTGCATCAATGCCGGGTACGATTATTTGTTCGATCCCTAACTGTTTACAGTGTTCGAGAACCTGTTCCCGGTCGTGATCAAAATCCGTGACGTCCAGATGGCAATGTGAGTCAATTAATTGCATACCATATAGAGTAAACTACCTGGCTATGGCACTGCTATGGCAACACACCAAAAACGGCACGAATTACGAGGTACGCAGCGCCGGTCAAACCCGGCGTTTGTATACCAATGGCGTATTCCATAGCCAATATAACCCTGACCGGCCAGTAACAGGCAATGTCTGGGATTTGTTACTGCTGCCGGCCTATTTTAGAGACCCCAATTCTATCAAGCGTGTGTTGGTTCTGGGGGTTGGTGGGGGCGCAGTCATACAGTTATTACGGCGTTACGTGGCACCGGAAAATATTGTTGGGGTAGAGCTGGATCCAATTCACCTGTCCATCGCGCGGCGATTCTTTGGTGTAAAAGGCCATGATGTGGAGTTGATCGAGGCAGATGCCATTGAATGGTTATCGGACTATCAAGGTGAGCAATTTGATCTGGTGATCGATGATCTGTTCAGTGATACGGATGGAGATCCGCAACGGGCTGTGCCCGTTAATCGCCAATGGATAAAGCAACTGGATAAAGTATTATCGAAGTCTGGGGTGTTAGCGATTAACTTTGTATCTGGCAAAGAGCTAAAGCGTTCAATGAACGATACGCAGGCGCTATTAAAGAAGCAGTTTACCTCTGTGTTTGGTATCAAAACCTGTCAGAACTACAACACGATTGGTATTTTCACACGTCAAGCGGCCACCAGTGAACAACTGCGTACGCGTCTTGCCGCCGTACCCGCATTAAATCCACGCCGAAAATCAGCACAATTACAGTATAGTATCCGGCAGATAGTATGAATGGGTTAACTATGTCAAAGCAGCCGCGTTATACAAAGGAACAAATGCTGCAGGAGACTGCGCGTATTAGCTGGTCTGAGTTAGAGCGGCATTATGCGCGTGGTGTGGTCGATTCATGTAGGCAGCGAACTGGATCTGGTGGAGGTTGCGACAGGTTTTGTTAATGATGAAAAGACGCAGGTCGAAATCTGGATTACGCGTGGTGAAATCGAACCGCTTGGGGTAGAAACGGCAAAAGACTGGAGTGCCCGTGATGCAGATTTATGGGCGGTAGTAGCTGCGCCCTGGGTATTGGTACAGGAGCGTAGTTGTACATAACGTCCTTCTCTCAATAGAGTAAATTGTAGGGTGGGGTGAGGTACGAACCCCACCATGTTTTGCCGGTTCCGGTGGGGTTCGTGCCTCACCCCACCCTACGGGGATAAGGCTCTCATATAGGGTGCTAGTGGTTTAGGAGAAAAGTAAATGAAGAAGTATTCAATAAAAACCAGTGTGCTGATGTTGCTGGTTTTAGTGATGGCGGGGTGTGCCGGTCTAACAACCCGGCCTGAGTCTCCGCGCTTGAGTCTGGTCGGTCTGAAACCCATCAGCATGGATCTATTCGAACAACGTTTTATAGTAATTTTGCGGGTTAAAAATCCGAATCAATTTGTTCTGCCTATCCGTGGGCTGGACTTCAATATGGACATCAATGGCAATCGATTTGCTGATGGGCTTAGTGCCACTAATGTCGATATCCCGGCGCTAGGGGAAGGGCGAGTTGAAATTGAGGTCAGTTCAAGCTTGTTAAATACGCTGCGGCAATTCAAAAATATTTTCAGTGAGCAACGTAATTTTGATTACAAAATCAACGGAAACGTCATGTTACAAAATAAGACATTTCGACTACCTTTCGAGCTGTCAGATAGCTTTTCTTTTGCAAGTGAAAAAACTCTCTGAAATGGGGCGTTAGTTATCCACATTTCCTGTGGATAAGTCTGTGGATTAGTCGCTCTAAATTGCATTGAGTACTGTAATTTAAGCATTTGTCGTTAAATTGTCGAAAAAATAAACAAATTGTTAATTATATTTAAAATCATGAAGTTACAGTGCATTCGTCTTGACGAATGAAAAGACAGGAGGGGTTTATCCTATCTTTTACAGGGTCGCTTTTTTTCTGTGTATAAGGCATTTCAATCACGCTAAAAGTGTTGACAGCCAGGCTATTTACGCATAGCTACCCGATCCAAATGCTGACACATCGTTAGTATAATTACTTAAGGGATATCCTATGGCGGGGGTATCTAAGTCCCTACCTGTGTTTTTCAGAGTAAAACCAATAACCTGTTACTACGTATTAGCACCTTTATCCATAGTAGAACGCAGAAATAGTAATGATTCAGGGGGCTACTGATTAAATCTAAATAGCAGAAATATTGTAGGAGCGGCTTCAGCCGCGATGGCAGGTGACATGGCCTATCGCGGCTGAAGCCGCTCCTACAATAGAACACTAAGATGCGATATTTTTTGTGTTCTTCCGTGATTTCCGTAGTCATAATCAGTTATCAATAAAAATTTTGCCGGAGTACTAACATGGGTGTTTCCATTCAGAGCTTGATGATGGATCGCAAGGGCGTTGTTCAGCAGCGCTTTGCCGTGGTTTACGCGCCAAAGAAAAAGAAACGTTTGTCAGCGAATTGTGTGGAAGTCATGGAAACCGAAGCGGCTGCACTTGATGCAGCAAACCCTGATAAGCACCGGCATGCGGCTATCGTCGCCGGGCCGTCCACTTCCTCTGAAAGTCAGCAACTTTATTATCTGGTACGATGGCTTACATAAATCAATAACAATATTTCGTTTATTCATGGCGCACAAGCATAAATACAAAGACTACTGGCGCAAAAATCTGCAATACCTTGCCATCCTGTTAAGTATCTGGTTTCTGGTTTCCTTTGTCTTCGGCATCTTGTTGGTCGATGAGTTGGATCAGATACGCATAGGGGGTTTCGGACTTGGTTTCTGGTTCGCGCAACAGGGTGCAATCTACGTTTTCGTTATTCTGATTTTTGTTTATGTCTGGCTGATGAATCGGCTGGATAAAAAATTCGATGTGCATGAAACAAAGGAACAGCAACGATGAGTGTGGAAGCCTGGACCTTTGTCATGGTTGCCAGTTCATTCGCGCTTTATATCGGTGTCGCCTTTGTGGGCGCGTGCACAGACTACCGGTGATTTCTATATAGCCGGTGGCAACGTGCATCCGGTGGTCAACGGCATGGCTACCGCAGCAGACTGGATGAGCGCGGCGTCCTTTATATCCATGGCCGGGTTAATTTCCTTTATGGGGCGTGATGGTTCGGTCTATCTAATGGGCTGGACCGGGGGTTATGTGTTACTGGCGCTGTTGCTCGCGCCGTATTTGCGCAAGTTCGGTAAATACACCGTGCCGGATTTTGTCGGTGACCGCTATTATTCACAAACAGCGCGTGTAGTTGCAGTGATTTGTGCAATCTTTATTTCCTTTACCTATGTTGCGGGTCAGATGCGCGGCGTCGGGATTGTGTTTTCTCGCTTTCTGGATGTTGATATCAATCATGGTGTAATGATTGGCATGGGCATCGTATTTTTCTACGCGGTGCTCGGCGGTATGAAAGGCATTACCTACACCCAGGTTGTTCAATACTGCGTATTGATTTTTGCTTACCTGGTACCGGCGATATTTATATCGATGATAATGACTGGCCATATCATTCCACAAATAGGCTTTGGCTCGGCTATGGCCGATGGTTCAGGACAGTATTTATTAGAGCGCCTGGATGGCCTGAATCAGGCGCTTGGATTTGCAGCTTATACAGACGGTAGTAAGGCAACCATTGATGTGTTCTTTATTACGGCGGCACTAATGGTAGGCACCGCCGGGCTACCACACGTTATAGTACGTTTTTATACCGTACCAAAAGTAGCCGCCGCACGTATCTCTGCGGGCTGGGCGTTGGTATTTATTGCCTTGCTGTATACCACAGCGCCATCCATTGCTGCCTTTGCTCGAGCTAACCTTTTAAACACAGTATCCGATACCGCTTATACCGAATTACCCGCCTGGTTTAAAAACTGGGAATCAACCGGATTGATAAAGTTTGATGACAAAAACGGCGACGGCCGCGTGCAATATGTCGGGCCAAAATCAGACATAGAAAATGAACTGACTATTGATCGTGACATCATGGTATTGGCAAATCCTGAGATTGCGAATCTACCCAATTGGGTTATAGGGCTAGTCGCGGCCGGTGGACTTGCAGCCGCGTTATCTACCGCAGCAGGTTTGTTACTCGTCATATCAACCGCTATTGCACACGATCTGGTCAAGCGTGGTTTTAATCACAATATCAGCGAAAAGAAAGAACTTTTGACCGCGCGTATAGCAGCGGGTGTAGCGGTGTGTATTGCGGGCTACTTTGGCATTAATCCGCCTGGATTTGTCGCGCAAGTCGTGGCCTTTGCGTTTGGGCTTGCGGCCGCGTCATTCTTCCCTGCGATTATTATGGGTATCTTTAGTCGTCGTATGAACAAGGAGGGTGCAATTACCGGGATGATTGTTGGTATTACCTTCACAGCTTGTTACATTATTTATTTTAAATTTATGCACCCAGAGCTTAATAATTCCGAACATTGGTGGTTTGGTATTTCTCCTGAAGGCATAGGTACCTTAGGTATGCTATTTAATTTTTTAACAGCCTGGTTGATTAGCCGGGTTACTCCACCGCCTCCCCGCAACATCGTTGAAATGGTTGATCATATTCGTATCCCAAGAGGTGCCGGCAAATCCCACGAACTTTCTGCCTAGCGATAAATGTAAGGTGGGGTGAGGCACGAACCCCACCGGTTGCAGAAAAGATGGAGAGATCGGGACAGAATTATTTAATTAGAGTTCACCAGCCAACCAAATTATTCCGTCCCTAATGGGCAACAAGCGTTTACGCAGTAGTTAAGCCTTTATCTATGTTACCACTGCGAAACTCTTATCTGTTTGTCTGTCGATAGCGACATTCAATGCTTAGAGCATCAATTTAATAATTATTAATTGAGGTTATTTAAAACAGGCGGCTACAAAATAATTTGAAGCTATGACTAGATTACAGCGCACTAAAAAAAATAAAACCAGCTGTTTTAATCAAAATTGTCAGACTGGAACAGCAATTGCTTTATCTGCAACCTGTACTCACATAAAGGAAATTAATATGCAGGTATTTTACGGGTTGAAAACATTCCGCCAGTTAATGGCATTGGGTTTTTCTACCATATTTTTTATATTGTCATTAACACTCGCCGGTATGACTGCTGAGGCGATGCTCCAGGGTTTGCTGGGTTCTGCCGGTTTAACGGAAGCCTTACTGAAAGCGATTAATATGGCGATTGTTTCTCTGGCAACATTTGAACTGGGTCTTGTAGTTATAAAAGAATACGCTGGCCGTGACGACGAGGGTCATATTGCGATTGTATTACACCGTACATTACCGCGTTTTGTCAGCATTGTGTGTATTGCATTGGTGCTGGAAGGTTTGTTAATGGTGATTAAGTATAGTCAGCTCGATCTGGCCGGTAACCTGTATTACCCTGTTGCTGTTATCAGTAGTGCATCTTTATTGCTTGCATCACTGGGCGTGTTCCTGAAATTATCCAGCCAGTATTCTGTTGCGCAGACTTCAGTTCAAACGCAGCAGGATTTTAGCAAGATTCATTCTGACGGCGAAAATCGCGCCGCTATGAATGTTATGTAAACCTGTAGGGTGGGTTTCGTGCCTCACCCCACCCTACAATTACATTTTCTACAACTCAATCTATTTAACAGTAAACTCAATTCGGCGATTGTTCGCTCTGCTTTCTCTGGTTGCATTGGATGCAACCGGTTGTGTTTCACCGTAGCCAATAGCGCTGTGTCTGTCAGCCGACAGGCCTGCCGCTTGCAGGTAGCGAAGCACAGCTTCCGCACGTCGCTGGCTGAGGTTCATGTTATAAGAAGCGCGGCCTATGGAATCAGTATGACCGCCAACTTCGATATTGACATCGGTGCATTGCATAGACACTGCAGCCAGTTCATCCAGCAGGGCGTGGCTTTGTGGGGCAAGGTCTGCCTTGTTTGTTCTGAAGTGAATAGATCCGCTATTCAATACAGCATCGATGTTTGCCTGACAATCCATGGCCGGGACGACAGGGGCGGCCATGGCAACAATTTCTTCCTGGACAGGTTCGAATGCAGGTTCAGCCTTGACGAAAGGCAGGCTTGCAACACGCCGTGAACGTTTCTTAAACCGTTTAATCAAATTGATTGAAAACAGCTGAGCATCTTCGTCATAAAGATCCGCTTCCAGGCGGATTGCAATGCCGTTTTTATAGCCGTATTCAGCGCCTAGTCCAAAAAATGCATGAATGTCGTTGACGCGATGGAAGTCGACATTATTGCCATTGTTTTCCATTTTACCGATGCCAACTTTACCGTAATAAGACATACCGCGGCGTGTAAATAAGTCGTTATCTTCTTTTTTATCATCTTCACCAAACCGGTATAAACCACTAATACCATAGACTTGATAGTCAACTGAACCCTGCGGATCTAATGTCGCTTTGCCCAGGTCAGCATAATGCGCTTCGAAACTGATCCGTTTGGACAAGTCATAACCCAGGAGAACTTTCCAGCCCAGGTCTATTTCTTCATCGACTTCAAAACCGGTTTTATCAGTGTCCGGTTTGACGTGAGCAAAGCCTACCCCGGCGCCCACATACAGGCCTGATTTAAACTCATCCTGTTCTTCTTGTGCAGTACTCGCCGTTGATGCACTCATTGCTGCGATACCTAATATACTCGCACTGAGAGCGCGTCTGGCAACAACGCCAGGACGTTGACCGGAAACGGTTGCATTGCGCAGCAGATAAAGTAATGCAAACAACATCAGCAATGGCATTGTCGGATCGAATTTGGCATCCGTATCGATTGCACAACCACCGACAGCATCCAGACCAGTACGTACTTTGCCCGTTGGCTTAAACCCTTGCAGTTGATCGTCATAACCATCGCCGTTGGTATCGGTAAAGCCATCGATCAAGCCATCGTTATCGATATCGCTTAACCCGGCTCGTCTGGTGTCAGTGATACCGTCATTGTCACTGTCCAGGTCATGAACATCGGGCGTATTATCCGCATCGGTATCCGGTAACGGAACAGGTGGTGCAGCAGCTACTGTGTTGTCATAGCCATCACCATCAGGATCGGTAAAGTTATCAATGTGGCCATCTTTATCGCCGTCACTTAAACCAGCTTCTGTGGTATCAGTGATACCGTCATTGTCACTGTCCAGGTCATGCACATCCGGAACGCCATCGTTGTCGGTATCCGGTAACGGGCTGGGAGGAGTGGTTGTAACAGCATCGTCATAACCATCACCATCTGCATCGGTAAAGTTATCGATATGACCGTCACCATCAGTATCACTTAATCCGGCTTCGATGGTGTCAGTGATACCGTCATTGTCGCTATCCAGATCATGGATGTCAGGTATGCCATCGTTGTCGGTATCTGGTAGTACAGTAGGTGAAGCCGCGACTAAATCATCAAAGCCATCGCCGTTACTATCAATAAATCCATCAACCAGGCCATCGCCATCAGTATCACTTAATCCAGCTTCGATAGTATCGGTGATTCCATCGTTGTCACTATCAAGGTCATGCACATCGGGCACGCCATCATTGTCTGTATCCGGTGTCGATATGACCGGCGTATGTCCTGTATCAGCAAAACCATTGCCATCACTATCCGGCTGACCTGCTTCAATGACATCGGTCACACCATCGTTGTCACTGTCTAGATCAAGAAAATCAGGATTCAGATCGGTATCGTGATTGGCTGGATTATCTGCTACGCCATTGTTGTCATAATCGACAGCACCAGATTCGGCTACGGTTTCAACCGGATCAGCCAGGCCGTTTGCACCAAAGCTGTTTCCACTGTCGATTTCACCATCGCCATCTGTATCCAGGGTAGCAATTTCAGTCGGAGTCAGACCGGTTTCAGCAAGATCGAGGATACCGTCACCATCTGCATCGAGATCCTGGTGGTTAGGGATGCCGTCATTATCGAAGTCGCCAGTTCCCTCTACACTATCCGGGATACCGTCATTATCATCGTCGATATCGACAATGTCGTTAATGCCGTCACCATCGAAATCATTCGGATCAATTGAGACAGTAACTACAGCCGTATCTGTGCCACCATTGCCGTCATCAATCTGGTAAGTGAATGTGTCAGTGCCAGAAAAACCAGTATTTGGGGTATAGTCGATTGTGTCATCGGTTAACACGGCAGGGGTGCCGTTGTTATTAACAACGGCATTACCGTTAGTGCCATTTGCGGTTACTGACATTGTCAGCGGATCCGTTTCTGGGTCACTGTCATTTACCAGCACATTGATGTTGACCAGATTACCCGTGCTAGAGGCGGAGTCATCAATTGCTGTTGGAGCAGCATTGCCTGCTGAAATGGTTACAGTAACTGTCGCCGTATCGGTTCCGCCATTACTGTCATCGACCTGGTAAGTAAATGTGTCAGCGCCAATAAAAGCAGCGTTCGGCGTATAATCAATCGTGTCATCGGTCAAAACAGCCGGGGTGCCGTTGTTATTAACGACGGCATTACCATTAGAACCATTCGCGGTGACAGACAAAGTTAACGGATCCGTTTCCGGGTCGGTGTCATTATTCAGCACATCGATATTAACCAGGTTTCCCTGGCTGGTCGAGGCTGTGTCGTTCGTTGCTGTCGGAGCACCATTAACGGTAACAGTAACTGTCGCCGTATCGGTTCCGCCATTGCCGTCATCGACCTGGTAAGTAAAGGTGTCGGTGCCGGTAAAGGCTGCATTCGGCGTATAATCAATGGTGTCATCGGTCAAAACAGCGGGTGTGCCGTTGTTGTTGACAACCGCATTTCCGTTAGAGCCATTCGCGGTGACTGACAAAGTCAACGGATCCGTTTCCGGATCGCTATCATTATTCAGCACATCGATATTAACCAGATTACCCTGACTGGTTGAGGCTGTGTCGTTTACTGCTGTTGGAGAACCGTCAACGGTTACTGTAACTGTTGCAGTATCTGTACCGCCATTGCCGTCATCGACCTGGTATGTAAAGGTGTCCGCGCCAGTAAAGGCCGCGTTCGGCGTATAATCAATGGTGTCGTCAGTCAAAATAGCGGGTGTGCCGTTGTTGTTGACAACCGCATTTCCGTTAGAGCCATTCGCGGTGACAGACAAAGTCAGCGGATCGGTTTCCGGATCGCTATCATTATTCAGTACATCGATAGTAATCAGATTACCCTGACTGGTTGAGGCTGTGTCGTTCGTTGCTGTGGGCGCGCTATTACCCGCTGAAACAGTCACAGTTACTGTCGCCGTATCTGTGCCACCGTTACCGTCATCAATCTGGTAGGTAAAGGTGTCCGTGCCAGTAAAGGCCGCGTTCGGTGTATAGTCAATGGTATCGTCGGTCAAAACAGCCGGAGTACCGTTGTTATTAACGACCGCATTACCGTTAGAGCCATTCGCGGTGACTGACAAAGTCAGCGGATCCGTTTCCGGGTCGGTGTCATTATTTAGTACATCGATATTAACCAGATTACCCTGGCTGGTTGAGGCTGTGTCGTTCGTTGCTGTCGGAGCACCATTAACGGTAACAGTAACTGTCGCCGTATCGGTTCCGCCATTGCCGTCATCGACCTGATAAGTAAAGGTGTCGGTGCCGGTAAAGGCTGCATTCGGCGTATAATCAATGGTGTCATCGGTCAAAACAGCGGGTGTGCCGTTGTTGTTGACAACTGCATTTCCGTTAGAGCCATTCGCGGTGACTGACAAAGTCAACGGATCCGTTTCCGGATCGCTATCATTATTCAGCACATCGATATTAACCAGGTTACCCTGGCTGGTTGAGGCTGTGTCATTCGTTGCTGTCGGAACACCATTAACGGTTATAGTTACTGTCGCGGTATCTGTGCTTGAGCCACCGCTGGCAGCATTACCATCGTCAACTTGATAAACAAAGGTATCGGTGCCAGTAAAATTGGCATTTGGCAGGTAGTCAATCGTGTCATCCGTCAAAATGGCAGGCGTGCCGTTATCATTTACCGTCGCGGTACCATTACTTGCCTGGGTATCGATTGACAAGGTCAGGTTATCTCCATCGGCATCACTGTCATTATTAAGGACATCAATATTGACGTTTGAATTCTCATTAGTTGAAGCAGAGTCATCCATCGCGTCTGGAGGCTGATTTGCTAGCGTCGAGAGTGTGAAATAGCCTGATGTTCCGCCATACATGTCAGCATCGCCATTGTTGCCGGCGGTATCTGGTGGGAATGTCGAGGGATCAGCCAGGGTATGTACAGCAGAATCTACATCAGCCGGGAAATAGGAAAAGCCGAAATAGGTTACACCTACACCTACGCCTAGTTGATCAAGCGTGACGAACGCTGAGCCTAAATGTTCATTAGAAAATTGAATATTAGTTGGGAATACTTTTGTGACGGCTAATGCGTCGTTATTTAAAAATTGAAAATGAGTCTTTGGGATTGAGCTATAAAGTCCGTATAAAACATCAGGGTTTGAAACAGGGTTATTATCATCAACAAGCAGCAAAGGGCCATATGAAGCTGGATTACCCGTTCCATCCAGAGTAAGGATAGCGGCGATTTGAACTGGGTTATTGCCCGACTTCTCGGTGACTATGTGGCCTGATTCGGCAAGATTTGCAGCAAGGGCTGGTGCTGTGATTCCGCTGGTAAAAATAAAATCAATACGTTCGATATTTTTTGCTCTTTTATTGGGTAGCGCATCGTCATCATTATCGAACACATCCAGTCCACCACGACTGATAATGTCACCGCCGACCATTGCTTCCATATCGCAATTATCAGTGGTACCTAATCGAGGATAAGTTGTAGTCAAGTCATACGGAGGATTGCCAGTCGTGTTAGAACTTTCAGCAAACATTCCGCAGGGGAGGCCGGTAGCTTTGATATTGGTGTTGGCAGGGGTAGTGGTAGCGTCCACTCTCCGAATAGTCACATCGTCAGCCAGAAAAACCGGCACATAACTATTACCGCCGAACTGAAACCCATCTAAGTGCAGATCGTTACCCTGACCCCAATTGTAGGTATTAGAATCCGTACCAGTATAAGTTAGTGGTGGTGGTGTGGCAGGGGTTGTTGAAGTAGTGAGCTGAGTGATCGGCCCGCCAGCAAAAGCTGAACCCATTGAAAAGACGCTGATGCCCGCGCTTGTTGCTAATAGAATGGCTTTTATCAACTCATGTTTCTGGTCATGCTTAGTCATGGGGTTCCTTATTGCCGGAGGCGTTCATAATGATTTCCGGTAATAAAAGCAATAATTGTTCCATCAGATTTATATCGGCAATTTTTATGAACAGACGCCGCGCCCATTATTTCAGTAGCTACATGAAATTATTGAGTAATATGGGGGATTTTCTTACAGCTAAATTGGGTATTTTAAAAAATGAGCCGCTTAAAGTAACAATAATATACTGACAAAAACCAAATACTTAAGATGCCAATGATGTTATTTCGTCAAAATTATGCCGAATAGCGAGAGGAATGGCTGAGCGCTGATAAATTTGTGAAGATTTGTAGGAGCGGCTTCAGCCGCGATGGCCGGTAACATCACTCATCGCGGCTGAAGCCGCTCCTACAAATTCATGTGCACTAATCAGCGGTGTGTTTTTCCAAGGTAATGCCTGGACAGGCAATAGATAAGTGTCACGGTGTAGGGCTTTAATAGCTTCCCCAGTTTGAAGCTGGAGTCACCGGCGTCTCTTTGTGTCCAGTCGTTCGGAATGACGGCGAATTTCCATCCGGCGAGCACGGCATTGACTGACAGTTCGATGGTAATGTTGAACTGGCCAGCGACCAGGGGTTGCATGGCATCAATAACAGGGCGGCGGTAGCATTTAAATCCGTTTGTGAAATCATTATATTTGCTGCGAAGAATCAGGGAAACGAAACGGTTGGCGATGCGATTAATAAATAATTTAAATCGTGGATAACCTGTCACCGTCGTGTTTGGCATAAAGCGACTTCCAAACGCACAGTCATAACCTTCCTGTATTTTCCTGAAATAAGCAGCAGCATCTTTTGGTGAGTCTGAGCCATCTGAAGTCACTATGACGACAGCATCACCTCTGTAATCATCCAGTCCTTTGCGGATAGCATTGCCATAGCCATTTGGGCCAGGGTTATTAATATAACGAACACATTTATGTGAGGCTGTGATAGTTTTCAGGATCGACTCGGTCTTGTCAGTGCTGCCATCGTTAATCACAATAATTTCGTAATTAAAGTCTTGCTCATCCAGGTGGGTGGTTAATTCCTGTAGCGTTGATTCAATAACATCCTGTTCGTTATAAGCAGGCATAACAATTGAGAAGAGATCAATTTCGTTCATATTATTACTCTAACTAATCATACCATTCGTGAACGCGGGAAAGTGCTTCTTTAATACTAGTGAGAGGCTGGCTGGATCTTCGCATTTCAATTGAAATCCAGCCGTCATAGTGTATTTCGCGCAGCGCTTTTCCAATGTCCGTGTGATTTACTCTTGGGTCGGAGAAATCACCAAGATTGGGTTCGGAGATATGGAAATGTGCAATATTTCCAGCTGATTCCTGAATGGCGCGTACAACATCATCCCCTTCCATGTAAATACAGGCAGTATCCAGGTGCAGACCAATGCCCGGATGTGCGACATCGCTGACCATTGTTGAAGCCTCTTGCCAGTGAGTTAAAAAGTTACAGTCATATACCTTTGGGTTCGGCTCGATACATAACTGAACGTCATGAGCGTTACAAGCTGCGCCTGCCTGTTTAAAAAATTCTTTGGCTTCTGTGACCGTCTGCTGATGTGTTCTACTACCTGGGTCGCGGTTTTTGGGAGATCCAAACACCAGAGCGCGTGCACCGAGTGCGTTGGCGAGTTCAGCGACATGACTGATATGCGCAACAAGCCTGGCCTGCGTGTCGGCGTCAGAAAAAACCTGTAATTCTGGTTTGCCAAACAGGATTGCCTGTAAAGCAGGTATTTTGAAACCTTTCTCATTCAGATTAGTTCGAATTTTACTGGCGGAACCAGGATCTGCGCCTTTCCAGTCTGGCCATAATTTTGTTGGAGCGATCTCAATGCCTGACACCCCATTATTTTGTAGCAGGCTAATAACTTCATCTTCCTCATGAGGATCCCATGCGATGTTTGAGACAGACAGTTTCATTTTGTTGTTAGCCCTGGTGAGTCTATAATTAAATTGTAATAACCTGTAGGAGCGGCTTCAGCCACGATGAACCGCTGCATTTCATCGCGGCTGAAGCCGCTCCTACAGGTTATAGTGTCACTGCTTAACGGCGTTCAAGGATGATTAATTCGCCAAATTGTTCCGCGCGCTGGTAATTCTCAACAAGGTAATCACCCAGATTTCTTTTCCAAATTTCCCGCGTGACTGCCTTGGCATCAAACTTCTGTTGATAATGCACACTCGATAGCCATGAAGCCAGTTTTTTTACAATACTAAGCTCAGCAGGTGCCGTCCTGGGCTGCAGATTCTCATACAGGTAACCATAAGCCTTTTCGTCAACTACCACGAGCGTATTGTGATGGCCTTGCAGGTATTCTGTCATTGGCTTATACCCATCGGTGTACATCGATTTGTAAAATGAATAACCCGCGGAGCAGACGCCAGCGTGTATGGCTAATCGCCAGAGCTTCGAGTAGAAAATAACCGGACGATCAGCGCGTACCGGGCGGGCCAGGTAATTCGCCAGTGATACAGTATCTATATCCGGTTGGACGAGCTCAGATTGTACGCTATAGGTTCTTGCTGTGACTTTAGATTGACCGGCACCCTGTTCTAATAAAACATTTTTTGCGCCCAGTATCAGGCCTTCACCGAAATAACTCGCGGTTGGCAGAAGACCAAAGAGTCGGGTGAGGGAGGCTACGGCGATAACTATCACTATCATGCTTTGAGTAGAGCGTTTTACTGTAAATATATTTTTTTGTGTGGGCCATAAAAATGCCAGAATTAACGGCAGGAAAGAAAGCGTGACATGCCATAAATCAGCGCGCTGAATAGCAATTCTTAATGACCCTAGTGTAAACAGTAAGGCAACGAGTAATAAACGATCTCCATACAGCATGGTCTCGTGCCGCAGCTTACGTAAACCCAGACCTGTTACTGCGACGGCTATACTGAGTAATCCAAACAGGGATAATGTGTTAACTGTCCAGTAATAACGGAAATTACCAATGCCAGTGTTTTTAGCATATTGTAATGTATAGGCGGTTGCCGACAGGTAATCTTTTAAAGTCTCACCCGTCAGGGCATAGGTTATTACAAAGCCAATGACGGCTGTGGTGAGTATGAAAACCAGTGCGGGAAATACGACAGGCGACTTTTTTGGCCCCAAATAGCAGGCAACGTATAATAAGGAAATCGCAATCAGTGCGATGATGCCAAATTCGTAAGAATAAGCCAGTTGTATGCCTACAAGTGCGCCTGCGATTGCACTTTTAAATACAGAATTTGGCCGGGCAGATACAATTAAAATTGCCAGGATAGTGGGTATGAGGCGCCAGCCGATGTAATTCATGCCCAGTAAGGTATCGAAAACAAAGGGTGCAAATAGTACAAAAGCGATAAAGCGATCACGAAAATTGTGAATGTGATGTTGGAACAAGCGCAGTAACAGGATGAAAAATGTTACTTGCAAAAATACAATCAGTGAATAGTAGCTTTGCATGGAAAAGCCAAATAAATTTATCCATAAATGCGCGGGATAAATCATTAATGGGCCATAGAGAAATTCAAAGTCCTGGTAGGGAAGTTGGCCACACTGCATCCGTGCCAGCACATTCATAAAGTAGGTGTCTTCGATATAATTACCAAAGCGCGCTAAAAAGGCTGGCCAATAAAGCAAGGTAGTCAATGTACCTACGACCAGCGCCTCAAGCCATGCCTGCGTTGGCCGAACAGGATAATTAGATAATTGTCCTGGGTTGTCAGAGCCCGAAGCCTCACTCTGATGGGGTATTACCATAAAAAATAACAGGCCAAAAACAGACCAGCCAGCGATCAGGAAATAAGCGAGGCCTGTGTTATATCCACTGCGTGCTGCAACGTTGGGCAATGTGGGGTCAGGGGGGTAAGAAGCCGGTAGCACGAGCAACAAAACTATGTAGCCTAGCCAGAACACTGTGCAGGCTATTTTTAATTTGGAAGTCAACATGTCAAATTGAGATAATTAACGATATATACAGGTTAGAATAGTTATTATTGGAAGATCACTCAAATAATCGTGATGATTATATAGACTTAATAATGCAACACAATAATATGGGAAATATTGATAGGGAATTTAGCCGGAAACTCTACCGTTACCTATGGAAATGACTAAACAATTTGATGCTGTCGTTATTGGCGGTGGATTTTACGGCTGTGCGGTAGCGCTTGAGTTGCAGAGAAAGGGGCGTCGCGTATGTTTGCTGGAAAAAGAAGCAGATATTATGCAGCGTGCATCTTATATCAATCAGGCGCGCATACATCAAGGCTATCATTATCCAAGGAGTGTGCTGACTGCGCTGCGTTCCCGGGTTAATTTTGAACGGTTTTCTGAAGAATTTAGTGACTGTGTTTATTCCGAATTTGATAAATACTATGCCATCGGCAGGGTGACTTCAAAAGTCAATGCAGAACAATTCCGGCTTTTTTGTCAGCGCATTGGAGCACCGTTACAAAAAGCACCCAAGCATATAAAGTCACTGTTTAATCCTGCTCTTATTGATGATGTATTCAAAGTGCGTGAATATGCATTTGATGCCGTCAAGTTGAAAATAATAATGCGCGATTTGCTCGATAATGCAGGTGTTGAAGTTGAGCTTAATGTACAGGTTGATCAGGTCGGTACCATAAATAACAAATTGAAAGTTGATTGCACGGGTTTGAATGGAGCGTATGAAATAACCGCGCATTATGTTTTTAATTGTACCTATTCGCGAATTAATAGGTTGATGAAAAATTCATCTTTAGATCTTATTCCATTAAAACATGAATACACAGAAATGGCGCTTGTTGAGGTGCCTGAGGCAATACAGAATGCGGGTTTTACCGTTATGGATGGTCCATTCTTTTCGATCATGCCATTTCCAGCGCGACAATTACATACATTAAGTCATGTTCGTTATACGCCGCATTACTACTGGCAGGATGGTCAGGGAAAGCCCAATCTGGATGTCCATGCGCATATTAAAAGTTCGCATGAAAATAGTTATCATGTCCATATGTTAAAAGATTCACAGCGTTATATGCCGATACTCTCAGAGTGTAATTATGTAGAATCCCTATGGGAAGTTAAAACGGTTTTGCCTCAAAGTGAAGTTGACGATAGTCGGCCAATCCTTTTCAGGCGTTCTGAACAATCACCTAATGTGATTTCGATAATGGGTGGTAAAATCGATAATGTATTTGATATTCGGGAAAAGTTGCAAATGTTTTTAAACAATGAGCAGAGTCAATCATGAAAATAGACCGGTTTGTATCAGTAATAGCGCCTCTGCATGATGATGCGGATATTATTGCTGCTTTTATTCGTGAAACAATTCCGGTGCTGCGTAAACATTACACGAACTATGAACTTGTATTGGTAGATGATGGTTCCCTGGATAAAACAGTAGACGTGATTACTGAACTGCTCAGTGAGTATGAAGGTATTCGCTTACTTCGGCTTTCGAGGGAGTTTGGAGAGGAGATAGCAATCTCTGCAGGGTTGGATAGTGTGATTGGTGATTTTTCTGTGGTAATGATTCCGCGTATGGATCCACCAGAAGTAATTCCTGAGTTAGTCCAGCGCTGTATTGATGGGGTTGATGTCGTGTTTGGAGTGCGGCGAACACGTGATAAAGAAAGCTGGTTGGTGACTAAATCAGAGACGGTTTTCTACTGGTATTGTCGGAAATATCTCAAACTTGACTTGCCACATAATTCTACTCAGTTTCGTTGTCTAAGCAGACAGGCAGTGAATGCGATTATTCAAATCAAAGACAGTTATCGCTATCTGCGACTATTTAGTTCTTATGTTGGCTACGAGCACCAACAATATTTATACGATCCGATAAACAGAAGTGGCAAGCTACAGCCGCGTAACTTTTTCAAGTCATTAAATGAAGCAACATCACTAATTATGGAAAATTCAGCGCATCCTTTAAGAATGGTTAGCTGGCTTGGCCTGATAGCAGCGGCAGGTAATTTGATTTATGTTGCGTATATTTTTGCAGTTTATTTCTTTAAGGATTTTATAGCTGAAGGCTGGACAACGCTCTCATTACAGAATGCAGGGCAGTTTTTCCTTATATCCGTTATATTAACAGCACTGTGTGAATATACCGGAAGAATGCTAAACAGATTGCGTGATCGTCCTTTGTACTATCTTCGGGGTGAACGAAACAGCAGTGTACTGCTTGTAGATACTGAGCGGTCTAATGTTGTAGAAGACTCAAAGTCTGTAGATTTATAACTCGCCACAAAAGTAAAATATTGATTTAGGAATTAACTTTATGTCACGCGCCCTCATAGGCCATACAGGATTTGTAGGCGGTAACCTGTTAAGCCAACAATCATTTACAGATTGCTTTAATACTACAAATATAGAAACTATCAGGGGAAATCACTTTGAGTCTGTTGTTTGTGCAGGTGTGTCGGCAGCCAAGTGGATAGCAAATCGTGAACCAGATAAAGATGCTGAAAATATAGAAGGGCTGAAGCAGCAGCTTAAAACAATAACCGCCGATAAATTCATTCTTATTTCTACCGTAGATGTATATCCGCAGCCCATAGATGTAGACGAACATAGTTCAATTGTGATTGATGAGTGTCAGCCCTATGGGAAACATCGTCTGGAATTGGAGAAATTCATTGCAACCGAGTTTGATGCACTAATTGTCAGATTGCCGGGACTTTTTGGAAAAGGATTAAAAAAGAATATTATTTATGATTTTTTAAACAATAATAATATTGAGAAAATAAATCCAGAGAACGTATTTCAGTTCTATGATTTAAAGCATTTAACAAAAGACATTCAGTTCAGCCTGGATCAAGATATAAATCTTCTCAATATTGCAACTGAACCAACCAGTGTCAGTGAAGTTGCAAAAATATGCCTCGGCCATGAATTTAACAACAAGATTGATGGCGCGCCAGTAAGATATGATTTCAAGAGTAGCCATGCAAAAGTATTTGGTGGGAATGAAGGATATTTGTACAGTAAGGAACAGGTATTGGCAGATTTAAAGCAGTTTATTGCGGCTGAAAATTTAAGCTAAAAGATACGCTTAGAGCTATAATATATTCGAGTTCATTGTTCGTATAGAGGAGGTGCATGATGAGCAGCAAGAAAATCCACCAGTTCCCCGGCGAAGATGTTGATGTCAGCTGGGATGACCGTTTATGTATACACATTGGTGAATGTGGTCAGGCCAGTGGTGATTTGTTTATAGGTGGCCGCCAACCCTGGTGCCAACCTGATCTGGTGAATTCAGGTCACGTTGCTGATGTATGTGAGCGTTGTCCGAGTGGCGCACTGGCTTATAAATATAAAGCCAGTGATAAAGCTGAATTATCCGATAAACAAAACACAGTACAAGTCGTTTATAACGGCCCGTATTATGTGCGCGGGAATTTGAGTATCGACGGTGTGCCTGCTGATATGCCGGGCGTAAAATTTCGTGCCGCACTGTGCCGTTGTGGGCAATCTAAAAATAAACCCTTCTGTGACAACAGCCATGAAAAAATAAACTTCAGTGATTATGGTGCGGTTGGTGAATCGGGAAATGAGCTTAAACAATTAGGCGGTGAGCTCAAAATAAAATCAGCCAAAGATGGGCCCTTGTTATTGTCAGGTAATGTAACCATCAAAGCGGGCAGTGGCCGCACCGCCTGGCAGGGTGATAACGTTGCCTTGTGCCGGTGTGGTGCTTCAAAAAACAAACCTTTCTGTGATGGTGCTCATAAGCAGGCGGGATTCAAGAGTGATTAGTGATTTATTTAGCCACAGGACATCAGTATTTGTACTCATTAAGGCACCTCTGATTAATTAGTGAGAATCTGTAGGAGCGGCTTTAGCCGCGATGAACTCTGCAGACCAATCGCGGCTAAAGCCGCTCTACATAAATTGTATTGTTTTTCATGACCATAATCCTGCATTTTTCTAACATTAAATTGATTTTTCTGGTTAACAGGTATTTACTGGGCGGGTAGTAGTTAGGTATGAAAACGATAAATAATTTTAATTGTAACTACGAAGGAGTGGAGAATGACGCTAACAAAAAAATTAGGCGCTGAATTTATTGGAACATTTTGGTTGGTATTAGGTGGCTGTGGTAGTGCCGTTCTTGCCGCCGCATTTCCCGATGTGGGTATTGGTTTGTTGGGTGTTTCCCTGGCATTCGGACTGACTGTTTTAACCATGGCATTTGCAATTGGTCATATTTCTGGTTGTCATTTAAATCCTGCGGTTTCATTTGGTCTGTGGTCGGGAGGGCGATTCCCAATCTCTGAACTGGGCCCCTACATTGTTGCACAAGTTGCGGGCGGTATTGCAGGTGCAGCCATATTGTATGTTATTGCAACCGGACAAGCAGGTTTTGATGTCACGGCAGGATTCGCATCAAATGGTTTCGGAGAACATTCACCTGGTGGCTATAGCATGACCGCTGCACTGGTAACCGAAATTGTGATGACGTTTATGTTTCTAATTATTATTTTAGGAGCAACAGATAAACGTGCACCCGCAGGCTTTGCGCCTATTGCAATTGGTCTTGCATTAACGCTTATTCACCTGATTAGTATTCCTGTTACCAATACATCTGTGAATCCGGCGAGAAGTACGGGTGTCGCTATCTTCCAGGGAGACTGGGCCGTTTCACAATTGTGGCTATTTTGGGTTGCACCCATCGTTGGCGCAATATTAGCTGGAATTGTCTATCGGTGGTTTGAGACTGAAGATTAGTCTGCCCCTGATTTTCTAAAGGTACAAACATGTAGGAGCGGCTTTAGCCGCGATGGGCGCTACGCCTGTCGTGGTTAAAACTGCTATGGCAGCAATTGCCGCAACAACAATTATTTTTTGACTAACTTTTCTATCAAAGCTTCCATAGCATTAGCCTGTTTATCACCGGGATGGGTCTCACCAATAAAATATCCGGTCATATTGCCTTGTGTATCGATCAGATAAAACGACGGCCAGTAACGGTTACCCAATGAACGCCAGTATTTCATGTCATTATCCATCATAACCGGCCATTCAATGTCGTGGTGTTTGACGGCGGTAGTTACCGCCAGCCTGGGTTTCTCCCAGGCAAATTCCGGGCTGTGAACACCGATAATTTCCAAACCTTGTTGCTGATATTTTGAGTAGACGGATTTAAGCCAGGGCAGGGAACGTTTGCAGTTGCTGCAACCGTAGGTCCAGATATTCAGTAATACAACTTTGCCTTTTAGTTTTTCCCAGTCGAGTGGTGCAGAATTTATCCAGGCATTGTTGTCAGCTTGTTTGAAGGGTGGTGCGGGATTTTTCTCAGAGATTTCGCGAGCCTGTGCCGGGAGTACCGATAAAAGAACTGCCAGTAGCAGAGACTGATGAAGTGTATGCATATAAAAAACCTTTGTGCTGTAGGAGCGGCTTCAGCCGCGATGAATTGCGCCGTACCCCATCGCGGCTGAAGCCGCTCCTACAGTCTTTATTATAGTTTAGCGGGTACGCCTGATAACAACACGCGCAACCGGGTTGCGCCAGTCGTATGTAGCAGGAGCCAAATCACCTATACCATGAATACCGCCGTTAATATGCACATAGCCTTCGCCACCAACACCGGGTGAACCGCCATCACCGCCACAGACTGGCCCTGGAATGCTGACGCATAGTTCGTCATTAGGTTCACTACCTGCATCGTAGGCAGGACTGTATTTTACAACACTCCGATGGCCGCGGGGCAGATACAGATTCTGGAATGAGAAAAAGGCATCATTGGTCGGTATCAGCATGGCTGCCATAGATAGACGGTCGTGTCTGGATCTAACTTTGATCTGGATGGTTACAGATTTGCCAGGATCAAGCAGACCTTCAGAAGTTGTCGTGTTACTTACGCCGCGTGTTTCATCCAGTAATTCATTTAATGGATTCGTATCGCCCCCTTCAGCGAGTGCTGCCAGTTCTTCACTAGCGGGTTCGCCAGCATTGAATAACAGGTGACTGTTTGACCGATGGCTAACAACCAGGATAGGGGTAAAAGATTGTGCGCGTGTCAGATTAGTGATAGTGACATCATAGGTGCGGTTATGGCCAGCCAGGGCTGCTCCACTCAGTGCTACTGTACCTAGAATGGTTGCAGTGAAAAAAGTACGTATCGTCTTCGTTTTCATCGGTTTCCTCCTGAAAGGGGATGTGTGTAAATTTGCAGGCTAATGGACAGCCTGTAAATCTGTGGTTAACGATGAAAGAATAGTCTTGATGGTTCACAGAACCGTCTCGGAAATATCACGTTTCTGTCACGCTTTGGAATTGCTAACCCAACTCTGCTAATCCAAAGCCCCCTCTCCCTCCGGGAGAGGGTTGGGGAGAGGGGATATAATAAAAGGCAGTTGCGTTTATCTGATCCCCTCCCCCTGAGGGGGAGGGGATGTATCGTGCAAAGGTTTCTAAGTAACCGGCAGTGTAAACTGAACCGAAGTGCCCTGATTCGGTATGCTGTTTACTACAATTTGACTGGCATGTAATTCAAGTATGCGTTTACAAATTGCTAATCCCAGGCCAGCCCCACCCTGATTATTATCAGCACCCTCTCTGGACTGGTAAAAGCGGTCATAAATAAAAGGTAGATCGGCTTCTGAAATGCCACTGCCTGAATCCTTGACGCTAACGCTGATTCCGCTGTCCTGTTTGTCCAGCAGCATTTCGATTTCCCCACCCTTGGGAGTATGACGCAGCGCGTTATCCATCAGATTATCGAGTACCCGTTCAATCAAGCCGATATCGGCATCCACGCTCGGTAAATTATCTGCGATAGAGGTTTTAACAGAAATTCCCAGATCTTGAGCTTTGAGTGAATGTTTCAATCCGACATCCTGGGCCAGCTCACTGAGTGAAAACTGTTCGCGCTTGAGCTGGATCTGGCCGGAATCCAGTTTGGCTAATTCAAACAAGGCGTCTACCAATTTACCGAGCCCCTGACTTTGACGGTAAGCTTGTTGCAGAAATTCCTTGTGCTGGTCGCTCGTCAGGGTTTCATTCTTAACCAGCAGGGTTTCCAGATACCCTTGCAGTGCTGCCAGCGGTGTACGTAAATCATGTGAGACATTGGCAACCAGTTCGCGCCGCAAGTTGTCCGTTTGTTGTAATTCTTCGATCTGGGTATTGATGCGTGTTGCCATACCCTGAAACGTTTGTTGCAGATGCCCGATGTCATCGGTTATGACAGGCTCTGTAGATTGCAAGTTTGCAATCGAATCGGGGTTGCCCGATTTAAAATTACTTATGTCAGATGACAATGATCGCAAACGCCGGGTCTGGTAACGCAGCACCAGCAGACCAAAAAGCATAGCCAGTAATGTGCTGATGGCAATTGCATAAAGCGCAAATCGAATAATGTGACTTTGCTGGAGTCCTTGTGCAATCGCCTGTAATTGCTGACCCGCTAACACAATGTACAGATACCCCTCAGGTTGATCAGCATCACCAACCGGTGCCACCGAAAATATATCCTGGTGGCCAGGGTGGCGAGGATCATCACCTAATAAAGGGAAAGTAGGTTCCTCACCCAGGAACGACTGAATCGGAGCAAGGTCAAGGCTATCACTTTTTACCGTACCCGGCGGTGCCTGGTAGGCCAGTATCTTTCCAGCAGGGTCTAACAAATAAACTTCAATGCTCGGATTAATCACCATGTAAGTATGAAACACCGACTCGAGCGAAGCTTCATCGTATTGCCCATCGGCGACCGAGAGTTTGGTATCGATGATCAGGTTGGCAGCGAGTTGCTGGTTCAAACGCTGTGTCATTTCCTGGTAGAACTGTTCACCGGCACGTAAAGAAATCCAGGTATAAACGCAGCTTAGAATAATGATCAACAAAACCAGAGCAACCGCCAGTCTTGAATACAGAGTTTTAAACATTGATGTTGGTATCCGTGAATTTATAACCGATACCCCACACAGTCAGAATGTAGTGGGGTTTTGCAGGGTCGATTTCGATTTTTGCACGCAACCGGTTGATGTGCGAGTTGACAGTATGTTCATAACCGTCATGTCCGTAGCCCCAGACTTTGTCCAGCAGCTGAGTGCGTGAATAAGCACGGCCCGGATGTTTAGCGAACTCAAGTAACAAATCGAATTCCTTACTGGTCAGTTGCAAGGCTTTATCCTGTCGGTGCACCGTACGTTTATCCGGGTCGATAGCCAGTTCATCAATGCGTATCGGTTGATGGCTTGTGGCCTGGTCACTGGTCAATGCATCAGCTCGGCGAAACTGCGCATTAACACGTGCGACCAGTTCCTGAATGCTAAATGGCTTGGAGATATAATCGTCAGCACCGATTTCCAGACCCAGCACCCGATCCAGTTCGGTCGACTTGGCAGTCAACATCAGGATAGGAATATAACTTGGGTTTTTGCGCATCTGCCGACACAGATCCAGACCGTTCATGCCGGGCAGCATCAAATCGAGAATAACCAGATCTGGCTGTTTGTTCTGGTAATGCAACAGTGCTGCGTTGCCATCGGCGTAATGATCTACTGCATACCCCGTGTCATTCAAATGCAGCTCCACCAAGCGCGCAATATCCGGATCATCCTCGACCACCAGAATATTCTTTGACATCAACCTCTCCAATGACGGGTCCGCCGGGCACTGTTATTGTAATCGTAATTTCAAACTTAGTGTGTAGAACTGGAAAAAAGTTGCAGTCCACATATAGCTCCCTCCCCCTCAGGGGGAGGGTTGGGGAGAGGGGATTAAAATAAGGTTTTTTTCATTTAAGTTGATAAACCATCAAAAAGCCCCAAACACCTTCTTCAACAATTCAGAAGAACGCGCCAATGGATTCTCCCGAATCTTTTTCTCTTCTTCCGCAATCATCAAGAACAACCCATCCATCGCCTTGTTAGTCACATAGCTGTCCAGATCGGTGGTGTCCTTATTAAGCATGCTCATTAACCCGCCAGCTTTACCCATCATCGACTTATAATGTGAAGTCACCCCGGCAGCATCCGTCGCCTGTTTTACAATCGGCAGCATCCGTTCAGTCAACGCCGTACTACTGTTGTTACGAAAATACTGTGTTGCGGCATCTTCCGGTCCTTGCAGAATTCCTTTGGCATCTTGCAGGCTCATGGACTTAATCGTCTCACCAAATATAGAAGCAACTTCCGGCACTGCTTTCTCAGCCGCGCTGTTGATGGAAGTAATGAATTCATCAGCAAGTTTATCCTGGCCAACTGCACGTAAGGACTTCTCAACCCAGGCTAGTTTTTCCGGCATGGGAATACGCACACGCTTGTCATTCAGAAAACCGCCGGTTTGTCCTAACTGTGACACCGCATGCGTCACGCCTTTATCCAGTGCCTGTTTCAATGCACCAATCATGTCGGAATTACTCAGGTCGGCTGCCGTGCTTTCGCCAGATTGTTTGCTATCCGTAGTCACCGAGCCCTTGAGAATATTAAGCCAGTCACCGAAATCCGCACTGGCATGACCCGATGCAGCAAGTAAAACGATCAGGCTAAAGCCCTTGATGTGGCTCATTTTCATGACGTGAATACTCCTCGTAGATTAAATAAAAAGCCAGCCTGCAGGCTTTGATTCTTTATTATAGGGGTTTAACTCTGATTTCATTAATAACGCTTAGTTATCCAGGATATCATCTTGAATTATAAAAATAATTTATTAAAAATGTCCACATTCAAACACAAGATATTGTGCCATTTTAGGCATTAAATACGCCCGTATCACCAGATATAGTTCTTATATTACGTTTTATCTTTCATTGACTTATTTTATTAATCTATTAGAATTTCTAACTGTCTGGACGACATCCCTTGATCTGGTTCCGGGAATGCGTTCTCCATGTGATCCCATCAGACTGCTGTCGGAGGATTGACGGATAAGTTTTTTTACATCAGATCATGGATGAAGTTGTTAACAGACACTTTCACGCGGGAACAATCGCGTCATGTATACCAAATACAATAAAGTGAACTACTATTTAGAAGCCGCCATAAAGGCGGTTTTTTTTGTCTGTAATTAACGGCTGTTGCCCCAGAGCGATTCAAGCCGTTTATCGCGCCCGCACGAATAACGGTAATACTTATAGCGTAGTGGATTCTTCTGATAATAATCCTGGTGATAATCTTCTGCCGGATAAAACGTACTCGCAGCAGCAATCTCGGTCACAATCGGCTTGTCGAACTTTTTCGCATCAACCAGCGCTTTAAGCGAAGCATCAGCCGCTGCTTTTTGTGAAGTATCGTGATAATAAATACCCGACCGGTATTGCGAGCCATGATCACAAAACTGCGCATTAGCCGTCAGTGGATCAATATTGCGCCAGAACACATCCAGTAATTTTGTATAGCTAACTTTCGCCGGGTCATAAATAATCTGCAAAGCCTCGGTATGCCCCGTACCACCGGCTGAAACCTGCTTATAAGTCGGATTCTTCAGATCCCCATCGGTATAACCCGACGTGGTTGAAATCACTCCATCCAGTTTGTCGAAGGGCGGCTCCATACACCAGAAACAACCGCCGGCAAAGGTCGCCGTTGCAGTTTCAGCGGTACTGAGTGCAGGGCCAAAAGATAGCCCTATAATAAGTAATTTGAAAAGTTGTCTGAATAAAGGCATGGTTAAAACCAGATTAATGAGGAATCGAAATCTATGACACGGTTACTGCAAATTGGTTCGGTGCTGCTATTGGCCTGGCTATCAGCCGGTTGTGCACAAAAAGTACAAAAGCCTGCCAATCCTGTCCAGCACGTCGTCCTGCTCTGGTTCACGACTAAGACAAATAGCTGGATTCAGCAAGTCGAGACAGAAACGTTGAAATTACGCGCCATTCCACAGGTGCTCTCCCTTGAAACGGGGACGGCCATCAAAAGCAACCGAGAGATCGTTGACGACAGTTTTGATCTGGGAATAACCGTGACATTCCGATCAGTCGATGACATGAAACAGTACCTGATCGATCCACGGCACACCAAGTTCGTAGACACCTGGCTGAAAGGGCGCATGGATAAAATGCAGGTATACGATTTTTAAATCAGCGCTGTTCTAAACAACTACTTAGGGAAGTTCTTTTGTCATTGCGAGGAACGCAGTGAAGAAGCAATCCCTAAGCGATTGAATGTGAACATGAGGTTGCCGCGCAATGCTCGCGCCCTGAAGGATGACGCAGTCATTGACGGAAATAATTCAATTAATCAGAGGTTCCTTAGTAATTACCATATCCTATGTATAACATGGATTTCACACAAAACCTGGCGATCGAAACAGCCCAGTTGGACTGGGAGCCTAGTCCAATGCCAGGTGTAAATCGTAAACGCCTGGCGTATGAAGAAGTCGAACGCGGGCATGCAACCAGCGTCGTTGAATTTGAAGCAGGTGCCCACTTCAAGCATCACGACCATCCGCTAGGAGAAGAAATCCTGGTTTTGGAAGGCACCTTTTCTGATGAGTCCGGCGATTATCCAGCGGGTACTTACTTTCGTAATCCAGAAGGCTTTAAGCACGCGCCCTTCAGCGAACAAGGTTGCCAGATTTTCGTCAAGCTTCACCAGTTCCAGCCAGAAGATACAGGACGTGTCGTAATAGATACTGCAAACAACCCCTGGCTACCCGGTCAGGGAAATCTCCAAGTAATGCCACTGCACGAACACGGCACAGAACACACAGCATTAGTAAAATGGCCAGCCGGTGAAAAGTTTGTATTACACCAGCATTGGGGTGGCGAAGAAATTTATGTCATCTCCGGTACTTTTATCGACGAACACGGCCGATACCCAGCCGGAACCTGGTTACGCAGCGCCCACTTGAGTAAACACCACCCCTACGTAGAAGAAGAAACATTGATATTTGTAAAGACGGGGCATTTATAAATGAATACTGCGGATAATCTTTAACACTAACCTCTCCCAACCATTGCCCCCTCTCCCCCAGGGAGAGGGCTGGGGAGAGGGGATCAAATAAAAATCTTTTCAACCAATCAAGTTGATTTCGATTTCAACCTGCCTCTAGTCGCACGCCGCCTCCAACGCCACCCAAACAAAATCAAAACCCCCGCCAAATTCGGAAACCAAATCAATGGATGCGTCCAGGGAATCCCCTCAATAAAGTAATCCGAAAACGGATAAAAAATATGCGTAGGAAAATAAGCCGACGTATGAAACGGCGCATCCAGCACAACATGGAACGGCCAACCCAACATAGCAAAAGCAATATCCCTCCGCCACCAGGCCACAATCCCAATCACCGTAAACGATGTCACAAAACTGTGTGTTAAATCGTAATTAATAAACACCCAATCAGGAATAGTATGCAAAGGCGGTGCAGCCACGGCAAAATCACCACTGACAAGTTGCAGCACAAATAAAATGCCGAATGACATCAAATCAGGAAAAGCCCCGAAAAACACCGCCAACCAGAAATAACCACGGTAGCCGTACAGACCGCCGCCCCATAATGCATGACTGAAGGTATCCATCGATTAATATTACTCATTAAATAATTGCCAGACATGGCGATTCTAGTACTGTCTGTGTGATTTGGGTAAGTTAATTCCACTGAGAGCTTTATTGGTGTACTTTTACTTGGTGAATGATGGGAAATCAGGTGGAGAGGGTTGTGTGATAACTTATATGCTAAATGTGGGGTGTTATTTTGCACCATTATCGTCTTATATCTAAGTTGTTATGTTTTTTGGAGATATGAATGAAGTGTTGGATTTGTGGCGATGAAGGAAGTACAGGTGAGCATAGGACTAAGGCATCAGATCTAAAATCACTTTTTGGTAATGTTACACAGCGATCCCCTATCTATCTTCATACGGATAAAAAACGTAATTTGAAGATTAATAGCATAAAAAAGTCCCGTGAATTAAAATCGCCATCACTCATTTGTCCAAATTGCAATAATGCAAGAACAGCTACTCATGACCGTGCTTGGCAAGCTTTATCGACTTACCTTCGCAATAAAAAGCCGCCAATCAAGAGAGGTGACATTATTCGACTAGAAAAGGTATTTCCAGGTGCTGTAAAGAAGTCAATGCTTAAAGTACATCTTTATTTTCTAAAGTTATTCGGTTGCGCCATACTTGATCATAATATACCTATAAAAATTGCCCCGTTTCGCGATGCTATAATCCAAGAGAAACCACATGAAAATATTTACTTGGCATTTTGGTCTGGGAAGGGGTTGGGTACTGGATACTCAAATCTTGAATCAGACAACATCGCAGGCAGGTGTGCCTATGCAGCATGGTTTTACATAGTTGGTACTGTAGCAGTGAATGTAATGTATGCAGAACCAAATGAACATAGAAAAGGACTAGTGAATTCATGGAATCCAAAAAGAATAACAAAACGTCTTCGAATTGTAGGGTTATAAAAAACATAACCATCACTTTCACTCGACGCAAAAAGACGCGCGGGTGAAGTGAACGTTATGTGTAGCGAATAAAATGGATCGGGATGAAATACTTAGAGCTGCGAATAAGATTGGAATAGATTTATTTATTCTGATAGTTGCATACATGGTTAATTTTATGTCTGCGTATTCGAGTGCAGTTTCATCAGAAGGCCACTGGTTCTCTAGGTCTGGTTCGCTCTTTGTAATATTTGGTGCATTTTTGGAGTTTCGAAACTATTCATTTAGGCAAAAATTGAATCAAGCAGCTCAGGAGTCTACGAAATATTATGGTGCGGAACCTGAAAAATGGGTGCTGCCGAATAAAAGGGAAGTGCTTGATCGTGTAATTCTATTTACTCTGGTTTATGGAACAGTTGTCTGGGGGTATGGTGACTTACTATATTAAACCACATAAGCAGCTCCAAGCGATGCAAAAACTGCGCGCTTGAGCAGTAACGTTATGCATTAAAGAATAATTATGCACTCCCTCAAAAAACATATAGAGCTGAAGGGCTTTAGAGAATCAAAAAATCAAGGGGTCAGTGTACTTGAAAGCTACGAGCGATATTCAAGTACACTGACCCATATGATTTCCATATGAACTATCCAGGTATCAAAAAATATGACAAATAATCAAGATGACAAATATAATCACTATACTAAAATGGCATGGATTATTTATGCCCTGTTGATCCTTACGCTTATCGCTGTGCTAGTGTTATTTGTCGCCCAGGATAATGAAGAAAGGTTCTTCTACGGGATAATGCCTGCAGCTGCAGCTTACGTTTTTCGTCCAATGAATAAACCCTTTAGTAAATTAATTTTTAAGTTCACTGGGGCTTCTCCACCTGTCGAGAAAAAATGAGTTGCCACATACCTATAAGCAGCGCCTGCTGACTGTCGCACTCACTGCCGTTCGTGAGCCGTCGTCAGAGATGAGACGTTATCTGCTAATCAAATAACTGCTCACAAATGTAATTATTGAAATTTAAAATGGCACGCGATCTGGAATCAAATAAAGAAAATGCAATTGCATTTTATCGGACGGCTTACTTAGGGTATCCGTCTAAAGCGGTTGAAAAATATGTGGGTTCCGAATACATCCAGCACAATCCAGCAGTAGGTGATGGGAAGCAGGCCTTTATCGATTATTTTGACGAAATGGCCAGGGACTATCCAGATAAAGAAATCGCATTTTTACGGGCAGTGGCTGAAGGTGACTTGGTAGCTCTCCATACACATCAGACTTGGCCAGGAAATGATCAGTATGTGACGATGGATATTTTTCGCTTTGATGATCAAGGAAAAATTGTTGAGCATTGGGACTCTATACAGGAAGTACCGAGTGAATCAAAAAATGGTAATCCCATGTACTAAGCTAGCACATGACAAGTCACCAAGCCGTGTGAAAATTCCGTGTAAAAGGTGATAATGCATGCGGTCATACCAAACATCGATAGCATGCCCCAATGGGACATATACAAGGCATTAACCGAGATCAGATGAAGCGCTATATTTATGGTTATTACAATCGCATTAAGTCTTCCCGGTGCCTTGAGCGGGAAAATTCTCGTGTGGGAAAGATGTAAATGATGCAGGTGTTCCAGAAAATCATAGAATGAATCAGAAAATGACAAAAGTAGAAGAAGCTTGGCTGGTGTATCAGAGGAAGCTACTCTCATTTATTCGTTCTAAGGTCGAATTAATAGAAGATGCTGAAGATATATTAGATGATGTCTTTGCGAAACTGGCTAAGACAGCTAATGAGAATGCTATTCCTGATAATGTTTCATCGTGGCTTTATCGTGTAACAAAAAATAGAATTGTGGACTATTACCGGGCAAGAAAAAGATTTGATCAATTACCGGATGACCTTTCAGAGAAGCGTGAAGACACCAACGTAATTAAGCAGCTTTCAAAATGTATGCTGCCAATGATTCAAGCCTTGCCTGAAACGTATCAACAGCCTTTAATGCTGTCGGAAATCGAGGGGAAAAAATATAAAGAAGTTGCTGCTGAGTTAAATTTGAGTGTATCGGCAGTCAAGTCACGCATTTTACGTGGCAGGGAAAAGCTTCATAAAAGCATGGTCAGTTGTTGTACGATTTATCGGAATGATGCCGGTGAAACAGTCGGTTATGAACAAAAAGTGGATGGTTCCTGTGCCGATTGCGAAGATTAATTAAATAGTTGCATCCTTTTTACGGTTACTCCGTCTTTAACTTGTGAGCACACCACTATTTCGGCGGCAAACACTTTAGTTAATCGGAGAAGCCAAATGAAACGACTACATATACATATTGCTGTGAATGAGTTATCGGAAAGTATAAAATTTTACTCAACACTATTTAATGCCGCACCTTCTGTTGAGCATGAAGATTATGCGAAATGGGATTTAACTGAACCTGCTGTAAATTTCGCCATCTCTAAACGGGGCCATACCAGTGGAATAAACCATTTGGGTATACAAGTAGATTCAGAAGACGAGCTGGGGGAAATAGCTCAACGTCTTGATAACGCAGAATTCACCTCATCAAAACAAGAAGGTTCATCCTGTTGCTATGCGCATTCCAATAAACATTGGGCGCTGGATCCACAAGGAATTGCCTGGGAGTCATTTCATACATTAGGTGAAATTCCAATATTTGGAGAGGATACTAAAACAGATGCAGAAGATGAATCAACGGCTTGTTGTATACCATTAAAAATGAGTGATTCTGGCGACAAAGAGGAAGCTGCATGTTGTATTCCTAATGAAGGTGATATTACTGGGTGTTGCGCATAACAATATTTAGGATCAAAATAATATTTACACTGATCCCAAATATACTAATTAGGTAACGCTGTGTGGAATCGCCGTTCTTTTATCTGATCCTGGCAGATGCATTATTACTACTGCATGTCTTGATAGTTATATTCATCGTTGTTGGGCTTATGGCCATATATACCGGTAGGGTATTCGCCTGGCCTTGGGTGAGAAATCCCTGGTTTCGAGTCTTGCATGCTGCGGCTATTGGCGTCGTCGCTGTTCAGTCCTGGTTTGGTATTATTTGCCCGCTCACCACCTGGGAAATGTCGTTTCGATATCGAGCGGGTGATGCTGTGTATTCTGGTTCTTTTATTTCGCATTGGCTGGAAACACTGTTGTATTATCAAGCCCCGGCCTGGGTCTTTATCGTTGTCTATACCGTATTGGGAGTGTTGGCTGTAGCCAGTTGGTATTTTGTCCGCCCGCGGCCATTTAGGGTTCCTGAAAAAATGGGTGTCTGACAAAGTCTTTATAAGATGAAGGTGGAATTAAAATATAATCCCTCCTGCACTGTATCTAACAGTGCAACCATCTAAGGCCGTTGGAAATAAGTAATCGTTAAGGCCCCTTTATTCAGATACAATGTGTGTTCAAAATAAATGCTTATAGGGGCATCTAATGTTAAATAAAAAAACTAAATATCTATTTTCGATTATCTTGCTTGCAATCACTACCGCAGCGTGTGCCAGCAGCTTGAAAGTAAGCAAAGAAACGACAGTTAATGCAAGCCCTAGTACTACCTGGAAGATGATTGGACATTTCAATCATCTGGATGTTTGGCATCCGGTTGTTGTAGATAGTAAATTAGTCGGTGATGGTACAGGTGTGGGCGCTGTTCGTGTATTGACACTTGGTAATGGCGCATCTATTACAGAAAAGTTACTTTCTCATGATAACACAGCGCATAGTTATTCTTATGCGATTACCGAATCGCCGCTGCCTGTTGCTGACTATGAATCGACAATAAGTGTAATGCCTGCAGCTGATGGAAAATCCACTGTTAAATGGTCTTCTAGTTTTAACGCAAAAGGTGCCAGTGATGAAGAAGCAAAGAAAACTATTTCAGGTATTTATGATGCTGGTTTGGATAGTCTGAATAAGCATTTCAACCAGTAATAGGGTATGTATTTCGGGTGGCTGCGTATCTACAACATCATTGTGCCTTGCTTGGGTTAAATAATTAATTATTACAATAATGAGAGAAGTAGTTATTACAAAGGAACCCGTCGAGCTCTATAAGCTTCTGAAATTCGAAGGCATGGTTTCTAGTGGTGGTGAAGCGAAATTGGTTATCTCCGATGGACAGGTTTTAGTTAATGCGGAGATTGAAACCAGAAAAAGAAAAAAGATTGTTTCAGGTGATATTGTAGAGTTTGGGGATGAGAAGATTCGCGTTCGACTAATAGAGAATGGCTAATGTACAGGTTAAAGAACCTCTGATGTGTTGTGCATCTTATCATTGTAAACAGTACAAATTCTGTAGGAGCGACTTTAGCCGCGATAGGGCGCGTAGTGTTCATCGCGGCTGAAGCCGCATCCTACAGATGCTCGCTAATTAAATATTGAAGGTAAGTGACATGGCAAACTCGTTTGGTGATCAGCTTGTAAAGGCGGGTCTGGTAAAAAGAGATCAGCTCAACAAGGCCAAGAAGTCGAAGCATAAGCAGCGGAAACAGGAAAGTAAGAAGGTTTCGGCTGTTAATGAAACGGCAGTGGCAGCCCGGCAGGTTGCAGCTGAAAAGGCAGCGCGTGATAGTGAGCTTAACCTGCAGAGAAAAGAAGCGGCTGATCAAAAGGCGATTCAAGCGCAAATCCGTCAATTAATTGAATTAAACCGGCTGCCGAAGGATGACGGTGATGTAGGCTATAATTTTCAGGATGGCGCGGCGATAAAGAAAGTCTTTGTTACTCAAGAAATCCACAATAAACTGCAGCGGGGTTTCCTGATTATCGTCAAGTATGATGCTGGATATGAGGTGATTCCTTCCGTGGTGGCAGAGAAAATCAAGCTGCGTGATTCAGGCTGTATTATTAACAGCGCATCGGTTCAACCGGAAGAGGGAGAAGACGATCCATACGCAGACTACAAAGTTCCCGATGATTTGATGTGGTAGTCAATACGTAGAAAATAAACTATTACACTGGAGGTAAGTATGTCTAACGAAGGTTATCACGAGTCAATTGAAGATCTGTCTAATGAAACGCGGGATATGCATCGCGCTATTACATCGCTGATGGAAGAGTTAGAGGCGGTGGACTGGTACAACCAACGTGTTGATGCATGTAAAGATAATGATCTTAAGGCAATCCTCGCTCATAACAGGGACGAAGAAAAGGAACATGCGGCCATGGTGCTGGAATGGATCAGGCGGAATGACCCTGCCTTTGACAAAGAATTGAAAGATTATATTTTTACTGATAAAACAATAGCGCATAAATAATCGCTCAGATAGATAATTAAATTAAACTCATCTCTGGAGTCAGTATGAAAATACTGGTACGCAATATATCCCGTGATACAAAGGAAGCAGAACTATTAGCCTTGTTCGAAGAGCATGGGAAGGTGCAGTACTGCAAGCTTGTGATGGATAAAGTGACGGGCAAGTCCAAGGGTTTTGGTTTCGTTGAAATGCCCAACGCAGGTGAGGCTAAAGTGGCGATCAAAGCGCTTAATTACAAGGATATCGATGGTCTTAAAATTCGTGTGAAAAAATCCGAAAAGCGGGCAGCGAATGTTGATGGAAAGAAGGCTTAATGATGCCTTGTTATGAGTCTTAAATCAGATGACAGTAGTCACCGACCTCAACCAAATAATCCGTTGCATGGTGTGACATTGGAAATGATCCTGACGCACCTGGTAGACCGCTATGACTGGGCAATGCTAGGTCAAAAAATTACTATAAAATGTTTTACCAATGATCCCAGTATTAAATCCAGCCTGAAGTTTTTGCGAAAAACCCCCTGGGCGAGAGAGAAAGTAGAAGCTTTGTATTTGGAGAGTCTGGAATCAACGGATTGAGTCGTACATGAGACCCTGGGTTTTGCTCGATAGCACACCAGTGCCAGGCAATGGCGGGGAGTTGCGTCTTTATCAACGTGGTGATGAATTCTCGATTATGGCCGTCGGGCAAGGTGAGTTAATGAACAGCCGCGTCCATGGTTCCGAAGATGCTCTGGCGGAATGTGCGTGTGCCAGATTGGAAAATTGCGCGCAGCCGCGGTTACTCATTGGTGGTCTGGGCATGGGGTTTACCCTGGCCGCTGCATTACGGCATGCAGGGAATCAAGCGCAATTTGTTGTTTCAGAATTAGTATCGGCTGTGGTGGAATGGAATAAGGGGCCGCTTGGTGCGCTTGCTGGATACCCACTCAAGGATACCCGTGTGACAGTGCGCGAAGTAGATGTTGCGAACATTCTAAAAGCTGATCAGAAAGCCTACGATGCAATTTTACTAGATGTGGATAACGGCCCGGAAGGACTAACTCGCAAGGAAAACGATTGGCTCTATAGTGTGGATGGATTAAGCGCAACTTACGCAGCACTGCGTCCTAAGGGTGTATTGGCTGTGTGGTCGGCCGGGTCTGATAAAGTATTTTCGCAACGGCTGCGAAAAACAGGATTCGAGGTAGAAGAAATGCGTGTGCGGGCACATGGCGGCAAAGGTGCGCGGCACATAATCTGGTTCGCCAGGCGTGATTAAAAGAACTCGCAAGTAGTGTTAAATGAATGAAATGAAAATGGCGGTTTCCACGAATGTTCTGGGTGAACCTTTGTTACCTTGTAATGAAGACCCCGTCACCGGATTTTTCAGAGATGGCAAGTGCAACACATGCGAAGAGGATGTTGGTTCACATACGGTCTGTATTGAAGTGAGTCAGGCATTTCTTGAGTTCTCAAGATTTAGAGGAAATGATTTATCAACACCAGCCCCTGAATACGGCTTTCCGGGGTTACGACCGGGCGATGGCTGGTGTTTGTGTGCAGCCAGGTGGAAAGAGGCCTATGATAACGATATGGCACCTCGGGTATACTTAACAAAGACGCATATTGCTGCACTAGAAATTGTTCCTCTGGAACTGCTGAGAAAGTTTGCGGCAGACCTGAACTAGCGATTAATCGAATCGACCCCGCTTATATTCGAGTATTATGACAGTATATCCGTAGCCAGGATTTAAATTTATTGATCAGACTGAGTCTATATAAAATCTTGAAATCAGTAAAACACGCCCTGTTAAATATTGTTCAAACTATTATTATACTTATCTTATCCATGCCTGTTATCGCGAACCCAAAATCACTCGTGCCTTGTCCTGACAAGCCAAACTGCGTATCAAGTCAATCGATAGACAATGCGCATTTTATTGAGCCTATTCATTATACAGGATCAGTTGACGAAGCCTGGCAGCAGCTGATGTATATTTTAAAGTCTACAAAACGAACAAAGATTGTCGAGCACCTGGAGTTGTATCTGCATGTAGAAGCAACCAGCCTGATTTTTCGCTTTGTAGATGATGTTGAGTTTTTAATATCACCGGATGAAAATATTATTCATGTCCGGTCGGCCTCAAGAATAGGGCGTAGTGATTGGGGCGTAAATCGGAAGCGGATTGAACGAATACGAAAGGCATTTGTTAAAAATAATTGAAGCTAATATTATTTCTAGTTAATCATGCCCGATACCGATCGTGCTAATGTTATCGCACCCCCTCCGATTATATTTGCGGTGTCGATCCTAATTGGGTCGCTGCTGGATAAAGTTGTACCGTTGGGTGCCTGGAAAATCAGCGGGACTATTCCAGGTGTGTTGTTGATAGGTACCGGTATTTTATTAGCGGCTACCTGTATTCGCTATTTCCGTAAGGCGGGGACGACTGCAAATCCTTATAGTGCGACCGAAGCCATTAGTTCTTCCGGGCCATATCGCTTTAGCCGTAATCCCATGTATTTGTCACTTGGATTAATACAGCTCGGAATAAGCCTGTTATTGAATAGTGTATGGGTTATGGTGATGATTCTGCCTGCACTGATAGTGCTTCATTATGGTGTCATTTTGCGTGAAGAGCGCTACCTTGAAGCGAAATTCACTGATCAATATCGGCAATATAAAAACAGAGTGCGCCGATGGTTTTGATGTATGACTAAAGCCCAAAGCACTATAAAAGGCCGCGGTGTCGCAACTAATCCGGCTAATCGTTTTCACGTAAAGCACAGTGATGCTTTTGATGATGGCTGGCATCAAGATGAACCGGACAAGCCGGTCACTGAATTGTACCTGGATAATAGCCGTTCGATTATTAACTATAACCAGTCACCGGATATTCCCTTTGATCGTTCTATCAATCCTTACCGGGGCTGCGAACACGGTTGCATGTATTGTTTTGCGCGTCCAACACACGCCTATCTGGATTGTTCACCCGGACTGGATTTTGAGACAAAAATATTTTACAAACCCAATGCAGTTGAATTGCTAGAGAAAGAACTGGCAGCGAAGAAATATCGTTGTGCGTCTATTGCACTTGGAATTAATACCGATAGCTATCAACCGGTAGAACGTAAATTACAGATAACCCGTAGTATTCTCGAAGTGCTCAGCCGCTGTTCACACCCCGTCAGTATTGTGACCAAATCGGCTATGGTTGAGCGTGATTTTGACCTGCTTGTACCCATGGCTGAAAAGAATTTGGTGCATATAATGGTATCGGTTACGACACTGGATGCAGATCTTGCACGCGCGATGGAACCACGTGCAGCTGCGCCTCATCGCCGCCTGTCACTGATAGAAAATTTAAGTAAGGCGGGTATTCCTGTAGGCGTGCTGGTTGCGCCGGTGATTCCGGTGCTCAATGATAATGAGATAGAAAAGATACTCGATACAGTCAGAAATGCGGGTGCATTGACGGCCGGTTATGTCATGATTCGGCTGCCGCATGAGGTCAAGGAATTGTTTAAAGAATGGTTGGATAACCATGTGCCTCTGAAAGCAGAGCACATCATGAACCGGATCCGCGATTTACGTGGTGGTAAGGAATATAACGCGGACTTTGATCAACGCATGCGTGGTACCGGTGTATTCGCTGAATTGATAGAGCAACGTTTTTCTATGGCGTACAAAAAACTGGGGTTTCCCGGCATGCCTGATTTTGATTGCAGCCAGTTTGTACCACCGGGCGGAGATAAACAGTTTTCATTATTCTAGGGGCTTTCTGATTTATTAGCATGTATCTGTAGGAGCGGTTTTAGCCGCGATAGGGTGCGGTGTTCATCGCGGCTGAAGCCGCTCCTACGGGGTTTGTAATGTTCTCTATGATCTTGTGCGGTGGTTAGTGGTATTTGTTTATCTCTTCCTGAATGTCTTCCAGACTTTCAACAGCCACATCCCGCACGGATATTTCAGGATCTTGTGCCAGGTCTTTCAATATATCTATCGCTTCCGGATTGTGTGTCAGACTGAGAAAATGACAGGCATCACTGCGCACGCGCGGGTCTTCATTTTCGCTTAGTGCCCGCAGACTATCAAAATGGTTATTTAAAATTTCGGTGGCTTCATAGGATTCTATAATGGCACTTACTCCAATACGTATGATCAGCTCAGCATCTTTGTCAGATGCAAGGATTAATAAAGCTTCTATGGCATCTGGCTGGTCTTTTACAAACTGGATAACTTTATCCAGTTTGCCTTCCTTGAGTAATTCCTCAAAGTATCGCGCTGTGCCAGTCATGCTGTTGGCGCGTTGAGCCCAGCTGCGTAATTCAGCCGGTGAGCGCAATCCTTCTAGCTCAAACGGCCCAAGTTTTACCCAGGGTGCTGCACGCACATTAAATTCGGCTGCCCGTTCGGGGTGCAAAGCAATATCTACAACTTCGAGTTTTCCGATCAGGCCCTGATTGACCAGATCATCGAGTCCTCGCAATACGGTAGGGCAGTGTGGACAACCTGGCGTCGTGAGTAATAGGGCGTCTGGTGGGGTTATTACGTTTTTTGACATTGTTGAATCTCGTTGTGAACCGCTACTATATACTGATCAGGGTCAGTTGTTCAGGAGTCTATTATGCCAGGGTTTCATAAGTCGTTTGAAATGCCATCACAAGACGGGGCTTTACCAGGCCGTGTGGAAAAAATGCCGGTATCTGCGACACATTTTGTCAACGGTCATTCCATCAGTCCGCCTTTCCCAGATGATATGCAACAAATCATATTTGGCATGGGTTGTTTCTGGGGTGTGGAAAAAGTCTTTTGGCGGCAGCAGGGTGTTTATACGACCGCCGTTGGTTATGCGGCGGGTTACACACCTAATCCGACTTATGATGAAATCTGTACCGGACAGACTGGGCATAATGAAGTGGTGATGGTGGTGTTCGATCCTGAAATTATCAGCTATCAGCTTTTATTAAAAGCCTTTTGGGAAGGTCATAACCCAACGCAAGGTATGCGCCAGGGTAATGATGCCGGAACCCAATATCGTTCGGGTATTTATGTTTTTAATGATGAACAGCGTGAACAGGCCGAAGCTTCAAAACGAGCCTACCAGCAGGCGTTGACTGAACGAGACTGTGGAATTATTTCTACTGAAATTCTCGATGCGCCCGTGTTTTATTATGCTGAGGATTATCACCAACAGTATCTAGCGAAGAATCCGAATGGGTATTGTGGTCTGGGTGGATTGGGTGTTCCTGCAACGATTTAGAGAAGCTTTGATTAAATTTGTGCATCTTGTCATTGGGAAGAGTGCAATTGCTGTAGGAGCGGCTTCAGCCGCGATAGGGCGCTGCACATTCATCGCGGCTAAAGCCGCTCCTACAGATGCTTGCAAATTAATCAGAGGTTCTTTAATGAAGAGAAATTCTTATGATCAATAATAATCAAATAAAAGTACGCGCTGACGGCCCGTTACTCTGCACAGGTCAAATCGAAATTTATAATGCAGACGGAGATCTGTTACAGAAAACAGATGATGCCGTGTTATGCCGTTGTGGTCATTCATCAGATAAACCCTTGTGCGACGGCAGCCATAAAAACACCGGGTTTAAACACGATGGTTGTTTTAGCGATGACAAGACCGAAACGCTGGATGAAGCGGGGCCATTAAAAATCACAGTCAGAAAAAATGCCATGCTGATTGCTATTGGGCCAACGCATATTTTTAGTGCAGATGGGAGCTGTGAAACAACCCGTAACAAAGTGGCATTGTGCCGTTGTGGCGAGTCAGCTAAAAAACCCTTTTGCGATATCAGTCATAAGCATTGTAATTTTCGCGATTAGTAGCCAGGTGGATCAGATTTACCACTTTAATCTGTCAAAATCCCGTCTTTTTCTCGATGGTACTAGTTACCAGCATAAATATTCATTTATGCTATTAAAACCATAAAGATACACGCTAAACACTAACTGTATCCACGCCATTATGTCCATTTATTCTACCAGCATAGGGTGGTTACGGACTAAAGACTTAGATTCCTGAGTCGCCAAATTATTCAATCGATAACGTTTCTAATACGGTACATTAAGGTTAAGGACGATCAACCTAATGGATAGGTTATTGCAGATTTTCGTAGTAATAACTGGTTTGAGGTAATCCTGTGAGAAGTAGACAGGCCAAAAATTTCTACCGCATTTATCGCGGTTTCATTCTTGCTGCACTTGCGGCAACTTCTACCTTATGTCTGGCGAAAGCATTCCCTGATGATTTCAATGTTGGATGGACTGCTTATCAGCAGGGAAATTATGCGCAGGCGGCAGACATCTGGACCCGGCTTGCCAAACAGGGAGATGAAAGCGCGCAAATCAATCTGGGTTTTATGTATGACTATGGCCAGGGTGTTTCACAAAGTTTCCAGCAAGCTGCCAGGTGGTACCGAGCTGCAGCGACACAGCACAGTGCAGTGGGGCAGTACAATCTGGCATTGCTGATTTCTGAAGGTAAGGTACATCCCCTGGAAGGGCGCAGCGCTGATTATTGGTTAAAGAAATCTTCTGCCCAGGGTTATAAGAATGCACAGCGTCAATTGGAAATTGAGAATGCAAATAATTTATCGGTGGCGTTGGGTTCACAGAATGGACATTCAAAATTCAGGGAAACCAAAGCGTATATAGATGAGTCATCGGTTTCTGTTGGTACGGCATGGCCTATAGCTGCAGGTTATGCGGTGACTAATCATCATGTGGTGGATGGGAAAAAAGTAGTAAAATTAGTTAACCGTGCGGGCCATGAAATCACTGCTGATGTGATAGCAAGTGATAAAGAGAACGACATTGCATTTTTGCAGGTTAATAATCCTGCTGAGCTACCACCGGCCTTACCATTGACCATGGGCACTCCGTCACTGGGTACAAGTGTGTTTACAATAGGTTTTCCACGCATTGATATTATGGGTAAGTCGCCCAAACTCAGCCAGGGGATTATCAGTGGTGTAAATGGGTTGCGTGACGATCCGACAAGTTACCAGATTTCAGTGCCGATTCAACCGGGTAACAGTGGTGGTCCATTACTAAATATGAACGGTGAAGTTGTTGGCATGATCACAGCGATGCTTGGTTCTGTAACGGGTGATGATGGTGAAGCGCAGCCGATACCCAATATTAATTATGCTTTGAAAATCGATGTTATCAAACAATTCCTGAGCCAGGTTCCGCGTCCATCACCTGATATAGATGAGCTGACACCATCACCAAGTGGGTTAGAAGGATTGGCTGCCAAGATCCAGGATTCTGTGCTGATTGTGATGGCAGAATAAAGATGTCACCGATTAATTTCGTGTTACCGCCGCAATAACAAGCCCTGCTAGAAATGCGCTGATAACCAGGTCAGCCACACCAACCAGTGTAAAGCTGTTGGAAAACTTCCACCAGTTCCATAATGGTACATAAACCATTAGCCCACCCAGTAATCCCAGCGCTGTAATGAACAGAACCTTGCCACTATAGCTGCTGAGTTTAACGGCGAGTACCAGACAGGTGATTAACCCTGCTATAACCATTTGGGTAATAAGACTGCGTATATAGGGTTCTTGATCTTGAGGATCTGAACCACTTTTAGTGACTGCCAGAAAAACAAAAGGCCCTTGTTTCATGCGTTCCATAGCGTCTGTTTCAGCCGCCTTTTTTTGTTCTTCATTCATGATCGCGGAATGCTTGTGTGGGTTAGGCAGAATATAAACGCCATCACGGGTAGCCTGTTCGGCGATTATTTGGGCGACTGCGGGTTCATCTGAGAATTTTTCCAGTGTTTGTTCATGCCAGGGCAACACCATCCAGGAGATTGCGCCCCAGGCAAACAAAACGATTCCGCCGAGAATACTGCCTAATAGAAATTTCATGATCATGGCTTTCTTCCTCACTCTTTTGTTATTCGCTCATTAAGAGAGTTTAGCAGAAGAAGGCCAATTCACCGTGTCATGTGTTAATTTATAGCCAGCTTAAAATGTTCGACCAGGCAAATGCAGAGGTACATCCTTGTTTCTAAAAAATGGGATTAATACCATGCCTGCAATAAAGCCGCCGATGTGAGCACCAAATGCTACGCCACCTTGTTGATCGCCGCTCATCAGTGAGCTGAATAATTGCAGCCCAAACCAGAAAGCCAATACAAAAACAGCTCGAATGCGCATGGTTTGCAGGATAAATCCAATCGGGATAGCAACCAGTACTTTGGCGTGTGGATAAAGTAGTAAGTAGGCACCGAGTACACCGGAGATGGCACCACTGGCACCAATCATGGGTATTGCCGAACTGGGATCTGGTATTGCCTGGGCAAATACGGCGGCAACTCCGCATAGTAGATAAAAAACTACAAATTTTTGATGCCCCATAGCGTCTTCGATGTTGTTACCAAATATCCAGAGATACAACATGTTTCCGATCAGGTGCATCCAGCCACCGTGCATGAACATGGAAGTAAACATCGTTGCCCAGGGAGGAATGACCGCCAGGTTTTCCGGCATTATTTGTCCACCGAGCAAGGCGGCAGGAATAACACCAAAACTATAAACTGCCTGTTCGCCACCGGTTCCCAAAGAAAGTTGCCAGAAAAAAACCAGGACACAGGCAACAATAAAGCTGATGGTCAGGACAGGTTGAATACTGGTCGGGTTGTCATCGTGTAGTGGTATCATGAATTAAATAGAGATCCCTTACGTAATATTGTTAACAAGCATACTAAAAATAGTTGCTGGCGTCTTTATCTGTAGGAGCGGCTTTAGCCACGATGGGGCGTTGTTGCATTCATCGCGGCTAAAGCCGCTCCTACAGTATTTGTACTGATTGCCATAAAAAAAAGTCTGAGTTTATTCAGATCCCTTTGTCTGGTTTTGGATATTTCCAGCGTTTGTTTAACCATAACCAACCAGCCGGGTTAGCCGAAATGGATTTTTCAAGTGCATTTACATAAGCACTCATAATGCTTTCTTCAGTTGCATCGGCAGCGTTATCAAACAAGTGTTCAACACGGATACAGTAATAGCCACGCCGTGTACGTGTCATGGCGGCAAAAAAAACCGGTACTTGCAAACGTTGTGCAATTAATCCGGCACCTGGATAAAACGCCGTATCCTGGTGCATAAATTTATGCCACACCTGTTTTTCATCTGGTCGTGGTCCCAGGTCAGCGGCCAGGACAATCAATTTTGCTTGTGATCGGTTTTTAAGGAGCTCAAGGCTTTGCCTGGCAGGAATCATTTGGCTATCAAAACGTCCTCGTATATTTCCGAGCAGTGAATCCAGTTGTGGGTGACTAAGCGGTTTGTACACGACCTGCACCGGGTAGTCGAAGTAGGCGCTACAGGCGAGTTGTGACCATTCCCAATTGCACTGATGTGTTGTCAGTATTAATACACTTTTACCTGCATCGAGAAACTTTTGTACGGCAGATGGATTTTCAATTGGTGCGCGCCGTATCAGTTGGCTGCGATCCATGCGTTGTGCTTTGATGATTTCAACCAACACCTGGGTTGTATTTCGATAGCTGTTACGCGCGAGCTTGTAAATTTCTTGAGTTGACAAGTCTGGGAATGCGCCACGTAAGTTTTCGATAACCAGGTTGCGTTGATAACGGATAACATAAAATAAAATCAGGAACAGGCCATCCGCAATCAAGTAAAGCATCGATAGGGGTAGGGCTGAAAGCAGCCGGATCAGCTTGACTAACCAGCGATCACGCATGGAATTGTTTTGGGGCATAGCAATAATTATCGCAGAATGCGGTTAATCACGGTAACTGTAAGCAATTAAAATGAAACCAGTTAATCGTAGGTTTCTATATATTAGAGAATTATGATATACTATTTGGCTCCACGGATATTTGTAGATAAACACTTGCTATGAAAAAAACACTACTGACCCTGATTATTGCCTTGTTGCCAGCCCTGGCACAGGCCTATGGAACGCGTAACTGGTTAAGTGCGAATCAGCACTACAACCGTGATCTACAACACCAACGCAATACACGCGGTCTGAATTATATGGAAGGCGCACGCCGTACTACGATTCATAGCGAAGACGACCGCACGGGTTGGGCGAATGGTGGCAATCTACGAAATAACAACAGTAATAGTTTGAATCACTGGCGCCGTGAATCCAGGAAGCGAGTGGCGGGCAGTCTCGACGAAGACTAAAAACTACAGTTTTTGTGACAAATCCTGAGTGATGCGTTGCTTGAGCTGATCCAGTGTTTCACACTGTTTGATATCTAATGCAGACAATAGCAGTTGTAATTGTTCGTCCTGTAACAGGAATACGGCGGGTAATTCATCGGGTTGATCCGCGTATTTTTCCTTGAATTCATCGCGGTGTAAAAAGTCACATTCCAGCGGTAGCGTATCCAGAAAGCCGACCCAATTTTTACGAACGCTAAAATATCCGTGTGTCAGAGCACAAAGATCGCAGCTATAAGTGTCTGGCGAAAGGATTTTATGGGCAATATCGGTCGCGGTATTAAACAGCCCACCGTCAGCGTTATAGACAAATACCAGTCGATTTTTACTCATAGGGATATCCGCATCAGTAACAGTCTGGTTATTTGAGCAAGTCTTGTAATGATAGTTCCATTCAGTATTAATGATACACTGAACTCAGAAGGCTGCAGCCGGTCTATAGACGAACAAGCAGGTGATTAATTTTGGAATTTGAAAAATTCATCATTACCAATGAAACGCTATTAAGGCTGTCTTTCTTTTTCGGTCTGTTTGCCGTAATGGCGTTATGGGAGCTGATTGCTCCTTGCCGTAAGCTACAGGTTTCCAAGCCACTGAGATGGTCTAGTAACGTTGCCCTGGTTGTGGTCAATAGCATCGTTATTCGGATTTTGTTTCCTACGGCGGCGGTTGGCGTGGCTTTGTTTGTAGCGCAGCGTGGCTGGGGTTTGTTTAACTATCTAGATGCTGCGCCGGTTGTTGCAATTATTTTGTCGGTTGTCCTGCTAGATTTAGCGATCTGGATGCAGCATGTAGCCGTACATTACATTCCGTTATTATGGCGTTTACATAGAGTGCATCATGCTGATCTGGATTTTGATGTCACCACTGGCGCACGTTTTCATCCCCTGGAAATCATCTTTTCCATGTTAGTCAAATTTGCAGTCATCATTTTACTGGGCCCTCCGGCTGTTGCCGTGGTGATTTTTGAAATCATTCTCAATGCAACATCCATGTTTAACCATTCAAATGTGCAGTTACCAGCCAGGTTAGACAAAATAGTTCGCTGGTTTATGGTGACACCGGATATGCACCGTGTGCATCATTCTATAATTCGCGCTGAAACCAATAGTAACTTTGGTTTTAACCTGCCCTGGTGGGATCGTTTGTTCGGCACCTATCGTGCTCAACCCCAGGCAGGCCATCTGGGAATGCAAATTGGCATACCCGAATTTTCCGATCCGAAGTGGTGTAGTAAGTTACCAGGGATGTTGTGGATACCCTTTATTTCCTCCCGTGAAATAACAGACAACAGAGGGCATCAACATGTCGTCCAGGAAAAATAAGTGGCTATTCGGAGGGCTGTTGCTGGGCGTTATAGCCCTGGCATTATATTATCGTGATCACTTCCAGCTTGAATTAATTGAAAGCTGGGTAACAGCAGCGGGCATCGCAGCGCCGCTAATCTTTATATTGGTATATGCATTGGCTGCTGTATTGTTGCTACCTGGTTCGGTCTTTACCCTGGCGGGCGGTGCTTTGTTCGGGCCACTCTGGGGAACATTATATAATTTAGCAGGTGCCACACTTGGAGCCACACTTGCGTTCCTGGTTGCACGTTACCTGGCTGCAGATTGGGCGCAGGCCAAAAGTGGTAAACGCCTGAATCAATTGATACAGGGTGTCGAAGCCGAAGGCTGGAAATTTGTTGCTTTCGTCAGGCTGGTACCCTTGTTTCCCTACAACCTGGTTAACTATGCGTTTGGATTAACGCGCATTCAACTCCTGCATTACAGCCTCGCAACATTTGTTTTTATGGTGCCTGCCGTATATGCGTTTACCTATCTCGGTTATGCTGGTAAAGAGGCAATCAGTGGTGGAGAGTCTGTTGTGCAGAAAGCACTTATTGCAATGGCACTGATTGCGACAACTGCCTTTTTACCGCGCTTGATAAAACGCTTGCGCAATAACAAAAAAACAATTTCAGAATAAGGAACAACAGACTATGCATGCAACACTTCCGCGTTTGCAATCATCTGATTTCCCTGTCTTGAAACGTGGCCAATTAACAACTATGCAAGTCAATCTTGGTTACCGTTGTAATCAATCCTGCTTGCATTGCCACGTCAACGCCGGTCCGTCCCGCAAGGAGCAGATGTCTCGTACAGTACTGGACTCAGTATTTCGCTTTATCGATTCTTCAGGGATTGAAACGCTGGATGTCACCGGCGGTGCGCCAGAAATGCATCCTGATTTTTGTTATTTGGTAGAGCGGATGTCAAAACGGGGTGTGCAGGTGATTGACCGGTGTAATCTGACTATCCTTAATGAGCCAGGTTATGAAGCTATGGCTGAATTTCTGGCCAAACATAGAGTGATTGTCGTTGCATCCTTGCCCTGTTATCTGGAAGAAAATGTCGAGTCACAACGTGGAGTTGGTGTCTATAAATCCAGTATGAAAGCATTGCAAACCCTGAACCGGCTGGGTTACGGGAAGCCGGACAGTGAGCTGGTTTTAAATCTTATGTACAACCCGATTGGCCCATCATTGCCACCTGAACAAACCGGTCTGGAAGCTGATTATAAACGTGAATTATTAGAGCGGAGCGGTGTAGTTTTCAACCAGTTATTCGTATTGGTCAATATGCCCATACAGCGTTTCGGTAGTACCCTGATATCTCATGGACAGTTTGATGAGTATATGAGTTTGCTCAAGGGTGCGCATCAGGACAGCAACCTTGATTCTGTGATGTGCCGTTCATTGATTAGTGTGGACTGGCAGGGAAGGGTGTATGACTGTGATTTCAATCAGATGCTTGATATGCCCCTGACGGGTAAAACGCTGCACCTGGATGATTTGATAGGCATGGATTTGCAAAACAAACCAATACAGGTCGCGGATCATTGTTACGGCTGCACGGCAGGGCAGGGCAGTAGTTGTGATGGCGCGTTGGAGTGAAGATTTCGATTATTATACCGGTGTTAAACGAGGCCGGGGTCATTGAAGATACGCTACGTGCGTTACAATTTATGCGTCAACGTGGTCACCAGGTAATTGTCGTAGATGGTGGTTGTACCGATCAAACACTGATAAAAGCTGCGCCATTAACTGATTATATAATCAAGTCAAAATGTGGTCGTGCTGCTCAGATGAATACCGGTGTAAAACTCGCCTGCGGTGAAATGCTGTGGTTTTTACATGCTGATACGGTAGTGCCACAGGATGCAGATTATTTGATTTTGAAAGCGTTGGATAGTACCTCGCAGCCTTTCAGGCACTGGGGGCGATTTAATGTGCGACTATCTGGAAACAACCCAATGTTGAGGGTGATTGAATTCTTTATGAACCTGCGTTCCAGAGTCACTGGTATTGCAACGGGTGATCAGGGTATTTTTGTCAGGCGTGATATCTATAAACAACTGGGTGGTTTTCCTGATCAGCCCTTAATGGAAGATATCGAAATGAGTAAGCGGTTAAAACTGATTAGTAGGCCAGCTTGCTTGAATGCGGTACTGGTGACGTCCAGCCGCCGTTGGGAAAAGCGCGGACTGTTACGTACAGTTATACTCATGTGGGCTTTACGCGCAGCCTATAGTTCCGGTGTATCGGCCAGGCGGTTGGCTTATTATTATAACTAACATGGCTGTCAGTAATGAGCATGTAGAAGATTACCCCTACGCTGACGGCAAACTATTAGTCTTTGCCAAGACCCCTGTTTTACAGCATGTGAAAACCCGACTCGCTGCAGATATAGGTGACGAAGCGGCGCTGGATGTATATAAGCAGTTATTGGAAACAACACTTAAAACAGTTGTGTCTAGTAAGTTGTTGCCGGTAGAACTATGGCTGGATACTGATCAGCAGAATGACTGGCTTGAGGATTTGGTAGACAGGTATGCAGTCTCTGTTCAACAACAGTCAGGCAGTGATCTCGGTGAACGGATGGCTGATGCAATTTGTAAAACCCTAAAGGAGTCGGAATTTTGTATCTTGATTGGGGTTGACTGCCCGCTGTTGGATGTAAACTATATAAATGCAGCCTGTGTAGCTCTGCAAGATGGGGCAGAAATTGTAATAGGTCCTGCAGAAGATGGAGGTTATGTCCTGATCGGGATGAAAAATTACAAACCTGAATTATTCACATCTATTGCCTGGAGCACTGCCTCAGTTATGCAGCAAACACGGCAAATCATGGAGCAAAAAAAGTGGCAATTTGAAGAGTTGGCAGTACTTTGGGATATTGACCATTTAGCTAACTATCAACGCTGGATAGAATTACGCACATGATAATATTAGGGGGCTCTGATTAGTTCTAGTGAACCTGTAGGAGCGGCTTCAGCCGCGATGGTTGCCACGCCTATCGCGGCTGAAGCCGCTCCTACAGGTTCTGCACTGTTTGATTAATCAGAGGGTTCCTTAATACGAGTTTTCAGTTATGGGGAAAATGTATGAAGCAAAGTGAAGCAGATCAGATCCGTAATTCAGTACGCACTGCGTATAGTCAGGTAGCAGAATCCAGCAATCAGGGTGACAGCTGTGGTGAAGCAAGTTCTTGTTGTGGTGTCTCAGAAGATGACAGTATTAACACGCTGATATCGACCCGGTTGGGTTATTCAGAACAGGATTGTGATGCTGTCCCGGAAGGTGCCGATATGGGGTTAGGTTGTGGTAATCCCCGTGCTATCGCCAGTCTGAAGCCCGGTGAAGTGGTGCTTGATCTAGGCAGTGGTGGTGGTTTCGATGCTTTTCTTGCAGCTCAGGAGGTGGGTGAAAGCGGTTTTGTGATTGGTGTCGATATGACGCCCAGCATGTTGAGCAAGGCGCGGGAAAATACAGAAAAAGGCCACTTTAAAAATGTCGAATTCCGGCTGGGTGAAATTGAAAATTTGCCGGTCGCTGACAATACGGTCGATGTCATCATTTCCAATTGTGTCATTAATCTTTCGCCTGACAAGTCACGCGTATTTAAGGATGCATACCGGGTATTGAAACCAGGTGGCCGCCTGGCAATATCAGATATTGTTGCCAGCACCGAAATACCTGATTCGATGCGTAACGATCCAGTCATGCATTCTGCCTGTGTGGGTGGTGCATCGATGGTAAGTGAGCTTGAAGAATTATTGCGGGATTCTGGTTTTAGAGATATTCAAATACGTCCAAAAGATGAATCAAAAGCCTTTATCAAGGACTGGATACCGGGTAGTGGAATTGAGGATTATGTGCTTTCGGCGACCATTGAGGCGGTTAAATAATTTCCAGTCGTTAGTGTGAGTGCTTCAGTTGGCGTGCCTGGATATCGGCTGCAAAGTTGCGGCTATCCGCTTCCCTTAAACGTCTGCAGACTTCACGCGCCATGTTCATTCTAAGCATTGTGAACTGTTCAATCTCGCGTTTATAGAGTTTGTGTAATGTTTCATCGGTTAATTCAATGGCACAACTATTCTCGACAGCGAGCGAAGAAGTATTGCGTGTCTGTAGATCAATTAGAGCAACTTCGCCAAAGCAATTACCCGGTGTTACCTCTTTAAGGACATAGTCTTCATCCTGCCAGGATTTAACCAGATTGACTTTGCCGCTTGTCAGTACAAAGAGGGAGTGTGCCTTATCATTTTCATGATAGAAGTAAGCGTTTTTTTGGGCAGTCGTTTGTTCTGAGTTTTCCAATAGAAATGAGAGCGTGTCTGCGCGGATGCCACCAAAGATTGGCATTGATTGTAATAGTTCAATACGGTTGTTTTGGCTAGTCTTGTCCATTGTTTCAGTGGCTAAGCTTTTTAAGTTTTTTTTATTATCAGGCAGCATACTTTGCTCGTTTTAATAATTACTGCGAGGGTTATTTTTTGTATCACAATCTTAGATCATTTATGTAAAGCTATTATAATCCAAATTGGCTCGTTTGCCTTGTTAATTGTCGATTCATGTTGAAATAAGGGTAACCGTACAGCTAGTGAATGTACTGATATAATATTCATATAGATTATGTAAATATGGATAATAGCCAGCGTCTGACAGACGGATGTCATACTCCAGATCCAGACCTAAACAAACGTATTATCACCTACTGTTGTAATAGATATGATTAATAGAGATAACTTGATGAGAGTCATTCAAGGCGCATGTCTGTCCATATTACTGAATCTGTGCCTCTTTATGCCAATACAGGTATTCGCAGATACTGAAATGTTCAATGGCGTCGCTTACGATAAGCTCGATATTGCCAGTTGCAGAGAAGAAGCAGGTTATGAAACTTTGCAAGATGATGCGTTACTCGATTATGTTGAAACCTGCCTTGAGGATTTTCAGGGTATGGAGGACTATGAAAATATGCAGGAAGCAAAAACACTGCCAACGGCAAATGATAAGTAGTTTTTGCTGGGCAACTTATTTTACTAATACATAAAGATCACTACGTAAATGATAAGACTCATATATTTAACGCTATTAGCGCTGGCCGCTGCTTTGGTAACAACTGCCTGCACAAATGATGGTGAGCATGATTCGGGTGTTTTGCTTACTGTACAACAGGGCGATGCAATTTTAGAAGAGCTGAAAGGTATCCATCAGTTACTTGAGGATATTAAAAAGCAGGGGGGTAACACAGTCCCTGTGAAGCAAAAAACACCTCGCACGGCGACGCTGGATATCAGTGATGACCGGCCAGTACTGGGTTCTAGTGATGCGCCGGTGACGGTGGTTGAATACACTGATTATCAGTGTCCATTCTGTCGGCGTTTTGCGCATTCTACTTTCCCCTTATTAAAGCGTGATTTTATTGATACGGGTAAAGTACGTTGGCAAGTCAGGGATTTACCGCTGGATTTTCATAATAATGCTCGCAAGGCGGCACAGGCAGCGCTGTGTGCATCGGAACAGGACAAATTCTGGCAGCTTCGGGATAGTCTGTTTCGCAACAGTGCCAACCTGGAACTGGAAAAAATTAAAGTCTATGCGAATGAATTGAAACTGAATATGCAGGCATTTAATACCTGTTTTGATAGTGATAAGTATCTGGATGAAATAGATAAAGACAGCGCGATAGCTAAACAACTGCGGATTACGGGTACGCCTACATTTATAATTGGACGAGTTGTGTCAAATAAATTAACGGGCAAGTTGATAGTGGGTGCGCAATCACCGGCAGTTTTCAGTGCAGAGATTAATAAGCAGCTTGATCTCAAAAAATAATGAAAATTATGAAATAATCAGCACCTTCAAAAATATCCCTGAAATTTCAAGTAGTTTCCTGCATAAATTGCGGGAATGGAAGGATGAGGCAAGAAAAGGTAAAATTAACGGTTACTAATAAGCTTGTATGAGCTTTGCTATCAATATGCGTTGTGTAAATTATGAAATCTAAACTACTTTTATCCCTGTTATTTTTATATTCCGGTTTTGCTCTGTCAGAAACAATTTCCATTATTGCAAGCCGTGATGCCACACTTATTGAACATGCTATGGGTGATTTGGCCAATGGGTCTGGCCCTGCATTATTTGCAGGACGAACTGGCCAGAAAAAAGCCTCAATAAGGCGAGCGCTGGTTTATTTTGATCTGGAAAATGTACTACCACCGCACGCAAAAGTGAAACGGGTTTTTCTGACCCTGCATTTAACGCCGAGTAATGCGGCACCTGCAGAAATTGCGCTGTACAGAGTTAAGAATGAATGGGGTGAAGGTGCATCCTTCAGCGCTGGAGGTGGTGGTGCACCAGCTGAGGTAGGCGATGCAACCTGGCTACATGCTTTTTACACGGATCAGTTCTGGGCATTAGCGGGTGGCTATTTTGTAGATACACCCAGTGCTACCACGCTGGTAAATGATACTGATTTTTATACCTGGCAGAGTTCACGTCGACTGGTTAGAGATGTGCGGAAATGGATGCGTCATCCGGATAGAAATCATGGCTGGATACTGGTGGGTGATGAATCAGCCAGTAGAACAGCTAAGCGTTTTGATAGCCGCGAGAGTACAGTCGAGGAATACCGACCTGTTCTGACAATCGAGTATCGGCTTTCAGGCCGTCACAAGTTTAAACAGCGGCACCGTAAGTACTTGAAAAAATTTCATAACTATTTTCAGCATTGATAATGTTTAGGCGAGTGGTTTTTTACGTAAATTTTAATCTGCTATGAGCAGTAATATTTCTGAGGGATCTTCTATGCCGTCTGTTTTGGGTTTTATTAAGCGCAGCATTCTAACCAAAGCACTTTTCGGTGGATTCCTTTTCGCCGTTTCCAGTAGTCAGGCTTTTGCAGATACGGCTACCATTAATCCTGTAAAAGACACGACTATTTTCGGCAATGTAGGTGATGGCTTCCAGAACAATAGTTGTGGGGCTGGCCCCGATTTTTATGCGGGCAAAACCAATGGCGGCCGGGCACGGCGCGCGCTCATGCAGTTTGATATCACTGGAAATGTGCCTGCCAATGCGACGATAAACAGCGTTACTCTAACACTAAACCTGAACAGGACGGCAGACGCACAGACGGTTTCAATGGCCTTGCATCCCGTTAATCAGGCGTGGGGCGAGGGCACGGTTAACTGCAGCGATGGCAAAGGAGCGCCAGCTAATTCGGGAGATGCAACCTGGTTAGCTGCCAAGCATCAGCAGACTAACTGGACTAATACTGGTGGTGATTTCAGTGGCGCAAGCGCGTCCACGTCGGTCGGAACTTCTAACGGTACTTATAGTTGGAATAGTTCGGCAGCTGGCAACGGGAGTATGGCAACCGATGTACAGAACTGGTTAGACAATCCGGCCAATAACTTTGGCTGGGTATTGATAGGTGAAGAGTCCAGTAATAAGACAGCTCGCCGTTTTGATAGCCGTGAAGGTAATCCAAAACCGGCTTTGGTGATTGACTATACACCTGCTACGCAGACCTTTGCCTGTTGCTTTGCAAATGGTAATTGCACATTAAATGATACCGCTAGTTGTACCTCTTCTGGAGGAACTCCGGATACCAACACGAATAGTTGTGGCCCTAATCCTTGCCCGCAACCTACGGGTGCCTGTTGTAACACAGATAATTCATGTTCGAATCCAATAGCGCGAGATGTCTGTGAATCTTCTGGTGGCGCATTCCAGGGTGGCAGCAGTGTTTGTTCTAATGTTGATTGCGGTCTTGAACAGTTTGTTGATGCTTTGCCAATTCCCTCAGTAGCGGTGCCTGTTGCAACGCGTGCCGATGGTGTGCCGCAATATGAATTGCCAGTAACCCAGGTGCAGCAACAATTGCACCGGGATTTGCCACCAACAGATGTCTGGGCTTATGCCGGAAGTTTCCCTGGGCCGACCATTGAAACAACAGTCGATCAAAGAATTGAAGTTAAATACGAGAACAACCTGCCTGGCAACACACACTATCTGGATGTAGATACCTGCGCGCATGGTCCTAATTACTGGGATAACTCACCTCGTACGGTGCCGCACTTACACGGTGGGCATGTGCCATCGCGTTTTGATGGCCAACCAGAATATGATTTTAAACCTGGTGATTTTGATGTTTACGAATACCCTAATAATCAATTACCCGCGACGCTCTGGTATCACGACCATGCTCTGGGAATAACGCGTCTGAATGTTTATATGGGTCTGGCTGGTTATTACATTATTCGCGACAGTTTTGAAAATAGCCTGACCTTACCAACTGGCGAATATGAAATACCGTTAGTGGTACAGGATCGCCAGTTTAATCCGGATGGAAGTCTTTTCTACCCATCAACCTTGCAGAATATGTTCCTTGCAGACACGGCTGTTGTTAATGGCAAGGTGTGGCCTTTCTTGAATGTTAAGCAGGGTAAATACAGATTCCGTTTACTGAATGGTTCATCAGCACGGGTTTACCAGTTAAGGCTGGAGAATCAGGCAAATCCTGGTCAGGTCATTCCCTTTAATCTAATTGGCACTGACGGTGGTTTGATCGATGCACCCATGCCCTTAAATAGTATTGATATGGCACCTGCCGAACGCTTTGATGTGATTGTCGACTTTTCCGGTTTTGCTCCAGGTACTGAAATCATTCTGAGGAATGATAATACCGACTCACCAGAATTGCCGAGTCTCATGAAATTCGTGGTAACGGGTCAGACTGGTTTCACAGCAGCTTTGCCCGCAGCATTAAGAACTGTTACACCCATTAATGAAAACCAGGCAGCAGGCACCAGACGTTTTCTGCTTGAACAGGTACCTGAAGCCTGTGCTGGCAATGAATGGCTGGTTAAATCACTTGATGCGCAGGGTAATGTGATTGGTCAGCATTGGGATGATATTACTGAATATCCAATCCTCGGTGAAACAGAAATCTGGCAATTTGAAAATCCCAGCAACATGATGCATCCCATGCACGTGCATCTGGTGATGTTCCAGATTCTGGATAAGAAGGATCTTACGACAGGCCAGCTGATTCCATTGCAACCCTGGGAAATCAATACCTGGAAAGATACCGTGCAAGTACCGCCTAATACCAAAGTGCGCGTCATTATGCGCTTTGAAGATTATCCCGGTAAGTTTGCTTATCACTGTCATATTCTTGATCACGAAGATCATGAAATGATGCGGCAATTCCAGGCCACGCATGATCCGGTCAACTGTAATAACAACAGTGTTTGTGAATCTGGAGAAGACTGTATCAGTTGTCCTGCAGATTGTGCGCAAGCAGAAGGTTCCAGTTGTGGAAATGGTTTGTGTGAAATGGGAGACGGTGAGAATTGTGTCACTTGCGCCTCTGATTGTGCGGGTGTACAGACCGGTGGATCTCCCTGGTGCTGTGGTGCAAGTGGTTCAGGTGCTCTGGGTTCAATTGCCTGTGGTGATGATGGTAATGGCAACAGTTGTATTGATGCCAGCCAGAACCGTTTCTGCCGGGTAAAAACGCGTGTGCAGGCCTGTTGCGGTGATGCCCTGTGTGAAGGGGGCGAAAGCAGTGCCGCCTGCGGCGTTGACTGCCTCGATAGCGATAACGATGGATTTACTGATGCTTTGGATTCAGATGATGATAATGACGGCGTAACCGATATCCAGGAAGCGGTATCAGGGAGTAACCCCCTATTAATAGATTCCGATGGGGATGGCCTGGTTGACGGCAATGATGGCGTGGTTGCCATTGGCCTGGTACCCGGTGGTGTCGATGTTAACAATGATGGCTTCGTTGATGGCGAACAATCGTTAGGAACCAGCCCGATACTGGCTGATACGGATGGCGATTTGATTGATGATGGCGTTGAAGTGGCCAATGGTTCCGATCCGAATGATCCGCTAAATTGGCCTAATTTTGCGGATGGTGATCTCGCGCCTTATGCTAATCCTGATGGCCAACTGAATGCGGGTGATATTCTAATAGCGGTGCGTATTGTGTTGGGCTCCGTACCGGTAACACCACTGCAACTTGCGCACGGTGATATGAATAATGATGGGTTAATAACCCTGCCGGATGTATTACTAATCCAGAAACTGATTCTGAATCCTTAAACAGCACGGTATCACTTTATTCTGTCGTATAATTACCTGTATTCCGGGAGCCTACTCTTTAGTATCAGCTAGGTGGGTATAGCCAAAGTATTCAATCTCAATATGGCGTATAATTCGCGCCCTTTGTCTAATAATGTAAGGCTCGGAACATGTCCTCCGCAGAAGAAATATCTAATTTTGATGGCTTTGGGTTACCCCAACCCCTGCTTAAAGCCGTAAAAAGCCTGGGCTACGAAACGCCATCACCTATTCAGCAAGAGTGCATACCGCTTTTACTGAAGGGTGATGACATTATTGGGCAGGCACAAACAGGTACGGGTAAAACAGCTGCTTTTGCTTTGCCGTTACTCGCCCAGATTGATGTTAAGCAAAATTACCCTCAATTATTAGTGTTGGCACCTACCCGGGAGCTGGCAATTCAAGTTGCTGAAGCCATTCAGTCTTACGCCCGTTTTATGAAAGGGTTTCATGTTTTACCGATTTATGGTGGTCAGGCCTACAACCTGCAGTTAAGACCCTTGAAACGTGGTGTGCATGCTGTTGTGGGAACACCAGGCAGGGTCATGGATCACATTAGGCGCGGTACTTTAAAGCTGGAAGGCTTAAAGGCGCTGGTACTGGATGAAGCCGATGAAATGTTACGCATGGGTTTTATTGACGATGTTAAATGGGTTATGGAGCATGTCCCGGAGCAGCGTCAAATCGCATTGTTTTCCGCCACCATGCCGAAAGAAATCCGTAAGGTGGCAGAGCAGTTTTTGAAAAATCCCAAGGTGGTTAAGATACAAAGTAAAACCACCACAGCACCTACTATTCGGCAAAGGTACTGGCAAATATCTGGAACCAACAAACTTGATGCGCTAACCCGCATTCTGGAAGTAGAATCCTTTGATGCATTATTGCTATTTGTACGGACGAAAACTGCAACCGTAGAGTTGGCTGGTAAATTACAGGCGAGAGGATTTGCCGCAGAACCTATTAATGGTGATATATCGCAGAATATTCGTGAGCGAACAATCGGGCAGCTCAAAAGAGGCAAGATAGATATTCTTGTTGCAACAGATGTGGCAGCCCGTGGCCTGGATGTTGAGCGAATCAGTCATGTCATAAATTATGATATACCGTATGACCCTGAATCCTATGTGCATCGTATTGGCCGGACCGGACGTGCTGGACGCGCAGGCGAAGCTATTCTGTTTGTCGCGCCACGTGAAAAACGGCTACTGAAAACTATCGAAAAAGTAACCCGGCAGGTTATAGAGCCGATGCAATTACCTTCGGCAAAAGATATTAACCAGCAGCGTATTAATGCCTTTAAACAAAAAATTACTGATGGATTAGCCCATCAAAGCATGGAAGTGTTTGAGAAGCTTGTTCTTGAATACCATGAAGAATCAGGCGTCGAACCTTTGCAAATAGCTGCAGCACTTGCCCAAATTGCGCAGGGCCAGGAACCCATGCTGGTATCAGACAGACAATCCCGGCCGTCTGGTAGTGAGGAGAGAAAAACTCGACCTGATACCAAACCACAGCGCGTAAAGAAAAAGCCTATCCCGCTTAAGAAATTTCCGGAAGTCGAGATGTGCCGGTACAAGGTAGAAGTGGGTCTTCGGGATCAGGTGAAGCCAGGCAATATTCTGGGTGCAATTGCGAATGAAGCAGAAATAGACAGTTGTTATATCGGTGCGATCGAAATTTATGACACATTCTCAACCGTGGATTTGCCGGGAGGGATGCCCAAGGAAACGTTTAAAATACTTAAAAAAGTACGCGTTTGCGGGAAAAAATTAAATATATCCGATATAAATGCGCCCAGTCAAAAATCAGATTCACCTGAACGAAATGTGAAAGGTAAATCGACAGCAAAAACGCCAGATAGGAAGCGGAGATCTAAGAGTAAGGATACGGCTAAAAAGAATAGAAAATCGCCGCGTAAAAAAGCCAGGAGTGGGGAAAAGAGTGGTAACGTTTAGAGGTGGGAACTAATTAGCAAGCTACGTCTGCAATGGCTTCTTCGCGAGTATAGAAGCAACCCTGTTTGATAAATCCAGCTATCACAGAAGCCTTGATAGCCATTACATTTCCAAGAGCATCTCGTTTCTCAACCCACTCTTTGGGTAAGCCTTCGATAAGATGCAGCGGTGCGAGGTTGCCGTTTGAGAAACGTGAGAGTTCTGTTCGCCCGGTATGGACGTCACAAAAAGCGGGAGTAAATCCACTGCAATGGTTTTGTTGGCTGACACCATTCGATCCCTGATAGTGTATGTTTTCTTGCTTGAGTTGTTTGTCTGTCAGCATAAGTTGTTCCTCTGCCTCGCATTACACATTCGTTCTATGTCTGATGTTGCATAGTGCATGCCAAACAGATTTATATGCCTAGTTTATTTAGAGTATAACAATATATATCAGTAAGATAAGAGTCATATCTCCTGTTATTTGTCTAAAAAAACAACCCCGTGAAAGTGACGAAATTTGTCAACAACTGTCGCACAGGATGCGACATTTTTTGCGCTGTACAGAGGCTGATTGTGACCGAGTCGACACTAATGAATGGTCTGTCTTGTCTTCACTCTGGCGGGAGTGATGCCAGCATTAAGTTCCAAGTCTTTGTTTTAACGTCTCTAGTAATAAATCAAATGGCTTAATAAACTTTTGCAGGCCTTCGTCTTCGAGTTGTTGAGCTGATGCGCCCAGGTCGATGCCCATTTTTGCCAGTTGTGACAATGTTTCGATGGTAGATTCCAGGTTGTTTTCGAGACGTAGTTCCGGTTTTCCGGTTTCACGATAGGCTTTAATGGTTTTTTGAGGCACCGTATTGACAGTGTCTGCTGCTATTAATTCGTCGATATATTTGACCTTACTGAAACTCGGATCTTTGGTGCTGGTGCTGGCCCACAACAGACGCTGTGTTTTCGCACCTGCCTCTGCGAAGGGCTTCCAGGTATCAGCTGTGAATGTTCGCTTGTAATGCTGATAGGCAAGTTTGGCAGATACGATAGCAATATTTCCACGGATGGCAGCAATGTCGGTGGCTTTTTCTTTATCCTTTGTTGCCAGCGCATCTAGCTGTTTGTCGATAAGAACATCAATGCGGCTCATAAAAAAGCTGGCGACTGAAGCGATACTATCAATCGGCTTCCCTTCTTTGAGCCGATCATTTAATCCTTCAATATATGCTTTTGCCACATCACGATAACGCGACAGACTGAATATCAGGGTGATGTTTATATTCATACCCTCGGCAATCAGTGAGCGTATCGCTGGAATACCTTCACGCGTAGCCGGGATCTTGATCATGATATTGGGGCGATCCAGTAGTTCCCATAGCCGTTTTGCAGCGCGTATGGTTTCTTCGGTGTCATAGGCATAGTGAGGTGAGACTTCCATGCTGACGTAACCATCGACGCCCGCTGTGGTGTCATATACCGGGCGTAATAAATCTGCGGCGCGTTGCAGGTCTTCAATAACCAGTTTCTCATAAGCGCCACGTGCATCGATGCCGGTATTTTTTAGTTGTGCGATAGCATCGTCATAATCATCCCGGTCGACAATGGCATTTTTCAGGATGGCAGGGTTAGAAGTAACACCGCTGATGCCATCCTGGTCGATATAGTTTTTGAAATCACCGTTATTGAGCATGCCTCGGTGGATGTCGTCGAGCCAGAGACTTTGGCCGAGTTGTTTCAGAGAGTGGAGAGGGTTGGTGCTATTCATTGAGGGTGTTCTCCAAGATTGATAAAGCGCAGCCGGTTAGCATTGGTGACTACGGTAACTGATGACAGGGCCATGGCGATGCTGGCCAGGACGGGGCTGAGTAACAGGCCAGTCGCTGGGTACAGCACACCGGCAGCCAATGGAATTCCGAGTACATTATAGATAAAGGCGCCGAATAAATTCTGTTTTATATTACGTATTGTGGCGCGGGACAGGTCGATAGCTGTGCTTATGCTGTCCAGTGAATTGTTGGCCAAGGTGATATCAGCATTTTCAATGGCGACATCGGTGCCAGCGCCAACGGCAAAACCCACATTAGCCTGTGCCAGCGCCGGCGCATCGTTGATGCCGTCACCGGCCATACCGACATGAAAACCCTGTTGTTGCAAATTCTGAACGATTTCTGCTTTTTGTTCCGGAAGAACTTCGCTATGGACTTGTGAAATACCCAAATGTTGTGCGACGGTTTGCACCGTATGCGCGTTATCGCCCGAGCACATCACCACTTCAACTCCCGATGCCTGTAAGCGTTGGACCGCAAGTAATGAGCTTTCTCTTATCGGGTCTTCAAGCAGCATCACACCAAGCAATTTGGTTTCATCAGCAAGATAAACAGGTGTAGCGGCAGGGTGCTTGGTGACAGTGGTTGCAGCCTGTTCAATTGCAATACTGTTTTCGGTCATAAACCGGGCATTACCTAATCGATATAAAACATGATCAATTGTGCCTTGTACACCACGTCCGGTAATTGCGCTGAAAGAATCGACAGGCAGGGCGTTGATGTCATCTTTATCTGCGGCCTGGATAATGGCGCTGGCGAGCGGGTGTTCTGAATTGGCTTCAAGGCTGGTAGCCAGTTGTAACAAGCGATGCTCATTAATTGTGAAAGCCTGTTTACTCGTTACAGCAGGTTTGCCCTGGGTCAGTGTGCCCGTTTTGTCGACCACTAGATGGGTCAGATGGCTTGCGGCCTGTAAAGCATCACCATTGCGTATCAGTATACCGGCCTGTGCTGCACGCCCGGTTCCAACCATGATGGCAATGGGTGTGGCCAATCCGAGCGCACAGGGACAGGCTATGACCAGGACAGCGATGGAAGTGGTCAGCGCGAAACCGAGACGTGGGTCTGGCCCAAGGTTAAACCAGATCAGAAAAGTTATTGCCGTAATCAAGAGGACAATCGGCACGAAAACTGCCGCTATTTTATCGACGATACGACCAATTGGTGGCTTGCTGGCTTGTGCTTCCTTGACGCGCTGGATGATGTGCGCCAATGCAGTATCTTCACTTTGATGGGTAACGCTGGCAAGCATGGCACCGTTACCGTTGATGGTGCCGGCGAATAGCGTGTCACCAGTTTGTTTGGTTACCGGAACAGGTTCACCGCTTAGCATGGCTTCATCGACTGACGATTGCCCTGATTTCACGGCAGAGTCAATTGGGATTTTATCACCCGGACGGATTTTAATGGTGTCACCAATGCGCAGGTAGGCAACCGGGATCTCGAATTCTTTCTCATCCATGACCAGTCTGCTTGACGCAGGTGTTAGGTCGGTGAGTGCGCGGATAGCATCACGGGTTTTACCTTTAGCGCGAGTTTCCAGTGCGTGACCGAATTGCAGGAAAGCAAGAATTAAAACAGAGGTGTCTAAGTAGAGATGTTTTCTTCCGGGGATAAGATCAGGCCAAAGTAAAAGCAATACCGATGAGAGCCAGGCAGCAGCCGTTCCCAATGCAATCAGCGTGTCCATATTGGCGCGTAAATGACGTGCCTGTTTCCAGGCACCGATATAATACTGGCCACCGCTGTAAATCATGGTGTACAGACAAAGTAATGCCAATGCTCCCCAAAGCATGCGCGAACCTGTGCTGCTGTCAAAAGCAGGTAACAATCCGCTCATAGAGCCGATCATCAGTCCTGCACCGACAACACCCGCCAGCCATGCGCGCCGCCACGACAAACGGATTTCATCTGACGCACGCAAACCGGCTTGTGCTTCTTCGCTATCAATGGGTTCCAGCAGAGTGGCTGCATGACCAATTTCCTGTAATGCAGCAAGTGTGGAGGCAGGGTGTGAGCTGGTTTCCAGATCAATACACCGCTGGGACTTGCAGATTAATTTGGCGTTGCCATCAATTGGTAAAAGCAGTTCACGAAGCGTGCTGTCTGCTGGTGCGTCTTCGGAAAATGCGAGCCGGAGTGTTTGCCGGGTTGCTTTGACAAGTTGGCGGGCAGGGTAGCCACTATCAATAATGGCGTTAACAATTTGACCCGGTTTGCCACCGGAAACTACAGCAACTCCTTCAACCAGGTTTACAGATGCGCTCTCGACATTCTCAACGGCAAGAATGGCTTTTTCGACCCGGCCAACACAGCTTGCGCAGGTCATGTCATCAATCTGAAATCGATAGGCGCCGGAAGATTTTGGTGGCGTGACAGGCGATGGACTTTTGGTTTCGGGTATAGCGCAGCTTTCAGGTTCTTCAACCAATGGTTTAGCAGGATAACCGGCTTCGCTTATCGCTTGAATAACTTGATGTGGAGCACCGCCGATAATCGAGGCTGAATTATTTTCCAGCGATATTTCGACCTTGCTTACACCGGCAACTGATTCTGCAGCTTCTAGTGCCCGGCCAACACAATGTTGGCAGGTCATACCTTCGATAGAGAGCTGGTATTTTAGAGGTTGTTTGGAAGACGGCATGACATACCTTTGCCGGAGATTATTAGAATATTAAACTGTAGGAGTGGCTTCAGCCGCGATAGGTGTACATTTCATCGCGGCTGAAGCCGCTCCTACAGGTTCTTGCGAATTATTGAATATTATACATCATCCATATTGGCTCGGCGTAGCCAGTAATCAAGGCTGAAGAAACGGCCTGCACCGATAAAAAATAACACCAGCAGCATAATAAAATAAGTGGTTGCAAACTCGATACCATTATTAAGTATGACCAGGCTGCCATTCTCCGTCAGCCATTCGTAATTTGCGTTCTCTTGTAAAATAGTTTTGGCACGATCCAGGCGCTCGATGCCGCCGGCGGTGCGTTCTGATGCAAAGAAGCCGGTGCCTTCGGCGATGGCCAGCCAACCGTTAGGCAAATGTACTGTCACAATAGCAACAACCATCGTGACCATTAAGGGAATCGAAATCCAGCGTACCGCCAGTCCGATTACCAACAAGATTGCACCACCCGCTTCTGTTAAAGCAGCCATCCAGGCCATAATTTCAGGATAAGGTAGGCCCAGCCCCCAGTCTGGATTTCCAAACCATTCAATGGTGCCATCCATGTCAGCGAGTTTTTTAGTCCCCGCCATCCAGAATATAGGTGCTAAATAAAGCCGTAAAGCCAATGGCCCAAGAAAATCCAGGCCGCGAAATTTGTCGAGAAGGTTTTGAAAAAATATCAGTACTGGCATAGCAATGTCTCCCTTCCTGTTGTTGGTATTAATCGTTGGATGAAAAGCCTGCTTACGTTATTGGGGCACCGCCGAGCACAATGCCTCGATGACGCCATTCTTCAAGTATACCCAATCCGCCATTGATAACGACTTCCGGATCGGGATGTTTCAATTCTTCTGCAATTGTTTTCATTGCGTTGCGGCCGCTGGATTCGGTTGTTTCCTGTAACAGTGAAAACAGGCGGGCGCTGACATCATTTAATTCAATAAAACCGACTTCATCTTCATGATCCCGGTACACCAGTAAGTAAGTGGGTTGTTCGCCGGGTTGTTCCGGCTGGAATTCCGGGCTGATGCGGTGTACTGGATAGTGATACACGAATGGCCAGGCAACAGAAGACAATACTGGACGTGTTTCCAGTAGATCAGCTTCAGCGTCATAGCCGGTTTTCTCATTGTCCTCAGCGACTGACAGTGCTAATTCAGTCCATTCGTAGTGCGCCAGCTCATACATAAAATCCGGGTCGCTATCGTTTTGTTCGCGCTCGTGTTCCAGATAAGTCAGGAATTCACGGGGAATTTCCAGAAATAGAGGCGTATGGCTTTGGTGCTTCGAATAGAAATCACGCGCCATGCGATGCCATGCTGTTTCGTCAATAAGAGAATTCAGTACCGGAAAGGTATTTGCCAGGAAACCTTCGACATTGTTGTAAAACAGTTCCCGGTAAATGGCCATGCGCCGGTCTTCAATGCCATCAGGGCTCGGGTTGGTTTCAGGATTGCGAATATGTGCAGCAAAGGCATATTGCTGTTGTTTGAAGGTGGGTATTTCAGCCTTGCTGGATGTGTTTGTCATCAGCATCAGCCCATTTTTGTTGCCGGAGTATAATCTGGTCGACTTCGGTCAACAGTTCCGGCAGCGGCGGAATATTAAAGTCGCGTTCCAACAGTGTCGGTACGTTACCAAAATGTTCATAGGCCTTTTCCAGTAAATCCCAGACGGGGTCAATAATATCGGCGCCGTGGGTATCGACAATCAAATCTTCAGCTTCGGTGTAATGACCAGCCATATGAAAATACACCACTCGTTCGGCGGGCAGTGTTTTGAGAAATTGTTCCGCGTTGTAGCGGTGGTTAATGCTGTTGACGTATATATTGTTAACGTCGAGGAGTAAGTCGCAATCGGCTTCTTCAAGTACGGCATTAATGAAATCGATTTCTTCCATCTGTTTGCCAGGAGCTGCGTAGTAGGAAACGTTTTCCATTGCAATGCGCCGTTCGAGGATATCTTGAGTACGACGTATACGCTCGGCGACATACTTTACGGCTTCTTCAGTGAACGGAATGGGCATCAGATCATAAAGATGTCCATCATCACTGCAGTAGCTAAGGTGTTCGGTATAAGCACGAATTTGATGTGCGTCGAGAAAGTGTTTAACGCGATGCAGGAAGCGTTCATCCAGTGGGGCAGGGCTGCCGATTGAAAGCGACAGGCCATGACAGACAAACGGATAACGTTCAGTAAAAGACTTGAATTGTTTCCCCCAGGCACCGCCCACACCAATCCAGTTTTCCGGGGCAACTTCGAGGAAGCCAACCTGTGTTGGAGGCTGGTCGGCGAGCGGCCCCATCAGGGACCGCCGCAAACCAAGTCCAGCACCTTCTACAGGATAGCGTGAACTACTCATGAATAGTGAGGCTTACTTGCTACCACCGCATTTGCCTTCACCACACTTGCCTTCTTTCTTGGTTTTGTCGCCGCCGCACTTACCTTCACCACACTTGCCTTCTTTCTTGACTTTGTCGCCGCCGCACTTACCTTCGCCGCACTTGCCTTCTTTCTTGGTTTTGTCGCCGCCGCACTTACCTTCACCGCACTTGCCTTCTTTCTTGGTTTTGTCGCCGCCGCATTTACCTTCACCACACTTACCTTCTTTCTTGACTTTGTCGCCGCCACACTTGCCTTCGCCGCATTTCATTTCATGCGAATCAGCAACCATATAACCGCTGGAAAGCTGGGTCATGCCGAAAGGGTTGACGTCTGCATTGGCAACAGAGGCACCTGCGACTGAGCTGACAAGAGCAGTGCTCAGTGCTATAACCAGGGGTTTAATTACAGTTTTGTTTGACATGTTATTAGCCTCCTAAAGGCGAGATATTGTACAAAAGTACAGAAAATTACACTGGTAATTACCAGATATTACAGTTGAGTGACAGGCAATACGACCTACCTGTACCAGAAAAGTTCTTTATAGATTATGAAGTATGTTTGCGCAGAGCTTGTATACATTGTAGATAAGCTTCCTCATCAGGGATAGTGCTGTTACGCTGAGATTGCCAGAGCATTTCCGCCAGGCACTCCATAATTCCGTGTTCAAGTTGGTGGGAGTCTGGACAATCTGACAATAGTTGCTGATAAAGATTCCGTATACCGGTGGGCTTATTAGTAGCCAACTGTTCCTGAATGGCCATGTGTAGGCCCATGTGTAGGAAAGGATTGGATTCTCCGGCCTCTGGAGGGAAGTCTTTGCTACATGCTTTATCAATATCTTCCAGTAATGGCTGATATTCAGGGTGCTGAAGGATGATTTCAACCAGCTGGTGTTCCAGGGGTTCCAGAGTTTGTTTGTCGCGATGTTTACGCCAGACTTCGCAATAAAACTGGCGCATTTGATTTCGATCCTGTCCGAACAAGTGGTCTCTCCAAGCCTTAAATTATGGTTACGCTAATCATTATAGAATTTATTGCAGTGATCCTGATAGATTTTAATTATTAAAGTTACAATTATGTGAATATTTATTACCTATACTCAGGTGCGATTTTATTAGACTGCTACAGAGTGTTATTGGGTAGGGAGGATGATTTTGTTTAAATTAATTTGGTTGTTTTATGGAAGTTAATATCAAAGACCTCGAAGAAAGTGACTCTGATGCCTTTGCAGCATTGCTGGTGCAATTATCCCGAGAGACAACGCATGCGTTGATGACTGAGCAGGAAAGTATTGAGCTTGGGAATAGTCAGCACGAACGTACACGGCAGCTGGTGTTGGCTGACAATCAGAAAATTCTGTTTGCCGTGCATGACACGATATTAGTTGGGTTTCTGGGATTGAGCCAGGGTACGTTTGAGAGGAACCGGCATAGCGCAGCTTTGATGATAGGCGTGCTGGCGGATTACTGGGGTCAGGGGATTGCCAGTCAGTTAATGAAGCAGGCTTTGGGCTGGGTGGATGAGCGGGGTATCCAGCGTATCGAAGTGGGTGTTATGGATTCTAATGAACGTGCAATTGAGCTTTATAAGCGCTTTGGATTTGAACAAGAAGGTGTCAAGCGGGCAGCTTTTTTAATTAATGATGTTTATCAGGATGAAATACTGATGGCGAGAGTGAAAATTTAAGGAGCCTTTGATTAACTGTGCAGGTTATTTGATTTCCATCAACATCTTTTGCCGCTAGATTGCGTTAACTTAGTCCCCTTTATATAAACTGGACAAGTTTGTTCCAGGTCAGGTAACGTTGTCCAGCTTTTCGAGCTATAAATAATGGGGGGGGATGATTTGGTAAGCCAACTTGGCGGTTTTTGGAAAGTACTGAAAAGTAGTATCCGGGATCTCGCGCCCATCTTTATTGTGATTGGCTTTTTCCAGCTATTCGTCCTGCGCCAACCCATTCCCAATATCGGTGATCTGCTAATCGGCACGGTCTTTGTTGTGCTGGGGTTGACGTTCTTTATCCGCGGCCTTGAGATGGGCTTGTTTCCTATTGGTGAATCCATGGCTTTTGCATTTGCTCGCAAGGGCAGCCTGTTCTGGCTGCTGGCGTTTGCATTTGCGCTGGGTTTTGGCACAACGATAGCGGAACCAGCCTTGATTGCAGTTGCTAAAGAGGCCGCCAAGGTCGCTGCAGAGGCAAACTTTATAGTGGCAACCGAAGCTGCACAGCATTCTTATGCCTTAGGCCTGCGTATTACTGTGGCTGTGTCCGTCGGGTTCGCCATTGTGATTGGTGTATTTCGTATCATCAAGGGTTGGCCGCTGCATTATTTTATCATTGCCGGTTATATCGGTGTGGTATTGATGACGCCGCTCGCACCGGTTGAAATGATTGGTATTGCCTATGATTCCGGCGGCGTGACGACCTCGACGATTACTGTGCCACTGGTAACTGCATTGGGTGTGGGGCTGGCTATGTCGATAGAAGGCCGTAATCCCATGATTGACGGCTTTGGTCTAATTGCATTTGCATCACTGACGCCGATTATTTTTGTGCTTGGCTACGGTACGTTTATTTGATGGAACTTCTACTGCATTCCCTGAAAGTCTTGTTGGCAACCATTCGCGATGTGTTGCCGATTGCGGTCGTGTTGTTTGGATTTCAGGTGTTTGTTTTGCGGCAGACAATACCCAACTTGCGCAGAGTGTTAGTAGGGTTTGTTTATGTATTGATCGGTCTGGCGCTGTTTCTTCAGGGGCTCGAACAGGCGCTCTTTCCTCTCGGGGAGCTTATGGCAAAACAGCTCACCGACCCTGCCTTTTTATTAGGTGATTCGGCAGCGCTGGGCCAGATTCCAGAATCGTCGGATTATTTTTGGGTTTATCTGTTTGCAGCCTTGATTGGTTTTTCAACCACCATTGCCGAACCCTCGTTGATAGCGGTTGCTATCAAGGCGAGTAGCGTTTCGGGCGGTACGGTCAGTGTGTGGGGATTGCGTATTGCGGTTGCAATTGGTGTGGCGGTGGGGATTGCGTTGGGTACCTACCGGATTATTGTCGGCACACCTTTGCAATATTACATCCTCACAGGCTATGTGCTGGTGATGATCCAGACGATGTTTGCGCCGCGCGCCATAGTGCCGCTGGCCTATGATTCGGGCGGGGTAACGACGTCTACCGTGACCGTGCCTTTGGTAACCGCATTAGGCCTTGGGCTGTGTGCAACGGTACCTGGCAGAAGTGTCCTGATTGATGGTTTTGGCCTGATTGCTTTTGCCAGTTTGTTTCCAATTATGGCCGTTATGATGTATGCGCAGCTGGGTGAATGGGTTACGAAACGTAAGCGATTGAATAGTGGAGATTCTGGTTTATGAGTGAGATCAGCCATAAACCAGAACTAGTTTTAATTGAATATTGATGTGGGAGAGCGAATATGCATTTCAAATTAATTATTGCCCTGGTTGAGGATGATAAAACGGATGCGATCATGAAGGCCGCACGGGAAGCCGGTGCTACCGGTTGCACCATTATTTCCAGTGCGCGTGGTGAGGGTTACGAACAGACTAAAACATTTTTGGGATTGAATCTGGTGACGCAGCGCGATGTCCTGCTCTTCCTGGTAGAAGAGCATATGTGTCGGTATATCATGGAGCACATCAGTGAAGTGGGAGAGTTTGATACTAAAACTGGCCAGGGCATTGCGTTTCAGATTGATGTCGAGGATGCGGTGGGTGTCAGTCATCAGATCCAGGAATTGAAAGAAACGGTGGAGGATAAATTATGAGTGAACGAAAAATTATCCGGGTACGTGATGTCATGTTAAAAGAGTTCGATATCATCGATGGTATGTTGACCATTGACGAAGCCATTAAATCGATGCGTCATGTGCAGGCCAAGGCGCTGGTTGTGGATAAACGCCACGAAGATGATGAATATGGTTTGTTATTAATTTCAGATATAGCCAGGAAAGTGTTGGCGACAGACCGTGCGCCTGACCGGGTCAATGTCTACGAAGTGATGGCCAAGCCTGTTATTACGGTGGATCCAGGTATGGACATTCGCTACTGCGCGCGCTTGTTTGAACGTTTCGAGATTACGCGAACACCGGTTGTTGAGAATAACAAGGTTATTGGTATTGTCAGTTTTACAGATCTGGTAATGAACGGATTGTGTAAATCTATTCAATAACCCGCTTTATAAAATTCAGGTATTCAGGTTGATGCCATTCCCTGCCACCTAATGCCTGATAGCGGATATTGCCGTTGGGATCGACCAGGTAAGTGGCGGGCAAGCCCCTTGGTTTCCAGGCTTCTATAGCCTGGCCATCCTTATCCATATAGCTGTCAAGCGCAGGGGTGACTTCTCCCAGAAAGCTAAAAATCGTATCTTCATCTTCGGCGACATTCACCATCACAATCGACAGTTTATTTTCTGAAATTAACTGGCTAAGTTTTTCTATCGCGGGCATCTCTTTGCGGCACGGCCCACACCAGCTTGCCCAAAAATGTACAAATACCCATTTTCCCTGCATCGCCTGCAGGTCAACTGCTTCTCCATCGATAGTTTCAAGTTGAAAATTGGGTGCAGGCATTGCAGGGTAGGCGCGCATTCCAAAGGGTAAGGCAGGTTCTTTGGCAGTAACAACTGTGCTCGTTATGATCAATAATAAAATGGCTAACTGTACCTGCTTAATCATTGTGCATCCTCTGCACAACGCAGGTTGTTAAGTATCAAGGCGTAAGGTTTGCCTTGTTTGTTCTGTCCGGTCGGGAAAGTTGCATTGAGTGTAATGGGTTTGTCAGTACGTTTAAGAATTATATTACCGCCTTCTTCCTCTCCAGATTGATAGTCGAGCACTTCCGGCAGTAACGTCCAGCGGAACGTCGACTGGAAACGCAGCGGTATATCCATCTCTTTCCAACGTTGCAGCCACTCATTGCGATGAAATCGGTGTATCGGTGTATCACCTGTGGTGAAGTGCCATTGTGAGAGATCCAGCCAGATAACATCCTGACTTGTGTTTTTAATTCGAACCGTCATGTAACAGGTTTTATCCAGCAGGTTGATCATGCTCTTTGGGAAGCTGCGGGCTTCATAGAAGGCGGACATTTGTTCCGGAGAGTGTGGGACTAGTTCTATTTCTAGTGGTGGTTTGTCTGCGAAACAAGCTGTTATTTGTAGGCAGAATAGCGTGGTTACTATTGTTAATGGGTATATGCTCATTTATTGATGCCGGATTTACGAATAAAATTTAGTATGTAGGCATGAATATTCGTAATTAAAATAAAAATGGCGTCCCTTCTCCCTCCGGGACGCCTACATGGATGTAGGTGGTCGAGCAACGCAGGAGCAGTTGCCGAGAGGGCCAGGGAGAGGGAATAAATTAAGATTGTAAAAGAATTAATTTGATCCCCTCTCCCCAACCCTCCCCCTGAGGGGGAGGGAGCTAATTGTGCAGTAGTGGATCATACTACACTAGCGAAAGGTGATTATTATCTTCCCCTGTTTCTCGTTATCATAATGTCATGACAGATTCAGTTCGTATCGATAAATGGCTTTGGGCTGCGCGTTTCTACAAAACGCGGGGTCTGGCAACAGAGGCTGTCAATGGTGGTAAAGTGCAACTCAACGGGGCGCGGGTGAAGCCTGCCCGATTGTTAAATATTAATGATGTGTTAGTGGTTAACAAGGCAGGAAAGAATTGGGAGATTACGGTTAACGGATTTGCAGAGCGACGTGGGTCGGCCAGTGTTGCTCAAACCCTGTATACAGAGTCGGAGGCGAGCATTGCCGCCAGGCAGGCGTTAAATGAACAGCATAAATTGATGGCGGCTAATATGCCGCATCCGCACCGGCGCCCTGATAAGAAAGCCCGGCGTCAGTTACTTGAATCAAAGAGGCGAAATTCGAAATAATTTGTTTTATTTGTAAACACTGAATTATTCTCGCAAAGACGCAGAGTCGCCAAGAAAATAAACTCGAAATGAACTAAATAAATTTTTAAAACTTTGCGATCTTTGCGTCTTTGCGAGACTTATTCTTTGCTTATTATAATAACCCTATGAAAAAACCAGTTACGCCACTCTTAACTGTCGATATTATTATTGAAATGATCAATAAACCCGAGCGGCAGATTGTGTTGATCGAACGCCGTTATCCACCACATGGCTGGGCATTGCCAGGTGGTTTTGTTGATGTAGGAGAAACACTGGAACAGGCAGCCATACGTGAGGCAAAGGAAGAGACATCATTGGACGTCGAACTGGTTTGTTTGTTGGGGTGTTACTCTGATCCACAACGCGATAAGCGTGGGCATACGGCCAGTGCAGTTTATGTGGCAACAGCCAGTGGAGAACCTGAAGCCTGTGATGATGCAGCTAATCTTGCGTTATTTGATGCAACGAAAACACCGTTACTGGCATTCGATCATGCGCTGATTATGGAAGATTATTTACGCTATCGTACAACGGGTGAAGTGGCGTCACTCAGAATGCCTGGTGGTCAGCAATAAGCGAGGCTGTGCTCGTCGGTATAGCGGCGCATGTTGTCGAGTATGGTCAGCAGAGGTTCTATAGTCAGGGTGTTGTTAACCAGCAAAGCATCTGACGATATATTCCTTGACGCCATGGGATCAATAATAGGCCGTTGTGAATTAACCAGGGTGATGTCGTATTCCCTGAGTGATAGGGCAATTTTCGCTTCCTGTATTGTGCGGGCACGATACACAGAAATTTGTCCGGTCAGCGTTTTGTGTACAAGGCTGGCAATGACGTCATCTTCTTCGATGTGCAAGATATTAATGGGCTGTCCTGTGTTACGGATACTGGCTTGCTTGAGTGCAAAAATTAGCCGCGCCTGTTCCGTTGTGTTCTGAAGCCAGTCCGGGTGTGAAGGGCGATTATTTTCAGATCCACCAGCTTCTGTATTTAAAACAAGTACCGGTAACCAGGGATGTTCTTGACTCACTTCGCGAGCAAAGGAAATGCCATCCTGATCAGCCAATAGAAGATCAATGGCAATGCCACAATATTGTTCTTCCCATAAACGGCGTTTGGCAGATTCTGCATGGGTGATGCATTCAACTTCATATCCTGCCTTGAGAATACGCGCTTCAAGGTCAACGATTTTATCCGGGCTGGAGGTGCAGACCAGGAGCCGCTGAGGATTTGGGTTATCTGATGACATAGGGCAAGTTCTTTGTTAATTACCCGGTTCATAACGGCGCGGTGATTTCGAATTGAATGTGCAGGGATAGAAATTGAGAACCATGCACGGTGGACCATGGCATTAAAAATCCTCGTAAAACTGCCTGCAATACCTCTAACCCGATGGTTTCTGGGTGCTTTTACCATGCAATTGCCGCCAGACTCCCGTAATCTATGTGGCTGGTTTGTTAGCAGTCATTAAGCTTTTGGAGAGGACATGCGTCCAGCTCATTTGATATCCATCCTGGAAACTGAATTTAAGAGTGCACGGGATAAACACCATACCCCCGTGATGTTATGGGGCCCGCCTGGTGTGGGAAAATCACAGATTATTGCCCAAGTGGCGAAACAGCACGGTGCGCCAGTGATCGACATCAGGCTATCGCAAATGGAGCCGAGTGATTTGCGCGGTATCCCGTTTCGCAGTGGCGAGTCGGTTGAATGGGCAGTGCCCTCGATGTTGCCCGATGTTAATCGCCACGGAGCGGAAGGCATCTTGTTCCTGGACGAAATCACTTCAGTGCCACCCAGTGTTTCGGCTGCCGCTTATCAGTTAATTCTGGATCGCCGCCTGGGTGCCTATGAAGTCCCGGACGGTTGGGCGATCTTTGCAGCAGGTAACCGCCAGGGTGATCGAGGTGTGACTTACAGCATGCCGGCACCGTTGGCGAATCGTTTTTCGCATTATGAACTCGATGTCAATCTGGATGACTGGGTTGCCTGGGCATATGGGCATGATATTGATGAACGTATGATTGCGTTTCTGCGGTTTCGCCCCGAATTGTTATTTGAATTTGATCCTGCACACAATCCCGTTGCCTTTCCATCACCGCGTTCCTGGGAATTTGCGCACCGTGCACTGCAAAAGTTTGGTAATAATAGCAATGTGTTGGTGGAAACTTTACAGGCTTGTGTAGGTCCGGCGGCAGGTATTGAATTAAATGCTTTCGTCGATAATCTTGATAAGTTGCCGGATATCGATGCCATTGTCGCGGGTGAAAAAGTCCCTGTACCGAAAGAAACTGATCTGCAATACGCAGTTGCTTCTGCGCTTGTTGCAAGGGCGATACGTGCCAAAGGAAAAGGTGATGCGCAGACGGCGTATGGCAACATTATTGATTACGCGGGATCATTCCCACAGCGTGAAATGGGTGTCATGCTGATTTCCGATATGCACCGCGCTATCGGTGAGGATCTGTTTGCTGTACCACAGTTTTCGCAGTGGGCCAAAGCGGTTGCTGATGTTATGTTGTTTGATATGTAGATTAATATCTGTCTACAAGCATCCATATTTTTCTCGCAGAGACGCTGAGCACGCAAAGGCAAGCTATTAGAATCTGTAGGAGCGGCTTTAGCCGCGATGAACGCTGCCGCCCCATCGCGGCTAAAGCCGCTCCTACAGAATTTTTACTGTTCGCAATGAGAGGATGCAAAAATTAATCAGAGATTTTTAATGATTTGTTAAATACTTTGCGTGCTCAGCGTCTCTGCGAGAGTTAATTTTTATGGATAGACACTAAATTTAAAGCGTTATGTCTAACGATATTGAAACCAAACTCAGTGCTGCCCGAACCCGGTTAATTCTCGACCGGCCGTTTCTCGGTGCATTGGTGTTGCGCCTGCCCATGAAAGCGGTCAAGCCAGAACGTTGCAAGTCAATTGGCACTGACGTTCGTGCGCTCTATTACAACCCAGAATATATAGACGGTCTGACTCTGGATCAAACCCAGTTTGTACTTGCGCATGAAGCATTGCACTGTGCTTTATCACACTTTGCGCGCCGTCAGCATCGCGTTAAACACCGTTGGGATATTGCCTGTGATCTGGCTATCAATCCGTTGCTAATCAAGGATGGGTTAAAACCACCGCCAGGCGTGCTGCTCAATAGTGGTTTCAATGACATGATGGCCGAAGAGATTTATCCCTATATAGAAGACGATATGGAGGATGAAACCCACGATGATCATTTTTATAACGAGGAAAATAACCAGGATGGCAGTAGCAGTGGTGCTTCGTTACCGGATGACAGTGAGGATTCGGGCGGGGATTCTGCTGCGGGTGAAGCAGATGACGCATCGGATGGAGGTGGCCCGCAACCACTGAGCGAAAAAGAACAGGAACAATTATCAATACAGTGGCAGCAGCGGTTGGCCGGTGCGGCACAACAAGCGTTGCAAGCCGGCAAGCTAGGAAGCAATATGGCGCGTCTCGTCGAGCATCTGTTACAGCCGAAATTACCCTGGCGAATGTTGTTGGCAAGGTATATGACAGCAGTGGCGCGTGACGATTACAGTTACCAACGACCCTCGCGCCGGGAAGGCGAAGCAATATTACCCAGTTTACGCAGTGCTCAGATTGATGTGTTGGTAGTGTTGGATACCAGTGGTTCTATCAAAGACAAGGAACTGCTGGAGTTTGTTTCTGAAATTGATTCCATCAAGGGGCAAATGCGTGCCCGCCTGACACTACACGCCTGTGATGCTGAGCTGTGTAAAAACGGGCCATGGCTTTATGAGCCCTGGGAGGCGTTCACCATGCCGGCCCAAATTTACGGGCGCGGTGGAACGCGTTTTACGCCAGTGTTCGAGTGGTTGGATGAGTCAGGCCGTCGTCCTGACTTACTAGTCTATTTTACCGATGCGGATGGCCAATTTCCCAAGGTAGAGCCAGGATTCCCCGTGCTCTGGCTGATCAAGGGACGCGGCAAGGTGCCTTGGGGTCAACGTGTCCAGCTGAATTGATAGCTAGTGTCCATTCATTAACAATTATTTCTCGCAAAGGCGCAGAGCACGCAAAGTATTATATGGTTGTTTTAATAACATTTATTAACTTGCTCAGCGTGCTTTGCGCCTTTGCGAGAGTAATACAGATGTAAATTGACAGGCTAAATCAACATTATTAATAAAAGTTCAGACTTGCCCATAAATCATTCGCATTCCCCTATTATGGAAGCTTGTTTGTGTTGTCGCCGCCTCAAAGGGATAATGCGGCCCACGTCACCGGTCAGAGCGTTCCGCTCGTTATCCGGTTTTCCGTTTTATGAGGAGAGCAAGCAATGCGCATTATTCTTTTAGGTGGTCCCGGTGCAGGTAAGGGAACGCAGGCAAACTACATCAAGGATAAATATAATATTCCACAAATTTCGACGGGTGATATGTTACGTGCAGCAGTTAAGGCTGGAACCCCGTTGGGCGTTGAGGCGAAAAAAATCATGGATGCCGGCGGCCTGGTATCGGACGAAATCATTCTCGGTCTGGTTAAAGAGCGGATTCAAGAAGCCGATTGTGCCAATGGCTTCCTGTTTGACGGTTTTCCACGCACGTTGCCACAGGCGGATGCACTGAAAAGTCAGGGTGTGCCTATAGATGCAGTCGTCGAGATTGATGTGGACGATGATGAAATTATTAAGCGCATGGGTGGACGCCGTGTGCATATGGCTTCTGGCCGTACTTACCATATTGTGTTCAATCCACCGAAAGTAGAAGGCAAGGATGACGAAACGGGGGAAGAGCTGATTCAGCGTGATGATGACCAGGAAGATACGGTACGTAAGCGGCTGACGGTGTACCATGATCAAACTGAGCCGCTGGTGGATTACTACTCCAAATGGGCTGACCAGGGAGGCAAGGGTGCTCCACGTTATATTCGTATTCCAGGTGTCGGAAAAGTGGAAGAAATCCGTGATGCAATCTTTTCTGCATTAGGTTGATTTAAAAGCAGTTAGAAAAAAGCCGGCCTTGCGTCGGTTTTTTTTCGTCAAAATATTGTCGATTTGATCGCGCTGTATTCATCAAGTTTGCGACGAAATCGGTGTTTTTATGCTAAGAATATATTGATTATACGTGTAGGAAATAAGCTATAGTATAGAATAGTAATTAATTCTCAGCTGCTATGTTAAATCTAAATATACTCATAACATATTGATATATATATTTATTAATGCAATTCCATAGAATTTTCTCTGATGGCAGAGCTTGGACTGTGTTAATCAGATACGTCATACTAAATACAGGATGTAAAATAATCATCAGCGGGGCAGCATTTGTCCTTTATGGAGAACAAGAGTAACTTTTGCTGTCATTACATAATAATAATTTGTTAACAAGTAACAAAATTAACCAAAATAATAAAGTCGTTGCTTATCGGGGGAAGTTCGCCAGTATTCTGGATTTCCTGAGTGTCCTGTTTCTATTCGTCCCGGTGGTAATGACCCGAATCGTGGAGTAATGCGGGCCATGGTCGCAAAAAAATTTGATGGGGTAGAAGTGGCAGGCGTCAACAAAGTGCTAAGGTTGCTGGACGCTTTACGTCATTCACAAACCGGTAATGTCATCTACCGGCAAGTAGAGCGTTTGCTCGATGATATGGCGACGACACAGCTGACGACAGAGCGAGCCTATGTCACTGCCGTCAATCAGTTACTTAACGCTTATATTAGCCACCTGCACAATGGTTCCCCGTTGCAAATCCAGGTACGTCTTCTGCAAACAAGATTGCTGCCGCCGATGACGGCTGCTGATATGATTACCTTGCGTGACTATGTTGATTTGTATGCGCGCCAAATCGAAGCATTGCAAACACTGGATGTCGATCTCTTCAAGGATGCAATTAACCCTTTACTCGAATCTTTTGGCATTATCGATTCGCCAGCTCGCACAGATTCAGAAAGTCGTGCAGATTTTGTCGAGGATGTAGTTGAAGATATACCTTCTAATAAGACTGAAAAACCTGAACAGATAGTCCATCACTCCCCGGCAGTCGAGCCAGTTGTTGAGATAGATGAATCAACTTGGCCATTTACGAGGGGAGATAAAAAAATAGATGAAGAGCAGTCTGAAAAAACGGAGAAAAAAGGTAGCGGGACACCGATTAACAGCCAGCAGAAAATAAATAGTCCTGACTGGGAAGACCTTGAGGCGCAATCAGAGCCTGCTGCATTTTCCCCGGAGTCTCGCCCACTGGGTATAAAGTCCGTGCAAGCCGGTCTTGCAACTCAGGTGCTGGAGACGATTGCCAGTAATGAAGAGTTTGGCGTGTTGCTGGAAGTAGTGTTGGCTGAATTGCGTCAGTCCGAGGAGCGGAACGATATTGAAGACTTGCGCTGGACGTTGATTCGTGAGGTCGACAAACTGCTTCAAGCACATAATTTGCTGGCAGAGCAGCTTGATACGACTCATCATTATCTGGAGCAAACGGAATACAACAGCCGTCAGTTATCGGATGAATTGAACCGCGCGCGCATGCTCAGCATGACGGATGAATTAACTAACCTGCCTAACCGGCGTGCCTTCCTGCAACGACTGGAAGATGAAGTTGCACGTGTACAACGTTATGGGTTTCCTCTATCAATGGCGCTTATTGATCTGGATCATTTCAAACAGGTAAATGACAAGTATGGGCACGCTGCCGGTGATGAAGTGTTAGAAGGGTATTCAAAAAATATTTTATCTATTTTCCGCCATCATGATTTGGTGGCTCGCTACGGTGGTGAAGAGTTTGCTGTTTTGCTGCCGAACACCGATGCGGAAGGTTCAATGCGAGCTCTGAATAAAGTAAGAAACCGTGCCGGTGAGACTTATTGGCAAGTGAATGGTGATAAATTCAAGATGCCGACATTTTCTGCTGGTGTTTCTATTTACAAAGCCGGTGAAACAGCGAGCTCATTTATAGAGCGGGCTGACAAGGCGTTGTATCGTGCCAAGCGCACCGGGCGTAATCGTGTGGAAATGGATGCGACATACTCGGAAGATTCGGGTAGTAGTTGATCATTGTGAACAGCGTAAATTCTGTAGGAGCGGCTTCAGCCGCGATGGCCGGTGACATCGACCTTTGCGGCTGAAGCCGCTCCCACAGAATTTACGCTTATTCTTCAGAGATTCCCTAAAGCGGCTACATAAAGACTGTTCCAGTAGTTTTTTTAACGCGTGTTGAACTGTTACAATGCGCAGCCCGATATTGAATTATTCTGAAGGTGATTATGGCTACTGTTGAAATGACTACTGATAATTTTAGTCAGCTTATCGAGAACAATGATATTGTGCTGGTTGATTTTTGGGCGTCATGGTGTGGGCCATGCCAGAATTTTGCGCCAGTTTTTGAAGAGGCATCGGAAGAGCATGAAGGTATTGTCTTTGCCAAGGTGGATACTGAAGCCCAAAACGAACTGGCTGCTCAGTTTCAGGTGCGCTCAATTCCTACGTTAGCCATTTTTCGTGAACAGGTACTGATTTTTTCTCAGGCGGGTGCCTTACCTCCTTCAGCTTTGGATCAAATGATAGAGCAGGCAAAGGGTTTGGATATGGACAAGGTGCGCGCGGATATTGCTGAGCAACAAAATGATCAAGCCTGAGCAGTCCTTGTTGTTGGTAGTGTAACTATTTCAGACGGTTTCGCAGTCATTTGCCAGTAGTTTTTCCAGCCGGGCCTGATCTGCTTCGTTGTTTATATTTTCAAACTGCAGCGGAGAATCTGAAAAGTCTACGCTAATCGCACCGAGTGATTGCAGCCATGTATTAATGGCAATATCGTGATGTTTCAAAGTTTTTTCTGCGCTGTCTATTACAGATCTTTTTACCAGGCAATGCACTGATTGCCAATGATTGTTGCACTCAGCAACGCTGGCGTTGGCCTGGCTTTTGTCGAGTGCGTGTAGCATGCGCGCTGCAAAATCCGGTGCCAGTAGTGGTGCATCACAGGGTACGCTGAGCAGATAAGGGGTTGTGCTGTATTCCAGAGCGGTCAATATACCAGCTAGTGGACCCTGGTAACCTGAATGAGAATCAGCCAGGACGGTTAACCCGAAGTGGTCATATTGGTTGATATGTCGATTGGCAACAATGATGATTTCACTAACCTGTGGAGTCAGTGCTTCGATAGCATAACTAATTAATTCACGGCCCGCGATCTGAACTAAACCCTTGTCGGAACCACCCAGACGTGATCCTCTGCCACCGGCAAGAATCACAGCAGTTATTTGTTTTTCAGCCACTTATTGTCACCTGTCAGTGAAGTCTCTGATGATTTATGTCTTTACTCAAAAAGGCTATCGGCGCGAATTCCGGTCAGCTTTATGATAACTTTGCTGCCTGCGGATAAGAGGATGTTTAGATAGAAAAAATGAGTGCTGCTACGCAACTGGATTTGCCTGTTATTGACCGGTTTCTGGATGCGCTGTGGATGGAGCATGGCCTGAGTCAGAATACCCTGTCGGCTTATCGACATGATCTAAACGGATTAGCGGATTGGCTGGAATCCAGATCCCTGAATCTGGAAGAAGCTGGTCAGACAGAATTGTTAACATATATTGCAGAACGGCACCGGCTAGGGCTGAAGGCACGCAGTAGCGCACGCTTGTTGTCGAGTATGCGACGTTTTTACCGGTATCTGATGCGAGAAGGCAGCCGTGAGACCGACCCTACTGTAAAAATAGAATCGCCTAAAATTGGGCGGCCTTTACCTGCCGTGTTAAGTGAAGCAAATGTCGAAGCACTGCTTGCTGCGCCGGATATTAGCGCCCCGATCGGTTTACGTGACCGTGCTATGATGGAATTGTTGTATGCATCCGGGCTACGTGTGTCGGAATTAACCGAACTTGTATTGGAGCGGGTTAATCTGGTGCAGGGTGTTGTCAGGGTGCAAGGTAAGGGTAACAAGGAAAGACTGGTGCCCGTCGGCGAAGAAGCCATTGAGTGGTTGCAGCAGTATTTGGAAGATGCCCGGCCAGTGTTATTATCTGGCAAGCACAGCGAACGGTTGTTTATATCACGCAAGGCGCCAGGGATTACTCGTCAGGCGTTCTGGTACCGAATCAAGCATTACGCGCTACAGGCTAATCTGCGTATACAATTGTCGCCGCATACCTTGCGCCATGCTTTTGCAACACATTTGGTCAATCACGGTGCCGATTTGCGTGTTGTACAAATGTTGTTAGGTCATAGTGATCTATCAACCACACAGATTTATACGCATGTCGCTAAGGAAAGGCTGAAAAAACTGCATTTAGAGCACCATCCGCGAGGATGAACGTATCCTGCCGCTAATTGTCCTACCTGCAAATCATTTATCATTTTTTAAGAGAGATCTATTGTGAATTCTAAAATTTTCGTTCGTAGTCTGTTTGTGCTCCTATTCATTTCTGCCAGTGCTTGTGCTGATTCAACGCTGGACAAAGCAGCTATAAAAAAAGTGCTGGGAGGTAGTGTTCCTACCTCTATCGAAGCATCAAGAATTCCTGGCTTGTACGAAGTTGTGGTTGATGCACACGTTCTGTATATGTCCGGTGATGGCCGGTATGTGGTACAGGGTGAAATGATTGATACAAAGGAAAAGGAAAATTTAACTGAACCCGCCCTTAGACAAGCAAGACAAGATGCTGTTGCGAAAATGGGTGCGGATAAGATGATAGTTTTTACCCCGAAAGAAAAGAAACATTCTATGACTGTTTTTACAGATATTGATTGTGGATATTGCCGTAAATTACACAGTGAACTTGATCAATATCTGGCCAAGGGTATTGAAGTTCGTTACATGATGTACCCGCGTGCCGGAAAAGATTCAGACGCCTACAAGAAAGCGGTAGCCGTCTGGTGTTCAGATGACCGACAAGACGCACTGACCAAATCCAAAAAGGGAACGTCGATTCCGATGAAGACTTGTGCCAACCCGATAGATACGCACATGAAATTAGCGCATAACCTTGGTTTGCAGGGTACACCGTTAGTGGTGCTGGATGATGGCAGCATACAACCGGGGTATGTACCGCCTGCAGAAGTGGAAAAATATTACAATCAAATTGAATCGGTTTCGAAGTAGCGTCGTTCAGAGTTCTACCAACACGCCAGTATGCGTGAATAGCAACCATGTTTTAACCGTTTTATCAGGCCATAAACGTGTGATGCCTTCTTTATATAAAGCCAATTGCGGCCGGTAATGATCGCAAAGTTTTTGCTGAGCAGGGGCATCATTAATCCGATGGGTTTTGTAATCGATGATGTGTGCTGCATTATCCTTGATGATCAGCCGGTCGATGATTCCATACACTGTTTTATTATCCTGACTAAATTCGACCGGCACCTCGTTCCATACCTGGGTACCGGAGTCTGGTTTAAAAACCCATTCCAATTCAGATTGGTTTATTATTTCTGACAAACTTTTCCACCAAATCATAAGGTCACTTTTCGACACAGCACTTGTGAGTCTTCCGGCGGCATAGGTGCAGAGTTGTTCGCTGGTTCGTGCAGGCTGCTCAGTAGCAAGTTGTAGCAGTAGGTGAACAGCACGCCCGCGAAGACGGCCGGTATCTGTTGATTCTGGTAATGCTGTATTGGCCGCGTGGCTGGGTGCTATCTCTTGAACCTGGTTTGGTACTGTGGCTGGCAGTAACAGTGCAGGATTGATCGCTGGAAGGTCACTATGAATTGTTGCAGGCTGTTTGTGGGCAGCAGGTATTTTTCCAGAATCCAGAACCAGAATTTCTTCATCCAGTATATCGTCTTGTCTTAATCCAGAGGCAACTGCGCTGTACCAGGTGTCGCCTGATGCTTTGTCAACTTTGCAACCGGATATAAATAACATTTGCCGTGCGCGCGTTAATGCAACGTATAACAGATTGGCTGATTCACGCATTTCTTCCTGTTTTTCCAGTTCGGCAAGTGCCCGGGTTTTACAGTCCATATTCTTACTACGTAGGAGCATGTGATCTGGCTGCGCTGCTTCTGCGGGCCAGCGAACCAGTGCGTTATAGCTATTTTTTGAAAGTTGTTGACGTCCTGTATCTGCTAGAAAAACGATCGGTGCTTCCAGACCCTTAGCGGCATGAATCGTCATAATACGGACGCGTTGTCCGGAGGCTGAATCGGGTTGTGCCTGATCAGGTGCTTCATCATCCAGACTGCGCAACTGGCGCAGGCGTGACAGAAAGTGTGGCAGGCTCGGATAACGTCCTGCATCGACTTCAAGTGCCAACTCGATAAACCGTACCAGGTTAGCGCGTAGCCGAGGTGTCAAGGTTGCCGGGAAAGCCGCCTGGTAACGATTAAGGATATCGGCCTGATGATAGATTTGATCCAGTAAATCATGAATTGGAATACGACCTGCCAGTTCTTGCCATTGTGTCAGCATGCGAAAGGCGTACGACAACGTATGTTGTTCAGGCAGGCTGGCTGCGATCAGGGCAAGCTTATCAATCCATGCACCACGAGGGCCTTTTGCAATCTCAAGTAAATCCGCATCCGTTGCTGAAAAAATCGGTGATCGCAACACTTGTGCGAGCGCGAGATTATCTTGCGGCGTCATTAATAAATTAAGCAACGCTTCCATATCACGGATTTCAAGACTGTCGAGTAGAGTGCCACGATTCATGCTCAGATAGGGTATTTTCTGTTCCCTAAGAGCAGTTTCATAGTCATCCAGGTGAGTGCGCGAACGTAACAAAATAATAATGTCATTGTAGTTTGCAGTACGTGCCTGATTGCCTGCTTCCAGTACGACAGGTTTCGCTAGAAGTGATTGTATCTGCTGCGCAATCGCCTGGCCTTCAAGATAATGTGGTCTTTTTTGTTTGACTAGCCTGGGGGTTTGCAATGGATTGCGTAGTGTAAGCTTGGTTGCGGGTTCTATCTCTATTGTGGTTTCCAGCAAGGACTCGTGATCTTCAAAGAGTGGCCATAGCTCTACATGGCCCCACAATGAGGTCAAATGAGTTTCATGCTGACTATAGTCTGGCAATAGTTCACCAAACTCGGTGTCTTCAAATACTTTGTTGATGCAATCGATAATGGCAGGTGCTGAACGCCATGAGCTGTCCAGTTGGAACTGCTGGGCGTCAAGTTGCAGTTGCATGGTTTGGATTGCCGTTTGCAGCAGTGCAGGATCACCCCGGCGGAAGCGGTATATTGATTGTTTTGCATCGCCAACAAGAAACAGGCTGCGGTTGCGTTCGTCGCTGCTGGACATCTCATCCAGCAAGGGTTTCAGTAAACGCCACTGGGTAGGGTTGGTGTCCTGGAATTCATCGATCAGTAAATGGTCGATTCGCTGGTCAATTTTATATTGTATCCAGTGAGCCTGTTCCGGGTGGCTGAGCAGAGTATAGGCCTTCCATTCAAGATCTGTGAAGTCAACAAGTCGGCGTTCACGCTTGATGCGTTGATAATGATCGAGTAACTGAGTACCGCAACGATACCAGGCCGTCGAGGTTAACCAGGTATCAAGACGTGCCTGGAGTTCGTGGCAGTTTTCCAGTTGTTCACAAATCAGTGTATGGAGTTCGAGGAAGCGATTTTCACCTTGTTCGCCCATTTTCTTTTGCAGGGTTTTGCTTGAGGAGCGGGCCCGGCGGCTACCGGCTTGGGTAAGAAAAACCGGTGTGACAGTTTGCAGGCATTGTGTGTTGGAGGCCGTGCTTTCTAGCGCCTGTCTGATTAGTTGGCTGTGCGAGCTATTGGTTTTGGTGGCGTGTTTTTCCAACAGCGTTGCAAATTCTTCCAGTGCCAGTTTGTTTTTAGTTGTCCAGAATGAATCTGCAGGTAATAGGCCTGGTTCAATTTCAAGCCATGTTTTTAGTTTTTCCTCGGCGAAAGTAACAGGTCTAGATTGATGTTGTGTGAAGGCCCACCAATCACTGCGGTGAGACAGGAAGTTGTAAAGAGCTTTATGTACGTTAGTTAGTCCACCACATAAATCGAATAACAGATCAAGATCGCTTGCGAGTTGTCCATCCGGTTGCTCACTGGCTTGAGCAAACAGTGCATCCCAGGCCTGTTCGTAGAGTAATCCTGTGGTATCGGCAAGTTCAAAACCCGGCGGTAGTCCGGCTTCCAGCGGGAAACGTTGCAGTAAATCCTGACAGAAGCCATGAAATGTGGATGTGCGCAGAGGCTGTTCGCTGAGTAACAGGTTTTCATACAGGTTACGTGCCCGGGCTCGCATGTCATTGTCTGGTTGTTCGCCTAAGGCAATGAGTTGCTTATCTAACTCTGCGTCATTAGCTTGCAGCAATGTTTTGAGTTGTTTCAACAACCGCTGCTGCATTTCGCCTGCCGCTTTACGTGTAAAAGTGAGTGCAAGGATACGGCGGGGATCTGCACCGGCGAGTAATAAGCGTGTCAATCGTGCAACCAGCATCCAGGTTTTCCCTGTACCCGCAGAGGCCAGTACGCTGGCACTGAGGGCAGGGTTGGCTGCGTTCAATACAGTTTTATTCGGCATTATCCTGCCAACTGTCACGACGACAAACAACATCGTATTCACAATATCTGCATATGCCTGGATCACCCCAGGCAGGCAGGGGTTGGCCTTGACCTATTGAATCGGTCAGCATTAACAAGCGCTGTTTTATTGCATGCACCAATGCTTGCAGTGCTTCACCTTCCAGATTGACTTTGTTATAAATTTTATTTTTATCAAATTGCACGTATTCAACTCGGCTGACAGCATTTTCGCTGAGTAAGGCATAGCTCGGTAATTGAACGGCTTCACCCGTTTCAACAGCGTCCATGTTGGGTGTTAAGCCAGTTTTGTAATCGATAATAGCTTGCTGATTTTCGGAAATATCAATTCTGTCAACGCGGCCTTTGACATCAATACCTGGAGCTATCTCACGCTGCATGCGTTGTTCAACACTGTGTAGTTGCCAGGTTTTATTACGCTCAATTGTCCAGTTTATATATTCCGGGAGGAATGCCAGCCAACGTTTCAGCCAACCGCGCGCGGCCAGGTTAGCATCGATAGCAGGTTGAAAAACGATTTGTGATATTTGGGTAAGCAGTTTGATTGCTGGTTCAACTTCTGCTTCCGTTAGTGATCCCTTCCATGGGCCAGGCAAGCTTTTTATCCCGCCATGAAATGCCTGCAGGATACGGTGGACATATTCACCGTAATCAGACTTTTCAAGTGCTTCCCGGATTTCTTCCCGGGCGCTTAACTGTAAAATATCAGCCGCAAAGAACCGGTAAGGGCAATCAATAAGGCGTTGATGAATACTGGCAGTCCAGTGTTTAGGCAACACTGAGCTATTGACGCTGGGTGCTGGCTGACGAGTTGCTTTTTCATCTGTAGAAGTTAGTGCTTGCCTGGATTGCGATTGCAGCGCGCGCAGGAGTTTAGCAAGCTCGTGATTATGTAGTGATTCCTGATAGGCAATATCATGAAAGGTTTCGAGCAATTCCAGCCAGGGAGTAGGTGATACTGGCTCGCCATTTTGTTCATCACAACAGGTGAGTAATACCTGAGATGACGCTTCAAGGACACAGCGAAACTGGTGTAGTTTTAATTGTAATGTATCTTGCCAGGTTGTAAGTCCCAGTTCGGCGCGCACTGCCTGATTAAAAAAGGCTTGACCACCAGACTTGCCCGGCAGTTGATCGGCTGTGCAACCGGCGATAATTACACCCTCAAAATTCTGCAGTGTGGATTGCGCCAGCGTCATCAATTGAATCGAACTTTGATTGGTCGGCGGTTGGAAAGTAAAGCGTTCCAGAGAACGTCCTAGCCAGCCACGGAATTCCTGCCAGTTCAGTGTTGCCCCGCAAGTTTCGGCGGCTGTGTGCAGCGCTTGTATTTCATCCAGTATTCGCAAACCAGCTGGGTCGGTTTCAAATTGTGTGTCTATGCCCAGCTCCTGCAGGCTAAGGGTTAAAGCAGCTGTGAAATGAGTAACCGGATGTTCACCTTGTAGTAAATTACGCAATGGTTCAGCAGCGTGATCCAGCCGGTTTAGAAGTTGTTCGATATCATGCCGGGTGTTCTCGCTCCAGTCGGGAAGACGATCAGCTCGCAAGTTAAGATGTTTACGGTATCTATCCAGGCCACGGGCGATGTTTTCATGTTGTACGATGTCTTGCTCAAAGCGTCTGACGGTTTTTAAATAGTCCTGACGGTTCTCAAGCAGGCAGACAAAGGGTGATTTGAGCACATCCAGTAATGGGGTATGAGCAAAATCTTCTTCCACAGATTCCAGCCAGCGTTCCAGAACCGCAGCCGAGCTGGTTGTCGATAATGCCCAACCGCCCGAGTCCTGGAGTGCAATGCCTTCGCGTTCCAGCAGGGCGCGCAGCCGCCGGGCAAGTTTTCGGTCTTCACTGATAATGCCGATAGATTGTTTGTTTTCCAGTAACCAGCATCGAACCTGCAATACAATAGCCATTGTTTCCTGTTCGGCACTGTTGGTATGCAATGTTGAGAGATGCTTTGTTAATGGACTGACAGGGTGTTGCGTGGCAAATTCAGACGCGCGCTGCCGGAGTGCTTGACTGGATGTGTCAAAAACACAGTCCAGTAACTGGCTGGTATTCGTGGATTCATGTTTTGCTACACTTAGCTGACAGTCCATTTCCTTGACTAATTTAGCCAGTGGGTTTTCAGGAGTATTGCTGGTTTGAGTAACCGAACCTTGTAGCAATAAGTGTGTATGCCCTGGTTCCAGCAATTGCTGCAGCCATTTGATGTAGGGTGCAGAAAATTCTCTGAAACCAATTATCCAGAGTGTCTCATCCGAGGTGTTTGATTCGAGGCTGTTTGCGAGGCGCGTTACGAGTGCTGAAGCGCTATCAAGAAAGCCATCATCTCGTAATTGCTGCTGCCAGGCTTGCCATAAGGTAAATACAATGCGCGCTTCATCTGTGAACGGTGTTGGTTCATCTGTTCCTATGCCATAACCCTCACGTAACAGGTTTTTAAATTGGTCAAAGTTATCCAGTGGTGTTCGCGCCAGAGTAATTTCTGCAAATAAACCCAGCAGTTCACTGGTCAGTAACCAGGGGTCATGGTTTTTAAACATGTTTGCATGGCGTATAGCTTCAACCAGTACCAGCTCCTGTGCAGCCTGGCTAAGCACTGGTTGCGATGCAATACTTTGTTCTGACAACCACTCGTTGAGTGTTTGTATGGTTGGTCCAAGCAGGGCCGTGTAGTTTGATTGTTTTGCCTGGGTTAGCAGTGCGCGGCGTAAAGCCGGTGCGCCATTCAAGTCAGGCAGCAGAATACGGCAGTGAGTGAGATCAGGTAATGTTTTTTGGTGGTGATCGAGTATGCGGCGGGCAGCTTCGCTAAAAGCGATTTCAGAGCAGGGTATTAATTCGACAGTCAATGCAGGTTTTATTTTTCCAGTAATTTGAGTTTATCTGGCTTGCCATTCCAATCATCTGCATCAGGCGGTGCTGCTATCATCTGCGTGAGCACTGGCCAGTCTTGTGAGAGCTTTTCGTTCAAAGCCAGAAATTCTTCCTGGCCTTTGGGCAGGTCATCCTCAGGGAAAATAGCTTCAGCCGGGCATTCCGGCTCACAGAGAGTGCAATCGATGCACTCTTCAGGATCAATAACCAGAATGTTTGGGCCTTCATGAAAGCAATCTACCGGACAGACTTCTACACAATCTGTGTACTTGCACTTGATGCAGTTTTCACCGACAACGAATGTCATGGTTAGCTCCTTAATTTGAAGGGGGCATTATACATAAAGATGGATGGTGCAAGTTAATCAGCTGCCGATCTAGATTTTAGCTGACAGGAAAGAACCAGTTTTGTTTTCGAATCGCAGGGTAACGAATTCAATGCCGATCTGGTAAATACCGTTTGTTTTGTCAGGCTGGCAGCGAACCACTTTTCCGATTGCCTGAAAGTTGGTATTAAACAGCTTCAGTATTTTATTGGGTGCCAACTTAAACTGGCAGCGTAACTGCAAGCCATTGGGTGATAAGTCGTCGATATTTGCTTGATATGTTTCTGCATGAGGCCAGCTCGTAATAATCTTGATTTTGCCATTGTGGGGTATTCTATTGATGCGGCGTTTGCCCTGACCAGATTGGTTGGTTTTTGTAGATAGTTGCAGTGGGCTATGGCATGAAACGCAGGTTCGGTTATCGCTGTTTCTGTTGAATCGCGGCTGGTCTACCTGGCAGAAAGGACATGTTGATAGACGTTCGCTGACAGGGTTTTGTCTAATGTGTGTGTGCTTATTGATTGCCTGATTACGCTGATTGCGCAAACTGGTTTTAAATTGCTGGTCGTAGGCTGCCCGTTTTTGTGTGTTAGTGAGCGTTTCGTACGCCTGGTTGAGTAAAGTGGCCTGATTAGTATCTCCGCCAAGATCTGGATGCATGCGTAGTTTTTGCATCAGCGTTCGATAGCTGGCGCGGATAATTTCTTCAGGAGCATCTGGTTGAACCTGTAATATTCTGTAGAGGTTGCGCTTATTGTTCATTTTAATGGCGAGTAGCTTGGTTTCGATATGGTTCTGATTCTGATTGTTATCGGATGGTTTGAAAACAAATTAAGGTGCGCTTGTATTTCCTGCCCTGCTTGTCTGTGCGTTTCCCATTAAATACTGATTTAATTGCGTATATATGTTGCTGTCAGCGGTATTTTTTGCTGATTTACGTGAATTTGGTATATTCCTGTAAGAATTCTCAATAAGATAGATCAAATCACAACTGCAATGCCGGGATAATACTAATGCTATAAACCCCTCGGTTTCTGTGCAAATAATTAAAATCAGTTGCACGCAAATACAAATATAAACGGGACGGCAGGCTACCAGGGCGATGAATGAAAGTGATGCAAGGGAGTTGCTAAAAAGCGAATTGGAAATTTTTTTCCGATTGCCCTATGCGGAACTGACCGGTTATATTCACCACGCATCAATAATTAAAAATGTTGAATCTAATGGTACGCATTATCAGGTTGAAATAAAAATAGTCTGGAATCAGCGCTACCGGCAGGATGTCTGTGTCATAGGTGCTATTCATGATGGAGGTTGGAGAGCACTTTTACCCTTACTGGAAAGCTATATTGTATCTCCCGATGGTGACATTCGAAATACTAAAGGGGTCTAGATCAGTTTTTCAGTCGCTCAGTACGCTGCCTTGCAAACTTTCAATCTCATACCGCATCAACTATTAAAAACATCCGGGTGACTTTCGTCCAGCCGGGCAAAAATTAGCTTTGGGCCTGTATGGTTGCCGATTTTGGAAATAGTTAGGGGCACCATCTGGATGTCTATAACCAGCATGAGAATAAAATCCTGAATATGCCTGATAGGCTAATGGCCGATACTGATAATATACTGGGACAGCAGGGATATATTGATTATTACGGTTCCCGGAGCCGAATGAAAAACAGAAAAAAGCCTCTGCGACTGGCGCCCAGGTAATGACAGTGGGTAGGAGCAGGGCGGCTAGTAAATTATTTCCAAGCTTCATTATGTGACACTCCAGCATTTTGTAACCATTATGCAGTAAAACTCCCTGATCAGCTTATAAACCAATATATTATTATGGTATATAGATCATTGGCTAGAAAAATGAAGAAAAAACAATAAAATACAGCCAGGAACTTTAAATAATTATAAAACACTAATATAATGTAGTACTTATTCTAAAAGGGAGGTATTTATGATTTGGGACTTTTTTAGCTGGATGGGTATCCTGATGACTATGCTGACATTTAGCAGCATTATCTGGGTAATAAACTGTAAGAAGTGTTTTTTTAATGCTTAATTACAGTTTAATTGTCCCTGTTGTTCATGGGAGAACAACAGGGATGAATCGGTCAAGTCTGGCTACTGGCCTATTACCTTAATAAACCGGCTAAAGTCTGGCGAAGTATTTAACAGGGTGCTGCCAGCCTGAATTAATTTATCGACGGCGTCGTTTTCGAGATAAAAAGTGGTTGGCAATTGTTGTAGTTCATTACGTTCTGTTTTATCGGCAATCTGATCCAGGCTGATATTCACGAAATACATTTCCGCACCATCTGTGCACCAGGGTTTCCCGCAACGGGCTAGACTGATTTCATCTTGCCATTGCTTGACTGCAGTTTTGAATCTTGAAACTGTTTCCCGGTTATACAAATTTATCTGTACCGTCGTTGCGGCATCCACACTGAAAAGTGCGCTGGGAGGATTTTTTTGTTGATTGATATCCTGGCTGGGTGAGGCCGCTGCATTGACAGTAATAATCAGGATGTTTCGCGTTTTTCTAAGGCCGAAATGATCCAGTGCCTGATGCGCACCACCGTGTAGTGCAACTTGTTCCATGATTGCACGCAAGCCCAGATTATCGGCTAAGCCGCCGTCAATGAGATGAACATAAGGTCGTTTATCCCCGTCTGTATAGGCTCTGATCTTGTCAGCGAGGGGTGCAAGTTGAGGGTGATTACTCCAGATTTCTGATTGCATCCAATGCGGAGTTGTATCGCCGCAATGTCCTCCATAGTTATAGAGTGTGACGGCAGAAAATAATCCGGGTACAGCCGAAGAGGTGGCGACTGCCCGGGAGACCGGGAAGTCAGAAACGCTGGAACACATCCAGTCAAATTGTTCTTGGTGAAAACCAAAACCTGATCCCAGCGTCAGGTCGGTAGCGTTAATCAATATGGCTGGCCCAGGTGCTTTGGCAAGATCGCTAAAGGTTGCACCGTGAAACAAGTGGTCATCATAGTAGTCTGCCGCAAGTTCGCTCCGATCGTAATATAACGATCCCAGTCTGAACCAGTATTTCGGATTCAATAGCCGCAGTAACAGCGCACCTTCGATATTATATTTCAGGAAATCATGTTCGTAGTCCTGCAGTATTTTCTTTCCAAAAAGTCCAAAATAGGCCGCGGTAAAACTGCCACCTGAAACCGATGAAATCAAATCGACTTCGTCCAGTAATGACTGTGGGTTATCTTGTAAATTGATTGGGATTTTATCCAGGGCTTTGAGTACGCCATAAGACAGCGCTGATGCGCGCATGCCGCCGCCTGAAAATGCCAAAATAACCAGTAATTCGTCAGAGCGTGCAGGGTTGTATTTCTTATGTAAGTAATAAGGTGTAGAAATACTATCGGTAGCCAGTGCAGCATTAATAGGGAAGTGAGCCGAACAACCCTGAATGGCGACAAAGAGTGTAACTAGTAGCAAACGGATCATATGTATCATTATGATTTTAGTTAATCTCTGATTGATTCGTGAGTACTTGTAGGAGCGGCTTCAGCCGCGAAAGGTGATGCCGCTGGCCATCGCGGCTGAAGCCGCTCCTACTGAAATTGCATGGTTCACAATGACGAGGTGGACGAATTAATCAGAGACTCTTTTAGATTACAGGTCGCGCATCAGTTGTTTAAGTTTGTAAAGAACATCCAAGGCCTGGCGTGGTGTTAAATTATCCGGTTCGATACCTTCCATCGCTTCGCCCAGCGGGTGTAATGAATCGTCACTGAAGAAATCAATTTGCTGTTGGCCGCTTTTGTCCTCGTGGGCAGCAAGACTGGATTGCTCCAATTCTTTGAGGCGTAATCTTGCCTGCTTCAGGACAGTGTCCGGTACGCCCGCCAGTGCAGCAACCTGTAAGCCATAACTGCGGTCGGCCGGCCCCGGTTTTACAGTATGTAGAAACACAATTTTGTCACTATGCTCAACCGCATCAAGGTGAACATTGACGATGGTTTCATGCTGTTCAGCCAGTTGTGTCAGTTCGAAATAGTGTGTTGCAAACAAGGTGCTGGCACCAATAGCGGATAGCCGCTCAGAAACTGCCCAGGCCAGTGACAGGCCATCATAGGTGCTGGTGCCGCGACCTATTTCGTCCATCAGAATCAAACTACTGTTGGTGGCATTATTCAGGATATTAGCGGTTTCGGTCATTTCAACCATAAAGGTCGAACGACCACCCGCCAGGTCGTCACTGGCGCCAATGCGGGTAAATATCCGATCGACAGGCCCGATTGTTGCGTTGTCTGCGGGCACAAAACTGCCCATATGGGCCAGTAGAACAATCAAAGCATTTTGCCGCATGTAGGTGGATTTACCACCCATGTTAGGACCGGTAATGATCAACATGCGTTGTTGTTCATCCAGCTTCATGTCATTAGGCACAAACGGCGTGCTGGATACCTGTTCTACCACCGGGTGGCGTCCGCCAGTGATAGTAATGCCGGGTTCAGTCACCAGCGCAGGGCGTGACCAGTTGAGCGTGTTGGCGCGTTCACTGAGTGTGACGATTACATCCAGTTCTGCAAGACCGTCTGCACTGTTGGTTAGTGGTATTAACTGGTCGAGCAGTTGTTCCAGCAAATCTTCATATAAAGCTTTTTCACACCCCAGCGCACGGCTGCGAGCACTGAGCACTTTATCTTCATGTTCTTTTAATGCTGGTGTAATGTAGCGTTCCACGGCTTTTAGGGTTTGCTTGCGCTGATAGTCTACTGGCACCTGGTCAGCAACCAGGCGGCTGACTTCAATGTAGTAACCGTGCACCCGGTTATAACGAATTTTCAGATTAGTGATACCGGTGCGTTCACGTTCCCGGGCTTCCATTTCCAGTAACAGGACATCGCCCTGTTCAGACAGGTAGCGCAACTCGTCCAGTTCGGCATCAAATCCAGAGGCAATAACACCGCCATCGCGTAGCAGGGAAGGGGGTGTTTCCTGGACCGCTTTTTTCAGCAGCTTGCATGAATTTTGGGGTGTTCCTGGATTGCTTTTGATAAGCGTGTCAGTAACGGATCATCCTGCTGGCGCAGCGTTTCCTGTAAACCGGGCAATAGTGAGAGCGTGTCGCGTAATGCACTCAGGTCGCGCGGCCGGGCAGATTTCAGGGCAATCCGTGACAGGATGCGCTGCACATCACTGACACCGCGTAACTGTTCCTGGATACTTGTGTGTTGCAGGCTTTGTTGCAGGTCTTCGATGCACTGCAGACGTTCCGAAAGCGCCTGGCGATCACTTAATGGCCGGTGTAACCAGCGGCGGATCAAGCGGCTACCCATCGATGTGATGCAGTGATCGATGATACCGAGCAAACTGTGTTCGCGTTGTCCGGACTGCGCCTGATCCAGTTCCAGATTCCGCCGTGTCGCCGCATCCAGAATGACACTGTCTTCATGACGTTCAACCTGCACACCACGGATATGCGGCATGGCCGATCGCTGGGTATCTTTTACGTACTGTAATAATGCCCCGGCGGCGGCAACTGCAACGGGCATATTCTGGCAACCGAAGCCTTCCAGATCGCGGGTAGCGAATTGTTCTGTCAGCAACCGGGTGGCTGTCGCAGTGTCGAAATGCCAGGGCGGTAATTTATACAGTCCGGTGTGATCCTTAAGAGTATCCACCTGAGGGCTGTCTTCACTGATCAATAACTCGGCAGCTTGTAACCTTTCAAGTTCAGCCGTCAAAGCTTCGGCACCCTGAAATTCCTGTACCGTAAAACGTCCGGAGGATAATTCCAGTGACGCCAGTCCGAGAAAACCTTCGCTATCGTGTGCGACCGAGACCAGGAGGTTTTCGTGCCGTTCCTGCAATAGTGCTTCGTCGGTAAGGGTGCCCGGTGTAAGCACTCGGACGACCTGCCGGTCTACTGGCCCTTTGCTGGTCGCAGGATCGCCTACTTGCTCGCAGATCGCCACCGACTCACCTTTTCTGACCAGGCGCGCTAGATACTGGTCAGCCGCATGGTAGGGGATTCCGGCCATGGGAATTGCTTCGCCAGCCGACTGGCCGCGGCTGGTTAAAGTGATATCCAGTAAACGCGATGCTCGGCGGGCGTCATCAAAAAATAATTCATAGAAATCACCCATGCGGTAAAAAACTAAAATATCAGGGTGTTGTGCCTTGATGCTCAGATACTGCTGCATCATCGGCGTGTGCTTTTGGAGGTTCATGACTGCTGACATGGTGGCTAGTCTAGCGGATTCAGTAGGGCGCAACAGCTTGTACATTTATGTGGGCTTTGCTAACAACTGCCAAAAGAACAAAAAAGCATCAAGCGTCTATTGTAGGGTGGGGTGAGGCACGAACCCCACCCTGTCTCGCAGATTCCAGTGGGGTTCGTGCCTGCCCACCCTACAGTTTCTCGAATTAAATAGCGGTTCTTTAATTAGTACGTTGCAGTTATCTTGTTTAGCGGTTTACCCTGCACCTATGGATGAAAATCTTTCAGAAAGCGTTATAGCGCTAGGCGACCAACTGCGCAGACGCGGAGAATCACTAGTAACGGCTGAATCCTGTACCGGCGGCTGGTTAGCAAAAGTGTGTACAGATATCGCTGGGAGCTCTGACTGGTTTGAGGCGGGTTTTGTAACCTATAGCAACTCTGCCAAACAAAGTATGCTCGGTGTTTCATCTGACACACTTGAAACTTATGGTGCAGTCAGCGAACAGACTGTACGGGAAATGGCGCAGGGTGCTATACAACAGAGCAAGGCTGATTGGACTGTTGCCATTAGCGGCATCGCCGGTCCCGGTGGCGGCAGCCCTGACAAACCAGTTGGTACAGTTTGGTTCGCCGGGGCGGGGCCGGAAAAGTGGATGCTGGCGCAGCGTATGTTGTTTGAGGGTGATCGTGAAGCTGTCAGGCGGCAGGCCGTTGAGCACGCATTAGCGCTATTATATCAGCGAATACAAGCCGTGGATGTTGCACGGTGAGTGGTAAATGAAGCGCCTGTTCCTGGCATTATGGCCGCATGAAACTGTACGCACCCAGCTTGCCTTGTTGTCTGAACAAGTGGTTAAACAGCCGGTGCCAATCGCTAATCTTCACATGACACTGGTATTTATAGGCGCCAGTAATCAGACGCAAGCGGCGTGTATTTCTGAATTAGCGGCAACGATTTGTGTTGAACCTTTTGAAATAAAGCTCGATTACCTGGGTGGTTTTCCAAAGCCTGGTATTCAATGGCTGGGTTGTCAGCAGTGCCCGCCTGCCTTATTGAAACTGGTTGATCGATTGAAAACAGCATTGCCGGTTTGCGGTTATCCGTCAGAAATGCGCCGTTACGTACCGCACGTGAGCTTATCGCGTAAAGTTAAACAACCTCAATTTCAGGTAATTGAAGCGCCTATCTATTGGCCTGTCGAAGATTTCGTGCTGGTTGAATCCTGTGCAGAGAAGGGCGGTGTACGCTACCGGGTCATAGAAAAATGGGGCTTGGGTAATGCCGATAGATGTGTATAATGACTACTGGATAAATTACCAGTAGTTGGTTAACAGGCTATAAACGGGAGGCTGTATGGACGACAACAAACGCAAGGCTTTGAGCGCAGCGCTCGGCCAGATTGAGAAGCAATTTGGAAAGGGTGCCGTGATGCGCATGGGCGATGTCAGTGCGGCGCGTGATATTGAAGTCGTTTCAACTGGCTCGCTGGCGCTGGATGTTGCACTGGGTATCGGCGGTTTACCGCGTGGCCGGGTGGTGGAAATTTATGGACCTGAGTCATCGGGTAAAACGACATTGACGCTACAGGTGATTGCCGAGGCGCAGAAAGCCGGCGGCACGGCGGCCTTTGTCGATGCTGAACACGCGCTGGATCCGGCGTATGCCGAGAAACTGGGTGTACAGGTGGACGACTTGCTAGTTTCACAGCCGGATACCGGTGAGCAGGCGCTGGAAATTGTCGACATGCTGGTACGCTCCAGTGCCGTTGATGTTGTGGTGATCGATTCCGTGGCTGCCCTGACTCCCAAGGCCGAGATCGAGGGCGATATGGGTGACTCACATATGGGTTTGCAAGCGCGTTTAATGTCTCAGGCGCTGCGTAAACTTACCGCCAATATCAAGCGTTCCAACACGATGGTGATCTTCATCAACCAGATTCGTATGAAGATCGGCGTCATGTTTGGCAACCCGGAAACCACGACGGGTGGTAATGCCCTGAAATTTTACGCCTCGGTGCGCCTGGATATCCGCCGTATTGGTGCCATCAAGAAAGGCGACGAAATAATCGGTAACGAAACCCGCGTTAAGGTGGTCAAGAACAAGATGGCACCACCGTTCAAGAAGGCTGAATTTGAGATTCTCTACGGACAGGGTATTTCACGCGAAGGGGAATTGATTGACCTGGGCGCGAAAGAAGGCATCGTCGACAAAGCGGGTGCCTGGTATAGCTATAACGGCGACCGTATTGGCCAGGGTAAGGATAATGTCCGCAACTTCCTGAAAGAGCATCCGGAGATCGCGCAGGATATCGATAACCAGCTACGCAGTAAATTGCTGGCGACTGATGTGCAGGTAAGCGAAAAAGACGAAACTGGTAAGGAACTTGAAGAAGCCTGATTCCAGATCCGGGCAGTCGTCAGATATCAAAACAGCAATAACGCGTGCATTGGACTTGCTGTCGCGGCGCGAGCACAGCGCAGGGAGTTGCGGCATAAGCTGGAATTGCGGAGTTTTGAAGCCTGGGCATATTGACGCTGCGCTGGAGCATTTGACTAGCAAAGGTCTATTAAATGAACAGCGTTTTGTTGAATGTTATGTCCATAGCCGTATCCAGCGCGGCTATGGTTCAGTACGGATCCGTGCTGAATTGCGCGAGCGTGGAGTCGATTCTGCTGACTGGTCACCCGATGAAGGCATCGACTGGTTCGAACTGGCGCTAAATGCCCGGCAGAAACGTTTCGGAACAGGGTCGCCAAAAGACTTCAAGGAACGAGCAAAACAAATGCGTTTTCTCCAGCAACGTGGCTTTACCGGCGAGCAGATCAGTGCCGCATTTACAGCATCCCCTCTCCCTCAGGGAGAGGGCTAGGGAGAGGGAATTAAAAAAAGGCAGTTTGATTTGCAGCTGTCCTCTTTGAGAGAAGGAGTTTGCCAGGCTATGCCATCCCTCATTTTTTATTAAATTCTGTCTTTTAACCGCTAATCTGATTGTTTTTTTTCAGATTAATCCTTACCCTCTCATGTTATGAAGACAAGCGCCGAAATCCGACAATCTTTTCTGGAATTCTTCCGGGAACAGGGGCACGAAATTGTCCCCTCCAGTCCGCTGGTGCCGGGTAATGACCCGACACTGCTGTTTACCAATGCCGGGATGGTTCAATTCAAGGATGTTTTTCTTGGACAGGATCGCCGCAACTATTCTCGTGCCGTCAGCAGCCAACGCTGTGTGCGTGCAGGCGGTAAACACAATGACCTGGAAAATGTAGGTTATACCGCCCGGCATCACACTTTTTTCGAGATGCTGGGTAATTTCAGTTTTGGTGATTATTTCAAGCGGGAAGCGATCCACTATGCCTGGCAGTATCTGACCGAAGTTATAAAACTACCCCCCGAGCGTTTATGGATAACGGTGTTCGAAGAGGACGATGAGGCCACCGATATCTGGCTAAAAGAAATTGGTGTAGATCCAGCGCGCTTTTCAAAAATCGGAGCCAAGGATAATTTCTGGTCGATGGGCGATACCGGCCCATGTGGCCCCTGTTCAGAAATTTTCTATGATCACGGTGCCGATGTGCCGGGTGGCCCGCCAGGGACACCAGAAGAAGACGGTGACCGGTATATCGAAATCTGGAACCTGGTGTTCATGCAGTATGACCGCGATAGCAAGGGTAATCTGCATCCCTTGCCGCGGCCCTCTGTGGATACCGGTATGGGTCTGGAGCGATTGGCAGCGATTATGCAGGGTGTGCATAACAACTACGATATCGACCAGTTTAAAAATTTAATACGCGCCATAGCTAAACTGTCCGGGACGAAAGATCTGGAGAACAAGTCGTTGCGTGTCATAGCGGATCATATCCGTGCCTGTTCATTTCTGGTGGTCGATGGCGTGATTCCCTCCAATGAAGGCCGGGGTTATGTCTTGAGGCGAATAATCCGCCGCGCTATCCGGCATGGACACAAACTCGGTTTGCGTGAACCATTTTTTCATAAACTGGTGCAGCCACTCGGCAAAGAAATGGGCGATGCCTACCCTGAATTAGTTAAAACACAGTCGCAAGTAGAGCGCGTACTGGAACAGGAAGAACAGCGCTTCGCCGAGACACTGGATAACGGTATGAAAGTTCTCGAAGACGCTATATCAAGTTTGGCGGGTAAAGAAATACCCGGTAAAACCGTGTTCAAGCTCTATGATACTTTTGGTTTCCCTGTAGATCTGACAGCAGATATCGCCCGCGAGCGAAATCTGACTATTGATCAGGCTGGTTTTGAAACAGAAATGGAAGCGCAGCGTTCCCGCGCACGCGCGGCGAACAGTTTTTCGGCAGCGGATACTGCTGGCCTGCAGATAGAAGGCTGTACGGATTTTACCGGCTATGACCAGCTAAAGGATGAAGGCACAGTAACCGCCCTGTTTGTAAAGGGTGAGCCAGTTGATACCTTGCAAGCAGGTGACGCAGGCCTGGTTGTCCTCGACCACACGCCGTTTTATGCAGAATCCGGCGGTCAAGTGGGTGATCGTGGTGAATTGTCCTCAGAAGGCGTTTGCTTTCAGGTCGAAGACACCCGCAAACAAGGGGGAGATGCGTTTGCGCACATCGGCAAACTCACGTCTGGTGCTCTGAAGGTTGGCGACAAGCTAAATGCTCAGGTTGATGAAACGCGCCGTTCTGCTATCAGGCTTAATCATTCCGCTACCCATCTGTTGCACGCCGCACTGCGGCAATTACTGGGTGAGCATGTCCAGCAAAAAGGCTCATTGGTCGAGCCAGACCGTTTGCGCTTCGATTTCTCACATTTTGAACCAATAACAGACGATGATTTATCAAGAATCGAAACGCTTGTGAATGAACAAGTGCGCGCCAATACCAAAGTACAGACGCGCATCATGCCGGTTGACCAGGCCAAGGAAGTCGGTGCCATGGCTTTGTTTGGTGAGAAATACGCTGATGAAGTGCGTGTCTTGTCGATTGGTAAATTTTCAATTGAGCTGTGTGGCGGCACGCACGTTACCCGTGCCGGTGATATTGGCTTGTTCAAGATCATTTCCGAGACGGGTATTGCCTCCGGTGTGCGCCGCATTGAGGCGGTAACCGGGCAGGGGGCAGTTAATTATATTGGTGAGACAGAAAAGAACCTGATGGCTGTAGCAGAGCTGGTGCGAGGTGGGCGCGAAAATACCACCAACAAGGTCGGCCAACTACTTGAAAGAAACCGTAGTCTGGAAAAAGAACTTGAAGTGCTAATCTCTAAATTAGCCAGCGCTAAAGGCAGTGACCTCGCTTCACAGGCGGTAGAAATTAACGGAATCAAGGTGTTGGCGGCGCGATTAGATGGCGCCGACCCTAAATCATTGCGCGACACTGTTGATCAACTGAAAAACAAACTTGGCGCTGCTGCTGTGGTACTCGGGTTAGTCAATGACAATAAAGTATCGTTAGTCGCTGGTGTTACAAAGAATGAAACCGCGTTACTGAAGGCGGGTGATCTGGTCAATCAGGTGGCTCAGCAAATTGGTGGCAAAGGCGGTGGCCGGCCGGATATGGCGCAAGCAGGTGGCAGCCAGCCGGAAAATCTAGACGAAGCGTTAGCTTCTGTAGAGGGCTGGGTTCGGCAGCAGCTTGTGAATGCAAAAAGTGCTTAATCTACTGATAGAAAATACCTAAGATAAAATTCGTAACAACTTGATTATATAAGAATATAGATTTCTAGAATACATGGGACTTATTGTACAAAAATATGGTGGAACCTCGGTGGGCACAGCTGAGCGGATCGCCGGTGTCGCCGATAAAATCAGCCAGTATCGCCAGCAGGGTCATGATCTTGTTGTGGTTGTATCCGCCATGAGCGGTGAAACAGACCGCTTGTTGTCGCTCGCAGATTCCGTCAGTTCAAAAGCCGTGCCACGTGAGTTGGACGTATTACTGGCAACGGGTGAGCAAACGACTATTGCACTCTTGTCCATGGCGTTGGAGAATAGAGGGGTGCAGGCACGGTCGTATACAGGGAGTCAAGTGCATATCAGGACAGACAGCGCTCATAACAAAGCTCGTATCGTGGATATCGATGCAGCGCGCGTACATGCTGATTTAAAAGCAGGGCGCGTAGTGGTGGTGGCAGGTTTTCAGGGTGTTGACGAAGACAACAACATAACAACACTCGGGCGCGGTGGTTCTGATACAACCGCAGTGGCGCTAGCGGCTGCTTTGAAAGCAGATGAATGCCAAATCTTTACCGATGTTGATGGTGTCTATACAACTGATCCACGAGTAGCACCAGACGCGCGGCGTCTTGATCGTATTACGTTTGAAGAAATGCTAGAGATGGCCAGCCAGGGCTCAAAAGTCCTGCAGATTCGTGCTGTTGAATTTGCGGGTAAATACAATGTCCCATTGCGTGTGCTATCAAGTTTTGAAGAAGGTGAAGGCACGTTAATCACCTACGAGGAAGAAGGGATGGAACAGGCTCTAATATCTGGTATCGCCTTCAATCGTGACGAGGCTAAATTAACGGTGCTGGGTGTGCCGGATCAGCCCGGTGTTGCGCATCTGATACTGGGGCCGATCGCAGAAGGGAATATTGAGGTGGACATGATCGTCCAGAATATGGCCCCTGATGGAGAAACAACAGATTTCACGTTTACTGTCCATCGTAATGATTACGATCAAGCATTAGAGATTCTGCAGCAAATTGCTGGAAAACTGAAAGCCCGTGAAGTGTCGGGTGATCCGAAAATTGTAAAAATTTCACTGGTGGGAGTGGGCATGCGGTCACACGCTGGCATTGCTTCAACTATGTTTGAAACCCTGGCCAAGGAAGGCATTAACATTCGAATGATTTCGACTTCGGAAATTAAAATTTCTGTCGTAGTAGATGAAAAATACCTGGAATTAGGTGTGCGCGCATTACATGATGCGTTTGACCTTGATAAGGTGAAGGCTTCCTGAGCGCCTTATTAGGCAATAATTTAGGGAAGAAAGGTGCTGTATATTGTTGTTTTATAATGTATAGCTGTTTGTACTGATTATAGTTTTAGTCGAAGGTGCCGAAATAATGAACAGTTCGGTTACCATAGTTGTCTTACCCGCGACCAACCGTTTGTTTGGAAGTGGAAGAAGTCTTAGGAGATATAACAAATGTTAATACTGACGCGAAGGGTGGGTGAAACCCTCATGATCGGCGACGAAGTTACTGTCACAGTGCTCGGAGTTAAAGGCAATCAGGTACGGATCGGTGTCAATGCACCTAAAGAAATACCCGTGCATCGTGAAGAAATCTACGAGCGAATCAAACGCGAACAAGAAGCAACGGCTAATGGCAATACTATTGATAATGAGTAATTGCTAGCTTTACCTTAAACTGGGTCATCGGTATCCTTACGCCTCGTTAAATACGACACGAGTCGTGTTTAACGCTTTGGAGAGATGGCCGAGCGGCTGAAGGCGCTCCCCTGCTAAGGGAGTATGGGTTAATATCCCATCGAGGGTTCGAATCCCTCTCTCTCCGCCAAATACAAAAAGGCCCTTAACCGGGCCTTTTTGTATTTGGCGACCCTTGATCATCAAGAATTATTACTAAAACTCATTTCAAAGTAGTCCGCCTTGAATTTTAGCCTTTCCTAATGGATAATCTCGCGTTCCTACGCGCCCGTAGCTCAGCTGGATAGAGTACTCGGCTACGAACCGAGCGGTCGGGAGTTCGAATCTCTCCGGGCGCGCCAAATTCAGTAAATACCTCAAGCGGCTAACAAAGGTGCTGTTAGCCGCTTTCTATTTTGTTAGTCCTTTACTGTGGTGAGATTTAGCAAATATCTAAAAGCTGGGCTAATCGATCGGCACACTTAATTATGTGTTTCGCCGACAAAAGCTACAGATTGTTGAACGTCGAAACCATCGAGCTCATCCATAAACTCATTCAACGTAAACAGCCCCATACACGGCATAGCACCACGTTGCTTGAGCTGACCACGGGCGATTTTCCTGGCGACAATAACGGATGCAGTGCAGGGAATCTGTGGGCCATCAAAACTGTCTGCAAGCAAAAACCAGCGTATGCGTTTCGGTTTATTATCGTGGCCCAGACCGTCAAGTTGCATGTGCATGCCTCCTTGGCTTGAGCCCCATCCCTCAAAATATTCACTCAGCCTTTTTAGTATCACTGCGTAGCGCCCCCAGTTATTGATCAACCTTGCACGTGATATCCAGGACAAAACCCAAGTTCCCAGATGCAGTGTGGATAGTTCCAGGCCCGCGAAGAATTGCACGCTGTGCACAGAGGTATAACGCTTTGGAAATAAATCCAGATCCGGGACATCACAATGACCTAACCACCGCTTACCCATAGGTGGGGGATACATTCTTCTGTGTAAACCTTGCCAGCCATATACGGTTTCCCAACTATTGTTGCGCCAGACCCTGAAGGGTTTGCCACAATAGCTTAGGATGGATTGCACCGTTGCCAGTCCTCGGGGTGTTTTATTGCCTGGATTAATACCGATATTGATGCAGTGTAGGTGTTTAAATTCGGACTGAAAGGTATCTACTACTGCAGAGGTAAGTGCGGGCACAGAACTGGCGCCGGTCACTGCTAACACGCCGTGTTGCTGTGCGGTTTCTTGAAGTTTAGAGAAACCAGATACGAACGCTCGTCCATCAGCAAGATCAATATAGTGAATGCCGCTTTCGATACAAGCGAGAGCGACCGTATAGTCTTGCTGTTGAAACGGGCCGCAGGTATTAATGACGGTATCCGCCTTAAGTTGCCGCAGACTTTTAGCCAGTTCAGGTTTGGTCGCATCCAGTATTGCACTGCTTATGTTGGCAGTGGGCTGTGTGTGTAGAATTTCTGCCACAAGTTGTCGTGCAGGTTCGCCATGGCGGCCGGTCACAACAATATGAATAAGTTCATCACGTGCCAATGCACGGCAGATGCGTTGTCCGAATATGCCATAACCACCCAGCACTATAACTTTATGTGTCATTGTTTTTTCAGCCAGGTTTTGTCAGTGCTAGCCAGATAATGACGGTCACAACGATGGGCATTAAAAAGATCGCGGTGCGCGTTAAACGCACATGATAGAGATGTAACAGCGCGGCCTCATGTGCCGAGTAAGGACGTGAAGGATGGCGCGAATGAAACAATTGCGGCAGGCGCACATGACCCAGCCAGATATCCATGATTTCCAGCGGCAGGATGATGCTGCCAATCAGTATCAGTTTGAGCGTCAACCAGGGTTGACCAAACCACTGGTTGAACCAGGCCATGAGCACACCGGTAATCAACAACAAGGCAAATGCAATGTGCTCCACCCAGAGTAAGTCGAGAAACACATAATATAAATATTGACTGACCATACCCGGTTCGCCAAAGTGATGATTGGCACTGCGCAACATCCACCAGGCGCCCAGTGTGGGTCCGATCCAGAAAATCAGGGCACCGATATGCAGCAGTTTAAGGGTTGCCAGCATCCATTCGGGGATCATGCTTCACCAACCTGGTAACGTTGTGGGTGGCGAAACAGGATCAGTGCCACTGCAAACATCCAGCTAACACTCCAGACCATTGCAATGGCGGTTAATTGTGTGGCGAGGAATACTGCGTGCAGTGCAGTAGCAACGGACAGTGCTAATCCGAAAAACCAGGCGGGTAGTCCAGCCCACACTATCGTACGTGGTACCCGTGGGTTCTTAAATAGCAACAGATTAAGGATCAGTCCACCAATGTTATAGGCACCATTACCGACAGTACCGGTTAGTTGCATGGCGATTTGTTCCAGTGCCATGAACAACGTTGCCGTATCTTCCATCATTAACAATGGCGGTAATACGAAGGCAAAGATCACTTCAGCACTAATATCCGGAGCAATGCCGATCGCGATCACCATGATCGCGAAATGCCGCATCGGTGAGCGCGGAATGTAATCCAGTAAATACACACAGAAGAGCAGCAGTCCAAGCGCAGATAGCATCCAGGTCAGCCAGCCGAGTTGCCATGCGAGGGTGTGTTCGGTCATAAACAAGGCGCGGGTAATAAAAGGTGTGCCGATGGCAAGCCCTTCATGCATGACAAACGCCATGTTGCAACAGGCCAGCGTTATGATCGCAACAATGGCAAAGGTTACATAGGCAGCATTTCTATCAGACTGGTTTGTTGGGAGCATAATGCACCTCCTAAAAGTCCTGGGGATTGATGAGTGCCCAGTGCAGCAGATATTTCCGTAATTTCTGTAATAACAGAAATCTAAATACTTTAAAAAAATCAATCTGCAGCCAGTGGCAATTTATCGTTTCTATGCAGGGTTAAATTGTTGGCGCCCAAGAATGCGCAGATAAGGCAATGTCCGTCATAGATTAAACGATAGTGTTGGTGTGTCATGTGGTTTTCCTCCTGGTTTTAATTGTCAGGAACTTAGTAACCTTTGCGCCCATCTGCATGAGTTTTAACAAGGTTGGTTTAGGCACAGTGCGCATTTGTTCATACCAACCCGTAAGTGTTTCCATGAACTCGAGCATATTACTAATACGCGCTTTAATCTCTTTGGGGGTTTCTTTATCATCCGCACTGTCCAGAACACATTCACGCAGCATGGTCAGCGTAGGATCGATTTCCCGGCGCTTGCGCTCTTCGATAATGATCAGAAACATATCCCAAAGATCCTTCCTTGATTCGAAGTGGTCACGTCGATCACCCATTACGTGAATCACCTTGACCAATTGCCAGCTTTGCAATTCCTTCAGGCTGGTACTTACATTCGAGCGGGCGACACCCAATATGTCGGCAATGGTCTCGGCGTGCAGGGGCTCAGGTGACAGAAAGAGCAGGGCGTGAATCTGCGCCACCGTACGGTTTACGCCCCAGCGTGTACCCATTTCACCCCAGTGGAGGATGTATTTCTGCATGACTGGCGTCAGTTTCATAAATTCACCTATTTCTGTAAAGACAGAAATTACAGAAATTAAGTATCCTTGTCAAGGCTGGCAATCAACCTGACCAGGCCTGCTGCCGGTTTGGTGCTATTAGTGTTTAATAATCTCTGGCGTATGCCGAAAACTTTTATATTAATCAGGCCGATGGGGCCTTGAAGCAGGCGTTTGTAGCAGTCAATGAATCCGGTAAATTCCTGGGTCAATCTGGTTTAGTCAAAGGAACATAATAATTATGAAAAAGCTCATGCTAATTGCACTATTAGGTTTTGGTGCTTATCAGACATACGTGACAAGGGATGGTGCGTATAGGCTGTCCGGGGAACCGCACGATCAGGTAATAATGTATTCATTAACCACCTGTGGATACTGTAAACAAAAGGCCAAAGAATTACGCGCAGAAGGAATAAAGTTCCAAGAATATTATATCGATAAGGATTCCTTAAAACAAAAAGAACTCAACGAGAAACTTTCGGAAGCAGGGTTCAAGCCGCAGTCTTATGGAACACCCATCATGGACGTTCATGGAGTCATTCTTCCGAATAATCCACCCTTGGAAAAAATAAAAAAATATTTATGAAGGGAGGTCTTAACGATGCATGAACCCGTATTTAAAAATGTCCTGGCGGATGACTGGGATAAATTGGGTAGTGTTATTAAACACCATTATTCTCTAATGCCGTTTTCTGACGATTATATTTGCGTAACAGGACAAATGCTGGAGATATTTCACTCGGCAATCGCCAAGCTGTTTATTCCCTTCGGTCTTTTATTTGGTGCGGTTGTCCCTTACCGGGCAAAGAATATACCCGTAGATGTGCATTACAATTCGAACCATAATAATGGGCATATCTATTGGGATCGTGTGTTTAAATTTACGGACAAAAAACATTTTCACTTTAAATCCCATATGGAGCATGTTGAGGGAAATGAAGTCATTGAATATGTGCGCTTTGGCGTGGGTATGCGATTGCAGGTCACCGCAGAGGGTGGAGCACTTGTGTTTCGCGATATAGGATATATCTGGCGCGTAGGAAGTATCAAAATACCGATACCCGTGAATTGGGTATTCGGGAATGCCTATGTGGAAGAGCGGCCCGTTGATGAAGACAACTTTACGATGAAAATGGTGCTGACTCATCCACTCTTCGGGGTTATGTTTCGCTATAACGGACAATTTAGCTTAGCGTCAGGTAAAGCGGGTGAAATCAATCCGTAATTCAGTACGGTCACCAGTTTCATGTTTTATGCGTGGCAGACTTTACTCATCGAAACCATGAACTCAATAATTGGAAATAAAAAACTTGCATGTTAAATAGAATTTTCTGGTTAACGTGTGTGTGCGTGATGTGGTTGATCCAAGCTGGATTCAGCCCTGCCTATGCTGCAGACGCAAATTTAGATACGCGCGTTCAAGCGTTAATGGCACCGCATCCCGGCAAGACGGGTACTTATATTCTGGAAAAAGGTGAAGAGTCGCTGTTAGCAAGGGCCTGGTTAACCGATCAAGCCTTACGCACCATTGATGTCCAATATTTTATCTGGAGCACCGATAATATTGGTATCCTGGCGGCAGAAGCCTTACTTCGTGCTGCCGAGCGTGGCGTCCAGGTGCGGGTATTGGTGGATGACTTGCTGATTGATGCAGAAGACCAGTTATTGCTGGCACTGGCCAAACACCCCAATGTCGCAATTCGTATTTATAACCCGAAGCATTCTGTTGGCGTCAGCCGCATCAAACGTATGCTGAATCTCGTGACGGATTTTCGAGGTGCCAACCAGCGCATGCATGACAAGACATTCATTGTCGATGGTCATGTAGGCATCGTGGGTGGCCGTAACATGGCCGATGAGTATTTCGATTATGACCACGCCTATAATTTTCGTGACAGAGATGCGTTATTGATTGGGCCCACGGTTAAGGCTATGCAGCAAAGCTTTGAGCAATTCTGGCAGAGTGATCTTGCCGTGCCGGTACAGCAGCTTCTCAGTAAACCCTGGGTCAAGGTGGATGCACAACAAGTACAAAATAGCTATAACCAACTGCATGCATACGCAGAGGACACGGATAATTTTTCAGCTGAAGTGCGCGATGTACTGAAAGGGATGGAACAGCAGATTACCCCGGTCATTGAACAACTGGTATGGGATGATGTTTCCTTTATCAGTGATGTGCCGGGTAAAAATACAGGTAAGAAGGGATTGGCAGGCGGTGGTCGATCCACCGATGCCTTGATTCATCAACTGGAAAAAGCGCGTCATACTGTCACGATTCAATCGCCTTACCTGGTCATGCCAGAAGGCGGTGAAGCACTTTTTAAGCGATTGATAAAACGCGGTGTAAAGGTGCGCATCAGCACTAATTCGTTGGCCTCAACCGATAATTTGATGGCATTCAGTGGCTATCATAAGCAACGTGCCTCACTATTGTCAGCCGGTATTGATGTGTTTGAATTCCGGCCGAACCCTGAGATACAACGCACGCTCATCAATCGTTACCAGGAGCTGGAGAAACAAGTACCTGTTTTTGCCATCCATGCCAAGACCCTGGTGATCGATGGGGAGACATTGTTCGTCGGAACCTTTAATCTGGATCCGCGCTCGGCAAATTTGAATACGGAAATCGGTGTACTGATTCATAATCCGATGCTGGCTGCACAAGTCGAAGCTAATATTATGCAAGATATGCAGCCTGGGAATAGTTGGGACGCTCGGAAAGTGGATGCTGACGCAAAGGCACCGCTGTCCAAACGTATCAAACTGCCGTTGTTGAAGCTGTTGCCCTTGAAGCCCGTTCTGTAACTTAGGGCTGCTATGATGATCAATAATGGCTATTTATTTTATACTAAAAATAAGAAATACTATGTCCATCAGGAACTCCGGATTACATAATTAGATTGCATCAATCCAAATAGAGCGCGATCAGTCATTGGAAAGTATCAGTATATTCATAGTTGAAGACGAACCTTCGATTGCCCAGACTGTACAGTTCACGCTGGAGGCAGAGGGATTTGTCACGAAACATTTTCCAACCGGTTCTGGGTGCCTCGTTGCGCTTGAAAGTGCCAGTCCGTCACTCATATTGTTGGATGTCGGCCTTGCTGACGGAAGTGGTTTTGAGTTTTTTCGCAAGATTCGCCAGTTGACTGAGGCGCCCATCATTTATATGACTGCCCGTGGTGAAGAGATCGACCGTGTCGTTGGGTTGGAGATGGGTGCTGATGATTATATCGTTAAGCCATTCAGCTTACGGGAATTGGTGGCACGTGTGCGAGCAGTGTTGCGTCGTTTTGATGGTGCCGCCATGGCAAGTGTTGCCAAGCCTTTGGATTCTGACAATAGTGAAGTGTTTCGTATCGACACGGGACGCAAGCAGATCTATTACAAGGCACAACTACTGGATCTTACCCTACACGAATATCGCTTGCTGGAAACGCTGCTTAGCCGCCCTGAACAAGTATTCAGCCGCGCCCAATTACTGGAAAATGGGTGGGATGCTCCTGACCACAGGCTGGAGCGCACTATCGACAGTCATATAAAAAGCCTCCGCAACAAACTGCGTGAGATAGATTCCGATGCTAACCCGATTTGCACCCATCGAGGTATGGGGTACTCGCTAGTCCTGGATTCGTGAGCATTCGCGCACGCATATTTTTTGTGTTTGTTGCTGCTGTCATTGCAGGCTTTGCTTTGCTTGCACTTTGGATCAGCAGTGATGTTGCAGACCGCTACAGTGAATCTTTTGAAGAAGTGATGGTTGATACGGCCAACCTGCTTGCAGAAATTATTACCAGCGATATGGCCAGCGGTGATGCCAGCTTGCAACAATTGGATGGTGCCTTTCAGCGGCTTCAACTTCGGCGTTTTTCAGCACAGATTTATGAACTGGAGAAAACCAGTGTCGATATTCATGTCTATGTCACAGATGAAAAGGGTATCGTGATATTCGATACAGACAATGGTAATGCGGTGGGGGAAGACTACTCAGAGTGGCGAGATGTGCACCTGACGTTGAGCGGAAAATATGGCGCCCGTGCCACTCGCATACCCGGTGAAATTTCAGCAGGTGATCCATCTCAGCAGCTAACTATTGCTTATGTCGCCGCGCCGATCTATAGGCAAGACCAAATTATTGGAGTTGTTACAGTGGCAAAACCCAAGAACAATATCGATCGCTATGTTGCTAATGCTAAATACAATTTATTGCTAGCGGTATTATTTTCCGTAATCATCGTGTTACTGCTCGGGTTCATGTTGTATATATGGGTTAGCCGACCACTGCAGGCATTGGTTGATTATGCCCACAGTGTCAGCCGGGGTGAGCGTAAAAATTTACCCCAGCTTGGCAACAATGAAATTGGTAAGGTTGGTGAAGCGATGGACGACATGCGCCAGGCACTAGAGGACAAGCAGTATGTTGAACGCTATGTGCAGTCACTGACGCATGAAATCAAGAGTCCGTTAACGGCTATCCATGCCGCCGCCGAATTGCTGGGCAGGGAGCTGCCAGGCGAAAAACGTACGCAGTTTGCCGATACTATTGTGAAGGAAACAGAGCGGCTGAATAGTTTTGCCAACCAGTTGTTGTTACTCGCCGCACTGGAAAAACGCCAGCGTATTGATAATCCAGAACTGATCGATCTTAAAACTATTGTAAAAGAAATTCTGGATTCGCATGCAATTGAATGTGAATCGCGTGACTTGGTCGTAACGCTCAAGCAAGTTGAAAATCAGAAAGTGTATGGTGATTTATTCCTGATCCGTCAGGCTATCGACAATTTATTTCGCAATGCCATCGACTTTTCACCAGAGGGTGGAAAAATATGGGTTGATATCCATCCGCAAGATAACAGCGTGGCAATCGATATCATTGATGAAGGCCCAGGTATTGCGGATTATGTTCGAGAACGGGTCTTTGAGCGTTTTTTTTCCTTGCCACGCCCTGACACGGGTCAGAAAAGTACCGGGCTTGGACTCAATTTTGCCCAGGAAGTGGCCAAACTTCATGATGGTGAGTTGGTGCTTGAAAATCGACAACCGGGGCTCTGTGCTCGTTTGTTATTGCCAACCGGAAAATCCTGAGGAACTTCTGATTCATGCATGGCAACTCAGATCAGTAGGATGCTGTAAATACACCCCTGTACGCTTAACGGCCGCTTCCCTGCGGCCGACACCCACTGATCTGAGTTGCCATGCATGAATCAGAGGTCACCTGAGCCTATTACACACAATCTCCACATAATCTCCATCCCCACTCCACAGTAACTACAGCCAGTCATTGCATAGTGAATCCGTCATCAAACTCGACGGAGATCACTATGAACGCTTACCTTCACAAACGTCATTCCTTTATCACGGTGCTGTGTGCAATTTCATTTTTTGCTTATGGCCAAATGGTTCATGCTGCAGCCACCGATAGCGAAATAGTTGCGCCCCTGTCACCGTATTTCTTTATTGAAGGAAATGATTCCGGTGTTGACCAACTGCCGCTGAAGAAAACCCATGCAGACGTCAGGCTCAACGGTTTTATCGCCAGCGTACAATTGTCACAGGTCTATCGTAATGATGGCAATCAACCGATTAATGCCACCTATATCTTCCCAGGCTCAACCCGCGCAGCTATCAATGGTATGACAATGACGATAGGTGAACGCAGGATTGTGGCAAAAATCAAGGAAAAGGAAGAGGCTAAACAGGTTTTCGAGGCAGCAAAAAAAGCTGGCAAGTCAGCCTCGTTGCTGTCGCAGAAAAGGCCGAATGTATTTTCGATGGCTGTTGCCAACATTATGCCGGGTGATGAAGTCACTATTGAGCTTAGTTACACAGAAATATTGACTGCAGAGGAGGGTATTTACGAATTTGTTTACCCCGGTGTGGTCGGCCCGCGTTATGGTGGTGATGCGGCACACGCATCTGGCGAGACACAGTGGATACAGAACCCCTATCTTGCTGAAGGTGCTCATGATCCAGTTGCTTACAGTATTAATGTAGATATGACCTCTCCGCTGCCGATTAGTAGTCTGGAATCACCCAGTCATGTACTCAATACAACATGGCGTGACAAGCAGTCGCTAAAATTGGATCTCAAGGATGCAACGGATGCGGGTAATCGTGATTTCATCCTGCACTATCGTTTACAGGATGATCAGATATTGACAGGACTTTCACGATTCGAAGCAAACGGTGAAAACTATTTCCTGTTGGTATCAGAACCACCAAAGCGGGTGCTACCAGAACAGATACCTGCACGGGACTATTTCTTTATTATCGATGTGTCCGGTTCTATGTCTGGATTTCCGCTGGATACGACCAAGCAATTAATGGCTAAACTGTTTAGTAACCTGAAACCAACAGACCGTTTCAATATTCTATTCTTCGCAGGTGGATCGGACGTACTTTCACCACAACCACTAACGGCTACGCCTGAAAATATCGCATTGGCACAAGCCATGATGAATAACCAGAGTGGAGGTGGCGGCACGGAATTATATTCTGCACTTAAACAGGCTTTTGCAATGGAAAGGGATGAAAATTCATCGCGCAATATTGTGTTGATAACGGATGGATACATCAGTGCAGAAGATCGTGTTTTTCAACTAATAGATAAACAATTGCATCGTAACAACCTGTTTGCTTTTGGTATCGGATCTTCTGTTAATCGCTTCCTGATAGAAGGCCTAGCAAAGGCGGGACGTGCAGAAGCCTTTGTGGTGACCAATCGGAAAGAAGCGAGGCAGCAGGCTAACAAGTTTAATGACTATATATCAGCACCGATCTTGACCAATATTCGTTTGGAAACAAAAGATATCGAGCTTTATGATCTGGAACCAGAACATATTCCCGATATGTTGGCACAAAGACCCATCATGGTGCTTGGTAAATATCGCAAGGCATCTGACAACGCAAGTATAACGTTGAAAGGTGTGAGTGGGCTGGGTGACCAGGCGTGGTCTTTCCAGCTGCAGGACTCACAAAATTCCGATAATACATTGCCGCAATTATGGGCGCGCAAAAGGCTTGAGCGTTTATACGTTATTCCTGCAGGTAGTAAAGACGAACAGCGCGAGAGCATTGTGAAACTAGGCTTGCAGTATTCTTTGTTAACCAGCCATACCTCTTTTGTTGCAGTTGATGAAACAGTTCGCAACACCGCAGCCAAAGCAGAAGATGTCAAACAACCCTTACCATTACCTAAAGGTGTCAGCAACCATGCAGTCGGTCAGCCAATGCCAGAGCCGGAATTGTTGTGGGTCAGTCTAATAGTATTGCTGATACTGAGTAGCAACTGGATGTGGAGAAACCGTCATGCCATTCGGGCGTAATAATTGGGATTGGCAAGCCTTGTCATGGTGGTTGATGGTGTTGGCTGTGGCATTAATGCTTAAGTATCACTACAGCATTGCCACAGCGGCTGATCTTGAATGGATGTTACGGCCTTTATCACTCCTGTTGGAGTGGCTTACAGGTCACGACTTCCATAGAGATAATCATTATGAGTGGGTGAGTATCAGCGCCGATATACGACTGGTGAAAGCCTGTGCTGGTATCAACTTCATGTTGATGTCATTTATAGCTTACGCATGGATCATCCGTCCTGACCGGTACGTGGATACGGATAGATTGTCATGGATCGCAGGTCAACCCTTGTTGTTATGTGCCGCCATCATTGCGTCCTGGATAACGTGCCTGTTAGCAAATAGCTTGCGGATCATCGTGGCAATGACTGTGAAATCCCATGGATGGGATCTGGATGTCATTGGTATAGATGCAACTGAACTACACAGATTAATTGGTATGGCAATCTACGTGCCGCTGTTGTCAATGCAAATGATGCTGGGTAATCGCAGTAGTCTAAGAGCGATACTTGCAGCACCTGTTCTGTTGTATCTACTGCTGATGGTGATGGTGCCTTTACTAACCGGCAATGCCATGCAACATCCAGAACTATTCATTGATCACTTGCGGCAGTTGTTGGTGATGATGGTGTTCTTGTTGGGTATCTATTTTCTATGTCGTGATCGACTGTGGTATGTAGGCGCAGGTTCGTGACATGATGACCAACGTGGTTTCCTGGGGATTGTTGGCATTCAAGACTGATACCGTTTATTCCACACCGGCCTTGAAGTAATATTTTGGGGTCAGAGTAAAAAACTCAGGACAGTGCTATATGGACTCGATATATCTAACATTACATCAACGAGACCAAATCTTGCAATGCAACATGAAGAATGCGTAATTACAAGCCACCGTTGATGCGTTCATTATATAGCTAGAGGGCAGGGGCAGTGGAGAAGATTGACTGGAACGGATCAGTGATATCAGTACAGCCGAGAATTCGGCTGAACCGTTCTTTCGATGAAAGAAATCATGGGTATCTGGGATATTCACTTCGTATCGAAGGGGCTATCTCTGGAAATCCCCAAACCTTTTGGGTCGGCATCGGGAAAGCCGCCCAGGATAAGTGTAAATTTCAGTACGGTGTTACTGCTAACGGGAAGGCGCATTCTGTGCAGGATTCCCGTATCGAGTCCGTCGAGTATTACAAAGTCAGTGGTCTGTCTGTTTCGAGACTATCCGAAGAGGCTCAGATAGGTGAGCCACCCTGGCATGGGATACCACCCGGTCTCGACATCTACCGGTCACGGGGTCACCGAAGACTTTCGCCAAAAACCTATGAATCCAGGTGTTCCAGTTGTATTTGGGGCTGCAGGATGCCCGTCATCATCACCGTTGATCACTGGAATCCGGAACAGCGTCAGTTTCGTTTCGAAACATTTTGTTATGGCCCGAAATCCTGCCGTTTTTATAAGCCGGGTTCAACACGCAAAGTGCCTGGAAGGAAAGGCATGTCCTGGGAGGAGGAAGACTGGGTTGACGAGGAAGCAACGGCTCATCGGGAGCTTGATGAATAGCTCGGTTTCTGTGATTCGGTACAGCAAAACAAAACAGGAAAAATGGAAATAATGGTGGTGCCCATTAATCGATTCAATTATCTTTCCAGGGTGCGAAACCAATTGATCGTTTCTTTGTTTCGGGTGTTTTCATCATTTCACGTATGGCGTCGAAAATGGCCTTGAATTGGATGTCATATTTCTGTTCAAGTGCAGATAACTTCTGCGCCAGTTCTTTGTTTGATTCGAGCAATGTGCGTAGTCTGACGAAGGCACGCATGATTTCGATATTGACCTTGACGGCCTGAGGACTGCGTAGCACGCTGGATAGCATAGCGACTCCTTGTTCTGTGAAGGCGTAGGGCAATGCCCTACGTGCACCACCCCAACTTGAAGTCACAATCTGTGACTTCAAGTTGTTAAGCTCCTGTTTTGTAAGTTGAAGCATGAAATCATCAGGGAACCGGGCGAGGTTTCTTTTTACCGCTTGAACCAGTGCTTTAGGTTCAATGCCATACAGATTTGCCAGGTGAGGGCTGAGCATGATTTTTTGTTCACGCAATACGAGGATGTTATCTGCTATTTTTTCATTGACAAGGGTAGGTGAATCAGTGGAGTCAAACTCGAAATGGTTATTGATACGCGTTCAAGTTATGACTTTGTCCAAGCATCGGCAATAAATACGAACCTACCAACTCGGCAGATTCCGTTAATAGAAGAACTATTTAAATGACAATGCGCCAGAATCTAGTCAATTATGTTGGTTCGAGCCAATAGACTCGCTATTATGTAAAATACAGAACATATCTGCCATTGTAGAAAGTAATGTTCTATAGCGTATTGTTTATAACTTGTAAATATAATCACCCTGCAAGTAGATCGGGATAATAAAGAGGATTCGGCGATGACTGATGACACGGTAACGCTTACAGATAATACGACCGGTAAACAGATTGAGTTAAAAATATTAAGGCCGGTCGCAGGCCCTGCTACGATAGATATCAGGTCGCTCTATAAAGAGCTTGGGTATTTTGCCTATGACCCCGGTTTTCTGTCGACGGCCAGTTGCTGGAGCAAGATTACTTTCCTTGACGGTGATAAAGGGATCCTGCAATACCGGGGTTATCCCATCGAACAGCTTGCAGATCACAGTAACTACATGGAAGTGTGTTATCTGTTATTGCACGGTGAATTGCCAAAAAATAATGAGCTGACGGATTTTGAAACCGATGTTAAAAACCATTCGCTGTTAAACGAAGCGCTGAAACACTTTTATAGTGGGTTCAGACGGGATGCGCATCCGATGGCCACGATGGTCGGTGTAGTGGGGGCCTTGTCGGCGTTTTATCACGAGAATACGGACGTCCATAATCCTGAGCATCGCATGCATGCGGCTGTTCGGCTGATTGCAAAAATGCCTACCATTGCTGCCTGGAGTTACCGCTATGCGCATGGTCTGCCGTTTATGTATCCGGATAACAGTCTAAGTTATTCAGAAAATTTCTTGCAGATGATGTATTCGTTGCCATCGGCGCCTTACGAACCTGATCCGGTGTTGGCAAAAGCTTTGGACGTCATTCTGATTCTACATGCGGATCACGAACAAAATGCATCGACATCAACGGTTCGTCTTGCGGCCAGTTCTGAAGCTAACCCTTATGCAGCGATTGCAGCGGGCATCACGGCTTTGTGGGGGCCTGCGCACGGCGGCGCCAACGAGGCGGTGATAAAAATGCTGACCGACATGATTGAGTCGGGTAAACCACTGAGTCATTTTCTGGATCGGGCCAAGGATAAGAATGACCGCTTCCGTTTAATGGGCTTTGGGCATCGTGTCTATAAAACCCATGATCCACGCGCACGTGTCATCCGAAATATCTGTCATGAGTTACTCGATACACATTGCAAGAAAAATGAACACCGGCAAATGCTGGATATGGCAATGGAGCTGGAACGGATCGCACTGGAAGATGATTATTTTAAATCCAGAAATCTGTACCCCAATGTTGATTTTTATTCCGGCATTATTTTCCTGGCCATGGGTATTCCGACGAATATGTTTACCGTGTTATTCGCTGTCGCAAGAACCATCGGCTGGGTCACACAGTGGCACGAAATGATGGGTGATCCGGAAAGTCGGATTGGACGGCCGAGGCAGTTGTACACCGGTAATACGGTACGGGATTATGTTAAGCCGGGCGATCGCTAGCAGGTGTGTCAGGTTTTAATTTTTTCAAATTAATCCTGTATTCATTAGTTAATTGATTCGATTTTACCAGGCTGGGTAGCCCGGTTTGGCTGATTTTAAACAAACCACGTAACAGCAGATTATGTGATGCAGTTAGTCGACTACAGGCTACTGTAGCCTGCACTCTTCGCCGGGATATTTTTACCTGCTGGCTACTTCTGTAGTCGCGATTAGCATTAATCTTACGCAATGTCTGCATCGCCATACCAATCGCCCAGAGACAAAAATTACGGATTCCGGTTTCCTGTTTTGGGATTAATAGCGTATAGCGCATCGCATTATCCAGGTGTTGTGTGGCGATACTAATCAGACTGGCTAAGCCATGACCAAATTCTTTGGTGTAAGCGCCGGGTGAAAGATTATCGAGATCGAAACCGGCATCATTGAAAATGTCCCGGGGTAGCCAACACCTTTCACGCTCGAGATCATCCCAGACGTCTTTAAGGATATTGGTCATCTGCAAACCCTGGCCAAAGGAAACAGATAGATCGATTAGCTCATCATGGTGGGCGTCGATGGCGGGTGAATAATCGCAGAACAAGTGAGTCAGCATTTCGCCGACAATCCCGGCGACGTAATAACAGTAATGATTTAATGCCTTGATATCAGGCAATCCGTTTATGCTAACCCGTTGCTGAAATTCAGCCATGCCTTTGCTCATTACATTGACGCATTGTTTTAACGCCGCCTGTTGATCGTTGTTAAAGCTAAACAAGGTTTCGATGACAGCGGGTGTATGTTTAATTAACTCCTGTTCGGCAACCAACGTAGCACTGGATAACCTCGGATACAGTTCAGCAGAGAAATGATGAGGCGCTAAATTACCGCCAATGACTTTTCTAAAGGACAGGCAAAAATGGTTTTTTTCAGCGGGGTGGAGTGTTGGCTCATCTTCGATAGTATCGATAATCCGGCATAACAAATAGCCATTAGCAACGGCTGGATACAGCGAGCCAGGCAGTTGTGGGATTGTTAGCGCGAAAGTGCGTGAAACGCCTTCGAGAAGTGAAGCCTGCGTGACGGCCATAGTGTGTAGTGAGAAAGTTATCCTTGGTATTTGTGTGTCTTACAATACGTGTGCTGTTACAATCCGGCAACGTATTTATATTACTTAAGACATGAGGTGGCCATGAAATTTATACTAAACCGGCAGCTTTTTACGGCTGTATTATTTTTTATATTCGCGCAGGTAGCACTGGCTGAAAGCAAGCTGGATATTAATGCAACAGCGGGTAAGGCCTTTCTGGAAGCTAATGGTAAACTCGAAGATGTAAAAACAACAGCCAGTGGTCTGCAGTACAAAGTTATCAAGCCTGGAAAAGAAGATGGCAAGCGCCCTGATGCACGTAGCAAGGTGACTGTCAATTACGAAGGCAGGCATCTCGACGGCAAAGTTTTTGATAGTTCCTATCAACGTAATAAACCTATCGACTTTCGTTTGAATCAGGTCATTAAGGGTTGGACTGAAGGGTTGCAGTTAATGCGCGAAGGCGCGAAATACCAGTTATTTATACCGTCAAAACTGGCCTATGGCACGCGTGGGGCAGGGCGATCTATCGGCCCGGCTGAGACGTTGATTTTTGATGTAGAGTTGTTAAAGGTAGAGTAATAATTTTATTGCGTAATAACTATATGTATCTCGCAGAGGCGCAAAGATCGCAAAGTTTAAAAGCATAGTTATTTTAAGTATTTCTTGGCGATCTTTGCGCCTCTGCGAGAATTATTGATCACAAAACCCGATAGTCACAAACCACAAACCATGTCTGATCATCCGAACTGCCCTTTTTGCACCCAACCCAACATCGTTATCGAAAACGAACTGGCATTCACCCGTTATGATGGCTATCCGGTTAGCCCCGGCCATTGTCTGATTGTCCCACGTCGCCATGTCGCTGAATATTTTCAGGCAACACCGGAAGAAAAAACAGCCATCTGGGCATTGGTTGATGAAATGAAAATCATCATCGATAAGGAATTTAGTCCGGATGGCTATAACGTCGGTGTGAATATTGGCGAGTCAGCCGGACAGTCAGTGCCACATATTCATGTCCATATGATTCCGCGTTACAAAGGCGATATAGAAAATCCCAGGGGTGGCGTGCGTGGCGTGATACCGGATAAACAGAAATACGCGCAAAAGAAATCCTTCATCTAGCATCCATCTGTAGCAGACTCTCCGCTACATTGTTCTTCTGGTTATTCTTAACCTATTGATTTAATAGTATAAGAGCATTCTATTTATCGACATAAATGACGAAATACTACATATAATTTAATAAATCGCCATAAATGACGAAATATATTATATAAATGCTATAATTCGTCAGAGGTGACGATTATGAAAATCACTAAGCAGCTGACTGATACAGCCATTCTGGAAGAATTTGGCAATCGCCTCGCGCGAGCCAGGATTGATCAACAGTTAACGCAAGCCGCACTGGCCAATCAGGCCGGAGTTTCCAAACGAACCGTGGAACGTATCGAAGCAGGGGCGTCGGCGCAGATGTCGAGCTGCATTCGAATTTTTCGTGTGTTGGGTTTGTTGCAGGGACTAGATCTTATGATTCCAGAGGCCGGCCCCAGGCCGATGGACCTGTTAAAACTTAAAGGTAAGGTCAGGCAGCGTGCATCAAAAAACCGCAATGAGCCGAAAGTTGGCGCGACCTGGGTATGGGGTGATGATGCATGAGTACACTTGCGGAAGTGAAACTTTGGGGGCGAACTATCGGTGCCGTCTCTCTGGGTGATACGGATGAAGTGTCTGCATTCGAGTACGATGGTGCGTTTGCACAAAGTGGTATCGAAATTTCACCGTTGATGATGCCTTTGTCTAAGCGAGTTTACCGCTTTCCGGAAATCTCGAGAAAAACATTTCACGGTTTGCCAGGTCTGGTGGCGGATTCAATCCCGGACAGCTTTGGAAATGCATTAATTAATGCCTGGTTGGCAACACAAGGTCGGCAGCCGGGTTCGTTTAATGCTATTGAACGCTTGTGCTATACCGGTGCGCGCGGCATGGGCGCACTGGAGTTCGCACCAGCTACGGGTCCAAAAACGCAGCGTGCGACTGAAATTCAAATTGATAAGCTGGTTGAGCTTGCATCTCAGATTCTTTCAGATCGAAATAATTTGAAAGCTTCATTTGCTAATGAAAGTAAGGAACAGGCGTTGACGGAAATTTTAAGAGTGGGTACTTCGGCAGGTGGTGCGCGTGCCAAAGCAGTGATTTCCTGGAATTCGAAAACGAACGAAGTACGTTCCGGACAAATTGCTGCAGGAGATGATTTCGATTACTGGTTATTAAAATTTGATGGTGTGAAAGGTAATAAAGATAAAGAACTCGAAGATCCGCAAGGCTATGGCGTGATTGAATATGCCTACTCAAAAATGGCCGTAGATGCAGGCATCACCATGAGCGAATGCCGCTTGTTTGAAGAACAAGGCCGCCAGCACTTTATGACCCGGCGTTTCGACCGCCTGGCAGGTGGAGAAAAATTGCATATGCAATCACTCTGCGCTATGGCGCATTTTGATTTCAATTTAGCCGGCGCCTACTCCTACGAGCAGGCATTTCAGGTGATCAGACAACTTGAATTACCAATGAGTACCATAGAAGAACAATACCGGCGCATGGCGTTTAATATCATCGCACGCAACCAGGACGATCATGTCAAGAACATTGCATTTTTAATGGATAAAACAGGGCAGTGGTCACTGGCACCTGCATTTGATGTAACTTACAGCTATAACCCAGCGGGTAGATGGACATCAGCACATCAAATGACCATGAACGGCAAACGCGATAATTTTACGCTGGATGATTTTAAAGTCTGTGCGAAGACAGCATCGATGAAACGTGGACGCGCTGAAACCATACTTGGTGAAGTGCATGAAGCCGTCACCCACTGGTTAGATTATGCAGAACAGTCAGCTGTGCCGAAGGCCTGGCATGAACAGATCCAACGTACCTTACGACTGGAAATTTTAACGGGTTAAATCGATGAGTAAGAAAGCTGCAGCTCCGGGTATTTCAAGAACCAATAGAATTTCCGATGAGGGTTTACGGCGACTTGAAAAACAACTGTCTTCCGGGATTAATATCAGTGCCGTCGTGTTAATACAATGGGTGAAACGTTATGGCGACGAAGCTCGTGAAATAATTAAAAAATATGGCAGGTATAGTGTTGAAATGGATTAATGATAAAAAAGCCACCCGTAGGTGGCTTTGATAGTTGGTGGAGGCGGCGGGAATCGAACCCGCGTCCGCCAGTCCTCTGCTTTCGGCTCTACATGCTTATCCGCGTCTTTTTATTTAACTGGCTGCTACCCGACGGGCAGGGAAGACAGACAGCGATTCCGGTAAGGTTTTAACGTATCGGTCCCGAACGAACTTCAACGCGATCCTGTATGGGATGACTCCGGTGATCCGGGCGTACAGACACACACCGGGCCGAAGGCTTTACGCAGGTTTTTAAGCTGCTAAAGCGTAGTTGTCGTCGTTGGCAACTAAAGTTTTTACAGATGGATTAACGAGGTATTCTGTTCCTCGGCATGCACCTTGAGTTTCGTAACCCACGTCGAAGCCAGGTCGCCCCCAAGTTGTTATAGGACAGTATAACATAGCTATAGTTCGGCATAAGCTGGGTTGTATTTAGCCATGGATATACAGAAAGCACGGAATTAACAAAAGATTTAACGGCCTCTTAACATCCGTTGTTGATCACGCTGCCAGTCCCGATCTTTAATCGATGACCGCTTGTCGTGTTCCTTTTTGCCTTTGGCCAGTGCTATCTCAAGCTTGGCACGGCCTTTTTTCCAGAACATCGCGGTTGGAATAAGCGAGAATCCCTTGCGATCAACGGCACCAATCAGCCGGTCAATTTCGCCACGGTGCAGTAATAATTTTCGGGTGCGAGTCGGGTTAGGCTGGATGTGAGTTGAAGCGGTTTTCAGGGGTGTGATCAGCGCACCCAGCAACCAGGCTTCACCGTCTTTCAACAATATGTAGCTCTCCACAATCTGGATTTGACCGGCGCGCAGGCTTTTAACTTCCCAGCCCTCAAGTACCATACCGGCTTCGTAACGGTCACCAAGCTGGTATTCGTGGCGTGCCTTTCTATTTAATACAATAGTACTGCCGCCAGAGCCTTTGTTTTTTTTGTTGGGTTTTTTTGCCATGCTGAATTATAACCACAGATGTGTCATGGCGGAGCTAGTTAGCTGATCTGTTATGCCTGATCATGGCAAAACCTTGAATAGCGTGCCTGGTTCTGTTAGTAATCATCTGCGGATTCCAAACCAAAATTTCAAAAAAATATGAATAAACAAAAACGCCTGCCTTTTTCCCTGCAATGGATAACGCTATTACTATTATTCCCTGATCTGGCACGGGCTGGAGAAGAGGTTGTTCAGGGCAGCCAAATTGATGCCTGGTTTGGTGTGATAAATGGCTACATGGCGGCGGTGATGTTTTTTGACGTCATGCCCGGAGAAGGAACCATGCCATTTATCGTTGGCTGGCTACTCGTCGGTGCAGTATTTCTCACTGTCCGTATGGGCTTTGTGAACCTGCGAGTGATGCGCCATGCCTTTCGTGTGATTCGTGGCAAGTATTCTAAACCTGGCGATGCCGGTGAGGTCACACCTTTTCAGGCGTTAACCACGGCGTTATCGGCGACTGTTGGATTGGGAAATATTGCAGGCGTGGCCATCGCGATCAGTGTGGGTGGGCCAGGGGCAACATTTTGGATGATTCTTGCGGGCTTCTTTGGCATGACGGCCAAGTTTACCGAAGTCACCTTGGCACAGATGTATCGTGAAGTACGGCCTGATGGTCAGATCATGGGCGGTGCGATGGAGTATTTGTCGCGCGGGTTGGCAGAAAAAGGTTGGGCCAGGACGGGTACCTTGCTCGCCATGTTGTTTGCCTTGCTGACCATCGGCGCGTCATTGGGTGGAGGCAATGCTTTCCAGGTCAGTCAGGCTATGGCTGCTGTGCAGGGTGAAGTGCATTTCTTCGCGGACAACCCCTGGGCATTTGGCGTGGTGATGGCATTCCTCGTGGGAATTGTCATTATCGGCGGTATCCGTCGGATTGCACATACGGCTGAAGCAATTGTTCCCGTTATGGTGTTTATTTATTTGGCGGCCGCTTTGTGGATTATTGTTCAATATGTTGATGTTCTCCCGGATGCGCTGAGCTTAATCGTTACAGAAGCGTTTTCCATGGAAGCGGGAATCGGTGGTTTTATTGGCGCATTAGTGCAAGGTTTCAAACGTGCGGCGTTTTCCAGTGAAGCCGGCATTGGTTCTGCGGCGATAGCGCATTCGGCGGCGAAAACGCCTTACCCGGTGCGCCAGGGTATGGTGGCCTTGTACGAACCGTTTATTGATACCATTGTTATTTGTACCATGACCGCGTTGGTCATTATTCTGACCGGTGTGTATGACAATCCTGAATATGCAAGCTTGATCGAGCAAAATCAGGGTGCGGCATTGACCGCGGTTGCCTTTGGTTCAGTTATTTCCTGGTTTCCGATTATTCTGGCCATCTCGGTTGTTTTATTTGCCTATAGTACGATGATTTCCTGGTCTTACTACGGTGAACGTTGCTGGACATTTTTGTTCGGTGAAAAAACCTCCATGGTGTATCGTATTTTGTTTGTGAGCTTTGTGGTGGTTGGTTCGATGACCAGTGCCAGCAATATTCTTGACTTCAGTGACTTGATGCTACTCTCCATGGCATTTCCAAACTTTATCGCACTCTATATGTTACATGGAAAAGTCAGAGAAGCGCTGAGTCGGTATCTTGCCAAACTTTCCAGTGGGGAACTGGATAAAGAAGTGCATCGAATTTAATCGTAACCAATATTATTTCCATGACTGAAATTAACCGCCATGCTTTGGTGCCGTACACGGCTGCGCAGATGTTTGCACTAGTCGACGACATAGAAACCTATCCAGAATTTTTGCCCTGGTGTACGCGTACCCATGTGATATCACGAGACCAGGATGAAGTGCGTGCGACCATTGCGCTTTCAAAGAGTGGTGTCAGTAAGGAATTTACAACCTGTAACCGCATCCAGCAAAATAAGATGATCGAAATTAGTTTGCTGGAAGGGCCGTTTAAACACTTGCAGGGTTTCTGGCGATTTGATCCGTTGGGCGATGAGGGATGTAAAATATCGCTCGATATGGAATTTGAGTTTGCCAGTAAAATGATGAGTGTGGTGCTTGGGCCAGTCTTCAGTCAGATTGCCAGTTCGCTGGTCGAAGCCTTCGAAAAACGGGCGGTGGATGTGTATGGATGAGACTAATCAAATACGGATCGAAGTTGCTTATGCGCTGCCTGAAGAGCAGGTTATTCTTGTGGTAGACGTGAAAGAAGGTTCAACCATCGAACAGGTAATCAATGCCTCGGGTATTCTGGATAAATATTCCGGGATTGATTTATCCAAACAAAAAGTGGGTGTTTTCGGAAAGCTCAAAAAGATGGATCAAGTGCTACGTGCAGGTGACCGCATAGAAATCTATAGATCACTCATTGCTGACCCTAAAGAAATACGTAAACAGCGTGCCGCACAGGGCAAACAAATGAAAAAGGGCGGGGGCGATCTGGAACCGTCGGATTAAAACAGCACTTGATGTAATAGTGTGAACTTGTAGGAGCGGCTTCAGCCGCGAAAAGATGTTGTCACCGGCCCTTCGCGGCTGAAGTCGCTCCTACAGTATTTCTATAGTTCGATATGGAGCGCGTTTAGCTTTGTTTACCAAAGCCCAGCCAGTGCCAAAAGCGGGTCAGGATACCTTGATCGCCAGTATGTTGGGGAGGAACAGTCACCGTATTTAGTTTGCGGACAGGTTCGCCACTGGCTGCCAGGTCGGGTTGAATATTTCCGCTGAGATGGGTGAGTGTATCTTCATTAAAAAACAGCGTGACACGGTTATTGGCGGCTTTGCTGTCGCCGCTGCCGGGATTGAGTAGATAGACATAATCCCAACGATTGGCATGAAACGGATCCTCTACCATAGGCGTTCCAAGCAGGAACAGTACCTGGCGTTTACTGATACCGGGTTTCAGTTGATTGATATCATCCTGAGTAATGACGTTGCCTTGCTGGATTTCGATCCGGTGGACCCAGGGCAGGCGGTCGACAATCGGATCCTGCGCACAGCCGGACACAAAAAGGGTTGCAATGATAGCAATAGGGATGAGAAGCTTTCGCATCTAGGTTAGGTATTGATCCAAATCTGCGCTCTGCGCGAAACCGGCAGAATCATAACCGAATCAGCCGGTTTTGAACATGTCTCTGTGTAGACAGGGTGCTACAAGCGAAAGGAAAAAAATTGGAATCCAGCGATCTTAGAAAAGTGGGCCTTAAAGTTACCTTGCCCAGGATGAAGATCCTGGAAATACTGGAAACGGCCGAAGTCAGGCATATGAGTGCAGAAGATGTCTATAAAGAATTATTAAACCACGATGAAGATATTGGCCTTGCCACTGTTTATCGCGTTCTGACTCAATTTGAAGGCGCCGGTTTAGTGGCCCGGCACCATTTTGAAGGTGGGCATTCCGTTTTCGAACTGAGCCAGGGTGAACATCATGATCATATTGTGTGTAATCAGTGTGGCAGGATTACCGAATTTATGGATGAGACGATTGAGCGTTGTCAGGATAAAGTGGCTAAGCAGGCCGGGTTTACTATCCGTGATCATTCACTGACGATTTATGGGGATTGTGTGACTAAAGACTGTCCCAATCGCCCGAGCTGATCAGTGGGTATGTAAAAAACTGTAGGAGCGGCTTCAGCCGCGATGGTCGATGTGGTGCCTTTCGCGGCTGAAGCCGCTCCGACAGGTTTTGTCGGTTCAACAATTTGTTATTAACCAGTCGATTTTTTTCTTTTTGCTTTTTTCCCTGAACCTAACATTTCTTCTGCGTGTTTGCGGGTTGATTCGGTAATTTTACGGCCACCGAGCATGCGGGCAATTTCATCCACACGCTCCGATTCTTCCAATGTGCGTATACGTGTTTTGGTTGTTTCATCGCCAGTGAGTTTACTGACTTGCAGATGGTGATGAGCTTGTGCTGCTACCTGGGGTAAATGCGTGACACATAACACCTGGCGATTTTTACCCAAGGCCTGTAATTGATGTCCTACCGTTTCAGCGACTGCACCGCCGACGCCTGTGTCAATTTCGTCGAATATTAAGGTGGGTATGCTAACGGCTTGCGCTGCAATGACCTGGATAGCCAGGCTGATACGTGATAGTTCACCACCCGAGGCGACTTTGGTTAATGGTTTGGGGGGTTGTCCAGGGTTGGCGCTGACGAGGAATTCAATTTGATCCGTACCATGTGGGCCGGGTTTATGATCTTTTTGTTGACTGACGGCTATTTCGAACAGTCCACCTTCCATCCCCAGTTCCTGCATGGCACGGGTGACGGATTGACCGAGCTTCCTGGCGGTTTGCATACGCTTGCGGTGTAGCTTTTTAGCCAATTCAAGATAGTCGGCCTTTGCTTCATCGCGCTGTTTTTCCAGGTCAATAAGTATTTCATCGGCCTGTTCAAGTTGTTTCAATTCTGATTCAAGTTGCTGGGCAAGCGCAGGTAGTGCTTCTGCTTCAATGCGATGTTTGCGGGCCTGTGTATGAATTAGGTCGAGACGTTGTTCAACCGATTTTAAACGCGATGGATCGAGTTCCAGGCGTTGTTGATAACCGGTGATTTGATCGACAGCTTCCTGTATCTGGATGAGCGCATTGTTCAGGCAATCACTGATGTTACCCAGTGAGGGGTCGAGTTTGGCGAGTTCGTTAACATCATGCAGTGCCTGGCTGATGTTGCTATATACGGCCTGGTCATCATTTTGATACAGGATATCCAGGTTGTGCTGACAGGTGTCGATGAGTTGTTCAGCATTGGCAAGCCGCTTGTGCTCGTCATGCAGGTTTTCAAGTTCACCTTCCTGTAAAGCCAGATCTTCCAGTTCCCGGTTTTGAAAGCGTAGAAACTCCAGCCGGGAATCTCGATCCTGACCTTTGCCGAGTAGGGCTGCAATTTTCTGGTCGGTGCTATGCCATTGTTGATACGCCGTCATTAACTGCTTTAGCAATGTCTGGTGTTGCCCATGTGAATCGAGCAGTTCACGTTGCGCGCTGCGTTGCATCAGTGATTGGTGTTCATGCTGGCCATGGATGTCGACCAGCCATTCACCCAGTGTTCGTAGTGATTGCAGGGGTACGGCTGTGCCATTGATAAAGGCACGGGAGCGGCCTTCGCTATGGATAACTCGACGTAACTGGCACTCGTTTTCGTCATGATCCAGTGATTGCTCTTTCAGCCAGGCTATAACCATTGGTAGTGATTGGATGTCGAAACTGGCGCTTAGGTCAGCGCGTTCAGTGCCATGCCGAACACTGCCTGCATCGGCCCGGTCACCGAGCAGGAGACCCAATGCGCCGAGCAGTATGGATTTACCCGCACCCGTTTCACCAGTGAGCGCTGTCATGCCTGCAGATAACTCAAGATCAAGTTGATCAATGATGGCGAAGTCGCGGATGTGGAGTGACGTTAGCATGATTAGCTTACAGGGTGATTACCTGATCCGGCATGTTGCCTGACAAGGCGCTATATAAGTCTGGAAAACAACCAATGGTTGCACCCTCAACAAGCTTATCGTCAATCTCACGCTCGTAACAGCACTTGTCACATCCCATCAATAACATGTTTTTTTCTTTAGCAATCTTGGCAAGACGTTCGCCAATCGGGTTGCCTTTAACCAATACATAAGCATTATCTTCAAAGAAAAACATACCGGCAACTTCAACACCGTGCGCGTCATTTTCCAGTTGTGGCAGGATCATTTGTCCTAGTTTATATGAGACGCTGTGTCCTTGTGTTGAAAAGATATAAGCAACTTTCATGGTGAGTCATTCCTCGTAGTGGGTGGTAGTTAGGGAACCTCTGATCAATTCATGAACACGCATCTTGAACGCCTCAATAGCCAGCTTCTGCGTCGCCTCAAGGCGCCTACTGTTGGTGCGAATTTTCGCAATAGTCCTGCTATTACGTGCAATTCGACGCCTTGAATCTGACTATTGATGCGCACAATCTGCATATTCATGAATTGATCAGAGGTTCCTTAGGGTTGTTCTGCCCAGTGTAGTTTTTTACGCATGGTATTAAAGTGATCGTGGTCGGCCGGGTGGATCAGCCTCAGTTGATGAGCCTTACGCTTAACCTGGATGCGGTCACCGGGCAGTAGTGAAAAGTTTACCTGGCCATCACAGGTGATCTGGGCTTTGTCAGTTTCACTGCCTTTTAAGGTCACATCGATGGTTGAGTTTTCATCGACCACAACCGGCCGGTTACTCAGCGTATGCGGGCAAATAGGCACTAACACGAAAGCAGGCAGGTTGGGTTGCAGGATCGGACCGCCACCGGAAAGCGCATAGGCAGTCGAACCGGTGGGTGTGGAAATGATGAGGCCGTCAGCCCGTAATGAATAAATAAAACGGTCATTGATGGTGGTATCCAGGTCGATCATGCGGGCGATGTCATCTTTATGGATAACCACATCGTTCAGCGCATCGCTTTCACTGATCAGCTTTTCGTTACGCATGACCTTTGCGTTCAGCAGCGAGCGTTGTTCTTCTTCGTACTGACCATTAAAAATTTCAGTCAGCCGTTCGTTTATCTCATCCGGTGAAACATCAGCCAGAAAACCAAGCCGCCCCAGATTGATACCTAGCATAGGCACATCCGCTTCTGCCAGGCTCCGGGCCGCATTTAGCATGGTGCCATCACCACCCACGGCAATAGCCAGGTCACAGTTTTGTGACAGCTCGAGACGCGTGTAGACCGTTAATTGAGGGGTGGGGAAGTAGCTGGCGGCACTTTCGTCCAACACCACGCTGACACCGCGTTGTGCAAGATCGGTAGTCAGGGAGGTCAGTGTTTCGGCAACCCGTGGGTTATTGAGCTTTGCAATTAGGCCAATACGCTTGAAGGTGTTTTTCATTAAGTCCATTCCGGATTGTTTCGCTTATGCTACCGGGATAAAAACCTGACGCCAACTACAAGCCGACTTTTCCATTCAATAATCATCTGGAAGGAGCGGTTTCAGCCGCGATCAAGATCACCCTGTAATACTTTGCAGCTGAAGCCACTTACGGGAGATTCGAGCAATACACAGGTGGCATTCGTTGACAGCTTCCAAGTGTCTTGCTAGCGTGCTGGCACTCTATCACCATGAGTGCCAAACAGTGGCTTTATCCGAACTTTCAGAACGCGCCCAACAGCTTCTTAAAGCGTTAACCGAACGCTATATCCGTGATGGCCAGCCGGTGGGTTCAAGGACGCTGGCACGTGATGCTGGGTTGCAGTTGAGTCCAGCGACTATCCGCAATGTCATGGCGGATCTGGAAGACCTGGGCTTGGTGCGTTCGCCGCATACTTCAGCAGGCCGGATACCGACGGTGTTGGGTTACCGGATGTTTGTGGATACGTTATTGACGGTCCAGCCACTTGAAAGCCGGGTTGTGGAGGTCATGAAAGCCTCGCTGGACGGCGATGATGGATCGGGGAAGCTGGTCGGGTCGGCTTCGGAATTACTTTCCGATGTCACGCGCATGGCGGGTATTGTCAGTCTGCCTCGATCTGAGCACGCTGCCCTGCAGCGTGTAGAGTTTATTCCGCTGACGCAGCGCAAGGTGTTGGCCATCCTGGTGGTCAGTAACAAGGAAGTACAGAACAGCATTATTGATACAGATCGCGATTACTCAGCTTCCGAATTACAGGAAGTGTCGAATTATCTGAATGCGCAATTTGCAGGCAAGGAGCTGAGTGACGTGCGAATCCGGCTGGTTGAGGAGTTACGGGAAACGCGTGAATCGCTGAACAGCATGATGCAGACGGCGTTGCAAATGGCGGATCAGGTATTGGGTACGGCCGAACAAGGTGAGGATTACGTGCTGGCGGGTCAAACTAATTTATTGGATTTTGATGAGCTCTGTAATGCCGGTACCATGCGTCAGTTATTTGAAGCCTTCAATGAAAAGAGTCATATCCTGAAATTGCTCGATCAGTGTGTTCAGGGCCGGGGTGTACAGATCTTTATCGGTGAAGAATCCGGTTACGAAATGCTGGATGAATGCAGTGTGGTCACAGCGCCCTATACAGTGGATGGCGAAATACTGGGCGTGCTGGGAGTCATTGGGCCTACCCGGATGGCCTACGAAAGAGTGATACCGATTGTTGATGCCACAGCACGTATTCTTAGCGCGGCCTTGAATCTACGAAAATAGCCCCAATATTGGCTGCCAGTGTGCGGAGTTTTCAATCTAGTGTTGTAATGTAAAACATTAGATTTATTTTATATCTAACTGAAATAATGAGGAATTAAATGGAAGGCGATAAAGCGACTGACGCTCAGAATGAGCCTGAAACAACAGCCGCTGATGAGACGGTTACTGCTACAGAGCCGGATAATCAGACAACAGATCAGCAGCCCGAAGACGTGCATGTATTACTTGAAGATGCGCGTAATAAAGCAGATGAACACTGGAACCAGTTTTTACGCTTGCAGGCAGAAATGGAGAATTTACGGAAGCGCAACGAGCGGGATGTCAGCAACGCGCACAAGTTTGCGCTTGAGAAATTTAGCGCAGAGTTGTTGCCTATCAAAGATAGTCTGGAGATGGGGATCGCGGCGGCTACTGAGGGTGACGGCATTGATGCAGAAAAAATATTGGAAGGTAGCGAACTGACGTTGAAAATGCTTGGCTCAGCATTTAGTAAGTTTAATGTTAAAGAAATCAGTCCATTAAATGATAAATTTAATCCAGAATATCATGAGGCTATTTCCATGCAGGAGCGTGCAGACGTCGAGCCGAATACGGTGGTGACGGTGATTCAGAAAGGTTACACCCTGAATGATCGGCTGATTCGACCCGCCATGGTAGTGGTATCCAGAGCCGCGTCAGAAGCACCCGGTGGACAAATTGACGAACAGGCTTGAAAACAGGATTACCGCCCCAACTTAGTAAGCATTGAATTTTTGAATTAAATATCGAATTGGAGAATGATAGAAATGGGAAAGATTATCGGAATCGACCTTGGCACGACGAACTCCTGTGTTGCCGTGATGGAAGGCGGCAAGCCACGGGTCATCGAAAACAGCGAGGGTGATCGTACCACGCCATCCATTGTCGCCTTTACCGGTGGTGATGAAGTATTGGTTGGCCAGGCTGCAAAACGTCAGGCAGTTACCAATCCGACGAATACTCTGTATGCAGTAAAACGCCTGATCGGACGTCGTTTCGAAGATGCTGAAGTCCAGAAGGACATCGATCTGGTGCCTTACAAAATTGTTAAGGCCGACAACGGTGATGCCTGGGTAGAAGCGGATGGCCAGAAGATGGCACCGCCGGAAATCTCAGCGCGCGTCCTTCAGAAAATGAAAAAGACCGCAGAAGACTATCTCGGTGAAACCGTTACCGAAGCGGTGGTTACCGTGCCTGCTTACTTCAACGATTCACAGCGCCAGGCAACCAAAGACGCCGGTAAGATCGCTGGTCTCGACGTCAAGCGCATCATTAACGAGCCGACCGCAGCTGCACTAGCCTACGGTATGGATAAGAAGCGTGGCGATCAGACGGTTGCAGTATATGACCTGGGTGGCGGTACCTTTGATATTTCCATTATCGAAATTGCCGATGTCGACGGCGAACACCAGTTCGAAGTGTTGTCGACTAATGGTGATACCTTCCTGGGTGGCGAAGATTTTGACAAGCGTTTGATCGATTATCTGGCCGATGAGTTCAAGAAAGATCAGGCCATTGACCTGCGCGGTGATCCACTGGCCATGCAGCGTCTGAAAGAAGCGGCAGAAAAGGCCAAGATCGAATTATCCTCAAGCAGCCAAACCGATGTAAACCTGCCGTACATCACGGCGGATGCCAGCGGTCCGAAGCATTTGAATCTGAAAATTACCCGCGCCAAGCTGGAATCCCTGGTCGAAGACCTGGTGGTGCGCACCATTGAGCCATGCAAGATTGCGATCAAGGATGCCGGTATTTCGATCAGTGATATTGGCGATGTGATCATGGTCGGTGGCCAGACCCGGATGCCGAAAGTGCAGGAAGCGGTCGAAGAATTTTTCAACAAGGAACCACGTAAGGACGTAAACCCGGATGAAGCGGTTGCAGTAGGTGCAGCGATTCAGGGTGGTGTGCTGGGTGGTGAAGTTAAGGATGTGTTGTTGCTCGACGTGACACCGCTGTCGCTGGGTATCGAAACCCTCGGTGGCGTGATGACCAAACTTATCGACAAGAATACGACTATCCCGACCAAGGCCCAGCAGGTGTTTTCGACCGCTGATGATAACCAGGGTGCGGTGACAGTACACGTTTTGCAGGGTGAACGTGATATGGCCGGTGGTAACAAGTCACTGGGCCGTTTTGATCTGAGTGATATTCCACCGGCTCCACGCGGTGTTCCGCAGATCGAGGTTGCGTTTGATATCGATGCTAACGGTATTCTGAATGTATCTGCGAAAGACAAGGGCACTGGTAAGGAACAGACGATTGTTATCAAGGCGTCCAGTGGTTTATCGGATGAAGAAGTCGATAATATGGTCAAGGATGCCGAAGCACATGCGGATGAAGACCGTAAATTCCATGAATTGGCCGATGCGCGTAACCAGGCTGATAGCCTGATTCATGCGACCCAGAAATCGCTGTCGGATTTGGGCGAAGACAAGGTCAGTGCAGAAGAGAAGCAGGGTATTGATGCGGCGATTGAGTCCTTGCAGGAAGCCATGAAGGGCGATGATAAAGCTGATATTGAAGCGAAAACGCAAAGCCTGGGTGAGTTGTCTGGCAAACTTGCTGAAAAACTTTACGCCGACAAAGGTGCTGAAGGTGCTGCTGCGGAAGCGGGCGGTGAGCAGACCGAGGCAGCGGCTGATGATGTGGTAGACGCCGAGTTTGAAGAGGTAAAAGACGACAAGTAACGATTAGTACGACTTTTGGTAAGGCCAAATCCGGGGCAGTTAATGACTGACCCCGGATTTTTGCCGTTAAAGTGATTTAAAACATAATATATATAACCCTATGTCTAAAAAAGATTATTACGAAGTATTAAGCGTCTCCAGGAACGCTAGCGATGCCGAATTAAAAAAGGCATACCGGCGTGCTGCGCAGAAATATCATCCGGATCGCAACCCGGATGACAAGAGTGCTGAGGAGAAATTCAAGGTTGCCAAGGAAGCCTGGGAAATTCTCAGCGACCCGCAAAAACGTGCTGCCTATGACCAGTTTGGTCATGCCGGCGTTGACCCTTCTATGGGGGGCGGTCATGGTCCGGGAGGGGCCGGGGCAGGAAATTTCAGCGACATTTTCGGCGATGTTTTTGGGGATATCTTCGGTGGTGGGGCAAGGCAAGGTGGCCAGCGTGTTTATCGCGGTGCTGACTTGCGTTACAACCTTGAACTGTCACTGGAAGATGCAGTAGCGGGGACAACGGTAAAAATCCGCGTACCAACCTACGCAAGTTGTAAAACCTGTGGAGGGAGTGGCGCAAAGAAAGGCACTAAGCCGACGACCTGTAGTACCTGTGGCGGACATGGCCAGGTACGTATGCAGCAGGGATTCTTTTCCGTGCAACAGACCTGCCCACGCTGTAACGGCACCGGCTCCAGCATAGAAGATCCGTGTGGAGATTGTCATGGTGAGGGCCGGACCAAAGAACAGAAAACACTGTCTGTAAAAGTACCGGCAGGGGTAGATACCGGTGACCGTATTCGTCTCGCCAATGAGGGAGAGGCAGGAGAAAATGGCGGGCCTCCAGGTGACCTCTATGTGCAAATACAGGTTAAGGATCACGCTATTTTCACACGGGAAGACAGTCATCTGTATTGTGAAGTGCCGATCAGTTTTACTTCTGCTGCCCTGGGTGGAGAGCTTGAAGTACCGACGCTGGATGGCCGGGTTAATCTCAAAATTCCACCTGAAACCCAGACGGGCAAGTTATTCCGCATGCGCGGCAAGGGTGTAAAGCCAGTGCGTGGTGGGGCTACCGGTGATTTGATGTGCCGGGTGATGGTTGAAACGCCGGTTAAGCTAACCAGTAAACAAAAGGAAATGCTGCGCGATTTTGAAAGCAGTATGCAAGGCAATGATCGTCACAGCCCACAACGCTCTTCCTGGGTGGATGGTGTTAAGAAATTTTTTGAGGGATGAAGACCATAATATTTTTGCTACGGAAGAACACGGAAAAATAAAATCCTCTACCAGTATTACATTGGTTTAAATCGCTCCGTAGTGCTGAAATGACTTTTCTGTGCATTTACCGCATCTTTAGCAAACCATGCTAATAATGTAGGAGCGACTTCAGCCGCGATAGTTGGCACACTCCCTTTCGCGGCTAAAGCCGCTCCTACAGATTGATCAGTGGCCCATTAGTTCTAGACCCCAACCTGACCCATTTCCTTCACCCATCAGATCGGTATACTCCACTCATTCTCAAGGTAAGGATATCAACATGACAAAAATAGCCATAAGCGGAGCGGCAGGCCGCATGGGGCGCGCACTGATTACTGCCTGTCAGCAGACCGATGGCATGTCCGTAGCAGTTGCGCTAGAACGTGGCGGACATGATTTGTTAGGTAAAGATGCCGGAGTGGTAGCAGGCATTGATGAGCTGGGAATCAAAATTATCTCTGACCTTGCCGGTGCAGCTGATGAGTTTGAGGTGCTGATTGATTTCACGCGTCCGGATGTGACGCTGGCCAATCTCGCCGTGTGCCGGGCCGCAGGTAAATCCATGGTCATAGGCACGACCGGTTTGGATGAGGCTCAGAAAGCCGAGATCGAAGCTGCAGGCAGTGCCATGTCAATTGTGTTTGCACCCAATATGAGTGTCGGTGTCAATCTATGTCTGAAGTTATTGGATACGGCTGCCCGAGTACTGGGTGATACGGTTGATATCGAAATTATTGAAGCGCACCACCGACACAAGGTTGATGCACCCTCCGGTACGGCATTACGCATGGGTGAAGTTGTCGCAGCGGCACTTGGCCGTGATCTGAAAGACTGTGCCGTGTATGGCCGTGAAGGGCAGACCGGCGAACGTGACCGGCACACGATTGGCTTTGAAACCATCCGGGCTGGCGATATAGTGGGTGATCATACGGTAATGTTTGCCGCAGACGGTGAGCGAGTAGAGATCACCCACAAAGCATCAAGCCGCATGACTTTTGCTAACGGTGCAGTCCGTGCAGCAGAGTGGGTGGCTAAACAGCCCAAAGGTTTATACGATATGCAGGATGTCCTGGGATTGAAGGATAATTAGAAGCTGCGCACACTTGTAGGAGCGGCTTTAGCCGCGATGAACGCTGCGACTAACGAGATTAAAACCGCTCCAATCATTACTGTCCACAATATAAATTCGTATGGCAAAACTGTTTTGGAAAAAAGCTAATCCACCTCCCTGGCTTGAGAAGTTGGGCTGGAGAATTGAAGCGGGCATGCTCGGCGCATTATGGCTAGTAGTTAAACCCATGTCGCCTATAAAAGCGGCTAGTACTGGCCGCATGTTTATGGGGTGGTTGGGGCCCAGACTCAATAAGCACAAACATGTCAAAGCCAACCTACGCATAGCCTGCCCCGAAAAGACGTCACAGGAGATTGAGCAATTAGCCATCAGTAGTTGGGGTAATGTTGGTGCCGTACTCGCCGAGTTAGCGCACACAGACAAGTTAACGGATCGTCAGGTAACAGAACCTGCCATTGAAGTTGTTAATCAAAATAAAGACGAAGCGTTTACGGCACATAAAAAACCATGCATTTTTATTGCTGCCCACCTGGGTAACTGGGAAATGTCCGGCTTTGCCATAGAAGTGTTTGGCTATCCGGTGGATGTCGTCTACAGTCCGTTTGCAAATATCTATCTGGAAAATATGGTGCAGAAATCACGTGCCCCGATGCGCTGCAAATTGATGCCTAAAGTGAATGCGCTGCGGGCTATGTACAAAAGTCTGAAAAACAATCGTTCCGTTGGTCTACATGTCGATGTGCGCGTGGATGGCGGTAATCTCTACCCGTTATGTGGTGTAGAGGCGAGCACAACCACGGCACCGGCCTGGCTAGCGGTTAAAACCGGTTGTGATATCGTTCCGATTACAACAGTGCGTTTACTCAATGGAAAATTTCGCAGTACCTTATACCCGGCGATTACGATGCCGGCAGACAAAACATCAAGCACGGCTATAGATGAAATCACGATTGAAATGAACCGGGTGATCGGTGACTTGATTCGTCAAAACCCCGAACAATGGATGTGTACCAAGCGCCGCTGGCCGAAAGAAAGTATGCGTGAGCAAGGGGTATACGCGGATTAGCCGCCCTAGCGATTACGGTACCGATTCAGGTCAAGCAGGCCTGAGAGTACCGGTTGCTGTGCGGCATAATAATCCTGGAACCAGTCGGCTGTCGTCCAGAAATCAGAATGGGTGCGGCGCACGCCGAATTGTCCCACGAAGCGTTCATAATCCTGGCGATTTCTAATCGCTGCGCAGCGTTCGGCAAACTCATTAATCTGTGATAATTTAATCTCAAAGAAGAAGTTCGGGTAGGTGCCTTGCAGGCCTTTTACAACTGACAGGGTGTCCTGTGCAAGATCGCGTTTGCCATTTTGTTGCTGGTTGTTTTCATTTGTGAACAATGAGCTGATATGTTTATACGCCTTGTTGTTTATTAATGTATAGGCTAAATCGTGTTGTGTTTTACCTTCGGTTTTAACGCGTATAAATGCGAGATCAGGAAAAATTGCCAGGATTCTTCCCTTGATATCGACTACTTTTGACATCGCTGCATCAGCCTGTTTTTCGGCACTACTTATTGCAGAGAATTTACAGGGCTGGGACTGGCATCGGTTAATAACGTCGACTGGCCCAGCTATCGGACCTAATCTTTTCTCAAGGTGGTGATAAAGTTCGGCCTGAGGGTCGTCGGTCTGGTAACCGGTCACGACTTCTTTTTTTAACCATTTGCTAGGTGCATGTAAATATTTTTCCATTTCGCTACGGATTCCGGCATACCACGAGTCGCGGATTTTTTTACGCTTATCGACGGGTATAAATGCCAGGAAGTAGTCTTCTGCTTCCATCCTCAGGAAATCCATATAGAGGCGTGTGTTTAACTGGTGTCCGACATTACCGTAGACATTAAAACCGGCTACCAGTAAGTAGTGAATACGCTCCAGAAGTGGGTAATCTATAATCCAGGCTGTTTCTGGATAATCACCTGCAAGACCAAAATTGACCGACGCACTGTCGAAATGCCGGAATACGGTCAGGGCGGCATTCGGGTTTGTGCCACCGCCATCCCAGATGAAATTTAGCGCCTGATCGAGATCCTGGCGGGGCATTTCTCTAAAAAATGCCTGTTTAGCATTCATGTAGCCATTCAGTTTGCCCCAGTAATCTGTCCACGCAGCAAAGAGTTTAAGGGTGTTGCCGCGTTCAGATGGAATTTCCAGATCATTTGATAAATTTCCCAGGAAGTCAGCATCGGCGGTTAGCAGATTATGGTCGGGGTTAAAAAAGAAAACCCAGAATTGATCTTCGATGACGTTGAGTGCGATCTGCCCACGGCAAACTGGCCCTTTAATGAATCCCTCAATAAAGAAGCGAGCGTCATCCAGCAAGAAGCGGTAACGTGAATCGGGGGGGATGGCTGCGTATACCCTGAATGGATTTGATGCAATGCGAGGCTTGTATGAGGGAAGTGTTGCTACATCGAAATCGGGTTCAAGAAATAATTGACGGTAGCGCTTCATTTTCTGCGGTGATAATTCGTACACCACGTGATCTTTGGCCACGATCGAAGCGAGGAAGGGGCGCATTCGATAATAGAACGGTGCAGAGCCAGGGTCATCATAGGGTCGAGTAGTCGGTATTTCATCTATCATCTGACCCGGTGGCGTGGTTGAACGAACCAGCCGGTAGAATTCACGCACTGGCGAATTGGTAAAGTGGATATGTGCCTGAAACAAATGTTCGTAGAGGTAGCGGCTAACCAGTTTTTGCTTGTTACTTTTGCCGTTGAAAAACTGCTCCCACAGTGTAATTTGTTGTGCTGCTTTCTGACTCGGTGGTGCCGTTTCTGGAACAGGGGAACCCTGTGCCAGCCATTGCACCAGGGTATTGTATTCCCCGTTGCTCAGGTTGGGCATAGCGTATGGCATACCCCACTGCGGATGCTTTTCTGCGTAGTCTTTAAACGTATTGGGCGTTGGGCAGACCTGTTCACGATCCAATGCCAGGTCAAAGTCATCAGATAACATACCGACACGTGCCTGTGGATGAAGTTGTTTCAGGCGCAACAGTTTATAGAGCACCGACTGCTCCAGATTCTCACGGGGTGTTGCCTCACCTTCATTAAGTACGCTATGAAAGCCCCTGTCGCGCCATTCTTCAGTTGTCTTGGCATCAATCATTAACCGGGTAGGTTCTGTACCTATAATACGAGCACCATCATAAACTTTCTGTTTGTTTGCGCCACGCGTGATGCCCTCATAAGAGCTAAGTTTTAACTGGCAAGGTGCATCGTAACAACCATGACAAACCACACAGCGGCGCTCAAGCACAGGTTTGACAAGTTCACTATAAGAAATAGGCTCTTTTGGCAGGGTCAGTAACAGATCATAGTCAACGGTTGCCTGCTGTCGGCTAACATCTTCTTTTTTAAGTGTGCAGGCGCTAAGTGCAGTGATTATGAGAATGAAAAACAGGAAGCGGGCGGGTTTAGTAAAAGGCGCTGTCTGGTTATTGGATTGAAGGGTTAGCCCACGGATTACACGACCCATATTGCGCTCCTGAATACTCAACTGTTTACAGTAGTTTGCTACGCTACCACATGAAAAAGGGCTAACACCAGCCTCAGCCTCTGGCGGTGAACCAGCAGACTATTGTTCAGAATCTCGCCCACCATCTTGGCCTCAAGCCTGCTTTGCTTTACAATCCAAACGCTCGCATAACCGTTCATCGGTTTTTACCGGGCATGTTTACGCACACAACGCTACGGTAGAGGGGTCCCCTTGAAGAATTCGGCCTTGTTGGCCCTGGAAGACGGCAACCTGTTTTGGGGCCGGTCGATTGGTTCGGCTGGCTTGAGTACGGGGGAAGTCGTGTTTAATACGGCGATGACGGGTTATCAGGAAATCCTGACCGATCCGTCGTATGCCCGTCAGTTGGTGACTCTGACTTACCCTCATATTGGCAATACCGGGATTAATACCGAGGATGAGGAATCGTCAAAAATCCAGGCTGCGGGCCTGATCATTCGTGATTTACCCTTATTGGCGAGTAACTGGCGTAGCCAGAATTCTCTGGATGACTATCTGCGACAGCAGGCAGTGGTAGGGATTGCAGATATTGATACCCGGCGGCTGACGCGGATTTTACGCGAGAAGGGTGCGCTGAGCGGTTGTTTGATTGCCGGTGATCAGATTGATGAGCAGACTGCGCTTAAAGCAGCCCGTGAATTTGCCGGGCTTAAAGGCATGGATCTGGCAAAAGAAGTGACCACTCACAAGGTCTATGACTGGGCACAAGGTAGCTGGACACTGGAAGGCGGATTGCCGGAAGCACCTCATCCGATAGAGAGTCATTTACCCAGACATGTGGTTGCCTACGATTTTGGGGTGAAGCGAAATATCCTGCGCATGTTGGTCGACCGGGGTTGTCGACTGACGATCGTACCGGCCCAGACGTCCGCCGAAGAGGTGTTGGCGCTTTCACCCGATGGTGTGTTTCTGTCGAACGGGCCGGGTGATCCTGAACCCTGTGATTATGCTATCGAATCGATCAAGCAATTATTGGCAAAAAATATTCCACTGTTTGGTATTTGTCTGGGCCACCAGTTATTGGCGCTGGCCAGTGGTGCGCAAACGGTCAAAATGAAATTTGGTCACCATGGCGCCAATCATCCGGTGCAGGATATTAAAACCGGCGTGGTCATGATTACTAGTCAGAACCATGGTTTTGCGGTAGATGAAGATTCTTTGCCGAATTGCCTGCAAGCCACGCACCGATCATTATTTGATGGTTCCCTGCAGGGTGTGCATCACACCGATCATCCGGCGTTTAGTTTTCAAGGTCATCCAGAAGCCAGTCCTGGGCCGCACGATGTCGCGCCCTTGTTCGATCATTTTATCGAGCTGATAGACAATCAATCTCAACGCAAAGCTTCACAGAAGCAAGGTTAGGGAACCTCTGATGTGTCGTGTATTTTTCCTAGTGAACAGTGCAAATTCTGTAGGAGCGGCTTTAGCCGCGATGAACACGTCACACCCCATCGCGGCTAAAGCCGCTCCTACAGATACTCGCTCATTAATCAGAGGTTCCTTAGCAATGAAACAGTCATTGCGGTAATAGAATTTATGCCAAAAAGAGACGATATAAAAAGTGTATTAATCATTGGTGCCGGTCCGATAGTGATTGGTCAGGCCTGCGAGTTTGATTACTCAGGCGTGCAGGCGTGCAAGGCGCTCAAGGATGATGGCTTCCGGGTGATCCTGGTGAATTCCAATCCGGCAACCATCATGACCGATCCGAATATGGCGGATGCGACCTATATTGAACCGATCACCTGGGAAACGGTTGCACGGATTATTGAGAAAGAAAACCCTGATGCTTTGTTGCCGACGATGGGTGGACAAACGGCACTGAATTGCGCACTCGATCTGGTGCGCGAAGGCGTGTTGAAAAAATTTGGTGTTGAGATGATTGGTGCATCACGTGAAGCTATCGACAAAGCGGAAGACCGTGATCAGTTTCGTAAAGCGATGCAGAAAATTGGTCTGGACATGCCTCAGGCTGCAGTGGCTCACAGCCTGGAAGAGGCCTTTCAAGTACAGGCACAAGTGGGTTATCCCACTGTTATTCGTCCATCCTTTACTATGGGTGGAAGTGGCGGAGGTATTGCTTATAACAAGCAGGAGTTTGTTGAGATTTGTGAGCGCGGTCTGGAATTGTCGCCGACCAACGAACTGTTGGTTGAAGAGTCTATCCTCGGTTGGAAAGAATTCGAGATGGAAGTAGTGCGTGACCACCAGGATAACTGCATTATTATCTGTTCGATTGAAAACTTTGATCCGATGGGGATTCATACGGGTGATTCCATTACGGTCGCGCCGGCGCAAACGCTGACTGATAAGGAATATCAGATTATGCGTAATGCATCGCTGGAAGTGTTGCGCGAAATTGGCGTGGACACGGGCGGTTCTAATGTCCAGTTTGCTATCAATCCGCAAGATGGCCGGATGATAATTATTGAAATGAACCCGCGCGTTTCACGTTCGTCAGCACTGGCTTCCAAAGCAACCGGTTTCCCGATTGCAAAAGTGGCTGCCAAGCTGGCAGTTGGTTATACGCTGGATGAATTGAAGAATGATATTACTGGTGGCGCGATGCCTGCATCGTTTGAGCCATCTATTGATTATGTGGTCACAAAAATACCGCGATTTACCTTTGAAAAATTCCCGCAAGCAGAAAATCGTCTGACCACCCAGATGAAATCCGTGGGTGAGGTGATGGCAATTGGCCGGACTTTCCAGGAGTCTCTTCAGAAAGCTTTGCGAGGATTGGAAACCGGTATTGATGGATTTAATGAACGGCTAACGGCTGATGATGAAAACCGTATGGATACGTTGCGGCGTGAATTGCGGGAGGTTGGCAGCGAACGGATTCTTTATGTGGCGGATGCTTTTCGTGCGGGCATGGATCTTCAGGAAGTGCAGGCTATACAAGTATAGACCCCTGGTTCCTGGTTCAGATCGAAGAACTTATTACGATCGAAGAAAAGCTGCGTGGCCGTGACCTGAAAACACTTGAGCGCGATGAAATATTTATTCTCAAGCGCAAAGGTTTTTCTGACCGGCGGCTGGCCCAACTGTTGAGCACGGATGAAAATCAACTACGTGAACATAGACACAAGCTCGGCGTGCACCCGGTTTACAAACGTGTTGATACCTGTGCGGCTGAATTTTCGACGAATACAGCCTATATGTATTCCACCTATGAAGAAGAGTGTGAATCAGAGCCAACCAAGCGCGAAAAATTATGGTGTTGGGTGGCGGGCCAAACCGGATTGGTCAAGGTATAGAATTTGATTACTGTTGTGTGCATGCTGCTCTGGCGACGCGCGAAGATGGTTATGAAACCATCATGGTTAATTGCAACCCGGAAACCGTCTCAACCGATTACGATACTTCTGACCGGTTATATTTTGAGCCGCTGACACTGGAAGATGTGCTGGAAATTATCATCAAGGAAAACCCTAAGGGTGTCATAGTGCAATATGGTGGGCAAACACCTTTAAAGCTTGCGCGTGATCTTGAAGCGGCGGGAGCACCAATCATCGGTACCAGTCCTGACTCAATCGATATGGCGGAAGATCGTGAGCGTTTTCAACAGATGATTAACCAGCTGAAACTACTGCAACCGCCTAATCGCACAGCACGCAGTGCAAAAGAAGCAGTTATGCTGGCTGAAGAAATCAGCTATCCGTTAGTCGTCCGTCCGTCCTATGTCCTGGGTGGGCGTGCGATGGAGATTGTTTACAACAAGGACGATCTCAGTAGATATATGCGGGAAGCCGTCAGCGTATCCAATGATTCACCGGTGTTGTTAGATCACTTTTTGAATGATGCTATCGAAGTGGATGTCGATGCTATCTGTGACGGTGACCAGGTGTTAATCGGTGGCATCATGGAGCATATCGAGCAGGCAGGTGTTCACTCCGGCGATTCAGCCTGTTCACTACCGGCCTATAGTTTGTCAGAAGAGATTCTGGTTCAGCTGCGGCAACAGATGACGGCGATGGCGAAAGCGCTCAAAGTGGTCGGTCTTATGAATGCCCAGTTTGCTATCCAGGGTGAAAAGATTTATATCCTTGAAGTCAATCCGCGGGCTTCGCGCAGTGTGCCTTTTGTATCCAAGGCAACTGGATATCCATTAGCCAAGATTGCTGCGCGCTGTATGACCGGCAAGACTTTGAAATCTCAAAATGCATTGAAAGAAATTATTCCGTCTTATTATTCAGTCAAGGAATCTGTCTTTCCCTTTGTAAAATTTCCAGGCGTTGATCCTTTGCTGGGCCCTGAAATGAAATCAACCGGTGAAGTGATGGGTGTCGGGCGCAGTTTTGGCGAAGCCTTTTTCAAAGCGCAGCTTGGCAGTGGAGCTGATTTACCGCGTTCTGGTAAAGTTTTTATCAGTGTTCGCAAAGCGGATCGGGAGGCGGCCGTCAAAGTTGCCAATGAGCTGGTTGAGCAGGGGTTTACCCTGGTTGCGACACGGGGTACTGCGGCTTCAATCAGTGCTGACGGCATACCCTGTGAAGTGATCAATAAGGTCAATGAGGGACGGCCGCATATTGTTGATATGATCAAAAATGATCAGATTAATTTAATTGTTAATACCACAGAAGGGAAGCGGGCGATTGCAGATTCATTTACAATTCGTGGCGCTGCTTTGCAACATAGAGTGCCCTATAGCACGACAATTGCACATGCCAGTGCAACCAGTCTTGCGCTGGCAAGCGTACAAGTGCAGTCAGTAGAGCGTTTACAGGATTTACATCAGGAACATGTCACATGAATAAAGTACCTTTAACAAAACGCGGCGCGGAAAAACTGCGCACAGAATTACAGCAGTTAAAAATGGTCGATCGCCCGCGTATTATCGCCGCAATTGCTGTCGCGCGTGCGCACGGTGATTTAAAAGAAAATGCTGAATACCATGCCGCCCGGGATCAACAGAGTTTTGCCGAAGGCCGTATAAAAGAAATTGACGGAAAATTATCCAATGCAACTATTATTGATGTGACCACGCTGGATGCGGGAGGAAAGGTTGTGTTTGGTGCTACGGTTGACCTTATTGATGAAGATTCCGGAGATGAAATAACCTATCAGATTGTGGGCGAGGATGAAGCAGATATAAAAGCTGGCCTGATTTCCGTGGGTTCTCCTATTGCACGAGCACTCATCGGCAAGATGGAAGGAGATGTGGGTACGGTCATCGCACCAAAGGGAGAAAGGAATCTGGAAATTGTAGAAGTTCGTTACACATAAGCCTGTTTTGTTCTGTTAAATACCAAGCATGAAATCTAACCGCCTTTTAATCGGCGAGCGGCTGTTGCTTACACTCTGGGTAGGCGGGCTTTGGACTGTGGGTTTTATAGTTGCACCTATGCTCTTTAACAGTCTGGAGGATCGGGCCTTGGCTGGGACGCTAGCGGGAAATCTATTCCAGATAATGTCGTACATTGGCCTTGTGTGTGGCGTATTGTTGTTGCTGGGAAATCAGTTCCGATACCGGCGGGTAAACTGGCGTACTTATGTATTGCTGCTTATGTTGTTACTGGTGATTCTTAATGAATTTTTAGTGTCGCCCTTCATTGCCAGTTTGCGACAAACTGATGCCGTTACTTCCTCTACTTTCGCGATGGCGCATGGAACGGCGTCGGTGATATTTTTGATAACCAGTTTACTTGGGTTATTTCTGGTGGCTGTTTATGACAGTGATGCCCTGGGAATTTCTGATTAATACACAGTAGTAGTTTTGCTGCTGCCCTTTGGCTCCCTCTCTCTCCGGGAGAGGGTTGGGGAGAGGGGATATATTAAAGGCAGTTGCTTTTATCAGATTCCCTCTCCCTGTCCCTCCCCCTGAGGGGGAGGGGACGAATTTTTATGAGGCTTATTATCGTAAGTTTTTTTATAGTTATAGTGTTCGCTTTCGTTTATCCTGCATGCAATACCTCACCACCTACTGAAACCTTTCCCCATTATGTTCAATCCACCCACCCGATCCACCCTTCGGGTCATGATGCGTCCAGTGAACAACGCCACCACGATTATTCGGTTCGTAGCGCCCGCGCAAGCTCACCTTATCGCCTTTACGTAAGGGTGCTCGTTTTGCTAAATCAATATTATGCGCGACCAGTAACGTGTGATTACCGCCAGGGTTTATTATAAATCTCTGGTGACGCGAGCCTTCATTATCATCAGCAAGTAATCGGGTTACCGTTGCATCGAGCTGCACCCATTGACCTGACCGCCAGCTTTCAATCTGGCTAATATTACTGGATCCACTGCGTTGCTCATTTTGTGCAGGTGCTCCAGCTTGTTCATTTTGAAAGTATTGGTAGAGAGCAATAACACCGACTACAGCAATAGTTGCCAGTTGTTTTTTCCAGGCCATAGGTGACTTCATGTTTTCATTGATCCGTTGCGTTAAATGAAAGGAGCGTTTTTATTCTATCAGGCTATGGTGTACATAGCCCGATTGTCCAATATTGATTGATATCTACAGTTGTTTATCTGGTATCCTTGAGCAACATAAATCAAGAAAACAAATTGAATATATATGTCCGGTTCCTCAAAAAAAGTTATCCTTGCAGCCCTGGTTGGCAATGCGCTGGTTTCAGTGACAAAATTTATTGCAGCAGCAATGACGGGTAGTTCTGCAATGCTATCAGAAGGTATCCATTCCGTGGTGGATACAGGCAATCAGGTGCTGCTGTTGTACGGCATGCGGCGAGCACAAAAACCACCGGATGAACATTTTCCGTTTGGACACGGTAAGGAAATCTATTTTTGGAGTTTTATCGTCGCTATCATGGTGTTTGCACTCGGTGCAGGTATATCAGTTTATGAGGGCGTCACTCATTTGTTGCATCCTTCGATGCCGGGGAACCCACTGATTAACTATATCGTGTTGTCACTGGCGATGGTGTTCGAAGGTGCGGCCTGGTATTTTGCGTTCAAGTCATTTTCTATCGAAAAGGGCAAGTTGGGTTATTTTGAAGCGGTAAAACGTGCCAAGGATCCAACCATTTTTGTTGTGTTATTCGAGGATTCTGCGGCGATGCTGGGCCTGATGATCGCGTTCCTCGGAATCTGGCTGACTCAAGTGACGGGCAACGTTTATTTTGATGGCATCGCTTCAATCCTGATCGGCCTGTTGTTGGCGGTTACTGCAATTTGGTTGGCCTTTGAAACAAAAGGTTTGTTGATAGGTGAAAGTGCTAATCAATGGATAGTGAGTGGTGTGCGTGAACTGGTCTCAAATGAGGAAAATGTTGATGCCGTGAACGAAGTGTTGACCATGCACATGGGGCCAGAATATATTCTGGTCAATATTAGTCTTGATTTCAGTGATGACCTTCCGGCAGCAGAAATTGAAAAAATTGTTGCAAATCTGGATGGTGAAATTAAAACTAAATATGACAAGGTAAAACGTATTTTTATAGAAGCGCGTTCAGCGACTGACGCAAACAGGAGAACAGTATGATTGGCCGTAAGGCGCAACTGCGAAAAAAAATTGATGATGTTATTGAGCGTTTGCTAATCATTCAGCATACCATTGCTGGCAGCAGGCAACCGGCATCCCAATTCGAGATTGCAGAGCTCAAAGAGTTGGGCGAACGCTATGCTGACCTTAACCAGGAATTACAGTCTTTTCTTAAACAACAAAAGAGCTGAGTTGATGACAGATGACACAGGCATATTTATCGGTTCAGGTGAAAAAGCAGTCTATCTGCAGCCTGGGTTTGCAAACCGGCATGGCTTGATTGCTGGCGCTACCGGTACGGGTAAAACAGTTTCACTGCAAATACTCGCTGAGGCATTTTCCAGACGAGGTGTGCCTGTATTTATGGCAGATGTGAAAGGCGATCTTGCTGGTATCAGCCAGACTGGCAAACCACATCCGAAGCTTGAGGAGCGCGCGCAACAAATTGGACTCGATGATTACCGCTATAAAAGTTTCCCGGTAGTTTTCTGGGATCTGTACGGTAAGCAAGGCCACCCGATTCGAACCACTGTTTCTGAGATGGGACCGTTGTTGCTGGCGCGATTAATGGATCTGAATGAAACGCAGGAAGGCGTTTTATATGCTGCGTTTAGATTTGCCGACGATGAAGGTATGTTGGTTCTCGATCTTAAAGATCTGCGTTCTCTGCTGACCTTTATTGGTGAAAATGCAAAACAGCTGTCACTGGAATATGGCAACATTGCGCGGCAGTCGATTGGCGCTATTCAAAGACGTTTGCTGGTGCTGGAAGAGCAAGATGGAAACTATTTTCTGGGAGAGCCTGCGTTCGAGTTAAATGATTTGATGCGGTGTACAGAGGATGGTCAAGGCTACATCAATATACTTGCGGCTGACAAACTGATGCAGCAACCCCGGCTCTATGCCATCTTCCTGTTGTGGTTGCTATCAGAATTGTTTGAAGAATTACCGGAAGTTGGTGATCCGGATAAACCGAAATTGGTATTTTTCTTTGATGAAGCGCATCTATTGTTCGATGATGCGCCCAAAGCCTTACTGGAAAAAGTCGAACAAGTTGTGCGTCTGATTCGTTCCAAGGGTGTGGGTGTTTACTTTGTGACACAGAATCCGCTGGACATACCGGACGCTGTACTTGGACAGCTGGGTAATCGTATTCAACATGCATTGCGGGCGTTTACACCGCGTGATCAGAAAGCGGTGCGTGCAGCTGCCGAAACCTTTCGAACCAATGAAAATCTGGACACAGAAAAAGTGATTACTGAGTTAGGTGTAGGCGAAGCATTGGTTTCTACGCTGGCAGGAAAAGGGATACCCAGTCCGGTTGAGAGAACTTTGATTCGGCCGCCGTGTTCGCGCATGGGGCCGGTTAACGACACTGAACGCCGCGCCGTACTTTCCAGTAGTGGTATGTCTGGTAAATATGATGAACCAGTTGATCGCGAATCTGCCTATGAATTGCTTAAGGCGCGGGCAGAAAAAAGTGCAGAAGATGCGCAGAATAACGGTGGGGGAAAAGCTAAAAAATCCCGTAAGGGTTATCAGCGGCAGGGTATTCTGGAAGCGATGGCAAAAAGTGTCGTGCGTTCGTTAGGCGGTACCATGGGCCGTCGCCTGGCACGCGGTATTCTTGGTTCGTTATTGAAATAATCAGGAATAAAAAAACCGGGTGCAGGTTTTAATCCTGGCACCCGGTTTTCGGACAGCGAACGATTTTAGTGTTGCATGTCTTTCATGGCATCGGCTGCTGCGTCTTTTGCTGCATCGCCAGCATCTTCCGCTGCACCAGCTGCTGCGTCACCTGCAGTACCCGCTGCTTCGTGAAGGCTATCAGCTGCGCCTTGAGCAACGTCACCGGCTTTATCCAGTGCAGCATTGCCAGCATCTTTTACGGCATCTGTGGCACCACCGGCCATATCGCCTGCAGAATCCATCGCAGAGGAACCGGCGTCACTAGCGGCTGAGCCAGCATCTTTTGCGGCATCAACTGCATCACCAGCCATGTCACTGGCTTTGTCGGTAGCAGAGTCAACGGCTGATTTGGCTTTATCCATCATAGTTTCAGCCGCGTCGTCACCGCTTTTGCTACAGCCGACTGTGAACATCAGGCTGAAAAGTACAGAAGATAATAATAAGCGTCTCATAAAGTTTCTCCCTTGTTTAAGACTATTGAGTGTATGAAAAAATTGAAATAGATTTATGTAGTGGAATTCTAATGTGTGATAACAGTGCCTGTGAGCGCAGCTTTTACCGGCTTGTGATGTGACTACCCAACACCATAAAATCGCATAAATTTCAGCTATATTGGTTACTGCAAAGCAGGATTGTTATCTGATCTCCGAGGTTTCTAAATCTGCGGTATCATAGCATTGAGCGCGGGGTGTGTGCGAATCAGACCATAGCCAAGGCATTGATAAGACGGGATTGGTAGCAAAAACTGTTGCCAAGCGGCGACAGCTAGCCAATGAATGATTTGACTAAACGGTGATACAGGGCATTGACCTTAATGTTTGTGACGGAATTAGGGTAAAGATTCGCCGGTTACAAGCTCAAAAGTAATTTTGAGTCTTTCTTTCTGAGTTTTAGAAACAAACCGATATTGCCAACACGTTGCAGTAAAAGTGCCCCTGACTCTTCACACAGCTTGTTGAGAATTTGGTCACGTTCGTCCCGGTCACCTGCATTCACCTTAACTTTCATTAATTCGTGGTGATTTAATGAGCGTATAAATTCTTCGAGTACGGATTCAGTCAAGCCGCTCGAACCTATAGTGACAACAGGTTTTAACTGATGACCGAGGCCACGCAGTTTCTTTTTTTGTGATTCAGAAAGTTGCATATAATTTAAGTTGTAAGCTGATAATTCGGCTTATCATTATCTAGAGACAAAGTGGAAGTATACAGAATGAAGGCGAATAATCGCTATGGCGCGTAGTAAAAGTAGCCAACGCTGGTTAAAAGAACATTTTCAAGATGAGTATGTCAAACGTGCGCAGCGTGAAGGCTACCGCTCGCGTGCGGTCTATAAACTGGCAGAAATTCAGGATAAATACCGTTTGATCAAACCGGGTATGACGGTCGTCGATCTTGGTGCGGCACCTGGGGGATGGAGTCAGTATGCATTAGGGTTGCTGGGCAAAAAGGGCCGGATAATTGCAATGGATTTGTTACCGATTGAACCTTTGCCGGGGGTTACCATCGTACAGGGAGACTTCATGGAGGATGTAATTCTTCAGCAGCTATTGAGTGCGCTTGAAGACAAAACGGTTGGCCTTGTAATGTCTGATATTGCCCCCAATATTAGTGGTGTAGAAGCTGTGGATATTCCCCGGGCAATGTATCTGGCTGAACTGGCAGTAGATTTTGCTTCCCAAGTATTAGGCCCGGGTGGCGACTTGCTGGTTAAGGTGTTTCAGGGTGACGGTTCAGATCAGCTTTTAAGTGATATTAAGGGACGTTATGACAAGGTTCTGGTTAGAAAGCCTAAAGCCTCCCGCCCACGTAGTCGTGAGGTCTACGTGCTGGCTAGGGGTTATAAGGTAGTGTAGAATTTCAGGAAAAGACGTATTAGCCGAAATGCCTTTTAAGACAAATGCTTCCCTTCATATGGATTCCATTCATCGCGTTACTCGAGGTAACTTATTTTGAATGACATGGCGAAAAATATCTTGCTCTGGGTGGTCATCGCGATCGTCCTTATGTCCGTTTTCAACAATTTCGGACCACCGGCGCCACGTGTGCAAACGGTGTCTTATTCCACATTCATCAATGGTGTTAAGTCTGGAAATATTTCCGATGTAAAAATCGCAGGCCGCACCATTGAGGGTCGTTATGCGAACGGTGAAACTTTTTCTACGCTGACGCCTAACGATCCGAAAATGATCGATGATTTACTTGCCAACGGTGTCGAGGTCAACGTTAAGGAACCTGAACAGGATTCCATGTTGATGCAAATCTTTATTTCCTGGTTCCCGATGTTGCTGCTAATTGGTGTGTGGATTTTCTTCATGCGGCAGATGCAGGGTGGCGGGGGTGGCCGGGGTGCCATGTCGTTTGGTAAAAGCCGTGCGCGCATGTTGGGCGAAGACCAGGTCAAAATTACTTTCAATGATGTGGCGGGTGTCGAAGAGGCCAAGGAAGAGGTTGCAGAACTGGTTGAATTTCTGAGTGATCCGAGCAAGTTTCAGAAGCTGGGTGGAAAAATTCCTCGCGGTGTTCTTCTGGTGGGCGCTCCAGGTACAGGTAAAACGCTGCTTGCCAGAGCTATCGCTGGTGAAGCTAAAGTACCGTTCTTTACGATTTCAGGATCTGACTTTGTCGAAATGTTTGTTGGCGTCGGAGCATCGCGGGTACGCGATATGTTCGAGCAAGCCAAGAAGCATGCGCCTTGTATCATCTTCATCGATGAAATTGATGCCGTAGGCCGTCACCGTGGTGCCGGGTTGGGCGGCGGGCACGATGAGCGTGAACAAACCTTGAATCAGTTGCTGGTTGAAATGGATGGCTTTGAAAGCAATGATGGTGTGATCGTGATTGCTGCCACTAACCGTCCGGACGTGCTTGACCCTGCACTATTGCGTCCTGGCCGTTTTGATCGTCAGGTCGTTGTGCCGTTGCCGGACATTCGTGGCCGTGAACAGATTTTGAAAGTGCATCTGCGCAAAGTGCCGATGGATGAAAATATCAAACCCGCCATTATTGCGCGTGGTACGCCAGGCTTTTCCGGTGCTGATCTGGCAAACCTGGTGAATGAAGCGGCGTTGTTCGCTGCGCGTGCAAATAAGCGTTTGGTCGACATGGATGATATGGAGAAAGCCAAGGACAAGATCATGATGGGTGCCGAGCGCAAGTCCATGGTGATGAATGAGGAAGAGAAAAAATTAACTGCCTATCATGAAGCTGGCCACGCTATTGTTGGCCGTCTAGTGCCGTCGCATGATCCGGTGTACAAAGTCTCTATTATTCCTCGCGGACGTGCTTTGGGTGTGACGATGTTTCTGCCTGAAGAAGACCGTTACAGCTTTAGCAAGCAGCGGTTAGAAAGTCAGATCTCCAGTTTGTTCGGTGGCCGTATCGCGGAAGAATTAATCTTTGGTGAGGATATGGTGACAACCGGAGCCTCCAACGATATTCAGCGCGCAACAGAGCTGGGACGTAATATGGTCACCAAGTGGGGCTTGTCGGAACGGCTCGGCCCGTTGACGTACAGCGAAGAAGAAGGTGAAGTTTTTCTGGGTCATTCCGTTGCCCAGCACAAGAGCGTTTCTGACGAAACTGCGCATGCAATCGATGCAGAAGTCCGTTCGATCATTGATCGTAATTACCAGCGCGCCGAGACCTTGTTGAAAGAGAACGAGGATAAACTACATGCCATGGCAGCAGCGCTTATTAAGTATGAGACGATCGATGCGAATCAGATTGACGATATTATGGCTGGTAAAGAGCCGCGTCAGCCTCAGGATTGGGATGATCAAGACAGCACAGGGAGTGGCCAGCCAGTAGACAAGCAGGAAGACACGCAGGAAAAGAAGGATTCTGCACCTGATAAACCGATTGGTGGCCCAGCCGGGCAACACTGATATTCCTTCATTTAAGGAGCCTCTGATTTTTTTGTCAGAACCTGTAGGAGCGGCTTTAGCCGCGATGAACGCCGTACACCATCGCGGCTAAAGCCGCTCCTACAGGATTTGTGCTGTTTCAGTGTCAAGATGCACGACACATCAGAGGTTCCTTGAATTTAATCCTGCAACTAGTCGGCACGCCTCTAAGTAAATAGACCTAGCGTCTGTCGCCGCATTTCTTATGCTCGGGTAATGGGCGAAGTGAATATGTGACGCCAGATTATTATCAATAGGTTGTTCCTGTTGCTCTGAAATTCCTGCTTAGTAGCGTTAATTGTTGTGAACACGAAGGCATTAGTCGCTAATTGATCATAATTGGTTCGAATTTTGTTTTGCTAAATCCATGGGTAATTATTAATACTGACTAGAAGAATTGTGTAAATTTGCCGATATAATCTTACCGGCGCTAGCGGGATTATCCCGAAAGTCCATAATTGGCAAGATATTAGATCTGGGTGCACGATGTCGCTGAATTCTGGCAGGCGCTACAATTATACGACGCAGTACAGACACATTAAGGAGTAATCAGTGTCCAGAAAATATTTTGGTACAGACGGTATACGTGGGCGGGTTGGGGAACATCCGATCAATGCTGAATTTATGCTCAAACTGGGTTGGGCAACCGGCCGCGTGTTGGGTAAAGCCAATGCATCACGGGTTGTTATCGGTAAGGATACGCGCATCTCCGGCTACATGTTTGAATCCGCACTGGAAGCTGGATTGTCTTCTGCCGGTATCGATATACGTTTGCTTGGGCCAATGCCGACACCAGCAATTGCCTATTTAACACGCACTCTACACGCTTGTGCAGGGATTGTTATCAGTGCGTCTCACAATCCACATCAGGATAATGGCATCAAGTTTTTTTCCGCAGAGGGGACAAAATTACCGGGTGATGTCGAAGCTGCGATTGAAGCTGAACTGGATAAGCCAATGCATACTGTCGATTCATCCGAGCTTGGTAAAGCTGAGCGAATGGAGGATGCCCGTGGCAGGTATATTGAGTTTTGTAAAAGTACGATACCGGCAGTGCTGGATTTGAAGGGTCTGCGCATTGTGGTGGATTGTGCCAATGGCGCAACTTACTACGTTGCCCCCAGTGTGTTGGAAGAACTCGGTGCAGAGGTAATTGCCATCGGTGTTGATCCGGATGGCTTGAATATTAATGCTGATTGTGGCTCAACGCATCCCGCCACCTTATCTGCAGAAGTTCTCAAACAAAAAGCTGATTTAGGGATTGCTTTCGATGGTGATGGTGACCGGGTAATCATGGTTGATCATACCGGTGAAGTGGTTGATGGTGACGAGATTCTCTACGTCATAGCTAATAGCAGAAAGACGGCCGACAGGCTCGGTGGGCCGGTGGTTGGTACGCTCATGAGCAACCTGGGTCTTGAGCATGCCTTGATGAGTGCGGGCATAGATTTTCAGCGGGCCAGTGTCGGTGATCGTTTTGTCATGGAAATGTTGAAATCCAATGGAGGTGTGTTGGGTGGAGAATCTTCCGGGCATATCATCTGCTTGGACCGCACCTCAACGGGTGACGGCATAATTTCAGCGCTTCAAGTGTTGGCGCCGATGGTGCAAAAAGGTGCATCTCTTAAAGACCTGATGTCGGGTATGACCAAGTATCCGCAACGTATGGTTAATGTGCCGGTCAAGCAACGTATTGATATGGAGAACTGTGCTCCGGTTCAGGATGCAGTGCGTGATGCGGAAGCGCGGTTAAATGGTAAAGGCCGGGTATTGTTGCGTCCATCGGGAACCGAACCTTTGATCCGCGTTATGGTGGAAGGTGAAGATGCAGCGCTGGTGCACGATCAGGTGGATGCGCTGGTTGCGGTTGTTGAACAAGTAGTTGCTGGTCAGGCGGAAACTGTCTGACTCTTTCGTGCAAAGGTCTCAAACTAAATTAGGATCCAATGATTAATTTGTGCATCTTGTCATTGTGAACAGTACAAATTCTGAAGGAGCGGCTTTAGCCGCGATGGGGCATGCCGGTTCATCGCGGCTAAAGCCGCTCCTACGTATTCTCGCTAATTAATCAGGGGTTTCCTATCAAATACCCTGCTAAGTTACACGGTAAATAATCTAATGAAGAAAATTATATTACGCAGTTCAGTCTCGGTATTGTTATTAGTAGCCGTTATTGCCGGGCTGCTTACCATGAATGTATATACCTTTAACCGGCTTACCGATGAAGCGCTGATTGCAAAACTACGTTTCAGTCAGAATGCGGAACAAGAGTTTCAGGTCGAATTACGTTCCGGAGATTTCTGCCAGGCAGATTACTACCCTGTATATGGTGATGAGTGGCGTATTGATGCGCGTTTTCTTAAATGGAAACCCTGGGCTAATCTGCTGGGAATGGATGCCAGATACCGGTTGGAGCGTCTTGGTGGTCGGTATCAGAATGTACAGGCCGAAAATACCGGGAAACATCTGGTGCATGATATTTCACGGCAGCCAGTGATTGACCTTCTGAAGTACAGCGGGCGAAGCTGGGCGGGCTGGATGCCAGTGGATACGCTGTTTGGTAGTTCTGTTTATGAAAAAATAGATCCTGCTGTTGAATACCTGGTTTACCGTTCCCAATCCGGGTTGTTGGTGAGGAAGCAATCGTTGGCTGCGGCGCATTATAAAAACGGCACTTTGGTTATCCCGATAGAAAAAGCCTGTTCATCAGCAGGGTAATGACTTTTAACTCCTCGTTAAGTCCGGCAAATATTTGATTTTTCAGTGCCAGACCGCTACGCTACGCGGCTATTTTAAGGTGTGCGGAGGCCGGGATGCGGCAGATATTGGTAGCTGGGAACTGGAAACTGAATGGCTCCCTGAGCAGCGTTAAACAGCTGGTCGATGGGATTAAAGCGGGTGCTGACGGCATCGGTAAAAATGAAGCTGCGGTTTGTCCACCCTTTATATATATTCCGCTGGTATCGAATTTATTGGCAGGCAGTAAGATTGCTTTGGGTTCGCAGGATGTCAGCGATCAGGATGCCGGTGCCTTTACTGGTGAAATCTCTAGTTCGATGCTCAATGATTTTAGCTGTAAATATGCCATAGTCGGGCATTCCGAACGGCGCAGTCTGTATGCAGAAGATGATCAGTTTACGGCCCGGAAATTTGCTGCTGCCCGCAAGGCGGGTCTGAAGCCTATACTCTGTGTAGGTGAATTACTCGAAGAGCGTGAACAGGGCATTACCGAACAGGTTGTTGCACGTCAGCTTGATGCCGTCATTGAGCTCGAAGGTGTGGCAGCGCTTAATGATGCAGTCATTGCTTATGAGCCGGTCTGGGCAATCGGTACCGGTAAAACAGCGTCACCGGATCAGGCGCAAGATGTCCATGCCTTCATTCGTAACAAAATCAGTGGACTGGATGCAGGCGTCGCTGACAAGGTGCAAATACTCTACGGTGGCAGTGTGAAAGGTGCCAATGCTCAGGAGTTGTTTGCGATGCCGGATATTGATGGTGGTCTGATTGGTGGTGCATCACTACAAGCAGAAGAGTTCCTTGCGATTTGTAAGGCAGGTAATTAATCAACCAGGTTGAAGTGCTGTTTAGGCGCTTCAGGAAGGACATATGTTTCAGATATTCCTGATTATTCAAGTATTACTGGGGCTGAGCATTATCGCCCTCGTGCTGCTGCAACAAGGTAAAGGTGCTGATATGGGGGCTGCCTTCGGGAGTGGTTCCTCTGGCACTGTGTTTGGTTCACGTGGTGGTGGTTCATTTTTTACCCGATTGACAGGTATTTTAGCGGCTTTGTTTTTTGCTAATAGTGTGTTGCTGTCTTCCCCTCTGGTGCATGACCCCGATGCTTCAAATGCAAGTGTTACGGAGCAAATTGGCGTTGCTACCGAAGCGGAGGATGTGCTGACTGAAGAAGTGCCGGCAATCGATGTGCCTCCGGCTGACTTACCAGACATGCCAGCGCTCGATAGTGACAACCCTGGGGTGGCTCAGGAGCCAGCAGAGCCTGGCGACCTTCCGGAATAATTGCCTCATAATAATTGTAAATCAACATTCATTAATTTAGCCGACGTGGTGGAATTGGTAGACACGCTGTCTTGAGGGGGCAGTGGCGAAAGCTGTGCCGGTTCGACTCCGGCCGTCGGCACCATCACTGAATTATATCTTTTCCAGCAATGATCTAGCTCGTGTTTTTAACGGGATCTGTGATATATCAATTGTATATAGATTAGCCGCCAAGACGCCATGAACGCCAAGTTCTTTTTGCACACTGCGCTTCGCGCAGTGAAAAAAACAAACAAGTATTTCTTGGCGTTCTTGGCGCCTTGGCGGCTAATTAATTGAATGTGTAACGCTACGGTTATCGCAGGCTAGACAATAGTCCTCTCATGGGCATTTTTTATGACCCCAGAAGCATTATTAACCCACTGATTTAACTACAAAAGCAAACACCTCCTTTGCTTGACACTTATTCACTTACTGGCCTAGACTGCTGAACGCTATGCGGCACACCATCCATAACTAAAATCAGGTGGCTGCAACTGGTACCGGAGGACTGATCTATGCTCGAAAACTACCTGCCAATTCTGCTCTTTATTTTAGTTGGGCTCGGCTTTGGTTTGGGGCCTATTATCATAGGTTTTTTGTTGGGGCCAAGAAAACCGTACAGCGAAAAATTATCTCCTTACGAATGCGGCTTCGAAGCCTTCGAAGATACTCGCATGCGTTTTGATGTGCGTTATTACCTGGTTGCAATTCTGTTCATCATTTTCGATCTGGAAATTGCTTTCCTGTTTCCATGGGCTGTGGTGCTCGATCAAATTGGTTGGTTCGGTTACATCGCCATGATGATTTTCCTTGGCATTCTAGTTATCGGTTTTATCTATGAATGGAAGAAGGGTGCTTTGGAATGGGAGTAGAAGGCATTCTTGAGGAAGGATTTGTTACCACCTCTGCTGACAAATTAATTAACTGGGCACGCACCGGTTCGATGTGGCCGATGACTTTTGGTCTGGCGTGTTGTGCGGTTGAAATGATGCAAGCAGGTGCTTCACGTTATGACCTGGATCGTTTCGGGATTGTATTCCGTCCTAGCCCGCGTCAATCGGATGTCATGATTGTTGCCGGAACCTTGTGTAACAAAATGGCACCGGCTCTGCGTAAGGTATATGACCAGATGGCCGAGCCACGTTGGGTGATCTCCATGGGTTCTTGCGCTAACGGCGGTGGTTATTACCATTATTCTTATTCAGTGGTGCGGGGCTGTGACCGTATCGTCCCGGTGGATGTGTATGTGCCAGGTTGTCCGCCGACTGCTGAAGCTTTGTTGTACGGTATTTTGCAACTGCAAAATAAAATTCGCCGTACCAATACCATCGCTCGCTGATTATTAATTATAGAAAATATGAAGCCCTCAGAACTTCAGGATAGATTGCGGGAACGATTCAGCGATAAGCTGCAACAATGCAGTGTGTCTGTCGGCGAGGTAACGATTGAAGTTTCGCCTGCTGATTTGTTAGATATTTGCACAGCTTTGCGAGATGAACAGGACTTTAAGTTTGAACAATTACTCGATGTTTGTGGCGTTGACTATTTAGCGTATGGCAATGCTGAATGGGAAACTGACAATGTCACCAATGCTGGGTTTAGCCGGGGAGTTTCAGTTAATACTTCTGAACGCCTGTCATTTTTGGAAGATGAATTATCAGTGGAAGCTTCCTCCAGCGAGCGCCGCTTTGCGGCGGTTTACCATCTGCTGTCGATGCGTCATAACCACCGGTTACGCATTCGTGTATATGTGCCAGACAGTCAGTTACCCGTGATTCCTTCGGTGATTAATATCTGGAGTGGAGCAAACTGGTTTGAGCGTGAAGCCTTCGATATGTACGGCATTATTTTTGAAGGCCATCCGGATTTACGCCGCATCCTGACAGACTACGGTTTTATCGGTCACCCATTCCGCAAGGACTTTCCGCTGTCCGGAAATGTGGAAGTGCGTTACGACCCGGAGAAACAGCGCGTTATCTATCAGCCGGTCAGTATTGAACCGCGCGTTTTGGTTCCGCGTGTGATTCGTGCTGAAGGTGCATCTAATGAAACGGATGTTAAAGATGATTAATCAGCCATTCCGCTCCTACAATGCTGAACAAAAAATTCTGAGCCTGAAATATGTCTGAAATACGTAACTACACGCTGAACTTTGGACCGCAGCATCCAGCAGCGCACGGTGTATTACGTCTGGTTCTGGAAATGGATGGTGAAACTGTACAACGTGCCGATCCTCATATCGGTCTGTTGCATCGCGGCACTGAGAAACTTGCCGAAAGCAAACCTTATAATCAGAGTATTGGTTACATGGATCGTCTCGATTACGTATCCATGATGTGTAACGAACACGGTTATGTATTGGCCATGGAAAAACTGCTGGGTGTAGAAGTGCCAATTCGCGCCCAATATATTCGGGTTATGTTTGATGAAATTACCCGGATTCTGAATCATTTGTTATGGCTGGGCGCGCATGGACTGGATATTGGTGCCATGACAATATTCCTGTATACCTTTCGTGAACGCGAAGATTTAATGGATTGTTACGAAGCTGTTTCCGGTGCGCGTTTGCATGCGACTTATTACCGGCCTGGCGGGGTGTATCGTGATCTTCCGGATCGCATGCCGCAGTATGAAGAATCCAAATGGCACAACAAGACAGATATAGAGCGGCTGAATAAAAACCGGCATGGGTCTTTGCTCGATTTTATTGATGACTTTACCGAACGTTTCCCGGCCTGTGTTGATGAGTATGAGACATTACTCACGGATAATCGTATCTGGAAGCAGCGCACTGTCGATATTGGTGTTGTCTCACCGGAGCGCGCATTGCAGTTAGGATTTACCGGCCCGATGATTCGTGGTTCAGGTTTTGCCTGGGACCTGCGCAAAAAACAACCGTATGAAGTTTATGCCAAGATGGATTTTGATATTCCGGTCGGCGTGAATGGCGACTGTTACGACCGTTATCTGGTGCGCATTGAAGAGATGCGCCAGTCGAACAGAATTATTCAGCAATGTTCTGACTGGTTACGTAAAAATCCAGGCCCGGTCATGACGGATGACACAAAACTTGCGCCACCACCGCGTGAAGAAATGAAAGCGGATATGGAAGCAATGATTCATCATTTTAAATTATTTACTGAAGGGTTTTGTATTCCTGAAGGTGAAGCATATGCCGCTATTGAACATCCAAAAGGTGAATTTGGGGTGTATCTGATTTCTGATGGTGCCAATAAACCTTATCGTCTGAAAATACGTGCGGCTGGTTTTGCGCATATGGCGGCTTTGGATGAAATGGTGCGGGGTCATATGTTGGCTGACGTGGTGGCAATTATTGGCACCCAGGATATTGTGTTTGGCGAGGTTGATCGCTAATGAATGTAACCGTACAACTCACTTCAGGGAGCTTTGAGCTTCCACCCGAAGTAAAACAGGAAATTGATAACTGGACTGCAAAGTTCCCTGCGGATCAAAAGCAGTCTGCTGTGTTAGCCGCATTGCACGCTGTGCAACATCTGGAAGGTTTTGTCAGCGTACCGCAAATGGATGCTGTCGCGAATTATCTTGAAATGCCGAAAGTGTCGGTATACGAAGTTGCCTCGTTTTACTCAATGATTGAAACTCAGCCAGTGGGTAGAAATACCGTCGCGTTTTGTAACAATATTTCCTGCATGCTGTGTGGTGCTGATAAATTAATCGAACACGTTGAGCAAAAGCTGGGTATCAAACTGGGCGAGAGTACCGAGGACGGACGTATTTATCTCAAGGCCGAAGAAGAATGTCTGGCGGCTTGTGTGGGTGCGCCGATGATGGCGGTTAATGGACATTATCACGAGCATCTGACCATTGAGACACTCGATCAGATTCTGGACGGGCTGGAGTAGCGCATGACCAATCAGGTTTGTTTCACAACGCTGCAATATGACCAGCCCTGGACAATGGAGAATTATCTTAAGACCGGTGGCTATGAATCCTGGAAGAAAATTCTGCGTGAGAAAACACCGCAGGAAGATATTATTGAAGAAGTAAAAAAATCCGCGTTGCGTGGGCGTGGCGGTGCGGGGTTTTCGACCGGTCTGAAATGGAGCTTTATGCCGCGTAATGCGCCGGTGCAAAAATATATTGTTTGTAACTCGGATGAATCTGAACCGGGCACCTGCAAGGATCGGGATATTCTGCGTTACAACCCGCATGCGTTAATTGAAGGCATGGCCATTGCTGGTTATTCCATGGGTGCTGATATTGGTTATAACTATATGCGTGGCGAGTTTCATCACGAACCTTATGAACGTTTTGAGCAAGCTTTAAAAGAAGCCTATGAGGCAGGATTGCTGGGCAAGAATCTCCAGGGTTCAGGCATTGATTTTGATTTGCATTCTTATCTGGGTGCCGGCGCGTATATTTGTGGCGAAGAAACTGCTTTGTTGAATTCGATGGAAGGTAAGAAAGGCCAGCCACGTTACAAGCCACCGTTTCCGGCTAACTTTGGTTTATACGGTAAACCCACTACCATTAATAATACTGAAAGCCTGGCATCTGTTCCCGTCATTATGCGTAATGGTGCTGACTGGTTTTTAAATCTGGGTCGGCCGAATAATGGTGGTGAAAAAATCTGGTGTGTATCCGGTCACGTCAATAAACCGGGTAACTATGAAATACCTTTGGGCGCACCGTTCAAAGATTTGCTGGCCCTGGCAGGCGGAGTGCGCGACGGTCATCAATTAAAAGCCGTAATTCCCGGCGGTTGTTCCATGCCGGTAATGCCTGCAGATTTAATGATGCAAACCGAACTGGATTACGACTCGCTGTCCAAGGCCGGTACTGCGTTAGGTTCGGCGGGTATGATTGTGATGGATGATTCGACCTGTATGGTCAAGGCGCTGGTGCGGATTTCGCGCTTCTATTATGCAGAATCATGCGGCCAGTGCACACCCTGTCGCGAAGGCTGCGGCTGGATGTATCGGGTTATCAAACGCATCGAAGAAGGCCAGGGCAGCATGGAAGATATTGATCTTCTGGAAAGTGCGGCAGGCCAGATCGAAGGTCACACTATATGTGCATTCGGTGATGCGGCGGCCTGGCCAGTACAAAGTTTTATCAAACATTTCCGGCACGAATTTGAATACCACATTACGCACAAAAACTGCATGCCCGGTACCAGCAGTCACCGAACCGGACAGGGTGCTGCTGCATGAGTGCAAAACCGGATACTGTTGCTGAGGACATGGTGACCGTCAATATCGACGGTACCGATTACCAGGCGCGCAAGAACGCCATGATTATAGAAGTGACTGATGGTCACGATATCAGTGTGCCGCGTTTCTGTTATCACAAAAAGCTGCCGATCGCGGCTAACTGCCGTATGTGTATGGTGCAGGTTGAAATGGGTGGGCGCATGGCGCCGAAACCTTTACCAGCTTGTGCAACTCCCGTTGCTGATGGTATGAAAATCTGGACTACTTCGGAGTACGCAAAAAAAGCACAGCGTGCCGTGATGGAGTTTCTGCTTATCAATCACCCGCTTGATTGCCCGATCTGCGATCAGGGTGGCGAATGCGAACTACAGGACGTAGCGCTCGAATATGGCCGTGGTATTTCTCGTTTCACCGAGAAAAAACGTGTCGTAAAAGACAAAAATTTCGGTTCGCTGATTGCAACCGATATGACGCGCTGTATTCATTGCACGCGCTGTATCCGTTTCCTTGAGCATATTGGTGGTAGCAAAGAACTCGGTGGCACTGGGCGTGGTGAGACTATGGAGATCAGTACTTATATTGAAAACAGTATTGATTCCGAACTGTCCGGAAATGTCATTGATATTTGCCCGGTGGGGGCCTTAACCTCAAAACCATTTCGTTTTACCGCGCGCGCCTGGGAATTAATCCAGGCTGGTTCGATCAGCCCGCACGATTGTGTCGGCTCGAATATGTTGTTGCATACCCGTAATGGCAAATTAATGCGCGTTGTACCCAATGAGAACGAAGAAATTAATGAAGTCTGGTTATCTGACCGAGACCGTTTCAGTTATCAGGGTGTGAACAGTGATGACCGGCTGACACAGCCTATGGTTAAAATAAACGGCGAATGGAAAACGGTTGGCTGGGAAGAAGCGCTACAGAAAGTTTCTGAAGGTTTAAAGGCTGTCAATCCTGATAAGCTGGGCATGCTGGTTTCACCCAATGCGACGATTGAAGAACAATACCTGTTGAATCAAATTGCTGAAGGTCTGGGTACGGCTAACATAGATCACCGTTTACGCCGCAGTGATTTCACCGGTCAAGAACAGGAGCCCTTGTATCCTGCGCTGGGGCTATCTATTTCTGACCTGGAAGCTACAGATGCAGTTCTGGTTGTCGGTGCTAATCCGCGTAAGGATCAACCCATCATCGGGCTGCGCTTGCGCCAGGCAGCAGAAAAGGGCGCAAAAATAATGACTGTTAATGCAGTCGATTATCCTGTGACCTACGCTGTGACCGAACAACTGATTACTCGACCGAGTGAGTGGGTTCAACAACTGGCAGCAATTACAGCGGCAGTATTAAAAAATAAAAATATAAAAGCGCCAGCGTTACTGGCTTCTGTGCTGGAAGCTGCTGATACGAACTTAACGGCAACATCCATCGCTGAAAATTTGATTCAGGCCGACAACGCGGTCTTGTTGTTAGGTCTTGGCGCAGGTATGCATCCTTCTTTTTCAGCGTTGCGCGCATTGGCCGTCTGTATTGCCGAAAATACGCAAGCCAGTATTGGGTTTCTTTCTGATGGTGCAAATGCAGCGGGTGCTTATCTTGCTGGTGTATTGCCTCATAGAACCGTTGCCGGTCAGTCACGTGCAAATCCAGGCGCAGATGCTCAAGATATGTTGGCGACACCCCGGGATGCCTATCTGACATTTGGTATCGAGCCAGAATACGATTGTATCGATAGCAGAATGGCAATGCATGCGATGCAGGAATCAAGTTTCGTGGTGTCATTGTCCTGTTTTGTCACGGCCAGCATGTGCGAGTATGCCGATGTGTTATTGCCCATCGCCGCTTTTTCAGAAACTTCAGGAACCTATGTTAACTGCGAAGGCAGCTGGCAAAGTTTTGCGGCGGTTTCCAGACCTCCAGAAGGTGCACGGCCTGGTTGGAAAGTATTGCGTGTACTGGGTAATTTATTGGAGCTGGATGGTTTTGAGCAGACATCTTCGGAGACTGTCCGGGATGAATTGCGCAGCAAGCTGGATACTGAAGCTACTGATAACAAACGCTACCCTGATGCAATTCACATTGAATCAACACAACAGGGTATTGAACGCATTGCAGAGTTACCGATCTATGCAACGGATGCGATTGTTCGCCGTGCCGATGCGTTGCTACAAACACCGGATGCTAAAGTAGCCAGTATAAGATTAAATCCGGATGATGCTGCAGAGCTAGGGCTGTCTGATACTGAAAGAGCCGGGGTCAAACAGGGTGGAGTGCAAACCATTATGCCCCTGCAAATAGATAGTCGTGTGGCAAAAGGTGCCGTGGTACTTCCAGTGGCACTTTCGATTTCACTGGTTATCCCTGAACCGTGGGGCACGCTAATAATGGAAAAGGTATAGGAGCCTTATGGAAGCATCAACTCTTCTCGACTGGATAATGACGGGCGGTTTTATTCTGTTGAAGATTTTACTCATCGTCATGCCGTTGATGCTCTGTGTGGCGTATCTGACATTTGCCGAACGTAAAATTATTGGTTACATCCAGGTGCGTGTTGGACCGAACCGCGTCGGACCTCGCGGTTGGTTACAGCCGATCGCTGATGCCGTGAAATTGATGTTCAAGGAAATCATCGTTCCGACAAATTCCAATCATTACCTGTTTATTATCGCGCCTATCCTTTCCATCGCACCTGCATTAGCTGCGTGGGCAGTGATACCTTTTGATGATGGTTTAGTGCTGGCTGATGTCGACGCTAGCCTCTTATATATACTCGCCCTGACATCAGTTGGGGTGTACGGCGTTATCATTGCGGGTTGGGCGACCAATTCCAAATATGCCTTCCTGGGTGCGATGCGCAGTGCGGCACAGATTGTTGCCTATGAAATTGCCATGGGGTTTGCACTGGTCGGCGTGTTGATGGCGGCGGGAAGTATTAACCTGGGTGATATTGTCCGTGCGCAATCGGGCAGTATTCTGCATTGGTATTGGCTGCCACTGTTACCGTTGTTCATTATTTATTTTATCTCCGGTGTCGCTGAGACAAACCGCGCGCCGTTTGATGTGGCTGAAGGCGAATCAGAAATTGTGGCTGGTTTTCACGTTGAATACTCGGGGATGACCTTCGCCGTCTTTTTCCTCGCGGAATATGCCAACATTATATTGATCGCGACACTGGCAGCGCTGTTGTTTATGGGCGGTTGGCTTTCACCCTTTGAAGGTATACCGGTTCTGGAAGGTCTATTTGCCTGGGTGCCGGGATTGATCTGGCTGTTGATGAAAGTGTCGTTTTTCCTGTTTCTGTTCTTGTGGTTTCGCGCTACGTTTCCACGCTACCGCTATGACCAGATCATGCGCCTGGGCTGGAAGGTGTTTATCCCACTGACAATCATCTGGTTAGTTATCGAAGGTGCTGCAGTAGTCAGTGGGCTGGGACCATGGTTCGACTGAGGATTAGAGGATGAATTTATTGCCTAATGCGGTTAAAAGTCTGTTCCTTTGGGAGTTGCTTAAAGGCATGCGGCTGACCGGAAAATATCTTTTTGCGAAAAAGATAACCGTGCAGTATCCGGATGAAAAAACACCGCAATCGCACCGTTTCCGTGGCCTACATGCCTTGCGGCGTTACCCAAATGGTGAAGAACGTTGTATTGCCTGCAAGCTATGTGAAGCAGTCTGCCCCGCATTGGCTATAACTATAGACGCTGAACCGCGTGAAGATGGAACGCGTCGCACAACCCGTTATGACATTGATTTGTTCAAGTGTATTTACTGTGGATTTTGTGAAGAATCCTGCCCGGTCGATTCAATTGTTGAAACCCGGATTTTTGAATACCATTTTGAAAACCGTGGTGAGAACATCATGACCAAGGACAAACTACTTGCCATTGGTGATAAATACGAACAACAGATTGCAGCCGACCGGGCTGCCGATGCGGCCTATAGATAATGGAAATGCCAATCGCCTTTGACCGTCTGGTCTTCTACATACTTGCTGCCATTCTGGTATTTGCAGCAACGCGCGTCATAACAGTGCGTAACCCCGTGCACGCAGCGATTCATTTAGTGCTGGCATTTTTTACCTGTTCGGGTCTCTGGTTGTTACTCGAAGCCGAGTTCCTGGCGATCACCTTGGTGCTGGTCTATGTCGGTGCCGTCATGGTGTTGTTCCTGTTTGTAGTGATGATGCTGGACATTAATGTGTCACCGGCCAAAGAAGGATTTACAAAATATTTGCCCGTTGGTCTGATGGTTGCAGGGTTGATGATGCTGGAAATGTTCCTGGTGGTGCGTGCTAAAAACTTTGGCCTGGAACACTATGCAGCACCGGCACGGCATGCTGCTGATTACAGCAATACCCGTGAACTGGGAAGCGTGCTCTACACGGAATATGTTTATCCGTTTGAAATTGCTGCGGTGATTTTACTGGTTGCGATAATTGCAGCGATCGCACTCACCATGCGCAAACGGCCTGGTACCCGATATCAGAATCCTGCGAAGCAGGTGGCGGTAAGATCTCAGGATCGAGTGCGGCTGGTGAAAATGGAAGCAGAAACCGGGGGAGACGAGTAATGCAGGCACTTGCATTATCAGACTTCCTAATACTGAGTGCTGTGCTGTTCAGTCTCAGTGTGGCCGGTATTTTTATTAACCGAAAAAATGTAATCATCCTGTTAATGGCCATCGAGCTGATGTTGCTTGCAGTGAACATGAATTTTATCGCCTTTGCCTATTTTCTTAACGATATAGCGGGACAGGTGTTTGTGTTCTTTATATTGACAGTTGCCGCTGCAGAAGCGGCGATTGGTCTGGCAATTCTGGTGGTGTTGTTCCGTAACCGGCGCACCATCAACGTCGATGACATCGGGACGCTGAAAGGATAACCGGTATGGAAAAACTCTATCTGGCCATTGTCCTTTCACCCTTAATCGGCGCTATTCTTGCCGGTTTGTTTGGCAAAGTAATCGGCCGTACTGGCGCACACTGGGTGACTATCCTGGGCGTTGGCATTTCATTTGGGCTGTCCTTACTGGTATTCAAGGATATTGTGCTCGACGGTTCGCCTTCCTTTAACGGTTCTGTCTACACCTGGATGGTGTCCGACGGTATTCGTTTCGAGATTGGTTTCCTGGTCGACACGCTGACCACTTTAATGTTGTTAGTGGTGACTTTCGTTTCGCTGATGGTGCATATCTACACCATTGGTTATATGCATGATGATCCGGGTTACCAACGCTTCTTCAGTTACATCGCGCTGTTTACTTTTGCGATGTTGATGTTAGTCATGTCCAACAATTTCCTGCAGTTATTCTTTGGCTGGGAAGCGGTGGGGCTGGTGTCGTATTTGCTGATTGGTTTCTGGTATACCCGGCCAACGGCAATCTTCGCTAATATGAAAGCCTTCCTGGTTAACCGGGTTGGTGACTTTGGTTTTCTGCTCGGCATTGCGGCCATTGTGATGACGTTTAATTCACTGGATTATGCCGAAGTGTTTGCGGCAGCTCCCGGCATGCAGAATGAAACCATGGAGATATTTAGCGACAAAGCCTGGTCAGTGTTGACGGTTATCTGCATTTTGCTATTCATCGGTGCCATGGGTAAATCCGCACAGGTGCCTTTGCACGTCTGGTTACCGGATTCGATGGAAGGTCCGACGCCGATCTCTGCCTTGATTCACGCTGCTACCATGGTGACGGCGGGTATCTATATGGTTGCACGCATGTCACCGTTGTTTGAGTTGTCTGAAACCGCGCTGAGTTTTGTGCTGGTGATCGGTGCAATTACAGCGTTGTTTATGGGCTTCCTGGGGCTGGTACAAAACGATATCAAACGAGTCATCGCGTATTCTACGTTGTCGCAGTTAGGCTATATGACCGTGGCGCTCGGTGCCTCTGCCTATGCAGCCGGTATTTTCCATCTGATGACGCATGCGTTTTTCAAAGCACTATTATTCCTGGGTGCCGGTTCGGTCATTATCGCCATGCACCACGAACAGGATATACGCAAAATGGGTGGTTTGCGCAAGTACATGCCGATCACCTGGATTACTTTTCTGATCGGTTCTCTGGCCTTGATAGGCACACCATTTTTTGCAGGCTTCTTTTCTAAGGATACGATTATAGAAGCGGTGCATCACTCACATATTGCAGGTTCTACATTTGCCTACTGGTCTGTATTGATAGGTGTGTTTGTAACTGCACTTTACAGTTTCAGACTGTATTTTCTGGTATTCCACGGTGAACCGCGTATGGATGCGCATACCCGTGAGCATTTGCATGAATCTCCCTGGGTTGTCACGCTGCCACTTATCTTGCTGGCTATTCCTTCAGTCATTGCAGGCTATTTAATCGACCCGGTTGTATTCGGCAATTATTTTGAAGGTGTGATTCATGTCTTGCCGCAGCACGATGTGATCGGTGAGATGGCCGAACATTTCCATGGGCCCTTTAGTTTTGTGTTGCATGCGTTGAGTGGGCCTGCGGTCTATCTTGCTGCTGCCGGTGTGTTTACTGCCTGGTATATCTATATGAAAAACCCATCGATCGCAGACAATATAGTGAATCGATTCCCGCGTGTTCATAATTTACTTTTAAATAAATACCACGCTGATGACATTAACCAGACCGTATTTGCCGGAGGTGCGCGTGGTGCTGGTTGGCTATTCTGGAAGTTGGGTGACGTGTTATTAATCGATGGTCTATTAGTGAACGGTAGTGCAAGGGTGGTGGGTTGGTTCTCTGGTATCGTCCGCAAGATCCAGACTGGCTATATGTATACCTATGCGTTCAGCATGATCATTGGATTGTTACTACTGTTGAGCTGGTTCCTGTGGCTACGGCATGGCGCATGATGAAGGGTTTATTTGATGAGTGAGTTTCCAATACTCAGTCTGTTGATCTGGCTGCCAGTTGTTGGTGGCTTGCTGGTACTCGCGAGTAGTGAGTTTGAATGGAATCCCAGACCGATAGCGCTGGCCATATCCATGGTGACCTTTCTGTTAAGCCTGTTGTTATATACCGGTTTTGACACCACTACCGCCGAGATGCAGTTCCAGGAAAAAACTTCCTGGATAGACAGCTTCTCAATATTTTATCATCTGGGTATCGACGGCATTTCCATGCCGCTGATTATCCTGACGACCTTTACAACGGTATTAGTCATACTGTCTGGCTGGGAAGTCATCAAGAAGAAACCAGCGCAATACATGGCCTCATTCCTGATTATGGAAGGCCTCATGGTGGGTGTGTTCTCAGCACTTGATGCGATGTTGTTCTATGTGTTCTGGGAAGCCATGCTGATTCCGATGTTCCTGATTATCGGTGTCTGGGGTGGGCCACGGCGAGTCTACGCGACCATCAAGTTTTTCCTGTATACCTTCCTGGGTTCGGTGTTCATGCTGGTCGCACTTATTTACATGTACAACAAGTCAGGCAGCATGGCGATTCTTGATTTCCATATTTTGAAGCTTGGGTTGACTGAACAGATTCTGATCTTTATTGCTTTCCTATTGGCCTTCGCGGTTAAAGTGCCAATGTGGCCAGTGCATACCTGGTTACCCGATGCACACGTTGAAGCACCCACCGGTGGTTCAGTTATTCTGGCAGCCATCATGCTGAAAATTGGTGGCTATGGTTTTCTTCGCTTTAGTTTACCGATCACGCCGGATGCCAGTAATCATCTCGACTGGCTGATTATTTTAATGTCGCTGGTAGCTGTTGTGTACATCGGTTTTGTCGCGCTGGTGCAAGGCGATATGAAAAAACTCATTGCTTATTCATCGATTGCGCATATGGGTTTTGTCACACTCGGTTTCTTCATCGTTTTCACTCTGGTAGAAAATAACGGCAGTGTCAGTGGCGCTGCAATGGGAATCGAAGGCGGAATCATGCAGATGGTGTCGCATGGCTTTATCTCCGCTGCCTTATTCCTCTGCGTCGGCGTGCTTTACGATCGAATGCATAGCCGTGAGATCAGTGATTACGGCGGTGTCGTCAATACCATGCCTGTGTTTGCCAGCTTTATGGTGTTGTTTGTTATGGCGAACTCGGGGTTACCCGGCACGTCCGGTTTTGTCGGCGAATTTATGGTGATACTGGCGAGCTTCAAGGCTAACTTCTGGTTTGCTTTTCTGGCGGCCACGACCTTGATATTAGGCGCTGCATACAGTCTGTGGCTGGTCAAGCGTGTGGTGTTCGGTGAAGTGGGTAACGAAGATGTTGCGAACTTACAGGATGCCAATGGCCGTGAAATTCTTATTCTGGGCAGTCTCGCAGTGGCGGTATTATTTTTTGGAATCTGGCCCGGCCCGTTGGTGGACGTGATGCACAGCAGTGTGGACCATCTCGTTCAACACATCACAGTGTCTAAACTACCATGATCATCAAAGCGTCAGAATTTGGCATGATCGCGCCGGAAATATTTGTGCTCAGTATGGCGTGCATCATTCTCGTACTGGATCTGTTTTTATCTGATCGTGAACGTTTTATTACCTACTGGTTGACGCAGCTGACACTGGTTTTTGCAGCAGTCATTACCCTTAGTATCAGTAATGGACAGACCGAGACGGCATTCTTCGGTACCTTTATCGCAGATCCGATGAGTGTTGTGCTCAAGGTGTTCATCTACATTGTTACTGCGATTGCATTTTTATATTCGCGTCATTACCTGGAATTACGTGGCCTGTTCAAAGGCGAATACTACGTGCTCGGGTTGTTCGGCATGCTAGGCATGATGATCATGGTCTCGGCGCATAGTCTGCTGACTATTTATCTGGGGCTGGAACTATTATCCCTGTGCTTATACGCCATGGTCGCATTTAATCGCGATACCTACGCCTGTTCAGAAGCTGCCATGAAATATTTCGTGCTGGGTGCCCTGGCATCGGGCATGCTGCTCTATGGTATGTCCATGGTATATGGCATCACCGGTTCACTGGATATCGCAGAGATCGCTGCGTATACCGCGCAACAAAGTGAGCACTCAATCGGACTGGTATTTGCACTGGTGTTTCTTGTTGTCGGGATTGCCTTCAAGCTCGGAGCGGTACCGTTTCATATGTGGGTGCCTGATGTTTATCAAGGCGCACCCACTCCGGTGACCTTATATATAGGCAGTGCCCCCAAGATCGCTGCATTTGCCATGGTGATGCGTATCCTGGCTGATTCCATGGGGGCTATGGTGGATGACTGGCAGGGCATGTTGGTAATACTCGCCGTATTGTCACTGGCGATCGGCAATGTGGTTGCCATTGCACAAACTAACCTCAAACGCATGCTGGCTTACTCTACGATTTCTCATGTCGGTTTTATGCTGCTCGGTATTTTGGCAGGGACGAGTGAAGGTTACGCAGCCGCCATGTTCTATATCATTACCTATTCACTGATGGCAACGGGCGCCTTTGGCATGATTATCCTGTTAAGCCGGGCAGGCTTTGAAGCCGATGAAATTGATGACTTCAAAGGCCTCAACCAACGTCACCCCTGGTACGCCTTTATCATGTTGATACTGATGTTCTCCATGGCAGGCGTTCCGCCCACGGTTGGTTTCTTTGCCAAGCTGAGCGTGTTACAGGCTATTGTGCACATCGACATGGTCTGGCTGGCAGGCATTGCTGTTTTCTTCTCGGTGATTGGTGCTTTCTACTACATTCGTCTTATCAAGGTCATGTACTTTGATGATGCAGAAGACAATCAACCGCTGACTTCACAATTTGACCTGCGCTTTGGGTTGACGCTAAACGGTCTCGCAGTGCTGCTACTGGGCTTCTTCCCGGGTAGTTTGATGGCATTGTGTGCTTCTGTGCTTTCCTGAAACGTTTCCGTTTAAGGTTTTTTTAACAGCGCTTGCTACCTCAAAGGCAGCAATAAAATAGGGTAAATCGCTGCTCACACCAATATTTCGAAAAGATACTGCATTTTGATGCTTAATTCCGTGTATTGGCCTTGCGGAAAGACAAGTCAGCCATTAGAATCACGCCTCCGGTGCGGGGTGGAGCAGTTTGGTAGCTCGTCGGGCTCATAACCCGAAGGTCGTAGGTTCAAATCCTACCCCCGCTACCAATTAAATTTATACAAATTGAATGGGTTAGTGTTGTCGACACTAACCCATTTTTATTTTCAGGATTGTGAGTACCGGAGATTTTCCGGATTCACTTTCGCATATACGATTCCGCTTACTAAGCAATACTTTCACCAATACATTGGGCTACATTGTTTGTAATCTTGAATTTGATGGATGTATGACTCTACATCATCTTTATGTAGATAACATTTCGATGGCTCGAATTATTTCGAACTGCTTTTACTAGCTACAAATACTTTCACAAGGAATTCCATCGTGATCCCCATCTAGACGTGATAATCCACATTGACTGAAATGAAATTTTGCTTCAGCACATGACTTCATCTGTTTACAGGAACTCTTTGAGCCACAGCTAAAGTCACTTTCTGCAGTTAGCTGGCTGTGTTTTTTATTGTGACGCTATTCCCAGGGTGGAATAGGGCTTCGCTCTTGCCAGAGTCCAATGACATTAGATTTTGCATTTATTTCTGCTTTGCTGAATGTTGTTCTTTCTTCTTCGGTTTGTTCATGTTGATATTTTTTGTAATGCCAGGCATAGCCAGTCTTGACCATTATTAAATTGGTATTATTCTGTTTTAACAGAACAGTACCGATTTTGCGGCGGTACTTGCCTATTTTATGCCAGTTTATGCAAACCTGTTTATTATAGATCAACCTGGATAGTTCCTTTTTGGCCGCTTTTCCGTAAGGTTGCCTTTTTTCTGGGGCATCAATGCCAGCAAGCCTGATTTTGTGCTGTTGTTTGCTACTGTCTAAAATTGTAATGGTGTCACCGTCGATGACTTTGATAACTGTTCCAGTTAGTGTGTAGGTTTTTATAATCCTGTCACTGTCCAGTATCTCTATTGAGCAGCATTTCAAGTATCTATGCTGCCCGGTTCTGGCTATCTGATTTCCGGTACACGGCCCTGGAGAAAAAATTGTATCAGCAAACACGAATCATCCTCATTGCGGCGTTCTTAACAGGCTGCGTATCTATTCCGAAAACACCGGGTGAACTTGTTAACAAGACAAAAGTATCAGCGTCATATTGTTATGCTGAAAATACATCGCTTGTACAGAAGCGTGTGCAGCAATATTTGGCCGGTTGCTACAAAACGGTGGAGACCGATACCATGTATATTACCGAAGACCTTATTATGATTTTGCCCCTGACTGTGGAATTTGAGGTCATCGAAGAGTCGATACCCGGTGGTAAACGATATTCTGTCGGTAACCGTCATGGTTTTGGTTACAGTGCGGAGGTGGTCAAAGGTTCGGAAGCGTGTGAGACAACATTAGCGTTGTATGCGGTCACCGGTTTTTGGCGCAAGTCCTTTACTCAAACTGACCTGGCGGCGAAAGGGCTTAAGGCAGAATGTACGTTGTGACATGATTAGGGATACACCAAAATACCAGGAATGTTGGTTCGTTTATCCTTGTACCCCCTGTACATGGCAACAGGTTTAATACCCATCTTTTTCGATTATGTTTTTGGGATTGTGTGAACGATCCCCCCGGTGTGCAGGCAGTCAATGCGACGCTAAGTCCTCTTATTCAGGCAAGCATAGAAACTATATAATAATACCTAATAATCTCGAATTTAGAGAATTTCACGTATAGGTCTATAGCACTATATTAAATTACGTGATATTCTTATAAAAGAAGAATTAATTGAGGTTTTATATAGTAAATGACCCGCCAGGTATCAATAAGGCAACAACGTCTGGCCACCTTGATACGTGCCACATCGGGCACGATTCGGATAGACGATGCCATGAAGGCGCTTGATCTTGACCGTGGGCACGCGGCCAAGCTGCTGGCAGGATGGCACAAACAAGGTGTTATGAGGCGTATTGCGCGTGGCTTATATGTGCCTGTTCTGCCGAGTGCATTAGGTCAAGCGCAGGTGTTGGAAGACCCATGGATTCTCGTCCCGGAGTTATATGAGCCAGGCTATATCGGAGGGTGGAGCGCGCTTGAATATTGGGAGCTTACCGAGCAGTTGTTTCGATCGATATGCGTCCTCACGAACAAACGGACTTTGTATGGAAAAGCCAAGCATCAAGGGGTGAATTTCTTTATTAAATATATTCCTGAAAAGTACTTGTTTGGCACAAAAACAATCTGGCGCGATCGCGTTAAGGTTCAAATTTCAGATCCCTATAAAACTGTTTTGGATATTATTGATGATCCAACCTTAGGCGCTGGATTGCAGCATATGATGGATTGCTTGTCTGAATTTATAAAAATATATGATAAACAAAGTGACTTAGACAAACTTTTAGAATATGCCATTCAAATCAATAAGGGTGCACTGTTTAAAAAACTAGGTTTCTTGGCTGAAAAACTTGAATTAAACACGTCATTCATCGACGTTTGCGCTGAGCGTTTAACAACAGGTTACACGTTTCTGGATAAAAGTTCGCAGCACAACAATAAGCTGATCACAAAATGGCGGCTGTGGGTGCCTAAAGGATACAAACCATGATTGGCAAGGATGAGATCATTGCGGTAGCAGACGAGACGGGGCTTACTCCCGGTGTGGTGGAGAAGGACTACGTACTGGGGTGGTTGTTGGCCGCGGTCAATGCAAATACGGTCTTATCAGATGCCTGGGTTTTTAAAGGCGGGACTTGTCTTAAGAAATGTTATTTTGAAACCTACCGTTTCTCTGAAGATTTGGATTTCACCCTTAAAGATGAAACGCATATTGATGAAGTTTTTCTGAAGGAACAATTTACATTTATTTCAGAATGGCTATATGAAAAAACCGGGATAGAGATTCCGCATGATCGGCTGGTTTTTGATATTTACGAAAATCCCAGGGGCCGCAAATCCTGCGAGGGCCGCATTTATTATCAAAGCTATTTTGCTGGTGGGAAGCACAACATTCCCAAAGTTAAATTTGATTTAACAGCTGATGAAATACTCGTGATGCCGCCCTCTCGGCAAACAGTTTTTCATACCTATAGCGATCTCCCTCAAGAGGGCATCTACATCAACTGTTATGCGTATCCCGAAGTGTTTGGTGAAAAGGTCAGAGCGCTGGGTGAGCGTGGTCGGCCAAGAGATTTATATGATGTTATTAATCTTTTCCGAAATGATCAGTTGCCTGCATCAGCAGTGGTGCAAGCTGTGTTATCACAGAAATGTGCCTATAAAGAGATTAGCAAACCTGCCTTAGAAGATATGGAAGCCTATGATGACGCTATGCAGAGAAACTGGGAGCCTATGCTTGCGCACCAGCTTCCTTTTCTTCCTGCGCTTGAGACTTACTGGGATGCGTTACCTGAATTCTTTAACTGGCTCGAAGGTCAAGCCGTGCAAGATACAGCCAGGCTTGGCGCTGTTTCGAGACAAGGGCAGGCCTATCGGCCTGTTTACGGGCAGCTGGGTCTACGCACATTAAGTGGAAATTCACTGGAAATTATTCGCTTTGCTGCTGGGAACAGATTGAGTGTTGATTTGGATTACACCGATAATAGTGGGCGCAGAAGCTCGCGCATTATCGAACCTTACTCATTACGCCAAGCTAAAAATGGTAATGTCCTTCTTTATGCAGTCCGTACCGAAGATGGTGAGATTAGAGCCTATAAAATTGACCAGATTAATGATGCTTCTATTACAAACAAGGTTTTTGTTCCCAGGTATCAAGTAGAACTCAATCCGGGTTTGATTTGAGTTTCATGATATGTAGCGCACGGTTTACTGAATCTGCAAGTCGGTGATTTTAGGCAGGCGCCCTGGTGGCCGATAGCACCGTTTTAGATCAACGGAAACGCGCCGATGCCATCCCTCCTTTTATTCATCTGTTTTCTAGGGCCACTGTTCGTAGCGCTCGGTGTTATGAACATCTGGCTTGCGTTAAAGCGGCGGGAGGGCAAACGGTTTCCGTTCAAGGATGCGATGATGCGTGAGCCTGGCTACAGCCAACGCAAAGCCGTTGAACGTATTTGGGATAAGATGGCGCAGTATATGTTTTTGTTATCCGTCTACCCATTAATCCTGTATGCCGTGATTTTGCAGGCCCGTGTCACACACGGTGCATTCTCGCCTGTGTTGATTGGGCTGAGTGTGACCAGTGGTGCTGTGGTGATCGGTGTGGGCGTGTTTAAAATATGGCGATTACTGGCGGCATCGCTTTGTTTACGGCTCGGTTATGCCGGTGAAGTCGCCGTGGGACAGGCGCTCAATCAACTCATGTTGCAAGGCTATCACGTATTTCATGATGTGCCCTTTGACGGATTTAATGTCGACCATGTCGTGATCGGACCCGGCGGTGTGTTTGTGGTCGAGACCAAACTTCGGACGAAACGTACGATGGCCGATCGTCACACCGAGACGCATAAAGTACGCTTTGATGGGCGCGCATTGTATTTTTCCGATTGCCCCACCGTTCCTCAACATCGAGCACTGAACCAGGCGCGTGCAGAAGCGCAGACGGTGGCCAAATGGCTCACCCGAAAAACCGGGATGCCGGTGGCCACACGCGCGGTGTTGGCGTTACCGGGCTGGTGGATTGACGGGGATAATCAACAAGGGGAAGTGTGGGTCTATTCGCACAACCAGTTGTATGCCTTACCCCCTAAGCGGGATAAGCCGGTGATGGCCGCGCAACAACTGCGCCGGTGTGTGGCTGCTGTTGAAGAGCGCTGTGCCCGCGATGACCTGGCACCTCAGGTATTGCTACCTAAAAACAACCCGCTGTTTCAGGAAAGCTAGTCTCTATATATAAGGTATGTCCGTAAACCCCCGCTTAACGGACAGGGGCTTGACTAAAAAGCAAGCTAAAGGATCAGCTAAGCATTATTTGCGAAAGGACAAATGCGGCCGAGCCGGACATCCACTCACAGAGCAGCCAGGCACGTTGAAATATCTGTTTGGCGCCAGACGTAAAAATGAGGGTGCTGAGTGATTAACTGTTTTGATCGATGATCACCCAGGTGGGCAGCCTGTCGATCGTACGCATTCGCAGGGGGCGTCTATATTTGTGCCAACATCGTCATGGGCGCAAAGAGCCGCATCGGATCGTCGGTAAACGGCTCGAAGATGTTATATCGCTGGTAAAAACCCAGCGCATCCTCATCTAACACATCGAGCACAAGACCCAGGGCGGGTAATCCCGTCTGGGTTAATGCAACGCTTTTTCTGAGCGCTGTCACCAGCGTTTTTTCACCGATCTTTTTGCCTTGATACGCTTTATCAATGGCAAGGCGCGCCAGCAAAACCACGGGCACCGGATAGCGGGGCAGACTGCGCTCAAACGGGATTTCATTGCGGGATACCGTTGCAGAGGCTAACGTGAAATAGGCGGCGACGGTGGCTTTGTCTTGCGCATCGTCCACTAACACCCAGGTTGAGCTAAGGCCCAACTGCATATGTTTCACCGCGAAGCGCGGCAGAAACTCATTCATGAAGGGTTTGCCGCAATCGAAATCTTTTAGGTAGTGGGCGAGAGGATCTGCGAAGACGAAGGCTTGCGCGAGCGCCAATTAGAAGCCTTCTTCTTCGAGACGGCGAGCAGCGTCCAATATCTGCGCGCTGGGTTTGCGTTCAGTATCTTGGCATACGCGCATAAAATGATCGAACTGCTGATTGGTCACCTGCAGGTTGGTCTCGTGCTCGATGATGGTCGGTGCGTGCTCACGAATTAAACGTGTCATGAACTCGGTCAATGAGGCACAACCCAGCGCAACAGCGGCCCGTTCTGCCAGTGCCTTAGTTTCTTCATCGATGCGCATATCGATTCTTGCTGCGGTGGCCATGGTGCTGCCCTCATCCTCAAAATTAGTGTGTTAAGTATACTGTACGGCATATTTCCGTACAACTTTAATTGCCCTTGAAAGAACAATGAGTTAGAGCAGCCAGCACGGCACGCTTGGGCTTTGATGGTAAACCGTCGTGGCGTAAAACTATAAGTATTTGAAAAATAAGCAGCCGTCAAAAATAACTGAGGGTGTTCGATGTATTGGGTAGAAAGGGTAGCGAGGTATGAAAACGCATGCCCGCTTAGATTCGTGCCCGGACTTCTGGCGGCCAACGTTTACACTGATTCGGAACGTCTTGGAAGGGTGGGTGTGTTACATCCTCCGTCCATGCAGCACTGTAAAAGGGTCTACAGCACCCCATCGAGTAGCGATAAGATGAACCGCAAAATTTAGACAGGTCACGCTCAATTTCCATTGGCTACTCCACAGAACCCTACAGCACTTTCTGGGGCCTAAAGGGACTATGAAAAGAGGTTCAAGAATCCAAAATTACAATCATTTTATAGTGGATTCCAGACAGAGGTATTGAAATCGGAGTTAACAATATGAAACTAAACTTGAATTTAAAACATTACACATTTGATTCACCATAAAATAAAAGTGTAAAAAGAAAAACACGCTTTAAGGGTTATATTGGGCACAAAAATCGTGCGCTATGGAAAAAATGCGGTAGGGTTCAGTATATGGTTGTCGTATGGTCGGTTGTCGTTCTTATCTGTCACTCGCCAGGATGATCGGCGGGCCGCCTCAGCGCGGGATTTAACAGGCCCAGAAATGGACTTTTCAGTATGACAAACCCCCACCCAAGAATTGCTGTTTAAATTTGAGTCATGAATTTTCCTGATTGATGAGGCAATACCTGTTCCGATACAGCTGGAATGGGTGAGCGAGGCAGTCTGACTCGCGATCAGTGGAGAGTAGCTCCACTGGATACCCAGCAGTATTTTTTCAATCCTTCACTCAATGCTAGTGACCTAGCCAAGGAGTTTTTATGAACCGACTCGAGTCCAACCCGTGGTACACCCAGAAATCTGTTATGTGGTTGAGCATCCGAGCTCACTGACCCCTCTGTTTTTGAGAAAACATGATTGTGGTTACTATCGGCAGGTGGAAGAAGCTTTGAACAGCTCACTTAATGTTAATGCTTGAATAGATTTGTAAATGGTTGATTGAAAATTACAAAATTAATAACATTGGAAAAACACTTGAAATTTAGTGGCTGTCACGGATAAGATAACGATAAGAAAGGAATAAATAATTGCTATCAAGCAGTCATAAATAGGAGCGCGAAAACGTGCAAATATATAAGTGCGAATTCGTATTTGGAGGCGGTAAGTTCAGGATATAAGAACACCAGTATTCAACTGGGGTGTTATTTTTTATGTTGTTCCCATCCCTACTGGGCAGTCCAATGGATTTAAATGATTCATTGTAGGTTTTGCGTGTTCGCAGCCTCCAGTACTGTCGCTCCAATCAGTAATACTAGAGTCAATGAATGATTCTTTTCTTGTGTGGATGTAATGGCATAGGATTTCCAACGATTGGATGTTTTTAACTTAACAATTAAAGCTTCGATACAGAAGCTAAAAGCATTTAGTCAATAAAATGGAAGAGCAGGTAATACGTGCTCTACCGTTTGCAGGCTTTTCAGATAACCCATGGGAGGAGAGGGTTGTATGCTTAGCGGTAGCGGTTCTAAAAATGGATCGGGTAGTTTCTGCCTGATTTTTATACGTGTGAATACAGCAATGAGCCTATGTCTGCTTGTTGCTGTATTGCTGTTGTTCTCAACGGCAAGCAGTGCGTTGCCGTCTGAATTGACTGACAAGAAAAAAGTAGAAGTCTTCGGGTGTACTGCTCAATACAATCAAGATCAAGACCTGATAAAAGATTACGGCTTTACGGCATTAAGTGATGCAGGTGATGCCCAGACCCACCACTGTTTTGTTCGAGTAAGTGACGTTTTCAAGGATTGGAAAAATAATCGGATCACCTTGGTTGATGTGCGGAACAAGGCTGAATATGCTTCACATCGAATCCCCGGTGCGGTCAATATTCCCCTGTTTGCGGTTAAACAAAAGAGTTTCCTGCGGCATCGAGCGGTCGTGCTCCTTAACGAGGGCCGGACACATGTTGAGCTGTTAAGTACATGTAAGGCGCTTATGGCAGATGGTTTTGATAACGTTAAAGTGCTCGACGGTGGCATTCATTCCTGGATTACCATGAGTGGACCAGTCGACGGTAACAAAGCAGCATTAGCTCACCATCGTGTAATTACACCACCTGAATTTGTCTCAGCATTACCCGAGCGTCAATGGGTAGTGATATTGCTTGATGATCAAAAAAAATCCACCTTTGTGTCTCTAGCCGGTCATAAGGTGATTGAGTACCCAGGAGATATGGATCAATTGGTGAACGTGCTGGTTAACGCATTTAAAAAAAATGAGCAGGGCGACACCCGCAATGCTGTTCTACTAGCAAACCGACAAGGCAAAAATTACCAAGCGATTACAGCATTATTGAAAGAGCATGCTGTTTCACATACGTTTCTGTTGGCGGGTGGAACTGAAGCGTATCAAGGCTATTTATCCCAGCATCTTGCGATGAGATCTAAAATGTTGCGCGGCCCTGAACCGGTGAGGCGCTGCGGAGGATGAGCGTGTTGAATCGTGTCGTTGTCGTTGGGGTTATTTTATTGATCATTGGGGCGGCTTTGTGGTTGCTGCCTGATACGAAAATAGAAGAGGTTGAAGGGCAGTATCCAACCACGCGAGTAATTAAGTATCGCTTTTTAGTAGAAAACCCGACCAACAAACTACTTGATCGTGCAAGCTTTTGGGCTTACGCGCCTGTAAAAATAACCGCACAGCAAAAAATGCTGGGTGTCGATGTTACGAGCACTTACGAAATAGAGACTGATGCAGCCGGTAATCAACGCCTCTTGATTTCATTAGACAACATCCCGCCGTTTGGCAGTAAGACAGTCGTGGTTAATGTTGAGATAGCGATGGCGCAGGAACCTAATCGTTTAAACAAAAGTATAAGTGAACAATATCTTAAAGCGGCGCCCTATATTGAAGTTGATGATCCTGCGATCCAGCGCATTGCGAAAACCTTAAAAGGGGATACTGTTTTAGCGACGCTGGAAAAGACATTTCAGTGGGTTACACGTCATTTAGAAAATGTTGAATATATTAAGCGTGACCGTGGAGCGCTCTACGCATTGCAACACCGCAGTGCAGATTGTACCGGCTATATGTATTTATTCACTGCGCTTGCACGAGCAAACAGTATCTACGCCAGGCCAGTGGCCGGGTTTGTGTACGCTGAAGATACAATTGCCAAATCCAGTGATTACCACAATTGGGTGGAAGTCTATGTTGATCATGTCTGGCGTGTTGTAGATCCACAGAAACAACGTTTTATGGAAAACGAAAATCATTATATAGCCATGCGGTTGCTCGATTCGTTAAATGAGCAAACTGCCGGTAGTGCACAAAGGTTGTTTCGTTCTGATGGGGCTGTTCAACTGGCCATGAAGTAACAAGCTATTTTAAATGACGGATAAAAATACAAAGCTAATAATTGGGAAATAATGACAAGTAAGAGTAAGCATGGATTATTCTGTTTTGGGTTGTACACGCTACTGATTGTGTTCGTATCAGGCTGTGATAAAACTCAAGTAGCAGAACCTGACCAATCAGTCTCGTTAAATGACTATCCGTCACAAGCCGTTGTCGGGGTCAGCTTGCGTTTGCAAAATTATACGGGGCGTGACTTGAAAGCTGCCCAGTTCCGGCTGTATACGCCCATGATTCATTCACCTTTTCAGTCCTCTTCTGACCTGCAGGTATCTATAGACCATCGTGTTTTAAGTGACAGTCTGGGCAATGAAACGGTGTTGTTCGATCTTAAGGGCGTTGGGGTCAGTCAAGTTATCCCGGTGAAGATAACGAAACAGGTCGGGTTGGTGGATAGCCCGCTTTCACTTCCGGAGCCGGATCTTGATCGCTATCTGGAGGCAGAAAATTTTGTTGAAAAAAATGCGCCGGCTGTCCAAAAAGTAGTAAAGACGTTGATGGCCGGTAATGAGACCTTGTCCATTAGCGCCATCGTGGATTGGTTGGTTGAACATAAGAGAATGACCCATGCATCAGATGCTGAAGCGTCTGATGTCAGCGATGCCCCTGAAGCCGATTCTGGGGATCAAAATTTCGGTGCATTAGCCGCATTACGCGGTAAGGATGTATCACCGATGGGGCAAGCACTGCTTTTTGTCGCGCTCAGTCGTGCCTCAAACATACCGGCTCGATGTGTCATCGGGTTAATCAGTGAGCGGCCAGGCACTTATTCAGAAAAAGACGTTAAGGTTATGGTTGAAGTCTTTGAGGGTAACCATTGGCGGCTCTTAAATGTGGTAGGTCAACAAAGCGTTGAACCACCAGCGCACTTTATCCGCTTAAGAGTGCTACGTGATGTGGTACAACCGGCGCAGTCTGCCGCCTCGGCGTTATTGTACGAATCGATGGGTGTCGGATTGGTTCCTGGTTCTTTGAAATTTCTAATTGACCTCAACCGGCAGGACGCAAGTTAATGTTTATCGTTAAGAACAAGTTAGACGTTAACGGTAATTTTATTAGCCGTTGGGTGTTTGGCTTGTCCTCCATGTTTTTCAGTGCAGTTGTGAACGCGGCGATTGTTCAACATACCGGTGCAATCAATGCACATACCACCTGGTCAGCAAACGATATACATCAAATTACCGGCGATGTAACGGTCGCCTCAGGCATAATTCTTACTATTGAATCTGGTGCTCTTGTTAAGTTTAACAGCGGACGTTCGCTGCTAATTAATGGTGCGCTGAATGCCGTCGGCATTGCATCAAATAAGATTATTTTCACCTCGTATCGGGATGACAGTGCCGGGGGTGACACCAATGGAGACGGCGTATCGGTAGGTCAGCCCGGCGATTGGGGTCGGATACAGTTCAGCGATTTGGTCACCGATAGTTTGACCCGATTAGAACAGGTAGACATCCGTTACGCGGGTGGAGGAAGCATTGGCAGTGTGTATATGATCAATGCGAACGTGGCGATTGTGGACAGTGAGATCCATGACGGATCGAGTTACGGGATTTATTTGCGCAACCAGTCTTCGCCGGTGATTGAAGGCAACGTGATCCGAGATCATGTGCTGGACGGTATTTATGCCAACAACTCATCGGCGAACAGCAGTCCGCTGATCCGCAACAACACGATCCGTGGTAACCGGAACGGTATTTACGCGCAGTACATAACGCCGTCGATTGAAGACAACACGATCACGGGCAACGCTGACTGGGGGCTGTATTATTTTGATGCGCGCAACGCGCCGGTGATGACGGGCAACACGATCACGGGTAACAAGCGCGGTGCGCGGATACCGGCGAGTGCGGTGCCGGGTGCGAGCGATAACAACGTGCTGGTGCCGAACCAGATCAACGGGCTGTGGATACTGGGCAACACGCGCACGGCGGATTTGCAGTTGTCAGTGCAGACGGGTGCAGCGGGTGAAGAGCTGAACAGCTATGTGATTTACAACACGCTGACGGTGGCCTCGGGAACGACGTTAACCGTGGATCCCGGTGTGGTGGTGAAGTTGGGTCCGAACGCGAGCCTGGACATTAACGGGGCCTTGTCGGCGGTGGGTACACCGGCGCAGCGGATCGGGTTTACCTCGGAGAAGGATGACGCACTGGGCGGTGACCAGAACGCCGACGGGTATGGCAGTGCACCGGCGAACGGTGACTGGGGGCGGATTTACTTCAGTCCACAGGCGGATGACGCGAACAGTGTGATCGAGTACGCGGTGATCCGTTACGGCGGTAATGCGGGCAACGGCATGTTGTATATACGCCAGACGGACATGCGTGTTGCGCACAGCACGTTGAGCAACTCAAGTACGCACGGGTTGCGGAGTTACCGGTCGAGTCCGGTACTGGATGACCTGACGGTGTATGGCAATACGCAGGACGGGTTGTACTGTGAGCAGACCGGTTCACCGGTGGTGACGAACAGCCGGATTTTTGCTAACGCCGATGATGGTGTTGACGTGCGTCACAGTGTGACGGCAAGTGTGACCGGAGGCGAGGTGTTTGCCAACGGTGGCAATGGCATCAACAACACGAGCAGCAATGCGGTGGATGCAACGGACACCTGGTGGGGTGCAGCGGACGGTCCGAGCGGTGCGTTTGGGGGATCGGGTGATGAGGTCACCGCGAACGTGACGGTGGACGGTATCCTGACCAACTTCAAGACCGACGGCACCGAGTTCTCCTACTTTAATGCCGGTAGTAACCTGAGCGAAGGCACGCTGGTCAGCCCGGTCGTGACACAGGGTACTGCAGATTTGACGGGCGCCACGCCTCAGACATCGCTGCTGTATGATGCCGACCGCATCATTCTGGATTACAGCGGGTTGGCAGCCACCACCGCTTATGATCTCTTTTTAACTTATTACAACCCGGACGATGCCTCCGGCATTGGCGGTAACCTGCAACGGTTGCTGGATGTTAATGACGCCGTCATTCACGACCGGCTGCACGTTAACGCGACGCCAACGCAGTCACATTACCCGGTTCCTTCAACCGCCTTGGGTGTGGGTGGGGCATTACGTTTAAACAGTGTCCGTGACAACGGCCACCGTGCCACGGTCTCAGAAGTGTTATTGATCGAACGCATCGATACTGGTGACAGTACGGCGCCGAGTGGCGCGATTACTTCGCCGGCGGCCAATGCGCATGTGACAGGCGGTGTTGTCACCGTTAGGGGGACGGCGACCGATACGACTGGCAGCGGGGTGGCCAGCGTCGAGTTGGGTATTGATGCCGGTGCCGGTCTTGTCTGGCAGCCGGTGACCAGCCTGCACACCGATAACAGCTGGAGCTATCGCTGGGTGTTGCCGAGCGATGGCGCCTATACCTTATATATACGTGTGATGGATCAGGTCGGTAATGTGAACGTCTCGGTCACGGGCACGACGGTCATTGTTAACCAGACACCACCGGCACCAGCGACCAGTGTGGTGGCGTTTGATACGCCCGCCGATAGCGGTGGCAGTGTGACGGTGAACTGGGTGCTCTCCAGCGATGACGGTGCGAACGCCAACGATGTCGCCAGTTACGCGATTGAACGCCAGAGTGGTAGCAGCGGCTTTACCGAAGTCGGCAGTGTGAGTGCAGGCACCAACAGTTTTGTGGATAGTACAGCGGTGACTGGTACCAGTTATGTGTACCGCGTTACGGCAGTAGACCTGGCCAGTAACCGGATTGCGTCGATAGTCTCTGCAGCGATCGCCGCGATTGATAATGCCGGTACATCGGATACCACGCCACCGGAAGAGGTCACTAACTTAACGGCGACGGCGGGCAGCGGTTTTGTGTACCTCACCTGGACGCGCAGTGTGGACAGTGCCGGTGATCTGATTGATCAGTTACTGGATATCTCTGCCGACGGCGGTGCGACCTGGGGTGCAGTGGGTCCGGCCTATACCGACGGCGGTACGTTGAGCCTGGGTAAAGCCGCCAATACATATTTGGTCAGCGGCCTGGTCAATAGCACGGGTTACAAGTTCCGTTTGCGAGTACAGGATGCCGCAGCGCCCGCGAACACCAGTGCCGGTGTGCAGACCAATGTGGTGGCACCCAGTGTGTCGGCGTATACCACGGTGTCGGGGGTGATTGCCCAGGACGCGGAATGGGCTGCCGGTGTGTATTACGTTGCCAATGATGTCACCGTCAACAGCGGCGTGACCTTAACGATTCGTCCGGGTGTGATTGTGAAGTTTGCATCTGGCCGCACTTTGGACGTGCGAGGCACCTTGTTAGCACAAGGCACGTCTGGCAATGAAGTGGTGTTCACGGCGTTCACCGATGACAGTGTGGGGGGTGACACCAACGGGGACGGGCCATCGAGCGGCACACTGGGTTACTGGGGTCATGTACAGCTTTATGACAGCGGCAGTTCGGCCTCACGGATGGATCATGCGGTGGTGCGTTACGGTGGCAGCAGTGGGTTGGGTAATCTCTATCTGTACCGCAACGCGGCACAGATCCGTAATACGCAAAGCCGTGACAGTTTATATTATGGGATTTATGTGAGGCAGGCGACGGCGCCGGTGTTGGAGAACAACACGTTTGCTAACAACGTGCGCAGTGGTGTGTATATCAACGGGGGCAGTGATGCCGTCATACGCGATAATACGATTGACACGAACAACACCATCGGCAGTGCGAGTGAATCGGGTCTGACTATCACCAGTAGCACGCCGGCGGTGATCGAAGGCAACACGATCACCAACAACACGGGTTACGGTATTTTCTTTAACAGTAGTAATAACACTGGCCCGATCAAGAACAACATCATCACCGGGAATGACAAGCCGGTACGGTTACCCTTCTCAGCGTTGCCCGGCGTCAACGATGGCAATACGTTAAGTCCCAACACCCAGGACCAGATAGAGATATACGGCAACAGCCGTACCGTTGAGTTGACGTTGCCGGCAGGGCCTGTGTATTACCTGGTCAGCGGCACGGCGATCATGGCAACCGGTGCACGTTTGACACTGGCGCCAGGCTTGATCTGGAAGTCGGCCAGCAATACAGGGTTGACGATCAACGGTGCCTTGCAAGCGGTGGGTGACGCTGCAAACAGAGTTGTTTTCACCTCCTACCGGGATGACAGTATGGGCGGTGACACCAACGGGGACGGTGCGTCTGATGGTCAACCCGGCGATTGGAGTCATATTCAATTTAACGACTCGGTGATTGATTTTATTACCCGCCTTGAACAAGTAGACATCCGTTACGCGGGTGGAGGAAGCATTGGCAGTGTGTATATGATCAATGCGAACGTGGCGATTGTGGACAGTGAGATCCATGACGGATCGAGTTACGGGATTTATTTGCGCAACCAGTCTTCGCCGGTGATTGAAGGCAACGTGATCCGAGATCATGTGCTGGACGGTATTTATGCCAACAACTCATCGGCGAACAGCAGTCCGCTGATCCGCAACAACACGATCCGTGGTAACCGGAACGGTATTTACGCGCAGTACATAACGCCGTCGATTGAAGACAACACGATCACGGGCAACGCTGACTGGGGGCTGTATTATTTTGATGCGCGCAACGCGCCGGTGATGACGGGCAACACGATCACGGGTAACAAGCGCGGTGCGCGGATACCGGCGAGTGCGGTGCCGGGTGCGAGCGATAACAACGTGCTGGTGCCGAACCAGATCAACGGGCTGTGGATACTGGGCAACACGCGCACGGCGGATTTGCAGTTGTCAGTGCAGACGGGTGCAGCGGGTGAAGAGCTGAACAGCTATGTGATTTACAACACGCTGACGGTGGCCTCGGGAACGACGTTAACCGTGGATCCCGGTGTGGTGGTGAAGTTGGGTCCGAACGCGAGCCTGGACATTAACGGGGCCTTGTCGGCGGTGGGTACACCGGCGCAGCGGATCGGGTTTACCTCGGAGAAGGATGACGCACTGGGCGGTGACCAGAACGCCGACGGGTATGGCAGTGCACCGGCGAACGGTGACTGGGGGCGGATTTACTTCAGTCCACAGGCGGATGACGCGAACAGTGTGATCGAGTACGCGGTGATCCGTTACGGCGGTAATGCGGGCAACGGCATGTTGTATATACGCCAGACGGACATGCGTGTTGCGCACAGCACGTTGAGCAACTCAAGTACGCACGGGTTGCGGAGTTATCAGTCGAGTCCGGTATTGGATGACCTGACGGTGTTTGGACACACGCAGGACGGCTTGCACTTTGAACAGACCGGTTCCCCGGTGGTGACGAACAGCCGTCTCTTTGCTAACGCCGATGATGGTGTGGAAGTGCTGAACAGTGTGACAGCAAGTGTGACCGGGGGTGAGGTGTTTGCCAACGGTGGCAATGGCATCAACAACACGAGCAGCAATGCGGTGGATGCGACGGACACCTGGTGGGGTGCAGCGGACGGTCCGAGCGGTGCGTTTGGGGGATCGGGTGATGAGGTCACCGCGAACGTGACGGTGGACGGTATCCTGACCAACTTTAAAACCGACGGCACCGAGTTCTCCTACTTTAATGCCGGTGGTATTGATCACGAGAATTATGGTATCAGTACACCGATAGTCAGTGGCACACCTTCAAACGCCTGGGGAAGCACGGCAAACAAGACGGTGCTATTTAACAATACGAGCAAAACAATCACCATTGAATATACCGGTTTATCGGATACCTCTACGTATCAATTGCTGGTGACGTACTACACACAAGATAGCGGTGATACAACACAAACACTCACGGATAGTAACGGACTCGCGATCCATGAATCATTGCTGTTACCGAAAATAGCACCCACCACGTATAGATACACCATTCCTAAAAATTCAATTGATTTAGGAAACCTGCGGCTCAATCTGGATGCTTTGACGGGGCCGCGTGTCTCGGTTGCTACCTTGACCTTGTTGAAAGAGGTTAGCCTGGATACGACAGCACCTTCTGTTTCAATTAATAACCCGCTGAGCGGCGACAAACTGCCTGCTGGAGACATCAGTATTACTGGCACGGCAGTGGATGCCGGGGGCGAAATAATAAGACTTGAAGTAGGGATCCAACCGGCGGGTGCCGCCATTAATTGGTATCCCATCAGCCAGCAAGCTGCTGCGAATAATTGGCTCTATCGGTGGATTTCACCAGCCGCTGGAGACTATCAATTGTATGCAAGAGCCATTGATGCGGGTGGCAATATACAAATCACGCCGATCCCTGTTGCAGTGACCGTTGATGCTGGGTTGCCGCAGGCCGCAACGGGTGTGATCGCTCAAGCCGTAGGCAGCGGCATCAAAGTTCTATGGACGTTATCTGCCGATGACGGTGCAGGTGCAAATGACGTTGTCCGGTACGATATATATCGAAGTGTGGATCAATCGGGTAGTTACACCCAGGTGGGTTCGGTCAATGCCGGCGTGAGTAGTTTTGACGATGCAAGTATAACCTCGGGGCAGGATTATTATTACTTTGTACGCGTAGTTGACCAGGCTGGAAATCATACTGATTCATCGACATATGGTGCAGTTGCTAATACCGGTGCAGTCGATACGGTGCCACCTGAAGAGGTGACTAACCTGACAGCTCAGGCGACACAATCAAACGGTGGGAATGTTTCTGTTTATTTGACCTGGACAGGTAGCGCTAACAGTCAGGGTGATTTGGCTGAGCAAAGAATCGCGGTCTCGATCGACGGGGGAACGACTTTTGGGAACAATGGGCCTACGTATGATAATGGGCAAGTCTTCACTCTGGGTCGTTCAACACACAGTTATCAGCTGGGTGGTTTAATTGCCAATCAGGCCTATGTCTTTAAACTGACGACAGCTGATTTTGTTCCAAACGAAAGTCCGGGTGTAACTGTTTCTGTGACACCAACGGGTGCGGCCACAGAAACAGTAACGCTAACGGGTACCTTCAGTGAAGATACGATACTCGGTCAGGGTGTATTCAAGGTTGGCAGTAGCCTGACAGTGCCTGCAGGTGTAACGCTAACCTTGTCACCTGGAAGCATTTTAAAATTCTGTACTGGGTGTGTCCTGGATGTGCGCGGTACCTTGTTAGCACAAGGCACGTCAGGGAATGAAGTGGTGTTCACGGCGTTCACCGATGACAGTGTGGGCGGAGATACCAACGGTGACGGGGTCTCGAGCGGCACGCCAGGTTACTGGGGTCGCGTGCAGTTTTTTGACAGTGGCAGTTCGGCCTCACGGTTGGAGCATGCGGTGGTACGTTACGGTGGCAGCAGTGGGTTGGGTAACCTTTATATATACCGCAACGCGGCACAGATCCGTCATACGCAAAGCCGTGACAGTTTATATTATGGGATTTATGTGGGCCAGGCGCCGGCGCCGGTGTTGGAAGACAACACGTTTGCTGACAATGCGAGCAGTGGTGTGTATATCACCGGAGGCAATGATGCCGTCATCCGCGGTAATACGCTTGATAATAACAACACCAGCGGCAGTGCGAGTAATGCAGGTTTGTACATCAGCAATAGCACGCCGGCGGTGATCGAAGGCAATACGATCACCAACAACAGTGGTTACGGTATTTTCTTTAACAGTGGTTACAACGTTAGCCCGATCAAGAACAACATCATCACCGGGAATACTGTTTCTGTGCGTGTCCCCGCCAGTGCGGCACCGGACAGTACGAATGTGCTTACGCCAAATGCTAACCCCTATATAGAACTACTGGGTAATACGGTTACTACGGATATCTTGTTCCGTAAATGGGCGGCCGGTACACCGGAAGAGGTGAGCACTTATATCATTCATGGCGATATGACAGTGCCTCAGTATTTATACCTGAACGTTGATCCGGGCGTTGTCGTTAAATTTGATGTCAACAACCAGCTAACGATCAATGGCGCGCTCATCGCAAATGGTAATATTGCTGAGAAGGTTGTCTTTACCTCGTTGGTCGATGATTCAGAATCGGGAGATTCAAACGGAGATGGAACAAACACAGCGCCTGCCAATGGCAACTGGGGCGGTATCGTGTTCAATGATTCTTTGTTTGAATCATTCTCCGTTGTCAATCATGTCAAGGTGCGTTATGCCGGTGCGAATGGCAGCGGCAATCTATATTTAAACCAGGCAGATATTCGAATTGAAAACAGTGAAATTAGTAACAGCTCAAGCAACGGTATCCGGGTTTACCGATCTTCACCGGTCATCACTGGCAGCCGTATCTGGGGTAATACACAGGATGGTATCAAGGTTGACCATAGCAGTTCTGATGCCTTAATTACTTTCAATCGGATTACGACCAATTTATCTGACGGCATCGAGGTGCTTAACAGCGCACGCGCTACAGCGACCAATAATCAGATCTTCCAGAATCGTGGTCTGGGTCTGAGAAATTCAACCGCGAATACGATTGATGCCACCCAATCTTGGTGGGGTGATGTCGACAGTAGCGGCCCGTTTAATGCGGCGAATAATTCAGGTGGGTCGGGCAGTGAAGTCAGTGACACTGTCACCTTCTCACCGTATCAAACAGCGATCGGTACAGCGTTTGTTTATACAAACCTGACCGCATCGGGTACAGTCGATCAAGGGTCTATCGCAGCACCGTTGTTGATTCAGGGCACCCTGTCCGATGAATGGGACGCGTCCAGTCTGAGTCCGGCAAAGACCATGGCCTGGCATGCGGATGAAGTGACGATGGCTTATGCCAGCGGATTGGATCCTGCCAAGCGCTATAAAGTACGTGTCAATTACTACAGTGGTGATTCGGCGGCTGTGCTGCAAAGCATTACCGACGGTAATGGTGATCCCATCCATGCGTCACTGCGCATGCCGCAATCCACACCGACACAATTCGAGTACTCGATTCCACCTGCTTATTATGCAACGGGTGGGATCACCTTGAATTTCGTACACGATAATCCAGCCACCTCCATCCGGGCCGCCATCTCTGAAGTCTGGATCATGGAAGACCCGCTTGAATTAACACCGCCCCGGTTTGATGCGATCCTATTTAATGATATCGATGGCGATGGCGGGCTTTCGGTCGGTGATGAATACCATTTTGTTTTCTCAGAGGCGATGGACACCACGCTTATTGCCGATGCCACAACCGATGCCAATCAGAAGTTGCAAACAGCGGGCGGCCAGATCTACGGTACAACCAATCAGCTGCGCTGGAGCGCGGATGAAAGAACGGTCATCGTGACATTGACAGCAGGTTTCTCAGTGACCGGTACGGAACTGGTTACGCCGCAAAATCTGACCGATCAGTTTGGGAATGCGGCCATCGGCAGTCAAACACTCACTTCGCAGGATAACGTTGCACCGATCCTGTTGGCCATTGACTTTGTTGATGTGGATAACAGCGGCTTACTGAGTCTGGGTGACGAATATAACTTCCGCTTTAGTGAAGCAATGAATGACAGTGTTATCGCTGATAGTTCTACCGATGCCAATGCACAGTTACGCCCCGAGGGTGGTGCACGATACGGTAATACCAATACCGTGGTTTGGAGTGCCGACAAACAGGTGGTCACTGTTACCGTCACCAGTGGTTACACCATTCAAGGTAATGAACAGGTTATCCCAAGTAGCTTTGTCACGGATGCAGCAGGTAATTCTGTTACCGGTACGCAATTTTTGAGTGGGCATGATGACACTGCGCCCCAAATCACCGGCATTGCCTATGATGATGTCAACGGTGATGGGGTGGTCAGTGTCGGGGATCAGTATGTGTTCAGTTTCAGTGAGCCCCTGTTTCAGGGTGCCTTATCAGAGGGTACAACGGAAGCTAATAGCAACTTGTCACCAGCTGGGTTGTCCTACGGTACCGTGAATACCATTGCCTGGGATGCGGCAGGTAACCAGGTCAGCATAACGATCACCAATGGTTTCACCTTGACAGGTAGTGAAGTGGTGACACCGTCCTCGTTCCTGACGGACTTGGCGGGTAACCCGGTTACCAATACCGGTGTGCTGACCCTGGTGGATACCGTAGTCCCCACAATTGTAAGCGCACAGGGCAGTATCAACAGTCCGGTTCCAGCGAATACTAATTATCAAGTTATTCTGCAGTTCAGCAGTAGCATGGATACACAGAGTGCACCGCAGGTCTTGTTAACCACTACCAGCGGTACACCGCCAATTGTTCCAACGGGCGGTACCTGGTCGGCAACCGTTTATCCGGACGATACCTATACCGCACCGGTGATCACACTGGATGCTAGCCTGGATGCAACCATCAATGTCGATGTGTCTGGTGCACAAGATACATTCGCGCATGTGATGGATCTACTCACGGGTGCCTATAGTTTTGTCATAGAAGGAGGTGCACCGGCCATCACCAGTCATCCCGTCGCCCCGGCTGTGACTGCACTGAATACCACGACCGTGACACTAGCCGGTGACCGCCAGGATAACCGCTCAATCTGGGCCGGGAGTACTGAAATTGTGCCCATTGGTTCAGGCCCATGGTCGGCGGTTGTTAACCTGCTGCAAGGTCAAAATGACCTGGTGATTGTCCAGAAGGACAGTGCGGGTAATGCATCTGCACCCGTGACGGTTAGCTTCTTTGTTGACAGTAATGCACCGGTGTTTACCAGTTCACAACCCTCGAATAACAGTTTCCTCGCACAACCGCCTGCATCGATTTCAATCCAGTTTTCTGAAACGGGTGGCAGTCTGGATGTGGGCAACTCGGTACTCTCCGTGAGCCGTGACGGCAGTCCGGTCAGTGGTGTCTGGGCGCTGAGTGGCGGCGATCTCGTCTTTACGCCGGATCAACCTTTACTGGACGGTGCCTATCAAATCAGTGGACAGTTGACAGATAGCAGTGGGCTGCATTCGTCTGTCTTTAATGTTGCCTTTACCATTGACCGGATTCCACCACCGGCGCCAACCGTCGACAACCCACCGGTGTCTACCGGTGTCAGTCCGCTTCCGTTGTCAGGCACCAAGGAAGCTGACAGCGCCGTGTTACTGAACGGTCAGCAAATCGTTACAAACACCCCCGAAACCACCTGGGCTGCGCAGATACCGTTAGCGAACGGTGTCAACCAGCTTTCATTCACCGTGACGGATCGTGCGGGCAATGTCAGCCCTGCCGTTCAGATCAGTATTAGTTATGACAATACCACGCCCGGTGCAGTGACCGTCGTTGCCGATGGCGCCGGTGATGGTACCAGTGTGCAACTTGACTGGAGCGCCTATGACGAAGTGGCCAACGGTAATGATATTAACCATTACACGGTTTACATCGCCACGAGTAACTTCACGACGATCAGCGGTGCCACGGCCATTGCAACCATACCAGCCGGGACTAAAACCTATCAAGCAATCGGTTTAGTGCGTGGACAAACCTATTACTTTGCCGTTGTTGCCAGCGACAACTCGGGTAATGCACTGAGTAACGTGACCGCCGTGGCCGTGACACCGGGTGATACCACTCCGCCTGAAGAAGTAACCAATTTAACAATCACCCCGTTAGCGGATCAACTGGGTGTGAGTTGGACGGCGTCGGCGAACAGTGCAAATGATCTGGCGGTTTATCGTGTGTCTGTTGACGGTGCTGCGGGCACTTCCATTGCGGGCACCACTTATACAGTGACTGGCCTGACTCCGGCGACGGCGTACACGATTCGTGTGACGGCGGTGGATGCAGACAATAACGAAAGTGCTGGCGTGTCGATTGCTGCAGCTACCTTATTACCCAACCCCGGTGGTCTGACGGTGACACCGAGTCACAGCCAGGTCAGCTTAAGTTGGAATCCGGTGTTACCGGCAGGCCTGGTTAAGCAGTATGCGATTTATCGTTCAACGAGTAACTTCACCAGTATTGCGGGCCTGACACCAGCATTGGTAGTGGGGGCAGGTTCGACGACCGCCCAGGTGGCTGGCTTGACGAACGGTACGACGTACTATTTCGCTGTTACAACAATTAATATTTCGGATGGTCAGACCCAGGCCGTGAGCACAGTAGCTGGAACGCCATTGGCGGACACCAACGGGCCGCAAATCTCGTCGGTGACGTTTGCCGGAGCACCGTTGGTGGATGGACAAACGATTGCCCAGTCCGGTGTGTTGGCAGTGACGGCCACGGATGCAGGTGGACTCAGCCGGGTTGAGTTCAAAGTCGATGGGGCGCTGTTGTCAACGGACGTGGATGGGTCGAACGGCTACACGGCAGTGTGGGATATCGTAAACATCACCGACGGCCCCCACACGGTATCGGTCACCGTGTATGACGTACAAGACAATGCAACAACCCAGACCTTTAATGTCACCGTTGCGCTGTCGGCACCTCCGGTACCGGTGATTACATCGCCTGCGGATGGCTTTACGACGAATAGTAATTTACTGCTTGTTACGGGCACCTCAGCACTTGATACCGATGTATTAATAACCCTGAACGGCACCCAGGTTGGCACGCCGATTACTGTAGACGGTAACGGTCATTTCCAACGTTCTGTATCGTTGGTAGCCGGTGCCAACACGCTGGTGGTAGCGGCGCAAAACCGTGGTGGTGTTGGTCCTTCCAGTGCCAGCATCACCGTGACGCTGGACATCAGCGTACCGGATGCACCGATCGGTTTGACGGCAACCTCGAAAGCCGACGGCCAGATAACCCTGAGTTGGAACACAGTCAGTGATGACCGGGTAGTGGGGTATGACCTGTACCGTGCTACAACGGCGTTTACGGATATCAGTGCCGCTGCCAAAGCCAATAACAGCACCGTCACAACACCGTTCTATAATGATCTACCCGGTGCGGACGGTACTTATTACTACCGTGTTGTAGCGGTCAACGACCTGGGCACCCCGAGCGCGCCGTCGAGTGCGGTTACTGGTTTGGCCGACAGTGTTCCGCCGATTGCCAACAGCATTGTCTACGTACCCAGCGGCAACGTTGATGCAGCAACCGGCCGCATGGCACCCGGACGCGTGGACGTGACGGTTGATGTGAGTGAACCGTTGTTGACGACACCGTTCCTGAGTTTGACACCGAATGGCGGTATACCGATTTCGGTCACGCTAAGTCCGGTTGATGAATTAACCTATACCGGTTCTTTCGATATTACTCAAACGACGAAAACCGGTATCACCTATGCAGTCTTTTCTGCCCGCGATGTTGTGGGTAACCGGGGCAGTCAGGTCACCACCGGCGCCAGTATCGAGATCGATACCGATGGCCCGGCTGTGACACGGCTGACTGTGACACCGGTATCACCGATTAAGAACGATGCGACCAACCCGGTCACGGTGAATGTTGAAATAGAACTGGATCAAGCACCGAAAGTGGGGACACAGCCGACACTGAGTTATTTACTTTCGGGTGCGGGTCGACTCGAAACCCCACTGGCCAACCTGGTTGAATTTACGCCGCTGATTTGGCGCGGCAGTTTTGTCTTACCCGCAGATGCCGGTCAGGCCGTGGTCGAGATGCTGAACTTTGTTTTGAACAGTGTGGACGACCTGGATAATCCAGGCACTGCATTCCTGGTGCCAAATCAGTTCCAGGTCTATCAAGGCAACCTGCCGCCGCTGGATGCCCCGGCTAATCTCACTGCAACAGTACTACCAGGTGGCGCTGTCCAGTTAGATTGGGATCCCGTCACAGATGCGGTCGCGTATCAACTCTACCGGCAGGGTCCGGGTGAAACGCAGTTGCTTGCCTACCAGCAAGTTACCAACCCGACCTTTACAGATACTGCCCTGGCTGACGGTGACTACACCTACGCAGTGGCCAGTGTCCGTCAGGAAAATGGTCAGGAAGCAATCAGTGGTCAAAGCAATTCGGTCACCGTCACCGCCGATGCGACCGTACCGGGTGTCCCACAGAACCTGACACTGCAATTAGTGGGTGCGGGAATCAAAACTCTGTGGCAGGCACCGGCCAGCAACACCGAAACACTGACGTACAACTTGTACCGTTCAACCGGCACCGTATTAACCGATGTCACCGGCCTGACGCCGGTGCAGACAGATATTGGAGCCAACACACAAGGTGTGCTGGGCTTTATCGACACGGCACCGGATCAGAACCAACCGGTCTACGCCGTGACTGCCATCGATGCCGCTGGTAACGAATCGCTGCCATCGACCTCCGCGTTCCTCAATGTTGCCTTGTTGCCGGTCAATACTCTGAACGTGACACAGGTTGATACCAGCCTGCCAGTCGTGGCCTGGACGCATAGTTCCACCGGTATCAGTGGTTACAACCTGTATTTGAATAACAGCACCACGCCGGTGAACAGCACCCTGTTAACGGCTTTCAATTACACTGATGTGGGTTATGCCGCTAATGAACGTCGCTACCGCATCACAGCGATCGATAGCAACGCGGTCGAAAGTCTTGAGCGGATTGTGCTGCTGCCGAAGCTGGATGCACAGTTAATCAATGGCAGCCCGATCCAGCGCGGTGTGATGAATCGCCTGACCTATACGGTCACCAACGCCAGTGCCAGTGATATGACGGGTATTCAACTCAAGGTGAATATAGAAGGGGTTGAACACAGTTCAATCACCTTTGGCGTAGCCGCTGCAAGCACACAAAATGTGGATGTGATTGTGGGTGGTCAGCAAAGCTTGCCGGATCTCCCCGCGGTGATCACCACCTTGCATATCACTGCCACCACGGGTGAGACCGTCGACATCATTCGCAACGGCACGCTGGACGTGGCCGACGGTGCGTTACTACTCAATATCCAGACCCAGGAGCTGACCCGTAACACCGCCGGGCAAGTGCGCTTCTCACTGGAAAATACCAGTGCAGTAGAAACCGAACTGGTAATGGCCAGCGGCAGTTTGCCCTCTAATGAGATCCGTCTGTTACTACGCGATGTGGACGGCAATGTGCTTTCCACCCAAACGGTGCAGCAATCGACCGGCAGTGGCGTGATCACCTTGCCCAGTGGTAAGACCGTAGCACGGGTTGCGCCGGGCGATACCTTCTTGTCGGATTGGTTCGGTGTGCCGATTCCTGACAGTGCGCCTGATGACGTGGAAGTCGTGCTTGAAATTGACCAGGTTCATTACCATCTCGGGCAAGCAGATCATGTTGCGATTGCCGGTAAAGGTGGCAGTCAAGCGGCGACCTTGTTGGATACTGCTTATGCGGCAACCGTTGATAACATCACGCCACAAAGTTCGTTTGGTGATCAACCGGTGGTGATTACCGGTCAGGCGTTGGATCGCGCGACCACACAACCGTTACCGTCAGTGGCCATCAAACTGGTCATCGCAGTGAATGGTTTTGAACGCACCGCCGAAGTGTTCACGGATGCGGCCGGGCTTTATACCTACAGCTTTGATCCTCTGGCCGGTGAGTCCGGCGTGTTTACCGTGTCGGCTATTCACCCGGACGTGATCGCCCGCCCGGCGCAAACACAGTTTACCATTAATCGTGTAACGGTCAGCCCGAATCAGTTGAATCTACGTCTGGCGCGTAACATCGAACAAGCCTTGTCGGTTGTCAAAGCGACGGCAGGCGAAGCGACGACCGCGACCAATGTACGTTTAGTGTATGAAGCAGCCGACCAACCGACCGGTGCTTTCGTACCAGGGTTAACCGTTAACCTGGGTGCCCCCGTCAACCTGACGTCACAACAATCAGCATCGCTGCCACTGACCATTGTCGGCGACAACACGGCCAGCGACACGGGTCAGGTCGTGCTTAAGGTGGTGAGTGATGAAAGCGGTACCACACCGTTGGCCAATGTCACGATCGACTATCAACTGTCTGCGGCTAACCCAGCCCTGTTTTTCACACCGAATTTTGTCGAGACTGGCGTGGCACACGATGGCAGTGTTAATGAAGTCATTACCCTGGAGAACAAGGGGCTGGCGGAGTTGACCAATGTGAATGTTGAGCTGCTGACCGATACCGATCAACCGGCACCAAACTGGCTATACCTGACGACCACACCCGCATTGGGTAATCTCGCAGTGGGAGCCACCAGTGCCGTGCAGTTCACCGCCAACCCACCGGCGACGGTGATTGAAGGAATTTATCCTTTCAAACTGCAGGTGACCAGCGATAACCATCCTACAACAGATATCAATGTTTTTGTCTCAGTAACCCAATCGGGCATCGGTAATGTCCTGTTCAAGACCTCGGATATTTACACGGCCACATTGGATGACAACGGCGTTCCCATCCCGGGGTTGGCGGGCGCGCGCATTAAACTACAAAACGAACAAGTCATTAGTATCGAACAGACTTTGAACACAGACAGTGCCGGTGAAGCACTGTTTACCGGATTGCCCGCGGGCCGTTACCGCTACCGTGCAACAGCGGCGAACCACCAGGATTTATCCGGCCGCCTAACCATCAAACCCGGCATCACTGCCGCCGAAGAAGCCTTCCTGGATTACAACCTGATCACAGTTGAATGGTCGGTTACCGAGATCACTATAGATGATAAATACGTCATCACCCTGCAAGCCACCTTTGAAACGGATGTGCCGGCCGCCGTTGTGGTGATGGAGCCATCGAGCACCACCTTACCGCCAATGGCTGAGGGCGAAGTGTTCTATGGTGAATTACGTTTGACGAATTATGGTTTGATTCGGGCAGATAACCTGAACTTCAGTTTGCCGGGCAGCGATGCTTACTTCCGTTACGAGTTCCTGGGCGGTCTGCCGAATGAGTTGAATGCCAAAGACAGTATTGTGATGCCGTACCGCGTGACAGCTCTGTCAGCCACCGATCCAGACGGAACCGGTTCGGGGGGTGGTTGCAGTCCTTATAACAACAATGTTAACGCCAACTATAACTATGTGTGTGCCAACGGCACCACCACATCGGGTGGTACAAGCAGTAGTTTTAATCGGCCAACCAGCACCAGTGGGTGTGGCGGAAGTGGTGGTCCGTCGATTTACTACGGGAGCGGCGGTGGTAATGGTGGCGGCTTTGGCGGTTCTGGTGGCGGTGGTTACTCTTCAATTCCCGGCGCCAGTTGTCCTGAGCCTTGCCCGGATGGCACCTGCTGCAGTGGTGGTGGCAGTGGCGGAGATGGTAATGGCGGAGACGGAGGCGGACCGGGCCCTGAATTTTAAAGGTATGCGCAAATAATGAAGATGACGAAAGAACAACTATTACTGTTGAATCAACAGCGCTCTGCTACTGGCTTTAGCAGGTTAATACTGCTGCTAGTTTTACATTGTCTGGGTGTAAGCAACACGGTTTTTGCGGCTGGCCTTGTTACGGTTAATGCATCGGTAGCACACAACGGCCCACAATTTGGCTCGCACAAAGAGACCGTGGAAGATTTAAAGGTAAAAGTACTGGGCGGATATGTGCGGGTCAAGCGCAGTTGGGAAGGGGATGACCGGCGCTGGTATATCAATCGGCGCTGGGCATCGCTTTTTGTTGAATATAAGACCGGTACCTGTGCGATCGTTACCAGTTCTGGAGGTGCCTTACCATCTGGAGTTGGTTTTGCGAGCAATGTGCCGGGGTCGAATCTTCTTAAAACCTGCTCCATCAAACGCGGCACGGCTACCTTTGGTAGTGGTGGTATCACAGATGTGGCTAGCCATCCGACGAACAACGAGCTGATCCGTATAGTTGAGAAGGACGTTGACGGCAAGGTACTGAAGGCACGTTGGGAAAATCGCAAAGGCAACTGGATTGACTACACACAACATGCTGCCGGTGGTTTGCTGGCCACTGCCTACGGTGACCGGAATGATGTCAAGGTCAGTCTGCAATATGCTGCTGATGGTAAGCTCACAGGTGTACTGGATCACTATGGTACACAGGTGCTCTGGTATGAATACAACACAGTCGGCCAAGTATCAGCGGTGCGAGATTACACCAACCGCCGGGTCGAGTACCAATACGACGCAAATGGCCAGTTAATTAGTGTCAAGGACGTGCGTGGCAACGTCTGGTCATACACCTACGATAGCAAAAATAAACTTGAGACCAAGACCGACCCGGAAGGGCGGACGATAACGCTGGCCTATGGATCAAATAGATCGGTGGAGAGCTTACTGGATCAGGATGGAGTGGGTAAAACTTATAAATACGAATACGATAAGACCAAGCAAGAGTTTTATAAACAGGAGAAGAGTACGTCGGGAAGGATCAAGGAGACCTGGTACGATGGCGTGGGCGATATTTTCCGGCGCGATGTTGGCGGCCGCACGGTTTCACAGATTGAAAAAGACAAACGTGATGAGATTGAAACCGATGGAGCGGGCAACAAGACGCGCCGTGAAATGGATCGGTGGGACAACATCACCAAGATTATCTATCCGGATAACAGCGCCGAGACGACGACGTATGACCCGGTGTATACAAATATCCTGGAGGAGATCAATGCCAATGGTGTGATTACGCGTTACGAATACGATGTCAACGGTAACCGCACGAAGATGACTGAGGCGGTGGGATTGCCGGAGCAACGCATTACCACGTATACCTACGATACCTTTGGACAACGATTGACAGCGACACGCCAGGCGGATGCTGTGTCTGCGGCAGTGACGAAGTCGACGACATACGATGTGTATGGTAGTGAACTGACCAAGACCGACGGTGAAGGATACAAGACAACCTACACCTACGATGTCACGGGCAACGTGTTGACGCGCAAGGATCCCAGAAACAAGATCTGGACGAAGACCTATGATGCAACCGGCAATCTGACCAGTGAGACGGATCCGCTGAATCATGCGACTGCTTATCAGTATGACAAAGTGAATAACAGAACCAGGATCACCGAAGCAAATGGGGCGATAACACTGTTGGTTTATGACGGACAGAACAAACCCATCGGGATTACTGATGCACTAAATCATAATACACAGCTGAGCTATGACGATGATGGGAACCTAACGCGACGAATCGCTGCGGCTGGTCACGCTGTAACTATGAGTTACGACACAGAAGGTCGGCTAAGACAAATCACGGACGGTGATGGCAGTACGATCAACTACCAATATGTAACAAATGGTATCGCAGGAGCTGGACAGATAAACGAAGTTATTTATCCTACGTATGTGCACGAATTTTACTATGACAAGTTATCCAGGGTGGTGCGGGAGGTAGATATATTGAGTCCCTCGGTGCAGCACTCGACACTGCGTGTGTATGATAAAAAGGGGAATATAACCCAAAGAATCGATGCAGAAGGGCGAGTGACACAGTCGGCGTATGATGCCTATGACCGGTTGATTCAGCAGACCGATGCACAAGCGGGCATCACTCAATACGGCTATGATAACCGGGACAGCCTGATTACGGTAACGGATCCACAGGCCAGTACAACCACTTATACATACGATAAAAACAATCAACAGCTTACTGAAATCAGGCCGCAAGGCAGCGCTTTATCTTTTGCATATGATTCGGCAGGCAACCTCATTGAGAAAATCGATGCCAACGGGCGAAAGCAAGATTTCCAATATGACGATGCGAACCGGATGGTTGTCCTCAATTTGTATGCCAGCACCAGCAATTCTAACCCTGTAAAGACAACCGGTTTGACCTATGACCTTGTCAATAACCTGACTGGTTATAACGACGGAACAACGTCAGCGAACTACCAATATAATCTGTTAAACCAGATAATCCAGGAAAGTACTGATTTTGGCGGATTCAGTAAAACTCTGGGTTATAGCTATACACCCATGGGGCAAAAGGCCACGTTTACTAGGCCTGATGGCGTAGTTATGGCTTACAGTTACGATGCTGCCGACCGATTAATCGCTTTGCAGATACCGAACGAAGGGACCTTAACGGTCAACCAGTACCAGTGGAATCAACCTGGGCTAGTTACGCTGCCTGGTGGTCATCATCAATCCTACACCTACGATCCCCTGCAGCGGGTAACACGAATTCTGGCAAAGGATTCAGCCGACAATTCGTTAATGGATTATCAGTATGGCTATGATAAAGCCAACAACATAACACAAAAACAGACTGAGTACGGCACACATGCATATGTAGTTGATGTATTGGATCGACTTACCCAGATAGATAATCCGACATTAGCAGATGAAGTATTCACCTATGACAAGGTAGGCAACCGGCAAACTGATAGCCGCCAACCCGGCAGTTGGAGCTACAACGCTGATCACCAACTGACGGCCATCGGTGCCGATATGTTCCAGTATGATGCGGCTGGGAATTTAATCCAAAAAGTCTTAGGTGGGCAAATCACCGACTTCGTTTATAACAACGAGAACCGGCTTAGTGAAGTAAAGCAGGGTGCGAACACGATTGCCCGCTACCATTACGATCCATTTGGCCGACGCATCAAAAAAGAAGCTGGCGGGGAAATTTCTTACTTCTTATATGCAGATGAAGGGTTGATTGCAGAATATGACAGTGTGGGAAATGAGATACGACAATATGGCTATCAACCAGACGGGGTTTGGGGTACAAATCCGATCTACTTAAAAGTTGATAGTAGCTATTACTATTACCAGAACGATCACTTGGGTACGCCGCAGAAGCTAATTGAAAAGAGTGGTGCGATTGTTTGGTCTGCCAAAGCGTATGCGTTTGGGGAAACTGAAGTAGCGCAAATTTCAACTATAGATAATCCACTCAGATTTCCGGGGCAGTATTTTGATCTGGAGACCGGGCTCCACTACAACCACTTTCGTTACTATGATCCGAGAATCGGGCGTTACCTTACCTCTGATCCAATTGGGCTTCAGGGCGGTATCAACACCTATACTTATGCAGTTAATAATCCCCTTGTCTTTATCGATCCAGATGGAGAAAGTATAAAAACGATACTTCAGACTATTGCTCTTCTTATTGGAATGGCAAATCAACATGCTGATATTGGTAATGGCGAACCTATTAAAAAGATACCCGGTCCTACACGAGAAGAATCTGAACGTAGAGAGAGAGCTGGAGAGCAGCGCAAACGAGATAAGAGTGGTTCTGGGAAAGGGGGAAATGACCCAAAGAGTATGATTTTTGACCTTCCAATCATCATGTTATGCCTAGAAGGATCGTTTGATTGTGAGGCATGTAAAGTTCTTGGTGTTGTTGAAGAATGTCCTGAAGATAACTTAATGTGTTGACTGAATTATCAAATATGAATTTATATGAAGACAATGGCTCTTTCAAACAGGTCGAGGATCTGTATTTCAATGGTATGTACGAAGATGCATATACGCTTTGTAAAAATGCTGCAAGTCAGGGTGATATTAAGTGCCGCAGGTTTCTGGGGTGGATGAATTATACGGGTAATGGATGTAAAAAGGATTTTGAGGTGGCGTTAGAAATGTTTAAAAAGGCAGCGGATCAAAATGACGCTGAAGCATTTTTTGGTATTGGCAGTGTGTACTATGCGCAACAAGAATACAGTCAAGCTTTAGCTAATTTTGAAAAAGCTTCTGATCTTGGTTTTACTCCAGCAATGGTCAGGGTTGGTTTGATGTATGTGAAAGCTCTAGGTTGTACTCAAGATTTGCTGAAAGCAAAACTATTATATAAGCGCGCTGCTAACAAAGGTAGTCTGGCTGGTAGGGCGGCATATGCAGGATTTCTTTTCCATGGACACGATGGGATGCTTGGGCGACTAAAGTCAATTCCTATTTTTATATTTCTTTTAATTTCCACTATTAAGGAAGCCAATAATAACGCTAATAGTCAAACATTTATGCATTAAAGATCAAATGGGGCCAGACTCGATTGATTATCAAAGAACGTAAAGAGCACATGAATTAGAAATGATTAATAGGGTCAGACTCGATTGATCTAGAAGAATTGCTAAGTAACTTTAATTAAGGAAGTGTGTGGTTAGGAAAATTGTATTATTAGCTGTCGCGTTAGCCCTTTATCAAGGCTGGCAACATTTCCGAACTCCGGCTTTGGCCGGTGTGGCTGGCGAGCATGACGAAGTCATCATGTACTCGCTGACAACTTGTGGCTATTGCAAAGCCAAGGCGCGAGATTTGAAAGAAGCGGGTATTGGCTTTACGGAGTATTACATTGACAAGGATACACGGCGGCGTGATGAGCTAAACCAGAAACTGGCGCATGCAGGGTTGCCGCCGCGCCAATACGGCACACCGATACTGGATGTGCACGGGGCAATGCTGCCCAACAATCCGTCATTGGCGGTGATACGTAAAACGATGAAGGAAAGGTAACACAACGGGAATGTCGTTGTGTCATTAAGGTAAGAACTATGTCTAACAAACGAGATGAAATAAACGCAAATAGAGGTGCTGCTGTAAAGCCATCTTGTTGGGCGCGACGGTTTGTTCGCCTAGCTTCTGTACGGAGTATGTTGAATGTTTTAATTTACTTGTTTGTATCCTTGATGGTGCCAACGGTTATCCAGGCAGCCGAACCGGTATGCGCCACTGTCAAAATTGAAATAAAACAAGAATTGACGCTTGAACGTCAAGCGTTCGATGCCAAGATGCGGATTACCAATACATTGGATACCCTGTCTATTGATAATGTGCAAATCAATGTGACCTTTGAAGACCAAACCGGTAATGCCGTATTAGCGACCTCAGACACGAGCGATACGAATGCCAAGTTCTTTATCCGCATTGATTCACTTGATGGGATTAGTGATGTGTCCGGCAACGGTAGCGTTGCACCCGGTACCGCGGCAGAAATTCACTGGTTGATTATTCCTGCGCCCGGTTCGGCAGAGGGTTCGCCCACCGGTACGCTGTATTTTGTCGGTGCCAAGCTCGATTATACGCTAGGAGGTGCGCCCGAAAGTGTTACGGTGACGCCAGACTTTATTACCGTAAAACCCTTACCTCTGTTAACGCTGGATTACTTTCTGGAAAAAGAAGTCAAGGGTGATGATCCGTTTACCCCCCAGATTGAGCCTATTGAACCGTATACTTTGGGTGTACGGGTACAAAACAACGGTCAAGCGCCTGCCGAAAATGTCAGGATTGAATCGGCCCAACCCAAGATCATCGAAAACGAACAAGGACTGTTGATTGGTTTTAAAATCATCGGCAGTACAATAGACGACCAGTTGGCTGAGCCGACCTTATTGATCGATTTCGGTCAGATCGATCCCAACCGTAGTCGTGTGGGGCGCTGGCAGATGACCACTACGCTGTCCGGTACATTTATTGACTTTACTGCAAACTTCACGCATGCCGACGAACTGGGCGGTGAACTGACTTCCCTTATTCAAGCCACGAACACACACTTTTTGATTCGTGATGTACGGGTGGATTTGCCGGGCCGGGATACAGTGCGTGACTTTTTGGCACTGGACGGGTCGACCCTGCGTGTCTATGAATCCGACAATGTGGATACCGTGGTTACCGATCTTTCTTCGAGTGCGACGTTTGTCTTAAACAACCAGACCGCGACCGACGCTTTTTACGATCTGACTACGCCCACCCCCGCTGGCATGATGTATGTGAAACTGGCCGATCCTTACGGTGGTCAGCGCCATATCACGCAGGTAATCCGTTCTGATGGCAAAACCCTGTCGCTGGATAACGCCTGGACATCGAAGAGCCGCAACCGCAACACCAGTCCGCCGAGTTGGGACTATTATATTAATTTCTTTGATATCAACACCACGGGCCAGTACATCGTGGTCATGACGCCCGTCACGCAAGGTCCGCAACCACCAGTGATGCAATTCATTCCGGATCGCACCACCTTCGAAACTCAACAAGTTGGTTTCGTAGTCGAAGCGAGTGATCCGAATGGCACCACGCCAGTATTAACGGCCGCACCCTTACCCGTCGGTGCTTTCTTTGTGGATAACGGCGATGGCACCGGCTTTTTCAACTGGACACCCAACATTAACCAGGCGGGTAGTTATCCCATTACCTTTAAAGCCTCCGACGGTGCATTGGAAGCGACACAAACGGCGACCATTCTAGTGAACTCGATATTAGACTCCGATGGTGATGGTCTGCCGGATGACTGGGAACTAGAGCATTTTGGTGATCTTAGTCGAGACGGTACGGGGGACTTTGACGGTGACGGGATTTCGGATCTGGATGAGTATCTAAATGGTACCGATCCGTTGACGCCGGATACCAATGGTTTAACAGCGCTGACCGGTCAGCTTGTTGTTGACAGCGCCTGGAAGGCCGTGGCTTTAAGCGGATTTACGGATCCGGTCGTGATAGCGGGTGTGGCAACCGATAATGAAACGGATCCCGGTGTGATTCGGGTGCGTAATGTAACGACCACCAGTCTTGAATTACGCTTCGAAGAATGGGCGTATCTGGATGGCAATCACGCGCGTGAACTGGCCCCGTATCTTGTGTTGGAGAAAGGACGTTACCTCTTGCCCGACGGTAGTGCGTGGGAAGTAGGTACCTTTAATCTGAGTGGCACCCAGACCTGGGCAGCACAAACTTTCAGTCAGGGGTTTGCCGGAACACCCCAGGTGCTTTTGACTGTGCAGACTACCAACGAAGTTGATCCCGTTACGGTGCGCGCACGCAATGTATCGACGACGGGTTTTGAGGCAGCCTTGTTTGAAGAAGAAATACAAACCACACATGCCGGTGAAACGGTGGCCTATGTCGCGATCTATAACAGTGGGGGTACGGGTACCTTGACGACGCAAGGCGGTGATCGTAGTTACCAATTAACACTGGCTGCCATGGATCATTTAGGTGCGCCTGTTTACGGCCATACCCTGCGCCTCGAGGAAGAGATTTCTGTGGATGCTGAACTTGTGCATGCGCAGGAAAGTATCGCCGTGCTCGATATTGCGGGATTACCTTTTGGTCAGGACAACAGTAGTCTGGATAGCGATACGATTGCCATCCGGCGCGCATTAGAGGACAAAGATACGGACGGTGATACGCTGCCGGATCGCTATGAACTGCAACATGGTCTGGATCCTACGGATGCAGCTGACGTAGCGGTGGACAGTGATGCCGATGGGGTTTCTAACCGGGATGAGTACCGTGCAGGTACTGATCCGCAGAGTGCAGCCAGCGTGCCTGAAGGGGCCAATGGCATAAACTATATCTTGTTACGTGACCGCTTCGATGACAATGACTATCGGGATCGTTGGCGGATCAATCCCTTGCAATTGAATTCTGCTGTGACGGTGTCTGAGCAAGCTGATGTACTCAACGGTTCTATTGTTCAACCTGCCACAGGTTGTACTGAGGTGCGTCTCGAAAGCCTGGCGGCAGTGCAGGGCGGTCTCGATGTAGTATTCCGAACAGCATTACAGCTGAATGGAAACGGTGTCACGCGAGTTGGTCTCATGCGCGATACCGATGATCAGAACCGTCTTGAGGTCGAGTTCGATAACGACAATACGCCGTATTTGACGATTCGCGTTGTTGAATCAGGCATTGAGAGCAAAGCGGCCATTACATTGCCTGCTCCCCTTCAAGGTTCGTTGGTGGATGTTCTCGTGACTAAAGCGGGTAACGATTACCAGGTCTATGTCAATAATATCAAGTATGCCTCTATCCCTTCAGGTGGATTAGGCGGTGGCCTGTTACGGCCCTATATAACCCTGGAAAGTTGTGCGAACGATGGCGGTGTACTCAATAGTGATATCTTATCGCTTGAATTGTTGTTGGATCGTGACAGGGATGGTTGGGCGGATTTCTATGAAGATGCCAACCATGACGGTATCGTTGATAGTACTGAAGGAGATCCACTCAATCTTGATACCGATGGAGATGGTCTGTCGGATGGAGATGAAGTAAATCTTCATGGCACCAACCCGCTGTTGGTCGACACTGATGGCGATCTAATACCTGATAGCTGGGAACTAAGCAATGGTCTGAATCCGCTGGATCCGGTTGATGCGAGCACGGATACCGATGGTGACGGTGAGACTGCACTGTTTGAGTTTAATGCGGGCACCGACCCGAACGACAGTGCATCGAACAGCAATGGTGTCCGCCGCAAAGGCGACCTGGCGCCCTACGGCAATCCGGATGGCCAGGTAAATGCGGCCGATATCGTGATCCTCCAACGGTTTATCACAGGCGATTTGACACCGACACCGGCTGAATTATTAGTTGCTGACGTTGCCCCGCTGGGTGCGCCGGATGGGACACTCAATGCCGCTGATCTGTTGATCCTGACTCGGGCAGTACTGGGCCTGATTACTCTACCGCCCTAATATCACGGATAAAGGGCAGATAGGTAGCTGCTATGTATTTGATTGGAGGTGTGTTTCAAACAGCAGTTGTTTCTGCGTGGTATTTATGTGTTACTAGTAATTAGAGAGGGGCGTTTATAGTGCTGTATTTAACTCAGATAATCGAGTTGATGTCAGCAATCGGGAAAGTTGAGAGGTTCCCGATTAAAGCGCCACAATAAAATAAAGACGGCTGCAAATACAGCCGCACTGCAAGGCTTTATGGAGAGGAGAGAGCATTGTGAAGAAGTTATACCTGCTGGGTGCTGCATGCGCCTGTGCATCTATATTGTTTTCCACATCATTGCTTGCAAGCGTACTTAATGGGTTTGTGCTGACCGATACGATTGATGCCGGTGCTGCACGACCTGGTATTGCGATGGGCGGAATACATTACGATGAAATAAATGATTGGCTCTACGTGGTAGGCAATTCTGATTTTAATACCACAGCGGCTAATTTTTATAAGTTTGATTCATCTGGAACGCCCCTGTTCGAAACAGAAATAGCGACAGGTGGGCAGACCATAACTTCACTAGCAGGGATCCCAAATACCACGGATCTTTTTATTGGTTATGGAGCCTCTGTCCTTTCCAGAATTACCCAGAACGGAGCCATCGTCAACTCTGTTTCGTTGCCGGGTATTCAACAGATCGCTGGTTTGGCGATTAACCCTACTACAAATAATCTATGGATTGCTGAGTCTATTGGCAACACGGACTTTCTTTATGAACTGGATTCAGCGTTCAACATTCTAAATACAATGAGCTACTCCTCACTCTCTTCGTCGAACATTCTAGGACTTGATATTGATCCTGTGACAGGAAATTTTATCGCTTCCTTGTCAGGGCCAAATAAGCTGGTAGAGTTTAGCAGTGACCTTAGTGGTGTTGTTTCAGAATTGATGATCAGTGACCCAAATTTTTCGGGTCTTACCTCCCTGTCATTATCACTGAGTGCATCCAGTGATGTTCTGTACGTTTCCTCTGGGTCTAGTGACATAATATTTGAGTTTAGTGCTGTTCCTATACCTCCAGCCCTCTGGCTATTTGGTTCCGGACTGCTGAGTCTAATTGGAATGGCAAGATGCAAGAAAGCATAAACTCTTTTACAGTGAGAAACTGTGATAAATAATCAGTTCTTCGAAATAACTAAAGGTATCATATTTATTAAGATAACCAGGGGATTACAAGTCTCTAAGTTTAACTCGAATGGGTATAGCTACGGTACAAATCGCACCCCCGCTACCAATAAATTCAAAGATTAAATGAATGGGTTAGCAGCTACGTTGCTAACCCATTTTTCTTTTCGGAATGGTAAGTGCTGGACATTGGCTGGAACCATTTCCAACGCGTAAGATTATTTCTCATTGAGGAACCGTTTGAATTTCTGGCTTCGACTAATGTCATGTCACCACTACAATGACCGGCAGGCGCTTTACAAAGATTACGCAACAAATCGTAAGGCTATAAAAAATACATAACGGACATAATTGACTGGCATACGCATGAAAGGTCTTTGTGCCTGCCATGGAAATCCATATTCCATCAATGCGGAGAATAGAAGTCTTTATTTCAGCATATCCTGCACGATTGGATGTTGTTAGCGTTTCGGACATCAATCCTGACCGCTGTTCCACTAGTGGGGTTGGGACGACCAGGTAGCGCCCTTGGATGCTCATGTCGGTAGAATCTCAATAAATATGCAATAATATATTTACATAGCTGTAAATATGCTATAGCATATATTCATGAGTGAAATCACAAAAGCACTGAAAAGCGCCAGAAATGAGAAAAAGCTTAAACAATCTGAGCTTGGAAGCAAGCTTGGGCTGCCGCAAAGTCATATCTCCAAAATCGAACAGGGCGTAACTGATCCACGTCTATCCACGGTGGCGGATATGGCGCGCGTGCTGGATCAGGAATTGGTGCTTGTCCCCCGAGCGATGTTGCGTGTTATTCAGGCCATCATTCGGGGTGAGGATGAGCCAACACCGATGTGGCAGTTGGATGAAGAGGAGGGGGATCAATGACCGACCTCCTTGAAGTGCGGCTGGGTAACACCTACGTTGGAAGACTGATCCTGGCTACCGGAGACCGGGCGTTGTTCGCTTTTGACGAGAACTATCTGAATGATGAAAATCGTCCGGTACTGAGTCAGTCATTCTTCACCCAAACCGGTGACCTGCTTCCTGAAACCAAAACCACACAAACCAAACTTCCGCCTTTCTTTTCCAATTTGTTACCAGAAGGGCACTTGCGTACCTATTTAGCAAATCGCGGTGGCATTAAACCCGCCAGAGAATTTAAGCTCATCGAATTGTTGGGTGAGGATTTACCGGGCGCTGTCATGATCAAACCACTGTACGGGTTGGCGACCTTACAGGAGAGCGATGAAGCACGAGACAGTAAGGAAGCGCCGTACCGGTTTTCATTAGCTGGGGTACAGCTTAAATTTTCTGCGTTGGCTGAAAGTTCCGGTGGATTGACAATCCCGGCCAGCGGAGTGGGGGGCGACTGGATTGTCAAACTGCCTGCGCAAAACTTTGTGCAGGTGCCTGAGAATGAATGGGCCATGCTGCATTTAGCCAGTGAAATTGGTATCCCCGTTCCGCAAACAAAGCTGATCGATCTGCAAGACATATCGGGTTTGCCTGATCTGGGCGCGTTATCCGGGAAAAAGGCGCTGGCTGTGAAGCGCTTTGATCGAGCCGAGCCGGGCCAGCGTATTCATATAGAGGATTTTGCTCAAATCTATGGCATTTATCCCAACCATAAATACGATAAAGTCAGTTATGCCAATATTGCGAATATGATCTGGACGCTCACCGGCGAGGTTGGACTTGTAGATTTCATCCGGCGGCTGGTACTCAATATTGTGATTGGTAACGGGGATATGCATTTGAAGAACTGGTCGTTGATATATCCCAATGGACGAACGCCGCAGCTTGCGCCTGCTTATGACTTTGTTTCGACCGTGCCATATATCCCAAATGACAGGCTAGCGTTAAGTTTAGCGGATACAAAAGATATGAGTGCGATAACACTCAAGCATTTTACCAAGCTTGTAAAAAAAGCCCAGGTGCCTGAGTATCTTGTGTTGAATGCGGTAAAGAACACGGTAGAAGAAACTATCCAGGCGTGGCATGAACACAAAGCGAGCTATCCGCTCTCTGATGAAATTAGGGACAGACTGGATCAGCATATTAAGGATTTGATGTTAGCGAGATAAAATAGCTCTAACGGGTGTCAGGGATTTGGACTAGAAGTTTTAAATGGGAATGAATAATACGGAAAGACTAATTTGAGTAACGTCAATATCAAGCTTTACCTTTCAATCCAACATCAACTAACCTCGCTAGAAAATCTGAAAACGGAATAATATTCTGGTTAACGCTGGCTTCTTCCAGTGCGGCCATATATGCATCACGTTGTTCCACTGGAACAATTGTCCAAGGATAGCCTCCACTTGCCAGCATAACGTTCATTAAAAAACGTCCCATACGGCCATTGCCGTCAATATACGGATGAAAGGATCAATAGGGTCAGCTTCGATTGATCTAGAAGAATTGCTAAGTAATTTTATGTAAGGGAATGCGTGATTAAGAAAATATTATTATTAGTTGTAGGAGATCAAGGGGTCAGACTCGATTGAAAATCAAAGAACGAAAAGAGTACATGAATTAGTGAAACAGTTTTAAGGATGAACAGGCACAAGGAGGTGTCACATGGCAAGGCAGCCACGATTTGTATTACCCGGTCAACCCCAGCATGTTATTCAGCGGGGTAATAACCGGGATGTGATTTTTGTAACGGAGGAAGATTACGAGTTTTATTTGGAATAAGTTAGCGTCGGCCTGTCAGCGGTTTGAGTGTCAAGTACATGCGTATGTTCTGATGACCAATCATGCGCATCTACTCATGACACCCGATACCGAGAAAAGTATAAGTCAAAGAAAACGAAAGGGGACAGACTACGTTTAACAATGTTTTTTTAGTATAAGAATCTGTCGGATAACGAATAGAAATTATGTATTGGGAAATGAACGTTTTAAACAAGAGGCTGAAAAGATGCGGGTTGGCGTGTCACGACAGACAAGCCCAGACGGCGGGACAGGCATCATTAAACGTGGACTGTCCCCTAAAGCTGTTAGGTGATGAAATGAAAAATCTTGTATTTGGAGAAAGTGGCTTTGTTAATAAAGCAGAGGAATTATTTAATTCAGAGAAAGAGGTAGCCATTGTAATAAATGGCTGGAGAAAGAAATTATTATTACCTTATGTAAGAGAATTGATTGCTACATCTCATTCTGGTGATGAGTTAACTAATCCAAAATTTGGTTATATAGTAAGGCTGCCATGGCTAGGGCCATTAATGGTTTGTTATGGCTTAGCTTTAGAAAGGAAAATGTATGTAAAAATCATAGAAACAGAAGATAAAAGAAGTGCGACATTAATTTTTTCCACCGAATAAGAAAGTATATTTGAGATCAATAAGGCCAGACTCGATTGATCTAGAAGAATTGCTAAGTAGTTTTATGTAAGGAAAAGTGTGATTAAGAAAATAGTATTGTTAGCTGTCGCGTTAGCCCTTTATCAAGGCTGGCAGCATTTCCGAACTCCGGCATTGGCCGGCGTGGCTGGCGAGCATAACGAGGTCATCATGTACTCCCTGACGACTTGTGGCTACTGCAAAGCCAAGGCGCGAGATTTAAAAGCCGCGGGCATTGGCTTTACGGAGTATTACATCGACAAGGATACACGGCGGCGTGATGAGTTAAACCATGAGATCAAGGGGTCAGAGTACTTGATTACATGAAAGCAAGTTTTAATTTGGCTGGTAAAGAAGTGACTGTTGTGCGAAGAATATCAGGGGTCGAGGAATATTATGTTAATCAAAACCTTGTTATGAAAGAAAAAATGAGTGATTGTAAGGCCGTACGGAAACTAAATATTGAAGGGAAGGATGTTACATTTAACTATGAATTCTGTGAGCCCGTAGAATATTATTGTCAAGTACTTGTTGATGGAAAAATATTTATACGAGACCTCTTTCCTGGTTTTATTCAAGCAAAACTTATTGGAGAAAAGACTAGGAAACTTAGATTATCAATATTAATCCTTCTTGTTATAAGTGTATTTTATTTTTTTCTAGGATAAAGAATAAAAAAAGAATAATAGCAGATCAATGGGGTCAGACTCGAGTGATCTACGAAGAGTAACTGAGTAGAAGTAAGTAAGGAAATGTGTGATTAAGAAAATATTATTATTAGCTGTCGCGTTAGCCCTTTATCAAGGCTGGCAGCATTTCCGCACTCCGGCATTGGCCGGTGTGGCTGGCGAGCATAACGAGGTCATCATGTACTCGCTGACGACCTGTGGCTACTGCAAAGCCAAAGCGCGTGATTTAAAAGCCGCGGGTATTGGCTTTACGGAGTATTACATTGACAAGGATACACGGCGGCGTGATGAGTTAAACCAGAAACTGGCGCAGGCAGGCTTGCCGCCACGCCAATACGGCACACCGATACTGGATGTGCACGGGGCAATGCTACCCAATAATCCGTCAATAAAATCAAGGGGTCAGAGTGCTTGATTGAGGAATGTGCAAGCTACTGTGAACAGATCAATAGGGTCAAGACTCGATTAAGAAATACAAGGTGTCAGATTTAATTAAAAGAATTAAAGAGGTTAGTTCCAGTTAATTTTACAGAAACACGACGTCACGTTACATAAAGAATAAGTCGTCAGGCACGGATAGCAAAGTAACGATTCGTAAAAGAGGAAGCAAAGAATGGACGTAAGAAAATGGATGGCATTGACCGGTGTTTGGCAGGCGTCGTTGACGCGGCCGAAACTTGTGTGCGTGTCTCTATTATTTGCGGGTTAGCGTTTTTAAAAGCAATGATAAAAATGATAAATAACCGAAACCCATTAATGGTTAACACAAGTCGTACGGGCGGGTTTGCCCGGTGGTTGCTATTGATGTTGCTTTGCCTTGGACTTAGCGATGCTGTCAAGGCGGTTGCCTTTGTCGGTGTCACGTCGAAGGTGCCACACACGGGTTCACAATTTGGTGCGCACCGGGAGACAGTCGAAGACTTTCGAGTCAAAGTGTTGGGTGGCACTGTGCGGGTGACGCGCACTTGGGAAGGTGAAGACAAACAGTGGTACATCAATCGACGCTGGGCGCCGCTGGTGGTGGAGTACCAGATCGGCAGCTGTGTGGTCAGTGGTTCGAACCGAGTCTTCGCGATCGGTGGCGGCGGCGGTGGCGGCGGTGGCGGTGGTGCGGGATCAGTCGGTGGCGGGGGATCCAGTACCGGATCGAGTAGCAACGTGCTTGAGACCTGTTCGATCAAGCGAGGTGCGGTGAACTTTCATGGCGGTGGCCAGGCGATCACCAATGTGGTCAGCCACCCGGCGAACAACACACAGATTCGAATACAGGCACGTGACGCGGCGGGCAAAGTCACCCAGGCACGCTGGGAAAACCGCCAGGGCGACTGGATTGATTACGCCGTACACGCCAGTGGCGGTCTATTGCCGACACGGTACGGTGACCGCAACGATATCCAGGTGACGCTGCAATACGCCACCGATGGCAAGTTGACCGGTGTCCTGGATCAACACGGTACCCAAGTACTCTGGTATGAATATAACGGAGCCGGACAAGTCTCGGCGGTGCGGGATTACAGCAACCGGCGGGTGGAATACACCTACAACAGCCAACTGACGAGCGTCAAGGACGTGCGCGGCCATAGCTGGTTGTACACCTATGACAGCAGCAACACACTCAAGACCAAAACGGATCCGGAAGGGCGTACCACCACCTTAAGCTACGGCCCCAACGGGGTGCTGGCAAGCAGCCTGGATCAGGACGGTGTGGGTAAAAGCTATCAATACGAATACGACAAGACGAAACGGGAGTATTACAAACAAGAGAAGAGTAGCTCGGGACGAATCAAGGAAACCTGGTACGACCGCGAAGGCGATATTATTCGCCGTGATGTCGGCGGCCGTACGGTATCGACTATTGCTAAAGACAAGCGTGATGAAATCGAAACCGATGGGACGGGCAATAAGACGCGCCGTGAAATGGATCAATGGGACAACATCACTAAGATCCTCTATCCGGATAACAGCACCGAGACGACGACGTATGACCCGGTGTACTCGAATATCCTGGAGGAAATCAATGCCAACGGTGTGATCACCCGCTACGAATACGATGCCAAAGGCAACCGCACGAAGATGACCGAAGCGGCGGGACTGCCGGAGCAACGCATTACCACGTACACCTACGACACCTTTGGCCAGCGGTTAACCACGACACGCCAGGCAGATGCGGTCACAGCGGCAGTGACCCAAATCTCAACCTATGACGCCTACGGTAATGAACTCACCAATACCGACGGTGCGGGCCACAAAACCACTTACACCTATGACGTGATGAGTAATGTGCTGACGCGCAAAGATCCCAGAAACAAGATCTGGACAAACACCTATGATGCAAGCGGCAATCTGACCAGTGAGACGGATCCACTGAATCATGCGACCGCCTATCAGTATGACAAAGTGAAAAACCGAACCAGGACAAATGAAGCGAACGGGGCGATCACGCAGTTTGCCTTTGATGGCCGCAACCGGCTCATCGAAACTACGGATGCGCTTAACCATAAAACCCAACTGCGTTATGACGATGACGGGAATATTACTCAGCGTATCGATGCAGCTGGGCATGCCATCACCCTGGGTTATGACCTAGAAGGACGGCTGAACAAAATCACGGACGGTAACGGCAATGTGATTACCTACCAGTATGTTGCGAATAATACTGTGGGTGCAGGACAAGTCAGTAAGATCATTTATCCCACGTACGTACAAGAATTTTACTATGACAAGTTATCCCGGTTAGCGCGGAAGATGGAAGTGCTGAGTGCCTCGTTGAAGCAGACAACGTTGCGTGTCTACGATAAAAAAGGCAATGTCACCCAAAGCATCGATGCAGAAGGACGGGTGACACAGTCGGTTTATGATGCCTATGATCGGTTGACTCAGCAGACCGATGCGTTATCCGGTGTCACACGCTACGCCTATGATAACCGGGACAATCTGATTGTAGTGACAGATCCTGAGATCAGCACAACCACCTATACGTACGATAAGAACGATCAACAACTGACGGAAGTACGACCGCAGGGTGGCGTTTTGACCTCTACCTATGATCCTGCAGGCAATCTTGTTGATCATATCGATGCCAACGGACGTAAGCAAAGTTACCTGGTTGATGATGCAAATCGGACTGTTGCCGTCAATGTCTATGCTGATGCAAGTAATACAGGCCAGACTAAAACCATTAACCTGGCATATGACCTTGTCAACAACCTGGGTGGTTACAACGACGGGGCAACGTCGACAACGTATCAGTACGATCTGCTCAAACAATTGACCCAGGTTGCTACTGACTTTGGCGGTTTCAGTAAGACCATCGGCTATAGTTATTCACCCACCGGACTCAAGGCCACCTTTACCAGGCCGGATAGCGTGGTTGTGACATACAGTTATGATGCGGCTGACCAATTGATTGCCTTGCAGATCCCGAACGAAGGTGCGCTGACGATCAACCAATACCAGTGGAACCAACCCGCGCAAGTGACGTTACCCGGGGGGCACAAGCAGAGCTACAGTTACGACCCCTTGCAGCGGGTTACTCACATACTGTCAAAGGATGCCGCCGACAACACACTCATGGACTTCCAATATACCTACGATAAAACCAGCAACATCACGCAAAAGCAAACCGAGTATGGCGCACATGCCTATGTGTATGATGCGTTGGATCGGCTCACTCAGACTGACAATCCAACGTTAACCGATGAAGCCTATACCTATAACAAGGTGGGCAACCGGTTAACCGATAGTCGTCAACCCGGCAACTGGGGTTATAACGCCGATCACCAACTGACGGGTATTGGTACTGATACGTTTCAGTATGACGCTGGAGGCAATCTGATCAAGAAAGTGAAGGGTGGGCAAACCACCGACTTCCTTTATAACAACGAGAACCGGCTCAGCGAAGTGAAACAGGGCGTCAACACGATCGCTCGCTATACTTATGATCCGTTTGGGCGTCGGATCAAAAAAGAAGCCGGTGGACAAATAATTTACTTCCTGTATGCGGATGAAGGGCTGGTGGCGGAATACGACAGTACGGGCAATGAGATCCGGCAGTACGGTTATCAACCGGACGGACTTTGGGGTACGGATCCACTGTACTTAAAAGCAAACGGTCAATATTACTATTATCAGAATGACCATCTGGGCACACCGCAAAAACTCATCGCAAAGAACGGTGCAACGGTGTGGTCTGCGAAAGCGTACGCGTTTGGGGAGACAATAATTGATTCGAGTTCGAGTGTTGTTAATCCACTGAGGTTTCCGGGTCAGTACTATGACTCAGAGACTAGGCTGAATTACAACTACTTTCGATATTATGATTCAAGCATTGGGAGATATTTGACCGCTGACCCAATGGATTTAATCCCAGGGCGAAATCCTTCTCATAATTTGATTAGTCCGCTTTCGTTCCTCAATTCTCAAATTCCATTGCAGACGTTGATACAAGTGCGCGGCGTTGAACACCCATATGGGTATGCAGGCAATAATTCGCTAAATGGTATAGATCCGACAGGCGAGTTAGTAGTTGCCGGTAGTATTTGTGCTGCCTTAGGAGGGTTAGATACTCTTCTGACTATAGAGGACCTTGGTAGGCAGTCGGAGGAGATTAATTCCATACAGGAAAACATCAATCGGTTAGAAAATTCTTGCGATGTTGCAGAGAGGCCTCAGTGGTACCAAGATTACATTGATAACTTAAAGCGACAACAGTTTAAAAAGATTGCGGATAAAATATCTGCGCAAAAATACTTTTTTGCAAAAGGTGGGGCTTTTGCTATCGCATGTGTAATTGCTTGGTCTCCGCTCGTGCCTTTTTAGAGCTAACTGCATTGGAGTGAATATGATATATATGCAAGCGTCAGTGATAATTTTTATATGTGCACTTATTGGGGTTGGTGTCTGGGCTAGTAGAGTGAAGCCGGAAAAAAGTATTTTGGATAAATACTCTAAAATGATGTTCGTAAATTCAACGTTGCCATTCTCCCATTCTTGGCGTTCAGAGGTAGATGAGAAAGATATTGGCAAATTTGTAGTCTACAGAAAAAGAATGCTCATTCTTTACGGCATGAATTTAATTGTGTTCGCCTTATTGGTCATAATCGTCCTAAATTTTGAATCTTTCTACAATGTGCGAAAATAATAGAATCAAGGGGCCAGATCATTTGATAGATCAATTAGGGTCAGACTCGATTGATCTAGAAGAATTACCAAGTAATCTTAAAGAAATAAAAGGTGTCAGATTTAATTAAAAGAATCAATGAGGTTAGTTCCAATTTATTTTACAGAAACGCAGCGCCACGTTTCGTATTACGCAGAGAATTAAGTCGTCAGGCACGGATAGCAAAGTAACGATTCGTAAAAGAGGAAGCAAAGAATGGACGTAAGAAAATGGATGGCATTGACCGGTGTTTGGCAAACGTCGTTGACGCGGCCGAAACTTGTGTGCGTGTCCCTATTATTTACGGGTTAGCGTTTTAAAAGCAATGATAAAAATGATAAATAACCTAAACCCATTAATGGTTAACACAGGCAGTACGGGCGGGTTTGCCCGGTGGTTGCTATTGGTGTTGCTTTGCCTTGGGTTCAGCGATGCTGTCAAGGCGGTTGCCTTTGTCGGTGTCACGTCGAAGGTGCCACACACGGGTTCACAATTTGGTGCGCACCGGGAGACAGTCGAAGACTTTCGAGTCAAGGTGTTGGGTGGCAATGTGCGTGTGACGCGCACTTGGGAAGGTGAAGACAAACAGTGGTATATCAATCGGCGCTGGGCGCCGCTGGTGGTGGAGTACCAGATCGGCAGCTGTGTGGTCAGTGGTTCGAACCGGGTCTTCGCGATCGGTGGCGGTGGCGGCGGCGGTGGTGGTGCGGGATCCGTCGGTGGCGGGGGATCCAGTACCGGATCGGGTTCCAACGTGCTTGAGACCTGTTCGATCAAGCGCGGCGCGGTGAACTTTCATGGCGGTGGCCAGGCGATCACCGCTGTGGTCAGCCACCCGGCGAACCACACACAGATTCGAATACAGGCACGTGACGCGGCGGGCAAAGTCACCCAGGCACGCTGGGAAAACCGCCAGGGCGACTGGATTGATTACGCCGTGCACGCCAGTGGCGGTCTATTGCCGACCCGGTACGGTGATCGCAACGCGATCCAGGTGACGCTGCAATACGCCACCGATGGCAAGTTGACCGGTGTCCTGGATCACCACGGTACCCAAGTACTCTGGTATGAATATAACGGAGCCGGTCAAGTCTCGGCGGTGCGGGATTACAGCAACCGGCGGGTGGAATACACCTACAACAGCCAACTGACCAGCGTCAAGGACGTGCGCGGCCATAGCTGGTTGTACACCTATGACAGCAGCAACACACTCAAGACAAAAACGGATCCGGAAGGGCGTACCACCACCTTAAGCTACGGCCCCAACGGGGTGCTGGCAAGCAGCCTGGATCAGGACGGGGTGGGTAAAAGTTACCAATACGAATATGACAAGACGAAACGGGAGTATTACAAACAAGAGAAGAGTAGCTCGGGCAGAATCAAGGAGACCTGGTACGACCGCGAAGGGGATATTATTCGCCGGGATGTCGGCGGCCGTACGGTATCGACTATTGCTAAAGACAAGCGTGATGAAATCGTAACCGATGGGGCAGGCAATAAGACGCGCCGTGAAATGGATCAGTGGGATAACATCACCAAGATCCTCTATCCGGATAACAGCACCGAGACGACGACGTATGACCCGGTGTATTCAAACATCCTGGAGGAAATCAATGCCAACGGTGTGATCACGCGCTACGAATACGATGCTAAAGGTAACCGCACGAAGATGACCGAAGCGGTAGGGCTGCCGGAGCAACGCATTACCACCTACACCTACGACACCTTTGGCCAACGGTTAACCACGACACGCCAGTTGGATGCGGTCTCGGCCCAGGTAACGACTTCATCCACCTACGATGCTTACGGCAATGAGCTAACCCAGACGGACGGTGAGGGCCACAAAACCACTTACACCTATGACGTGATGAGTAATGTGCTGACGCGCAAAGATCCCAGAAACAAGATTTGGACGAATACATACGATGCAAGCGGCAATCTGACCAGTGAGACGGATCCGCTGAATCACGCAACCACTTATCAATACGACAAGGTCAGCAATCGCACCAGGATCACCGAAGCGAACGGGGCATTGACGCAGTTTGCTTATGATGGCCGGAACCAGCTCATCGAAACTACGGATGCACACAACCATAAAACCCAACTCCGTTATGACGATGATGGGAATACCACTCAGCGCATTGATTCTGCAGGGCATGTAGTAACTCTGAGTTATGATCTAGAAGGACGGCTAAGTCAAACCGTAGACGGCAATGGTAATGCGATTACCTATCAGTACGTTGCCAATGGTGCGGCGGGCGCGGGTCAGCTTGAAAAGATTGTTTATCCTACATACACACAGACATTTAACTATGACAAATTATTTCGAGTGGTGCGAGAGAAGGATGTATTGAGTTCGTCGGTGCAACATACGACGCGACGCGTGTACGATAGAAATGGAAATGCCACTCAACGCACCGATGCAGAAGGGCGGGTAACACAGTCGGTATATGATATCTATGACCGTTTAATCCGGGTTACCGATGCACAGGCTGGTGTAACACTTTACGGTTATGATAATCGAGATAACTTGCTTTCTGTAACGGATCCGGAAGCCAGCACGACCACTTATACATATGACAAGAATGATCAACAGCTGACAGAAGTCCGACCGCAGGGCGGCGTGTTGCCCTTCAACTATGATCCGGCAGGCAACCTCGTTGAGCAAATCGATGCTAACGGACGTAAGCAAAGTTTGCAGTATGACGACGCGAACCGGACGATTGCTATCAATGTATTCAGCAGCGTAAGTGATACAAACCCAGCAAAAGTAACCGGCTATACCTATGATCTGGTTAACAACTTGACCAGCTATAACGACGGGACAACGTCGGCAACCTATCAATACGATCTACTAAAACAGTTAACCCAGGTTACTACTGATTTTGGCGGCTTCAGTAAAACTTTGGTCTATAGTTATACCCCTACGGGACTGAAGGCGGCATTCATCGGGCCAGACGGCGTTGTTGTGACTTACAGTTATGACACAGCTGACCAATTGATTGCCTTGCAGATTCCGAACGAGGGGACGCTAACGGTCAATCAATACCAGTGGAACCAGCCGACACAGGTCACATTGCCGGGTGGACACAAGCAGACTTATAGCTACGATCCCTTGCAGCGCGTAAGCCGCATACTAACCAAGGATGCAGCAGACAACACACTCATGGACTATCAGTATAGTTATGATAAAACTAGTAACATCATACAAAAGCAAACCGAATACGGTGCTCATACCTATATTTATGATGCATTGGATCGACTTACACAGATAGATAATCCGGCATTAGCGGATGAAGCATTCACCTATGACAAGGTAGGCAACCGGCAAACTGATAACCGTCAACCCGGCAGTTGGAGCTATAACGTTGATCACCAACTAACAGCCATTGGTACCGATACATATACGTACGATGCAGCAGGCAACCTAACCCAAAAGGTTCTGGGTGGGCAGACCACTGATTTCATTTATAACAACGAGAATCGGCTAAGTGAGGTGAAGCAAGGCGCTAATACGATAGCCAGATATAACTATGATCCATTAGGGCGGCGGATCAAGAAAGAAGCCAGCGGACAGGTTACTTACTTCCTGTATGCTGATGAAGGGCTGGTTGCGGAATACGACAGTACCGGTAATGAGATCCGGCAATATGGCTATCAGCCAGACGGTATTTGGAGTGCGGATCCGCTCTATCTAAAAGCCGGTGGCAGCTATTACTATTACCAAAATGACCATCTGGGTACACCGCAAAACCTTATCGCAAAGAACGGTGCAACCGTTTGGTCTGCTAGGACTTATTCGTTTGGGAATGCTGAGGTAGATTTGGGTTCAAGTATTGAAAACCCACTTAGACTCGCCGGGCAGTACTATGATGGAGAGACAGGGCTACATTACAACTACTTTAGATACTATGATCCATTGACTGGTCGATATATTACTAGTGATCCAATCGGACTAATGGGTGGGCCGAACACCTATGCTTATGTCCTTGGAAATCCACTACGATACAATGATCCTTACGGGTTGATTGGTGGTAGAAATAATCCACCGAATCGTAATCGTAGACCCAGACCGCCTGGTAATGGAAACTTATGGCCTGGTTATGAAGATCAGGATGGTAGCTGTTCAGCCCCGGCCGGTGCTTTTAACAATAACGAATGCACTAAGAAGTGTTGCGTGGAACATGATGCATGTTTTTCACGATATGCGTGTAACTTTTCGTCGTGGATCACAAGTGCATTTGGTGGAAGTGGACCATGCAATTTCTGTAATAGCAGAGCCTATAGATGTATTTTAAAAAATACAGGAAAAGATGATTGTGATGAGAAAGAATGCAAAGCTAAGTAATATAGCTTAAATAAAGTTAAGAGAAGCGAATGAATATATTGTTAATTATGTGGTCGCCAATAATTGCAGCTGTCTTATGTTTGGTTATTTATGCAGTTGTATGCGCACGAAAATCATTAAATGTTATTGACTATGGGATAAGTTTTATTGCTTATGTAGTTCTTTATGGGTTATTAGGGTTTCTGGCATCTATTGTTATAGTGTTTGCACTAACAGCTATATATAACAGTCCGCAAGGCCCTCTTATCTTGATTGTATATGGACCGATTGGAACAGCAGTTGGTCAGATTATTGGTATCTCAATATGGGTACTTAAGAAGTCTGAAAATAAGGTCGACTGAAAAAAGGTGTCAGATTTAATATTTTAATCAAATCGGTTCGATTGTTTTGGGAGATCAATGGGGTCAGACTCGAGTGATCTACGAAGAGTAACTGAGTAGAAGTAAGTAAGGAAATGTGTGTTTAAGAAAATAGTATTGTTAGCTGTCGCGTTAGCCCTTTATCAAGGCTGGCAACATTTCCGAACTCCGGCATTAGCCGGTGTGGCTAGCGAGCATAACGAGGTCATCATGTACTCGCTGACGACCTGTGGCTACTGCAAAGCCAAAGCGCGTGATTTAAAAGCCGCGGGTATTGGCTTTACGGAGTATTACATTGACAAGGATACACGGCGGCGTGATGAGTTAAACCAGAAACTGGCGCAGGCAGGCTTGCCGCCACGCCAATACGGCACACCCATACTGGATGTGCACGGGGCAATGCTACCCAATAATCCGTCAATAAAATCAAGGGGTCAGAGTGCTTGATTGAGGAATGTGCAAGCTACTGTGAACAGATCAATAGGGTCAAGACTCGATTAAGAAATAAAAGGTGTCAGATTTAATTAAAAGAATTAAAGAGGTTAGTTCCAGTTAATTTTACAGAAACACGACGTCACGTTACATAAAGAATAAGTCGTCAGGCACGGATAGCAAAGTAACGATTCGTAAAAGAGGAAGCAAAGAATGGACGTAAGAAAATGGATGGCATTGACCGGTGTTTGGCAGGCGTCGTTGACGCGGCCGAAACTTGTGTGCGTGTCTCTATTATTTGCGGGTTAGCGTTTTTAAAAGCAATGATAAAAATGATAAATAACCGAAACCCATTAATGGTTAACACAAGTCGTACGGGCGGGTTTGCCCGGTGGTTGCTATTGATGTTGCTTTGCCTTGGACTTAGCGATGCTGTCAAGGCGGTTGCCTTTGTCGGTGTCACGTCGAAGGTGCCACACACAGGTTCACAATTTGGAGCCCACCGGGAGACAGTCGAAGACTTTCGAGTCAAGGTGTTGGGTGGCAATGTGCGGGTGACGCGCACTTGGGAAGGTGAAGACAAACAGTGGTACATCAATCGACGCTGGGCGCCGCTGGTGGTGGAGTACCAGATCGGCAGCTGTGTGGTCAGTGGTTCGAACCGAGTCTTCGCGATCGGTGGCGGCGGCGGTGGCGGCGGTGGCGGTGGTGCGGGATCAGTCGGTGGCGGGGGATCCAGTACCGGATCGAGTAGCAACGTGCTTGAGACCTGTTCGATCAAGCGAGGTGCGGTGAACTTTCATGGCGGTGGCCAGGCGATCACCAATGTGGTCAGCCACCCGGCGAACAACACACAGATTCGAATACAGGCACGTGACGCGGCGGGCAAAGTCACCCAGGCACGCTGGGAAAACCGCCAGGGCGACTGGATTGATTACGCCGTACACGCCAGTGGCGGTCTATTGCCGACACGGTACGGTGACCGCAACGATATCCAGGTGACGCTGCAATACGCCACCGATGGCAAGTTGACCGGTGTCCTGGATCAACACGGTACCCAAGTACTCTGGTATGAATATAACGGAGCCGGACAAGTCTCGGCGGTGCGGGATTACAGCAACCGGCGGGTGGAATACACCTACAACAGCCAACTGACGAGCGTCAAGGACGTGCGCGGCCATAGCTGGTTGTACACCTATGACAGCAGCAACACACTCAAGACCAAAACGGATCCGGAAGGGCGTACCACCACCTTAAGCTACGGCCCCAACGGGGTGCTGGCAAGCAGCCTGGATCAGGACGGTGTGGGTAAAAGCTATCAATACGAATACGACAAGACGAAACGGGAGTATTACAAACAAGAGAAGAGTAGCTCGGGACGAATCAAGGAAACCTGGTACGACCGCGAAGGCGATATTATTCGCCGTGATGTCGGCGGCCGTACGGTATCGACTATTGCTAAAGACAAGCGTGATGAAATCGTAACCGATGGGGCGGGCAACAAGACGCGCCGTGAAATGGATCAGTGGGACAACATCACTAAGATCCTCTATCCGGATAACAGCACTGAGACGACGACGTATGACCCGGTGTACTCGAACATCCTGGAGGAAATCAATGCCAACGGTGTGATCACGCGCTACGCATACGATGCCAAAGGCAACCGCACGAAGATGACCGAAGCGGTAGGGCTGCCGGAGCAACGCATTACCACCTACACCTACGACACCTTTGGCCAGCGGTTAACCACGACACGCCAGGCGGATGCGGTCACAGCGGCAGTGACCCAAACCTCAACCTATGACGCCTACGGTAATGAACTCACCAATACCGACGGTGAGGGCCACAAGACAATCTATACCTATGACGTGATGAGTAATGTGCTGACGCGCAAGGATCCGAGGAACAAAATCTGGACGCAGAGCTACGATGCAAAAGGCAATCTACTGAGCGAGACCGATCCGCTAAATCACGCAACCAATTATCAATACGACAAAGTCAGCAACCGAACCAAGATCACGGAAGCGAATGGGGCAATTACGCAGTTTGCCTATGATGGGCGCAACCGGCCCATCGAAGTCACGGATGCACTCAATCATAAAACCAAGACCCGATATGACGATGACGGTAATCTGATACAGAGCATTGACGCGGCCGGGCATGTGGCAAGCGTGACGTATGATTTAGAAGGACGGCTAAGTCAAACCACAGATGGTAATGGAAATACGATTACCTACCAATACGTGGCCAATAGTACGACAGGCGCAGGACAAGTCAGTAAGATCATTTATCCCACGTACACTAATGAATATTATTATGATAAGTTATCCCGTGTAGTGCGGGAGACGGATGTGCTAAGTGGATCGTTGAAGCATACAACATTGCGTGTCTTTGATAAAAAGGGGAATGTCACCAAAAGCACCGATGCAGAAGGACGGGTGACACAGTCGGTTTACGATGCCTATGACCGTTTAATTCGGGTTACCGATGCCCTATCTGGTGTGACACACTACACCTATGATAACCGGGACAATCTGATTACGGTGACAGATCCGCAGACCAGCACAACCACCTTTACGTACGATAAGAACGATCAACAACTGACGGAAGTACGACCGCAGGGTGGCGTTTTGACCTATACCTATGATTCGGCAGGCAACCTTGTTGATCAGATCGATGCCAACGGACGTAAGCAAAGTTACCTGGTCGATGATGCTAACCGGATAGTTACCGTCAATGTATACAGTAGTGTAGGAGATACGAACCCCGTAAAAGCAACAAGTTATAGCTTTGATCTTGTCAATAACCTGACGGGTTTTGACGATGGTACTACGTCGGCAATCTATCAATATGATCTGCTTAATCAAGTGACCCAGGTTACTACTGATTTTGGCGGTTTCAGTAAGAACATCGGCTATAGTTATTCATCCACCGGACTCAAGGCCACCTTTACCAGGCCGGATGGCGTGGTTGTGACATACAGTTATGATGCGGCCGACCAATTAATTGCCCTGCAGATACCGAATGAAGGCACGCTGACGGTCAACCAGTATCAATGGACTCAACCCACACAGGTGACGTTGCCCGGGGGGCACAAGCAGAGTTATAGCTACGACCCTTTGCAGCGGGTCACTCAAATACTGGCAAAGGATGCCGCCGACAACACACTTATGGACTTCCAATACACCTACGATAAAACCAGTAACATCACACAAAAGCAAACCGAGTATGGCGCACATGCCTATGTGTATGACGCACTGGATCGGCTTACCCAGACTGATAATCCAACGTTAACCGATGAAGCCTATACCTATGACAAGGTGGGCAACCGGTTAACCGACAGCCGTCAACCCGGTAACTGGGGTTATAACGCCGATCATCAACTGACGGGCATTGGCACTGACACCTTTCAGTATGACGCGGCAGGCAATCTGATCAAGAAAGTGAAGGGTGGGCAAACCACCGACTTTCTTTATAACAACGAGAACCGACTGAGTGAAGTGATGCAGGGTGCCACCACGCTCGCCCGATACACGTACGACCCGTTTGGTCGGCGAATTAAAAAAGAAACCAACGGGCAGGTCACCTACTTTCTGTATGCGGATGAAGGACTGGTGGCGGAATACGACGGTAGTGGCAATGACCATCCGACAATATGGTTATCAGCCAGACGGTACTTTGGGGCACGGATCCACTGTACTTAAAAACAAACGGACAGTATTACTATTATCAGAATGATCATCTGGGCACACCGCAGAAATTGATGTCAAAAAGCGGGGCTGTAGTGTGGTCGGCACAGACATCATCATTTGGGGAGACATCCATTGATTCGGGGTCGTCGATACAGAATCCGTTGCGGTTTCCAGGCCAGTATTATGATCAGGAGACAGGACTCCACTACAATTATCAACGCTATTACGATCCAGCAACAGGAAAATATATCTCTACAGATCCTATAGGTATGAGAGGGGGTCTTAATCCTTATATTTATGCCGATGTAAATCCGGTTGTATTTGCGGATCCAACGGGTGAATTTATACCTCTTGGTATTGCGTTATATCGAGCATATCGTGCGGGAAAATCATTACAACGTGGATATAAAGTGTACCAGCGTTGGTATAAAAGGTATCCTTCGCGTGATTATGTTAGAAACTTTTTAACTTATTTTTACCAAAGCTATAAAAAATGTATGACTATATGCTTGAACAATAATAATATAAAAAATTTATGTAAACTACCGCCGGGCGATGAAGGTTTAAACGTGTTTATAGTCTGTTCTGTTGTATGTGTACTGGCACCATTTGTTTCACCTTTGTAGCCATGAAAGCAAGTTTTAGTTTGGCTGGTAAGGAAATAACAGTGATATGTCGAATAACTGGGGTCGAAGAATATTATATAGATAAAAAGCTTGTAATGAGAGAGAAGAGCGATGGTTGCAAGGTCGAACGGAAGCTAATTGTTGAAGGGAAGGAAGTTACATTTAACTTTGAATTCTGTGAGCCTGTAGAATATTCTTGTCAAGTACTTGTTGATGGAAAAATATTTGTACGAGACCTCTTTCCTGGTTTTGTTCAAGCAAATCTTATTGGGGAAAAGACTAGGAAGCTCAGATTATCAATGTTAATCATCCTTATTGCACTTATTGTATATTTTATTTTTTTCTAGGGTAAGTAATAGGAGGGTCGATAAGAGATCAAGGGGTCAGAGTGCACAGATCCAGATCCAGATCCAGATCCAGATCCAGATCCAAGAGATCAGAGATCATAGGGTCAGACTCGATTGATTACCAAACTCCGGCTTTGGCCGGTGTGGTAAAGAGCACATGTATGAATTAGTGAAAGCCAGATTTTAACGGAGATGATACAGGCACCAAGGAGGTGCCACAAGATCAAGGGGTCAGAGTGAACTTCCCCCAGTTTAACGGACACTCAGAAAAGGGCTACCATGGCCTTGAAGGAGTGTTCGATGAGCAAACGAGCGTACAAGATATACAGCAAGGAATTCAAGATCGAAGCCGTTCGGCTGGCGTCTGAATCAGATAAACCCGTGACACAGGTGGCCAGAGAGTTGGGGCTGCGAGTTAACCAGATCTATAAATGGAGGACGCAATTGGAAGAGAAACAAGAGAGTGCTTTCTCAGGCAAGCGAGTTACAAAGGACAAGGATGCCGAGATTCGGCGCTTAAAGAAAGCGCTGGCAGCGAGCCAGGAAGAGAATGAGTTTCTAAAAAAAACGGCGGTGTTCTTCGCGAAGAACCAGCCATGAGATACACCGTGATCCAGCAGTATCGTAGCCAATTCTCGATCCGGATGATGTGCAGGGCAATGCGTGTTTCTCGCAGTGGCTATTATGATTGGGTGGGACGGCCAGAGAGTGCGCGTGCTCAGCATCACCGAGCACTCACGGAGAAGATCCACTACTTCCATCAGGCCAGTCGTAGGACATATGGATCACCGCGCATTCGTGAAGACCTGCTGGAAGCAGGCGAACGGGTTGGAGAAAATACGGTTGCACGCTTAATGCAGCGTGCGGGCATAGTGCCGAAGACGATACGCAAGTTCCGGGTGACCACGGACTCACGTAAGACGGTACCTGCCCCGAATCGATTGGAGCAGCAGTTCACGACCGCACAGCCCAATCAACGCTGGGTGTCGGATATCACGTTTATACCGACCCGAGAGGGCTGGTTGTATCTGGCGGTGATTATTGATCTGTATTCCCGAGCAGTGATTGGCTGGGCGATGCATAAGCGCATGAAAGCGGCGTTAGTGATGAATGCCTTGAAGATGGCGCTAATGCGTCGGAAGGTACGCAGCCCATTGTTGTTGCACTCAGATCAGGGTAGCCAGTATGCCGCTACGGATTACCGGGCAATGCTCGCTGCCAATGGCATTGAGTGTTCAATGAGCCGCAAGGGTAACTGCTGGGATAATGCTGTGGCGGAAAGCTTTTTCCACACACTGAAGACAGAGCTGGTGCATCATGAGGACTATCGTAGCCGCACTGAAGCTAAGGCCAGTATCTTTGAGTACATTGAAGTGTTTTATAATCGCCAGCGGCGTCATTCCCATATTGGGCAGGTGGCACCGTTGGTATTCGAGAATGCAGCGTTAGCTGCGAGTTAGTGGTCCGTTAAACCGGGGGAACATCAATCTGACCCTTGCGGACTTGAATTTCCGAAATTTGATCTAAAGTCATCACGGTAATTACCGATAACTACGCCATTGACTTATATACGCCAAAGGCGTAGTGTCAATATATGGTAGTCGTAGAGACAAGGATATTTACCAGTCTAATAAGTCAGTTAATGGATGACGAGCAGTATCGTGAACTGCAACTGGCGCTGGTTGAAAACCCTAAGCTGGGTGATTTGATCCCCGGGTCAGGTGGTCTGCGCAAGATACGCTGGAAACTTCCAGGGCAGGGTAAACGAGGCGGTGCTCGGGTGATTTACTACTGGGCGATTTCGGCTGATCAGATTCGCATGCTGTATGTCTACGCAAAAAACAGGCAAGTGGATCTGACCAAAGAACAGCTCAAACAACTGCGGCACATTGTTGAGAGGTGGTGACATGAACGACAAGCTGTTCAACGAATTACTGGAAAGCGTAAAAGAAATGGACGCCATTGCATCCGGTAAAAAAAAGCCATCAAGAGTTACCGATTACCCTGAGCCGGTCGTCAGTGCAATTCGTAAAAAAACCGGCCTGTCACAAGACAAGTTTGCCTATCTGATCGGCGTAAAACCCTCAACCCTGCGTAACTGGGAACAGGGCCGTAGAAAACCCACCGGTCCGGCAAAAGCGTTGTTAAGGATTCTCGAAGTGGATGCAGAATGTGCGATACGTGCATTGCACGAGTAAAACTATTCGTCACTACTTATTTCGGGGACAGTATATTTATTTCCCGTATCCCACCATTTTAAATAAGTATACTGTCCCTGAAAAAATTGAAAGCGGAGCAGCCCACCTATGAATATTGACTACATTGGGTAACTTGCTTCTCAAGCAGAAAGTCTGATAGATAACGCACTCTAATCAGTTACTCCTGCTGCCATCGCACTCGCTGGCGTTCCTCCTGCAAACGAATGAGCTTTACGTTATATCGCTCCTTGAAGACCTGTTAATAGGTGCTATAATAAGCCCTATTAACAGTACCTGTTAGGAGTACATTTGTATGAAAACCAAGTTTTCTCAAGACGTCATCCCGCTATCCGACCTAAAAGTTAATCCTGGCAAGGTTGTGAATCAGGCCAAAGATACTCACCGGCCAATACTTGTAACAAGTAGAGGGCGTGGAGTGGCTGTAGTTCAAGGATTAGAGGACTACGAAAATTTACAAGAAGAGCATGCTTTTATGAAGGCAGTTACCCAAGGCTTGATGGAAATTAAGGAGGGTAAAGAGCAATACCTGAGCGATGTAAAAAAGAAATTAGGTATTAAAACTTGAAGATATTTGTATCTGATTCTGCACTGGATGATCTGGAGGCAATAATCGCGTACTACCTGGATGAAGGCGTTCCTCATATTGGAGAAGAATTTGTTTCTGAAATAATTAGGCGTATCGAAACTATTCCCGACAACCCGGAAATCGGTAGGAAAGTTCCTGAGTTCAATGTGACAAGAGTTCGTGAACTCATTCACGGCCCGTTTAGAGTTGTTTATTTAACGGAAGTAAAATCTATTCACGTTGTCAGAATATGGCGGAGCGAGAGATTGCTAAGATTAGAAAATACTCCAGGCGAAAGTGAAATATGACCATTAGGTTAACAGTGTAAAAACAGGGGTCAGATCCTAGTTTCCGCTAATATTAGAAGTAACTAGGATCTGACCCCTGTTTAGTTCATCCATCTCAGTTTATCGGCCAATTTGCAAATTATAACGTATTTGCTATAATTCAGAAATGAGGGAAAAGGACTTGCTATGGAGAGGCAGCAGTTACAAGGACTTGCTGTCCTTTCCGGATGAGGCGCGCAGGGAAGCTGGTTATCAACTTGGTTTTATTCAACTGGGTTTTGAGCCATCAGACTGGAAGCCTATGAGCAGTATTGGCCTGGGTGTGAAGGAAATTCGGATTCACGTTAAGGGCGAATTCCGGGTTCTTTACATTGCTAAGTACAAAGAGATGATTTATGTGCTTCATGCCTTCCAGAAGAAATCCCAGAAGACGCGGAACAGAGATATGGATATTGCTAAAACGCGTTTACGTGAACTGCAACAAGAGAGCAAGACATGAGTAACACGCATGTTACACCAGCAGGCGGAAATATTTTTGAAGACTTGAAAATACCCGATGCTGAAAATGAAAAGCTACGTTTGAACCTCCTCGCGGCGATCAGGGAATGGGTTGACAGCTCCGGTCTGACGCAGACCGAAGCGGCCACTGCAATGGGCGTTAAGCAGCCAACTTTGAACGATGCTATCAAGGGCCGGTATCACAAGTTCACTATTGATCGTTTAGTGAGAATGCTTTCCTGTGTAGGGAAGCAGATTAATATTACTGTCACGGATACAGCTGCATAAAGAAATTCAAAGAGTCAGATACTTGAAACATTTAATTCACAGGCGCACTCATGAATTTCAAGTGCTCTGACTTCTTGAAAGTACCTTTACTGACGTTCACCCGGGCCGGGTGCCGGGTCTTGCAATCACGCATGGACAACCCTGCTTTCTTAGCTAGTGCAACTAAATATTTATTACAACCGTTTATAGGCGATGCAAGCCCGGTAAGCGAACAACGTAGGTCGTCCAGTAGGGAATGGTGGCGTTGCCATCCACTGCATCCAGCCGTAGACCTTCGCGGTCTTCAAGCACTTCCCAAACATTTTTATAGTCATCGATCCAGCGTTCGTGTACATGAGCTTCAGCTTTGTTGAGTACTTCGGCAATACTGTTTTCGATAGGATGTGTCATGGTTGCCTCCTGATGGAATTGATAAGCCTGCATGCCATTACATAACGCTGCCAAATCCTCTATTTTCACTGCTGGCCGGTTGTACAAGGCCAGCAAGACGACAGCCTTGTGCAACGGGGCCCCCAGGTAATAACTCGTACAGATACTTGAGTCCTCCCCGCGAATGGAAACTTTCTTCCAGCGCGTCATGTAATTCACGCCCATGAAAAGTCGGTGAATCGTTTGTGGAAAAATATTCCTGCAATGCACGGATTACATCAAGATGTTCTTCATTGAGGACAAGACCTTCGTGTGATGCAATGGATTTAGCGGCATCCGGCGTCCAGTCTACTGGGGAAAATGGAAAATCTGCTCCGGAATGATGTTGATCCGGCTGCAAGTTTTCTGTTGACGTCTGGTTCATAAAACCTCCACATCGTTATTATTTAATACCAGTATTAAGCCTAGACCAGAATCTCACTATTGTCTCTATGTCACATCGATTGGAATTCCGGGGACAGTATACTTATTTCCCGTATCTAACCATTTTAAATAAGTATACTGTCCCTGAAATTAGCCGGAGTTTTGTCGACGGGAACTAGAGTGTCTTAGTTTATCTAGCTAAGACTTGTTGTAAATCACCGGTATTGTACCTTTCCATTTCGTCCACGTTTCCTGGTCTGTAATCAGAACCGCCATGAAGTGTCCCACGTTTATTCTGCTGGTAGTGCCTACATCAAAAATTGCGCTTCTAGTGGGTGAAGGGTGTATTTCATATTCAGACGCTTCATTTTCAATTGACTGCCCCGTTGCACCACTTGCACCAGCAACAAGTGTTGTCATCAATATTCTCCCTTTATAAGCAAGATAGGTCTGCAAAGAATATTGAATAAAAAAGCAGCGATCAAGCGTAACAATTTTGGATTAAATGCACTTTATTTATTACTACTGAATTCTGCTGTTCGGCGATGCTGTATCACCTTAAACATTTGATGATTACGCCATAGATTATTGAGGTTCGCAATTTATTAAGGTCGCAATAAAAACATAACTCATTGTTTTTTATAGATTACAAAGATTGGCACAGAATGTGGAATGAGAGGGTTGCACTGCCTACTTATACATCCAATCAGGAGTCACCTATGTTGAACAATCTCGTAAATCCAGTAAACAAGATAGTGCTTGCCACGGCCCTTGTGATGGGTCTAACCACTGGCATTCACGCAGCTAGTGAAACGGCATCAGCTTCTAAATCGGTTCCACAACAAAGCTATGTAGCGACACAGACACAACATAAAACCGTTAACGTCAATAGCGTTGACATATTTTATCGTGAGGCGGGACCTGCCAATGCGCCGACCATTTTATTGCTGCATGGTTTCCCGACTTCGTCGCACATGTTCCGAAATCTGATCCCTGCATTGTCGGACCGCTTTCATGTCATTGCACCGGATTACCCCGGTTTTGGTAACAGTGCTATGCCGAGTGTCGATGCGTTCGATTACACCTTTGATAATCTGGCGACTGTCATGGAAGGTTTTATCCAGAAAGTCGGGCTGAAACACTACAGCCTGTACCTTATGGATTACGGTGCACCGATTGGTTATCGCTTGGCGGTGAATCATCCTGAACGTGTGGATGCGTTGATTGTCCAGAACGGAAATGCCTATACCGAAGGGCTACGCGAGTTTTGGGATCCCATCCGTACGTATTGGAAAGACCGGACGCCTGAGAATGCAAAACCACTCGCTGGATTCATCGCACCTGATGGTGTGAAGTGGCAGTACACACACGGTGTCAGAAATGCAGCGGCGATCAGTCCGGATAACTGGAATGTTGATCTGCGTCACTTGACGCGTGAAGGTAATCCCGCCATTCAGTTAGCGTTGTTCTACGACTATCAGAATAACGTGCCGCACTATCCGGCATGGCAGGCTTACTTCCGTAAACATCAGCCACCGACTCTGATTGTCTGGGGAAAGAATGACTTTATCTTTCCGGCAGAAGGCGCGTATCCCTACAAGCGTGACCTCAAGAACCTTGAGTTTCATTTGCTGGATACCGGTCACTTTGCACTTGAAGAAGAGGGCGATCAGATCGCCAGCCTGATTCGAAATTTCCTGAACGTTCAAATCGCAACCCGATTTTAAGGTAAACCCATCATCTGCTGCGTGTTTGGCAGGTGATGGGGCATTCATCGGGTAAAGAGAGTTGTAACGAGGAGAAACGCCATGAAACTTTATAGATTAGCTTTTATTTTATGTCTGTTGCCAGTAACGGTATTGGCTATGAGCAATGATCCGGTTGATGTTATCCGTACCACGACTGAGCGTATTCTCACCGAACTTGAAAAGGCGCCTGGCATCAAATCAGATCCAGCCAAGTTACAAATTCTGGTTGAGGTTAATGTCTTGCCCAGTATTGATTTTACCCGCTTGTCCAGTTTAACGCTCGGAAAACACTGGCGTACTGCTACTCCAGAGCAACGAATAAAATTTACTGAAGGTTTTCGGAAGCTGTTGGTTAAAACTTATGCAACATCTCTGTCGGAGTACACAGGTCAGACTGTCGAATACAGGTTGTTAAATGTCACAGCGGACGGAAGGCGCGCGACAGTCCGCACATTACTCAAACAGTCTGACGGTACCCCGGTTATTGTTGACTACAGGCTGCATTTTACTGATGACGACTGGAAGATCTATGACGTCAGCATCGAAGGAGTCAGCATGGCGATTAATTACCGATCTAGTTTTAGTCATGAGATTAATAAGCATGGATTGGATGGCTTGATACGACAGCTCGCCAGCCGTAGTCAATGATATTCATCTAACTTTGAGGTGAGAAAATGGATACACAAGCTATATTCGGACTGCAGTTTCTAATCAGCCTGGTGCATTCCGACATTTCTTGTGCCATTGCTTTTAGTAACACACATTGTGATCTTTATACGGCTGCTTAATCCAGTATCAGCATTGAAGCCAATCACTGACAGTTAATCACAGGAGAACCCTCATGATTTTCGACAACCTGACAATCATTGGAATATTTATTTCGATTGCTATTCTGGTCTATTTAGCTATGGCCTGTAGACACAACAGATGCCGAGTTGGGCATTATGATAAAGAAATGCCGTGGGGTGAGAGTCATTCATCATAAATAAAATAGGCGTGTGAAGCCATTCTGGAATATAATGATTACTGTCAGATTGACCATTAATAGATGACACATTCATGCCAGAAATCTTTGTCAGTATAGGGAGTAGTCTCCAGCGCGAGAATAATGTGCAGGCCGCGTTAAAGGCGCTGCGCAAGCGCTATGGAAGAATTTGCTACTCTTCTGTTTACAAAACCGAGGCAGTTGGTTTTGAAGGCGACTATTTTTTTAATCTGGTGGTCAGTTTCGAGTCAAATGATGATCCTCAAAGTTTAAAACGTTTTTTTCGCTCAGTCGAAGACAATCAGGGCAGGATGCGCGACGGAAAAATGCCTGGGCCTTGCTCACTGGATCTGGATTTACTTTTGTATGGTGACAGCATTATCGAAAAACCAGAATTGAAGTTGCCTAGAGAGGATGTGCTTAAGCATGCCTTTGTTCTGGAACCGCTTGCCGAGTTATCACCAGAACATTGTTATCCTGGTACTGGATATACCTACCGTGAATTATGGAGTAAGTATTATCTTCAACACGGCACAAGATGCCTTGCAAAATTGAGTTGGGATCCGCTGGGGAAGTCTTGTTTACAACGGTGGTGTTATCCAGACTATACGCTGGCAATTTAGACTGGTTAGTTACCGGAGAAAATAATTAATTGGGATGCTGAACGACCACTCGGTGCGGTTCAGTTCTTCTGGCAAAGGATAAAGCCCACTGATTTTCAGTACCGTCTCCATGGCAGCTTTATCAAGTATTGTGCTGTCCGAAGCCGATGTCACCTTTATATTTTTGATTGAGCCATCTTTTTGTACCTTGAATGCAACCAGTACAGATCCCTGTTGCCGGAGTCGCCGTGCACGGCGTGGATATTTCTTTTGTGTTTCTATGGCCGCTTGTAATTTGGCTCTATAATCGTTTTTAACGCGCTCAATCAAGGCAAGATCCGGTGCAGGCTGCACCGGTATTTTCGCGACCTGAATAACCGGTTTGGTCACCATTTTTATTTCAGGAACAAGTTGCGGTTTTGGTTCTACCCTGGGTTTGTGAACAATTTCAGGTTTTGGCTTGGGCTTGGGTTTTAGCTTTGGTTTAGGTTTGGGTAGAGGAGGGGGTTCCTCGTGCTGTACCTGTTCAATAATCGGTGCTGGTTCAGGAATAGGTTCAGGTGCTACTACAGGTACCGGCGGCGGCTGGAACATGGATAGCTTTAATGGCACTACCTGTTCTTTTTCCAGGGTAGATTGAACTGTTGTCATGCCCGCCCATGCAAAGGCAACAATTCCAAGATGAAAAATTGCCGAGACTAGAAACCCTGCGATGTGGTTTTCACGTGCCATTGCGTGTCATGATCGACAGGTTGTCGAGTTGATTTTCTTTAAGAGCGTCGATGATTTTTATAAACTGTTCAAAACGAACCGATTTGTCCACGTAGAGCAAGATTGGATCGTCAGGGGTCAGTGAGTTTAATTTTGTAACCAAAACTTCGAAGTCTACTGACTCTTCATTAAAATAATATTTTCCTACCTGGTCGACGGTGATCTTGGATGGATCTTTTGGGAAGTCAGTACTGGTATTTTCTGCGCTGGGCAGCTCTAGCGTAATTTTACCCTGGTTGATAAAGGTGGCAGTCGTCAACACGATTGCGAGCAGCACCAGCATGATGTCGATGAACGGAATGACATTGACTTGATCGAAGCGTTTCATGACTGCGTCAGTTGTTTCCAATTTGCTGTGAGTACATCAACCTTGCGCATCAGTGCGTTATAAAACAGGATTGCGGGTATCGCTACGACCAGTCCCATGGCAGTTGCTTTTAAAGCCAGAGCGAGTCCTAACATGATGGTGCTTGGTTCGATGTCACCACCCTGACCTAGATCGTAAAAAGTAATCAAGATGCCTAGAACGGTACCGAGCAAACCTATGTATGGTGCGTTTACACCAATGGATGCAATCGCTGTAAGGTGATTGGTGAGTGCAACTTGCAAAATGTCCGGGTGGTCATAATCTTGTAATTTAATCCGCGCGTAAAACAAGTAGCGTTCGACTACAAACCACAGTGTCAGAAAACTCATCAAACCGAGTAATCCGAAAATGAAATAATCTAGTGATTCCTTAAGAATATCCACGGGTGCTCCTGAATCTGTCTATGTTTAAAAACGGTACCTGAGTCCTAGCCAGCCACCAATCGGTGTGCCTGGAGAGAGAAAGCGTGGATCATCAAATCCAGCACCCAGTACATCATCTGCTTCCCCGTATAGGCCAAAGGTTTCGTAGTCTTTGTCAAATACATTATTTATTTTCGCAAATATTTTGAGATGTTTGGTGGCAGCATATTCACCTCGCAGATCAACCAGGGCATAGCCGTCGATGGTGCCATCCTGGTTGCCTTCATCACCACGAAGTATGATATCGGAAACATATTGGGCATCGGCTCCGATCGAGAGTTTGTCTGTCAGTGCAAAGGTGGCACCTGCTTTGAGCAGATTTTCGGGGAGCCCAGGTAACCGATCACCGTTTTTAACATCGACTTCACCATTAACGGCAAAAGGATTGTTCGCGCTGGGAAGTTTTAAGTTTTCTCTGAAGCTCGCATCCAGGTGTGTATAACTGGTAAACCAGTTCAAGCGCTTATTCATCGAGAGGCCTTTCAGTCCCAGTTCAACGCCTTGCCGCCTTGTTTTTCCGATATTGTCAAAGAAGCCCTGATTAGTCAGCGCGCCTGCACTGATGAATAAGATATCATCTTCATTGATAGTGCGAAACAGGCTTGCGTCCCAGCGAGCATTGCCGATGGTCCCTCTGATACCTGCCTCGATAGTCCTGGCCACGACTTGTTTCAAAGGTGGGTCAGAAAGAAAAGCATTGGGTAGGCGGCAGGGGTCGGCTGGGTCAGCGCAAGTCAGTTCAAGAGCAGTAGGTGCTCGGCTCGATTCACTGTAGCCCGTGAAAAAATTTAACGCAGGTGAATAGCTGTAAGTAAAACCTATGGCTGGATTAAATCGGCTGAAATCGTGTTTGCCATTCAGCTCTGTACCTAATTGATCTTTGAGTTCGATTTCCGTTCGGTTGAAACGCCCCGAAAAAGTGACGGTCGCTTTTTCAGTGATCGAATAGGTATCTGTAAAATAAAAACTCAGATTCTGGGATTCGGTGTCTACTTCGGTAAAGGCTTCCTCTACCAGAAAACCACCTGGAGTAGCCTTGCGTGATGCATCCAGGCTACCGAGTTCGGTGCTGGAGTCGAAGCTGACCTCACTACGGTCGGCTGCAATACCAATAATGAACTGATTTTCCTTACCGGCAAGGTCGTTGAGAAATGCCGTTTGCAAACTGAAACCATAGGTATCCTGATCAGTTTCCGAACGGTTAATCGTTGCACCATCAACTGCGGCAATATCAGGTATGGGATTGCCATTTTGATCCAGCGCTAATTCTTCATCGGTATCTTCTATTTCACAGATGAAACCCAGGTTGGCAGCATCCGTACAAGCTTCAAAATCAGAATCATCCCCATTCAATGAACTAACATCACTGCGACGATAATAGGCAACACCTTCGAGCACAGTATTATCACCAATGGCATGGGAACCCCCCAGACGAATTTGTGCGAGTTTGTTTTCAGTGCGATCAGGCCGGGTAAAGATGGCCTTGCGATCTTGATCCAGTAAGTCCACAGGCAGAGGGCCGTTGCCAATCAGTTCGGTATCAGCCAGGCTCAGGCTGAGATCCAGCGTGGTGTTATTGCTGCTCCAACCGACGTTTCCGAACAGTTGCTTGGTTTCTGACGGTGAAAAATCACGCCAGCCATTTTCGTCAAACCAGGAACCGGTCAGGAAATAATTCAGTTTGTCTTTTACACCACCGGTTTCAAATTGTACCGTTTTACGTCCGAAAGAACCTGCCATCAGTTCAGCCTGCGTACCGGGATGCGTTAAACCATTCTTTGTCTGTACCGAAAGTGCGCCACCCAGTGTATTTAAACCAAACAGGGGGTTTGAGCCGGAGATCAAATTGATGTTAGCAATTGCAGATTTTGGTATCAGCGCCCAGCTAACAGTGTCGCCAAAGGGTTCGTTGATACGTACACCATCCATGTATACAGACAGACCTTGCGGCAGGCCCAGGAGTGGCGAAGCAACAAAGCCGCGGTATTGCAAATCCGGTTGCAATGGATTGTTTTGAGCACTATTAATATAAACACTGCCAAAGCGTTGGTTCATAAATTCTGACAGGTCTAGACTCTGTTGTTGTTCTAATTCCTGGTCATTCGCAGTTTCGACCTTGCCAGGTACCTTATCGAGCTCAATCCCGACGCCGTGCAGGGGTGTGGTGCTAATGATATCAACAGGTGCCAGTTGTTCTTCTGCAGAGACGTTTAACGTCATAAGCCCCATCAGGATTGCAGGAAAAAGGTAAGTTTTTTGACTGAAAGGGTAATTGTGCCAGATAGTTTTCAGACCCTGCATCGGTCGCTCCTGTATATAAATAATAAATCAATTTATAAAGGGCATTGCAGTCAAACGGAAGAGGAGTAATTCACCTCATTTCGGGAATGATTCCCGGCTGAGAGAGGAGGGGTTAAATTAGTGGCCGTTTTCTTTTAAATCCGGCTCAGTACCGGCTTCAAGCTGTTCATTTATTGGTTTAATAATACCGTTGCGTATCGCCAGGTGAACTAGTTCTGTACTGTTTCTAACACCCAGCTTGGCTTTGATCTGGGTAGTGTAATTGGCGACAGTTTTGTAGCTCAAGGCAAGGTCACTGGCGGTTTGCTGTGGCGACTTGCCTTCGGCCAGCAGGCAGAAAATTTCGAACTCCCGTGTTGTCAGGCAGGAAAACACATCACGCCGTCCGGCGGATTTTTGCAGGGCAAGATTTTGCGCGAGTTTATGGTCAAGAAAGGCATTGCCGGCAGCCACTTCACGTACCGCGTCAACCATGATATCGGGCGCGCTATTTTTGGTGATATAGCCTTTCGCGCCCGCTTCAAGTGCTTTTTCTACGAAGGCCGTATCATCGTACATACTGAAGACAAGGATGGCAGCGCCATGATCCCGCAAGATAAGGTGGCGTATGGCTTCCAGTCCGCCTATGCCGGGCATGCTCAAATCCATGACGACCACGTCAGGGCTCAGGTCTGCAAAATACCGGCAGGCATCTTCGCCGCTGGCGGCTTCCTCAACGACTTCGATATCCGGGGCATTTTCAAGCAGAGTGCGATAACCAGCGCGTACCACCGCGTGATCGTCAACCAGAAGGACTCGTATTTTTTTCATTTTGGCTGTCATCTATTGTTATATGAATCAATACACCTTGTCCCTGTCGGCTCTCAAGGGACAATTTCCCGTTCATCGAATTAACCCGTTCACGCAGGCCAGGTAAACCCATGCCGCTGTGTTTGGCGTGAGGATCAAAACCTTTGCCATTGTCCCGGATTGTCAGTTCAACTTCGCGTTCGTTCAGACGGTTAAGCTTTACGTTAACTTCAGTTGCAGCAGCGTGTTTCACGATATTCGTCAAGGCTTCCTGCGCTATACGATAGAGGTGGATATTTGCCGTCTCACTTAGATCTGACAATATTCCCTCAGTGCGAAGCACGCAGAAGGTATTTTCATGATGCCCGTTCCAGTCGTCAATGAGCCGTTCCAAAGCAGTCACCAGTCCCAGCTCATCGAGCACCACCGGCCGCAGGCGATGCATCATACCGCGTACAACACTATATATGTGATCACTGATATCAATAATCGAACCTGCTGCTTGATTGTTCTCGCCGCTTTGTTGCTTCAGTGACACTGCGACAGCTTTGATCGCGCTGATCGATTGTCCCAGTTCGTCGTGTAACTCCCGTGCTAGATGGCGGCGTTCAGCTTCGGCGATATCCAGCGTACGTTTACTGAGGTGGCGGTTTTCGCGCTGCTGTTTTTCCAGCACCTCGGCCATGTGGTTGAAGCGTACAGACAGGCTATTTAGATCCGGCAAGCTAAAGTTTGGTAACCGTGCTTGATAATCACCGGCCTCGATAACTGCCAGTCCTGAACTGATTTCACTGATGGGTTTCAGGGATCGCTTGATGACCCAGGTAATCAGAATAAGGCTAAGCGCTGTGAAGGCCAGAATCAGGCTAAGAATGTTACGGGTTTCATTCCAGACTTCGCGTATTTCGTCTGCCGGGTTAGGCACAATGACAATTTCGGTAGGCGCTGCACCGGGACTTCCCAGGCGGCGGCGGTATTCAGTTTGTGCCGGAGTGATCAGTTTTGCGAACCATTTAGGCACTGTATCGAGTGTGGTATCCGGGTTCAGGAAAGTGGGTTGGATAATAGTGCCATCTGGCCGCAGTACAGCGATATTGAGATGGCGTGTCCGGTCCAGATCTTGCAGGTGGCGAATTAATATATGTTGTGATGTATGTGGGTCGTCCGTTTGGGCGCTGATAATGGCGGCCGACAAGAGTTGCAAGGTATGTTTGGCGCTCGATTCTGTTTCATGCGCCACCGTCTGCCGGGCGGTATTGACTGCGATGTATGCACCCGCCATCAGCATGGTAAACACAACGGCCAGGATAAGCAGGATCAATCGTAAACTAAGACTCATAGATCATAACTCGCGAACAATTGCGTACCACCGTCTTCTTCAGTTGAGGCATCATAATAGAGTGAACGCAAACTTAGGTGTCCAGCCTTTCCCAATTCACCGCCAGGAATCATCGAGTGGAAATCCTTTCCGCCAAACAAGCGATGACGTTGCGTGAGGTAAAGCCTTCCCAAACGGTTATGGCGCAACATGGTGTCTAGCATCTGTGGTCCGGCAACAAGATAAATACTTCGATACCCCAGCGTCTCCAATTCTTGAGTCAGCACATCACCCTCTACCAGGCGATCTTTACCGGCGATAATAACCCGACAGCCTTCGCTTTCCCAGAAACGGATACGCGCCGGATCGGCGATTTTCCCCGTGACAATGATGATTGATTGCCCCTGATCATGCAGCGTATCCGGCAGAGAAAAATCCAGGCTTGCACTGGCAATAACGATATCTGGCTGTGGCTTTAACCCCTGAAGCTTGCGCCAGACAGGCAAGTCTTCTGCGCCTGCCTGTACACCCACCTGTAACACATTACCTAGCTGTTCTCGTGCGAGTACACGCAGGTAGCCACCATGTGTGATCAAACAATCAGCCTGTGCCTGCAATTCCAGAAACAGTCGAAAATCATTGCGATTTGACATCCCCTCAGGCATAAAAGAATCTTCATGACCGGAACCTTTAAGCGCAATGCGTCCATCCAGACTGGAGACAAAATTCGCATAGATAAAAGCACTATCATTATTGCCACACTGATGAAGTTGTTCCTTGAGATATAATCCTTTCAACGTGAGCTGACGTTGGGGTGTAGGATATAATTGGATTATCTCGGACATAACTTAATATTATACGCATGACACCATGCAGGCTGCTGAAACTTCTATGTTAAATCTTTTCTGCCCGATATAGCTCCCTCCCCCTCAGGGGGAGGGTTGGGGAGAGGGGATAAAATAAAAGTGTTTATTACCTTATTTATTTTAAAATATTAGTTATTAATATCGACAATCTACGGCGGTGAAAATGTCAATTCATAAAAAGCCCCAAATCATGGGCATCCTAAACCTAACTCCAGACAGCTTCTCCGATGGAGGGCTGTATCTTTCCGTCGACCAAGCCCTTACACGCGCCAAAGAAATGGTACTTCAAGGTGCCGACATCATCGATATAGGCGGTGAATCAACACGCCCAGGTTCAAAACCCGTATCAGTCACCGAACAAAAGCAACGGGTCCTGGAGATTTGTAAAGCCCTGCATGAAGAATTCGGCAACAGCATTACACTCAGTATCGATACGACACACGCTGAGGTCGCTGAAGCGGCACTGGATGCCGGTGTAACTTTAGTCAATGATATTTCTGCCGGGCGTGACGACCCAAAAATGTTCACGCTGTGTGCAGAAAGAGGAGTGCCAATCGTGCTGATGCATATGCAGGGAACGCCGGAGACCATGCAGAAAAATCCACATTACGATGATGTAGTGACCGAGGTTCGAGATTTCCTGATTCAACGTGCCGATGCAGCGCAGCTGTCGGGTATTAAACCGGAACACATCATGATCGATCCAGGTATCGGCTTCGGCAAGACATCGTTGCATAACCTGGCGCTACTTAATGGTCTTGCAAAATTTGTGGCAACAGATTACCCGGTCTTGCTAGGTACCAGTCGTAAACGATTTATGGGGAAACTTGCGAATACCGACAAGCCTGAGGCATTAGTCCACGCAACCTGTGCTACTACGGCATTGGGTGTCAGAGATGGGGTCAGCATGTTTCGCGTTCACGATATCGCTGCCAACCGGCAGGCGGCCGATATTGCATATGCCATTACATCCTCATGAATTTATCAGAGGTTTCTTAGCGATTAAAATAGAATTAGATAAATCGAAATCGCTGTAAAACTTTACGCAAGATAGTAACGTGTCAATTCAAGTATTTTTCCTTGTGTAACAGCAATAGTAGAATTGATGCAAACAATCCGCCAATAAAACCGTACAAATGAGCGTAGAAAAGCACATTGCCTCCAATCAGTTCTGTCATCACGGCAGAAGATCGGGTGATCTGCTCCCAGGCCAGTTTGCCAATGACGCAGACCATGATCACGATGGAAAATGTACGCTCGCGAAGGAAAGCGAATAACGCGCCAGCTATCAACAGGCCATGTAAAATTCCGGAAAGCCCCACATACCAGTCCACCTCAGGTGAAAACCACCACAGACCAACATCAACAGCCACCAGACTGAACAAAAATACAATAATAAACCGCCATACCGACCAGTAGCGCCAAAACAACGTAACAATCAGTATCAGCCCAGCCAGGTTAAGCGCCAAATGCATCCAACCTAAATGTAAAAAGTGACCAGAAACCCAGCGCCACCACTCACCCGCACCAATCGCAGCTCGGTCATAGCGAAACTGTACCTGCAAAGATTCCGGGAATGCCTGCAAGGTAACTGCCAGCAACGTCAATACCAGAATAACCAGCAGTAAATTTCTTGGAATACTATTTGTCACAAGCCATATCATACAGTGTGAAAATACGGCAGGCATCCGTTTGCTGTACTTCAGGGGATATGATTAACAATGCAGTATAGTGAAATCACAAATTCTGTAGGAGCGGCTTCAGCCGCGATAGGGCCTACATTAATCATAGATCCCTCTAAATATATCAGATTGATTGCATCATCCTGCTGGTTGTAAACGCAACACTGCAATGATATTGATTTCGATCAATGCCGAAAGCCCCATGATCTGTTTAACTCCTTTTTCATTGATCAGTAAATTAAGAAGGAGGGCGTATGTCATCACTGTCCAGATTCAGCAGTAAACAGTTTCGCAAGCTAACCCTGGTAGCATTCTTAATGCTGGGTCAACCAGCAATAAGTGAGGAGAACACCGCCACTGTCGATCAATCGACATTTCTTGGCTGGCGGACTTTCCATTCACTATGCCACGGTTGTCACGCAGTCGATGCAACGGGAACCAGTGTCGCTCCCAATCTGGTTAACCGATTAAAGGATATGGACTACGAAGAATTCGTATCAGCCGTGTTGGATCGATACCGGATTACCTTTGGACTAGAAGAGATTCGTGGAGATGATCAAACAGCACTTCGTGAAGCCTTTAGACAAAGAGTGCTAAAACATGAAAGGGGCGAACTGATCATGCCCGACTGGGATCGCGATCCAAATGTAAAGCCACATGTCGAAGATCTCTACAAATATCTAAAGGCGCGAGCAGATGGAAAACTGCCTCCAGGGCGGCCACAAAAACAGAAGGACTAAATATTTATGGTGTCGGATGGAAAGGCACTGCCTTAAGTATAAATGTAGGGTGGGTGAGCGATTTTGTGAAGCCCACCAGGCATTGCGCAGCAACACAACAGGGCTTTATCTAGCATTCGTTCTGATCTGAATTTGTGAGTCCTTCACATGCTATAGAATATTTTTCTTGACAAAAATAACTCAGCAAACGAGCATCAAAACTAAACTTATTCTAAGTACCGCTACTAAGGATAAATACGTATGCCAAAATTAAAAGATTCATTAGATATCAATGGTAAGGAAAATACAAAGTTCTGGATTAGTCATTTAATTGTCTTGCTTGGAACGGTTATGGGTGTTTTTCTTGCTGCCTCCGCAGGGTTAAAGTCAGCGGTTCAATTTGAACTGATTAAATCCGATCGTGATAGTTACTATATGCGCTCAGCATTACTGGATGAGCTTGCTGATAATATGGAGAAAGTTACCAAATGGGGCGGGGAATATCAAAGCGGAAATGCGCGTAAATTTATTGGCAACACCAATGATTTTAACCTGGATACTTACGTCTGGACTACCATGCAGGAATCACCGGGTACCTTTGAAATACCCTCTAAAATACTCACTCAAGTGCGGCGCTATTACACCAATACTGAAATTAATCTCAGGAAAATGACGGGTAAGGGACCGGCTGCAGAGCAGGTTCAAGTAATGCTGGAAGAGACGAAGGCAATGAGTCGTGAAGCTATTCCTTTGCTTAAACAAGATATACAACAATTGGTTGAGAAATTGGATAAAGTTGGGGTTTCGCTAGTGAAGATAACCCGATGACCGTTACGTCTAAACGGCACCATATCATTATTGTCGGTGGGGGTGCAGGTGGTTTGGAGCTTGCTACTGGTTTGGGCAATAAGTTAGGAAAAAAAGGCAAGGCAGATATTACACTGGTGGATGCCACGATGACCCATCTTTGGAAACCTCTGCTTCATGAAGTTGCTGCAGGTACGCTTGATTCGCATGATGACGAACTGGATTATCTTGCCCAGGGACATTGGCATCATTTTAAATTCCGTCTGGGTTATATGGACGGGCTGGATAGAAATAAACGTGAAATCACACTGGCGCCCAGTCTCGATGAAGAAGGTAAGGAATATATACCACGGCGTACATTTCAATACGATACGCTGATTATTGCTGTTGGCAGTATGACCAATGATTTCGGTATCAAAGGCGTTAAGGAGCACTGTTACTTTCTGGACTCCACTAAACAAGCCGAAAAATTCCACCAAATGTTACTCAAGAAATGTTACGCCGCACAGACACAATCAACGCCGTTACGTGAGGGCCAGTTGCATGTCGCCATTGCCGGCGCGGGTGCAACGGGCATTGAGCTTGCGGCAGAGTTACATGGTTCGACGCGTAAACTGGTTACCTATGGGTTAGATCAGATCGATCCTGGTCGTGATATAAAGCTTGATATTATTGAGGCTGCTGACAGTATTTTACCTGCGTTGCCGAAGCGTTTGTCAGATAAAGCTGTGGATGCACTGGAAAAGATCGGCGTTAAGCTTGGTCTTGGTGAGAGAATTACAGAAGCGACAGCGCAAGGGTTTAAAACCGAGAAAGGAAATTTTATTGCATCAGAAATAAAAGTCTGGGCAGCGGGTATTAAAGCGCCAGATTTTCTAGCAGAACTGGATGGACTTGAGACCAATACGGTCAATCAATTGATTGTCAATTCGAGCCTACAAACAACAATTGATGAAAATATATTTGCTTTTGGTGATTGTGCTAGCTGCAAGATACCCGGTACCGATCAAATTGTGCCTCCCAGAGCGCAAGCCGCCCATCAGCAAGCTTCCATGTTGGTCAAGTCCATGCGGCGACGTTTGCAAGCGCAACCCTTACCTGAATATAAATATGTTGATTATGGTTCACTCGTGAATTTGAGTCGTTACACGACGGTTGGAAATTTAATGGGCAATTTGCTGGGCCGTTGGAGCGGTAGTTTAATGATTGAAGGATTAATTGCGAGATTTGTCTATTTGTCCTTGTATAAAATGCATCAGATTGCTTTGCATGGATATATGCGCACGGGCTTTATGACATTGGCAGATTTACTGGTGCGGAAACATCGGCCGGAACTTAAATTGCATTAGTAATAAAATAGATATTGGTTTAAAAGATAAGTTCTATTAACAATGATGATATTAAATGCAAGTGAAGCCTTGTTAACCAGATCATGTCTGGCATTATTTATAGTCAATGTTGTTTGTATGAGTTCAGCTCTGGCAGGCCCGGCTATTAACCAGTTTGAAGTTAAAGATCTGGATGTTGAAGTAGGTCAGTGGGAATTTCAGAGCCAGAATGCGTATTCATGGGATCAACCTGACCGTGATTCTATTGAGGAAAGCCCAGGTGAATTTGAGTTCGATGAAAATACGGTGGTTCGACAGCGTTATGCATTGGAACTGGAGCTTGGCATTTCACCGCGTTTTCGTTCGCGCTTCGGAATAGAGTTGGAGCAGGAGCGTGTTGATGATCCGCAATCATTTACCCGGCGAAACAACTTCGATTCTTTAGTATTGGAAGAATTAGCATTAGAAGGTGTTTGGGTGTTATTACCCGCGGATGAAAATAGTGTTGGACTAGGGCTGTTGGCTGAGTACCAATATACCCTGGAAAGTTCAGAAGCTGACTCGTTAGTCTTAGGCCCAATTATCGAATTTACCGGTAAGCGTTGGTCACTGCTCCTGAATCCTGCGTTCGTACAGTTTTTCAATGGAGAGGAAGACGACGATAAGCTCGATTTTACTTATGCAATTCAGTTGGCACATGCTTTTTCAGAACAATGGATTCTAGCTGTGGAAGCCTACGGTACGATTGACCGTTTAGGCAGTACCGGCAAGCCTAATGAAGAAGCTGCACTGTTTGGTGATCATGACCTGCATCGCTTAGGACCAATAGCCTATTATAAGTACCACATTGGACGGGGAGAAGATCAATCAGAGTTAAGTCTGGGTATTGGAATTTTCGCTGGCCTGAATAGCAACACACCCAATAATACTTTTAAATTGAGTATTGAATATGAATACTGAAAATCGTTTGATTAGTATGTTTGATGCTGTAGGAGCGGCTTCAGCCGCGATTGGCGCAGCGTTCATCGCGGCTGAAGCCGCTCCTACAGTGTAAAATCGAGTAGGCTTTGTGACTTAGCTGGAAAAATGGTTATAGAGAATATAATAAACTATGTTCAGGTGTCTGACAGAATAGCCTCGTCGGGCCAGCCTGAAGATGACCAATTTAAAGTCATTTCTGATGCTGGCTACAAGCTAATAATGAATCTTGCTATGCCTGATTCCGAAAACGCGAATCCGGAAGAGGGTGGCATTGTTACATCGCTCAAAATGACCTATGTGCATATCCCAGTTCCCTTTGAAGCGCCAGACATTTCTCATTTGAAAGAGTTTATGAAGACAATGGGGTTATTCTCAAGTCAGAAGGTCTGGGTGCATTGCGTGGTCAATTATCGCGTTTCTGCGTTTCTTTATCAGTATCAGCGGATCGTTCATGGTCAGCAACCAGAAGAAGCAAGAAAGGCAATGCTTCCAACGTGGGAGCCTAATGATATTTGGAAAAAGTTTATGGCGATTTCGAGTTACGAAATCGGGTTATAACAAAGCTGTTTTATTTTGCCCCATAGTCAACTATTTCCCGCAGCATAGTATTAACTTTTAGCGCAAGGGTGTGCATAGCTGTATCGTTTTCAGGAATAAGCCGGGCTTCTATCAGTATTCTGTCAGCAAACTTTCTCACGGCTATTCGGCAGGGCATATGCAACAGGAAGTCTGGATTGATTTCGAAGACTTGTTTTGCAACTTGAATGTTACAAAAATGCAGGATGGTGGAGTCGGGATAAGACTTATTTGATCGCTGTGAAATGGCTTTGCCAATATTGTTTGATCCGGTAATGCGATAATTACGCTGGCTAATCGCGAATTTGATATCTTCAATCACATCTTGAAATGATTTGTCTGTGCTGACGGAATACCGCCGGGCGTCTTGATCGAGTTGTTCAGTCGTTAAGTTATTTGTGCAGGTGGATCCAGACAGACAAAAAAACAATAGGGTAAAGAAAAAGGTGTTTGTGGTGATTCTTGTGCGCAATACATGTGCCGGTCTCATAAATACGGAACCTCAAATTTATACGTGAGTATCTATCGCGGCTGAAGCCGCTCCTACAGAATTTATACAGTTCGCCATGATAATAGACATCATGACTTAACCGCCGCCTTTATGAAAGTAACGATTGAACCTGTCCATCAAGGTCTTTTTTTGCGGGGTTGTGAATCCTGTAAATTTAAAAGTAACCAGTAAGACAGGAATTTCCAGTGATCCGAGCTGGCGAGGAGGTGCTGCCTGTATCTTTATTTGTAGAATCGATTCTGTGGATGGAATTTTGATCTGCCAATCATTCTTAGCAATCATGGTGCATACCAACCCGGACTCTGGACTTGTAAAACCACCGTTCAGTACTTGACTGAATTCTTCGGCGGTGTAACCCATTTCCTGTGTGATTGAATCAGCCACCCGCTACCGGCGGCCACAGGGCAAGTACATCGCCTTCTTTGAAGGTTTTGTGGCTGCGTTCATCAGGGGTGACAAAAACACCGTTGAGAATAACGAGGTGTGCCTGTTTGCGTGGAATTTTAAGTTGATCGATTACCTGGTAGGGAACCGTATCGGGTTCTACGATGAGTTCACGCTGGTGGCGCGATTTCCCAGGAGGTAAATACGGCATTAAAGTGGCATACAGTTCATAATAGATCTTCACGCGGCAAAGCCTACTTCCTGTGTGCAAGCGATATAGGCTTCCATAATACAAGTGGGTTCAGCCATTAGCTTTGTCTTCCAGTCTCCCAGATGCACTTCAGTTTGAATCAAACCCCGCAACACACCGATGTGTTGAGTCAGGCCAACAGAGCTTGCACCGATTAGCACATCATCACGGAATTGTAGATTTAAATATTTAAATTCATCGGGCTGATACGCCTCTACCGAATCACCGCCATCGACACCCATCCACAGACCAAATGACGCTGAAATTAGTCCCAGTGTATCGAGTATATTCATATTGACTGAACCTTGATGCTGAACATTTTTACCAGCCATGTTGAGTGCAGCGATACGGCCATGTTCGGTTGCGGTGGGTTGAATAGCTTGAACGGTATATTCACCCGTGGAAAAGTCTCTGCCCTGGGCAATGTCGCCAGCGGCATATATATCAGTGATATTGGTTTGCATGGTGGTGTCTACGAGTATGCCGTAATCGATTTCGATACCCGAGTTTTTAAGAAACTCCGTATTCGGACTTACACCGGTGGCGGATATCACCAGGTCTGCAGGAAGTTGTTCGCCATTATCAAGTTCAACACCATTGTCTGTAATCGCTGTGACTTTCGTCGATGTGTGTACGTTAACACCTTTATTCAGACACCAGGACTTGATCAGGTTGCCGGCCTTGTCATTCATCATGCGTGGCACCATCCGATCGTCCATTTCAATGACGCTTAAATTAACGTTACGTGTTGCCAGAGATTCCAGAATGATACAACCGATAAAACCGGCACCCATTAACACTACGTTGGCTTTTGGTTTTGCCAGGGCGGCAATCTGCCGTGCATCTTCTAGTGTCCAACAGGAATGTACGTGGGGTAAATCGATACCTGGGATGGGTGGTGAAGTGGCCCGTGAACCTGCGGCTATCAAGAGTTTGTCATAGTTAAGGTGTGTGCCGTCATCAAGCAAGAGTGATTTTGCAGCGCTATCTATTTTTGTTACCCGGTTCTGTTTTATTTCTATGTCGCTATTTAGATAATGATTAGTGGTGGCTCGAAGGTGTGTGCCTTCTTCTTCAATTTTATTGATTAAGTAGTAAGGGATTGCCATGCGTGAATAGGGTGGTTCTGGTTCGTCGCCGATTATTATTATTGAAGCATCTGGATCTGACTTGCGCAATGTTTCTGCGGCAACTACACCAGCAGGGCCTGCACCAATGATTACGTGTTGCATCTATTATCTCCGGAGTACAGTTATTCTACAAACTCCCTCTCCCTCCGGGAGAGGGTTGGGGAGAGGGGATTTAATTAAAAGGCAGTTGCTTTTATCTGATCCCCTCTCCCTGTCCCTCCCCTTGAGGGGGAGGGGACGAATTGTTCTTAGTGTGGTGATGTTCGCTCAATTTCTGGTTGTTTATATATTGTCATATAAACAGTGCAAATTCTGTAGGAGCGGCTTCAGCCGCGATGAACACCGCAGCCCCATCGCGGCTGAAGCCGCTCCTACAGATTCTCACCGAAACAGATCTCGGGCCTATAGACCAAGTCTCGCACGGGTTTTATCCGTAACATCACCTTTAGTCGTCCAACCGCGTACTTTATAATATTCCGGCAGCATCTTATCAAGGTCTGCAACCCGGCCTTTAGCAGGCCCAACTTTAGCAGCGTCTTTTAACAAGCGTTTTGGCAGGGTGTCATCCGCACCTGTAATACCAGCCTTGTGATTAAAATCGCGTTCCATGTTCCAAATACGTTCGCCGACTTCTAGACATCTATCAACACTCCAGTCGCCTTCACAGGCAGCATCAATTTGCGGGGCAATGTTTTCCATGCCCCAGGCAAAGGTCGTAAAGATACACAGGCCCGCTGAGTCAACCAGAGCAGTGGCGTCCTGAAAGGCTTTGACCAACTCAGCTTTGCCTTCGTTTTCCAGTGGATCGGTTTTCACCGGGATACCTAACACTTCAGAGGCGACCGTATAACCGCGCAAATGGCAGGCGCCGCGATTAGAGGTCGCGTAGGCCAGGCCCATGCCTTGAATGCCACGAGGATCGTAGGCAGGAAATTCCTGACCTTTTACGGTCATGGAAAGATCAGGTTTACCGTATTTTTCACACAGGCGTTTTGATCCCATGCCAATATCTTTGCCAAAGCCTTCGCCGGTGGCCGTCATTTCGGTAATTTTACACAGTGCTTCGGCGGAACCGAACTTCAGTTCAACGCCATTGGTCTCTTTGGTAGTGATGACACCTGTCTCAAACATTTCCATGGCGGCAGCAACAGTTGATCCAAAAGTAATGGGATCCATACCATCTTCGTTACACAGAAATTGTGCATAGGTTAGTGCATCAAGATCATCGATGCCGGTATCGGCGCCTAGCGCCCAGGCGGCTTCGTATTCTAGACCGCCGGATGCACCTTTGTAGTCAGCGCGGTCAGAGTCTTTGATCGAGAAGTGTGTTGGATCGATGGTCGAGATGCGGCCACAGGCAATGGTGCAACCAAAACAACCGGCATTCTGGGTCAAGTTGGGTTTGCCATCGCTGGCGCGCGGTTCCAGCATGGCTTCACCGGAAATATTTTCGGCGCCTTCGAACTGTACATCTTTCATGTTGTGGGCGGGCAAAGCACCAATACCATTGATAACATTCATCAACACCTGCGTTCCGAGTGCGGGTAAACCGGTACCTGTTACTGCGTTTTCTGCCAGTACTGCTTTACCGTCATTGACCGCTTTGAAAAATGCCTCGGTATTTTCGAGACCACCGACACCCAATGTGCCCCGGATTGCGACGGCTTTGAGATTCTTTGATGCCATCACGGTACCGACTCCAGAACGGCCAGCAGCACGATGTTTATTATTGATGATGCCAGCGAACAAACAACCAGATTCAGCGGAACGGCCTACGCAGGCAATTTGTAGTTGCGGGTCTTGATGCATGGCGTGCAATGCATCATCGACGGCCCAAACTGATTTACCCCACAACTCTGTCGCGGAGCGCAGTTCTGTTTTGTCATTTTCAATGTATAAATAAACTGGCTTTGCTGATTTACCTTCAAAAATCACCATGTCCCAACCGGCGTTCTTCATTTCGTTACCAAAAAATCCACCAGAATTGGAACAGGCAATCGCGCCGGTCAATGGGCTTTTGGTGATCACGGAATAGCGCCCACCAGTGGATGCCATGGTGCCCGTTAAAGGGCCGGTTGCCATGATCAGTTTGTTATCCACCCCCAGAGCATCGCAAGCAGGATCAATTTCTTCATATAGGTATTTTGTCGCCAGGCCACGTTGACCCAGATAATCCTGTGCCCATTGCATATTCAAATCTTCAACGGTGCAACTACCGTTGGTCAAATTTACTCGAAGTATTTTTCTTGTCCAGGACATGATTCACCTCACAAATTTGGAATAGTCATGATCGATCAGGCAGCGGCTCCGGAAAGGCTTTTCGCAGCAGAAGCACGCATGCGGTCAAATCCAGTTGTATCGGCATCGATGTAGGTAATGGCGTCTGTAGGACAGGCTGCCACACATTGTGGATCACCCCCACAAAGATCACATTTTGCGACCTTGCCGGTTGCCTGGTTGTAATTAACCGTACCGAAGGGGCAGGCGATGGTGCATACCTTGCAGCCGACACACTTATCAAACAGTATGTCTTTCGATCCTGTCGCTTGATTAATTACAATGGCATCTACCGGACAAGCTTGCATGCACCAGGCTTCGTCACATTGGGTACAGGTGTAGGGAGAAAAACGGCCTTGCTCGTGAAAGGTGAATACTTTGATACGGGATTTAGACGGGTTGAATACACCTTCCGCTTCGTAGGAACAGGCCATCTCGCATTGCAGGCAGCCGGTGCATTTGAGCGGATCTATGTGCAGGGACTTGAGCATATTTGTCTCCTCGAATAACTATTTTGGATACTGCCAATGTGTGCCGTATTTATTTACTTAGTATAGTAAGGAACTACCCTCTAAGTTTGATAGATAATTATATATATCTGATAACCTCTGTCTCATAGACTCCCTCTCCCTCCGGGAGAGGGTTGGGGAGAGGGGATTTAATTAAAAGGCAGTTGCTTTTATCTGATCCTCTCTCCCTGCCCCTAATTCACGCAGCACTCACCTGTAATGCACAAAACTTAAACTCAGGAATCTTACCCGCTGGATCCAATGCCTCATTGGTCAGCAAGTTAGCCGCCGCTTCATGGTAACAAAAGGGTAGATAAACTTGCCCGGGTTGCAGACCATCATCTGTCCGAGCGAGTAGCTGAACATCTCCCCGGCGGGTTTTCAGGCGAATAGTATCGCCCGGTTGTACTTTAATTTTGGTTAAGTCTGACGGGTGTAGAAATGCAATAGCTTCTGGTTCAATCGCATCAAGCACGGTTGCGCGGCGGGTCATGGAACCAGTATGCCAGTGTTCGAGTTGCCGTCCAGTAATTAATACGAATGGATATTCTTTATCAGGAAGTTCGTCAGCATTGGTAAAGGGTGAGGCGACAAACAGTGCCCGCCCATTCGCGGTAGGGAAATCTTCGGTGAAGATAACGCTATCACCTGGGTCACCTTCATGTTCACAGGGGTAGGTCACTGAATCGTTTTGTTCCAGACGATCCCAGGTTATACCCGCGATACTGGGCATGACTTCGCGCATTTCGTTAAACACAGATTGCGGGCCTGCGTAATCCCAGTCGAGTCCCATACGTTGGGCAATTTGTTGTACGATCCATAAATCCTGTTTGGCATCGCCGGGCAGCGTCAGTGCCTGACGTCCGAGTTGTACACGTCGGTCGGTGTTGGTAAATGTTCCGGTCTTTTCAGGAAAGGCCGATGCTGGTAATACAACATCGGCAAAGAATGCCGTTTCGGTCAGAAACAAATCCTGAACAACAAGGTGATCGAGTGATGCTAACGCCTTGCGCGCATGGTTAAGGTTAGGGTCAGACATGGCCGGGTTTTCACCCATGATGTACAAACCATTGATGTTGCCATCTGTGATGGCATGCATGATCTCGACGACAGTTAGGCCCGGTTCAGGATCGGCTTTATAGTCCCAGTGTTTTTCAAAGCTTGCGCGTATTTCGGCATTATCGACACGTTGATAATCCGGGAACATCATTGGTATCAATCCAACATCAGATGCGCCCTGAACATTGTTCTGACCGCGTAATGGATGTAAGCCGGTGCCAGGGCGTCCGATTTGTCCTGTCATTAGCGCCAGTGAAATCAGTGCGCGAGCATTATCGGTGCCGTGAATATGTTGGGAAACACCCATGCCCCAGAAGATCATCGAACCTTTTGATGACGCATAAATACGAGCAATGTTGCGAATGGTATCTGCATCAATTCCACAGATCGGTGCCATGCTTTCAGGCGTAAAGGATTGGAGATGCGTCTTGAGTTCAGCATAACCCTCGGTGCGTGCAGCAATAAAATCAGGGTCGACAAGATCCTGTTCGATGATGGAATGCATCATGGCATTCAGTAAGGCAACATCGGTGTCCGGTTTGAATTGCAGAAAGTGTTGCGCATGACGTGTTAAAGGCGTAGCGCGTGGATCCATGATGATCAAGGTTTTGCCATCTTTGGCTACATTTTTAATAAAGGTTGCAGCGACCGGATGGTTCCAGGCGGCATTGGATCCAATGATGATTATAACTTCGGCTTTGGATACATCTTCAACCTGGTTGGAGACAGCACCAGATCCGATCATTTCCAGTAAGGCGGCGACCGACGAGGCGTGACACAGACGTGTGCAGTGATCGACGTTGTTTGAGCCGAAACCAGTGCGTACCAACTTCTGAAATAAATACGCTTCTTCGTTAGAACCTTTCGCAGAACCGAAACCTGCCAGTGCAGCGGAGCCAGCGTTATCACGAATTTTACTTAATCCACCAGCAGCCAGTTCCAGTGCTTCATCCCAATCTACTTCACGAAAATATTGCAGCGGATTACCGGGATCGAAATCACTCATATCCGTAGTTTTAGGTGCATCGTCACGGCGGATCAGTGGCCGGGTCAGGCGGTGAGGATGGTTTACGTAATCAAAACCATAACGGCCTTTGACACAAAGACGGTTGTGATTCGCCGGGCCATCGCGCCCCTCGACGTGCAAAATCTTATTGTCCTTAATATTGTAGGTCAACAGACAACCGACACCGCAATACGGGCAGGTGGAATTCACCTGTTTGTCAGGTGTGACCAGACCCACTTCATGACTTGGCATCAAGGCACCGGTTGGGCAAGCTTGCACGCATTCGCCGCAGCCAACACAGGTGCTGTCACCCATGGGGTCGTCGAAATCAAAGACAATTTTTGATTGCGGGCCGCGGAACGCATAGCCGATGACATCATTCACCTGGGTTTCACGGCAGGCACGGACACAACGCGTACATTGAATACAGGCATTCAGATCAACGGTAATGCCTGGCTGCGAAACATCAGCGGTTTCTGCAGGCCGATGTGGGAAGCGGGGTGTACCAATTTCTAATTGTTCAGACCAGAAGTCCAGTTCGTTGTGCCGGGTCAAAGTCTTTTCCGGCATATCCGACTGCAACAGTTCCAGAATCATTTTTTGTGATTTGATAGCGCGTTCATTGGTGGAGTGAACCACCATGTTCTCAGTCGGGGTTCGGCAACATGAAGGTGCCAATACACGTTCGCCTTCTATCTCAACCATGCAAGCGCGGCAATTGCCATCAGCTCGTAATCCATCTTTGTAACACAGATGAGGAATATCAATCTGTTGCCGTTTGGCAGCCTCTAATATTGTTTCTCCTGGATAGGAAGAAAGTGATTGACCGTTGAGCGAGAACGGTATGGGTTGCTGCATTTGTTCAGGACTTGCTGACACGGGCGATTTCCTCAGGAAAATATTTCATGACACATTGCATCGGGTTGGGTGCGGCTTGACCGAGTCCGCAAATGGAGGTGTCCATCATTACTTCTGCCAGTTCATCCATTAATGCCTGATCCCAGGCTTCCTGTTTCATCAAGTGCACGGCTTTGTTCGTGCCTACGCGGCAAGGTGTACATTGCCCGCAAGATTCATGTTTGAAAAAACGCATGGCGTTTAACGCCAGGTCGCGTGCACGGTCACGATCCGAAAAAATAATCACGGCAGCCGAACCGATAAAACAGCCGTACTCGTTGAGCGTGTCAAAATCGAGGGGTATATCGCCCATGTTGGCAGGCAAGATGCCGCCGGAAGCGCCGCCGGGGAAGTAGCCGTAGAAATCATGTCCATCTAACATGCCACAACAATATTCAGCGATCAGTTCGCGGACGGTGATGCCGGCCGGGGCGAGGTGGACGCCGGGTTTATTGACGCGTCCGGAAACAGAGAAGGAGCGTAAACCAGTGCGGCCATGTCGGCCTTCGTCGGTAAACCATGTCGCGCCTTTCTCGAGAATATCGCGAATCCAGTACAGCGACTCCATGTTATGTTCGAGTGTGGGCCGTCCAAACAAGCCGACCTCTGCAACAAAGGGCGGTCGTAAACGTGGCATACCGCGTTTGCCTTCGATCGATTCGATCATGGCCGATTCTTCACCGCAGATATAAGCACCCGCACCACGGCGAAGGTGTATCGGTGGCAGGGGATGGGGTGAATGTTGTTTGAGTGCTTCCAGTTCGCGTTCGAGTGTGACACGGATACCCGCGTATTCGTCACGCAGGTAAATATAGATTTCATCGATACCGACACTGTGCGCGGCGATCAAAGTGCCTTCCAGAAAACGATGTGGGTCAAGTTCCAGGTAGTAACGATCTTTAATCGTACCGGGTTCACCTTCGTCGATATTAATCGCCATCAAGCGGGGTGCGGGTTGATCCCGAACGATGCGCCACTTTCTGCCAACCTGGAAACCAGCCCCGCCGAGTCCGCGTAGACCAGAGTCTTCCAGTGTGGAAATGACGGACTCGATATCCAGTTCACCGTCAAGACATTGGGCCAGGGTTTTATAACCGCCTTGTTTAACATAGTCCTGGTAACTGATGCAGTCGTCGGCGACAGCTTGAATATTTTTTGCTTCGATAGTTTTCAAGACCGTTTCGGATGTAGCGTTAAGTACTGGCAGGGTTCCGACTACAGCAACAGGTGCAGTTTCGCAACGACCAACACAGGGAACGCGCTGTACCCGTACATCAGGCCCAACTACTTGTGTAAGTTTTTCGATCAAGGCTTGAGCGCCGAACATTTCACAGGTCATCGAATCGCATACACGTACGGTTAGATTTGCAGGAGCAGATTCATTTTCCTTGACGAGGTCAAAGTGGTGATAAAAGCTTGCGACTTCGTAAACCTCTGCGGCACTCAGTTTCATTTCACTGGCCAACGCATTCATATGGACGGCAGACAGGCAATGGAATTTGTCCTGAATGAGGTGCAGGTACTCAATCAATAAATCTCTGCGCCGGGGTTTGTCACCGAGCAGTGCGCGGATTTCTGTCCGGGCCTGTTCGTCGATGGTGCGGCCTTTAGACTGGCCTTTGCGTTTTTGTCGGGTTTGTTTAAATTGGGATACAGCCACTGTCTGTTAGTCTCGATGATTAGGGTTTAATAATAAGTATTGCAAAGGGTATGCCAGGCCATTTTCAGGCAAATAGTCGAATGCCACCGGTGGTTGATGAACTTGCCATGCTGATGTGATACAGAATGTAGCAGAGATGCTAACCTGTGCGTCCTCAGCCCTCGTTGCCGCCTGCTAAATCGGACTGCGAACGAATCTCCCTTTTTAATTCTGAGGGTATCAATGTGAGCGAAAGCCAGACCAGTAATGGCACAATCACCAGGTCATCCAGTTGCCCCAGCACCGGGATAAAATCCGGTATCAGGTCAAAGGGCATGACAGCATAAGCTACCGCAGCGGCCATCAACCATTTGGCAATTCTCGGAGTACGGGGATCCGTTGCCAGTCTTTTGTAGTAAGCCAGATCGGTCTTGAATTTTTTTATAATGTTACTAAACATGTCATCACGTATGGAGTCACTGGTTTATTGAAATAATTCGTCTTCTCCCCTGTAGGAGCGGCTTCAGCCGCGATGGGTGATACGGTGTTCATCGCGGCTGAAGCCGCTCCTACATATTTTGCATTGTTCACAATTAAAAGATGCGCGACACATCAGAGGTTCCCTAATAATTTTGGTTCTTGTGAGCAGCAACCATTAAGATGGTTGATAACAACCAGTTTGTGGTTTACGAAGGCACTAAATATCCATAAATGGTTGCTTAAAATATTGAAGAAGCTTGCTAATCATAACGTTTGGCAGACAGTCCGTATAGTTGGTACAGTACCTGCTTAGCAGTGCAGAAAATAACAACGGAGAAGATTACAAAATGTTTTGCAAATTAATAAAAACAGCATTAACGCTTGGTGCGGGAATCCTGGTTACAACCAGCGTTCACGGTGAGGAGAGAGGCCAGGCAACCGAGTTGGAAGAAGTTAGCGTATCGGCAACACGCGTTGACAAGTCGATAGAGGATATTCCGGCTGCTGTTGGTGTAGTCGATGCAGACGCCATTCAGTTCGGCACACAACAACTCGGACTGGATGAGTCATTGGTTAAAATGCCCGGCATCTTCATGCAGAACCGGCATAACTTTGCTCAGGATCTACGGATCTCGATTCGTGGATTTGGTGCCCGCTCGAGTTTTGGTATTAGAGGCATCAAGATCATGGTTGACGGGATTCCCGAGACGCTGCCGGACGGGCAGGGCAGTGTGGACAGTATCGACCTGGGTTCCAGTCAGCGTATTGAAGTGATTCGTGGCCCGGTTTCGTCACTGTACGGCAACGCCTCAGGTGGGGCTATTTTGATACATTCAGAAGATGCGCCTAAGACACCGTTTATTTCCTTGCGCCCTTCGTTTGGCGAAGACGGTTTTCAAAAACATCAGATAAAATTTGGGGGGCGGAGCGGTAAGCTCGGTGCACTGGTTAATCTTTCTGATCTGAATTACGACGGTTACCGTGACCATAGCAAGACGGAAGCAAGACAGGTCAACAGTAAATTTAGCTACGACTTTAATGATGATTCGGACTTGATTATGGTGTTGAATCATACCGATTCACCAACTGCCGACGACCCCGGTGGACTGACGGAAGATCAGGTAAACAATGACCCGACACAGGCACGCCAGCGAAATGTAGACTTCGATGGTGGTGAATCTGTGGAGCAAACACGGATCGGTTTTGTGTATAAAAATAAAATCGGTACGGCTGGTTCGCTGATGTTGCGCAATTATTACCTCTGGCGTGATTTTGAAAACAAACTGCCATTTGTAGGTGGTGGTTCGGTTGCCTTTGATCGGTTTTTTGTGGGTGGCGGAGTGCAGTACACACACACCGGCCAGATCGGAAGTTTTGGTAACCGTTTCATGATCGGTTTTGATCTGGATCAGCAGGATGATGACCGGGAGCGTTTTGATAATAATCAGGGTGTGCTAGGCGCTAAAACGCTGGATCAGAATGAAAAGGTGGTTAGCATCGGTGTATTCCTGCAGGATGAAATTGCACTCACTGAGCGCCTGGAGCTGACGTTAGGTGGTCGTTTTGACCGGATTAAATTCGATGTCAGTGATGATTTTCTTGCTGACGGCGATGATTCAGGTAAGCGTACACTGAAGGAGTTCAGCCCATCATTGGGAATTCGCTTTGGCCTAACCGATAGAACCAACCTTTACGCAAATATTTCCACTTCCTTCGAAACACCGACAACGACTGAATTCGCCAATCCCACCGGTGGTGGATTTAATCCTGACCTCGATCCGCAAACCGCTACAAATTACGAAATAGGCATTAAAGGTTTGATAGGCGCACGCAGCCGTTATGAGCTTGCCCTGTTTCAGATCGATGTCGATGATGAGCTGGTTGCTTTCGAAATACCGACGCAACCGGGCCGGGACTTTTTCAATAATGCGGGTAAATCAGAACGCAAGGGTTTCGAGATGTTGCTGGCTACAGAGCCAGTTGATGGTCTCAAGGCGTCTCTTGCCTACACCTACTCAGACTTTACCTTTGAGAAGTTTATTGATGTCAATGCAAATGATTTCGGTGGCAAGAGCATACCAGGTATTCCTGAGCATTTAGTTCACGCCGATTTGTCCTATGCACATAGCTCAGGTTTGTTCGCAAACTTCGATGTGTTGTATAGCGATAAGGTATTTACCAATAATGCCAACAGTGCATCAAGTGATTCTTATGTAGTGTCCAATTTAAAGCTTGGTTACACCCGGTTCTTTAACAACTGGGAGTTTTCTCCCTTTATTGGAGTTAACAATCTGGCGGGTGAGCATTACAACGGCAACGTCCGTATTAATGCATTTGGACAGCGGTTTTTTGAACCGGCGCCGGAGCGTAATATCTACGGTGGCTTAACTTTACGTTATGACTTTGGCGCTTAAGGACGGTAGGCATACTGTAGGAGCGGCTTCAGCCGCGAAAGGGCTTTAATGAACCATCGCGGCTGAAGCCACTCCTACAGGTTCTTAATCATTAATCAGAGAACCTTAATTTTAATTCGGATAAAATGCGGCTATCATTTTTCCAGATTTTCGCTACACTCTGGGTTAACCACATAAAGATAAGGAGAAAACAACAATGTCTGCGATTCCAGAAGATTCTGTATTACGACGCCACTATCTGGCGAACAGCTCAAGGCGTCAGACAGTTAGCAAATCATCGGCACCTTCACCTTCACCACAGTATGCACAATCAGCAACATCGACCCAGGTTACCCAAACTTCATCCGGTGGCATCCTGGGATTTATCAAACGTCTGTTTGGTGGTTAGCCTGAATGGGTTGGCGCGAACTTAAAGCGGAAGAAAGCTACAACGATGCTGATATCGAAGCCCGTCTAAAGGAGCAATTACCGAACTGGCATCTGGAAGACGGCTGGATCCGGCGCAAGTACAAAACAGCTGGATGGAAAGGTACTCTGATGGTGATCAACACCGTGGGACACCTTGCCGAAGCAGCATTTCACCACCCAGATCTGTCTGCCTCTTACGCATTTGTAATAGTTAAATTGATGACCCATTCAGCAAAAGGCGTGACCAATAAAGATTTCGAACTTGCCCGCAAGATTGAAGAAGTCGTTGGCTGGCAGCCAGGTAAAGAGGGTGGTGCACTTGAAGGCACACCAAGCGACCCGCGTTTTAAGTACATTAAATACGAAGACTAAGTGGGTTATGGATAATCTTGCCGCGTTGGGCGAATAACAATATCACTTATATGCACATGGGGTGGTTGAGTGACAAGAAAATGTATAGCGTTTGCAACATCGTCTCCAACTAAAAGCGGTCCAAATTTATTATCAAAATTTTGCACCATTTCGTCACTGTAACCAGCACCTTCTTGAAAACCACTTAACACGATCCCAGGTTCAATCAACGAAACCCGAACTCCTATAGGGCCTACTTCGCGCCGTAGACCTTCAGCCAATGCATGTACGGCAAATTTTGAAGCGCCATATACGGCACTAAACGGCGATATGTGCCGTCCAACAATAGACCCTATGATGACAATGTCGGCGGCTGTTTTAGGATAAGCCTGTTGTGCATCCACCATTTTTTGCGCAGCTTTTTGCAGAAGCGCAAGAGTCCCTGTCACGTTTATTTTTAAAACATCCTCAAATTGCGACAGATCAGCATCCTTGACTGACCCACCCAGCCCACGTCCCGCATTGGCAATAACGATGTCAACCGATTTACCAAAGCGTTCACTAGCAGCGGAAAAGAGCTGATCCAGTACAGTGTTATCGGCTGCATCGCCAGCCACACCACAGAATGCAGAACCAAGCTCATTTTCGAGTGCGATGAGTTTCGTAACATTTCGTCCGTTACCAACCACGCCAAAGCCAGCAGCAATGAATCTTTTAACTGTGGCTTCGCCAATACCGGAGGTAGCACCGGTTACGATTGCAATGCGGGTAAATTTACCTGCCATAGTTGTTTCCTATAATTTGGTGCGTAAGGGTCAGATCTCATTTCCGTTGTTAAGAGGCGTGGTGGCGATATTGTATTTAATATGACGACCAATTGTTGCGTATTTCTTGGCTATTTATGTGAATAAATCACAGGAATTCAGTAATTACCTCACGGAGTTATCATCACCTTTCAGGGAAGATACACCCGTACGTAAATGAAATTGCGGTCTGCCAATAGTGGCATGGTAACCGTAACATTGAAATAACAAAGGAGACGACCCATGAAAACTAAATTGCTAACAACCTGTTTATTGTTACTGGCAAGCTCTGTTCACCTGAGTCTAGCGCGGGCAGAATTAGTCATACGGGACATCGAGGTAATCGATTTGGGTACAATTCGGCCTGGTACGAATAGTTGGGCTTCTGATATTAATGATGCAGGAAATATTGTAGGAAGTAGCCAAACACAGCCAGGCGGCAGCAATCGTGCATTCATAACTTATTCAGGGCTTGTAGGACTCGGGATGATTAATATTGGCGCATTTAGAGGCGGAGATTCAGGCGGAGCTTACGGAATTAATGAGCTTGATCAGGTTGTAGGAACCTCATTAATAGGAGAACAAGACTCATATGGAAATGAAGTTCGACGAGGTTTTATATGGGAGTATGGTTCGGCTATGCGTGATTTGGGTTCATTGCGATCGTATCGTGGTGTTATTTTTTCAAGCACGGCTAGTGCGATTAATAATATTGGACAAATTAGTGGTTCTGTAGGTCGCTATGGTGCAGTGTGGGATTTGTTTGCTTTCCCTGACCATATAGATTTCCCACACCATACGAGATTGAGTGACATGGATTCTATTGCGCCAAGATTTGTAAGGGATATTAATAATTCAGGACAAGTTGTTGGATTACACCGATCTGCAGATACAGGATTCCGTTGGCAAGCAGGTGTTTTTGAGGAGCTTGCGAGTGATATTGAGGGAATTAGTCCTGCATCGGGTATTTACGGGAGTTCTGCATCGGGTATTAACGAGTTGGGCGAGGTTGTCGGAAATATAAGCGTTTGGGATGGATCTGAAGTTTATACTCATGCAACATTTTGGTCAGATCCGTCTACAGTGAAAGATCTGGGGACGCTCGGAGGAAAGGACAGTGAGGCATATGATATTAACGACTTTGGTACAGTCATCGGCTCAAGTGAGATAGCCACTGGGGAAACTCGAGCATTTGTCTGGCATGCTGATTTTGGAATGCAATCGTTAGGTACGCTTGGTGGCGATTACAGTATCGCTAGAGGAATAAACTCAACTGGCCAAATAGTGGGTACAAGTGAAACTGCATCAGGCGAGAGACATGCAACTCTCTGGAAAGTGACATATGGAATTGCATTGGATATTGATATCAGACCAAGGAGGGTAAGAAATACCATCAGTCCTCTGAGCAGTAGAAATATTTCAGTGGTCATATTCTCCAGAGATGATGTTGATCCACTATCTCTTGATCTTGAAACGTTATCACTTGGCGATAAAGAAGGTAACGAAACAGGGATTGCCCGGGAAAAAAGCGGAAAAAATAAAGGTAATCCGCTCACTGAAATTAAAGATGTAGATAATGATGGTAAAGATGATTTAATTCTGTACTTTTCAATTCCGGAATTGGTTGCTAATAAAGATATTAATAAGAATTCCAAACAGCTCTACCTGCAAGGTAATAGTTTTGACCGCGGCCCCGTTTTAGGTGTAGATAAAGTAATAGTGAAAAAACCAAAACAGCTATTTTATTGATAGTAGAAAAGTGGGGCCAGGTCTTGCGAACGCGTACATATGGTTACTTTGTAAGACTTGGCTCCATCGGCCAATGTGTAAAAACCCTCACTATTGATTGATTCGATTATCTTGTCATTAAGAGCTGTAAAAAATATTGTAGGAGTGGCTTCAGGTTATTACGATTTAACCTAAGTGTTCTTGGGTAGTATCAGAATTTCCCCGAGACCTCCATTGGCGCGATCACCCAGGTAGCGGTGTACGGCCTGGCCGATTTGGGCGCTATCAAATGCATTACTCAGCATGCGCAATTCGCGTAACAATAATGTCATAAAAGGAAGTGTTTGCTGGCCATTGTCACCGAAGGTGACGGGGATTGATTCTGGTGCGCACGTCATCAGCAGCGTGCCGCGTTTCATGTTGATGCCTGTTAGTTTTCCGCATTGGCCTGCAACGGCAATGGTGCCGGCGGTCATGCGTGAGCCGCAGTAATCTCCAGTGTTGCCGTGAACGATAATGATGCCGCGGCGTAAACGATCACCTGTACGGTCGCCGCTGTTGCCTTGTACGATAATTTCTCCACCGGACATGCCTTGTTTTTCACCGGGCAGGGCGGCGCCGAGAAAGTCTTCGCTGTTGCCTTCGACGAGCAACCGGCCTGCGGTCATACCAGCGCCACTATAAATTCCGGTATTGCCTTTGATGTTTACTGAACCTCCTTGCAACTGTTCACCCGCACGCATTCCGGCATTGCCTTCGACGATGATTTCACCCCCAGACATTGAAGCGCCGATGTAATCCAGTTTTCCGGATTCAGGGCTTACCCGAATTTGTTGGGTGTCGTCGCCGCTGATATTAAAAAGTTCACCGGCTTCAAATGACTGGTTGCCTAAATAAACGGGAATGGATTGAATGTCACGCAAAGATTTTCCCCGCAGGGTGTCCGGCGTAAAAGGGCGCATATCAATACGCAATGGGGTGGAATTTTTCAGTTTAATGCTTAGTGGCTTCATGCCAGAACCTCATGCAGTTTGAAATGAAACTGACCGAGTTTCCCGCCGTAGTTACCGGCAGTAATTTTCTGGATGCCGTTTTTTGGGCCGAGTGAGCAGGCGGCTTCGATGCCCACTTTCATAGACTGTGCAACTTCTTCTTCAGACAGGCCGTCAATGACTATTTCCATTACTGCGCCTATATCAGCAGTCAATTCTGATTTGACGAGTCCGCGTAGCGTGGGGCAATAAGCATCGTTGGTCGAGGCCATTAGCGCTTTGTATTTAGAACCAACTTTTGATCCTGAACGCACAACGCCACCTGGAAAGGGCATGATGATGTTGGGTAGTGGTTGCATGGCTTCCACTGCAGTTTCGCAGGCAGTCAGTGCTTGAGCTTGAGATTTTGCAAGCACGAGAAAATTACCTCCGCCGACTGCTGAGATCCGCGAGGTGGTTTCTTCGCAGAGAAATTCTCCGTCCATGACCGGGATGCGCCAATAGCGCCGGTCACCAAACTTTTTAGCAATCTGGAAACCATCGCCAAAAAATCGCAAGTTCTTTCCCAGTGGAATCTTTTTTTCGGATTGCATGTCGGAAAAAACCGCTGTGGTCGGGCAGGTGAGTACGCATTGTCCAAGCCGGTTTTCGAGTTGTTTGGCCAGTGTTTTCTCGGCCATAGCAAACAGCAACACGGTCACGCCAGGGCGGCCATCCGGAGTTTCCTCCGGTGGCACCATACGGCCAATACCGGCTTCCACGCCGCAACCGATGACCGAGGTCGCAAAGCCTGTCATGGTTTCTGCCGCTTGCCGTGCCCAACGTTCGTTGAGTGCTGTAATCAAGATACGTGTCGCTGTCATCTTGAAGGCTTCGGCAAAGGTCTCAACGATTTCCACGCCGTTGATTTTCATGCGGTGCGGTTCCTGCAATCGTGTACCACGACAGGGCTACCAATGGCCTCTGCCATTTCGTCGTTGGAAATGCTCAGGTTATTAAAGCGCACGGTGTAATGTTGGTTGACATGATCCTGGATGAGTTTTTCGATACTGCGGTCGAACTCGGGGTGAACTGTATGTGTTTTTCCCGGTACGATTTTGATGATCTCGCCGTTTTCAACGACTAGCTCGCCAGCCTTGAAAACATAGTGTGGCTGTGAAAAAAGAACCTCCGGATTGTCATGCGGCGTGTATACCGTCAAATCTGCAACGGCACCTGGGCCTAGATGCCCATGGTCGCGCATACCAAGCAATTTAGCGGGTGCGGCGCGGGTCATGATGGCGATTTCGTACAGCGTGTATTCGCGATCGAGACTACCCAGTACGCTTAATTTGCGGGCTGCGGGGTTGATGGTTTCCAGCCGCTCATTACGGAAGCCTCGATCCATCAGTAAGCGGATCAGGTGTGGATAACTGGTAAAAGGTGCGCCATTGGGATGGTCGGTGGTGAGAAACACGCGCCAGGGATCATCGACCATGAGGAACAATTCTAGTCCGATGGCCCATTGCAATGCATTCACAAAATCCTTATCGCGATAGCGGAAAGGCACTACGCCACACCCGGCATCACACTCGATATCCATGCAGATCCACTTTTTGGGATGGCCGTGGGCGTGATGTTTGTACTGTGACATGCTATCGCCAGATGTGGTGACGGTTTGCCCGAACAGGATTTGTCCAACATCAATCGTGATATTTTTATGTTGATTAACTGCTTCAGCAATTTGAGCGGCGGCGGACGAAAATTTACGGTCACCTTCCGTGCCATAACTGTGAAATTGAATGTGCGTCAGATGCAGAGGATTGCCTTCGGATGCATCCATCGTAGCAAGTGTGGAGTTGTAGTTACCTGGCACACCCAGGTTACTGGCGTGTACGTGTAACGGAAAGGGTACGCCGAGCTCCGTGAGTGCACGGCTAAGCGTGCGGACAATTTCTCGTGGCGTGACACCGTAATGCTGATTGGTTTCATCGACATCCAGTGAGCGTTGGTTAAACTTGAAGGCGTTGATGCCGCCAGGGTTAACCACTTTGATACCAATGCACTGTGTTGCTTGTAAAGTCCAGGCGACGTAGTCATTAATGGTTGCTTGGTCCTGGCCGGACGAGAGCATGGATAAATACAAATCATCGCTGCCGAGCATGGCATAACCGCCGGTATCGACCATCGGGGTGTCGGCCATTTCCATGTGCGCCTGGCGGGCATTGTTGGGAAGTACCGCCGGTTCAAAACAGGTGGTGTAACCCATCTCCGCGTAGCGGTATCCGGCGCTGAGTGTCGATGGGGTTGTGATGCCAGACCCTGATCGCAATAAATCGGTGCCATTATGGGGGTGGTGGTGGTGTTCATTTGTCATCAGTGTGCGGGCAAGATTAACTTTACCGCCGCCGATATGGGTATGCATATCGATGGCACCTGCCATCAAAATCTTACCTTTCAGATCATAAACACGGTCGAATTTCCCAGCGTCACCTGGATTGTCGATGATGACTCCATCGCGTACGAAAACATCCTGGACAACTCCATCAATGCCGTTAGCCGGGTCGTAAACTGTTGCACCATTGAGCTTGATCAGCATGCTGACTCCATGAGTTGATCAATAATGTGTTGTGTAGTCGGCCAACGCGGTTCACGAAGTTTGCGCAGTGGTAAGGCGACGACACCGTCGGTGCGGAAGCAGTGACCGGCCTGGTCTATGCCGGGAATGGCAGTAGGAAAATAGACCTCGGGGGGTTTATCAAATTTAATTCCCGGATGACCAATTACAATCTGCGGGCAATCCGTTGCAGGAACCGGGTCAGGCGAGAGTGTTGCAATCCAGACCAACAGATCAGCTTCTTGCTCGCGTATCATTCTGGCGCTGTCATATCGCCAGGCATCGTGGTCGGGGTGTTTGCATGCGAACGAAGTGCGCAACGGAAAACCAGCTTGCCAGGTGCAAACTTGATTGGCGCTCATGCTGCCATTGCCACCGCCGAGAGGTAGTCCCGCAGAACGTTTAGTTTGGTTAAGGTCACGAACCAGTTCAGAGAGACTTTCTACAGCCAGCTCGGCATGGGGAAAATCAAAATCAGCGCTCGACCAGGCAATGACCGAATAGGCAGCTTCATTCAGCCAGGATGCTAACTGCGAAAGTTCATCTAGCGGCAGACTGCTGGCCGCGGGTTGCATATTACTGTTAAGCAGTGTGCGAAGTAAGCCGGTTGCTTCCGCGGTATGTGTCAGCGGTAAATCAATGATAGTTACGTCAGCATGGGAAAGCTCAGGGGGTAACTTGTCTGCATGCCGGGAGCCAATAAGTACAATTTTACGCTTTTCTGTAATGAATAAACCGTCAGCTGTCAGCACGCGTTCAGCAAACCTCGGGAATTGTTCAAAGACGTTTTCGCCTACGATGACAATGAGATCGGCACGATTGCGAACTTCGCTCAACGTCGTGGTGAACCAGCCACTGTCCTGCACAACACGCAGGTTGCGGAACATCACATGACTGGCGCTATGATCTACACAGGCACCGATTCGATCGGCTAATGCCAATGCGCTGCGTGCTCCCTGGACATCTGTCATCAACCCGCTCACCACGGGGGCTTTGGCGTTGGCGAGTAACTTTCCAGCCTGTGTGATGGCGTCGTCGAACGATGCGCTTTTCCCTTTTATTTCAGGTGTAATTGACTTGGCGTCCGCTGGCCAGGCAGACGTAAAAAAGCCTTCACCGGTGCGGCAAGGCAGGTCGTGTACGCGCACTTTTTCGTTTTCTACGGTTACGCGCAAGTCGTCGCAGGCTAAGCCGCAAACTGGGCAGGTGATATCGCTGTATTCCACACTGGACTCTTTACTATTAATCTGTACATTTAAGAAACCTCTGATTAATTGGCGAGAATCTGTAGGAGCGGCTTCAGCCGCGATGGGGTGCAGCGAGTTCATCGCGGCTGAAGCCGCTCCTACATGTTTAAAATGACAAGATGCATTAATTAATCAGAGCTTCTCTAGACGAAGCATATACTATGCCAATGCTTATTGTCCTGCGGAGATCGCCCTGTTGATACAGTAGGTAAAAATCTGATGGCTGCGGCTGTCTCGTGGCTGATACAGTCTGTTTCAGCCAGGCTCGTCAGTTCGAAACTAAAAAGAAGAAAACACACGAAATCCCGCCACTTAGTCGGGAGGCATGTTTATTGCTATACCACTGATATATCCTGATATATCGTCTTCATTGATTGAATTATCATAAGTCTAAATACGTACGTAATTGTTATTTCAGGCGGGATGCGAATGTTTTTTTCCTCTTCCTGTGAAGAGGGATAGCGGGGAAGTAGTGTTGCAGTTAAATAAAACAATGATTGTGGAAGCGCCAGCCCGCCTTCACTTTGGTTTTGTTGATCTCAATGGTGGCATGGGACGTCGATTCGGTAGTTTGGGATTGACAATCGACAGCATCGAAACGCAAGTTGCCGTGACCGTATCGCGCCAAAATAGTGCAACGGGAATTGATGCGGACAGGGCGGTACGCATAGCCAATCGTTTATTTGATGCGCTTGGGCTGGATGGCGGTGTTTCCATTGATGTCCGTAAGGCAATTCCCCCGCATAGTGGTTTGGGTTCCGGTACGCAAATGGCGCTTGCGGTAGGTGTTGCCATCAGTCGCTTATATGGGATTGATCTGGATGCATCTCGCATTGCAACGCTACTCGACCGCGGTGCCCGATCGGGTATTGGTATTGCCGCATTCGAACAGGGTGGATTCATTGTTGACGGTGGCCGTCGTCCAGGCGGAGGACCACCGGCGGTAATTTCGCGGTTGGAATTTCCGGAGCATTGGCGGGTGTTGTTGATCTTTGATGATGCGCAGCACGGCCTTAACGGTGAGGCTGAACGGGAAGCGTTTAACCGCCTGCCTACATTTCCTGAAGATGAGTCAGCGCGTCTATGCCGTCTGTTAACCATGCAACTATTGCCGGGTCTAGCGGAACAACGGCTAGAAGATTTTGCGAATGCAGTAACCGAATTACAGGCGGTCATCGGCGATTATTTCTCACCCGCACAGGATGGACAGCGGTTTACCAGTCCAGCGGTGGCGGGTGTGCTTGACTGGTTGCAGGCGCATGACTATAGCGGGGTTGGTCAGAGTTCCTGGGGGCCGACCGGATTTGTACTCATCGAGGGCGAGACTGAGGCATTTCGTTTATCGAAACAATTGCAAGAACGCTTTGCCTATTTGCCCCTACGGTTTCAGGTCGTTGCTGGCCGCAATAGTGGTGCAGTGATCTCGGATACTACAAGCGCTCAGGCAGCAACAAGTGAGCAATATGCAGCACAAGAAGTTGTACCCACAAAAAACAAATTGAGCTAAAACTATTATGGAAAAACCTTATCTGTTGCATCTGATAACACCGGCAAAAAATGCCAGCCCGTTTGATGTCAACATGGCCTACGATGCGGGTTGGACAGCTGTTACGCCTTATTCCAATGTGGATTTGGAAGACGTCGCCGGTTTAGTGCAGGACGCGATTTTTTCACGCGGCCCGAAGGGTGTGAAACGTACGGGCCTTTTTGTCGGTGGCCGGGATATGGTTCTGGCGATGGATATGCTGGATAACGCGCGCAGTGCAATGGTGCCGCCGTTTGAAATATCTGTATTCGCAGATCCCAGTGGTGCGTTTACGACGGCGGCCGGGTTGGTTGCCGCGGTGGAGTGGCAACTTAAAAAAGTGCATAACACAGGATTAAAAGGTCTGCGGGTAATGATTCTCGGTGGCACAGGCCCGGTTGGTTCTGCAGCCGCCGTACTGGCCGCCAAGGCGGGTGCAGATACGGTGATTCTGGGCAGAAAGAAAGATAAAGCAGACCGCGTAGCCGCATTGTGTAATCACAGCTATGGGGCAGATATGACGGGTATTAAGGGTGACGCAAACGATCACAAGGGCAGCCAGTTTGAATATGCCGATGTGGTGCTGGGCACGGCGGCTGCAGGCGTGCAGGTGATGAGCGAAGAGGATATTGGAATAGCGGTGAAACTCAAAGTGGCTGCGGATATCAATGCAGTGCCACCGGCGGGTATCGCAGGTATTGGGGTGATGGATGATGGCGAACCGTTGAAAGCTTCTGTAAGCGGTGCGGTAGGCATTGGTGCGCTGGCTGTCGGTAATGTTAAATATCAGGTACAACAGCATTTGTTAACTCAAATGCGCGAGGCCGACGAACCCTTGTTTTTACATTTTGATCAGGCTTTTGAATATGCGCGCAGCTATGTTGAAAAGCGTTGAGCCGTTAGTGATTTTTTCACAGACTGGCCGTGCGCTGGCCGAGTCAGCACAACGGGCTGGTTTATCAACCGTGGTTATCGATGGGTTCGGTGATGTTGATACCCAAACTGCTGCCCAACGTTGCAAAGCGCTTACCTGGAATGAGCGCGGGCCAGTTGATGCGGGTAGCTCTTTACAGGAAAATTTAAACGCTGCTGGACTGGTCTATGGTAGTGGTCTGGAGGCTATGCCTGAGCTATTGGAACCTTGGTCGCAGGCGCAAAAACTGTTCGGAAATACTCCAGAAAATATGATAAATATCAACAATCCACGATATTTCTTTAATTTGTTAGATGAGTTAGAAATTCCGCATCCCGAGCTGAGCTTTGAGCCACCATTGGATACAAAAGACTGGTTAATCAAACGCGCCGCTGCGACGGGTGGGGGTCATGTTCGTCATTGGACAGGCAGCGAAAAAATTGATGCAGAAGATTACTTTCAAAAACAGTTAGCCGGGCCAGTGATGTCAGTTGTTTTTCTCGGCGATGGTGAAAACGTTTTTATTGTTGGCTGGAATACGCAGTGGACAAGGCCGGACGATTTTGTCTGGGGCGGTGCTATCAATCGAACCAGTTTGACCCAAAGACAGCAGCAAACATTGCTTATGCATGTCAGGTCATTAGTTTCCATGCTGCAATTGAAGGGGTTAAACAGCCTGGACATTATATTGGATGGTGAAGTGCCAAAGGTTCTAGAGCTTAATCCGCGGCCGGGCGCGACACTTGAATTACACGATGCAGATATAAATCACGGACTGTTGTACTGGCATCTACAGTCCTGTTCTGGACGGCTACCAAGGTCACTGGAGTTGAATAATTCGATGGTTCGCAGTAGCCAGGTTGTATTTGCACAGCAAGCATTTTCAATTCCGGCCAATGCTGTTTGGCCTGCCTGGAGTCATGACCGTCCTGCAGCGGGCGTTGTTTTCGAAACCGGTGAACCAGTTTGTACAGTGACTTCAACTGGCGGGGACGAGTCCTCTGTGATCGACCGGCTCAAGCAACGTGTTACGGAGATGGAGCGGCAGTGTATTTCGTTCCAGCAGGCCGCCTGATATGAGTGCTGTTAAAGCGTTGGATATCAGCACCTGGCCCAGTCTGCATGCAAGTGCATTACCGTTACTGGATCGTCTGACCAGTGAAGCGGCATCGCTGCGCATAGGTGTTGAACAGTTAAGCAATGGAACGACGATTCTGGATGCAGGCATTAAACACTATGGCGGATTGGAAGCAGGCCGCTTGATTGCCGAACTCTGTCTGGGTGGATTGGGACATGTAAGTTTTACAACGGGCGGGCAGTCGCCTCGTTGGCCTCTTACAATTCATGTGCATACCTCAAATCCTGTGCTGGCCTGTTTGGGAAGTCAGTACGCGGGTTGGAGTCTTGCGCATGGTGAAGGCAAGTCTGCATTTCACGCACTGGGTTCCGGGCCTGGGCGTGCGTTGGCGGTAAAAGAGCCTTTATTTAAGGAGCTTGGCTACCGTGACAAGGCATCTAAAACTTGCCTGATACTTGAAGTTGATCGGACTCCTCCTGAGCCAGTGATGGAAAAAGTTATACGTGATTGTGGACTTGCGTCGGGAAAGGATCTCTCACTGGTGTTGACACCGACGTCCAGCCTGGCTGGTTCAGTGCAGATTGTTGCAAGAGTTCTGGAAGTTGCCATGCATAAGGTGCATGAGTTGGGATTCCCATTAGCCGATATTGTGGACGGTACAGGCAGTGCGCCGGTACCGCCGCCCACCGAAGATTTTGTGCGGGCCATGGGCAGAACCAATGATGCTATATTGTTTGGGGGTCAGGTACAGTTATACGTTAATGGTGATGATGATGCTGCCCGTGAATTGGCTGAAAAACTACCTAGCAGCGCGTCGCGTGATTACGGTCGACCATTTGCCGAGATCTTTAAAGCCGTAAAGTATGATTTTTTTAAGATCGATCCTATGTTGTTCAGTCCTGCCAGCGTGATTGTGACTGCACTTAAAAGCGGGCGTAGTTTCCGTGCCGGTCAACTTGACATGGAACTGTTGGAAGTTTCATTCGGCGGTGAGAAATAATGCAAAAGATCGCGATCATCAGTGACAAGCCAGGTTGGCACGGCGAGCAATTGTTTCAAGCGCTAATCAAGCAGAGCTATGATCCACACTTCGTGGCATTGCAGCAATGCAGTATTGATCTAAACAGAAACCACAGTCAGGTAGTCTTGCCCGGTTTCGAGTCTGAATTACCTGCTGGTGTTTTTGTGCGAGGTATTCCCGGAGGAACGCTGGAAGAGATCACTTTCTGGCTCGATATTTTGCATGCCTTGCGCGAGTTGGGCGTACCCGTTTACAACGATGCGCGCAGCATTGAACGGACTGTCGACAAGGCGATGACCAGCTTTAAGTTGCGGCATCATGGAATTGCCACCCCGGACTGTTGGGTTTTCAGTGATCTTTCCCGAGCGCAAGCACTTGTAAAGCACGAGCAGGCGATGGGGCGTGAACTGGTTTACAAACCGTTATTTGGTTCTCAGGGCGAAGGTCTAAAACGTATCAGTGATCCGCAGCAATTGCCCGATGCAGAAACGGCGAAAGGGGTTTATTATCTGCAGCGTTTTATCGAAACCCAGGGTGACAATTGCTTCGACTGGCGAGTGTTTGTGATTGGCGGGCGCGCTGTGGCAACTATGCGGCGCGAATCATCAGGCTGGATTACCAATGTGGCTAACGGTGCTGATTGCCTGCCCGCTGTTTTGAGTGAACCACAGACACGTTTGGCACAACAGGCAGTAAAAACATTGGGCCTATCATACGGTGGCGTGGACATGATTTGTGATACTGATGGTCATTACTTTGTCATAGAGGTCAACAGCATTCCTGCCTGGCGAGGTTTGCAAAGTGTTTGTTCGCTCAATCTGGCAGATTTATTGATTGATGATTTTCTGGAAAGCTGCCGTGGAGAAAAGCATATGAAGGTAGTAGGGTAATGGAAGCTACGCAGTGGGCTGCAGATGCTTATCTTCAGGCTTGCCGTCTGGAACTCGAGGCCTTTAAACCTGGCAATGTGAGCGTCCATGCCGATGGCCATGACATGTGTGCCGAAGACTTTATTCTAAGCGCCCGTTACAGCGCCGGCCCTTTAACTGATTTTAAAATGCGGCTTGGACAGCGTATCTATGAAGCGGTGAAGAACACTAGACAATCAGTTGGGTGTAATACTAATCTTGGTGTGATATTACTTACCGCACCCTTGCTGGAGGCATTTGTTAATCAGGAAACGAAGCAGCCGTTGAGAGCTAGTCTGCAGCAAGTTCTGAATGCGAGTACGGTAGAAGACGCAGACTGGTGCTTCAAGGCCATTCGTCTAGCGTCACCCGGCGGACTTGGCGAGAGCGATCATCATGATGTGAACAAGCCACCGGTGGTCGGATTACTCGAGGCGATGCGTGCAGCGGCTGACCGCGATCAAATAGCGTTACAGTACACGAACGGGTATGCGGATATTTTTGAATTCACTTTGCCGTTATTAACAGACAACACCCATGCAGATGTTCGGACTATTATAGAAGACGTTTATCTGGCTATACTGGCACGCTGGCCTGATACCCATGTGGCCCGTAAGTTTGGTCTGGATAAGGCCAGAGAGATCAGTCGACACGCAGCTACGTTGCGGGAGCAGCTCAAAGAATGTCATTCAGAAAAAAGCCGGGCCGTACTGTTGCGACGGGCAGATAAAGCGTTTAAGCAAGCCGGTATTAATCCCGGCACCAGTGCTGACCTGACGGTTGCAACATTGCTGGCATGGCAGCTGATTTCTCACCAAACATTCCCGGTCGCTCATGGCGATGGGATAGAGTCGCAGACTTTCCAGTCTGCAAAATTTCAACAACCACAATCACAATCACAGGAGATAATATATGGCTATTGATAGAACACTGGTCGGCGAGTCACTTATAGGCGATGGCAATGAAGTGGCTCACATAGACTTGATGATCGGGCCACGCGGTTCGGCTGTTGAGACGGCTTTTTGCAACGGTCTGGTTAACAACAAAGATGGTTTTACCAGCTTGTTGGCTGTTGTGGCGCCAAACCTGCCTTGCAAACCCAACACTATGATGTTCAATAAGGTGACAATCAAAGGTGCTACACAGGCAGTGCAGATGTTTGGTCCTGCACAACGTGGTGTAGCAATGGCAGTGGCCGATTGTGTCGAAGACGGCACTATCCCTGCAGCTGAAGCCAATGATCTGTTCATCTGCGTCGGTGTGTTTATTCACTGGGATGCAACAGACGACGCAAAGATCCAGCAATACAACTACGAAGCTACCAAGGAATCACTCAAGCGGGCGATCGCTGATGAGCCTAAGGCAGCGGATGTAGTCGCTAAGAAAGGTTCGAGCCCGCATCCTTTCGCAGGCGGATAATGTGTTTCAGGTTCCGGGCTTGCCCGGAACCTGTATTATTTTTTGCAAGCTGTTTGTATCGATGCTGCCGTTGTGGAGTGCGGTGGCTATCAGTGCGCCGTGACATTTTAATTCTGCGAGGCGTTGTAAATCTTCAAGGTTACGCACGCCACCTGCAGTGTAAAAATTAGTTTTCGGCGCGCATTGTTGCAAAGTTTGTAGCCGCTTCCAGTCCGGACCGGTATCACAACCGATCTGTGACATAGACATGACAATGACATCACGCGGCCATAGATGAATATTGGTTTGCAATGCAGCGGGCCCAAGAAAGCGGCCATGCTGGTAATCGAGAGAAAGAATCGGTGCATGGGCTGTGCTTAGCAGCTCGATATCGGCAAGTGACTCACTACCAATCACAGGACGGGTGCCCGGGACGGCAGATTGTGACAACATGGCATAATCACGAAAACCACCATCAACCCAGATCTGCAGAGCAGGAAATTTTCTGTGTAATGCTTTGATGGATTTTTGGTTAGAATCGTTTCCACGGATGGCGTCGAGATCAGCGATATAGAGTGTACTGAACGGATGCAGGGACAGATACGCCTCGGCCACTGCTAGCGGTTCACTGGATTTACATAATGGGGTGTTAAGCGGTTTATAGCGCTGGCGATCGCCAGCCTTCGCCAGTACGGCCTGGCCGTTTATCAGATCAATAACAGGAATAACGTTAAACAAGAAGTCACTATGCGGATATTGGTGTTTGAATATATTACCGGTGGTGGCCTGCTAAATGAAGCCCTGCCGGATACGATGGCCAAAGAAGGTGATCAAATGGTGCAGGCGCTGGCAAGGGATCTAGCCAATACTAACTCTACTGATGTTGTGGTTATGCGCGATAACCGTTTACCATCGCTTGCTGCTGATGTGCAGGAAGTGCGGCTCTGTTCAGATGAAAAGTTCGATGAAGTGTGGGGACACTTGCTCAAGAAAGTTGATGCAGTCTGGCCTATAGCACCTGAAACCGGTGCGTTGCTCGAACGAATTTGTGATGAGGTTATTAAAGCCGGAAAAATTCTTTTAAACAGTTCATCTGCGTGCGTAAATTTGGCGGCGTCAAAACAGCGAACCCTCTCGCGGTTAGCCGAACACGGTATTCCCGTTGTGCCTACTTTTTCATCTATGGAAGCTGTGACGCAAAGTGCAGGCTCCTGGGTAGTCAAGCCAGACGATGGTGCCGGCTGTGAAGGACTGCGATTGTACGATTCTTTAGAGCAAGCTGGTCAGGCCTGTCAGGCTGCAGGGAATAATATATTGCAGCCGTATTTACAGGCGCTAGATCTGAGTCTCAGCCTGATTTGTGAGCGTGGCTCTGCGCGTCTTCTGAGTGTTAACCGGCAACAAATCCGGCGTGTGAACGATACGCTGACACTGGATGGTTGTGTGGTGAACACTCATCACGGCAACTGGGAAAGATTTGTGCAATTAGCGGAAGCAATTGCACAGGCTATTCCTGAACTCTGGGGTTATGTTGGCATCGATTTGTTGCAGTGTAAGCAGGGCGTTAAGGTATTGGAAATAAACCCTCGATTGACCACAAGCTATGCAGCCTTATCTAAAGAACTGGACTTTAATCCTGCACAACAGATATTGAATCTACTCCCACAGCCCCCAGAGGATTTGTTGTCGTATCAAAACGCTTCACAAAGAATGAATCATGACGCAGGCAAGTTCAGTGCGCGCTGATTGTATCGTTGGCTGGGATATCGGTGGCGCACATTTAAAAGCGGCACTGATAGAACATGATGGAAACTTAAAGCGAGTATTACAGCTGCCTTGTCCATTGTGGCAGGGGGTTAGTCATCTTCAAAGTGCGCTTGATAGTATAGCCAGGCGTCTTGGCATAACGTCGAGTGACTTGAACGTAGTTACGATGACGGGTGAGATGGCGGATAATTTTACTAATCGTGAAAATGGAGTGCAGTCAATCATCAATGTAATGGTTGATAGGTTTGGTGTGGAACAGGTGATGATATTTGCGGGTACGGATGGTTTTCTGGCTCCTCGGGATGCTTGTCAGGCGACAACACAGGTTGCCTCAGCCAACTGGTTGGCATCTGCTTCCTGGTTAAGTGCATGCATGCCTGACGGTTTGTTAATTGATATTGGTAGTACTACCTCTGATTTAATTCCTTTTGCCAAGCGATCAGTGATCGCACGCGGGCATACAGATCAGGAGCGACTGCGTTACGAAGAGCTTGTTTACACCGGCATAGTCCGTACTCCAGTGATGACCCTCGCAAAGCGGGTGCCGATTAATGGTGAATGGATTGGTTTAATGTCCGAACACTTTGCGACCAGCGCAGATGTTTATAGAGTGTTAAATAAATTGCCTGAAGATGCTGACCAATATCCAGCCGCGGATGCTGGAGATAAAACTTTGATCGCGAGTGCGCGGCGGTTAGCCCGGATGTTGGGCATGGATGTAGAACAGGGTACGACTGAAGTATGGTATGACGTTGCCCGGTATCTACAGGAATGCCAACTCAAGACACTCATGGATGCTTGCGCACAAATACTTGTCACGCACTGAGCTTGATTACGAGGCGCCGTTGGTAGGTGCGGGTGTGGGTAGATTTTTGGTGGCTATGTTAGCGGATCGGTTAGGGCGGCAGTACGTAGACTTCAATAGTATTTTTGACACTACCTTAGTCGGGGATGATTTGAATTCGGCAGACTGCGCACCCGCTGTAGCGGTGGCAGCGCTAATGCAGAGAAAGATGGCTGGGTCTTTAACGTTACAATCAGGAGGCCTTGCGTGAAGCGGTTAAAACAGGCGCTGCCTTATATTGAAGACAGCGCTGACCTGTTCGATGCGATTGCGGATAAACCCTGGGCAGTGATGCTTGATAGCGGGCCGGGACACAGTCGACGGGGGCGGTACGATATTTTGGCGGCCGATCCTTTTATTACCCTGGTAACGCGCGGTGAACGCACAGAAATTCATGGCCCTGATGGATCAGTACTGTCACCCAAAGATCCTTTTGAACTGGTGCGTGAGGTACTGCAACCCCAGGACGAAGGCGATACTGAACTGCCATTTCAGGGAGGTGCAATCGGTTACTTTGGTTATGATCTGGCTCGGCGTATTGAACGTTTGCCTGATATTGCCAAAGACGACGAACAGCTACCTGAAATGGTCGTGGGTATCTACGACTGGGCGCTAGTGGTTGATCATGAAAAACGCTGTAGCTGGCTGGTGTCGGCGGGTCGCGATGCGGCGACCCGTGAACTATGGCCTGAGTTGATCCGTAGGTTTAGTGCGTCAGCAGAGTCGGTTGAGCGCGAGTCTTTTGAAGCGGTTGGGCAGGTGGAATCCAGTCTGACCTATGCGCAATATGCGGACGCTTTTCAGCGTATTCAAGATTACATACGCAATGGCGATTGTTACCAGGTTAATTTTGCACAACGATTTCGAGTCGACGTTACGGGTGATCCCTGGATGGCTTACCGGCAACTGCGAGATATTAACCCGGCGCCTTTTGCGGCCTATATGAATTTACCTTTCGCCCAGGTACTCAGCGCTTCGCCGGAGCGATTTCTAAGTTTGCATAATGGCCGGGTCATCACTCAGCCTATCAAGGGAACCCGCCCACGTTCTGCAGAACCGGGTGTGGACTGGATGCTCGGACACTCACTGCTAAACAGTGCTAAAGACCGTGCTGAAAATGTCATGATTGTCGACTTATTGCGCAATGACCTGAGTAAGAATTGTTCACTAAAAAGCGTCAAAGTGCCTAAGCTTTTTGAGTTGCAAAGTTTTGCAACCGTGCATCATCTCGTGACGACAATAACCGGGCGTCTTGATTGGGGGCGAGATGCACTGGACTTATTGCGGGGCTGTTTTCCTGGCGGCTCGATTACCGGCGCACCAAAAATTCGTGCCATGGAAATTATCGATGAACAGGAACCATTTCGTCGCGGCGTGTATTGCGGCACGATAGGCTACATTGGATTTGATGGCCGCATGGACAGCAGCATTGTTATTAGAACGATCACGCACGCCCAGGGTCGTATGCATTTCTGGGCAGGCGGTGGCATTACCACAGGCTCTACTCTGGACGGTGAATATCAGGAGTCATTCGATAAAGCCGCTGCGATGTTAAAACTATTCAACAAAAATAACTCTTCCAAAAGCGGAATTTCTGAGCGTGCCCGGCGAAAAAATCTGGGTCGTTAAGCTCGGTGGCAGTCTGGCTGAAACGTCAGAACTTGTCAGTTGGCTGAAACGACTGGTTGCCTGTGGTGGCGGCCGAGTGATTGTAGTGCCAGGTGGCGGCCCCTTTGCAGACCAGGTACGTAAGTCACAACTCTCTATTGGTTTCGATGATAAAACTGCACACTTGATGGCGTTGCACGCGATGGATCAATTTGGACTGATGTGTTGTGGACTAGAGCCAGATTTAATTACGGCACAGTCGTTCGCGGAAATACACGAGGTGCTTTCCCAAAACAAAGTCGCGCTCTGGCTACCCGAAAAAATGTTATCGGTTAATAGCGCATTACCCGCAAGCTGGGACATCACATCCGATTCTATAGCCGCATGGCTGGCCAGGGAAATCAGTGCCTCCCATCTATTGCTGGTTAAGTACCAATCTGTGAATACAGATCAGTTAGCGATTGAAACCTTACAGGCTTCCGGAGTAATCGACAAAGGATTCAGGAAGATGATCAACGACGCAGATTTCGAGTGGTCAATTATTGGCAAGGGAGAGTTTGCCGGGTTTTCAATGCCTGACTGATACAGGTTCTTTAGCATTAGTGTAGGTATTACATATGTTTATAGACGGTTTGAGCAAGAGAAAAATGAATCTGATATTTTCAGTACAATAAAGAAAATATTATCATCTACTACAGCGTGAGAACGCTTACATTCAAGGATTAAGCATATGAATATTGCATCCAGTCAGTTTAAACATTTGGTCTATGCCATATTTACATTTTTATTCCTGACAAGCAGTCTTGCAAGGGCTGATGCGTTTGATATCACACCTTTTGTAGGTGCGCGTGCCGGTGGTGAGCTCAATAATATTGACTCAAACAATCAGCCTGTAGATCTGGAAGTTGATGACGGCGATCTGAGTTTCGGCTTCATTTTTGCCATACCAGTATACCAGGAACTCAGGATTGAATTTCTTTACAGTCACCAGGAAACTCAGCTTGAAGCAGATTCAGGGTTTTTAAGTCCCAGCAGTAAATTTTCAGATATCGATATTGATTATTACCACATCGGTGCCTCTTGGGAATGGGTATATCAGAACATACGTCCTTTCATTGTCACGAGTATCGGTGCAACCCAGTTTGATCCGGATGAACCATTGCTAGACGATGATACTCGATTTTCTTACAGCCTGGGTGGCGGCGTTAAACTGTTTATTCAAAAAAATCTGGCGGTACATCTGGGTGGACGTTTCTTTTCGACTTACATTGAAGATCAGAAACATCTTCACTGTAATAATAACAATACGTTCTGTTTTGAATCAGATGAAGATGAATACCTCGACCAGTTCGAGGCCACACTTGGTTTGACATTTAGATTCTAGAGTAATGACTAGGGAGCCTCTGATTAATTAGCGAAATTCTGTAGGAGCGGCTTTAGCCGCGATGGACACCGCAGCCCAATCGCGGCTAAAGCCGCTCCTACAGAATCTGCATTGTTCAAAATAGCAAATTCACGAATTAATTAGGAGTCTACTAGAAGTCTAGCAAACTACGTACGGAAGCGATCGACTTCGAATCGAGCGCCTGCGTGCGCTTATGTTGCACACATAGTGCAGAACGAAAGCCAAGATAATCCGGGTTAAGTGGTAACAGGGTAGGGATATCCGAGGTGGATAATTGACCGGCTAAGCCAGAGACGAGGCCAAGTTGTCTTGCAGTTTGTACGAAACGGGCGAGATCCTGATCGGGTAGGTTGGCGCGTAATCCTGAGCCTTGTTTTGTTGCAGTGTCGAGCATTACGCCGTGGAAACCTGCGTCAGCAAGCTGGGGGAGCAGGCTTAAATCCAGTTTTTGATCTGCAAATAAAACGGCAATGAGTTTATATTTCGATGCCTCAACGCTGAGGCTGTTAATCAGTTCTGAAAGATTGCCTCCGCTTGAAAATAATCCAATCTTGATAAAGTCGACCTTGGTAGTTTGCATAGCTCTGACTGCATCAGGAACTTCACCGGAATCAGCGGTCAGATCACCGATTGTCGCGCTGGTCTGTGCATTATTATTGATGAATTCGACGGTGTCAGTGATAGTTGTCAGTGGTAAGGCACCCAGTGCGCCACTGTGCGGGTTTTTTAGGTCGATGATATCTGCACCGCCTGCCAGGGCGATTTTTGCTTCTTCAACAGACGCAACACTAGCGAGGAATCCTGTCATGAGGGATGACGAAAATCGTTGATAGTTGTCATCAACCAGTCCCAGGCTTCCTGCTCTCTTTGCCCGGCAGTCTTGTCGATGGCGATCTTGAGATAGTCAATTTCCTGATCTATTTTTTCGGTTGGCAACATGCTTAAACGTGTAACAAGAATAGCCGCTTCGATGACGGCGATTTGTGCGCGATTGAAACCATGGAAGGGCGCATGATTAACTTCGTTTACAACGTGGCAAATAAATTTTGGCCGCTTTTCGTCATCTTCGAATCGTGCAACATTGACTTCGCTGTGAGCAAGACAGTTTTTCAGCCGGGGTGCCGTGACAACATCAGCTTCAGTGACCGGCCATTGGTAGCGGCCGGTAACACAACCCGCGAATATCCGCACATCGTCTGTGTAGTTAATGACGGCGGCTTGTTCGCGGTTCAGGTTAGTCAAGGTTGTGGACGGTTTGAAGGGAGCAATGAGTAATTGGCCTTCATCAAGTTCGTGTATACCCATTGGCGCGATGTGCGTCGAGCCATCTTCATTACGGGTGGTGACAATGCTTTCACGAATAAATGGCATGATCAATTATTTTTCGTGCCGACTCTTGCGAGTTTGATTGCATGGTCGATCCAGCCTGTTGTTGATCGCTTAAATCTTCGGGTTTGCGTTCTACCGCACAGCCCCAATCAAGTTCTGAATCCTGTGTATATTGTTTCCCTAGTTGCCAGGCAATTTGCGCACGTGCCATTTCCACGCCTAGATAAAAGGCATGTCCGGTATCATTCTTGACCTCAAGATGAGGATATAAATCGAACGGATCGGTAGCAGTGTGCAGACTATCCCGGTTAAACAGGTGTACACCACGTTCACTGATTTGAATGCGGTAACTGGGATCCTTGATGGCTTTGGCCAGTTCCAGTATTTCTTCATAGGCATAGGGGAATGGTTTGCGATCATGCAGTGCCATCATTCCATCATCGATCAGTCTCGGTGGCGTACCCTCTTCATGGGCGGCGTGCATAATACGCCGGGCATGATCGACCTCTTTAACTGCGCGGCGGCAGTGCGAACTGACCTCAGTGGTTAACATATAATTGATATCCAGTTCTGACATGACGCCGAGTAACAACATGTTTATGCCAGCAGAATCCACATGTGTGAGTTCAGTTAGATTACCGACACCCATTAACATTTGCGCATCAGGAAAACGTTGCCGGGTTTCGTGGTAGCGTAGTAGTGAGTTGGTAAAACCAGCGTGAATTGGATCCAGAATGGGGTCGGCGATAAAAGCGCGGCCACTTTTGGTAAGCGTTTCCATCGCCTGAAACAGAGGATCTAACTGATATGGTTGTTTGGGGATCAGTATTGGAATGGCATCTACTTCATCTGCTACCCACACGGTTTCGTTCGTCAGGCTGAGTAAGTAGTCTGCTCCGGCATTTGCACCGCGTATCAGGTCTTGTGGGTTAAGTGTATCCACGCTGACTTTGAAATCTTCGTTCTTAAGCGCCTGAACAGCTTCTTCAAGATGCGGAAACGGCGTATTGGGCAAAAACCCTAGGTCGATAATATCAGCGCCGTTGTCACGGTAATAACTGGCACGCTCAAGAATGCTTGCGGTAGTTCTTTCTGAGGCGTCGACGATTTCTGCGAGTATGTTAACGCTGTATTTATCTAGCGGTGCTTTAATCGCTTCGCCGCCAAACCATTCTGGCAGGTCTTTGAGTTCATCGGGGCCGCGTTCGACTGGAATGCCAATATGCCTGGAGAGTGATTCGATATCTCCACGGCATCGTCCCGGGATCATGATTTTATCTGCGCCGAATGTTTCCTTTAATCGCCGTACAATCATATCGGTCGTCATTAATGCGGCAACGCTGACACCCAGTTCGTGAACCCGCCAGGTGAAGTCGGTTGGCTGCATAGCATCGAGCACCCGGCGGAGGCTTTTTTCTGCAAGTTTTCCCGTTAAAAACAGAAGATTTTCCGGCATGCTATCGGCTTTTTAGTTACTCGTTGTCGTCGTGGGTTCCATGATAACGGAAATTAAGTGTCTGGACGTCACCTGTCTAATCAGGATGGGAATTTTTCCTGATCAATCAGGGTACATTCTATTGCCAGGGAAGAGACCATATAATCCAGGCAAGCTCTGTTTCATTCAGGATGTTCACAATCTATGGGCCGCTGTGAATACATCCCTGTACGCTTGATGGCCGTATCCCTGCGGCCGACACCCATAGATTGTGAACATCCTGAATGAAACAGAGCTTGCCTGGAAAAACAGACCCCATAAGGAGGGTGCGTTTGCAATATCCCCGGTTTCAACCCCTTTTGTTTTTCGTACTGTTGTTTTGTCTGCAGCCGGTTTATTCGGAAGAGACTGAAACGATCCGTGTAGGCGTTCTGAAATTCGGTACGGTCAACTGGGAACTGGATGTCATTAAGCATCACCAGCTTGCCGCGAAAGAAGGGATAAATTTACAAATCGTACCACTCGCGTCGAAGAGTGCGACCCATGTTGCAATCCAGGGTGGTGCCGTGGATGTGATTGTCACGGACTGGGTCTGGGTGTCGCGCCAGCGCGCCGAAGGCCGTCTCTATAGTTTCGCACCGTATTCAACAGCAACGGGTAGTTTGATGGTGAGTCCCGATGCGAACATACCAACCCTTGAAGCGCTTGCAGATAAGCGGCTAGGCGTCGCAGGTGGGCCGGTCGATAAGAGCTGGTTGTTATTGCGTGCATACGGACGTAAGCAACTGGATAAGGATATTGCGAAACTTGCAAAGCCGAGTTTTGCTGCGCCTCCGTTGTTGAATGAATTAGCCTTGCGTGGTGAGTTACCGGCAGTGCTCAATTTTTGGCATTACAGCGCGCGTTTAAAAGCTGCTGGTTTCAAGTCATTGATCACGGTTCCGCAAATTCTTTCTGAACTGGGTGTACAGATCCCAATGCCACTGATTGGCTGGGCTTTTCACGAGGACTGGGCAGCCAAACATGAGACAGCCCTGCAGGGGATGTTACGCGCTAGTCAGGCTGCGAAAAAAATTCTTGCCGAATCCGATCAGGAATGGGAACGGCTTCAGCCTTTGCTCAAAGCATCAGATATTAAAACAAAAATAGCGTTGCGCGATGCCTACCGTCAAGGAATAGCGAGCTGTTATGACCAAAGTGTGATCGATGCAGCCGATAAAATATTCAGAATACTGGCTACAGAAGGCGGCAGGGATCTAGTCGGTAAACACAGAAAACTTAGTGAGGGTACATTTTGGACGCGGCTCAAATTCGCTCCGTGCCAGCCATGATGCCTGCTTTAACAGGAACCTGGATGCGAAGTCTGTCGCTGCTTGGGTTGATGGTGGTGTGGCAAATTGTGGCGATGATACTGTCCATTTCGACACTGCCGACACCGATAGAAGTTCTGATTAATGCGCAGGAGCATATAACACAGGGCACTCTACTGTCAGATCTGGGAATTACGCTATTACGCGTTACGGTGAGTTTCATCATCGCAATGGCGATCGGCACGTTTTTCGGAATGCTCATGGGTAACCGTCGTGTGTGGGATAACCTGTTGGATGGATTGTTAATCCTGGGTTTGAATATACCGGCGTTGGTGACCATCATTCTTTGTTACATCTGGTTTGGACTTTCAGAAGTTGCTGCTGTCGTCGCTGTGGCGTTGAATAAAATTCCCACGGTTATCGTGACGGTTCGCGAAGGTGCGCGTGCAATAGACCGCCACTTGATGGAAGTTGCTGAAGTCTACCATCTGTCACGCTGGAAAAAATTGACCCATGTTTATTTGCCTCAGCTTTATCCTTATCTTATTGCTGCAGCACGAAATGGTCTTGCCTTGATCTGGAAAATTGTATTGGTGGTGGAATTATTAGGCCGCAGCAATGGCGTCGGATTTCAAATTGGCAGTTTTTTCCAGTTTTTTGATATCAGCAGTATTCTGAGTTATACACTGGCGTTTTCGTTGGTTGTGCTTACTGTGGAGGCCTTACTGATGCGGCCACTGGAAAGGCGGCTGTCGCGGTGGCGGACGTGAAAGCGCTGCAGGTTAATATCCGCCAGAAGATTTTTTCGAATGATGTTTGCGCCATTCAGGATCTTGTCTTTAGCGCGGAGCAGGGGGAATTTTTAGCCGTCGTCGGCCCTTCAGGTGCAGGTAAAACTACGCTGCTGAATATCGTCGCGGGTCTGGATCAGAATATCGAAGGTGAAATTTTGATTAACGGTGAGAGTAACGCTGGAAATCAAGATAACCCGGAACGTATTGGTGTTATGTTTCAAGATTCTCGTTTGATGCCGTGGCTGACTGCACTTGAGAATGTTCAGCTTGTGCTTGGCAATAATGAAAGCAGTTTGGAGTTCGCGCGAACTTTGCTTAAACAGGTAGGTCTAGAGGAATTCGAGCAAGCTTATCCGGGGCAATTGTCGGGTGGCATGCAACGCCGTGTTGCTTTAGCCCGTGCCTTCGCATTTCAACCACGGCTGTTGCTGATGGACGAACCATTCCAGTCGCTGGATTCACCAACTGCTGATAGCCTGCGTAGTTTGTTACTCGATTACTGGTCACATAATGGCGCCAGTGTTTTATATGTGACGCATAATCTTCGTGAAGCACTGATGATGGCAGACCGTATCCTGTTCTTCAGTTCGCGCCCTGCCTGTATTATTAATGAACTAACTATTGATTTGCCAAGGCCGCGCCTGCTCGATGGGGAAGAGGTCAACGCACTGTATGAGAAATTATTAAGGGAGCATCCGCAACTCTTGTCAGGCCTGTCGGGAAGCCCCCAGGTGTCACAGGAAGGTCATGAATTGAATAAGAAGGTAGGTAAGTGGCATGCAAGCGGCATCGGTTGAACAGACGGTAAAAACTGAACTGCTGATCGATGGAATCAGCAAGTTCTACGGAGACGTTCACGCGTTGGACGATGTTTCATTTGGCGTGCGGGCAGGGGAGTTCTTTGCGCTGTTGGGGCCGAATGGTGCTGGCAAGACAACCTTGTTTCAGCTGCTAACGGGATTATTTGTCGCCGATAGCGGGCGCATACAGGTGTCGGGTTTTGATATTCATTCACAGACGACACAGGCGCTTGAACATATTGGTGTGGTGTTTCAACAGACCACGCTGGATCTCGATTTAACGGTTCGATCAAATCTGATATTTCACTGCCGTTTACGCGGTATGGATAAGCAACAGATTAAGCAACGTATCGATGCGGAACTCGATCGGCTGGGTATTGCGGACAGTGCGGATAAGGTTGTCCGAAGTCTGAGTGGTGGTAATCGCCGCAAAGTCGAACTTGCCCGGGCATTGCTGCATAACCCAAGGATTCTGCTGATGGATGAGGCGACCGTTGGCCTGGATCCTGCTTCTAGACGTATGTTAGTGGCCTATGTTCGGGAACTGTGCCAGCAACGTCAAATCAGTGTGTTATGGACATCACATCTGGTTGATGAAGTGGAAGATGCTGATCAGGTATTGATTCTACATCGGGGTAAAGTTCAAGTTCAGGGCACTCCTGTAGAGCTGATAGAAAAATCAGAAACTGAAACGTTAACCGATGCTTTTTTAAAAATTACCGGAGCGGATCATGCTTAGTTACTACCGCCCCGTTAGCTCCCTCTCCCTCCGGGAGAGGGTTGGGGAGAGGGGATCAGATAAAAGCAACTGCCTTTATTTACACCCCCCTCTCCCTGCCCCTCCCCCTGAGGGGGAGGGGGTGGATTGTTCATGAGATGCTGACTTTAACAAGTAACTTTACGGGATCGTAGTAATGCATAGTAAAAAATTTATAGCCGTTTTATTTATCGCGCTGTGGTTCAATAGCACCGTTGCTATTGCCAAAGACACTGGCTATTTATTCGTCAGTAGCGAAAAAGACCACGCCATTACTGTACTGGATGGTAAGACCTTTAAAAAGGTAAAGGTGATTCCTACAGGTGACCGCCCGCGTGGAATGCGTTTTAGTCCAGACCACAAATTACTCTATGTGGCCTGTGGTGATAGCGATCGGATTGATGTTATCGACATCGCGCAACTTAAAGTAATCGGACAACTGGATGTGGGGGATGATCCGGAACGTTTCGACCTGAGTCCAACGGGTGACGTGTTATATGTCACCAACGAGGATGATGCGTTGATGACGGCGTTCGATATGAAGAAGAAAACCAAGCTGGCAGAAGTTGAAGTCGGCGAGGAGCCTGAAGGTGTGCTGGCCCATCCTGATGGCAAGACAGTATTTGTTGCTTCTGAAGTCGCTAACCGGGTGCATGTGATTTCAACGGGTGACTGGAAGATCGTCAAAAACATCCTGGTCGGTAATCGCCCGCGGCGTTTTATCCTCACGCCTGATGGGCGTGAGTTATGGGTAACCAATGAAGTGAGTGGTGCCATATCGATAATCGACGTGGCAAGTCTTAAAATTAATGGCGAGATAAAGTTCGAACCCAGAGGCTTCCGGCGAGAAGATGTAACACCTGTTGGAATGGTAATGACCCGCGATGGTAAAACGGCCTACGTAACACTGGGTGGTGCTAATCATGTTGCTGTTGTCGATGTCATGAAACGTACCGCGACACGTTATGTGCTTGTAGGGCGGCGCGCCTGGGGGGCTGCGCTCAGCCGTGATGAAAAAACCTTGTATATTACCAATGGCAAAAGCGACGATTTATCGGTGATCGATACCGGCAAGATGAAGGTGACTCGCTCTGTGTCTGTAGGCCGAGTACCTTATACCGTGGTGATCGATGATTAGAATAATACAGTTGCGTGTCTGCGCGTTATTGGTTGCTTGTTTTGGCTTGTGGCCGCAGTTTTGCTTCAGCGATGAAGCACAGCAGGTCATGACCATCGGCTATCTCGAATTGGCCAGTGATCCACGCTACAAAGAGCAGCAATTATTAGCGAATTTCCAGGGGCAACCCTGGGGGCGGCCCTACGTGGCGGCTGAATTGGGCCTGCGTGAAGTACGATTTGCAGCAGCGGAGGCGAGTGTAAAGTTTGAGTTGCGGCGGTATGCAGGTAAAAATTCAGCCGAGTTGGCAGCTACGCTGAAGACATGGTTGGCGGAAGGTGTGCGGTTTATATTAATTGATGCACCTGGCGATACCGTTAAGGTGCTCGCCAGTCAGGCAAAAGATCCAGCAGTATTATTGTTTAATCTGACGGCGCGTGATCCTTTTCTACGGCAGGAGAGTTGTCAATCTAACCTGCTGCATATTATTCCAGATCAGACCATGCTAATGGATGCGCTGGCGCAGTATTTAATTTCAAAAAAATGGCGCAAGGTGCTTTCTCTAAAAGGTAAGTCACCTGAAGATGAAAAACTTAACTCAATTTTTGCACGATCGGCTAAACGTTTTGGCCTTAAGATTGTTGCGGAAAAATCCTTTTTGCTTGGGCGTGATCCCCGCCAACGCAGTAAAAACAATATTGCACTGTTAACTTCTGGTAAAGACTATGATGTGGTTTTTGTGGCCGATACGCAGGGTGAGTTTGCTCGGGCTGTCCCGTTTCAAATTCTAAAACCCCGGCCGGTTGTCGGCAGTGCTGGTCTGGTTCCCGATGGCTGGATTTGGTCCTGGGATCGGCATGGTGCGCCACAACTCAACAAACGTTTTCTGCGCAAGGCAAAACGCTGGATGACTGCCTATGACTGGTCAGCGTGGATGGCAGTTAAAACCATTGGTGAGGCCGTACAGCGCACTAACAGCAGTGAGTTTAAGTTAATTCGCGACTATCTGTTGGGTGACGAAATAATCCTCGATGGCTTCAAGGGATATCCCTTGTCATTCCGTGACTGGAACCGTCAGTTGCGTCAACCGGTATTTCTTACCACCACAAACTGGGTGGTAGCTCGTGCGCCACTGGAAGGTTTTCTGCATGAGAAAAACAATCTCGATACGCTTGGTCTCGATCGGAAAGAAACCCGCTGTGAACTGTAATAGATGAAATATTTACGCGCACTGTTGGCGGTGAGCAGCCGCGAGGTCGTCAAGTTCTGGCATCAGCGCGGAAGGTTGTTGTCAGCATTGGTGCGTCCGGCGCTTTGGTTAGTGGTTTTTGCGGCTGGGTTTCAAAATGTCTTTGGTGTGTCAATCATTCCACCGTACGAAACTTATATTGAATACCAGGTTTATATCGTGCCAGGCCTGTTAGGCATGGTCTTACTCTTTAATGGAATGCAATCGTCTTTGGCAATGGTTTACGACCGTGAAATGGGGATTATGCGGTTGTTGTTGACCGCGCCTTTGCCGCGCTGGTTTTTGTTGCTCTGTAAGTTGTTGGCGGGCACGTTATTGTCAGTACTGCAAGCCTATGCGTTCCTCGCGTTATGCGCCGTATTTCGTGTCGATATTCCCTGGAGTGGTTGGCTGTATGTATTACCGGCGTTGATACTGGGTGGCATGATGTTGGGTGCATTGGGTTTATTGATGTCGGTGTCGATCAAACAGTTGGAGAATTTTGCAGGTACGATGAATTTTGTCATCTTCCCCATGTTCTTTATCTCAACAGCGCTGTATCCGTTGTGGAAATTGCAGGAATCAGGCGCTGAAATAGTTTATCAAATGGCACGCTTTAATCCCTTTGCACACGCCGTGGAATTGATACGATTTGCGCTTTACGGACAGTTCAATATAGTGTCAGGGCTGGTTGTTGCGGGTATGTTGTGTGTGTTTTTTGTATTGGCAGTCTGGGGCTATGACCCACAACGGGGTCTGGTGAAAAAGATGCAAAAACCTGGGTTATCTAAACCTTAACAAACCGATATTGACTACCTGGTCAATATTTTGCAGCACGTTATGCCGGTTAAATGGGGTCGCCTCATCAGACTTCATTTGTGTAAAAATTTCCTCAATGGTCTGAACACCATCACAGTGTTGCAGCAGATTGCTGGTCGGACTGTCAAGCACGATCATCCCTTCAGGGTAGAGCAGAACGAAGGCCTGTTCGTCATCTTCCCAACAAACGCGTGCACCCTCGGTCAGTTCAGGAATTGAGTGTGTCGATACTTTAAGCATGCAAGTATGGATTCCTAAGCCAATATCTTTATGTTTCGCATGTTTCGTGCCACTTCAGGCCATTCAGATTTGACCTGACAGGAACTTGAATAGTGAATTACAAGCCTATGTTTAAACGCTAAATTTTCTACATAACAGGATCGATTGAATAAAGTCTAAATTTGATATTATTTGATGTGTATCACAATAGCTTGAGACACAGTGTTTTAATTATGCAAAAGCCTGCCATTGTATTAAGATGGTGAAAAGAGATTATCCTGTGTATGTGATTAATCGCATTAGGAAAAATCTAGTATATTTGAATATAATCACATTCGAATAAGATTGAGACGGCTGACAATAGATTTTACAATACGGTCTCTCTTGATTTCAGTGCGGTCTGCGATAGAAAACAACAACATCGGAGGTGCTGTTTGGCGAATACTGAACTGCTTAAGCACGAAGAACGAATATATAACGTCCTCGCTCAGCAAGGCACTGCAGATATTGCAATGCCAGAAAGTTTTGTGGTGGATTCCTGGCGCCGTTGTATTGATCAATTTGGCTTGGTTCCGAAGACCAAACCCAAAGCAGAGGTGCTTGAAGCCGCTGCTTTAAAACAAATGCAGGATGAGCTGGGTGAATTTATGCAAGTTGCGGATGAAGAATGCCGCAATTTATTTAAACAAACCACGCAATCAGGTTATGTCATCGTGCTGACCAATACCGATGGCGTCATTCTCAGTATGGCCGCCGATCCGGCACTCGAGGAAGATTTCCAACGTTTCAATTTGCAGCCCGGCGCTGTATGGAATGAACAACATCATGGTACTAATGGAATGGGTACCTGCTTACATAACCATCGTCCTGTCATCATTCACGGCGATGATCATTTCTTCAATGATTATCGCGGCGTTACCTGTACCGCCACGCCCATCCATGATCCACACGGCGAAGTGATGGCTGTGCTGGATGCGTCATCTTTTCAGGCAGAAGGTTCCAAGCGCGGTCAGATTCATACACGTGCGTTGGTTCAGATGGCCGCAAACTTTATTGAATATAAATATTTTCAACATTATTTTAAGCATGCCTCTGTGTTGAGTTTTCACCCCCGGTATGAGTTTCTGGGTGTTGGTACAGAGTCGTTGCTTGCGCTTGATGATGGCGGGCTTATTTTGGGCGCAAACGCCAGTGCATTGAAGCAACTTGAATTTGAAGACCGGAAAGCGCTTATTGACCGCTCGCTTGATGAGATCTTTGCAATCTCAACGGAAGACACGGGAAAAATGGGTTCTAGTAACGGGTACGGTATTACGTCGGCACAAGACCTCAAGAGTGGACGCCGCTTCCTTACGATGTTCCACCAGCCGCCTAAACCTCAGCGGCAGAAAAAAGCAAGACAAGAGCCCCTGATCAAAGTGCCTTCATCCGACAACAAGAGTTGTCTGGATTTGAAATCTCTGGCCGGTAATGATCCTCATATGGCGTATAACGTTCGCTGCATACGCAGGGTAGTCGACAAAAATATCTACATACTGCTGAACGGCGAGACCGGTTCAGGAAAAGAAGTATTCGCACGTGCAATCCATGATGCCAGTGATCGCAAAGGAAAACCTTTTGTAGCCCTTAACTGTGCGGCGATACCCGAAACTTTAATCGAGAGTGAATTGTTCGGCTATAAGGCCGGTGCATTCACAGGCGCTCGCCGTGAAGGCATGCGCGGCTGCGTGCTTGAATCCAGTGGTGGCACCTTGTTCCTGGATGAAATCGGGGATATGCCGCTGCATCTACAGACACGTTTGTTGCGTGTGCTGGAAACCAAAGAAGTGTTACCACTTGGGTCACAAGTTCCTGTCACTATCGATTTGCACGTTATCAGTGCAACGCACCAGGATTTACGTGAACTGATAGCTCTGGGTAAGTTTCGGCAAGATCTGTTTTATCGTTTGAACGGCATTACTCTGAAGATGCCTTCATTGCGCGAACGCGAGGATCTTGACTCGTTAATACGCTGTGCGATTGCGTTGGAAAATGATGGAAAGGAACCGATCTCTATCGAACGAAAAGCGTTTAACCGGTTAAAAGACTACGATTGGCCTGGCAATATTCGTGAATTGTGCAATATTATCCGTACGTCAATAGCGCTATCAGATGACAATTTAATCTGTTTAGCTGATTTGCCGAAAGAGATTGCAAAACCGGAAGAATATGTTCCGGAAGTAGATGAACAGGTTGCTTCTGTGCAGCAAGACGATGATGAGGTTCAGGCGCTGCAATACACACCGCTGGAAAATGCCGTGCGTGAGACGATTCTCCGGGAAATCGAACACAATCGATGGAATGTGACCGTGACTGCGAAAAAACTCCATATGACACGGTGTACGCTCTACCGGAAACTCAAGAAATACAATATCCCCATTACGCCGCCAGAATAATTTATCAGGCTGTATATTCTGTAGGAGCGGCTTCAGCCGCGAAAGGCGGATGTAACGACCATCGCGGCTAAAGCCGCTCCTACAGATGCTTACGCATTAATCAGAGTTTCTCTGGATTTGGCGAATTAGCCTGCCGATCCCGTGTCTTTCTCAAAATCCTGTATAAATCAAAGCTCGTCCAGCAGTTGCTTACGCTTTTGTGCGTATTCTTCTTCTGTGATCAGGTCTTTATTTCGTAAGCCTTTTAATTTGGTTAATCGATCTTCCAGTGAATCTGAGCGGGTAGTTGTTTCTGGCGGTGTTATTATTGCTTCGCGTCTAATGGTTTCTGCGTGTCTGTCTACTTCTTCGCTACCTAGAAGCTCTCTTAATTCTTTGCGTTTTTGCGCCGTTTCTTCTTGCTTGCGTATTTTAATGTCATGGGCAATGGCTTCAGATGCGCCATCAACATCAATAACCAACCAGTCATTTCGCTGGTTATTCTTCACCTGTTTATTCTGTATACCCTTAACGTGGGTAATCGCGCGTTTAAACCTGGAAGCTTTTGAACGTTTGCCATGATTAAAATTGTATCGAACAATACCGGTATGGGTCGGATCGTAGGCTGCTTCAAATGCCGTATCACGGGGCATATCATAATTACCAATGATGATGTTTAACTTGTTATCTTTATAAAATACTCTACCGGCTACAAAATACCGGTCTGGCGTTAAACCATAATCTCTACCGGCGCTTCTTTCCATTGCAAAAATAATATCTTTATTAGCTTTGGCATTTTTTAGCCCTTTGGCAATATATTTGCCAAGCAGGATTATCTGCTTGTCCGGGAAAACAGTTTTAAACTCATTTTCCATGTCAGGATCACTTGTGTCCTGGATTTTGATCGCCCCCAGTATTTCGCTAATCTGTTTTGATTGAAGCTCTACAGGGTGATCATTTAGACCAAAACTGGACGTATCCTGATCAGTGAATTTAAAAAATTCATTTTTGTTTGCTTGCCAGATTGTATTTTTGCCAGCAAAAACAGAACAGGAAAAAAAGGCTGGAAAAATAAATAACAGGGCGACGATTTTCGTTTTGGATAGTTGCATTGGTTGAGAATTATTTGTTGATTGTGGTGAATGTATGTTGCTGGATTATTAATTGAGTCTACAGCAAATATGCAAAAGTCTTCAACATAATGAGCCGAAAATAATAGGGAAATTAATTGCGTTTAGCACTTATTAAATGCTTCTGACTCTGGCGTAAAGTTGAATAACTCAACTCGGTTGGGTGAGGTATTTATGATACGTTTTTAGTGGCCACTAACCTGATAACAACGTTATGATTTTACCTCTTCTGAGATATCCTGGATGTGTATAAAAACTGCAACAATTATGCAACTTGAGTAGCGTTTTTGCACGCTTATGTCTTGTTTCGCCAACCTTCTGAATTCTACGGTTAGTAATATGGGCCGTAGAAATACAAATATAATCATATTATTCAGTAAGTTAATGAATTTATTCATGACTTGGCGCGGCCATTGCTCTCCTTTTAGGTAGTGTCCCTATTAATTGCTGATGAACTTGAGTGGGGATGCAGCAATTTTTACGTTTTCGGTTTCTTTGAGGAGGCAATATAAATGAACAAATTTAAACGATTGAACGGGACCTGCCTGATTGCAGCAACGCTCATGCTTCATGCGCCACAGGTCGTCATGGCTGAGGGTGATACGACATGGGGTATCTCAGGCTGGATCAACGAAGGTATGACCTACTATGATGATGGTGATAAAAGCGGTACTGCCCAGCTGTCAGACAATGGTACGACCCTAGGTAGCCGTATTACCTTATCAGGTGATTACGAGCCGCCAGAAACCAGCCTGAAAGCAGGTTTCGAAGTTATTCTTGAAGTATTGTCAGGTACGCCAAACTTTGCCGGCGGTGGATCGATTACTCCTTTGCTGTTTGCTAACCAGGACAATTTGGACACGTTCAATGGCGGTGATATTGGTGTGCTCGGTAGCAGCGTTCACATAGGCGGTGGCTGGGGTAAAATCACTCTTGGTCTGCAAAGTATGCCTACTGATAACATCGCAGTACTCGCCGATCCATCAGGAACGATCTGGTCTGGTATTTCTCCTGTTTTCCGTGGCAATGGATTTTTTATTAGAGGTTTGGGTGCTGGCGCAACAAATAACACCTGGGGATCTTTCCTGCAATGTCTTACAACACCGGGTCTAGGTATAGGTATCGACTGTAACGGTGTTTACCGGAATGGTGTTCGTTATGACTTGCCAGCATTTGGTGATGTCAACATCGCGGTGGGTTACGCAAATGACGAAATTTATGACATAGCACTCAAATATGCCACTACGTTTGGTGATTTCACAACCAACGTTAATTTAGGCTACGCGCTTAATGAAGATGGCGGTACGAATGTAGGTGGTGAGGAAGCGGATGTCTTCCAATTTCAGGCAGGCTTAATGCATGCTGGAACCGGACTGTTTGGATTGGTCACCTATCAAAAGGAAACAGCTGACAATGCGACCAATGGAACCGGTGATGATACCGATGCTTACTATTTCAAGTTTGGTATCAAGAAAGGCTGGCTTGGCTTTGGTGCTACGGCATTATACGTCGATTATGGATTGTATAATGATCAATACGGTTCGGGTGCTGGCATAAGTGGTTCTGAAGTCCAGCGTTTTGGCGTAGCTGCGGTGCAGGATTATGGCAAACGGCTAAAAATCTATGGCAAGTGGGAACAGCTTAGCCTGGATGTCGATGGTACTGCTGCTGTAGAGACAGCTTATAATGATGCAGACGATCTTGATACCTTTACACTGGGTGTGACTTATTTTTTCTGAGTGTAAGTTAAATAGTTTATCTGTGTAGTTATTAATTAAGGCCTCTTCGGAGGCCTTTTTTTATGTTGTAACTTTGTTTGTAGGAGCGGCTTTAGCCGCGATGGGGCCGTAGTGTTCTTCGCGGCTAAAGCCGCTTCTACAGAAAAGGTTCTTTAGGGTATCGCGAATTGTCCAAATGACCGACTACCTTTTCCGGTTTTGATTTTATAGATGGTTTTATGGGTAAGGGTATCAATAATAGACAGGCTGCCTTCTCCCCAATTAACCACCAGCAGTTTACTGCCATCGGGTGACAGGTCGATACCTTCGGGTGTTTCTCCAACATCGATTCGGCTTATTTCCTTGCGTTTTGCGATGTCCACAATAGACACTGAGTCTTCTTCCTGATTGGTGACATATAAGTGTTTTCCGGAGTGGTCAACAACGGCACAATATGGCCATTCACCCACTTCAATTTCGGCAGACAATTTTAATTTGTCAGTATCTATAACTGATACAGATGAGCTGCGCACATTGACGACAAAAACTTCTTTCCCATCAGGCGAGAGTGTGATGCCAAAGGGGGCGTCACCTACGCTTACTTCTTTGATCACCTGGCGGCTTGAGAGATCAATAACTGAAACGTTGTCACTGTCTCTGTTTGCAACGTAAAGCCGTTGTTTTTGTGAATCCAGCACAAGACCGGCAGGTGCTATACCAACGGGAATTTTGTACCGAACAGCCGCTTTCTTTATGTCTACGACATAGACCGCATTGTCGTACCAGTCTGCCACATAGGCGATCTGAGCTCCGGGAGCGCAGCTTATACCCAACGGGCCAGAGCCAACTTTTATCGTGTTAGAGACGCTCCCTGTTTGGGTGTCGATAACGTAGAGGCTTTGTTCGTCAGGGCTGGTGGCAATGATGGTTTGGCTTTGGTCGCAACGGGCGATACCAGCGGGTGTTTTACCGGTTTTGATGGTTTTAGCGAGTCGGTTGCTTTCAAGGTCAATGACGGAAATATTGTCACTGAGTTGATTGGTAATAAAGGCGAGCGGATTGGCATGAGTCTGTAGGCTTAGTGTTGCGACGATTATAAATAGTGGCAAGCGTCTAAGGATATGCTTCAGTGTGCAATTTGTAGCAAGCAATGGTGGGGTTCGTGCCTCACCCCACCCTACGGGGTGATTTACAATGCGGTCGTGAAGAAGAGGGGGCTTACTTTTCAAGCAGGGATTTCAGATTTTCAAGCCCTTGCTTGTAAACAGCGCTTATGGTGTCGGTGGCATCCTTATCACCCATACCTTCAGGAGTAGGGGGGTTAAGCAAGTAGGCCCTGTAAAATTTTCCTTTCCAGGTTACTTTGCTGCCATCACCTTCCGCTACAACGGTTAGAATGCTTGTGTAAGTGTTGACCGGTAAAACCTTGCGTTCGAATTGCTTGCCTGCAAATTCAACCGTATCTACGATGCTCATATCCTTGATCTTGTATTTGAGCATTTTTTGTTCGTCATCGCGTTTAAGCAGTTTTTCTTTTATTTCTTTACCTTCCCCCAAAGACAACACACGAATATCGTCGCCGTGCATTTTGGTTGATTCGATAGCGGGGTGCCAGGTGTGCAGTGCACTGAAATCGCCGACCACAGCCCAGGCTTTTTCAACCGTTGTATTGATGACTATTTCTTCTACAACCTGCTGACGCGTGGGTCCATGTGCAAATACCGTTGTCATAAAAAACAGGCCCAGACAGGCTGCCAGGTATCTTTTCATAATATCATCCGATTAATAGTTGTGTTAACAGGTGTTAGCGCTATTCACTTATTGTCGACTAAAGGGATACTATAGTCTTTAAGGATTGCATGAATTTTGGTTGAGTTTTTCTTCAGCAAGGTATCGATCTGATTTTTCCATTCTTTCTCACCGAAGCGCACGCCTGCAGAAATTGCAAAATCAAACTTGACGCCGGGTTCCGACACGAGCGGAATGATGCGCAGCGATTTACCGTTTTTAGAGTGCTTAGTAAATAAACCTGCCGTAGGGCCCCAGACGATAGCAGCGTCCAGATTTCCTGCAAGTAGATCCGTTAAAATCGGTTCACCAGGAAACTCGCCGGGATCGCCAGACTGCGCAATATAGGCAACGATTTGTTCATGCATGCCGTATTTGGCCAGCCATAGAGTGCCTGGGCTGCGTTCAGTCATTCCAATGCGTAGTTGTTGCCTTTTATCAGGAGCTAAACTGATGACGTCTTCCCCTTTCTTGACACCATCCAGGACTGAGCCTTCAGGGTAGACAAGCGCGTAGGTGGAACGGTAGTAGGGGTCTGTTGTGATAGCCAGTTCAAATTTTTCTGGTACACCAATGACGAGGTCGCATTTGTGGGTTACGCCATCTTCCAGTGTTGCGCGCAAGGTGTTTCGAATAAATCCCATGCGTTGCGGGAACCAGGTGTACTCCACTGGTAAACCCAGTTCATCAGCCAACAGATGAGCAATCTTGTTTTCAAAGCCGCTCTGATCTTGCATTGAAAAAGGCGCAAAGTTAGGATCGGCACATACTTTTAATGCGCTTTTATTAGCGGCCACTACGGATGTAGTAGTCCCAATGCAAAAGAGAACTGAAAGTAAAGACAGCTTAATACGTTTGTGGAACGATGTTGAATAATGCATGGGTAGATCCAGAGATACTTTGAATTAGTGGAGATTGCCTCGGCTACCATAAACTCCCGAAAATGGGGCCGAATCCTGTGTGGTTGTATCCACACTTTCATTGGTAGCTACGTTGGTAGGTTTTTCAGTAGTGCTTTTGGGTGCTGCAGATGAACCGCCTTCATCACGATCAAAACGCTGTAACCTGCCTGCTGGAATCTTTTTATCAGAGCGCGCCATAAGATAGGCATACAGGTTGTCGATGTATTTCATGACATTGGGATTCGTTTTCCAGGGAGGCATGACGCCTACTTGGCCAGTAAAGCCATTTGTTACGCGTTCGACAAAGGTGGCTTGATCAATTTCTTGCAGTTTGCTGATCAGGCTAGGCGCAATGGTGCTGCCGTTACCATCGATACCATGGCAAACCTGGCATTGACTGAAAGCTCGAAAGCCGCGAATTAAATACGTATCAACTTTACATTTACCGCCTTCTTCGCATTTTACGTGGCCGTCATAAGGCTTGTCCGCGAGTGCAGTACCTGTTTGGAGTATGAGTGCTATGGCGGCAGTTGCACCTATCAATAGGCGTTGTTTGTAAGTTCGCATAATTTCCCCAGACTGTTAAATCAGATTAGATAAATAATAAGTGAAGGTCTGCTGCAATTTAATAGGATATTTTCCCTCTTTTCGTGCTTCCTAAATGAGTACGCCTCTCAGATGAGAGGCGTACTTTTTTCTAGACTAACAGAGTGTTACAGGTTTATGGCAGAGCAAACACCGTCATTACACCGCCCAACTGGGTGTGTTTTGAAAGTCCTCTGTAGGCACCTACAGCGCCCAGGCCATCGGTGTCACCCTCAAGACCTGCTGCCATTCCGATACCAGCCCATCCGCCAATGCCGGAGAGTACAGCAACGTATTGCTTCCCTTCGAATACATAGGTATTGACGTTGCCGATAATGCCAGATGGCGTTTTGAACTTATAAAGTTCTTTGCCAGTGTTGGCATCAACCGCTTTAAGGTAACCCTCTAGCGTACCGTAGAACACGACGTCGCCAGCCGTTGCCAGTGCGCCACTCCAGACTGAGAATGGTTCTGAGTTAGACCATTTGATTTTACCGCTGGTAGCATCCCATGCGATGAAGTTACCCAGATTGGATGTACCATCACCGGTTACTCGTCCGGCAGGGAACATACTCAGAGTAGCACCAACATAAGGTTGTCCAGCAACGTACTCAACCTGGAACGGTTCATAGTCCATACACACATGGTTTGTAGGCACGTAGAACAGTTTGGTTTTAGGTGAGAACGCAACGGGTTGCTGATCCTTACTACCTAATGCAGCTGGGCAGATGTTTTTGGAGTTAACGTCTGCACCATTTTTGTCGGTGCTGTATTTTGCAACGACTACTGGACGCCCTGTTGCTTTATCAATATGCGATGCCCAGTTTACGGCAGGATCATATTTTTCAGCGACCAGTAACTCACCTGAGATACGGTCAAGGGTATAGCCAAAACCGTTACGATCGAAATGAACCAATGTTTTGCGGTTTTTACCACCGATCTTGAGATCAGCTAACACCATCTCATTGATCCCGTCGTAATCCCACTCATCATGTGGCGTCATCTGGTAAGCCCACTTGGCCATACCGGTATCGGCGTCACGAGCAAAGATGGTCATTGACCATTTGTTGTCACCAGGACGTACAACAGGGTTCCAGGTGCTCGGGTTGCCGGTTCCATAGTAGATCAGGTTTGCAGCTTCATCATAGGAATACCAACCCCAGGTTGTGCCACCACCAATTTTCCACTGGTCGCCTTTCCAGGTTTTCAAGCTGGAATCTTTGCCGACTGGCTGCATTCCACCTTTTGAACCTGTCCAGGTCATGGTCTTTTTCGGATCCATGCACATTTCATTGTCAGGTCCGGTACTTGAGCATTTCCAAACCAGGCTGCCATCTTTCGTACTGTAAGCAGCTAGAAAACCACGTACACCGAATTCACCGCCACTGATACCAGTAATAACCGTATCCTTAACAACGATGGGGGCGTTTGTGTTGGTTTCACCTTTTTTGGGATCGCCGTTTTTAACACTCCAAAGCTTTTTACCGGACTTGGAATCCAGAGCTACCAGAGTGGTGTCTGCCTGTTGTAGAAAGATCTTGCCGTCTGCATAAGCCAGACCGCGGTAGACCGTGTCACAGCACATTACTGGAATAGTGTCCGGATTCTGCTTGGGCTCGTACATCCAGTTGATGCTTTGATCTTTCAGTGCAATAGAAAACACTTTGTTGGGGAAAGGTGTGTGTACGAACATGGTATCGCCGATGACCATAGGGCCGCCTTCGTGTCCACGTAACACACCGGTTGAGAACGTCCATGCAACTTGAAGATCCTTAACGTTTTTCTTGTTGATCTGGTCCAGTTTACTGTATCGGGTGCCGGCATAATCGCCACCCCATGTTGCCCAGTTATTAGGGTTACTGATTGCTTTTGAAACCGATTTGTTCGCAAAAGCAGTTCCGCAAACCAGCGGAATTGTTAGTGCGACTATAAAGGTAGAGAGTTTTTTCATTATAGCTCCTCCTTCGTGATAGGGGCTTTGTGGAGTAAGTATAGTCATCCAAAATATGACTGCTAATCATTAGTGCAAGTGTTGTGCCGGGATTGATTGGATCAGTTTTGATATTACAAAAAGAATAGTTGAAACAAAGTGATACAAAGGATTGGCATAAGAATTACTGATTGCAGAACTGATTTTAAATGCGATTCAGCCCATCTGTAGCCTAAAGGCATGTATTCTGTGTTGCAGAGTTGTTACGGAGTGTGTCGCATCTGATTGTTATTGGCTTGAGGCGTGTGCCGCGCAGTTAGAAATGCTAAAATAAATTTATAAAATATATATTATACAATAAATTATGAATTATATTTAATGAAAATTATAGATAATTTTTGTGCACCTTGCCATAGATATTATGCTGGAACTCGAATACTTGGTACCGGAATGAAACGCATCGGTTACCTGGGTTGTTTAGCATTACGCTGGTCAGTTATGGGTGTGTTATCCATAACGGGTATAGCCTGCGCCGGGCCGTCAGGTGTTGAGCAGATTGCAAAGGGTGTTTATTTGAGCCAAGGGCATCACGGTGTGCTCTTTGAACAAACCAGGCTGGCCAATATCGGTTTTATTGTTGGTGAGCGCTGTATCGCAGTCATTGATACGGGCGGGAGTTTAGAAGAAGGGCGGGCGCTCTTAGCTGCTATAAAAAAAGTCTCCAGTAAACCGGTGTGTTATGTCATTAACACACATGTACACCCGGATCATTTGCTGGGTAACCTGGCCTTTAAAGAGTCGGGTACTGAATTTGTAGGGCATCGTAACCTGCCGCGCGCCGTTGCTATATTAGGGCCAACCTATGTAAAGCGTGCGACGAGTGTTTTGAAAACAGATGCCACGCTTGAATGGCTAGTGCCACCGAAACGTTTGGTATCACAACCGCTGACATTAGATCTTGGAGGTCGCCAGTTATTATTGACGCCACATTCGCAAGCGCATACGGATAACGATCTGAGTATTTTTGATGAGCAGACCCAAACACTCTGGACTGGGGATTTGTTGTTTGTTGAACATATACCAGTCGTAGGAGGTAGTGGCAGTGTCAACGGCTGGCTAGGTGTGATTGATGAAATACAGCATCTCAAGCCGCGAACCATTGTGCCGGGACATGGTCAATTGTTAGAGAATCCTACTTCGGCTATTAATAATTTGAAACGGTATCTAAATGTATTGCGTGATGAAACCCGCGCCTGGATAGCCGAGGATAAAGGCATCGATACGGCGCTTGAAAATATTGGACATTCTGAGCGGGACAAATGGGCGATGTTTGACCATTATCACAAGCGAAATGTATCCTATGCGTATACTGAGCTGGAGTGGGAAGATTAAACTTTCCGAGAGGTAGAGTTGTAATGACACGTTATTTTTCAAACATCTTTATGGCGTTGCTGTTAGCGTCATGGGCTAATTTAACGATCGCTGCACAACAATCGGATGATGTGTGGGTTGGCAGTTTGAGAAACAGTCTATTCGCTGACCAGATGATTCTGGATGGCGAGGGTGTCATTGAGCTTGAAGCACCTGGTCGTGCTGAAGACGGTGCCGTGGTACCCGTACGGATCAAAGCTGGATTTCCTCAATCAAAAGATCGCTACATCGAATCCTTATACTTGATCATCGATAGAAACCCGGCACCACTTGCTGGTGAATTCCATTTTACGCCAAAAAGTGGCAGAGCAGACCTGGCTTTGCGGATCCGCGTGAATGAATATAGCCCAGTGCGTGTCGTTGCTAAAACTAACGATGGGAAACTCTATATGACTAGCCGCTACGTTAAGGCAACCGGCGGTTGCTCTGCACCGGCTGGAACTGACCTCGATGCGGCTATGAAAAGATTGGGGAAAATGCGTTTCAAAATTCGTGATGATTCAGGGTCAGATGGATCGATACAAACCCGGTTAGCGATAAGTCATCCCAACCTGACCGGCATGCAGAAAGATCAACAGAGCCTGTTATTTATTCCGGCACATTTCGTGAAGAAGATTGCAGTCAGCTTTGAGGGCGAACCGGTGTTTTCGGCTGAGGTGGGTATCTCAGTGAGCGAAAATCCTAATTTTCAGTTTTTCTTCGTACCCGACAAAGGCGGCGAGCTGACGGCAGAAATCGAAGACAGCAAGCAGGTGAAATATACAAAAACTGTCAAATATTCGCCGCAAGTAGCGAAACATTGACTACGGCGTGACGTGTTTGACTACGCAGCTATCCTTGGAGCTTTTCAGCAACGCATCATATTCTTTGACCAGTTTGCGAGCTCCAGGAGCATCGCGAAAGGCGCCGCCGCGCTCACCCGGTGTTCTGATCATAACCGACATGGTCTTTGCGTATTCGTAACGTTGGTGAGGCATACCCGCTGCAATTTTATCTACTGTACAGACACAAGAATACATGGTGTTGTAACTCTGCCCTCCTTGTAGGTTCATACAGTCGAGGACGTACTCAACACGCGCAGAAGTAGGGAAATCGTTCGCCTGGGCTGCTGTGAAAAACAGCAAAAGGCTGCAAGGTAACAAGTGGATTATTTTCATTGTGTGAACCAAGTCTCGTTGTTTAATTATTCAAGACCGCTACATTAGTATATACGCAAAGAAATTTCGTCAGGAGCTTTTCCTGAGCATCAATTAAGGTGGAAAATAGTCCAGGCGAAGTGCATTAAATAAGAGCGATGGTGGGTGCTGAACGAATAGATTGGTACAGATATTGCTTTTATCTTGTCATGTGATGAAATTGGAGCGCGGCTGATGGCCGCTATATCATTATGCTGAATAATTTATTGAACATGGTTTTGAAAGGCAGTACTTCAGCCAACCAGTCGCTGCTTGCGATATTGCTAGCGATATTAATGGTTGTCTGCATGTCATCGGTATCTGCTGAATCCTCCCCTACAGTCCCGCCACCCGGCGAGATGGTCAACATTGGAAATCATAGCTTGCACCTCAACTGTCAGGGGAGTGGTAGCCCGACGGTTATCCTTGAATCTGGTTTGGGTGGAAATTCACTCGACTGGGCGCGTGTATTGCCAGGCGTTTCAAGGTTTACGCGGGTGTGCGCCTACGACAGGGCAGGCTATGGTTGGAGTGAAATGGGGCCAATGCCACGCACCAGTCTACTCATTGCAAATGAATTGCATCGATTGTTAAAGACTGCAAACGTGGAAACACCCTATGTGCTGGTTGGGCACTCATTTGGTGGCTACAGTGTCCGTTTATTCGCCAGTCTTTATCCTAATGAAACAGCAGCACTAGTACTGGTAGACGCGTCACACGAGCAACAATTTCGTTACCTGCGTAAGGTTGATCGTTCCAGGCGAGCCACTGGCTGGGAAGTTGCAGCAGCAGGTTTGAGCATCCCTGATAATTTGCCTGAAAATATTCGCGAGACTGCAAAGCAACTTGCTGATAGTAATAAAGCAGTAAGAGCCCTGCAAAGTGAAACTCGCTATTTTCAGGTCAGCGCTGATCAAACGCTCTGGCATGCAAAGACTGTCAATATCCCTGTCACAATACTCTCAAGAGGGCAACGGGTCTGGCCGCATGACAAGCGGGGTGATCGTATGGAAGCAACCTGGGAATGGTTACAAAACGATTTGTTTATCCGCCTGGGTTCGTTACATCGGATCGCCACCGGCAGTGGTCATTACATCCATCTGGATGAACCTGAAGTTGTTATTAATTCAATTGGTCAGCTGGTCAGGTCATTTAAGAAGGAAAGTGGTAGTTAATCTACCTGTTTTACATTCATCTGATTGATGCGACATTAGTCGCGATTAATTTTAACTTTGTGAACCTTTACGACAAATGTTGCAAAGGTTTGTAGGTAAATTCCAGTAATCTGTCATTGCGATCAGTGCAAAACCTGTAGGAGCGGCTTCAGCCGCGATGGTCGGTAACACCGCTCTTCGCGGCTGAAGCCGCTCCTACAGGTTTTGTATATTTGGCAATTATAGGGTTCTCAAACTACTCTTGAATTAACTGGCATTTAACCAGGCATTATTTTTAGTGTCTTCTGCATATGCTTGCCTGACGAGTTCTGATTCGTCAAAATCATCAACATTAATTACACCCATCAAGCGGCTATCAAATTCGGCGAGCTGTTTTGCTTCATCTTCGGTAATCAGATTTTCAGATAAGGCCTTTACAATAAGATCGCTGCCGGTCAGTTTTGGTATCAGCCTGTCTTTAATGGCCTTGTGGAGTTTCTGATGGAGAGGGGCTAGTTTCAGGCTTTCAAGAAAGACCTGATTTACCTGAGCCAGTGGATTGTTATCTGCCAATTCTGCATATAGTCCACTGGTTAGGCGTTGACGGGCACCAGTGTCTTCGCTGATAGCTTCTACGACCTGCTTCTCCAGTTCATCCTTGGGTGCTATATAACGTTTTCCAATCGGGAAGGCAGCCGTTTTCAAGAGTACGGCCAGCACACGGTTCGGGAAATTCGTCATGAGTTCATCAAATGCAATTTGATATTCATGTAACAAATGATCCAAAGCCCATTGCACAATAGGCCATTCATCTTTGGCATAGTTATTATCCTTGTGTTGTTTTAGCACCATGCTTGCCAGATACAGGGTGCTAAGTAAATCACCTAGCCGGGCTGATAGTGTTTCCTTGAATTTAAGCTTCGCACCCAGGCTCAGCATGGACAGGTCGGCGGTGAGCGCAAACACGCTGCTTAAACGGTTTATATGATGGTAGTAACGGCTAACTTCGGAATTCTGTGTTGGCGTATTTCCGAGAGGCGTAACGCCAAGCACCAATGAGCGGGCAAAGTTACGAATACTGAAACCGATATGAGCGGTCAGTGTCTCATCAAAAGCGGTTAACGTTTGCTGATTGTCTTCAGCTTGCGCAAGCTCCATTTCTTGCAGCACATAGGGATGTGAACGGATCGCACCCTGACCGAATATCATCAGGTTGCGGGTTAATATATTTGCGCCTTCAACCGTAATTGCAACCGGAATGGATTCGTACAAGGAGGCTACATAGTTGCCAGGGCCTTTCATGACTGCTTTGCCACCATGAATATCCATGGCATCCAGTATGCATTGCCTTGCCATTTCTGTGCAGTGATATTTGAGTATGGCTGAAGGCACACTGGGTTTTTGGCCATCAACGATCGATTGAATAGTCTGGATGCGTGAAGCATCAATGATGTAAGTTAGACCAGCAATGCGTGCCAAAGGTTTTTGAACACCTTCAAATTTACTCAGGGAAACGCCAAACTGTTTGCGCAGACTTGCGTATGCACTGGTTCCCATTGTCATGCGTTTGCCAGCCGCTACAGCCGTTGTCGGCAAGGTGATTGCGCGGCCAACTGACAGACAATTAACCAGCATGCGCCAGCCTTTACCAGCCATCGCCTGACCACCAATAATAAAGCTCAAGGGTACAAAAACATCTTCACCTTTGATGGGGCCATTGAGAAACACATCGCCAATGGGTAAATGGCGGCGGCCGATTTCCAGGCCTGTTGCAGACCTTGGAATCATGGCGCAGGTAATACCGTAATCTTTTGTATCACCGATCAAGCTGTCAGGATCTTGTAAACGGAAAGCTAAACCGATAAGCGTAGCAATAGGTGAAAGGGTGATATAGCGTTTTGAAAAATTCAGTCGCATTCCCAGAACTTCTTTGCCTTCCCATTCGCCTTTACACACGACACCGGTGTCAGGGATAGACGTTGCATCGGAACCTGCGGTTGGTCCGGTCAATGCAAAACAAGGAATTTCCTGACCACTGGCAAGGCGGGGCAGGTAGTAGTCTTTCTGTTCTTCGGTGCCATATTTAATCAGTAATTCGCCAGGACCTAGAGAATTGGGAACACCGACCAGGTAACTGACGCCGCCACCGGTATTGGTTAATTTTAAAAGTACTTGCGACTGGGCGACAGCAGAGAGTTCCAGTCCACCATATTTCTTGGGGATAATCATCCCTAGAAAACCTTTATCACAAACGTATTGGATAATGTGTTCCGGGATTACGTTCCAGTCATGATTGATTTTCCATGCATCAGACATACGGCACAATTCGTTGACAGGGCCATCAATAAACGCTTGTTCTTCTTCAGTAACTTTAGGCACAGCTGCTGATAACAGATTGTTCCATTCAGGCTTGCCACTAAAAATATCACCGTCCCACCACACCGTGCCGGCATCGATAGCTTCTTGTTCTGTTTCTGATATGGGTGGCAGAATTTTACGAATGATTTTCAGGGCAGGGCTGGATATCAGTTTCAGGCGTATTTGTGGAATACTAAAAACCAGAGTCGCTGCTGTCATTACAACGAATAAAATAGCTGTTAGTCCGTGTGCAGAGCCAGACACGACCAACAAGGTTGTAATAAACGTCATTGCTGCCAGGAAACCACTCGCAAAATGTACGCGAGTTCCTTTAAAGGCGAAGGTAATAAGCCCGGCGATTGCGACTAGAATCAGTACTAAGTTAATCATAGCGGTATCCCTGCGATGTGGTTGTCATAAAAAGAGCGAGCGTTCGCTTTTAATTAAAATACGTAGTATGATAATAGTCAAGTAAATATAGCAAAAAAGATTAAATTGACACTCACAACTTCACAGTCTCAACAACCACCGTATCAATCTGTATTCACCTCCTATACAGATTTTAAGCATGAGTTTGCCTATAAAGGGGAGAGCCTTTATTCGCTTATTTTTAAAAGAAATAGAGACAAGATACGGATTAGTAAGGAAAAGTTTGCAATTAAGAATTTGCAAAGAATTTTTGATGCGACTTTTCATTTAACCCCAAAAATCGGCTTCCAGGCCATGTCGCTACGAGATTTATCCACCGAAACCGGGTTGAGTATGGGAGGCTTGTATTCCAGTATTTCTTGTAAGGAAAATATCGCTATTATTGTCAAAGATGTTGTTTCGGTGATCTGCGAAGACGTTGTTGAGGCATCCAGTAAGCAGCAAGATCCGGCCATTGCACTGGAAATGCTGGTTCGAGGTTATTTATATGCATCGACCCTGATGCAACATTGGTTTTATTTTCTCTATTTTGAAACTAGAAGCCTACCGCCAGAAGATCAGGAGGCTTCAAAAAATATTGAATTAACACAGGTTCAAGCGTTGGAAAAACGGATTAAACAATTACGTTTAGAGTCTGATGCGTGTCATGAATCCAGATTTGTAGCAACGATGACATTGTCGTTGATTCAGGAGCGTTATTTAAAACCCTGGAAATACCATCAAGCTGAGAAAACGGTCGATGATTATGCGGATAAGTGTTTGCAGTTGATTGATCGTGCGATTTGTCGAAGTGGGGATAGGTGAAATAAATAATGAATAGGGCAACTCGGATTGTTACGTGAGAATCTGTAGGAGCGGCTTCAGCCGCGAGAAAGCTGTCACCAGCTATCGCGGCTGAAGCCGCTCCTACAGGTTAATTAAGATCCTTGTTTTTACAAGTGCTTCAATATTACCGTTTTATAGTAAGACGTCATACTAAGAGCCTGATAAATTTTCAATATAGGTCAGCGATTCCTCTAGCAGAGGACTCTCCTTGGCTGTGGGTACAATAGTGCGAATTTCGTAAAGTGTGCCAGGCAGATTTTTGATTAATGTAAAAACATACTGCTTATCGGCATATTCCCCAAACCGTTCGATCATTGAATCTTCGCGGTAGGGATAAATGACAATTTTACTTGCGGGCATAGATTTGCCTGCAACCTTTACTTCGACTTCTGTTACCTGTGCAGAGTTTTCCAACGCCAGTTTTATCTGTTTTTGAAAATGCCGCCAGTGGCCTTCAGTCAGTCGTGCCATTTCACGGGTATCTCGTTGTAAAAACACGGTCAATAGAGGATTGCCCGTAGTGCGATTCATTTCAGGAATATGCTGTTGCCGGTCGCCGGTAAAATAATTGACTTTGATCCTTTTACTGCCGTCTGCATTCAGCTTTTGTATAACAAGGTCAATTTGGTCGGTAAATTCCTCTTCCAGGCTGCCTTTTTTTTCAAAGCGGTAGTGGAGCGTTGCTGGTTTTTCAACGGTTGACATATGATCATCGAAAAACAGTAACTGGTTAGCCTTCGAGAAATTTTCCTGTGTTTCTGCTATCACAAAGGATGTATAAATTAACCCACAAAAAAGAATGATTCCAGGTTTACAATAGGAGGCTAGACGCATTTGCAGGTATCCTTCAAAGAGTTTGGTCTGACTGTGAATGCTGGGTTTAATATTTTTATACAATAGGTGCTATTCGCCTGTCTTTGCAACTGGTTTATTAAGTAAAGAAGAAAAAAATGAATAATACAGAAGACTTGCTTGGCGACTGGAGGGCGCATGCCCTGACATTGGAAAGTGGCGTACGTGAGGTTATCGTCGGTCAGGATGAAGCCATTCGGCTGATTACAATTGCGTTATTTGCGCGTGGACACGTGCTGCTAGAAGGCGATGTAGGTGTTGGCAAGACAACCTTGTTGCGTGCATTCGCCCGTGCTATTGGTGGAGCTTATGCGAGGATCGAAGGCACCGTTGATTTAATGCCGAACGATTTGCTGTATTACACCTACCTCAATGAACAAGGTAAACCACAAGTAGACCCCGGGCCATTACTACAACATGGCGATGCACTCGCCACCTTCTTTTTCAACGAGATTAATCGTGCCCGGCCGCAGGTGCATTCCTTATTACTCCGCGTGATGGCGGAAGGTTCTGCCCAGGCATTTAATCGCGAGTACCAGTTGCCTCATCTACAAGTATTTGCTGATCGTAACCGACTTGAAAAAGAAGAAACATTCGAACTGCCTTCAGCAGCGCGTGACCGCTTCCTGATGGAGCTGACAATAGAAATTCCAGGCGATAAAAATGTCCAGCTGGACTTAATGGCCAATCCCCGTTTTCACAACACAGATTCGTTGCTGGAAACGCTGGCTGAGGGTGTATTGCCTTATACAGAATTGAATACGGTCGGCAGCGAAATTCAAACCAATATCCAATCTACCGAATCGTTACAAAACTATGTGTTGAATTTATGTCAGGCAACCCGTGATCCAGGGAGATTTGGCATCAGCATCAGTGATATTGATATCAATGCGGTGGTACAGGCAGGGGTCAGTCCGCGAGGGATGAGTATGTTGCTACGCGCCGCGCGTGTGGTTGCCTGGTTACAGGACAGAGAGTACGTAATGCCGGAAGATGTGCGAGCAGTATTTCGGGAAACCATCACCCACCGGGTATTTCTCACGCCAATCTACGAAATGCAACGCGATGCGCTGGTGCCGGTATTAATTGAGGAAGTATTGCAGCAGGTTGCAGCACCGTGAAACGGGTGAGGTAATGGAAGAAATTCACTATCGACTGCCGACTCGCATTCGAGGTGCCCACCCTGGTTTTCACCGCAGCAATACGATCGGCGGCGGTAATGAGTTTCGTGAACACGAGTTGCTACTGCGGTCACCTGATCCAAGGCGTGTGGATTTACATGCCAGTCTTAAAAATCCTTTTGGTGACTTGCTGGTTCGAGTGTTTAATCAGCGTGCAGCTATATCCGTCAGTGTAGTAGCAGATTTGTCGGCTTCAATGGGTGCGCCTGGTTCTCGTGGTAAATTAAAACAGTTATCAAAATTTATCAGTTTGTTGGGATATTCGGTTTCCAGAACAGGAGATCGCTTTGGTTTTATTGGTTGTGATGAAAACGTGCGTACCGAGTTTTTACAGCCACCCATGAAGCGTTCGGCAGTAGCTGATTTGGTTGAAAAGCTCGATGCGTTTGTTCCCGATGGAGCTAGTGCCGAGGGATTGTCTTGCTCGAGTCCCTATTTAGGCCGAACACGCGGGCTAGTTTTTCTGGTGTCTGACTATTTGTTTCCGGAAATCCTACTCAGGAAAACCTTTGAGCGATTAAGCAAACATGCCGTTGTACCCGTCATGCTATCTCATACAACAGAAATTGATGGCCCTGCAGCTTTCGGGTTTGTCCGTGTCGTGGACAGTGAAACAGGACGGTCGAGTATGATATGGCTGCGCCCGTCTTTACGTAAACGTATTCAGGTGGGATACCAGAATCACCGGCAAAACTTCGAACGAGTGTGTGCAAACTATGGACTAAGGCCTCTGTTACTTGAGCCTTCATTCAGTGCTGACGACATTACGCGTTATTTTTATTCTGCGGGCAGTCAGCAGTGATGGTCAGGGCGCTGATCGTTTTATTATTACTCTGTCTAACCAGTGCTGCGCGTGCAGCTATCCGTGATGTTGAGGTAGAGCAGCCGCGAACCTTTGGATATGTAGTCGGCGATGTATTTAAACATCGGATACAAATTACGCTTGATGACCCCTGGAAACTGAAGCTTGATTCATTGCCTAAGAATGGGCGCACCGGTATTTGGCTGGAGAGGCAAGTCTCTCAGTTTACTGAACAGCGCATTTCGGGTGGTACCCGGTATCAGTTCAACTTCGATTATCAAATCTTTAACACGGCGAAACAATCCGTTGAGGTATTTACACCACAAATAGAACTGAGCGTTGTTAACGGTGATAAACAGATCCCAGTATTTATCCAGCAGTGGGGTTTTACGGTAGCACCTGTCACACGAGATAATGTTCATCAGTCGATAGATTATCTCCAGCTTCAACCTGTTTTAAAACCTGTTCGGCGTAAGACAGATTTTGCCTATGCATTGCTGGCTGCCGGTAGTGCAGGATTGTTATTTTCTTTGGCAGTGCTTGGTTACATTTTTGGAAAATTGCCAGGTATCAAACGAACCCAGGGACCATTTGCACGTACCTTGGGCCAGCTCAAAGTGTTACAAAAAAAATCGCATGAGCCGAAAAACTATCAGCAGGCATTACGTCAGATACACCGGGCTTTCAACGAGACAGCAGGGCGTGTTGTACTGAGTGAAGATCTGGAGCAGTTTTTTATTGAGCAGCCTCGTCTTGCGACATTACGCGAACCGATTGAGCAATTGTTTAAGCGTTCCAGAAATTTATTCTTTGAGTCTGAGGGTGCTACGGTTGAAGGCAGTATTAATTCTTTATTGAAACTCTGCCAGCAATGCCGGGACATTGAACGAGGATTGTCCTGAGTATGCAGTTTTTACACCCATGGTTACTTTTATTACTTCCGCTCGGCGTGTTGCCATGGCTGCGTTCAGGACTTCCGCCAGTCAGTTTACCCAGTCTTGATTTTCTTCCTGCTGACCGGCTATCACAGCTGATGTCAGTATTGTTCAGAATAGCAGCGACATTGGCGTTGGCCGGTTTAGTGTTTGCGCTGGCTGGCCCTTACCGACCTGCTGAAACGGAAACGCGTACGGGTCAGGGTGCACAAGTTATATTGTTGCTGGATCGCAGTAGCAGCATGGATCAACCTTTTCATAATGATGACTATGCAAATATCCCGGGATTGGCGCAGCCGCTTGCCAATATGGAATCAAAGGGCAGCGTAGCGAGAAGGGTGTTATCGGACTTTGTAGCGGCACGGAAGAACGACCGTTTTGGGATGTTGGTATTCAGTACCCGGCCGATCGAGGTGCTGCCATTGACCGATAAACAGGACATGGTGTTGGCGGCTATACAGGCTGGCAATGTTGGCCGTGGTCTTGCTGAAACAAACATTGGAATCGGACTGATGCGGGCAATGGGCTATTTCGAGGATCAACCGTATACCGGTTCGCGAATAGTTGTGCTGATCTCGGATGGTGCAGCAGATCTGACGGTAGGTGATCAGTCCAGAATTAAATCATTGCTGGCGCGTAACCGGGTTTCGTTGTACTGGATATACATCCGTACCAATAATAGTGTGGGTCTATTTAATACGGACGATTCTTCTTCACTCGCGCCACAACAGGAGTGGCACCGGTTTTTTGAAGAAATGGAAACGCCTTATCGCGTTTATACGGCTGAAAATCCAGATGATCTCAAACGAGCTATCGATGATGTGGGTCGATTACAGAATTTACCAATTCTTTACGAAGATGTCATTCCGCGCCGTGATTTGGCGCGTCCGTTTTACCTGCTGGCAGTTTTATTGCTGATCATGTTGACCCTGGCCAGAGCATTTGAGGTGCGCGCATGGCGATAAACTCTAAGCGTGGCTGGGTTATGCTGGCGGTAATTGCCGGGCTGATAGCGGCGGTGTTGTTGGTTATATCGCTGCTACAACTAAAGCGTGCTGCTGCTTTTAATCATAATCTGGAACAGGAAAATTATGCATTAGCAGCACAGGATGAATCACCCTACGGGATATTTACACAAGCCTATCAACTTCAGCAAAATGGTGAGTTTGATGCGGCTATAGAACAATATGCACGTGTAGAAAATGAAGTGGATAAAGTGTTTCAACAAAGCGTGCATTACAATATGGCAACCTTGTATATGCAGCGTGCGATGGTGGTTCGCCAGGCTGGAGATCACGACATTGCCACTCCACTTATAGAGATTTCAAAACACCTCTATAAGCAGTTACTTCGATTCGAACCAACAAATTGGCCAGCAAAATATAATCTGGAACAGGCATTGAAACTCGCACCGGAGATTAAAGAGGAGAAGTTTCCTGATGATGTCATGCCGGAACGAAGTCCCGAGGCAACCGGATCGATTATTATCGATCGAGAACTGCCGTGAAAAACTGGCGTTTTTGGGCGCTATTAGCGGCGTCATTATTGGTTATCGTCAGTTTGTTTAACCCGCGTCTGCCATTTCCAGGAAAGTATTTTCGATACGTGTTTGTATTCGATATTTCTCAGAGCATGAATGTTGACGATGTAGTGCTCGATGGTGAAAAGCTCCGCCGCCTGGAAATCGCAAAACGTGCCGTGTGGAAAACGATTGAGAAAATGCCTTGTACTTCTGAGGCAGGTTTCGCCATATTCACAGAACACCGTAGCTATTTGTTATTCACGCCAGTTGAAGTTTGTGCCCATTATAAGGAGCTGCGTTATATGCTGGGTGTGATTGACTGGCAAATTGCCTGGCGTTCACGCAGCGAAATCGCCAAGGGGTTAATTGCATCCCAGAGAATTGGTGCAGCACTAGATCCTCCAGCACGTATCGTATTTCTTAGCGATGGGCATGAAGCACCGCCAGTACATCCTGATTTGCGGCAGGTACCGGAACGTGTTGACGCAGCTTTTCGAGGCGCAGTAATAGGTGTGGGTGGTGATAAGCTCAGTCCGATACCCCGATTAAATCTGGCGGGTCAAAAAATCGGTTATTGGAAGTTGGAAGAAATTAATCAGATCGATATTTACAGCACGGGGCGTTTTGGAACCGGTGAGCCAATGGCTGGCATCGATCCAGAACAATTTAAGACCCGAGCTGATAGCGGGCGCGAACATCTCTCTTCATTACGTGAACCCTGGTTAAAACAACTGGCTCAAGAGGCAGGGTTGGGTTATTTACGCCTGAAAACACCAGCGCAGACAGCCCGTTTTTTAACCGGCGCTTCTTTTGCGGAAAGTAAAGTAACGTCAACAGATATTCGGTGGGTATTTGGAGCGATTGCATTGTTACTGATGGTGTTGGTTTATCTTGTGGGGAAAAGGTCTAGCGCGTGAATGCTTTTTAGTTTATCTATGTGAATTGTTCTTGCTAAGAAACTCACGAAATAATATCAAAATTACACTGCTACTCCGTTAGCTCCCTCTCCCCCAGGGAGAGGGTTGGGGAGAGGGGATCAGATAAAAGTAACTGCCTTTTATTTATATCCCCTCTCCCTGCCCCTCCCCCTGAGGGAGAGGGAATTATGTGTTCATGTTTGCGTATTATTCAGAGGGGAAAATAACAATGCGCTGTACGATGTTCACTTGTAGGAGCGGCTTTAGCCGCGATCGGCGCTGCACCTAATCGCGGCTAAAGCCGCTCCTACAGTTAGATTCCATACTTCTGCATCCGATAACGCAGTGTCATACGGGTAATACCCAATTTGCGCGCCGCTTGCGAAACATTGCCGCTGGTTTGCCCCAACGCCTGACGGATCATCTCCTGTTCGGTCGTTTCGAGACTTGGCTCAACTTCTTGTTTATCTCTGGGCGCAATGTTTTGTAATTCCACTTTGTTTTCCATTCTGAATGAACCACTATCTAGTGGGTTCCCATGGCTCAGAAGCACCGCGCGTTCTATTTCATTGTATAGCTCTCTAACATTGCCAGGCCAATGATAGGCCTTCAAACCGATCACTGCCTCGTCGAGAAAATTAGGTTGTGGAAGTCCAAATTTCCGGGCGGTGCGATCGGCGAAGTAGGTTGCAAGAATTAGAATGTCTTCCCTGCGTTGTCGTAAAGGAGGAAGTTGTAGACTCAGAACTTGCAGTCGGTATAAAAGATCAGCACGAAAACGACCTTGATCAACCAGTTCGGTAAGCGGACGGTTGGTTGCGGCGATTATCCAGGCATGAACCGGTCTCTCGTGGCTACTGCCGAGCCGCCGGAATACACGGCGTTCCAGTACCGCGAGTAATTTTGCCTGCAAATCAGGCGTTAATTCTGCGACTTCATCCAGAAACACGGTACCATTTTCCGCCGCTTCAATCAGACCAGTACGTTCATCTCCTGCGCCGGTAAATGCTCCCTTTACATGGCCAAAAAGCTCAGCTTCAATCAGTTCTTTTGGCAGGGAGGCGCAGTCAATGTGTACAAAGGGCCGGTCATGTCGTGCGCTTTGTTGATGCAGTAAATGCGCAACAATATCCTTGCCACTACCGGTCTCGCCCAGAATTAAAACCGTGGGCGCTGCTGCTTCAGTTCTACTGATAATCGATCCAATATGTTCAATTTGTTGCCGGACGTTTTGTATAACCTCACTATTACCAATCAGCTCTGCCTGGCCGGCTGCATGATCTTCTCGTAACCGGGAATAATCAAGGCCACGTTTTACGTCTGCAGTTTTTAGAACCTTTTTCACGCATAGCAGTAGCTCTTCAAGATCTACCGGTTTTTTTAGATAGTCGAGCGCGTTGAGTTTCATTGCTGCGACGGCGTCTTCCAACTCACCATAGGCCGTCATAACAATCACTGGTATTTTGTTAGTGTCTCCATTACGCAATTTTTTCAGAAAATCCAGCCCTGAACCATCCGGCAGCCGCATATCCAACAGGATCAGGTCAGGCAGAGATTGCAGTAAAAGTTTTTGTGCTTCTGCCAGTGTTCCTGCTTTTGAACACTGATAGCCATTGTTTTGAAAATGTTTGCACACGGCATTAGCGAACACGGTTTCATCTTCGATCAACAGTACATGCGGTTGGGAAGTTTTTGTTGTCATAAGTCAGGATGCCTGTGCAGGTAGTTCAAGCCGCACACGGGTTCCACCCTGTGGTGCAGGTTCGTAGAGTAACTGCCCGGCATGTGCTTTGACTATTTTAAATGCGAAGGGAATCCCCAGGCCAGTGCCGAAACGCTTGGTAGATGGTCCGGGAGACAGATCAGTAGGTTTCGGTTCAAAGGGCATCCCGGGTCCGTTATCGTCGATCAACAGCGTGGCTTTATGGTCACTGAATTCGACACCAATGCTGATTTCCCCACCCGGTGTAGACGCTTCAATAGCGTTAGTGAGTAGCCCGTATAACGCTTGTTCAAGTAATGCTTCATCCGCCTCCAGGTGAATATTTGTATCCCAGTTATGGCGCTCAATACGCAGTTGTTTTTCTTGCAGCCGATCATCCAATGCTTGCACTGTCTGGTCGGTAATCTCCGTGAGGCCAATGATTTTTGTTACCGGTTTTAATGGATTTAAATAAGAGAGTAGGGAACTGACCCAACGCTCCAGTCGGTCGACAGTTGCGATGATTGCATGCTGTGCATCCGATCTGTCGGCTTTACTATCTGCGTATTCGAGTACCTGAGCAGTCGCGCGAATACTCGCCAGAGGGTTGCGGATGTTGTGGGCAACAACCGGTATAAGCGCACCTAGAGCAGCCTGGCGCTCGTGTTCTACCAGAGTGTCGCGGCTAACCTCTAATTGTTCTGCCATATCGTTGATCGATTCAGTGAGTGAAACGACTTCCTGAACACCTTGCACGGGAATACGGCGTTGTAACTTGCCTGCGCTGATGCCCAGCGCGCCTGTAGCGAGTTCATCCATCGGTTGAATAAACTGGTGGCGGAAAACATACCGTGAGTATAGTAGTAACCCCAATGCCAACAGCACAGGCAGGCCAACAATATACGGTGCCAGCTCTGACCAGTAATCCAGTTTTGCTTCGAGGGCTTGTTGAATTTGTCTAATATGTTTTCTAAGTACGTTAAAGGCACTTTCAAAATCACCTAGAATGCGCTGTTGATAAACATCATCGATCAGTTGGCGACTGGTTTGACTGCCAGCGAACAGCTTGTTCATTTCCGATTGCATCAATTCATATGAATGGCGCATCGTTTTGATGGCAACCGCACCTTCTTCGCCAAGATTTTGTTTTTCAAGCCGGTAAAACCGTTGGTCAATTTGGTACAGATGACGCCAATAGCGATCAAGCGCAGTCGGGTCATTAACCAGCCTTGCGGTGGAGATCTCTTTGATCTCGCGGAAAATGTCACCACGGATTTCCAGCGCTTCATTGACCAGCGTGTTTAGCCGCAAAGATTCTCTGGAGGATTGTTGCCAAAACCAGCTTCCGTAGACACCCGCGATACTGGTCACTGCGATCAGGAACAGAAATGCGGCATTATGCAGTAACACGAGACTGCGTAAGGATCGGGACCGCTTGGTGGTAAACGGCGTTCTTCTCATGGTTGTATTCTAATGCGAGAGGCGGCAGCACCGAAGGTGTTCTTGATATATAGGAAAATATCCCGGATTTATCCCCATTATCCAGAGAGGTGCTTGATATACTGCTTATATCAATTCTTCAGTTTCGTCTCCGACACTTTATGAATTAACACTAAGGAGTTGTCTTATGCGGACACAAGTTTCTATTACCAGTATTTTCTTGATGCTCATAATTGGGGCCAGCATTGGACCATCAATAGTTGTTGCTGATGGCTTTATGGATAATGTTGATCTTAGCAGTCCGGATATGACCGAGCCGGAAATGACGCGGGAAGAGTTGATTAAGTTGCTGGCATCTGCAAAATCAGGAGAAAGAATTGATCTGGTCAGTAAGCGATTCTCCGGGCTAGATTTGAGTGGGGTCGATTTTCGAGGGGCTAATCTACGCTCGGCACGTTTTAATAAAACCAATTTGAGTGGTGCTAACCTGAGTGGAGTTAACCTGGATATTGGCTGGATGATGGAAGCGAATCTGGAAAATGCGAACCTGTCCGGCGCCAGTCTGTTTTCAACCCAGATGCAGAGAGCCAATCTGAAGAATGCCAATTTAACCAAGGCACGTGTAGTTGCCAATCTTAGTAGAGCGAATCTTGAAGGCGCAGACTTTACAAATGCAAATCTCGCTGCTGATATGAAAAATCAGTCTATGGGCTTAATGCGCGCGGTCTTCCGTTCTGCAAATCTCGATAATACAAACTTTACCAACGCAAAGGCGGCCCGTACGGATCTGGAATTTGCGTCATTGCGCGGTGCGAACCTTTCGGATGCCGATTTTACTATGGCAGAGATGGCGGGTGCCGATTTAGAAGGTGCAACGGTAAAGGGCTTGAACCTGGATGGCGCTGACCTGGAATCGGTAATCCTTAAGAAACTAAAGTATGGTGATAAAGTTATCGGTATGGACACGGCTAAGAATCTTGATAGCGCCTACAAAGATTAACTTTTCTTACACGGATGAAGGCGCTGTTATTTTCCACGCTCAATGGTATAAAAAATATCTCCACCTGAACGAACCCCCGATGATTCAGTAACCAGTTTCCATTTTCGATTTATAAAGTATTGCAGTTTAAAGGTGGAAATAGGTTCAAAGAGTCCCAGGCCATAACTCACATAGAGTTTGGGTGACAGATATTTGCCGAGCATGAGGGCAGCCTGTTCTGTGCCCGTGCTGCTGTGAGCAGTCTCGATGCCAATTTCGTCAATGCCTATATGTTTGCCTATGTTCTTGGTCAGGAAGTCACCGCCTTTGATGCCTAATGCCATCGCTGCACGGTTAAGTGCAGAATTCTCAGTGCCGGAAGCTTCATTCGGGGGGCGTCCAAATATCAGGTAGGATAGTTGCACCTGTTGTGTCATGGACGGTGATGAGAACAGAGTGAAGTCAGGATTTTTCAGATTGCCTCGTACTTGAACACCCACTTCGATATTCTCTCTTGGTTGCCGTACTGCTCGGAAATCAAGACCCGGTCTGGAAAGTGGGCCACCCGTAAACAGAACGCGCCCTTGTTTAATAGTTAAGTCCTGACCATATGCCTGGTATTGACCTTTCATGATTTTAAGTTCGCCACTACCGGTTGCTGGTTCTCCCGGCCGTTCCTGTATGCGCACTGCACCAGCGATGTTTGCTTTGAGTCCGAAGCTATCGATATTTACATCTTCTCCCAGGATTAGATAAAGGTCGGCAAGTAGTGAGCGGCTGAGTGATTTTTGTGAGCCTTGCTGTCCAGGTTTTAGAATAATTTGATCATTGGAAACTGTCACGGCGGATTCAGGAAGTTTTCTTGGTGTGATATCGGCGTAGGGAATGACTAATCTTCCATTGAGCTTAATGTGTTTATCACTAAACCCAAGTGTCAAATCGGGTGTAGCGATAACATGTGCATCAGGTGTATCTGTAACCGTGATGTTTTCACCTTTCAAGCTGATGTCTGCCCATTGCTCTTCAAGTAAATTAACCGTGCCAGTTAATTCAATTTGGCCTTCGCCAGAGGTGACGACTGCGTTGAGTTCTAAACCCTGTTGCCCATAACCTGTAAGCGTGAAATGCCCGTTATTCAGACTAAGGCCAGGTTGTAACAGGTTGGCCGAGAAGCCGCTAAGCTCCAGTTTGCCGGTGAGTTGTGGTTTATCTAATTGGCCAGACAGCTGCATGTTTGATTGTAGTTGGCCTTGAGTTTTGTCGATGTCGTATGACAGTACATCAATAAAGGAAAGATCTTGCAGGCTGGATTGAAACTGTCCGGAAATAGAACGTTCTATAAAGGGTTTTGAGCTATTCTTGACGGAAAGATCTAGCAAAAAATGATCATCATCTGACAAATTAAGTTTGGTATTTATAGAAACAGCTTTATCATCGAAGGTTACATTTGCCGTGCTGGATCCAAATGATAATAATGTTTGCAAATGACTGGATTGCTGGACGTCAGTGGTTTTATTTTTAGTCGGTGTTGAAGCATCAGACAACATTAACTGACCGGATGTTGTTGAGAGTTCTGCTTTCCCCAATACAGGTTGTCCAGTTTTCATGGATACGGTACCTGCACCATTCAGCGTACCCTGTAGTTTTATATCAGGTGGGTACAGTGATTGAAAATAGCTTAGTGGCAAGTCAGATAATTGAAACTTGCCGCTGGATGTCGTGGCAAGTGCGCCTTCCAGACACAACTTTCCGCTAGGTGTAGTGACCCAGCAGCCTGGTTCAATCCGTGACAGCTTTTTACTGTAAGTGACTTTTATAGGCTGATCAAGTTTCCAACTTGACAGCTCGGGAAGTGCAAAATCTGCGCGATCAACAATAGCATTCCAGGTTGCCTTTGGTGTCCAGGGGTGTTGAAGATCGCCTTGTATTGCCAGATCTAGATCGCCCTGGCTGGTTTTAGCTATTAGCTGTACATGGTGTTTTGCTGCAAAGCCATTGGCTTGCATACTGACTTCGGAAAGTTGGGTGCCTGCGTATTGAGCATTATCAAGATTGAATTGAAGTGTTGAAGCATCTTGTAATTGGGTGTCCAGATTTGTTTTTAGCTCAAATGATTGAGTGCTAAACGTATTTATTGAAATGGATTTCCCTTGTAGAGATGCCTCAACTTTGGGGTAGGGGGGAAGTCCAGTTATTTTTCCATGGCCAGTGATTTCCCCTAAAGCATCTGGCCAGACCTCACCAAGATTCTTGCTGTTTAACTGCCATGTAAGATCAAACTGTTTATCAACAGTTCCACTCAGTTCCAGTTGGCTTTTTCCAGATGATAGGCGCAGTGCTTTAAGTTGAAGTTTTTGTTTTTCCAGGTTTGCCTGTGCAGTCAAATCTACTGGATAGTCACGTAACTTACCTTTGATATTTATTTGTTGGGTTTGGATCTGCCAATGACCATTTTTATTATTGGCATTCAACTGAAAGACAGGGGCCAGTTGGCCGGGCCATTCTGAATACAAAATCCCAGGATTCAGATTTTTTCCTTTTAGATCTAATTTTATATCTACTGAGGGTTGCCAGCTTATATCCGCACTGCCTTTTAGTTCACCATCCAGCGCTTCGATATCTACTGAGTCAAGTTGAATTTGTTTTAGATTTCCGCGTCCGGCAACTTTTATATGACCATTGGTTTGTTCCGGTACATCAAGCGCCGTATCGAGCTTTAATAAATAATCATCAATAGTGCCGTTTAATTTGGCATTGCCTGTGGGTAACAGTAATTGTGTTTCGGCTACAGGTAAAACCAGATTTTTCCAGCTGAGTGCCATCTCGATGTTTTCAGCGCGACGATTTATCTGGCCAGTCACTTCTCCATTGCCGTTGAATTTTGCGAACAAGTCACTCGCTAGATTTTCAGGCGTGCCGGTAATATGAAGCTTTCCTTCTGGGCTGCTAACTTGCGCTTCACCTTCCAGAGGCCATTGTAATTTCTGCCAACTGGTTTTCAGGTCGAATATAGGTTGAGTTCCCGTCAGGTTGATGGTGCCGTTCGCTTCGAGCGTGCTAGTCAGATTGTCAGGCTTTATAGAAAGATTACTGATAATAATTTGGCCATTATTAAACGAACCATTGGCTACGCCAGATAGTGGTAGCTCAGGCCAGTCAGGCTGTATATCTAAAGGTATAAGATGATCAGTATTAAGCACTATATTAGCTACTAAATTATCGAGTGGTTGTTGAAGATCTATGTTTACGGTTGTGTTGTAAGGTGTGCCGAGTTGTGAATTAATAGTTAAGTTTTGTAGATCACCCTTAATATTGGATTGACCAATAATATTTTTAAATCCTGTAGGATTTACTTGCCAGTTAATACTCCCTGTGAGCGGGTAATCACCTTTTGTATCTAACTCAGCCTTAGCATCAATCTTAAAAAGTGGCGAAGATACCTGTAAGGATTTAACGACCAGGTGATTGCCAGTTTGGTGAGAATCTAGTTTGGCATGGTCAATAATTAACGGTTCGGAAGAATCAGAAGACCGGTACTGAAAATCGTTTATCTCAATATTGTTGAGTTTGATAGCAACTGGGAAATTTATTTCGGCAGGGAGTTTAATAGGCTCTTTAACTTCAGCTCCAGTATCCTGAGGAGCTTTTTGGATAATGCGTAATCCGTTAATCAACAACTGTTCTATTTGCACAGTTGAGTTAAGTAAACTGCGTGGTGACCAGTCCAATTCACCCTGTTCAAGTTGAACGCTAATCTGGTTGGTCGTAAATTTTAATCCTTCTATGTAGAGTGGTCCTGTGAGCCGTCCGGTTAATCTGTCAGTCTGCAGAGTTTCTGGCATGAAATCCTGTGCCAGGCTCCAGGCCCAGGAAGTACCTCGTTCGGTGTTCGCAATAAAAAACAGCAGCAACAAAAGCAATACCATCAAACTGAGGATGGAAATCAGGCCGAATTTGATAAATCGTTTCACAAATCTGGCCCAATACTGATATGCAGCCTGAAATTGGAATCCGGATCATCCATTGGATGAGCAAGATCAATTCGGAACATACCGACAGGTGAGCGCCAGCGAAGTCCAACACCTACACTTTTGAGTAAATCCGGTGCGTCATTAAATGCATCGCCGGTATCAAAAAATAGCGCGACACCAAAAGATTTATAGAATAAATGATCAATCTCAATACTGCCGGTAAGTAGATTCTTGCCGCCAATAGTATCGCCCAGGTTGTTGGTTGGCCCTACATCCTGATAGGAATACCCGCGCAGACTACGGTCGCCACCGGTAAAGAAACGTTGCGAGGGTGGCAATAGATCAAATGCATCCGATACGATGCCACCAGTCTCGACATGCATTAATAAACGTGAACGTTTTCCCAGTGATATTACACCGCGTAAATCAAGGCTGGCACGTAAAAATGAAGACGATGAAAGTAGAGAGTCAGACGCGCCGTGTATATCCGCGATGACGCTATAACCCTTGCGAGGGAAAGTTGGGTTATTGGCCGATTTTCTAGACAGAGTGATGCCGGGATATAAAATATCTGAACGGTCAGCGATACCTCTGTCAAAAGAAAAATCTTCCTGCAGAAAGTTTAGGTACAAGCGGCGGCGAAAACCTTGCCAGTTTGTAATATGACTGGGTCCGATAATAAGCTGTCGGGTATTAATGTCGCCAAATTGTTCTTCCTGAAGTGCTGCAGAGAAAGCCAATTGGTCAGTAAGCTGCTTGCCGATAGGCACGAGATATTGTAATGAAAATGTCTGTTTGACTTCAGACCACTGAAGGTCGGATTGAAACTGATGGCCACGCCGGTTTAAATGCCTGAATTTAGTACCCAGTGTCAACCTGGGTCCGGTATCTGTTCCATATCCCAGTCCAATAGAATAGCGTTCTGATTTGCTGGGTCCGGTTTTAATATGTACTGGCACTTTATTGTCAGTAGCTTTATCACGCTGCAAGTCAATTTCAACGTGGCTGTAGTAATCGCTGTCATCAAGTCGCAATTGCAGATCAAGTAGTTTATCTGTTTCAAGTGGATCGCCTGTATGTATATTAATGAAGCGATTAGCCAGATCTTGTTTAATAACAGATTGTTCAAGGTTAATTGGGCCAAAATGATATTGCTCGCCGGTATCAAAATGCAGAAGAATGTTAGCGCGTTGTTGTTCTGGGATAACGCTCAACTCACTTTTTGTGAAATGTGCATCAAGATATCCTCGGTAATAGGCCGAATCGAACAGAGCTTTTTTAGTGTCTTCATAAATTTCGTGCGACAGCTGCGTGTCCTGGGTAAGGTTGCTGTTGTCGATGATATTTTGTAGTGCAGGGTCGGATGCTCCGGCGCCGGTAATCTCAATATCGATTATTTTTATGATGGTTGCTAGTCCAGGTTCAATAGAATACCTGGCTTTCCAGTTATCACCTTTTTGTTTGAGTTCACTGACGATAACCGGTTCGTAGTAACCAAATGGCTGTAGCGCCTGACGGATTTCACCCGGTGCGCGATGGTGGAGGCGCTTGATTCGGCTGTTAGTTAATGGGCGGACAGGTTCTGCTTGATGAAAAGGGTTGATACGTTCGAGCAGGGGAGGCTTTTTGGTTTCCTGGACAATACTCAGGTGAGCCTTAACATTCTTCAGTAGCTCACTGTCTTTGAGGATTATGCGAATTTTAACCTCAGGTTGCTCTGCGCCAAGCGCGGAGAAATGGAAAAGGGAAATACAAAGACCTGTCAGAATGTTGAGCAGTAAAAGTTTGAAATTCACAGGGCGCTTTCTTTGTATAAATCGTGTGGAATTACCTGGTTGCTATGATACTCGAACCACTAACCGCTGGTAAGTGATGAGGAGACAAATATCTTCACCCGGTGAAATTTCCACACCTCTAGGAGACCTCTGTCTAATTTGTGCATCATGCCAAAACATGTAGGAGCGGCTTCAGCCGCGAAAAGTGATGTCGCGGCCATCGCGGCTGAAGCCGCTCCTACAGATTCTCGCTATTTCGTCAGAGTCTCCCAGAATAGTATCCCTTGGTAATAGTCAGTTATTGACATGGGTCAGATCACTATTCCTCAGGTTGTTCTATAGTTTTATAGACGTAGGCGATTGTATGCAAGGAGAAAAGGTGTGCAGATTTATAAACATATCCTGATGGCTGCTGATCTGGCGAATGAGGATCGTACTGTTGAGAAGAAAGTGGCAGAAATCCAGATAATGACCAAAGCCAAGCTCAGTATTATGCATGTTATTGAGTCACTACCTCCTGCTTACATTGACGAGACACTGACAAGAAATGCACTGGCGGCGCTCAATAAAATTACAGAGCGTTTGAATACACCAGAGACTAGTCTGGCCACTCAAAGAGTCTTGACTGTCTGTAAGGCAAGTTTGTATATGGATAAGTCGTGAAAGCAGATGCAAATCTAGAATCCAAACTGAAGCGATCTCTTTCGCTACCTTTAATAACTTTCTATGGTATGGGCAACATACTGGGTGCCGGCGTCTATGTTTTGATCGGGAAGGTGGCAGGTCACGCTGGCAACTATGCGCCAATTGCCTTTTTGCTCGCCTCATTGCTCGCCTGTCTGACTGCATTTACTTATGCAGAATTGTCCTCACGTTATCCGGTTAGTGCAGGCGAAGCAGTTTATTTGCAGAAGGGATTTGCTAAGCGCTGGTTATCAGTGCTGGTAGGATTATTAATCATCCTTGCCGGTGTTGTATCAGCAGCAACGCTCACTAGAGGTTTCGTAGGATACCTACAAGTATTTATAGAGGTGCCATCGGTGCTTGTCATGTTGTTTGTTGTTGCCGGAATGGGCGCCCTTGCTGCATGGGGTATCAGTGAATCAATTCGTGTTGCAGCGGTTTTAACGCTGTTTGAGATATTTGGTTTGTTAATGATTATATGGGTTGTACGACCAGATTTAAGTACGACTATCGAACAGTTAAACCACAGCTTGCCACCTGCAAATACCGGCGTCTGGCAGGGAATCCTGATGGGAAGCTTTCTGGCTTTCTATGCGTTCATCGGTTTTGAAGATATGGTTAATGTCGCAGAGGAAGTGCAGAATCCATGGCGTAATTTACCATTAGCTATCTTGTTGGCATTATTCATATCCAGTCTATTGTATTTCGTGGTTGCCTTTGTTGCGGTTGCTAGATTCACGCCAGAAGAACTGGCTGCTTCCGAAGCGCCATTAGCCTACATCTATCAACAAGCAACTGGAAAAACGCCAACGGTCATCAGTTTGATTGGACTGTTTGCGGTTATCAACGGCGCACTTATACAAATTATTATGGCTGCACGGGTGCTTTATGGATTGGCACGGCAAGGTTGGATTCCTCAATCACTGGGTATTATTCACCCACGTACTCAAACACCATTACTGGCAACAGGTTTGGTCTCAGTATCGGTACTGGTGATGGCGCTCTGGTTACCTATCGAACAGCTGGCAAAGACAACCAGTTATTTTATATTGACCGTGTTTGCGCTGGTCAATCTGGCATTGTGGCGTATTAAAACTACCCAGAGTAGTGAGACTACACCGTTTGCGATTCCTACGTGGATACCCTTATTGGGTTTTATTCTGACTACGACATTTCTGCTCTATCAGGCATATGTTTCGAGTTGGCAGGCCTGAATTGTCTGGCGACGCTGAACAATGACATAATATTCAATCAGTATTTTGTGATGCCTCATCTGTGTATGCCCCGAAAGAAAAAACAACGCGTTTTATCCAAACTGCTCATACGTTGGGCTGGCAATTTATTGCTCTCGTTTATTCTGGTCACTTGGTTGGTGGTCTTAATCTTACGGTTTATAAATCCTCCAGTGACTGCATTCATGCTTCTGCAAAACCAGGGTGGTAGTGTGCATGGCAGCTATGCTTATCGATGGACAGATTGGCACAAACTTGGTTCGACGGCTGCGTTGGCAGTCATGGCAGCAGAAGATCAGAAATTCCCGGATCATCATGGTTTTGATGTTAGTGCGATACATAAAGCAGTGGTTGAACAAATTGATGGGTCAGGATTTAGAGGAGCATCTACGATTACGCAACAAGTGGCAAAAAACCTTTTTCTATGGCCTGGACGAAGCTACTTTCGCAAACTTATTGAAGCCTATTTTGCAGCTATAATCGAAATCACCTGGTCAAAACAGCGCATACTGGAAATCTATCTCAACATAGCTGAATTTGGCCGTGGTATCTACGGCATACCTGCGGCCAGTCAACATTATTTCGGAAAACTTCCGGTACAGTTGAGCAACGCTGATTCAGCATTGCTCGCAGCAGTACTGCCGAATCCGAAAAAATTACATGTGAATAATCCCTCCAGTTATGTTCGCGAACGGCAACGATGGATTATTGAGTATATGCAGCGGCTCAAGCGTGACGGCTGGTTGGAACGAGTTAAAGATTGATAGAGGTACCGCTGATTAATCGTGTGTGGCACTTTTAAATAATTTCGGATTTTTGGCTATAAAGTGTTTTACCAGTCGGTCAGCCAATAGTGAGTCACCATCTTTGACATAGTGATAGCCAATCAAGGCGGCTACAAAGCTACCGGTGGCATTTACCATGAGGTCAGTCATAGTGTCGACGAGACCAGATTTCTGCATGTTGATCTTAAAACTCCAGTCCATAGAAAATTCAAAAATCTCCCACAGTGTTCCCACTGTTATAGCAAATCCAAACGAGGTTACGGCCACATAAAAGGGTGGTATCTGGATACGCCGGGTACGGTAAAAAACATAAACAAACAGAAAGCCGATCAGACCCATGACCAGTGCCGAGAAACTATGCAACATTAAATCCCACCACCAGAATCGTTCATAGAAATCACTGATTTCACCCAGTGCGAAAGCAGCGTACAACATCAGGCAATTTATCAAGGTGAATTCTATGGGTAGATGAACGCCAAGTTGGCGTTCTACCAGCGCAGGTAAAAATGTTAGCGCGAGTACAAGTGAGGCCATAAATACAATGTTGTACTGCTGATCGATCAGGGCAGCAACCAGAATGCTTGCCAGTGCAAATTGCAATAAAATTGATAACCAGGTTTGCACTCGTTCAGCCCAGTCATCGGGGAACAACCATCGAATAATAAAATTATCTGTTTTTAATTTGCGAGTCATGATTTCATTGTAGTATTAACACTGTTGAGCTCATTCAGGCTCAAATAGTTAAATAAATTATAAGGAATAACTCATAACTAACTGTAATAATTATATATTATATGAAATTCTAATATAGACTTTGGGATATTAATTTAACCGTCTGCATCTATTATAATGTTACCCAGCAGCGAGCAACCCTCTCTCTTTATGACTTAGGTCAAAAGAAACTGAAACTTCCCATTGGATAATCGTTTAGTGCAAGAAGAGAGGGGACGGGATGTTGTCCAGCAGGTAATTAATTTCCGGTAAATAGATTCAACATTTGTTGACTATGGTGAAATCGAATTAACATAAACAATAGGACGTGAGTAATGAAAAAATTAGTAATTAGCTTAATCGCTCTTTTTGCTATCAGTGGTGTTGTCAATGCAGAAGATGCGCCTGGCAAGGCAACCTATGATACCAAGTGCGCAGTCTGTCACGCCTCTGGTGTAGCAGGCGCTCCAAAATTGGGTGACAAAGAAGCCTGGGCGCCGCGTATTGCAACTGGTATGGATGCTCTGATGAAGAGTTCAATAGAAGGTAAAAATGCGATGCCACCAAAAGGCACTTGCATGGACTGTTCTGATGCGGATCTTAAAGCGGCAGTGGAATACATGACAGCTGCATCCAAGTAAATCTGTTCGAGTACTTGTGATAATTTAAAAAGTCCCTGATTGGATCAGGGGCTTTTTTTATGTTCTTTTTCAGGAGATATGAATATGAAAAAAAATGTCGGGTCTATTGACCGTGGGATTCGAGTTATCCTGGGTATTGCATTAATCAGCCAGGTATTTGTTGGCCCGATCGGTCCAGTTATATGGGGCTGGTTTGGTGTCGTGCCGTTGGCAACCGCATTGTTTGGCTGGTGTCCTCCCTATGCTTTGCTGGGTATTGGCACTTGCCCAATGAAAAAAGATTAAGTTTTAAATCAATGACACCTCTAATGTGTCGTGTATTTTATTAATGTGTAAAGTTTAAATTCTGTAGGAGCGGCTTTAGCCGCGATGGGGCTGCATTGTCCATCGCGGCTAAAGCCGCTCCTACAGATTCTCGCTAATTAATCAGAGGTTTCCTTAAGCTTCAGTCTGCAAAATCCAGCCGTTCTTGTACGGCATCGATACCTTGCCGGGAACAAGTCTCATCTTTTCCGCCGCCCGGTGCACCGCTTACACCTACAGCACCAATCAGAGACCCTGAAAACTGAATCGGTAAGCCGCCTTGCATTAGCAGCACACCATCCAGTTCATTCAATTCGTCCCGAATGCGCGCCATGCTTTCGCGCAAATCCCCGGAACTTGAATTCGACATCACCACCGCATTGGCTTTGGCCTGTGCAATCTGCACCATATACTTGCTGACAAACACATCGCGCATAATAACGATGGGGTCACCACTTCGGTCAGTAACTACCACGGCTATTTGATAACCGTTCTTGCGGCAAGCAGCGATGGCCGCTGTGGCAATGTCGCTCGCCAGATCCAGTCCGAGCAGACGGGTAGGCACCAGGTCATCAGCGTATGCATTGCCTGATAGATGCATGATCAAAAGTAAACTAGCTAACAGTTTGTTGAAATAACCCATGTTTCATCTCCTATAGGTAGTCATACCTTAACTATATTCCAATCCTTCCATCGCCTTACTTGTGCGGCTATTTGTCGTAAACAAATAAAATATTGAGAGGGTATAATAGTATAAGCCATTGAATATATTAGATATACGCTCGTGCTGTAAATTTAATGTGAAAATGCTATGCATTAAATCCATTATTATGCTATATTATGTGTAGAGATTAGTTATTCAATAGGCATCACCATGAAAATAAGTGAAAAAGACAAAGCGAAAACCCAGGTGAAAATCCTTAATGCTTCCGTGGAAGTGATTACAGAAAAGGGTTTTAAATCAGCCTCCATGCGCGAAATTGCGAGCCGCGCCGGGGTTGGTGATGCGACGATTTATAACTATTTCCCTTCTAAAGAGAAATTACTCTACGGTTATTGCGAATACATGCAGCAACAGTCGATGGATCAACTCAGGGGTATTGAGAACTTCCATGAATATTCGCTGCAGGAACAGTTGCAACAGTTTGTTGAAACACAATTAGAGCTATGGCTGCCCGCCAGGGAATTTCTGCGTGAAGTATTCAAGCTCACTTATTACTCCCCGGTTGCTGGCGCTGCACATCTGGACGGCACCAGAAAACTATTCAACCGGATCGTGACGGATCTGCTCGAAGCTGCCATTGAGGCCGAAGAAATTCCGCAACAACCTTACCAGGATTTATTGCCACGCCTGTTCTGGGATTACCAGACAGGGGTGCTGGCTTACTGGATTAATGACGACTCTGAAGATTTTGCCAACACGACACAGCTGGTGGATAAAAGTATGGACATCATCGCCAGCATTTTACATCAGGGCATGATCGGCAAATCGCTTGATCTGGTTTCATTTTTATTCCGTAGCTCATGTGATGACACACTTTGGCGAATTGATGCCTGGCTCATCAACAACACAAGCGACATCGAATTTGGTTAAACGCCATTTTATGGGGAATGAAAATGAGTCCTAAAGTCCCTAAAGGAAAACTGGTGCGCAGTAGTATTGCGGGTGCGGCCGCCGTGAAAGTGGGAGCGGGGCATTTAAAACACAGTGTTAAACGGCCTTTTCTATCTGCTGAAAAGCATCAGAAGAATAATGAAAAACTGCATAATGATAATGCAAAGATTCTTTTTAAGGCGCTCACCCAGCTGCGCGGTACTGCATTAAAAATAGCGCAAATGGTCGGCATGGAGCAGGGGCTACTGCCGGATGCTTATCGCCGTGAGTTGGAAAAATCATTTCATCAGGTGCCGCCACTCAATCGTGTCCTGGTGCGCAAACTCATCATGAGCGAGTTCGACAAAACGCCTGAAAAACTGTTCGCACACTTTGAACCCCAGGCCTTTGCCGCAGCCAGTCTCGGACAGGTTCACAAAGCAAAAAACAGTGCAGGTGAAGAACTGGCTGTAAAGATCCAGTACCCCGGCATTGATGTGGCGATCGAAAGTGATCTGGCATTAATACGCAAGCTGGCGCTAGGCATGTCAAATACCAAACTCATCTTACATTCACTGGATGAAATAGCATCGCGCTTAAAAGAAGAGGTCGATTACAGCATTGAAGCCAAAAATACCCAGTGGTTTCAGGAAAACGTAACACTCAAGGGAATCTCTATTCCATCGGTTTATCCCGAGTTGAGCAGCCAACGCGTATTGACCACCGGTTTCATGCAGGGGTTACACCTTGAGGACTGGCTGGCAACCAATCCCTCTCAGTCCACCCGAAATGAAACGGCGCAATTGCTTTACGACTTTTTTATTCATTCATCGAATGACCTGCAATGCCTGCACGCCGATCCAAACCCGGGCAACTACCTATTTAATGAAGACGGTTCCATTAGTGTGATTGATTTTGGCTGTGTCCGGAAAATGTCCGATAAATTTACTGCACTGTTTCCACGCATCCTGCTTGCCTACATGAATGATGATTCACAGTCACTATTTGCAGCTTACAAAGAAATGGGCATGTCGTATGAAAATTTCGATGACGACTTTTATCAAAAGGCACTGCGTCCCTTTGGGCAATGGGTGACGCAGCCTTTTAGGAACGACAGCTTTGATTTCGGCAAGTACGCTACATATTCAGAGCAGGGGAAAGAACCGATGAAGAACCTGCATGATTCTTTCAAACTGGACTATATCGCCGAGGAATTTATTTTTCATAACAGAACCATCTACGGACTGCTGAAAATATTTGAACGTATGGGTGCGACAGTACGTTTGCGGCATCACTGGGTTAGTGAATGAATTGTATATACATTAAATATTTGAGGAGAAAATAATAATCACACTTAATGAAAGAAATAATTCTGAAACTATTTATTAATTAACTTAATTAAAGTAAGGGGAATAACATGACTATAAAACCATTTATAGGTACCGCCATTCTATTAATTGCCACTGCGGGCGAAGTGAACGCTAGTGATTTTTATATGGGTGCAAAGCTTAGAAATATTGATGTGAAATTTAATCGTGACCTGGATGAATCCGCAAGAACGCTTGGCGTGTTGTTGGGATATAAACTGGCCTCAACTGACTGGGTAGCCTTTGCTGTGGAAGCCGAGTTTGCAAAATCAGTCGCTGATGGTGAGCTTGATGATCCACTTGTCTATCCTGTGAAAGGTAAATGGGATATCAAAACACAAGCAATCTATGGTGTGTTTACTTTTGGTACGAAAGTTTACGGTAAAGTCAAACTTGGAACCTCGCGTAATGAGATATCCAGAAATGGTGTAGGGGCCTTCCATAAGAGTTATAAAACCGGCCCTGCTGCTGGTATCGGGGTCGGAGTTAATTTTACTACCAACATGATGGTTGAAGTGGAGCGCACGTTTGATAGCGGTGGTAATGATTATGAAGGATACAGCATAGGCGTGAATTACCGCTTTTAGTTTTTAAAAATACAAAATAATTCAGAAAGTATTTTACATTTAGGGGAACTTTGATTTATTTGCGAGCATCTGTAGGAGCGGCTTTAGCCGCGATGGGGGTCGGCGGTTCATCGCGGCTAAAGCCGCTCCTACAGAATTTTCATTGTTCACAATGCAAGATACTCGAATTAACCAGGGGTTCTTTAGTTAAGGGAAATGACAATGAAACATTTAACAACCCGCATGGGATTCGATTTAAATACACACACAACTAATTCTCGGATACTCAACAATCCAAGAAAACGTATTGAATCAGTTAAGAGAATTACATCTGTAATATTTTCTTTCCTTATCTTTGCGTGCACATGCTCTACAGCAACAGCTATGGAATCAGGTTTCCAATCAAAGAATTTATGGCTGGAAGCAGGATGGGGCGGTGGTGGGGTCGATATACAAACACTTGATGGCGGAGCTGAGTATGGCGTTCTCTTCCATCTGGGCGGAACGCTACGTAAAAACAAGCACCTGTTCAGTGTCTATCGCAACGGATTCGTTACTGATGATCGACATGGGATTTCTGAAACCGGTATCAAATATGGACGTTACTGGGAAAACCGTTGGGTGTTTGTCTCTGTAATGACGGGCGTTAGTATCGTCAAGGCAGGTTTTGAAGAAAATGATTACAGTGGTATTGGAATTCCTGCTGAGGCGGGGGCTTTTTTGAAATTAGGTTTTATGAACATTGGCCTGAAATACGCGGTCAATGTTTCTGATGATCACCACTTAGATGCAGTTTCATTGGTTGCGAAAGTAAATTTCTAGAGGGGTGAAGGTATAAAGGTGACGGCATTTGCAGTTTAATATTGACAAGCTGCAATGAATCAGCACAATCAATAGACAATTCAAACGAATAACAAGGAATTCCAGCCAATGGAAAAGGACTGTTATCTGGCACCTGCGCGTATATCACTGTATACGGGTTGTTATCCTGCACAATTTCATAAAATCACGTTATCTTGCATTTGTGAGATAAGTAGTAGTTACACGGAAAATAACTACCATTTATGAAAAGTAATAGATTCTGTGTATTTTGTGGTGAGGCACCAGAAGATAAAAATCGCGAGCATATCCTTCCCAAATGGCTGCTTGAGTTGACAGGTGACCCTAAAAGAGTTGTTAACTTCGGTACAAACTATAGAAACGGTAAAACTTTAAGATTTGACTGGTCAAGTTTTGTTGTTCCCTCATGCGAAAGTTGTAATACCCAGTATTCAGAAATAGAGGCTAGAGCAAAAAGGTATGTAGATTTATTATTACAGAGAGAAGCGTTAACTAGTGCAGAATATATGGACTTCATGGACTGGTTAGATAAAGTCAGGGTGGGTGTCTGGATTGCATACCATTATATTCAAGGGAATCCAACGAACATTAAACCTAGTTTTCATATAAATACACGGATATCTACAAAAGATAGAATGATTGCTGTTTATTCTATAGCATCAGACGAGAAAGGACTGAATGCAATCGGGGTGGAATCATTAGTTTTTCATAGTGCTCCATCTTGCTTTGGCTTAAAGATAAATAATATTTTAATAATAAATATGTCGAGTGATTACTTGTTCGCCGCAAGATGTGGTTTTCCTTTTCCGCGAATATGCGAAACTTGGCTTGATGGTGAAAACGCTTATATGTTGCAAATTGGTGAGTTTGATATAACTAGGCGAATTAAGCATCCGCTGATAAGGAAAAAGATAATCAAGCCATCTATTCATCTGTATCAGCCAATAATGGCAAGTGATCCAGATAAGAAATTTCAATCTGGGTATTTTGGAGACTACAATTCGTATGACTCATTTATAGCTAAACATTCCCTGGCACCCTATCCATCGGGAAAAGGCTTACTTTTTTTTCAACATACAGATAAGGTTGAACCAATGTATGACATGGACGAGAAAATACACTTTCAAGATGTTGGGGGTATTCACTCTAGGCCAATGTATGAATTGGTACGGCAAGTTTACGAGTTTCAGAGTTATATTTACGAAAATGGTAAAGTTAACGCATATGATGCAAAATTGATTAAGCAACATAATGAGCGGAAAAAAAATCTTCTGAAATTTAATAAAGCTGTCATTTCTCGTTACACTGGTATGGGAAAAAACGTGTAAAAATAAAGGTGCCGGAGGGAACAAAAATTTAATCCCTCCGGCACCAATGCCGTTACGGTTCTGCCCGAAAGAAAGGGGTCGGTGACAAAACACAATCATTATCATTTGTCACCGACCCCTTTAATGTAACAAATAATTCAAGTTCGCCCGCAAAAAACGCGAGCCGGACGCTGCGCACAAATCGCGTATCGCCCCTTAATTCAACCGTTATATTGCTTGAGGAAACTGATAGTGATGTTCTATTTTCAATACGCATGTATTCCATCTCCAACGTCAGATAATTATGATAAGCTCGGAGGGGCGTTTATAAGCTGTTGGATAAAGGCCGTATCTATAGAGGCTGCGAGAATAATATCTGAAGCTGCAATTATAGAAAATAATTGGATTGTTCAAAAGTTAGAGGAATCTAATCCGATAAAAAAAGAAGATTATAGAATAGACGATAAATCGCTTGAGTATTATCTACAAGCAGAGATTGATGGAGAAGTATATGTCTATGACTCTTGGCCAAATGAGCCGCAAGAAGAGCAAGTGCACTGATGAAGGTGTAAAATAAAGGTGTCGGAGGAATTAAATTTAAATCACTCTGTCATTTGCAACCGGTTCCAGCACATAGATAACAGTTATCTCTGGATCGATATCGAGTGATGCGATCCGGGTGGGCAAGACCTCAGTGCGTATCCCTAGATAGTGTGGCTTGCGGAAAGGGCAATTGATGGTTTGCCGGAGACTCATAGAGGTTTCATATCTAATCGAAAAATGAGGCAGTGGAAATTAGTTTCTAATTAACCAGTCTATCTAGCTTTGACTTTTTACGATTTTATACATTAGGTTACCCTATGGCATCCACATCCTCAAACAACATAAAAACAGAACCCACCGCCTGTATCCTCTGTTCACGAAACTGCGGTATCGAAGTCGAAACCGATGGTAAGTCTTTGCTGAAAATCAGGGGAGACCGCAAGCACCCATCCTCCTCCGGCTACTTATGCCAAAAAGCAACGCGACTGAACCACTATCAAAACCATACAGATCGATTACAAAGCCCTCTACGCAGAAAGCCTGACGGAAGCTTTGAAGCAATAAGCTGGGAAACTGCGATAGCAGAAATCGCTGCTAAATTGTTGGCCATCCGTAACCAGCACGGTGGACGGGCCTTTGCTTACTACGGTGGTGGCGGTCAGGGCAACCATTTGGGCGGGATCTACGGAGCAAGTCTGCTGCGGGCAATGAGAAGCCAATACCACTACAACGCTCTGGCCCAGGAAAAGACCGGCGACTTTTGGGTGAATGGTAAATTATTTGGTCGGCAGACCTGCCATATCACAGAGGGTGTAGAACAAGCTGACGCCGTTATCTTTCTGGGAACCAACCCATGGCAAGCGCATGGCATTCCTAATGCGCGCGAAACGCTGCATAAGTTATCAAAAGATCCAGACCGTTTGATGATCGTGATCGATCCACGCAAAACGGAAACTGCGAAACTCGCTGATATACACTTGGCCGTGCGCCCAGGAACAGATGCCTTTTTAATTGCTGCCATGCTCGCGATTTTGGTGCGCGACCAACTCGTGGATACAGATTTTCTGGAAGCCCACACAACCGGTTCTGAATCTCTGCTAGAAACCTTGCAATCAATTCCAATCGAACATTTTGTCGAACGCGCGGGTCTGTCGCTGGATCTAGTGACCCAGGCGATTCATGGCTTCGCAAAAGCATCTACAGCCTGCGTGCGCGTTGACCTCGGCATCCAACAGAGTTTGCACAGCACGCTGAATTCCTATCTGGAAAAGCTATTATTTCTGCTAACAGGAAACCTGGGAAAGGCCGGAAGCAACAACTTTCATACCTTCCTGCTTCCCTTGATTGGTCATTCCCCGGAAGATGAGAAACGCAATTGGCGTACGGTCAAAACGGGGTATGCAGGCATTTCAAAAATCTATCCACCCAATGTATTACCCGGTGAAATCAACAACGATAATCCTGACCGTATTCGTGCCGTGGTTGTCGACAGCGCAAATCCATTGCTCAGCGGTGCGGACAGTGCGGCCTACCGTAGCGCATTTGAAAAGTTGGAGTGCTCTGTTGTTATAGATGTTGCCATGACTGAAACGGCCAGGGCGGCAGACTACGTGTTACCTGCCAGCTCCCAATTTGAAAAGTGGGAAGCCACGTTTTTCAACCTCGAATTTCCACGCAACTACTTCCACTTGCGCAAACCTATTCTTGAACCAAAGCAAGGTACCTTACCCGAATCCGAAATCTACGCCCGCTTGCTTACAGCTATGGGAGAATTACCAGCAGACTTCCCAATGCTAAAATGGATAGCGAAGATCGACAGAAAATTTCCCAGTCTTAAACTATTTCCAGCCGCACTGGCTGTTACGATTAAAGCCAGGCCGAAATGGATGCCCTATGCAGCGATCATTCTGATGCGCACCCTGGGACACGCATTACCCGATGGCGCCGCAGCTGCAGCACCACTTTGGTTTGCTTGTCTGCGCTATGCTAAACGCCACACCGCCGCCGTACAACGTGCCGGTTATACGGGGCAAGGTGCTGCGCTTGGCGAAGCACTGTTCACAGGCATTCTAAATGGCCGCAGTGGTGTTCTAATCAGTGAGCATCTCTACGAAGACACATGGAAGTTTCTACGCCATGCTGACAAGCGTATCCACCTAAATATCCCTGAGATGATCGACGCCCTAACTAGTCTGAAAGCCGACCCCGAAAAGAAATCCGAGCTGCCCTTCCTGCTCGCTGCCGGAGAACGCCGCGACTATAACGCTAACACCATATTCCGCGATCCCAGCTGGCGCAAAGCCGATGCACATGGCAGCTTACGTATTCACCCGGAGGATGCCATGGCTCTGAATTTAGAAGAGGGTAGTCAGGTGCTCTGCCGGTCAACCCATGCAGAGATCATGGTTCAAGCCACTCTTGATGATAGCCTGCAAAAAGGTCTCGTCACTCTTCCCCACGGTCACGGCATGCGTTACGGGCCAAACAACGAGCAACACGGCCCGGCAATTAATGAACTAACCGACGCGAGCAGTCGTGATTCAATTGCAGGTACCCCTTATCACAAGTATGTACCGGTTGATCTTATCAAGCTCGTTTAGGTGTTCGGGACAGACCACTATTTCCGAGAAAACTTTTGCTGTACACAACAATTAATCGTGGTCTGTCCCCGGTTACCCTACTGATAATCAATGCGTTGTTTATGTAGTATACTTGCGCTAGAGATTTAATTGTAGGAAAAAGCGATGGCAACACCTGAAGAAATCTTAAAAGAAGCGATTACTCTTCGTCCATTAGATCAAGCTAAATTGGTCGACCAATTAATGGCATGTCTAGATGCTCCCGATCCAGAACTAGATAAACTTTGGGCGGAAGAAGCGGAGTCAAGGCTAGATGCATTTAAAAGCGGAAAAATAAAGTCTGTTACGTTGGAAAGCGTATTGTCAAAATACAAATGAGAATCGAGTTTCTGGAAGAAGCCCAAATTGAGTTAGATGAGAGTGTCGAATACTACAACAATGAAGTAGAAGGGTTGGGCGATACTTTTTTGCAAGAAGTGCTAAATTCAATAGATCGTATCGCCAGATACCCTGAAGCCTGGCATCTCCTTTCAAAAAATACGCGAAGGTGCCAAACGAGGCGCTTCCCCTACGGTTTAATCTATACAGTATTGAGTGATACTGTTCTAATAATTTCGGTGTCAAACCTACACCGTAAACCGAATTACTGGAAGGAACGAATAAAATAAATCTAACCAGCAGTTCCAAGTGACGCAAAAAACCGCGTGCTTGAGTTGGATGTTCGATGGTTAATACTTGAATAGTAAATGTGCCAGAGGAAAAGGTACTGCCCTAAGCATAAAGGGTTGATAAAAATATAAATTAGACTGGCTTTATGTAACCTCAGCTAATCAATATTCCCACTACCATGAAATGCACGAGAAATAATCATTGCATTAGCATCGTTAGTGTCTTTGCTGTTATAGACAATCCGAAAACGGTATTCCCAGGGTAATTTACCCATTGGCGTTTTTTCTTCTTTGTACATCACATGCCATTGGGGTAAGTTTAGATTATAGTCCAGAGCGACTTCTTCATTGGGCGCCAGTGTTTTTGATGATGCACTTACACTATCGCAGTCAGGTTGTTGGAATATGATACTGCCTGGTTCTATTGGGGCTGATGCCACGGGTTCCAGGGTAAAAGAACAGCCGTTGGGTTTCCAGGGCAGGGTGATCGGCTGCTCGCTTCGGTTTTTAAGTGTAAAACGTATTGTGGCACTGGCTTCGTCGCCCGGTGCATCTCGTTCAGGGGAATTGATGATTTCTGTTTTCATGGCGATATTAGCCCAGTCAAATGAGGCAATCACGGCATCACCTTTTTTTGATAAGGCAGCACGAATCAACATGGGCACCTGGAAACTGTTTCGGTCGCCACGAATTTCTTCCATCGCCAGTCCTTTGCCCTGTTCGACATAATATTGTTCGATACCGTACTTTATGTGGACAGGTTGATTGAGCGTTCTGGCTATTTCCGGGCGCTTGTTTTTGACATAGTTTCTGTAGGGCCAGTGCAATTTAACCCGCCCGGTCAGGTAGAGGCCGTCAACAGGGGGTGATGTGAAAAGGCGGTTGCCTTGTGTGATGCCATTACTATCTGTAATTAGCGAGAGATAGACTATCTGTCCTTTTCTTAGACCGCTATCGAGAATACTGTTATCAACTTGTCGTGCCGAGATTTGTGAAAAAAGATAGTTGAGCCGGACGTAGTCACCTCTGAATATATCCCGTGGGTCTATCGGTGCAGTCTGCAGGGTGATCTCCTGTCCTGTTGCTAATACACGTTCTTTAGACGCAGCGATCATGGCAACGCTGATCACCTGAAAGGCAATCGCACCCAATACCAGCAGTGATTTTTTCATGTGAGCGCCTCCTGCTTGTTGCGTTGATATATGTTGCCTGCAACGAATAACGTGATACCCACAATCAGGAAGACCACTGCACGTGCAATGAGGCTATCGAATAAATCGGTGTATCGCGCCATGGCCAGTATTGCAAACAGGATTGAGCCGCCTACCATGCGACGGCGATTGCCATGCCTTGCACCATCGGTCATTAACCAGATACTCATGCCCAGTAAAATCAGGTTAAACGCTATGGATAACATCACGTGCAGATTCTGAAATGACGCGTATTCAAGGTGTCTCGTTAACAGGGTAGGTAAAAATACTAAAATGACAGTCAGTTCTGCCAAAAGGGTGATAGCGTTTATTTTTCGCTTAAAGAGCAACCAACCAAATGCCAGTTGGCTAACAATCAGCGCAACCCAGAAAATGCCACTGGTCAGAGGATCTTCCAATTTGATGCGAAACATTTCACGTAAAAAGTCACTGAATGTTAAGCCAAACAATATCAGTACCAACACGAGCACAGCGGGTTTGGCCATTTCGTTTGCAATGTCTGTTTGCGAGGTATTGCCTCTTGTCTGGATAATACGATCCGCAAAGATCATGGCCGACGAAATCAATAACAAGGTAATGCCCACCAGACCTTCATCGACTGAACTGATACTCAGTCCCAGTGTAACCAGCAGACCGGTAGAAACGAATCGTGCCAGGACAGGTGAATGCAGCCGCCAAACCAGTGGGAATATTCCGAACAGAATAACCAGGAAGGCAGCGTGATTGGCGAAATGAAAATTGAAGACTTCTGTGACATGCCAGAGTATAACCAGACAAATTGCCATGAAAGCCTGGGTTAAAGAGGGCAGCGCCCAGGCCATTGCCAGTGCGCCTACTGACCAGAGTAATATGGCCGTTGGGTAATGACTGTCGAGATGGTAAATCTGACCGACGAGAAAGATTGCTGAGCCCATTAACATGGTACCCAGTGCAAACAGACTTTCACCGAATAATCGATTGCGCCCAAGGACAAACATGCCTAACAAATGCGAACCAATCAGAGAGCCAAAAATCACCGCCAGTTTGAGATACTTACTCATGTCGGCCCAGTTGTAGGCAAACAACAGGATTACCCCGAGACCGATCATGATGGCGCCAATGCCGGTAATCAGCAGGCGGCCAAGTCCCATCGAATCGTCGACAGGATAGTGTGATTGCAGTTGTTTTGCCTGTTCGCCTGAAATTAGGTCATCTTTGACCCATTCCGGTAATTGTTTGGCTAGCCATTGGTGATGTTTGTTCATTTTTTTGTTTAGCGTCTGTTATATAGGAATTTACTTCTGAAATTCAACCGGATCCTCTTTATCACCAAACAAGCGGTGCCTGAAGTTTCCAATCAAGCCAGATATAGGCCGCGTGATACCACCAAAAAACATCCCTTTACCAGCCGCTGTAATGATATCACCAAGATTCGACTCAGACTTCGCTGGTGTGCCCCAGAATTTAAGGGTAGGGCCAGTCCAATAGCCGAACGCATCCTTTTTTAGTTCCAGCAGATCCATATCATAGAAAATGGAGGCGCCTTTGTTGCGCAGGTTGAGTTGGGATTGCAGTGACAGTGGACTCTGCATAATGTCGGTGCCTTCCTGGTATTTTATCCCGCCTTCAGCAGTCATCAGGACTTCCCGATTTTGTACGACGTATTGTTTGATTTGTACGTCGCGCGATTTACCCCGGACGAGGTGAATATCAATTTTGGTATAGTCAATTTCCTTGATGTAGTTAACGAGCCTTGAGACGGCGCCTAAACCGAATAGTCCGGTTGGAACAAAGGAGACCCCTTCTCCAAATAGGCCTGCAAAACCTGTCGAACCCTGTATCACCGCACTATTTGGGTTGAGTAGGCGGAAGATACCGTCCCGGCTCTGCATGCGCATATCGAAGAACAGTTGATTGCGATATTGCGCCATGTTCGGTGATTTTCCAAAGGCGTCAATTTTTACGTCGAAGAGACCTTCTGCGCGCGGGATGGCTTCCGGGTCCAGTTCACGTGAGAAGGTGGCCAGGTCAAACTTTTCAGCGCCTGCTTGTAACTTTAGATCGTAGGGTGTTTCGCCAGGGGTGAATGTAATAGCACCGTCCAGGGTGATGGGGTTGTCACGAAAATGGGCCTCATATTTATCCAGCGAGAGTCTGCCGGATGTGAAGTCGGTGTGGCCTTTGATGTCGTAGATCTCAAGGTAGTCCGTATAGAAGAGACGTTTAATGTGAGTGTCGGTATGGAAGTTATACGGTAGCGCATCCCAGAAGGCACGTTCATCCGGTTGTAGTTCGAGTGCTGGGTCGGTTTCATTTTCAGCGGTTTTTTCTTCTTCGGCTTCGCTATTCTCTGTTGTTGTTTCACCGCTAACTGCTTTCAGCGTATTCAGGATATCGTTCAAGTAGAGTACGGTGCTGTCTATAGCGATGTTTATATCATTGCTGGGGACTTGTTTGGTTGAATGAACAGCTTTTATTAACAAATCACTTTCACCCGTTTTCCCTACTGTTTTGACCGGTGCTTTAAGGTCAAAACTACCATCGGTATCCAGTTTGCCACCAACCCTGATTTCAAGTAATTCGAGTGGCAGTTCCTGTTTGCTTTTGAGTCCCAGGATACGGGTTGTCGAATCAACCTGTCCTGATGAATTGATTGTTGTGACGGAGGTCAGTTTACCGGCTGTTAGCGTATGTTCTGGCATGATTGCAGGTTGGCTCAGGAGCGACGGTAGTAATATTGTCAGGTCGGCGTTGAGTGTGTCCACCCAGCTATTATCACCGCGGCTTTTCATTGTCAGGTCAACTGTGCCATCGACCGTATGCACTTTCTTGTTTTTGTCAAAATCAATTGTAAACGGGGCCAGCTTTGTATGCAGCGCGTTACCCTGCAGGGTCATTTCTGTGCCTGCCGTCAGTGTGAACGATTGCAGCAGAGAAGCATCTTCGGTTTTTACTTCAATGCCATTAATAACAAATGGTTCGATGGTTTTGACAGTCAGTGCTTTTCCGTTCGAACTGAGTTCAGCTTGTCCATTGACTTGTTTAAAGGTCAATCCGTTTGCAGCCAGGACTTTTGCAAAGGGTTTAGGTGTCAGGTCAGCCACTGTGAGCGTGACCTTCCCCTTGGCCCGGCCTATCTCTGATTGTTTGCTGCGGAACTTTGTATAAAGCCGTACTTTTGAATCTGCCTGCAACGTAATTTTTGGTGCTGCATCACTGTAGAAAAGGTTGGCTGTCAGGCGGCTGATATCAATCCTGGTTTTGCCTTGCGCCAGCTTGTAATCTGCTTCGAAGCGCAGCGGGGAAGAAATCTCCGCTTTTAATATCTCTGCGATGATCGGTTGTTTTGAAAGTGCCTCCAGATTGGCGTTGAGTTTGCCACTGGCCAGTAACGGTTTTCCTGCTTTGGCGGGCAACATAATCTTGCCGTTGCCGGTCAATAGCGATGTTGATTCGCTGGTAACCGCAAGCTTCTTGTAGGTGATGCCAGTGCCTTCCGGTGCAAGACGGATACTGGGCAAGACGCTGATACCAAGATCTTCCAGAACCGGGCCATCTTTGTTGGTGATTGTGACATGCTTGACTCTAAAGGGGCGCACTGCGCGTATGGCCGCAACGCCTTTTGTATCGGTGGTCAGTGAAAAGTTGGTGCTGTGTAATTTACCTTTAAGTGTTGTGTCAGGCAGAAAGGAAGAAAACCAGCCGAGTTGGATATCGCTAATATTAAGCGTGGCCAGTGTGCCCGATGTATTTCTGAATTTTGTTCCGGCCTCACTGGTTTCCATAATCAGTGGTTGTTGTAATTGCAGGTTTAACAGGCGGGTTTTCTTATCTTTGGTTAGTTTTGCATCCAGCTTGCTAATCACTATCCTGTCAGGCTGCTGTTTAACAGTTGTTTGAAAATTCAGCGTGAAATGTTCAGGTAAGGTTTGCCGCCCGGTTTGTTTAATGGCCAGTAAATTGAGCAGGCTCTTGGTATTCAGTTCGATGCCTGCTTGCACATTGATGGCACCTTTTTGTTCATCGGACAGGGGCAGGGCGGCTTTTAAGTTACCCGTAGCAAGGATTCGTTTACCGGCTTTGGCCACCAGTTCGTTCAATGAGATTGCCAGGCTGTCACCGCTGTAAGTGACAGCTGTCAGAACTGATAGGTTAAAATCATCGATTAATGGTTCGCCCGCCTGCTTGATCGTCAGCCCCGTGATTTCAAGGGGTTTCATTGGTTTTAGGTGAATGGCGGAATTTGTATCGGTGATGATCCGGAAGGCCGCGGTTAATTGACCGCCCGTAATATCCTGTTCGGGAAGAAACTTATCCAGCCATTTCAGTGGTACTTTGGGCAGGGTAAATTCCAGCAGGGTGTTTTCCTGGCGCATGAACCCATCGATATCATCCAGCGGGATGTTCAGGTCTGCTGGCAGGCTGGTTACGAGTGGTTGGTTTTCAACGGTATCGGACATGTCTGTGTCCAGTTTTTCTATCCGTAACTGTTTCTCCGGCAGCAGGGATACACGAAAGTTGTTCTTTATACGTAACAGCTCGGGAAGCTGTTCGTTGGCCTGGGCTTTCTTTAGCTCCGTGAGCAGTAGCTCACTGATAATGGTCATGTTGCCGGTCAGGTTGGTAATATCAAAGTCGAGTTCACCTGACAGCACTTCCTCTGTAACAGGCAGTAGCTTCTCTCCAGCGTAGGGCTGAACAAGACGTTCATTCGCCGTAATCTTATAAGTACCGTTGCTAAAGATGCCATTGTTTCCGCTGTAGATGCCATCGAGTGTAAGTGTGGATCGGTTATTTTTGTCTTTGTCCTTTTGCAGCAGGGAAAGATGGATTGACTCGGAATGATGGAGTGGCGGCTCACTGGCCTGATTAGTTGTGATGATAAGATTGGCATTTACGCGTTCCACATCTGGCAAGCTTGCCAATGCCGCTTGCACATCGAGTGTGGATTGAATTGCGGCAAAACGTCCTCGGGTAAGTTGGTCAAGCCGAATCTCGCCCACCAGATCAATATGGTCTTGTTCCGTACCAGTATTGAAGCGGATATCTATATTAATAGCACCGCCCGAATTTGGCCGTATACCCCCGCCGGTAATACGGGCGATGACAGATTGTTCGTTAGGCAGAGAGACGGTAGCATTGATATTTAACTTTTGTAGTACATAACCAAGTCCGTATTGCAGTGAAGCAAGCACGCCAGGAAAGGGGCCGGTTACTTTCTCCGGAATTTCAGGTGGCTTTGCAGGCGGGTTGAATTCAGTGACATCGACGATGACATCGTCAAGAAATAGTGTTTTGAGGTTCAGTTTCAGTAGCAGCAGTGAAGACAGGCAAAACTCAATCTTACCTTCACCAACCTGGAAATGTCCCCCTTCATAGTCAACGGCAACCTTGTTCAGCTTCAGTGACCAGGGTGTGAAATGGATATAGTCGACTTCCAGTGAGTCGACCAGTGGCCCTACATGCTCAAGCAACATCTTTTTCTGGAAATCTGGATGGAATATAACTGCCGATATGCCAGCAAGGATCAGGGCAAATCCTATCGGCATGAAAAACCGGGGTCGTTTGAGATCAGAGCGCTGCATTTGTGTCCACATCCATGCTGATACTTTACAGAAAAAATGCATTCTGAGTTGCTTTTTATCTGCCTCTGCATAGAGAGCGATTTAAAATATGCTCTGGTCTTGATTTTATCGAAAACAGTCCCCAGATAGTATAAACCATAATATTTTAGTTGGGAGATTTAAATGGATCCTAAAATCTATGAATCCGTGACAGATAAGAGCCTGTGGAAACGGTTACTCAGTATGCTGGTGTTGGGATTTGCTTATGGAATTGCAAGATTTGTTTTGATTGCCACGGTGATTTTGCAGGTGTTGTTTACGCTGTTTACGGGTAAGAATAATGAACCGCTAAAGACCACTGGAAAAAATTTAACGGATTATATAAATGATATTTTAATGTTCCTGACCTTTAATAGTGAGGATCGGCCGTTTCCGTTTAGGGGATGGTCTGAGTAAGGTAGACTTTCCCAATAAATAGATTTTTAACTACTATACAACAAACGAAGATAAGTTCGATATTCCAGTAATTGCTTTACCAAAATTTCAGGATCATTAACGGCTCTCGAAACTACAATGCCTCCTTCAATTATTGTGGATAACATATCTGCCAGATCATCACTGGTGCTTTCCGATTTTAACGTGTATCGGCTATTTATTTTTTCAATTTGATTTCTAAATAATTTTCGCCAATCTTTCACGCTATCTGCGATTATTCCTCGCACTTCTTCGTTAACCTGATCAGATTCATATGTAAAAGATGCAACAAGACACCCCGGATGCAAGCCTTCTAGATTCTCCATCATTTCGGCTAATAATTTTACGAAAATCAGCATTTGTTGTAGCGGGTCATCCGTGAGTTCTTCCGCACGCTTGAACAAGCCGCTGAACAAGAAGGCATCCTGTTCCCGATAACGTTGCATTAAGGCGTAAGCCAGGTCATTTTTTCCATCAAAGTGGTAAAAGAATCCGCTTTTGGTAATACCGGCTTCGTTAATAAGAACTTCAATTGAAGTAGCGGCAAATCCACTCATAAGAATGTGCCGTTCGGCAATGTCCATAAGCTTTTCTTTTGTAGCTTCGCCTTTGGTGGTCATTTTTACTGCACTCCAGGTAAAGTTTTTCTAAATTATAAATATAAACATACTCGTTTTCACCCAATAAGTACCTTATAACGAACTGTTTTAAATATATAATTATGAATAATCAATAAAAAGCACCACTATCTCACTAGATGAATTACACCTGATCACTACACTGAATACTTCTGAAAAGGTATTTTTTAATCGTGCAATTAGCGCTTATTACGAGGTTTATACTATGTCAAATTATCGATCAAATTTACCACAGCTGTCAGGCAAGATCTGCATTACCGATGGCGGGATGGAAACAGATTTAATTTTTAATCATCAGATAGACCTACCTGAGTTTGCATCATACGATTTGTTACGCACACAACAAGGCTATGAAACACTGTTTGAATATTACAAAGTATATGCAAAGCTGGCTCAGCGTTTTAAAGTAGGGCTAATTCTGGAAACTCCCACATGGCGGGCAAATCCTGATTGGGGAAAGAAAATTGGTGATTCGTCAGAGTCTATTCATCATTTTAATTTGAAATCAGTAAAGCTGATTGAACATATCAAAGCAGACTACGAGACTGAAGATACACCAATAGTTATCAGCGGATGCATCGGGCCCAGAGGAGATGGATACAAGGTTGAATCTTTGATGTCCGTTTCAGAAGCGCAACAATACCATGCAACGCAAATTGCGTCGTTTAGTAAAACCAATACGGATTTGGTGTCTGCGCTAACCTTAAATTATGTTGAGGAAGCCATCGGTATTACCTTAGCTGCAAAACAATACAATTTGCCAGTCTGTATTTCTTTTACTGTCGAAACCGATGGCAAACTGCCAACAGGAGAAACACTTGAGCAAGCTATTCTCACTGTCGATCAGGCAACGAATAATGGTCCTGTTTATTACATGATTAATTGTGCTCATCCAACGCACATAGATCACTTGTTTAATAATACCGAAGGTCGTTGGCTGGAACGCCTGAAAGCTATCCGCTGTAATGCTTCTTGTCTTAGCCATAATGAACTCGATGAAGCGGAAATACTGGACGATGGTAATCCAGTTGCCTTTGGCATTGAGCTCGGGCAATTGAAAGAATATTCATCTCACATCACAGTTTTAGGTGGTTGTTGTGGAACGGATCATCGGCATATAGAGGAAGTGTGCAATAACGTTGCAGTCACGGTATAAGAATGGTTCAGGATCGAACATTTATGAAGAGTTGTGTAATTGTATTTGAAAATAAACTCCGGATTGGAATTGTATAAATGGCAAACTACGACAGTAAAATACAAGTACTGGAAATACCTGTTCCAGGTAACCTTAAAGATTCGTCATGATCGACAACCCGATACGTGGTCGAATCAATGCATGGTTCTTTGCAGCACTTGACGGCTACATGCACTGGAAATACAAGGACATAAAGTCTCGACTGGTTGGGCAGGCTCCACCTGTCATCGTTGAGATAGGCCCAGGATCAGGTGCCAACCTCCGCTACCTGCCAAGAGGTACACGACTCATTGCTATCGAACCGAATCGGCACATGCATGCCCTGTTGCGACGACGCGCAAAGCAACGCGGCGTAGAACTCGATCTTCGCGGACTCTTCGGGGAGCAACTCGATTTGCCATCTGAATCTGTGGACTTCGTATTTAGTTCACTGGTTCTTTGTTCCGTCGAAAATCCAAAACGAGTCATCGCTGAAGTGCTCCGGGTATTACGACCCGGTGGGCGGTTTGCTTGCGTCGAACATGTCGAAGCACCTGCAGGCTCCGTTAACCACAGATTGCAGCGCTTAATAAAACGTCCATGGAAATGGGTTTTCGAGGGCTGCGATTTATGCCGGGATACCACTTCCACGCTCCAGACTGCAGGCTTTGCTCAAGTCAATGTACAGCCCCTCATACTTCCTACAATATTTATACCCATCAGGCATCAGATTACAGCGGTGTGCTTGAAATAATATCCTGGCTGTCTCCTATTACCATTCCGGAGCTAGTCTGGTCATACGAAATAAATATTTTGAGTTGTACGGGATGACCAGCAGCTATACATCAGAGTTCGGCTGATTTTATAACGATCATTTTATCGACGGTCATATCTTCGTAAGTATAAGGAATACCTCCCGTACCATGCCCCGATACTTTCAAACCAGCGAACGGCATCCAGTCGACGCGAAACGCGGTGTGGTCGTTTACCATGACGGCGGAGGCGTTTAGTTGTTTGTAGGCTTTCATGGCAGTGTCCAGGTTTTTTGTATAAACCGCTGCCTGGAATGAGTAGGGCAGGCTGTTGGCATGTTCGATTGCGTTATCAATAGACTCGTAGGAATAGACACAGATGACCGGGCCAAATATTTCATTCGTGCTGACGGTGGCATCAGCCGGTGGATCGAGTAGCACGGTTGGCGGGTAACAGGTTTCTGAAAGGGGTTCGCCACCACAAAGCAGGGTTGCGCCTTTTTTTACTGCTTCCTGAACCCAGGTATGAACACGTTCAACTTCGCGTGGACGAATCAATGGGCCAATATCGGTGGAATCCTTGACCGGGTCTCCGACGATCATTTTTGAACCGAGTGCGGCAATTGATTCTGCAATTGATTTTGCTTTGTCTTTGGGTGCAAAGACGCGTTGCACAGAAACGCATACTTGACCGGCATGGTAAAAACCCGCTTTGGCTAAAGCCGGAACCATATCATCTACATCAGCATCCGCTGCAACGATAACAGGAGCAGCCCCGCCGTGTTCCAATGCACAGTGTGCGCCTGGGGCTAACTTGGAGCGTAGCATCCAGCCGACATTGCCGCTGCCTATAAAGCTGAAAAATCCAACGCGTGAATCGGTGACCAGTTTTTCTGCAACTTTCAGGTCATCAACCACGCAGGCCTGACACCATTCATCCGGCAAGCCTGCTTCACGCAGGATGGATACAAAACGCATGCAGGAAAGCGGGGTGTCCTCGGCCGGTTTAATGATAACCGGGCAACCTGCCGCGATGGCGGGCCCGACCTGGTGGACGGTTAAATTCAGTGGATGGTTAAAAGCACTGATAGCAACAACGACACCGATAGGTTCCTTGCTGGTAAAGGCAAGCCGGTTAGCGGATGCGGCATTGACGCCCATGGTGATTTCCTTACCCGATTCACTGCGCAAAACTTCAGCGCAGTTTTTTACACCATCAATAGCGCGTGTCACTTCGACACGTGAATCAATTAATGGTTTGCCACCTTCGCGTGCAGATTCTTTGGCCAGGTATTCGAATTTATCCTGCATAAGTTGCGCAGTTTTTTCCAGTATCGCAACACGTTGTGCACCGCTTAGCCAGGCTTTTCTGTTTTGGTACAGCTTATCCGCCGTGGTGAGCGCCAGTTCGATGGCAGCCGCATCGGCAATGCCTGCACTGCCGATAGTTTTTAAATCGTAGGGAGAATTTACGGGTAGGGAACCGGCATCAGCGGCACCTGGGATCAGGACAGGGTAGTTCTCGCTCATGATTACGTGCTCCTCTCATTGAATCATCAATGGGGTAATTTTAAATAATTTTATGTAGGAGCGGCTTCAGCCGCGATGGGCCATGCGCGGGTTCATCGCGGCTGAAGCCGCTCCTACAGGTGCTTGCTAGTTAATCAGTGCTGCCCTGGTTTATTTTTCCAGTTGTTGTGCCAATGGCCGGAATTGTAAACCGTATAACATTTGTAAATAACGTTGGGTTTCTGCACGGTCAAGATTGCTGACATATTTCCAGAATCCGTAAATACGTGAAAGTGTCATCATACGCTCAGCATATCGATCCCAGGTATAGTGTTCTGCTACACGCTTGAGTCCATTGTCTGAAATCTGCTGCCAATAATCGGTTTCCTGGTGGCTGCGTTTAAAAAATTCTGCGATGCTTTGTGAGGCGGTTTCACCATAATTCGGATCGATATGAAAACCTGAAATGCCGTCTTCTATGATTTCCAATGGCCCACCAAAACAGGTCGCAAAGGTGGGTAGACCAGAACTCATGGCTTCAATTACCGTCAGACCGAATGCTTCAAACAGGGCCGGTTGTACAAAGGCTCCTTTGTGGTCTGCGACGACCCGGTAGATTTCACCGGCCATGGTTTTTTCCAGATGCACACCCAACCAGCGTACTTGTCCATCAAGTTTATAGTCCGTCATTAGTTTGTGCATTTTGTTGATCTCGTCGCGTTCCTCATTATCACCGGAACGCTCCGGATCAACGTGTCCGGAGATCACCAACAGGTTTGCCTGTTCACGCAAGTCACTGGATTGTGCATACCATTCGACCAGCCCGGTAATGTTTTTGATGCGATCCATGCGTGCCAGGGTAAAGATCAGCGGTTTTTCTGAGTCTTCCAGAATGCCACGGATATCATCAGCAGTTTCCTGGCCGAAAATTAATGATTCAATAGATTCATCCAGGTGGGTGAGGCGGCGTTCTTTATCTGTATAGGGGAAGTAAACATCTGCATCAGCACCCGGTGAGACAATATTGAACTTGGGATCATAGACATCAATGCCATGTACAACACGGTAAAGTCCGGGCATGGTGAAAGCGTCATGACTTTCGTATTGCCCCAGGCTGTCGTCAGTGCCGGCAATCTCCTGATAGGTGCTGGTAATAATAAAGTCAGCGGTGTTCATGGCTATCAGGTCTGCGGTGAATTGACAGGAGAAATGATAGTTTTCTTCGTTGTCCTGCCAGAATAAATCAGAGTAAAGATATTTGGTTTTTTCCAGCGCATGAGCGATGTTACATTGTGTAATGCCAAGTTTTTGTGAAATCAGCGATGCAACCAAATTACCATCTGAATAATTGCCGACGATCAAATCAGGCTGGCCGCCTAGTTCGGCCATCATTTCCCGTTCGACTTCTTCGGAAAAACGTTCCAGGTAAGGCCAGATTTCAAAGCGTGAAATCCACTGCGGTATCACCTCGCCTTGTTTGTTACGAAACGGCACGCGCAGGATGCGGGCATGAGTAGTACCGGCGATATCTTCAAGTCGCTGATCACAAGTTGTTCCGTCAGCTTCAGGAATCAAACGGGTTAATACAAGTATTTGCGGCTCGATATCCAGCCCTTGCTCCGACAGCCTTTTTCGCATTTCGCGTTCCAGTGCGCGCACTTGATCAAGGATATAAACGACTTGGCCGCCGGTGTCCGGTCGTCCTAGAACATTGGATTGACCGAAATAACCATGCGGAGACAGAATGGCCATTGAAAAAATCATCGGTACCCGGCTAAGGAAGGCTTCCAGTGCCGAGGGTGAAGGAGCTTCTAAAATATCTAGCAACAGACGCATGGTGTCACGAATACGTGCAACCGTATTACCCCAGCCGGGTTCGAAACCGGTGATACGTAAATCATTGGCCACTGTTTTCCAGGCGGCGTCTTGATCCTGTTTGCGTAACAAGCTGTCTGCCTGGCGCAGTGAACGACGCAGATCAGTTACGTTTTCTACGCTTTCATTCAGCATCAGTTGCTGATTATTAAATTTATGCACGCGTAGAAAATCCAGCAAGCGCTGATCACCCTTGCCGAGATCAACAAATAGTTGACTGGATAATCGGCGATTCAGGAATTCGACGCCACGGCCAATAGAATCCGGTTCCTGCAATTTGTAAAACTCGCGGGAAAAGGGTTTAAGATCAATTTCCAGTGTCCAGGGTTGGTCAGAACTGTGAGTTGCCAGGCGTTCCTTGAAGGCCAGAAAATCAGAAACGTCAATCTGTTCTACATCAAGTGTGTCGAGGTGAATGCGCAGATACCGCCAGCGGGCAACGCGTTGTCGCAACGCGAAACAGATCCAGGCCTCGTCCATGGCGGCTTCCTGACTCCAGTCAATTAAAGTCGCCAATGGGCTGGTGCGAATCGCATCTGTCGAATCTTCATCGCACAGTTTGGTAAAGGTTTCCTGGATATGGTTGCGCAGGAAAAAACGCCGATTAAGGCTTTTAAGCTGATGAAGAAAGCTTAGCAGTTCATTTCTGTGAGTCGCCAGGTATTCTTCGGCGGCCTGTAATGGATTACTTGCCCGGTTCATTCAGTCTGTAAGCTCCCATTGAGAGGTGAATTTGTTGTAAAAATCTTTATCCTGGGTAGTAGCGCCGCGCACGCCGACAATTGCAGAGGCAAACGCCTGGGCACGTTCCATGGTTAATGCCAACGGCCATACCTGTAACAGACCAGCAATGATAACGCTGGTAAATGCATCGCCTGCACCGACGCTATCCACCATACAGATGTCAGACTCGGGCTGCACGGTAATTGCGCTACCAGTTTTATCAAATGCAATTGCACCTTGACTGCCGCGCGTAAGGATTAATAATTCAAGCGGGTATTGCTCGAATAGCTTTGCTACTTTTTGAGCAGGTTTTTCGCTCGATGGTATCAGGACATTGAGTTCATCTTCATTCAGTTTGGCCCAGGTGGCATCGGCGAGTGTGCTGGCAACCGTCTGCTTATTCCACCAGGGTGGACGAAGGTTAACGTCGAGAAAGATGGGTGAGCCGGTTTGTTTGAGTTTAACTAATGCTTCTTTAGAGACATCATTCCGTAACGCCAGTGTGCCGTGATACAGCAGGGTCGGTTTTGCGGTGGGAAGTAACTCGGTGTTAATGAAATCATAAGCACATTCGCTGACGATGTCATAGGACGGTTCATTGTCTTCAATATGAACTTCAACAGTCCCGGTAGGGTGGTTGTTGTCTTGTTGCAATCCATTCCGATTCAGATGCCAGTCATCCATGGCCTGTTCTATCTGATGGCCAAGAGTATCATCACCCACTGCGCTGACCAATATGGGTGCCTGGCCAAATGCCTGCAAATGCCAGGCAACATTAAACGGTGCGCCACCGAGCACAGAGCTGTTATCCGGGAAGCGATCATATAATACTTCCCCGAAAATGACCGGTTGGCTATTAGCGTTACCCGGCATTTTTCTGTCTCGTTATATCTGTTAACCAGTGACCAAGTTCAGGTTTAAAATGTGCAACGCCTTCCAGAATGCCGGCGCTGTAATTTCCGCTCATACCCAGATAGCCCCCTTGTGCACAATAGAGTGCGTCCTGGGTTTCGGATTCATTCGTGCCTGTAAGTGCAGATTGCCGTATATCATCGGTGGCATTGGCAACAAGGATGGACGGTATTTCACTAGTTATTACTTGAAGATCATTTCCAGAGTCACCCGCAAACAAGGTATTGTCGAGGCTTACTCCCAGTCTTTTGCGGAGAAACTGTATGGCGTGATATTTCGTCGCGTTCTTTGGTAATGCATCAAGCAATCCGATGTTAGCGGTTTCATCGATACTCCAGATCAGGCTGGCATTAATATTATTACTTAAAAGGCGCTGCTGCATTAATCCAATTAATTCCGTTTCATTTTCGTGTAACGGAACATAATAACTGAGTTTGTGTGCGTTCTGTTTTTCGTGTTCCTGAAGTTTCAATGGTGGTATATCCTGGAACAGACCGTATAAGTCGGTATGTGTAAACCCGGCCCAGTCAGGTGTGATTTCTGTATCCCAATCCTGCCAGGTTTGCCAATCCCCAGTGCGTAGATCATAGATGCAGGTACCGACATCACTGATCACCAGATCGGGTGCAGGTAACGAATATTCTTCGATGGCCTGTTGTACCAGTTCCTTGTGACGTCCGGTTACAAATACCAGACACACATTCGGATGAGCGGCGAGTTTAGAAAATAAATCTCTGGCACCGCTAGATTCAGTTTGTTTGCCGTTTGGCAGCAGGGTTCGATCCAGATCTGTGCACAATAATAAATCTTGGTTCATACCACTTCCGTAACGTCCGGAACCGTACACTTGTTAAAGAAGTCATAATGATCCAGGGCTTCCAGGATGCCACCGGCAAAGGGCTGGGTGGCGAAATAAATGCGTTCTATATCGATTAACTGCGACAACTCTTCGTCATGGCGGTTTGCAACCACCACTGCCAGCGTATTGCCGCGCATCATATCTTCATCAGAACCCGATCCACCGGCTGCTAGAACTTGTTCCAGCGGGATGCCCCAGCGGTCTGAAAAATAGCGTAATGCAAAACCTTTTGAAGCACGTATCGGTGTGATATCCAGGAATTGTCCAAACGACAAGGTGACAGTGACCGATTGCTCTTGTTGGTGTAATAAAGCATTCATTTCATCCAGGCTCGGAGCCTTGTGTGGGTCGATGTAGTAACTAATCTTGAAGCGGCTTTGTTCGCTTCTTGGTTGTAGTTTTAGACCCGGTAATTCATCCAGTACGCGGCGCACAGGATTGGGCGTCCATTGATGGTCAATATGACGTAACCAGCCGATGTCTTCAGTCAGGGTCGGTGCATAATGAATCGCAGTACCGCCACTGGTGATGAGTACATCGGGTTCCGGAATACCATATTGTTTCATTATTTTAAGCGCAGATTCCAAACGCCGTCCGGTGGCAATGCCGAAGGTCGCGCATTTCCGATTTTCCCTGAGCACGCGAATTAATTGGTGCAATGATTTAGTATTGCCTAGCAGGTTTTGATCGAGATCGCTGAAGATGGCGCGGTCGTTATACAGACGAGGACGACGTGTGCGTGGTGGACGCTGCAGCGGATCGGTTTTTTCGATAATCGGGTGAGCAATTGCCAGGTAACTGTCTGCATGCGCCTGCCATGAATAATGTTCCTTTACCTGTTTTAGACCGCTGCGGGAAAATTGCTGCCATGTGTTCGGGTTCGACAGAATTTCCAGGATAGCATCACTGATTGCAACGGTGTCCAGCGGATCTATCAGTAGACCGTTTTTACAATTTGAGATGATGTCGGTGGGGCCACCGTCTTCAGTAGTAACAATCGGCAGGCCACTGGCGGCTGCTTCCAGTAGAGTAAGTCCAAAGGGTTCAGTCAGTGCTGGATTTACAAAGACACCACCAGATGCAGTAGCCAGACGATAAATGCAAGGCACTTCTTTTGCGCGGTGATGTTTGGGGTAAGCCACTTCACCATACAAGTCATATTTATCGACCAGTAGCAGTATTTCGGATAATACATCCTGTGCGCCTTCATCCAGGTCGCTAATATCATCACGGTTACCGGCAACAATTAGCAAATTGGCCATTTTACGCAGTACTTTTGATTCGCCAAAGGCGGTTATCAATGCGCTAATGTTTTTGCGGGTATCAGGTCTGGATAGAGCGAGAATTAATGGTTTTTTGGGATCGCGTAAAAAACGGGAAATATTTTTGACGAAAGCCGTTTCTTGCTCACCTTCAACAGGTGGATGGAATTGCACCAGGTCAGTCCCGGGTGGTATGACCCGCATTTGATCCGGCTGGTAGTGATCGTAGAGTTCGTATTGTTCTTCGATTTCCTGATGAGTGCTAGTGATCACACGTTCAGCACTGGCCAGTGTCTGTTCTTCAGCTTCTATACGGCGTGACATGTTGTAACGCTGCTCGATGGCTTTTGCATCCAGTCCGGCTGCTAACAAACGTCTGCGTTTAACACGTCCCAGCGAGTGACCCGTATGAATCAGCGGAATACCTAACTGGTGTGATATCAGGCTACCGACATAACCGGCATCGGCATAATGGGTATGAATGAGATCAGGTTGCCGGTCAGCATTACGCAAGTGGTCGAGTATGTTATCTGCAAAAGCATCGAGATGATCCCAGAGTGCTTCTTTGGGCAGATACTCGGCAGGGCCTGCTTTGATTCTGACAATACGTGCGCCAGCGGTGAGTGTTTCAGTGGGTTGACTGTAGTCCGCACTGACTGAGGGGTCTTCTATACAGCGAGTGACTAAATCAAGTTGGCTGACTCTGGGCTGGTTTGCCAATGCTTCGGCCAGCTCCAGCACGTATTTGATTTGGCCGCCGGTGTCGGCATCACGGCCCAGCTCCAGGTTCTGGCCACGAATCAGACCATGAACACTGATTAATAATAGGTATAGCCCGGATTTCTTGTTGTTATCCATAAGGGTGGCGTTTTCACACTCCATCATGCGCCTTTCGTGCTGCTCAAATTAGCAGATCCATCATACTAAGAATTAGAAAAGAATAAACGACTTACAACCTCATTCTGGCTGGAAATAGCAATTCCATTGCAAGTATATACGGCCATCATCAGAAGTCCTTGATAGCACTGTGGATTCACGGGCATTTGCCGTTAAACCAAGGGGTGTGCTGCTGCGGTCTGCAGTGCGGATTACTGTTATATGGATATTGGGTGAATTTTCCTTGTTTTATAACGCTTCATGCAATCGTCAGCGTCACTGGATTTTGCTACTCCAGTTATTCGTATTGGTCGCATTGGCGGATGAAGTCGGTATCAGCAAGGCAGTACTTGCCCAGGTGGCCATTGAATACGGTAACGAGGCACGCAGCCGGGTAGAGAATTGGGGCAACCTGATGATCGAGGTCAAGGATGGATCCACGCAACAAAAACTGAAACAGGTGAATGACTTTTTTAACGATCTGGAATTTGTGTCAGATCAGAGTCAGTGGGGTGTGAGTGATTACTGGGCAACACCCATCGAATTTCTTTCCACTGCCGGTGGTGACTGTGAAGATTTTTCAGTCGCAAAGTATTTTACTTTGCGCGAGTTAGGCATACCGGTGGAGAAATTACGCCTGACTTATGTCAAGGCAGTGAAACTAAAGCAAGCCCATATGGTGCTGGCTTATTATGAATCGCCTAATGCGGTACCTTTGGTGCTGGATAACCTGGTTGGCGAAATAAAACCAGCTTCCTTGAGAAAAGATTTGTTACCGGTTTATAGCTTCAATGGTGATGGCTTATGGCTAGCCAAGCAACGGGGTGGCGGGCGTAAGGTCAGTGACTCAAGCCGTTTGAGTAACTGGACTGATTTAGCAAGCCGTATGAAGGCATTTAGTACCGGTATTGGTTTACGTGAATAACCTGGATAGTAAATCCGAGGTGAGAAGATGACACTATATAGACAACTAATTTTAACCGTCGTGATGATGTGCATACTGATGTTTGTGGCGACGATTGGGATTAATCTGTACAACACACGATTATTTTTGATGAGTCAGCTTGAATCGCATGCGCAGGATACGGCGACTTCATTGGCTTTATCACTAACGCCGGCAATGGCTGAAGATGATCTGGTAACCGCAACGGCGATGATTGACGCCATTAATGATCGCGGTTACTACAGTCGTATATGGTTAGAATCAAATAGTCAGGAAATACTCGTCGAACGGCGTGCTGATGGTGCGCTCGATGATGTGCCCGACTGGTTTATTCAGCTGGTGAAGCTGGAGACGCCCCGTGCTGAAGCTCAGGTCATGGGAGGGTGGAATCTTGCCGGTGTGCTGCATGTTCAAAGCCATCCTGGTTTTGCATACCGCCAGCTATGGCAAACATTTATACAACTATTCTTCTGGTTTGTGGCCGCAGCGGTGTTTGTGGGTTCAATCGGCGCAGCCTTTATACATAAACTCCTAAAACCATTAAGGGCCGTTGAAAAACAGGCGCAAGGTATTTGTGAGCGTAACTATGCGATGCAAGAGGATATGCCAAATACACGTGAACTGAAACAGATGGTCACAGCCATGAATGTCATGACTGGAAAAGTACAAATGATGTTTGCCGAACAGTCAGAAACGGCTGAACGCATGCGTGAAATGGCCTATATCGATTCATTGACTGGACTTGGCAACCGACGTTTCTTTGATGGGCAGCTGAATTCTGCTGTTCGACAATCAGAAAAACAGGTTAGCGGTGCATTAATGCTGGTACAAATAAGCGGTCTGAAAGAAATCAATGACAGCCTGGGTTTTGAGGCGGGTGATGCTTTGATCAAGGCCGCAGCTCAGATAATACAGTCAGCGACAGAAGGCTGTGATGCAGTTATCGGCCGTTTGGCCGGTGCAGATTTTGGTGTGTTATGTAACAGTGCGGACGAGAAAAAAGCACATCATGTTGCCGAAGTGCTATCGGCAAAACTTGCTGAACTATATGCTCAGGAACTATCGATCTCGAGTGATGTTGCGCAGATTGGTATTACCTTGTTTTCCGGAAAGACAACCACCGGTGAATTGCTTTCTAGTGCTGATCATGCATTACGAGTTGCACAGTCTAAAGGGCCTAACCAGTGGTCTGTATATACCGGTCAGGTTGAGCAAGAGACTGCTGTGGGCAGGCATGAATGGGGCCATCGTATTGCTGGTGCATTGGAGCACGGTAATATTAAATTATTCGTGCAGCCGGTGGTTAGCAGTGGGGAAGACAATCAGTTTATGCATCGAGAAGTATTTGTCAGGATGCAGGCGGCTGATGGGGTATTGTTAACGGCGGGTGAATTCATGCCGATTGCAGAAGAGCTTGGACTTGCGCATAGCGTTGATCGTGTGGTTATAGAGAAGTTGGTGGAATATCTCGAAAATGAAACGGATCAGCTATGTTATGCCGTGAACCTTTCACCAGGATCGTTACATGATGAAGTATTTTTATCATGGTTATATGACATGCTAGGCAAGCTTGGAAATGATAGCAGCCGACTGGTTTTTGAATTCCCGGAATTTGGTATCGTGCGAGATATGCAGCAGTTACACAAATTCTCAACTCAAGTTAGACGCTTAGGTCATGGCATTGCGCTGGATCATTTCGGTAAGGCGTTTTCTAATTTTGGCTACCTGCATTCACTGCGACCTGATTATGTAAAAATTGACGGCGCCTATACGGCAGAAATACTGGAAAGCCGTGATGATCAATTTTTCGTACAAACGCTGTGCAGTATTGCACACAGCCTGGATATTCTGACGATTGCAGAGATGGTGGAGACTGAACAACAATGGAAAATGTTGACTACTTTGAAAGTTGACGGAATACAGGGGTATGTCATCGATCGCCCGGCAGCTTTAATACGTGATAAGCAATCAAATAAGAATCAAGATGTTTTGGAAGTGACCTAGGGAAGCTCTAATTAATAGATATATTTTCGTCATTGCACCCCAGGAGTACTTCCTCAGAATGGCTGCGTCATCCTTTAGGGCGCGAGCGCAGCGCGGCAATCCCATATTCAATCACTAAGGGATTGCCACATCTAAATTTTCGTAAATGCCGCTTCGCCTGGTTCCAAAAATTATCGTTTCCTGTTGTCACCTGCTCACAGAGCAGGTTTCACCATGTATAATACGAGTTACATTTTTGTGATATTGGCCCTTGCTGGTTCCCGGAATAATATGTCATGCTTTTCAGTAACATGAATGAGCAAGATAAAGCTCGTTAGTGATTTGTGTCCTTTGATTTAGTCGCTGATTTTGATATACTTTAGCCTACTTGGGAGAGTATTTAATTTATATTAAATTATTTAGGAAAGAGGAGAGTTATGAAAATAAAAAAACATATTGGGTCAGTGGTACTGGCGACTGCGCTTTGTCTGACTGGCTTTGCGAGTCAGGCTGCTTCGGTTATCCACACAGTAAAAACGACGGTTAACGGTGGTCTTTTTGATGGTGAAATAGGTAAAGCGCTTCTGGTTTTTGATCCAAATGATTATGACGTAAATACTGGAACGGTGAGTGTATGGCATGGGGCGTCGAAGTTTGAGATACTTGGTCAGACTTACAGCGTTACTGATGGTGCTGCGCCTGTGCTGACTTTTGATACTGGTTTTGCTAACGGTCTTCTGACAGGGCTGGACTTTACTATTTTTGACAATAATCCGACAGATATCCTTGAGGCGAATGTTGACTATATTCATTTTGCGGATGACATACAGTTTGTCAGTAGTGGTAGTAAAGGTAAATTTTATTCAGGCACAACAACGGTCGTACCACTTCCTGCAAGTGCATGGTTATTTGTTTCTGGCTTACTTGGCTTAGTGGGTATGCAACGTCGTAAAAGTTAGTTTTTTCTGACGCAAGTGTCTGACAAAAAGGTTGCTCTATTTGAGCAGCCTTTTTTTGTGGTTGATGAAAAACCGTAAAAATCGGGACGGAGGGAATAAATTTTAACCAGTTTAGATTTTTCAGTGCTTACAGGGTCGACCACTTCTCATCTGTCCTGGTTTGAGGCCATATTTTTCATTAATCTTTTTTCGAAATCGATCGCTGCCGATGGGTTGGCAATAGTAAGCCGCCTTGCGGATTAGCTGTAAATCTTCCTGGTCCAATTCGTTTGCGAATAGATCTCGATAGGCATGGCACCGAGCGCTGGTCGTCGTACCCAAATCCAGGTATTCCTGATACGGTTGTAGCCAACCTGAATCTCCCTATGTATTGACAGCAAAGCCTGACTATTGATATTCGTCAGGTCTTGAAACCATCGATGCGCGCACCGGATTCATCTCAATATATCGGTAACAGGCGAGTAGGTAGTGATCTGATTGAACCAGGCTTGAGCGATGCCGTCCTTCCCACAACGAGCCGCTGCGCTGGTAACACCGGTTTATATAAAGTGCATATCGACTTCCGACCACCTTGGTTGTATTGGAAATACTGGTTTCGCAGGTTGGCGTAATAAGAAAATGGATATGATTCGTCATCAAGCAGTAGGCGTGAACGGTCACCCCGTACCGTTTTTGAGATTTCTTGCCAGAGATCTAAATAGAACTGGTAGTCCGCAGACTCGATGAAGCATGCGTCACGGTTATTACCGCGCTGAACAATGTGATAGGGAAGCCCCGGGATGTACATCCTTGTACACCTTGGCATCGTAACTCCTTTTCGTTTCCGTCCCTGGAAAAGCCGTATTGCTGAAATATATTCCCTCCGTCCCGGTTTTTCTGTTGGACTTCAAACCCCGTTATTGAGTTCCTTCTTGAGCGTAATGAATGCCAGAGCATATCGAAGTAAAGAGAGTGTATTGTCGAGTCCTCGAACTCCCTCAACGTGCAATATAAGCTTGAAGGGGGACATTGATAAATGCGCTCATCACCGGTCCTGACGATGATATGTTCGAAATGGTGAAGCCACTTGGTGTGCCGTCAGCCCATCGAAGTTCCGCATGTTCAGGATTTGAATCAATAGAGCGCAAATTATATCCAGTGCGCCGATCCGATCCATCAAAAGTAGACAGGTTTTGAATTGGCGGGTTGTTCGGCACCGATCGAAGCAAACGTATCCCTCGGCCAACAAAACCCAACGAATTCCATTCGTCAACATCGACTCCAGGAGGTGGAGGTGTATTTCTGTAATTCTCAACGATATGCCAGACTGCCAAACCAGTGTCGGGGAGTGATGAGTCATAGAAGTCGTTTGTGCGCTGCCTATTTTCTACTAAAAAATATTCATCTTTACTGTGACCAGGACCACGTAACAGCAAGACTTCATTGCTGCCAGCAGCACTATTCAGTGTGTATAGACCGCTTGCATTTACCTCGGTGACTCGAGCCCAACCAAGTTTTCGTTTGTGGTAAGGATCTAAATGACTATCATCGTAGGTTACGTCCATCAAGGAATAGTCTTTGGCACGGTGCCCTGTCGGGTTCCCGTACATATCCGGTAGTCCAAGGAACAGGTGTGATAACTCATGCGCTGCAACCGGAAAATTTATTGATGAACCAAGATACCACTCTGCGATTTTTGGAATGATCACGCCATCCACTACAAGTGGTAGGGCCTTTGGGTGCTCTTGTGAATAAACCGGGCGCACAGTACCGTAAGGAGAGTTCTGCGGTATAGCGATGACTACACCGAGCTCGTTGGTGGAAACAACACCGTCGTGATTTTTATCATACACCGAAAAGTCAAACTCAGCATCGGCTTTCAGAATTGCTTCAGTCCATTTTTCATAGTGACCACGTACCCAACCGTCCCCATTGGTATCACCTTCGTCATTCGGTCCCCAGTAATGATCAGCAGGTTTATCTGCTTGATACCAGCCAAGTACTTGAGTTTCCGATAATAAGAACTTTCCCAGCGAATTAACAGTAAAATAATTACTGATTGATTGATTTTTTGCGAATACTTTACTTCTTATACGTTCAATATCTGGTGCCGTGTGATTGGGTCTGCCCGGATCCCATGCGATGACCACCAGTGGTTGATGCCGCGGATTTGGTGGGTTATATGAAACTAAATCAGACGAGACTTCAAGTTTCTCAACCTTCAATTTGTTGGTTCTCTCGTCAGAAGCTGTGCTGTCAATTGCGAGTGGAGATTGAGCGAAAGCCGGCTCAAAGATAGTTAATGCAAGCGTCAAATGTAAAACGGTCAAACAACTTTTCCACGGTAAAATATTTTCTTTTGATTTGGTCATAATTTTGCCCCTCATCTTGTTATTCAATGTGTGAGTAAAAATAATGACATCTGGAAGGGATAGGTAATATTAAATATTCACATAAATAATGTGACTTATTAACCTAATGGGTTTTCTCAAGCCTTGAAATTGAGGACAGGCATTCTGAAATTGACATTGGGACGCCATCAACTTCCACCAATCATGGTGGCCGCATCGAAGCAGATACTCTTTCGTTCGCCTTCAATGGTCAGCTTTTCAGCAGCCGTGGATTTGTCGGGACTTCAATTCCCGCGACAGGGCAGTGTCAGTTCGAGAGGGATTCGGGGGACAGTATACCAATTAGCAGGTAACAGATAGACTATCACAAAGCTATTTTACAAGGAGGTAAATTATGGCCAGGATGGCACGTCTAGTGGTTCCCCATTTCCCACATCATGTGACTCAGCGAGGTAATCGACGACAGAAAACTTTTTTCTGTGAAGAGGATTATCGCTACTACATTGAGCTCTTATCTGAATATGCAAAGATATCAAGAACTGCAATATGGGCTTACTGCCTGATGCCAAACCATGTTCATCTGGTGATGGTGCCCGATGAAGAAGATGGCTTGCTGGCGACATTGGGAGAAGCGCACAGACGATACACTCGGTACATCAATTTTCGTGAGAGGTGGCGTGGGCATTTGTGGTAGGAACGTTTTCATTCGTTTCTGATGGATGAGTACTACCTGTTATCTACAGTGCGTTACGTGGAAAGAAATCCTGTCGTAGCGAGGTTGTGTGATGATCTGGAAGACTGACAATGTCGAGTGCCCGGGCGCACCTCACGGGCCATGACGATAAACTGGTTCAGGTACAACCCATGCTGGATCGCATTGATAACTGGCGCATCTATCTCTCGGATGCTGGCAAGCGACATCACCAAGAATTGATCAAGCGTCATACCCGAACAGGCAGGACGCTGGGCGGTAAAGAATTTGTACGCAAGCTGGAAACCCTACCCAAAAGCTACGTGATCCGGACTTTACTGGTGCCGATACTGCTATGCGCCGTGCTGCAAGGCGTGCGCGCCGCCGTGCAGGTGAAACCACGGGTTTGGTCGCTGTGTATAAGAACGGCAAAATCGTTCAGGAAAAAGTTGGCAAGGGCGTGTCTGAGTGACCGCTCTGAGACCTTTTAACTGGTCTAACTTTGTTAAGTGGTGCTATATGATCTCTGATTCATCGACCATTAATACGCATTCCTCATTAAGGCTTGCGCGAGCATGTTTTCGTCCCAATAATTTTTCCTGAGCAGCACTGGGCAATTCTGTGAACATGATGAGATTTTTGTCGACCATTAATTCAACCAGATCTTCGACCACCCGTACCAGCTCCAGATCGGATTGCCGCAAGAAAGCCAGCGTCTTTTGATCAGACTCTGAGCTGGCCATAAAACGGATTACATCCGGGTCACTGAAACTGACAGTTTCAGGGTTCTGTCCTTCAGGTGAATTGAACAGCGCTACAATTTCACCGTCTGAATTGCGTTTCGCATAAACCATCGTTTTGCTGTCTCAGGAAGTCTGGGTTAAATACTGGCATCGGCCTGCTTGTCTAGGTGCTTGAGTAGTCACGATATTTAATTATTTCCAGGCGCTTTCCTGAAGTGTCTCTCATGACTGAAGCTACTGATTTTGTAAGGAATTACGCTCAACTTTTCTTCTTTATCGCCGCCAACATTGCTTGAGCTGAATTCAGCTGCGAGCGAGTGGACGATTAAAAAAGGATGAATCAGGCGGTAATCGAACCAGCACAATCCCCAGTGGGAGACGGCTGGCCAGTCAATGAGGGTAGCAGCGGATTTGAAGACCCGTTGCTGGGTTGTCTTATGCTACTGACTCAGAAGCAGGATCGCCCCTTGTCGCAGGATGCGCTTTGCGCAGGTTTGCCGCTAATCGATGATCGCTTAACGCCCGAATTATTTGTCCGTGCTGCACGGCGTGCTGCTTTATCTGCACGGGTTGTAAAAAGATCCATCTCTCAAATTTCCAGTCTGGTTTTACCCGCCGTTTTATTACTGCAGGGTAAACAAGCGTGTTTGCTGGTTAAATTAAATGCTGAACAGCAAACAGCGCGTATCTTATTTCCGGAAAGTGGTGGTGAGCGTGAAATATCCTTACAGGTTCTGGAAGCAGAATATCTAGGCTACGCTATCTTTATTCAGGCTGAGCACCGCTTTGACGAACGTACACCTTCGGTACTAAAGGTTCGTTCCCGGCACTGGTTCTGGGGCACGCTGATGAAATCCTGGCGTATCTACCGGGATGTCTTAGTCGCTTCGTTATTAATAAATGTATTCGCACTGGCAAGTCCCATTTTCATTATGAATGTCTATGACCGGGTTGTACCCAATCAGGCAGTCGAAACGCTCTGGGTCTTAGCGGTCGGTGTTACGGTGGTGATTCTATTTGATGTATTGATGCGAACCTTACGAGGTTATTTTATAGATATCGCCAGTAAGAAAGCCGATGTAACTCTGTCTGTGTTGATCTTCGAGCGGGTGCTGGGTATGAAAATGGAAGCGCGGCCTAATTCGGTGGGTGCATTTGCCAGTAATCTCCGTTCATTTGAAACCGTGCGTGACTTTATTACCTCCGCATCAATAACCGGCCTGGTAGATTTACCTTTTGTATTGCTGTTTCTTGCTGTGATTGCTTTTGTGGGTGGGCCGCTGGTATTTGTGCCATTAGTGGCTATTCCAATTTTGCTGTTGTATGCATTATTTATTCGTGGCCCGTTACAGAAAAGTGTCGAGGCTTCCTATCGTGCCAGTGCTCAGAAAAATGCCACTCTGATTGAAAGCCTAACGGCAATAGAAACAATAAAAGCACTTGGTGCGGAAAGTTCTATACAGCGGCACTGGGAACGAGCTGTAGGCTATATCGCTAAATTTGGTGTGCGTTCCCGCATGTTGTCATCATCGGTTGTTAATCTTGCCACGTTGTTACAGCAACTAACCTCCGTAGGCATTATTGTTTACGGTGTACATTTAATCTCGCAAGGTGAAATCAGCATGGGCGGCCTGATCGCTGCCGTCATGTTAACCGGGCGTGCGATGGCACCCATGGCACAGGTGGCGAATCTCGCCACTCAGTATCACCAGGCCAAGGCTTCGTTGGCATCACTGGAAGATATAATGACGCTTCCAGTAGAGCGGCCAGAAGGTAAAACCTTTGTTAGCCGTCCGGTACTTGAAGGTGCTATTGAATTTAACAACGTAACTTTTGCCTATCCAAATCAAGAACAGCCTGCACTGAACGATGTTTCTTTTCGCATTGAACCGGGAGAGAAGGTTGGTTTTATCGGGCGTATTGGATCCGGCAAGACAACTATTGAAAAACTGATACTGGGTTTATACGAACCAACAGAAGGTGCAGTGAATATAGATGGTATCGATATTCGCCAGATTGACCCAGCGGACATTCGTAGAAATATTGGCTACATCCCTCAGGATGTCATGCTGTTTTATGGCAGTGTCCGCGACAATATTGTTTATGGTTCACCGCATACTGAAGATGCTGCGGTACTTGAAGCAGCAAGTATTTCTGGTGTTGATGAGTTTGTAAATCGGCATCCCTCTGGATTTGATATGCCGGTCGGAGAGCGTGGCGAAGGCTTATCGGGTGGGCAGCGACAGGGTGTGGTGATATCGCGTGCAATGTTAAATAACCCGGCTGTTTTGGTCATGGATGAGCCAACCAATTCTATGGATAACAGCACCGAAGAACGCTTTAAATCCAAATTAAGTGAACGGCTCGATGGAAAGACGATGTTGTTGGTTACACACCGGGCTTCTTTATTGGATCTTGTCGATCGAATCATTGTAATGGATCAAGGGAAAGTTGTTGCCGATGGCCCGAAAGATCAGGTTATGGCGGCATTACGACAAGGCAAGATTCGTGGCATGCGCCGTAATAATTCCAACATGGCAGGCTGAGTAGATTCTAATGAAACAAGAATCCGGACAACCAAAAAATACGCTTGCAGATGACAGAGGTGAATTCCTCGATGCAGTGACGGCGGAAGATATTGATTTTGTCAGTCACTCTAATGCGGCCATTCTGGAACAAGCGCCGCGTGGTGGCCGTTTTATTCTTTGGTCTGCGCTGCTATTTATTGGATTTGCGATTACCTGGTCCGCCTGGGCAGAACTGGATGAGATCACACGTGGTGAAGGCAAGGTGATTCCTTCGCGGCAATTGCAAGTGGTGCAGAATCTCGAGGGCGGCATTCTATCAGAATTACGCATTCGTGAAGGTGATGTGGTCGAAAAAGGTCAAGTGCTTTTACGCATGGACGATACGCGATTTTCTTCCAATTTACGTGAAGGCCGGTTGCATTATCTATCCCTGGTGGCAAAGGTTTCCAGGTTGCGTGCAGAAGCTAATAACAGTGAATTTAATTTACCAAAAGAAATTAAGTCAGAACAGCCTGAATTGCTGATTCAAGAGCACGCCTTGTTTGAATCACGCACGCGCGAGTTAAATAGCAATCTTGAAATCGCTGGTCAACAAGCAACACAACAGAAACAGGAGCTTGATGAACTGCACGCCAAAGTGGATCAGCTTAATCGAAGCGCTAAGCTGTTGGCGCGTGAATTGAATATGACCCGGCCACTGGTAGCTGATGGCGCCATTTCTGAAGTGGAAGTGTTACGTCTGGAACGACAGTTTTCAGAACTGGAAGGTGATCTGAAGGGCGCGAGAATTTCGATCCCAAAAGCGGAGTCGAAGCTCTCAGAAGCAAGGAGTAAAAAAGAAGAAATCGAGATCAGTTTCCGAAATCAGGCACGTATTGAGCTCAATGAGGCTGTTTCGGAGCTGTCGCAACTTTCTGAGTCAATCGTGGCGTTGGATGATCGTGTCAAACGTACAGCCGTGGTTTCACCGGTTCGTGGCACAGTCAAACAGTTACTGGTTAATACCATCGGCGGTGTCATACAGCCGGGAGCTTCACTGGTTGAGATTGTTCCACTAGACGACACATTGTTAGTAGAAGCACGCGTCAGACCCGCAGATATTGCTTTCTTACACCCTGATCAAAAGGCCATTGTTAAATTTTCGGCATATGATTACGCCATTTATGGTGGATTGGAAGCTAATGTTGAATTGATCAGTGCCGACACCATTGCTAATGAAAAAGGTGAAAGCTTTTATCTGGTGCGTGTCCGTACGGAACGCAGCCATTTGGGTACAGAGAGTAACCCGCTGCCAATTATCCCGGGCATGTTAGGCAGTGTTGATATCTTGACTGGCAAGAAAACCGTGCTTAGCTATCTAATGAAACCCGTATTACGCGCCAGGGATCGCGCGCTGACAGAAAGATGAATAATATGATTCTTCTCGCAAGTGGTGATGAACAGGTTCGGTCACGTTGGTCTGAATCATTAGCCGAATACCGGCAGGTAGCCCAGGTTGATAACCATATGAGGTTAAACCTGTTTATATCACAACGTCCACCGGCAATTGTGTTGCTGCACCTTACCTTGCCTGGTATGAAAGGCTTGACCGATGTAGAAACATTGAAGCGTAATTTTCCTGATTCTTTAATCCTGGTGATGGCTGATGTGCCTTTTGAGCAAGAAGGTATGGCATCGTTGCGTGTTGGGGCTTCGGGCTATGCTAATACGTATATGTCATCGAGAATGTTACAGAAAGCGGTGGAAGTCGTGCTCATGGGTGAGGTCTGGGTGGGCCGCCGCATGATGCAGCAAGTGTTAACACAGTGGCGGCAAAAAACTGAACCTTCGCCGCTTGAATTATTAACTGACCGGGAACGGCAGGTGGCTCTGCTCGTGGCGGAAGGGTTGCCCAACAAAAGAATTGCCGACCAGCTGGGTGTAAAGGAACGAACAGTCAAGGCGCACCTAACGGCAATTTTCCGGAAAACCGGCTTTAAGGATCGGACTTCTTTGGCGATCCGTATCAACCAGCAGCCTGCCGATAAACAACCAGTTGATGATTAGAATATTTCTCTATTAATAATATAACTTGATGTATTTAAATGTAAATATATAGATTATATTGCAGATTTTGGCTATAGTACTAAGGTACATAAGCGCCACGAATACACTCACGATTTTCCTCTAAGTACCGAACTTTACGCAAAGAATCCCCGAACTGGGGCTGTATTACATTGCGGAGTTCACAATGGTAAAGCTGGTCGATCAATCTCATACCTCTACTGTTACCGATGAAGCTATAGGCTTTGTCAGGGAGATGACACGCTTTGTAACGGCCGTCGATGGTAAAGGCATTGAGCGCGACTTGTCTGTCGGCGACCCGGTTTATAACAATGAGCTGATTCAAACCATTGGTAACAGTCTTGTGGTGCTTGATTTTATTGATGGCACACATCTGGATTTGGGTAAACGGTCTAAGGTTCTACTCGATGACGAAGTGTTCAATCCGGACTTTATTGGCGATGCTAATAATATGGCCGCCGATGTCGAGCTTATTCAGGCATTAATCCTGTCCGGTATTGATCCTGCCATAGTCACTGAAGAAACTGCCGCTGGTGTACCGCGTGAAACAAAGCCCAAAAATATTTCAAATGATGAAAGCTCACGTCTGAGTAGTGGGATTATTATTGATCTGACGGGGCAGCAAACAACACCCGAAAGTGGCTATGAAACTTACGGACTGGAATCAACTTATCAGCAGTCACAGCTGGAATTATTTGATTTTTTAAATAATGCTGAAGCTGTTCTCACTGTAGCAGTTACTTCATTTACGACTAACGACAATACGCCAGAAATTACTGGCACGGTAAATAACCCGTCTGCAAGTGTAATTGTGGTTATTAATGGTAATTCATATGCAGCCACGAATAATGGCGACGGTAGCTGGACGCTAAACGATAATTCAATCCCTGATCTGAATTTAGGTGATAGTTCTGTCGAAGTAATTGTTACGGATGAGAAGGGTAAAACGGATTCATCAACCGGTGTCATCACCGTTATCAATAATAATCCGATGGCAGGATCAGATAGTAAAACCGCCATGGAAGATGGTATGCCGGTTAATGGTGTAGTACCGGTAGCAACGGATATTGATGGTGATCTGGATCCGATGAGTTATACGTTAGTGACAGATGTCTCAGAAGGCAGTCTGACGTTCAACCCTGATGGTAGTTATTATTTTAATCCTGGCCCTGATTTTCAGGATCTGGGTGTGGGTGAGAGTCGTGATATCACTTTCTCCTATACAGTCAACGATACCCGTGGTGGCACAAGTACGCCTGCGGTAATCACAATTACCGTAACAGGCGCCAATGATGCGCCAGTAGTTTCTGGCCCTGTCAGCGACACCGCCACAGAAAATGATGCCGTATTCAATCTTGATTTTCTGTCCGGGGCAACAGATGTTGATGTCTCAGACAACCTGTCAATAGCAAATCTGAATCTGACTGGAGGTGATGCCTCAGGTGTTGTCCTCATGGGCAACTCACTTTCGGTTGATCCATCTATATACAAAAGCCTTGCTGCGGGTGAAACCGAAGTCATCACTTACAGTTATGATGTGATCGACAATCAGGGCGGTGTAACACCACAAACTGCCACTATCACCATCGTTGGCACTAACAATGTACCCGTTGTTACGGACGTAGGCATTACTGTTATAGAAAACAGCACAGATGTCTCGCTATCGTTGCCATTACCAACAGATTTGGATGCGAGCGATTCACTCACGATAACAGTGACCGGATTGCCAACACCAGGTTTGGGTGCTGTAACACTCAGTGACGGCACACCGCTTGTGAATGGTCAGGCGCTGAGCTTGCTAGAATTTCAGGGGTTGCAGTTTGATACCGTACCCAGTGCCATTGGCGCTAGCAGTTTTACATATTCAGTGACTGATGGTTTAGCAACAGTAACCGGTACGGCAACGATTACGGTCAATGGTCTCAATAATAATCCGTTTGCTGTTGATAATCAGTACACAATCAATGAAGACGTCTCATACAGCGGCAATGTCCTGACTGATGATACCGGAGCAGGTATCGATAGTGATTTAGATGGTGATGCACTCTTAGTATCAGCAGTTAATGGTCAGACCACCGTAATTGGTACAGCAATTACGCTGGCCTCAGGCGCCACTCTAACAATGCAGTCTGACGGCAGTTTTGTTTACGATGCGAGCACCTCTTCTGCTTTTAATGCATTGTCCGTGGGCGCCAGTACCAACGACAGCTTTAACTATACCATCAGTGATGGTAGTGGTGGCAGTGATCAGGCATCGGTGACCGTGACGATTAACGGCAGCAACGATGCGGCGGTGGTGAGCAGTGAAAATGTCACGTTAACCGAAACCGATGCGGTGTTATCCACCGGTGGCACGCTGACCAGCATCGATGTTGATAATGTGGATAACAGCTTCGTGTCCCAAACCAATGTTGTCGGCACCAACGGCACGTTCAATGTCGCGGCGGATGGCAGCTGGACTTACGTGGCGAACTCCGCGTTCGATAGTTTAAACGTGGGCGATAGCGTCAGCGAAACCTTTACGGTTGCGAGCGTTGATGGCAGCAGCGGCACGGTGACCGTGACGATTAACGGCAGCAACGATGCGGCGGTGGTGAGCAGTGAAAATGTCACGTTAACCGAAACCGATGCGGTGTTATCCACCGGTGGCACGCTGACCAGCATCGATGTTGATAATGTGGATAACAGCTTCGTGTCCCAAACCAATGTTGTCGGCACCAACGGCACGTTCAATGTCGCGGCGGATGGCAGCTGGACTTACGTGGCGAACTCCGCGTTCGATAGTTTAAACGTGGGCGATAGCGTCAGCGAAACCTTTACGGTTGCGAGCGTTGATGGCAGCAGCGGCACGGTGACCGTGACGATTAACGGCAGCAACGATGCGGCGGTGGTGAGCAGTGAAAATGTCACGTTAACCGAAACCGATGCGGTGTTATCCACCGGTGGCACGCTGACCAGCATCGATGTTGATAATGTGGATAACAGCTTCGTGTCCCAAACCAATGTTGTCGGCACCAACGGCACGTTCAATGTCGCGGCGGATGGCAGCTGGACTTACGTGGCGAACTCCGCGTTCGATAGTTTAAACGTGGGCGATAGCGTCAGCGAAACCTTTACGGTTGCGAGCGTTGATGGCAGCAGCGGCACGGTGACCGTGACGATTAACGGCAGCAACGATGCGGCGGTGGTGAGCAGTGAAAATGTCACGTTAACCGAAACCGATGCGGTGTTATCCACCGGTGGCACGCTGACCAGCATCGATGTTGATAATGTGGATAACAGCTTCGTGTCCCAAACCAATGTTGTCGGCACCAACGGCACGTTCAATGTCGCGGCGGATGGCAGCTGGACTTACGTGGCGAACTCCGCGTTCGATAGTTTAAACGTGGGCGATAGCGTCAGCGAAACCTTTACGGTTGCGAGCGTTGATGGCAGCAGCGGCACGGTGACCGTGACGATTAACGGCAGCAACGATGCGGCGGTGGTGAGCAGTGAAAATGTCACGTTAACCGAAACCGATGCGGTGTTATCCACCGGTGGCACGCTGACCAGCATCGATGTTGATAATGTGGATAACAGCTTCGTGTCCCAAACCAATGTTGTCGGCACCAACGGCACGTTCAATGTCGCGGCGGATGGCAGCTGGACTTACGTGGCGAACTCCGCGTTCGATAGTTTAAACGTGGGCGATAGCGTCAGCGAAACCTTTACGGTTGCGAGCGTTGATGGCAGCAGCGGCACGGTGACCGTGACGATTAACGGCAGCAACGATGCGGCGGTGGTGAGCAGTGAAAATGTCACGTTAACCGAAACCGATGCGGTGTTATCCACCGGTGGCACGCTGACCAGCATCGATGTTGATAATGTGGATAACAGCTTCGTGTCCCAAACCAATGTTGTCGGCACCAACGGCACGTTCAATGTCGCGGCGGATGGCAGCTGGACTTACGTGGCGAACTCCGCGTTCGATAGTTTAAACGTGGGCGATAGCGTCAGCGAAACCTTTACGGTTGCGAGCGTTGATGGCAGCAGCGGCACGGTGACCGTGACGATTAACGGCAGCAACGATGCGGCGGTGGTGAGCAGTGAAAATGTCACGTTAACCGAAACCGATGCGGTGTTATCCACCGGTGGCACGCTGACCAGCATCGATGTTGATAATGTGGATAACAGCTTCGTGTCCCAAACCAATGTTGTCGGCACCAACGGCACGTTCAATGTCGCGGCGGATGGCAGCTGGACTTACGTGGCGAACTCCGCGTTCGATAGTTTAAACGTGGGCGATAGCGTCAGCGAAACCTTTACGGTTGCGAGCGTTGATGGCAGCAGCGGCACGGTGACCGTGACGATTAACGGCAGCAACGATGCGGCGGTGGTGAGCAGTGAAAATGTCACGTTAACCGAAACCGATGCGGTGTTATCCACCGGTGGCACGCTGACCAGCATCGATGTTGATAATGTGGATAACAGCTTCGTGTCCCAAACCAATGTTGTCGGCACCAACGGCACGTTCAATGTCGCGGCGGATGGCAGCTGGACTTACGTGGCGAACTCCGCGTTCGATAGTTTAAACGTGGGCGATAGCGTCAGCGAAACCTTTACGGTTGCGAGCGTTGATGGCAGCAGCGGCACGGTGACCGTGACGATTAACGGCAGCAACGATGCGGCGGTGGTGAGCAGTGAAAATGTCACGTTAACCGAAACCGATGCGGTGTTATCCACCGGTGGCACGCTGACCAGCATCGATGTTGATAATGTGGATAACAGCTTCGTGTCCCAAACCAATGTTGTCGGCACCAACGGCACGTTCAATGTCGCGGCGGATGGCAGCTGGACTTACGTGGCGAACTCCGCGTTCGATAGTTTAAACGTGGGCGATAGCGTCAGCGAAACCTTTACGGTTGCGAGCGTTGATGGCAGCAGCGGCACGGTGACCGTGACGATTAACGGCAGCAACGATGCGGCGGTGGTGAGCAGTGAAAATGTCACGTTAACCGAAACCGATGCGGTGTTATCCACCGGTGGCACGCTGACCAGCATCGATGTTGATAATGTGGATAACAGCTTCGTGTCCCAAACCAATGTTGTCGGCACCAACGGCACGTTCAATGTCGCGGCGGATGGCAGCTGGACTTACGTGGCGAACTCCGCGTTCGATAGTTTAAACGTGGGCGATAGCGTCAGCGAAACCTTTACGGTTGCGAGCGTTGATGGCAGCAGCGGCACGGTGACCGTGACGATTAACGGCAGCAACGATGCGGCGGTGGTGAGCAGTGAAAATGTCACGTTAACCGAAACCGATGCGGTGTTATCCACCGGTGGCACGCTGACCAGCATCGATGTTGATAATGTGGATAACAGCTTCGTGTCCCAAACCAATGTTGTCGGCACCAACGGCACGTTCAATGTCGCGGCGGATGGCAGCTGGACTTACGTGGCGAACTCCGCGTTCGATAGTTTAAACGTGGGCGATAGCGTCAGCGAAACCTTTACGGTTGCGAGCGTTGATGGCAGCAGCGGCACGGTGACCGTGACGATTAACGGCAGCAACGATGCGGCGGTGGTGAGCAGTGAAAATGTCACGTTAACCGAAACCGATGCGGTGTTATCCACCGGTGGCACGCTGACCAGCATCGATGTTGATAATGTGGATAACAGCTTCGTGTCCCAAACCAATGTTGTCGGCACCAACGGCACGTTCAATGTCGCGGCGGATGGCAGCTGGACTTACGTGGCGAACTCCGCGTTCGATAGTTTAAACGTGGGCGATAGCGTCAGCGAAACCTTTACGGTTGCGAGCGTTGATGGCAGCAGCGGCACGGTGACCGTGACGATTAACGGCAGCAACGATGCGGCGGTGGTGAGCAGTGAAAATGTCACGTTAACCGAAACCGATGCGGTGTTATCCACCGGTGGCACGCTGACCAGCATCGATGTTGATAATGTGGATAACAGCTTCGTGTCCCAAACCAATGTTGTCGGCACCAACGGCACGTTCAATGTCGCGGCGGATGGCAGCTGGACTTACGTGGCGAACTCCGCGTTCGATAGTTTAAACGTGGGCGATAGCGTCAGCGAAACCTTTACGGTTGCGAGCGTTGATGGCAGCAGCGGCACGGTGACCGTGACGATTAACGGCAGCAACGATGCGGCGGTGGTGAGCAGTGAAAATGTCACGTTAACCGAAACCGATGCGGTGTTATCCACCGGTGGCACGCTGACCAGCATCGATGTTGATAATGTGGATAACAGCTTCGTGTCCCAAACCAATGTTGTCGGCACCAACGGCACGTTCAATGTCGCGGCGGATGGCAGCTGGACTTACGTGGCGAACTCCGCGTTCGATAGTTTAAACGTGGGCGATAGCGTCAGCGAAACCTTTACGGTTGCGAGCGTTGATGGCAGCAGCGGCACGGTGACCGTGACGATTAACGGCAGCAACGATGCGGCGGTGGTGAGCAGTGAAAATGTCACGTTAACCGAAACCGATGCGGTGTTATCCACCGGTGGCACGCTGACCAGCATCGATGTTGATAATGTGGATAACAGCTTCGTGTCCCAAACCAATGTTGTCGGCACCAACGGCACGTTCAATGTCGCGGCGGATGGCAGCTGGACTTACGTGGCGAACTCCGCGTTCGATAGTTTAAACGTGGGCGATAGCGTCAGCGAAACCTTTACGGTTGCGAGCGTTGATGGCAGCAGCGGCACGGTGACCGTGACGATTAACGGCAGCAACGATGCGGCGGTGGTGAGCAGTGAAAATGTCACGTTAACCGAAACCGATGCGGTGTTATCCACCGGTGGCACGCTGACCAGCATCGATGTTGATAATGTGGATAACAGCTTCGTGTCCCAAACCAATGTTGTCGGCACCAACGGCACGTTCAATGTCGCGGCGGATGGCAGCTGGACTTACGTGGCGAACTCCGCGTTCGATAGTTTAAACGTGGGCGATAGCGTCAGCGAAACCTTTACGGTTGCGAGCGTTGATGGCAGCAGCGGCACGGTGACCGTGACGATTAACGGCAGCAACGATGCGGCGGTGGTGAGCAGTGAAAATGTCACGTTAACCGAAACCGATGCGGTGTTATCCACCGGTGGCACGCTGACCAGCATCGATGTTGATAATGTGGATAACAGCTTCGTGTCCCAAACCAATGTTGTCGGCACCAACGGCACGTTCAATGTCGCGGCGGATGGCAGCTGGACTTACGTGGCGAACTCCGCGTTCGATAGTTTAAACGTGGGCGATAGCGTCAGCGAAACCTTTACGGTTGCGAGCGTTGATGGCAGCAGCGGCACGGTGACCGTGACGATTAACGGCAGCAACGATGCGGCGGTGGTGAGCAGTGAAAATGTCACGTTAACCGAAACCGATGCGGTGTTATCCACCGGTGGCACGCTGACCAGCATCGATGTTGATAATGTGGATAACAGCTTCGTGTCCCAAACCAATGTTGTCGGCACCAACGGCACGTTCAATGTCGCGGCGGATGGCAGCTGGACTTACGTGGCGAACTCCGCGTTCGATAGTTTAAACGTGGGCGATAGCGTCAGCGAAACCTTTACGGTTGCGAGCGTTGATGGCAGCAGCGGCACGGTGACCGTGACGATTAACGGCAGCAACGATGCGGCGGTGGTGAGCAGTGAAAATGTCACGTTAACCGAAACCGATGCGGTGTTATCCACCGGTGGCACGCTGACCAGCATCGATGTTGATAATGTGGATAACAGCTTCGTGTCCCAAACCAATGTTGTCGGCACCAACGGCACGTTCAATGTCGCGGCGGATGGCAGCTGGACTTACGTGGCGAACTCCGCGTTCGATAGTTTAAACGTGGGCGATAGCGTCAGCGAAACCTTTACGGTTGCGAGCGTTGATGGCAGCAGCGGCACGGTGACCGTGACGATTAACGGCAGCAACGATGCGGCGGTGGTGAGCAGTGAAAATGTCACGTTAACCGAAACCGATGCGGTGTTATCCACCGGTGGCACGCTGACCAGCATCGATGTTGATAATGTGGATAACAGCTTCGTGTCCCAAACCAATGTTGTCGGCACCAACGGCACGTTCAATGTCGCGGCGGATGGCAGCTGGACTTACGTGGCGAACTCCGCGTTCGATAGTTTAAACGTGGGCGATAGCGTCAGCGAAACCTTTACGGTTGCGAGCGTTGATGGCAGCAGCGGCACGGTGACCGTGACGATTAACGGCAGCAACGATGCGGCGGTGGTGAGCAGTGAAAATGTCACGTTAACCGAAACCGATGCGGTGTTATCCACCGGTGGCACGCTGACCAGCATCGATGTTGATAATGTGGATAACAGCTTCGTGTCCCAAACCAATGTTGTCGGCACCAACGGCACGTTCAATGTCGCGGCGGATGGCAGCTGGACTTACGTGGCGAACTCCGCGTTCGATAGTTTAAACGTGGGCGATAGCGTCAGCGAAACCTTTACGGTTGCGAGCGTTGATGGCAGCAGCGGCACGGTGACCGTGACGATTAACGGCAGCAACGATGCGGCGGTGGTGAGCAGTGAAAATGTCACGTTAACCGAAACCGATGCGGTGTTATCCACCGGTGGCACGCTGACCAGCATCGATGTTGATAATGTGGATAACAGCTTCGTGTCCCAAACCAATGTTGTCGGCACCAACGGCACGTTCAATGTCGCGGCGGATGGCAGCTGGACTTACGTGGCGAACTCCGCGTTCGATAGTTTAAACGTGGGCGATAGCGTCAGCGAAACCTTTACGGTTGCGAGCGTTGATGGCAGCAGCGGCACGGTGACCGTGACGATTAACGGCAGCAACGATGCGGCGGTGGTGAGCAGTGAAAATGTCACGTTAACCGAAACCGATGCGGTGTTATCCACCGGTGGCACGCTGACCAGCATCGATGTTGATAATGTGGATAACAGCTTCGTGTCCCAAACCAATGTTGTCGGCACCAACGGCACGTTCAATGTCGCGGCGGATGGCAGCTGGACTTACGTGGCGAACTCCGCGTTCGATAGTTTAAACGTGGGCGATAGCGTCAGCGAAACCTTTACGGTTGCGAGCGTTGATGGCAGCAGCGGCACGGTGACCGTGACGATTAACGGCAGCAACGATGCGGCGGTGGTGAGCAGTGAAAATGTCACGTTAACCGAAACCGATGCGGTGTTATCCACCGGTGGCACGCTGACCAGCATCGATGTTGATAATGTGGATAACAGCTTCGTGTCCCAAACCAATGTTGTCGGCACCAACGGCACGTTCAATGTCGCGGCGGATGGCAGCTGGACTTACGTGGCGAACTCCGCGTTCGATAGTTTAAACGTGGGCGATAGCGTCAGCGAAACCTTTACGGTTGCGAGCGTTGATGGCAGCAGCGGCACGGTGACCGTGACGATTAACGGCAGCAACGATGCGGCGGTGGTGAGCAGTGAAAATGTCACGTTAACCGAAACCGATGCGGTGTTATCCACCGGTGGCACGCTGACCAGCATCGATGTTGATAATGTGGATAACAGCTTCGTGTCCCAAACCAATGTTGTCGGCACCAACGGCACGTTCAATGTCGCGGCGGATGGCAGCTGGACTTACGTGGCGAACTCCGCGTTCGATAGTTTAAACGTGGGCGATAGCGTCAGCGAAACCTTTACGGTTGCGAGCGTTGATGGCAGCAGCGGCACGGTGACCGTGACGATTAACGGCAGCAACGATGCGGCGGTGGTGAGCAGTGAAAATGTCACGTTAACCGAAACCGATGCGGTGTTATCCACCGGTGGCACGCTGACCAGCATCGATGTTGATAATGTGGATAACAGCTTCGTGTCCCAAACCAATGTTGTCGGCACCAACGGCACGTTCAATGTCGCGGCGGATGGCAGCTGGACTTACGTGGCGAACTCCGCGTTCGATAGTTTAAACGTGGGCGATAGCGTCAGCGAAACCTTTACGGTTGCGAGCGTTGATGGCAGCAGCGGCACGGTGACCGTGACGATTAACGGCAGCAACGATGCGGCGGTGGTGAGCAGTGAAAATGTCACGTTAACCGAAACCGATGCGGTGTTATCCACCGGTGGCACGCTGACCAGCATCGATGTTGATAATGTGGATAACAGCTTCGTGTCCCAAACCAATGTTGTCGGCACCAACGGCACGTTCAATGTCGCGGCGGATGGCAGCTGGACTTACGTGGCGAACTCCGCGTTCGATAGTTTAAACGTGGGCGATAGCGTCAGCGAAACCTTTACGGTTGCGAGCGTTGATGGCAGCAGCGGCACGGTGACCGTGACGATTAACGGCAGCAACGATGCGGCGGTGGTGAGCAGTGAAAATGTCACGTTAACCGAAACCGATGCGGTGTTATCCACCGGTGGCACGCTGACCAGCATCGATGTTGATAATGTGGATAACAGCTTCGTGTCCCAAACCAATGTTGTCGGCACCAACGGCACGTTCAATGTCGCGGCGGATGGCAGCTGGACTTACGTGGCGAACTCCGCGTTCGATAGTTTAAACGTGGGCGATAGCGTCAGCGAAACCTTTACGGTTGCGAGCGTTGATGGCAGCAGCGGCACGGTGACCGTGACGATTAACGGCAGCAACGATGCGGCGGTGGTGAGCAGTGAAAATGTCACGTTAACCGAAACCGATGCGGTGTTATCCACCGGTGGCACGCTGACCAGCATCGATGTTGATAATGTGGATAACAGCTTCGTGTCCCAAACCAATGTTGTCGGCACCAACGGCACGTTCAATGTCGCGGCGGATGGCAGCTGGACTTACGTGGCGAACTCCGCGTTCGATAGTTTAAACGTGGGCGATAGCGTCAGCGAAACCTTTACGGTTGCGAGCGTTGATGGCAGCAGCGGCACGGTGACCGTGACGATTAACGGCAGCAACGATGCGGCGGTGGTGAGCAGTGAAAATGTCACGTTAACCGAAACCGATGCGGTGTTATCCACCGGTGGCACGCTGACCAGCATCGATGTTGATAATGTGGATAACAGCTTCGTGTCCCAAACCAATGTTGTCGGCACCAACGGCACGTTCAATGTCGCGGCGGATGGCAGCTGGACTTACGTGGCGAACTCCGCGTTCGATAGTTTAAACGTGGGCGATAGCGTCAGCGAAACCTTTACGGTTGCGAGCGTTGATGGCAGCAGCGGCACGGTGACCGTGACGATTAACGGCAGCAACGATGCGGCGGTGGTGAGCAGTGAAAATGTCACGTTAACCGAAACCGATGCGGTGTTATCCACCGGTGGCACGCTGACCAGCATCGATGTTGATAATGTGGATAACAGCTTCGTGTCCCAAACCAATGTTGTCGGCACCAACGGCACGTTCAATGTCGCGGCGGATGGCAGCTGGACTTACGTGGCGAACTCCGCGTTCGATAGTTTAAACGTGGGCGATAGCGTCAGCGAAACCTTTACGGTTGCGAGCGTTGATGGCAGCAGCGGCACGGTGACCGTGACGATTAACGGCAGCAACGATGCGGCGGTGGTGAGCAGTGAAAATGTCACGTTAACCGAAACCGATGCGGTGTTATCCACCGGTGGCACGCTGACCAGCATCGATGTTGATAATGTGGATAACAGCTTCGTGTCCCAAACCAATGTTGTCGGCACCAACGGCACGTTCAATGTCGCGGCGGATGGCAGCTGGACTTACGTGGCGAACTCCGCGTTCGATAGTTTAAACGTGGGCGATAGCGTCAGCGAAACCTTTACGGTTGCGAGCGTTGATGGCAGCAGCGGCACGGTGACCGTGACGATTAACGGCAGCAACGATGCGGCGGTGGTGAGCAGTGAAAATGTCACGTTAACCGAAACCGATGCGGTGTTATCCACCGGTGGCACGCTGACCAGCATCGATGTTGATAATGTGGATAACAGCTTCGTGTCCCAAACCAATGTTGTCGGCACCAACGGCACGTTCAATGTCGCGGCGGATGGCAGCTGGACTTACGTGGCGAACTCCGCGTTCGATAGTTTAAACGTGGGCGATAGCGTCAGCGAAACCTTTACGGTTGCGAGCGTTGATGGCAGCAGCGGCACGGTGACCGTGACGATTAACGGCAGCAACGATGCGGCGGTGGTGAGCAGTGAAAATGTCACGTTAACCGAAACCGATGCGGTGTTATCCACCGGTGGCACGCTGACCAGCATCGATGTTGATAATGTGGATAACAGCTTCGTGTCCCAAACCAATGTTGTCGGCACCAACGGCACGTTCAATGTCGCGGCGGATGGCAGCTGGACTTACGTGGCGAACTCCGCGTTCGATAGTTTAAACGTGGGCGATAGCGTCAGCGAAACCTTTACGGTTGCGAGCGTTGATGGCAGCAGCGGCACGGTGACCGTGACGATTAACGGCAGCAACGATGCGGCGGTGGTGAGCAGTGAAAATGTCACGTTAACCGAAACCGATGCGGTGTTATCCACCGGTGGCACGCTGACCAGCATCGATGTTGATAATGTGGATAACAGCTTCGTGTCCCAAACCAATGTTGTCGGCACCAACGGCACGTTCAATGTCGCGGCGGATGGCAGCTGGACTTACGTGGCGAACTCCGCGTTCGATAGTTTAAACGTGGGCGATAGCGTCAGCGAAACCTTTACGGTTGCGAGCGTTGATGGCAGCAGCGGCACGGTGACCGTGACGATTAACGGCAGCAACGATGCGGCGGTGGTGAGCAGTGAAAATGTCACGTTAACCGAAACCGATGCGGTGTTATCCACCGGTGGCACGCTGACCAGCATCGATGTTGATAATGTGGATAACAGCTTCGTGTCCCAAACCAATGTTGTCGGCACCAACGGCACGTTCAATGTCGCGGCGGATGGCAGCTGGACTTACGTGGCGAACTCCGCGTTCGATAGTTTAAACGTGGGCGATAGCGTCAGCGAAACCTTTACGGTTGCGAGCGTTGATGGCAGCAGCGGCACGGTGACCGTGACGATTAACGGCAGCAACGATGCGGCGGTGGTGAGCAGTGAAAATGTCACGTTAACCGAAACCGATGCGGTGTTATCCACCGGTGGCACGCTGACCAGCATCGATGTTGATAATGTGGATAACAGCTTCGTGTCCCAAACCAATGTTGTCGGCACCAACGGCACGTTCAATGTCGCGGCGGATGGCAGCTGGACTTACGTGGCGAACTCCGCGTTCGATAGTTTAAACGTGGGCGATAGCGTCAGCGAAACCTTTACGGTTGCGAGCGTTGATGGCAGCAGCGGCACGGTGACCGTGACGATTAACGGCAGCAACGATGCGGCGGTGGTGAGCAGTGAAAATGTCACGTTAACCGAAACCGATGCGGTGTTATCCACCGGTGGCACGCTGACCAGCATCGATGTTGATAATGTGGATAACAGCTTCGTGTCCCAAACCAATGTTGTCGGCACCAACGGCACGTTCAATGTCGCGGCGGATGGCAGCTGGACTTACGTGGCGAACTCCGCGTTCGATAGTTTAAACGTGGGCGATAGCGTCAGCGAAACCTTTACGGTTGCGAGCGTTGATGGCAGCAGCGGCACGGTGACCGTGACGATTAACGGCAGCAACGATGCGGCGGTGGTGAGCAGTGAAAATGTCACGTTAACCGAAACCGATGCGGTGTTATCCACCGGTGGCACGCTGACCAGCATCGATGTTGATAATGTGGATAACAGCTTCGTGTCCCAAACCAATGTTGTCGGCACCAACGGCACGTTCAATGTCGCGGCGGATGGCAGCTGGACTTACGTGGCGAACTCCGCGTTCGATAGTTTAAACGTGGGCGATAGCGTCAGCGAAACCTTTACGGTTGCGAGCGTTGATGGCAGCAGCGGCACGGTGACCGTGACGATTAACGGCAGCAACGATGCGGCGGTGGTGAGCAGTGAAAATGTCACGTTAACCGAAACCGATGCGGTGTTATCCACCGGTGGCACGCTGACCAGCATCGATGTTGATAATGTGGATAACAGCTTCGTGTCCCAAACCAATGTTGTCGGCACCAACGGCACGTTCAATGTCGCGGCGGATGGCAGCTGGACTTACGTGGCGAACTCCGCGTTCGATAGTTTAAACGTGGGCGATAGCGTCAGCGAAACCTTTACGGTTGCGAGCGTTGATGGCAGCAGCGGCACGGTGACCGTGACGATTAACGGCAGCAACGATGCGGCGGTGGTGAGCAGTGAAAATGTCACGTTAACCGAAACCGATGCGGTGTTATCCACCGGTGGCACGCTGACCAGCAGCGATGTGGATAATGTGGATAACAGCTTCGTGTCCCAAACCAATGTTGTCGGCACCAACGGCACGTTCAATGTTGCGGCGGATGGCAGCTGGACTTACGTGGCGAACTCCGCGTTCGATAGTTTAAACGTGGGCGATAGCGTCAGCGAAACCTTTACGGTTGCGAGCGTTGATGGCAGCAGCGGCACGGTGACCGTGACGATTAACGGCAGCAACGATGCGGCGGTGGTGAGCAGTGAAAATGTCACGTTAACCGAAACCGATGCGGTGTTATCCACCGGTGGCACGCTGACCAGCATCGATGTTGATAATGTGGATAACAGCTTCGTGTCCCAAACCAATGTTGTCGGCACCAACGGCACGTTCAATGTCGCGGCGGATGGCAGCTGGACTTACGTGGCGAACTCCGCGTTCGATAGTTTAAACGTGGGCGATAGCGTCAGCGAAACCTTTACGGTTGCGAGCGTTGATGGCAGCAGCGGCACGGTGACCGTGACGATTAACGGCAGCAACGATGCGGCGGTGGTGAGCAGTGAAAATGTCACGTTAACCGAAACCGATGCGGTGTTATCCACCGGTGGCACGCTGACCAGCATCGATGTTGATAATGTGGATAACAGCTTCGTGTCCCAAACCAATGTTGTCGGCACCAACGGCACGTTCAATGTCGCGGCGGAT